>OZ241738.1:307500-3548566 GCA_965200925.1 Alphaproteobacteria bacterium | reverse complement strand
TCTTCAGGTGGGCAACCTCGGTCTTCACGCCAGCGACCTCGGTCTTCACGCCAGCGACCTCGGTCTTCACGCCGACAACCTCGTTCTCCACGCCGGCGATGTCAGCCTTGGTGGCGACGCCTTCCGTGACCGCGTCGCGCACGGCCTCGGCATGCGCTTCCGCCTGGGCGTTGTCGACGCCGGCTTCCTTGAGCCTGCGCGCGTAGGCCAGCGTATCGAAGGCGAGAACGTTTGCCATGCGGCGACGCTATCCCTCCCCCGCACCGGACGCAAGCCGGTTCCTGCTTACCCGTGAGAGGCCGCCGATGGAGGGCTGCATTTTCCCGCCTGTCCCTGGAGCGCCGGCGTCCCGCCGGCATCGCGCAAAGCGCGAACGGGCCACCATCGGAGGATCGGGAGTCCGGGAAGGATGCGGGCCTCCGGCCCGCCCTGCCGGCGGGACGCCGGCGCTCCCAGGCGAACCGCGCCTTTTCACCCGGGGATGATTTTCACGGACAAGCGGGAGCCGGTTTGCCCCGCCATGGCTCGTGCGCGGGTCTCCCGGCCCGCATGTCGGCCGCTACGTCAATGGATCCGCGGGCTCTTGAGGAACTCGTCGCGGGTGGCCGAGAGGACGGTGACCTCGTGCCGCTCACCGTCGCGCATCACCGTGAGCGGCACGGAGACCCCGGCCTCCCCCATCGCCCAGACGCCGCGGAACAGCTCGGCCAAGCTCGCCACCGGCCGCCCGCTCACCGCGAGCACCGCGTCGCCCACCTTGAGCTCCGCCTGCTCCGCCGGCCCTTCCGGGGCGAGGCCCGCGACCACCAGATCGTCGTCATCCTCCGTGACGTAGGCGCCGAGCCAGGGCCGCGCCGGGCGCCGCGTCCGCCCCGTGGCCCGCATGTCGTCCAGGATCGGCTTCAGCAGGTCGATGGGGACGATCATGTTGCCGTCGAGCGAATCGCCGCCGCCGGCGCCCGCGTGCTGGACCAGCAGCGAGCCGATTCCGACGAGCCGGCCGTGACGGTCGATCAGCCCGCTGCCGCCCCAGCTGGGATGCGGCGGCGCGGTGAAGAGCGCCTCATCAAGCACGTATTCCCAGTAACCCGCGAATTCTCGTTTCGCGGTGACGCGGGCGCTCAGCGAATGCCGGCGGCCGCCCTCGCCGGCGACGATCACGAAATCGCCGACGTCCAGCGCCGACGAATCGCCGATCTCGATCGGCGGCGCGGCGAAGCGGCCGAGCGCCTGCACCAGCCCGAACCCCGATTCGAAGTCGTAGCCCAGCGCATGACCGGAGAGCACGCTCCCGTCACCCGCCGTGAGCCAGACCGATTCCGCCTCGGCGATCAGATAGCCGATGGTCAGCACGAGGCCGCCGCCGATCAGGACCCCGCTGCCCGTCCTCTCCGTGCCCAGGATGCCGGCCGTGAAGGCGTCCTCCGGGACGCTCGCGCGCAGGTTCACCACCGAGGCGAGCGCGCGGTCGAGGTCGAACGATACCTGGTCGGGCTTCGGCTGCGCCGAGCGCGGAATTTCCCAGTCGAACTCTTCGCTCATGCCGTCGTCTTCCGCTTGCCCGCGGGACTATCCCGCCCCTGCCGTGCCCTGGCAAGAGCGGCTCAGGCGGGCCTTCCCCGCCGTCGCCCGCGGGCGATCAGGAACATGTAGCCGCCGAAGAGGATGGTGATCGCGCCGAAGACCGAAAGCGCGCCCATGGTCGGGATCATCGGCGTATAGCCGGAACCCATCTTCGTGTAGAGCCACTCGGTGACCGTGCTGTCGGCACCGGTCGTGTAGGTCGAGAGCGGGAAATTGCCCCAGGAGAGCAGGAAGGCGAAGAGCGCGCCGGAGAGCAGGCCGGGCGCCAGCGCCGGCAAGGTGACCTCGCGGAACGCCTGCCAGCGGTTCGCGCCGAGATCGCAGGCCGCCTCCTCCTGCGTCGCGTCGAAGCCGTAGACCTGGATCGAGATCACCAGGGTCACGATGGGCACGATCCAGACCAGATGGGCGAAGACCGCCGCCTCCCAGCTCGGCAGCACGCCGACATAGGTGAACCAGAGCAGGAGCGCCAAGCCCAGCACCGCCTGGGGGAAGAAGATCGGCAGCATGATCAGGCGCTGGTAGAACCGGCGGCCACGCCAGTCGTGGCGCGCGAAAGCGAGGGCGCCGAAGAAGCCCAGCACCACCGAGATCAGGGCGACGCAGCCCGCGACGTAGAACGAGGTGAGGTGCAGTTCCGTCGTCAGATTGGCGCCCAGCGTCTGATCGTACCACTTGCCGCTCCACGCCTTGACGGGAAAGCGGAAATAACGCGGCTTCGCGAAGGACGTGACGATCACCGAGACGATCGGGATGTAGAGGAAGAGCATGATCGCGCCCGCCCAGACGGCGATCAGGCCCGCGACCCAGCGCTTGTTCTCCATCTCAGCCCCTGCCTGTGCCCGCGGGCGTCGGAGCGGCGCGGCCGCGCCTCATCGGCGGCCGAGCAGCCGGTCGAGATCGAGCCGGCGCATCACCAGCACCACGAGCACGCCCGTCACGACGATGGTCAGAACGGAGATCGCCGAGCCGAGCGGCCAGTTCTGGGCGTAGGTGAATTCGTGCTGGATGTCCTGGGCGATCACCGGGGTGTTCTGGCCGCCCAGCAGCTTGGCCTCCGAGATCGCGCCTACCGCGAGCACGAAGGTCAGCAGCGCCCCGATGAGAATGCCGGGCATGGCGATCGGCAGCTCGATCTCGCGGAAGATCTGGAACCGCCCGGCGCCCAGGTCGCGCGACGCCTCGACCTGATCGCGCGGCACCATGGAAAGCCCGAGCACGGTGGGGAACAGGGTGAACGGCAGATAGACGTAGATCATCCCCATCAGGATCGTGCCGGGCGCGTACAGCATCGAGCCGGTGTCGAGGCCGAAGGTCTTGAGGCCGCCCGCCAGGATGCCGCCGCCCTTGAGCAGGAAGAGATACCAGCCGAACAGACGCACGTTCTCGGAAACGAAAAGAGGGATCACCAGGATCAGGGTGACCGGCGCCGCCCAGCGGCCGAACAGCTTGGCGAGGCCGTAGGCGATCGGGTAGCCGATCAGGAGGTTGCACGCCACCGTCAGGCCGGCGAGGGCGAACGACCAGACGAAGGAGATGTAGTAGCTCTCCGAGAAGATGTGCTCGTAGTTCTCCGTCGTGAAGGCGCCGCCCAAGCCGAAGGTGCGCGCCGGCGCGAAGCTGAAGCCGAGGACGATCACCAGCGGCCCGACGAACCCGATGAGGAAGAACGCGAGGATCGGCGCCGCGTTGAGCACGCCCGGCGAACGCAGCCACCCCAGGAACGGCGCGAACACGCCCGGCCGGGGGAGGAGCGCGGTTCCGGTCTCCGCGGAGGCGGCCATCAGTCGGTCACGAGCACGCTGTCACCGGCGTCCCACCCGATCAGAACGGTATCGTCGGGCGCGCCCTGGAAGGCCTGCTCGCGGAGCTTCTCGACGACAAACATCGTGTCGCCGACGCTGACGTGGTATTGCACCCGGGAGCCGAGCGCGTATTCGTTGAAGACGGCCCCGCTCAGATGGTTTTCCGCCTCCGTCGGGTCGTTCAGGAAGCGCATCGATTCGGGGCGGATCACGAGATAGCCGTCGGTGAAGCCGTCGGGCCGGGCCGGGCTCGTGAAGCGGCGGTCGAAGGCCGGGCAATCGAGGGCGCCGTCGTCGCCCGCCCGCACGGCGAGGGTGTTCACCTCACCCATGAATTCGGAGACGAATTTGTTGCGCGGACGCAGGTAGATCTCGTTGGGCGAGCCGATCTGGATCAGGTGCCCCTCCCGCATGATCCCGATCCGGTCGCTCATCACCATGGCTTCCTCGAGGGAGTGGGTGATGTAGACGAAGGTCTTGCCGGTGGTCCGGTGCAGATCCTTGAGCTCGACCTCGAGCAGCTTGCGCAGCCGGTAGTCGATCGCGGAAAGCGGCTCGTCGAAGAAGAGGATGTCCGGGTCCGAAGCGAGCGCCCGCGCCAGCGCGACCCGCTGCCGCTCGCCGCCGGAGCATTTCGTCACGGATTTGTCGTAGTAGTCCTCCGGCAGCTGAACCACCTTCATCAGCGCAAGGCCCCGCCGGCGGCGCGCGGCGCGGCGTTCGCCCCGCATCTTCAGGGAGAACTCGATGTTCTGCCCCACCGTCTTGTGGTTGAAGAGCGCGAGCGACTGGAAGACCATGCAGGTGGGGCGCCGGTTCGCCGGCAGATCGTTGACGCGCTCGTCGCGCAGGAAGATGTCTCCCGCCGTCGGCTTGTCCAGCCCGCCGAGCATACGCAGCAACGTCGTCTTGCCGCTGCCCGACGGCCCGACGATGGTGAAGAACTCGCCCTCCTCGATATCGAGGGAGACGTCGTTCACGGCGAGCAGCTTGCCGAACTGCTTGGTCAGGTTGACCATGCGCAGAATGGGCACGGCCTGCACCATGGCGCCTTTCCCGGTTCCCTTTCCGCCGGAGCCGCGTCACGGGCGCCCGGTCGAAACGACGCCGCGCGGAGGCCCGCGCGGCGCCGCCATCCCTGGCCGGGGCGCTATGCCTTCTCGCGCCGCGCCGCCGTGTAGATGTCGTAGAGCCGGTTGTAGTCCGGCACCACGTCGTACTCGACCGAGTGCTCGATGCGGTAGTCGAACTCGTCCCACTGGAAGGAATCGAGCTCTTCCGCGGTGAACTTCTCCAGGAGCTCGGGCTGCGCCATCTGCCCGACCGGCAGGAGGAAGCCCCCGGCGGTGGCGACCCAATAGGAGGTCTCGGGCTGGAGGATGTACTCCATCCAGTCCATCGCCTTCGGATGCAGGTCGGGATTGTTGACCACCGAACTGAGCTCGATCCAGTTGATCCCGCCCTTGCCGTCCGCCGGGCCGCTCTTCGGGACCACGTGGTAGAGGTTCGTGAGCCCGTCGAGCCGCGCCGCCGAGATGGAGTAGGTGCCGCCGCCGAAATACATGTCGATCTCGCCGTTGATCACGGCGAGGTTGATGGCGACGAAATCATCCGAGACCATTTTGGCACCGTTGATCAGGCGCCGTGCCGCCTCCTCGAAGGTGGCCACCTGGTCGTCGGTCTTCTCCTTGAACGGATGCAGGCCGGCGGCCATGCAGATGTGCATGATGTTCCAGTTGTCATAGGCGAGGATGCCGTAACGGCCGGTCATGTCCGGATTGTTGAACAGGTCCCAGCCCTCGTCTTTCGCCATGTCCGCCGAGATCACGTCGGTGTTGACCACGAAATCGAAGGTATCGACGCGCTGGCAGACCCCGAGGAGATGCTGGTTGTCGAGGCTCATCGCCCATTTGTAGGGCGGCTTGAACATCGGCAACATCTTCTCGAAATAAGGCTCGAAACGCGCCCGGTCGAGCGCGACGATCAGCTCCTCGGGCCACATCATCTCCCGCGCCCACGGGTTGTTCAGATTGATGATGTCCCAGATCTTGGTCTCGCCGGCGCGCAGCTTGTTGACCGAGTCCGGATCCGACGTGTGCAGCTCGTAGTCGATCCCGGAGCCGTGCTGCTCGGTGAAGCCGTCCAGCACCCGCGGGTCGACGTAGCCGTCCCAGGTCAGCATCGCGAGGTTGCGCGCGGCCTGTGCCTTGCCCGCGAACGCACCGCCGGCGCCCAGGGCCAGCGCGCCGGCGCCCAGGCCCTGGAGCACTTGACGCCGGGTCGCGCGCGCGCCGCGCACCGGATCATTCCGCACCAGCCGTTCGAGAAGCGTGTCTTCGTTCATGGTCTCTCCCTCCAATCGCGCCGCTTCCCGAAGCTCCCGGGCCGGCATTTCGTCATCGCGCACGCGCCGCCTTCCCGCCTGTGCGCGGCGGCGGCGGGCGCCATCTAAACACAACCGGGGCGCCGTCTCATCCCGAAATCGCCGCACCGCTGCTCATGCGTCGGCGAGCGCGGCCGGACTCTCCGGCAGGATCTGCCCGCCATCGAGCACCAGCGCCTGGCCGGTGACGTAACGCGCCTGGTCGCTCGCCAGATAGACCGCGGCGTAGGCGATGTCCGTGCTCTCGCCGATATAGCCCGCCGGAATGACGGCCTTGATCTCCTCGATATGCGCGCCGCCCAACTCCATGAGGCCCTGGCTCATGATGGTCCCGGGCGAGATCGCGTTGACCGTGACGTTGTACTTGGCGAGCTCCAGCGCCGCGCCGGCGACGAAGGCGTTCACGCCGCCCTTGGACGCCATGTAGTGGGAAAGCCCCGGCCAGCCGACATTGGGGCCGGTGATCGAGGAAATCGCGACGATGCGCCCGCCGCCTTGCGCCTTCATCTGGGGAATGCAGGCGCGCACCCCGTAGAAGACGCCCCTGAGATTGGTGTCGATCACCTCGTCCCAAGTCTCGTCGGCCATCTCGGCGATGTGCGCGGTGGGATAGACCCCGGCGTTGAGGCAGAGGACGTCGATGGCACCGTAGCGCTCGAGGCAGGTCGCCGCCATGCGCTCCATGTCGGCACGGCTCCTGACGTCGGCTTGCAGGAAGGACGCCTCGCCGCCGCCCGACCGGATCTCCGCGACCGACGCCTCCCCGGCCTCGGCACCGCGGTTCACCGCCAGCACCCGCGCGCCTTCTTCGGCGAACACCGTCGCGATCCCCTTGCCGATGCCGCGGCCCGCGCCGGTCACGATCGCCGCCTTGCCGCGCACGCCGATCCCCATGGTTCCTTCCTCCCCGGAGTCGAAAGCCCCGCGCCGCCGGCCGGGTCTATCCGGCAGGGACACGGGTCAGCCACCCGTGGTCGTCGTTCGAGCGGCCGCCCACGATGTCGGCGAAGCGCCGCTGGACGCGCCGGGTGACCGGGCCGATCCCGCCTGCGCCGACCGCGATCCGGTCGACCGAGCGGATCGGCGTGATTTCCGCCGCCGTTCCCGAGAAGAACAGCTCGTCGGCGCAATAGAGCGTCTCACGCGGCAGCCGGCATTCCCGCACCGGGACGTCGAGGTCGCCGGCGATCGTCATGACCGCGTTCCGCGTGATTCCGGAGAGGTTGCTGCCGTCGATCGGCGGCGTCAGGAGGGCGCCGTCTGCGACCGCGAAGAGGTTCTGTCCGCTGCCTTCGCTCACCAGGCCGTCATGGGTGAGCGCGATCGCCTCGACGAAGCCGTTCGCCAGCGCTTCCAGCTTGATGAGCTGGGCGTTGTTGTAGTGCCCCGTCGCCTTGGCCATGCCGGGGAAGGTGTTGGGCGCCGCGCGGTTCCAGGAGGAAACGCAGACGTCGACCCCCTCCTCGAGCGCCTTGTCGCCGAGATAGGCGCCCCACTCCCAGGCGGAGATACAGGTTTCGATCGGGCTGCCGGCGCCGTCCATCCCCATCGCGCCGTAGCCGCGATAGACCATGGGCCTGATGTAGCAGGCGGAGAGCCCGTTGCGCCTCACCACCGAGAAGCACGCCTGGACGAGCTCGTCGTCGGTATGGGCGAGATCCATGCGGTATATCCGGCAGGAGTTGCGCAGGCGCCCGAGATGCTCGCGCAGCCGGAAGATGGCGGGCCCGGCCGGGGTGTCGTAACAGCGAATACCTTCGAAGACCGAGGAGCCGAACTGGACGGCGGTGGAGAGGACATGGAGCGTGGCGTCGCGCCAGCGGACGAAGCCGCCGTCGCGCCAGATCCACTCCGTTTCCTTGATCGTCCCGCTCATCGCCGCTCCCGCCGGACTCGATTCCCGCGCCGGCGCCGGATGGTAGCCCGGATTTCGCGCCACCGGCAATTTCCGCAGATGCCCCCTTCGGCGCGCGGGTCTCCAGGCCCGCATGTTCCTTCCTCTGGGGCATGTATACGAAGGTGACCATTTCCGCTGACGGGCGGTGCCGGTCACCACATTCCCACAAGTGACGGAAGCGGACGATGGCATATGATGCCTCGAGCAAACGCTTTCGCAAGGGACACCCGTTGGTCGAGTTTACTCGCATATTCCCCGACGACGCGGCGGCCGAGCGCTGGTTCGCGAAAGTCTGCCGATGAGACGGTGGTAATGTCGATCTGCGGTTCATCCCCGCGTGTGCGGGGAACGCATAGCGATGGTGTCTCAAGCATGAGGTGACGCCGGTTCATCCCCGCGTGTGCGGGGAACGCGTCACGGCCCGCCTTCACCAGCGCATCACCGCCGGTTCATCCCCGCGTGTGCGGGGAACGCGCCCGCCCCCGAACGCCCAGCCACAGGCCACGCGGTTCATCCCCGCGTGTGCGGGGAACGCCCCCACGACGTCGATTTCTCGATGTCGGCAATCGGTTCATCCCCGCGTGTGCGGGGAACGCGCCCAAAAGTGTTCCGGCAATGTCCGTGTCTTCGGTTCATCCCCGCGTGTGCGGGGAACGCCTGGTCGAAGCCAACGCCTGACGACGTGGAGCCGGTTCATCCCCGCGTGTGCGGGGAACGCGATCTCGATCCCCGCCCGCCCGGCAGGGCCGCCGGTTCATCCCCGCGTGTGCGGGGAACGCGAACACCGCCAGCGGATCAGCTATGCCGACGCCGGTTCATCCCCGCGTGTGCGGGGAACGCCGTCTTCAGCCAGCCGGAGAGGCCGGCGTGGGCGGTTCATCCCCGCGTGTGCGGGGAACGCCCGGCCGCGCAGGCGTGTTCCTTGCGGGCGGCCGGTTCATCCCCGCGTGTGCGGGGAACGCGGCGCCGGGGCGAACAAGCAGAGGGCGATCGCCGGTTCATCCCCGCGTGTGCGGGGAACGCCTGGCCGCCCTGGCCGCCATGACCTGGGCCGGCGGTTCATCCCCGCGTGTGCGGGGAACGCGTCTTCGGGATGCCGTGGAGGAACAGATCGGACGGTTCATCCCCGCGTGTGCGGGGAACGCCGTGGTGTCCTGGATAACGTATCGGACACTGCCGGTTCATCCCCGCGTGTGCGGGGAACGCTGCGAAGTCCTGACGAAGGGCGCGGATTTCCCCGGTTCATCCCCGCGTGTGCGGGGAACGCGTGCGGAGGTGGCGGTGGGAGTAGACGGCCGCCGGTTCATCCCCGCGTGTGCGGGGAACGCGAGGGGGTGACGCCGGAGATGCGCCCGTTCGACGGTTCATCCCCGCGTGTGCGGGGAACGCTTTCGCTTGCCTTCCTGGACGTCGCCCCAGATCGGTTCATCCCCGCGTGTGCGGGGAACGCCGTCGACGCCAGGTACACCGGCAGGTTGGCCACGGTTCATCCCCGCGTGTGCGGGGAACGCGTCATCACCATGAGCCAGCGGTCCGACACCAACGGTTCATCCCCGCGTGTGCGGGGAACGCTACCCCCGGCAGCGGCAGCCAGACCGCCCCACCGGTTCATCCCCGCGTGTGCGGGGAACGCGCAATCACGGCGCGCATCCAGGCTTGGGGCAACGGTTCATCCCCGCGTGTGCGGGGAACGCGAGGACCAGCCCCCCACGGTTCGGATGTACGCCGGTTCATCCCCGCGTGTGCGGGGAACGCCGCGAATCCCGCGGTGGCCCGCTGGCTGGCCTCGGTTCATCCCCGCGTGTGCGGGGAACGCTATCGATATCCGGAGCACGCGGACGAGGAGCTCGGTTCATCCCCGCGTGTGCGGGGAACGCGAACTCACCCAATACGTCGATGCGCAGATGAGCGGTTCATCCCCGCGTGTGCGGGGAACGCGAGAACGGGCAGCATGGGGCATGGGGCATCAACGGTTCATCCCCGCGTGTGCGGGGAACGCGATGGTCACGCCCGTAGCGCCCGCCCGTCCGTCGGTTCATCCCCGCGTGTGCGGGGAACGCCGCGTCGCCCGAACCCACTCCGCAACAGCCGCCGGTTCATCCCCGCGTGTGCGGGGAACGCTTCCGGGTGGGCGTGGGCGCAGACGCCAACACCGGTTCATCCCCGCGTGTGCGGGGAACGCCGCCTGCTCGTTCGAGGCACCGGCGCGCCGCCCGGTTCATCCCCGCGTGTGCGGGGAACGCTGGCAGCTTGTTCCGCGTGGGGTTCGCGGCAACGGTTCATCCCCGCGTGTGCGGGGAACGCGCTGCCAAGGCAGACGCGGCCGCCCAAGCCGTCGGTTCATCCCCGCGTGTGCGGGGAACGCCTCGAATCCCATCCCCCCCGAAGCCCGAAAGACGGTTCATCCCCGCGTGTGCGGGGAACGCCCCGGTGGGGCGGGTGGCCTGGCCCGGCCCGCCGGTTCATCCCCGCGTGTGCGGGGAACGCCGTGGGGTCGAGGACGACCTCGCCGTTGCCGTCGGTTCATCCCCGCGTGTGCGGGGAACGCGCTGGCTTCGCGCGTCGGGCCGGCCCTGTAAACGGTTCATCCCCGCGTGTGCGGGGAACGCCTGGGTGACAAGCCGATCATCGTCACGTCCGGCGGTTCATCCCCGCGTGTGCGGGGAACGCGCTACCCACTCCAGAAGCGGGGTAGCCGGCGGCGGTTCATCCCCGCGTGTGCGGGGAACGCGTCGCCATACGCACCACACTTCGTGCTTCCGCCGGTTCATCCCCGCGTGTGCGGGGAACGCCTGTAGCGGAACCGGATGTTCTCCGAATTCGCCGGTTCATCCCCGCGTGTGCGGGGAACGCCGGACGGTCTCGCGGGCCGCGTCGCGCTCCCACGGTTCATCCCCGCGTGTGCGGGGAACGCCGCGTCACCCGCGGCCTCGGCGGCACGCGCATCGGTTCATCCCCGCGTGTGCGGGGAACGCGGGGCGATCTACTGGCTGCCGCGCGACTCCGCCGGTTCATCCCCGCGTGTGCGGGGAACGCTACGGCGAGGACGCCGCCCAGGAACTCGACTGCGGTTCATCCCCGCGTGTGCGGGGAACGCCTGTAGCGGAACCGGATGTTCTCCGAATTCGCCGGTTCATCCCCGCGTGTGCGGGGAACGCCGGACGGTCTCGCGGGCCGCGTCGCGCTCCCACGGTTCATCCCCGCGTGTGCGGGGAACGCCGCGTCACCCGCGGCCTCGGCGGCACGCGCATCGGTTCATCCCCGCGTGTGCGGGGAACGCGGGGCGATCTACTGGCTGCCGCGCGACTCCGCCGGTTCATCCCCGCGTGTGCGGGGAACGCTACGGCGAGGACGCCGCCCAGGAACTCGACTGCGGTTCATCCCCGCGTGTGCGGGGAACGCGTGTCGATCTGCAGCTCGGTATAGTCCTGGACCGGTTCATCCCCGCGTGTGCGGGGAACGCATGCGCCGCAGCTGGAGGGCCAGGGCCGGCGTCGGTTCATCCCCGCGTGTGCGGGGAACGCGCTGGGCCGAGGACGTCTACGCGCGCCGCCCGCGGTTCATCCCCGCGTGTGCGGGGAACGCGACGACATGATCCGCCTGCCGCGCTCCGACGACGGTTCATCCCCGCGTGTGCGGGGAACGCGACGGCGAGGGGGGCGAGTGGCGCCGGGCGCCCGGTTCATCCCCGCGTGTGCGGGGAACGCGTGGTCGGCGTGCGTTTCGATTGCGCCGGCCTCGGTTCATCCCCGCGTGTGCGGGGAACGCTCTTGCAGCAAGAGCTTGGTACGAAACATGTTTCACAATGTCAAAGAGCTTACCAAATGTTCTTATTAAGTTCGGATAGGTGAGAGCAGTGCAAGCCGGCAGGACAGATTTACTAATGGCCCTGTGGTGCCGCCTGGACCGCATCAGGTGAGAGAGGCAAGAAGCTTACGAGCTTGAAACCGTCGAGATCGGTCGGGAGCCGGCGATTGACGCCGCACGTATCAAAGTCGTAGCCCGCGTCGTTGGCAGCTGCCCAGGCGATAATGGCATCGCCATCGCCGATGTGCGCCCTGACTTGATCCCAGATCATCTCGCGCGTCCGACGCGAATAACGGCCGACATAGACTCCAGCCCTGATTTCCAGCAACCACACGGCCAAACGCCCCCGCAATGGCGGAGGGGCCCTATTAACCACGATGACCAACATCGCCGCTCGGATCCTCGGGAATGGCAACCGGTTGCGCCTCGCCCGGCGTCGGCGACGCCTCCAGCCCTCCCGCCGCCAACATCTCTTCGATGCTCAGGATCAACTTGTTCAAGATTCCAGTCTTCCGGAAGCTGTCCCGGCACCCTCGCCTGACCTCTCCAACCGGATCGCTGGCGGCTGGCTGTCTTCCCCGCTGCGCCTCCGCCGCGACTCGGAAGGCTATCGGGACCACGGTTTCGAACTTGAACACATCAGAGACGTCATAGATGAACGATTGCGGTTTGCCCGTATGCAGGAAACCGATGGCTGGCGCGTAGCCTGCCGCCAGGACGGCGGCCTCCGCCAGCCCATAGAGACATGCGGTTGCTTGGCTCAGGCAGCGATTGGGCAAGTCCGCCGCGTCCCAGTCGCCGGGATCATATCGCCGCCCCTTCCACGCCACGCCGTATTGACGCGCCAACACCTCATAGAGGCGCTTCACGCGGGCACCCTCGATTCCACGCAATTGCTCGATGGATCGGCGAAGCGGCGCAGGTTCTCCAAAACGCATGTCATACATCTTGCGCACGACCTTGAGACGCGCGTCCGGATCGAGTGCCAGACGCGCTTGGTGAAGAAGCCTGTCGGCGCGTGCGCCGCCTGGTTGCCCCGCGGAATAAAGACGGACGCCCGCCTCGCCGATCCAGACCAGGAGGCAACCCACGCGAGCCGCGAGTGCGACCGCAGCATGGGAGGTACGCGCGCCAGGTTCCAGCATCAGGCATGCCAAGCCTCCCACCGGAATATGCGTGCGCACGCCCATCCGATCGACAGCCACGAACGCACCATCGAGAACATCGAGTTGGCCCTTCTCGATAAACAGGATCGAGGCACGCTCCTTGATCGGAATGGGGCGCGGCGGCGCGAGGCCGGGCATCGCGGTCACAGGGATCAGTCCCTGCGGACGAGCATCAAACCGCAGCCATAAGCCTTGGCAGCGCCGAAACCGCGGGTGATACCCGCCAGGAAAGCGCCGGGATCCCGCACCTCCAGGACGCCATCGAAATCCAGCGTCGAAAAAGACATCGCGCCCGCCCCTTTTCGTGAAATCCGGTACTGTCGGTACCCGTCGATCCGGACGTTGTCCGCCTCCACCGAGAAGCCCGCCTTGGCGCCCTGCCTATCGAGCCACGCGAACCCTCGCTCACGCATAGCGTCGAAACGACGTTCAGCTCGCGCGCCACGGGGATGCGCGCGCAGTGCATCCATGACGACGTCGTGTTTGACCGAGCGGGCGCGGGCAGGGTCACGACGACGGATCACCGGGTTGGCGCGCAACGAAAATCGCAGCCAGTCTCCCGCCGCGAGCATTGGCGCGAACGGCTTCGGCTCGTCGAGCTCGAACAGACCGTGATGATCCATGGGAAGACGCTCCGACAGGATCAGGAAAGCACCTCGCCGTTCCATTTCACACCATAGAAAATCCCGCCGGCCGTCCGACTCTCCGGCGAAAAGGGACCAAACGAGGTGGTGGCCAGGATGATGCGAGGGTTCACCGCCGGCAAGCAGCAGCGGCAGCAGCGCCTTCATCGAGGCGTCGCGCCTGAGGCGAGCACGGGAGAGATAAAGCGCCGCCGTCATTCCGCGCGGCCTTCCCAGGGAACGACTCGTTCGCCCCGGTCGGTGAATTGCCAGTGCTTGCGGCTCACGGCGGCGTCGCGGCGGCGTTCGATACGGGCTCCCGCAGGTCCGCCAGGCGCGTCTTCATCGAACGCGATCTCGGAACGCGCTTCCCGGCTGCTGAGAATGCGGTCGAGAACCGCTGCTTCCTCGTCGTTGCGCCGCCGGGCCTTGAAGGCGGCCATGAAAGAATTCGCCTCGACGATGGAAGGGTCGAGCGGCAGCCCCAGCGGGGCCGACTTGCGGCCGAGATAGAGCGTGAATCGCGGGCGCCGCAGAGCGTCGGCAATTTTGTCGAGATCGACGATGGACGCCCGACGCCGCCACAGGGCAACAGTGTGGCAGGAGTCCGACCGCCATTCCCGGCTGGAAAGCACGGTGTTGAGATCGTCCACCGCCAGCTCCTCCCGCCGGGTCGCGAATGTTCGGCCCCCTCGCGCTTTCGGGGTCTGGGCGGTGTGATAATCCATGAACGGGCGCCCCGCTGCGTCCGTCCTGACGGCGTAATAGAGTCCGGCTTCCAACGCTTGGTGGGCGGCTTCGTCGGCGCGCTCATGGCCGAGAGCGGCGGCGGCAAGTCCGAGGACGGTAGAGCGCCCCGGACGTGCCCAGCCCATGCGCCGCTCACCGACAGCGATTTCGCCGAAGGACCCCATCGGCGCGTAGAGCGTGAACAGGAGGAACCGCATGGTGTCACCTTACGGCGAATTCGGCCAGACCGGCGAGGGTTCCGACGCCCGTGAGGCAGTTCATGACGTAGCGCTCGTCCGCGCAATCCCCATAGGCGTTATCGAGACGATCCCGGAAATCTTCCAGCGCCTCGACCGACGCCCGTCCCTGGTCGTCGCCCGAGACGGGCTTGAGGAAGGCAGCGGCGAGGCTGCGAGGCTGCGCCGTCCCCCTTTCGCCCATCGCGTAGAGGGCACGGGCATGGCTCGCGAAACTCGCCCGCTTGCCGCGTGGCCCGACGGTCGCCGCGGCCTCCACCAGCGCGGCCAAGCTGGCGTCGCGCACTGGGCGCGTATTGTCGAGGTTGCCGAGCAGCAGGCCGCGGTCGACGCAGATATAGAGGTAGAACACGCCGGCGCCGAACTCCTGCACGCCGATAAAGCCCGCTCCCGCGTCCTCCGGCTCGTCGCGCGACTTCAGGTCGTCGAGGGCAGTGTAATAGTCGTCTTCCGCGACCGCCCTGTGGGTGGTGAGGGCGTGTGCGACCTGTACGGCCGCCTCGCGGTTGAATTTCGGGACGTCGGCGAGCATCCGTCCGAACATGGCAATGTCGGCCGCGGTATCCGTCTTGCGCAGAAGATCATCGGCCTTGGGTTTTCCGATGTCCTCCCCGTTCAGCACCCGGTCGGCGAGCGCGAATGCGCGGGCCCGTTCTTCCGGGGCGATGAACGCAAGCTGCTCGACGAACGCCGGTTCCTTGTCCTCCTTGCTTCGGATTTTCCCGAACACGCCCGCAATGTCTCGCGCGTGTTTCAGCGCGTCGTCCTCGCCCATCCCGCCTTCGATCAGACGCTCCCGAATTTCCTGACCCAATCGCTGGGTCCGTTTGGCCAAATGTCCATCGAGCGCCTTCTTGAATGCATCGGATTCCCGCCAAGCTCGCTTCAGGCTCTGCGAGGAGACGCGCAGGCGCGGTGCAGCGCCGAAAACGACGCTCTTCGGGCGGCCTGCGTCGTCCCGGTTCAGGTTGGATGGTCCGTAGGCGGTGAGAAGATGAAGCTGGAGAAAATCGGTCATGGAACGGATTCCCATCGGTCAGGTTGCAGTCGATACGGACGGCGCACCCGAGGCGACTCCTCGCGCCGGGATGCTTTCGGAAACGTTGTAGTAGTCGAATATCCAGCGCTTCCTCACACCGTCGCCCCAGCACAGCACGGAGACGGACAAGTCATAGACGTTCGCTTTCCCTTTGGTCAGGTGAACCAAGCGACGCATGGGATCCAGAAGCTCATCGCCCGGGGTTTGCAGAAGGCGACGGAAACGAGTCTCCGAGACGATGGCTTTGTCGTCGTCGAGGGAGTCGCGGCCTATGACGCGGGCGATTTTCCGGTCGTCCGTTTTTTCGACGAACGCCAGGATGCCGGCCAGGATGGCCACCCGATCCGGATGTTCACCGGAAAGTTCTCCGATGAGGCGAAGCGCCTCCGGCTCCTGCATGACGTCCAGCGGCGTTCTGGCCCGACGCAAGCGGGCGCGCACCGCCCGTGCCCCACGCAAAGCGGGATTGCCGGCTTCGTCGTCCAGCGTCCGGCCGTACCACTTCGTCGCGACCGCCCCGATGTTCGTCCGTTTCGAATCGGTCATGTCGCCTCCTTGCGCCTCCGGGCTTTGTCGGGCGACACGATAGCGAGGTCGCGCTCGAACAGGGAGCGGCCAGCTTTGCCGCGGCCGCCCAACGCCAGCGTCAGCAAGAACCGGGCCTTGACATGCCGGTACATATCGCGGTCTTCCAGCCCATCCGCCGGCGCATATTCGTCGAAAAGGCGGCGCGCGGCGTCAGCCATGGCCGGCGCCCAGTTCTCTCGTGCCTGAATCGTGGGGTCGTCCACATCGGGGGCTTGTCGAACCGACTCGGCCGCCTCCTGGAGCGCCCGGAAGAACGATTCCTCCGTCTCGCGATAGAAGCGCTCGGCGACGAAGCCGTAATCGCCGCCGGCATCCTTGACCGATCGCGTGAGCAACGACGCGACGGTGGCCGCCCCTGTCGTGGCTTGTTCGATGAACCGTTCGATCCATTCGCGGGCCTCGTCCTCCAATAGCCAGTACGGCATCTCGCTCTGAATCCAGGCCCGCGCCTTCCCCTTGTCCATGTCGTAGCCGAACGCGGCAAACCGCGCCTCCAGCCAACTCCGCTTGCGTGCATAGTTATGGCGAACGGTTTGCGCCGGTTCTCGCAGACCGTCTCCGCTGCGAACGACGAGACCGGGCCATAGCCGGTACGTGACTCCACCCGGCCTGGGATGTACGGGAAGCTTCGCGATGCCCGCTTTCTGCCTGTAGTAGGGTGTCAACGGGTGCTCGAAACCGTCCGTATAGTCCGTTCCGTATATCTTCTCGCGGTAGTTCGCGACGACAACCGAGTCCTCGACACCGGTAAGGCCGCAGGCGCGTTCCTTCGCGTCCTCGAACGACAACCGGATGCGCCGCGGCATGCCCCAATAGACCTGCAGGGGATGGACGTCGCCCGGCGTTGTTTGCCGACCCCCAGCCTTCGGGTTGGATACGCAGGTGGGGGCCAGCCACGGGAAGATCGACTTCAGGCCGGCGCCCGCCGCCGCATCGTCGCTACGCGCCTCGATCTGCTCGGTCGTCTCGACGTTAGGCCACAGCCTCCCCCACAGCATATAGCCGTGTCTCTTGTGCCGCGCGACGATCAGTGTCGTCATCGGGCCGCCGCCTCGAAGCGACGTGCGATAACCGCGCCCGCTGGAGGGCGCGTAGGCATTCAACGTATAGAGTGCCATCGCGGCGGCGGCACGGCAGAGGACCGGCGCACCGCCCCGCTTCACGAACAGGTCCGCGTTGTTGCGAAGGGTCTGCGCCCCCGGCGCGTCGATCAGCAATGCCGCGACGTTCTTGTCTCTGGCGTCCTTGATCGGGTCGAGGTCCTGGAGAAACCGTGGGCTGGGTCCGTCCAGGTCGAAGGCGGGGGCGATGCGCGCGAGCCGCTCCCGGAGGAGCCGGGGGGCCGGCGGATGCGACCACCAGCCCTCCCATTCGTGGTCGTCATCCGGCGCGGCGGCGGTCGACAGCAGACCGATCAGAAACTCGTGCGCCGCGCCGTCGAAATCCGGCCGCGGCCACGCGAGGGCGACGAAGGGATCTTCGTCGATACCGTCGTTGACCTGCCAGGGAGCGATACGCTCCACGGTGCCGCTCCGCCGCCGGACAGGCAACCACGGGGTCTCGATGAGATTGAACGCCGCCGACGTCACGCGCTCATCCTTCATGCCGTCCGGAACCGCCGAATCGTCCGCCCGTCAAAGACAGTTTTTGTTCCACCGCTCGTTCTCACAAGAGCCTTTGCAAAATTTTTGCTGGTCCACACCGCCGCCTTCGGCTTAGAGTGCCTGTGGTGCCGGAAGCATTCCGCATTCCTCTCATGCCTTCGGGCGAGCGCGGGGGTGGCGACCCGCCCGGCACCGATCACTCCCTGTCACGTTTGATCTTCCTCAAATGGCGCCTCGCCGACGCGAGGTCGCGGGGTTTCGCGACATGGAAGGTCGTGAGGTAGGTCCCGGCGCTGTCCCGCGTCGTCTTGACCGCGGCGCGCCAGAGGCGGCTATCCGCCTCCACGAAGCCGTTCAGCTCCCTGTCCCGTTTGCGAAACAGCTCGCCCTCGTCGAGGATGAGTTGGACCTTCGCGTAGTCTTCATGCACAAGATCTGGGTGGCGCCGAGCCTGCTTTTCGGCGGTCGCGGCGGAGAGACGGACGGCGGACGAGCGCCCGCCGATGGCTTCAAGGACCGTGCGGGGAATCGTGGCAACGGGCTCTGCGACCGGCATTTTCATCTCGATGTCATTCGCTCCGTTTCCCGCTCAACCAATCGCCATGCGGCGACGCACATAGATAGTGCATCTTGCCCCGCCACGGCAGGGAACGCAAGGGATCATCTTCCCGTCACGCAGCCACGCACGGTCCATCCCGCACCCATCTGGCGGGAACCGGTCCCTATCTAGCGGCTGCACAGCGCCAATGCAAGCCCGTCGCCGGGCTGTACCACAAGGACGCTTCGGCGTTCGTCGTGATATCGGCCGTCAACGCCTCCCTCATCGCACCCTCTCCCGCATCGACCAGCAAAACCAGTCGTTTGCCGTCGTCCAGTCGCGTCCAGTCGGCCTTCGCGGCGCACACGGCGTCGGCATGTCCGGGCGGAATGACTTCATCGCCGACGCGCCGGGCCGGAACGTTCACCTCGCTGAGCCGCCATGCACGCCATGGCTGGTCCGGCGCGGTATCCCGGGCATAGGGCGCGACCCGGCCACCGCTGAGCCGCGCGAGGCGCAGCGTGATTCCCGGATCGTCATCGAGCCGGGTGGGCGTCCGGACGTCGCGATCCCAGGCGCCGCCGTCGCGCACATACCCCGTGGAGAGCTTCAGCACGTTTGTCGTCGCGATGCCGCGCTCGGCACCGGCTCGGCCCTCGGCATCGAAGAACCGGCTTTTCAACCCCTCCGGAACGCACGCCTCGGAATCGTCCCCATAGACCGCTTCGACGAGCGCCCGCAGGCCGCCGGGGCTTTCGATGGCTTCCGCGTTCTCGAGTGCCCGGGCAGTCAGCCACAGCCGGGCGTGGTCGCGATAAACATGGGCGGCGCGCGGGAAAGCGTTCGCGAACCAGTCTTCGCCCGCGTCGGAGTCCGGCGTGGGCCCCACGACCAGCAATTCGGGTTGTCCCCACCGGTCCGGGCGGTGGTGCCGCCAGAGTCGCCCCGCACGCTGAATCACCAGATCGACCGGGGCAAGATCCGTCACCATCGCGTCGAAATCCAGGTCGAGGGACTGTTCGACGACCTGCGTCGCCACCAGCACCTTGCCAGTGCGATCAGCGAGCTCGCTTTCCTTGCCGAACGCCGACATGATCCGTCTCTCGATCTTCAGACGGTCGACGAGCGCGAACCGAGCGTGGAATAGATCGGCGCGCAATCCGCACGCCATCAATGCTTCATAAGCATCAAGCGCATCGTCGACGGTGTTGCGGATGTAGAGGACCGCCTTGCCGGCGCGAGCTTCCCGTTCGACCGCCGCCAGCGCCTCTTCCTCCGTTCTCAAGAACCGCAGGGGCAAGGTGCGCGATCGGACGGACCTGCCAGCCACCTTCGTGCATGTTCGAACGCCGGCCGCGCGCACCGCGACCAGTGGATAATCCGGGCCGCCGCCGTCCGGGGCTGTCGGGGCATCCGACCGCTCGCCCAGACCCCTGGAGAAGGCGTTTGCCAACCATTCACGAGTCTTCCGTGGCAAGGTCGCGGACAGCAGGATCGCCGAACCGCCCAACCCCGCCTGGAATTCGAGCAGCGCCTCGATCTCGCGCCGCATGTAGGCATCGTAGGCATGTACCTCGTCGAAGACGAGGACGCGGCGCATGAGCCCGAGGAGCCGCAGCGACTGATGACGGTTCGGCAAGACCGCCAGAAGAGCCTGATCCACCGTGCCGGCACCCGCGTCCGCCAGGAACGCCAAGCGTCGGTCGTCGGCGATCCAGGCCGCGCACGACGCCGACGCGGTCGTTTCGGAATCGTCGTCGGCGCCGCCGGCTCCGGAATAGGGCGCTTCCGCGCGCCCGCCGCGCAACACGGCCGAACGGAAACCATCGTGCATGTCGCGCGACCCGTGCGCCAAAGCCAGGGACGGTGCCGCTTCGGCCGCGAACAGCGCGCGGTACGCCTTGCCGAGACGGTCGAACATGGCGTTGGCGGTGGCCATCGTCGGCAGGGCCAGATAGAGGCCGTCCGCGCGGCCCGCCGCCATCAGGCGATGGGCGAGCATCAGCGCCGCTTCAGTCTTGCCGCTGCCGGTCTCGTCCTCGATCGTGAACAGGGCCGGGCCGTCGGGCAGTTCAAGCGTGCGCATCCAGTCCTGCATCGGACTCGGAATGGCGCCTTCTTCGATCAGCACGTCATAGCCGAGGCAGCCCCGGCCCCGGCTTGCGGCTGGCGGCACGCCCGACTCCGCGACGGCTTTCCCGGCTCGCTTCCGGGCGTCTCTCCAATAGGCTTCGAGATCCTCGAAACCCTCGGGATCGCGATAGGGAAACCAAGTCTGGTTCGAGCCGATCCAGTCTGCCAGCACGGCAAGACCGGCCAGGGCGAAGGAAGCGCGGCGCGCGCAGGCATCGTCGAGGGGCGGCACGCTCTGCGGCAGGGAGAAAAGCCCGTGCGCCTCGCGGATGAACGCACACGCCGCCTCGATCCCCTGCGCGCCGAAATCGCCGCGCAGGGTGACGCGCGTCTCGTTTCTCTGAGGCGTCGTAGGCGGTGCCCCATGATGGCCGGCGACTGCCGAAATCAATGGCCTCCATGCGCGGGAACCGCCGGTGCATGGCAGACGGAAGGCTTCGCCGTCGGCGTCGAACAACCGCAAGCCGCCGGCGCCGTGATCGTAGGGCAGCGGCTGCGGGTCGTCGGCGAAACAAGCGGGGTAAAGAAGCGGCTCCTTGGCTTGAAACCGCTTGGCGAACTTGCCGATATCGTGCAGGCAGAGCAGGAAGGGAACGAGAGGAGCGGCTCGGTCTTGCGGCAAGCCCAGCAAGCGAAACAGACCATCGCCCAGGCCGCGATGTCGCGCCAGCAGAGCTTCACCGACTGCTGCCACATCGAGACAGTGGAACGCCAATGGATGTCGTTCCGGGCCGCGGCCGGGGGCAAGGGGGCGGGCCTTGCCCCAGAAGGAGAGGACATTCTCGTCGGTTCCGGCCATGCTGACGGCATTGTAAGGCATGGGCGAGCGCGCATCGCCGGGCACCCTCATCGTTCCCTCTCCACACACCGCGCGGACGCGAGGTCGCGGCGTTGACTCTGCCCGGCTGCGGTGCGATACGGGCGGCCGGGCGGGCGCATAGCTCAGTTGGTAGAGCGGCTGACTCTTAATCAGCGGGTCCCAGGTTCGAGTCCTGGTGCGCCCACCAATCAAATCAATAGCTTAGGGAAGGATGGCGCGGTCGGTCGGAAAGCCGTGTCAACACTATGTCAACACGGGGACACGAAACCCGCTCAATGCCATTCACCGCCATTGACGCGGCGGGGCGGGGTCGCCACATTGGCGCCATGTCGAACGAGTTCATCGCCATCGTCGTCGTCGGGGTCGCCGTCGTCGGGTTCCTGTGGTCACTTCATCGCGACATGAACAGGCTCGGCGAGCGGGTCGCCGCGCTCGGCGAACGGGTCGCTCGCCTCGAAGGCGTGATGGAAGGGTTGCGCGACGCCATCGCCGGGCGGCGCGGCGCCGAAACCGATTGACGAAGCCCGGCGCCCGCCGGGAAAGCACGCCATGACCGCCGCCACCTTCGACACCCATGCGGCCGTGAAGGCGCTCACCGATGCCGGCTTCAACGCCAAGCAGGCCGAAACGACCACGGACACCGTGCGCGATGCCGTTGCCGAAGGCGGCGCGACCAAGGCCGGCATCGCCGGCCTTGAAGCGAAGATCACCGCTCTCGAAATCCGCCTCTACCGCGCGTTGCCTGCCATGACCGCCGTCTTGATCACCGCCATGGCCGCCTTCACCAAGCTTTGACGGCTGCGCCCTCGACACCCGCGCCGGCGTCGCCCACGGGCGGCCGGGAGCGTCCACAGCGCGCGGCTGACGGGCGCCGTACCCGGAGCACCCGCCGGCGTGCGGCGCGATATCTCCGCATGTAGGCGGCGCGATCGGCGTGCTCCCCGGCGGGAGCGAATGGCCGCCAGCGGGGTGGATTCAGCCTCTGGCGGCGATGCGAGCGAACGGCCGCACCGGCGCCTTACCCTAAGCATTCCCATTCGTTCCCGTTGTTGCGCCCCGTCGCCAAGGGCACCGCGGTCCACGCGGATTAAGCCGTCAACGCGTGGTTCGTTCTCAGCGGGTCCCAGGTTCGAGTCCTGGTGCGCCCACCAAGCGGTCACGGCGCCGGCGCGCCCGCGCCCTGGAAGTCCGGGTCCCGCTCGAACAGGTATTCGCAGACAGCCAGCGCGCAGGTGGCCGAGAGGCCGCCCGTGTAGCCGGTGACGGTGCCGGCGACGACGTCGAGCGGGGCCGTGCCCATCTCCTCGGCGATGGTCTCCCTGGCGGCGGCCAGATAGCGGGGCGCCGTGGAGAGGGGGCCAGCGATCACCACGACCTCCGGCGCGGCGAACAGGGCAAAGCGCGCGACGGCGCGGCCCAGTTCGCGACCCGCCCCGGCCATGGCCGAGGCCACGGACGGGTCTCCCTTCCGGTCGCGCTCGATCGCGGCGAAGAGCCGTTCCACCCTCTCCCGCCCGTGCGGGAGCCGGAGACCCGCGCTCTCGTCACCCAGCCGCCGCAGGACGGCGAAGCCGCTCGCCAGCAGGTCCAGCGCCGCCGTCGCGCCGTCGGCGCCGGTCGCCGGCGCCCGCCCGATTTCGCTGGCCGAGGAAACGCGCCCCTCGACCGGGCGTCCGTTCAGGATCAGCCCCGCGCCGAGCCCGAGACCGCAGGTGAACGCCAGCGCGTCGTTCCACCCGCGCGCTGCGCCGAAGCGCATTTCCGCGAGCCCGGTGGCGGCCGGCAGGGATTCGATCCTCATCGGCAGGTCGAGAAGGTCCGCGAATCGCTCGCGCAGGGGCAGGTCGTTCCAGCCCTCTCCCATGTAGAGAGAGCGCCGCACGGCGCCGCGCCCGCCGTCCACCCAGCCGGAGATCATGAGGAAGCCGCCCAGCAGGCGGCGGCGATCGGTAACATGGGCGTCGATCAGCCGCCGGCTCTCGCGGGCCAGGTGGGTGACGACGGCATCCGCGTCGCTCACGGAATCGAGAGTCAGATCCACCCCCGCGAGGGTCCGGTTCTTGAGATCGGCCAGGGTGATCGTCTGAAGGATGGAGCTGATTCCGATCCCGAGCACATACCCGCCCTCCGGCGCGAGGTCCAGGGGCACGAGGCGGCGGCCGGGTCCGGCGCTCGTCTCCTCCGGCAGCTCCCGCACCAAGCCTGCGTCCAGGAGTTCGCGCGTGACGCGCGACAGCGCGGCGCCGGTCAGGCCGAGCCTCCCGGCCAGCACCGCTCGCGGCTGCGGCCCGCGCAGCACGAGCGCCCGCAGCACATCCCGGCGGTTCCCGTGCCGCAGGCCGCCGCCGCGCCGCGCAGGCAGCACGCCTTCCGTCATGCCGCCATGCGCCGCGTCATGTCCGAGCGCGGGGAAGAATCAGGTTTTCTACCCCCCCCCCCCCCCCCCGGGCATCAGGGGCGGCGCGCCATCCGGGCGGGCGCCGGCCTCGATGGCGCGCGGGGAGTCGGGAGAAGGGCGGCGTTCGGTCATGCGAGGAGCTCGCCTTCCGTCGCGCGGCGAGGCATACCACGAATGGGGTCACGATCAAACCGAAACGATACGAAGCCCGGGGGCCGGCGGTATCGGCGCGGGGCGCCGGATCGGCTATCATCGGCGCGAGCCGGCTTCGAGGAGGAAGCGCCATGCCGAGCGAATTCGTCGCGACCGCCTGCCCGCACGACTGCCCGTCGACCTGCGCGCTCGAGGTGGAACGCCTCGCGCCGGACCGGATCGGCGCGGTGCGGGGGGCGCGGGAGAACGACTACACCGCCGGCGTGATCTGCGCCAAGGTCGCACGCTACGCCGAGCGCGTGCATCACCCGGACAGGCTCACGCGCCCCTTGCAGCGCACCGGCGAGAAGGGCGGCGGCGCGTTCCGCCCGATCGCGTGGGACGACGCGCTCGACATCATCGCCGAGGCGTTCGTCAGCGCCGCCGGGAAGCACGGCCGGGAAGCCGTCTGGCCCTACTACTACGCCGGCACCATGGGGCTGGTGCAGCGCGACGGGATCAACCGGCTGCGCCACGTCATGGGCTATTCGTCGCAGGACGAGACCATCTGCACCCGCCTTTCGAGCGACGGCTGGCAGGCCGGCGCCGGCGTCTTCCGGGGCAGCGACCCGCGCGAGATGGCGAAGTCCGACCTGATCGTCGTCTGGGGCTGCAATCCCGCCTCGACCCAGGTCAATGTGATGACCCACATCGCGCGGGCGCGGAAGACGCGGGGGGCGACGCTCGTCGTCGTGGACCCTTACGAGACGCGCACGGCCAAGGTCGCCGACCGCCACGTCGCGCTCCGCCCGGGGACGGACGGCGCGCTCGCCTGCGCCATCATGCACGTGCTCTTCGCGGAAGGCTTCGCGGACCGCCCCTACCTCGCGCGCTACACCGATTGCCCGGACGAGTTCGAAGCCCATCTCCGGAGCCGCGGCCCCGACTGGGCGGCCGGCATCACGGGAATCCCGGCCGCCGGGATCGTCGATCTCGCGCGCCTCATCGGCCGGACGGCGCGCACCTACATCCGCCTGGGCTACGGGTTCACCCGCTCCCGCAACGGCGCGGCCAACATGCACGCGGTCACCTGCATCCCCGCGGTCACCGGCGCCTGGCGCCACGAGGGCGGCGGCGCCCTTTTCTCCACCAAGAGCGCGTTCGGCATCGATTCGACGTTGATCGAGGGGCTCGACGCCCGCGATCCGAAGGTGCGCCGCCTCGACATGTCGCGTATCGGCCCGGTGCTGACCGGCGAGCCGTCGGACCTGGGCGACGGCCCCCCGGTGACCGCGATGCTCATGCAGAACGTCAACCCCGCGGCGGTGGCGCCGGAATCGGCCAGGGTGCGCGCCGGCCTGCAACGGGAGGACCTGTTCCTCGCCGTGCACGAGCAGTTCATGACCGACACCGCCCGCTTCGCCGACGTCGTGCTGCCCGCGACCATGTTTCTCGAACACGACGACATCTATGTCGGCGGCGGCCACGCCTATCTCCTCATGGGCGCGAAGGCGATCGAGCCCCCCGCCGAGGCGCGCGCCAATCACGAGGTCGTCTGCGCCCTGGCCGAGCGCCTCGGCGCCGACCATCCGGGCTTCCGCATGACCGCCTGGGCGCTGATCGACGCGACGCTCGCGCGCTCGGGCCTGCCCGACGCGGCGACCCTCAAGGCGAAGCGCTGGCACGACTGTATGCCGGATTTCGAGACCGCCCATCACCTGAAAGGCTTCGGCTGGCCGGACGGACGCTTCCGCTTCAAGCCGGACTGGGCGTCGATGGGGCCGCACGGCGCGCAGATGCCGGCGTTCCCCGACCACATGGCGGTGATCGACGCGGCCGACGAAGAGCACCCCTTCCGCCTCGTGACCGCGCCGGCGCACAACTACCTCAATTCGAGCTTCACCGAGACGCACACCAGCCAGGCCAAGGAAGCGCGCCCCAGCGCCCTCCTCCATCCCGGCGACGCCCGCGATCTCGGCCTCGCCGACGGCGACCGCATCCGCCTCGGCAACACGCGGGGCTCCATCCTGCTGCATGCGCGAATCGCCGGCGGTGCCCAGCAACGCGGCACCGTGATCGTCGAAAGCGTCTGGCCCAACACCGCCTTCGAGGAGGGAATCGGCGTCAACACCCTGACCTCCGCCGCCCCCGGCTACCCCAACGGCGGCGCCGTCTTCCACGACACCGCGATCTGGGTCACGGGGGCGAATTAGGGGCGCGTGCCGCGCCGACCGCAGGAGCCTTCGCCATGCCCGATTCCATCCGCGCGCCGGTCAACTATCTGATTCCCACCGGGCGGCGGCCGGTCACGCATCTCGCCCCGCCCGGCGAGGACGTGGTGCGGCGCGACGCCGACTACCGGGAGGTCACGGTCACGATCCGAGACGGCCGCGCACAGGGGGCACGCTTCACCCTGGAGCGCGAGGGCTTCGCGCTGGCCAGGAGAGACACCGGCGTCACCGACTTCTTCGACGAGGCGGAAGTCGAATCCGTCTATTACCCGGAGCTCGAGCGGCTGGTGAAGGATTACAGCGGAGCGGCGGAGGTCCTGGTGTTCGATCACACCATACGGATCAACGCGCCGGCGGGCGAAACCCCCGGCAAGGTGCGGGAGCCCGTGCCCGTCGCCCACAACGACTATACCGAGCGCTCGGCGCCGCGCCGGGTGCGCGACCTGCTGCCGGCGGACCGCGCCGCGCGCCTGCTCGCGCACCGCTTCGCCGTGGTCCAGGTCTGGCGGCCGCTCGCGGGGCCGGTGCGCGACATGCCGCTCGCGATCTGCGACGCCCGCAGCATCGCGCCGGACGATCTGGTCGAGACCGATCTCGTCTACGAGGACCGCGTGGGCGAGGTCTTCCAGCTGCGCCACAACCCCGACCACCGCTGGTTCTACTTCCCGGCGATGGAGCCGGGCGAGGCGCTGGTCTTCAAATGCTACGATTCGCTCGCCGACGGACGGGCGCGCTTCACCGCCCACACGGCGTTCGTCGATCCCGCCACGCCGGCCGACGCCCCGCCGCGGCGCAGCATCGAGGCCCGCGCCCTCGCCTTCTTCGCCCCGGAATAGCGGCGCGCCGCCGGCGGCGACCGCATTGACGCGCCGGCGCCCGGGGGCGAGCATCGCGGGCGGAACCGACCCTTGCGGAGGAACGCGACATGGCGCGCACCGTCTTCACCAACGTCAACGTCTTCGACGGCACCGGCGAGAAGCCCTATGCGGGCGAAGTGGCGATCGAGGGCAACCGCATTCGGGAAGTCACCAGGGGTAAGCGCCCCCTGCCGCGCAGCGGTGCGACCGTGGTCGACGGCGCGGGCGCGACGCTCATGCCCGGGCTGGTCAACGCCCATTGCCACATGAGCTACACCGGGCCGCAGCCGATGTCCGAGATTCCGCCCGAGGAGCACACGCTCATCACCATGCACAACGCCCGGACGATCATCGACCACGGCGTGACGGCGGCGGTGGGCGCGGGCGCCGCGAAGCCGCGCCTCGACATCGTGCTCCGCAACGAGATCGACGCCGGCCGCGTCCCCGGGCCGCGCTACCGGGCCGCCTCGCCCGAGATCACCGTCACCGGCGGCCTCGGCGACCAGCGCATGATGCACCACTACAAGAACGATCTCTCGCTCTTCGCCGACGGGCCGGAGGAGATCCGCCGCGCCTGCCGGGAGCTGATCCGGGAAGGCGTCGACATCATCAAGCTCATGCCGTCCGGCGACCATCTGATCGTCGGCTCCTGCGACGCCGAGCAGAGCGCCATGGACGAGGACGAGGTGGCGGCCGGTGCGCGGGTGGCCCACCAGCGCGGGCGGCGCCTCGCCGCCCATGCCCGCAACCCGGAATCGATCAAGCTCTGCATCAAATACGGGATCGCGCTGATCTACCACGCGACCTATGCGGACGCGGAATCCCTCGACCTGCTGGAGGCGCACAAGGATTCGCACTGGGTCGTGCCGGCGATCGGCTTCACCCACGCGACCGCCTACGAGGCCGCCGAATTCGGCATCACCCCGGACGACGCGGCCTCCTGGGGCTTCGTTCGCGAGCTCGAGGTCGCCTCCGAAACGCTCAAGAAGATGCACGCGCGCGGCATCAAGGTGCTGCCGTTCGGCGATTACGGCTTCCCCTGGACGCCGCACGGCGCCATGGCCCGGGATTTCGAACACTTCACCCACTATCTCGGCATGAAGCCACACGAGATCCTGCGCGCCGCCACCCTTTACGGGGCGCAGGCGTTCGCCGAGCCGGCGGCGCTCGGGCGAGTCGCGGCCGGCGGCCTGGCCGACCTGCTGCTGATCGACGGCGACCCGCTCGCCGATCTGACGCTGTTCCAGGACGCGGCGAATATCCTCATGGTCATGAAGGACGGCGCGTACCACAAGCCGCCGCAGGCGCGGCGCCGGGCAGTGCGGCAGGCGGCGGCCGAATAGGCTGCCGATGGCGGCGCCCGACGCAGGCACGCTGCTGGCCCGCGCCGAGGCGCTGATCCCGGCGCTGCGCGAGCGCGCGCGCGAGGCCGAAGCGCGCCGGCGCATCCCCGACGAGACCATCGCCGATCTCGTCGAAAACGGCCTGATCCGCGCGACGCTGCCGGCGCGGCTCGGCGGTGCCGAGGTCGACTACCGCGCGATGATGGAGATCGTCGCCGCGCTCTCCCGCGGCTGCGCCTCGACGGGCTGGGTCTATTGCAACCTCGCGAGCTGCACCTTCAAGCTCGCGCTCTGGCCGGCGCGGGCGCAGGAGGAAATCTGGGGCGCCGACAGGGACGCGCTGCTCACCGGCAACCTGATCTTCCCCTGCGGCAAGGCGATGCGGGTGGAGGGCGGCTGGCGACTCAGCGGGCGCTGGCCCTTCGGCAGCGGCATCGACCACGCCCGCGCGAACTTCTTCGCCGCCATGGCGGGGGGCGCGGAACCGCAGGCGTTTCGCCTGTTCCTCCTGCCGAAGGGCGATTACACCGTGGTCGATACGTGGCATGCTTCCGGCCTGCGCGGCACCGGCAGCAACGACGCGGTGGTGGACGGCGCCTTCGTTCCCGATCACCGGACCATCGACGCGGCGGACACGCGCCACGGCGCGGCGCCGGGCAACGCCGTCAACACCGGCGCGGTGTACCGCCTGCCGCTGTTCGCGATGTTCTTTTCCTGGGTCGGCGCGGTGGTGCTCGGGATCGCCGAGGCGGCGGTGGAGAGCTACGTCCAGGCGACGCGCACGCGAATCGCCCGCTATTCCGGCCAGCGGCTCGCCGACCACGGCACCGTCCACGTCAAGGTCGCCGAGGCCCGGGCCGCCGTCGCCGCGGCGCGGCGGCTCTATCTCGGGAACTGCGACGAGGCGATGGCGACGGCCCGCGCCGGCGCCCTGCCGGGGGCCCGGGACCGCGCACGCTACCGCGCCGAGGGCGCCTACGCCGCCCGGCTCTGCCGCCAAGCCGTGAACACGATCATGGAAGCGAGCGGCGGCGGCGGCCTCTACGACAGCAACCCCCTCTCCCGCGCCTTCCGCGACATCCACGCCGGCAGCGCCCACATCACCCAGACCTGGGACCCGAACGCCGTCACCTACGGCCGCCTCTCGCTCGGGCTGGAAACGGACAACCCGCTGCTCTGACCCGCCCGCGAAAACGCGCGGCGGTGGCGGTGCGCCGGCGGGGGCGTCACAATGGCACGATGGAGACGGCGAGAAGTGAGGCGGCGGCGCGCGCGATCCGGGACGCTTGGCGTGGCCGCGCCCTGATCGACGCGATCCCGGAGTCGTGCCGGCCGCGCACGAGCGCGGAGGGGTACGCGGCGCAGGCGGCGCTGGCGCGGCTGCTCGGTGCCCGGCCCATCGGCTGGAAGATCGCGGCGACCAGCGCGGCGGGCCAGAAGCACATCGGCGTGGACGGCCCCCTCGCCGGGCGCCTGCTGGAGAGCAAGACGCACCGGAGCGGCACCGCCCTTCCGGCGGGGCATCTCCACATGGTGGTCGCCGAGGCGGAATTCGCCTTCCGCATGGGCGCGGATCTGCCGGGGCGGGGCGCCGACTACGCGGTGGAGGAGGTCATGGCGGCGGTCTCGGCGCTCCACGTCGCGATCGAGATCCCGGATTCGCGGTTCCGCGATTTCACCGCGGTCGGTGCGGCCCAGCTGATCGCCGACAACGCCTGCACGGAATATTTCGTGCTCGGGCCGGAAGCGCCGCCGGACTGGCGCGCGGCCGACCTCGCCGCCCATCCGGTGCGCCTTTCGATCGACGGCGCGACGGCGGCCCGGGGCAGCGGCGCCAACGTGCTGGGCGACCCGCGCATCGCCCTGGCCTGGCTCGCCAACGACCGCGTGCGCCACGGGGGCGCGCTGGCGGCGGGCGAGATCGTCACCACCGGGACGTGCATCACGCCAGCGACGATCGCACCCGGCCAGCGGGTGGAAGCGGATTTCACGGCGTTCGGGCGCGTGGCGGTCACGCTTGCTCCTTAGGCGCGCGCCGCTCGCCCAGCAGCCAGCCGAACACCAGGGTCGCCGCCGCCGCGCCCACGAGCTGGGCGAGGATGAAGGCCGGCATGTGCGCGGGCTGGATACCGGAGAACGTATCGGTGAGCGCGCGGGCGACCGTCACCGCCGGATTGGCGAAGGAGGTGGACGAGGTGAACCAGTAGCCGGCGGCGATGAAGAGCCCGACTCCCCAGGGCACGGCCTGCGGGCGGAAGCGCAGGCAACCCAGGATCGTTGCGACCAGCCCGAAGGTCGCGGTGAACTCGCCGAGCCATTGCGGGAAGCCGGTGCGCGCGGTCGCCCCGGCCGCGACGACCGGCTCCTCGAACATGCCGTGGGCGAGCATCGTCCCGCAGACGCCGCCGCCCAGCTGCGCCAGAAGGTAGAGGCCGGCGAGGCGCCAGCCGATGGCGCGGCGCAGGGCGAAACAGAGCGTGACGGCGGGGTTGAAATGCGCGCCCGAGACGGGGCCCAGCACCAGGATCAGCACGACCAGGATGGCGCCGGTGGGGAGCGTGTTGCCGAGCAGCGCGAGGGCGGTGTTCCCGCCGGCGAGCCGCTCGCCCATGATCCCCGAGCCGACGACGACGGCAAGCAGACACAGGGTCCCCAGCCATTCCGCGAACAGGCGGCGCCCGAGGTCGAATCGATCCATTCCCGCCTCCGATTTTCGGCCTCCCTACACGGCGGCGCACCGCCCGGCAACGCGCGCCGCGTTTGACCGGCACCGGCCGCCGTGAATAATCGCCGCCGGCAATCCGCGCGGGGACGAAGGTGGGACGGCTCGCGACCGACATCGGCGGGACCTTCACCGATCTGGTGCATCTCGACGAGCCGACAGGGGCGCTCACCGTCGCCAAGTCGCTGAGCACGCCGCGCGACCTCACGCGGGGCGTGCTGGATTCGATCCGCCAAGCGCGCCTCGATGCCGCGGCCGTCACCTCCTTCGTGCATGGCGGAACGACGGTGATCAACGCGATCACCGAGCGGAAGGGCGTCAAGACGGCGCTGGTCACCACCGAGGGCTTCCGCGACGTCCTGGAGATCGCGCGCGGCAACCGCCCCGATCTCTACAACCTGCGCTACCGCAAGGAGACGCCGTTCGTGCCCAGGCGGCTCCGCTTCGAGGTGCGCGAGCGGGTCGACGCCCGGGGCCGCGTCCGCGTGAAGCTGCATCTCGAGGACCTGGAGCGCGTGGTCGCGGTCTGCCGGGCCGAGGGGGTGGAAGCGGTCGCGATCCAGTTCCTTCACTCCTACGTCCGGCCCGCGCACGAGGCCGAATGCGAAGCCTGGCTTCGCGAACGGCTGCCCGGGGTCGGCATCACCGCCTCACACGCGATCACGCGGGAATGGCGCGAATACGAGCGCGCCAACACCGCCGTGCTCAACGCCTACGTCCAGCCCATCGTGGAGCGCTACTTCGGCGCGCTGGAGGCGGGGCTGCGTGCCCTCGGCCTCGCCTGCCCCTGCATGGCGATGCAGTCGAACGGCGGGACCACGAGCTTCGCCTGGGCCAGAGCGCATCCGATCACCCTGCTCGAATCGGGCCCCGCCGCCGGCGTCAACGGCGCCGCCCTGATCGGCCGGCTCTGCGGCGCGCCCGACGTGATCTATCTCGACATCGGCGGCACGACCGCCAAGTGCGCCACCATCGAGGGCGGCGCGCCCAAGGTCACCACCGACTACCGGCTGGAGGCGACGCGGCTGCGCTACGGCTACCCGGTGCGCGTCCCGGTGGTGGACATCGTCGAGATCGGCGCGGGCGGCGGCTCGATCGCCTGGTTCGACGCCGCCGGTGCGCTCCGCGTCGGCCCGCGCAGCGCCGGCGCGGATCCGGGCCCCGCCTGCTACGGCCGCGGCGGTGCCGAGCCGACCGTCACCGACGCGAAGCTGATCGCCGGCGTGTTGAACCCCGCGCACTTCGCGGGCGGCCAATTCGCCCTCGACGCCGGGCGGGCGCGAGCGGCCATGGGCAGGATCGCCCGCGGCCTGGGCTGCGGCGTGGACGAAGCGGCCGTCGCCGTGATCCGGCTGGTCGAGGCGAACATGATCGACGCCCTCAAGCTGGTCTCGATCCAGCGCGGCCACGACCCGCGCGACTTCGCCCTGATGGTCGGCGGCGGCGGCGGCGCCATGCACGGCCCGGCGCTGGGGCGCGAACTCGGCGTGAAGGAGATCGTGGTGCCGCGCTATCCCGGCCTCTTCTCCGCCTGGGGGATGCTCGCGACGGCGCCCCGCCGGGACCTCACGCGCACGGTGCTCATGCGCGCCGAGACCCTGGAGATGGAGACGGCGCGCGCGCTCTTCGCCGAACTCCGGGAGGAAGCCGCGCGGTACTTCGCGGCGGACGGCCACGGCGGCGCGCTGTCTTCCGCCTGCCACGTCGACATGCGCTATCTCGGCCAGGAGCACTCGGTGACCGTCGCGGTGGACCCGGCGCGGGCTTCGCGGGAGTCGCTCCTCGCTTCCTTCCACGCTGCCCATGAACGCGCCTACACCTTCCGCCTGGCCGACACGCCGGTCGAACTCGTGACCTTCCGGCTGACCGCGACGGTGGAAGTCGTCCGGCCCCGCCTGGAGTCGTGGACGGCGGCGGGGCGCTCGGCCGCCGCGGCGGCGCGCGGCGCGCGCGCGGTGGATTTCGGCGAGGAGGGCAGGCGCGAGGCGGCGCTCTACGATCGCGACCTTCTGCCGCCCGGTTTCGAGGCGGAAGGGCCGCTCGTCGTCGAGGAGGCGTCCGCCACCACCCTCGTCTGCCCGGGCCAGCGCCTCCGCGTGGACGACCTCGGCTTCCTGCGAATCGTCGAGGGCTGAAAGCCCGCCTCCGGGGCGAGCATCCGGTATCCTGTCCAGCCTTGCCCGGCACTACGGAACGGCGGTCATGCTGAAGCGTCTGGAGCTCCAAAATTTCAAGAGCTGGCGGAAGGCCGACATGGCCTTCGGCCGGATCACCGGGCTGTTCGGCGCGAACTCGTCGGGCAAATCGAGCCTCCTGCAATTCCTGCTGCTCCTGAAGCAGACCAAGGACTCCAGCGACCGCGCCGCCGCCCTGGACCTCAACGGCCGGTTCGTCGCCCTCGGCACCGCGGCGGACACGATCCACGGCCATGACGAGAGCCACGCGCTCCGCTTCCGACTCGCTTTCGAGAGCGAATCCGACATCGACGTCGCCACGCCGTGGGACGGGACGATCGCCCGTTCGAGAGAGCTCGCCATGCGCGCAGAGGCCGACATCCACAAGCAGGCGTTCCGCAGCCGGAGGCTGTCCTATTGCGTCGGCGACGCCCGGTTCGCGCTGGAGCGGGCAGGCGAGAGCGAGACCAAATTCAACCTCGTCGCCCAGGTTCCGGAGTCGGATTTTTCGTTCGTCCGCAACCAAGGGCGAGCGTGGAAGCTGCCCGGCCCCGTCAAGACTTACCAGTTTCCCGACGAGGCGCGGCGCTATTTTCAAAACAGCGGCTTCCTGGCCGATCTCGAAGCGGCGTTCGAGAGAGCACTCGACAAGCTCTACTATCTGGGCCCGCTGCGGGAGCGCCCGAAACGCGACTATCTCTGGGCCCGTTCGCGCCCAACCGACGTCGGCGAACGGGGGGAGCGGACGATCGGCGCCATCATCGCGGCGCAGGCCGCGGGTGAGAGGCAGAATCTCGGGCGGAAGCAGCGCCTCCGGCCGTTCTCCCAGATCGTCGCGCACTGGCTGCGTGAACTGGGGCTTGTCCACGGGTTCCGGGTCGAAGAGATCGCGCCGGGATCGAACCGCTGGCAGGCGCGCGTGAAGACGCGCACCGGCGGGGCCGAAGTCTTGCTCACCGATGTCGGCTTCGGCGTCTCCCAGGTGCTGCCGGCGGTTACGCTTCTCCATTACGCGCCGAAAGGCTCGACCGTGCTGCTCGAACAGCCGGAGATTCACCTCCATCCGCTGGCGCAGGCGGGGCTCGCCGACGTGATTCTCCACGCGGCGACCTACCGCAACGTGCAGGTCGTCTTCGAGAGCCATTCGGAGCATCTTCTTCTCCGCCTCCAGCGCCGCATCGCCGAGGGGCGGATCGAAGCCGGCGACATGGCGCTCTATTTCTGCGGCGTGTCGGGCGGCGCGTCCGCGATCGAGGCGCTCGCCCTCGACGAATACGGCAACATCCGCAACTGGCCGGACCGGTTCATGGGCGACGCCTTCGGCGAGACCGCCCAGGCCGAGCTTGCGCGCCTCGAACGCATGCAGAGCGCCGCCGAATGACGCGCTGGACCATCGACACCAACGTCCCGGTAGTGGCGAACGGGCGCGGCAACGGCGGACGGCCCGTCGCGCCGGCGTGCCGTGCGGCCGCGGTCCGTTTCCTCATGCGCGTCCTCGACAACGGGGAGCGCGTCGTTCTCGACGCGAAAGGCGCCATCGAGGCGGAATACCGAAACCATCTGCGCCCGAGCGGCCAACCCGGCGTCGGCGATCGGTTCTACCAAGCCGTTTGCCTGGACTGGAGTCGGCACGAACGGGTTGATCTTCCCAAACGAGCCAACGGCGAGTACGCCGATCTCCCGCCGGCGGTCATCGCCGCCGGATTCGATTGCGACGACCGGAAATTCGCCGCGCTGGCCAGGCGCGAGGGGATCCCGGCGGTCAACGCGGTGGACCGGGATTGGCTCGATCACCGCGTGGTTCTGGCGAACAACGGTATCCGCGTGACATTCGTGTGTGGCTGCGACGATGCGCGCTGGTTCGCGGCGTAGCGGGCGTCCCGCCATGACCGGGGCGATGATGCGGGCGATGGTGTTCCGGGGCACCGGCCGGGCGCTGGCGTTGGAGGAGCGGCCGATCCCGGAACCGGGGCCGGGGGAAGTGCTGGTGCGGGTGGCGGCCTGCGGGGTCTGCCGCACCGACCTCCACGTGGTCGATGGCGAGCTCGCCCGGCCCCGCCTGCCGCTGGTGCCGGGGCATGAGGCGGTGGGCCGGGTCGCGGCGCTCGGCACCGGCGTCGAGCGCCTGCGCGTGGGCCAGCGCGTCGGCATCCCCTGGCTCGGCTGGACCTGCGGCGCCTGCCGCTGGCGGACGGGCGAAGCGACACGGAGGCGGCGCCGCTGCTCTGCGCCGGACTCATCGGCTACCGGGCGCTCCGCATGGCGGGGGACGCGGCGCGCATCGGCCTCTACGGCTTCGGCGCGGCGGCCCACATCATCGCCCAGGTCGCGCGCCACCAGGGGCGCCTAGCCGCCGCCGGCCAGAAAATCCGCATAGACATCCCTGAGGCTGCGGTAGTCGCGGGCGTGGAGCTCCTCGATCACGCCCGGCGTGACCTCGCAGAGGTTCCGCGAACAGCCTGATCTCCATACCGGCGCTCTCGCCACCGCCGCGCTACGCATCGCGGATGTCGCGCACCAGCGGCGGGCGCATGGTGAGCGCGTCGATGCGGCGGCCATCGACCTCCATGGGGTAGGTCAACGCCACCCTCACGGGCTCGGGCGGTGTCATCTCTCCCTCCGACTATCCACTACCCACTATCCACCTGCACGACGGGCGGCTGCTGGGCGCCGCCATCCTGACGATGGAAGGCGCCTGACCGGCGCGGTCAACCCTTGCCGTCGCCGCGCCAGTAGGGCGGCAATGCCGCGAAGCGGCGCCACCTGCCGGCGATGGCGGCGAGCCTTTCCGAGCGCGCGCGGGCGCTCCAGCCGACGGCTTGGCCCGCGCCCGGTGCGAGCGCCGCGCCGCCGGCGTGCGAGGCGACGAGGCCCTCCAGCAGCCGTTCGGCCACGGCGGCGTCGTTCAGCCGGCCGAAATCGTCCTGGAGCCGGCGCGCCGCCTTGACGTGGCGGCGGGTCGCCGCGCCGGGGAACTGGGTCGCGAAGAACTCGCTGGCGTAACGCAGCTTCTTGAGCGCGATGCGGAGCCGGTGGCGCCGCTCTCGCCGCCGCGCCAGCCCGCGGTTTCGATCCAGCGGCCGAGCGCGAGGAGGAACGCGGTGTAGCCCGGCGCGCGCAACGCCTCCGTCCGTTCGTAGGCGCGGCGGCGCGCCGCCCAGGCGGCCTCGGCCAGCGCCTCCAGGGACGAATCGCGCGGGCGGACGGCGCGGAGGGGCGTGAGGGTTTCGGCGATGAAGACATCCCAGTCGCGCACCGGCCCCAAGGCGCCCAGGAAGCGTTTCGCCTCGCGGTCCAGCGGGGCTGTGTCGCCAGGCGGCAGGACGGCCGCGAACACCGCGAAGGCGGAGCGGAGCCGGCGCAGCGCGACGCGAAATTGGTGCACGCCTTCCGGGTCCGTCCCGGCGAGCACCGCGTCCTGGTTCGCGACGCAATGATCGAGGCAGGCGCGGAAGATGCCATCGAAGGCCTTGTCCACCGAAATCCCCGGCTCCAGCGCGGGCGCCCGCGCCTTCCGTCCGGCATAGCCCTCGCCTACGGCGAGGACGTAGCCGCGCTTGGCCTTGCTCGCCGTCTGGAGGCGGAGCGGGGCGCGGGACTGCACCGCCATGGCGAGGTCGTAGAGCGCGCTCGGCGGGCCTTCGCGCAGTTCGAGCTCCAATTCGGAAACCGGCGCCCGCTTGCCGCCCGCTGCGATCTCACCGCTGTCGCGCGCGACCTCGACCACCGCCCCGGCGCGGCCCGGCACCGCGACGCGGATCGTGGCCGTCCGCCGCAGCACGTCGGCGGAGAAGGCCGGCGCCAGTTCGGCGGGCCGGATCATGCGCATCGCGGCGCGCACCGCCGGATCGGCCGCGGCGGGAAGGCGCGGCGCAAGGCTCTCGACCGGCTGCGACCATTCGCGCCGCCGGAGCGCGGCCCCGCTGCCCGGCGCGGGCGCCGCCTTCAGAGTCTGGATCAGCCGGTCCCCCTCCGCGCGGATGCGCAAGGTGAAGCCGCGCCGGCGCAGGCGGAAGTCACCGGTATCGAAATAGGTGCTGCGCAGGCGTTCGCTGCGCTCCTCGCCGCCCTCGGGCACCACCGCACGCCAGCCCCGGTCGAGCGCCGCTGCGTCACCGCCGAGCTTCAACTCCGTCTCGACGGCGCACCCGCCGCCCGCCGCGCCCATCGCCCGCCGCCTATTCGGCGCGCGGGACGACCGAGCGGTCGTCTTCGGGGAGATCGGGAAGATCGAGGCGTTCGAGGTCGTCGGCGAAGTCGCTCTCGCCCGGCAGTTCGAGCGGATCGGCGGCGACGGGCACCGGCGCCGCCTCGCCTGCCGCGTCCAGCACCGAATCGCGTTCGCTCCAGCCGCCGGAGAGGATCGCGAGCACCAGGCTCAGAATCATGAAGAGCGCGCCCAGAACGGCCGTGGCGCGGGTGAGCAGGTTGGCCGTGCCCCGCGCCGAGAACATCGCGCTCGGCCCACCGCCGATGCCGAGCGCGCCGCCCTCGCTCCGTTGCAGCAGCACGATGCCGATCATCGCGACGGCGATGACGATCAGGATCACGAGCAGGATCGTTTCCACGGGCGTTCCCCGTCATCCCCCGGCGCGTGCGCGGGAGCAGGCCCGGCAAATCGACCGGAATTCGTCGACCGAAAGACTGGCGCCGCCGACCAGCAGGCCGTCCACGCCCGGAACCTCCATGATCGCGCCGGCGTTCCGCGCCTTGACGGAGCCGCCATATAGCACGCGGAGCGCGGCACCGCCCCCGGAAAATCGCGTGTCCCAGCCTTCCCGGACGCGCGTGTGTGCGGCGGCGATGTCCGCCGGTGCCGGCGTGCGGCCGCTGCCGATGGCCCAGACCGGCTCGTAGGCGACCGCCGTGTTGCCGGGCGTCGCGCCGGCGGGCAGGGAGTCCCGGACCTGGCACCCGATCGCGGCGAGCGCCCGGCCCTCGTCCCTCTCGCGCGCGCTTTCGCCGACGCAAACCACGGCGACGAGGCCCGCCGCATGCGCGGCCGCCGCCTTCCGCGCAACCGTCTCGTCGCGCTCGCCATGGCCGGTGCGGCGTTCCGAATGGCCGACGATGACGTAAGCGCAGCCGGCATCGGCCAGCATCGGCGCGCTCACGTCCCCGGTATGGGCGCCTTCGGCCTCGGCGTGGCAATCCTGGCCGCCGAGCGCCACCGGCCCGCCGGCGAGGACGGCGCCGACCGCTTCCAGCAGCGTCGCCGGAGGGCAGAGGACGACGTCGCAGGCATCGGCTCCTGCGCCCGCGGCCAGCGCCCGGGCGCGGCCGTCCGCGCGCAGGCCGTGCATCTTCCAGTTGGCGAGCAGGAGCGGCCGCCGGGGCCGGGGCGTGGACGACATGACGCTCGGGGCGTTCTTTTCGAAAGGCGGATGTTTAGCACGGTTGCGCGCGCGGCTGCCGTTTTTCGGCGCGGTGTTGCCCGGGGGGAAGGGGCGCTTCTATTATCCGCTCCCGCGTCGCGCGCCTCCTGTCCAGAACGGGCCCCGCCATGCTTCGCTCCCTACGCCAGGCCACCAAATCCTGGGCAAGCCGCGGCATCATCGTCATCCTGGCGGTGAGCTTCGCCGCCTTCGGCATCAACGACGTGTTCACCGGCGGCAGCCGCTCCGCCATCGCCACGGTGGGCAGCGTTGAGGTGCCGACGGTGCTGTTCGACCGCCAGTTCCAGCGCGCGCTGCAACGGGAGCGGGAGCGCGCCGGCCGGCCCGATCTCACACGCGAGGAGGCCCATCGCAACGGCCTCTCCAGCCAGGTGCTCGGCCTGCTCGTCCGCCAGTACCTGCTGGACGCCGAGGCGAACGCGCTCGGCCTGCGCGCCGCCGACTCCAGCGTCCGGCGGGAGCTGGAGAGTGCCGACGCCTTCATGAACGAGGAAGGCGCCTTCGACCCCGCGCTCTACGACCTCATGCTCGAACGCAACGACATGACCCGCGCCGAGTACGAGGACCTGATCCGCGCCGATCTGCTGCGCGCCCAGCTGCTGGGCACGGTGGGCGCCGAGCGCGCGGTGCCGGACTCCCTGGCCGGTGCCCTCCACCGCTACCGGGCTGAGCGGCGGGACGCCGTGGTGGCGACGGTCGCAAGCGCCGGCATGGCCGGCGTTGCCGAGCCGGACGACGACGAAATCGCCGCTTGGTACGAAGAGAACGGCGAGGCCTTCATGGCGCCGGAGCGGCGCGACGGGGTGCTCGTGCGGCTCACGGCCGAGGCCATGGTTTCCGAGATCGAGCTCAGCGACGACGACGTCTACGCCGAATACGAGGCGCGGATCGACGAGTTCGAAATGCCGGAGCGGCGCGCCGTGGTTCAGATCAACGCCGCCGACGAGGCGCTGATCCGCGACGGCGCGCGGATGCTGGCGGAGGGCCGGCCGTTCGAGGCCGTGGCCAACGCTCTCGCGGGCCGCGGCGCCACCGTGCTGACCCTCCCCGAATTCGAGCCGGGCGGGCCGATGAAGGCGGCGACGGAGGCGATCTTCGCGCTTTCCGCCGGCGAGGCCAGCGGGCCGGTCGAGACCCCGTTCGGCTGGCATCTCTTCAAGGTCGAATCGGTGACTCCGGCGCGGCGCCAGGGCTTCGAGGAAGTGCGGCAGGCGCTGCACGACGAGATGGCGCTCGATCTCGCGGGCGAGGGGCTGTTCCGCCTTTCGACCGTCCTGGAGGACGAGCTCGGCGGCGGCGCCTCGCTGGAGCGGGCGGCGGCGGCCGTCGGCGCACAGGCGATGCCCTTGACGGGAGTCGACCGCGCCGGCCTCGACCGGGCCGAGACTCCCGTTCTCGACGACCTGCCGGAGCGCGAGGAGATCTTCGCGGTGCTGTTCGAAACGGCGGAGGGCGCGGAATCGCCCCTGACCGAGCTTGCCGACGGCAGCTTCGCCATCCTGCGGGTGGACGGCGTGACCGCGCCGACGCCGCTGCCGCTGGCGGAGGTGCGCAGCGAGGTGCGGGCGGCGCTCCTGGCCCAAGCGGAGGCGCAAGCGGCGGAGAAGGTGGCGGAGGCGCTGGCGGCGCGGGTGCAGGCCGGCGAGAGCCTGGAGGCCGCCGCCCGCGACGCGGGCCTCGCCGTGCGCCGGCTGGAAGGAGTCGCGCGCGACGGGAGTGCGCGCGACGGGAGCGACGCCGACCCGGAGGTTTCCTTCGCGCTGCTCCAGGCGTTGTTCGCAAAGGAGGAGGGGGACGCGGCGCCCGTCGTCGCGGAGGCGGCGGAGGGCTGGGCCGTGGCCGTCCTCACCGCCGTGCGCGAGGCGCAGGGCGCCGAGGCGGACGCGGCGCGCGCGCGGCTCCGCACCCGGCTCGCCCGCGCCTGGAGCGACGACGTGGCGACGGTCTATCGCAACGCCCTCTACGGCCGCCACGAAATCGAGGTCAACGACGCCGCCGTCACCGCCCTCTTCGGCCCGCCCTCCCAATGACGGCGCTGGCGCGCCGGCTTGCGGCCGGTGCGACGAGCGGCTAGCGTCGCCGCATGGCAAACGCACTCGCCTTCGACACGCTGGCCTATGCGCGCAGGCTCAAGGAAGCTGGCGTCGATGACGCCCAGGCGGAGGCGCACGCCGAGGCCGTGCGCGATGCGGTCACGGAAGGCGTCGCCACCAAGGCCGATACCGGGCGCATCGAAGGCAAGGTCGAGAACCTCGGAAGCAGGGTCGAGAGCCTTGAAGGCAAGGTCGAGAGCCTTGAAGGCAAGGTCGAGAACCTCGGAAGCAGGGTCGGAAACATCGAAGGCAAGATCGAGAACCTTGCGGACAAGATCGAGAACTTCGCCACCAAAGCCGACGAAAAATTCGCCACCAGGGCGGACCTGTACCGCGTCTTGTGGATACAGACCGGGATTATCATCGGGGCCGTGGTCGCGCTCATCAAGCTGCTTCCGTAGGGTGCCGGCGCCTTGTCTTTCGGCGGTTCCCGTCGTGGCGTGAGGGCGTCGGCCGGTGGTGGATGCGCGGAACCGGATCGTGGCAGTGCTGAAACCCATGTTCGCGTGGGTCCGGGAGCACCCCGTCCTCTGCCTCCTCGTCGGCCTGCTGGTCGGTCTGCTCGCGGTCTTCGGCGCCGTCATGGCCTCCGGCGCTCCGGAGTGGGCTTACGGGCTCTTCGGCGCGGGGGAGAAATTCCGGGTCCTGGAATTTCTTGGGGTGGCCATGGGCGGCGTGCTGCTCGCCATCGGCGCCACGATCGCGCACAAGCGCGCCGTGGCGCTGGAGGATGCGGCGGAGGCGCAGGCCGGGGCGGCAGCGGCGCAGGCGGACGCGAACAAGGGCGCGGAGGACGGGCGGCGGCAGGAGCGGCTGAAGAACGCCATCGAGCATCTGGGCCACGCTTCGGATTCCGTGCGCCTGGGCGGGGCCTACGAGCTCTTCCATCTGGCGCAGGATACCGAAGACCTGCGCCAGATGGTGATGGACATCCTCTGCGCCCATATCCGTCGGACGACGGGGGAGGACGGGTATCGGGAAAAGCACAAGGCGAAACCGTCGGAAGAGATACAGAGTTTGTTGACTCTTCTGTTCGTGCGGGAGTACGAAGTCTTCAAGGGTTGCCGTATCGACTTGCAGGGAAGCTGGTTGAACGGTGCTGTGCTTGTGAAAGCACATTTGGAAGAGGCTAACTTAGCGAGGGCGCACTTGCGGAAGGCTTATTTCGGATATGCGTACCTTCAGGGTTCAAGGCTTTATGAATCCTGTATGCAAGGAGCCGATTTCCAAAATGCATATTTGCAAGGATCCCGTCTTGATAGAGCACAAATGCAGGGCGCTGGTTTGTTGTTCACACAGATGCAGGGTACTGTTCTCATAAGAGCGCAAATGCAAGGAGCCTACATGAGTAGGACAGAGTTACAAGGGGCTATTTTCGTCGAAGTGAAACTGCAAGGAGCTGGATATAATACATATTCTCAGCTAAGATCATTTGCCGAGAATATAAGAAAAACTGTAGGAGAGGAAACCGACTTATCAGAGGTGGTATTGCAAGGCGGGCTAAGCCAGAAAGATGTAGATTTTCTCATTGAAGGTTTGCCTGATTGGAAAGAAAAATTGTCCGATATGGGTGGCGCACTTATCGGAAAAGGAACAGGGTTACGCATGACATTGAATGATCACATCGACAAGCCAGCGAGTAACGAATTACCGGAAGGCCGCGGCGCCATCATCGGAGCCTACACGGCAGAAGAGGCCGAGCGGTGGATTGCTGAATATGAGGAAGCCATGGGGGAGCGCCCGGAGGCGGGCGGGGGATAGGCGATGCCGACGTTGCATTGGTTGACGCGGGAGGCGGACGTCGGGGCGGCGGGGCGGGCGCCCTATCGGCTGCTGGAGGAGGCGCCGGGGCTTTCCGCCGGGGAGGCGGAGGCGGCGAACATGCTGATCCAGGGGGACAACCTGGAGGCGCTGAAGGCGCTGCTGCCGTTCTATGCCGGGCAGGTGAAATGCGTCTATATCGACCCGCCCTACAACACGCGCTCGGCGTTTGCGCATTACGACGACAATCTGGAGCATGCGACGTGGCTCTCCCTGATGTGGCCGCGCCTGGAGCTGCTGCGCGACCTGCTGGCGGAGGACGGCTCGATCTGGGTTTCCATCGACGACCACGAGGCGCATTATCTCAAGGTCGTCATGGATGAAGTGTTCGGAAGAAACCGCTTCATAGGCAATGTAGTTTGGGAAAAGATATTTTCTCCGAAGAACAGTGCTCGGCACTTCTCGGTAGATCACGATCATATTCTCGTTTATGCGCGCGAACCGGAAACATGGTTGCCGAACCTGTTACCCAGAACGGAAAGACATAACCAACTCTACAAGAATCCCGATAACGATCCGCGCGGACCATGGACGTCGGGGGATCTCTCGGCTCGAAATTATTATGGCGCAGGAACTTATCCCGTACAAACTCCGAAAGGCAGAGTTATTTCAGGCCCTCCTAAGGGTATGTACTGGCGGGTCTCCAAGGAAAAGATGGCTGATCTTGATCGAGAAGGGCGTGTTTGGTGGGGAAGGGATGGCAATAATGTTCCGCGCCTAAAACGCTATTTATCAGAAGTAAAGACCGGGATTGTTCCGCAAACAATTTGGTCTAATCAGGATGTTGGAAATACACAAGAAGCGAAGAAGGAGATCGTGAAATTGGCGGCATCCGAAGTTTTCACAACTCCGAAGCCCGAGCGCCTCATCCAACGCATCCTCCACATCGCCACCGCCCCGGGCGATCTCGTGCTCGATTCCTTCCTCGGCTCCGGAACCACCGCCGCCGTCGCGCACAAGATGAACCGACAATGGATCGGCGTCGAAATGGGCCAACACGCCGTCACCCATTGCGCCCCACGCCTCACCAAGGTCATCGAGGGCGAACAGGGCGGCATCTCCAAGGCCGTCGGATGGCAGGGCGGCGGCGGCTTCCGATTCTATCGCTTAGGCCCGCCCGCCTTCGACGAGAACGGGCGCATCTGCCCGGACGTCACCTTCCCCCTCCTCGCCGCCCACGTCTGGTTCGCCGAAACCGGCCGGCCCTGGCAGGCACCGGCGGAACCCTCCCCCTTCCTCGGGGCGCACGAGGGCCGGGGCTATGCGCTGCTCTACAACGGCATCCTGGGCGACCGCTCCGCCGGCGGCGGCAACGTGCTGACGAAGAAGACGCTGGGGCAGGTCCGCGCGGCCGCAAACGGCTTCGGGGGTCCGCTCACCGTCTACGCGGCGCGCTCGATGCTGGGGAGCGCGGCGCTGAAGGCGGCCGGGCTTTCCTTCAAGCAGACCCCCTACGACGTGGCCGCGCGCCCCTGAAGGGGCGCGCCCACAGCGGACGGCGAACATGGAACTCAAATCCTACCAGCAGGAGACGCTGGCGGTGCTGCGGCGCTTCCTCGAAGAGGCACGAATCGCCGGGCCGGCGGCGGCCTACGAACGGCTCGTGCGGGAGCCGGAACAGGCGGCGCGGCTCGGGCGCTACGCCGGGGATTACGCGCCCCTCGAAGGGCTGCCAAGCGCGCCCTATGCCTGCCTCCGCCTGCCCACCGGCGGCGGCAAGACCGTCCTCGCCGCCCACGCCGTCGCCGTGGCCCGCGACGCCTGGATCGAGAAGGACCATCCGCTCGTCCTCTGGCTCACGCCGACCAACACCATCCGCCGGCAGACGGCGGAGGCGCTGAAGAATCCCCGCCACCCCTACCGGCAAGCCCTGGACGACGCCTTCTCTGGACGGACGCGCGTGTTCGACATCGCGGACTTCACCCGCCTCCGCCCGCAGGACCTGCGCGACGCCTGCTGCATCGTCGTCGGCACCATCCAGACCCTGCGGGTGAAGAGCACCGAAGGCCGCAAGGTGTACGCCCACAACGAGGACATGGAGCCGCATTTCACCGGGGCGGACGCCGGCGCGCCGGGGCTGGAGCGGCGCGAAGACGGCGGCGTGAAATACTCCTTCGCCAACCTGCTGCACCGCCACCGCCCGCTGATGATCGTGGACGAGGCGCACAACGCCGTCACCGGGCTGACGCGGGAAATGCAGGCGCGGGTGAACCCCTGCGCGGTGATCGAATTCACGGCGACGCCGCGGCTGAACTCCAACATCCTGCACAGCGCCTCGGCCCAGGAACTGAAGCGCGCGGAGATGATCAAGCTGCCCATCGCCCTGGCCGAACACGATTCCTGGCAAGGCGCCGTGAGCGCCGCCGTCGCCGCCCGCACCAAGCTGGCGGAGAAGGCGACAGGCGACCGCCGCTACATCCGCCCCGTCGCGCTGTTCCAGGCGCAGCCGAAGAACCGCGAGGTCACGGCCCAGGCGTTGAAGCGGCACCTGATTGAGACCGAGCGGGTCCCGGAGGAGAAGATCGCCGTCGCCACCGGCGCGCAGCGCGAGCTCGACGGCATCGACCTGTTCGACCCGGCCTGCCTCATCGAACACGTCGTCACCGTCGAGGCGCTGAAGGAGGGGTGGGATTGCTCCTTCGCCTACGTCCTCTGCTCCGTCTCCAACATCGGCAGCGCCACCGACGTGGAGCAGCTGCTCGGCCGGGTGCTGCGGATGCCCTACGCCGAGCGGCGCGCGGACCCCGCCCTGAACAAGGCCTACGCCTTCGTCTGTGAGCCCAGCTTCGGCGCGGCGGCGCGGGCGCTGGCGGACAAGCTGGTCGCCATGGGCTTCGAGGAGGACGAGGCGGAGGCGCATATCGAACGGGCACAGGCGGACCTGGACGAAGGCGGCGACCTTTTCACCCTGCGCGAACAGCCACCGCCCGTGTTCCGTCACGCGATTCCCGCGCCGGAGGCGGGGCTTCCCGCCCTCGCGGAGGCGCTCCCCGAAGGCGCCGTGGCGCGCCCGGCGGGCGGCGGTGCGGTGGAAGTCGAAGTCGCCGGCTGGCCGGGCGACGCGGCGGAGAAGGCCATCGCCGCGGCCTTGCCGGCGGCGGAACGCGCGGGCTTCACGAAGGCCGCGGCGGCGTTTCGCCGCGCGGAGGCGCACCGATTCTCGCCCGCCGCGCGCGGGGAGCGCTTCGCCCTGCCGGCCCTCGCGGCCGTCGTGCAGGGGGAATTGGCGCTGGCCGACACCGATCTCTTCATGGAGAACCACGACTGGTCGCTCGCCGGCCATTCGTTCCGCCTGGACGATTCGTTCGCGATCCGCGAAACGGCGCGCGGCTTCGAGATCGACCTTGAAGGCGGGCGCGTGGCCTACACGCAGACCGGGGAGGAAGCACGACTCCCCCTCGACGCGGAGGTGGAAGGCTGGACCGAACAGGCGCTGGTGCTGTGGCTCGACCGCAAGGTGTGCGCGTCCGACATCGCCCAGGCCGACCTGCTGGCGTGGCTCTCAGGCCTCGTCGCCGACCTGACCGGGCGGCGCGGGATGCGCCTCTCCGCCCTCATGCGCGGCAAGTCCCGGCTCGAGGGCGTGGTGCGCGAGAGGATCGCCTCCATCCGCCGCAAGGAGCGGGAATCGTGCTGGCAGCGCCACTTGTTCGCGCCGGAGGCCCGGCCTTCGGTGTCCTTTGAACACGCCTTCTCCTTCCGCGACGGCATGTATGCGGGCGAGCCGCGCTACCGCGGGCGCTGGCGACCGGCCCGCCACTTCCTCGGCCCCGACCGGGTGCCCGCCTTCGACGGCGCCGATGACGGCGAGGAGGCTCTGTGCGCCCAGGCGCTCGACAGCCTGCCCGGCCTGCGCCACTGGCTCCGCAACGTCGCGCGCCACCCGGAGTCGTTCCGTCTGCCCACGGCCACGGGCTGGTTCTACCCCGACTTCGCGGCGCAGCTGGAGGACGGCCGCCTGCTCGCCGTCGAATACAAGGGCGCCCACTTGGCCGACAGCCCCGAGACGCACGAAAAGCGCACGATCGGCGAATTGTGGGAACGCACCAGCGCCAGCCGCTGCCTCTTCGCCATGGTGGAGAAGGACGTCGACGGCAAGGACGTGCGCCAACAACTGATGGAGAAGATCGGCGCCGGGTGACGGCGGTCGCCCGCTTCGCCAGCGGCCCGGCGCGAACGGGGTTGCGGGAAGGCGCGGGGCCGTGGACACTCGTGCCACGGCGGCGCACGATGCCGACGGCGCCGGGGGAGGGAGCCCATGACATGCGGATCGAGCCGGAGATCGACGGCGTAGGCATCGTCCTGCTCGGCGATTTCAATCCGGCGATCTTCTCGCCCGCGTGGTTCGCCCTGCACGGCCTCCTGCCGCGGGGCGCGACGGACGGCGCGAACGTGCAGATCGTCTGCCCGCAGGTGACCGTCTTCACTTTCGACTGGCTCCATCTGGAGGTCCGCGGCGACCTTTTTCTCGCCGAAACCGTACAGGCTCCCCACATCCGCCCGCGCGATCTCGTCCTGCGCACGTTCAAGGAGCGCGTGCCCCACACGCCTCTCAGGGTACTCGGGATTAACCGCCATGTTCATTTCAGGGTGCGGAACTCAGCCGAAAGGGACCACATCGGCAGAACGCTGGCGCCGATGGAGCCGTGGGGTGCGTGGGGGCAGGGTCTCGAGTTGGATAGCGAACACGGTGGGATGACATCGCTGACGATATCGCAAAAAAAGCCGGAGGGAAGGCCGGCAGGTGACCAGATCAACATCACCGTGGAGCCGTCCGACAGGATCGACGACAAGCGATTGGGGGTGTATGTCAGGGTCAATGATCACTATACTGTCGCCGACGGCGGCCTTGAAGCTGGCGAGCGCCTAATGGCGCTTCTCGAGAACGACTTCGAGACGTCCCTGGAGCGCAGCGACGGCATCGTCGACCACGTCATGTCCTTGGCGAACGATCGGGAGAGTTAGCCGATGTTGCAGTCGGATAGGCCCACGACGGCGTTGCAAACCGGTGCATGGAGAGAGAACGACGATTCCCGTGCGGAAGCGACGGTCGCAGATCCCGCCCGGAGCGCGGTCGAGAGGATCGGCTCGGTATTGAAGCACGGGCCGAATGGCGCCCTGGGAACGGGTGCGTCCCATACGGACGCGAACGTGGGAACATCGATGCCCTCCGACGGCCGCGGGCAGAGGGCCGCCGACCTCGCCCGGATCGTGAACCTGCCAGCGCTGCCGCGCCGGGCACCGGCCGCGACGCTCCATGCTCTGCAAGAATGGGAAGGATATGTCGTCGAGATCGGCGAGACGGACTTCGTGGCGCACCTGACCGACCTGACGGCCGGCGCGGACCGCGAAGAGGAGGAGGCCGTCATTCCCATTGCCGAGCTCTCGGACGACGACGCCGGCAAGATGCGCAAAGGGAATGTTTTTCGCTGGGTGATCGGATATGAGCGCTCGCCGGCGGGCACGAAGAAGCGCGTGTCCCAGATCGTGTTCCGCGACCTTCCTGCGATGACCGAGGCCGACCGGCGGGCCGGCGAGGCGTGGGCGCGGGAAACGATTCAGTCGTTCGACCCGTGACGGACGCGGAAACGCCGCCACCAGAAGACGAATTCGAGCTCACGCTTCTCGGCCCCGGCTACGGCGAGAGCATCGTCCTCCACGTCGGCGGCGGCGTCTGGGTCCTCATCGACTCCTGCCTGGACCCGGACGGCGCGCCGGGAGCACTGCGCTACCTGGAACGCATCGGCGTCGATCCGGCCCGGGCCGTCGCCCTGGTCGTGGCGAGCCACTGGCACGACGATCACATCCGCGGCATGGCGCGGTTGGTCGAAGCCTGCGGTGAGGCCGTCTTCTGCTGCGCCGGCGCACTCTGTCGCGAGGAGTTCCTGTCCGTCGTCGGCGCCCTGGAAGGCCGCCGTATCTCCGCGGCCGGTTCCGGCGTTCGCGAGATTCATGGCGTGTTCACGCGACTCGGAGAGGTGGCATCGAAGCCGACGTTCGCCGTCGCCAACCGTCGTATCTTCGCCCGTGGCGCGTGCGAAATCTGGTCGCTCTCGCCGGACGATGCGGTCTTCCAGAGCTTCCTGCAATCCATCGGACGCCTGGTCCCCGGCACAGGCCAGACCAGAACGCGGATCCCGGTTCTTTCCCCCAACGAAATCGCGGTCGCGCTGTGGGTCGAGGCGGAAAACATCTCGGTGCTGCTTGGGGCAGACCTGGAAAAACGGGGTTGGGCCGGCATTTTGCGGAGCGGGGAGCGGCCAGCCGGCAAGGCGTCGACGTTCAAGCTGCCGCACCACGGGTCGGCGAATGCCGACGAACCCGGCATTTGGGAACGGATGCTGGAGCCCGCTCCCATCGCCGTGCTTGCGCCCTGGCGCAGAGGCGGTCGCTCCCTGCCGAGCCAATGCGACGTGACGCGCATCCTGGCGCGCACGGAAAATGCCTATGCGACCGCGAGAACCGCTTCGCCCGGACGCGCGCGGAAGAGGGGCAGGACGATCGACCGAACCATCCGGGAATCCGGCATTCAGCTTCGCAACCTCGCGGTGCCGCCGGGCATCGTCCGGCTGCGACGGCCGCTTGGCCCGCAGGTGCAATGGCGAGCTCGGACATACGGGTCCGCGTGCCGTCTCCAGGAATTCTTCGGCTGAAGATCCGCTTCCACTCGATTGGGTGGCGTGCGGCGGTGCGTGGGGCTACGGCGCGAGGCGGCGGGCGGACAGGTAGCGCAGGATGTCGGCGGTCAGGAACCTGTCCTCCTCGATCTCGAAACCGGCGGGCTCCAGGTGGCGGCGGGGGGTGCGGGCGAAGGAGGCGCCGTAGGCCCAGCGCACCCAGGGCGCCCAGAGGGCCATGGCAAAGCGGCGCCACGGGCGGGCGGAGAGGGAATAATCCAGCAGGCGCAGCGTGCCGCCGGGCTTGAGGATGCGCGCGAGCTCCGCCAGGGCCGGGCGCTGGAGGCTCTCGTCGAGGACGCAGAAGACGAAGCTCGCGACCACGGCGTCGAAGCTGGCGTCGGGGAAGCCCGTGCGCGTCACGTCCATCGCGGCGAGGGGCACGTTCCGCCCGAGCGCGGTGCGGCGCTTCCGGGCGCGCGCCAGCATGGGGCGCGAGAGGTCGATCCCGACCGCCTGGACGCCGGGCGGGTAGAAGGGGATGTTGCGCCCCGTCCCGATGCCGGCGTCGAGCAGGCGTCCTTCAAGGCCGGCGAAGAGCACACCCCGCAAGGCGGCGTAGCGGCCACGCTCGAAGGGGGCATCCAGAAGGTCGTAGAACGGCGCGATACGCCGATAGGTCGCGCGGACGCAGGCGCCGCGGACGCGAGCGCCAGGGACGCAAGCACCGGAGACGCGAGCGCCGGCGGCGGTCACAGCCGCACCCGCGCGAGCCGGAGCGCGTTGGCGACGACGGAGACCGAGCTCAGGCTCATCGCCGCGGCGGCGATCATCGGATCGAGGAGGATGCCCGCGGGCAGGAAGAGCACGCCGGCGGCGACGGGCACGCCCAGACCGTTGTAGAGGAAGGCGAAGGCGAGGTTCTGGCGGATGGTGCGCAGCGCCGCCCGCGCCAGGGCGCGCGCCCGCAGCAGGGCGCGGAGGTCGCCCTTGACGAGGGTGATATCGGCCGCGCCCACCGCCGCGTCCGCGCCCGTGCCCATGGCGATCCCGACATGGGCGGCGGCGAGCGCCGGCGCGTCGTTGATGCCGTCCCCCGCCATGGCGACGATCCGGCCTTCCGCCCGCCACCGCTCGATCGCGGCGGCCTTGGCGGCCGGCGACAACCCGGCCTCCACCTCCGCGATGCCGAGCGCCTCCGCCGCGGCGCGGGCCGTCCGCGCGTCGTCGCCCGTCAACAGCGCGATGGCGAGACCCTCGCCGCGCAAAGCTCGGAGTGCCGCCGGCGCGTCCGCCTTGAGCGGATCGGCCAGCGCAGCAATGCCTGCGGGTGCGCCATCCACGGCGATCAGCACAGCCGTAGCCCCCGCCTCCCGCTCGGCCCGCGCGCAATCGGCGAGCGGCGCGGGGTCGATTCCCAGCGCCCGCAGCGCCGCCTCGTTGCCGAGGGCGACGGCGCGGCCGGCGACCGTCCCGCACAGGCCCCGCCCGGGATGGACGGCGACGTCCACCGCCGGCGGCACCGCCAGCCCGCGCGCGGCCGCCGCCTCGACGACCGCTTCCGCGAGGGGGTGTTCGCTCATGGCCTCGAGGGCGGCGGCCCAGGCGAGCAGCGCCTCCTCGCGCCACCCCGGCAGGGCGTGCACCGCGCGCAGGCGCGGCCGCCCTTCCGTCAGGGTGCCGGTCTTGTCGAAGGCCAGGGTGTCGATGCGGGCGAGGGCTTCGAGCGCTGCGGCGTGGCGGATCAGCACGCCCGCCCGCGCGCCCCGTCCGAGCGCCACGGTGACCGCCATCGGCGCCGCGAGGCCGAGGGCGCAGGGGCAGGCGACGATCAGCACGGCGACGGCGTTGACGAGCCCGTAGGCCCAGCTCGGCGCAGGCCCGAACAGGCCCCAGGCCAGCGCGGTGACGACGGCGACGGCGACGACGGCGGGCACCAGCCGCCCCGAGACCACGTCGGCCAGACGCTGGATCGGGACGGCGCTCCGCTGCGCCTCGCCCACCAGCCGGACGATCTGCCGCAGCAGCGTCTCAGCACCCACCCGCTCGGCGCGCATGACGAAGACGCCGGCGCCGTTCACGGTGCCACCGGTGACGGCGTCGCCCGGCGCCTTTTCCACCGGCGTCGGCTCGCCCGTCATCATCGCCTCGTCCACCGCGCTCCGGCCCTCGATGACGACGCCGTCCACCGGCACCGTCTCGCCGGGCTTCACCAGCAGGCGGTCGCCGGTGCGCACCGCGTCGAGCGGGCGCGCCCGCGCGCCGTCGGCGGTGAGGACGCGGGCGGTCGCCGGCGCCATGGCGAGCAGGGCTTGCAGCGCGCGCCCGGTGCGGCGCCTCCCGCGCAGCTCCAGCACCTGCCCCAGCAGGACGAGCGCCACGATGACTCCCGCCGCCTCGAAATAGACCGGCACGGTGCCGCTGGCGGTGCGGAAGGCGGCGGGGAACAGGCCGGGCGCGACCAGGGCGGCGACGCTGTAAAGCCAAGCGGCCCCCGTCCCCAGGCCGATCAGGGTGAACATGTTGGGCGCGCGGTTGCGGACGGACTGCCAGGCGCGCAGGAAGAAGGGCCAGCCGCCCCACAGCACCACCGGCGTGGCCAGGGCGCATTGGAGCCAGAGCCAGAAGGCGCGCGGCGCCAGGGCCGCCAGCGGCGCGCCGGGTAGCGGCTCCAGCATGGCGACCGCCAGCAGCGGCACGCCGAGGGCGACCGCAACCCGGAGGCGGCGGGTCATGGCCGCGAGCGCCGGGTCCTCGACATCGGCAGCGGCGGCCGGGTCCCGCGGTTCCAGCGCCATGCCGCAGACGGAACACGCGGCCGGGCCGGCGCTCACCTCCTGCGGATGCATCGGGCAGGTCCAGAGCGCACCGCCCGGCGGGCGCGGATCGTCGCGTGACATGGCGGCTCTGTGCGGCTTCGCGAAGGCGCGGTCAAGGCCCGGACGCGGGGTTGAGGGCGCCGACGCACTCGGGAGAAGCGCATGGCGTTTCGCCGGGAAGCGGCTATAACACACCGCAATCGGCAGAGGGGGTCAAGGCTCGCCCTGTCCGCCGATCGCGATGCGCGCGGGCGGCGGCGCGGCGCCGTACATTGACGTCCAGCGACGTGAACCAGGAGGGAACCGTCCATGCTCGCCGATCCGGAGGACGCCCAGTTCCTTGCGGCGGCAAGCGGGACCGCTGCCGAAGTGAAGGCCGCGCTCTCTGCCGGCGCAGACCCCGGCGCGCGCAATGAAGGCGGCGCAACACCGCTTCATGTGGCGGCGATGAGGAACGCCGACCCCGCGGTGATCGCGGCCCCTCTCGAAGGCGGCGCAGATCCTGGTGCCCGCGATGAAGGCGGCAAGGTTCCCTTCTACCACGCGATGAATCCGGCAAGCCTCCCTTCGACGATGCGAAAGACAACAAGGCGTTGCGGGGAACCGACGTCTACTGGCGGGTGAACGAAGCCCGGTTCGCGTGAGGCGCGGCGGCGGCGCGGGAGAGAGGCGGCGCGATGGTGGAGGCGGCGGACTTCAAGGCGTTGATCGGGCGCGTCGCGAGCGGCGCGGCGCTCTCCGTGGACGAGGCGCACGCCGCCTTCGACGCGATGATGGCGGGCCAGGCGACGCCCGCGCAGATGGGCGGCCTGCTCATGGCGCTGCGGGTGCGCGGCGAGACCGTGGACGAGATCACCGGCGGGGCGCGGGCGATGCGGGCGCGCGCGCTGCGCATCGACGCCCCCGACGGGGCGATCGACACCTGCGGCACCGGCGGCGACGGCAAGGGCACCTTCAACATCTCCACCGCAGCCGCGCTCGTGGTCGCGGGCTGCGGCGTGCCCGTCGCCAAACACGGCAACCGCGCCCTCTCCTCCCGCTCCGGCTCGGCCGACCTGCTCGCCGCCCTCGGCGTCAATATCGACGCCGACATGGCGCTGGTCCGCGCCGCCCTGTGGGAGGCCGGGATCGGCTTCCTCATGGCCCCGCGCCACCACGGCGCCATGCGCCACGTCGCGCCGACGCGCATGGAGCTCGGCACCCGCACCCTCTTCAACCTGCTGGGGCCGCTGGCGAACCCGGCGGGCGCGCGGCGCCAAGTCATCGGCGTCTTCGACCCGAAGCGGGCGCGGGACATGGCGCTGGTCCTGCGCAATCTGGGCAGCGAACGCGCCTGGATCGTCCACGGCTCCGACGGGATCGACGAATTGACCACCACGGGGCCGTCGACGGTGGTGGCGCTGGAGGAGGGCGACATCCGCGGCTTCGCGGTCGCGCCGGAGGACGCCGGCCTGCCGCGCGCCGCGCCGGCGGACCTGGCAGGCGGCGACGCCGCGCACAACGCCGCCATCGTCCGCGCCGTGCTCGACGGCGTGCCCGGCCCGGCCCGGGACGTGGTGGTGCTGAACGCCGCCGCCGCGCTGGCGGTGGCCGGGCGCGCCGACGGCCTGGCGGAAGGCGCGGCCCTCGCCGCCCGCGCCATCGACGGCGGCGCGGCCGCGGCGGCGCTCGCCAAACTCGTCGCCATCAGCAACCGGGGCGCCGCCGGATGAGCGACACCCTCGCGCGCATCTGCGCCGACAAACGGCGCCACGTGGCGGCGCGCAGGAAGGCCCTGCCGCTGGCCGCGCTGGAGGCGCGCGCGCGCGCCGCGCCGGCCCCGCGCGGCTTCGCGGCGGCGCTGGCGGCCGTCGCCGAAGCGGGCGGGCTGGCGCTGATCGCCGAGCTCAAGAAGGCGTCGCCCAGCAGCGGCCCGATTCGCGCCGATTTCGACCCGCCGGCGCTGGCAGCGGCCGCGCAGACGGGCGGCGCGGCCTGCCTCTCGGTGCTGACCGACGCGCCGTATTTCCAGGGGGAGGATCGGTTCCTGCCGGCGGCACGGGCGGCGGCGGCCCTGCCCGTGCTTCGCAAGGACTTCATGCTCGACCCGTACCAGGCAGTGGAGTCGCGGGCGCTCGGCGCAGATTGCATCCTGCTCATCATGGCGGCCCTGGGCGACGCCCAGGCGGCGGAACTGGCGGCGGCGGCGCGGGCGCTCGGCATGGACACCCTGGCGGAGGTCCACGACGAGCGCGAGCTCGAACGCGCGCTCCGGCTCGCGAGCCCGCTGCTCGGCATCAACAACCGCGACCTGAAGACCCTCGCGGTCGATCTCGCCACCACGGAACGCCTCGCGCCGCTGGTCCCGGCCGGGCGGGCGATCGTCTGCGAAAGCGGGTTGCACCGCCATGCCGATCTCCTGTGCATGGCGGCGTGCGGCGTGCGCCGCTTCCTGGTCGGGGAATCGCTGATGCGCCAAGCCGACGTGGCGGCGGCGACGGCGGCGCTGCTGGGGCGGCCGGGGCCGGAGGGACGATGACGAAGCTCACCCATTTCGACGAGGTGGGCCGGGCGCACATGGTGGACGTGAGCAAGAAGGACGTCACCCTGCGCCGGGCCACGGCGCGGGCCAGCGTGCTGATGAAGCCCGAAACGCTGCGGCTGATCGAGAGCGGCGGCGTCGCGAAAGGCGACGTGCTCGGCACGGCCCGCCTCGCCGGGATCATGGCGGCCAAGCGCACCGCCGACCTGATCCCGCTCTGCCACCCGCTGCCGCTGGCCTCCGTGGCGCTGGCGCTCGACTGCGACGCGGCGCGCAACGCCGTCGACATCGAGGCCACCTGCGCGATCACGGCGCGCACCGGGGTGGAGATGGAGGCGCTGACGGCGGCGAGCGTGGCCGCCCTCACGGTCTATGACATGTGCAAGGCCGTCGACCGGGGGATGCGCGTGACCGACCTGCGGCTCGTCGCCAAGGAGGGCGGCGCGTCGGGCGCGTTCCGGGCGCCGTGAGGCGATGATCCCGGTCGCCGAGGCGGTCGCCCGCATCGTCGCCGCGTTCGCGCCGCTGCCGGCGGAGACGGTGCCGCTGGCCGCGGCCCGCGGGCGGGTGCTGGCGGCGGACACCGCGGCCCGGGTGACGCAACCGCCCTTCGCCGTCTCGGCGATGGACGGCTACGCCGTGCGCGCCGTCGACACCGCGCGGCCCCCCGTCGCCTTGCGGGAGATCGGCCGGGTACCCGCCGGCGGACGGTTCGCGGGCGCGCTCGGGCCGGGCGAGACCGTGCGCCTCTTCACCGGCGCCCGCGTCCCCGACGGCGCCGACGCCGTCGTCATCCAGGAGAACGCGACGGCCGACGGCGCCCGGATCGTGGTGCGCACGGCGGCGGCGGCGGGCGCCTTCGTCCGGCCCGCAGGGCTCGATTTCCGCGCGGGCGAGGTGGGCCTCGCGGCGGGGCGGCGGCTGGACGCGCGGGCGATCGGCCTCGCCGCCGCCATGAACCTGCCGTGGCTCCGGGTCCGGCGGCGCCCGCGCGTGGCCCTCCTCGCCACCGGCGATGAGATCGCCATGCCGGGGGAGCCGATTGGCGCGAACCAGATCGTCAGTTCCAACGCCCTCGCCCTGCGGGCCGTGGTGGAAGGCTGCGGCGGCGAGGCCCTCGATCTCGGGATCGCGCGCGACGACCGGAATTCCGTCCGCCGCCTCGCCGCCGGGGCGCGCGGCGCCGACCTCCTGGTCACCATGGGCGGCGCGTCCGTCGGCGAACACGATCTGGTCCGTTCCGCGCTGGACGACGCCGGCCTCTCCCTCGATTTCTGGAAGATCGCCATGCGCCCCGGCAAGCCGCTCATGTTCGGCGCCCTCGGCGGGACCCGCCTGCTCGGGCTGCCGGGAAACCCGGTCTCCTCCCTCGTCTGCGCCCTGGTCTTCCTGCGCCCTGCCCTCGGGCGGATGCTTGGCCTCACGGACGGCGCGGCGCCGGAAACGCGAACGGCGACGCTGGGCGTCGACCTGGCGGCGAACGACGAACGGCAGGACTACCTTCGCGCCGCGCTCGAGCCGGGCGAAGGCGGCGCCCTCGTCGCCACGCCCTTCACCAGGCAGGACAGTTCCATGCTGTCGCTGCTGGCGCAGGCCGGATGCCTCGTGGTCCGCCCGCCGCACGCGCCTGCGGCGCGGCGCGGCGACGCCGTCGACGTCATCCTCCTGGAGGGCGAGGCGCCGCCGCTTTGACGTCCTCCGCCGCGCCGGTGCGCGCATGGGCGACGCCGGCCTCGTCGAGAAGCGCCAGGATGGCTTCCGCGTGGACGCCGACGCCCACGTTGAGGAACTGGTGCAGGGCCGGCCCCTTCGGCTGCCCCGGCGGGCGCGGGCGGAAGCCCAAGGGCAGATGGCGCGTGTGCGACTGGATCGCCCAGACCGCGCCGTCGGCGTCGAACACCGGCCCGCCGCTCTGCCCTTCGAGGCCGGGCGACGAGGTTTCGATGTACGTGCCCGGCGCGTCATCGTCGCCGCTTGCCGCGCCCGGCGGCGGCGCGGAGAGGAAGCGCGTCAGCATCCCCTCGATCGGGAACAGCGGGATCGGAAACGCCTCCGGCGGCAGGACGAAGGCGCCGCGCGCCTCGTCCCAGGCCGGCGCGATCTCGTGGAACGGAAAGCCCAGCCGGCACAGGCTGCGGCCCGGCGCGTAGTCCGCGTCCGGCGTCTTGAACGCGGGGTAATGGGCGACGCTCGCCGGGTCGAACGGCTCCAGCCGCCCCAAGGCCAGATCGGAGGCCGGCAGCAGGCGCACATCTTTCAGCACCGCGCCGTCCGCGCCCCACCAGGCCGAGCAGTCGCGCGCCGAGTCTGGCGGCGGGAGATCGATGTGGCGCAGCTTCTCCCTGCGCGCCGTGTCGAAGGAGGTCCGCGCCCGGTCCAGGTCGCGCACGTCCGCGCGGTAGGCGCGATGGCGGCCCGCCTCCTCTTCGAAGCGGCGGAGAAGGGCGAGGACATGCGCCGCGGTCAACACCCAGCCGTCGCGGTTCACGACCGTGCAGGCAGCCACGACGCCGCGGCACGCCCCGCGCACGGTGCGGGTCGAGATCACCACCGGCCGCGTGAAGGCGCTGGCGAGGCGAAAGGCTCGCACGAACATCGCGGCGTTATAGAAGCCCCCGCCGTGAAAGAGAACGCCCCGGCCGCCCACCGGCGGCGAGGACGAGGGCGGCGGCGCCGATCATGCCGGCGTCGGGGCCGAGCGCCGCCCTGGCGATGTCGACCGCGCCCGCCGGGGCCAGCACCGCGCGCGCGACGGCGCGTTGCGCGGCGTCGCGGTAGAGCGGGAAATGCGCCGCGCCGATGCCGCCGCCGATGAGGAGGCGCTCCGGCAGGAAGCCGTGGAGCAGGCTCCAGGTCGCGGTCTCGATGGCGGCGGCGCTGCGGGCCAGGATCGCCCGGGCGGGCGCCGCGCCGGAAGCAGCGGCGGCGAAGACGGCCGCCGCGTCCGCGTAGCCCAAAGCGGCGCCGGCGCGCGCCAGCGCGGGGCCGGCGGCCAGCGCCTCCAGGCAGCCGCGGGCGCCGCAGTAGCAGTCCGGGCCGTCCGGGTCGATGGCGATGTGGCCGATCTCGGGATGCACGCCGCCGGCGCCCCGGTGCACCGCGCCGTCGATCAGCGCCGCGCCGCCGATGCCCGTCCCGATGGTGAGCATGACCGCCACCCGCGCGCCCCGCGCCGCGCCGGCCCGCGCCTCGCCGAGGAGGGCGGCGTCCGCGTCGTTGGCGAGGCGCACCGGCTTGCCGTAACGCGCCGCGAGCGGGCCCGCGATGTCGTGGCCGTTCCAGCCCGGCAGGTTGTACCAGTTCTCGATCCGCCCGCTGGCCGGGTCGAATGAGCCGGGGCAGCCCAGGCCGATGCCGGCCAGCGCACCGCCGCGGCCGGCCTCGGCCACGGCCTCGTCGATGGCGCGGAACAGGCGCGGGAGGGCGGCGTCGAACCCGGCCTGCGCCTCGGTCGCGACGGTGCGGCGCGCCAGGATCGCGCCCGCGCTCTCCACCGCGCCGACGGCGATCTTGGTGCCGCCGATGTCGACGCCGACGGCCAGGCGGCTCATCGCCCGGCGTCGCCCAGGGGGAGGTCGCCCGCCGCCGCCCGGTCGCAGAGGCAGAGCGCCGCCGGGTGGAGCCAGAGGAAGGAGGCCGGCAGCGCCGGGGTCACGCGGCGCCGCGCGATTCGCGCGAGCGGGTCGCGCTTGGCCGCGCCGGCGACGAGCAGCAGCAGGCGCCGGGCGCGCAGGATGTTCGCGAGGCCGAGCGTCAGGCCCTCACGGACCGGCGCCGCCGCGCCCGCCAGCATGGGATGCGCGCGCGAGCTTTCGGCAAGGGTGGCGACGTGGCAGAAGGGGTCGAGGCTCTCCGCCGGCTCGTTGAGGGCGAGATGGCCGTTCCGCCCGAGGCCGAGGATGCCGAGGTCGATCCCGCCGGCGGCGGCGAGCGCGGCTTCGACGCGGCGGCATTCGGCGGCCCGGTCCGGCGCGGCACCGCGGAAGGCGATGCGGCGGGCGGGCGCGACGGCGAGCGGGCCGAACAGGGTGCGCTCCAGATAGTGCGCGCAGCTGGCCGGATCGTCGGCGTCGAGCCCGGCCCATTCGTCGAGCTGGACGAAGCGCGCCACCGCGAGCCGCTCCGGTGCGCCGGCGAGGCGGGCGTAGGTCGCAGTCGGCGTCGCGCCGCTGGCGAGGCAAAGCAGCAGGTCGGGCTTCGCGCGGGCCGCCTCCCAGACGGCTTCCGCCGCCCGCCGGCCCAGCGCGTCTTCGTCCGGCAGGACGACGAAGCGCACCGCCTTCAGCCTCCGCGCCAGAGGTCCCAGGGCCTGGCCGCGTCGGTGGCGAAGGGCAGCGCGACCTTGGCACCGATGCGCGCCGATTCGTAGGCCGCGAACAGCACCTCCTGCACGGCCCGCGCGTCCTCCCCCGTCACCGCCGGCTGCGCCGCGCCGCGGACACAGTCGACGAAATGGTCGAATTCGGCCCAGAAGCCGTAGTTCCACTCCTCCTCGTAGATGGTGAAGCTCCAGCCCCTTGTGCCGCCCGCCTTCTCGACCGCGTAGTCGTAGCCGCCGCGGCTGTAGGTCTCGATCGAATTGCCGTGCAGCAGGTCGGCATAGGCGACGCCTTCAGAGCCGTGCACCTCCGCGCGGTCGTCCATGCCGCCGGGCTTGGTCCAGCTCGTCTCGTTGAGGAAGAGGCAGCCGTTCGCGAATTCGAGGATGAGCAGCGCGTTGTCCTCGCCCCTGGTCTTCGCCCCGTGGACCTGGGTCGACAGCTGCGCATAGACGGAGGCGACGGGCGCGCGGTCGAGCATCCAGCGGGCGAAGGCGATGCCGTGGCAGCCCATGTCGGCGAGCACGCCGCCGCCGGCCCGCTCCACGTCCCAGAAATGCGGCGCGTGAGGGCCGTCGTGCTTCTCCGACTGCTTGATCAGGGTGGGCGCGCCGAGGGCGCCGGAATCGAGCAGCGCCTTCAGGCGCACGTATTTTGGCGCGAAGCACACTTCCTCGGCGTACATGAAGAGCACGCCGGCCTCCTTGCAGGCGGCGATCATGGCGTCCGCCTCGCCCAGACTCAGGCACATCGGCTTCTCCAGGACGACGTGCTTGCCGGCGGCGGCGCAGTCCAGCACCAGCGGACAGTGGGTGTCGTTGGGCGTGCCGATGGCCACCATGTCGATGTCGGCGCGGTCGAGCAGCGCGCGGTGGTCGGTGAAGTGGTGCGCCAAGCCGTGTTCCCCGGCGAAGGCCGCGGCGCGGCCGGCGGAGGGCGAGGCCGCCGCGACCAGCCGCGCGCGCGGGTTGCGGCGTAACGCGCGGGCGTGAATCGCGCTCACGAACCCGGACCCGAGGAACCCGACGCCGACCGTCTCCGCCATCGCTCAGCCTCCCTGCCCCTTCTACCGGCCGGGGCCGCACCGCCGCAACCGGCCCGCGCGCCGTATGAAATCAGCCGCCGCGCACGAGGCCGAGGAAATTGTCGTAGAGGAGGCGGGCGTCGCGGTTGAAGGCCGGCATCCGGCGGGCGGCCGCGGCGGCGAGCGCCTCCAGGGCGCCCGGCCCCGAAACCCGTTCGAGAGAGGCCCGGTAGGCGGGCAGCGCGCCCCATTCGGCGACCGTCGCCGGCGTCAGCTCGACGTGGTATTGGAGGCCGTAGGCGCGGCGGCCCGCGCGGAACGCCTGGACGGCACAGCGCGGCGAGCGGGCCAGGATCTCGGCGCCGTCGGGGAGCGCGGTCACGGCACAGCCGTGCCATTGCAGGCAGGTCACCGCTTCGCCCAGGCCGGCGAGCAGCGGATCGGTGCGGCCGTCGGCGGTGAGCGCGACCTCCATGACGCCGACTTCCGGCTCGTCCATGGTCTCCACGCGGCCGCCGAGGGCGTCGGCCAGAAGCTGATGCCCCAGGCAGACGCCGAGGAAGGGCATGTCGCGCCTGGCCACGGCCTCCCGCACCAGCGCCTTCTCGGCGGCAAGCCACGGATGGGCCTCCTCCTCGAAGACGTCCATGGGGCCGCCCATGACGATGAGCGCATCGTAGCCGGCGAGCGGGGGAAGCCCCTCGCCCTCGTCCAGTTCCACGGCGTCCCAGGCGATGCCGTCCGCGCGCATGAAGTCGCGGAAAATGCCGGGATGCTCGACCGCGACATGCTGGAGAACGAGGAAGCGCATGGCCTTCCGAAGAACGCGCGCGGGCGGTCAGAGCGCGGCCGCGCGTTCGCGCAGGAGGTATTTCTGGATCTTGCCGGTCGAGGTCTTGGGCAGCGCGCCGAACACGACCGTCCGCGGGCACTTGTAGTGGGCCAGCGCCTCGCGACAGAAGGCCACGATCTCAGCCTCGCCCACGCGCGCGCCCTCCTTCAGGGTGACGAAGGCGCAGGGCGTCTCGCCCCAGGTCTCGTCGGGCCGCGCGACCACCGCGGCCTCCAGCACGGCGGGGTGGCGATAGAGCGCGCCTTCGACCTCGATCGTGGAAATGTTCTCGCCGCCCGAGATGATGATGTCCTTGGCACGGTCCTTGAGCTGGATGTAGCCGTCCGTGTGGACCACGCCGAGATCGCCGGTATGGAACCAGCCGCCGGCGAACGCCTTCCCGGTCGCGTTCGGGTTCGCGAGATAGCCCTTCATCACCGTGTTGCCGCGCATGAAGACCTCGCCCATGGTCGCGCCGTCCGCCGGCACCGGCGCCAGCGTCTCCGGGTCGGCGACCATGAGCCCGTCGAGGGTGGCGAAGGGCACGCCCTGGCGCGCCTTCAGCGCCGCCCGCTCCTCCGCCGGCAGAGCGTCCCATTCGTCGTGCCAGGCGCAGACGGTGGCGGGGCCGTACACCTCGGTCAGGCCGTAGACGTGGGTGACGTGGAAGCCGGCCCGTTCGATCCGCGCGATGACGGCGGCGGGCGGCGGCGCGGCGGCGGTCATCACCTCGACGCGATGGCCGAAGGGGACGCGCTCCGCATCGGTCGCGTTGTTCAGGAGGTTAAGCACGATCGGCGCGCCGCAGAAATGCGTCACCCCGTGCGCCGCGATGGCCCGGAAGATCGCCGCCGCCTCCACCTTGCGCAAGCAGACATGGGTGCCCCCATAGGCGCTGATCGCCCAGGTGAAACACCAGCCGTTGCAGTGGAACATGGGCAGGGTCCAGAGATAGACCGGCCCGTGGGGCAGGGCCCAGGTGAGGCCGCAGCCGATGGCGTTCAGATAGGCGCCCCGGTGATGACAGACGACGCCCTTGGGATCGCCCGTGGTGCCGGAGGTGTAGTTGAGGGAGATCGCCTCCCATTCGTCCGCCGGCCACGGCCAGTCGTCATCGGGGTCGCCCTCTTCGAGCAGCGCTTCGTACTCGACCGTGCCCAGCGAATCGCCGCCTTCCTCGGGCGCGTCGTCGATATCGACGACCAGAGGCGCGACAGCGGCGCGGGAAAGGGCCTCCGCAATCACGGGCGAGAACGCCCGGTCGGTGAGCAGAACCCTGGCCTTCGCGTGATCGAGGATGAACGCGATGGAGGCGGCGTCGAGCCGAAAATTGAGCGCGTTGAGCACGGCCCCGCACATGGGGACGCCGTAATGCGCCTCCAGCATCGCCGGGGTGTTGGGCGACATGACGGCGACCGTATCGCCCTTGGCCACGCCGCGCTTCGCCAGCGCCGACGCGAGGCGCCGGCAGCGCGCGTAGAACAGGCCGTAAGCGGCGCGGCGCTCGCCGTGGATCCACGCCGTCCGGTCGGGAAACGCCGCGGCGGCCCGGCGCAGGAACGAAAGCGGTGTGAGCGGGACGTGGTTCGCGTCGTTCCGCCCGAGCCCGGCCTCATACGGGTTTCTGTCGGCGCGCGCACGGGCCATCATGCCCTCCGGCCAGCGATGACGGGCCGGGAGTCTGGGCGCGCGCGGCGGCGGATGCAACCGGCGCCCCGGCCGGCAGCGGGGAGGAACGGATGCGCCGGCTCTACCTGATGCGCCACGGCAAGGCCCAGGCCGGCCTGCCGCCGGGCGGCGACCGCGACCGCGCCCTGGTCGAGAAGGGGCGGCGGACGAGCCGTCGCGTCGGCGCCTTCTGCCGGGGCCGGGAGCGGCCGCCGGCGTTCGTCCTCTGCTCGCCGGCCCGGCGCGCGATCGAAACCTGCGATGCCTTTTGCGAGGGCTTCGGCGGCGCCCTGCCGCGGCGGGTGGCCGACGGCCTTTACCCCGGCAGCCCCGACGCTCTGCTGCGCGCCGTCGCGGAGATCAAGGATGCGCACGAGTCCGCCCTCCTCGTCGGCCACAACCCGGGCCTCCAGTCGCTCGCGGTCGCGCTGGGCCGCCTGGAGCCGGGGCCGGCCTTGGCGCGGCTCGGCGCGCGGTTCCCGCCGGCCGCGCTGGCGATCTTCGAGACGGGCGGCGGAGACTGGGCCGCGTTCGCGCACGGGGCGCGGCTGGTGGCCTATAACACGGCGAAGGCGCTGGGCTGAGCCTCCGGCCTCAATGCGCGCGGCCGATGCAGAAATCGACGACGGCGCGGAAGGCCCCTTTCGCGGCACCGGCCGGAAAGACGCGCAGCGCGTCGCGCGCCGCCGCGCCGTAGCGCTGCGCCCGCTCGACGGAATCGCCGAGCGCGCCGTGGCGGGCGAGAAGGGACGCGGCATGGGCGAAGTCGCCGTCCTCCTGTGCGCCCTCCTCCATCGTGCGGCGCCAGAATGCGCGTTCGCCTTCGTCGCCGCGGCGGAACGCCAGCACGACCGGCAGCGTGATCTTGCCGTCGCGGAAATCGTCGCCGACCCGCTTGCCGAGTTCGCCCTCCCGCGCACCGTAGTCGAGCGCGTCGTCGACCAGCTGATAGGCGATGCCGAGATTGAGCCCGAACGTTCGCAGCGCTTCCTCCTCCGCGGCCGGGCGTTCCGCGACGATCGCGCCGAGCTGACAGGCGGCGGCGAAAAGCGCGGCGGTCTTCGCCGTGACCACCTCCAGATAGGCGGCCTCGCCGGTCCCGGTGTCGTTGGCGGTGGCGAGCTGCATCACCTCGCCCTCGGCCAAGGTGGAGGCGGTCCCGGCGAGGACGTCGAGCACGCGCAGCGAGCCGTCGGCGACGGAGATCTGGAACGCCCGGCTGAACAGGAAATCGCCGACCAGGACGCTCGGCTTGTTGCCCCAGACCGTGTTCGCCGTCGCCGCCCCCCGGCGCAGCGCGCTGTCGTCCACCACGTCGTCGTGGAGCAAGGTCGCGGTATGGATGAATTCGACGCTGGCGGCGAGGCCGATGTGGCGTCTGCCGGCGTAACCGCAGAGGCGGGCGGCGCCTAAGGTCAGCATCGGCCGCAGGCGCTTGCCCCCGGCGGCGACGATATGCGCGGCGAGCTGCGAAATGAGCGCCACCGGGCTCTTCATGTTGTCGAGGATGACGCCGTCGACGGCGCGCAGGTCGTCGGCGACCAAGCCGCGAAGATCGTCCAGCGAAGCGCCGGCCATCTCCCCTTCCCGCGCTGCCCCTGCCGTGGCGGGATTATGCGTGACGATCTCGCCCGCCATCAATCCTTCCGAGCGCGCGGCGCCGGGGATGTGAGCGAGTGGATAGTGAGTAGTGGATAGGGGATGATGAGTAGTGGATAGCCACCATCCACTATCCACCATTCACCATTCACTATCCCCTAGACCGAGGAGGTCGACGGCCGTCGCATCGACGCGCTCACCATGCGTCGTTCCCGATCTCGTCCTTGACGTCGCCGGCCCACGGGGGCATGTGGGGAGCGGTGGCGTGGTTCGGCCTCTGGCGGCCGGCCGCAGGCGGACCGGGCCGGCCCGGAGGTTCGGAGCGGATGATCGAGCTTCTGCGCACGAACGACGTGGTGCGCCTGTCGTTTCTTGGCGCGCTGCTGCGCGACGGCGGGATCGAGCCGATCGTCCTGGACCGGCACATGAGCGTGCTCGAAGGCAGCGCCGCGGCGATACCGCAGCGCCTGATGGTCACCGAGGAAGAAGCCGACGCGGCGCGGCGCATTCTTGCGGAAGCCGGCGCGCTCGATGGCTGAAGCCGCGCAGGTGACCGACGATTCGCTGCTCGGCGGGCGCGTCGCCCTGCGGCAGCCGGCGGCCGGCTACCGGGTCGCGATAGACCCGGTGTTGCTCGCGGCCGCGGTCCCGGCGGGCGCCGGCGAGCGGGCGCTCGACGTGGGCTGCGGCGTCGGCGCGGCCGCCTTCTGCCTCGCGACCCGCGTCACCGGCGTCCACGTCACCGGGATCGAGCGCGAGCGCCCCCTCGCGCTGCTCGCCGCCGAGAACGCCACCCTCAACGAAATCGAGGACCGCGTCGACGTCCTGCTCGGCGATTTCCAGCGGCCGCCGCCCAAGCTGCCGCCGCGGAGCTTCGACCACGTGTTCGCGAACCCGCCCTTCCACGAGGACGGCACGCCCTCGCCGAACCGGCAGCGGGCGCGCGCGAACACGGAGGGAGGAACCGGGCTCGACGACTGGCTCGGATTCTGCCTCAGGATGATCCGGCCGGGCGGCTCGATCACCGTCATCCATCGGCCCGATCGCCTGGCGCGTCTTCTCGGTGCGCTCGACCGCGCTCGCGCGGGCGGCATCGTCGTCTATCCGCTGTGGTCCCACGATCCCTTCGCCGGGGGGCGCACGAAGAAGACCGCCAACCGCGTGATCGTGCGGGCGGTCGCCGAACACGGCGGGCCGTTGCGGCTGGCCGCCGGCATGGTTCTGCACGAGGCCGACGGCCAGTACACCCATGCGGCGAACAGCGTCCTGCGCCGCGGGGCGGCGCTCGCCCTCGCGGAAGAGCCTTCGTGTTGAACCGGCTGGTCGCGCGGGCGACCTTTCGCCGGGCACCGCCGGTGGTCGCCGTCGCCCGCCTTGCGGGGGTGATCGGGCGGCCCGGCCCGCTCGGCGGCCGCATCAGCCTGGAGACGGCCGGCCCGGTGCTGCGGCGGGCCTTTCGCCTGCCGGGGTTGAAGGCCGTGGCGCTGGAGATCAATTCGCCGGGAGGGACGGCAGCGCAGGCGGCGCTGATCCACAACCGCATTCGCGCACTCGCCGCTGAGCGCGACGTGCCGGTGATGGCCTTCGTCGAGGACGTGGCGGCATCCGGCGGCTACTGGCTCGCCGCGGCGGCGGACGAGATCTTCGTCGACGAGAACTCCATCGTGGGCAGCATCGGCGTCATCTATTCCGGCTTCGGCTTCCACCAGGCCCTCGAAAAGCTCGGCGTCGAGCGGCGGCTCTATACCGCCGGCGAGAAGAAATCCCTGCTCGATCCGTTCACCGCCGTGAACCCGGCCGACCTGGACCGCCTGCGCCAAGTGCAGGATGAAATTCACGGCAATTTCAAGAACGCGATTCGCGCCCGGCGGGGCGCGCGGCTGACCGGCGCCGACGATCTGTTCAGCGGCGAGTTCTGGCTGGGGCGCCGCGCGGTCGGCCTGGGGCTGGCCGACGACGTGGGCGAGATACGGGCGGTGTTGCGTGAACGTTACGGCCGCAAGGTCGTCCTGCGCCGGATCGACCGCGGGCGCGGCTGGCTCGCGCGCCGCCCGCGGCCGGACCTGCTCGCGCCGGCGGGCGCGGGCGGCGTGGGCGCGCTCGCCGACGCCCTCCTCGACGCCGTCGAGGCGCGCGCCTGGTGGTCGCGCTACGGCCTCTAGAGACCCACGCGCCGGGGGCTTTGACCGGGCTTGACCGGAGCGCTCGCGGCCTTCACAGTAGGGAGAGAGGGAGAAGCGGGTCGCCGTGGCGTGCCCACGGGTGCGGGGCGACGGGAGTGCGAGACATGTTCAGCCCGATGAAGCTGGTTATCCTGGCGGTGCTGATCGCGGCCGTATGGTTCGGGTTCAAGGCGATCGGCAGGGTGCGCAAGGCCAGAGCCGCCGACGCGGTCGAGCGGGAGGACCACCGGGAGATCGACGATTCCCGCTAGCCGCCGCCATTGGCACCGGGGCGGGCGTTACGGTCCGCCAGCCGACTTTCAGACATGTTGATTCTCGATGGGCGCGCGCCGTCCTGAACGGTCGTTCCAGTCCCTCGTCTTCGCGTTGCAGACCTACTGGGCCGAGCGGGGCTGCGTCGTCCTCCAGCCCTACGACCTGGAGGTCGGCGCCGGGACCTTCCATCCCGCGACCACCCTCCGCAGCCTGGGCCCCGACCCGTGGAACGCGGCCTACGTCCAGCCCTCCCGGCGCCCGAGCGACGGCCGCTACGGCGCCAACCCCAACCGGCTCCAGCATTACTACCAGTTCCAGGTGCTCCTGAAGCCGGCCCCGAGCGACGTCCAGGACCTTTACCTGGGCAGCCTGGAGGCGCTCGGAATCGAGGCCGGCGCCCACGACATCCGTTTCGTCGAAGACGATTGGGAAAGCCCGACCCTCGGCGCCTGGGGCCTGGGGTGGGAGGTCTGGTGCGACGGGATGGAGGTGACGCAGTTCACTTATTTCCAGCAGGTGGGAGGGATCGATTGCGACCCGGTCCCGGTCGAGCTGACCTATGGGCTGGAGCGCCTCGCCATGTACGTCCAGGGGGTGGACGACGTCTTCGCCCTCGACTGGAACGGCGGCGGTGTCGCCTACGGCGACGTCTTCCGCCGCGCCGAGCGTGAGTTCTCGGCCTTCAACTTCGACCACGCCGACGTCCAGCGCCTGTTCCGCCACTTCGACGACGCGGAGGCGGAGTGCCGCGCGCTGCTGGCGGCGGCTCCCCCCCTGCCCCTGCCGGCCTACGACCAGTGCCTGAAGGCGAGCCACCTGTTCAACCTGCTCGACGCCCGCGGCGCGATCGGCGTCATCGAGCGGGCCGCCTGCATCGGGCGGGTGCGCGCCCTCGCCAAGGCCTGCTGCGAGGCCTGGCTCGATGACTGACCTCCTGCTCGAAATTCTCTCCGAGGAGATCCCGGCCCGAATGCAGGCGGGCGCGGCCCGCGCCCTTGAGCACCAGGTCCGGAGCCGGCTCGAGGCGGCGCGCCTCCCGGTCGAGCGGTGGGAGGCCTTCGTCACGCCCCGCCGGCTCGTCCTGTCCGCCCGCGGCCTGCCGGCCGTGCAACCGGACGTCACGGTCGAACGCAAGGGGCCGAGGGTGGACGCGCCGGAGCGAGCGCTCGAAGGCTTCCTCGCCCAGGCCGGCCTGACCCGCAACCAGTGCGAACGGCGGGAAACCCCGAAAGGGCCCGTCTGGTTCGCGGTCACGCGGGAGAAGGGCCGCGCGACCGGGGCGCTTCTTGCCGAGTTGTTGCCCGGCGCGCTCGCCGCCGTCCCATGGCCCAAATCCATGCGTTGGGATTCGAGCGGCGTGCGCTGGGTCCGCCCGATCCGTTCGATCCTGTGCCTGCTGGACGAAGCCGTGGTGCGCTTTCGCTTCGGCACCGTCGAAAGCGGGCGTGCGACGCGCGGACATCGTCTCCTTTCGCCCGATGCTTTCGCGGTCGCGGAGGCGCGCGGTTACGCGGACGCGCTCGCGCGGGCCAAGGTCATGCTCGACCCGGCGGCGCGGGCGCGAATGATCGTCGAAGGCGCCGAGCGCCTGGCGCGGGCGGCGCGGCTCACGCTCAAGCCGGACGACTGGCTGGTTTCGGAGAACGCCGGACTCGTCGAGTGGCCGGTGGTGCTGATGGGGCGCATCGACGCGCGCTTCATGGCCCTGCCCGACGAGGTGCTGACGTCGGCCATGCGAGGCCACCAGCGGTATTTCAACCTGCTCGAGGGCGACGGCCGCCTGGCGCCGCGTTTCGTCATGGTCGGCAACGGCGAGACAGCGAACGGCGGCGCCTCGGTCGTGGCCGGCAACGAGCGCGTCCTGCGCGCGCGCCTGGCCGACGCGGCGTTCTTCTGGGACCAGGACAGGCGCCGGCGTCTGGAAGACCGCATTCCGGCGCTGGCGGGAATCGTCTTCCACGCGCGCCTCGGCTCGATGGCCGACAAGACCGGGCGCATCGCGGCGGCGGCCCGCGCGCTCTGCCGCTTCGTGGACGGCGCCGATGCCGCCTGCGCGGCCCGCGCCGGGTCCCTCTGCAAGGCCGATCTGGCATCCGGGATGGTCGGCGAGTTCCCCGACCTCCAGGGGGTCGTCGGCCGTTACTACGCGACCGCCGACGGAGAGCCGCCGATGGTCGCTCGGGCCATCGCCGAGCACTACGCGCCGCAAGGCCCCGGGGACCGCTGCCCGACCGCGCCGGAGAGCGTCGCCGTCGCCCTTGCGGACAAGCTCGACACCCTCGCCGGCTTCTTCGCCATCGACGAGAAGCCGACCGGCTCCAAGGACCCGTTTGCGCTGCGCCGGGCCGCCCTCGGCGCGATCCGCCTGATTCTCGAGAACCGGCTGCGGCTGCCGCTCCGCGCCGTCCTGGCCGAGATGCTGGCGGGCTACGGCGCGTTGCTGCCGCTCGCGCCCGGCGCCGAGGCCGCCGCCAGCGCGGTGCTGGACTTCCTGGCCGACCGCGTCAAGGTGCATCTGCGCGACCGCGGCGTGCGCCACGATCTGGTCGGCGCGGTGTTCGCGGCGGGCGACGAAGACGATCTGGTGCGCCTGCTGGCGCGCGTCGCGGCGCTCGAACGCTTCCTCTCCGGCGAGGATGGCGCCAACCTTCTCACCGCCTATCGCCGAGCCGCCAACATCCTGCGCATAGAGGAGAAGAAAGACGGCAGGTCCTATGCCGGACCGGCCTGCGACGCGCTGTTCGCGACGGCCGCGGAGCGCACCCTCCGCGGCCGCCTCGCGGAGGTGGACGCCCGCGCCGGGGCGGCACTACGGGAGGAAGCGTTCGAAGCGGCGATGGTGGCCATGGCGACTCTGCGCGCGCCGGTCGATGCCTTCTTCGAGACGGTGACGGTCAATTGCGAGGACCCCGCGCGCCGCCGCAACAGGCTCATGGTCCTGTCGGAGATCCGCGGCTCGCTGGACCGGGTCGCCGATTTCTCGCGGATCGAGGGCTGATCCTTGGGCGACTGGGTTTACCGTTTCGGCGGCGGCGCGGCCGAGGGCCATGCCGGGATGAGCGCCCAGCTCGGCGGCAAGGGGGCCAATCTCGCGGAAATGGCCGGTCTCGGCCTGCCGGTCCCGCCCGGTTTCACCATCGCGACGGCGCTCTGCAACGCCTATTACGCCGGCGATCACGCGCTGCCGGACGGCCTCGATTCCGAGATCGACGCGGGGCTCCGCCATATCGAGGGAATCACCCAGACCGGCTTCGGCGATCCGGAGAACGCGCTGCTGCTCTCCGTGCGCTCGGGCGCCCGCGCCTCGATGCCCGGCATGATGGACACCGTGCTCAATCTCGGGCTCAACGACGAGACCGTGCGGGGGCTCGCCCGACGCGGCGGCGCGCGGTTCGCCTGCGACAGCTACCGCCGGTTCATCCAGATGTACGGCGACGTCGTTCTCGGCATCGAGAGTCGCGCCTTCGAGGAGCTGCTGGAGCGGGCGAAGGAATCGCGCGGCTACCTCCTCGACACCGAGATGGAGGCCGGGGACTGGCGCCGCCTGATCGTGGATTACAAGGCGCTGATACGCGCCGAGGCGGGTCGCGAATTCCCGCAAGCGCCGCGCGAACAGCTGATGCGTGCCATCCGCGCGGTCCTCGATTCGTGGATGAACGCCCGCGCCGTCACCTATCGGAAGCTGCACGGCATCCCGACGGACTGGGGCACCGCGGTCACGGTGCAGGCGATGGTGTTCGGCAACATGGGCGACGACTGCGCGAGCGGCGTCGCCTTCACGCGCGATCCGTCGACCGGCGAGGCCACCGTCTATGGCGAGTATCTGGCCAACGCGCAGGGTGAGGACGTGGTCGCCGGCATACGGACGCCGCGTCCGGTGAGCGAGGCGGCGCGCGCGCGCGACGGAAGCGAGGGGCCGTCCATGGAACGGGCGATGCCGCGCGCCTTCGCCGCGTTGCGGGAGATCATGGCCCGGCTCGAGGCCCATTACCGCGACATGCAGGACATCGAGTTCACGGTGCAGCGGGGCAGGCTCTGGATTCTCCAGACGCGGGCGGGGAAGCGCACCGCCAAGGCGGCGCTCAAGATCGCCGTCGACATGGTCGCCCAAGGCCTGGTGAGCGAAGAGGAGGCGGTCGCGCGGGTGGACCCGCTGGCGCTCGAGCAGCTCCTGCATCCCGCCCTCGACCCGGACGCGCCGCGCCGGCTGTTGGCACGCGGCCTGCCGGCGTCGCCCGGTGCCGCCTGCGGCAAGGCGGTCTTCGACTCCGCCGGCGCCGAGGAGCGCGCGGCCCGCGGGGAGGCGGTCATCCTGATCCGGGCGGAGACCAGCCCCGAGGACATCCACGGCATGCACGCGGCCAGGGGCATTGTCACCAGCCGCGGCGGCATGACCAGCCACGCCGCCGTCGTCGCGCGCGGCATGGGGCGGCCCTGCATCACGGGCGCCGGTGAGATTCGCGTCGACCGGGAGGCGCGACGCTGCCGCATCGGCGACCGCGTCGTCGCCGAGGGAGACGTGATCACGATCGACGGCGCCGAGGGCGCGTTGTTCGAGGGGGCGGTGCCCACCGTCGAACCGGCGCTCTCCGGCGATTTCGCGACCCTGATGACGTGGGCGGACCGGACGCGGCGCCTGCGGGTCCGCGCCAACGCCGAGACGCCGGAGGACGCGCAGACGGCGCTGCGCTTCGGTGCCGAGGGCATCGGGCTCTGCCGCACCGAGCACATGTTCTTCGACGAGGCGCGAATCGTCGCCGTCCGCGAGATGATCCTGGCCGCCGACGCGGACGGGCGACGGGCGGCGCTCGCCAAACTGCTGCCGATGCAGCGGGCCGATTTCACCGCGCTCTTCCGCATCATGGCCGGCAAGCCGGTGACGGTCCGCCTGCTGGACCCGCCGCTCCACGAGTTCCTGCCCGGTTCCGAGGCCGAGATCGCGCGCGTGGCCGCCGCCGCGGGCGTCGCCGCGGCGGTCCTGCGCACCCGGATCGCGCAGCTGCGCGAGACCAACCCGATGCTGGGCCACCGCGGGTGCCGCTTGGGGATTTCCTACCCGGAGATCTACGAGATGCAGGCGCGGGCGATCTTCGAAGCAGCAGTGCAAGCCGGCGGCGAGGCGTCGGCGCTCGAGATCATGATCCCGCTGGTGGCGACCCGGCGGGAGCTGGACATCCTGAAGGGCGTGATCGAGGCGGTGCATCGCGCCGTGGCGGCGGAGACCGGCGCGGCGCCCGCCTTTTCGATCGGCACCATGATCGAACTGCCGCGGGCGGCGCTCCGGGCCGGCGAGATCGCCGAAAGCGCGGCGTTCTTCAGCTTCGGCACCAACGACCTCACGCAGACGGCGTTCGGCATCTCGCGGGACGACGCGGCGTCCTTCGTCGGCGACTACGAGCGGGCCGGGATTCTCGTGCGCGACCCGTTCGTGAGCATCGACCGCGAGGGCGTCGGCGAGCTGGTCGGCCTCGCCGTCGAACGCGGCCGCGGCGTGCGTGCCGACCTCAAATTGGGCGTCTGCGGCGAGCACGGCGGCGACCCCGCGTCGGTCGCGTTCTTCGAGAAGGTGGGCCTCGACTACGTCTCCTGCTCGCCCTATCGCGTGCCCATCGCGCGGCTCGCGGCGGCCCAGGCCGCCATCGCGCGCGCGCGGGAAGACGGCTCGGTCAGGGGGGATCGAGCGGCGTGACGCGGGCTTCGCCGGCCGTGAGCGGGATGCCTTGGGCCGCAGCGGCGGAGACCCGCTCCAGACGGAGCAGGGCGATCCCCGCACCGTCCAGGCCCGAGCGCATCTCGCCCGCCTCCTTGCCGCCGGCCATGACCGGCGTGCCCGCCGGCGGCAGCGGCCCGGCGAGCGCGACCCGCATCAGGCGCTTGCGCACCAGGCCGCGATGCTTCGTGCGCGCGGTCAGCTCCTGGCCGACATAGCACCCCTTGTCGAAATCGACGCCGTTGAGCGCGTCGAAGCCGCATTCCATCAGCGTCGCCTTGCCCACCGCCATGTCGCGGCTGCCATCCGGCGTCCCGAGGGCGAGGCGATGGCGCTCGTAATCCGCGAAGGCACCGCGCGCGAAGCCCCGCTCCGCGAACGCCGCCTCGTCCCGGCCGCGCGGCAGGACGGCCCGCAGGCCCAACGCCGGGTGCCTGGGGTCGCGCATGACCATCCCGCCCCAGCGCGGCGCGGCGGCGCCGGTGCCCGCCGGCAGGTCGAACACGGCCTCAGCACCGGCGCCGAAGAGGGCGGTCACCCGGAAATCCTCCGTTGCATTCGCCAGCGCCACGTCGGCGCGCAGCCTGTACGCCATCAGCCGCCGCCCGAGATCGTCGATTCGCGAACCTTCGCAGTCGAGCAGATAGCCGGTACCGTGCTTGAGTACGAAGAAGTCGTGCAGGAACTTGCCCTGGGGGGTCAACAGCGCCGCATAGACGCCGCGCTCGTCCGACACCCCGTCCACGTCGTTCGAGACCAGTCCCTGGAGGAACGCGCCGGCCTCCGGCCCGCCGAGCGAGACGACGCCCCGGCCCTCCAGCGCCACATACAGCCTTTGGCCCATCGCCGCCCCATCGATCCCGGACACCCTCCGAATCACTAGGAACGCCCGCCCCGAAAAGCAAGCGCCCGGGCGGAAACCGGTTGTCGTCCGCCCGGGGCGTGCGCACAATGAATCGCGTGACCCGCGCCGCGTTCATGGGAACGAGAGATGTTGTCCAGCGTCACGATCGAGGGCTTCAAGAGCTATCGTGCGGCGACGCTGAAGCTGGCGCCGCTGACGGTGCTGATCGGCGCGAACGCCTCGGGCAAGAGCAACGCGATCGAGGCTCTGCGCCTTCTGTCGTGGATCGCCCAGGGCAACAGGCTCGGATCGATCCGCCATGCCCTGCGGGAGGACGACCGCGCGGTGCGTGGAACGGTGCGGGATCTCGGCTTCAGAGGCAGGCGCGCGTTCTCGCTCTCGTGTCGAGCGACAGGCTCACCGTTTGACCTCTCGTGGGGCCACTACTCGATCGAACTCGAGAGGCGGGAAGACGGCGAGCTTCACGTCGCAGGCGAAGAACTCGTCCAGGACGGCGAGAGAGCCCCGCTCTTCCAGGCCGTGCCTTCGCAAGCAGGCGGAGGAGGCGTGTCCGTTGCTTACAACAACTTCGCGCGCGGCGGCCGGAAACCGCGCGTGACCTGCACCGACCAGATGGCGGCCTTGATACAACTCCAGACTCCGGCGCGGTTCGCACACGGCCACAAGAAAGCGCAAAAGACGATCCCCGAAGCCGCGAAGCAATGCCAAACGATGTTGTCGGCCATCCTGTTCCTCGATCCGCGGCCGTCGGCCATGCGGAAGTATGCCTTCAAGACCGACCCGTTGGCCGGGGACGGCGCCGGGCTGTCCGGCGTCCTGCACGCCCTGTGCGAACGAGAGGAAGTCCGCCGCCGATTGCTCCGGTTCGTCAAAGACCTGCCGGAGCAGGACATCGCGAACATCGGTTTCGTCGGGACCGAACGCGACGAGGTCATGGTCATGTTGACGGAAACCTTCGGCGGCAAGAAGAACGCCTACGATGCGACGCTGCTCTCCGACGGCACGCTCCGCGTCCTGGCGACGGCCGCCGCCGTCCTGTCCGCGCCCGAAGGCAGTCTGGTGGTGATCGAGGAAATCGACAACGGCGTCCACCCGAGCCGCGCGGGGCGGCTCCTGGAACGACTGTCGCGCGCCGCCCAGGAGCGCGACCTCCGCATTCTCATCAGCAGCCACAACCCCGCCCTGCTGGACGCCTTGCCGACCGATGCGGTGCCCCATGTGGTGTTCTGTTACCGGGGCCGTAAGTCCGGCTCCAGCCATTTGACACGATTGGCGGATCTTGCGGATTACCCCGATCTCATCGCGCAAGGCGCGGTCGGCCGCCTGATGACGCGCGGGATCATCGAGCGGTTCGTGAAGACTCGTCCCGGGCCGAAGGAACGGAAGCGGCACGCCCGCGCTTGGCTGGCGGAGCTTCGGCAACAGGCCGGCTGATCGGGATGCCGGACGTCGTCATCGTCGATACGTCCGTGCTGCTCAACGTGCTTGACGTCCCTCGGCGCAACCAAGATCGGGATGCCGTCCTGGCGGAATTCAAGAAGCTCGTGGAAAGGGAAGTTTCTCTCCTTTTGCCGATGGCGGCGCTGTTCGAGACCGGCAACCACATCGCGAGACTCCCGAACGGCGGGCGGCGCCGACACCATGCAGAGCATTTCTGTGATCAAGTCCGCATGGCCCTGGAGGGCAAGGCGCCCTGGACTCCGGTTCCTCTTCCGGAGCCGGCGGACCTCGCGCAATGGCTGGACGAATTTCCGGATCACGCCATGAGGAAGACGGGGATGGGCGACCTGTCGATCATCAAGGCATGGGAGGCCGCGTGCACGCGCCATCCGAACCGGCGCGTTCGCATCTGGTCGCTCGACGGAGATTTGCAGAGTTACGACCGCTGCTTGTGAAACGGCGGCCCGCCGAAACACCGACAAAACGCACCCCCCACAAGCGTCAGCGCCTCGGGTGCCCGGCGGGCTTTCTTGGCAAGCTCGGCGGGCAAGGCTATAAGCCCGACCATGCTGGTGACCCTGGTCGACGACTCCATCCCGTTCAACGGGATGACCCCGGCGTATCAGCCGGTCGGGGGCGCGGAGAAGGCATTCGCCAGCCTGCCCGCGGCGCTCGCCCGCCAGGGCCACGTGGTGCGCGCCGTGAGCCGCTGCCCCAACAGCCTCGGTTTCGAGAACGTGAGCTGGATCCACTGGGAGGGTCGCAAGCCGCCGATCACCGAGGTGCTGATCGCCTTCCGCAAGCCGCTGTTGCTGGAATTCACCCGGGCCACCCGCGCGCGCATCCTCTGGGTCGCCGGACCGCCCGATTATCTCCATCGCCCGCAGGTGCGTGAGGTGCTCGACCGCACCGACGCCAAGCTCGTGTTCCTGGGCAACGCCCAGTCCCAAGCCTATCACACGCCGGGGGCGAACTCCGTCTATCACCGGTCGATCGCGCCGGGGGTCCGCGAGGAGTATCGCGGCATCGAGAAGATGGCACCGGCTGACCCGCCCGTCGCCGTCGTGACCACCCACCCGAAGCACGATCTCGACTGGCTGCTGGACCTGTGGACCCGGCGGATCCGCCCGAAGGTGCCGGGCGCCGCCCTGCACGTCTATTCGGCCGCGTTCAAGCGCGCCGAGGCGGGCGAAGCGCTGACCGAAAACCTCCAGCCGCTCTACGACAAGGCGCGGGCGGGCGCCGCGCACGGCGTGACGATCATGGCGCCGAGCGGCGACAGGGACATGGCAAAGGCCTATGCCCAGGCGCGGGTGCATCTCTATCCGGGCTCGGAGCGAGAGATGTATTGTTCGACTCTGGCCGAATCGCAGGCGGTCGGCGTTCCCGCGGTGGCGCGGCCGGTCGGCGCCGTCAAGGAGCGTTTCGTGGACCGGCAATCCGGATTCCTGGCGGGCGATGACGACGCCTTCGTCGAGAACGCCGTCGCCATGCTGTCCGACGACGACGCCTTCCGAGCCGCGAGCGACATCGCCCGCCGCGGCGGCCGGTCGCGCAGCTGGGACACCGCGGCGAGCGAGTTCGAAACGCTTTTCCGATGAGAGTCCTTGACGGTCGCGAATCGCCGGATCATCGATCGGGAAACCGTTCCCCGATTCGCCGCTCTCCCCACGGGATGCGTACCGCCGCCATGGAGAGAGAGAGGGAGTACCAAAGGAGCATCGCGGGCCAATTCGAAAAGTAACTCTGCGTTGCGGCAAACGGAAACAGACTGATCAACAGCGCGCCGGCAAAAAAGCCCGCCGCCCCAGGGTTGACCGCGTTTCTCATCGCTCTGCGTGCGAATTCCACAACGAAAATCACGACGAAAGCGACGAAAAACAAGAAACCGACGATGCCCGATTCCGACAAGAATTCCAGGTAGATATTGTGCGGATGCGGATGGCAATGTTCCGTGTAATGTGCGCAGACTTCTCGATAATTCTTGAGACCGACTCCCGTTAGCGGATGATCCATGAAGATCCGCCATGCCGCACTGAACAGATGGCCATATGGCGATTCCTGAAAGTGCGATAGATCGTCGATTAAATCCAACAGACGTTGATAGATGCGACCCTCCAGTATAATCACGGCAATAATCACGCCAACCAATAAAGCCGACAAGGAAGCGATAAGAACTCTCCAACGGGGCATGGTGACGAAAACTAAGGAAAAAACCAACACGAGACTGAAAACCGTTAGCAATGTGATGGTACGTTCCCCCGTGAATAAAATCGATAAGAAAATCAGCGATCCGAGAATGGAAACAATTGAGACTCTTCGCGGGAACGATCCGAAACGATCGGTACAGAGCAATAAACCCATAAGTGGAAACCCCGTCTTGGCAAGAAAACTACCGATGTTTGGACGATCCAATAAGCCGGTAAGACGGCTCCCCTGCATCGGTTGGTCTGTAACGGACCACCCCGAAAGAGCTTGCATCAAGCAATCGATGACAACCAACAAAATCACACAGGTCATCCACCACATAACCAGCCTTACCGAACGATCGTCGGCAAGCAGCCACACGGTGATTGCGGCGTAAAACAACAAAAATCGTATCCAGGAAAGCGACCGGCCGAAGGACACGGCGGAATCGACCGCCGCTGGACTGACGACGACGTTGAGCACCGCCCAGAGCCCCATTGCGGTGAGAATGACGGGGTCGCGCAGCCACTCCCAGCGCCTCCTGCGGATACTCTCTACGAGAAACGCGAGCCCGATCAGGACAACGATGACGTCGGCGACGCCGCGAGCGGCGAGAAGGGCCAGAGGAAACGCCAGCAGCAGCCCCATTGCAACGCGCTTGAGCGGTTCGTCACCGAATCCCTCTCCGACCTTCGCGGCAATGGAGCGAATCGGGATGGATTTCGAGTCAACCATGGGCGGTGCCTTGTACCAAACGGCGTACCCCCGGCCGCCTGCGAAAATAGGAAGCCAATTCGCACAGCACCCGATCATTGGGAAGCTCACGCCGAATTCGGCACACGGCGTAAAGCGCCAGCACACGACACTTGAACGCCGATATGTGATCTTCTCTCACTGATTTCCAAGCCGCCGAGAGGCACATCCGATAAATCGACCAACGCTGCTTTTCGGTGATCGACGACTTGTCCTGTAAAAAAAAATAGTGAGCAAGAAAACGATCATGATGTTGTTGAACTACGTTCCCAGATAGATGCTCCCCTGCGGTGGACGCATAGGTGACGATCTCGCGCAAGTCGATGAAGCGTCGTGCATGTAAGCCGAGCCGTAAACGAAGCGCTTCATCCTGAATGAAAACCCGCTCATCGCATCCTGACGCACGTTCAAACACTGTTCTACGAGTGAGCCACGTCATGCGTACGAACCCTCGCCCGATAACAGTATCGAGCGGACTGTCACTGATTCGGTAGCACGGATCCGGACCGATTTTACGAACGGAACCGTCGAGAAAACCGTCCACATCGCACCTCTTGCCGTGGAGGAGATCGGCTTGGTAGCGGTCAAGGAGACCCATCATCGTCGCCATGGCGTCGGGAGCCAAAACATCGTCGGCGTCGAACAAGCAAAGATAATGCCCCCGCGCCTGTCGTGCGCCCTGATTCACGCGGATGGACGGACCGACGTTAGCGGTGTTTTCAAGAATCGTGACGGCGGGCCAATTGGCGGTTCTGGCGAACAGTATCTTCAGGGATTCGTCTGTTGAAGCGTCGTCGACGAATATGTATTCTACGCTGAAATCTCCTTTTTGCGCCGAAAGAGAATCGAGGACATGCGGCAGCATGGAAGACTTGTTGTAAACGGATACGACGTAGCTGATGTCGAAATCGTCGGCAGGCATGATCATACCTTGAGAGAATGCAGCGCAGTCCGCCTGTCACAAGACGAGTTCGAGCCCCTCGCAGGCTACCATGGAGCCGCTCGCGTCCGCGTCGAGCGCCCGCTGGACGGCGGCGAGATCCGCGTCGGTACGCTCCGGGTGGTGAAGGAACGCGACCAGCCGGCCCGCCCCGGCCCGGTGGCGGAGCCGCAGCCCCTCCTGCCAGGTGGAGTGGCCCGCGAGGCCCCCGGCCGGATGGTCGTCGTCGGAATGGTAGCAGTCGTAGATCATCGCGTCGGCGCCCCGGATCAGGGCGAGGATGCGCTCGTCCGGCTCTCCCGGTCCGTGGCCGGTGTTGCCGACATAGGCAAGCACCCGCCCGTCGCATTCGACGCGGAAGCCTGTCGCCCCTTGCGGGTGCTTGAGCGGTGCGGTGCGGACCGAGATGCCGTCGCGCAGCGCAAGCGTGTCGCCGGGGCGGAAGTCGCGCCATTCCTTGAGGCCACCGATGACGCTCAGCGGAATCGGAAACAGCGGCGAGGTCATCAGGCTCGTCAGCGCCGCCTCGACGCCACCCGCACCCGGCGCCGCTCCCCAGACGACGAAGTTGTTTCGCGTATCGTAGCCGGGCGCGAAGAACGGAAGCCCGCAGGTGCGCTCGAAGCGGCAATGGGTCAGGAGGATGTCGGCGTCGACGGGGCCGGGCGGGGCGAGCGCCGCGCCGAACGGCCGGACGCCCGTGCCTGCGTCGAAGATCAGGAGCCGGTCGCCGCAGCGAACTTCGACGCAGGCCGTGTTGCCGCCGAACGCGCGCGTCGCCACGTCCGCCGTCGGGATGCCGCCGCGCACGCCCCAGAAACGGACGGTCAGGCCGGCACGCGCGGACGGCTGCGGTGGCCCGTTCGCCTCGCTCAGAACTACAGCCGTCACGAACGCAGAACCTCAGCCGATCAACGGCAGTGGATTCGGCACGTCGAGGCCACGAAGTGTCTCGTACTTCCTTTTCGCATGGTCCAATCTGCCGTTTGCAGCCTTGCCCGGTTTGTGTCGGGCCGTAAGTTCCCATGGATCCCCTTTGCCCTCTCTGCCGAACCCCTGCTCGACATGAAGGAAAGCCGCTGTCGCCGCCAGCTCCAATGCAATGGCACCAACGCTGGCAGCAGTCTGGACAAAGTGAGTACGGGCATCGTTGATGCGGTCCTCGCATTGGAATCCCGGACCGATGCGATAGATGGAATAGTACGCGCCAGAGGCGGATTCCTTCTCCTCCTCCGCAACGATTCCGAGCCCCACGGCGATCTCCATCGCCTCGGTCAGCGTCTCGCTATATGGACCGTAAAAGCGATATTCAAATGAGAATTCTTCCATAAAACCGGCGAGCTGGGTCAGATATACGACCTTTTGAAAGCGCGTCCGTCCGACCAGCCTTCCGCCCGCATCCCTCACGATCGCAGCGGCTTTTCTGTGCAGATTGTATCCCATCATCCGTTCTCCCTTGGCTGCGACGTCTCTATTACGCTCTCTATCATGTTCCGTCCCTCCTCGTCATCCATATCGCAATACGCCCTACAAACCTCGAACGTCTCCGCACTTTCTACCACCCGAGAAAGATTCGCCATATCCTCGAAACGATCCTCTCCGTGCTTGATCAGGATTAGATCAAGAAGCGTGTGCGACTCCTGGGACTTCTTGTAGGGGGTGCGTCGTGCTTCGTCGACAAATATCTGCGGTTGATCGAATCGGCGCTCCGCCGCAACGGTTTGAATTTGTCTCACGATTTCGTTTTTCGCAAGACGCAAGCGAGCAAGTTTCTCTTCAGGATTCATATCGGTTGTTTCACGCTCCGAGACACGCCGGCCTATATCGATGCACTTCGGTAAACGACGCGTCTGCAACCGGAGAGAGCAATTCCGAATCAGAGGATCCCCAGCGTCCACCATCATATGAAGTGCTCCCCAAAATACGGAGTCATCGAGTGCCAGCGCGTGCCTGATCTCACTAGGATCTTTCGCAAAATTGCGGATCGGATGACCCACGGGTAAGCCAGTTTTTTCTTCGTGTCCTCCGTATATTAGTTCAAAAATTCGATGAATCAAGCAGGAAAACAACTTCTCCGCCGCCCTTGTCGTTTTATGCAAATAGACGTTTGGATAAAGCTGAAAGAGAGACAGGACATAGTTCTCAGCTGTGTAAAATGCTTTTGGACCAAGGACGAGCGTGTGGACATTGTCCGATGGCTCGTCGTCGGCCCTGACCGGCACGGAGCCGATTTCCAGGTTGCTCATCAACCAAGTTGCGTCAATACCACTGCTCTGCACTCCCGTCATAAGCCGGTCGCGCTGCATATAGTCCAGTCGATCCGCATCAAACTGACTTGATACGACGGATTCGTAAAGATTCGCTGGCTCTCTCCGCCCCAGAACGTCCGCCACGTCGTTGGCGAAGCCGCTACCAAGCTCCTTGAACATTTCGGCAATCTCGCCATGGCGGATGAGGGTTTCGCTCACTTGTTCGTGTCTCGCCATGGGAAAGTCGAGCTTCTTACCAACATCCTCGAAGGAGTGGCTGAACATACCGTGTCCGACGTCGTGGACGAGGGAAGCGGCCAGTGCCACATCGCGCTGGTGTTCGTCGATGTCCGATCCCATTTTCTGCTCGATGACCCGCATCAATTGCCGTGCGATATGGAATACGCCGATGGAGTGAGAAAAGCGCGTGTGAGTCGCGCCGGGGAATACAAATTCGGAGAATCCGAGTTGCCTGATTCGCCGCAAACGCTGAAACGGTTCGGTCTGGATGACTTGCCAGAGAGTTCGCTCGAGTTGTGTCGGCTTAAACTCGATAAGGTTGTGAAGAGGATCGCGGACGCGCTGAGCTTTTGCAGAGCCGGACATGGGTATGTCACCGAATTGCCTCGATCGGAGCGTGACGGAGCTCTCGGCATAACCCCTTGCGACAGACTCTTGATACCGGCACGCTCATTCTCAGTCCACCCGATTCGTCCACTCGTCGGTTGGTATCATCAGCCTTCGGCGCTCCGCGGCGCGCGGAGGGTCTCGGTGGCGGCCGCATCGAGCGCGCCCGATTCGGAGACGGCGACGGCATAGTCACGGCGAGCGGCGGCGGGGGAGACCAGGGCGTCGCGGACGTCCGCGGCCACGTCCTCGGGCGCGCGGCGGTGCGGGTCGCCATAGCCGGCACCGCCCGGCAGAAGCAGCCGCAGGCGCCGCGCGGGTGGGATCGTCTGCTGGCCCTTGCCGCGCAGCCGCGTGCCGTCGTCGAGAGCGATTCCGCCGGCGGCGCCATCCAGCCCGCCGCCTCGGCCGCGCGCCGGGTGATGGATGCGCTCGAACTGCGCCAGCACGCTGAAAGGCGCCCCGTCGGCACCGCCGATCTCGATCGCCTGGCCGAGCCCGCCGCGACGAAGGCCGGCGCCGCCGGTGTCCGCCGCCAGCTCCTTCCGCCAGACCACGATGGGGGCCACCGTCTCGGTGGCCTCGGCCGGCATGGTGCGCACGCCGCTCGGGAAGGCGGTCGCCGACAGGCCGTCGAGGGTGGGCCGCGCGCCCGAGCCGCCGCTGTTGAAGAGGGCGATCTCGAATTCGGGAGGCTCCCGCTCCGCGTTGCGCCGCGCCTCGCCGTCGATCGCCGTCGCCCCGCCCCGAAGCTGCACGATCCAGAGGGAGGCCGCGCCCTCCGCCGGAACTCGGCCCGGCATGGCCTGGTGGAGACAGCCGAACACCAGATCGGGGAGCATGTGGCCGATCACGTGGCGCGCGGCGACCGGCCACGGGCGCTGGGCGTTGAGGATCGAACCCTCGGGCGCCGATACCGTCAGCGGCGCCAGCGAGCCGGCGTTGTTCGGAACTTCCTTCGCGACGATGCATTTGAGGCCGAAGCAGGTGTAGGCGGCGGTGTAGTTGAGCACCACGTTGATGCCGTGATTGCTCGCGGGCGATGTGCCGGCGTAATCGACGTGGATGCCGTCGCGGGAGACGGTCATCTCGGCGGCGAGCGTGATGGGCTCGTCGTAGCCGTCCATCGTCAGGCTGTGCCTGTAGGTGCCCTTCGGCAGGTCGGCGATGGCGGTGAGCGTCGCCTCCCGCGACCGCTCGACGATCTCGTCGGCCAGCGCCTCCAGCCCGTCGAGCCCGAATTCGTCCATCATGGCGAGCAGCCGGTCCGCTCCCGTCCGGTTGCAGGCGATCAGCGAGAACAGGTCGCCTTCGAGCTGAAGGGGCTCGCGCACGTTCCAGCGCACCATTTCCAGCAGGTCCTCGTTCATGCGCCCCTCGCGGACCAGCGGCATGATCGGGATGTAGAGCCCTTCCTCGAAGACCGAGCGCGCGTCCGGCCCGAAGCCGCGCCCGCCGATGTCCACGACATGGGCCGTGCAGGCGAAGGAGCCGATCACGCGGCCGCCCTTGAACACCGGCGTCACCACCGTGAGGTCGTGCAGGTGCCCGCAGGTGAGCCACGGGTCGTTGGTGATCAGGACGTCGCCCTCGCGCAGGCTCTCGTTCGGATAGCGATCGAGGAAGTGGCGCACGGCCGCCGCCATGGAGTTGACGTGCCCCGGCGTGCCGGTCACCGCCTGGGCGAGCATCCGGCCCCTCGTGTCGAACACGCCGGCCGAGAGGTCGCCGGCCTCCCGCACGGTGGTGCTGAAGGCGGTCCGCAGCAGGGTCTGCGCCTGCTCCTCGACCACCGACAGCAGGCGGTTCCACATGATCTGCGCGTGGATCCGGGCGAGCCCGGTTTCGCTGCCTGTGCTCATCGGGCGTCTCCCGTTTCCCGCTTCCGGCGTTCCATCACGATTGTCCCCAGCGCGTCCACCGAGGCGGCGAAGGCCGCGCTCACGACCGCGGTCGTGTCCGTCTCCACGATCAGGGCCGGCCCGTCGACGGTGGCGCCCGGGGCGAACTCCGCGCGGCGATAGACCGCTGCCTCGACCGTCTCGCCGGTGCCCGGATCGAGGACGGGCCGCTTCCCCCGCGCGGGCGGCGGCGGCGCGGGTGGCGGCGGCGCCGGGCGCGCTGGCGCTTCCGGCACGGTGGTCACCTCCACGGACCAGCTCACGATTTCGAGGTCGAGCTTCGGGATGATACGCCCGTAGAGGCCCTCATAGGCCGCCTCGAACGCGGCGCGGACGACGCCGGCGTCGTCGGGCCCCCAGACGCGGCGGGGAAGCGGCACCGCGACCTCGTGCCCCTGCCCCAGATAGCGCATGTAGGCCGCGTGGTGCTCTTCCGTGGGCGCGCCGGGTGCGCCGCGTTCGACGATGGCGGCGGCCTCGCGCCGCATCTCCTCCAGCACGCGGTTGGCGGCGTCCGCGTCGAACGCGCTCAGGACTTGGTAGGCGCTGCGCACCACTTCGTAGGCGACCGGCGCGCGGAGGAAGCCCACGGCCGAACCTACCGCCGCCGCGGTCGGGATCAGAACGCGGTCCATGTCGAGCTTCTCGGCGAGCCGCGCGGCGTGCAGCGGTGCCGCTCCGCCGAAGGCGATCATGGCGCGCTCGCCCAGGGTCGCGCCGATCTCGATGGCGTGGACCCGCGCGGCGCTCGCCATGTTCTCGTCGACCACCTCGCTCGTGCCCAGCGCCGCCATCCGGGGCTCCAGGCCGAGCGGGGCGCCCACGTCGCACGCCAGCGCCTCCTCGGCGGCGGCGCCGTCGAGGGCGATGCGCCCGTCCGAGAATGCGGCCGGATCGATGCGCCCCAGCGCCACGTCCGCGTCCGTCACCGTGGGCACCGCGCCGCCGCGGCCGTAGCAGGCCGGGCCCGGGTCGGCACCGGCGCTCTCCGGCCCAACCGCGATGCGGCCCAACCGGTCGACGGCGGCGATCGAGCCGCCGCCGGCGCCGATCTCGACCATCTCGATCACGGGGATGCGCAAGGGCAGGCCGCTGCCCTTGAGGAAGCGGTGGGCGCGGGCGACCTCGAAGGCCCGCGTGGTCGTGGGCTGGGCGTCGTCGATCAGGCAGATCTTGGCCGTCGTGCCGCCCATGTCGAAGGAGAGCACGCGGTCGAGCCCGCAGCGGCGGGCCACGTCGCTGGCGAAGACGGCGCCGCCGACCGGCCCGGATTCGACCAGGCGGATGGGGAAGCGGATGGCCGTTTCGACGTCGGTCACGCCGCCGCCGGACAGCATGACGAAGAGGGGGCAGGCGAAGCCGCGCGCGCGCAGGCCCTGTTCGAGGCCGCGCAGGTAGCGCGCCATGAGCGGCTGGACATAGGCGTTGGCGCAGGCGGTGGAGAAGCGCTCGTACTCGCGCATCTCCGGCGCCGCCTCGGAAGAAAGGGTGACGGGGAGGCCCGGCAGCGCCTCTTGCAGCACGGTGCGCGCGCGGCGTTCGTGCGCCGGGTTGACGTAGCTGTGCAGGAAGCCGATCGCGGCGCTTTCGACGTCTTCCGCCGCGAGGCGCGCGGCGACGGCGGCGAGCGCGCCTTCGTCGAGCGGCAGGATCGCCGCGCCCGAGGCGTCGAGCCGCTCGGGGACGGGGAAGCGCAGATGCCGCGGCACCAGTGGCACCGGCTTTTCCATCTCGATGTCGTATTGCTCGAACCGGCTCTCGGTGCCCATCTCGATCGAGTCGCGGAACCCTTCGGTGGTCACGAGCGCGGTTCGCGCGCCCTTGCGCTCGATCAGCGCGTTGGTGGCGAGCGTCGTGCCGTGGATCACCAGCGCCACATCCTCGGGCGCCACCTCGCCGGCCTCCATGGCCTGCACGAGGCCTTGCCGCACGCCCTCCTCGGGCGCGTCGGGCGTCGTCAGCACCTTCGCGGTGAACCGCGCCGGCCCGCGCTCCAGCACGATATCGGTGAAGGTTCCGCCGATATCGACGCCGACCCGCGCCTTCGCATCGCACTCCGCCATCGCCGCCCCGCCGTTCGGACTCGCGCGGCGATATTGCTGGCAAAACCCCGCGCCGTCGAGGGTCGAACCGGGCGCTCGCGCATCGGTCCATCCGTCCCGGCGCCAAGGCGTTGGAAACCGGACGACCCCCGCCTACACTCCGTCCGCCAGATGCAGCGGCCGGGGCGGGCGCGTCGGCACGCACGAGGCGCGCGACGGCGCCGGCGGGCTTCCTGGCGCGGCGCTACGCACACAAGACGCTTGCGTGGGCGATGCGGCCGCGACGGCACCGGGGCGGGTGGTAGGCCAAGGGGGCGGGCGATGATGGCGATTGGACGCCGCGGCGCCGGCAACGGACGCAACCCGGCCGCCGGGCGCGGTGCCATGGTGCGGCGTGGTAGCGCACGGCGGCTTGCTGGCGGCGCCGGACGCGGTGTTGTGGCTTGCCGACTTCGAGCGTTGCGTTTCTTGGACACTGTGGGAGCAACACCATGGCCAAAGGCATTGATCCAATCCGCTTGATCTACCGCATCTTGTCCATGGTCTTGTTGTTCCGGGCTGCTTCGAGGGGCGGCGCCGGCGGCGCGGGGAGCTTCCTGGCGCGCCGCTACACACACAAGACGCTTGCGCGCGCCATGCGGCCGCGTGGGCGCCGGCGCGGGTGGTAGGTATGGGGGGTGCGGGCTTGAGGCTCGCGGGCGGCGCCGGCATGGGCCGCGCGGGCGCCGTGAGAGCGTGAACGAAGCGGGCGGCGCCGGGCGGGCCGGTGCGGCAATCAACGAAGGGGAAGCAATGCGGGCTTATTCGAAATGGTTGCGGAGAATCAAATTGGTAGCCTTGTATGGTGGGGGCGGTTGTGTCGGATTGTTTGTGATTCTGTTTATTGTGGCTCTGGTAATGAGCAATAAAGACAAGACCGCTTCCGAAAGCCCGGCCGCTTCCGTTTCCGATTCCGCGCCCGAAGCCCGGCCGCACGCGCCGATAGGGAACCCGCCGCTTGCGCCGGACCGCCCGTTTGTGGCGGCGCTTGAGGCGTGGACGGACCGCACGGAAGCGGCGCGCCAGTACTGGCCACGGCGCGCCGTTGTCGGGCGCGGCGTTGTTGTGGGCGGGCGCGACCGGTATACCGGCGGCGTGGAGGCTAAGCCGGCCTACTACATCGGCGGGCTTCCTGTCGAGAAAAAGGCTCGCATTGCCGGCTATCTCAAGGAAGACGGTTGGCGGCTTGTCAAAGCAATCCAGCGTGCACACTATCCCTGCGACACGCTGAGCAGCATGGTATCGATCCCGTTGTTTGGGGGCTATATGGTATCCTGCAACAACGACGCATTCACCTACGAGGTGGCGGCTTTGAGCATCAAGGCCGCTGTGACCGTACACAAAACCCGGTGATGGCAAGACTCTCTTCTGAAGGGAACCGACGCTTACCGGTTGTTGAAGGAAGGCGCATTCGAGTAGGGCGGCGGCGGTGCGGGCCGGTGCGGGAACCGTGGGCGCCGTGCGGCGCCGCGGGCGAAATACCTGGGGCGGCGCTATCGCGTGCTGGCGGGCCGTCTACGGGCGGCGTGTGGGCGCGTTCGAGGCTGGCGGGTGCCACGCGGGGCCGGGCGGGCCGGAACGGCGTTCACGGGTGGGCTATGGGCGCGGGCTTCGAGGCGGGCGCGGCGCGCTCGCCATGGCGGGTTGCAACCCGGACACTGTGACCGCTACACTGCCTGCATGGGAATATCGGCAACATGAAGGGAGTGAAGCTGTGCGGACTTATCCGAAATGGGTGCGGAAAATCAAATTGGCGGCATTGTATGGGGGAGGCGGTTGTTTCGGATTGTTTGTGATTTTGGTTATCGTGGCTTTGGTAACGAGCGATAATGAAAAGGCCGATTCCAGTTCCGCGCCCGAAAGCCCGACCGCTACCGCTACCGCGCCCGAGAGCCCGTCCGTTGTTGCGAGCGGTCGCGCCGGCGCGACCGGCGCGGACCCCGCCGAGACTGAGGCGTTGAGGTGCGACGCGCCGGTCAATCTGTTCGAGGCGGCGGAAAGCGGAACCGCTTCCGAAGTGAAGGCCGCGCTCGCTGCCGGCGCGGACCCCGGCGCGCGTGATGATAACGACAACACACCGCTTCATAAGGCGGCGAGGAACAACGCCAACCCCGCTGTGATTGCGGCGTTGATCGAAGCCGGTGCGGACCCCGGCGCGCGCGACGCATACGACAACACGCCGCTTCACGATGCGGCTTCGGACAATTCCAACCCCGCGGTGATCGTGGCGTTGATCGAAGGCGGCGCGGACCCCGGCGCCCGCAATGAACGCGGCGCCACTCCCTTCGACTTTGCGACGGACGTTCTATTTAATGCGGCGCAAGATGGGCCCGCTTCCGAAGTGAAGGCCGCGCTCGCTGCCGGCGCGGACCTCGGCGCACATGATAAATACGACGGCAACACGCCGCTTCATTGGGCGGTGTTGTGGAGTGACAACCCATCCGTGATCGTGGCGTTGATCGAAGGGGGCGCGGACCCCGGCGCACGCGATAACGCCGGCTTCACTCCCTTCGACTATGCGAGTGACAACGACGCCTTGAAGGCAACCGACGCCTACCGGATGTTGAAAACAGATGCGACGGACGCTCTGTTCGAGGCGGCGGAAAGCGGAACCGCTTCCGAAGTGAAGGCCGCGCTCGCTGCCGGTGCGAACCCCGCCGCGCGCGACGCATACGACAACACGCCGCTTCACCTTGCGGCTTCGGACAATTCCAACCCATCCGTGATTGCGGCGTTGATCGAAGGCGGCGCGGACCCCGGCGCAAGATTGAAGCACGGCGGCTATACGCCGCTTCACTTCGCGGCGGAGAGAAACGCCAACCTTTCCGTGATTACGGCGTTGATCGAAGGCGGTGCGGACCCCGGCGCGTGGGATGATGACGGCTTCACTCCCTTCGACTATGCGAAGGACAACGACGTCTTGAAGGGAACGGATGCCTACTGGCTGTTGAACGAAGCCCGGTTCGAGTAGGGCGGGGCGGATGGTGGCCATAGGGGCGCCGCTGTGGGCCGGTGCGGGCGCCGTCGGGCTTCGAGGCTCGCGGCCGGCGCCGTCGGGGGCCGGTGCGGGCGCGCAAGGCCGCGCTCCCTGGCGCGGACCTATCCCCCCATGCCCAAGGCGCAAAACCCCAGTATGCCTAGCACGGTAGCCAAGGCGCCTAAGCCGATTAGGGCGTTGCCCAAACCGTGCATGGCTCGCAAGAACTTGGGCTGGTGCGGGTTCTTGAGGCCGCACTTGGGGCATTCCTTTGCACGGTCGGAAATTTCGGCTTGGCACTCTGAGCACGGTTTCAAGGCCATATGGCGTTCCCTGGGGCTGCCGTGGTAGCCTAGGCGCACGAAAGCTCGGCCGGTGGGCCCGGGCTTCCGCTGGAAACTGGCGTTCCGCGCGCCGCGTTCCGGTGGCCAAGCGTCAGTGCAGGTGACGATGACCGCGACCCCGAAATAACTCCTGAAGCCGTGCGTTAACGCTACCGCGCGGGCGGGAGTCGCGTCAAGCGTTTTGGCGCGACGTTGGGCCGGTTGCCGGCCGGCGGCGTGGGCGCGTGTGAAGCCGTGCACGTCGGCTTCGAGCTTCGAGGCTCGCGGCCGGCCGGTGCGGCCGGAACGGCGTTCCTGGGGCGATTCCGGGGCCGTGGGCGCGTGTTCGAGGCTGGCGGGTGGCCAAGGGGGGGGCCGGGGGGCCGGAACGGCGTCCACGGGCGGGCTATGGGCGCCGAAAGCCATGGTGATAGCGGCTTTGGGGACCCCTGGCGCCGGCGGCGCCGCGCCGTGGGGGAGACCGTAAGGGGGGTTTAGGCTTCAACAACGTCGGCAATCGGAGTGACGGGCCGGTTCGACTTGGCCAATGATGGCGATTGGATTCGGCGCCTTGGACGGGCGCCGGTGCGGTGCACGGCGGGGGGCAAAATGACCGGCGCCGGGCGCGAACTATCCCTTCAAGGCGGGCGGGGGCCGCCGGGAAGGGCGCCGCGCATGGCCGATCGTCGACTCTCGCGGGCGCCGGCGGTGTTGGTGGGACGGCGACCCCTGCGAAGCTGCTCTCTACATGAACGCCGACGACCGGATTATTCATCCCGACGCACCGGCGGCCGTTGACGCGCGGCGCGGCGGGCGGGGGGCGGAACGACGGCGCGCACGCTTGCCGATTGCGTGAAGGCGCCGGCCGGGCGCGATCGCGGGCGCCGGCGGGCCGTCCGCGTGATGGCGCTCGCGGCGACGATCGTCGGCGCCGGACTTGCGGCGGGGGCCGCGTGGGGCGGCGAAAATGGTCTTGTCGTTCTTCCTGTTGAACCCGATCCCGAAGTGATTGCCGTCTATCCCGAATACCATTGGCCAATCGTGAAGGTGATAGACGGTGACACGATCAAGGTAGACGCGCGCGCTGACTTCCCGCCCGAACTCGCGGGGCTGCATGTGCGGTTGCGCGGCGTGGACACGCCGGAAAAGGGCGGGCGCGCCAAGTGCGACGCGGAACGGCGCGCGGGGCGGGCTGCCGCGGCGTTCACGACGGCGATGGCGTCTTCCGTCATTCTTCACCATCCTATAGTTGGCGTGCGGCGCCCGCACCCCGCTTATGGTATTGTGAAGAAACCCGCCCGCGTCAAGCCGCCCCCGCGCCCCTCGAAGCCTCCCCGCCGGCCTCGAACATGCGCCCGGCGCCTACGGGCCGCCGCGTCAAGCCGTGCGGCGTGCTTGTAAGGTTCCCCATTGACACGCGCCGGCCGCTCGCATCACGCTTGCGCCGACCGAACGGGGGGTTACAGCCATGCTCGAAGTTGTTGCCGTCGCCATTTCCGGCATTTCCGCGCTTGCCGCCACGGCTTCCGCCGTTGCCGCCGCCGTTGCCGCTTGGGGCATATGGCACGGTATCCGTGCCATGATCCGCGCCAACAAAGACCGGGCCGGCATCCTTGACCAACAGCGCGAAGCCGACGAACGGCGCCATGCCGAAGCCATGGCAGCGCTTGCCGACCAGCGCCGGGAATCCGCCGAAGCCGCCGAAGCCGCGCGCATCGCACTCGAAGCCCTTATCGAACGCACGGCCGCCCGCGCGTGATAGGCGCGCCCGGCCTCACGCGCGCCCGCGCGGGCCGCACGCACGGGCCGCCCATAGCGCCGCCAGGAAGCCCGGCGCCGCACCGCCGGCGCATAGCCCCCCGGCCGCCCCATAGCGCCCCGTAGGCGCCGGGCCGGTCCGGCGGGGCATTCACCCTACCCGCCGGCCTCGAACACGCTGCTTGCCGACGGCCGCACGGTGACATTCCGCAATCTCGCGTGGGACAAGGACGGCGGGCGCGTGCTGGCGGACGTTTCCGTGGACGGCCGCTCGCTCGCGGACAGGCTGATTATCGCGGGCTATGGGCGCGCCTACGAAGGCGATCGCCGATTCCTGGCCGACTCGATGGACGACGGCGCCGCGCGCGCCGAATGGGGCTGTGAGCGCCGCGCTACGACCCGGCCGCCATGATCGAGGCGCTGCGGCGGAAGCAGGGAGCCGCCTGACCGCTGCTCAACCGCCCCAACGGCGGACGGGGCCTACGTCCAGGTGGACGAAATCGGAGCGGCGATAGAGGCCGGCACCGCCCATGCCGAGCGCGACCGCCGCCTGCCATGCGGCCTCCGACGGGATTCCGGGGAAGCGGACGTCCGCCGCCATGCCGAGCGTGTGCAGGGAGTTGCGCGCCACGCCTTCGCTCCCGGCCCGCAGCATCGCGTTGGTCCGGGGCGAGCGGTAGCCCGAGACGAGACCGACGGGCGCGTCGGTGTCGAGCGCCTGGTGCAGCCGGAAGAGCTGGTCGAGGACGCCGTAGAAGATGGGGGCGACCTCGCCGTTCAGCCGGTCACGCATGAGATGGCTGTATTCGTCGAGCGCCGCATCGTCGTAGACGCCGTCCCGCCAGTAGACGGGGCCGCCGACCTCCCCCGTCCACAGATTGCGGATCGGCACGCGGCGCACACCCTTGCGCACGCCCGCCGCGCCGCTCCCCGCCGCCGCGAGGACAGCCACCGCCGCCGTCGCCCCCAGGCAAATCCGCCGCCGATCGATCATGCCGCCCGCCGTTCCGTTCGTTGCATTCGCCAGCTTGTGCCAGTCTAATGGGGCCTCGAATCGGGGCAAGGAGGCGGTGGCATGAGGGATACCCGGACGGATGACGCTCTTCTCGAGGCGCTGAAGCAGGCGGCGGGGCGAGAGATGACGGCCGACGAGGTGCATGACCAGAAGGTGTCTTTTATCATGGGAACTTCGGGAGCTGACAGCAAAATCACCCGCGAGGCCGTCGAGGCCCAGCTCGCCAGGATGGCGGGGAAACCGCGCGGGTCGTGATTCTCTTCGAGCTGACCGGACGGAGCGAAGACCATCCCGCATACAGGGAGCTGCACGTCTCGAACGGAGAACGGCATTACGGCTTCCTGCAATCTCTGGTGACCGCGGCTCTGAGCATCGACCGGCCTTTTCTTTCGCAAACGGTGATCAAAGCCATCAATTACCATGCCATCGCCTACCTTCATACGGACGTCGGAGAATACCGCCCCTGCTCCGTGCAAGTGGGGGACTATCGGCCACCGGAGCATTACCGTGTGGACGCCTTGATGGACGACTTCGTGAATGTGGTGAACCGGCGATGGGAGAAGGCCGACCCAGTCTTGCTCGCCACTTACGTTCTCTGGCGACTGAACCACATTCACCCGTTCATCAACGGGAACGGCAGAACCGCACGAGCGGCCTGCTATTTCGTACTGTGCGTCAAGGTCGAGGGCTGGCTGGGCGGCAACGTTATCCTGCCGGAGCTTCTCCGCCGGGAAAGGCGGGAATATGTCAAGGCTCTCAAACAGGTAGACGAAACGGCGTCGAGGGACGCTGGGGAAATCGATTTGGCTCCGTTGCAAGACCTCGTGTCGAGACTCCTGAAAGAGCAAATCGGTATCGCCGGATAGCGCGCGGCGGGAACGCGGCCGCCCAAGCATTATCCCGGTCGTGGGCGCATCCCGGTCGTGGGCGCGCAAGGCCATTTTTCCAGCACAGCTTGCCGGGCCCGGAGGCATCGGCGATACTCGCGGCGTCCGCGGAGGATGGGGGAGAAGGAGCCATGGCCACGGCGACCGCCGAAATCGCGAAGGGCGTCTTCCTGCAAGACCCGACGCTCTTCCGCCGGCAATGCTACGTCGACGGGCGCTGGCTCGGCGCGAAATCCGGCGCGACCATCGACGTGACGAACCCGGCGGACGGCCGGACGATCGGCACCGTGCCCGCGTTCTCCGCCGCCGAGACCCGCGCCGCCATCGAGGCCGCGCACCGGGCCTTTCCCGCGTGGCGCGCCAGGACGGCCAAGGAGCGCGCCGCCATCCTGCGCAAATGGCACGACCTGATGATGGCCAACCGGGAGGATCTCGCCATCGTCATGACCGCCGAGCAGGGCAAGCCGATGGCGGAATCGCGGGGTGAGATCGGCTATGGCGGCTCCTTCATCGAGTGGTTCGCCGAGGAGGGCAAGCGCGCCTACGGCGACGTCATCCCGCAGCCGCTCGGCGACCGGCGGATCGTGGTCGTCAAGGAACCGGTCGGCGTCGTCGGCATGATCACGCCGTGGAACTTCCCGAACGCGATGATCGCCAGGAAGGCCGGCCCGGCGCTCGCCGCCGGCTGCACGGTGGTCGCCCGCCCGGCGACGGCGACGCCCTATTCGGCGCTCGCGCTGTGCGAACTCGGCGAACGCGCCGGCCTCCCGCCCGGGGTCTTCAACGTGATCACCGGCCCGGCGCGCGCGGTCGGCGGCGAGATCGCGGCCAACCCCGTGGTGCGCAAGCTCTCGTTCACCGGCTCGACCGAGGTCGGCAAGATCCTGCTCGAGCAATGCGCGCACACGGTCAAGAAGGTGTCGATGGAGCTCGGCGGCAACGCGCCGTTCATCGTCTTCGACGACGCCGACATGGACTCCGTCGTGGACGGCGCCATGGCCTCCAAATACCGCAACACGGGGCAGACCTGCGTCTGCGCCAACCGCTTCCTGGTGCAAGGCGGCGTTTACGACGCATTCGCCGAGAGGCTCGCCGACGCGTCGTCCCGGCTGGTCGTGGGCCCCGGCCTCGAAGGCGAGACCCAGCAGGGCCCGCTGATCGACAATGCTGCGGTAGAGAAGGTCGAGGAGCACATCCGGGACGCGGTCGACAAGGGCGCCACGGTGATTCAGGGCGGCAAGCGGCATCCGCTCGGCGGCACCTTCTTCGAGCCCACCGTGATCGCGAACGTGAACACCCAGATGAAGGTTGCCCGCGAGGAGACCTTCGGCCCGCTCGCGCCGCTCTTCCGCTTCGAGACCGACGACGAGGCCGTGCAGCTGGCCAACGACACGGAGTTCGGCCTCGCGGCCTATTTCTACAGCCGCGACATCGGGCGTATCTGGCGGGTGGCCGAGCGCCTGGAATATGGCATCGTCGGCATCAACACGGGGTTGATCTCGACGGAAGTGGCCCCCTTCGGCGGCATGAAGGAATCGGGCATCGGCCGCGAAGGCTCGCATTACGGCCTCGATGAGTTCATGGAGGTCAAGTACATGTGCATGGGGGACATCGACAAGTAACCCCGCCGCGCGTGTCCCCCGCCGGCATCGCGGGCGTCCTTCTGGCCGGTGGCCTGGCCCGCCGCATGGGGGGCGGCGACAAGTGCCTGCGCCTCCTCGCCGGCAAGACGCTGCTCGCCCGGGTGATTGCGCGGGTGGCACCGCAGGTGGGGCCGCTGATCCTCAACGCGAACGGGGATCCGGCGCGGTTCGCAGCCCACGGCCTGCCCGTGGTGCCTGACGGCGTGCCGGGCCATGCCGGACCGCTCGCCGGCATCCTGGCCGCGCTCGACTGGGCGGCCGCGCACGCGCCCGGATGCGCCCTGGTCGCGAGCTTCGCGACCGACACGCCGTTCCTGCCCAAGGATCTGGTCGGGCGGCTGGCGGCGGCCCGCGCCTGCGCCGGGGCCGACCTCGCCTGCGCCGCCTCCGGGGGCCGGGCGCATCCCGTCTTCGGGCTGTGGCCGGTGGCGCTCCGCGAGGACCTGCGCGCGGCGCTGGCCGTGCGGGGCGAGCGGCGCATCGACCGCTGGACCGCGCGCCACCGCCTGGTCGAAGTCCCCTTCCCCACCGGCCGGGTGGACCCGTTCTTCAACGCCAACCGCGTCGCAGACCTGACCGAGGCCGAGCGGCTGATCGCCGCCACCCCTCCACACCCCTGAAATTCTTCCGGTGCGCGGGCCGCGTGACCCGCGCACCGGAAACACCGATTTCAAAGGGTCAGGCGCAACGCGGCGTGGCCGGCGTAGCGGGCCGTCTCCTCCAGGGCCTCCTCGATGCGGACGAGGCGGTTGTACTTGGCGGTGCGGTCGCTGCGCGAAAGGGAGCCGGCCTTGATCAGACCGCAGCCGGCCGCGACCGCCAAGTCGGCGATGACGGTGTCCTCGGTCTCGCCCGAGCGGTGGGAGACGATCGCGGCAAAACCGGCGCGGCGGGCGAGCGCGACCGTTTCCAAAGTCTCCGTCAGGGTGCCGATCTGGTTGGCCTTGACGAGAACGGCGTTCGCCGCGCCTTCCGCGATGCCGCGGGCGAGACGCGCGGCGCTGGTGACGAAGAGATCGTCGCCGACCAGAAGGACGCGCTTCCCGAGCGCGGCCGTGAGCGCCGTCCAGCCGGCCCAATCGTCTTCCGCGAGGCCGTCCTCGATCACGGTGATCGGGTAACGGCCGGCGAGCTCTTCGAGCCAGGCGATCATCCGGCCGGCGTCGTACACCCGGCCCTCGCCCTCCAGCCGGTAAGTACCCTCTCGCCAGAGCGCGCTGGCGGCCACGTCCAGCGCCAGCAGGACGTCCTCTCCGGGCCGGTAGCCCGCCGCCTCGATGGCCTTCACGACGTGACCCAGCGCCTGCTCAGTGCCTTCGAGCGCGGGCGCGAAGCCGCCCTCGTCGCCGACACTGGTCGAGAACCCGGCCTCCGAGAGGCGGTGCCCCAGGCAGTGGAAAATCTCGGCACCCACGCGCACCGCCTCGGCGATGCTCCCGGCGGCGACCGGCACGATCATGAACTCCTGCACGTCGATGGCGTTGTCGGCATGGGCGCCGCCGTTCAGGACGTTCATCAAGGGGACGGGCAGCGTGCGGGCGTCGAGGCCGCCGACATAGCGGAACAGGGGCTGGCCGATCTCGGCCGCCGAGGCCCGGGCGGCGGCGAGGCTCACGCCCAGGAGCGCGTTCGCACCGAGGCGGCTCTTGTTGTCGGTGCCGTCGAGGGCGACGAGCGCGGCATCGAGGCGGGCTTGCTCGGCGGATTCCATGCCGCGCAACGCAGGAAAAATCTCCTCGTTCACCGCCCGCACCGCCTCGCGCACACCCAGACCGCCGAACCGCCGCCCGCCGTCGCGCCGCTCGACCGCTTCGTGGCGGCCGGTGGAGGCGCCGGAGGGGACGGCGGCGCGCCCCTCGGCACCGGTCTCCAGCGCGATGTCGACTTCCACCGTCGGGTTGCCGCGGCTGTCGAGGATCTCCCGCGCCCGAATGTCCGTTATCGCACCCATGACCTTCCCTTCCCGCCAAAGCCGGCGCCCTTGATAGGCAAGCTCCCCCATGGCGAGCAAGGGCGAGGACACGCCCGGCCGGCCGTCATGTACGAAGCGCGCAAGAAGAAACACGAGGGCCTGGAGGGCCTGTGCCCCTTGAAAAAGTGGCATGATGGGGTGCCAGCGAAGGGAGGCGGCGATGCGGGTAGTGGTCGCGGGAGCGAACGGGCTGACCGGGCGGATCGTGCTCGGGATGCTGAAGGCGGCCGGGCACCGGCCGGTCGCCATGATCCGGGATGCGGCACAGCGCGAGGCGCTCGCAGCGCTCGGCGCCGAATGCCGGATCGGCGACCTGGAGAAACCGGTGGGCTACGCCGTTCGCGGATGCCGCGCCGCCATCTTCGCGGCGGGCTCGGGCGCGCGGACGGGGCCGGAAAAGACCATCGACGTGGACCGGAACGGCGCCATGGCGATGATCGACACATGCGTGCGCATGAACGTCCGCCGCTTCGTCATGCTGAGCTCGATCGCGGTCGACGCGCCGGAACGCGGGCCGGAGAGCCTGCGGCATTATTTCGTGGCCAAGGCCGCCGCCGACCGCCACCTTCGGGGGAGCGGCCTCGACTACACCATCCTGCGCCCGGGATTCCTCACGAGGGAGCCCGGCACGGGCGCGATCACCACGGGCGACGACCTCGGCGCCATCGCCAAGGACACCCATTCCGTGAGCCGCGAAGACGTGGCGCGGGTGCTGGTCGATTGCCTGGCCCGCGACAACACCGTCGAGAAGACCTTCGAGATGATCGCGGGCGAGACGCCGATCGCCGACGCCCTCGCGGCGCTCTGACGGGCCGCCTCCCCCGTCAACGCCCGTGCCGCTCCGGGATCAGGCCGCGCGGGCCGAACCGCATGACGACGAGCAGGATCGCGCCCATGACGATGTGGCGCATATAGGCCGCGCTTTCGAGCAGGTGGACTCGCAGCGGGTCCTCGGCGGCCAAGCCGGAGGTCACCGCGTCCATCAGCCAGAACCCGGCGGGCTCGGCCTCGATCCACACGAACCAGACGAGGAAGCCGCCGAACACCGCCCCCCAGTTGTTGCCCGACCCGCCGACGATCACCATGATCCAGATGAGGAAGGTGAAGCGCAGCGGCTGGTAGCTGCCCGGCGTAAACTGCCCGTCGAGCGTCGTCAGCATGGCGCCGGCACCGCCGATGACCGCCGCACCCAGCACGAAGATCTGCAAGTGGCGCCGGGTCACGTCCTTGCCCATGGCCTGGGCCGCCTGCTCGTTGTCTCGGATGGCGCGCATCATGCGGCCCCACGGCGATTTCAACGCGCGCTCCGCGAGCCACAGGAGCACCGCGAGAACCAGCGTGAACAGAAGCGCGTAGCACAGCTTCACGAAGACGCTCGATCCTTCGGCCGCATCCGCGCCCAGCCAATGGACGAGGTCGAGGAACCAGGGGCTGCCCTGGAGGTCGATTTCGTAAGGGACAGGCCGGTCGAGGCCGGTGACGTTCTTCACGCCCCGGCTGAGCCAGTATTCGTTCTTGATGACGGCGATGACGATCTCGGAAATGCCGAGGGTGGCGATGGCGAAATAATCCGCCCGGAGGCCGAGCGCGATCTTGCCGATGAGCCAGGCCGCGCCTGCGGCGAACGCGCCGCCGACCGCCCAGGACAGCACGATCGGCAGGCCGGCCCCGCCGAGATACCCGGTCTTCGCGCTGTCCACGCGCTCGATGGCTTCGACCGCCGGGTCGAAGAAACCGCGGGCGAGAAAGAACCCGGCGACCAGCACCGCCGCCGTCGCCGCCGCGCGCAGAGGCCCCGGCGGCAGCCGGCGGCGCAGGAGCGCGACCAGGACGATCACCCCGGCCAGCACGGCCAGCGCGAAGCCCAGGCCCGCACCGCCCGCCGCCCAGGCTTCCGCCACCGGCGGACGGGAGACGAGAACCCCGGCCAGCCCGCCCAGGGCGGCGAAGCCCATCACGCCGACGTTGAAAAGGCCGGCATATCCCCATTGCATGTTGAGGCCGAGTGCCATGATCGCCGAGATCAGGCAGAGATTGAGAATCGAGATACTCACCGACCAGGACTGGCCCAGGCCGACGGCGACCAGGAGCACCGCCATGCCGGCGAAGAGCACCGGGTTGCGGAGCGCGGGCTTCACAGCACCCGCCCCCTGAAGATCCCGGTCGGACGGACCAGGAGCACAACCACCAGGATGACGAAGCTGATCGCGAACTTGTAATCGGTGGACAGGAGCTGCACGAGGCCGCGCGGCTCCCAGCCTTCGGGAAGGAGGTAACGCAGGAACTTCCTGTAGGCGTATGTCATCGTCGTCTCGGACGCCGCCACGACGAAGCCGCCGACCACCGCGCCCACCGGCTGGCCGATCCCGCCGAGAATCGCCGCCGCGAAGATGGGCAGCAGGAGCTGGAAATAGGTGAACGGCTTGAAGCTCTTGTCGATGCCGTACATGGTGCCGGCGAGAGCGGCCAGGGCACCGGCGATGAGCCAGGCGTGAAAGACCACGCGATCCGGGCTGACGCCCGACAGCAGCGCCAGGTCTTCGTTGTCCGAATAGGCGCGCATCGCCTTGCCCGCCCGCGATTTCCGCAGGAACCAGAACAGCCCGGCCACCGCCAGAACGGTGACGCCGACCGTGAGCCCCTGCGACAGCTTGATTGACAGGCCCTCCTTCAACCCGGTGGCGGCCTTGAACTCGGAGGCCTTCACCAGGAACCGGGCGCCGTCGCCCAGGCGCCGGTCGTCCGGCCCGACGACGAAGCGGACGACGCCCCCCAGCACGAACATCACGCCGGTGGAGGCGACCATGAGAATGACGGCCGGGCTCTTGCGGCGCCGGTAGAAGCGGAAGACGAGACGATCCGCGGCCAGACTCGCGGCGACCGCGGCCAGAATCCCGAAAGGTAGGGCGAGCAGCGCGGTCGGCAGCGGCGCAATGCCGACGCCCATCCCCTGGAACCACCACGTCGCGAGAAGAACGAACATGGCGCCGAACGCCATGAGGTTGCCGTGGGCGAAATTGGCGAAACGCAGGATGCCGAAAATCAGGGTGACGCCGAGGGCACCCAGGGCGAGCTGGGAGCCGTAGGCCAAGCTCGGCACGATGACGAAGTTCGCCAGCAGGACGACCGCGTTCACGACGTCGCCCATGGGCTATCCCCCGAGGAAGGATCGGCGCACGTCGGGGTCGGAGAGCAGGGCCTCGCCGGAATCCGTGTGGCGGTTCTCGCCGGTGACCAGCACGTACCCCCTGTCGGCGATGGAGAGCGCCTGTGCGGCGTTCTGCTCCACCATGAGGACGGCGATGCCGGTCTCCCGGATTTCCAGGATGCGGTCGAACAGATCGTCCATGACGCGCGGCGCGACGCCGGCGGTCGGCTCGTCCAGCATCAGCAGCCGGGGGCCGGTCATGAGCGCCCGCCCCACCGCCACCTGCTGGCGCTGGCCCCCGGAGAGCTCGCCGGCCGGCTGGTGGCGCTTTTCCTTCAGCACCGGAAACAGGTCGAAGACCCGCGCCATCGTGTCGCCGATGTCGTCGTCCCGGATATAGGCCCCCATCTCCAGGTTCTCCTGGACGGTCATGGTGGCGAAGACGTTCCGCTCCTGGGGCACGAAGCCCATTCCCTTGCGGACGCGCGCCTGCGGGCTGAGCCGGGTGATGTCCTCGCCCTCCAGCCGGACCGCGCCTTCGCGAAGCCGCACCAAGCCGAAGATCGCCTTCATGGCGGTCGACTTGCCGGCGCCGTTCGGCCCGACGATGACCGCCACCTCGCCCTGCTCCACCGAGATCGTGCAGCTGCGAAGGATGTCCACGCCGCCGTAGCCGCCGGTCATCCCTTCACCGACCAGGAAGCTCATGGCGCGCCGTCGCGCCGGCCCCGGCCGAGCCAGGCTTCGATCACCCGCGGGTCCGCCTTGACCGCTTCCGGACTGCCTTCGGTCAGCACCCCCCCCTCCGCCATGACGACGACCCGCCGGCACAGACGCGAGATGAATTCCATGTCGTGCTCGATCATGCAGAAGGTGTAGCGGCGCTCCCGATTGAGCCGGAGGATCGCGTCGCCGATGGTCTTCAGGAGCGTCCGGTTGACCCCGGCGCCGACCTCGTCGAGGAGCACGACTCGCGGCTCGGCCATCATGGCCCGGCCCAGCTCCAGCAGCTTCTTCTGCCCTCCCGAAAGGGCGCCCGCGCGTTGATCGGCGACGCCCGCGAGATCGAGGAAGCGCGCCACGTCCTCGGCCCGGCGTCGGATCGCCGCCTCCTGCGCGCGCACGAGGCCGGGGCGGAACCAGGCGCTGAAGAGGGTCTCCCCAGCCTGGCCGCCGGGCACCGCCATCAGGTTCTCGAGGACGGTGAGGCTCGTGAACTCGTGGGCGATCTGGAAGGTCCGCGCCACGCCCTTGTGGAAGAGCGCATGCGGCTCCAGCCGGGTGACGTCCTCGCCCTGGAGATAGACCTTGCCGCCGGAAGGCGCGAAGACCCCGGCGATGAGGTTGAACAAGGTCGTCTTGCCAGCGCCGTTGGGACCGATCAGCCCGGTGATCGACCCTTCGGCGATCTCCAGGCTCACGCCGTCGACGGCGTGGATCCCGCCGAAATGCTTGCGAAGGTTCTCGACCCGGATCGCCGCCAGCGGCCGGGCACCGCCGCGCGCCGGCCGCAGTGCCTCTTCCACGGCCCGGCGTTCGGGCGAAACGGAGGCGGCCCGCGCCGCTCGGGCCGCCTCCCCGCGCCCCTGGCCTAACGGACGGATTTCGTCACGAACGCGCCGCCCTCGACCTCGATCTCCTTGTAGGAACCGGCGGCCTCTCCCACCTCGCTGAGCTCGACCGCGCTCGCGCCGATATAGTCGACCGCGCCGCCGTCGGCCAGGATGCGGAGCGCCTTCGCGAGCTGGCCCGGCATGATCTGCTCGCCCGGCGCGTTGGCGACGGCCATGACGTGGGGCTGGATGGCGCCCCGATCGGCCGAGCCGGCCGCCTGCATGGCGAGCGCGAGCAGCGCCGCGGCGTCGTAGGACTCGCCGCGAAACGGCCCGTCGCCATCGACCCCATTGGCCTCCGCGAATTCGACGAACATCCCGGCGCCCTCCGACTCCGAGCCCGGCAACGTGCCGAACGCGCCTTCGAGGCCGGCGCCGATGTTCTCGATCAGCGACTCGCCGATCATCCCGTCGGCAAGGATGAAATTCCCGAACGCGCCGGTGTCGAGGGCAGCCTGGATGATGCCCTTGCCGCCCTGGTCGACGTAGCCGAAGACGACGAGATGCTCCGCGCCCGAGGCGGCGAGCGCGCCGACCTCGGCGGAATAATCGCCCTTGCCGTCCTCGTGCGCCGCCGAGATCTCGACGCTGCCTCCGAGATTCGCGAACGCCGCCGCGAAGCTGCTTTCGAGCCCCTTGCCGTAGTCGTTGTTGGTGTAGGTGATCGCGACGCTGTCGATGCCGCGCTCCTTGACGATCCCGGCCAGCACCTGGCCCTGCCGCGCGTCCGATGGCGCGGTGCGGAAGAAGAGGCCGTTGTCCTCGATCGTCGAGAGCGCGGGCGACGTGGCCGAAGGCGAGATCATGACCACGCCGTTCGGGATCGCGACGTTGTTGGCGACCGCGGTGGTGACGCCGGAGCAATCGGCGCCGTAGATCGCGGCGACCCCCTCGGCCGCGACCAGGCGCTCCGCGGCGGCGGTCGCCGCGGCGGCGTCGATGCAGGTCGAATCGCCCCGCACCGGCACCAGGACCTTGCCACCGAGAAAGGCGCCCGAATCCGAAATCTCCTTCATGGCCAGCTCCGCCGATGCCGCCATGCCGGGGGTCAACGACTCGATCGGGCCCGTAAACCCGAGGATGACCCCGATCTTCACTTCGTGGCCGTCGGCCTTGGCGACCGGTGCCAGCCCCAGGCAGAGCACCGCGGCGGCCGTGGCGCACGCCGCCCATCTTCCCGTCCTCATGATCGCGTCCCTTCCTTGTCCCTACTTGTCGCCTCCAGGCGCACCGATGCCGTAGGCCGCGAGCCAGTCCAGGCCCTTCAGCGTGCCGCGAAGCGGCCGGTATTCGCAGCCGACCCAGCCATCATAGCCCGACTCGTCGATCAGGTTGAAGAGGTAGGGGTAATTGATCTCGCCCAGACTCGGTTCATGGCGGCCCGGCACGCCGGCGATCTGGATATGGGCGATGATCGGGTGGTGGTGCGCGAAGCCGGCGGCCAGGTTCCCTTCCATGATCTGGCGATGATAGAGGTCGTATTGGAGGAACAGATTGTCGCTGCCCACCGTCTCCACCACCCGCCGGGCCTGCCCGCTGGTCGAGAGGAGATAACCGGGCATGTCGGTCGCATTGAGCGGCTCGATGAGCGCGCGCACACCGGCGCCTTGCAAGGCGCGGGCGGCGAAGGCGAGGTTCGCGACATAGGTCTCCTCGTAGGGCCGCGCGTCTTCGCCCGCCGGCACGACGCCGGCCATCACGTGGAGCCGTTCGCAACCGAGCGACTCGGCGTAGCGCAAGGCGTCCTCCACCGATGCGCGGAAATCGGCCTCGCGCCCTGGCAGCGCCGCGAGGCCGCGCTCGCCGGCCTGCCAGTCGCCGGGCGGCAGGTTGAACAACGCCTGGGTCAGCCCGTTGGCATTGAGCCGCGCCGCGACCTCCGCCGGGTCGTGGTCGTAGGGAAACAGATATTCGACGGCCTCGAAGCCGGCCTTTCGCGCCGCGTCGAAGCGATCCAGGAACGGCAGTTCCTGAAACAGGAAGCTGAGATTGGCGGCGAATCGCGGCATCGTCCCTCCAACGCGCGCCCATTATGCGCCTGCCCCGCCCTCCGCCAAATAGCTCGGCCGCGCAGGTCCGCGCACCTCGAAGAAAAACGACCTTCCGTCGGGCGAGGGTGTTGCGGCGGCAGGCGAAACGGGGGAGGCTGCGGCGGTTTGGTCACGCGGGGAGGGGCGTCATGGCGGCGAAGCGGGTGGTTCTGACCGGCTACGAGCCTTGGTCTCACGCCAGCGAGAACCCGACACTCGCACTGCTCGACCGGGCCCGCGCCCGGAACTTTCCGGATGTCGAACTGACCACCCTGCGCGTGCCCGTGGACAGCGCTGCCATCCCCGCGCTGGTGGACGAAGCCCTGGAGGCGCACCGGCCCGACATATGGATCAGCCTCGGACTCTATCCGGGCAGCGCGGTCGTCGCGGTCGAGCGGACGGCGGCCAACGTCATGGACTTTCCGGTTCCGGATAACGCCGCCGCCCAACCCGTCGACGAACCGATCTTCGCCGACGGCCCCTTCGCCTACCGTGCGACGCTGCCGGTCAAGGCGATCGTGCGGGAGATGACCGACCGGGCGATCCCGGCGAAGGTGTCGAATACCGCCTCGACCTATCTGTGCAACCAGATCATGTACACGGCGCTGCACCTCTCCCGGACGAAGGCGCTCGCGACAAAGGCGGGCTTCATCCACGTCCCGTGCAGCCCGGGCTATGTCGCCAAAGCGGCTTATCCCGAGCACGAGTTCGCGTCGATGAGTGTCGATCTGATGGCGGACGCGGTCGACGCGGCCATCGCCGCCTCCGCCCGTCTGGAAACCGACATCGCCCGGCCGCCGAAAGGGTATTGACGCGCGGTGCCGGCGGCTACGACTCGATCAATTCCGCCGCGATACGCTTGGCCCGATCGGTAAAGCCGGCGACGCTGTCGCCCTCGAAGCGATCCTGGAACCGCGCGGCGGCGGCGGCGATGTAAGCGTCGATCCTGGCCGTGGAAAGCTTCTTCCGCGCCGGCAGGAGCGCGCGGAGAACGGCCTCCAGCGCGAGCAGGCGGCACGCCTGATCGACGGTCAGCATCTCCAGTGCGAGGATCGTCTCGTCGCGCTTGTCGAATTCGCGCTGGACGCTCGGAGGGACGTTCGCCATTTCCTTCTCCCGGCCTCGGTGGCTATTCTGGCCCCGCGCGGGCCGCGGCCCGCCAGGATACGACGGAAAGACGGCGGTGCGATACGGCGCCCCCAAGTCTCCTCCGACGAAGCGGCGGTGGCTCCGCTACGGCGTCGTCGTGGGCCTCCTCCTGCTCCTCGTCGTGATCTACGAGACGGGCCGGCAGCTCGACCGCCCCCGCGCCGGCGCGGACGCCGCCCCCGACGTCCGGGCCGGCTTGCGTGCGCTCGAGAGCCATTACCGTTCGCACGACCTTCCTGCGGGCTGGGAAGTCGGTGAGATCGCCCGCGACGACACCGGGGCCATCGCCCTATCGCTTCACTTCGCACCCGGCATCGCCAGCGGCCGCCACGGCCAAGCCGCGCGGCCGGGCGAGATCGGCCCGGAAAACGCCTGCCCCACCCTGGATTCCGGCCTCTGGGAAAAACTGCCCGCGCGCGCGTTCCGCATCGCCGTGAGCGACAGGACCGGGACCATCGGCCGAATCGAATGCCGGGCGCCCGGCGGCGCGGGGTGACGTCAACCGGGGACTGGATCGATCGGGAACCGGGCGGAATCGTCGGGCGGGACGCCCCATCGGGCGACGAGGCGCGCGCCTTCGGCCTTCTCGTCTGCCGACATCTCCTTGACGACCGCTTCCAGCGCGTTGAGCGCCGTGCCGATTCCGTGGCGAGCGGCCAGCGAAAGCCAGAGAAAGGCTTGAATACGGTCGCGCTTCACTCCCTGGCCCGTCGCGTACATGTGGCCGAGGCGGGCTTGCGAGGGATAGTGACCACTCTCCGCGGCCTTGCGGTACCATGCAGCGGCGCGCGCGGGGTCGCGCGGAACACCCTCGCCCCGGCTGTAGAGCACGCCGAGATTAAAACGTGCGTTGGCGTCGCCGCTTCGGGCCGCCCGGCGCAGCCAGCGCAGCGCCTCCGCCATGTCCTTGGCGACACCGTTTCCCATGGCGTACATCGCGCCGACATTGCTGCGGGCGAGCGCGTTCCCGCCCTCCGCGGACTTGAGATACCAGGCGAACGCGGCCGCCGCGTCGGCCTCCACGCCATCGCCGCTGGCATGGAGCGAGCCCACCCAGGCTTGTGCCTCGGCGTTGCCGGCCTCGGCGAGCGGCAGCCACAACGCGCGCGCCCGCGCGAAGTCGCGCGCCATGTAGGCGCGCCGGCCTTCCTCGATCGCCGCCGCCTCGGCCCGGCGCGCCTTCGGCTTCCTCCCGCCGTCAGGGCGCCGTCCGCTCGCTCTTCTTGTAGACGTAGACACAATCCATGTCCTCGCCGCCCTCGAGCACGGGTTCGCCGTCGGTTTCGAGCCGCCCCAGGAAGTAATCCTGTACCGTGCGCGCCGCCTGGAAGGTGAGGGCCTGTTTGTAGAGCCAGGGGTCGGCATCCTCGTCCACGTTATGCCTCTCGAAGAGGGTCTTCTTCGGCTCCGCCGCGACCCCGACATAGTAATCGCCGAAATCCCCGCCGAACTCCTTCATGTAGGCGAGTATCTCGTGCTTGATCTGTTGAACGCTGAAAACCATCGGGCGCGCCCGCGTCAACACGCGGCGGCGGAATAGAGCGGCCCCGCTCCATGGTACGCCCGCTTCTTCAGCACCCGCGCGATCAGATATTTCTGGAACGCATGCGCCACGCGGTCCTCCGCGGCGGGCAGGTCGTCCAGGCTGGTCTCGGGCCGCGACGGGGTGCCGAAGCGCTCCAGCGCGTCCTGGCGCCCCGCCGCCGTGCCGCCGGCTTCGTCCAGCACCGCCCGCCACGCGGCGACGAAGGCGGGATCAACCGGCGCCTCGGCGGCGACACGGACCCGGGCCAGCGTTTCCGAGATGCCGACCGGCTGGAACACGACGCTGGCCAGCCGCGCGCGCCATCTGAGCACGACGAGGTTGGGGAAGAGCCAGCACAGCGTCGCCGGCTCCCCCGTCACCGGCTCCGCCTTCAACCGCGCGACGACCGCGTGGGAAACGCCCGCGCCACCGCCCGGCGAGAGGCGGCGCACGAGCGCGTGGGCCAGGAGCTTCCAGTTGCTCGCATAGCCGGCCCGGAAGCCCGCCTCTTCGCCCCACCCGGCGGCCTCCTCGAGCCTCACCGAGGCGGCGGTGCGGCCCAGGCGGCGCGGGAATGATTCGGCTTCCCGGTCGAGATTGACGAAGAGGAGCGGCCCCCAGCTGGCCACCGAGACCGGGAACAGGCGGTCCGGCCGGAAGCCGAGATACTGCCGCATCGCCGGCGTGTCGGCGTGGATCTCGTCCGCGCAGAGCGCGTCGCGGTCGCGGCTGTAGCCGCAGGAGGTGAACGAGCATTTCGTCTTGGTGCCCGTCCGGCATTGCGCGGGCACGGCCCGGCAGCCGCCGTGCTGGGCGAGGTTGAACCGCCCGACCAGCCCGTCGGGGGCCCGTTGGACGTGAACGCCGTGGTTGCCCACGGTATAGGGCAGCAGGTCGCCCACGTTCGGAATCTCCCGGCGAGAGCCGATGCAGACCCAGCTGCGGGTCCAGATCGCCTCGTCCTCCAGATCCGCGAAAACCTTGGAGCGGAAGGCGATCGGGGTCAGGATGCGCGCCGCGCCGAAGCGCGCGCGCGCAGGCCCGTAGAGGGCCGGGTCTTCCAGGTTCGTCCCTTCGTCGAAATAGCCGAGATCGGGACGCATCGCCACGCCGCCGTTCCGCCCCAGGCCGGGCCGCGCGCGCAGCCCGGTCTTTCGCCCACCGTGCGCCCTACTTCCGCTTCTTGTTCATCGGCGGATCGTAATCGGCGCGTCCGCGGTGCTGGATCGCGCCGCTCGGCGGCGGCGGCAGAGGCCCGTCCTTGGAGAAGCGATCGAGCACGTTTTTCACCAGCCGCGAGACGTTGTTCTTGGCGGGATCGCCGTTGTTCCACGGCAGGGAGCCGCAGAAGGCGATGGAACTGAAGGCGAAGCACGCGCCGCCATTGGGTGTCTCGTGATAGGCGATGTCGGAACGAACCCGCGGGTGCTGGGTGCCGTCCAGGCCCTGCTGGTTGAAGCCGAAATCCTCCATCACGAGCAGATAGGCTTCCGTGTGCCGGCCCGCCGAGGTGGCGACGATCAGCGTGTGCGGCGGCGAGCCCAGCATGGTGTCGACGATGTCGAGCTCGGTCCCTGCCGCACCGCCGCCGACAAGGCCGAAATTGCCGATCTTCTCGTCGTAATCGATGCCCTCGAAGGCCCAGGAGACCCGCCGGTCGTTGCTCTCCGGCGTCCGCGAGTAGTAGCTCGAAATGTCGAAGCCCTCGGAAGACATGCCGGTGCCGGCGACGGAGTGCAGGTAGCGCCCGCGATAGCGCCACATGCCGCCGAGCTCGCCGGTGGACTGGTGGTAGTACTCGCCCGGATCGGCCCGCCATGTCCGGATCCCGGATTCGCAGCGCCGCATCTCGGTGATCACACCCCGGCCGAGATGGTCGTAGGCCGGATGGTAGGAGTGGATCCAGTAGAAGCCGTCGGCACCCATGTACATGAACCGCCCGCCGCGCTGGGTGTAGTCGTGGATGGCATCGAGCTGCGGGCCGGAATTGTGCTCGGGATGCGATCCCGTGATCACGACGTTGTAGTTCTCCAGGCGCGCGAGCCCGTCGTAGTTCACGTCCTCATCGGTGATGACGTCGTATTTGTATCCGAGCTTGTCGAGCCAGTAGATGAGGTGCAAATCGGCCGGGTATTGCCACGGTGCCTGCATGAGGAAGTGGTCGTATTGCGGACGGATGCTGAGAATCGGCCGCAGGCGCGAGGAAAGGCAGAGGCCGCTTCCGTCTGTGTGCGTGTCGTAGATCGAGCCTCCGTATTCCCGGTGCTCGGCCAGGAACATGTTCTGGTGCTGCATGATCGGCACGCGATAGACGAGGAGCTCCGCCCCGCCGGCATTGTTGGCGAGGTGTTCGTTGGCGTAGGCCATGTAGCTGATCGTCGGCATCATTACCGCGATCTTGGACTGCTCCTCGCCCGGCCGGGGCACGACGAAGAACGGGATGTAGTCCTCGTCGCCTTCTTTCGTGGTGAGCTTCACGCAGTAGGAATCACTCTCGTACCCCGCCGGAACGGTCCACTCGAAATCGACCTCCCAGCGCGCGTCGTCCACGTCGTCGTCGTGGAAATGGATCGCGCCGTATTCGTGGGGCGCGTGCTTCCAGTCGAAGTTGTCGCCCGAGAAGTTGTGGCCGGTCATGGCGCGGGTCGGGCAATTGACGATTTGCGCGTCGAAGCGGTAGGGGCCGTGGTCTCGGGCCACGATCGTGTCGATCCCGTCGGAGAAATCCCAGGCCGCGACGATGGTTTCCGACAACGCGCCGGTCGGGCCGGAATTGCGTCGTTCGGTCAGGCCGCGCTGGGCACCGAGCTTCATCGTCTCGATCTCCTGCCGGCTGAGCGCGCGGTCGCAGATGCGGGGGCTGTCGATCTTCCCGTTGTAATGGCCGGCGATGACGATGCCGGCGGGGACCGACGAGCGGGCCGTCGGGTCCTTGCTGTGCTGGCCGACATAGCCGGCAATGACGGCGGGGCTGGCGTCGTGCCGGATCGGCCCGGAGACCTTGGCCTTGGCCGGCTTGATCACCGGGTCCAGCGCATAGACGACCTGCGGCTCGTGATAGAGGATCGCCTGTCCCGACTTGGCGTCGTAGGAGGCGGCGAGGAAGTGCCAGGCGTGATCCCGAAGGGGGGCGCCGGTGGTGAGCTTCGTCCCGTTGATGCGGAGCTCGGCGCAGCCCTCCTCGTTGACGAAGAGGCCGTAGCCCTTGTTCCGGTGCCACTTGGTGACGAGCCCTTGCGCGCCGTGCCTCCAGTATTTCGGATGAGTCTTCGGAGTCGTGGGCCAGACCCAGCACTGCACCGTGAAGCTCCGGACGCGAAGCTGCGGGTTGTCCTCGACATAGCCGTAGGAGCCGCTGTGGACGATCTGGCACCGTCCCTTGTGCGTGCCGTTGAGCGCGGCTCGCCTCTTGCGCTCGATCAGGCCCGGCCCGCGCGGGTTGGTGTCGCCGTGGATCATCTTCACGAGCTGCGCGTCGTATTCCTTCGGCCCGTCGCAATTCACGTAGAAGCGGATCGTGTCGCCGGGATGAACGCCGAACTTGTCCGCATATCCCGTCAGTCTCATCCAAGCCATCGGGTGTCTCCCCTCGGGCGCGGCCTCGGCCCGCCGGCCGCGCGCGCCTGTTCTGTCGTCTCGCAGGATTCCGTTTTCGTCGCGTGCGAGCGCGCGGCACTCAGGTCGCGGCCCAATTGTCGTCGCGGCGCTTCCATCCCTGGTGGAAGTGCTCGGGGAACCCGTCCGTCTCCGCGAACTCGTCCAGCCGCATGATGAAGATATCGTGCTGCGGGTCCTGCTCGTTGCCGTAGACCTTGTCCGAGACGAACGCCGGCGGGACACCCCTGATGCCCGAGCAGCGGGCGATGCGCCATTCCTTCTCGACCTTGGTGCAGACCACCACGAGCTTGCCCTTCGCCGGCTGCGCCCGCATCCGAAGCAACACGCGGTTCAGCTGGAAATCCTCGTGAATGCCGCCGCCGACCTCGGTGGTGTCGCCCTGCGTCCCGCAGCGCAGGATCGAGCATCCGGCCACGCCCTTCATGGATTCGATGCACGCCTTGTGCTCTTCGACGAGACGGTCCCTTTCGGGGCTTCCCTTCGGCGGAATGCGGATCATCCTCGGTCTCCCTCGCGTCCTCTGCCACGGCCCTTGTCGCTTCAGATCGTCAGATAGCGGTCGACGACCTCGTCGGTCAATCGGTCGATGGGCCCCTTCTCGACGATCGAACCATTATCCATGATCACGAACTCGTGCGCGAGGGCGCGGGCGACTCTGATGTGCTGCTCCGTCAGCACGAGGGTGAGCCCGACCTCGGTGTTGAGCCGCATGATCGTGCTTTCGATCTCCTGCACGATGTTGGGCTGGATGCCCTCCGTCGGCTCGTCCAGCAACAGGATCTTCGGATCGGTGGCGAGCGCCCGCGAGATGGCGAGCTGCTGCTGCTGGCCGCCCGATAGCTGGCCGGCGCGCTTGTCCAGGTTGTCGGCGAGATAGGGGAAGAGCTCCAGGCAGATGTCGGGGATGCGGCGTTTCCGGTCGTTGCGCGCGAAGGTCCCGAGCAGGATGTTCTCACGCACCGAGAATTTGGGGAGGATGCCGCGGCCCTGCGGGATGTAGCCGATGCCGATCTCGGAGCGCCGGTGGGTCGGCATGGCGGCCGCGTCTTCGCCCGCGACCCGCAAGGCGCCCGTCATGCGCGTCGTCAGCCCCATGACGGTGCGCACCAGGGTCGTCTTGCCGACTCCGTTCCGCCCCAGGACGGCGACGCAGCGCCCCTCGCCTACCGAGAGGCTTACGCCTTGCAGGATCGGCGTCTTACCGTAGAAGGAGGTGACGCCTTCCAGCTCAAGCATCATCGCTGATGCCCTCGGCGCCGAGATAGACCTCGCGCACTCTCGGATCGTTTTCCACCTCGTTCATCGGGCCCTCGGCCAATGTCTTGCCGAGATGCATGAGCGTGATGATGTCGGCGATCTCGCGCACGAAGGCCATGTCGTGCTCGACCACGACGAGGGTGCGCCCGCCCTTCAGCCTGTTGAAGATTTCGGAGGTCTTGTGGGTCTCCTGTTCGGTCATGCCGGCGGTCGGCTCGTCCATGAGCAGGAGCTTTGGATCCTGGGTCAGGACCATGCCGATCTCGAGCCATTGGGTCTCGCCGTGGCTGAGATTGCCGCCGGTTTCGTCCAGCCGCTCCTGGAGGCCCACCAATTCGACGATCTCCTCCAGGCGTTCGCGCCCGCTCTCCTGGCGGAACGAGATCATGTTGAGGAAGGGGTTGGTGTTCTGGTTGTTCGCGACCTGGAGATTCTCGCGGACGGTGAGCTCCTTGAAAACCGCCGGCACCTGGAATTTGCGACCGATCCCGTGCTTGACGATGCGATGCTCGGCCAAGCCGGTGATGTCGCGCCCGTGGAACAGGATTCTGCCGGACGTGACCTTCTGGCGCCCGGTGATGAGGTCCATCGTCGTAGTCTTGCCAGCGCCGTTCGGCCCGAGCAGACAGCGCAGCTCCCCCTCCTCGACCTCGAAGTTGAAGTCGTCGACGACCTTGTATTCGTCATAGGCCTTGGTGACGCCGCGGACTTCGAGAAGGGCGCTCACGACTCCCCCTTCGCCGGCGGACGGGCGCGAGGGAGCCTCGCGGCCGGGACGCCACCGCGCCAGGGGACGAGCCCGACCGCCATCTCGAACAGGCCGGCCAGCCCCTTCGGCAGGAAGCGCACGACGACGATGAAGATCGTGCCCAGGATCACGAACCACGCGGCCTGGAACTCGTCGCCGACGTAGCTCTGGATGGTGTTGATGAAGATCGCGCCGAAGATCGCGCCGAACAGCGAAAGCCTGCCGCCGACGGCGGCCCAGATCACCATGGTGATGCTGAAGAAGATCTCGAGGGAGGTCGGCGAGACGTACTGGACGATCATGACCCAGACGATCCCGGCGAGCGCCGCGATGAGACCCGAGATCGTGAACACCACCACTTGGTAGAAGGCGACGTTGTAGCCGAGGAAGCGCGCGCGCTCCGGGTCGTCGCGGATCGCCTGAATGATCGTCCCGAACTTGCTTTCGAGGAGTGCCTTGGTCCCCAGCGTCAGGGCCGCGAGGACGCCCAACGTCACCCAGTAGATCATACTGCTGTACGGATCCACGGCGACGCCGAAGGCCTCGAAGGCGTTGGGCGGCGAGATGCCGTTGAAGCCCGCCGTGAACGGCTGCATGTCGTAGGCCATGTTGTACCAGGCGCCCAGCATCGCGAGCGTCATGATGGCGACGAAGGCGCCGGCGAGACGCGCCTGGAACATCAGGAAGCCGAAGACGACGAAGAACAGGGTCGGGATCCCGAGCGCCAGGATCAGCCCGATCTCGGTGTGCCAGAAGGGCTCCCAGACCGTGGGCAGCGCCTCGAGCTCGTTGGTCAGCATGAAGCTCGGGATGGGGTCGTATTCCGGATCCTGGTACTGCATCTGCATGGTGGCGCCCATGCCGTAGGCGGCCATGCCGAAGGCAATCCCCTGGCCCAGGCTCAGGATGCCGCCATAGCCCCAGACGAGGCTCACGGAAAGCGCCAACATGCCGAACACGCCGTAGCGCGCGAATTGGTTCAGCGTGAACGGATCGTCGCCCATGAATACGGGAATGGTCGCGAGCGCGCCGAAGGCGACGATATAGACCAGCCACTGCGCGCGCCGGTCGTGGTAGAGATTGCGCCGCTGCGCGGTCGGAGAGGCGGTTCCGAACGCCATGCCGCCCACGCCCCGCTCAGCGCCGCGCCATGCTCGGCGCGAAGATCCCCTGCGGGCGGAACCGGAGGAAGATCACGATCAGGATGAACAGCACGAAGCGCGCGAAGGTGTCGTTGGTGAAGTAGGAGAAGATCGAGAACATCTCGCCCATGATGCCGGCCGTCGCCAAGCTGCCGAACAGCTCGCCGCCGCCGGTCACCACGACCAGGAACGCCTCGACCACGTAGCCCAGGCCCATGTCCGGGAAGATCGTCTTGAGGCCCGCGAACATGGAGCCGGAAATGCCGGCCAGCCCCGCCCCGTAGGCGAAGGTGAGCCCGTAGATGCGGCCGGCGTTGATGCCGAAGGACGCCGCCATCTGCGGCTGCTGCATGACGGCGCGGACCTGGATGCCGATATTGCTCTTGAACAGGATCGCCCAGGTGACGGCCACCAGCGCCAGCGACGCGAAGAAGATGAAGATGCGCAGCCACGGCACATGCACGAACTCGATCACCATCACGCTGGTCAGCCAGTCCGGCACCGCCACATATTGCGGCTCGCCGCCGAAGATCAGGCGGATGCTCTGGATGAAGACCAGGGAGACGCCCCACGTGGCGAGGAGCGTATCCAATGGTCGGTCGTAGAGGTGTCGTATGAGCCCGCGCTCGACCAGCCAGCCGATGAAGGCTACCAGGAAGAACGAGATCGGCAGGCAGAGGAGCCACGGGAACCCGCCGAAATATTGCAGGATCCACGTGAAGTAGGCGCCGAGCATGATGAACTCGCCATGGGCCATGTTGATGACGCCCATGGTGCCGTAGATGATCGTCAGGCCGAGCGCCGCGACGAGCCAGATACTCGCGAGGCTCAGCCCGATGATCAAGGCGTTGATGAACGGTTCGGCGGCGAACGGTGTCCAGAAATCGTGGACGCTCATGCGGTCCCGTCTCTCCCCTTCTCACGCCCTTTCGCCGGCCCCGCCGCGCCTCCCGCCGGCCGGGCCGCGCGGGACGGAGGAAAATCCTCCGCCCCGCCGGGCCTCGAATCGCGCGGAGCCGGTCAGAGGCCGGTCAGAGAACGTCCTTCTGCACCGTGCCGTCGGGCCGGTGGAGGCCGTCCGCCTTGCAGACGCCGCGCTCGGGATAGATCGCGAAGGGATCGGGCCCCACATGCTCGTCCGCCTGGCGCACGATGGTGAACTGCCCGTCCGCACCGCACTGGCCGATCTTGGGCTTCAGCCAGATGTTGAAGTTGTCCGGGTCGATCCAGACCTTGCCTTCCGGGCTTTCCTCGTCGGTCAGCATCACCGGGCCCTGGTCGCGCCAGTTGCCGCTCACGTCGCGGATCATCCGCGGCGTGATCGCCTCCCAGTCGCCGCCCGTCTCCTCCAGGGCGCGCTCGACGCCCTTCGCCCACACCAGGATGCCGAGATAGGTCTCTTCCATGTTGTAGTGGGTGACGCCGCCGCCGCCGTAGGGGCTCGCCAGATACTCCTCCACGAACTTCTCGTTGGTGGGGTTCGGGAGCGTCTGGAAGTAGGGCGCCGAGAGGAAGTGGCCGGCGCCCGCCTCGTTGCCCATGGCGCGGGTCTCGATCTCGCCGGTGGTGAGCGAGGCGATCGGAGTCTTGTCGGACTTGAAGCCCTCCTGCAGGAACTGCCGGTGAAGGGCGATGTCGGAATCGCCGACCACGGTGGACATGATCCAGTCGGGCTGCTGCTGGCGGATCTTGTTGAAGACCGGCGCGAACTCGGAGCCGCCCAGCGGGATGTAGTCCTCGCCCAGCACCTCGCCGCCGGCGCGCTCCAGCCAGACCTTGACGTTCTTGTTCGACTCCTTCGGCCAGATGTAGTTGGAGCCGACCAGATAGGTCTTCGGGCCGAAATTCTCCACCATGAACGGCACCAGATCGAACGAGTGCTGGTTGGCGAGCGGGCCGGTGTTGATGATGTTCTGCATGCATTCCCGGCCTTCGTAGCAGGTCGGGTAGTAGTAGAGGTGGTTCCACTTCATGACGATCGGCATGACCGCGCGGCGGCTGGCCGAGGTGTAGCTGCCGTGGACGGACACCACGCGGTCTCTCAGGATGAGCTGCGTGATCTTCTCCGAATAGACCTTGATGTCGGACTTGGCGTCCACGACCACTGGCTCGATCTGCTTGCCGGCGATGCCGCCCGCGGCGTTGAGCCTGTCGATGGCGAACAGTGAGACCTGGGTCGAATCGTTCTCGACCACGGACAGGTTGCCCGTCTGCGACCACAGGAGGCCCACCTTGATGTCGTCGTCGCTGGTGATCCAGGGCTTCGCGCCCCAGGCCTGCCCGAAGTCCTTGACGTAAAGGTGTGGGAACCCGGCGGCCACGCCAGCCGCCCCCGCCACCGCGCCCTTCAGGATCGTGCGCCGGTTCACTCGCATGTCGGAGACCTCCTCCCTCTTCGCTCTCGATCAATCTTCGTGCCCCGCAGGACGCGAAGCCGCGGGACAGTCTCTTGAGCCGTTCCGCGATGTCAAGAAGGAAGCGCCCGCCGCCAGCAGGCGGCTGTCGCTACGCCGAGCCCCGAAGCGCTCCACGACCGTCGCATCCGTGATCGCACCCACCCCGTAGCCCAACACCGCCCACAGACGCGAGCCGTCATCACCCGACCAGCCCAGATTAGGGGTGGATCGCCCGCATCCGGCTCTCATGCGCGCCCTTGATCGCCGCCATGATCGTCACCGTGCCCAAACTCGTCGTCGCCCCGCCGCGATGGTCAGCGTCTTCACCGTGCTCAGCGTGAAGTCGTTCGTCGTACCGACCGACGACGCGGCCGAGACCGTCACCGCATCGCGCGACTTGCCCGACGGCGTTGCCGTCACCGTCGGCGTCGGGTCGTCTTTGTTGACCGTCAGCGTCCGGTTGGGCAACGACCTGGACACCCCGCTCACGCCTTCGGCCGAGATCGTGAACACCTTGCCGTCCGCCTCGTCCACGCCGTTGTCCGCCGCCGTGACGATGATCGCATCGCTGGTCGTCGCGCCCGCGGCGATGGTGAGTATGCTGCTGCTCGGCGAGAGCGTGGCGCCGCCCGCTTCCGCGTCCGTCGAGGCCACGGGAGACGCCACACCCGGATGAGGGCATTCGAGGAGAGCGCACTCTTGAGGGTCGCGGTCACCGTCGCCGTGGCGCCTTCCGTGAGCGTCGACGACGATGGCGTACGCGAATACACGCATGGCCGCCGCTGTCCAACTATCCTGCCAGGGCGAGGCCGGCCGGCGCCACGCCCGCCGAGAAGACGCCGATGAGCTCCGGGGTCACGTTGAATCCTTCCGCACCGGGGCCACGGCGAACCGGAATCTACACCCCCGGCGCGCGGTTCCCCGGGCGTACAGATTTCTTTTCCCGCTCATTCGCAAGGCTCGTCCGGCGCTGGACGGTTCCGTGCGGAAGGGAACCGTTTCCTCTCTATCTCCCCTGTGAGGGAGGAGGAAAGTGCAAATCCCCTTACGGCTCGGGATAGGCGTCGAAGGCGATGCCGATCCGCTCGCCGGCGCTCGCGAAGGGCAGCGTTCCGTGATAGAAGTAGGATGGGAAAAGAAGCGCGGTGCCGGCCCGGGGTTCGTGGATCGCGCGGCGGACGTCGCTTCCCTCGGGCAGGGCGTGGTTGGGGCGTCCGAATTCCAGCCAGCCGCCGTGGCCTTCGCGATCGGCGGCGAGACGCTCGGGCACGGCGACGTAATAGACGCCGCTGAGCCAAGCCCCCTCGTGGACGTGCGGCGGGTGGCGGCCGCCCGCCTTCAGGATCGACGCGATCAGCGTGAGCCGGTAGCGGGCGGGAACGCGGGCGAGGAACGGCACCTCTGCGTCGCGGGCCAGCGTCTTCCGGTAGCTGTCGATCGCCGCCCGCAACACGCGCTCGAAGGCCCGGATCGGGCGGCTCGGCGCGCGGAGCAGGTCCCCGGTGACGGCACCGCCGCGGGTCACCCGGTCGAGCGGCTCCCAGGTCAGGGAGGGTGCGGCGCGGACGGCTTCCGCCAGCGCCTCGTTGAAGGCGTCGAGGCGTGCGTAGTCCGGCGGCGGGCGCAGTGGGACCCTGCGGACGAAGCGTGCGAAGTCGTAGAGGCGGCGCCCCGCCTCCCGGTCGCCGCCGACCTGCTCTGCCAGCGCCAGCGTCGCCAGCGCGTTCTGGCGGAAGGGGTCGAGGGCGAGGCAGGTCCGACAGGCGTCCAGCGCCGCCGCCATATCCCCGCGGGAGAGGCAGAGACGGGCCAGCCCGTCATGCGCCTGGCAATCACGCGGATCGAGGGCCAGAGCCTTTCGGTAGGCGGCGATCGCCTCGTCGCCCGCCCCCTCCGCCCGCAAGGCGTTGCCGAGATTCGTGCAGGCGTTGGCGTAGCCGGGCTTGAGCGCGACGGCACGTTCGAACGCGGCGCGAGCTGCCGCTGCACTCCCGGTTTCCAGGAGGACCACGCCCAGGCTGTTGTGCGCCTCGGCATAGTCCGGCGCGGCCGTCGTCGCCGCGCGCAGGAGGGTGGTCGCCTCGTCGAAGCGACCACAGCGGTAACGGGCGACGCCGGCATAATGGAGCACGGTCGGGTTCACAGCCGCACCGCCCTGCGCCATCAGCTTCGACAGGAGCTGGTCGGCCCTCCCCGCGCGCCCCGCCTTCAGGTGCGCCAGCGCCCGGGCCAGCGTGTCGGCGCCGGGGTCGCGCGTCCGCCGCGCACGCCGGCTCATCCCGCGCGGCGCCGGCGGGGCCGTCAGCGCGCGGTCAGGCCGACGTTGATCATCGGCGTTTCGAGAACGGAGCCGAGAACGATCATCACGCCAAGGAAGACCCAGAACACGTTGTCCGCGACGATCCGGAGGATCCGCCTGCTGTTCGGAGACATGGCGCCGCTCCCTGTTCCGGCCAGTGTATCCCCATGATTCCCGAACCGCCCGCCGTCCGCAAGTGCGCGGCGGGCGCGACGTTACGCCCGCGCCAGGCGCTTCAGCCGCAACGTCGGCAGCCTTTTCAGGCGCTGGTTCACAGGGTCCACCTCGATACCGGCGGATTCCAGCGCCGTGACCCCGAGCAGGGGCTCGGTGCTGTCGTCGCCGATGACGATGCGGCCCGCCGTCAAATCGCCCATGAACTCAATATACGCACGGGCGAAGTCCATCCTGATCTCGCGACCGTCCGCGGTTTCGTAAACGCGCTGGCCCTCGGGCGCGATCCCGATCGCCGCGATACAGGATCGCGGCACCAGCGAGTCCGTGGTGCCGGTATCCACCGGGAACAGACCGTCCCAGCTTCGCGACGGATCGGCCGGATTGCGAATGGTGACGGTGACGTGGACAGCGCCCATGGCGTGTTCCTCGATGCGTCGGGAAACGTCGGGTGGAGGAAGGCGTTCGCGCGGCAGAAGCATGGCACGGACGCCGGCGACGGGCGGTTCAGAACCGCTGGCGCATCGAGAGCTCGGCCCGCTGGCGGCGGTAGTCGAACACGTTCTCGATGTTCGAGCTGCGCCGCTCGTGCACCAGCGACAGCGCCGGGACGAAGCCGAACAGTTCGATATGGTCGTTGGAGAGCGTGAGCCGGGTGGCCGAGAGCCGGTCGCGCCGGGCGTCCGGGGTGATCAGGAAATAGCCCGGCTCGTCGTAGCGGGTGAAGAACACGTCGTGGGAGGCGCCGACGCCGAAGCCGGTGACGCCCAGCACCGGCGGCGGCTCGGCGCCGACGAACGCGCCGAGCCGCCGCGTGCGGCTCCGCAGGTCCGGGCGCTCGGCGCGCGTCCTCTGCCAGCCGCCGCGCAGGCCGAGCACGACCGCCGGGGTCACCGCGTAGGAGAAGTCGACGTCGGCGTCGAGCACCGGGCCTTCGCTGCCCTTGGCCTCACGGTAGCGTCGCTCGATCCGTTGGACGCCGGCGCCGAGCCACAGCCGCTCGCCGACCGCCACGCGGCCTTCGAGGCGCGGGCCGAAGCCGCGGCTCACCGGATCGCCCGCGAACCAGCGGCGGTCCGCTTGCGCGAGCAGGCTGGCGCGCCCGCGCGGGAACAGGAGCTGCGGCCCCGCCTGGAGGGAGAGCGTCATGTCGTCGAAGCGGTGCCCGCCATATTCGCGCCGATAGAGGCTGCCGCCCAGGCGCAACCGGGTCGCCGTGTCCTCGAAGAGCCGGAACGCCAGGGGATGGCGGTATTCGCCGTCCGCCGAGATCACGACTCCGAGGCCCGAGGTCCGCCGCGCCCGTTCGTCCAGTGCGAACTCCAGCGCCTCGCCCGTGAAGAAGTTCCTGATGCGGCTCTCGAAGGTGCGCGCGTCGGTGCCGGTGTTGACATTGCTGTCGGGCGCCACCGCCATCCCGAAGGAGCCGGACACCCGTTTGCGCGCCTGCACGGCGGCAACGAAGCGTGAGACAGCGGCCGCGATGGGTTCCGACAGGTCGCCCGCGAGGGCGCGCCGGAAGTGGTGCTCGGCGGCGTCGCAATCGTCGCCCAGCAGATGCTCCAGCAGGTCGTCCGGCGGCGCGAGGCAGCGCCCGCGTTCGAACAGCGCCCGCGCGAGCTCGAGCCGCGCGCCGGCCAGCCCGGGCTGCGCCTCCAGGATGTGGCGGTAGCTCGCCACCGCCTCGTCGTACAGCGCCCGGCGGGCCTCTTCGCTCGCCGGCGCGCCGGGCGCATCGGCAGGCAGGGAAGCCGTGGCGAGCGCCGCCATCCCGCGGAAGAACCAAGCGTCCGTGTGGTCCGGGTCGCTCTCGGCCAGCGGGCGCAGCAGGGCGAGCGCCGCCGCCGGCTCGCCGGAAAAGATCATCTCCTCGGCACGCTCGACCGCGTCCGGCGTGTCCTCGGCGAAGGCCGGCACGCACAGGGACAACGCCAGCGCGGCGGCCAGGACGACACGCGGGACACCACGGGGGATCATCCGGGATTTCCTTCTCACGGAGCGGTTCCGCGGCTGCGGCGGGCGAGGAACGGCGGCCCCTGCTCCGCCCACGCGGGCGGGAACGCCGCGTTACTTTATACCCGCTCCGTACCGGGCGCAAGCGCGGGGGCGTCGTCAGCAGACGATCCACCCGGTTCAGCCGGACAACGATACGCGCCAGCGATACCGGCGGCGATTCCCGGAAACGCCGCGCATCGAATACCGCAGGTCCACTTCACGATTCGCGGAATCCCGGAGGAACCCATGTTCCGCCTCGCCAGCGCCGCACTCGCCGCCACGATCCTGGCGCCGCCCGTCCCTGCCGTCGATCTCCTTCTCCGCTACGCCGACAGACGGGCGTCGCGACGGAAGGCGCGCATCTCGTGCACATCGCGACGGAAGGCGCGCACTTCGTGCGCGACGAGACCCGCGCGCCTCAGGCGAGGAGGGTGGGAGCCGCGAGCGCGGCCTCCTGTGCGGCGAGGAGCGTCACCGCTTCTTCGTGCGCGATGCGGACGAAGCGGACCTCCTCCAGCGGCCGTGCCTGCCCGATTCGCGCCATGTCCGGCGAGATCACGACCGCGATGCGCGCATACCCGCCGACGCTCGGGGAATCGACTCCGAGCACGATCGGCTCGACGCCGGACGGCACCTGCACGGTGCCGACGGGCGCGCCCGGGTCGATGACGATGTTGGAAGGGTCCGCACCCGCGTCCTCGACCAGATAGCGCGGCCGGCCGGGCCGGAAATCGAGAGTCGGGCCCATGAGCCGCATCCCTGTCCGGTCGGCCTTCGGGTTGAGCATCCACGGCGTGCCGTAGAACGTCGCGACGCCGCGTTCCGTGAAACGCTCCTCCTCCGGGCCGGCGACCACGCGCACCCGCCACGGCGGCCCGTAGCGCGGCACGTGCTCGGGCCGCAGCCGGCGCCCGGCCAGGGCGGCCGGCGCGGCCGTCGACGGGCCGACGGGCAGGCGATCGCCGCGCCGGAGCGGTCGCCCCTCGAGGCCGCCGAAACGCCCCCGAACATAGGTCGCGCGGCTGCCCAGATACGGCGGCACGCCGATCCCGCCATGGACCGCGAGATACCCCCGCGCGCCGTGCCGTGCCATGCCGCAGGCGAGCGTCCGGCCCGCGCGCAAGAGGAACGACGACCACGGCGGAACGGCCGCGCCGTCCACGGTGGTGTTCAGATCGGCGCCGGCAAGGGCCACCGCGTGGTCCCGCGACGCACGGAGCTGCAACCGGCCGAGGACGATCTCGAGCCCGGCGGCACCCGGCTCCTCGCGCAGGACGAGCGGGCCGCCGGGCGGATTGCCGACGAGCAGGTTGGCGATCCTGAGGGCGAACCCGTCCTGCGCGCCGGAGGGCGGGATGCCGAGGGCCTGCCCGCCGCGCCGGCCCATGTCCTGGACCGTCGTCTGGATGCCGCCGTCGAGGACCTCAAGCACGGGGCGGCCCCCACGCGCTTTCCGGGTCCCGCTTCTCCGCCGGCTCCCCGAGCCCGGCGAGCCAGTCGCGATAGGCGGCGCAGTCGAAGCGCCCTTCCTCCATGCGGTATTCGTAGGCGCCCGCCTTCACCGCCGCGCGAATCGCGTCGTATTCCTCGCGCGAGATCGAGACGTAGCGGTGGCGGTCGCCGGCGCGGGCGAGCACGGGGCTGCCGGCGAAGGCCGGGTTCCGCGCCTCTGGATCGAAAATCTCGATCGGCGTGCGGCCGAAGAGCTGGCCGCCGCCGGGCACGCGGATCGGGTAGATCGTCGAGGTGAGGCCGCCGAAATTGAGCAGCCTCGCGTGGGTCCAGGTGCGCGGCGTGCGGTAGAGCGGCGCGCCGAAGCGCTCCCGCGGGTCCATGGCGTAGGACATGAAGGCGCCGGGCACGAAGCCCACGCCGGTGACCCAATAATCGCAGGCGGTGTGCGTTGCGATCACCTGGGCCACCGTCATGCCGTTGAATTCGGCGATATACTCGATGTTGTTGCGGACTCCGAAGGCGTCCGCACACGCCCTGGACCATGGATCGTCGTAGAGCGCCGGGACGATCAACCGGCGGCTCGGCAGCGTCGGCACCGCGCCCTGGGTGGCGATCAACGCTTCGAGGTGGGCCACGATGCGGCCGCGCGTGGTCGCCAGCGGGTCGAAGACGAGGCCGAGGGTGCGCACTTGCGGGTTGGTCTCGACCAGCCCCTTCGGGCGGTCTTCGCGCAGCGCCAGATCAAGCGCCAGGATGCGGAAATTGAGGGGAATGCTCGATTCGTCGCCGAATTCGACGTTGATCGCGGTATCGCCCAAGACCCTGAACACCGGCGCGTCGTAGATCATGCCGGCACGCCCCCGCCGCCCGGCCGCCGCGTCTCGGCGTCGATCCAGGCGAGATAGTCCGCGTTGCCGCCCACGATCGGGAGCGCCACGACGCAGGGGCACGCATAGCCGTGCCGCGCCTTGATCATCTCCGTCAGCGGCGCCACGAGGTCGGCGCGGGTCTTCGCCCACAGCATGGCTTCGCCGCCCTCGCGGAGCGCGCCTCGCCAGCGATAGATCGAGAAGACGTGCGGCGCGACATTGACCGCCGCGGCAAGCCGCGCCTCGACGAGGGCGCGGCCGAGGGTCCGGGCCTCCGCCTCCGACGCCGCGGTCACGCAGACGGCGACGTGCGACACGGCGCGACCGGCTCCCGCCCGGCGAGCGGCAGGCCGAGGAAGAGGACGCCGGGCGCCGGCACCGCGCGATAGGGAGCGACCGGCGCGAAACCGAGGCCGCGATAGAGCGCGCAGGCGGCGGTCCAGCGGTCGAGGGTGTGGAGCACCGCCTGCGCGAAGCCGCCGGCGGCGGCGTCCGCCAGCGCCGTCTCCACCAGCGCGCGGGCGACGCCGCGGCGCCGGTGGGCAGGCCGCACGAACAGCCGCTCCAGCTCGATCCGGCCCCGGCCCAGGGGGCGCGCGCCGAGACACCCGGCCGGCGCGCCGCCGGAGAAGGCGAGCAGGAACCGCGCCGCGCCCGCACCGTCCGCGAGCCCGGCGAGACCCGCGTCGACCCGCTCCCGGCAGCACGGCGCGTCGAGGGCGCGCGCGTATTCCGCGAGCAACGCCCGGAGGGCGGCAGCCGCGGCGTCGCCCACCCTCAGGATGCACAGGCCGGCCTTCCCACCGTCGCGCCGGGCGCGGTTGCCGGCGCCAGAGGCCTGCGATAGGGTGCCGTGGTCGAATCGATATGCGGGGCGCGCCATCCGGCTTTCAGAATGGTGCGGAAGCGCGAAGGGGACAAGGCGGGGTCATGCAGGTCATCCTGGCGGAACCGCGGGGCTTCTGCGCGGGCGTCGAGCGGGCGATCGAGATCGTGGAGCGGGCCATCGAGGTGTTCGGTCCGCCCGTCTACGTCCGCCACGAAATCGTACACAACAGGCGCGTCGTCGACGACCTGCGCAAGAAGGGCGCCGTCTTCGTCGAGGAGATCGACGAGGTCCCGGACGGCGCGGTCACCATTTTCAGCGCCCACGGCGTCTCCGAGGAGGTGGAGAACAAGGCGGCCCGGCGCGCGCTGCCGGTGATCGACGCGACCTGCCCGCTGGTCGCCAAGGTCCACATCGAGGCGCGGCGCTACGAGCGCGAGGGCCGGGAGGTAATCCTCATCGGCCACGACGGGCATCCCGAGGTCGAGGGCACGAGCGGCCGCGTGAAGAACGGCGTCCACATCGTCGCCACGCCGGGGGATGTCGGCAAGTTGCGGGTGGCCAACCCCGAGAAGGTGGCTTACGTCACCCAGACCACCCTCAGCGTCGACGACACCCGCGAGGTGATCGAGGCGCTCAAGTCGCGCTTCCCGAACATTTCCGGCCCCGACGTGAAGGACATCTGCTACGCGACGCAGAACCGCCAAGCCTCGGTGCGCAAGCTCGCCGAGGAGGTCGAGCTGATCCTCGTGGTCGGCGCGCGCAACAGCTCGAACTCCAACCGGCTGCGGGAGATCGGCGAGGAGATGGGGGTCCCCACCCACCTGATCGACGACGCGCGCGACCTCGATCCGGCGTGGTTCGCCGGCGTGCGGCGGGTGGGCGTGACGGCCGGCGCCTCCGCGCCCGAGGAGCTGGTGCAGGATCTGGTCGTGCGGCTCCGCGAAATCAACCGGGTGGAGCTCCACATCCAGGACGGCATCAAGGAGCGCGTGCGCTTCAAGCTGCCGACGGAGCTGGTCGAGGCGAGCGGCCACGACTGGGCACCGAAGCGGGCCCCCGACGCCAGCCGGGACGCGGCAGGCACCTGACGCGCGCCGTGCCGACGCGAGGAACCGCGCGATGTCCGTCCCGTTGATCCAGCAGCTGCGAGTCGGTGCTTACATCCTGGGCAGGAAGCTCCGGCGGGAGAAGCGTTACCCGTTGGTGCTCATGCTCGAACCCCTGTTCCGCTGCAACCTCGCCTGCCCTGGCTGCGGCAAGATTGACTACCCGCCGGAGATTCTGAACCAGCGGCTGAGCGCCGCGGAGTGCCTCCGGGCGGTCGACGAATGCGGCGCCCCGATGGTGTCGATCCCCGGCGGCGAACCGCTGATCCATCCCGAGATCGGGGAGATCGTCGCCGGCATCGTCGCGCGCCGGAAGTTCGTCTATCTGTGCACGAACGCGCTGCTGCTGGAGAAGAAGCTCGCTCTCTTCACGCCGAGCAAGTACCTGACGTTCTCGGTCCATCTCGACGGGCTGGAGGAGGAGCACGACCACGCGGTCGACCAGCCGGGCACGTTCGCGCGCGCCGTTTCGGCGATCCGGACGGCGAAGGGCCGGGGCTTCCGGGTCAACGTCAACGCCACCGTGTTCGACGGCCACCCGCCGGAGCGGCTCGCCGCCTTCTTCGATTTCGTCTGCGGCGAACTCGGCGTCGAGGCCGTTACGATCTCGCCCGGCTATTCCTACGAACGCGCGCCGGACCAGCAGCACTTCCTGAACCGCGGCAAGACCAAGGCGCTGTTCCGCCGCGTCTTCGCCCTGGACACCGGCAAGGGCTGGCGGTTCAGCCAGTCGGGGCTCTATCTGGATTTCCTGGCGGGCAACCGGCGCTATCGGTGCACGCCCTGGGGCAACCCGACTCGCAACGTCTTCGGCTGGCAGAAGCCCTGCTACCTGATCGGGGAAGGCTATGCCGGGAGTTTCCGCGCGCTGATGGAAGAGACCGACTGGGATTCCTACGGCACGGGCCGTTACGAGAAATGCGCCGATTGCATGGTCCATTGCGGCTACGAGCCGACGGCGGTCGAGCACGCTTTCGCCAAGCCGTGGGCCGCGCTGGCCGTCAAGCTGCGCGGCATCCGGACCCGCGGCCCGATGGCGCCGGAGATCGACCTGAGCGGCGCGCGTCCGGCCCAATACCCGTTCGACCGGCACGTGCAGGAGAAGATGCGCGAGATCCGCCGCGCCGAGGCGGCCTCAAAGGCCGGCGAGAACCGGCGCCGCCCGGCGGCCGACGCGGCGTAGCCGGCGCATCGCCTGCGCCGCGTCCAGCGCGAGGGTGAGCAGGTCGAAACATTCCCACGGGCGCCGGAGCAGGTCGCGCGCCACCGCCCCGCCGGCGACGCGCCCGTCCTCGGCGATCCCCGCGAGCGCGCAGCGCGGCACCGCGCGATTGCTCGGATCGCTGACGACGCGGAGCGCCACGAAGGAAATTCCGGCCGCCCGCGCCGCGCGGGCGACGGCGTGGCTTTCCATGTCCGCGCCGAGCGCGCGGGTCTGCGCGAACAGGACGAGCTTCCGCTCGGGGCGCGTCACCGGCGCCTCGACGCCGGCGAGGACTCCGCCTTCCACCCGCCCGCCGAGCGCTTGGCGCAGCGAATCGCGAGCGGCGCGATCCGTCGGCAGGAGGGCACCCTCCGGCGGCGGCGGCGGCCGCTTGGCGTCGCCGCCCCGGTCGAACGCCACGAGCCGTTGCAGCCGGTCGCGCACCCCGAGGGGTTCGGGCGTCTCGACGGCGCCCTCGTGCGGGAAGACCGCCTCCGGCAGCAGGATGGCCCCGGGGCCCAGCCGCGGATCCAGCCCGGCGGCCAAGCCGTAACTCACGAGAAGCTGCGCGCCGTCCGCGACCAGCGAACGGGCCGCCCGGGATGCGCGCGCCGGATCCGCCGCGGAGAGAGCGACGCGGAGCGGGCCGGGGCCGAGAGTCGCCGCCTCCGCCGCCAGGCCCGTGACGATGCCGATCCGGCAACCGGGGCGGTGCCGGGCCGGGCGGGCGGGCGCCTCGCTACATGCCGTGGCGCGGCCGTCGGTCATTGCCGCGCGACAGGTTGCGGTAGCGGGCGAGCGCCCAGAGGGGGAAGTAGGCGCCGTAGCCGTGGTAGCGGAGGTAGAACACGCGCGGGAACCCGACGGCGGTGTATTCGTCCTCCCGCCAGCGCCCGCCCCGCCGTTCCGCCCGGCAGAGCCAGGTGACGCCGCGGCGCACCGCCAAGCTTTCGATCTCTCCCGCCGCCATCAGGGCCAGCAGGGCCCATGCCGTCTGCGACGGGGTCGACGCCGACTCGAACGACCGTTCGATGCGTTCGGGATAGTAGCTGTCGCCGGTTTCGCCCCAGCCGCCATCGGCTTGTTGCCGGGCCTCGAGCCAGGCGACGGCCTTGCGGATGGCGGGCGAGTCCGGGTCTTCGCCCGCAGCATTCAACGCCGACAGCACCGACCACGTCCCATAGATGTAGTTGGTCCCCCAGCGGCCGAACCAGGAGCCGTTCTCCTCCTGCTCGGCCAGCAGATAGGCGATGCCCCGGGCGACCGCGTCGTGGTGCCGCGGATAGCCGATCTGGCAGAGGAAGCTCACGCAGCGGGCGCTCACGTCGGCGGTCGGCGGATCGAGCAAGGCCCCGTGGTCGGCGAAGGGAATGTGGTTGAGGTAGTAATACTCATTGTCGATGTCGAAGGAGCTCCAGCCGCCGCCCGCGCCCTGCATGGCGACGACCCACTCCGCGGCCCGCTCGATCGTGGCGCCGTGGCCCACCGGATCCGCGCGGTGGAGCGCCATGGCCACGACGGCGGTGTCGTCCACGTCGGGATAGAAATCGTTGCGGTACTGGAAGGCCCAGCCGCCCGGCGCCACACCGGGCCTGAGCGCCGCCCAGTCGCCTTCCACGTCGCGGATCTGCCGCCGGGCGAGCCAGGGGAGGGCGCGTTCGGCCGCGTCGCGGTCGGCCTCTCCGCCGCATTCCAGGAGACAGAGCGCGGCGAGGCCGGTATCCCAGATCGGCGACACGCAGGGCTGAAGGTACTGGCTTCCGCCTTCCGGTTCGGTGAGCAGGCGGTCGATGGCGCGGCGGGCGGTCGCTCGCGCCGGGTGGTCGCGGCGATAGCCCAGGGTGTCGAACGCCATCAGGACGTTCGCCATGGGCGGGAAGATCGCGCCCAGGCCGTCCTCGCCGTTGAGGCGGTCGGTGCACCAGTCGAGCGCCTTGTCGACCGCGCGGCGTCGCAAGGCGCGCGGGGCCACCCGGTCCCACAGCCGGAGTACGCGGTCGATCCCGAAGAAGAGCCGCTGGAGGCCCGCCGGCCGCGGGAAATAGCGCCGCTCCCGGTCGGGCGGAGTCGCGAACAATTCGGCGACCCCGACTCCCCGCGGGTTGCGCGCCCGCGGCCGGAGCGCGAGCAGGATCATGAGCGGTACGAGCGTGGTGCGGGACCAGTATGAAATCTTGCCCAGATGGAACGGGAACCAGCGCGGCAGAAACATGATCTCGACCGGCATCGACGGCACGGCGCGCCACGGCACCTGGCTGAAGAGGGCCAGGGTGATCCGCGTGAACACGTTGCACCGCACCGCGCCGCCCGCCGCCAGCACGGCCGCGCGCGCACGCGCCATGTGCGGCGCCTCCGGCTCGTCGCCGATCAGCTTCAGGGCGTAATACGCCTTGACTGTGCAGCTCAGGTTGAAATCGCCGCCGTGGAACAGGGGCCAGCCGCCGTGGTCGGCCTGGCGGGCGCGGATATAGGTGCCGAGCCGCGCTTCCGTCTCCGGATCCGTCTCGTCCAGGAAATGGTTGAGGAGGACGTATTCGGCGGGTATCGTCGCGTCGGCCTCGAGTTCGAACAGCCAGTGGCCGTCGCCGCGCTGGAGGGTGCGGAGGCCGGCGGCGGCTTCGCCGATCGTCCGCCGGACGCGGGCGGAAAGATCCCGGACAGCCCCTTCCGGTGCGCGGCCGGCGGGGGCCGGGCTTTCCCAGCGCGGCGCGACACGCGCCGCCGCTTCGTCAGGCACGTCGCGCCGCCGCGGAATTGCTGCCGAGGGCCGAGAGCGCCGTGTCGACGATGTGGCGGGCCGTCAGCCCGGCGTCCTCATACATGCCGTCCGGCGTGCCGTGGGCCACAAAGCGATCCGGCAGGGTCATCGGCCGGATTTTGAGGCCGCTGTCGAGGAAACCGGCCAGCGCCAGGAATTGCATCACATGGGCGGCGAAACCGCCGATGGACCCTTCCTCGACGGTGATCAGCACCTCGTGCTCCCGCGCCAGTGCGCGGATCAGATCTTCGTCGAGGGGCTTCGCGAAACGCGCGTCGGCGACCGTCGTCGAAAGGCCGCGCGCCTGGAGCTCGTCGGCGGCACGCAGTGCCTCCCGCAGCCGGGCACCCAGGGAGAGGATGGCGATCGCCGTCCCCTCGCGGAGGATGCGCCCCTTGCCGATCTCCAGCATGGCCGGCGTCTCGGGGAGCGGCGCGCCGGTGCCCTCCCCCCGCGGGTAGCGGAAGGCGCTGGGGCGGTCGTCGATCATGGCCGCCGTGTGGACCATGTGGACGAGCTCCGCCTCGTCCGCCGCCGCCATGATCACGAAGCCCGGCAGGGTCCCCAGATAGGTGACATCGAAGCTGCCTGCGTGGGTTGGCCCGTCGGCGCCTACCAAGCCGGCGCGGTCGATGGCGAAGCGGATCGGAAGCTTCTGGATCGCCACGTCGTGCACCACCTGGTCGTAGGCGCGTTGCAGGAAGGTCGAATAGATCGCGGCGAAGGGCTTCAGGCCCTCCGTCGCGAGCCCGGCGGCGAAGGTCACGGCGTGCTGCTCGGCGATGCCTACGTCGAAGACGCGATCCGGATGGGCCTTGGCGAACTTGTCGAGGCCGGTGCCGGACGGCATCGCGGCGGTGAGCGCCACGATCGCCGGGTCGCGGTCCGCCTCCTTGATCAGGCTCTCGGCGAAGACGCTCGTATAGCTCGGCGCCTTGGGCGTGCTCTTCCTCTGCGTGCCGGTGAGCACGTCGAACTTGCCGAGCGCGTGGCCGCGGTCCGCCGCGCTCTCCGCCGGCTCGTAGCCCTTGCCCTTGCTGGTCACCACGTGCAGCAGCACCGGGCCCGGGGTTTCGTCGTTGCGGACGTTGCGCAGAACGGGGATCAGGTGTTCGAGATTGTGGCCGTCGATCGGCCCGATGTAGAAGAACCCGAGCTCCTCGAAGAGCGTCCCGCCCGTGACCATGCCGCGGGAATATTCCTCCGCCCGCTTCGCCGCCTCGCCCATGGGCTTCGGTAGCTTGCGCGCCCATTGCTTGCCGAGCTCCCGCAGGCTGCGGAAGGAATGGCTCGACAGAAGCCGCGAGAGATAGGCGTTCAGCGCACCGACGGCCGGGGCGATCGACATCTTGTTGTCGTTCAGGATGACGATGAGTCGGGGCTCCATCGAGCCGGCGTTGTTCATGGCCTCGTAGGCCATGCCGCCGGACATGGCGCCGTCGCCGATGACGCAGACGATGTTGCGCGATTCGCCCTTGATCCCGCTCGCCACCGCCATGCCGAGGCCGGCCGAGATCGAAGTGGAGGAGTGCGCCGCGCCGAAGGGGTCGTAGGCACTCTCCGACCGCTTGGTGAAGCCGTAGAGGCCGCCGGGCTGGCGTATGGTACGGATGCGGTCGCGCCGCCCGGTGATGATCTTGTGCGGATAGGATTGGTGGCCCACGTCCCAGATCAGGCGGTCGTGGGGCGTGCGGAACACGTGGTGGAGGGCGACCGTCAACTCGACCACGCCGAGGCCCGCGCCGAGATGGCCGCCCGTCGCCGCGACCGCGTCGATCGTTTCGGCGCGAAGCTCCTCCGCGACCTTCTTGAGCGCCTTGATCGAGAGACCGCGCAAATCCGCAGGGTTGCTCACGCGGTCCAGATTCGGTGTCTCCGGCATCGTCCTTCCTCGGTGGCTCCCGCCGCGCGGCCCGGCTCGATCGTCTCGAATCCGGCCGGCGCGAAGCGTACTACAACGGGCAACCGCGTCAAACTGGCTAACGGGCCTTCAGGCGTAGCCGTTGGCCCGGAACCAGCCGAGCGCGTCCGCCAGGGCCCGTTCGACGGGGCGTGCCGTATGGCCGAGGATGCGGGCGGCCTTCGCGGACGAGAAGAACATCGTCTTGCGCGCCATGCGCAGGCTGTCGCGCGTCAGCCGCGGCTCCCGGCCCGTGAGGCGCCCCCAGGCCTCGCCGGCCAGCGCCGCCGGCACCAGCACGCCATGGGGCAGCCGGACGCGCGGTGCCGGGCGCCCGGCGAGGCGCGCCAGGCATTCGAGAATCTCGCGCAGCGTCAGGTTCTCGCCACCGAGAATGTAGCGCTCGCCGATGACGCCCTTCTCCAGCGCCCGCAAGTGGCCCGCCGCGCAGTCATCGACGTGGACGAGATTGAGGCCGGTATCGACATAGGCCGGCATCCGGCCGGTCGCGAAGTCGACGATGATCCGCCCGGTGGGCGTCGGCTTGACGTCGCGCGGCCCGACCGGCGCGGAGGGGTTGACGATGACCGCCGGCACGCCCTCGTCCCGGACGAGCGCGCGCACCGCCTCCTCGGCCAGATATTTCGATCGCTTGTAGTGGCCGATCATGGCCGCCTCGGTGACGGGCGTCTCCTCGTCGGCCGGGGACCGGTCGGCGTTGAGGCCCAGGGTGGCGACGCTCGAGGTGTAGACGATCCGTGACGCCCCGGCCGCGGCGGCGGCGCGGAGCAGGTCGCGGCTGCCGTCCACGTTGGTGCGGTAGAGCGCCGGCGGGTCGGGAACCCACAGGCGATAGTCCGCGGCCACGTGGAACAGGGTGTCGCAGCCCCGCACCGCCCGTTCGAGCGAGCGGCGGTCGGTCAGATCGCCGGTCGCCCGCTCGATCTCCAGACCGTCGATGTTGCGCGTGTCGGCGCCCGGCCGGACCAGCGCGCGCACCGCGTGGTCCGAATCGAGCAGCGCGCGCGCGACCGACGAGCCGAGGAAGCCGGTGGCGCCGGTGACCAGAGCGGTCACGACGATTCTTCCGGCCGCCCGCCGAAGAGCAGGACGCGCTCGCGCCAGGCGAGCCAGGCGGCGTAGAGCGGAGTCAGCCCGACTCCGGCGAGCAGCAGCACGATCAGGCCACCGCTCCAGGTGATCGGGCCGATGAAATACATCACGTCCTCCAGGTGGAAGCCCTTGTATTGCGGCTGCCGCGCCTGCCGGGCGCCGGCGCGCCGCTCGATCCGCCCGAACATGAGGAACAGCGCCGAGACGGACACCCCGGCGACGAGGCCGAGGAACGGCGCCCAGCCGCCGATCCAGCTTTCGCGCAAGCCGAGACCGATCGACACGAACAGGGCGACATGGATGAAGGCGTCGCAGGCGTTGTCGTAATGGTGGCCGAAACGGCTCGACTTGCCCGAGAGTCGCGCGAGTTCTCCGTCCATGTGGTCGACGAAGTTCGAGGCCATGAAGAGACCGGCGGCGTAAAGGATTTCCGGCCGCGTGCCCGTGGCGAACAGCCCGCAGGCCGCGAGGCCCAGGAGGAGCCGGAAGGTGGTGACATAGTTCGGCGTGACCGGCGTGCGGGCGAGCGGCCGGACGAGGAGGCGCGCCAGCCGCTGATCCCATGCGGCCGGCGGCGCCGCGCTTCCGCCGGCCGGCGCGGCGCCGGGCGCCGCTGCGTTGCGCTCGGCCATGGCGCGTCTTATAGCGTGCGGCCAAGCCGTGACAACCACCGCGCGGTCAAGCCACGACAACTGCCGCGCGGCCAAGCCGCGACAACGCCGGATTCCGCGCTCGAATGCGTGCCGTCATGTTCGCCGCCGGCATGGGCCGGCGCCTGGGGATCGCGAAACCGAAGGTGCTGCTGCGCATCGGCGGGCGCACTCTGCTGGCGCGCCATCTGGCGATTCTCTCGGCGCTTGGCGTGGCCCCGCCAACCATCGCCATCGGTTACGAGGCCCTCGCGGTGGAGCGCGCGCTCGCGGCGCTCGGGCGGACGGACGTCTCGACCGTCCTCAACCCAGACTACGAAGCGGGCAGCATCGTCACACTGTGGCGCCTTCGCGAGTCCCTGACGGCGGGCGGCGACGTCCTCCTGATGGACGGCGACGTGCTCTACGATCGCCGCGTCCTGGCCCCCCTTCTTTCCACGCGCCACGCCGATTGCCTCCTGGTCGACCGCGCCTTCGAGCCGGGGGTGGAGCCGGTCAAGCTCGGCCTCCGGGGCGGTGTGCCGGCCGATCTCGGCAAGGCGCTCGCTCCGGGGTTCGCATCGTATGGCGAATCGGTCGGCTTCTTCCGGCTGAGCGCGGCGACCGCGCGGCGCCTCGCCGACGAAGCCGGGCGGATGATCGAGGAAGGCGGCGCTGACCGCCCCATGGAAGACGCCCTGCGCGCCGTCCTCCGCGCCGCCGCCCCGCCCTTCGGCTTCGCGGACGTGACCGGCCTCCCCTGGATCGAAATCGACTTCCCCGAAGACATGGAGCGCGCGGAAACGGCAATCCTGCCCCGCCTCCTGGCGGACGACCGCTGAACGCCCTCCGAAGCGCGCGCCTCCGGGCCCGCGCGCCGCGCAGGCGGTTCTCTTTCTCTCGTTTGGGTGCGCAGGTCTCCGGACCCGCGCGCGGGGAAGGGGCTACAGGCGTTCCGAGAGCCAGATGGCGAGCTTGGTGCCTCGTTTGATGGCGGTGCTCAGCGCCCGGTAGCCGGGCGTCCGCTCGGCGCCGTGGGCGAGGCCCGTCTCGCGATGCCGCGCCTCGTCCGCCCCGAATTCGCGCAAGGTCCGGGCCAGCGCCTCCTCGTCCGCGCCGAGGCGCTCGATCTGGGCCGCGTAATGCGCCTCGATGACTTCCTCGACGGCGACGGTGCAGGCCATCGCGGCCCGGGCGCCCAGCAGCGCCGTCGCCGCGCCGAGGGCGAAGCCGGCCGTATGCCAGAGCGGCGAGAGCACCGTCGGGCGCACCCGGCGCTCGACCAGGAGCCTGTCGAAGGCTTCCAGATGCGTCCGCTCCGCCTCCGCCATCTCGCGGATCGCCGACGCGACGGCGCTCCGCCCGAGCACCGCGAGCTGGCCATCGTAGATGCGCCGGGCGCCGTATTCACCGGCGTGGTCCACCCGGAGCATGCGCGCGATCAGTTCTTCGCGGGTCGGATCGCCCGGCAGGCGGCCTTCGCCGGTGACCGCCGGCCCGGTCATGCGCTCACCTGCCACAGGCGGCGCGCACCCACGAGGCTCGCGAGCGCCGCCGCGAAGGAGACGATGGCGTTCCAGCCGGCCAGCGAGACGCCGGCCAGGGCGAACGGCACCTCGTCGCAGCGGCTCGCCGGGGCGGCCATGAGACGCGCCTTGATGTCCGCGATGTCCGCCATGTCGGCGCCGGCGAGCGGCGACGCGCAACCGCTCGTGAACCAGCCCCGCTCGACGCCCACGTGATAGACGCCGTAGCCGGTGGTCACCAGGAAGGCGACACCGCAGAGCGCGACGAGCACCGCGCGGGCACAGCCCGGCGCGGCGAGGGCCGCGAGGCCCAACGCGAGCACCGCGAAATGCGGCCAGCGCTGGGCCAGGCACAACGGGCAGGGCGCGAGGCCGCCCAGATGCTGGAACAGGTAGGCGCCGAGCAGCAGCGCGCCGCTCACCAGGACGAGCGCGGGCGCGAGAATCCGCGCCGCCCGCGCGTGAGCGGCGGGCCGGCGCCAGGCGTTGTCCGCCCACGGTAAAAGAGCGAGCGGCCGCATCACCCGCCGGCGCCCGGCGCCCGGCGCAGGATCTGGAGGCTGACCATGGTCATCACGGGCTCGTCGCGCTGGTTGAGGACCTCCAGGCGATACCGCATGACGCCGCGGTCCGGCTTCGAACGCGACGGCCTCGCCTCGAGGATCGCGCCGCGGCCGCGCAAGGTGTCGCCCGGTCGCACCGGGCGCAACCAGCGGACCTCCTCCAGCCCGGGCGAGCCCATGCTGGCATCGGGCGCGAAGACCTGGGCCTGGAGCATCATGCGCAGGGCCACGGCCATGGTCTGGAGGCCGCTGGCGATCAACCCGCCGAACGGCCCCTCTTTCGCGCCCTCGACGTCGATGTGGAACGGCTGCGGATCGTAGCGGAAGGCGAAATCGAGGATTTCCGCCTCGCTCAACGTCTTGGCGCGGGTCTCGAACCGGGCGCCGGGCTCGAGATCGTCGAGATACCAGTTGTACACGGGCGGCCTCCGGGAGCGAGCCTGGGTACTGTAGGCGCGCGCGGCGGAACGCGCCATCGATTCTTCGCTCTCCCGGCGCGGGGGCGTCACGGCGCGTAGTGCGATTGCACGGCCCGCGCGTGTTCGCGAATCCCGATGTCCCCGCTGCGCATCCAACCGTCGAGGAGCGTCTGGTATGAGCAGGAGATAAAGCCGACTTCATCGCCCGACACCGCGCCCGCGAAATCCGCGATCTCCTCCCGGTGCCGCGCTCTTTCTTCGTTGCGGACGGGTTTTCCGCTCGTCGGCCACGATCGCGGTTCCGCATAAAGATAGAAGAGGGTCGGAACGCGCTTGCGGCGCCGGCCGCTTCCGCGTTGGCTCTCCGTCCGCAAGGCGAAGGCATGCTTCACCAGTTGCGCCGCGTCGAGAAAACGGTACTGATGGCCATCTTCGCGAAGACGGTCGCGCACGCTCTCGTAACCCCTCATGTCGTTTCCCCAGCACGGGCGCCAGTACGCATCGGAAAAAGAAGCAGGGCGCTTGGTCCTGAACGGCTCGAATCGCTTGGACTCCACGCCGATGAGCGATGCGGAGGTCGCGATCAGGCAATCCAGAACGGGATGCCTCCCGCCGGACCACGGGAAGCGGACCGTCGCCTCCAGCGCCAACGACCGGGCCGGCCACCCCGCCTCCGGGCAGCCGGGCAAGCGTGGGAGAGGCGCCGCCCGCCCGAGAAAATAGCCGAAGGCGTTGGCGGCCAGCGCGGCGGACGATTCCGGGTGGTCGAACTTCCCGCTCTCGATCTCGTTTCCCGGCGCCTCCCTGTATATGCGCTCTATTTCCTTTCCCGGCACACCGGGAAGAAACCGCCGAACGCTCATGACGAAGGCCAGGGCGGCGTCAACGCCCCGAAGGCATCGCGAACCATTCGGGCCTCATCCGTCAACTTGTCCGCCAAACACTTCAAACATGCGTCTCTCCCGTCCCGGAACGGTATCCGATCGAACTTTTCGGGAAAAGCAAGCGCTTGAAGCGATATCGATAGAGGTTCATCTGTTTTCGACCTGACGAGATTGTCGAGGTGCGCATTCGTTTCCTCTATGAATTTCCGTTCGTTGGATATGCAATAATATGTTTGGGGAGCAACAACTTCCAGAGCGACATATCGAGCGCGCATCAACGGCCTGTCATGAAGCGGTAGCTCCTTCCGATGCACCCTGCAAAACAAGTAGTACATGCCATATTCGAGGATCTGAGCCAGCGCGGTGGAAGGTTCGTCGCTCTCCCACTTCAATTCTATCAGACGCGCGTGACGCTTCGATTGAGACCAGTGAACGAGATCGACCGCGCTTCTCCTCATACTATGCGATCCGAAAATCCCCGAAGCGACTGGACATTGGTTGAAGTACCCAGGCATACATTTCTTTTGTGCCAACATGGCAACGGATTTTTCGAGGATTGTTTCCGCAGATCGATTGCTGGGATCGATGTATTGCTCAAGCCGGAGCTCCCAAAGCCTTTTAGAACGAGAAACAGGGCGACCAGGGTAGCGATCTTCTATATCATCATATAATTCTTCCGGAGTCTTCATTCCTCATACCTCCTCAAACGAAGTTTTCTTCCGTAGGAAGAAGGGTCTTACCGTAGCGGTAACCTATACCGCCGTCAATCCGACCAAAACCGCGGCGCGGCCTTCGGGATGCTCAAGGGCATCCGGTCTTCACACCATGCCCCGATCCCCGTCGACGGAGGCGGCCCGGGCCGCTTCCCAGGCCAGCATGACGCGCTTGCGGGAGCGGCCCCATTCGTAGTCGGAGAAGCGACCGGATTTGCGGATCACCCGATGGCAGGGGATGAGATAGGAGACCGGGTTGGCGGCGACGGCGCTGCCGACCGCGCGGGCGGCGCGCGGCATCCCCAGCGCCCGCGCCAGCGCCTCGTAGGAGACGATCCGGCCGGGCGGGATGCGCAACAGCGCCTCCCACACCTTGAGCTGGAAGTTCGTGCCGGCAACCGCCAGCCTGAGCGGCGCGCCGGAGGGCACCGGTCGCGCGAAGACGCGCGCCGCGACCGCCTCGGTGACTTGGCGGTCCTCGCGGAAGCGGGCGGCGGACCAGCGCCGCTCGAACCGGGTGCGGACCGTTTCGGCGTCCGCGTCCGCGAAGCCCAAGGCGCAGACGCCGCGCGCGGTCAGCCCGATCAGGCACGGGCCGAAGGGGCTCGGGTGCACGCCATAGACGATGTCGACACCGCCGCCGCTCTTGAAGGCACCGGGGCTCATCGCCTCGCAGGCGACGAAGAGATCGTGCAGCCGGCCGGGGCCGGAAAGGCCCGCGTCGTAGGCGGCGTCGAGGACGGAGGCCGAGTCGGCGAGCCGCGCCTTCGCGTAGTCGAGGGTCAGGAATTGGCCGAAGCGCTTGGGCGAAATCCCCGCCCAACGCCGGAACAGGCGCTGGAAATGCCAGGGACTCAGGCCGACTTCTCCCGCCACGTCGCCGAGCTCCGGCTGATCGCGAAAATAGCTCTCCAGCCAAGCGATCGCGGCCTCGACCCGGGCGTAGTCGCGGGCGTTCCGCTCGATGTCCGTCCGTTCAAACGCCATGGTGCGCCTCCCGAGACCGGAGCGTAGCGAGCGCGAAGAGGCCCGGCCACCCGATCCTTGCGCGGCCCTCACGGCAAGGCAGACGTCACCGTCACCCCGTGATCGACCGGGCCGTGGCCGGCGCCGTAGCCGGGGGCGTTCGCGATCGCCGCCCGGAGATAGCGCCGCGCGCGCGCCACGGAATCGACGAGCGTCATCCCTTGCGCTATTCCCGCGGCGACGGCGGCGGCGAGCGTGCAGCCCGTGCCGTGGGTATGGCGGCTCTCGATGCGCGGCGCTTCGAACCGCTCGACGCCGCCCTCGTGGCTCAAGAGGTCGGTGATGCGGTCCGAATCGAGGTGGCCGCCGGTGACGAGGACGGCGCGCGGCCCGAGCGCGTGGAGCCGTTCGGCCGCGCGGGCCATGTCGTCCACCGTGGCGATGGGAAGCCCGCCGAGCCGCTCGGCTTCCGGGACGTTGGGGGTCACGAGGTCGGCGCGGGCCACCAGCCGCGTCCGCAGCGCGTGCATGGCGTCGTCTTCGAGGAGCGACGCGCCGCCTTTCGCCACGAGGACGGGATCGACCACCAGCGGAATGCCGGCCCCCTCCCGCGCGGCCACGTCGGCGACCGCCTCGGCGATGGGCGCGCTGTGGATCATCCCGGTCTTGAGGCAGTCGGCGCCGACGTCGGCAAGGACGACCCGCATCTGCGCGGTGACGAAATCCGCCGGCACGGCATGGACGCGATGGACCGTCCGCGTGTCCTGGGCGGTGAGGGCCGTGATTGCGGTCGCGGCGTAACCGCCGAGTGCGGTGACCGTCTTGATGTCCGCCTGGATGCCGGCGCCGCCGCCGGAATCGGAACCGGCGGCGATGAGCACGCGGCCGTTCATCGCGCCGCCGCCCGTCCCTCTTCCGCGTCCCCCGCCGCCTCGGTGACGGCGGCGGCGATCTCGTCCGCCACGGCCGCTACGAGCGCCGCATCGTCGCCCTCGGCCATCACGCGGATCACCGGCTCGGTGCCCGATTTGCGGATCACCAGGCGGCCGCGCGCACCCAGCCGCGCGTTGCCATCCTGGATCGCCGCGCGCGCGCGGGGACTCGCGAGCGGATCGACCCCATCGATGCGCACGATGCGGAGCGCCTGCGGCAGCGATTCGAAGAGACCGGCCATGTCGCTCGCCCGGCGCCCGGTCGCCGACAGCGCCGCCAGGACCTGGAGGGCCGCGATCAGCCCGTCGCCGGTCGTCGAATAGTCTCTCATGACGATGTGACCCGACGCCTCGCCGCCCAGGTTGAAGCCGTGCTCCCGCATGTGGGCGACGACGTGGCGGTCACCGACGCTCGTGCGCTCGAGAACGAGGCCCAGGTCCTTCAGATACCGCTCGAAGCCGAGATTGGACATGACCGTGGCGACCACGCCGCCGCCGTGCAGGCGCCCGGCGGCGGCCCAGTCGGACGCGATCAGGGCCATGACGTGGTCGCCGTCGAGCACGACGCCGCTCTCGTCGCACATCACCACCCGGTCGGCATCACCGTCCAGGGCGATGCCGAGATCGGCGCCGTGGGCCACGACCGCCTCGCGGAGCGCGGCCACGTCCGTGGAGCCGCAGTCCTGGTTGATGTTCAGCCCGTCGGGGCTCACGCCGAGGGGGATCACGTCGGCGCCGAGCTCCCACAGCACGGTCGGCGCCACCTTGTAGCCGGCGCCGTGGGCGCAATCGACCACGATGCGACGGCCCTCGAGCCCCGGGCGTCCGGGAAAGCTGTTCTTGACGAACTCTATATAGCGACCCTCGGCGCCGTCGAGGCGGCGCGCCCGCCCCAGCGTGTCGGGTGCGGCAGCCGGGCTTCCTCCGTCGGCGACGCGCGCCTCGATCCGCGCTTCGACGTCCGGCGAGAGCTTGTAGCCGTCCGGCCCGAACATCTTGATGCCGTTGTCGGCGAACGGGTTGTGCGAGGCGGTGATCATGACGCCGAGATCGGCCCGGAGCGTGCGGGTCAGCATCGCCACCGCCGGCGTGGGCATCGGGCCGACCAGGATCACGTCCATGCCGACGGCGATGAAGCCGGCCGTCATGGCGGGCTCGAACAGGTAGCCCGAGAGCCGGGTGTCTTTGCCGATGACGACGCGGTGACGGTGCGCGCCGCTCAGGAAAAGCGCGCCGGCGGCGTGCCCGACCTTCAACGCGATCTCCGCCGTCATCGGCGCCCGGTTCGCGATCCCGCGGATGCCATCGGTGCCGAAAAGTTTCATCGCTCGGGCCCGCTCCGGGATACTGCGGAAGGATTCATTGGGCGGCCTCCGCGAAGCCGAAGGGAGCCCGGATGCCGCGCCAGACCGCCAGCGCCTGGCGAGTCTCCGCCACGTCGTGGACCCGCAGGATATGCAGCCCTTCGCCCAGCATGTGAAGCCCCGCCGCCAGCGAGCCGGGCAGCCGCCGCTTCGGCGCCTCGCCCGCGCTCAGCCGCGCGACGAAGCTCTTGCGCGAAACGCCAGCGAGGAGCGGGCAGCCGAGCCCGTGAAATAACGCGCAGTCGCGCAGGATTTCGAGGTTGTGGCGGACAGTCTTGGCGAAGCCGATTCCCGGATCGACGACGATCCTGCCGCGCGCGATTCCGGCCGCCTCGGCGGCGCGCACGCGCGCCTCCAGCGCGTCGAAGACGTCGAGACTCGCGTCGTCGTAACGGGGCGCCCGCTGCATCGTCTCGGGCGTGCCCCGCATGTGGGAGAGCACGACCCAGGCGCCGGACCGCGCGACGACCGCACGCGCCCGAGGGTCATGGCAGAGAGCGCTCACGTCGTTCACGAGGCGCGCGCCGGCCTCGAGCGCCGCCGCCATCACCGCCGCGCGGCGAGTGTCGATCGAGACCACCAGCCCCTCGGCGGCGAGCCGGCGGACGACCGGGACGACGCGACGAAGCTCCTCCGCCTCACTCGGCGGGCGGGCGCCGGGCCGGGTCGATTCGCCGCCGACGTCGATGATGTCGGCACCCGCCGCGGCCATCGCCCGGCCGCAGGCCACCGCCGCCTCGGGCGCGGCGTAATCGCCGCCGTCAGAGAAGCTGTCCGGGGTGACGTTGAGGACGCCCATCAGGCGCGGCCGGTCCAGCGCGATGCCGCAGACGGGGCCGCGCGGCGCGGCGAGCCGGGCGCTTAAGGCGGCGATCTCGCCGGCGAAATCCGGAGCGTTCCTCTCGGCCCACGCCGCGAGCACGGCCCGTTGCAGCCTGATCCGGCGCCGCTCCGGCGCGCCGCGAAACAGCACGTCCACCATGTCGAAGGCGAGAGTCTCGCCGGGGATCGGGTGGCTCGGCTGCAGATAGACGGCGCGCGGTTCCGGGAGGGCGTCCCCCGGCACCGGGCGCTTCAGGGGCACCGCCGGCACGGCGGCCTCCGGGGCGTCACACGCCCGGCTGGGGCGTGGGTTCGAGATCGGGCGGGGCCTTCCCCTTGCGGCGGCTGGAGGAGGGGACCGTCCCGCGCCGCTCCCGGGGAACCACCGGCTCGTCGTCGTCCGGGCGCACCACCGACTCGCCCTTCATCACCGCGCCGATCTCTTCACCGCTGAGCGATTCGTATTCGAGCAGCGCGTTGGCGATCCGGTGCAGCGATTCCAGGTTCTTGTCGAGGATGCCGCGGGCCCGCTTGTAGGCCTGCTCGATGATCCTGCGCACTTCGAGGTCGATCTTGTGCGCCGTCTCTTCGGAAACGTTCTTCTGCTGGGTGATCGAGTGGCCGAGGAAGACTTCTTGCTCGTTCTCGTTGTAGCTGAGCGGGCCCAGCTCGTCGGACATGCCGAACTGCGTGACCATGCTGCGCGCGATCTGGGTCGCCATCTTGAGGTCGGACGCCGCGCCGCTGGTCACCTTCTCACGGCCGAAGACGATCTCCTCGGCGATGCGCCCGCCCATGGCGACGGTGATGTCGGCCTCGAGCTTCTCGCGGCTCACCGAGATGCGGTCGCCTTCCGGCAGGCGGACCACCATGCCGAGCGCTCGCCCGCGGGGAATGATCGTCGCCTTGTGGATGGGGTCCGACGCCGGCATGTGGGCGGCGACCACCGCGTGGCCACCCTCGTGATAGGCGGTGAGGCGCTTCTCCTCGTCGGTCATGACCATGGAACGCCGCTCGGCGCCCATCATCACCTTGTCCTTGGCGTCCTCGAACTCGACCATGGTGACGACGCGCTTGCCGCGCCGGGCCGCGAGCAAGGCCGCCTCGTTGACCAGATTGGCGATGTCGGCACCGGAGAAGCCCGGCGTGCCCCGCGCGATGGTGCGGGGCTTCACGTCAGGCGCGAGGGGGACCTTGCGCATATGCACCTTGAGGATCTTCTCGCGACCGAGCACGTCCGGATTGGGCACCACGACCTGGCGATCGAAGCGGCCCGGTCGCAACAAGGCGGGATCCAGCACGTCGGGCCGGTTGGTCGCCGATATCAGGATCACGCCCTCGTTGGCCTCGAACCCGTCCATCTCGACGAGGAGCTGGTTCAATGTCTGCTCGCGCTCGTCGTTGCCGCCGCCGAGGCCGGCGCCCCGATGCCGGCCCACCGCGTCGATCTCATCGATGAAGACCAGGCAGGGCGCGTTCTTCTTGCCCTGCTCGAACATGTCGCGGACACGGCTCGCGCCGACACCCACGAACATCTCCACGAAGTCCGAGCCCGAGATCGTGAAGAAGGGCACGTTGGCTTCGCCCGCGATGGCGCGCGCCAGCAGCGTCTTGCCGGTGCCGGGCGGGCCGACCAGCAACACGCCCTTGGGAATCTTGCCACCGAGCTTCTGGAACTTCTGCGGGTCGCGCAGATATTCGACGATCTCTTCCAGCTCCTGCTTGGCTTCGTCGATGCCCGCCACGTCGTCGAAGGTCACCCGGCCCTGGCGCTCGGTGAGCAGGCGCGCCCGCGACTTGCCGAAGCCCATCGCCTTGCCGCCGCCGGACTGCATCTGGCGCATCATGAATATCCAGACGCCGATGAAGAGCAGAAGGGGGAACCAGGAAATGAGGATGCCGACGATGCTGAGCCCGCCCTCCTCGACCGGGACGGCGGCGATCTGCACGCCATGCAGCCGCAGCGTCTTGACCAGATCCGGGTCGTCGGGCGCGTAGGTATTGAAGGCGCCGCCGTTGGTGTAGTGGCCGGTGATGGTGTTGCCCTGGATCGTCACGTCCTGGATCTGCCCGGACTCGACTTCGGCCATGAACTGGGAGAACGCCAGGTCGGTGGAGGTCTGCCGCGAGGACGACCCCTGGAAGACCTGGAAGAGCGCGACCAGCACCAGCCCGATGATGATCCAAAGCGCCAGATTCTTGCCGAAATTACCCACCGCTCGGCCTCAGGTTGCCTCCCCGGCGGCTCCTGCCCGGCATCGGCGCCGCTGCCGGCCGCACCACGCCGGCGCGCAGGATGTCCCGCCGCGCGCCAGTGTACACGACATTCGCCTCACGCGCGACCGCCGGTCCCGGTCCCGCCGACGCGGAGAGTCGCCGGAAGCCCCGGTGCCAGCGAACGCGGCGGACGGAACGCCACCGCGAAGCGCACGGGCGCGGCGTGGCGCGCTTCCCGCCCGAATCCCAAATGGGGGACCGCCAGCGGCCCGTCAAGGCCGAACAGGGCGGGCAGGGAGGGGCGCGCCGGGGCGGGGACATGATCGCTCTGGAGCGGTCTGCCCGCCTCTCGCGCCAGCGCGCGAACACGGGTCAGGCCGTCCGGACCCAGCCGGCGCACGCGGAACGGCCCCCCCGCCGCCGCGGGCCCCAAGGAGACGACGAAGCGGCGGTCCCAGAGCGCGCGTTCACCGGGGGCCAGGGGACGGACTTCGGACGCCGCGGCCGGCTCCCGGCAAACGAGGATGCCGCCGCCGCGCGGGACCAGGCGGCACCCGCCGAGCGTCGCCGCCCGCGGGTCGTCGCCCAGCACGCGGCGCGCGAGCCGATCCAGGCGTTCCTGCCGCGGTGGATAGGGCGCACCGCCGACCGTGGCGATCGCGCGGGCCAGCGCCCGCGACGCGAGCGCCGACGGCGCCTCCCGCAACGCGCGCCGCTCCAAGGCCACGAAGCCGGCCGGCGACGGGCGGGCGCACCGGGCGAGCAGGGCGCCGCAGAGCCGATCCAGCGCGGCACGGTCCGCCGCGGCGCGGGCGGCGGTGCGCGCCAAGCGGGCCGCGCCCAGCCCCTCGGCTTCAAGCAGGGCCGCGACACGCTCAAGGCGCGGGCGAGCATGGCGCGTGTCGCGGTTGGAGCGGTCGTCGAGCCACGGCTGGCCCCACTGGCGGAGGGTCGCGGTCAACGCCTCCCGGGGCACCGCGAGGAGCGGCCGCAGCAGGCGGACGCCGCCGCCGTCGGCCTCCAGTGCGAGACGGACCGGGGCCATAGCCGAGAGCCCGTCGACGCCGCTGCCGCGCGCGATGCGTTGCAGCACCGTCCCGGCCTGATCCTCGCGCTGGTGACCGAGGAAGAGATGGAGGACGCGCGCGCGCCGGCACCAGCCGGCCAGGAGGGAGAGGCGGGCGGCACGCGCCCTTTCCTGGATCCGGCCGTCGGGCCGGGCGCCGGACCAACACAGCGTTCGATGGGCGATGCCGCGCGCCGCGAGCCAGCGCCGGACCTGGGCGGCTTCGGCGCCCGATTCGGGACGCAGGCGGTGATCGACGGTGAGCCCGTACACCTCGCCGACGCGGGCCCAGGCCCAGCGCGCGGCGAGCAGGCACAGCGCCAAGCTGTCCGGGCCGCCCGAGACCGCGACGGCGATGCGCGGTGACGGTTCGAAGGGGCCGAGCGGCGCCAGCAGCGCCGCGAAGGACCGCGCGTCGACCGGCGCCCCCGGCCCCTTCCCGTCGGGCGCGACGATGCGGGGCCTAGCCATGCGCGGCAGCCTCGCCGGGCTCAGGAGCAGCCGGCTTGCGTCTGCCCCTGCCGGGCCGCCCGTCGAACGTTGACGGGCATTTCGGGGAAGGTTTGATCGAGCTGGGCAAAGGTCCGGCACGCTTCCTCGGTGCGCCCGAGCTTGAGAAGCGCCAAGCCGAGCTTGACCATGTTGTCGGGCGCCTTGCGCCCCTGCGGGAAGCGCTGAAGGTTGAGGGCGTAGGCGCGCGCCGCGTCGGCGAACATCTGTCGGGCGTAGAAGGTCTCGCTGCGCCAATAGGCCGCGTTTTCCGCGAGCGGGTGTTCGGGATTCGCATCGACGAAGCGCGACAGCAGGTCGTGGGCTTCCTCATACCGCGCCTCCTGGAGCAGGCCGAACGCGCGGTTGTATTGCTCCTCCGCCGTTCCCGTCGTCAACGCGGCACCCGGCACGGACGGCGCGTCGCCTTCACTCTCCACCCCCGGCGCGTCCGCCTCGGCCGGTGCTTCCGGCTGCTGCTCGAGCGCGGACAGCCTCACGTCGACGTCGGCGACCAAGCGCTCGAGGCGGCCTTCGAGGCGGCGGATCATGTTCTCGATCTCGTCGAAGCGGCCGATCGCCTGCCGCCGCCATTCCTCCGACTGGTCGCTCTCCGTCTCGGCCACCGCCAAGCGCCGGCTCAACCGTTCGTAGCGCCCGTCGGACGGCCCGTCCCCGGCGGCGGCGCGGGGCGGCGGGTCCGCGCCGCCATAGACTACCTTCTCCACGTCGCGGAGCTGCTCGCGCAGGCTGACGATCTGATTCCGAAGGTCGTCGACGCTGATCTCCGGATCGGCGGCCAGCCCTGTTCCGGCGGCGGCGCAGGTCAGCGCGGCCGCCAGCACCGCGACCGCCACACGCGCACCGACCGCCGCTCCGCCGCGCATCGTACCCCCGGGCGCGGGCGCCCCGCCCCTATTCGATGATGGACACGGCGCGCCGGTTGAGCGCCCATGCCTCGTCGTCGTGGCCGAGGGCATAGGGCCGCTCCTTGCCATAGGAGATCGTCCGCAGCCGTGACGGCGCGATTCCGTGCGTAATCAGGTACTCGCGCACCGCGTTGGCGCGCCGCTCGCCCAGCGCCAGATTGTATTCGCGCGTTCCGCGCTCGTCGCAATGGCCCTCGACGACGAGTCGCAGTCCGGGGTAGAGATCGAGCCACCTGGCTTGGCGCTCCAGCGTTCGGCGGGCGTCCGGCAGGAGGACGGCGCTGTCGAGATCGAAGAAGACCCGGTCGCCCACGTTATGGACCAGATCTTCCTGCGTCCCCGGCGGCGGCCGGTTCGGGTCGAGAGCCGCCATCTCTTCGGACCCGACGTCCGCGTCCGCCGCCGGCGCCTCCTGGCTTGCCGCGGCGCCGTTTTCCCCGTCGGGAAGGGCGGCGTGCTCCTCCCCGGCGGTATCGTCGTAGGGTGGGAGGGGGTCGCTCGGCCCGCTTTGGCAGGCGACCAGGGCGAGGGCCGCCAGAAGCGGCAGGATCAGTCCTCTTCGCATTCGCTCGTTCCCCTTCGTCGAGAGAAAACCGCTGCTTGGCAGCTATAACTTTGCGCCATCAAGGTATCAAGGGCGACCAAGCCGGATCCGACGCGGCGGTCGAGGTGAAAAGGATGCGTTCGTTGCGCCCGGTCACGTCGATGGTCACCAGTTCGGCGCTGTCGGGAGAGCGGGAGCTCTGTCGGAAGAACATGAGAACCCGCCCGTTCGGCGCCCAGGTGGGGCCTTCGACCAGGTAATCCTGTGAGAGGATCCGCTCGCCCGAACCGTCCGGCTCGATGACCCCGATCGAGAACGTGCCGCGGTGGCTCTTGGTGAACGCGATGAGGTCGCCGCGCGGGGACCAGACCGGGGTCCCGTACCGCCCGTCGCCGAAGGTGATGCGCCGGGCGTCCGTCCCGTCGCGCCGCATCACGTAGATCTGCTGACTGCCGCCCCGGTCCGATTCGAACACGATGAATTCGCCGTCGGGCGAGTAGGACGGCGCGGTTTCGATCGCCGGGTTGTCCGTGAGCTGCGCGACCTCCCGTGACCGCAGGTCCATCTCGTAGAGCTCGGAATTGCCGTCCTGCGCCAGGGTCATGACGACGCTGTTGCCGTCCGGCGAAAAGCGCGGCGCGAAGGTCATGCCCGGGAAATCGCCCAGAAGCTCCTGCTGGCCGGTGTCGATATGGTGCAGATAGACCTTGGGAACGCCGCGCTCGTAAGAGAGATAGGTGATCTCCTGGGCGGTCGGCGAAAACCGGGGTGTCAGCACCAGATGGTCGCCGTTCGACAGGAAGCGCAGGGCGTCGCCGTCCTGGTCCATGATCGCGAGCCGTTTGATCCGCCGGTCGAGCGGGCCGGTCTCGGCGACATAGACAATACGGGTATCGAAATAGCCGGTCTCACCGGTCAGGCGCTCGTAGATGGCGTCGGACATCTTGTGGGCGATGCGCCGCCACGCTTCCGCGGCACCGCTCAAGCGGAGCCCCAGCAGGTCTTGCTCGGCGAACACGTCCCACAGGCGGAACTCGACGGAGAGCCCTCCGGCGTCGCCCTCGACGACCTGGCCGATCACGAGCGCCTGCGCGTTGACGAGCCGCCAATCCGCGAATGCCGGCCGCCGCGCCGGGTCGTCTTCCTCCCGGAGGAAGGCGGCCGGATCGAGCGGGTTGAAGAGGCCGGAGTGTTCGAGGTTGCGCGTGACCACCTCCGCGATCTTGCGACCCGCCTCCGCATCGGCGAGACCGGTGATCGCGATGGGCAGGGGCTCTACGTAGCCGCGCGTGATGTCAATCGTCAGCTCGGCGCGGGCGCCGGCGGCGAACCCCGCGAGCGTCAACGACAAGGCAAGGGCGGCCGCAAACGGCTTGCGGTGGCCGGCCACGCCGGCGAGAAGCCGGCCCATCTTCGGCAGGGGTTTCATCGTCGGACCATCGTTCCTTCTTTAGGTCGAACCGGGAGCCGCATCATACCGGCGGCTCGAACGTCATCGTGATGTCGCGCCACCGTTCGTATTCGTCGCCGTGCTCCGTCAAGATCTTGAACGGGCTGGCCTTCAGCACCGCGCGCCGGGCACTCTCGGCCATGGTGCGGAAGCTGCCGTCGGCGGCGCTTCCATACTCCACGATCTCGGCGCTGTGCACGGTGCCGTCCCGGTCGAGCCGGATGCGCAGCGTCACTTTCATTCCATCGGCGTCGCGCACACCCGCAGGCACGCTCCAATTCGCCTCGACCTTCTGCTTGATAGCGCCCGCCAGCGTTTGCCACAGCTGCGGATCGACGCCGGGTGTCGCCCGGTTTGAGGCGGCGGCCTCTTTTTCTTCGTCGGTCTGGGCGACCTGTTCGAGGAGATCCTTGAAAGACGGGTCCGCGTCCGGCGGCGGCGCGGCGGGCGCCTCGGCGTCCTCCACGGCGATGCTTTGGAGCAGCGTGTCGAAGCTCGGCGGCGGCGGGGCCGGCTTGGCGGACGGCGGGAGCGGTGGCGGTGCGGGCGACGGCGCCGCTTCCGGTTCCGCGATCGGTTCCGGTTCGGGCGCGGGAACGGGTGGCGCCGGTTCCGATTCCGGCGGGAGCACCGCCAGCTGGGGCGGCGGCTCGGGGAGGGGGTCCGGTTCCACATCCGGCTCGGGCGCGGGTTCCGGCGTTGCGACCGGTGCCGGTTCGGAAACGGGTGCAGGCGCAGGAGCCGCGACCAGCGCGGGAAGCGGCGCCAGCTCCTCGGGCGGCGGTGGTTCCGGCGTTACGACCGGCGCCGGTTCGGGCGCGGGTGCAGGCTCCGCGACCGGCTCGGGGATCGGCGCCGGTTCCTCGGGCGATGGCGGTTCCGGTTCCGCGCGCGGCTCCAGTTCGGGGACGGGCTCCGGCGCGGGCACGGGCGTGCGCGCCTCGGCAGCGATCGTGATCACGCTGACGACGATCGGTTCGTCGTCGAGCGCGTCGCTCTCGAAAAGATCGGGCAGGCCCAGCACGGCGGCGATCGCGACGCCGACATGCAGGAGGATGGAGAAGAACCAGCCGCGCTTACTCATCGCCCGTCTTCCGGCGCGGCTCGGTGACCAGCGCCACGTTGTGGAACCCGGCGCCGTTCACCGTGCTCATCACCTCCATCACGCGCCCATAGGCGATCTCGCGGTCGCCCCGGACGAAGATGCGGAGATCAGGGCGGCGTTCGAGGATCGCCTTCAATTTGGGAATCAGGTCGTCCAACGTCACCTCGACGTCCTGGAGCCAGAGGGTTCCGTCGCGCGCGAGCGTAATCGCGAGCGGTTCGTCGTCGCCGGCGATCGGCGGCGCGTCGGCCTCCGGAAGATCGACCTCGACGCCGACCGTGAGCAGCGGCGCGGTGATCATGAAGATCACCAGCAACACCAGCATGACGTCGACGAAAGGCGTCACGTTGATCTGGCTCATCGGCGCCCGGCGGCTGCGGCGGCCGAACGCCCTGCCCGGCGTGTCCACCATCAGACGGCGCGCTCCTCGAGCTGGCGGCCGAGAAGCGCACGGAACTCGGTGCTGAACGCTTCGAGCCGGGCGGTGTAGCGATCGAGATCGCCGCTGAGCTTGTTATAGGCGACGACCGCCGGGATCGCGGCGACCAAGCCCAAGGCGGTCGCGAACAGCGCCTCGGCAATGCCCGGTGCGACCACAGCGAGCGAGGTGTCCTTGCTCGCCGCGATCGACTGGAAGCTGTTCATGATTCCCCAGACCGTCCCGAACAGGCCGACGAATGGCGCGGTCGAGCCGACCGTCGCGAGGAAGCCGAGATAGCGCTCGAGCTGGTTCACCTCGCGATTGAGCGCCACATCCATGGCGTGGCCGATGCGGCGCTGCAAGCTCTCCAGCCGGTCCGCCGACATCCGCGTGCCGCGGCTCGCGAAGCGCCGCCACTCGCCCATCGCGGAGGCGAAGAGCATGGTCATCGGATGGCTGCGTCGCCCGACGATGTCCTCGTAAAGCTGCTCCAGGGAGCCGCCGGACCAGAAATCGCGTTCGAACTCCTCCGCCAGCCGGCGGGCCCGGCCATAGCGGAGGAACTTGTCGAAGATGATCGCCCAACTCCACAGGGACGCGAGCAGAAGGACGACGATGACGGCCTTCACGACAACGTCGGCCTGCATGAACAGGCTCCACGGCGACAGGCTGTCGGCCACGGCGCCGGCGCCGATCTCGACGGCGCGAATGAAGTCGGATTCCATCGCCTCCCCGCTAATGCCGGTCCACTCGTTCCAGTCGCGACAACGCGCCGCGCACCGACGCCGGCAGCCGGACCGCCCGGCCCCGGCGATCGACGCAGCCGAGCTTCAGGCCGAGCGCGACCAGCAGGGCACCGCCGCGCACCACGTGCTGATCGGCGTCGATGTGCGCGCCCGCCACCTTGCCGATGGTGGTGCGCACCTGGATCGCGTCGTCCAGCACCGCCGGCGCGCGGTAGTCGGCGACGCAGCGCCTGACGACGAAGGCCACACCGCTCTCGTCGCGAAGCGCGCCGTGCGCGATGTTCGCCGCGCGCATCATCTCGGTCCGCGCGCGCTCGGCGAATTTGAGATAATTGGCGTAGTAGACGATGCCGCCAGCATCGGTGTCCTCGTGATAGACGCGGAGCGGATAGACGTGCTGGCCGCCTTCGAACCAGCCGCCGCCGCCTTCATCCGCTTCAGCCGCCCGCGCCATGGCCTTTCCCGAGCAGCGCGAGCTGGCCCGCCGCCTGCGGCACCGGCAGCCCCAGATGGCCGAAGCCGTGCGGGGTCAGCTGCCGGCCGCGCGGCGTGCGCTGCACGAAACCGAGCTGGATCAGGAACGGCTCGACCACCTCCTCCAACGCGTCGCGCTGCTCCGAAAGCGCCGCGGCGATCGTCTCGATCCCCACCGGGCCACCGCCGTAGTGCTCCGCGATGCAGGAGAGATAGCGCCGGTCCATCGAATCGAGGCCCCGCCGATCCACCTCGAGCCGGTCGAGCGCCCGGTCGGCCAAGGCGGCATCGACTCTCTCGATTCCGGCGACCGCAGCGAAGTCGCGCACGCGGCGCAGAAGCCGGCCGGCGATGCGCGGCGTGCCGCGCGACCGCGCGGCGATCTCCGCCGCCCCGTCCGCGCTCAACGCCATATTGAGAAGGTGCGCGTTGCGCGTCACGATCTCGACCAGTTCCGCCGCCTCGTAGAAATCGAGCCTGAAGGGGATGCCGAACCGCTCGCGGAGCGGCGTCGTGACCAAGCCCGTCCGCGTCGTCGCGCCCACCAGCGTGAACGGCGGCAGGTCGATCCGCACCGAGCGCGCACCCGGCCCTTCGCCGATGATCAGGTCGAGCTGCGCGTCCTCCATGGCGGGATAGAGAATCTCCTCCACCGCCGGGTTGAGCCGGTGGATCTCGTCGACGAACAACACGTCCCGATCGCTCAAATTGGTCAGGATCGCCGCCAAGTCGCCGGCGCGGGCGATGACCGGCCCGGAAGTGACCCGCAGGCCGACGCCGAGTTCGCGGGCGATGATTTGCGCCAGCGTGGTCTTGCCGAGGCCGGGTGGCCCGTGGAACAGGACGTGGTCGAGGGCCTCCCCGCGCTCCGCGGCGGCGGCGATGAAGACCCGCAGGTTCTCGCGGATCGGCCGCTGCCCGATGAAGTCGTCCAGCTTCTGCGGCCGCAGGCCGAGATCGAGCCGGTCGTCGGGCTCGGCGGCGCCGGCGACGATCCGGGATTCGCTCATTGCGCGAGCTCCTTGAGCCCGGCCCTGATCAACGCCTCGACCGGCGCGGCGTCGTCGAGCCTGCGGACGGCTTCGGCAACCGCGCCCTGGGCCTCACTCGGGCGATAGCCGAGATTGACCAGCGCGGCGACCGCGTCCGGGCCGGCCGCGCTGCCGGGCGAGGCCCTGGCCGCGGCCGGCACGCCCGGTGCGGCCGGCGGCACCGGCGCCTTGTCCCTGAGCTCGGCGAGGATGCGGGCCGCGAGCTTGGGCCCGACCCCGGGCGCGCGCGCCACGCCCGCCCTGTCCTGCGCGGCGATGCAGTGGGCCAGTTCCTCGACGGGGAGGGTGCCCAGAATCGCGAGGGCCAAGCGCGCGCCGACGCTCTGCACCGTCTGCAACAGGCGGAACCACGCGCGTTCCTGCTCGCTCGCGAAGCCGTAGAGGTGGATGTGGTCGGCGCGCACCACCGTTTCGACGGTCAGGCTTACCGTCTGCCCGGGCGCCGGTAGTGCGGCCAGGGTACCGTTGGAGCAATAGGCAAGATACCCCACGCCGCCCACGTCCACCACGGCCCAGCCGTCGCCGATGCTGTCGAGGACCCCGCGCAGCTTCGCGATCATCCGCCAGCCCCTGCTGCGGCGGCCAGCGAGGCCGCGTTCCAGCGCGCCCGCGTGCCGGCCAGATGCGCATGGCAGATCGCGGCGGCCAGGGCGTCGGTCGCGTCCGCCGGCGCCTCGCCGAGGCCGGCCAGGAGGCGGCGGACCATGAGCGCGACCTGCGCCTTGTCGGCGTGCCCCGCGCCGACCAGCGCCTTCTTGATCCGGTTCGCGGCGTATTCGTGGACCGGCACGCCCGAGAGCGCCGGGACGAGAAGGACCACCCCCCGTGCGAGTCCGAGCTTGAGAGTCGATTCGGGGTTCCGGTTGACGAACGTTTCCTCGACCGCGGCCTCGTCGGGCGCGTAGCGGGCGACGACTCGCGCCAAGCCGTCGTGCAGCGCCCGCAGGCGCACCGGCACGCTCTCCGCGCCCTCCGTCGCCACCACGCCGTGGCCTATGTGCCGCAGGCGGTTGCCGGCAGTCTCGATCACGCCCCAGCCGGTCCGGCGGAGACCCGGATCGAGGCCCATGAGCCGCCGCGTGCCGCCCATCCGCGGCTCAGGCCGAGAGCTTGTGCAGGACATCCTCGGCCACGTCGTAGTTCGCCGACACCTGCTGGACGTCGTCGCTGTCGTCGAGCGCTTCGAGCAACTTGAAGACGTTCGCCGCCTGGGCCTCGTCGATGGGCACCGTCGTCTGCGGGCGCCAGCCGATCTCGACGCGCTCGGGCGTACCGAACCGCGCGGACAGCGCCTCGCCGACCTCGCCCAGCGAATCCGGCGCGCAAGTGACCTCGTGCCCTTCCGGATCCAGGTCGCAATCGTCCGCACCGGCCTCCAGCGCGGCTTCGAACATGGTGTCCCCGCTCGCTGCTCCGGCCGGATAGCGAATCGTGCCGACGCGCCGGAACAGGTAGTTGACGGAGCCCGACTCGCCCAGCGCACCGCCGTGCCTGCCGAAGATCGAGCGCAGCGCGGCGACGGTCCGGTTGCGGTTGTCGGTCAACGCATCGACGATGACGGCGACTCCGCCGGGCGCGAAGCCCTCGTAGCTCAACGCGGCGAGGCGCGCGTGTTCGGAGTCCCCGCCTGCGGCCTTCTTGAGCGCGCGCTCGATATTGCCCTTGGGCACGCTCTGCGCCTTCGCCGCGGCGACCGCCGCGCGCAGCCGGGGGTTGTGCTCGGGGTCGGGCGCGCCTTCCCTGGCGGCGACGATGATCTCGCGAACCAGCTTGGTGAACCGCCGGGCCCGCTTTGCGTCCTGCGCGCCCTTGCGGTACATGATGTTCGCCCATTTGGAGTGGCCAGCCATGGGGCATCACTCCATAGGCGCGGGGGATGGCCGCGGGGGTGGCGACTCGATGGTGCCTCGCATCGTTCCGTGTTGAACGGTCATCGTGGCCAGAATAGGGTGATCCGCCCGAAGGGTTACACCGGCGCTCCGGCCGCCGCCACCCCGAAAACCGCATCGCCGCTTTTTCGGTGCGCGGGCCTCAGGCGCCGGCGGCCTTCACGGCGACGAAACGAAGCCGCGTGTAGTCGGCGATCCAGCGGCCCTCCGGGCAGAGCCGGTCGCGGGTCAGCGCGACCGCGCGCGCGACGACTGCCCGGGCCCGCCCCGCCGGCGCCGCGTCGGTGAAGTTCCGGCCGAACATGGCAATCCAGTCGGCGAGCCCGTTCGGGCAATCGTCGAGCGGCGTCGGACGGGCGAAGTAGCGCATATGGGTCACCTCGAAGCCGCCATCCTCCAATTGGCACGCATAGCGGCCGGGACTCGGAAAATACCAGGGAAAAGCCACCGCCTCGGCCGGCACCCCCTCGTCGGCCAGCGCCTCGTAGAGCGCGTCCGTGATGGTCCCGACGTTCCTGTACGCGCCCATTTCGGCGACGAACCGCCCGCCCGGCCGGAGCGCCCGGGCCACGCGGGCGATCACCCGCCGGGGTTCCTTCATCCAGTGCAGCGCGGCGTTGGAGAAGACCGCGTCTGCGCGGCCGCCGATTGCGAAATCCCGCCCGTCGGCGTGCGCGAACGCGAGGCCGGGATGGCGGGACCGGGCGCGGGCGATCATCGACGCGTCGCCATCGATGCCGATCACCGACGCGCCGCGCGCGGCGATGGCGGCGGTCAGCGCGCCGGTTCCGCAGCCGAGATCGACGATGCGCTCGCCCGCCTCGGGCGCGAGCAGATCGACCATGTCGGCGCTCATGGTCGAGACGAAGCCGAACGAGCGGTCGTAAAGGGCGGCATCCCACGCCGCGCCTTCCTCCGCGCGGGCCCATCCCTGGGCCGAAGTCGTCATCGCCGCGCGGGCGCTCGCCCGGCGAACGCGCATTCCGGCGTGGCGATGCAACGCCCGGGAAAGGCCGCGCCCACGGTCACGGGCGCCGCCCTCCCGGGACCGGGCCGCTCACTCGTCCGCCTCCTGATGCGCGCGGGCGGCGTCCATCATGGCGTGGATCATCCGGGGGCGGGGCAGCGCCGGCCGGGGATGGGCCACCGGGCTGTGGCGATGGCCCAGGCCCAGCACCGTCTCCACCATCTTGAGGGCGAGCGGGCCCGGGTTGACCACCGGCACCGGCAGGTTCTCGGAAAGATACGGCCCTGCCTGCGAGAGCGTCGTCGAGCCCAGCACGATCACGTCGGCGCCCTTGGCGAGGCCGTTCTCACATGCCGTCTTCATCCTGGGGAAGACTTCCGCCTCGCGGCCCGTGAACAGCGCCTTCATGTCCGACCTGGCCTCGAACAGCTCGATCGAGGCGCAGAACTGCGAGACCTCGAATTTCTTCATGAGGTTCCTGTAGAAGGCCAACCCGGCATCCGTGTACTGGGGATAAGCGGGGTCGGTCTGCACGATCACCGAGAACCGGGTGCCGAGGGTGAGGGCGTAGAGGAACGACGCCTTGCCGTTCGAGACCACGGGGATGTCCAGCACCGCGCGCAATTCGGCGATCCCGGAATCGCTCAGCGTGTTGACGGTGATGGCGTCGTATCCCTCCTCGGCCAGGGCGATCCCGGCCTCGAAGATCGCGAACTCGATGAGCATCTCGTCGTGGCGCCCGAGGAAGTGCTTCGGACCCGCCTTGAGCGGCTTGTAGTCGAAGGTGATGTCGGGCGAGAGCGTGACCTGCGTCATCTCGGCGCGTCTGTAGTCGAGGCCCTCCTCGTCGAATGGAAACGGCACGATCACCGCAGCGCGTGGCATGTCCCGATCCTCCCTGTGGACGTTCTCTCCGGCGCCCGTACGCTACACGGGATGGTCCGCGAGCCAGCGCGCATAGGCGCGGACGCCTTCCGGGAAGCCGATCCGGGGTCGCCAACCCAAGACGCGCTCGGCCGCGGCGATGTCGAACCGTCCGTGGCTCTGATCCTCCGGGTCCGCGCCCTCACCGAGTTCGATGCGGGCCTCGGGCAGCGCAGCGCGCACCGTCCCGGCGATCTCGGCGAAATCCAGCCGTTCGCCCCCGGTGACGTTGAACGCCCGCGCCGGCCCGACCTCGCCAGCGTCGAGGGCCGCAATCACGGCGCTCACCGCGTCATCGACATGAACGTACTGGCGGGTGAACCCGCGGCCGTAAGAGAGGCGGGTCGGTCGCCCAGCCTGCGCGTCCTGGATCATCGCACGCAGCACGCAGGGCGTCCGCCGACGCGGGCCGTAGACCCACGAGAAGCGCAGCACGATGGCGTCGAGGCCGGTCTGCGCGGCGTAGGCACGGGCCAGGATGTCGCCGGCCGCCTTGGTGGCGCCGTAGATGTCCGCGGCCGCGAGCGGCGCCGTCTCCGGCACCGGATCGAGGCCCGGCGGCGTGTTCCCGTAGGCCGAGGTGGACGAGCAGAACACCAGGCGCGCGCCTCTCTGGCGGGCGATTTCGAGCAGGTTGGCGGTGCCGGCGACATTGGTCTCGACCACCGCGCGCGGGTTGTCGCGCCCGAGCATCGGGCCGGAGACCGCCCCGCAATGGACGATGGCCGCGACGTCGCCGGCGCAGATTTCGTGGAGCTTGTGGACATCCGTGAGCGCGGCTTCGACCGACCGGAAACCGCCCTCTTCCCGCGGCGCGATGCGATCGGTGCCGACCGTCGCGCGCCCGGCGCGGGCGAGTCGCGCGGCGACGGCGAACCCGATCAGCCCCGCCGCCCCGGTCACCACGACCGCCGCCTGCGCCATGCCGCCCTCCATGCCCCGTCGCCCGCCAGCCTGCGGCGGGGCGGGCGGGGGCGCAAGGGTGCGGGGCGTGCATCATGCACCTCGCTTCCTGCGCTTCTCGGTCCTCGACGAGCCCATAATTGTTCGGACTATAATCCGCCTATGCGCGGCGTGGAGAAGATCAGGCGGCGCCTCTGCCGGGAGCGCGACGCGTTGCTCGCCCTCAGCGATTCGGCGGCCGGCGAGCGCCGTCCGGTTGAACTCGACCAGCAGAGCGTGGGCCGGTTGTCGCGCATGGATGCCATGCAGGTCCAGGCGATGGCACAGTCGGTCGAGGCGCGCCGCCGCGCACGGCTGCCCCTCATCGCGTCGGCGCTGCGACGCCTCGACGAGGGCGCGTATGGCTTCTGCGCCGATTGCGGCGAGCGCATCCCGGCCAAGCGCCTCGCCATCGACCCGACCATCGACCGCTGCGTCGATTGCGCCGGCTATACCGGCCTTCAGCCGCCGATCGACAGACGGGCATCCATGTAGAGCACCGCCCGCCCGGCGATGGAAACCCGCTCCCCGCGATCCTCACAGACCATCGTCCCGCCGCGCGCGGAAAGCTGGCGCACCGAGAGTCGCCGCTTGCCGAGCCTGCGGGCCCAGTAGGGCGCGAGCGCGGTCTGCACGTTGCCCGTGACCGGATCTTCCTGCACCGCGTTCTTGGGCGCGAAGAAGCGCAGGACGTAATCGGCGTCCCCGCCCGGCGCGGTCGCCACGACCCCGCGCCGGTCGAGCCGCGTCAACGCGCCGGAATCGGGGCGGAGCCCGGCCACCGCCGCCGCGTCGTCGAACACCGCGATATAGTCGGTGCCGGCGAGCGCCTCGGCCGGCACCGCGCCGAGGCCGCGCGCGAGCACCGGCGGCGGGGCCACCGGCCGCGCCGGCTGGGCGGGGAAATCCATGACCAGATCGGCGCCCTCGCGGACCACCGTGAGCCGCCCGCTCCGGGTCTCGAAGGCGACCCGGGCGCTGCCTGGCCGCAATTCCTCGAACACGACAAACCCGGCGGCGAGGGTGGCGTGGCCGCAGAGATCGACCTCGACATTGGGCGTGAACCAGCGCAGCCCGTAGCCCTCCCCTTCAGGCACGAGGAACGCCGTTTCCGACAGGTTGTTCTCTGCCGCGATGGCCTGCATCGTGACGTCGTCCAGCCAGGCGTCGAGCGGGCAGACCGCCGCCGGATTGCCACCGAGCACCCGGTCGGTGAAGGTGTCGACCTGGAGCAGCCGGAGTGTCACGCTCCCTCTCCGGCGGCGAGGAGGCCCCTCCCGAGCGGCGGGGCCGCGGTCACCATTCCGCGTGCTTGTACCGGCCGGCCCAGTCGACGCCTTGCCAGGTGAGCCGCTTCTCCGGGCGCATGAAGAGGAGCCAGCGCGGCTCGACCAGGGTCGGCTCCAGATATTTCGGCCCGTCCTCGCCCAGATAGCGCAGGGACATTGCGGTGGCGATCTCCACCCAGCGGCCGCCGGTATTGGGTTCCTCGACGACTTCGGCGCGGCCTCTGGCCATCACCTTCCGCATCGTCTCCCAGACGTCGATGCAGAGGTGGACCCGCGGGTCCCGCTGGATGTGCCCGGCCCAGACGGAGCGCGCGCGCGGGACGATGTAGAAGCCGCCGTCGCGATATTCGTACCAGACCGGCACGACATAGGGCCAACCCTCCTCGTCGAGGCAGGCGAGCCGACAAAGGTGGGGCTCCGCGAGGAATGCCTCCACCTCCGCGTCGTTCATGCCGCCGACCTTGCCGCGCCATGCGTCGCCTTCCGCCATCTCTCCCCTCCCCTGGCGATGGAATTGGCGCGGCCCGGCCGGCCGCGCCTGTGCCGGCCATGGTAGCATGAACGATCGGGAGAGGCGCCCGCGGGCCGGCGTCTCGACCCGCGGGAAAGCGGAAGCGATTCCATGCCTGTACACGGCCGCGACGCCCTCGCCTTCCTCCTCGCGCTCGCGCCGCCGGCGCTGGCGGCAGGCGCGCCAGCGCCCCCGGAGCCCGGCCCCGCCCGCGCCGCCGCCGTCGTCCTGCGCCTCGCCCAGGCGGAGGCCGCGCCGGCGCGTGATCTCGTGCGCGCGGTGCAGGAAGGGCTGGCCGCGCTCGGCTACGATCCGGGCCCCATCGACGGCGTGGCCGGGCCGAAGACGCGGGCCGCCATCGGCGATTTCCAGATCGCGGCCGGGCTCGCGCCCGACGGCGCCGCCTCTCCGGTGCTCCTCGCGCGCCTGAACGCCGCGCTGGAAGCGGTCAAGACGGAAGCCCTCGAACCCGCCGTCGAATCCGCCGCCCCGCGTGAGGTGGACTTCGTCGCCGCGTGGCTCCTTGGAACGTGGCGAATGGATTGCGCGCGCGACGACCCCGGCCTGGTGTTCGACCGCGTCGCCTACGACAAGACCTGGTCGGAGGAATGGACCGTGACCACAGACGGCGCCAATGTCAGCGTCTGCCGCGAGGCGGGCGGTCGTTTCTGCTACCATTACCGGCGGCTCGGCGAGTCGCGGTTGATCTACGACGGCTATGTCGGGCAGACAGGCCGCGCCGAACGCAATATCGAGGTCGAGAAGTGCGGCTGAGCGCTGCGTGCCGGCGGTGGCGCGCGGCGCCGGTCGGGGGAGGCTCCGCATGCGTCTGGGTGTCGTCTATCCGCAGACTGAGATCGGCAACGATCCCGCGGTGGTGCGCGACTACGCGCAGGCCGCCGAGGGGCTGGGATACCGCCACGTCCTCGCCTTCGACCACGTGCTGGGCGGCAACGCCGCCACGCACACGCTGCGCGGCCCCTACAGGCACACCGATGCGTTCCACGAGCCGTTCGTGCTGTTCGGCTTCCTCGCCGCCGCCGCCCCGCGTCTCGAATTCGTCACCGGCATCATCATCCTGCCGCAACGGCAGACGGCGCTGGTCGCCAAGCAGGCGGCGACCCTCGACGTCCTGTGCGGCGGCAAGCTCAGGCTGGGCGTCGCCGTCGGCTGGAATCACGTCGAATACGAGGCCCTCGGCATGGACTTCCGCGACCGCGGGCGGCGGATCGAGGAGCAGGTCGAGGTCCTGCGCGCGCTCTGGACCCGCGAACTCGTGACCTTCGACGGGCGCGACCACAGGATCACCGACGCCGGCCTGAACCCGTTACCGGCTCAGCGCCCGATTCCGCTGTGGTTCGGCGGCCACGCGGACGCCGGCCTGCGGCGCATCGCGCAGCTGGGCGACGGCTGGTTCCCGCTCTTCGCGCCGGACGATGCGGGTGCCGCGGAGGTGGAGAAGTTCCGCGGCTACGTCCGCGAAGCCGGCCGCGAGCCTGCGTCCGTAGGCATCGAGACCTGGTTGAACGTGGGCGACAAGACGCCCGAGCAATGGCGCGCCGAGGCGGCAGGCTGGAAGGCGCTGGGCGCCACCCACTTCTCGGTCAACACGATGGGCGCAGGCCTCGACTCGCCGCGCGCTCATATCGCCTGCATCGAGCGGGTCAAGAACGCCCTCACGGACCACTGATCGCCGACGCAGGCGATATGGGCGCAGGCCTCCCGGACGCTTGCGCGCGCGATTTCCTGCGCCGCCGCCGCGTCGCGCATCTGGCGACTGCCGACGCCGCCGGCGCGCCCCACGTCGTGCCGGTCTGCTTCGCCCTCGCCGACGCGACCGTCTATATCACCATCGACCGGAAGCCGAAGAGCGGCGCGCCGCTCAAGCGCCTGCGCAACATCGCGGAGAACCCGTCCGTGGCCTTCGTCGCCGACCATTACGACGACTCCGACTGGAGCGCGCTCCGCTGGGTCATGGTGCGCGGGCGGGCGGAACTGCTCGAAAGCGGCCCGGAACGTGACGACGCGCAGCGACGGCTTCGCGCCAAGCACCGGCAGCTCGCGGCGATGGACTTGGCCGCGCTTCCCGTGATCGCGATCCGGATCGAGCGGGTGACCGGCTGGAGCGCGGCGGGCGGACGCGAGGCCGCGCCATGACCGCCGCCGCCTCGCGTCCGCGCGCGCTTTCCCTCTTCGCGCTGCCGGGTATCCCCATGGTCCGGCCCGGCGACGATCTGGCCGCCCTCGTCGCCGCCGGCTTCGCCCGCGCCGGCGCTGCGGCGGAAGCGGGCGACGTCCTGGTGATCGCGCAGAAGGTGGTTTCCAAGAGCGAAGGGCGTTACGCCGCCCTGGCCGCCGTCACGCCCGGCACCCGCGCCCGCGCCCTCGCCGCGCGCACGGAGAAGGACCCGCGCCTGGTCGAATTGATCCTGCGCGAATCGCGACGTGTCCTGCGCCACCGTCCGGGGGTGATCGTCGTCGAGCACCGGCTCGGCTTCGTCATGGCGAACGCCGGGATCGACAGCTCCAACGTGGAGCCGGCGGGCGCGGACGAGCGGGTGCTGCTGCTGCCGCAAGACCCGGACGCGAGCGCCCGGCGCCTGCGGCGGGCGCTGGAGGCGCAGCTGGGCGCCGCCTGCGCCGTCATCGTGAACGACAGCGTGGGCCGCGCCTTCAGGGTGGGCACGGTGGGCCTCGCGCTGGGCGCCGCCGGCCTGCCGGCGCTGCTCGACCTGCGCGGCCGCGACGACCTCTTCGGCCGCCCGCTGGCGGTGACCCAGGTCGCGCTCGCCGACGAACTGGCCGCCGCCGCCGCGCTGCTCCAGGGCGAGGCGGACGAAGGCATGCCGGCGGTGGTGGTGCGCGGCCTCGCCGCCGCCGGCCCCGGCGCCGCCGGTGCCGCCCTGATCCGCGCCGCAGCCGATGACCTCTTCCGCTAGCCGCCGCCCCGGCCGCGGCGGGCCGCATCGACCGTGAGCGGGCGCGTCGTCGCGCTCTCCGGCGGCGTCGGCGGCGCCAAGCTGGCGCTCGGACTGGGCGACGCGCTGGACGATCCGGGCAGCCTCGCCATCGTCGCCAACACCGGCGACGATTTCGACCATCTCGGCCTGACAATCTGCCCGGACATCGACACCCTGCTCTACACGCTAGCTGGCCTCGCCGACCCGGAGACCGGCTGGGGACGGGCCGGCGATACCCGCGCCTTCATGGACGCGCTGGCCGCGCTCGGCGGCGAGACATGGTTCTTCCTCGGCGACAAGGACCTGGCCCTGCACGTGGAGCGCACCCGCCGGCTGCGGGCGGGCGAGAGCCTGAGCGCGGTCACGGCGGCGTTCCGGGCGCGCTTCGGCATTCGCCCGCGCATCCTCCCCATGAGCGACGACCCGGCGCCCACCGTCGTCGAGACGCCGGACGGACCGATGGCGTTCCAGCATTATTTCGTGCGCGAGCGCTGCGCGCCGCCGGCGCTGGGCTTCCGCTACCACGGCGCCGGGCCGGCGCGGGCCGGCGCGGATTTTCTCGACGCCCTGGCGGCGCCCGGCCTCGACGCCGTCGTCCTCTGCCCGTCGAACCCCTATATCAGCATCGACCCGATCCTGACGCTGCCCGGCGTGCGCACGGCCCTCGCCGCCTGTCGGGCACCGGTCGTCGCGGTCTCGCCCATCGTGGGCGGGCGGGCGCTCAAGGGGCCCACCGCGAAGATGATGCGCGAGCGCGGGATCGAACCGGGCGCGGCGGCGGTCGCCCGCCACTACGCCGGCCTGATCGACGGTTTCGTGATCGACGAAGAGGATCGCGCGCAGGCGGCCGCCATCGAAGCCGGCGGCCCCGCCGTCGCGGTCGCGGCGACGGTGATGACCGACCGCGCCGGGAAGGAAGCCCTCGCCCGCGCCGTGCTTGCCTTCGCGCGGCGGCTCGATTCCCGCGCCGGGGTCAGTCCTCCGCCTTGTTGTAATCCCAGGTGAGCCAGTCCCGCGGCGTGATGGTCACGATGGTGCGGCCTTCCGCCATGACGGGCGCGGCGTATTTCTCGGCGTCCGCCGGGCCCAGCGCCTTCTTCAGCACAGCGAGGGTGACCTCGCGGATCAGCGCCTCGTCGCGGGAGAGCGTGGCCGTGCCGCGGCACATGATCGCCCAGGCGCCCGCCGCCAGCCCCCGGGCCCCCTCGTCGACGCGCGGGTCCCGGTCGATCAGGATGGAAGCGCGCGCATCCCGCGCCAGGTTCTTCAGGTGGACGCGGCCGGCGCCGAGCGTGAGGCGGAACGCGCTGCCGTTCCAGTCGAACCAGATCGGCGTGAGATGGATCATCCCGTCTTCGCGATAGCTCGCGAGCCGGGCGAGCGTGCTCGCCGCCAGCCGCGCGTCGATCTCCTCCCTGGAAAGGGCGTTCTCCGGTGTCGCGGTGGTCTTCGAACTCATGGCGTCTCCTCGGGCATGGCGTGGCGGCTGCGCCCGCATGATAAGGCCACCCCCTCCCCCGCGTCACCTGCGGCCGGCGCGAAGCGGCGCCTTTTTCCGGGGTGAACGGGTCGATGTACGTCGACCGCCGGCTGTGGGCGTTCACGGAAGGACTGCGCGGGCGCATCGCCTGGAGCGCCGCGCTCGGCCTCGCGTCGGCGGCAGCGGGGATCGCCCGGCTGGCGGCGCTCGGCTGGCTGCTGGCGCGGCTCTTCCGCGGCGAGGGGCCGGAGGGTCTGCTCGTTCCGCTGGCGGCCGTGGCCGCGGTCATGCTCACCCGCGGCGCCCTCGAATATGCGTGCACCATGGCCGCGCACCGCACGGCCGCCTTGGTGCAGCGCCGGATACGTGCGCGGCTCCACGACAAGATCGTCGCCTTGGGGCCCGCGCATTTCGACGAGCGGCGCACGGGCGCAACCCTCCTTGCGCTGGTCGACGGCGTGGAGCAGCTGGAGACCTGGTTCGGCGAATATCTGCCGCGGCTCTTCGTCGCCGCGGCCACCCCGTTCGGCATCTTCGCCTTCGTGGCCTTCCTCGATCTGCCGCTGGCCGGCGTCCTGCTCGGCTTCGCCCTGCTGACCCTCGTCGCCCCGGCCGCGTTCCACCGATGGGACCGCAAATCGGCGGAGGCGCGGCAGGCGGCCTATGCCGCCTATGGCGCGGAGCTGCTGGATTCCGTGCAGGGGCTGGCGACTCTCAAGGCGTTCGGCCAGAGCGCCGCGCGCGGCCGCCTCCTCGCCGACAAGGCGCATGCGCTTTTCCGCAGCACGATGTGGGTGCTGGCGAGCAATTCCGCGTCGCGGGGAATCGTCGACACGGGCATCGCCGTCGGCGCGGCGGCGGCGCTTGGCCTGGGCGCGGCGCGTGTCGTCGACGGGAGCATCGGCATCGAGGTCCTGCTCGTCGTCCTCATGATGGGAGTCGAGGTCTTCCGCCCCATGCGCGACCTGCGCGCGCTCCTGCATCAGGGGATGCACGGGCGCTCGGCGGCCGAAAGCCTGTTCCGCCTTCTGAATGCAACGCCCGCCGTGGCCGACGCGCCCGGCGCCCTGGACGCGCCCGGCCTCGCACCGACCATCGCCTTCCAGGACGTGCGCTTCGCCTATCCGGGCGCCCGCCGCCCGGCCCATGACGGCCTTTCCTTCGCCATCGCGGCCGGGGAGCGCGTGGGCGTCGTCGGCGCGAGCGGCGCCGGCAAGTCGACGATCCTGCGCCTGCTGCTGCGGCTCGACGATCCGCAGGCGGGCCGCGTCCTGCTCGGCGGCCGCGATCTGCGCACGCTCCCGCGCGCCGCGCTGCGCGCCCGCTTCGGCGTCGTCAACCAGGACGCCTGCCTGTTCCACGGCACGGCGGCGGAGAACATCCGCTTCGGCAGGCCGGACGCGTGCGAGGCCGAGATGGAGGCGGCGGCGCGCGCGGCCAATGCCCACGAATTCGTCCGCCGTCTGCCGCAAGGCTACGACACCGTGATCGGCGAGCGCGGGATACGCCTTTCGGGCGGCCAGCGGCAGCGCATCGCCATCGCCCGCGCCCTGCTCCGGGACGCGCCGATTCTGATCCTGGACGAAGCCCTCTCCTCGGTGGACGCCGAGAACGAGGCGGCGATCCAGGAAGCCCTGGGGCGGCTGATGAAGGGCCGGACGGTGCTGATCCTGGCGCATCGCCTGTCGAGCGTGATCGACGCCGACCGCATCCTCGTGCTCGCCGGCGGGCGTGTGGTCGAAAGCGGCCCCCATGAAGCGCTGATGGCGGCGGACGGAACCTACCGCCGGCTGATGGCGGAGCAGGCGCGGGAAGGGCTGCCGCCCCCCGCCGCGGACGAAGCGCCCACCGTCCCGCCGCCCGAGGACGAAGCGCCCGCCGCCGCGCCCGCACCGCCCGCGTCCCGCGACGAACTCCTGCGCGCCGCCGGCCTCGGCTGGTGGGGCGCGTGGGGCCGCCTGCTCCGCCTGGCCTGCCCCTTCCGCGGGCGCGTCGCGCTCGCCTTCCTGCTCGGCGTGGCGCGGGTCGCGGCCTTCGTCGGCGTCGGCGCGGCGAGCGCGCTGGTGGTCGCCGGCCTCAAGCAGCAAGGGCCGGTGGACGAGCTTCTGATCGCGCTCTACGCGCTGGCGCCGCTGGCCGGCCTCCTGCACTGGCTCGAATCCTGGATCGCCCACGACATGGCCTTCCGCCTGCTGACCGACATGCGCATCGCGCTCTACAACAAGCTGGACTCCCTCGCGCCGGCCTATCTCCTGCGCCGGCGGACCGGCGACGTGGTCGGCGTGGCCACCCAGGACGTGGAGCTGGTCGAGTACTTCTTCGCCCACACGGTGGCGCCGGCGCTGGTCGCCCTGCTGGTCCCGGCGGCGGTCATGGCCGTGCTGCTGGTTCACGGCTGGCCGCTGGCGGCGGCGCTCGCCCCCTTCGTCCTCGCGGTGGGGCTGAGCCCGTTCCTTCTGCGCAAGCGCCTGGACCGGCTGGCCGGCCGCGCGCGCGAGAGGCTGGGTCTGCTCAACGCCCACGCGGTGGACACGCTCCAGGGCCTGACCGAGATCCTCGCCTTCCGCCAGGAGGCGGCGCGCCGGGCGGCGTTCCTTGCCGCCGTGGCGGCGCACCACCGTGCGCGGCTGCCTTACTACCGCGACCTCACGCTCCAGGCCGCTCTGGTCGAGACGGCGACGGGACTGGGCGGTCTCGCCGTGGTAGCGGCCGGTGCCCACTGGATCGCCGCCGGGCGGCTCGACGCGGCCATGCTCCCGCTCCTCACCATGCTGGCCATGGCCGCGTTCCTGCCGGTCTCCGAGATCGCCCATATCGGCCGCCAGCTCGCCGACACCCTGGGCGCGACGCGCCGGCTCCACGCCGTGCACGGCGCCCGCCCGGCGGTCGCGGATGGCCCCGGCGCCCGCCCCGTGCCGGGCGCGCCGGCGCTCGAAATGGCCGGCGTCGGCTTCACTTACGAAGGGACGCGCCGCCCGGCGCTGCGCGGCGTTTCCCTCTCCGTCGCCGCCGGGCGCTCGCTCGCGCTGGTGGGCCCCTCGGGCGCCGGCAAGACGACCATCGCCCATCTGCTCATGCGGTTCCGGGACCCGGCGGAAGGGACGATCCGCCTCCAGGGCGTCGACCTGCGCCGCTGGAAGCTCGACGACCTCCGCGCGCGGATCGCCCTGGTGGCCCAGGATACGTATCTCTTCAACGACACGCTGCGCGCCAACATCCTGATCGCTCGCCCGAAGGCTTCCGAGCGCGCGCTCGCGGAAGCGGTGCGCCGCGCCGCCCTCGAAGAATTCGTCGCCTCCCTGCCGCATGGCCTGGACACGCCGGTGGGCGAACGGGGGACCCGGCTTTCCGGCGGGCAACGCCAGCGCGTCGCCGTGGCCCGCGCCTTTCTCAAGAACGCGCCGATCCTGGTCCTGGACGAGGCGACCTCGCATCTCGACGCGGTGAACGAGGCCCTGGTGCGCCGCGCCCTCGCCGCGCTCATGGCGGACCGCGCCGCCGTCGTCATCGCCCACAGGCTTTCGACCGTCCGCGATGCCGACATGATCGTCGCCCTCGCCGACGGCCGCATCGTCGAATCCGGCACGCACGCCGCGCTGTTGGCGCGCGGTGGCCTCTACGCCCGCCTCGCCGCCCGCCAGCGCGGTGCCGGCGGGCGGGATTCGTGACGCCGCGCCCGGAGTCGAACCGGGATGACCTCGGGAAACGATCCGGGCTTGCCGACGGGGCCGGGCCGCCGCAGCCTCGGACGCATGGCCACGACCGCGCCCGGCTTCGACACGCCGGTTTATGCGCGCTGGCTTCAAGGAAGCCGGCATGATCGGCGGTGCCGTCGTCGCCCTGCCCAAGCTGCTCCCCCAGGCGCGTCATGACCGGCGCCACCAAAGCCGGAGAAGGACGGTGCCCGTGCCCGGATTCGAACCGGGAAGGTCTCGCGACCGGCGGATTTTAAGTCCGCTGCGTCTGCCAGTTCCGCCACACGGGCCCGCAGACGATAGGAGGGGTCGGCAGCGGCGGGCAAGGGGGTCACCGGCCGGGCGGTGTCTCCGGCTCGCCGCCGAGTTCCCGCAAGGCGGCGCGGAGCTCGGCATCGGCGCGGGCGAGCGCGCCTTCGTCCGTCCCACGCAGGACGAGCGTCGTGCTGAACGCACCATCGCGCACGAAGGGGTAGCTGCCGATCTCCAGCGCCGGATAACGCGCCTGCAAGGCGGCGAGCCGGGCCGCGATGTCACCCTCGCCGAGCAACACGGCGACCTCGCGGGACGCGACTCTGGCGCCCCCCTCGAGAGTCGGTGCCAAGCCGGCGAACATGCCCTGCATCACCGCCGGGATGCCGGCGAGCACGTAGACGTTCTCGACGCGGAAGCCCGGTGCCCGACTCACCGGGTTATCGATCAGTTCGGCGCCCTCGGGCGTGTAGGCCATGCGCATCCGGGCCTCGTTCAACGCCCGGCCGGAGCCGTCGTAATACGCCTCGAGGAGGCGGCGCGCCTCGGGGTTCAACGCATAGGCGCGGCCGAACGCCCTGGCCACCGCCGCGCAGGTGATGTCGTCATGGGTGGGGCCGATGCCGCCGGTTGTGAACACGTAGTCATGGGCCGCGCGCAGCGCGTTCACCGCCGCCACGATCGCCTCCTCCTCATCCCGCACCATGCGGACCTCGGCGAGGACGATGCCGAGCGCGGTCAGCCGGCGCGCGAGCCAGGTCACGTTCGCGTCCTCCGTGCGGCCCGACAGGATCTCGTTGCCGATGACGATGACGGCGGCGGTGACGGCGGTTTCCGGCATGGCGCGGCTTTCGGCGGGATTCGAGCGGGCGCCCAGGATAGATTGCCGCGCCAGCGCCGGCCACTCTCCCTTGTGCCGGCCCGCCACGGTGGCCTATGCGTGGGCCCCCGTGCGTTTCCCCGCCCCTCTCCACCGCGCGACCCTGCTGCGGCGCTACAAGCGCTTCCTGAGCGACCATCGCTTGGCCGAGGGGGGCGCCACCGTGACCGCCCATTGCGCGAATCCCGGCGCCATGACCGGCCTCGTCGCCCCCGGGCTGGAAACCTGGCTCGCACCCGCCGCCGATCCCCGGCGCAAGCTCTCCTACGGCTGGAAGCTGGCGCGGGCCGGCGGCGGCCTCGTCGGGGTCGACACGGCGCTGCCGAACCGGCTCGCGGAAGAGGCGATCGCCGGCGGCGCGATCCCGGCGCTCGCGGGCTACGACGGCATCCGGCGGGAGGTTCCCTTCGGCGCCCGCTCCCGCGTCGACCTGCTGCTCGAGGCCCGCGCCCGCCCGCCCTGCTACGTGGAGGTCAAGAACGTCCATCTTGAACGGGGCGGCGCGGCGGCCTTCCCGGACAGTGTCACCGCGCGCGGCGCGAAGCACCTGCGCGAACTGGCGGCGGTGGCCGAAGGCGGCGCCCGCGCCGTGATGCTCTATGTCGTACAGCGCGCGGATTGCGACCGCTTCACCCTCGCCGCGGACATCGACCCGGCCTATGCCGACGCCTTCGCCGACGCGCGCCGGCGCGGCGTCGAGGCGCTCTGTTACGCCTGCCGGCTGAGCACGACGGAGATCGTCGTGGAGCGCGCGCTCCCGATCGAATGGGAGCCATGACGCCTTGGAACGCCGGCCGATATGCGTAGATTATCGCGCGGCGGGCGCGCCTCGGGGTGCGCGCCGTCCATGGCGAAACGGACGAGGCCGATGGTGTGCAAGCCGAGGCGCCCACCGGCGCCTCTCTCGGCAGCTGCGAGCGAGGCGCGCACCGCCGGGCGGAGCGTCAAGATCCACGGACCGGACGCCTTCGTGGCGATGCGCCGGGCCGGCCGCCTGGCGGCGGAGGTGCTCGATGCGCTGACCCCGATGGTGGCGCCCGGCGTCGCCACCGACGCCCTCGACCGCTTCTGCCACGACTACATCGTCGCGCGCGGGGCGGTGCCGGCACCGCTCGGCTATCGCGGTTTCCCCAAGTCGATCTGCACGTCGGTGAACCATGTCGTCTGCCACGGCATCCCCGGCGACAAGCGCCTGCGGCGGGGCGATGTGCTGAACGTCGACGTGACGGTGATCCTCGACGGCTGGCACGGCGACACCAGCCGCATGTTCCACGTCGGCGCGCCGGGCGTGAAGGCGCGCCGCCTGGTCGACATCACCTACGACGCCATGATGCGCGGCATCGCCGCGGTGCGCCCGGGCGCACGGCTGGGCGACGTGGGCCACGCCATCCAGCGCCACGCCGAAGCCGCGCGTTGCTCGGTGGTGCGCGACTTCTGCGGCCACGGCATCGGCCGCATCTTCCACGACGCGCCGAACGTGCTGCACTATGGAACCCCCGGCACCGGCCTCGAGCTCCGCCCCGGCATGTTCTTCACCGTCGAGCCGATGATCAATCTGGGGACGTGGGAGGTCAAACTGCTCAAGGACGGCTGGACCGCCGTGACCAAGGATCGCTCCCTCTCCGCCCAGTTCGAGCACACCGTCGGCGTGACCGAAGCGGGTCCGGAGATCTTCACGCTCTCGCCGCGCGGGCTGACGAAACCGCCCTACGCCCTCTGACCGCGCCGGCGATGACGGAAAAACCCCACTACCACGGCCATCGCGAGCGCCTGCGGCAGCGCTTCGCCAAGTCGGGCGCCGAGGCGCTGGAGGACCACGAGCTGCTCGAACTGCTGCTGTTCGGCGCGCGGTCCCGCGGCGACACGAAGCCGCTGGCGAAGAAGCTGCTCGCCCGGTTCGGCAGCGTCGGCGCCGTGCTGGGCGCCGACCGGACGGCCTTGAAGGAGGTGGACGGCGCCGGCGAGGCGGTGGTCCACACGCTCAAGCTCGCCGAGGCGCTCGCCGTGAAGACCCTCGAGGACCAGGTGATGGAGCGCCCGGTCATCGCCTCGTGGCAGGCGCTGCTGGATTACTGCCGGCTGCGCCTCGCGCATCGCGGGACGGAGCATTTCCGCGTGCTCTACCTGAACAACCGCAACGCCCTGATCGCCGACGAGGAGCAGCAGCGCGGCACCATCGACCGCGTACAGCTCTACCCCCGCGAGGTGATCAAGCGCGCCCTCGAACTCGGCGCCGCCGCCGTGATCCTGGTCCACAACCACCCGTCGGGAGACCCGCAGCCCTCCCGCGCCGACGTCGACATGACGAGGGAAGTCGCCGCCGCCGGCGCCAAACTCGGCGTCATCGTCCACGACCATCTGGTGATCGGCCGCGCGGGCCATGTCTCGTTCCGAAGCAAGGGCCTGCTGCCCGGCAGCTGACGGCGGCCCCGGTCCGGGGAGGGACGGCGCTGCTACCCCGCCCGGAACGCCCGGCGCAGCGCGGCACTGGCCTTCACGTGCGCCTCCGTCGCGGCATCCATGCGCGCAGTGGCGGTCCAGAAGCCGTGGATCTGGCCTTCGTATTCGACGTATTCGGCGGGCACGCCGGCGGCCGCCAGCTTCTCCGCATAGGCGCGGCCTTCGCCCACCAGCGGATCGTGGCTCGCGGCGATGACCAGCGCCGGCGGCAGGCCGCCGAGATCGTCGGCGCGGAGCGGCGCCGCCGCCACGCTCGCTCGCTCTTCCGCGTCGTTGAAGTAGCAATCGAAGAACCACGCCATGGATTCGGCCGTGAGCACGTAGCCTTCGCCGAAGGTCCTGTACGACTCCCCGTCCAGGCGGGTGTCGGTGACGGGATAGACCAGAAGCTGGAAGACGAGCGGCGGTGCGCCCTCGCGCCGGGCCCGCTGCGCCGCCACGGCGGCGAGGCAGCCGCCCGCGGAATCGCCGCCGACCGCGACGCGCGACGGATCGCCTCCGATCTCGTCGCAATTCCCGACGACCCAGAGGAGCGCCGCCCAGGCGTCGTCGGTCGGCTTGGGGAACTTGTTCTCCGGCGCCTTGCGGTAATCCACGGCGACGACGAGGCACCCGGCACCCCGGCACAACGCGCGGCACACGTTGTCATGGGTGTCGATGCTCAGCACGACGTAGCCGCTGCCGTGGAAATTGACATAGACCGGGAGGGGAGCCGCCGGGTCGGCGCCCGCCGGCCAGTAGAGCCGGATCGGGATCGGCCCGTGCGGCCCTGGAACGGTACGGTCTTCGACGCGCCCAACCGCCGGCCCCGGCGCCTGGAGCGCCATGACCTGCTCCCGGAAGCCCGCCCGCACCTTGGCGAGCGGCAGCGCCCCGAGCGGCGGCGCCCCCGCCGCGTTCATCTCATCGACGTATTCCCGAACCTGCGGATGCAGATCCCTCTCTCCCTCCCGTCGCGCGCGGCAGCCCTGCGGGGCGCCGCGCAGGTGCTCGTAGATCTCGGTGAAGTCGGAGTCCGGGCGGGCGGCTTCCATCTCGTCCCAGATTTCGCGGAGCAGGCCGCCGATGCGGCGCGGGGTGCCGGCGGCGGCGGCGCCAACCTCGTAGAGGCGCATGTCCTTGGCCATGAGCCGGGTCGCGAAGCCGGAATCGAAGGCGCCATTGGCAATGCGGTTCGGGAACTTGTCCTCGGTCGCGGTGTTGCGCCCGGTCGAGACGTTGACCGTTTCGAGGACCGTCGCCATGGCGAGGCCCTGCGAGACGCCGAAGCTCACCGCCTCACTGGTCGCCGCCATCGCCGTCGCCGACAGGAAGTTATTGAGCAGCTTCATCGCCATGCCCTGCCCGGGCTCGGTCCCGATGTGGCGGGCGTTCTTCGCCATCGGGCGGAGATACGCCTCGACCGCCGCGAACAGGTCGTCGGGCGCCGCGACCATCATGGCGAGGGTTCCGGCCGCAGCGCCCACCGTGCCGCCGCTCACCGGCGCGTCGGCGTAGCGTATGCCGGCACCGGCCAGCAGGGCGTGGGCCGCGCGGGCGTCGGCGATTCCCGCCGTGGTGTTGTCGATCACGATCTCGACCGCGCGCGGGGCCGGACAATCGGCCAGGACGCGCGCGACCCGCAACACCGTCGGCCCGTCGGGGAGGCAGAGGAAGACCACCGCAGCCCGCCGCGCGACCTCGGTCGCAGAGCGGGCGGCTGGCGCGCCCGGCGGCGGCGGGGCGGCGGGGTCATGGCACACCACTTCGTGGCCGGCCGCCGCCAGGTTGCGGGCCATCGGCCCGCCCATGTTGCCGAGGCCGATGAAGCCGAGAACGGGCATCAGCCGGCCTCCGTCTGCTCCCGCGCGTCGAGCACCTTGCGGGCGATGCGGAACGCTTCGACGGCCGCCGGCGCGCCGCAATAGACGCCGACCTGGATCAGAGTCTCCTTGATCTCCTCCACGGTCACGCCGTTGACGAGGGCGCCCTTGAGATGCAGCTCGAACTCATGGCTCCGGTTGAGCGCCGCCAACATGCAGAGATTGTTGAGACTGCGCTGCTTCCGGCTCAGGCCCGGCCTGCCCCAGACCGCGCCCCAGCAATATTCGGTGAGGAGCGCCTGGAAGTCTCGGTTGAAGTCGTCGGCGCCCTGGAGCGCCCGCTCGACATAGGCTTCCCCCAGCACCTCGCGCCGGATCTTCAGGCCTTTTTCGTACAGTTCGCCAGGCATCGCCGCGCCTCCGTCCGTTCACGCCGGCGGCCGCCTCCGCCGCGGCCGGGCGCGCATCATAGCCGGCGGCGGCGCGGCTATTCCATCCTGTGGGCGTCCAGGAACGCCCGGTCGACGGTGACTCCGAGACCGGGACGGTCGGGGATCGCGATCCGGCCGTCCGTCACGGCGAACGACTCCGCGGCGAGATCGTGGAGCAGCGGGTTGGCACCGAGGGAATATTCGACGATGACCGCCGACGGCGAGGCCGTCATGACCTGGAGGCCCGCGGCGAAGTTGAGGGCGCCGCCCCAGAGGTGGAGCGCCAGGCGGATCTCGTGGGTTTCGGCGAGCGCCGCGATCCGCATGCCCTCGGTGATGCCACCCGCGATCGCGAGATCGGGCTGGAAGTAATCCACCGCCCGGTGCTCGACCAGCTCGCGAAAGTCGAAGCGGGTGAACTCGCTCTCGCCGGCGGCGACGGGGATGTCGGTCGCGGCCCGCACGACGCCCATGCCGCGCTTGTTGTCGGCGTTCACCGGCTCCTCGAACCAGGCGAGGTTGCAATCCTCCACCAAGCGCGCGAAACGGAGCGCCTCCTTGACCGAATAGGTGCCGTGGGCGTCCACCATGATGTCGACGCCGTCGCCGAGATGGGCGCGCGCTGCCCGCACCCGCCGGACCGAGGTCATGAGGTCGCCGTCGCTCGCGCCGACCCGCATCTTCACCGAGCCGAAGCCGCCTTGCGCGACGTAGCCTTCGAGCTGCGCGCCGATGGCGTCAGCCGGAGCCCAGCCGCCGGAGGCGTAGACCGGCATGGTGTCTCGGCACTTGCCGCCGAGCAGGCGCCACACGGGGACGCCGAGGGAGCGGCCGAGAATGTCCCAGCATGCCATGTCGATCGCCCCGATGGCGGCGATCCCGATTCCCCGCCGGCCCAGCACCGGGAAGCCGCGTCCGCGCGCAAGGGCGAAGTGGGCGCGCGTGCCGTTGTAGCCGATCTCCCAGAGCCGCCGCGGATCACGGGGGTCTTCTCCGACCAGCGCCGGGCCGAGCTCGCGGTTGATCGCCGCCGCGAGCGCCGCATTGTCGCCCTTGCTGCCGACCGAAGCCTTCGCCTCGCCCCAGCCGACGAGGCCGCAGGCGGTCTCCACCCTCACGATGGTGGCGTCGAAAGCGTCGGCGACGCCGAGATCGCTCCGATGCCGCCGCGCCTCCGGAATCGGCGCGCGCACCCACACCGCCTCGATGGTCTCGATCTTCACCGGCTTACTCCTCTCTCCCGGCGCCGTGTGCTCACCGGCCGGCGGCGAGCAACGCGGCGATACGCGACCGCAGCGCTTCGTCCCGACGCGCGCGGTCGTAGATCTCCCGGTACTCTTCCCAGGTGATCCCCTCGATCGCGGCGACCGTGCGGGCGAAGTCGGCGTCTGCCTCCGCGATCAGCGCCGCCCGCTCGTCCTCGTCCGCCGCGGCTTCGATCCGCGGGCGCCATTCCTCGATTCGCCTGCTGATCTCGACGACCGCCGCCGCGAACGCGGCCAGCGTCGCCTCGCCATAGTCCTCCGCCGCGACGGGCCGGACGCCGGCGAGCACCGCCCCGAGCGCGACCGACAGAACGGCCACCGCAGCGAAGGAGCGGATCATGGCAAGTCTCGCGATTGCTCTTCTCCCCGCCTCGGCTCAGTCATCCAGGTCGCTCGATCGAATGGCGGCTCTGAAGGTTCTTGGGCGACTAAGATAAAATATGCTCATCGCGGGCCTGAAGCGCAAGCGAAGGTTGACAATGATATAATCCACATCCCTGATCTTAGAATTATTGATAACGTTTCGATCAGATTTCATTAGCGAATTTGCGACATTCAAAAATTAAATATTTTGACATTATATCATCTTCTTTTTCAGCGAAACGAAACGGACTTGTCGACGCTGCGGATTGCGGCCGTCTCTCGATTTGCTACACTGCCTCCGCAGTAAGAGGTTGAAAATGAACCGTTTTCTCCTTCTCCCTAGTCAAAAAAATTCCAGCTGGGCGGGTGGGGACGGAGGTGGCTGGCGGCTCTTCCCGGCATAGATCTCGATGCGGCCGAACTGCCTGTCGGTGATGGTCAGGAATCGCACCTCCCCCGCCGTCGGTACTTTCTTGCCCATGCGTGTCGCATGGACCTTGGCGTTCTCAATGGAAGCGCAGTGCCGAATGTAGACAGAGTACTGCATCATCGTGAAGCCATCCTCCAGCAGATTCTTTCGAAACCGGGCATGAGCCTTACGCGCCTTCGGCGTGCCGGTAGGCAGATCGAACATCGCGATGACCCACATCGAGCGCCATCCCCAGGGAATCTGCGAGACATCTCGACGACGGATCATCCGTCGGCCTCGGCCACATCCACGTGATCCAGCCCCAATGGCAAGCCTTCGGGAAGAGCGAGGGTACGATCATCGCCGGTCATCGCGCGGCAAAGCGACGTGGCACTCGTATGTAAGGCCAACAACAACGGCTCGCGACGCCCGGCGACGCGAATCGCTTCGTTGAGCAGCGACAGCAACGCAGCGCGGGTTGGGCGTTCGGACAGGTTCGGAACCGAGTCGCCATCCGCGACTGCTAACGATCTGACCCGCCAATCGACGTAAGGCAGGTAGGGCTCCAATAGATCGTCGGCTAAGCAGAAAGGATTGCCCCGATGCCTGTGGTGAACGCCGAGCGACGGGATCAGACCCGCAGCGACAATGGCGCGGGCAGTCGCCGCCCGCACCACTGCGTAGCCGTAGTTCAGCAGCGCGTTCACACCGTCAGCCTCGCGGTTGCGACGAAACGATTTACCGAACAGGCGCGGCCAGTAGCGTTGCGCCGCCTGGGCTTCGAGATTTTCGGGATCACCCGAGCGCACACGCCGCGCCATCGGCCCGAGGCCGCCGTCATTGCCCGTGAAATGGCACAACACCGCCGCCTGCTGACCTATCTTCGCGCGAATCAGCGTCTGCCAAGCGCGTTTACGGACCGGCTCCTTGGCTTCGATCTGCGCGCGGTGGCGCTCGGTCTGAACGTGATGAGCATCGACCGGCAACATCATGCCCGCGGGCAGGTGATCGCGGCCTGACATCACCACCGTCGCACCGGCCTCGAGAAGCTCCAGGAAGACCGCCTGTGTATAGGTGGCGCGCACATCGTCCACAATGACCACACCCAGATCCTCCATCGGACGGGTCGCCTTGGGCAGACCGGGCCGCTCCACGACGAGCTGTCGACGGGAGACTGAAAGGCGTGTGCCCGGCGTCGAAAACTCCACGGTCTTGCGGATCATCTCCCAGGCAAATCAGTCATTCGCCGCGCGTATTCGGCCGATGGGATCGATGGAGAGTTTGCATACATCATGTTTCACGATCGCATTCGCCTTAGGTTGGGATCGAGTCGCGCCGATTGCATCGGTGTGATCAACAGTTACTACTTGACCATTGGCCCAAACACTCTCGACGATCCTTATCGCGTTTCCATCGTTCGAAAATTGCAGCGCATCCCCTTTCGATAACGACATGACGAATTCCGCGTCATCGTCACGACTGCGCCGCACCACCGGCTCTCGTCTCATCAAGCGCCGTGACGCCTCGAACAGACTCACGACCTCAAACGCAGTTTTACCCCCGGGCAAACGGAAAATAGAGATATGATGATTATTCCCGAGATCTGCGTATCCAGCCGTAATCTTCGCCATCAGGTCCTTCTTCTGCTTTTTCAGCAGGCGGACCTTACGGACTTCTGGCCCTTTTCGGCTCCGTTTCGGATACGGCGGAAAAGCCTTTTTTGGATCGCCTCCATGCGCATCGACCCATTTCTGGACGATTTTCCGCACTTCATCGTCTCGGATGTCTGCCAATTCTCCTTTGCTCAACGTCTCGACCGGCTTGCGCGTAACGAAGAACCGATATGCGCCTTCCGTTTTCCCTGTGTCCCCGTAATACGTCTCCTTGTGCAGCGCCCCAGATATTCTCTTGCGGACTCGGTGCGACACCACAACGCTGGCGACGGTCCTCTGTGCATCGTTACGGATCGTCTCCCAGGGCGGAATCAGCTTTGGTCTTTCAGCGTTAGCTTCCTCCTGTTGCCAATAACGGGACAGTTTCTGTGTCATGCCGGGGTGCGCACCGGCACAGGCGACGGCCAGCGCGTCGATAGCGTGATGTCGGTGGTCGGCGCGGGTCTTCTCGCCATCGTCGGCGAGGATGTTGTTGAGGCCCCAGAGCCTGCGAAGCTGGGCCGTGACACGCCCGGTCACAGCCCGGACGGTCACCGGCGTGCGCGGCCCCAGATCCGGCCATAACCGCTTCAGAAACGCGACGGCTTCACGGGCGGCATAGCCGGTATCGTTGATTTGACGGGCGGCGAGATCGTTCGGCAAGTCCTTGGCCAGGAATCGCCTGACCTTGCCAGGGGACATTCCACCCTTGCCTCCTTGCATCTTGTCCAAACGTTCCTTGATGGCCGCCCAGCGATCGGCGTCTTGGCCTAAATACTCGTATGGGGTCCTATTGCCCTTCTTGAGATTTTCGTCACGCCGGCAGAGAGTCTTGTTTCCGAAACTATCGTCCAACGATCTTGAACGCGGCCTGATATGCTCCACCTGGAACTCGCCGGTGCGAAACAAGGCATCGAAGGAAATACAATCACCCGTATAAGGACAGCGTCTGCCGCTTTCCTCCCAAAGTATCCACTTCTCAATATAGCTTCGTGAAGGCTCAGCGATTCCCTGCTCGATCAAAGCGTTTCGTGCGGCATTCCGACGACGTTCCTGTCCGCGAATCCCATTCGTCATCTCCTCGCGCTGGCGCTTCGATTTGCCGAGCTCGCGCGCCAATTCGACGCAAATCAGGTCCGGCTTGCCGTACAGATCGATGAGATTGTTGACCACCTTACGCAGCTCATTCTGCGTGCGCACCACCGTCGGGTTGCGTAACCGGGCGATGCGTCGGCTTTCGTCTTTGTTGGCCGGGCTCGGCAGGCGGTTCAGGGTTTCACCGATCGGATGATCCCGGTCGGGGAAAGTGTCGTTCCGCCAGCTCTCCCAATCGGGCCCGTTTACCAATGCTCCGAACCGCACGCCGGATTCCAGGTGGGGCAGCAGGGCTCGCAAAGCCTCAGTCGAATACGGCTCCCAACCGGTCGGTAATTCCAATTTCTCGAGCGCCGCCGCCTGCTTTTCGGTAACACCAAAATCATCGATGAAGCTCCGCGCCGCCCGTGCACGGTTTTCCTTGCGCTCCTTCGCCGATAGGATGACCATCCGCCTTCCGACCTTCTCATAATCGGCATTCCACAGCCGTTCGTGAACCGCATCCCGGATGTTCTGCTTGCGCGGGTGCTCGGGCCAGTCTTTTCTGAAAATCTCCGCGAGTCTGGCTTCCACCGTATTGCCGAGAAGCTGCCGATCGCCGCCGATCTCCAGGTTGAATTTCAGGCGCTTCTCCGCACCCGGCTCGCCTCGGGCCTTGAACAGAGGTGCAAGTGCCCTGCGCGCACCGGGCCAACTCATCGACGCCTGGGATTGCAGGCGATCCAGGATCGCGCGGCGTTCTTCTCCGTCGAGTGGGCGCGCGTTCCCGCCTGCGACTTCAAGATTGTTCACCTTCTCCAGCATCCGCCGCTGTTGCGAAAGCCACGCACCCTTCGGGCATAGCGGCTTGCCGGGAAAGAATCGGCATTTGCCAAGCGTGTTCAGCCGCCAGAACACGGGCCGCTGGGCGAAGATCGCTTCACGGATCGAATCCTTGAAGGCCGCGCCACCGAGTACCCCCTGTGTCTTGCAAATCCGGGCGAACTCCGCTTCGACCGTCTCGCGGGTCGCGTGGACGCCGCGCCGCCGCTCCCGGTGCGGGTCGCGTTTCGCCAACCACGCGCCGAGATACAGGTTTCCGGTCTTCAACGCCGCCAGTGTCGCGTCCCGACCGGCCTTGGCCCGCTTCTCATCGGCACCTTCATCCTTCCGCGCCTCCGATTCAGGGGCCTCTTCTTCCAAGTCCCTGCCCTTGAAATGCCGGCGCTTGGCGAGATGGTAGAGCGCCCGTCCAACCTCGTGTGGCTCTAGTTCTTGTCCCTCGACCGCGCGCGCCCGCAGAGCGTAGGGATCACTCTTCGTGAGTTTCCACCATTCGAGTGAGCTGCGCCGGGGCAGCAGGTCGGCATCGGACAGCAGATCGTGGAGAGATTGGAGGCGCTTGCGGCGGCGGCGCAGCTGACGCCGGCGCAGCCGCGCTTGGCGGCGCTCCTGGTTGAGCGGCGCACCGCCCTTCGGATCTCTCGTCTCGGGGAAGATGCGCACGCCCAGACGCTCGATCCTCCCCGTCTCCGCTTCGGGATCGTGGTCGATGACGGCGAACCCGATGGACGTCGTGCCGATGTCGAAGCCGAAAATGAGGGGCAAGCGAATTCTCCCTTGCGTTCGTGGAGCGGGATGCTATCCTAGTTGGCGTAGCAAATCGAGAGGCGGTCGATTTCCTTTTCGCAGCAAATCGACCCCTTGTGCGGGCTCGGTATCCCGAAGGTCACCCACCGATGAAGACCCCCGTCTCGAGACGGGGGTCTTTGTCTTGACGGGCACCGCGGTCTGACGCCAGCAACCGGGTTGGGACCGGTTCCCGGTCGTGGGACACTTCCAGGGATCGTTGAGACAGGAGAAGCAGACATGGCGGACGAGCGCGCGCCGGACCGGACGATCGACGTGACCGTCGACGGATACAGGGTCGTCGCCTACAGCTTCGGGGAGGGCGACGAGGTCCTGTTCTGCCTCAACGGCGGACCGGGGCTGCCTTGCGACTACGTGCGGGACAGCCATTCCTGGCTCGCCGACAAGGGCTATCGCGTCGTCGCCTTCGACCAGCTCGGCACCGGCAAGTCCGACCGGCCCGACGACGACTCGCTCTGGACCATCGAACGCTACGTCGAGGAGGTCGAGACGGTGCGCAAGGCGCTCGATCTGGGCGTCGTTCATCTCTACGGGCAATCCTGGGGCACTTGGCTCGGGCAGGAATACGCCCTCGCCTATCCGGACACCTTCAAGACCCTGATCCTGGCGAACGGAGCGGGCGACATCCCGCATCTGGTGAGCGAGCTGCACCGCCTGCGCCAAGCGCTCGGCCCCGAGACGGAAGCCATGATGCAACGCCACGAGGCCGAAGGCACGCTCGACCACCCCGAATATCAGGGGGCGATCGCCATCCTCAACCACCGCCACATGTGCCGGCTCGACGAATGGCCGGCTCCCCTCGCCCGCTCGCTCTCGGACTGGAACATGGCGCCGTACAAGGCAATCCTGGGGCCGAACGGGTTCTGCTACACGGGCAGCATCAAGGACAAGAACTGGCTGCCCGCGCTGCACCGGGTGACGCAGCCGGCGCTCGTCCTCTGCGGCCAGCACGACGAGTTGACGCCGGCCTGCTCGATGAAGCTCCACGCGGCGCTGCCGAACGCCCGCATCAAGGTCTTCAAGCACTCGTCACACACGCCGATGTTCGAAGAGCCGGAGGCCTATCGCGAAACCTTGCGCGCCTTCCTCGACGAACACCGGGGCCCGGCGGCGCGCTGACGCCTGCCGAGCGCCGGCCGCCGTCAGACCGGCGGGCGGCGCCCGTCCCAGGGGCAGGCGCGTTCGTAATCGGCTGCCGCCCGGAACACGCGCAGGTCGTCGAAGGTGCGGCCGACGATCTGGATGCCGGTGGGGACTCCGGACGCGGAGAAGCCGCTCGGCACGCTCGCCACCGGGCACTCAGGAACGAGATTGAACGGATAGCAGAGCTGCCACTGCACGTAGATGTCGCCCGGCCGGTTGCCCACGGTCAGCGTCTTCCCGTTGATGCGGAAGTCGGTGTCTTCGAGGCTGTGGTCGGCGGGCAGCGCCGGCAAGGCGTTGGTCGGGCAGACGAGGACGTCGAAATCGTCGAGGATCGGGGCCAGCGTCTCGTACATCTTGCCGCGCAGGAAATTGCATTGGTAGAAGCGGCTCAGGCTGTGCTGCGCGCCGCGCTCCAGGAGGCCGCGCACGAAGCCGTCCATCTCGTATTTCCAGCGGGGGTAGAGATCGCCCGCGACGGCCCAGAAGAGGCCCTCCCAATGGGTGGTCCAGGCGTCGAGCACGGCCATGTCCCAACCGAGCGCCACCTCCTCGACGGTGCAGCCGAGGCTTTCGAACGCCTCGAGCGCCGCCCGCGTGTTCCTTTGCACCTCCTCGTCGATCTCGAAATAGCCCAGGTCCATGGAGAAGGCGATCCGCCAGCCCTTGATGGGTTCGAGCGCGTCCGGGATTTCGAGCTTCGGGCGGAGCGAGCAGACGTCGTCGGGGTGCGGCCCCGCCGTCACGTTCTGCATCAACGCGCCGTCGGCGACGCTGCGGGTCATCGGGCCGTAATGCAGGAGCGATTCCCGCGGGTGGTCGCGATCGGTCGGGTTGCGCCCGAAGGGCGGCTTGTAGCCGAAATGCCCGCAGCACGCCGCCGGCATCCGGATGGAGCCGCCGCCGTCGGTGCCGTCGGCGAGGGTCGTCATGCCTGCCGCCACCGCGGCCGCGGCGCCCCCTGACGAGCCGCCGGGGCCGAATTCCAGGTTCCACGGGTTGCGCGTGGTGCCCCAGAGGGCGCTGCGGCAGTGCGGCGCGTGCGCCATCTCCGGCGTCGTGGTGCGCGCGTGCATGATCGCCCCGGCATCGAGCAGGCGGGCCACGGTGGGCGCCGAGTGCTGCGGGACGTGGTCGGCGAACATGCGCGAGCCGAAGGTCGTGATCTCGCCAGCGACCGGGTGGAAATCCTTGATGACGATCGGCACGCCTTCCAGCGCGCGCGTCTCGGCGCCCGACGCATATCGGGCCGCCGCCTCCCGCGCCTGCGCCATGGCGCGCTCGTAGAACGTGTAGGTGTAGGCGTTGACCTTCGGCTCGACCGCTTCCGACCGGGCGATCACCGCGGACATGAGCTCGACCGGCGACAGGGCGCGCGCCTTGAACTCCGCGATGGCCTCGGTCGCGGTGAGGTAACAGAGATCGTCGGACGCCATGGCGCTGCCTCCCCTTGCACTTCTCCGCCGCCAAGACGAACAGGAAATCGCGCGAAGGACAATGGCAGCGCCCACCGTTCCTGCGCGTCCTGCGCGGCCGTGCTGTATCATCGCCGGGCTTTCGGCGAGGACGGGCGAGGGCCCATGCCAGACTGCCAGTCGCAGGGAGAGCCCGTTCCCGCCGGGATGATGGGCGAACTCGTCGATTCGAGCGCCTTCTTCCTCGACACCGCGGCCCTACGGGAGCGGCTGGAGGCGGACGGCTATCTATTCCTGCGCGGCCTTCACGACGCGGCGGCGGTGACGGCCGCCCGCCGGGAGGTGTTCCAGCGGCTTGAAGCGGTGGGCGAGGTCGCACCGCCGGCCGTGGAGGGCATCTTCACCGGCGCGAGCCGACGCCGGGAGACGGTGGGCGATCTCGGCGCCTTCTGGCGCTCGGTGTCCGAAGGCCCGCTTCTGCGGGCGGTCACGCACGGCCTCCGCATCCGCGCGGTCATGGGCCGCATCCTGGGCGCGCCGGCGTGGCCTCACGACTACATGTTCCTGCGGCCGGCGCCGGTCGGGCGCGCGACCGGGCCGCACTGCGACTATCCCTTCTTCACGCGGGCCACCGAGCGGGTGGTCACGGTGTGGACCGCGCTCGGCCCGGTGCCGCTCTGCGACGGTCCGGTGGTGGTCGTCGAGGGTTCGCACCGCTTCGACGACCTGATCGCGGAAACCCGCGGCTTCGACATAGCCCGCGACGGCGGTCGCCGCGCGACCCGGCCCGAGAGCCACCTCGCCTTCGCCCGCGCCCGCGGCGCCCGGCTGCTGAGCGCCGATTTCGGCCCCGGCGACATGCTGGTCTTCGGCATGTTTACCTGGCATGGGGCGTTGGACAACCATTCGCCCATCGGCCGCATCCGGCTTTCGAGCGACGTGCGCTTTCAGCCGGCCGGCGAGCCGGAGGACCCGCGCTATTTCGGCCCCGCCCCCGGCGGCACCACTGGCGCCGGCTACGGCGAGCTCAACGGCGCCAAACCGCTGACCGAGCCATGGCACGCCCGCTGAGCGGCGGCGATCCACTTCTTTCGCAAGGGCGCACGGAGGCGGACAAGGCACGCTTGCGCCCGGTGCCGTGCCGGCATAGCCTCGCACTATGGTCGACGCCACCTTCGACACGCTCAAGGCCGCAAAGTCGCTCCAGGCTGTGGGAGTCGAAACGCGCCACGCCGAAGCGATCGGCGCCACGGTCAGCGACGCGATCAACAGCAACGTCGCGACCAAAACCGACCTCGCCCGGCTTGAAACCCGGATCGTGCTCGCCGTCGTCGCGGTCGGCGGAAGCGTCGTCGCCCTGCTGAAACTGCTTCCGTAAGTCCGCACAGTGGCCGGGGCCGTCCTTCACCGCACCACCTCGGTGCAGGGAGCCGCCATCGTCTAGCGCTTGTGAAACGGCCGTAGCGCCTGTCGGTGCTCGCCGGTTCAGCAACCCGCCGAACCGGGACTCAGGAGCACCGCTCCGAAGCTTGACCACGCGCTGCCGAGTCATACGTCCGGGCTCTCCCGGGCGGACAAAACGCGCATGCGGCCGGCTCCCGGCATGCGTAATCTCGCGCCATGACTGTCGCCACGTTCGCCACTCATGCTGCCGTGAAGGCGCTCACCAAGGCTGACATCGCCCGCCTCGAAGCAAAGATCGACGGCGTGAAACGGATTCTCGGCCTCCTGGCGGCACTTGTCGTCGCCATGGCCGTCTGTCTCTTCGGCGCCTTCTGAAGCCTGTTTCTATGGGACAAAAACCATGTTTTTAGATCTTGCGGCTAAACTGAATAAAGACCAGATGACGAGGAAATGGATTAATGCTAAAATAAAAAGGACATAATGGCTAGCGGCGATAGCGAATTGCGAGAAACAGGCAAAATCCTTCAAGAGCATCGCTCTTTAGTGAGTCCAGAACTCTGGCATTACGATATTTCTGACCCAGGGAAAAGCAGTTTTAGCGTTCTGGATCCTAACGCCATGGTTAAATACGGGACTATAAAATATTTACCATCAGAGTTTATTGAAGAATCTATGAAACGAATGTGTAAATCTAAAGAGTCTCACCTGCAAAAAATAGTAAGTGTCGGCACAGTAAGAACAGGGTGGTGCCTTCTATAGATCGTCGCGGCCGCTGTGAACCGCCGAGGTGATGGCTTCGGCTTGAGCGTCATCGACGCCGGGGACCTTGAGCTTCCGGGCCGTGGCGAGCGTATCGAAGGCGGGTACGGTCGTAGCGACCGTGCACCGAGGCTATGCCGGCGCGGCCCCGTCCGCAAGCGCGGATTGTCCACGGCATTCTATTCCCGGCCATTCCGAAGCGTCCGGTTCCGCGCGCGAAACGAGGAGTTTTGCATGGGATCGCTTCGGAGGACACATCAAAAACACCATTTATATCAAAGGATTATCTAATTGGTTTGGCGGAGGGAGTGGGATTCGAACCCACGGTACGGCTTGTCACCGTACAACGGTTTAGCAAACCGCCGCCTTCGACCACTCGGCCATCCCTCCTGGCGGCACCCGCAGGCCACGCGGGTTGTTTAGCGAGCCGGGCGGAAGGCTGTCAACGGCGGGGCGGCGCGGTTTCAACGCGGGACGCCGAGGCCCCGCGCGACGGTGCCGCCGGTCAGGCGCTCGAGTTCGCGGAGGCTGGTCGCGAACACGCAATGCGGATGGCCGGCGGCGGCATAGACCGTCTCAAACCGCTCCAGGCTCGCGTCGATGGCCACCGGCAGCGTCCGGTCATGGGCCACCGGCGCGACACCGCCGATGGCGAAGCCGGTGGCCGCGCGCACGGTGTCGGCGTCGGCACGGCGCACCGGACCCGCGCGGCCCAGGGCGGCGGCCAGTACCGCCGTGTCGCACCGCCGGTCGCCCGCGACCAGAGCCATGACCGGCGCGCCGTCGATGGTGAATACCAGGGATTTGACGATGCTGCCGAGCGCCGTGCCGATGCTGGCGGCGGCGTCCTCGGCGCTGCGGGCCGTAGCGTTTAGCGCGAGGGGCCGCGCACCCGAACCGGCCGCGGCCAGCACCGCCGCCACCCGCCAGACCGCTGGATGGGCGAGCGGATCGCCCGCCACGCTACCCCGGCACCGCGAGCCCGCGCCGCACCGCCGGACGCGCCCCGATGGCCTCGAACCAGAGGTGCAGGTTGGGGTAATCGGCCCAGTCGATGCCGTGCCATTCCCAGCGCGCGACCCAGCCGAAGCAGGCGATGTCGGCGATCGAGTAAGCGCCGGCGAGATAGTCACGCTCCGCTAGGCGCCGATCCATCACGCCGTAGAGGCGGTGCGCCTCCTCGGTATAGCGCGCGATCGCGTAAGGCACCTCCTCCTTCGCGAAACGGCGGAAGTGGTTGGCCTGCCCGAACATCGGGCCGACCCCGCCCATCTGGAACATCAGCCACTCGATCGTCCGGTAGCGCCCGCGCGCGTCCCTTGGGATCAGCTGGCCCGTCTTGTCGGCGAGATAGAGCAGGATCGCCCCCGATTCGAAGAGCGAGATCGGCTCGCCGTCGGGGCCCTCGGAATCGACGATCGCCGGGATCTTGTTGTTCGGGCTGATCGCCAGGAACGCCGGCTCGAACTGCGCACCTTCGAGGATGTTGACCGGGTGGACCCGGTAGGGCAGCCCCACTTCCTCGAGCATGATCGAGACCTTGTAGCCGTTCGGCGTGCCCCAAGTGTGAAGGTCGATCATCCCTCCCTCCCGGCGTCAGCGGGCGGCGAACTGCCTGGCACCGAACATGATGGAGCGCTCCTCCTCGGTGAACTCCCAGTTCTTCCGCTGCTTCTCGTCCAGCACCGTGAGGCCACGCCGCACCGCCGGCCGCGCTTTGTTGCGCTCGAGCCAAGCGGCGACGTTGGGGTAGTCGGCGATGTCCTGGCCCTGGTTCCGCCAGATGCGCATCCAGGGAAAGATCGCCATGTCCGCGATCGAGTAGTCGCCGGCGACGAAATCCCGGTCGGCCAAACGCTTGTCGACGACGCGGTAGAGGCGGCTCGCCTCGTTGGTGTAGCGCTCCGTCGCGTAAGGGATGCGCTCCGGCGCGTAGTTGCGGAAGTGGTGGCACTGGCCGAGCATGGGCCCCACATTGCCCATCTGGAAGAACAGCCACTGGAGCACCTCGGCGCGGCCCCGCCCGTCCGCCGGGATGAAGCGCCGGTGCTTGTCGGCGTAGTGCAGCATGATCGCACCGGATTCGAAGAGCGACAGGGGTTTGCCATCCGTACCGTCGGGGTCGACCACCGCCGGCATCCGGTTGTTGGGCGCGATCGCCAGGAAATCGGACTCGAACTGCTCGCCCTTGTTGATGTCGATGGGAATCACGTTGTACGGGAGGCCGAGCTCCTCGAAGAGGATGGTGATCTTCCACCCGTTCGGCGTCGGCCAGTAATAGAGGTCGATCATGGCGCCCCTCCCCTGGCGGCGTTCCGCCGGGGAAGGCCGCGCCCCCGGCCGCTCGAAGCCGCGGGCATCCTTTAGCCTTCCCCCGAAGCCCGCGCAAGGGCAGGCCGCCGTGACCCGGATGGTGACGGACCGGGAAACGCGCCACAACCGTCACGGTACCCCGCCCGGCCTGTCGACCCATTGTCGAGATGCGAAAGTCGTGTCCTCCAATCGTTAAGGTGGAATTTGGCGGAATCCTGCGGGATCTGGCGGGATCTGGGCCGGAGGGGGGCGAAAGTCGTGTCCGGAATCGGCGCGGCGGGGGTATGCGAAGGGGGTGCCGTGCTCGGCGGCGAGAGCCTCGGTCGGCTCTCCCGGCGCGCGGCAGTTAAGTTTGTGCCCTCGATGTATTGCGGGCCGGGGGCAGGCCGGGTAGAGTTGGGGTGGAGCCTGAGTCAGCCCGCAAGGGCGCCGGCCCAGCCCGACGTATGTTCGGCGGGGGAGGTGGCGGCCCCCCGGGCTCCTTCTTGGCGTCACTATATCCCTGCGCCGAAGCGGATCATCCACTCACCCGCAAAGATCATGCGCACGCCCAGCTTCATGACCCACCGGCCGCAGGCCCTTCGCAGACCTTTCATCGCTCGTTCTCCCCTTGCGCCTTCTTGATGTCGCGCACCTTCGCCCTCCGGTAGGACTGTAGGTAGACCTCGCCGCTTGCGGTGTGCTTGAGGACGGTGAGCCAGGGCTTGCCGGCGTCCTCCAGCCAGAGCAGGCGGTGGGTCGTGCCGCGGGCGGTCCACGCGCCTTCGTCGACGATGCGCTGGACGCGCCGCCAATCCTCGGCATCGCGCCCTGCCGCACTATCCACTATCCACTATCCACTGCCTCCCCGGAGGGCGCCGGCGAGGTCGCGCTTGCGGGAGTCGAGCGCCAGTGGCCGGTGACTGGCCACTGGTCACTGGCCACCGACCACTGGCCACCGCGAGGGTGCGCGGGCTTGCAAGGGCGGGCACAAGCTGCCATCTAGGGGGATCGTTCGCAGGCGGGAGCGTGGGGGGATGGAACCCATCATCGGCCAGGGGGCGGGCGCCGGCGCGCCGCCCGTGAAGGAGGCGACGACCCAGACCTTCGCCGCCGACGTGATCGAGGCGTCCAACGACACGCCCGTGATCGTCGATTTCTGGGCGCCCTGGTGCGGCCCCTGCAAGCAGCTCGCGCCCATCCTGGAGAAGACCGTCGCGGCCGCCGGCGGCAAGGTGAAGCTCGTCAAGGTCGATATCGACCAGAACCCGGAGATCGCGCAGCAACTCCGCATCCAGTCGATCCCGGCGGTGTTCGCGTTCCACCGGGGTCAGCCGGTGGACGGCTTCATCGGCGCCCAGCCGGAGAGCCAGATCAAGCGCTTCGTGGAAAGGCTGACCGGCCCCGTCGGCCCGTCGCCCGTCGAACAGGCGCTGGAACAGGCCGATCGCGCCCTGGAGGAGGGCGACTCCGGCGCCGCGTCGAACATCTACGGCCAGATTCTGCGCCAAGCGCCGGGCGAGAAGGCGGCCATCGCCGGGCTCCTGCGCTGCCACGTCGCCGCCGGCGAACTGGATACGGCCCGCGAGATGGCCGACGGGCTCGACGACGAGGCGCTGAAGGACTCGCGGATCGAAAGCGCCGTCTCCGCGCTCGCCCTGGCCGAGCAGGCGGGCGAAGCCGCCGGCGACGCGGGCGCGCTCCAGGCGCGGCTCGCCGGGAACCCGAACGACCACCAGGCCCGCTTCGACCTCGCCATGGCCCATTACGGGGCCGGGCGCAACGAGCAGGCCATCGACGAATTGATCGAGATCGTCCGCCGGGACAGGCACTGGAACGATCAGGCGGCGCGGCAGCAGCTGGTCAAGCTCTTCGAGGCCCTCGGCCATGCGGATCCGTTGACGGTCGCGGGGCGGCGCAAGCTGTCGTCGATCCTGTTCTCCTGAGGCGCGGCATGGGCGAAGCCGGCGCCGGCCCGGACGACGTCCGCGACCTGCCGCGCGTCGTTCCGATCTTCCCGCTGCCGGGGGTGCTGCTGCTGCCGCGCGGGCGCCTGCCGCTCAACATCTTCGAGAAGCGTTACCTTCAGATGGTCCAGGACGCGATGGGATCGCACCGGATGATCGGCATGGTGCAGCCCACCGATCCGAAGGCCGATCTGGCCGCGCCCGAGGTCTATCCGACCGGTTGCCTCGGGCGGATCGTTTCCTTTTCGGAGACGCCGGACAATCGCTTCCTGATCACCCTGGCCGGGGTGTGCCGCTTCGAGATCGCGGGCGAGCACGAAGCGGAGGGCCTGCTCTATCGGCGCGTTCGCGCCGACTACCGCCGCTTCGCCGGCGACTTGCCGGAAGCGACGCCCCTCGCGATCGACCGCGGGCGGCTCGTTCCCGCGCTCAAATCCTATTTCGAGCGCCACGGACTCACCGTCAACTGGGACGCCATCGACCGGGCCGGTGACGAGGCGCTGATCACCGGCTTGGCGATGGCCTGCCCCTTCGCGCCGAACGAGAAGCAGGCGCTCCTCGAATGCCGGGGCGAGGCCGAGCGGGTCCGCATGATCGAGGCGTTGTTGCGGATGGCGGTTCACCAGCCGGACCGGCCACCGCAGCGCGTCCAGTGAGGGAGCGAGAAATGGCGGAGGAACGGAGCATCGTCGACCCGAAATTGCTGGAGATCCTGGTCTGCCCGGTGACCAGGGAAACGCTGCGCTACGACGGGGAACGCCAGGAGTTGATCAGCGACAAGGCCCGGCTGGCCTTCCCGATTCGCGACGGCATCCCGATCATGCTGGCCGAGGAAGCGCGCCCCCTCGAGGACGACGAGGCCCGGTGAGCACGCCCTTCGCGGCCCAGCCCCGGCCCACGGAGCTCCGCTACAGGAGCGCGGAGAAGCTCCTCGAGATCGATTTCGACGACGGTCTCGGCTGCCGCCTGCCCGCCGAACTGCTCCGCGTCGAGAGCCCGTCGGCGGAGGTGAGGGGCCACGGCGAGGGGAAGACCATCGTCGCCGGCCGCCGCCACGTCGGCATCACCCTGATCGAGCCGGTCGGCAACTACGCCGTGCGCATCCATTTCGACGACCTGCACGACACCGGCATCTACACGTGGCGCTACCTCCGCCACTTGGCCGAGCACCGCGACGAAATCTGGCGTGCTTACCTCGACGCGCTGGAAGCCGGCGGCCTGAGCCGGGAGCCGTAACGCGCCTTCTTCACGGCACGGGGGTTACGCGGCGGCGGCCATGCGTTTCCGGAGGGCGGCGGTGGCGACGGCGTCCACCGCGAGGGTATCGTCGTCCGCGCTGCCGGCGACGACCACGCCGTAGACGTCGCGGGCCGTCTCGATCGAGACGTAGCGTTCGGCGACGTCGGCCAGCACCCGCGCGGGCTCGCGCTCGAGCGGGCTGCCGTAGCCGCCGCCGCCCTGGTCCAGCGCCCGCAGGCGCTCGCCGCCTTCGAGGTCGCACACCATGACGGCCGGGTATGGGTGCTCGGCACCGTCCTTGCCGATCTTGACGTTGCCGCCGAAGCGGGAGCCGGTGCCGCCACGCACGCCCCTGGGCGCGCTCCGGAGGCCGTTGCAGACATGGAGGATGCGCATCGGATCCCGGCGCGGCCCCATGACCACCTCGGTCGCCGGCCCGCCCCGCCTGCGGCCGTGGCCCATGGAATCGGTGACGACGTGCATCTTGTCGATCAGCACCGGGAAGCGCTGCTCGTTGATCTCGATGCTGTCGCGGTAAAGCAGGCCCGCGGCGACCGGCACGAACAGGTAGTGCATCCCGTCGTTCTCCGCCGAGGCGCCGCCGCCGCCGCCCATCATGAACATCTGATTGATGTAGGGCTCGCCCGCGCGGCGCCAGTCGGTGCCGGAGGCGACGCCGGCGGCGGCCGAGTTGCAGTAGTTGCCGTGCGCGAAGCCCTGGCCTTCGCCGAGCTCGGCGAAGGCCGACTGGGTGACGTTGACGATCACGTCCGTCAGGTTGGTGGTGGCGACCGAGCAGCTGTGGGGGAAACGCGGGATGCCCACCGCGCAGTTCTCGCGCAGCAGCACGTCGATCCGGCGCATGGTGCCGGAGTTGGGCGGCAGGTCCTCGCCCAGGCAGGTGAGCACCCCTTGCACCGCCGCCATGGTCGAGGTCGTCTCCGTCAGGTTGAGGCCGGCATCGATGCAGTCGACGTTGTCGCGCAGGTCGACCGTAACCCGCGCCTCGGCCGGGTCGATCGCGATCGAGACGTTCACCGGAATGCCCTCCGGCACCCAGGGCTCGATCGGGTCGTGCGCCTGCGCGCCCCTCAGCGTGCCCTCCGGGAGCTTGCGGATGGCGTCGATGCAGCGCCGCTCGGAATAGGCGAACCATTCATCCACGAATTGCCGGACGGCGTGGGGGCCGTATTTGGCGACGAAGGCCTTGAGCGCCCGTTCGCCGATCCGCGCCGCGCCCACCGCCGCGAGATAGTCGCCGAACCACTGCTCCGGCACGCGGATGCGGCGCTCGCACATGCGGATGATGTCGTCGACGTCGCGGAAATCCTTCTGCACCTGGACGCAGGGGAAGATCAGCGCGCCCTCCTCGTAGACATCCCCGGCCTGGGCCATGTAGGTCGTGGGCAGGCTGTTGCCGACGTCGGCCTGGTGGGCCTTCACCGCGACGGTGAAGAAGTGCTCCCCCTCGTGGAAGACCGGCACCAGGATGGTGTGGTCGGCCGGGTGGGTGTTGCCGAGATAGGGGTCGTTGTGGAGGAAGGCATCGCCCTCGGCGTAGTCCGGGTGCAGGTCCTGCATCGATTTCGTCTGGATGTTGGTGCCCCAGACGTGAATCGGGAAGCCTTCGGCGACGGCCAGCACCTGGTTGTCCGAGGTGATGACCGCGCAGGAGAAGTCCCGCGCCATCCCGATCACCGAGGATCGCGCGGCAAGCAGCATGGTGTTGGTCATTTCCCGGCACACCGCGTCCATGCGGTTCGCCATGACCGGCAGCAGGACCGGATCGATCCGGTTCTCGCGCGCCGCTTCGGCGGTCGCTCGCGCCATCGCTTCCTCCCTCACGCACCGGTCGCGCCGGTCTCCAGCAGGTAGTTCCGCCCGGCGGTGACCAGCGCCGTCGCGCCCGGATAGACGACGATGGTCGTGGTCGGCTCCTCGACGATCGCAGGCCCCGGGATGACCATGCCGGGCGCCAGATCGTCGCCGAGGTGGAACGGCGTGTCCAGGCTTCCGGCCTCCCCGAAATAGGCGCGGGTCGTCCGGCGCGGCGGCGGCGGCGCGGAGTCCCCGGCCGGTTCCGTCGGCAGGGACGGCTTGTCGAGGAACGACGTGATGCGGCCCTTCCAGTTGACGCACTCGATGGCGCCGCCCTCTTCCTTGACCGCGTAGCGCCTGAAATGGACTTCGTGGAAGGTTTCGACCAGCCGCTCCACGTCGCCCGCGCCGACGAAGCGGTCCATCGGCATGGGGATTTCCATCTCCCACTGCTGGTTGATGTAGCGGGCCTCGACGAAGTATTCGCGGGCGAAGCGCGCGATGCCGCGCCCGCGGAGCTTCGCTTCGAATTCGTCCATGCGCCCGGCGATGCCGGCGAGCGTCGCGCCCACGCCTTCGAAGTCGAAGCTGGCCGAGTGGGCATAGCGGCTCGCGCTGAACTCGGTGACGATGTTGGAGAACTGCCCGCCGCAGGCGCTGAGCGCGCCGGCCTCGCGCGGCAGCAGGACCTTGCGGCAGCCCAGCGCCTCGGCGATGGGGACGATGTTGAGCCCGGCGGCGCCGCCGCCGGCGACGATGATGCTCTCGCCCGGATCCACCCCGTCCTGGACGGTGATCTCCTGGATCGCCTTGATCATCTGCTCGCCGGCCAGGGTGAGCACGGCAGAGGCGGCTTGGTCGAGGGAAAGGTGCAGCGGTTCGGCGAGCGCCGCCAGCGCCTCGCGCGCCGCCTTCACGTCGAGGGCCATGCGCCCGCCCAGGAAGTAGTCCGGGTCGATGTAGCCGAGCACCACGGCGGCGTCGGTGACGGTCGGTGCGCGCCCGCCGGCGCCGTAGCAGGCGGGGCCGGGCCGGGCGCCGGCGCTCTGCGGGCCCACGCGCAGGAGCCCGCCGGAATCGATCCAGGCGATGGAGCCGCCGCCGGCGCCGACGCTGCGCACGTCCACCGAGGACAGCCCGAGATTGTGGCCGATCCACTCGCCAAGCAGCCACGTGTCGCGGGTGTATTTGACCTGGCCGCCGCGCACGAGGCTCACGTCGAAGGTGGTGCCGCCGGTGTCGACGATGATGACGTCGTCGCCCTGGCCTTCCGCCGCGGCGTAGGCGATGCCGGCGAGCGGCCCCATCGACGGCCCCGACTTCACGGTGTAGATCGGCTTCGCGACCACGTCTTCCACGTGCATCACGCCGCCCGACGAGGTGCCGACCAATATCTCGCCCCGGCAGCCCGCCGCCCGCAGGTCGCTTTCGAAGGCCGAAAGGTGGCTCTGCATGAGTGGTTTCAGCGAGGCGTCGATGGCGGTGGAGGACGTGCGCGGGAACTCCCGGATGATCGGGTTGAGCTGGTGCGAGAGCGTGCAGGGGACGCCCGGCATGATCTCCGCGACGAGTTCGCCCAGCCGCAGCTCGTGGGCGGGGTTCGCAATCGACCAGAGCAGCGCGACGGCCACCGCCTCGATGCCCTTGCGCGGCAGGCCCCCGATGAGCGCCCGCGCGGCCGCCTCGTCGAGCGCCCGCTCGACGCCGCCTTCGGCGTTGATTCGCTCCGGGATCTCGAAGGTGAGGCGGCGCGGGATGTAGGGCGGCGGAAACTCCATCGCCAGATTGAGGGGCTCGCGTTTACCGCCGTGGCGGTAGAGGAGCGTGTCCGGGAAGCCCTGGGTGACGAGCAGCGCCGTCTTCGCGACCTTGCCCTCGATGATCGAATTGGTCGAGCGCGTCGTCCCGTAGATCAGCATCTCGGTCTCGCCGACCAGGCGGTCGAAGGAGATGCCGGCGATCTCGCCGGCGTTGGCGAGGGCGGCGCGGAACCCCTCGAAGGTCCGGTCCGGCGTGGTCAGCGCCTTGCCGACGGTGAGCCGGCCCTCGCCGTCGGCGATGACCACATCGGTGAACGTGCCGCCGGTATCGACGGCGATGCGATAGCCCATGGGCCTCTCCCGTTTCCGACCGCGCTGCCAGGGGCGGTGGATAGTGGATCAGGGTCGTGGATGGTGGATAGTGGATGGTGGATGGATTCGTCGGCCGCCATGGCCCTATCCCGTTTCCGACCGCGTTACCAGGCCGCGCGCAACAGATCGACGACCTCGTTCGTGGAGGACACCCGGCGCGGATTGCTGGCGACGATGATGTCTTCCAGCGCGTCCGCCGCGATCCCCTCGAAATCGTCCTCGGTGACTCCGACGTCGCGCAGCCGCCAGGGCAGGCCCATGTCCGCGCGTACCAGCCTGGCCACTTCGTCCGCCGCCGCCCGCGCCGCCGCCTCCTCGCCCATGGCGCCCGCATCGAGGCCCATCGCCTCGGCCACCCAAGCCTGCCGGGCGGCGGTCACCGGGCGGTTGAACGCCATCACGTGCGGCATCATCACGGCCGAGGTCTCGCCGTGGGGGACGTCGCAGCGGGCACCGAGCTGGTGGCCGATGCCGTGGCTGAGCCCGAGCGTGACGTTGGCGAGGCCACAGACCGACATCCAGGCCGCCACCATGCACTGCCCGCGCGCCGTCTTGTCGCCCGCATCCCGCCTGGTCTCGCGCAGGTAGCGCGTCAGCATGGCGAGGGCGCGGTAGGCGAGGGCGTCGGTGAAGGGCTGGCGGGTGGTCGAGCACAACGCCTCGATGCAGTGGTCGACGGCGCGCATCCCGGTGCCGAGCCAGAGCCGCGCCGGCGTCTCCAGGGTGAGGTCCGGGTCCAGGAACACGGCCTTCGCCGTGAGCCGCCGGTCGACCGCGAGGTCCTTGACCTTGCGCGCCTCGTCGGTGACGCCGACGAAATAGGTGAACTCCCCCGCCGAGAGCGTCGTCGGGACGGCGAACAGCGGGACGGGGTCGGCGCCGAGGGCCGGCATTTCCACCTTGTCCGGGTAGGTGAACTTGATCGTGCAGGCGTCGAGGCCGGCCGGTTCGTCGATCCCTTCGGCGAGGCAGATGGCCGCCGCCTTGGCCGTGTCGTTCGGCGTGCCGCCGCCGAAGCTGATCAGCGCGTCGGCGCCTTTCTCGCGGGCGAAGGCGGCGGCGGCGATGACGCTCCGACGGGGGACGTGCTGCACCGTCTCGGGGAACACGCCGGCACAGCGCCCGCCGGTCGCGGCCACCACCTTGTCCAGCAGGGCGCCCTGCCGCGTCAGCGAATGGCTGGTGACGACCACCGCCCGGCGCACGCCGTGCTTCTCGAGTTCGGCGGAAAGCTGCGCGAGGCTGCCGCAGCCGAAATGGACCTCGTCCATCGGCAGCATGGTGAAATGCCCCCGCAATTCCTCCTTGGGCAAGGTGAGCATAGGCTTGCTTCTCCGATCCGGCCGCGCCGCCGGCGCGCGAGCGAAGGAACACCGGTTCGGAATCCGAGTCAAATCCGCGCGGGGCGCGCCGCCGGCCGGGAAGGGCGCTTCGGATGCGAATTCTTGCATAAGGCACAGGGATCAATGTGTCTTCGCGCATGAGGACGATCATCGACATCAACGACGCGCCGCCGGGCGCGACCAAGGCTCATGCGGCGGGAGAGCGCACGACCCTGAAGGCGACGATCGAGCGGGCGCTCCGTGCGTTCTGGACGATCCGGGGCGCGGTGCCGGTCCCGCCCCGTCCATCCCGGTGTTCCGAGGGATAAGGCGTCCGGCCCGGTGTGGACCTGACGGACAACGCGGCGCTCGAGGCTCTCATGGATGCAGAGCCCTCACTGCGGGGCGACGTGGCCCGAACCGGGCTTCCTTCCTGCTACTTCTGCGGCGCCCATGGCCATTCGACGCGGCGCCCGGACCCGGAAGACGATGACCGGCGCGCTGGCCCGGCCGCTTCGAGGGCGCTGGGGCGCCGGTCAATCGAACCTTGAAGGGAACCCCGCGATGAACCGCTGGCTTGCCTTGATCCTGCCCGATTGCGCGCCGGCGGGGCGGGCTGGGCGGGGTGTTCGGCCTCGATTACGCCGGCGTCGGCGCTGCCGCGGACGCCTTCGGCGTGGCTTGGTCCGCCGACCTGCTGGATCGCCTCCGCGTGCTGGAAAGTGTCGCGACGGCGGCGCTGGCGCGGAAGAGATCAGCTGAAGACGGCATGTAGCACGACTACCAGGACGAGCACCCAGAAGATGCCCATGACCACCGCGATCGTGCTGCGTATCTCTGCGACCAGCTGGTCATGCGGCGATGAGGCGCCCGGCCTGGCGGCCTTGGCGGCGCCGCGGGCTGGCGGGTGTGTTGGGACCCGGCGGCGGGCGGATGCGTGCTGTGGGCGCTCCCTGGCGCGGCGCGGCGGGCGCGGCCGCTTCGAGGCGGGCGGCGGCGCCTAGCCCAATGCCTGCACCAAGCCGACGGCGACGGCGGCGACGGCCGCCGTAAACCCTGCCAACACCATCAACGCGCGGTAGAACCGGATTTCGAGGGCGGCAATGTCTGCCTTGAGGTCGGCAATTTCGGCTTTGAGGTCTGCCTTGCTCGCAAGCTCGCTACGGCCGGCGCGGGCGGCTTCGGCTTGGGCTTCGGCAATCGCTTCGGCATGGGCTTCGGCGATACCGGCCGCTTTGAGCTTCCGGGCCGTGGCGAGCGTATCGAACGCCGCAATGTCTGCCATGCCGCAATCGTGACGGCGCCGGCGCCGGCGCGCAAGGGTGGCCCGTGGGCGGCTCTGGCGATCGAGCACGGCTGCCCGCGGGTGACTCTCGACCGCGGTTTCGCCGCCTGTGCCGGGCTTCGTTCGATCAACCTCCTGGACGGCCGACGCGCCGGCGCGTTGACTCAGGCCCCGGGGTGCTGTTTGATCGCCGCCGATCGCGCGGTCCCTCGTCGGATCGAATTTGCGGGAGAAGGCGCGTGGCGGAGGGAGCGGGCCGGGCGGGCGCCGGCGGCGGCATCGAGGGCATCGGCAGCGCCCGCGCGCAGCGGCCGCTGTCGCCGCATCTCACCGTCTATCGGCCACAGCTCACCTCGGTGCTGTCGATCCTCCACCGGGCGACCGGCGTCGTTCTGGCGGGCGGCGCGGCGATGCTCTGTGCCTGGCTGCTGACGGCCGCCGCGGGGCCGCGCTACTACGCCTGGACGGAGTGGTTCCTGACCTCCTGGCTCGGCTACGCCTTGCTCGCGGCGTGGTCCTGGTGCCTGTTCTACCACCTGTGCAACGGCATCCGGCATCTCTTCTGGGATGCCGGACTCGGTTTCTCGCTCAAGGCGACCTACGCCTCCGGCGCCGCGGTGGTGGCGGCCTCCGCCGCGCTCACCGGGCTCTCCTGGGGCCTGGGCCTCGCCTGCGGTGGCGCGGCGGGGGGCCCGTGAGCACCGGGGCGCCGCTCGCCCGGGTCCGCCATCTCGGGGCCGCAGGCGAGGGCACGGGGCACTGGTGGCGGCAGCGCCTGACGGCGCTCGCGCTGGTGCCGCTCTCGCTCTGGTTCGTCGGCTCGCTGTGGTCGATCGTGGCCGGCGGCGCCCGCCGCGCGGCCTTCGTCGACTGGCTCTCCGGCCCCGTCGCCGCGATCCTGATGCTGCTCTTCCTGGGTGCCACCTTCTACCACCTGAAGCTCGGCCTCCAGACGGTGATCGAGGACTACGCCCGCGGCTGGCCGAAAGGGACGATGCTGGTCCTGAACGCCCTGCTCTGCCTGCTGCTCGGCCTGGCCTCGGTCTATTCCGTGGTCGTCATCGCCTTGCGGGGCTGACGGCGTGGCGGCCTATCCGATCACCGAGCATCGCTACGACGTCGTCGTGGTCGGCGCCGGCGGCGCCGGCCTGCGGGCGACGCTGGGCCTGGCCGAGGCCGGGCTGAGGACCGCCTGCGTCAGCAAGCTGTTCCCCACCCGCAGCCACACGGTCGCCGCCCAGGGCGGCATCTCGGCCGCGCTCGGCAACATGGGCGCGGACGACTGGCGCTGGCACATGTACGACACGGTCAAGGGTTCCGACTGGCTCGGGGATCAGGACGCGATCGAATATCTGTGCAAGGAGGGGCCGCAGGCGGTCATCGAGCTCGAACATTACGGCGTGCCGTTCTCCCGCACCGCCGAGGGCAGAATTTACCAGCGCGCCTTCGGCGGCATGACGGTCAATTACGGGGAGAAACAGGCGCAGCGCACCTGCGCCGCCGCCGACCGCACGGGCCACGCGATCCTCCACACGCTCTACCAGCAGTCGCTGCGCCGGGCCGCGGCGTTCTTCATCGAGTATTTCGCCCTCGATCTCGCGATGGACGAGGACGGCGCCTGCCGCGGCGTGCTCGCCTGGAATCTCGAGGACGGGACGCTCCACCTCTTCCGGGCGCACATGGTGATCCTCGCCACCGGCGGCTACGGGCGCGCCTATTTCTCCGCCACCTCGGCCCACACCTGCACGGGCGACGGCAACGCCATGGCCTTGCGGGCGGGGCTGCCGTTGCAGGACATGGAATTCGTCCAGTTCCATCCCACCGGCATCTACGGCTCGGGCTGCCTGATCACCGAGGGCGCGCGCGGCGAAGGCGGCTACCTCGTCAACGCCGAGGGCGAGCGCTTCATGGAGCGCTACGCGCCCAACGCCCGCGACCTCGCCTCGCGCGACGTGGTGAGCCGCTCGATCACCGTCGAGATCCGCGAGGGGCGGGGCGTGGGCCCGCTGAAGGACCACATGTTTCTGAAGCTCGACCATCTCGGCGCCCAGGTCCTGCAAGAGCGCCTCCCCGGCATCACCGAGACGGCGCGGGTCTTCGCCGGCATCGACCCGGCCCGCGACCCCATCCCGGTGATCCCGACCGTGCACTACAACATGGGCGGGGTGCCTGCCCTGCACACCGGCGAGGCCGTGACCATCGCGGGCGGCGGGCACGATTCCGTGGTGCCGGGCCTGATGGCGGTCGGCGAGGGGGCCTGCGTCTCGGTACACGGCGCCAACCGGCTGGGCTCGAACTCGCTCCTCGACCTCGTGGTGTTCGGCCGCGCGGCGGCGCTGCGCTGCGCCGCGACCGTCGAGGCGGGCGCCGCCCATGCGCCGTTGAAGAACGGCGCCGTCGACCGCTGCCTCGCCTGGTTCGACGGCCTGCGCCACGCCGGCGGCGCCACGCCGACGGCGACGCTCCGCCTCGCCCTCCAGCGGACGATGCAGGACCACGCGGGCGTCTTCCGCACCCGCGCCGTCATGGAGGAAGGCGCGCGCAAGCTGGAACGCGCCTGGGACGGCTACCGCAGCGACCTCCGGGTCTCCGACCGCTCCCTGATCTGGAACTCGGACCTGGTCGAGACCATCGAATTCGACAACCTGCTGCGCCAGGCGAGCGTCACCCTCCACGGCGCGCTCCACCGCGAGGAAAGCCGCGGCGCCCACGCGCGGGAGGACCACCCGGCGCGCGACGACGAGAACTGGCTCAAGCACACCGTCGCCTGGCTCGACGACGGCGCCAGCACGCCCCGGCTCGCCTACCGGCCGGTGCGCACGCACACCATGAGCAACGAGGTCGAGCCGATCCCGCCGGTGGCGCGGGTCTATTAGAGCCGCCCCTGCCCCAGGACGACGACCATGGCCGCGTTCACGCTCCCCCGGAATTCGAAGGTCGGCAAGGGCCGGCACTTCCCGGCGCCCGCGGGCACCGGCCGGACCCGTCGCTTCCGCATCTACCGCTACGACCCGGACGGCGGCGCGAACCCGCGCACGGACAGCTACGACCTGGACCTGGACGCCTGCGGGCCGATGGTCCTGGACGCGCTGATCAAGATCAAGAACGAGGTGGACGCGACGCTCGCCTTCCGCCGCAGCTGCCGGGAGGGGATCTGCGGCTCCTGCGCGATGAACGTGGATGGCACCAACACCCTCGCCTGCATCAAGCCGATCCGCGAGGTGCGCGGCGAGGTGCGCCTCTACCCGCTGCCGCATCTGCCGGTGATCAAGGACCTGGTGCCGGACATGACGGATTTCTACGCGCAATACGCCGCGATCGAGCCCTGGCTCAAGGCCGACACGCCGGCCTCGCCCTCGGGCGAGCGGCTCCAGGCGCCCGCAGACCGGGCGAAGCTCGACGGCCTCTACGAATGCATCCTCTGTGCCTGCTGCTCGACCGCGTGCCCCAGCTACTGGTGGAACGGCGACCGCTATCTCGGCCCGGCGGCGCTGTTGCAGGCCCGGCGCTGGCTGGTCGACAGCCGCGACGAGGCCGCCGGTGCGCGGCTCGACGGCCTCGAAGATTCGTTCAGGCTCTACCGCTGCCACACCATCATGAACTGCGCGAAGGCCTGCCCCAAGAACCTGAACCCCGCGAAGGCGATCGCCGAGATCAAGAAGACGATGGTCGCCCGCCGCTGAGCGCGGGCCGGCGGGACGCGCCATGAGGCTGATCGATTTCTTCGACCGCGGGCTGCGTTACCACCCGGACCGCGCCTGCCTGATCGACGCGGACGGCGAGCGCAGCTACCGGGAGGTGGCCGAGCGCAGCCACCGCACGGCGAACGCGCTGATCGCCGACGGTCTCGTGCCCGGCGACCGGGTCGCGGTGCTGAGCCCGAACGCGGCCGCCGCCTTCGAGGCCTGGATCGGCGCCGCCCGCGCCGGCGGGGTCTGGGTGGGCCTGGCCGCCCTCGCCTCGATCGGGGAAACGATCGACATCCTGAACCAGCGCGCGGCCGGGTGGCTCTTCTACCATTCCGCCTTCGCCGCCTGGATGCCGCGCATTCGCGCCGAATGCCCGGCGCTCCGCCGCTTCGTCTGCCTGGATCGCGAGGGGGACACCTCCTTCGCGCGCTTCATCGAAGGCCACGGGAGCACCGCGCCCGCGCTCGCGGACGAGCGCGACGCGGTGATCAGCCACTTCACCTCCGGCGGCACCACCGGCCGGCCCAAGGGCGCCATGTGGTCGAACCTCGTCTGGGAGGCGTGGAGCGCGAATCTCTACGCCCATCTGCCGCTCCGCCGGCCGCCGGTGCACCTCGTCGCCACGTCCATGGCCCACGGGGCCGGGGTCTGGGCCTGGCCGGCCATGGCCTTCGGCGGCACCACGGTGTGCCTGCCCAAGGCCGAGCCGCTCGCCGTCATGGAGGCGATCGCCCGCCACGGCGTGACCCAGACCTTCATGCCGCCGACGGTGATCTACATGATGCTGGCCCATCCCAGGGCGCGGGATTTCGACTATTCCACCCTGGAGTATTTCGTCTATGGCGGCGCGCCGATGTCGGCCGACAAGGTGGCCGAGGCGATCGACCTCTTCGGCCCCTGCATGACGCAGATCTACGGGCAGGCCGAATGCCCCTGCACCATCGGCATCCTGACTCCGGCGGACCATCTCGAGGCCCTGGCCGACCCGGCCAAGGCGCAGCGGCTGTTGAGCTGCGGGCGCCCGCCCGTCTTCGTCCAGGTCGAGATGATGGCGGACGACGGTGCCCTGCTGCCGCCCGGCGAATGGGGCGAGATCGTGGTGCGCGGCACCTTCGTGTCGCTCGGCTACCACGGCGACCCGGAGGCGACGGCGGCGCTCCGCGCCCACGGCTGGCACCATACCGGCGACATCGGCTACAAGGACGAGGATGGTTTCGTCTATATCGTCGACCGCAAGAAGGACATGATCATCTCGGGCGGGCTCAACGTCTTCCCGATCGAGATCGAGCGGGTGATCTGGAGCCACCCGGCGGTCCAGGACTGCGCGGTGATCGGTGTGCCGGACGAGAAATGGGGCGAGGCCGTGAAGGCGGTGGTCGAGCCGAAGCCCGGTGCGCGCGTGAGCGAGGGCGAGCTGATCGCCCTGTGCAAGCGCGAACTCGCCGGCTACAAGGCGCCCAAGACGGTGGAATTCTGGGAGGAACTGCCGCGCAGCGGCGTCGGCAAGGTGCTCAAGCGCGCGGTGCGCGCGCGCTTCTGGGAGGGCCGCGACCGGCAGATCTGACGGCGAGGAGGGACGCGATGAGGACGATCGAGATCACGCCCGACGAGATGGAACGCCGCATCGCGCGCTTCGGCGCGCTGAAGCCGCTGCCGATCCAGCAGGATCCGGATATCCCGCAGGAGGCCAACGACGTCGTCTACGCCCGCGCGCTGCTTTCGGTGATCGGGCTCGGGTCGGACGCCGAAACACCGATCAACGCCGGCGCGCCGATCGCGGGCGCCGCCGGCATGACCATGACGCTGGCCGTCTGCCCGCCCGGCCAGGGCCCTTCCCTGCACGCCCACCAGCGCACCTTCGAGACCTTCACCGTGCTCAAGGGCCGCTTCGAGGTGACCTGGAACGACGACGGCGGCGGGCGGGTCACGCTCGGAGCGTTCGACACCATCTCCGTGCCGCCCCGGGTGAACCGCGCCTTCCGCAACATCGGCGACGAGGAGGGGGTGTTGCAGGTGCTGATCACCGGCGGCGTCCACGACATGACCGACATCGACATGGCGCCCCGGGTCGCCGACCGGCTCGACGCCATCGCGCCCGGCGTGAAGGCGAAGTTCCAGGCCAAGGGCCTCACCTTCACCGCCCACCGCGACGCCGCGGCGTAGGCGCGGGGTGCGGGGCGCGGGGCGCGCGGTCATGGCGACGACGATCGGGACGCGGCTGTTCACCCTGCTGTGCGGGGCACCGGTGGGCCGGGACGAGGCCGGCAACCGCTACTATCGCGAGAAGCGCCGGCCGGCCGGGCGGCGCGAGCGGCGCTGGGTCGTGTACGAGGGCGAGGTCGAGGCCTCCCGGGTGCCACCGGAGTGGCATCGCTGGCTCCACCACGTCTCCGCCGCGCCGCCGACGGAGGCGCCGCTGGAGGCGCAGGGCTGGGAGAAGCCCCACCGCCCCAACGCCACCGGCACCGCCGCCGCCTACCGCCCGCCGGGGCACATCCTGCGCGGCGGCAGGCGCGACCGCGCGACCGGCGACTACGAACCCTGGCGCCCCTCGTAGGGGATAGTGGCCAGTCGCCAGTGGCCGGTCGCCAGTCGCCAGTTGCCGGCGGCCGGTCACCCTCCCACTATGAGGGCGGGTGCGGGCGCGGTTCGTAGGGGATAGTGGCCGGTCGCCAGTGGCCAGTGGCCGGTCATCCTCCACACGTTGCCTACCCCGGCGCCGGCCCTGCCTTCCCGTGGCGATTCTGGCAACGCCGGCTTCGAGGGCGCGTCGGCGGAACGCAACCCCAAGCTCTCAATCGAACCGCGAAAGGAACCCTGCGATGAACCGTTCCCTTGCCGTGTGCCTCGCTTCGCTTGCCGTCGCTTCCCTTGCCGCGTGCGGCGGCGGCGCAACGCCACTTCATAAGGCGGCGCACGACACTTCCAACCCTTCCGTGATCCGGGCGTTGCTTGAAGCCGGCGCCGACCCCGCCGCGCGCATGGAAGACAGCGTAACGCCGCTTCATGCGGCGGCGTGGTCCAATTCCAACCCCTCCGTGATCCGGGCGTTGATTGAAGCCGGCGCGGACCCCGCCGCGCGCGATGATGACGGCAAGACTCCCTTCTACTATGTGAAGAACAACGAAGCCTTGAAGGGAACGGCCGCTTACCGGTTGTTGAAGGAAGGCCGGTTCGAGTAGGGCGGCGCCGGGCGGACCGGTGCGGCAACCAATCAACGAAGGGGGAAGGACCATGGCGACCAAAGAGGAAAAGACGCTTCCCGTGTGGCTGCGAATCTGTTGCTTGATCATCGTCTTTGGCGCGGTATGAGGGCGGGCGCGGGCGCGGCTCGTAGTGGTCAGTGGCCAGTCGCCGGTCGCCAGTGGCCGGCGGCCGGTCATCCTCCCCACTATGAGGGCGGGTGCGGCTCGTAGTGGATAGTGGATAGTGGCCAGTCGCCAGTCGCCGGTCATCCTCCCCACTATCCACTAGTCACTGACCACTGACCCCCGACCACTGACCCCCGACCACTGACCCCCGACCACTGGCCCCCGACCACTGACCCCCGACCACTGACCCCCGACCACTGGCCCCCGACCACTGACCACTATTCACCAGCGCGACAGGGCGTCCAGCGTGGCCGCGAGGGTCGTGCGCGAGGGCGTGCCCGGGGGCAGGCGGGAGAGGAGGCGGCGCCAGTGGCGGCGGGCTTCCGCATCGTCGCCGCGCGCGAGCGCCGCGGTGCCCTGGAGCCAGAGCGGGTCCGGCGCCGCCGCCCCGGCCGAGTCGCGGGCCTCGAGGACGGCGACGAAAAGTTCGGCGCGCGCGGCCTTCGCCGCTTCGCCCAGCACCCGCCAGGAGCGGGCGAGCCGGCGCCATCCCGCGAGGTCGTCCGGCGCGTCCGCGAGCCGCCGGGCGAGGCCCTCCACCATGGCGCGGATCATCGCCGCGCGGTCCTCGGGCGCCATTACCGCAGCCGCAGCCGCCTCTTCGGCCGTCGGGCCGCGTGGCGCGGCGCCGGCGCCTGGGAGCGAATCGTCCGCCTCGCCCAGCGCGGCGGCGGCCTGGCGGATCAGGGCCGCGAGGTCGGCGCGCCACGGCGCATCCGCCGGCGTCTCCGCGGCGAGAGCGCGCCACATGTCGTAGGCGCGGCGGAGGTGGCCGGCCTGCGCGTGGGCGAGCGCCAGATGGAAGCGGGCGGCCGGATGGGCGGGCCGTGCCGCCAGGACCGCCTCGAAGACGCGCACGGCCTCCGCCGTCACCGTCCCGTCGGCGGCCCAGACCAGCGCCTCGCCCAGCAGCGCCGCGATCTCGGGATCGTCCGCCGCGAGGGCGGCGGCGCGGCGCAGCGCGGCCGCGGCCTCCCCGTAGCGTTGCAGGAGGACGTAGGCGCGGCCGAGAAGCAGCCAGCCGTCGACATCCGCCGGTGCCGCCTCCAGCCGCGCCCGCAGCCGGGCGACGGAATCCGCGACGTCGTGCGCCGCCGCCCGCCCGGCGGCCGGGCTTTCGGCGAACGGGCGGCCCGGCAGCCCGGGCGCGCCGAGCGTGGCGTAGAGGCCGGCGGAAAGGGCGGGAACGCAGAGGCCGAGGGCGAGGAGGGCCGCCCGCCTTCGCCCGCCCGCCGCCGGCCCGCCTTCGCCGGACGCCCTTTCGGCATCCCGCCGCCGGCCTGCGCGCAGCATCCGCCGCTCGATCTCGGCGCGCGCGGCCGCCGCCTCCCGCTCGTCGATCAGGCCGCGTGCCCGGTCGCGCGCCAGCTCCGCGCGCTGGTCGCGATAGACGGCGAGGTCGTATTCCGCCCGCACCGGCCCGCGCCCGCGTCGGCGCAGCAGCGGCACTGCGAGGGCGGCGAGGGCGAGCGCCGTGAGAAGGGCCGCGACGAGCGCGAAGATCATCGCTCGTCGTCGAGAAGCACGGCGAGCCGGCGCCGTTCCTCGGCGGAGAGCGGCGCACCGCCGGCCCCGCCGGCGCGGGCGCGGCGGCGCAGCAGCCTCCAGGCCAGCCCCGCGCCGGCGACGAAGACCGCGGCGGGGCCGAACCAGAGCGCGTAGGTCGCGGGCTTCACCGGCGGATCGAGCAGGACGTAATCGCCGTAACGCGCGGCGAGAAAGGCCAGGACGTCGCCATCGCTCGCGCCCGCGGCGAGGCGCTCGCGGACGATCGCGCGCAGGTCCCGCGCGAGGCCCGCGTCCGAGTCGGCAAGCGACTGGCCCTGGCACACCGGGCAGCGGAGCTCCGCGTGCAACGCGCGGGCGCGGGCCTCGAGGGCCGGGTCGGCGAGCGGCGTCTCCGGGGCGAAGGCACCGGCCGCGCCCGCCGCCAGCGCGAGCCAGACGGCGCCGAGCAAGCCCGGCAGGGCAAGGCCCCGCAGGACGCGGGCGGCGGCCCGTCTTGCGCCCCTCATCGGCGCAGCGCCTCGATCAGCGGCAGGATCGTCTCGTCCAGGTCGTGGCGCGTCAGGACCCCGATATGCCTGTGGCGGATGCGGCCGGTGCCGTCGACCACGAAGGTCTCGGGCACGCCGTAGACGCCCCAATCGATGGCGACGCGGCCGTCCGCGTCCGCGCCCGTGGCGGCGTAGGGGTTGCCGTGCCGGCGGAGCCAGCGCCCGGCGTCGCGCGGGGCGTCCTTGTAGTTGAGGCCGTAGAGGGGGACGGTCCCGGCCGCGGCCAGTTCCATGAACAGCGGGTGCTCGATGCGGCAGGGCCCGCACCAGGAGGCGAAGACGTTGACCAGCGCGACGTCGCCGCGCCGGAGATCGGCGGTGGCGAAGCCGCGCGCGAAGCCGTGCACCGGCGGCAGGTCGAAATCCGGCGCCGGCTTGTCGAGCAGGGCCGACGGCAGCTTGCCGGGGTCGCCGGTGAACAGCTGGGCGCCGAGCGCGGCGGCAAGCGCGGCGAAGAGGAGCGCCGGCAGGAGGAAACGCAGCCGCCGCGCGACGGGGACCCGCGGGCGCGCCGCCGCTTCCTCCGGCGGCACCGGCGCGTCGCCGCCCGGCATCGGCCTCACTCGCCCGGGCCTCACTCGCCCGGGCCTCACTCGCCCGCGCCGGCGGCGGATGCGGCGCCGCGGGCCGGGGCGCCGCGGCGCGCCGGGGCGCCCACGCGGTGCCGGCGGTCGGTCAGCGAAACCGCGCCGCCGGCCACCATGAGCGCCGCGCCGATCCAGATCCAGGGCACCAGCGGGTTGTGGCGGACGCGGATCGCGGCCCCGCCTTCCCCGTCGTCTTCGCCCAGGACGACGTAGAGATCGGCGAGCCAGGTGGTGTGAATCGCCGCCTCGGTGGTCCAGCTGTCCTGCACCGGATAGTGGCGGCGCTCGGGGTGGAGGACCGCGACCTCCACACCGTCGCGGACGACGCGGACGGCGGCGGTCCGCGCGCGGTAGTTGGGCCCCGGCGCCTCGCCCAGGCGCAGCAGCGCGAAGCCGTAGCCGGCGAGGGTGACGGCCTCGCCGGGGCGCAGGGTGGCCGCCCGTTCCGCGGGCCAGGCGGTCGCGCCGACCGCGCCGACCACCAGCACGGCCATGCCGAGATGGGCGACGCTCATCGCCCACGCCGCGCGTGGCAGCAGGGCGGCGCGGCGCAGGCTGTCGGCCGGCGGGGCGCGGAACAGGCGGATGCGCCCCGCGAGCTCCGCCAGCACGCCGGCGGCCAGCCAGCCGGCGAGCGCCATGCCGAGCACGGCGCCCCACGGCCCGCCGGCGGCGAGCGCCGCGGCGGCGGCCGCGCCCGCGGCGGCGGCCAGCGAAACGGCCAGGCGCCGCAGGACGCCGCCGGCGCCGGCGCGCTTCCAGGCCATCAGCGGCCCCGCCGCCATGACCAGGAGCAGCGGGATCATCACCACCGCGAAGGTCGATTCGTAGAAGGGCGGGCCGACCGAGACCGTCTCCCCGGTCGCGGCGTCGAGGAGCAGCGGATAGAGCGTGCCGATGAAGACGGCGGAACAGCCGACCGCCAGCAGCAGGTTGTTGGCCAGCAGCGCCCCCTCGCGCGAGAGCGCGCGAAACGGCCCCGCGGACCGCATCCCCGGTGCCCGCCAGGCGTAGAGCGCGAGCGCGCCGCCGGTGACGAGCACCAGGAAGAGCAGGATGTAGAGACCGCGCGCCGGATCGCTCGCGAAACTGTGGACCGAGGTCAGCACGCCGGAGCGCACCAGGAACGTCCCCATCAGGCTCAGCGAGAAGCCGAGGATCGCCAGCAGGACGGTCCAGCTCTTCAGGGAATCCCGCTTCTCGGCGACCACCGCCGAATGCAGCAGCGCGGTCGCCATCAGCCACGGCATGAAGGAGGCGTTCTCCACCGGGTCCCAGAACCAGAAGCCGCCCCAGCCGAGCTCGTAATAGGCCCACCAGGAGCCCAAGGCGATGCCCGCGGTGAGCGCGCACCAGGAGAGCAGCGTCCAGGGCCGCACCCAGCGCGCCCAGGCCGGGTCCACCCGGCCTTCGACCAGGGCGGCGACGGCGAAGGAGAAGGCCATCGAAAGCCCGACATAGCCGAGATAGAGCAGCGGCGGATGGAAGGCGAGGCCGGGATCCTGGAGCAGGGGGTTGAGGTCGCGCCCGTCGGGCGGCGGCGGGTCGAGCCTGAAGAAGGGGTTCGAGGTGGCGACCAGGAAGACCAGGAAGCCCAGGCCGATCAGCGCCTGGACGCCGAGCACGCGCGCCCGGAAGGAGGGCGGCAGGTTGCGCCCGAAGCCGGCGACGGCCAGGCCGTAGGCCGCGAGAATCCACACCCACAGCAGCATCGAGCCTTCGTGGTTGCCCCAGACGCCGGTGAGCTTGTAGAGCAGCGGCTTGGCCGAATGGGAATTGCCGGCGACGACGGCGACCGAGAAGTCGGACACCGCGAAGGCATGGGCGAGGCAGGCCAGCGCCAGCGAGACACAGGCGAACTGGGCGCCCGCCGCCGGCCGCGCCAGCGCCATCCAGCCCGTATCGCCCAGCCGGGCGCCGAGCAGCGGGAAGACGGCCTGGGCCAGCGCCAGCGCCAGCGCCAGGATCAGGGCGTAATGGCCGATCTCCGGGATCATTCGGCGCGTCCGCCGGCGGCGGCCTCGCCGCCCTCGTCGCCCTCGCCGCGCCAGGCACCGGCGGCCTTCAGCGCCTCGGCCACCTCGCGGGGCATGTAGTTCTCGTCGTGCCTGGCGAGGATGTCCTCGGCCTCGAAGACGCCGCCGCGCATGTAGCCTTCCGCCACCACGCCCTGGCCCTCGCGGAACAGGTCGGGGAGGAGGCCGCCATAGGCGACGGGCACGGCATGGGCGCCGTCGGTCACGTTGAAGCGCACCCCGGCGGCGCTCCGGACGACGCTGCCCTCCTCGACGAGGCCGCCGATGCGCAGGCGCTGGTCCGCGGCGACGCTCTTTCCGCGCAGCGCGCTCGGGTCGTGGAAGAAGACGAGGTTCTCGTCGAGCGCGAGCAGGATCAGCCCCGCGGAGAGGCCGAGCGCCGCCATGCCCAAGCCGACGAAGAGCATCCGCCAGTGCTTGCGCTTCACGCCTTCTCCCGCCCGCCCCTCCGCTCGTCCGCGCCCCGCCGCGCGCCGCGCGCCGCTTCGAGCGCCCGCAGTTCCGCCTCGCGCGCGCGCATGGCGCGCAGGCTCGCGACGAGGAGCGCGATCAGGAGCACCGCGCCGGCGCCGAAGGCCGGCCACACATACGCGGCATAGCCGCCCATCTCGAAGAACGCCATCGCTCAGCCCGCCGGCCGCCCCTTCCCCGCGCCATCATGGGCAAGCGCCGCGCCCGCGTCCAGCCGGCCGCCTTTCCCATCCCGCCTGTTAGGGCGGCATTTTCCCGCATGTCCCCGGGAGCGCCGGCGAACGGAGCCTTTTCACCCGGGGATGACTCTCGCGGACAGGCAGGAAGAAAGAAGAGGGTGCCGGGGCCCGTTCCTTGCGTGCCCCCTGGGAGAGGAGGATGAACGGACCGGGCGGCAGCGCGCCAGTTGTCGGTGGCCGGCGACCAGCGACCGACCACCGACAACTGGCGACTGGACAATTGCCATCGCGCCAGCCACGAGGATGCCGTCTCTCATGGTCATCCTCCTTCGCGTGCACGGGCGCGCGCCCGGTAGGCGTTGCGGGCGCGGCGCCAAATCATGCGGCGGTGTTTGGTGGTGCATTCGGGGCGGCCGCAATGGCGGGCGCGGCCGCCCGTCAATTGCCAGCGTTCCGCCGATATGCGGCGCCGGCAATGCAGGCACAGGGGGGGTGCCGGCGGTGCCATGCTATCGGGGGAGCGGGCGGTTGCGGCGGATGGTCGGCGCTGGTGCCGTGCGCGCGATAAGGGTTTCGAGGGCGCGCATGGCTTCGGCGTGGCGGCGTTCGTCGGCTTCGCGCTGCTGGTCGAGGATGCCGGCCCGGTCCTTGTTGGCGTGGACCATGGCGCGGATGCCGTGCCATATGCCGACGGCGGCGACGGAGGCGGCGATGGCGGAAACGACGGAAGCGGCGGCGCTGATGATGGCGGGATCGATCATGGCAGGGGCCGTGCGGTCATCGTGATCATATGTAGATAATATGACTTTCGGCGGCGGGTCAAGGAAAATGCAGGGGCGGGAAAAATATTCGCGCGGCGCCCGGTCGACGTCGCCTGCCAACGATAAGCGGGTTTCCCTTGTCTCCCGGTGTTTTCAGGTCAGGCGGAGGGTGCGGATGCGGCGGGCGGCGATCTCGGTGCGCAGCCGGAGGATGAGCACCGTCAGGTAATAGGCCGCGAAGCCCGCCGCCATGAGGAAGAGCGGCGGGGCCATCGAGGCGTCGATCGAGGGGGCGTCGATCTTCGCGATGGAGGCCGGCTGGTGCAGCGTGTTCCACCAATCGACCGAGAACTTGATCACGGGCACGTTGACCACGCCGACCAGCGCCAGGATCGCGGCGGCGCGGGCGCCCCTGGCCGGATCGTCGAAGGCCGCGTGCAACGCGATGTAGCCGAGATAGAGGAAGAGCAGGATCAGCATCGAGGTGAGCCGCGCATCCCAGACCCACCAGGTGCCCCACATCGGCTGCCCCCAGAGCGCGCCGCTCACCAGGGTGACGAGGGTGAAGCAGGCGCCGACCGGGGCGCTCGCCTTCGCCACCAGATGCGCCAGCGGGTGGCGCCAGATCAGGGCAGCGGCGCTGCAGAGCGCGATCGCCACATAGACGAGCAGCGCCATCCAGGCGGCGGGGACGTGCACGAACATGATGCGGTAGGCCTCGCCTTGTTGATAGTCCGGCGGCGCGACATGGAGACCGAGCACGAGCCCGGCGGCGATCAGCAGCGCCGCGGCGCCCGCCGCCCACGGATGGACGGCGCGCGCGAGGCGGAGGAAGCGCGCCGGGTTGGCGAGGAAGTGGAGGCGCCGCGCCGCGCCCGCCGGGCCGTTCGTCCGCGTCGCCATGGCCCGTGCTATTCCGCGGCCACGCGCAGCGCGGCGGCGGCGGCCCAGGGGGCGAGCGCCGTCGCGCCGACCAGCCCGCCGGCCAGGGCGAGCAGCGGCGCGCGGGCGCCCGCGCCCGTCACGGCGCCCTCGACCGCGCCGGCGCCGACGATGAGAACGGGGACGTAGAGCGGCAGGACCAGCAGCGCGACCAGCGCGCCGCCGCGCCGCAGGCCCACGGTCAGCGCGGCGCCCAGCGCGCCCAACAGGCTCAGGATCGGCGTGCCGAGCAGGAGCGAGGCGACCAGCGCGGCGAACCCGCCCGCATCCAGGTTCAGCAGGACCGCCAGCGCCGGCGCGGCGACGACCAGCGGCAGGCCGGCGGTAAGCCAGTGGGCGGCGGTCTTGGCGAGCACGACGAATTCGAGCGGCAGCACCCCCAGCATCAGCTGATCCAGGCTGCCGTCCTCGCGGTCGGCGACGAACAGCCGCTCCAGGGAGAGCAGCGCCGCCAGCAGGGCCGCGGCCCAGAGCACGCCGGGGGCGACGCGGGCCAGCAGGCCGGTCTCGGGCCCGATGCCGAGCGGGAAGAGGGTGACGGCGAGGACGAAGAAGAGCGGCGCCGTCCAGCCGCCGATGCCGCCGCGAAAGGCGAGCGTGAGATCGCGCCCGACCAGGCGGAGGAACGCCCTCACCACCCGTCCGGCTCCGCAGCCGCCGGGCCGCGCGCGGCCGACGAGGCGGCGGCGCCCGCATGGCGGTCGAGGTCGAGGCGGTGCGCGCCGGCGAGCGCGATCTCCCCATGGGTCGCGACCACCGCCATGCCGCCGCCGGCCCGGTGTTCCGCGATCATGGCGGCCACCCGGCCGGCCGACTCCCGGTCCAGCGCCACCGTCGGCTCGTCGAGGAGCCAGAGCGGCGCCGGCGTCGCGGCGAGGCAGGCCAGCGCCAGGCGCCGCCGCTGGCCGGCGGAGAGGAAGCGCGCCGGCACTTCCGCCAGCGCCTCCAGGCCGAGCCGGGCGAGGGCGTCGCCGGCGGTGCGCGCGGCGCCCCTGACGCGGGCCCGGAAATCCAGGTTCTCCGCCGCCGTGAGCGCCGGCTTCACCGCGTCGCGATGGCCCACATAGTGGAGCCTGCGGCGGTGGGCGGGCCAATCCTCGCGCAGGGCCGCGCCGTTCCAGGTGAGGGCGCCGCGCGCGGGCGCCAGCAGGCCGGCCATGATGCGGAGCAGGCTCGATTTGCCCGCGCCGTTGGCGCCGGCGAGGACCAGCGCGCCGCCGCTTGCGAGGGAGAAGCCCACATCGGAGAAGACCGCCCGCCCGCCGCGGACGCAGGCCACGCCGCGGGCTTCGAAGCGGGCCGGGCCCGCCGCGCCGTCCACCGGACTAGAAATCCTGGGCGATTATACGCTTAGCCACGGCCTCGCCGTGCGCTTCGGCGCTTCGGGTCGGGCGGCTCGACGGCGGAGAAGATGGCGCGGGCGGCCCGTTCCGGGGTCGCCTCGATCTTCAGGATCGGCTTCGGCTGGCGGCCTCGTGGCCTGGGTTGCTTCGTGCTCATACCTGCATCTCCGTTTGCGCCTCCCGGAACCTCCTGACGATCTGCATCGTGGGCGGGCAGTCGATCTTTGCACCCTCAATAATCTCGTAGGCCGTCAGAATCTGCACTCTGTCATATTCCTTCGGCGGCATGTCCATCCGCTGCCGGTACGATAGCGCCTTCGCCTTCTTCGCAGCCTCTTCCATCCTCTCCGTCGGCTCGACGTCAAGGATCAGCACGCCGATGTCCGCGCGCTCGCTTCGCATCGTTCCGAGCAATTCACGCACATGCTCAGGCTTGCGCTGCTTCCCGGTCTTCACGGAGAAGACAATCCGGCCCCACCGGTCGCGACCGTTCTCGTCGATGCCAAGGTGAATTTCCATGTCGCCGTCGATCCCCCGGTCCCCGGACTTGCGAGGATTGGGAAGCCCGTTGAGGCGGCGAATCAGCCAGTCCTGCTTCTCGTATGGATTGAGGCGGTTGTATTCGCCCATCGTTTCCGGGCTTCCTTCCAGCAGGTCGTAATGCGTCCTGGGGTGTTGCCCGTGTTTGCCCAGTCGGTTCTCGATTTCGTCAACCGCCGGGCCGCTTATGTCGATTCCGATCCAGCGCCGTTTCAATCGGTGCGCGACTTCGATTGCCGTGCCGCATCCACAAAAAGGATCCAGAACGATGTCGCCTTCGCGGGTCGAGGACCGGACGATACGTTTCAGCAGGTCGTCCGGCTTCTTCGTCGGGTAATCCGTGGCCTCTCGCTTCCGCAGGATGTCGGTAATGACATCCTGTACCGGCACACCTTTCGAGAGGTCAAGATAGACCTTGCGACGTGGAGTTCCCCCGGCCTTCGCAGGCCAGTGGATTTCACCGTTTGCGTCCAGTTCGTCCAGACGATGCTTCGGGAATTTCCAGATGTCGGCGATGCCGCGCCACTCGTATTCATAGCCTCCTCCCGACAAGCTGCGAGCCTGAAGCGGGGAGGTCATGTACCGACCGCGATCATCCTCGTGCCGATAGCTCTTGGCGATATAGGCGTCGTCATAGGGAACCCGCGCCTCGCCAGTCCATGTGAAGGTCTCCGACATCGTGTAGAACAGCAGAGTATCGTGGATTTTCCCCCACCTCTTGGCGTCGTTATGCGACGACATCCGCTTCCAGACGACCTCGTTGCGGAAATTCCCGAATCCGAAAATCCCGTCCATGATGACCTTGACGTAATGGCTGACCGTCGGGTCGCAGTGCATGTAGATGGAGCCGGTCGGTTTCAGGACCTTCTTGAGCAGGACAAGACGCTGCGTCATGTACATCAAATAGTTGAGAAGCTTTTTCTCGCCCGACGAACTTTGCTCCAGCATGTTGACCCAGAGCAGGATGAACTCCTTGAACGACTCCGCCAGTTCCCATTTCTTCAGTTCATCTCGAAAATCGAGCACGAGCTGGCGCGTGCTGTCCGTGAAGTCCCACATGTCGTGGTAGGCTTTTTGCTGCGCCGTTACGCCGTTCTGACTGAACAGCATCGAGTAGGTGCGGTTGGAGTTGAAGGGCGGGTCGAGGTAGACCAGATCGACCTGTATACCCTCGCGGATCAGGCTGTCGATGACGCCTTTGCAATCGGCCCGATAGAGCCGGTTCCGCATCACGCGATCAGATCCGCGTAGCGAAGCCTCCTGCCATTCATGCCCCGCGCCGGCATCGCCATCTGGTCCTTCGTGTCGAAGTCCCGGACATTGCGGCGACCGGCGAATTCCGCGGCATAGCGGCCGAGATGCTTTTCGCTCAGGTGGTGGAAGGTTCCCTGACAACCCCTCTTGAGCAGCGCCCGGAACGACTCCACGCCGTTCGTGCGGGCTTCGCCCCGGACGTATTCGCCGACGGAGTGCCTGGCCGCCTCATGCTCGAATCCCATCATGCCGCGACAGGCGGCCGCGTCGTCGGCGCAGACCACAGCCCCGGCCCGGGCGCGCGCCCGCACGAAGCCTTGCAAGGTCGCGCCGTCCCTCGCCGGAACCACGGCGGCGCTCACACGCTTCGTCGCCCGATCCTTCGCGCCGGCGCCCGCGCCTTTGCCAACCGCGCCGCGCCCGGAAAGGGTCTCACGCCTGGCCTTCGTCATGTTCTTCCGCTTGCCGCCGATACAGGTCTCGTCCGCCTCGACCGGGCCGGGAAACGGCCTCCCGACGCCCTGCATGAAGCCCTCGCGGAGGCGCTGCATCAGAAACCATGCGGTCCCCTGCCTGATGCCGAGCGCCCGGCACGGCTTCATGCTTGAAGTGCCTTCGGTCCCGGTGGTCATCATGTACAGCGCGATGACCCACTTTTGCAGCCCGCCCTTGCTGGACTGCATCACCGTGCCCTTGCGGACGGAGAAGTGTCCGCGGCAGTCCCGACAACGGCAGGGCATGGGCTTGCGGTCCTTGACGACGGCCGTGTTGGTCGAACCGCAGTCGGGGCAGAACCGGCCAGCCGGCCATCGTTGCGCCTCGAACCAGCGTTCCGCCGCCGCGTCGTCGGGAAACATCTTGAACGGATCAATGGCCGTCAGCCCTGCGCGGTGCGCCTTGCCTGGACCCCGTTCCGCCATTATCCTGGCCTCTTCACCCGTCCGCAAGCCCTGCCTGTTTGGCTGGTTGCGTGGTGATGATTCGGGTCGGTTCAAGGAGCCGGATCGAGATTTCGGCCAGTCAGGCGTATAATCCCAAATCTTGCGCCCCCCGCCGGTCGGGCCTGGAAGACCGGCAAACCCTGTCGGCGGCGCGCGCGGCAAGAAGCGGCGCGGAAGAAGGAGCCGGGCCTTGATCGCAGCGGGACGGGACAGCCTGAACACCCGCCGGACCTTGACCGTGGACGGGCGCGCCTACGCCTATTTCAGCCTGCCCGCGGCGGCGGAGGCCGGGCTCGGGGACGCCGCCCGCCTGCCCTTCTCCCTCAAGGTCCTGCTCGAGAACCTGCTGCGCTTCGAGGACGGCCGCGCCGTCACCCTCGACGACGTCCGGGCGCTTGCCGGCTGGGCGGAGACGCGGCGCGGCGGGCGGGAGATCGGCTACCGCCCGGCGCGCGTCCTCATGCAGGATTTCACCGGTGTGCCGGCGCTGGTCGATCTGGCGGCGATGCGCGCGGCCATGGCGCGGCTCGGCGGCGATGCCGACCGCATCGAGCCGCTGACCCCGGTCGATCTCGTGATCGACCACTCGGTGACGGTCGACCGCTTCGGGACGGCCGGCGCGTTCAAGGAGAACGTGGCCCTGGAAATGGCCCGCAACCGCGAGCGATACGCCTTCCTCCGCTGGGGCCAGCAGGCGTTCGAGAACCTCCGCGTGGTGCCGCCCGGCACCGGCATCTGCCATCAGGTCAATCTGGAATACCTGTCCCAGGTGGTGTGGACCGCCGAGGCGGACGGCACGGCGCTCGCCTATCCCGACACGCTGGTCGGCACCGACAGCCACACGACGATGGTGGGCGGCCTGGCCGTCCTCGGTTGGGGCGTCGGCGGCATCGAGGCGGAGGCGGCGATGCTCGGGCAGCCGCTTTCGATGCTGCTGCCCGAGGTCGTGGGCTTCCGGCTCGCGGGCCGCCTGCGCGAAGGCGCGACGGCGACGGACCTGGTGCTCACCGTGACGCAGATGCTGCGCGCCCACGGCGTGGTCGGCAAGTTCGTCGAGTTCCACGGGCCGGGCCTGGACGAGCTGGGGCTCGCCGACCGCGCGACCATCGCCAACATGGCCCCGGAATACGGCGCGACCTGCGGCTTCTTCCCCATCGACCGGGAGACGATCGACTATCTCGCCGCCAGCGCCCGCGCGCCCGCGCGCGTCGCGCTGGTCGAGGCCTACGCCAGGGCGCAAGGGCTGTGGCGCGACGCCGACACGCCCGACCCGCTGTTCACGGACACCCTCGCGTTGGATCTCGCAACGGTCGAGCCCAGCATCGCCGGCCCCCGGCGCCCGCAGGACAGGATCCGCCTCTCCGACGCCGCCCCCGCCTTCGCCCGCGCCCTCGGCGCCACCTTCGGCGTGGCGGAGGGCGAACGGGGCAAGCGCGTGGCGCCGGCCGGGAACGGCCACGACCTCGACCATGACCTCGGTCACGGCGCCGTGGCGATCGCCGCCATCACCAGCTGCACCAACACCTCGAACCCGGACGTGATGGTGGGCGCCGGCCTCCTCGCCCGCAACGCCGTGGCCCGCGGCTTGCGCGTGAAGCCGTGGGTCAAGACCTCCCTCGCGCCGGGCTCGCAGGTGGTCTCCGACTATCTGGCGCGGGCCGGCCTGCAGGACTCCCTCGACGCCCTCGGCTTCCACCTCGTCGGCTACGGCTGCACCACCTGCATCGGCAATTCGGGGCCGCTCGCCCCGCCCGTGGCGGAGGCGGTCGAGGAGGGCGGCCTCGTGGTCTGTGCCGTCCTCTCGGGCAACCGCAACTTCGAGGGGCGGATCAGCCCGCAGGTGCGCGCCAACTATCTGGCGTCGCCGCTCCTGGTGGTGGCCTATGCGCTGGCCGGCACCATGGCGCGCGACCTGGCGACGGAGCCGCTCGGCAGCGGGCACGACGGCGCGCCGGTCTATCTGAAGGACGTCTGGCCCGCGGCCGCCGAGATTCGCGAGACCGTCCGCCGCGCCATCGACCCGGCGATGTTCCGCGCGCGTTACGGGGACGTCTTCGCGGGCGATTCGGCGTGGCGGGCGATTCCGGTGCCGGCGGGCCGCACCTACGCCTGGGACGAGGGCAGCACCTACGTCAAGCACCCGCCCTATTTCGCGGGCATGACGAGGGAGCCGGCGCCGCTCGCCGACATCGAGGGCGCGCGCATCCTGTGCCTTCTCGGCGATTCGATCACCACGGACCACATTTCGCCCGCGGGCGCCATCGGCGCGGCGACTCCGGGCGGCGCCTGGCTGCTGGAGCGGCAGGTCGCGCGCGAGGATTTCAACGCCTACGGCGCCCGGCGCGGCAACCACGAGGTGATGATGCGCGGCACCTTCGCCAACCTGCGCCTCCGCAACGAGCTTGCGCCGGGCACCGAGGGGGGCGTCACGCGCCACATGCCGGACGGGGCGGAGATGCCGGTCTTCGACGCCGCCATGGCCTACCAAGCGGAAGGCGTGCCGCTGGTGGTGGTCGCCGGCAAGGAATACGGCACCGGCTCTTCGCGCGACTGGGCGGCGAAGGGCACGCGCCTGCTCGGCGTGCGCGCCGTCATCGCCGAGAGCTTCGAGCGCATCCACCGCGCGAACCTGGTGGGGATGGGCGTGCTGCCGCTCGAATTCACGGGCGGCGAAACGCGGAAGACCCTGGCCCTCGACGGCGGCGTGCGCCTCGACGTCGAGGGCACCGCCACCGGAATCACCCCCGGCATGGCACTCCGCTGCCGCCTCCGCCGCGCCGACGGCCAAGCCCACGAGACGACGCTCCGCTGCCGCATCGACACCGCCGACGAGGCCGACTACTACCGCCACGGCGGCATCCTCCCCTACGTCCTCCGCAGCCTGGCGAGGGCGGGGTGAATTATCCGGGTGCGCGGGTCTCCCGGCCGGCATTTTTCGTTCGCGCACCGGGAGTGGAGGATGCGGTCACGCGAAGAGTCGTTCGATCCATTCCGCGAATTCGGTGCAGAGCGGCCCGCCGGTTTCCAAATCTCCGCGCCCGATGGCCGATCCCATGAAGCCTGGCTCCTCTCTCGTGGCCAACCAGGCATGGAGCTCGGCTCGGCTTGTCTTGTGGGGCCGGAATTTCCTCGCTTCTTCCGGGATGTCCCGAATGTATCGTTGGGCCAGAGGCCAAGCAGGGTCGTCGTGCGGGATCATCTGTTGCACGAAATCCTCGATCTCGCCGGTCGATCGATTGTCGGGCATCAACCAGACGCCGATACGCGGGGTGGTATCTATGATCGTACCGCCGGGGGACAGGGCCCCAGGCGGTACGATGTCCGCTTCCCGCAATCGGTGTGAGACGGCGGTCCAGCGCGCGCCTGGGTCGTCGTTCGCGTCCGCGACGATACCGACGGCCGCGCGATCGGGGGCCCTGATTTCGGGCTCGATGGTCTTGAGCAGTTCGTCGATATTGCCCTTGTCCACAATGTCGAACGGCGGCTCCGACTGACGAAGCTGGCTCCAAAGGTGCCCGACAACATGCTTATCGTCCTGTCCCTCGACGAGCAGGACCTTGAGGGGTTGGTCCATGCCGCGCCCGTCTAACGGACCTCGATGCCCTGCTCGGCCGCGGTTTCGAGCGCCGATTCCGAGTACACGACGGCGTGGGTGCGTTCATCCCGTTTCTCCAGACGCACGAGAACGCCTTCGCTTTCCGGGGAATCCATGGCGGCGTGCGCGAAGCCCCGCACGCAATCGAAGCTGTGCGTGGCGGCGAAGACCTGCACGTCGTTCTCCGCCGCCGTCTGCAGGATCATGCGCCAGAAATCGCCATGCACCGAGTGATGGATGCCGTTCTCCGCCTCGTCGATGACCAGAAACCCGTTCCGGCTACCGGCGAGAGCGAGGGCCATCCCGAACAGACGCGCCGCGCCGTCGCCGAGGCTCCGCAACGGCACGGGTCTGTCATAATCTCGCAACTTCACGACAACACGCCGACCATCGACTCGCCGATTATATCGCGATGAATTATCCCCGATCATCGTCACCCGATCCACCTTGCCGTCGAGCACGAGGTTCAAAGCCCGGACCGCACGGCCCTCGTCGTCCGTGAGGGCGATCCTGTCCCAGAGCCTGGCCACCTTATTGTTGCTCGGCAAGCGCGGCCCCAGCGACTGACAGCTCTGTTCCGGCGGCAGTTCTTCCCGATCATCGACAAGCCGCCGGTAAACCCGAGCATCTTCTCTCCCTCCGGTATCGGCGTAATGCTGAAGAGACCAAGCTATCGTCCACCTGTGGTTCGCGAATGAGGCTGCCATCACCAATGGAGAAGCATCCGGCGGCGCGCCGTGGTGCAGCCTCTCAAGACTATCTGCCTGTTTCGCGCTCGGAATCGCCGCTTCGATCTTGAGGATGCGGTCGCTTGAACCATCCTTCGAACCGATCTCGATGCGGGAATTGGACGCAATGTCGCGGCCGTGGAACAGGGCCCCGAGATCGGGCACGAGCATTCTGTTGTCGTCCTCGCCGATGGCGGAGGCGAATTCCTCATGTCGCCTCGACAGCACGGACAACACCCGCTCCCGGCCGCGCGACGCATAGAGCCGCACCGCCTCGAGCGTGGCCGTCTTGCCGACTCCATTCTTTCCCGCGAGCAGGGTCACGCGCCCCAGGCGTGGTATCTCAAGCTCCCTGATCCCCCGGAACCCCCTGATCGACAGGCTGGGGAGATGCAGACGGCCGTTCGGCTCCTCAGGCATGGCGGTGCTGTCTTCCTCGCTGGAGGCCGGATGCGACCTTAGCACGGCCCCCGTCACACCCGGAACACCTTCATCGCCTCGTCGCCCAGGTGGTTGATGACCTTGACGGCGATGCGGCCCCGTGCCGGGCGGGGGAAGGGGCGGGAGGTGGCACTGTTCAGCGTCGCCCAGGCGTCCGGGTCGATTTCGGCCTTCAGCGTGGTCTTCAGTGCCTTGTAGGGGTCGTTCGCGCCCAGGAAGTAGGCGTGGCGGACGAAGAAGCTCTCTTCGTCATAGTCGGTGTCCACGAACCAGCAGGCGATGCCCTCCGGGCCGTCGCTGCGGACCTCGCCGGTGTTGGGGTGGAACACGTCGACGCCGTGGATGGTGACTTGTGACCAGTGGCCGGTGGTCAGTGAGAGCGGGAAGTCGCCGTCGTTCAACGCCTCGATCGCAATGATCGCTTGAGACCGTTGAGCATCCGTCCGATCTCCCCGGCCCGTTCCAGAAGCGGTGAAATCCGTTCGGGCGGAGACATCTCCAGCCTCCGGGCCAGAATCAGAAGGGTCTCCGTTTCCGCCAGAGAGCCGCTCGCTATCCCCAGAAACTGGAGAAACTCTCGCGTTCCGTGTCGCTCCGCTCCCTCCGCGATGTTCGCCGGGATGGACACCGTTGCGCGACGCACCTGACCGGTCAAACCGAACCGCTCCTGCGCCGGCCACCCGGCAGAGATCTGATAGACCTCTTCCGCCAGCTCCATTGATTTCTGCCAGACTTCCAAGTCCCGATAGCTCTTTGACGTGCTCATAACGCGCAATCATCTTCCCGTTTCCGGCCACCAGCCACTGACCACTGGCCACTTCAACATCCGGTTCCCCGAAGACGACGAACAGGTTCCCCTTGCCGGTGTTCTTCAGATCGCCCGCCATGTGCAGGTCCGCGTTCATGCGCGCCTTGAGGACGGGCACGCGGCCCAGCTTCTCGAACTCGGTGGCGTGGGCCTCGTAGCTGAAGGCGCAGGCGATCAGCACGTCGAAGCCGGCCTCCGCCGCCTCGCGCGCCGCGGCGACGAGGTCCGGGCGCTGCACGGTGCCGAACTCGGGCCCGATGAAGACCCCGGCGCGGCGCTGGACCGCGCCTTCCCCGCCGCCCTCCCGGTAGCGCCCCTCGGCGCAGACGTACTTGCCCGGCCAGGGCGTGAGCGCCGCGAAGGCGATGCGGTCTTCCCTGTGCGCCTGCTGGACGCCGGCGGTCTTCAGGTTCTCCAGGACCATGGCGGCGAAATCCGGCCCCTCGCCGTAATCGGGCCCGCCGTCGGTCAGGCCGCGGAAGACCTCGTCGTTCTCGTCCACCGCCAGCATCCGGTGCGGCGCCAGACTCTCGACGGTGAACGGCCCGGCGACGCGGACGCGCGCCTTGTCGGCATAAGGCTTGTCGTAGAGATATTCGGTATCGGCGTGGCGGGCGATGGCAGCGTCGATCTCGCGCTGCCGGGCGATGCGGGCGTCCCAGAAATCGGCGTGCGCCGCCTTCGCCTCGTCGGGCCAGTCGGCGCCGGCCTCGCGGGGGATTTGCCATTCGGCCGGTGGCCGGTCGCCGGTTGCCAGTGGCCGGTCATCCCCTCCACATATCCACCGACCACTGGCCACTGACCCCAACCGGCTCCGCAAGGGCTCCAGCACCTCCCGCCACTTCTCCCAAATCGCGTCGATCTCGGCATTGTTGGCGATGGACTTCAGCGTGACGTGGGGGACGCGCTCGTAGACGAAGCCCTGGCGGACGTCGCCGCCGGTCGGGGTTTCGGCGAGCGCGCGGCCGGTGAGTGCGGCTTCCTTCTTCCGGCCTTCGGGGCTGTCGGCGAGCAGATACCACGGATAGCGCGCGCCCATGATCCGCGCGCGGGCCAGCGCCAGGGCGACGCGGGAGGTGTCGATGGTGATCCAGCGCCTTCCCCATTGCTCGGCGACGGTGGCCGTGGTGCCGGAACCGCAGGTCGGGTCGAGCACGAGGTCGCCGGGGTCGGTGGTCATCAGGAGGCAGCGTTGGACAATCCGATCTGACGTTTGGACTACATAGGATTTGTCCATTTCGGGGCCTGTATCCGCCCAAGTCTCGGTTAGCTCGGACGCAATATAGTCGCTGTGGAAGTAGCGGCTACGGAGGACGTTCCGATCTGCTTCTATCCGAGATGACCGCAAGAGCCGATCGAAACCGGCCAGAGAATGGCGCCAACTACGGTTACGAGGTATTTTCCAATGCTTTCCGAATGCTTTTCGCGGTGCATGATCTCCAGCAGCCATAGAATGGAGCGGCAGTTTTGTATAAGGCTTGGCATTGCTAGGGATAAGTTGCGGCCTCTTCTTCTCTTCTTGAGTCATGGCGCGGAACGAGGAATCATCAAGTAAGAGTTGGCTATACATGGTTGTTTCGACATCACGCTCGACCAATAGTCGCCGAAACTTCTTGGTTTCAACATTCTTTGCGTACCAAAGCAAGTAGTCGTTCGTTCGCTTGAGTGAGTCACCTCTTGTGGTTCCGCTGTTCGTGCGGCAGTTTATCTGGTTGACAAAATTCCCCTCCCCGAACACCTCATCCATCACCGCCCGCACCCGATGCACGTTCTCGTCGCCGATCTGCACGAAGACCGAGCCGCTTTCCGCCAGCAGGTCGCGCGCCACCGTCAGCCGGTCGCGCAAATAGCTCAAGTAGGAATGAATGCCGTCCCGCCAGGTGTCGCGGAACGCCTTCACCTGCTCCGGCTCGCGGGTGACGTGCGCGGCCTTGCCGTCCTTCACGTCGCGGCTGGTGGTGGACCACTGGAAGTTGGAGTTGAAGCGGATGCCGTAGGGCGGGTCGAGATAGATGCACTGCACCTTGCCGCGCAGCCCCTCGCGCTCGGCAAGGCTCCCCATGACTTGCAGCGCATCGCCCAGGATCATGCGGTTCGACCAGTTGGCGTCGTGGCGGTAATACTCCGTCCGCGCCGCGCCCTCCGGCAGGCCGTTGAAATCGGCGAATCAGGTCCGGCGCGTCTTCGGCGGCCTCGGCACGGCGGCGCTTCGCCTCGCGCAGCAGGTCGTCGATCAGAACCTTCGGATGCACCTTCTCCTGGATGTAGAGCGGCGGCGCCTGGACGATCAGGTCCGCTTCGTCGGGGTCCTTGCCGCGCCAGACCAGCTGCGGGTCGAGGTCCCGGTTGCGGCGCTCGTAGGCGAGGCGGACGGGCGCCTTGTCCTCGTCCGCCATCAGCGGCTGCGCCTCCGCCGTCGGCACGTTGCGCCGCTTCACCCCGCCATGCGTCAGGGCCTCAACCCGCCTGCCCTTCGATGCCTTACGCCGCCTGGTCATGGTCAGCAGACTCTCCTGCATCGGTATCGCTGCGACCGAATGGAGAAAAGAGACCGTCTATATGTTCAAACAGATCGTCCGAAATTCTCTGCCGCATGGGATCGAGAATGAATTCCACTCCCTCGCGGCGAGCGAGCTTGGCCGCCGATACAAAATCGCCGTCACCGGATACAAGAATAATCGTGTTCCTGCTTACCCGTGAAAATCATCCCCGGGTGAAAAGGCCCCGTTCGCCTGGGAGCGCCGGCGTCCCGCCGGCATGGCGGGCCGAAGGCCCGCACCCTTCCCGGACTCCCGATCCTCCGATGGTGGCCCGTTCGCGCTTCGCGCGCTGCCGGCGGGACGCCGGCGCTCCCAGGGACAGGCGGGAAAATGCAGCCCTCCATCAGCGGACTCTCACGGATAAGCAGGGTCGTGTTTGAGACTCATCGATCAATCACGTCTTCGGGAGTATCGCGGAATCGTTCATCGACGACACGGGATAACCGCTTGAGGGAAACGCGCCGTCAATAAGAACGGCGATGCTGCGGATTCTCATCGTTTCAGCCACGAGGCAGAGCAGGCCCCAAGCTTTCGGCACACGCTCCGGATAAGCGAGCGGGCGTACTCGCTTGGGGCGGATACCAGCGTGTCAGCGTATCCTGGACTTCCAGGTGCACCCTGTCAAGTGGTTCACCACCCGCCCCGCTCATCCCGTCCGCACGGGCAGCGTGTGGTGCTGGCGCGCCCTTGGGAAGCCGGTGCTCTGCGCGCATCCAGGGATGTGGCCCGTGCCGGCGCGCGGCGGAGGCCGGGCCCCGGCTCCGCGTGGGTGGCTTGGCCCTGCCTGGGCCGGGAGACTCGCGCGCCGAATCGCCCCGCCGGCGGGGGACAGCGCGGCTTCCCCGGTCATCGCCGCCCCGCTCCGTCGGTACTTCTCCGGCGTGCGCCATCACGCCGCGACGCGCCGGAGAAGCTTGCGGTCGAAGTCCTCGCGCGACTCCAGGGACGAGATCATGTCGCCACCCACGTCCGACAGTCTGGCGAGGTCGAGCCTGGGGATCTCGGTCTGGTTCTCGAAGACGAGGATCGACTCGAACGGGGGCGCGTGCCGATGGAAATACGACAGCATGATCGTCGTCAACCGCGCCTTGTCACGGTTCGGTACGCCATAGAGGAACAGAGGAACGTCGCCCTTGCCCTCGATCCGGTAATCGACCGGATAGGCCCCGGCGTTCGGCACGGCGGGTTCGTAGTCGCGCTGAATCCTGGCCTCGTCCACCAGGCGGAAGAGGAGATCGGCAAGATCGTCGTAGAAGGTGGAGCCGACGTTGGAACGGGAAAGAAACGTGAGGTCGTAGACCCTGGTGAGCGCCTGCCCGAAGCGGAATATGGCTTCCGGCAGCCGTTCGGGGGCGGTGTCGAAGCAGAAGGCGCCGCCGTCCCATTGCAAGCCGGTCTCATTCATGAGGCGCCCGAGGAGCATCCCCCGGGTTCCATCCAGGAACGAGTCGACGTCGTGCTCGTAGCTGATATGCATGAGCGTATGGCCGCGGTCCGACAGCCGGATCCCGCCCGCCGACGCCTCGGAAAGGTGGATCGGGAACCGGTCGCCGTCGGGGAACTGGAAGCGCGTCCGCAGCATCAGCGCGCCGTCCGGGCGCGGTTCGACCCGCACGTCCTCGCAGAGACGTTCGCACAAGAGGGCCTGGAGCGCTTCAGGAACGAGGGCCATCAGACCAGCTTCGGTTGGTCGTGTTCAGCGGCGATCCCGCTCAGACTGAAATCCTCTACCAGACAGGCCAGAGCGCCTTCCAAGGTCCCGTAGCGACCGGTCTCTTCGGCCTCCCGCTCGGGTTTCCCACCCGCCGCGATCGCCTCTTCCGTCGCGCGATGGATATGCGAGCGCCAAGCGATGTCGCCGTGCTCATGACCTGGACCATTGTAGCGCGCCAGGGTCAGGGGCGGGCCGCCATGCGGAAGATACGCGATCCCGCAGGAGAAGTCGCTTCTGTTGGCGCGATTCTGGCGCTGATAGATCGAGAAACGGACATCGCCATCCGGCCCTCCAACGGCCTGGAAGTTGCGTTGGCGGTGCGCGGGCCTCGCCTTGGGCTTGTCGGACCAGCGCGCCTGCGGGTTGGTCACCCGCTTCGGCATCGCCCGAAACTCCTCGAGCTCGGTTTTCGTATAGGACCGGATGTTCATCGCCGCCCGCGTCCTCCGCCGCGCCAGACCGGCTGCGGGTCGAGGTCGCGGTTGCGACGCGCATAGGCGCGGCGGACGGGCGCCTTGTCCTCGTCCGCCATCAGCGGCTGCACTTCGGCCGTCGGCACATTGCGCCGCTTCACCCCGCCATTCCGGCACCGCACCAAGCCGCCGGCGCATCACGCCCCTCCGCCCGCGCGCCTCCGGGGCCGAATTACGCGCGGAGCACGCGAGCGAGCAAGATCGGGTTAGGGGCCCGCGCACCGAAAAACGGCGCATATCGTTTCAGAACGCGAACGAAAAATGCCCGTCCGGTGATTGCGTGAGTACCCCCAACCGCAAAATGTCGCGACCGATCAGAGCCTGGTAAGATGCGTCTCCGGCATCGAATTCCAAGGCTCTGACGTTGTTCAGTACAGCGAATTCGCCGGCGACGGAGCCATCCGGATTCTTCCCGTGGCCTATCAGCAACGCCACATGGACATCGTATGTATTGACGGAGACGAGGCCGCCGGCGGTATGCATGTCGATTTTGCCGATGGGTTGCAGGGCGAGGGCATCGGCCACCGATCGAGTGATGCAGGTCGCACTCGCTCCCGTGTCGACCAGGGCCGCGTGAAGCTGAAGCCGATCGTTCGGGTCGTCCTCCCTCAACGGTTCGTCCCCGGCTGCAAAGCCGACCACTGGCCAGACGAGACCGGAATCCCATTCGAACGGCCCGGAGAAGACAGGCATGTCGGAACGGCGTTATCACGAAAGATTGTCGGCGACCGGTGCGTTGCCCCCGGCTTTGAGCGGCCGCGCGGCACCATCTCCGGCGGTACGCCGGGGTGCACCGAAGCGCGAGAAGTACCCCAGGTCGATCGGGCGCGACCTGATTTTCTGGATTGAAAAGCGCCGATCCTCGAACATCGTGCGCCCGGCTTCAATAGCGTCGCGCTCCGTGTCGAAGCACGTGACGACCACCCCGCCGCGCATCAAGGCAGTTCGGCCAGGGTCACTCCTGAGGAGGTTGGGAAGTTCCTTCTTGAAGGCCTCGTAATTCCGATCGACCTCCTGCTGCTGATGCTGGCGATCCGTTTCAGTTCCCTTCCCGTTCATGCGCCGTCTCCCCCGCTTTTCGCCGCATACCCCGACGGGCACTGCCAAGGGCGACCCCGAAGCATAGGCGCGCCGTCAAAGGGCGACACCATCATGTATAGCCGCCGTGACGCCCCGTCAAGCCGGGCGGTGTGGAGCCTGGCAGTCCATCGTACCGCGCTTCCGGTGCACAAGCCTGGAGGAAGGGCACTGCCCGCGGCCCGGCCAGGGCGCGAGCACCGCGAAGGCGATGCGGGCGTCCCACCATGCGGCGGGCTTCGCCTTCGCCTCGTCGGCCAGCCAGCGCCAGCCTCGCGGGGGATCCTCCGGGAGGCGGTGGATAGTGGATAGGATGACCGGCCGCCGGCGACTGGCGACCGAGCCACTGACCACTGATCACTATCCACTATCCACCGGCCACCGGCCACCGGCGGCGCGCGCCACGGGTCAGCCGGCCCTGGTCGACCGCACGGGCAGCGCCTCGGTTTCCAGCGTGGACAGGTCGAGGCGCGTCGACGCATGGTCGATATCGAAGCCCACGACGCCGCCGTCCGCGCCGAGATCGACATTGAGTCCGTCCGAAACCTCGCGCGTCTCCACGCCCGGTACGGGTTTGAACTCCACATAGAGGCTATCGGTTTCGGGGTAGTAATGAAGTTTCATGGCCGGTCCTTTCGGAATCCCCGATCGAAGAAAGCGTTGTGGATTTTTTCTCCAGCAGAATTTCGCCCCAGAAGCGGATGCGGCCGTCGGATTGCGCCTCTCGATGGAGCGGATTGGCGACGATCCTGACACACCAGTCCGAATCGACGTAGGGGCGCTTGCGTCGCACCTGTTCGTCGAAATAGCGAGTCGTCTTCATGCGTTTCCCCGGGACGCATTCGGACTATATCCCCGGCTGGCTTCCGCCGGCCCGTATCGGATGGCGCGCGGCGTCGGCGCGCCCCTCGCGCAAGAGTGGTTCGAGCGTCTCTTTGAAGCGGGCTTCGACCAGGCTGCGGAGGTCTTCTTCCATTGCATGGACGTCCGTGAACTCGACGAAGGCCCAGTGGCCGTATGCGCGGAGGCGGTTCACGCCGGGGACCCAGAAGGTCTCCATCGTCGCCTTCTTGTCCTTCGCATCCTCGCCGCGATAGCCCTTGATCTCGACGACGAGATGCAACGGGTCGCCGGCACCGCGGCCGTCGTCCACCAGCACGATGAAATCGGGGATGTAGCTCCGCGATTCCGAACCCTGCCGGTAGGGCACATCGAAGCCCAACCCCTGGTTCTTGACGTAGGCCAGCACGCGCGGATGCGCTTCGGCGACGCGGCAGAACGCCGCCTCCCAGTCGCTGTCGCAGACCGCCCAATTGACGTGGCAGCGGGACGGGGCGGTCCGCCAGCGGGTCTGTTTCGAAGTGGCGAAGCGGACATGCCGCGTGGAGCCCGCGGGGTTGTAGGGGTCGAGGACGGCGGTGATCGGATTCTCGCCCCTGTGGCGCGCGACGATTCCCCTCGTGATGCGCTCGCAGGCGAGGTCGGCGAGCGCCTGGTACAGGAGCTGCGCCGGATAGGTGCCGCCCTTGCAGACGAGATGCCCGTCGAGCCACTGGCGCGCGACCCGCTTGAGCTGGCCGAAGAGGTGGAGCTTCGGCTCCGCGCCCGGGTCGCACCATTTCGTCTCCAGCAGCCGCTTGGTCAGGTGGAACAGCAGGGTCGAGCGGCGCGTGTCCTCGAGGTGATCAAGGCTCAAGGTTACGCCTTCGCCGACGATGCCTTCGTTGCGGGTGATCGTGGCGCCGACGGAATCGGGCGTGAGCACGAGGGTCGAATCGTCGTCGAATGTCGCTTCGAGGCGTTCCTCCGGCAGTTCGACGCGATAGCCGGCGACGCGCGGGAAGCGGATCTCGCAGGCGTCGCGCTCAGGCGTGATGGCCCGGACCTGCACCACGTCGCGCGGTTTCTGCGGCGGAACCACCACCGGCCTCGCGGTGAAGTCGAAGGGGATGCCGAGCACGTCGGCATATTCGGCGTCGAGGCGGCCGTCCGCGTTCAGGTCGTAGGACTGCCGGCGCAGCGCGCGGCCCACCACCTGTTCGCACAGGAGCTGGGTGCCGAAGGCGCGCACGCCGAGGATGTGCGTGACGGTGTTCGCGTCCCAACCTTCCGTCAGCATCGAGACGGAGACCACGCAGCGGGTCTCGCCGCCGAGCCGGCCCGCCTTGCCGACGGTGTTCATCGCCTCGCGCAGCAGGTCCTGGTCGGAGAGGGTCTCGGCCTGGCGGCGGTCGCCGGTGCGGGCGACGATCTCGCGGCGGAAGCGGTCGATCTCGTCGGCGGCCGCGGCGCGAAAGCCGCCGTCGAGGGCCTCGCCGGAGTCGAGCTGCGCGCTGTCGATCAACAAGGTGCGGGGGCGGGGCAGCGGGGCACCGCCCTCGTCGAAATTGCGGAACAGCGGCAGGCGGCCGTTCACCACGGCCGTCGAGCCGTCGGCGTTCTCGTGGAAGAAACCGGCGACGTAGTCGTAGACCAGCTTGGAGGTCGCGGTGTTGTTGCAGACGACGATGAAGCAGGGCGGGACGTCGATGCCGGCCTCCCGCCACATCGCGAACGTCTTCTCGTAGTGCCCGTAGAGGGCCTCCAGGGCGGTCTGGAGCTCGACGGGAATCGCGAGCGGATTGAGAGGCCCGCCGGCCTTGCCGCGGCCCTTCTTCGGCATCTTCCTGCCGATATGGCTCCAGAGATCGCGGAATTTGGGCATTTCGTCGCGGGAGATCACGTTGTCGGCCACCGGCACCCGGGGCAGCTTGACGATGCCGCACTCGATCGCGTCCATCAGCGAGAAGTCGCTGACCGTCCAGGGGAACAACGTGCCTTCCGCATAGCCCGAGCCGCGCAGGAAGAAGGGCGTCGCCGAGAGGTCGATCACGCGGGCGAGGCCCAAGGTGCGGCCCACCGCCTCCAGCCCGGAGATCCACAGCCGGGCGGCCTCCTGGTTCTTTTCCGCCTCCTTGCGGGCCTCGCCCTTGAGGACGCCCTCTTCCGCCTCGCCCGGCTTCTCGCGATAGCAGTGATGCGCCTCGTCGTTCAGCGCCATCACGTTCTTCATACCCATCAACGCCGGCATGACGCGGCGCAGCATCCGGCCCTCGCTCTCCAACGACCGGGGTTCGGGGTTCCGGCCTCCGCGGCCCTGGAGAAGGGCGCGGCCGCCCTTGGAGACCGCCATCGTCTCGCGCGGCTTGAAGGCGTGGAAGTTGGTGATGACGATCTTCGCCCGCTCCAGGGCGCCCAGCATGTCGGCGGGGACCAGCCCGCGGCTGCGGTAGTAGCCGTCCGGGTCGTTGGGCAGCAGCACGCGGAGCCGGTCGCGGATCGTGATCCCCGGCGTCGTCACCAGGAAGCCGCGGGTGAAGCGCCGGCTGTTGGGGCGGCGGACGGCGTTGACCGTCTGCCAGGCGATCAGCATCGCCATGACGGCGGTCTTGCCGGCCCCGGTGGCGAGCTTCAGCGCCAGCCGGGAGAGGCCGGGATTCGCCGCGGCGTTCGCCGCCTCCAGATGGTCGAGGAACGGCCGCCCGGCGTTGCCGAGCGCGGGCGCCACTTCGGTCAGCCAGATCGCGGTCTCCACCGCCTCGACCTGGCAGAAGAACGGGCGGAAGCCGTCGGGCCGCGGGCGGCGCCAGTGGCGGAGCAGCCGGGCGGTCTCCGGCGTCACCCGCCACTCGGCCTCGGGCCGCGTCCGCCATTCGTCGACGGCGCGGCGGACGCCGCCGATGATCTCCCGCAGGTCGTATTGCTGGCCTTCGGCGGCGAGCCGCTGCGCGGCCGCATCGAAGACCATTTCGTCCTGGCTTCCCTTGCGCTTCTTCGGCTTCGGGATCGGCGTGACGAAGGAGACCCGGCGGCGGCGGTTGACGATCCGGTTCGTCGGCTGGCCGCTCTCGTCCAGCTCCCAATGGCGCGCGGGGTAGTCGTAAGGCGCGTTGAGGACCGGGCGTTCAAAGAAACGATCCGTCATGGTCGGCGGTCTCCGGATCGCGCACCCCGGCTCCGCGCCGCTGCGCCGCGCCCTTGATGGCACCGCCGCCGCCCCCGGTCAACGTTCGGCGCGGTTCGCGCCGAGCGCGAAACGTCCGGTGCGCTTCGCGCACCATGAGCCGGCAGGCGCGCATCCGAACAGGGGAAGCGGCGTTGACGCTTCCGGGGGCGGTCACTACATTCCGGGCGCTCAGAAAAACCGGATGCGAACGTGCTGCGCGAACTGACGGACCGCTCGCAGGAGGTCCTCCGTCGGCTGGTCGAGGAATATGTGGAGACGGGCCAGCCCGTGGGCTCGCGCACGCTGTCGCGCAGGCTGTCGACGCCGGTCTCGCCCGCCACCGTCCGCAACGTCATGGCCGACCTGGAGGAGGCGGGGCTGCTCTACGCGCCGCACCCCTCGGCCGGGCGCCTGCCGACCCAGGCGGGCCTGCGCATCTACGTGGACGCCCTGCTCGAGCTCGGGCACCTGACCGAGGAGGAGCGTGCCAGCATCGAGGGCAAGTGCCGCGCGGCCGGCCGCACCGTCGAGGAAATGCTGACGGAAACCACCGAGGCGCTCTCCGGCCTCTCCGGCTGCGCCGGGCTGGTACTGGCGCCGAAGGCCGACATGCCTTGCCGCCAGATGGAATTCGTGAGCCTCGGCAACCGGCGCGCACTCGCCGTCATGGTGACCGAGACCGGGCTGGTCGAAAACCGCGTCATCGACCTGCCGCCGGGCATGACGCAATCGCACCTGACCCGCGCCGGGAACTACCTCAATGCCCGGCTGGAGGGACGGACGCTCTCCGAGCTGCGGGACGAGATCCGCGCCGAGATCGAGGATCAGCGCGCCCAGCTCGACACCCTGACCGCGCGCGTCGTCGAGGCCGGAATCGCCGAATGGGCGAACGAGACGCGGGACCACGGCAGCCTCATCGTCCGGGGGCGAACCCACCTGATCGAGGACGTCACCGCGCTCGCCGACCTGGAGCGGATCCGCCAGCTGTTCGAGGCCCTCGACGAGAGGAACGACTTCATCCGCCTGCTGGAGAGCACGGAAGGCGCCGAAGGCGTGCAGATCTTCATCGGCGCCGAGAGCACGCTGTTCGCCACCACCGGCTGCTCGATGGTCGTCGCCCCTTACCACGATGCCGAATCGCGCTTCATCGGCGCCATCGGCGTGATCGGCCCCACGCGGATCAACTACGGCCGGATCATCCCCATGGTCGACCACACCGCGGCGCTCATCGGCCGCGTGCTCGGCTGACGCCGGGCCGGCGAGCGGCGCATCCGCGACGAACGAAGGACGAAGGAGGCCATGCACGACGACACGGAACGACCGGCGGCGGACGCGGACGACGCGGACGACGCCCCGAACGCCGCCGCCGGCGGGGAGGCCGGCGCGGCGCCCGAAAGCGAAGACACGCCGGAAGGCGACGCGGGCGGCGAAGACGCGGCACCGGAGGGCGACGGCGGCGAAGAGCCGGAGGCGGACGAGGCGGCCTGTGGCGAAACCGCGCTCAAGGATCAGCTGCTTCGCGCCCTCGCCGAGACCGAGAACGCGCGGCGGCGGGCACGGAAGGACGTAGCAGACGCCCGCGCCTACGCGATTTCGCGCTTCGCCCAGGACCTGCTCGGCGTCGCCGACAATCTGAGCCGCGCCCTGGAGAGCATCCCCGAGGAGCGGCGCGCTGAGGACGAAGCCGTGAAGGCCATCGCAGACGGCATCGAGATGACGGCGCGGGAGCTGGAGTCGGTCCTCGGGCGGCACGGCATCACCCGGATCGACCCGCTCGGCGAGGCATTCGACTACAACCTGCACCAGGCGCTGTTCGAGACCGCGGACACCGACAAGCCCGACGGCACCGTGGTGCAGGTGGCGCAGGTCGGCTACAGGATCGGCGACCGCCTGCTGCGCGCGGCCATGGTCGGGGTGGCCAAGGGCGGCGCGGCGGCCGCGCCCGACGACGCGGCCGGGGCGGGAGACGGCGAATCCGGCGCGCCTGAGGGCGGCCCGTCGTGACGGCCGGCCGCAACGCGCGCTTGCGGCGCGGGATTCCGCCCCCATATTAGCGGTGCATTCGACGGGCGCCGTCCGGGGCGGCGCAACACGGGGCGCGAGGCGGCGTGCGAGGCGGCCGTTCGGGCCCGCTGACGACAAGGGCGAGACATGAGCAAGGTCATCGGCATCGATCTCGGTACGACGAACTCCTGCGTCGCGATCATGGAGGGGAAGGACCCCCGGGTGGTCGAGAACGCCGAAGGAGCGCGCACGACGCCTTCCATCGTCGCCTTCACCGAGGACGGCGAGCGTCTCGTCGGCCAGTCGGCGAAGCGGCAGGCCGTCACCAACCCCGAAAACACCGTCTTCGCCATCAAGCGTCTGATCGGGCGGCCGTTCAAGGACCCGATGACCCAGAAGGACGTGAAGATGGTGCCCTACCGGATCGTCGACCACGGCAACGGCGACGCCTGGGTCGAGATCCGCGGGGAGAAATACTCGCCGAGCCAGATTTCCGCCTTCACGCTCCAGAAGATGAAGGAGACCGCCGAGGCCTTCCTCGGCGAGCCGATCACCCAGGCCGTCATCACGGTCCCGGCCTATTTCAACGATTCCCAGCGCCAGGCGACCAAGGACGCGGGCCAGATCGCGGGGCTGGAGGTCCTGCGGATCATCAACGAGCCGACCGCCGCCTCCCTCGCCTACGGCCTCGACAAGAAGGGGGGCGGTACGATCGCCGTCTACGACCTGGGCGGCGGGACCTTCGACATTTCGGTGCTGGAGATCGGCGACGGCGTGTTCGAGGTCAAGGCCACCAACGGCGATACCTTCCTCGGCGGCGAGGACTTCGACATGCGCCTGCTCGGCTATCTGGCCGACGAGTTCAAGAAGGAGCACGGCATCGACCTGCGCCAGGACAAGCTCGCCTTGCAGCGCCTGAAGGAGGCGGCGGAGAAAGCCAAGATCGAGCTCTCCAGCGCGATGCAGACGGAAGTGAACCTGCCCTTCATCACCGCCGATTCGAGCGGGCCCAAGCATCTGACGATGAAGGTCACGCGGGCCAAGCTGGAAGCGCTGATCGACGATCTGGTCACACGCACCATCGAGCCCTGCCGGGCGGCGCTCAAGGACGCCCAGCTCTCTGCGGGCGAGATCGACGAGATCATCCTCGTCGGCGGCATGACCCGGATGCCCAAGGTCGTCGAGGTGGTGAAGAACTTCTTCGGCCGCGAGCCGCACAAGGGCGTGAACCCCGACGAGGTGGTGGCCGTCGGCGCGGCCATCCAGGCCGGCGTGCTGCAAGGCGACGTGAAGGACGTGCTGCTGCTCGACGTGACCCCGCTCTCCCTCGGGATCGAGACCCTGGGCGGCGTCTTCACGCGGCTGATCGACCGCAACACGACGATCCCGACCAAGAAGAGCCAGGTCTTCTCAACCGCCGAGGACGGTCAGACGGCGGTCACCATCCGCGTCTTCCAGGGTGAGCGGGAGATGGCGGCCGACAACAAGCTGCTGGGCCAGTTCGATCTGGTCGGCATCCCACCCGCTCCGCGCGGCGTGCCGCAGGTCGAGGTCGCCTTCGACATCGACGCCAACGGGATCGTCAACGTTTCCGCCAAGGACAAGGCGACCAACAAGGAACAGCAGATCCGCATCCAGGCCTCGGGCGGCCTCGCCGACGACGAGATCGAGCGGATGGTGCGCGATGCCGAATCGCACGCCGACGAGGACAAGCAGCGCCGCGAAACGGTCGAGACGAAGAACCACGCCGAGGCACTCATCCACTCGACGGAGAAGACCCTTTCCGAGCACGGGGACAAGATCGACGCGGCGGAGAAGACCGCGATCGAATCGCAGATCGCCGACCTGCGCGAGGCGCTCGCTTCGGAAGACGCCGAGGCGATCAAGGCCAGGATGGAACTGCTCGGGCAGAGCACCATGAAGCTCGGCGAGGCGATGTACAAGGCCGAGCAACAGGCCGGCGCCGCGTCGGCGGAAGAGGCCACCGCCGACAAGAAGGCCGAGGCGCCCGACAACGTGGTCGACGCGGACTTCGAGGAGGTCGACGACGACAGGAAGGACCGCCCCTCGCCCTGAGGGAGCGGGGGGACGCGCCGCCCGCGGGACGGGCCGCCGCCACGCGCCCGCCGGCCGGATCGACGAAGCATGGCCAAGGCCGATTATTACGACCTCCTCGGCGCCTCGCGCGACGCCAGCGCCGAGGAGCTCAAGAAGGCCTACCGCCAGCGCGCGATGGCCTACCATCCCGACCGCAATCCGGACAACAAGGAGGCGGAGCGGAAGTTCAAGGAGATCTCGGAGGCCTACGGCGTGCTCTCCGACGCGGAGAAACGCGCCGCCTATGACCGCTTCGGCCACGCTGCTTTCGAGGGCCGCGGGGCCGGCCCGGGCCCCGGGGATTTCGACTTCCGCTCGAGCTTCGCCGACGTGTTCGACGACCTGTTCGGCGAGTTCATGGGCGGCGCGCGGCGCGGCGGGAGGCGCGAGGCCGCCCGCGGCGCAGACCTCCGCTACAACATGGAAATCACCCTGGAGGAGGCGTTCGCCGGCAAACAGGCGAAGATCCGCGTCCCCGGCACGGTCGCCTGCGACTCCTGCGGCGGGCGCGGTGCCCGCGCCGGCACCCGGCCCACCGCCTGCGGGACCTGCGGCGGCGCGGGCAAGGTGCGGGCGCAACAGGGCCTGTTCACCATCGAGCGGACCTGCCCGACATGTCGGGGCGGCGGTCAGGTCATCGCCGATCCGTGCCCCGACTGCCGCGGCGCCGGCCGCGTGCAGAAGGAAAAATCGCTCTCGGTGAACGTCCCGCCGGGAGTCGAGGACGGCACCCGCATCCGGCTTGCCGGGGAGGGCGAGGCCGGCGCGCGCGGCGCGCCCGCGGGCGACCTCTACATCTTCCTCTCGGTCAAGCCGCACCGCATCTTCCAGCGCGACGCCATGCACGTCCATTGCCAGGTCCCGATCCCGATGACGACGGCGGCGCTCGGCGGTGCCATCGAGGTGCCGACCGTGGGCGGCGGCCGCGCCCGGGTCAGCGTGCCGGCGGGGACCCAGTCGGGCCACCAGTTCCGGCTGCGCGGCAAGGGAATGCCGGCGCTGCGCGGCGCCGGCCATGGGGACATGTATATCGAGGTCGCGGTCGAAACCCCGGTCAATCTCGACAAGCGCCAGAAGGAGCTGCTCAAGCAGTTCGACCGACAGGGCGGCTCCCGCTCGACCAGCCCGCAGTCCGACGGTTTCTTCGCCAGGGTGAAGGACCTCTGGGAAGACCTGCGGGACTGAACGCCGGGCGGCGCGCAATCCGGGGAAGCGACGGTGATCGGAATCGGCATTCCGGGGGCGGCCGGGCGCATGGGAACGGCGCTCGCGCGCGAGGCCGTCGAAAGCGACGATTGCCGCGTGGTCGCGGCGACGGAGGCGCCGGGCCATCCCGCGATCGGACAGGACTGCGGGGCGCTCGCGGGAATCGGACCGATCGGCGTGACGGTGAGCACCGACGCGGACGCCATGTTCCAGGCGGCCGACGCGGTGCTCGACTTCACCCTTCCGTCCGCGGCGGCCGGCCATGCCGCACGCGCCGCGCAGGCGGAGACGGCGCTCGTCGTCGGCACCACCGGCCTCGGCGCGACCGAGCGGGCGGCGCTGGAGGCGGCCGCGGCGCAGGCCGTCGTCATCCAGGCGCCCAACATGAGCCTCTGCGTCAATCTGTTGATGCGCCTGACCGAGCAGGTGGCGGGTCTGCTCGATGCGGATTACGACATCGAGATCGTCGAGATGCACCACCGCCACAAGATCGACGCGCCGTCGGGCACCGCGCTCGGGCTCGGGCGGGCGGCGGCGCGCGGCCGCGGCGTGGCGCTCGACGCGGTGGGGCGGCGCGGGCGCGACGGCGCGACCGGCGCGCGGCCCAGGGGCGAGATCGGCTTCGCGGCGCTGCGCGGCGGCGACGTGGTGGGCGATCACAGTGTGATCTTCGCCGCCGACGGCGAACGCCTGGAACTGACCCACCGCGCCGCGAGCCGCCGGACCTACGCCCGGGGCGCGCTCCGCGCCGCCCGCTGGGCGCAAACGCGACGGCCCGGCCTCTACACCATGGCGGACGTCTTAGGCCCCCTGTGACGCCGCCGCTCGCGCCCCCGTCCCCGGAGGCGCTGAAGCCGCTGCCCCACCCGGAACGCGCCGACGGCGCCGGGAAGCGCGCCGCACCGCCCGCTCCGGCTCGGGGACGCCGGCAAGCCCTGGCACGCCGTTCTCGATCGCACGAAGGCCGACGGACCTCCCTTCAGCCCTGCCGGCGCGCGGCTCCGGCGCGTCCGTGCCGGGCCTCTTCGCTCCCCGGCGCGCGGTTGGCTTCGGCGAGGGCGGCGCGCAGCGCGCGGGCCAGACTCTCCCGCTCCTCCGGTGCCAGGAAGGCGCCGATCGTCAACGAGGCGCCGTGCGAGGAAAGCACGATCCCGCCGGGGCGCGCCGCCGGCGCCTCGAGGGAGACGCGGAGCCAGCAGGGGGTGAAGCGCCATTCGGCGGCGTTCCCGCCGGGCGCGATGCGCCGGACCACCACCGAATCGCGGGCGACGCGCACCGTCTCCCGCAAGCGGCCCGAGCGGGTGCTGAACCGGAAGGCCAGCCAGAGCAGCGCGATGTCGAGGCCGAAGAAGCCGAGCACCGGCCAGGCGCCCTGTAGCGCGAAGTGGGCGCCGAGGCCGGCGCTGACGATAACCGTGCCGGCCATGACCGCGCGGAGGCCCGCCCGCCCGAGCGAACGGTTCGGCGCGAGCACCGCATCGAAGATGGCGGGGCCGTGGGGGGCATCGCGTTCCATGCGGCGACGATAGAGCGGGCGCGCCTGCCGTTGAAGCCCGCTCGGCGTTCCGGCGCGGAAGCGCCTTTCGTTTCGCGTCGCCCGAGATCGTTGATTCGCGTCCCGGGAATCGGCATAAGACTCTTGAGGATTCTCACCAATCGAAGCAGGGGAGCCGAACCATGTTCACCCGACTCACGGGCGGCGCGTCGTTGGCCGCGGCTATCGCCCTTCCTTTCGTTCTGTCCGCCTGCAGCTCGTCCGATTCCGAGACGCCGATGGCGCAGATGCCGGAACCGATGCCGCCTTCGGCGTCCTCCCTGCAAGAGGCGGTTGGCGGCAACCTCACGGCGAGAGCCGCAGCTGAAGCCGCGAGGAGCGTGCCGAGGCCCGGCAGCGTCACGCAATCCCGGAATGGCGCCGATCGTGTCCAGGTCACGAATTTCGACCCGGCCAACAACAGTTTCACGATCACGAACACGGCGGCCGGAGCAGGATGGACAATCGGCACCGGCAACGCCCGACCGCTGAACGCGGAGGCCGGGGCGGATGACGGCATCTGGTTGGTCCAGCAGGTGGACGGCGGGCAAAGGGTGGTCGTCGCCTACCCGAGGGCCGCCGAAGAAGAGGGAGGGACCGACTGGCTGGCCGCCGGCATCTGGGCTTTCATCCCGGACAGCAGTGAAGAGCCCGGCGATTACGAATTCGGCGCCTTCGCGGACGGCAACGACCCCTTCGAGAACGGCAATCTGCGAGCTCTGACCGGCGACGCGCAATATGCGGGTCAAGCGGTCGGCGTGTATTACTCCTTTTCCGCGAACGAGGGTGAAGCCGGTCCCTTCACTGCGGACGTCGCGTTGACGGCCGAGTTCGGCGACGCCGAGGCGCTCGGATCGATTTCCGGAACCGTCAGCGACATCGAGACGGAGGGCGGCTCCTCCATCGACGCGACGTTGGCCCTGGAGTCGGCGTCCATCGGGGATTCGGACGCCGGGTTCTTCACGGGGAGCACCAGTATGGCGTTCGGTGGGCGAGACTACGCGGGCCGCTGGGGGGGGCAGTTCTTCGACAACGGCGCCGCCCCCACCGATCTCCCCGCCTCCGTCGCCGGGACCTTCGGCGCGACCACGAGCGACGAAGCAGGTGCGACCGGCAGCCTCGTCGGCGCGTTCGGCGCGGAGCGGACGGGCGCGCAGTAGGGCCGCGTCGCCCGCCTGCGTGCGGGGCGGAAGGCGCGGCCGCGCGGCGCTGCTCCGTGCGCTCGCCGCCGCCTTCCTGCTCCACGCCTCCGCCTCCGCGGCCGCCGACCGGTCGCATCTGTCGTCGGACCCCAGGGTCGAGGACGCGCGGGCGCTGGTCGAAAGCGGCCGCTTCGACGAGGCGCTCGCCGCCCTGCGCCCGCTGGCGCCGAGCCACCCGGACAGGACCGACGTGCTGTTCCTCCTCGGTCTGGCGGCGCTCGGGGCGGCGGAGCGGGGCGGGGTCGGGGAAGAGGACCGAACCGCCCTGCTCGACGAAGCCGTCGCCGCGCTCCGCGCCATCCTGATCGACCGGCCCGCGCTGACGCGCGTGCGCCTGGAGCTGGCGCGGGCGTTCTTCCTCCTGGGAGAGGACGACCTGTCGCGGGCGCATTTCGAGCGGGTGCTGGCCGGCAGGCCGCCCCCGGCGGTGGCCGCCAACGTGCGCCGCTTCCTGGAGGCGATACGGGCACGCGGGCGCACGCAGGGCCACTTCGGCGCCGCGCTGGCGCCGGATAGCAACGTCAACGCGGCCTCGGGCGCGGAGGTCATTCGCATCGGCGGATTGCCGTTCCGCCTCGACGCGCCGGCGGACAAGCACTCCGGGACGGGAGTCGTCGTCTGGGGCGGCGGGGAATACCAGCATCCGCTCGGCCCCCGGTGGCGGTTGCGCGCGGGCGCCGACGCCTCCCGCCGGGACTACGCCGGGAGCGGCTTCGACCGGACCTTCCTCTCCGGACACGCCGGCCCGCGTTGGCTGGCGGGCGCGGAAACGGAGGCGAGCCTGCTCGCCAGCGCCCGCCGTCGCTGGATCGCGGGGGCGCCGTACAGCCACGCGCTCGGTGCCCGTCTCGAAATCGATCGCCGGCTCGACCGGCGCTGGACGGCGCGGGCGCGGGCCTCCTGGCATCGGCGCGAACATCGGCGTGACGGCCGGCGGTTCGACGGGCCGGTCCTCGATTTCTCGCTGGGCGCCGCCTGGCGCGCGGCGCCGACGCTGCGGGTCGAGGCGACCGTCGGCTATGCCCGCGAACGTCCGAAGGCGGTGGTCTGGCGCAACGCCACCCGCTGGGCGCGGGCCGGCGTTTCCGCCGCGCTGCCGGCGGGTTTCACGCTGGGCGCGAGCGCCGAGTTGCGATGGACGGGATACCGGGGCCGCTGGTGGCCGTTCACGCCGGACGGCGCGGCGCGCAAGGATCGAGTCCGGGTCCTGAGTGTCTCGGCCTTCAACCGGGCCTTCACGATAAGGGGATTCAGCCCGCAACTCGTGCTGGCGAACGAGGTGCGCAAATCCAACGCGCAGCTCTACCCCTACGACCGCACCCGCGCCGAATTGCGTCTCGTGCGGCAATTCTAGCCCGCATTTTCATGCGGTGCGCGCCGCCCCGTTTCGCTCGGAGACCGACCGGGGCGTCTCTACGATGTGGCGGCCGACACGCTTCGTTCGTGCACCCGCCGCCGCCTTCCGCCCCGCTCACGCCACCAGCGGCGGCCAGCGGTCGCGCCAGGGGCGGGCGGCTTCGAAGGCCGCGGCGGCGCGGAGGACCGTGGGGTCGTCGAGGTGGCGCCCCACGATCTGGAGGCCGACGGGCAGGCCGTCCGCCGTCCAGCCGGCGGGGACGCTCGCGGCCGGCTGGCCCGTCATGTTCATGGGGAAGGTGAAGGCGAGCCACGCGAAGGGCGGGACCATGCGCCCCTCGATGATCTCCGGCCCCTGCGTGTAAAGCCCGAAGGGCGGACAGGCGAGGGTCGGCGTGAGCAGGAAATCGTACCGGCGCATGAACCGCCACATCCGGTTGACCAGCGCCTTGCGCCCCACCACGGCGTTCGTCAGGTCTTCCGCCGTCCAGGGGCGGGTGACGAAATCGACGAGATGGGGAGTCATCCGGTCGCCGTGTTCCGCGACCAGCCGGCGCATCCCGGCCAGGTCCGTCTCCGCTGCGACAAGGCCCCAGAACGCGGCGTAAGGATCGTCCCAGCCGGGGTCCGCCTCCTCGACGACGCAGCCGAGATCGCTCTCGAAGACCGCCGCCGCCTCGCCCACGATGCGACGCACCTCGGGATCCACCGCGGCATAGCCCCAGTCGGCGCTGTAGGCCACGCGGCACCCGGCCAGATCGCCGGCGGCGCTGGCGAGCCAGTCGAAATCGGCGGCGGGGAGGGAATGGCGGTCGCGGTCGTCGGGGCCGGCCATGACCGAGAGCATCAGCGCGGCGTCGGCGACCGTGCGGGCGAGCGGCCCGATATGCTCGACGCCCTCCCAGCTCGAGACGCCGGGGTAGCGCTCGTCGCGGCAGCCCGGGTAGAGCGGCACGCGCCCCATGGACGCCTTGACCCCGACCAAGCCGCAGAACGAGGCCGGAATGCGCACGGAGCCGCCGCCGTCGCTGCCGACCGCCAGCGGCCCCATCCCGGCGGCGACGGCGGCGCCCGAGCCGGCGCTCGAACCGCCCGGCGTGCGCTCCGGGTTCCAGGGATTGCGTGTCGCTTCAAACACCGGGTTGTGGCTCGTGCCGCTGTAGCCGAACTCGGGGACGTTGGTCTTGCCCAGGACCACGGCACCGGCCGCCTTCAGGCGTTCGACCGCCACGTCCTCCTCCTCCGGCACGAACCCCTCGTAGGCGACCGACCCGGAGACGGTCGGCAGGTCCCTGGTGCAAACGAGGTCTTTCACGCCGACCGGGACGCCGGCCAGAGGCCCCGGCTCTTCGCCCGCCGCGATCATGGCGTCGATGCGGCGCGCGGCCGCGCGGGCGTAATCGGGCGCCGGCGTGCAGAAGGCGTGCAGACGGGGCTCCACCCGCTCCATGTGGGCGATGACCGCCTCGGCCACCTCGACGGCTGAAAGGCCCTTGCCGCGCACCCGCGCCGCCACCGTCGCGGCGTCCATGCGGCAAAGCTCGCTCGCTTTCGTCATCCGGCTACCCCCTCTTTCGGCGCGCGCCCCGCGCGGGCGAGAATCTCCACTCCAACGCCGTCCCCCGTCGAAATCAAGAACGAAAGCGCGGCCACGCGCAAGCCGGGCGGCGGGCGCACCCTTGCGCCGGGCCGGCGTGGGGGATAGGTTGGGTTTCACGGCGGTCCGGGGACGGGCGGCGAAGGGGGAGGCGAGCGCATGGCGCGCGTGACGGTTGAAGACTGCGTCGAGAAGGTTCCGAACCGGTTCGAGCTCGTGCTGCTCGCGGCGCAGCGGGCGCGCGACATACGCTCCGGGGCGGAGCTGACGGTCGAACGCGACGACGACAAGAACGCCGTGGTGGCGCTTCGCGAGATCGCCGAGGAGACCGTCGACCTCGAAACCCTGCGCCACGAGCTCGAACACGGGCGCGAGATCGACACCGAAGTGGACGAGCCGGACGAGGAAGCCCTGGCGGTGCTCGCGGCGGAGGCGGCGTGGGCCGGGGTGACCGGCCAGACGACGGGCGAAGAAGAGACACCGACGGAAGGCGCCGGGGACGATCCGTCCGACTCACCCGAACGGTTGGAGACCGAGGAAGAGGCGTAACGGCGGCGGCGGGAGGCCGGAGGGCGCCTCGCGGGCTTCTCCCGCCGGCCGGGCGCGCGGGCGTTCGTGATCCGGCAATACGAGCTCGTTGAACGAGTCAAAAGCTACGAGCCTTCGGCGGACGAGGCGCTGCTCGACCGCGCCTACGTCTTCTCGGTGAAGGCGCACGGCAGCCAGACCCGCGCCAGCGGCGATCCTTACTTCGCCCATCCGATCGAGGTCGCGGGAATCCTGGCCGACCTCAAGCTCGACAGCACCTCCATCGTCACCGCGCTGCTCCACGACACCGTCGAGGACACGGTCGCCACCATTGAGGAAATCGAAGCGCTCTTCGGCGCGGAAACCGCGCGCCTCGTCGACGGCGTGACCAAGCTAAGCCGCCTCGACCTGCAATCGGACAAGACGCGCCAAGCCGAGAACCTGCGCAAGTTTCTTCTGGCCATGTCGGAAGACATCCGCGTGCTCCTGGTCAAGCTGGCCGACCGGCTGCACAACATGCGGACGCTCCACCATGTCCCCGACGAGGCGAAGCGGCGCCGGATCGCCATGGAGACGATGGACATCTACGCGCCGCTCGCGGAGCGGATCGGCCTCCAGACCTTCAAGGCGGAGCTCGAGGACCTCGCCTTCGCCGAGCTCAACCCGGACGGCTTCCGTTCGTTGACGACGCGGCTCGATTTTCTGCGCGCGCAAGGCGGCGGCATCGTCGACCGGGTCGTCGAATCGCTCATGGCCACCTTGCGGGAACGCCGCCTGCGCGCCACGGTCACCGGCCGCGAGAAGCGGCCCTATTCGATCTGGCGCAAGATGCAGCGCAAGGACCTCGCGTTCGAGCAGATCACCGATATCGTCGGGTTCCGCCTCGTCACGGACGATGAGGAGGACTGTTACCGCGCCCTCGGCATCGTGCACCGCGCCTACCCGATGGTGCCCGAACGCTTCAAGGACTACATCAGCACGCCCAAGCCCAACGGCTACCGCTCCCTCCACACCACGGTGATCGGGCCGGAGCGGCGGCGCATCGAGATCCAGATCCGCACGCGCGACATGCACGAGGAGGCCGAGTACGGGGTCGCCGCCCACTGGCTGTTCAAGCAATCCGGCGATGTGCGCGACGGCCGCCAGTACCGGTGGTTGCGGGAGCTGCTCGAGATCCTCGACAACGCCGCGGGGCCCGAGGAGTTTCTCGAACACACCAAGCTCGAAATGTTCCGGGACGAGGTGTTCTGCTTCTCGCCCCGCGGCGACCTGATCAACCTGCCGCGCGGCGCGACCCCGGTCGATTTCGCCTACGCGGTGCATACCGGCGTCGGCGACACCACGGTGGGGGCCAAGGTCAACGGGCGGATGGTGCCGCTCAGAACCCGGCTGGAGAACGGCGATCAGGTCGAAATCCTGCGCTCCAGCGTGCCGCACCCGTTGCCGACCTGGGAAAGCTTCGTGGTGACCGGCAAGGCGCGCACCTGCATTCGGCGCTTCACCCGTCTCAAGCAACGGGAGGAGTTCACGACACTGGGACGCGCCATCGCCGAGAAGCTGTTCCGCGAGGCCGATTCGGCCTATTCCGAAGACCTCCTGAAGAACGCCCTGCCGCGCCTCAAGCGGCGCTCGGTGAGCGACCTCCTGACGGCCTTGGGCCGGGGCGACCTCACGGGCGGCGAAGTCGCCGACGCCCTCTTCCCGGCACGCCGGCTGGGGGGGATCGCCCGGCGCGCGCTCTCCGTGGCGCGCGGCCGAAGCGGTGCCAGGGCCGGCGACGGCGGCATTCCGGTGCACGGCCTGATCCCCGGCATGGCCGTGCACCTGGCCGAGTGCTGCAACCCGCTGCCGGGCGAGCGCATCGTCGGCATCGTCACCACCGGCAAGGGGGCGACCATCCACACCATCGACTGCGACACGCTGGAGAACTTCGGCGACATGCCGGAGCGGTGGCTCGACCTCGCGTGGGACGAGAACGCGGAGGAGCGAGGCATCCATGTGGGCCGCCTCAGCATGGCGGTGGCCAACGAAACCGGGAGCCTGAGCGCGCTGACCACGGCGATCGCCAGAGGCAAGGGCAACATCAGCAACTTGAAGATCACCAGCCGCTCCCTCGACTTCTTCGAAATGCTCATCGACATCGAGGTCAAGGACGCGAAACACCTGGGGAACATCATGGCCGCTCTGCGCGCCGTGCCCTCGGTCAGCAATGTCGAACGCGAACGACCCCGCCATTGAGCCGGGGGAAGAGACGGCGCGGCTTCCCGCATGCCGGCGTTTTCGCGTACAATCCGCCCGACGACGGGGCGCGCGGGGGTGCCTATGCAGATCGCCATCACCGGCCGGCATGTCGGCCTCAGCGACCGGTTCCGCGAACAGGTCGAGAAGCGCCTGGAAGCGGCGGCCGGGAAGTTCTTCTCCACCGCCATCGATGCCCAGGCGGTCTTCGCGAAGGTGGCGCAGGTCATCGAAACCGACCTCACGATCCATGTCGGCCACGGGATCCGGTTCCAGAGCCATGCGGCGGCGAGCGACATGACGGCGAGCTTCGGCATGGCCGCGGAGAGGCTCGAGAAACGCATGCGCCGGCACAAGCGGAAGCTGCGCGACCACCACAAGGACGCGCGCGAGGCGCAGGCGCTGGAGAAAGCTCGCCCGGTGCCCACGGCGGCCGATTGAGCATCGCCGCAAACGGGTCTCGGGCCGGCCGAACCATGGAGATCGCCGATCTGCTGCCGGTGAACGGAGTCGTCGACGGCCTGAAGGCCGGAAGCAAGAAGCAGGCCTTGCAGGAGCTCTCCACCGTCGCGGCGGCGCTGGCCGGACAGCACGAGCGGGTCGTCTTCGACGTCCTGCTCGAACGCGAGCGGCTGGGCTCGACGGGCGTGGGGGCGGGCGTCGCCATACCGCACGGCAAGCTGGCCGGGCTCGACCGCCTGTCGGCGGTGTTCGCCCGCCTGCGCGAGCCGATCGAGTTCGACGCGATCGACGAACGGCCGGTGGACCTCATCTTCCTCCTGCTCGCCCCGCGGTCGGCGGGGGCGGATCACCTCAAAGCGCTCGCGCGCATCTCCCGCCTGCTTCGGGACGAAAGCGTGTGCGACCGCCTGCGCGGCGCCGACGGCGCGGAGGCGCTCTATGCCGTCCTCACCGCCTCGCCCGCGGCGTGAGCCCGGAAGGGAGCGCGACGTCCCCGGCCTGATCGTCGTCGTTCCGGCATGAGGCGGTCACCCTCGCCCCAGGCGCGCGCGCACCCGGACGCCGCCGTCGATTGACAGCCCCGCCCCTGCGCCCCACCTTCGGCCCATGGTGCTGGTCCATGCGAGCTGCGTCGCGCTTGGCGGGCGCGGCGTGCTCCTCCGTGGCGCTCCGGGCGCGGGCAAATCCGATCTCGCGCTGCGCCTGATCGACGCCGGTGCGACGCTCGTATCCGACGATCGGGTCGCCCTCGACGGCGGCCGCAGTGCCCTCCTGGCCTCGCCGCCGGCGCGCATCGCGGGGCTGCTGGAAGTCCGGGGGCTCGGCATCGTCACGATGGCGCACACGGGGCGCTGCCCGGTCCGTCTCGTGGTCGATCTCGTAGCCCCCGAGGCGGTCGAGCGGATGCCGGAGGCCGGCTCGATCGTGCTTTGCGGCCACCGGATCGCGCGGGCCTCCCTCGCGCCCTTCGAGGCCTCGACTCCGGCGAAGGTCGGGCTCGCCCTGCGCCGCGCCGCCGCCGCGCCTTGCCGGGCGGAACGAAGGACCGGGTGATGATCGGGCTCGTGCTGGTCACCCACGGCCGGCTCGCGGCGGAGTTCCTCTCCGCGGTCGAGCACGTCGTGGGCCCCCAACCCGGTACCCGCGCCATCTGCATCGGCCCCGACGACGACATGGAGCGGCGCCGCAAGGACATCGTCGAAGCTGTGGGTGCCGTGGACGACGGCAGCGGCGTCATCCTGCTCACCGACATGTTCGGGGGCACGCCGTCCAATCTCGCCATCTCGGTCATGGACAAGGCCGGGGTCGAGGTGATCGCGGGCCTGAACCTGCCGATGCTGATCAAGCTCGCGAGCGTCCGGCCGGGGAATGACATGCGGCGCGCCGTCGCCTGCGCGCAGGAGGCCGGACGCAAATACATCAACGTCGCCAGCCGCCTGCTCGAGGGAAAGGAGGCGTGACCGGCGCCGACACGACGCCGGGCGCCACCGCCCGGCGTCGCGCCTGCCTGATCGGCAACCGCCTCGGGCTCCACGCACGGGCCGCCGCCAGATTCGTCAAGACCGCTGCGCAATTCGACGCCGAAATCTCCGTCTCCCGCGACGGCATGCGGGTCTCGGGGCTGTCGATCCTGGGCCTGATGATGCTGGCGGCCGGCCCCGGCACCGAGATCGAGATCGAGGCCAGGGGCCGCGACGACGAGCGGGCGCTGGCAGCGCTCGCCGGGCTGGTGGACGGCGGGTTCGATGAAGACTGAGCGACGGGCGGCGCCGCGCGCCCGCCGCGAGGTGCGTTTCACCGGCCTCGGCGTGTCGAGCGGCATCGCGATCGGGCCGGCGCATGTCGTCGAGCGCGGCCTCGCCCATGTGCCCGAATACCGCCTCGAGGAAGGCTCGGTCGAGGCCGAGGTCGCGCGCTTTCGGGAGGCCGTGGCCCTTTCGACCAGGCAGATCCGCAAGCTGCACGCGAAGGCCGCGTCTCTGCCCGGCGAGGCCACCGAGGAGCTGCGCTATCTGCTCGACGCCCATCTCCAGATGCTCTCCGGCTCCCGCCTCGTGCGCGGCGTCGAGGCCCGCATCCGGCGGGCGCGGAGCAACGCGGAGGCCGCGGTTCAGGCGCAGCTTTCGGAGATCGCGCAGACCTTCGCCGGGATGGAGGATTCTTATCTCGCCAGCAAGATCGACGACGTGCGCGAGGCAAGCGCCCGCCTGGTGCGCAATCTGACCCGGGCCGGTTACCGGGCCTTCTCCGGCCTGCCCGCAGGCACAATCATCGTCGCGGAGGAGATCACGCCCGCCGATACGGCCCTCATGGATCCGACCCGCATCGGCGGCTTCGCCGCCGCGCTCGGCGGGGCCGAGGGCCATACCGCCATCATGGCGCGCTCGCTCGGCATCCCGGCGGTACTCGGCGTCCCCGGCCTCGTCGACACCGTGCGCGCCGGCGACGTCGTGGCGGTGGACGGGGTACGCGGCGGAATTGTGGTCAACCCGGGCGCCGCGACCGTCGCCAAGCTGGAGCGCCGGCGCCAGGCGCTCGAACGGCGGCGGCGCCAGCTCGCCCGCTTGCGCGGCGTGGCCGCCGTCTCCCGGGACGGGGAGCGGATCACCCTGCAATGCAACATCGAGCTTCCCGGCGAGCTGCCGCTCGCGCGGGAAGCCGGCGCGGAGGGCATCGGCCTTCTGCGCAGCGAGTTCCTGTACATGAACCGCGAAGAGCCGCCGAGCGAAGACGAGCAATACGTCGCGTTCAAGGACATCGTGGAAGGCATGGCCGGCGCGCCGGTGACGGTGCGCACCCTCGACGTGGGGTCGGACAAGCTCGCCTATTCGCTGGGCGCGCACATCGCGCCGAGCGTCAATCCGGCGCTCGGCCTGCGCGCCGTCCGCCTTTCCCTCAAGGCGCCAGCGCTGCTGGAGGCGCAGCTCGCGGCCATCCTGCGCGCCGGCGCCCGCGGCTCGGTCCGCATTCTCGTCCCCATGATCACGTCGGTAGGCGAGATCCGGCGCGTGCGCGCGATTCTTGACGGGGTAGTCCGCAAGCTCACCGCTGCGCGGGTGCCGATCGCGCAGTCGCCGCCGCTCGGCGTCATGATCGAAACGCCGGGGGCGGCGCTGGCGGCGGACGCGCTCGCCGAAGCCTGCGATTTCTTCTCCCTCGGCACCAACGACCTGACGATGTACACGCTGGCCATCGACCGGGGCGACGAGCAGGTCGCCCACCTTTACGATCCGTTGCACCCGGCCGTCCTCCGTCTCGTCCGTTTCGCCACCGACGCGGCCCGGCGCGCGAAGCTCCCGGTCAACCTCTGCGGCGAGCTGGCCGGCAACACGCGGTTCACCGCGATGCTGCTCGGCCTCGGGCTGCGCGACCTGTCGATGGCGCCCCCCAACCTGCCTCGGGTCAAGCAGCGCATCCTCTCGCTCGCCGTCTCCGATGCGGCGGGCCATGCCGAAGACCTGCTGCGCCAGACCGACGCCGGCCGCGTCGCGCGCTTGATCGACGCTTGGCCGGACGGCGCGTGAGGCCGTCGGCGGGCGCCGTTGTGGGCACCGGCCGGCGGTGCTACAAGCGGCGCCCGCCGTGGGGCGGCCCCGCGGCGCGGACGGAGGGCGGTCGATGACGAGCGGCGGCGATTACAGGATCAAGGACATGGCGCTCGCCGAGTGGGGCCGGAAGGAGATCGCCATCGCCGAGACCGAGATGCCGGGGCTGACGGCACTCCGTGCCGAATTCGGCGAGGCGCGGGTCCTCGCCGGGGCGCGAATCGCCGGCTGCCTGCACATGACGATCCAGACGGCCGTCCTCATCAAGACCCTGCGCGCGCTCGGCGCCGAGCTACGCTGGAGCTCCTGCAACATTTTTTCGACCCAGGATCACGCGGCCGCTGCCATGGCCGACGCCGGCGTCCCGGTCTTCGCCTGGAAGGGGGAGACCGAGGAGGAATACGAATGGTGCATCGACCGGACGATCGAGGGCGCCGACGGATGGCGCCCCAACATGCTCCTCGACGACGGCGGCGACTTGACCAGGATCATGCACGAAAAGCATCCGTCGTTGATGGGGCAGGTCAGAGGCATTTCGGAGGAAACGACGACCGGCGTCCTGCGGCTCTATGAAATGGAGCGGAGCGGCGTTCTCGCGGCGCCGGCGATCAACGTGAACGACTCGGTCACGAAGTCGAAGTTCGACAATTTCTACGGCTGCCGCGAAAGCCTGGTCGACGGCATCAAGCGGGCGACGGACGTGATGCTGGCCGGCAAGATCGCGGTGGTGAACGGCTACGGCGACGTGGGCAAGGGCTGCGCGGCGGCGCTCCGGGGACAGGGCGCGCGGGTCGTGGTGGCCGAGATCGACCCGATCTGCGCCCTCCAGGCCGCGATGGAGGGCTACCAGGTTTCGACCATGGACGCGATGGCGGCGGCGGGCGATCTCTTCGTCACGGCGACCGGGAACGTTGACGTCATCACCCTCGACCACATGCGCCGGATGAAGGACCGAGCGATCGTCTGCAACATCGGCCATTTCGACTCCGAGATCCAGATCGAGGCGCTCAAGAACTTCCACTGGGACGAGATCAAGCCGCAGGTCGACGAGATCGCATTCCCCGACGGCAAGCGGCTGATCGTCCTCGCGAAGGGCCGCCTCGTGAATCTCGGCTGCGCGACGGGGCATCCGTCCTTCGTGATGAGCACGTCGTTCTCGAACCAAGTGCTGGCGCAGATCGAACTGTGGCGGAACCACGCGGATTACGAAAACCGCGTCTATACGCTGCCGAAGCGTCTCGACGAGAAGGTCGCGGCGCTCCACCTGGAGAAGCTGGGCGCCGCGCTCACCCGGCTGTCGGCCGAACAAGCGGCCTATATCGGGGTGCCGCGCGAAGGGCCGTTCAAGTCCGATCACTACCGATACTGAATATCCGCGGCACGGCCCGATCGTCCTCTGCGCGGACGGGCCGGCGGCCACCGGGAGGCTGGCGTCCGGCCTCGCCGCCCTCGCCGCCCCCGGCGATGTGTTCGGCCTGAGCGGCGCGCTCGGCAGCGGCAAGACCACCTTCGCACGCGCCTTCGTTCGCGCCCGCCTGGGGCGCGGCGACGAGGAAGTCCCGAGCCCGACCTTCACCCTCGTCCAGTCCTACGCCCACGCGGAGGGGACGATCTGGCATTTCGATCTCTATCGCCTGCGGACGCCGGCGGAGGTTTACGAACTCGGCATTGAGGACGCCTTCGCCGACGGCATCTCGTTGATCGAATGGCCCGAGCGGCTCGGCGCGGCCGCGCCCTCGGACTGGCTGGAGATAGGCTTGGCACCCGGCGACACGGCGACGGTGCGGCGGGTGACGATCGCCGCGCACGGGCCGCGGGCAGAGGCGCTGGGACGAAGCCTCGGGCAAGCCGGGTGAGCGCCCGCGAACGCGCGCGCCGGGAATTCCTCGCGCGCGCCGGCTGGGGCGGCGCGGCGCGCGCACCGCTCGCCGGGGACGCCTCGGCACGCCGCTACGAGCGCCTCGCGCGCGGCGGCGAATCGGCGGTGCTCATGGACGCGCCGCCGCGGGAAGCCGTGGCGCCGTTCGTCGCCGTCGCGCGGCAATTGCGGCGCATGGGCTACAGCGCACCCGAAATCCGCGCCGCGGACGAAGCCCGCGGCTTCGTCCTCATGGAAGACTTCGGCGACGAAAGCTTCGCCGCTCTGCTGGCCGGCGGCGCCGACGCCGCGCTCGAACGCAGGCTGTACGAAGCGGCGACGGACCTGCTGATCGACCTTCGCACCCGTCCGGCCCCGGCCGCCCTGCCCCGTTACGACGGGCGGTGGATGCTGGACGATGCGGCCCTCTTCCTCGAAAGCGCCACCGCGGACGGCGGGCGGGCGGATGCGGCCATGGCCCGGAGTTTCGCGGAGGCGTGGCGCGAACCGCTGGAAGCCGCCGCCGCCGCCCCGGCGGGCTTCTGCTTCCGAGATTTCCACGCCGGCAACCTGATGTGGCTGCCCGCGCGCGGCGGCGTGCGCCGGGTCGGCCTGCTCGATTTCCAGGACGCGCGGATCGCCCCGTTCGCCTACGACCTCGTGTCCCTGCTCCAGGATGCGCGGCGCGACCTGGCGCCCCGCCTCGCCGCGGCCATGGTGGCGCGCTACCTCCGGCGGGCGCCGGAGCGCGACGCGGCGGCGTTCCACGCCACCTGCGCGATCCTCGGCGCGCAGCGAAGCCTCCGCATCGCCGGCGTCTTCGCGCGCCTCGCCCGGCGCGACGGCAAGCGCCGCTATCTCGCCCACCTGCCCCGCGTATGGGACACTCTGGCGATGAATCTCGCCCATCCGGCGCTCGCGCCGGTGCGGACCTGGATCGACACGTGGCTGCCGGAACGCGCGCAGAGGCGCATGCCGTGAGCGCCGGGCCGCGGCACGCGATGGTCCTGGCGGCGGGCCTCGGCCTGCGGATGCGCGCGGTGGATCCGACACGCCCCAAGCCGCTGGTCCCGCTCGCAGGCAGGCCCCTGATCGCCCATGCCCTGGCCGGCCTGATGGCGGTCGGCGTGCGCGAGGTGGTCGTCAATACCCACTACCGGGCGGCGCAGATCGAGGCGTTCCTCGCCGACTGGGCGGCGGCGCCGGGCGCCCCGCGGGTCCGCGTTTCGCGGGAGGAAACGCGGCTCGAAACCGGCGGCGGGGTGCGGCGGGCCTTAGGCAGGCTCGGCACCGGCCCATTCTACGTCGTGAACAGCGACGTGGCGATCGTCGACGAGGGCGTGCCGGCGCTGTCGCGGCTGGCGACGGCCTGGGACGGCGGGGCGATGGATGCACTCCTGCTGGTCTGCCCGGCGGCCCGGATGCGCGGCCACGACGGCGCGGGAGACTTCTTCCTGGACGACCACCGGCGCCTGCGGCGGCGCGGCACCGCGGCGGCGGCGCCTTACGTCTTCACCGGCGCGCAGCTCCTTCACCCGCGGCTCTTCGCCGGCGCGCCCGACGGCGCCTATTCGTTGAACCGCCATTACGACGAGGCCGCCGCCCGCGGCCGGTTGTTCGGGCTGGCACATCGGGGGATCGCGATTCACGTCGGCTCGCCGGCCGGCCTCGCGGCGGGCGAGGCCCATTTCGCGAGCCGCCCGTGAGCGAACGACGCGGCGAGGGGCGGCCCACGCTCTATACGATCCCGCCGGGTGCGCCGTTCGTGGATGCGCTGGCACGTGGCATCCTCTCGGGCCGTGTCGTGCCGCTCGACCGCGACGATCCGCTCGCCCTGAGCGGCATGACGATCCTGCTGCCGACGCGCCGCGCCTGCCGGGCGCTGGGCGATGCGTTTCTTCGGCAATCTCCGGGGAAGGCCCTGTTGCTGCCCCGCATCCGGCCGCTCGGCGACATCGATGACGACGAAACCGGCCTTGAAGACGAGGGCGAAGACCCCCTGCCGCCCGCCATCGCCCCCTTGACCCGCCGGCTCCTGCTCGCGCGGCTGGTCCTCCGGCTCGGCGAGACGCCGGGCGGTGCTTCCCTCGCCGGCACCGTCGATCATGCGACGCGGCTGGCGCGGTCGCTCGCGGACCTCCTCGACGAGATGCAGATCGCCCGCGTGGACCCGCAAGCGCTACGCACCCTGGCGCCGGAGGAATACGCGGTGCACTGGCAGAGGGTGCTGACGTTCCTCTCCCTGATCGTGGATCGTTGGCCCGCGATCCTGGCGGAGCGGGGCGCGGCGGATCCGGCCGCGCGACGCAACGCCGTGCTGGCGCGGCTCGCGGCGCGCTGGCGGGCCGCGCCGCCGGCCCATCCGGTCATCGCCGCCGGCTCCACGGGGAGCGTTCCGGCGATCCGCGACCTGCTCGCGACCATCGCCCGCCTCCCGCGGGGCTGCGTGGTCTTCCCCGGCCTCGATACGGCAGCCGATGCGGAGACCTGGGAAGCCGTCGGCCCGACCCATCCACAATACGCGTTGAAAGGGCTGCTCGTGCGGCTCGGGGCCGCGCGCCGCGCCGTCATGCCGTGGCCGGACGAGACCGATACGGCCCGCTCCCGGTTGATCGCCGACGCCATGCGTCCGGCGGAGACGATCGCCGGATGGCGCACGCTGCCCCGGGCGGGTGCGGACGCCCTGCGCGGCTTCCACCGCATCGACTGCGGGAGCCCGCAGGAAGAGGCCGGGGTCATCGCGATCGTCATGCGCCGCGCATTGGCGACGCCCGGCCGCACCGCTGCCCTGGTCACGGCGGACCGCGCGCTCGCCCGCCGGGCCGCCGCGGAACTGCGCCGCTGGCGGATCGAGGTGGACGACTCGGCCGGCACGCCGCTGGGCGACACGGCGCCCGGCGCCTTCCTGCGCCTGACGGCCCGGCTCGCCGCCGAGAACGTGGCGCCGGTCCCGCTTCTGGCCGCACTCAAGCACCCGCTGGCGGCGGGCGGCATGGCACCGGCCGCCTTCCGCCGCGCCTTGCGCGGGCTGGAGCGGGCGGCGCTGCGTGGCCCCCGGCCGAATCCGGGCATCGACGGGCTGCGCTCGGCGCTCGGCGAGGGCGGTGCCCGTCTCCACCCGTGGCTCGCGCGCCTGGAAGAGGGCCTCGCGCCGTTCGCCGCCGTCATGAACGCCGGAAGCGCGCCGCTGCGCGACCTGCTGGCGGCCCATGTCGGCTTCGCGGAATGGCTCGCCGCGACCGAGGAAGAAGCGGGGGCGGCGCGCCTCTGGGCTGCCGGCGCGGGCGAGCAGGCGGCCCGCTTCATGGCCGAGCTCGCCGAGGCCGCGCCGACCCTGCCGCCGCTGGCGCCGGCCCGCTACCCGGCGCTGCTGGACGCGCTCATGGAGGGCCGGACGGTCCGCCCGCCGTTCACCCGCCATCCACGCCTCCACATCTGGGGAGCCCTCGAAGCGCGCCTGCAACACGCGGACTGCATGATCCTGGGCGGCCTCAACGAGGGCGTCTGGCCGCCGGAGACCGAGGGTGACCCGTGGATGAGCCGGCCGATGCGGGCGGCGCTGGGCCTGCCGCCGCCGGAGACCCGCATCGGGCTTTCCGCCCACGATTTCGTCCAGTGCTGCGGGGCGGCGACCGTGTATCTGACCCGGGCGCGGCGGGTGGAGGGCACACCGACGGCGCCCTCGCGCTGGCTCGCGCGCCTGGATGCCCTGCTGGGCCGACTCGCGGCGGGCGAGAACCCGCTCCGCGCCCTCGAGCCGGCGCTGCTCTCCTGGCGGTCCGCCCTCGACCGGCCCGCCCGCCTGCCCCGGCCGGGGCCGCCGGCGCCCCGGCCGCCGGTCGCTGCGCGCCCGCGGCGGCTGTCGGTCACGCGCATCGAGACCTGGATCGCCGATCCCTACTCGATCTACGCGCGCAGCATCCTCGATCTCAGGTCGCTCGACCCGCTCGACGCCGATCCGAGCGCCGCCGAACGCGGCGTCGTTATCCATCGCGTTCTCGAACGCTTCGTCGCCGCGCATCCGGACGCGCTCCCGCCCGACGCCGAAGAAGTCCTGCTGGCGCTCGCTCGCGCGCACTTCGCGGAAGCGCGGACGCCGCCCGGCGTGCTCGCCTTCTGGTGGCCGCGCTTCCGCCGCATCGCCGCGTGGTTCACCGCCGTCGAGCGGACGCGCCGGCCGCACATCTGGCCGGCCGCCACGGAGGTCGAGGGTGCCTTCGAGATCGATGCGCCTGCCGGTCCGTTCCTGCTGACGGCGAAGGCAGACCGGATCGACAGGACGGAGACAGGCACCCTCGAGATCATCGACTACAAGACCGGCGCCGTTCCGACGAAGCGCGAGGTGGCCGCCGGCCGGCGGCCGCAGCTGTCGCTCGAAGCGGCGATCGCCCGCGCCGGCGGCTTCGCGGGCGTCGCGGAAGCGCCGGTCGAAACCCTCGCCTATTGGAAACTGACCGGCGCGGAAACCGCCGGCGCGATCGTGAACGTCGATGTCGATGCGGAGACGCTGGCGGAGAAGGCGCTGGCGGGCCTCCGCAAGCTGGTCGCCCGTTTCGACGATCCCCGGACTCCCTATCACGCCGTGCCGCGGCCGACCTTCGCCCCGCTCTGGAACGACTACGCGCATCTCGCGCGGATCAAGGAATGGTCGGTGCCCGGCGAGGACGCGCCATGACGGCGGCGCAGCGCCAGGCGTCGGCGCCGGAAGCTTCCGTCTGGGTCGATGCGTCGGCGGGGACGGGCAAGACGAAGGTGTTGACCGACCGCGTTCTCCGGCTGCTGCTGGGCGGCACCGCGCCGGAACGCATTCTCTGCCTGACCTTCACCCGCGCGGCGGCGGCCGAGATGGCACTGCGGATCACGGACTCGCTGGCCCGGTGGACGGTCGCCGACGACGCGGCGCTCGCCGCCGATCTCGAAACCCTGACGGGGAGCGCACCGGGCGCGCAGGCCCTCGACCGCGCCCGCCGGCTTTTCGCCGACGTCCTCGACGTGCCGGGCGGCATGAAGATCCAGACGATCCACGCCTTCTGCCAGTCGCTGCTGCGGCGTTTCCCGATCGAGGCCGAAATCGCGCCGCATTTCCAGATCGCCGACGAGCGAACGAGCGCGGAGCTCCTGGGCGCCGCCCGGGCACGGCTCCTGGCCGCGGCGCGGGGCGGGGCGGGCGATCCTCTCGCCGACGCCCTCGCGCGGATGACGGCGCTGGTCGGCGAAACCGGCTTCGCCGACCTGCTGCGGGCGGTGAGCGACCGGCGTGCGCAATTCAACGCCTCGCTGGCGCGTCACGGCGGACCGGCCGGGCTCGTGTCGGCGCTGCGAAACCGGCTCGGCCTCGCGGCGGGCGTCACGGCGGACGGCGTGCTCGCCGAAGGGAGCGCGAACGAAGCGTTCGCTGGGGACGACCTCCGGCGCGCCGTCGGCATCCTCGCCGAGGGGTCGGCGACGGATTGCGAGCGCGCCGGGAGAATCGAAGCCTGGCTCGACGCCGACCCGGCCGCCCGGGCGGCCGGCATCGAGGACTACCGCCGCGCGTTCTTCAGGCAGGACGGCGGCCGCCCGAAGAAGCTCGTCACCGGGCGATTGGACGAAAAGCACCCGGAGGTGTGGCCGATCCTCGCCGGCGAACAGGACCGCCTCGCGACGCTGTTCGACAGATGGAACGCCGCGCGCGTCGCCGAAAGCACCGGCGCCCTGATCGAGGTCGCCGCGCGCCAGCTGGCGCTTTACCGCGAGGAGAAGACGCGCCACGCCGTGCTCGACTACGACGACCTGATCGAGAGCGGCCGCGGCCTGCTCACCCGTCCCGGCCTCGCGCCATGGGTTCTCTACAAGCTCGACGACGGCCTCGACCACCTGCTGATCGACGAGGCGCAGGACACCAGTCCGGCGCAATGGACGATGATCGCCGCCTTCGCCGACGAGTTCTTCGCCGGGGAGGGCGCGCGCGAGGCGGCGCGGACCCTGTTCGCGGTCGGCGACGAGAAGCAGTCGATCTTCAGCTTCCAGGGCGCTGACGTCCGCGCATTCGTGGCCGCCCGCCGGCGCTTTCGACGGCAGGCCGAGGCGACCCGGCAGAAGTGGCAATCCCTCCCTCTCGCCGACTCCTTCCGTTCCACCGGCGCCGTCCTCGCCGTGGTCGATGCGGTCTTCGCCCGGCCCGCCGCGCGCGCCGGCGTGGTCTCGGAGGAAGCGCCGGTCCACCACGGCGTCACGCGCGCTGGCGCCGGCGGTCGCGTCGAGCTCTGGCCGCCGGTCGTGCCCGAGGAGGCGGAGGAGGCGGAGCCGCCGGATTCCTGGGAGCCGGTCGCGCGCGAGGCGGCCGACGAGCCGGCGGCGCGCCTGGCCGGGCGCATCTCCGAGCGCGTCGCGGGCTGGATGGAGGGGCCGGCGACCGCCGGGAACGGCGCTTGGCTCGAAGCGCGTGGGCGCCGCATCCGGCCCGGCGACATCCTGGTGCTGGTGCGCCGCCGGACCGAGTTCGTCGACCACCTGATGCGCGCCCTCAAGGCCCGCCATGTGCCGGTCGCCGGCATCGACCGCATGGTCCTCACCGAGCAGATCGCGGTCATGGACCTGATCGCGCTCGGCGCCTTCTGCCTGCTGCCGGGCGACGATCTCACCCTGGCGACGGTCCTGAAGAGCCCGCTGATCGGCCTCGACGAGGACGCGCTGTTCGATCTCGCGCACGGGCGCGACGGCGAACGCCTGTGGGCCGTGCTCGCCCGGCGGCGAAGCGAGAAGCCGGCCTTCGAGAAGGCGTACTGCGCGCTCAGGTCGTTCCTCGCCGCCGCGGCTTCCCTGCGGCCCTTCGAATTCTACACGGAGGCGCTCGACGCGCGCGGCGGGCGGGCCGCGCTGCTCGGCCGCCTCGGCCCGGAATCGGGCGACGCCATCGACGAGTTCCTGGCGCTCGCCCTCGCCTACGGCCGGACGCACCCGCCTTCGCTGCAAGGCTTCCTGCACTGGCTCCAGAGCGGGCGCGCGGAAATCACCAGGGATTTCGAACAGGGGCGGGACGAAGTGCGGATCATGACGGTGCACGGCGCCAAGGGCCTGGAGGCGCCGGTCGTCTTCCTGCCCGACACGATGCGCAAGCCGCGGGGGGACGACCCTCTCGTCTGGCTCGAGGAGGAAGGGGGCGGCCGCGAGACGGCGGGCTTCCTCTGGCCCGGCCGGGCCGCCCGGGAAGAGCCGCTGAGCCGCGCTGCCTGCGCCGAGGCGCGCGCCGCGGCAGACGCCGAGCACCGCCGGCTTCTCTACGTCGCCATGACCCGCGCGGAGGACAGGCTCTACGTCTGCGGCTGGCGGGGCCGCCAGAAGGCGCCTGCGGATTGCTGGTACGAACTCGCCCGCGCGGGGATGCGGACCCTGGACCGCACGAAACCTCTCCCGCTGCCGGACGGCGGCGAGGGCCTCGTTTATGTCGAGCCGCAGACGGTCGCGATTCCGGCCCCGCCTCCGGCCCCACCCGCCCGGCGCGCTCTGCCGCCCGTGCCGCCCGAACTGCTTGCCCCGGCGCCGGACGAGCCCGCCGCGCCGCGCCCGCTCGCGCCGTCCCGCGCCCTGCCGGAGCCGGCGCTGCGCTCACCGATCGACGCCGCCGGGCGCAGCGCGCTCGCCCGCGGGACGCATGCGCACCGCCTGCTCGAACGCCTCCCGTCCCTCGACCCTGCGGATCGGCCGGCCGCCGCGCGCCGGCTGCTCGCGGCGAGCGATCTGGCGGCGGGCGAGCGGGAGGCCTTGGCGGAGGCGGTGCTCGCGCTGCTGTCGGCGCCGGAATACGCCGCGCTCTTCGGCCCGGAGGCCCTGGCGGAGGCGCCGGTCTCCGCCGTCGTCGGCGACCGGGCGATTTCCGGCCGGATCGACCGGCTCCTGGTCGGCGACCGGGAGGTGATCGCCCTCGACTACAAGAGCGGCCGCGCCGCACCGGAGACGGCCGACGCGGTGCCCCGAGCCTGGCGGGAGCAGATGGCAGGCTACCGCGCCGCGCTGGCCGCCGTCTTCCCGGCGCGCAGGATCACCTGCGGCCTCCTCTTCGTCGACGACCCGCACCTGATATGGCTGCCTGACGAGACTCCGCTCTCCGGTTGATCCGCCGCTTTCGCGAGGCCCTGGCGGCGCGCGGGTGGGCTTCTCCGTCCACGCCCTGCGCAGCAAGGCGAAGATGGGAGGCGTCGGCGAGATCGCCGCGGACGGGAAGGGCGCGGGGGCTTCCGCTACCCGGACGTTCGGGGATTTCTGGCTGGACGCACAGGTCCAGGCCACGGGGCCGAAGGCCAAGATCGATTCGGCGGCGAGCGGCAAGCTGGAAAATGACGCGACGGGCAAGAGCCGCGCCCTGGGCCTCGAGGTGGGCCGCCGGATGCCGATCGCCGGGGGCGCGTTCCTCACGCCCCGGCTGGGGTTCTCCTGGACGAGCGCGGACCTGGACGACTTCACGGATTCGATCCGGCCCAACCCCACGCGGGTCTCCGTAGAGAAGGCGCGGAGCGTGAGAGGCCGGGCGGGCATAACGCTGGCCGCCCCGGCGGGCGACGCCCGCCTGTTCGGCACCCTGGACATTGAGCGGGAGTTCGCCGACGAGACGAGCGTGGAGATCTCCGACGCGACACTCCGGACGAAGGTCGAGGCGACGGCCGCGCGGGTGGTGCGCGGCGGCCTCCCGCGGAAACCCCGTCGGGCGCGGCGGCGACACGGCGTCGATGGCGGACGGCGCGCCCGTCCGCGCTGCCACCCGATTCCGCCTTCGCTCTCGAGCCGGCGGCGGGTGCCCCCGAGGCGCGCACCGGAGTAGGATGAGCGCGCCGCGACGACGGAGGCCGCCGGTTGCGCGATCACCTGCTCCTGTACCGCTTCGCGATCGTCAACGTCGTGGGCGCGGCGCTTCTCGGATTCGCCGGCGCGCGGGGCTGGATCGACAGGCTGGTCGCCTCCGACTCGACCGGGCTGGTCTTCGTCATCTTCGGCGTCTTCGCCGTGGGCCTCGCCCTGTGCGGATACAAGCTCTTTCGGACGAGCGGCGAGATCGACAGGCTGAAGGGCGGCGGCGCGGCTTCCCGCCTGGCGCGGGCCCATGCGGGCGGCTCCCCCGCATTGATGGCCGAGGCGCTCAAGGCCAGGCTGTTCAGCCGCATCGCCGTGATCCGGCAGTTCGCCGCCGCCCTGGTGGTGCTCGGCCTGATCGGCACCGTGGCCGGATTCATCATCGCGCTCTCCGGGGTCTCGGCGGAGAACGCCGGCGATCTGGCGGCAGTGCGGCCGATGCTGTCCACCCTGATCGGCGGCATGTCGGTCGCGCTCTACACCACCCTGGAGGGCGCCGTGCTCGGCCTGTGGCTGACCGTGAACCACCGTATGCTGGCCACCGGCACCGCCACCCTCTACAGCGAGATCCTCGCGGCGCATGGACGAATTTGACGACGACAGCGGGACCATCTTCCGCGACGTGACGCTGCTGGCGCTCGCCGCCTTCGTCGCCATGGTCATCATGCTGCTCCCCTTCATCGACCCGGGCGCCGAATCGGCGCCCGAGGACGCGGCCGGCGTCACCGATCCCGGCAACGTGATCGTGGAGCTCCTGTGGCCGCCAGAGCGGGACGCGGACGTGGATCTCTGGGTGAAGGCGCCCGACCGGCTGCCGGTCGGTTTCCCGAACAAGGGCAACGAGGTCGTGAACCTGCTGCGCGACGATCTCGGCCTGTTTCAGGATCTGACGGACATCAACTATGAAATCGTGTACAGCCGCGGCATCGTTCCCGGCGAATGGATCGTCAACGTCCAGGCCTACCGACTGGAGGACCCGTTCCGGCCGCCGCCCGTCCCGGCCAGGGTCGTGGTCAGCGTCAAGAGGGAGGGCGAAGAGAGGCCCGTGCCGATCCTCGAAAAGACCGTCGAACTGCGCTATCCGCGCCACGAGCGGACGGTGTTCCGTTTCGCCCTCACCGGCAAGGGCGCCCTCGTGCAGGGCAGCGTCAACGATCTCGCCCGCTCGCTGATACGGGAATACGCGCAAGCCCGAAACCGTTCCGCCGGAACGCCGCCCGATGGATAGCGCCGCTTGGCTCTATGCCGGGCTCGCGGTGGCGGGCGCGGCCCTCGCCAGCATCGCGGTCTGGTCGCGGCGGCGGCCCTTCTGGAAGAGCGTCGCCATCGGCCTGCTCTGCGCCCTCGTCGCGATCGGCTATTTCAGCCATTCCGCGCTGCTCTCGCGGCCCAAGCCGCTTTCCCTCGAGATGAGCGGCATGGAAGGGGCGCGGGTCCTCTCCGCCGCGCTCCGCGAGGACGAGGCGATCTATCTGTGGCTGGCCGTGGAGGAGACCCCGCGTTTCTACGCGATGCCGTGGGATACGGGCGTGGCTCAACGGCTGCAAGCGGTGATGCGCGAGACCGGGCGCTCGGGCCACGACGTGGTCATCCGCCCGGCCGACGAGGCCGTCGCGCCCGGGGAGGCGCGTGCGGAGGCACCGGAGGTCCACACCTTCTACGCCGTGCCCCCGCCTCTCCTGCTGCCCGAGAAGCGGCTCCACGGCCTGCGCGGCTCCCAGGGGGAGATGTGACCGTGCCCCGCCCGGCGGCGCGAGCGGCCCTCGCCGCCTACGCCACCTGCGCCGCACAGAGCCGCGGCCGCCTCCATGCCGAGCCGGAGAGCCGGACGCGGACGCCCTTCCAGCGCGACCGCGACCGCATCGTGCACAGCGCCGCGTTCCGCCGCCTCGAGTATAAGACCCAGGTCTTCGTCTATCGCGAAGGAGATTATTACCGCACCCGGCTCACGCACAGCCTGGAAGTGGCGCAGATCGCGCGCTCGCTCTGCCGCGTCCTCGGTCTGGACGAAGACTTGGCCGAGGCGCTGGCCCTCGCCCACGACCTGGGCCACCCGCCCTTCGGCCACGCCGGGGAGGAGGCGCTCGCCGCGGCGATGGCGCCCTACGGCGGGTTCGACCACAACGCGCAGACCTTGCGAATCGTGACCTCCCTCGAACACCGCTACACCGGCTTCGACGGCCTCAACCTGACCTGGGAAGCCCTTGAGGGCATCGCCAAGCACAACGGGCCGCGCCCGCCCGGTGCGCCCAAGGGCGCCATCGAGGACTATTCGGCCCGGCACGACTTGGCGCTCGACACCCATCCGGGGCTGGAAGCGCAGGTCGCTGCCCTGGCCGACGACATCGCCTACAACAACCACGACGCGGACGACGGGCTGCGGGCGGGGCTCTTCGGGATCGACGATCTCCGCAGGGTCCCGCTGGTCGGCCCGATCCTGGAGGCCGTGACCGAAGAGGCGCCGGCGAGCGGCCCGAACCGCCGCATCCACGACGTCGTCCGCCGCATGATCGGCGCCATGGTCGAGGACGTGACCGACACCAGCCGGCACCGCCTGGCCCGGGCTGCGCCAGCGGACGTGGAGGCCGTGCGCCGGCACGGAGCGCCGCTGATCGCGTTCTCGCCGGCCATGCGGGCCAACGACGCGGCCCTGAAGGGGTTCCTGCGCGAACGCATGTACCGCCACCACAGGGTCAACCGGATGGCCAGCAAGGCGCGCCGCATCGTGCGCGAACTCTTCGCGCTGTTCGTGGACGAGCCGCAATGTCTGCCCGAGGAGTGGCGGGCCCGTTGCGACGGCACACGGACCCCCGCCACGGCGCGGGCGGTGGCCGATTACGTCGCCGGGATGACCGACCGCTTCGCCATCCAGGAACACCGCAACCTTTTCGACACGGAGCTCTGGCAGTGAACGTCTTCGCTCATCTGGAAGAGGTCGTCCGCGCCGAGATCGAAGCGCTGGGCCGCACCGGCGCGCTCCCCACCGGGCTCGACGCGGGGGCCGTCTCGGTCGAGCCGCCGCGCGAGGCCGGCCACGGCGACGCGGCGTGCAACGCGGCGCTCGTCCTGGCGAAGCAGGCGCGCCGGCCGCCGCGCGACATAGCCCGCACCCTCGCCTGCCGGCTGGAGGGTCGCGCCGAGGTCCACGCGGCCGAGGTGGCCGGCCCCGGTTTCGTGAATCTCCGGCTCGCGGATTCCTTCTGGCGGGCGCGGCTGCGCGAGATGCTGGCCGCCGGCACGGATTACGGCGCGGCGGATCTCGGGTGCGGGCGGGCGGTCAACGTCGAATACGTCTCGGCCAATCCGACCGGGCCGCTCCACATGGGCCACGCCCGCGGCGCCGTGGTCGGCGACGCCCTGGCGAACCTGCTGGCCCATATGGGCTTCGCCGTCACGCGGGAGTACTACGTCAACGACGCCGGCGCCCAGGTCGATACCCTCGCGCGGGCCGTCCACCTGCGCTACCGCGAGGCCTGCGGCGAGACCATTGGCGCGATTCCCGAAGGGCTCTATCCGGGCGCCTATCTGGCGCCGGTGGGCGCGGCGCTCGCCGCACGCGACGGCGAACGCTGGCTTCGCGCGCCGGAACCGGTCTGGCTGTCGGAGGTCCGGCGCTTCGCGGTGGACGCCATGATGGATTTGGTGCAAAGCGATCTCGCGGCGCTGGGGATCCGGCACGACCTGTTTCGCTCGGAGCGCGACCTGGTCGCCGCGGGCCGCGTCGACGAGACGTTCGCGGCTCTGGAATCGGCCGGGCTGGTCTACGACGGCATCCCCGCACCGCCCAAGGGCAGGCGGGAAGCATGGGCACCCCGGCGGCAGAGCCTCTTCCGCGCCACGGCGTTCGGCGACGATCTCGACCGGCCGCTGCGCAAGGCCGACGGCGGGTGGACCTATTTCGCCACCGACATCGCCTACCACCACGACAAGGTGGGGCGCGGCTTCGCCGATCTGATCGACGTCTGGGGCGCCGACCATGGCGGCTACGTCAAGCGGATGAAGGCGGCCGTGGCGGCACTCTCCGGCGGCCGGGCGACCCTCGACGTGAAGCTCTGCCAGATGGTCAAACTGCTCGACGGCGGCACGCCGGCGGCCATGTCGAAGCGCGCCGGCCGCTTCGTCACCTTGCGCGACGTCGTGGACGAAGTCGGCGCGGACGTGGTGCGCTTCATCATGCTGACCCGCCGCAACGACGCGCCGCTCGAATTCGACCTCCGCCAGGTCACCGAGCAGTCCAGGGACAATCCGGTCTTCTACGTCCAGTACGCCCATGCGCGGGCGTGCTCGGCGCTTCGCCGCGCGGGCGAGGTCTTCCCGGCGCTCGACCTTTCTCCCGCCGCGCTCGCTTGTGCCGATCTGGACCTCCTCGACGACGCCGGCGAGATCGACCTGATCAAGCAGCTCGCCGGGTGGCCGCGCGTCCTCGCCGGCGCCGCGCTCGCCCACGAGCCGCACCGCATCCCTTCCTTTCTCCAGGCGCTCGCCGGTGCCTTCCATCTGCTCTGGACCCGCGGCAAGGGCAAGACGGGCCTGCGCATCGTCGACGGCGCGCGGCCGGAGGCGAGCCGCGCGCGGCTGGCATTGATCAGCGCCGTCAAGAGCGGTATTGCCGGAGGGCTGGCGCTGCTCGGAGTCGAACCCGTGCAGGAAATGCGATGAACGAAGGCGTCGACGACAGCCGAGCGCCCCCGGCGCCGGATGAACCGGAAGCCTTCGCGGCCGAGCCGGAGAGCGCGCCCGCGCCGAGGAAGATATGGCGCCGCCTGCTGCCCGCGTGGATCCTTCTCGGCTGTGTCGTGGCAGCAGGCGTCGCCTGGGCGGTGGTGGAGTTCGCCGCGAGCGGGCCGGCACCGGATGCCCCGGTCAGGCTCGTCGAGGCACCCACGGCGCCTTACAAGGTTCGGCCGGACGATCCCGGCGGGCTCGAGATCCCGAACCGGGACAAGCTGATCTACGAGACGCTGGAGACGGACGAGCCCGAGGAGGGGCCCGAGCAGATCCTGCCGCCCCCGGAGGAGCCCGTGAGCCCGTCGTCCGCGGCCGACGGGGCCGGGGAGGCGGACGCCGCGCCCGCTCCGCCTCCGGAAGCAGTGTCGACGACGGCGGAAGCGGAAGGTCTGCCTCCGGAAGGGGCAGAAGAGCCGCCGCCGGCAGCGGAGGCCCCGGCGCCCGCAGCGGCCCCGGTCGAGCCCCGGCTCCCGCCGGTGCCCCCGCGGCGCGGCACGGCGCGGGCGGAACGGACGGCCGCGAACGAAGCGCCGGAACGGGCGAGCGCGGCCGAGGCCCCGGCGACGGCTGCGGGGGCGGACGGGGTGCCGGTTCCCGCGCGGAAGCCCGCCCGCTTGGCGCGCGTGGAGGCGCAGGCAAGCGAGTCCGCATCCTGGACCGCCGCGGGCAGCGCCCTGATCGAGCTCGGCGCCTCCACGAAAAGAGCGGACATGGAGCGGCTGTGGGAGCGCCTCCGGCGGCGTCACGAAACCGCCCTGGCGGGTCACGATCCGCTGATCCTGCGCACCGACCGCGGCGATCGGGGAAGCCTCTACCGGTTGCAGGCGGGGCCGTTCACGGACCGCGGCGCGGCGGAAAGGACGTGCGCCCGGCTGGAGGCGCACGGGATCGACTGCATCGTGGTCGTCAATTGAGGCAGCCGTGAGCGGGCGCCCGCCGCCGCGTGCGGCGATCCTCGGCTGCGCCGGCCCGCGACTCGACGATGACGAACGCCGGTTCCTGGCGCGGGCGGACCCCGCCGGCTTCATCCTGTTCAGGCGCAACTGCGAGAGCCCGGAGCAGGTGCGGGCACTGGTCGCGGCGCTCCGCGAGGTGGTGGGAAGGGCCGACGCCCCGGTTCTGATCGACCAGGAGGGCGGGCGCGTGGTCCGGCTCGGCCCGCCTCACTGGCGTGCGCCGCCCGCGCCGGCGGCGTTCGGCGCCCTGTTCGCGGCCGACCGGGCCGCTGGCGCGCGGGCGGCCTGGCTCAGCGCCCGCCTGATGGCGGCGGACCTGTTCGCGCTCGGGATCACCGTCAATTGCGCGCCGCTCCTCGATCTGCGGGTCGCCGGCGCGAGCAAGGCCATAGGCGACCGGGCGCTGGCCGAGGACCCGGCGTCCGTGGCGGGGCTCGGGCAGGCGATCGCCTGCGGGCTGCGCGCGGGCGGGGTGCTGCCGGCGATCAAGCACCTGCCCGGCCACGGGCGGGCCGCGGCCGACAGCCACGCGACTCTGCCGCGTGTGGAGGCGTCGCTCGCCGACCTCCGCGCCGGCGATTTTGCGCCGTTCCGCGCGCTCCGCGACATGCCGGTCGGGATCACCGCGCATGTCTGCTACACCGCGCTCGACCCGCACCGTCCCGGCACCCTGTCGCCGGCCGTGATCGCGGAGGCGGTGCGCGGCGCCATCGGGTTCGACGGCCTGCTGGTGAGCGACGACCTCTCCATGGGCGCGTTGACCGGGCCGCCGGGCGCCCGCGCCGCCGCCGCGCTCGCCGCGGGCTGCGATCTCGCCCTCCACTGCAACGGCAACCGGGCGGAAATGGAAGAAGTTGTGGCCGCGGCGCCGCGTCTCGGCCCGCGCGCCCGCGCCCGGTTCGATCGCGCGCTGGCGGCGCGGCCCTCGCCTGCGTCCTTCGACGCCGCCGACGCCCGGCGCGAATTGCGCGCGCTTCTGGCAGGGGCACCGGCCGGGTGATCGAGTCCTGGCTGCTCACCGCGTCGGTCTGGGCACTGCCAGTGCTGTTCGCCATCACCCTTCACGAGGCGGCCCACGGCTGGACCGCCCGGCGGCTCGGCGACGACACCGCGGCGCGTCTCGGCCGCGTCACCCTGAATCCGCTCAAGCACGTCCACCCGTTCGGCACCGTGCTGTTGCCGGCGGTGCTGATCGGCATCGGTGCGCCCTTCGTCTTCGGCTTCGCGAAGCCCGTGCCGGTCGATCCCGCGGCGTTGCGCAACCCGCGGCGGGACATGATCTGGGTCGCACTCGCCGGGCCGGCGGCGAACGTCCTGCTCGCCTGTCTGTCGGCGGTGCTGCTGCATGTCGCTTCCGCCCTCCCGCCGGAGGCCGCCCTGTGGTGGCGGACGACTCTCACCGTCGGCATCTTCCTCAATCTGGTGCTGGCCGTCTTCAATATGCTGCCGGTGCCGCCGCTCGACGGCGGCCGCGTCATGCACGGGCTCCTGCCGCCCCGGCACGCCGCGCGATTCGCCCGCGTCGAGCGCTTTGGTATCATCGCCGTGCTGGTGGCCTTCTTCCTTGTCCCGCTCGTGGCGCTGGAGCTCGGCGCTGCGTTCAACCCGCTGGCCTCGATCGTCCTGCCGCCGACGCTCGCAGGCTTTTCGCTGATCGTCGACTTGCTCGGCGCGGAGGCACTCGTCGCATGGCCGACTCCGTGATCTTCCCGGGAGGCGACGCGCAAGGACCGGCCGCGCCACCGGGTGCCGCCGACGCCCTGATCGTCAATCTCGACGGCTTCGAGGGGCCGCTCGATGTCCTGCTCGCGCTGGCCCGCAGCCAGAAGGTCGATCTCGCGCGCATCTCAATCCTGCAGCTGGCCGAGCAATATCTCGCCTTCGTCGCGCGGGCGCGGCGGCTCCGCCTCGAACTGGCTGCCGACTATCTGGTGATGGCCGCGTGGCTCGCCTGGCTCAAGTCGCGCCTGCTGCTCCCCGACCCGGAGCCCGAAGCCGAGGAGCCGAGCGGCGCCGAGATGGCCGAGGCGCTGGCGTTCCGGCTGAGCCGTCTGGCGGCGATACGCGAAGCCGCCGAGACGCTGATGGAGCGCCCGCAACTCGGCCGGGACGTCTTCGCCGGTGGATCGGCCGAGGGCCTGCCGGTGGTCCTCCGGCCGGTCTATGACGGCGACCTCCACGCGCTGTTGCGTGCCTACGCCCGGCACCGCGCCCGGCGTGATGCCCGCCCCCTGGTGATCGAGGCCTCGTCCTATTATTCGATGGAGGATGCCTACCGGCGGCTGTCGCGGCTGCTGGGCGGTGCGCCGGAGTGGGAAGCTCTGGCGCGCTTCCTTCCCCGCAACCGGGCGCGCGCAGGCGGCGCCGACGCCCGCTCGCTCCTGGCCAGTACGCTGGCGGCCTCTCTGGAACTCGCGCGGGAAGGCCGCCTGCAACTCCGCCAGCGGGAGCCCTTCGGCCCGATCTACCTTCGCGAGCGGCGGAAAGAGCCATGAACGATCGGCCCGACAACCCGCCGCCGCCGGAGCCGTCGGAGGCCGAGGAGCGCGCGGCCCGCGCTCTCCGCATCGCCGAGGCCGTCGTCTTCGCCGCCGGCCGCCCGGTCTCCGCGGAAGCCCTGGCGGCGCAGCTGCCGGAGGGCACAGGGGTCGAACGGTGCCTCGCCGAACTGGTGGCGCTATACCGCCATCGCGGCGTCCAGCTCGTCGAGGTCGCCGGCGGCTGGACCTTCCGCACCGCGCCCGATCTGGCCGACCGCCTGACGGTGTACAAGACCGTCCGCCGGCGTCTCTCGCGGGCGGCGCTGGAGACCCTGGCGATCGTCGCCTACCACCAGCCGGTGACCAGGGCCGAAGTGGAGGACATCCGCGGCGTCGGTCTCAGCCGCGGGACTCTGGACCTTCTCCTGGAGGCGGGCTGGATCGCGCCCCGCGGCCGCCGGCGCTCGCCCGGCCGCCCCATCACCTGGGTCACCACGCCGGCCTTCCTCGAACATTTCGGCCTGTCCCGCCTGGACGACCTCCCCAATCTTGAGGAACTGAAGGCCGCCGGCTTCCTGACCGCCCCCGCCGCCGCCCCGGAAGAGGCCGCTTCGGACGAGGAAGAGCGCGACGCGGGCGAAGCATCGTAAGGCTTGGCAGCAACAGGGAGGCGGCCGCAGGCGCGCCACGACTTGGCGCGAGAGCACCGCAAGCAGGCGGCGTGACCGGGCGGTTGCGTCCTGGACGGAGACCCGCGCCTCTCAAGAGCCGGGTCAAGCGGCCGCCCGGTTGCTCGTCGGCGGGGGAAGGGCGGTGCCGCGCGCCGCGCCGACGATGCGGCGCAAGGCGTCGGCGGCCGCGTCGGGGCGGCTCACGTCGATCGTCGCGACCTCGAAAGGGAGATCGCTTCCGGCAACCGTCCATTCCCGCGCGCGTCCCTCCGGCGGCAATTCGCGAGTCCAGGGGTAGAGCAGGATCAGGCGCGAGGCGTGAAAGGCCCGCGCATAGGCGAGCATCTGATAGACGTCCGATGTCGCGACGCCGAGCGTTTCCTCGCCAGGGGCGAGACGCTTCCACTTGGTATCGAGCACGATGGGCCCCTCCGGCGCTTCGATCGTCGCGTCGGGCCGCAACGCGAAGAGGGGACCGTTCGCGCCGGTCAGCGCGTGATGGCCGGCGGGTTGCAGGCAGACGGAACGGGGCGCAAGGGCGCGTCGCAGGCTCTTCCCGACGAACCGCTCGAAGAGTTCGTTCATCGGGAAGAGCAGCGCGAAACCCGGCGCATCGCCGCTCGCCGTGCTCTGCCACTCGCCAGCGAGGAGGAGGCGCGCCAGCGTGTGGAGGGCGTGGAAGGCGGCGTTGGTCCGGTCGAGCCGCACCGGCTCGCGCAAGGGATGGGGCGAATCGCCCACGGCTTCGAAGCGGGCGGCGAGTTCCGCCAGCAGCCGGGCGTTGGCCTCGGTGAGGACGACGCGCCGGAGCCGCGACACCGCCGCCTTGAGGAGACGGTTCAGAGGCGTGTCCCCGGAGAGTTCATCGAACCGGCAGGCGAGGCAGTCCGGCCGGGCGGCGAGGTGCGTGACTTGGCGCGTGACGTGGAGCTTCCCGCGCAGCAGCCGCAGATCGTCTTCCCGCGCGACGTAACGGCGGGGCAGGCCGCGCCGCACGGCGGCCAGCAGCCGCTCGGCGAACAGCCGGATAATCAGTTCCAGCAGGTCGCGCCGCTGCGTGGCGAGCGCCGCGAGCGCGCCGTCGGCCATGGGGAGGTCGTGCGCCACGGCGAGCATGTGGATCAGCGCCCTGGGCACGGCGTCGTTCTCGCCCTCGATCTTGGGCAGGATTTCGACGGTCCGCCCCGGAATCGCGAGGACTCCGACGACCTGCCCCGCCTGCAGCCCCTGGTGGGTGCGGGTCAGGACATCGCGTTGGGGAAGCTTCAGTCGCCGCGCCGCGCGCTCGGCGAGGGCATGGAGCCGCGCGGCTTCCGCCTCGATCAGGCTGCCCTCGCCGACCGGCAGGGTCTCCCACTCCCGGAGGGTGAGAGGCTCGGTCGGCGGCTTATGCCGCTTCGGGTCCCGCATCCGAGGGCGGGCCAGAAATCAGACGGTCGTAGGTGGCGCTCTTGAAGGAGTCTTGCACGGTCCAGCGGTAGCGGTCCTCGCCCGCGTCGTCGTCGAAGCCCGGCGGCGGGGCGAGTCGTTCCCTTCGCACGAAGTCGTCGGTGCCACCGAGAACGGCGCGGATCTTGTTCCAGTCGTAATGAAAATACTCGGCGATGAGCGGGACGATCTTGCGCCGCATGGCTCGGTCCACGTCCGCCCGCGTCCGCGCACCCATCAGCCAAGCGTGGCCGATCAGGTGGTCGCGGTCGATCAGGTATTCCAAGACGCGCGTTGATGGCGCGAAGAACCTTTGGCAGGTCGATGCCCTCGACCACGTTCAGCAGATCGGGATCGGGTGCCAACTCCTCGAAATCGAAGCAGCGGCGCAGCGCGGTGTCGAGCAAGGCGATGGAGCGGTCGGCGGCGTTCATCGTGCCGAGGATGTGGAGATTCGCGGGCAGGGTGAAGCGCGCGCCGGAATAGGGCAGCGTCACGGTCACTTCGTTCGCCGCGCCTGCGTGCTTGTCCTCCTCCAGAAGCGCGACGAGTTCCCCGAGCACCTTGGAGACGTTGGCGCGGTTGATCTCGTCGATGACGAGGACGTAGGGCAGCTCTTCCTCGGACGAGCGGGCGCGCTTCGCGATGCGCTTCAGCACGCCATCGGTCGGAACGAGGCGGAATCCGCGCCGTCCTCGCCCGTCTCGGGGCGCAGCCCCTCGACGAACTCCTCGTATCCGCAGGATTGATGGAAGGTGACGAATTCGACACGGCCTTCTTCGACCAGCACGCCGTAGCGGTGGCGGATGTCCTCGCTGGACCGTTCCACCGGTCCGTCACAGATATCGACGCAGCGCCGGGCGGTGGCGTAAGTCTTCCCGGTGCCCGGCGGGCCGTAGAGGATCATGTTCAGCGGACGATCAAAGCCGATTGCCTCCTGAAATGGCGCGGCCGGGGCTCGCCTTTGCTCACGGACCGAATCGTCGCCTTCAAGGCGAAACTCCCAGTACGAATTGGCTGCCCGCTTCAGAGTAGCGGAGACGTTTTGCACATCACCGTCGATCGGAATCTTGTGTCTCGGCGAACGGCCGGAGCGCTTGTCCTCGGCGGAGTATGAGAGTCGGTCGATCAAATCATCCTTTCGATCATCGTCGAAGTGCTTATCCGGATCTCTTTCGTACTTTTCCACACACCTGCAATTCGAGAGATATGACGCGATGGTTCCTTTGTCCAGTCCCTGATCCTTCAGGTATCGCTCGAACTCATCTTTTCGCATCGTTCGTTCTCCGAGTTCGTTCTCAACGCGACATTCGTTGCGACGGGATCGATTCGGAAGAATAGCGTGATCGATCGGCCTTGTCGTTCGCGAATGTGTGGCTGGCCTGCACGCGCATGCATTGGGCAGCGGCCGGGGCGTCCTCACCCCGGTGCGCGGCTCTCCAGACCGCATCGGCCGCGCGTATGGACAACGCGCTTGCCCCGCATTATGATAAAAACGATTTGTAGTTGCGTGGCGCCGCGCGAACGATGATGACCGGACAGGCGGCGCGGGGCGGAGCCCCGCCGGACGGGCTGGCCCTCGAGGGCATTCATCACGCCTACGGCGCGGCGCCGGTGATCCGGGGAGTGGATCTCGCGGTGGGGCGCGGGGAGGTCGTGTGCCTCCTGGGGCCGTCGGGATGCGGCAAGACCACCCTGTTGCGCATCGCCGCCGGCCTCGAGCGGCAGGACGCGGGGTGCGTCTCGGTCGGCGGCGCGGAGGTGGCCGGGCCCGGCCGCTTTGTCCCGCCCGAGAAACGCGGCGTCGGCTTGGTGTTCCAAGATTGCGCGTTGTTCCCGCATCTGCGGGCCGTCGACAACGCGGCGTTCGGGCTGGCGACGCGGGAGCGCCGCCGCCGGCGCTGCGACGCGCGCGAACTGCTCGAGCGCCTCGACATAGGCCATCTCGCCCGCGCCTATCCACACGAGCTCTCCGGCGGCGAGCAGCGGCGCGTGGCGCTCGCCCGTGCTCTCGCGCCCCGACCGTGCGCGATGCTGCTCGACGAGCCGTTCTCGGCCCTGGACGAGCGCCTCCGGGAGCGGGTTCGCGACGATACGCTTCGCCTCCTCAAGGAAGAAGGCGTGCCGACCTTGCTGGTGACCCACGACGCCGCGGAGGCGATGGCGGCGGCGGACCGGGTGGCCGTCTTCCACCGAGGCCGCATCGAGCAGGTCGCCTCGCCCGAGGCCCTCTACGAGGAACCCGAGCGCGCATTCGTGGCCCGCTTCATCGGCGACAACAACCTGCTGCACGGGCGCGTCCTCTCCACGGCCCGCGACGCCTGCGAGGTGGAGACCCCGGGCGGAACGGTGCGGGCCTTCCCCGTGCACCGCTGCGCACCGGGGGACAGGGCCATCCTCGCCATCCGCCCGGAGCGCGTCGGCCTCGCCCGGACGGAGATGTACAGCAACGTGTTCGAGGCCGAGATCGCGGACATCATGTTCCAGGGGGACCATCTGCGGTTGAAGCTCGGCCTGTGCGGCAACCCGGCCTTCATCGTGAAGATCCCGAACGTGGCGGGGCACGGCGTGGTTCTGCGGGGGGACCGCGTGCGTGTAGGCTGGGACATGGCGGACTGCCGCGCGCTGCCGGAGGAGGGAGCGCCGCAAGCCGGGGGTGCCGCCGCGTGACCCGTGCGCCCCGGCGGCGTATTCGGCTTGACCCGCATCGGACTTTTGTGTTCCCTGCCACGCGAGACCTCTGGACGACGGCGATGCGGTCCCTGGCCCCGCGAGGCGGAGGGAAACCGCGGTCGCCCGTCGTGCCGTTGAAATTGGAGCCGCGTCATGGGTATCTCGATCTGGCAGATCCTTCTGATCGTTCTGGTGATCGTGCTCTTGTTCGGTGCCGGGAAGCTACCGCGCCTGATGGGCGATTTCGCCAAGGGCATCAAGAGCTTCAAGTCCGGTATGCGCGAGGGCGAAGCGCCGCCGGCGGCGCAGAACGCGCCCGCCGAGACGCCGCAGGAGCCCAAGGTGATCGAGAGCGAGCCCGCGACCGTCGAAGCGGGTGCCGTCAAGAAGGACGAGGCTGCGAAGAGCTAGGCGCACGCCGAACGGGCCGGGTCGGGGGAGAGCACCCGCTCACGAAGCGGGCCATGCAATGTTCGACATCGGCTGGCAAGAACTCATCATCCTGCTTCTGATCGCACTGATCGTCGTAGGTCCCAAGGATTTGCCGCGCATCGTCAGGACGGCCGGCCAGTGGATGGGCAAGGCCCGCGGTTACGCCCGCGACTTCCAGAGGACCATCGAGGAGGCCGCGGACGCGACGGAGATCGACACGGTCAAGAAGGAGATCGACGAGGCGAACAGGGAACTGGCGACGGCTCGCCGTGACGTGGCGGAGGGCGCCGACGGCGTGAACAAGACGTTCAGCGAGGACGTCTTCGCGTCGAAAGCGCCGGACCGCAAAGCCAACGGCGGCACCGCGCCCGGCGGCAGCACGGGAACGCGGGCGGACGGAGCGCCGCCGGGCGCGGAGCGCGAGGCGAGCACCGCGCCGGCGGCACGGCCCGCGGCCGGGCCGGAGGACGACGGCGCACGCGATTCGCCCGGACGCGGCGCGAGCGTCTAGGCGCGAGCGTCCAACCCGTGGTCGACGACATCGAGCGGACGCGGGCGCCGCTGATCGACCATCTGGTCGAACTCCGGCGCCGCCTCTCCTACGCTGCGATCGGGGTTATCATCGCCTTTCTCGGCTGCTGGTACGTCGCCGAGGACATCTTTGCCTTCCTGGTGGAGCCGCTGCGCACGGTGCTGGCCGAGGAGGGCCACGATACCAGCCTCATTTACACCCATCTCCTGGAAGCGTTCTTCACGGAGCTGAAGATCGCGTTCTGGGGCGCGTTCTTCGTCGCGTTTCCGTTGATCGCGACCCAATTCTGGATGTTCGTCGCGCCCGGCCTCTACAAGCACGAGAAGAAGGCGGTTCTACCCTTCCTTTTCTTCACCCCAGTGCTCTTCTTCTCCGGCGGTGCCATGGTCTATTACTTCATCTTCCCGCAAGCCTTCAATTTTTTCATCTCTTTCCAGGCACCGGGAACAGAAGACGAGCTCGGTCTGGAGCTGCTGCCGAAGATCGGCGAGTACCTGTCACTGGTGATGAAACTGATCTTCGCGTTCGGAATTGCGTTTCAGCTCCCCGTCATGCTGACCTTGCTCGGGCGTGCGGGTCTGGCTACCTCGGCGGGTCTGAAAAGAAAACGCAAATACGCGATCGTCATCGTCTTCATCGCGGCCGCGATCCTGACCCCGCCGGACCTGTTCAGCCAGGTCGGCCTCGGCATTCCGCTGATCGTGCTCTACGAGATCTCGATCCTCTCCGTCGGTTTCGTCGAGAAGAAGCGCCGGCAGAAACAGGCGGAGGAAGAGGCCGCCTACGCGGAGATGGACAGGCTCCTCGCCCAGTACGAGGACAGCGAAGAGACCGATTTCAACTACGGCCGCTAGTTTTCAGCTGCGCAGGCTTGGAGGTCCACACATCCGAAAACCCCGACGCTCCCGCCGGGGCGCCGTGCCGGGAAACGATGTTCGACTCCGCGGCCCCGGGCGGTTACAAGGCGCGCCATCATGTTCAGCGCCAGATGGGTTCGTGAGCACGGTGAAGCGTTCGACCGCGGCCTCGCTCGGCGCGGGCTGGCGCCGCGGGCCGCCCATGTCGCCGCGCTCGATTCGCGCCGGCGCGAGGTCCGGACCGCGTTTCAGGAACGCCAGCGGGAACGCAACCGGCTGTCCGCAGAGATCGGCGCCGCCAAGGCCGCGGGGCGGGATGCGGCCGCCCTGATCGACCAAGTCCAGGGCTTGCGGGATGCCGCCCAGGCGCTGGACCGGCAGGACAAGGCGCTGGCAGCCGAACTCGACGCGCTCCTCGCCGGCCTGCCCAACCTGCCGGGTGACGACGTGCCCGACGGTGCCGACGAGACGGCCAACGTCGAGATCAGGCGATGGGGGGAAAAGCCGCGCTTTGAAGCCGCGCCGAAGCAGCATTTCGAGATCGGCGAGGCGCTCGGGCTGATGGATTTCGAGCGGGCAGCCAGGCTTTCGGGCGCGCGCTTCGTCGTTCTCTCCGGCGCGCTCGCCCGGCTGGAGCGTGCCCTCGCCACCTTCATGCTGGACCTGCACACGAAGGAATTCGGACATACCGAGATCGCCCCGCCGCTCCTGGTGCGCGACGCCGCCGCCCACGGCACCGGCAATCTCCCTAAATTCGCCGACGACCTGTTCCGCACCACGGACGGCCGCTGGCTGATCCCGACGGCCGAGATGCCGCTCACCAACCTCGTCGCTGGCGACATCCTGGAGGAAGGCGACCTGCCACTCCGCATGACAGCCTATACGCCGTGCTTCCGCGCGGAAGCCGGCGCGGCGGGGAAGGACACCCGCGGCATGATGCGCCAGCACCAGTTTTCCAAGGTCGAGCTGGTGAGCGTGACCCGGCCCGAGGAGTCGCCGGCCGAGCACGAACGGATGACGGCCTGCGCCGAGGAAGTGCTGAAGCGCCTGGGCCTCGCCTACAAGGTCGTCGTGCTGGGCGCGGGCGACATGGGCTTCTCGGCGCGAAAGACCTACGACATCGAGGTCTGGTTGCCGGGGCAGAACCGCTATCGCGAGATTTCGAGCTGTTCCGATTGCGCCTCCTTCCAGGCGCGGCGCATGAACGCGCGTTTCCGCCCGGCGGGCGAGAAGCGAACGCGATTCGTCCACACCCTCAACGGCTCCGCCCTGGCGGTCGGCCGCACGCTGATCGCCGTGCTGGAGAACTACCAGAACGCCCAAGGCGGCGTGACCGTGCCCGAGGCGCTCCGCCCCTATCTGGGCCAAGCCGTGCTCGCGGGTTAGATGCGCGTCCTGGTTTCGAACGACGACGGCATCGACGCGCCGGGGATCAAGGCGCTGGAGCGCATCGCCCGCGGCCTGTCCGACGACGTCTGGGTAGTCGCGCCGGAGACCCAGCAAAGCGCGGCGTCCCATTCGCTCACCCTGCATCGCCCGCTGCGCATCCGCCGTCTCTCGAAGCGCCGCCGCGCGGTCGACGGCACGCCGACCGACTGCGTGTTTCTCGCCTTCCACAAGATTCTGGCCGACAGCCCGCCCGATCTCGTCCTGTCCGGCGTGAACCATGGGGCCAATGTGGGTGAGGAAGTGACCTATTCGGGCACCATCGCGGCGGCGATGGAGGCGACGCTCCTCGGCGTGCCGGCGATCGCGTTGAGCCAGGCCTGCCGCGAGGGCGGCCGGCCCAGATGGGCGACGGCCGAACGCTGGGGCGCCCCCCTCGTGCGGGCCCTGCTCGCCCTGCGCTGGCCCGAGCGGGTCCTGATCAGCGTGAATTTCCCGGACCTGGCAGCCCAGGATGTGCGCGGCGTCCGGGCCGCGCGCCAGGGGCTGTACGAAGTCGGCGATACCCTCGAAGAGCGCCTTGACCCGCGCGGTGCGTCCTACTACTGGATCGGTGCGCCCCTGCCGGCGCGCTGCGCCGGCCAGCGGGGGACCGACTCGCGGGAGATCGAGGACGGCTACGTCGCGGTCACCCCGCTGCACATGGATCTCACCCACGGCCGGACTCTCGCCCGCCTGCGCGGGGCGCTGTCGGGCATCGAGGCGGCATGACCGGCGGGGCCCGAGGGACCGGCGCGATCGGGCTGGCCGCAGGGGCCGGCCTGCTGGCCATGGCCGCCTGCGCGCCGATCCCTCTCGTGAACGTGGCACCCGGCGCAGACGGAGCCGGGAGCGGCGGCGCGCGGGCCGCGCCGTCTCTCTCGGAAGCCCCCGTCCCGCGCCCCCGGTGGAAGCCGGGCGCGGCCGGCGGGCGCGAGTCTCAGGCGACGGCCGACGCCCGCTCCGTCGGCGAGGGCGCGGACGCGGGCGGGCCGGCGCGCGAGGCACCGGCGGCGGGGCGCGTACCGACGCCCCGGCTCCGTCCGGGCGCGCCGCCCGATCGCGCGCACGCGGGCGAGGGGTTCCTGTGGCCGATCGAAGGTCCATTGCTCTCCCGCTTCGGGCCGACGCCCGGCGGCCGGCACAACGACGGGATCAACATCGCCGCACCCGTCGGGAGCGCGGTCCGGGCCGCCCAGGACGGCATCGTCGCCTATGCGGGAAACGAGATCGGGGGATACGGCAACCTCGTCCTGATCCGCCACCGGGACGGGTGGATGACGGCCTACGCGCACAACGAGTCACTCCTAGTCCGCAAGGGGGAGGCGGTGCGGCGCGGCCAGGTGATCTCCCGCTCGGGCAATTCGGGCCGCGTCTCGCGCCCACAGGCCCATTTCGAGATCCGGCGACACGGCGAGCCGCAGGACCCGCTGCGCCTGCTCAGCCGCGAGTAGGCGCCCGCCCCGCGTCGCCGCCCGGCGCGGCCAGCTTCGCCCCGAGTCGCCCAGCCAGATCCTGGGCGAACTGCCAGGCGACGCGGCCCGAACGCGCGCCCCGGGTCATGCTCCACTCGATGGCCTCGGCGCGCAGCCTGTCGCGGTCCACGGCGAGGTCGAAATGGACGACATATCCCTCGACCATCGCCAGGAACGTCGCCTGGTCGCAGGAATGGAAGCCGAGCCAGAGACCGAAGCGGTCGGAGAGCGAGACCGCTTCCTCGACCGCCTCGCCAGGATGGATCGCCGTCGCGCGCTCGTTCTCCACCATGTCGCGCGACATCAAGTGGCGCCGGTTCGAGGTGGCGTAGAACAGCACGTTGTCGGGCCGTCCTTCTATCCCGCCCTCGAGCGCTGCCTTGAGGGACTTGTAGGTGGTGTCCTCGGCGTCGAAGGAGAGGTCGTCGCAGAAGAGGAGGCAGCGCCTGCCAGCCCCGCGCAGGCGCGCCAGCAGGAGGGGCAGGGAGACGATCTCCTCGCGGTGGATCTCGACCAGCGGCAGGCCGTTCGGCGCTTCCGCCGCGACGAGGCCGTGGACCGCCTTGATCAAAGAGCTCTTGCCCATACCCCGCGCGCCCCAGAGCAGGGCGTTGTTGGCGGTCAGGCCGCGAGCGAAGCGCCGCGTGTTGTCGAGAAGAATGTCGCGCACCGAGTCGATGCCCTTGAGGAGCGCCAGATCGAGCCGGTTGATGCGCGGCACCGCTTCCAGGCGCGCGCCGTCGGCGTGCCAGATGAAGCCTTCCGCGGAATCCAGGGCCGCGTCCGCCGCCGGTGCGGGCGCGAGCGCTTCCAGCGCTTCCGCGATGCGCCGGAGGAGGGGCGCCAGCTCCGAATCGGACATGGGAAGACCAGCCTGTGAAGAGGCGCGCGGACCCTAGCACAGGGCCCGGCGCGCCGCGCGGCATAATCGTTGCCCGCCCATCCGATTGGGCCTATCGTGCGGGCGGTTTTTCGCCGGGGGTGCATATCCATGGTTCGAACGAGGTTGGCGCGCGCGATCGGTACGGCGGGCGGGCTCGGGCTCGCCCTCATTGCCCTGACGGCCTGTCCGCCGATGCAGCAAGGCGGCGAGGGCGGCGAGGCGGGCGGTGGCGACATGCTCATGTCGATCCTGCCGCTCATTCTGATCTTCGTCGTGTTCTACTTCCTGCTCATCCGCCCGCAGCAGCGGAAGCAGAAGGCGCATCGCGAGATGCTCTCGAATGTGAGCCGAGGCGACGACATCGTCACCAATGGCGGCTTGGTCGGCAACGTCATCAAGGTCGGGCGCGGCGACAGCCTGCTCGTGGAGATCGCGCCCGACGTGCGGGTCCGGGTCATGCGTAACATGATCTCGCAGATCATGCCCCGCCACGAGGAATTCGGGGAAGAGGAAGAGGAAGACGACGACGAAGACGAGGACGAGCGCTACGACGAAGAATACGAGGAGCGCGACGAGGAGGAGCCGGGCGAGGAGGAAGCGGACGAAGAGGAACCCGAGGAGGAGCGGAAGAAGAAGCGCTGACCGGACGGTTCCGCTTCCGCACCGCCGATGCTTCGCATCCGTATCTGGCAAATCTGCGTCGTCGCGGCGGTCTGCGTCGCGGCGGTGGTGTTCGCCGTGCCCAATCTCTTCGGCCGCGCCGCGCTGGAGCACTACCCGGCTTGGCTTCCCTCGAACCAAGTCAATCTCGGCCTCGACCTCCAGGGCGGCTCCCATCTCCTGCTCGAGGTCCAGGTCGCCGACATCCTGCGCGAGCGGATCGCGGCGCTGGTCGACGATACGCGCGTCGCCCTCCGCCGCGCCGGCCTCAAATACACCGGGCTCAAGGCGGCGCGGGACCGGGTGGTCTTCCAGCTGATCGACCCCGCGCAGGCCGACGCGGCACGGGATGCGGTGGCCGACCTCGATCCCGAGGCGGAGATCGAAAGCAACGCCGCCGGCGCCTTCCGGATCGTCCTGACGGAGGAAGCGGTGGAAGGCCGCCAAGCCGCGGCGGTGAACCAGTCGATCGAGATCATCCGCCGCCGGATCGACGAGACCGGCGTTCGCGAGCCGACCATCCAACGCCAGGGCGAGGACCGCATCCTGGTCCAGCTGCCCGGCGTGGACGATCCTGAGCGCGTCAAACGGCTCCTGGGCAAGACGGCCAAGCTCTCCTTCCATCTGCTCGACGAGAACGTGACTGCCGAGGACCGGCGTGGCGGCCGCACGCCCCGGGGCTCCCTCCGCCTGCCGTCCGACGAGCGCGACGCCGACGGCGAGGAGAGGTTCTACGTGATCCGCAAGCGGGTCATGGTGAGTGGCGATTCGCTGGTCGACGCGGCGACGACCCGCGATCAGATGGGGCAGTGGGCCGTCAGCTTCCGATTCGATTCGAGCGGCGCGCGGAAGTTCGGCGACGTCACGACCGAGAACGTCGGCAGGCCGTTCGCCATCGTGCTGGACGGCCGGGTCATCAGCGCGCCGGTGATTCGCGAGCCCATCGTCGGCGGGACGGGGCAGATCACCGGCAATTTCACGGTCGAGGAGGCGAACGACCTCTCGCTCCTGTTGCGCGCTGGCGCCCTGCCAGCGCCGATGAAGATCCTTGAGGAGCGCACGGTGGGCCCCGATCTCGGGGCGGATTCCATCGCGGCCGGCAAGATCGCCTGCATCGTCGGCCTCGCCGCGGTGATCCTGTTCATGGCGCTCTATTACGGCCTCTTCGGGCTGGTCGCCGATCTCGCGCTGATCCTCAATCTGGTCATCATGCTGGGCGTCCTGTCCCTGCTCCAGGCGACCTTGACCCTGCCGGGGATCGCCGGGATCGTGCTGACCATCGGCATGGCCGTGGATGCGAACGTGCTGATCTTCGAGCGCATTCGCGAGGAGGCGCGGGCCGGGCGGGCGCCGTTCTCGGCCATGGAGGCCGGCTATCGCCGCGCCTTCACGACGATCGTTGACTCCAACCTCACGACCCTGATCGCCGCGATCATCCTGTTCGTCATCGGGACGGGCCCGGTCAGGGGGTTCGCCGTGACCCTCGGTATCGGCATCGCGACCTCGATGTTCACCGCCATGCTGATGAGCCGGATGATCCTGGTCGCCTGGCTCCGCCGTCGGCGCCCGGCGCTGCTGCCGCTCTAGCCGCGAGTCATGTGGCGGTTCCGTCTCATCCCCGACCGGACGGACATCCCGTTCCTCCGGCTGCGCCGTGCCTTCTTCGCGCTCTCCCTCGTTCTCGCCGCCGCGTCGGTGGCGGTGCTGTTCGCCCGCGGGCTCAACTTCGGCATCGATTTCGCCGGCGGCATCCTGATCGAGGTCGGTACCGAGGGCGCGGCCGACATCGGGCGGATGCGCCGCGCGCTCGACGGGCTCGGCCTGGGCGAGATCGCGCTCCAGGAATTCGGCTCGGACAACGAGGTTCTGATCCGCATCGAGCGGCAGCCAGGCGACTCGACGGCCCAGCAGGCGGCGGTCCGCGCGGTCCGCGAGGCCCTGGGCGCGCACTACGGCGACGCGCTGAGCTACCGGCGGGTCGAGACGGTGGGGCCCAAGGTCGGCGCCGAGCTGATCCAGGCCGGCATCATCGCGGTGGTGGTCTCGGTCTTCCTCATGCTGGTCTATATCTGGTTCCGATTCGAGCTGCCGTTCGCCTTGGGCGCGGTGATCGCGCTCGTTCACGACGTGCTGCTGTCGCTCGGGATCTTCGCGGCACTGGGCCTCGAATTCAATCTGCCGATCGTCGCCGCGATCCTCCTCATCGTCGGCTATTCGATGAACGACACCGTGGTCGTGTACGATCGCGTGCGCGAGAACCTTCGTAAATACAAGACGATGCCGCTCCTGGCCCTGCTCGACCGGAGCGTCAACGAGACCCTCTCGCGCACCGTCATCACCTCGACGACGACCCTGCTCGCCCTGCTCGCGCTGCTGCTCTTCGGCGGCGCCGTGATCCGCGATTTCAGCTTCGCGATGATCTGGGGGGTGGTCGTCGGCACCTATTCTTCGGTCTTCATCGCGGGCGCGCTGCTGCTCTTCGTCCAACCGCAGCGCGGCGGCCAGAAGAGGGCCGTCGGCCAAGCGGAACGAACCGCCGCGATCGAGGAGGCCGCCCCGCCCGCAGCCCTCTCCGCGGCGGCGGGCACCACGCCCTTCGACGGCGACGGCGACGGAATCGAAGCGGCGCCCGCGCCGGAGACGGGCGACGCGGAGACGCCGGCCACCGCCTCCCGGAAGCGGCGCCGCGCCAGTTCGGCGAAGGCGCGGCGCAAGGCGCGACGCGGCAAGCGCTGAAGGCGCGCGGTGGACATCACGCCGAAGGTGCCCGCGGGCCGGCAGGTCATCGAGAGCTATGGCGACGCGGGCTTCAGGATCGACGGCGAAACCCATGCGGGCCCGGTCATCGTCTGGCCCGAACGGGTCGTGCCGTGGCCCGTCTCCGGCTTGGCCTGCGCTTCGGTCGAGAGTTTCGAACCGCTGTTTTCCGCCGAACCCCGCGTCGAAATCCTCCTGATCGGCGGCGGTGCCCGGTTCGCGCGCGCGCCGGCCGCGCTGGCGGCGGCCCTCGCGGCGTGCGGCTTGGCCGTCGAGTGCATGGACACCGGCGCCGCCTGCCGGACGTACAACGTCCTCATGTCCGAAGACCGGCGCGTGGCCGCGGCGCTCCTTCCCGCCCGCCCGGGGTGACAGAAGGCAGCGCGGGCGGCGATTGCAACCGGCGGCCGGCCCACTATGCTAGGAGCCGCCGATTCGCCACGACCGGAGGGAGGGAGACGACATGACCAATCCTCTGACATCCCTGACCGCCACCGTGATCATGGGAGTCGCCCTCACCGTGATCATGGTCGCGATCCTCGCGGCCATCAGCTGACGGGAGGAACAGCGCGATGGACACTCCCTTCGTCGACTACGCTTGGTGGATGTTCTTCTTCCGCTGGACTCATGTGCTCGCCGGTGTGATGTGGATCGGGCTGCTGTGGTACTTCAACTTCGTCCAGATCCCGAACATGCCGAAAATCCCGGACGAGCAGAAACCTGCGATCGGCAAGGTCATCGCGCCGGCGGCCCTGTTCTGGTTCCGCTGGGCGGCGCTGGTCACGGTCGCGACCGGCATCGTGCTCGCCTTGATGAACGAGTATTTCTCCGACGCCATCACCTTCGGCATTCTCGGCGCCGCGACGGACGGGCACGTGCTCCGGAACACGGCGATCGGCATCGGCATGTGGCTCGGCATCATCATGATGCTGAACGTCTGGGGCATCATCTGGCCCAATCAGAAGCGGGCGCTCGGCATCGTCGAGGTCGATGCGGACCGGAAGGCCCGCTCCGCGCGCATCGCGATGCTGGCGTCGCGCACCAACACGATGCTGTCCATCCCGATGCTCTACGCCATGGTGTCGGCCCAGAACGTCTACTGACGCGGCGAACCGCCGACGACCGCGCCGCGCGGTTTCCCTCTCAGGCGGCGAGGGCGCCGAGCGCGCACCGCGCCGCCGTGACGCCCGAGCGGACGGCCCCCTCAATCGTGGCCGGCAGCCCCGTCTCCACCCAGTCGCCGGCGAGAAAGAGGTTGCGGTAGCGGGTCTCGCACCGGGGCCGGAGCGGCAGCGCGGACGGAATCTGGGCGAAGGTCGCGCGGCGCTCCTTCACGATCCGGGCGGGCGGCGTGCCGCTCGCGGGGTATTCCAGCGCCTGAGCCACGTCCGACCAGAGTAGCTTGGCGGTCTCCGCCGACTCCCGCTCCACGAGACCGGTCGCCGCGCTCACCGTGACGGAAACCACGTCGCCGCGGGCGAATATCCACTGCGCCGTCCCGCCGACGACGCCGAGGATCGCGCCACCTCCGGGCATGGCGACCGGCCGGTCGAGCCGGTAATGGGCGTTGACGATCGGCCGGGTTTCGAGGGGGGCCGGGGTGTCCGGCAGAAGTTGCGCGCAGACATGCGGAGGCACGGCGAGGACGACGACGTCGTCCGGCGCGAACGGCGCCTCCGCGCCGGCCATATCGAGGCCGGTCACGGCGGTTCGGTTCCGCCCGAGGGCGCGCAACCGGCGGTTGAAGCGGACGCCGCCGCCGCCCTTCTCGATACGGCGGACGGCCGGCTCGACCAGCGCCGGCCCCAGGCCGTCCCGGGCCAGGAAGGCGCGGCAGGCGGCTTCGCCCCGCCCGAAGGTGAGGCGCAGCACCGGCCACAGCAGGCGCGCCGCGGCCTCATCGGCCGGGGCGTTGAGGACGGCGGCCGTCAACGGCTCCCAGAGCCGTCCCAGCAGGGGCCCGGCGCCGCGCAGGCGGCTGGCCACGGTGTCACCCTCGCGCGCAAAGGCGAGGGAGAGGCCTGCCAGATAGTGGCGCGCGCGGCTTCCCGGCACCCGGCGTGACGGCGCGGCCACCCACCACGGCACCGGGCCGGCGTTGGGGCGCACCGTCCAGCGCTCGCCTGAGCGGAGGTCGACGAACGGGAAGGACGCGCGCGCCTGCCCGACCAGGCCGCCGCGCGCGCCGATCCTGTCGAGATAGGCGAAGACCGCGGGGTTGGCGCCGAGGACGAGGTGGTTACCGTTGTCGATCGTCCGCCCCAGAGCCGCGTCGTGGAACGACCGGCAGCGCCCGCCGGCGCGCGCGGCCGCCTCCCACACGACGACGCGCTGCCGCGCGGCCACCAGCTCGACGGCGCAGGCGAGTCCCGCCAGCCCGGCGCCGATCACGTGCACGGTCGTCATGGTCTCTCGCGCGGCCCTCGCCGAAACCATGTATAGGGGAGGGAGCACCCTTGGCAAACACGGGCGCGGCAGAGGCGGTACGCTTCGATGGAGTCGGGATCGATCGGCGCGCTCGTTCGCACGCTCGATTACGACCGCTATCTCGCGGCCGTCTTCGCGCCGGCGCCCCGCCGCGAGGCGCTGTTCGCCCTGCTCGCCTTCAACCAGGAGGTCGCCCGCATCTCCGAGGCGGTGAGCGAGCCGATGCTCGGGCGCATCCGGCTCCAGTGGTGGCGCGAGGCCGTGGACGACATCTACGCCGGCCGGCCCGCGCGGCGCCACGCGGCGGCGTTGCCGCTGGCGGCGACGATTCGCGCACACCGCCTCGACCGAGTCGCGTTCGACGGACTCCTGGATGCCCGCAAGGCCGATCTCGACCCGGATCCCCCCGCCAATCTGGCGGCTCTGGAGCGCTATGCGGCCGCGACGGACGGCGCACTGACGGCACTCATGCTGGCCGCCGCCGGCGCCGCGTCGGAACCCGCGCGGGAGGCGGGGCGCCGCGTGGGCACCGCCTGGGCGTTGGTCGGGACGCTCCGCGCCGCTGCCCATCACGCGGCGCACGGCCGCGTGATGCTGCCGGCCGATCTTCTCGCCCGCGCCGGCGTGGCGGCCGGCGAGGTTCGCGCGGGCCGCGCCTTCGGCCGGTATGCCGCGGCCGCCGCGCCTGTCGCCCGCCGCGCCACAGAGCTGCTCGACGAGGCGCGGGGGGCCCGCCGCGCCGTGCCCCGCCGCGCCCGTGCCGTCCTGCTGACCGCTCGCTTGGCCGACCTCTATCTCGCCCGCCTGCGCCGCGCCGCCTACGACCCGCGCGACCGGTGCCTCGCCCTCTCCCCCCTCCGCAAGCAGTGGGCGATGCTCCCCGCCACTCTCGCCGGCCGCTATTGAGCGGGGAGAGGGACGCTCCCCCGGCATATGTCGGGGGTTACGGCAGCAGCTTGATCAGCGCGACCGCGATTCCCATGGCGGCGGCGATCATCGCACCGAGGCGAACGGTCATGCGCTGTTCGAGCTCCCGCATCTGGCCCTGCAGGGTGGTTTTGGTACTCTCCAGGTCCTTCCGCAGCGTGGCTTCGGTATTCTCCAGGTCCTTCCGCAGCGTGGCTTCGGTATTCTCCAGGTCCGTCCGCAGCGTGGCTTCGGTATTCTCCAGGTCCGTCCGCAGCGCCCTGATCTCGTTCCGCAGGGCGGTTGCAGTGTTCTCCAGGTCCTTCCGCAGCGTGGCTTCGGTATTCTCCAGGTCCGTCCGCAGCGTGGCTTCGGTATTCTCCAGGTCCTTCCGCAGCGCTCTGATCTCGTTCCGTAGGGCGGTTGCAGTGTTCTCCAGGTCCTTCCGCAGCGCGGCTTCGGCATTCGCCATATCCGTCCGCAGCGCGGTTTCGGTGTTCCCCAGGTCTTCCTTGGTGGCGAGGGATTCGCCGATGCCTTCGGCGAATGTGGCGACGAGGACGCGGGCCTGCCTCTCGTCGAAGCCAGCCTCTTCGCGGAGGCGGGTCGCCGCCTTGAGGGTATCGAACGCCACGGCCATGCGGAGACTCTATGCATCCCCGGCGGGGGGCGCTATTGGTTTTTCGGGCGCAGCCGGCCGGTTCGTCGCCGCCGGCGCCGCCGTGCGCTTCCCGTCCAGCCAGAGGACGATATCCGCTCGTGCGCGTGCGACCAGGGCGGCTCTGCGCTCACCTTTGGAAATGCTGCCGGCGAGCGGCGGGAAGAGGCCGAAATTGACGTTCATGGGCTGGAAAGACGCGCCCGCCGCACCCGAACGCGCGGGGCCTCCTCGATCGCCCGCTGGACCGCTTCGGCGAAGCCCGCGCGATCCACCACCAGCGCCCCGCCGGCCGGCACCCTGTGGTGGTCCGCCGCCGCCATGACGAGGGAGTCTGCGCGACGCATCTCCTCGTGCAGGAGGCCAACGGCGTTGCGCTCCGCGTCGTCCGAACGAAAGGAGTTGGAACAGACCAGTTCCGCGAACCGATCCGTGACGCGCGCTCCGGTGCCGCGTCCGGGCCGTATCTCCCAGAGCTCGACGGCGAACCCGCGCCGGGCGACCTGCCACGCCACCCCGCATCCCGCCAGACCCCCGCCGACGATTCGAAACGGCTTCTCCACCGCCTCTCCCGCTCCCGTATCGCGCTCCCGTATCGCGGGGCCGGTCAGGCCACCTTGCGCCGCGCTCGTGCCGCCGTCCGCCGGCGTTTCGGCTTCGGGGGCACCGCAGGCCGCAGCGCGCGCCGCAGGAATTGCCCCGTGTAGCTTTCGGCGACGGCCGCGACCTCGCGCGGCGTGCCGTCCGCGACCACCCGCCCGCCGCCGTCTCCGCCTTCGGGGCCGAGATCGACGATGCGGTCGGCGGTCTTGATCACCTCCAGATTGTGCTCGATGACGACGACGGTGTTGCCGCTCTCCACCAGCGCGTGCAGCACCTCCAGGAGCTTGCGGACGTCGTGGAAATGGAGGCCGGTGGTCGGCTCGTCGAGGATGTAGAGGGTCCGCCCGGTGGCCCGCCGCGACAGCTCCTTGGCGAGCTTGACCCGCTGGGCCTCGCCGCCGGAGAGCGTGGTCGCCTGCTGGCCGATCCGGATGTAGCCGAGGCCGACCCGTTGCAGCGTTTCGAGCTTCTGCCGGATGGCGGGTACGGCCTTGAAGAACGTGGCGCCGTCGTCCACCGTCATCGCGAGCACGTCGGCGATGGAACGACCCTTGTAGAGGATTTCGAGGGTTTCGCGGTTGTAGCGCCGGCCCTTGCACTCGTCGCACTGGACGTAGATGTCAGGCAGGAAGTGCATCTCGATCTTGATCAACCCGTCACCCTGGCAGGCTTCGCAGCGCCCGCCCTTGACGTTGAACGAGAAGCGCCCCGGCTTGTAGCCGCGCGCCTTGGCCTCCGGCAGCCCGGTGTACCATTCCCGGATCGGCCCGAAGGCGCCGGTATAGGTGGCCGGGTTGGAGCGGGGCGTGCGCCCGATCGGCGACTGGTCGATGTCCACCACCTTGTCGAGGAACTCCAGCCCCTCGATCCGGTCGTGGGCGCCCGGCTGGACGCGCGCGCCGGACATGTGCCGCGCGGCGGCGCGGTAGAGGGTCTCGATGACGAGCGTCGACTTGCCGCTGCCGGAGACGCCGGTGACGCAGGTGAAGGTGCCGAGCCGGATGGTGACGTCGATGCCGGCCAGGTTGTTGGCCCGCGCGCCCCGGATCGTGACCGCCTGGCCTTTCTTTCCTCTCCGGCCGGCGGCCGGCACGGGGATCGCTTCCGTCCCGCTGAGATAGCGGCCGGTCAGGCTGTCCGCGCGGGCGGCGATCGCCGCGGGCTTTCCCTCGGCGACGATCTTCCCGCCCTGGACGCCGGCGCCGGGACCCATGTCGACGACGTAATCCGCGCTCCGGATGGCCTCTTCGTCGTGCTCGACCACGAGCACCGTGTTGCCGAGGTCGCGGAGATTGCGGAGCGTGCCGAGCAGCCGCGCGTTGTCCCGCTGGTGCAGGCCGATCGACGGCTCGTCGAGCACGTAGAGGACGCCGGTGAGGCCGGAGCCGATCTGGGAGGCGAGGCGGATGCGCTGGCTCTCGCCGCCGGAGAGCGTGCCGGCGGCCCGCGACAGGGTGAGGTAGTCGAGGCCCACATCGACCAGGAAGCGCAGCCGTTCGTTGATCTCCTTCAGGATACGCCGCGCGATCTCGCGCTGCTTCGCCGTCAGCGAATCGTCGAGGGCCGCGAACCAGCGCGCCGCCTCGGCGATGGAGAGGCGCGCCGCTTCGCCGATATGGCGCCCGCCCACCTTGACGGCCAGCGCCTCCGGCTTCAGGCGGAAGCCGTCGCAACGCGCGCAGGGCGCGGTGCTCTGGAACCTGCCGAGCTCTTCCCGGATCCAGGCGCTGTCGGTCTCCCGCCAGCGCCGTTCGAGGTTGGGCAGCACGCCTTCGAAGGGCTTGGTCGCGGTGAATCGCCGCCGCCCGTCGTCATAGGTGACGGCGATCGGTTCCTCGCCGGAGCCCCGCAGGATCGCCTGCCGCGCCCCCTCCGGGAGTTCCCGCCACGGCTGCGTCGTGGACGCCCGGTAATGACGGGCGACGCCTTCCAGCGTCTGGAGGTAGAAGGGCGACGAGCGGTTCCAGGGCGCGACCGCGCCTTGGGCGAGGCTCAGCGCCCGGTTCGGCACCACGAGATCGGCGTCGAAATACATGCGGGTGCCGAGCCCGTCGCAGCCCGGGCAGGCGCCGAACGGGTTGTTGAAGGAGAACAGCCGGGGCTCGACTTCCTCGATCGTGAAGCCGGAAACCGGGCAGGCGAACCGGGCCGAGAAGACCGTGCGCGCGCCGCTGTCGGCGTCCTCGGCGACCACGAGCCCGTCGCTCAGGGACAACGCGGTCTCCAGGCTGTCGGCGAGCCGGTTGCCGAGATCGGGCGTGACGACGATGCGGTCGACCACGACGTCGATGTCGTGCTTGCGCTTCTTGTCGAGGGCCGGCGCGGCGTCGATCTCGTGGATCGCGCCGTCGATCTTGACCCGGGTGAAGCCGCGCTTGAGGAGCTGCGCGAGCGCCTTCCTGTACTCGCCCTTGCGGCCGCGGATCACCGGCGCCAGCAGATGGAGGCGGGTTCCCTCGGGCATGGCGAGGATGCGGTCGACCATCTGGGTGACGGTCTGGCTCTCGATCGGCAACCCGGTCGCGGGCGAGTAGGCCACGCCGATTCGCGCGAAGAGCAGGCGCATGTAGTCGTAGATTTCGGTCACGGTGCCGACGGTGGAGCGCGGGTTCTTGGACGTGGTCTTCTGCTCGATGGAAATCGCCGGCGAGAGCCCGTCGATCGATTCCACGTCGGGTTTCTGCATCAGCTCCAGGAACTGGCGGGCATAGGCCGAGAGGCTCTCGACGTAGCGCCGTTGCCCTTCGGCGTAGATCGTGTCGAAGGCGAGGGAGGACTTGCCCGACCCCGAAAGGCCGGTGACGACGATCAGGCGGTCGCGGGGCAGGTCGATATCGATGCCCTTCAGATTGTGCTCGCGGGCACCGCGAACGCTGATCATCTTGGCCATGGGGAGGCGGAACGGCTGGCGGAGCGAGACCGGGATATTAGGCGCTCCCGCCCGCGATGGCGAGGATGCCGGCGCGCCCGAAGACCGGCCCATTGCGGCGTGGCGATTTCGCGCTTCGATTCGGGGCGGCGGTGATTGCCGGGGGTGGACCGCTGGCGTATGGTCCGGGCAGCGCACCCGTAGCTCAGCCGGATAGAGCGCTGCCCTCCGAAGGCAGAGGTCGCACGTTCGAATCGTGCCGGGTGCGCCACTCCTCCGCCTCATCGGGAGGCTCCCGCCCATGGTCATCGACGAGAACACCGTCAGGCGGATCGCCCGGCTCGCGCGCATCGCGGTGAGCGACGACGCGCTCGCACCCATGGCACAGGAACTGAACCGCATCCTCGCCTGGGTGGCGCAGCTCGACGAGGTCGATACCGACGGAGTCGAGCCGATGACCGGCGCCGTCGCCGTCGCCCTGCCGCGCCGCGCCGACCGGGCGGGGGACACCGCGCCGCCCGAGGATCTTCTGGCCAACGCGCCCGCGGCGGAAGACGGCTTCTTCGTCGTACCCAAGGTGGTCGAGTGACCGCGCTGACCGGGCTTTCGCTCGCGGAGGCGCGCGCCGGCCTGGAGGCCCGGGATTTCTCCGCCCGCGAACTGGCCAGCGCCCATATCACCGCGATCGAGGCGGCGCGCCCGCTCAACGCCTTCGTGGCGGAGACCTTCGGCGCCGCCCTGGCGGCCGCGGACCGGGCTGATGCGCGCCTGGGCGCCGGGCGCGGCCGTCCGCTCGAAGGCATTCCCCTCGGCGTGAAGGATCTCTTCTGTACGCGCGGGGTGCGCAGCCAGGCCGGCTCGAAGATCCTCGAGGGCTTCAAGCCACCCTACGAATCGACGGTCACGGCGAATCTGTGGCGGGCGGGCGCGGTGATGCTCGGTAAGACCAACATGGACGAATTCGCCATGGGCTCGGCCAACGTCACGAGCGTGGACGGCCCGGCCATCAACCCCTGGCGCCGGCGCGGCGACGACACGCCGCTGGTGCCGGGCGGCAGTTCGGGCGGCTCGGCCGCCGCGGTCGCCGCACGACTCTGCGCCGGCGCCACCGGAACGGACACCGGCGGCTCGATCCGCCAGCCGGCGGCGTTCTGCGGGATCGTCGGCATGAAACCCACCTACGGCCGCTGCTCGCGCTGGGGCATCGTCGCCTTCGCCTCGTCGCTCGACCAGGCCGGCCCGCTCACCCGGACGGTGCGCGACGCCGCCCTCATGCTGCGCGCGATGGCCGGCCACGACCCCAGGGATTCCACCTCCGTCGACCGTCCGGTGCCCGATTACGCCGCTGCCCTGAACGGCCATGCGCGCGGCCTCACGATCGGCGTGCCGGCGGAGTACCGGATGGACGGAATGCCGGCGGAAATCGAGTCGCTGTGGGCGGAAGGCGTGCGCTGGCTGCGCGCCGCCGGCGCGACGGTCGTCGACATCTCCCTGCCGCTCACGAAATACGCGCTCCCCGCCTATTACATCGTGGCACCGGCGGAGGCGTCGTCCAACCTCGCGCGCTACGACGGCGTGCGTTACGGGCTTCGCGTCGCGGCCGACGCCCCGGCTGAGATGTACGCGCGGACTCGCGCGGCGGGGTTCGGGCAAGAGGTCAAGCGGCGCGTCCTGATCGGCACCTACGTGCTCTCCGCGGGCTATTACGACGCCTATTACCTGAAGGCCCAGAAGGTGCGGACCCTGATCGCGCGCGATTTCGAGGCCGCCTTCGCGGACGTCGATGCGATTCTGACGCCGACCGCACCCTTCGCCGCCTTCGCCGTCGGCGAGAAGATGGACGACCCCATCGCCATGTATCTGAACGACGTCTTCACCGTCCCGGCGAGTCTCGCCGGGCTGCCCGCGATCTCGGTGCCGGCCGGGTTCACGGGCGACGGCCTGCCCCTGGGCCTGCACCTGATCGCACGGCCCTTCGACGAGGAGACCCTGTTCCGGGCGGCGCACGTGCTGGAGGGGGCCGCCGGCTTCGACGCGCGCCCCCCACCGGGCGCGGGCGGCGGGACGGCGTGAGCGACTACCGGATCACCGGAAGCGACGGCGCCTGGGAGGTGGTCGTCGGGCTGGAGGTTCACGCCCAGACGACCGCCGAGGCGAAGCTTTTTTCCGCCGCGCCCGCCGCCTTCGGTGCCGCGCCGAACACGCAGGTCTCCTGCGTCGATGCCGCGATGCCCGGCATGCTGCCGGTGGCCAACGGCCATTGCGTCGCGCAGGCCGTCCGCACCGGCCTCGCCCTCGACGCGGAGATCAATCTGGTCTCGGTGTTCGACCGCAAACACTACTTCTATCCCGACCTGCCGCCGGGCTACCAGATCTCGCAATACTCGCGGCCGATCGTGGGCCGCGGCCGGGTCGTGCTCGACCTCGACGACGGCACGACGCGAACCGTCGGCATCACCCGGCTGCACCTGGAGATGGACGCCGGCAAGAGCCTCCACGACCGGCGCGCGAACGCCACCTGCGTCGACCTCAACCGCGCCGGCGTCGCGCTGATGGAAATCGTTTCCGAGCCCGACATCCGCAGCCCGGCGGAGGCCGGCCTCTATCTGCGCAAGCTGCGCGCGATCCTGCGCTATGTCGGGACCTGTGACGGCAATATGGAACAGGGCTCGCTCAGGGCCGACGTCAACGTCTCGGTGCGCCGCCCGGGCGCGCCGCCGGGGACGCGCTGCGAGATCAAGAACCTCAACTCCGTCCGCTTCGTCATGAAGGCGATCGAGGCCGAGGCCGGGCGCCAGGTCGCGGTGCTCGAAGGCGGTGGCGGCATCGCGCAGGAGACGCGCCTGTTCGACCCCGAACGCGGGGAGACACGCGCGCTGCGCTCCAAGGAGGGGGCGCATGACTACCGCTACTTCCCCGATCCTGACCTGCCGCCCCTGACCCTAGACGCCGCCTGGGTCGAGGACGAGCGCGCCGCCCTGCCCGAGCTGCCGGACGCGAAGAAGGAACGCTACAGGCGCGATCTCGGCCTTTCGGCCTGCGATGCCGGCGTCCTCGTCGCGGAACCGGAGACCGCGGCCTTCTTCGAGGCGGTTGCCGCCGGGCGCGACGGCAGGACCGCAGCGAACTGGGTCACGGGCGCGTTGTTCGGTGCGCTCAACAAGGCGGGCCTTTCGATCGAGCGGAGCCCGGTCGCACCCGCCGCCCTCGGCGCGCTGCTCGACCGGATCGCCGACGGCACGGTCTCGGGCCGCGCCGCCAAGGCGGTCCTCGAGAGCATGGTCGAGACCGGGCGCGACGCCGATTCGATCATCGACGAGAAGGGCCTGCGGCAGGTCACCGACGGCGGCGCGATCGCGGCGCTGGTGGAGCGCGCGGTCGCCGACAATCCGGACAAGGCGGCCGAATATCGGCGCGGGAAGGTCAAGCTGATGGGCTGGTTCGTCGGGCAGGTGATGAAGGCGTCCCAGGGCAAGGCCGACCCGAAGGCCGTCAACGCGGCGCTGCGCGCCCGGCTCGAGGGCTGAACGCCCGACCATGTTCCTGCCGCTGAAGGACGACAATCCGCTCCATCGGATCGGCTTCCAGGTCGTGACGGTGGCGCTTCTCGCCGCCTGCATCCTGGTCTGGCTGATCCAGGTCGTCGGCGGGGACGACTTCGATGCCGAACTGGTCTTCCGCCTCGGCATGATTCCGGTGACGGTCCTGGGCGACATGCAGCGCGAGCCCGCCATGGTCACCGTGCCGCCCTGGCTCACCGTCTTCACCTCGATGTTCCTGCACGGCGGTTTCTGGCACCTGCTCGGCAACATGCTCTATCTGTGGATCTTCGGCGACAACGTCGAGGACGCGATGGGCCACTGGCGCTTCACGGTCTTCTACCTTCTCTGCGGGGCGGTCGCCGGCCTGACCCATGCCGCCCTGGAGCCGGCCTCGCAGATCCCGACGATCGGGGCGAGCGGGGCGATCTCCGGCGTGCTCGGCGCGTATCTGATGCTCCATCCGAAGCGGGGCGTGTGGATGCTCTTCTTCTTCACGCCGGTCCGCTTCCCGGCCTGGGGGGTGCTCGGGGTCTGGATCGTCTATCAGGTGATCAACGCCGTCGCCTCCGGCGGGGTGGGCGGCGGCGTCGCCTGGTACGCCCATATCGGCGGTTTCGCCGCGGGCGCGCTCCTGGTCGTCCCGATGCGGAAACGCGGGGTGCCGCTGTTCGACCGCATCCCGCTCGGCCCCTGGAACCGCCCGGCCTGGCCGCCGCCCGACGCGGACGGCGACGCGCCGTGGGACGAATTCGCCGGCGCGGAGGGCCGGGAAGGCAAACGCGGCGGGGAGGTCGGCCCCTGGGGCCCCCGGTCGCGAGAGGACTGACCGATCGCGCGCGGGCGGAAGACCGACTACTTCGCCGACCGCATCCGCGCGGAACTGGCGTTCGCGCGGTCCCGCGGCGTGCGCGGCCCGGTCGCCCTCGCCCGACACCTCAACGCCCGCGGATTCCTCACCCGCGACGGGCAGCGCTGGACCGCCGAGGCCATCGAGAGCCAGACCCGCCCGCCGCCGGAAGCGGTGTCTCGCGGCCCGGCCGAATAACCGGGCGAGCCGCTTCGCTGCGCCGGCCTTTCTCTTTGGGGTGCGCGGGTCTCCGGACCCGATCGCGATGTCTCCGGCCGCCGGCGGCGGCGCCTCGAGGCCCGGACGGCGCCCCGGGCCGTTCAGGCCTCGGTGATGCGGAGGAAGCCGAAGGAATCGACCCGGAGCTTCTGGCCGGGGTGGACGAGCGTCGTCGACGTGGCCTCCTCCACGATCAGCGGCCCTTCCAGGGCGGCGTCCGGCGGCAGAAGGTCGCGATCGTAGACGGCGGCCTCGCGGCGGCCGCCCTCGGCGAAATCCACCATGCGCGGCGGCCTGCGGGCAGCCTCCAGCGACCGCCCCTCGGGCGCGAGCGGCTTCAGCTCCGGGCGCGGCACCTTGGCGGTGGCGGCCAGCCGGTAGGTCACGAATTCGACGGGCGTGTCGTCGAGGCGGAAGGTGTAGGTCTTCTCGTGGGCGTCGTGGAAGGCGGTGAGGATGTCTTCGACCGCCGCCGCCTCGATGTCCACCGGCACGGTGACCGAATGCTCCTGGCCGAGGTAGCGCAGGTCGATGCGGCCGTCGAAGGCGATCTCCGCCTCCGCCATGTGGGCGTCGGTGCGGAAATACGCCTCCGCCTCGCGCCGGAGGCCGGCGAACAGACGCTGCACGTCCGCCGCCGTCACCTCCTCGCCGCGGCGCAGATCGGTCTGCATGAAGTCGCGCCGGGGCAAGGTGGCCAGCATCCCCCAGGCGGAGAAGAGCCCGGGATAGAGCGGCACGACGATCTCCTTGACTCCGAGCTCACGGCCCAGCGACGCCCCGTGCATGGGGCCGCCGCCGCCGCCCACCACCAGCGCGAAGTCGCGCGGGTCATGGCCGCGCTGGATGGAGACCAGCTTGAGCGCGTTGATCATGTTGGCTTCCACCGTGCGGATCACCGCCGCCGCGGCGGCCGCCGCGTCGAGACCCAGGCCGCTCGCCGCCGTCTCCATCGCGGCCAGCGCCCGGCCCTCGTCCAGATCGAACTGCCCGCCGGCGAAATTGGTGGGGTTGATGACGCCGGTGACGAGCTTGGCGTCGGTCACCGTGGGATCGGTGCCGCCGCGCCCGTAGCAGGCGGGGCCCGGGTCGGCACCGGCCGAGACCGGCCCCACCTTCAGCAGCCCCGCCTTGTCGAACCAGGCGACGGAGCCGCCGCCGGCGCCGATCTCCACGATGTCCACGACGGGGACCCGCAGCGGATAGCCGAAGCGGGCGCGGCTGTATTCGAGCCGGTATTCCGTCGTCACCTTGGGCGCGCCGTCCTCGATGGTGGTGCATTTCGCCGTGGTGCCGCCGATGTCGAGGTAGATCACCCGCGATTCGCCGCACAGCCCACCCACGATGGCGGCGCCGTTGCAGCCCGCCGCCGGCCCCGATTCCATGAGCGTGATCGGGTGTTCCTTGGCCCAGGCGAAGCTGGTGGTGCCGCCGTTCGACTGCATCGCCGCGTAGGGGCAGCGGACGCCGGCACCGCCCAGGGCCTCTTCCAGCCGGCCGAAATAGCTCTGGACGATGGGCTGCACGTAGGCGTTGAGGACGGCCGTGTTGGCGCGCTCGTACTCGCGCCATTCGCGGGTGATCTCGTGCGAGGCGGTGACGGCGACGCCGGGCAGACGCGCCCGCAGCCAGGCCGCCGTCTCGGCCTCGTGCCGGGGGGCGATGTAGCTGTGGAGATACTGGATCGCGATCGCCTCGACGCCTTCCTCACGGCAGCGCGCGACGATGCGGTCGAGGTCCTTCGTCTCCAGCGGCACCAGGACCTTGCCCGTCGAATCCACGCGCTCGCGGACCTCGAAGCGCAGCAGGCGCGGCACGAAGGGGCGCTCCTTCTCGAAGCGCAGGTTGTAGAGATCGGGCCGGTTGCCGCGCTGGATCTCGAGCACGTCGCGGAAGCCGGCGGTGGTGATCAGCGCCGTCCGCGCGCCCTTCCGCTCGGTGATGGCGTTGATCACCGTGGTCCCGCCGTGGACGAAGAAATCGACCTCGGGCGGCGACAGGCGGGAGAGGGCGATGGTGTCGAGGACTCCCTGCGTCAGGTCGTCCGGTGTGGTGAGGGATTTGGCGGTGCCGAGCGTGCCGCGGGCGTCGTCGAAATAGACGAGGTCGGTGAAGGTCCCGCCGATGTCGGAGGCCAGCCGGCCCATGACGGAGCGCCGCCCGCGTTCAGGCGGGCGCGGCGGTGCGCAGCCTCGCCGTCGCCGCTGCGTCCACCGCGCGGCCGTCGGCGGCGACGACGACGCCGTAATCCTCGCGCGCCTGCGCGGCCGTGATGTAGTCCGCCCGCACCTCCGCCAGCACCTCCTCGGGCGGCCGCTCGAAGGGGTCGCCGAAGCCGCCGCCGCCGCCGGTGAACATGCGGATTACGTCGCCCCGCTTCATCACCGTGGTCGGCGCTCGCGCGGCGCGGCGCGCGTCGTTGCCGACGTGGAGGTCGAAGTAGTTGCAGGAGCCTTCCCCGCCGCCCTCGCGCGCCCAGGGCTTCTCGATCGAGCGGCCGTAGCTGGCCGAGAGCACGGCGTCGTCGGCCAGGACCTCGTATTCGCGGATGGAGCCGTAACCGCCCCGGTAGCGCCCGGCGCCGACTCCGCCCGGCGTGTTGAGGGCATAGCGGTTCACCCGCACGGGGAACTTCGCCTCCAGCAGCTCGATGGAGTAGTTGAAGGTATCGCCGTTGGTGATGGCGCTGGTGACGCAGTTGCCGTCGCGCTCGTCGGTGGCGCCCCAGCCCACCATGCTGGGCTCGATCATCACCCAGGGCTCGCCCTTGGCGCGGTCGTGGCCGCCCAGCACCGTGACGCAGAGGCTGTTGGCGCTGCCCATGCTGACCCGCCGCGGCGCGACCGGCGCCAGCGCCTTCCAGGCCAGTTCCGAGGCCTGGCCCGTGCCCTCGTAATACCAGCCGACCGGCGCCGGCTTGGTGGCGGTGAACACCGTGCCGTCGGGCGCCGCCACCTTCAGCGGCCGGAACCAGCCCTCGTTGGAGGGCGAGGCGGGATCGACGATCGCCTTGAAGACCGTCTTCACCGCCGAGACCAGGGCCGAGCGTGAGCAGTTGACGGGGCCCCGCAACTGCTCACAAGAGCCGGCATAGTCGACGGTGATGGAATCGCCCGCGATGCGCACGGCGACGCGGGTGGGGAAGCGCTCGTCCGTGATGCCGTCGCCGTCCACCCAGTCGCGGGCCTCGTAGGTGCCGTCGGGCAGCGCGGCGACCGCCGCGCGGCTCACGCGCTCGCTGGAATCGAGGATGTGGCGGAAGGTCTCCCGCACCGCCAGCGCGCCGTATTTTTCGCAGAGTTCGAGGCAGCGCTTCTCGGCGATGCGCACCGAGGCGAGGGCGGCGTTGAGATCGCCCAGTGCCATCTTCGGCAGGCGCACGTTGGCGGCGATCATCTCGAACACCGCGTCCTGGCGTTCGCCCTCCTTGTAGACGTGGATGCCGGGGAAGCAGATGCCCTCCTGGAAGATCTCCGTCGCGTCGGCCGGCAGCGAGCCGGGCGCCTTGCCGCCCACGTCCGTCCAGTGCGAGATGGAGATGGCGAAGGCGAAGAGCGCGCCATCGACGAACACCGGCTTGATCACGCCCACGTCGTTGTAGTGGGTGCCACCCCGGTAGGGGTCGTTGAGCATGTAGATGTCGCCGGGCCGGATGCGGTCGCCGAACTTCTCCCGGATGACGTTGACCTGGAGGGAGAAGGTCCCGGTGAAGACCGTGATCCCGTTGGTCTGGGAGACGAGCGCGCCGTCCGCGTCGCAGAAGCCGCAGGCGAAATCCAGCACCTCGTAGATGACGGGGCTCATGCTGCTGCGCGCCAGCACCACCCCCATCTCGTCGGCCACCGCCAGCAGCTTGCCGCGCACGATCTCGCGGGTCACCACGTCCGTCCGGAAGCCACCGTTCGCCTCGCTCGCCATCGCCTGCCTCCCCGCAACGCCCACCGCAGTGTCTCACCGGGGCGCCGGCGCGGTCAATGCGGTCTGCGCGCCCGTTCCACCCAGGACGCGATCCAGGCCGCCGCCTCATCCAGCCGGTCGAACGCTTCGATCGGGACGCCGCTCCCGGCGAGGTCGACGGCCTCGCTCACGCGACGCGGAACGCGAAGCCGGTGCAGGACGTTGCCGAGAACCAGCACGTCGTCGCGGAACTCGTCGTCCGGGCGCGCGAAGGGGATGACGTGACAGGGAACCATCCTGGTCGCGGGCGGACGCTTGAACCATCGGAGAGGAAACGCGTGGTCGATATGGGACAAGATCGACTTGTCCTTCCAGTCCCTACCCGTCGCCACCTGCGCCGCGGCCAGGAGGAAACCGGGAAGTCCGTCCCTTTGCTCGCGCCATGCGAAAACGTCCACCCGATCGTCCATGGGCTCTCCGGCCCCGCGCGATCCGCATCTTCGGTCGTCCGGCGTCTCAGCGCTCCAGGATCTCCCGCAGCGTCGCGCCGGGCGGCGGCTCGTCGGCGGGGGCGGGGAGCGCCGGCGGGGTGAACAGGGGGTTGCCGGGGGACCAGAGCTCGACGCTCTCCGCGTGTTCCTCGTAATAGGCGGGGTCGGTCGTCACGCGCAGGCGTTCGGCCATGCCGGGGGCGAGCAGCCCGTATTCGCGGGGCGACAGCGGTTGCACGTCCACGCCGGGCGGCATGAGGTCGGGCGAGGCGATCACCCGGTCGAGGTCCTCCATCGTGAGCGCCGGCGGCGCCCGTTCCGGCGGGGCGGGCGCCCCGTCCAGCAGGGCGTCGATGTCGAAGCCGCCCGCCCCGGCCTCCCGCGCCTGCCGTTCGACCGCCGCCACCGCGTTCGCGCGCACCGCGGACCCGTTCCCGCCGCCGGCGAGCACCGCGTCCGAGAAGGTCCGCGGCAGGCGCGCGAGAATCGGTTGCAGGCGGCCCACGACCGTCTCGAACAGGCCGATGCGCTTTCGCAGCGCGCGGTAGACGTCGGTCTCGACCGTATCCTCGTAGTGCAGGTTGACGACGCGGATGATCGGATGCGCCTGCCCCAGCCGGTCGATGCGCCCGATGCGCTGCTCGACCCGCATCGGGTTCCACGGCATGTCGTAATTGACCAGGGCGCCGCAGAACTGGAAGTTGAGCCCCTCCGCGGCGGCGTCGGTGCAGAGCAGGATCCGCGCCTCGCCGTCGCGGAACCGGCGCCGGGCCTCGCCGCGGCCGACGCCGCGCCAGCCGCCGCCCGCGGCCTGGATCTCGCCGCCCCGGCCCGAGAAGCACAGCACCCGCCCGCCGCCTTCCCCGCCGAGGGAATCGCGCAGAAAGTCCATGGTGTCGGTGTATTGGGTGAACACCATCGCCTGCCCGTGGCCGCCTTCGCACAGGCCGGCCAGCGTTTCCCGCAGGCGCGCGAGCTTGCCGTCTGCCGGCAACGCCCGGATGCGGGCGAGCAGGCCCTCGATGCGCGCCCGCTCCTCGACCGGCAGCGCGCGGGCCTCCATGCGGGCCACCTCCTCCCCATCGAGCACGTCGTCGGCCGTCTCGTCGTCCGGCGCGTCTTCGTCGAGGCCCGCCGCCGGCGTCTTGCCGCCGCTTTCGATGGCGGCCAGGCGCCGTTCCAGCGTGGCGCCGAGCGCCCGGAAGCTGCTGGCGAGGCGCCGGCGGTAGATCGTCATCACGAACCCGACCGCCGAGCGCTCGCCCGCCGGCGCCCGCGCGCAGGCCTCCGAGATGTAGTCCTCCACGTCTTCGTAGAGCGCCCGCTCCGCCGCCGTCATGGCGATGAAGCGGTCCTCCACCTTGCGCGCCGCCACCGGCGTCGCCAGCATCCCCGCCTTGAAGTAGCCGCGCAGCAGGTCGCGGGTGTGGCGCGAGACCAGATGGCGGATCGGCGTATGCGCCCGCATGACGGCGACGGCCGCCCGCCTCTCCGGCGTTTCCAGCTGCCGGCGCGGGATGCCGGCGTCGTCGCGGAGGGCGCGCAGGACCTTGCGGGTCTTCAGCGGCGACAACCTGGCGAGGGTCCGCGCCGCGCCGTCCGCCACCGGCCCGCCGTCGCGTTCGGCCGCCCGGAAGAGACGCGCCATGCGCTCCAGCGCCTCGGGCGCCGGGCTGGCCTCCGCGAGATCGTCGAAGAAGCGCAGGAACGCCTCCTCGGTCCATTCCGGCGGGAGGCCCAGAAGGTCCAGCAGGTCCCACAATTCGACGGGGTGGACCTGCATGGGAGTCGCCGTCAGCAGGATCAGGCCCCGGCTGCGCTCCCGCAGCGCCCGCATCAGCCGCAGCAGGGCGTTCGGCCCGCCCTCGCCGGGTGCGCCGGGCGCGCGCCGGCGCGCGTGGTGGGCTTCGTCCAGCACCACCAGGTCCCACGGCTTCGCGCCGTCCAGCAAGGCGGCCGCCCGCTCCCGCCGCCGCATCAGCTGGCTGGAGGCGATCACGGCCGGCTCCGCGTGCCATCCCTCCGGGCCGGCCTCGCGTTGGTGCGTGCCGCGCAGCGCCGGCGAGGGATGGCGGACGAGCTTGCGCCCGTCGTAAATCGGCCAGTTGAGGTTGAACTTCTCGCGCAGCTCGATCTGCCACTGGCCGAGCACGGCCTTGGGCGCCAGGATCAGGATGCGCTTCGCCCGCCCGGCGAGCCAAGCTTGGCGCAGCAGCATCCCGGCCTGGATCGTCTTGCCGAGGCCCACCTCGTCGGCGATCAGGAGCCTGGGCGGCCAGCGCGCGTACAACCGCTCGAAGGCGCGGATCTGGTGCGGCCAGGGCGTCACCGCCGCCGTCGCCTCGCCGACGCGGGCGCCGCCTGCGTCCAGGCGGGCCGCCCTCGCGATGAAGGCCCAGACGAGCGCGCGCCGGTCGGTGAACGGTGCGGCAGCCGGCGGGGCCGGGTCGGGCGCCGCCGCCCCGCCCGCGGGCCGCCCGGGCGGTGCGCCCGCCGTTCCCTCCAGGCGCGCGGGCCGGTCGCCCGCGGGCATGAAGCGCAGCAGGTCCCGCCGCGCCGCCTCGGGCACGTCGAGCACCACCGCGCGCCCGGCCCGGTTCGCCCACAGGCGGGCGAAATTCGCCTCTTCCCCGGCGACCCGCTCGGGCTCCGGCCCCCAGCTCGTATAGACGGTGACGCTCTCCCAATTGCGCCGCCAGCCGGCGGCGGTCTCGTTCAGGCTGCCCGTCCAGGCGAGCCGGGCGCCGGCGCGGTCCTCGACGATGCCGGTCTTCTCGTGGAAGAGCGCGTCGTCGTGGACGGGCCGCCCGTTCGCGTCGCAGGGCACCGCGACCTTCGCCTCCAGGTGTCCGCGCGCCACCATCCAGGCCAGCAGTTCGAGCGCGCCTTCGGCGTCCGCGTCGGGCGGCGCCAGCGGCAGCCGGGCCAGATGCTTCTTCACCAGCGCCCGCAGTTCCGCGCCCTTTTCGATCGCCTCGATCTCGGGCGGCGCCAGGGTGCAGCCGACGATCAGGCGCATGCGGCCGCCATTGCGCACCAGCCCCTCGATGCCGCGCGCGGCGAGCGCGAGCGCGCCGGCGTTGAAGTATCCCGTCAGCCGGTCGTAGCGCGCGGCGTCTTCGAGCGCCGGAACGTAGAAGAGGCGAACGAGATCGCCGTCCTCCGGCGTGTATTTGAGCTTCCAGGCGCGGTCCCGGAGCATGGTCAGGCGTCGCCGTCCCGCCAGAACTTCAATTGCTCGGGCTCGTCGATCTCGTCGCGGTAGGCGAGGCGGGCGAGATTGTAGAGCGCCTCGAAATCGTCGCTGGCGGCTTCGACCTCCCCTTCCAGGTCGATTCCGGTGAACGTCCTGGAAATCGGGAGCACTTCCAGCACCGCTTCGAGGGCGGCGAGGAACCGCGGGTCCCGCGCCGCCAGCGCGCCTTCCAGCATCTCGCGGGCGGCGGCGAGCGTCCTCGTGCGCGCCACGTTGGCGGCGTGGTGGAGAGCGTCGATCATGCCGCGCGCGCCGTCGGGCGGGCCGAGCGTGCCCTTGGCGGCGCGGCGCGCGCTGTCCCAGAACCGGACGTTGCTGCCCTTCTTCTCGGCGAGGCGGCCCACGACGTCGCCGTCCAGGTCGACGCCGATCGCGCGGGCGAGGCAAAGCGCCTCGTCATAGGCGAAGACCGGGGCGCGGAAGGTGTCCCAGGCCAGCACGAAGAAGGCGGTCGCCGGGTCGAGATCGACATCGGCCTCGAGATGGGTCAACTGCTCCAAGCGCCAGCGCTTGACCTCGCGCCGGGCGGCGTCGAGCGCGTCCTCCGGCGTCGCGGCGTAAGGGTCCCATTCCCCCTCGAACAATGCCTGCTGCCTCCGTCGCCGCCGCTCTTCCGGCATTGCGCGCGGCGTGCCGCGCCTGAGCGGCCAATGGCGCGAGAATTCCTCCAGCGCCGGGCCGAAGGACGCGAGATAGAGATCGACCCCGCCGATGCCGGCGTCGCGAAACGCCTCGACCCGTTCGCGCACCGCGCGGGCGACACGGGGTTCGACGTCCTCCCAATAGGCGCCTTCCCGCAGTTCCCCACCGCCGGCGCGCGGGCGGCAGGCGAGGAAGACGGTGCTGTTGGCCGCGGCCTTGTTGCGGACGTGCAGGCTGCCTTCGGCCTCGGTGTTGATGGGCCAGGACGCGGTGATGGCGAAGCCGGCTTCCATCAGCCCGGTGGCGAGCGCGTCCCAGGCGCCGGTCGCCTTGTGGGTGAACATCAGCGTCATGATGCCGTCGGGCTTCAGCACCCTGCGGCATTCGGCGAAGATCGACGCCATGCGCTCTTGATAGTCCCGCCCCGCCAGCGCGCGGGCGCCCTTCTCGCCCTTGAACCGCGCCGGGTTGGCCACCGCCTCGTTGTCCTTGTCCGTCAGCTGGCGGCGGAACAGGTCGGGGAAGACGTGCCCCGCCGTGCGCTTGAGCCAGACGTAGAAGAAATCCGAGAGCTCCGCGTACATCACGTTGTCGTAATAGGGCGGGTCCATCACCACCGCGTCGATGGAGGCGTCGGCGATGTGGTCGAGCGCATCCCCCGGCTTGCAGGTGATCGTGACCGGCGGCGGTTCCGTGCCCTCGAACAACCCGGCGCCCCCGTCCGGGCGCACCAGCGCGACGAGCTCCTTGATGCATTTGGCCGTCTGCCCGATGGCCCAGTCGTAGCCGAGGCCGGCGATCAGAGGCGCCATTTCGGCATAGGACCAGACGAATGCAAAGTCGTGGCGATCGAACTTACCGGCTATGACTTCGCGAGCCACGATCCAGCGAGTCATCCGACAGTTGTAGTTCAGCAACTTGTCCAGCGAGAGCGCGAGATACCCATACGCCGCCTTGCGACCCTCGCTCAGCCTGCCCGCCTCCCGGTCGGCGTCCAGCATCTCCCGGAACACTTCCACGCTCGTCCCGTGGCAGAGCAGCTGCCGCGGCGAGAACAGGTCGCGCCACAAGGGCATGCCGTAGCGTTGCGGCTCGGTCGTCTTGTTGCCGTCCGGGAGCCGCTCGCTCGGCACGACGTCGAACGCCTCCCATTCCGGCAGCTTCCCGGCGAGCCGCGCCGCGACCGCCGCGCCGTTGTCGTCTTCGGGCCGCGGCGCGCGGTAGCCGCGCACCCATTTCTCGCGGGTCTTGCCGGTCTTCGTCTTGACGAGCACCCGCTTCTTGAAGACCACCGCGAACGGCTGCTCGCCCATGCCGCCGGCCTGGGCTTGGCGTTTGATCTCGTCGCCGTCGATCACCCGCCCGCAATCCGGGTAAGGGCAGCGCCCGGCGCCGCGCGCGACCGTGCCGGGCGACTGCTCCCGCGCGCTCCCGACGATCTCGAACGCACAGCTCCCGTCCCCCGGCCGCAACCGCACCCCCGTCCCGTCCGGCGCCAGCCGCCAGTTCGGCGACAACGGCACCATCCCCTCGCAATAGGGGCACGCGACGGTGCGCGCCCAGAGGTAGCCATCGGGCCGCATGTCGTCTTCGGGTTCTTCGGGGAACACGCCGGCGAGGCGTTCCCGAACCTTCGATGTCAGCTTGCGGCCCAGCTCCTCGACGGCCGCCTTGACTTCGAGCCCATGCTTGGCCGGCCACTCCAGCGTCGCGCGCATAATCAGGGCCGACACCGGATTGAGGTCGTTGGCGAGGGATTCGAAACCGAGCCGCGCGGCTTCGAACGGCACGCTGCCCCCGCCCGCCGTCGGATCGAGAATCATTGCGTCTTGCGAGACGGCTCCCGCCAACCAGCTTCTGTCTTCTTCGGACGGCGTGTAGCCGAAGGCGCGGGGGTAGCCGTAAGCCCCGGCCCCGAGTCGTTCGCCTTTTCGGGTTGCGATGGCGATTCGTTTCTTGGCCGCCACCGGATCCCCGTGAATCCCGAGCACGTGCAGAAACCGCTCCCGGTCCGCGTCCGCCGGCAGCAGCGAGGCCAGCACCGCCGCCCGCGACGCCACCAGCGGCCGCCGCGCCCACCAGACGTGCAGCCGGTTCGGCGCCGGAAACGGCGTCATCGGCGTCCGCTCCCGCACGCTCTCGATCCCCAGCGCCGCAATCGGCAACCACCGCTCGATCAGGCGGGTATCGGGCATCCTACCGTTCCGGCTCCACCGCCTTCTCGTCGAACGAAGCGCCAGTTCCCGCTTCTCTCAGCTTCGCCAGATCCCTCCGGACGTCCTGGGCGACCTCCTCGACTTCCCGCGCCACCCGAGGCTCGAGCCCGAGCTCCCATTCCAGCGCCGTCGTGAGCGGCAACAGGATATCCCCCGACGGCGACGCCTCGACGAGCGCGCGCATCCGCTCCGGCCCGAGCGCGGCGCCGAAGAACACCAGGGCATCGAGGACCTTCTTCGGGAGAGAGCCGATCTCCGGCAGGATCGCCAGGGCCGCTCCGACGTCTTGCTCGCACGCGGCCGGGCCGCCGCTTGCGAGGGTCGCCCTTGCCCGGAGCAGATGGCCTCGTAGCCGGTTCTCCCGCGATTCCGTTCGCCGCGGCTCAAGCGCCCGACCGGCCGTCTCGATGGCCGCCCCGTACCGCCGCAACGCCAGCTCGACCTCCGCCTTGGCGAGGAGCGCGGTTCCGGCCCAGGAGCGGCAGTCGGAGGCATCGCTCTCCCCGAAACGGCGCACCACCTCGTCATAGATGGCCAGCGCTTCCTCCGGTCGGTTCAGGGTGCGAAGCGCGGACCCTTTGCCCGCGAGGGCCATCGCGACCCCTTGGAGAAGGACCGGGGCATCGCTCTCCCCGAAACGGCGCACCACCTCGTCATAGATGGCCAGCGCTTCCTCCGGCCGGTTCAGGGTGCGGAGCACCGACCCTTTGCCCATGAGGGCCGTTGCGACTCCTTGGAGAAGGGCTGGGACCTCGCTCTCCCCGAAACGGCGCACCACCTCGTCATAGATGGCCAGCGCTTCCTCCGGCCGGTTCAGGGTGAGGAGCGCGAGCCCTTTGCCCACGAGGGCCATCGCGACCCGTTCGAGAAGAGCCGGGACCTCGCTCTCCCCGAAACGGCGCACCACCTCGTCGTAGATGGCCAGTTCTTCCTCCGGTCGGTTCAGGGTGCAGAGCGTGAACCCTTTGTCCACGAGGGCCCTCGCGACCCATTCGAGAAGGGCCGGGGCATCGCTCTCCCCGAAACGGCGCACCATCTCGTCGTAGATGGCCAGTTCTTCTTCCGGTCGGTTCAGGGTGCGGAGCGCGAACCCTTTGCCCACGAGGGCCCTCGCGACCCATTCGAGAAGGGCCGGGGCATCGCTCTCCCCGAACCGGCGCACCACCTCGTCATAGATGGCCAGCGCTTCCTCCGGCCGGTTCAGGGTGCGGAGCGCGGACCCTTTGCCCACGAGGGCCCTCGCGACCCGTTGGAGAAGGGCCGGGACCTCGCTCTCCCCGAAACGGCGCACCACCTCGTCATAGATGGCCAGCGCTTCCTCCGGTCGGTTCAGGGTGCGGAGCGCGAGCCCTTTGCCCCCGAGGGCCGTCGCGACCCATTGGAGAAGGGCCGGGGCACCGCTCTCCCCGAAACGGCGCACCATTTCGTCGTAGATGGCCAGCGCTTCTTCCGGTCGGTTCAGGGTGAGGAGTGCGGACCCTTTGTCCCCGAGGGCCATCGCGACCCATCGGAGAAGGGCCGGGGTCTCGCTCTCCCCGAAACGGCGCACCGTTTCGTCATAGATGGCCAGCGCTTCTTCCGGTCGGTTCAGGGTGCGGAGCACCAACCCTTTGCCCACGAGGGCCGTCGCGACCCCTTCGAGAAGGGCCGGGGCCTCTCTCTCCCCGAAACGGCGCACCACTTCGTCACAGATGGCCAGCGCTTCTTCATAGATGACCAGCGCTTCTTCCGGTCGGTTCAGGGTACGGAGCACGCGCCCTTTGTCCACGAGGGCCATCGCGACCCGTTCGAGAAGGGCCGGGACCTCGCTCTCCCCGAAACGGCGCACCACTTCGTCACAGATGGCCAGTTCTTCCTCCAGTCGGTTCTGGGTGCGGAGCACCAACCCTTTGCCCATGAGAGCCATCGCGACCCATTCGAGAAGAGCCGGGACCTCGCTCTCCCCGAACCGGCGCACCACCTCGTCATAGATGGCCAGCGCTTCCTCCGGTCGGTTCTGGGTACGGAGCACCGACCCTTTGCCCGCGAGGGCCGTCGCGACCCATTCGTGAAGGGCCGGGACCTCACTCTCTCCGAAACGGCGCACCATTTCGTCCCAAGTCGCCAGTTCTTCCTCCGATCGGTTCAGGGTGCGGAGCACACGCCCTTTGCCCGCGAGGGCCATCGCGACCCATTCGAGAAGGGCCGGGGCCTCGCTCTCCCCGAACCGGCGCACCACCTCGTCATAGATGGTCAGCGCTTCCTCCGGTCGGTTCTGGCCCTCCAACCCGCTTGCCTCGACGAGCCGCGCCCGCGCCGCCGCCGACTCGGCGTGCTCGTCCGTCTGCCCGTCGAGCTGGCCCGCCCGACGGCGGCCTGGCCCCAAGCCGGCCGGCGCCGGTTTCGCCACCTCCGGGAGGGTTCCGCCCCGATCGAGGACGTCCGCGAAGCCCTCGGGAACGCTCGCGAGCAACTCTTCGCGATACCCGATCAGGGCCGGCAACTCGATCAGGCGCGCAAACGCGCCGCGATGCAGCGCCCGCCTCTCCGCGTCGAAGCTCCCCGCCTCGTGGGCGATGCCGACCCCGATGTCCACCAGCTCGCGCGGCGAGTAGTACGACTCCATGAAGAGGATGAGGGCTTCGATCAGGCGGCTCGGCCTGCTGTGGCGGCGCAGCAGGTAGTAGACGTTGTACAGGCGCTCGCTCAGGTAGTACTGCTTGCGGCGGGCGCTGCCGCCTGCGGCCTGAACGACGCCGCGATCGACGAGGCGGGCGAGCTGGGCGCTGCATTTGCTCGTATCGAGCCGCGCCCGGTCCGCGACCTCCTTCGTGAGCGCCGGCTTCCACAGGTCGGCGAGGGCGAGATAGACTCGCCGCTCCTGGGCCGGGAGCGATTCGAGATGGCTCTTGAAGTACTCCGTATGGTCATCGATCAGATCGAGCAGGTCGGCCATCAGATCGCGGAAGGACCGCCCCGCGCCGAAACGGGCCACGATCGCGAGCAATCTCGGGCTGCCGCCGGTGAGGATTTCCAGCGAACGAATCGTCTCGCGCGGGGCACGCCGGCCGGACGCCGCTTCCCACAGAACGGCGCATTCTTTCGTGTCGAGAGGGCGCAGGGTGAGCGTCCGGAACAGGTCGTACAGGGCATGGTCCAGGTTGTCGATCTCGTCGAAGCGGCTGGTCGCGCTCGCGAGCAGGACGATCCTCGGCTCGGTTTGAAGGACTTTTCGCAGCCGCCATCCCGCGGCCGGATCCGCCATGTCCCCGAACATCATGTTCAGGTTCTCGACCATCAGCACGAGCCGCTTGCCTTCCCGGTCCGAGAAGTCCAGCAGAGCGCCGAGACACCGGTCGCCAAGGGTCCGGTCGTCGCGGACGGCGCGCAAGTCTTCGAAGGTGCGGCGCAGGTCGGGGCCGCCCTCCCGCCTCGGCGCCTGGTCGGCCAGGCGGGACAGGCATTCCAGCCAGAACTCCCCGGCGGTGGAAATCTCGTAGCTCTCCTCCGCGAAGACGACGGGGAAGAAGGCGGGCGACAGCCCGGCATCCCGGCGCACTTCCGCCGCGACCCGCAGGAGCAGGCTCGTCTTTCCGCTGCCGCGCGGGCCGATGACGATCTGGTGCGGGTTCGCGCTTCCGGCGCATTCGCGGAGCATCTCCATGATCGACTCGAACTCGCTCATCCGCACGCGAAACGATGCCACCAGCTCGTCGTCGTCGAGGAAGCCGGGGTTGTACTTCCGGGTGGCGGTCACGGTCATCGCCCGGCGCTCCGGGCGGGTCCGGCGCCGGCCCCGCCATACCGGACGCGCCACCAGTCTTCCAGCAGGCCGGAGACGAAGCGGTAGCCGTCGCCCTGCCTCTCCAGATACCCGTCATGCTCCAGCACGTGGAGCACGTCCTCGACCGGGAGCGGGTCGGCCCCGGCCCCGTCGGCGCGAAGCCCGCGATGCCGGTCGATGGCGTCGCCGCGCAGCCGGCCGCCGTCGACCGCGGCCTCGGTCAACATCTCAAGAGCGGCCCGATACCCCTCGTCCCCGAGAATCATCCTCAGCCGACCCTCGTAGTGCTCCAGATCCATCTGTCCCCGGATACCGAGCATCTCATGGGCGTACACGCGCTTCACGTCTTCGAGCGAAGCGGTGTGCCGGCCGGCCCGGCGCAGATCCTCGTGAAGGACATCGAAGAACCGCTGCACGTGGTGGGGAATCTGACACCGCAGCCGCCGGCACATGTCCCGGCGGACGGCGTGGGGGAGGTCGAGGCCGTAGGTCTCCCCCAGGGCGCCGAGGCAGGCCGCCGCGGTCTCCTCGTCCCAGGGTTTCAGATCGAAGGGAGAGAAGACGTTCGCGTGGGCGCTGAGCCCGGCCTGTCGCAGGATGGGTTCAAGGCTCACGCTGCCGGAGAGGATCATGCAGATTCGGCCCCGATGCGTCTGGCCATTCTTGCGAAGCCAGCTCAGGAATTCGTCCGCCGCCTGCCTGCGCTCCGGCGTAATCCGGTAATCGTCCCCCTTGAGCAGCCGGTTGACGAGGATCGGCAGCTCGTCGATCGCGAGTACCGTCGGCAGCGCGTTCCCGGCCAGGGCCGCGAAGACCTTGTCGCCCTTGTGCCGCCAGTTGCCGGCATCGACCCCGGCGCGAAGCTTCACCCGCAGATCCGCATCGGTCAGCGGGATCCGACCGCCGATCTCGGCCTCCGCCGGAAGGACGTTGGCGAACAGGGACTTGATCCGGCCCCATGCGCCTTGCGCCGGTCTCGACCGGAACCCGATCTCGGCGATGGCGTCCGCCGGGTCGGCGGCGCCCTCCAGGTCGACGAAGATCGTCGCGAAGCGCCCCTCGTCCGCCAGGCGGCGCAGCAGCTCCCGCACCAGGCTCGTCTTGCCCATGCGGCGCTGCGCGGTCAGCAGGGTGTGGGTTCCGTCCCGCACCCGCTCCGCAAGCTCTTCGATCGCGGCGTCCCGGTCGAAGAACCGGTCCCCCTCGACCCAGTTTCCTCCAGCCTTCGCGAGCCTCATCGTCACATTTCACCTCCCAACAAATCCGATGCAAACGAATATGTTGGGAAATAGGGGCGTTGTCAACCCTGTCATGGACGATTTTTCACGGCGCCGCGCCAAACGCCATGACCGGCGCCAGCGTTCGACCGGGCGCGCGTCGGGCATCGACCGGATCCCTGCGCCACGCGCCGCGGCAACCGGTCGTTATGCGGCGAATTGGCAGGCGGGTCCGAACGTCTCGACAGCCCAAGGCGTCCGCGAATCCAGCGGCCGCCGCGCCCACCAGACATGCAGCCGGTTCGGCGCCGGAAACGGCGTCATCGACGCCCGCTCCCGCACGCTCTCGATCCCCAGCGCCGCGATCGGCAACCACCGATCGATCAAACGAACGTCGATCACTCGGTTAAATCCAGTCGCGAGGATGTTGCGCCAGAATCCGTTCGCCACCCCATTCGGAGAAATAAGACCGGCTTGTTGTGAAGAACCGTCGCAGCCTGCCATTATCCGGCAGCAACTCCTCGCGGGCTGCCTCCCGCATCGTGTGTTCGTCGTCGTGGTGATCTTCCCAGGCATTTTCGAGCGCCAGCCAGCGCTGTTCCCGGGCGAGTCGCAGCCGTTCGACATTCAAGCCGAGAAACTCGACGGTCTCGGCGATTCCGTCGGCTTCCCACCCCGCGGCAACGCAGGCTTCCTCATCGGCCTCGATACGACCGTCAGACGTCACGCGCGTCAGTGCCGGTATTTCGGGCAATGTTCTGGGGTCGATGAAACCCGGGATCGTGTCGTTGCCTTTCCTCTGCCCGCAACTCATATTGGCCCTCGGCGGAGGCAGATATTGCCCCGGGTCGCCCGCCCTGGCGCACGTTCCACCGAGGCAGCAGGCCATCATGTTCCCGGCGTTCAGCGCGCACACCGCGCCGCGTGCCGGATCGCTTCGCGGCACGATGTGCTCGACTTGTCTCCGCCCTGCCGCGATTTCTATCTCGCAGTAACCGCACAGCCCGTGCTGCTGGTCGGCGAGAGCGTCTCTGAGTTCCTTGTGGGACGCACCGGATCGGTGATTGCGAAACCCTGCCCAATCTGCTTCGTCGGCTTCCGCGGCGAGATAGGCAGAGAGGCCCGGGGTGGGGCCGGCCAGCGTCCGAATCTTCTTCACGGAGATTTCCCTATGCGCTTGAGCACCTTTCGCCGCCGTATCTCGATATCGGCCCGGTCCAGCCCGTAATCATCGGGCGAAAGAGCTTCGAGCTTGCGCCTGAGCGCCCGGCCCTCTTCGGACTCTCCCTTGTCGTCCCCGACGAGTTCCATATACTGGCGCAAGACCTCGACGAATTCGTTACCCGCCGGCCGCTCGCTCACGCCCATCAGTGTGGACAGGACGGCGCCGGATTCCGCGCCATAGGTCGGCGCGGCGGACTGCCCGGCGACGATGCGGCCGGCCTCGCGGCGCAACTCGATGATCTGCTCGGGCCGGACCGTCGTCAGCACCTGCGGGCTGTGAGTGGAGACGATGAATTGCGTCTTCCGGAAGGTCTTCGCCAAATCGGTCAGCATCCGCTGCTGCCACGCGGGATGCAGATGCAGGTCGACCTCGTCGATCAACACCGCCGCTTCCGACTCGAGCGGGTCGTCGAGATGCGGGTTCCCTTGCGCCATGCGCCGCGCCAAGTCGGCCGCGAGCGCCAGCATGATCCGATAGCCGCCGCTCAGCTGGTCGAGCGCGTATTCTTCAATCTTGCCCGCTTCCGACTTCACGGATACGGCGAACCGCAGGGGCCGGAGTTTGATCCGAGGGTCGGAGACTCCGGGAACCATGCGTTCGATCGCCTTGCGAACGGTGTTCAGGTCCTTCAACTGATAATCCCAGTCCCGCCGTTCGCCTTTTTCCTGCAATTCTTCATACTGCCGGGCGTAGAACCACTTGAAGAACTCCCTGAAGTTGACGCGAGGGGTGAGCGCCCCTTCCAGCGCCGCGTAGCGCGGAAACTCAGTCTTGAAGCCCCGGCGCCGATGCGGCGCGTCGAACACCGCGCGGTCGGTGTCGTAGAAGGCGACGATGGGCAGGTCGCGCGGCGCGGCCCCCTCCCGGTCCGCGGCGACGATCTTTTCTATCGCCTCCTTCAGTTGCTGCCGAGTGGTCTTTCCCCGCGGTCCTTGTTTCCGTCGATCCCATTCGATTCCGTCGCAGGTCCACAGCGCTACCCGCAAAGGCCGGGGACCGCGCAGGTCCGTGTCGCGAAAACCGATGCTGGAAACGTTGGGCAACAACCGGAGAATGCTGCCGAGCCCCATGGCGATGGCGCTTAGAACGCTCGTCTTTCCGTGCCCGTTGGCACCGTGCAGCACGGTCAAGGCGGGATCGAGCGGCAGAACCAGTTTCTCGATGGCGCGGTAGTTCTCGATCTCCACCCGCTCCAGCTTCACGGACGCCTCCTCCGCGATCGCGGCTCGGTCAGCAGGATTCGCAGCGCCGTCAGCACGCGGCGCGGGTTCTTGCGGTGCATGGCCATGCCGAGCCAGTAGGCCGCCTCCTCGTGCCCCATGGCCTCGATTCCCTCGGCGACCGCGCGCATGGCGTCGCGGCGGCGCATGGGCGCCAACGCGCGGAAGAGCAACCCCAACGTCAGCGCCGAATCCTCGTCGAGGGCATAGCCGCGCTTCCCGTCGCTCGCGCTTCGCCCGAGCTTGACGCCGGCCCGCGAAAGCCGCTTCAGCACCCGGTGCTCGACCAGGGCGAGGGCGCGGCCGCGAAGCCCCGCCACCCGCAGTGCGGACGTCACCTGCGGCGTGGCCGGCGCGGGCAGCTGCCGAATCTCGTATTCGGCGTCGGCCGGCCCGTGCCGGCGCACCCGCAACTCGTATCGGGGAGCCGAGTCGGGCGTCTCGATCTGAACGATTCTCTCCAGGCGCGTCATCGGGGTTTTGCCCGTGCCGTCGCGGAGACGTAGGCCGCGCCGCTCGCGAACCTGGAAAGACGGTCCGTGAACTTTTCCGCAGCCTCTCCCTTCATCGACAGGCCATCCTCGAAGGACAACTCGAACCCCGTCTGTAAATCCCTGGACTCCCCGGCCCGGAGCTGCGGCTCCAGAAACTCCTTCACCGGCTGCGCATCCGGCACCGGTCCCCGGAACTCGAGCGCGAAGGAACCGCCGCCTCGGGTCTCGTAGCCGCCGGTCATGGTCACGACCTTTTCCGCTCCGGAAACGGCCCCGACGGCGCCGAGGAGGCGAAAGCCGTCGCCGGCCTCGAACATGCGAATGGTGAGGAGGCCGACCGCCTCGACCTTCTTCGCGCGCGCCTGCTCCCACAACCGGGTGAGCGCGTCCTTGAGGACGCCCTCGGCGGTGAACGGCGCGGCCGGCGCCGCGGGCGGCGCGGGCGTCGGCGTCCGCGCGCCGGACGGGTCCTCGGTCAGCCCGCCGCCGCTGCCGCTCCCGGCCTCCGGAATCTTTTCGACGGGCGCGGGCCGCGGCCAGACGCCCTTGTTCCTGGCGTAGGCCATGGTCATGACCACGGCCTGCTCGTCGATCGCGATGGCGGCCGGCGGATCGTCGGGGCCGAACAACAGGTCGCCGCGGCGGTAGACGTACTCCCCCTGCTCGACGCCGCGCCTGACGCCCCGGAGAAAGACGTCGTCACCGATCAACATCGGCAGCGCCGGGTCGCGGCGGAACTCGCCGCGCAGCGCCAGCGTCGTCATCTGGCCCTTCCTGAGCGGCGTGCGGTCGCGCACATAGGCGGGCGAGTCCGGTTCGTCTTCGGAAAGCCGCAGCTTCTTCAGGTCGCGCAGCGCCCGCACGATCTGCAACTGGCCGGCACCGGGCTGATCCGAGGCGGACTGCATGTCGATCGCCGAGTGCGCCAGATCGACGACTCCCTCCGCGCCGACGCGGTCGCGGGAGGGATAGAAGACATGCCGGTAGCATTGCTGGATCGCGATGGCGAGCTCCTGCTCGGAACGCGCCTCCAGTTCCCGCACCTCGTCCTGCTGGTGCGGGGCCAGCTCGACCAGGCGCTCGGGCTTCCGCAACGCCCGCAGGGCCAGCCGGCGCTGCGTCTTGTGCCGCATCTCCTCCTTGCGGGCCTCGTCGGCGACCGTGAAGACCAGATTGTTGCGCAAAACGCGGAGAGCCGCGCCCTCGGCGCCCTTGCGATCGTAAATGCGTTCGATGAGCGCAGGAATGCGCTCGACGGATCCACCGACGGTCACGCCGTCATAGGCCAGAACGACCAGCTTCGGCCGGCCGTTGCCGATCTCGTCCGGGACGTCGAACGGTCCGCCGGGGAAGGGCACCGTGTCGAAGGTCTTGCCGCCGAATATCAGGCGGATGCGGTCGTCGAGCTCGGCGCGGGCGGTGCCTGCATCGACGTGCCGTTCCTCGCGCCGGACGATCTGTCGCAGATTGGCCTCGGCGAGAAAGCGCATCGGCGCGCCGGGCCGGTCGTCGAGGTAGGCGGATTCGGCGATGAACTTCTTGCGCGCTTCCTCGATGAAGCTGATGTCCATCGCCGGGCAAAGGATCGAGTAACGCAGTTGCTCGGGGGAGAGGCCCTTGAGCGGGTCGTTGAAGGCGAGCGTGTGCATGAAGATCGTGCGGGCGGCATAGGCCGCATGGGGAGGCAGGCCGCCGTGATGCTCGGCGTCGATCTCCTGTGCGAGCGCGTTCTTTTCGGCCCCGCCGGCGGCAACGTCGTTCGAGATCGCCGGCAGATAGGCGGACTGCCCGAGGCGGGTCACGATCTCCTGGCGGATCGGCTCGTGGCCCGGGTCGATGTGGTGGAGATGGATCGCGGTCGCGTCTGCGGGCCGTTCGTCCCACAGACGCGCCATCGTGCGGGCCAGCAGCCGCAACATGCCGCGCACCCGCTGGAAGTTGCCGAGCGTCGCCGTCTTGCCGGTCAGGGTTTCCAGCACTTCGGGGTGAAACGGATAGCTCGACCGGAAGGTCTCGACGGTCCCGGCCCGGGCGGCGTCCGCCGCGAGCGAGTCGCCGTTGGCCGCCCAAAGCGCCCGGTATGCCTCGACAACCGGCGCGACCCTGGTTCCATCGATGGAAGCGAACAGGCGGCGGCGGAGCACGTGAACGGTTTCGTCCTCCCCGGTGGGGTTGAGCGGCGTCGCCATGCGCGCGGAAACGCTTTCCGCTTCCGCCATGTTGTCGGCGATGAACCGGTTCTCTTCGCCATAAGCATCCACCGCCCTTCCGTCCTTGCCGATCGCCAGGGTGTAGACCAGGGCCGCGTTGGGCGCGCCTTCCACGGCCTTGAACAGCGAGGTCAGGAACGCCGTCAGTTGATCGTGGCCATCGGCGAGCCGGCGGGCCTTGCGCAGATAGACCGAAAGCTCGTCCAGCAGGATCAGCGTCGGGGCGCCGCCGAACAGCGCGCGCAAGGTTTCTGCGCCCGGCGCGATACGGCTTTCATCGCTTTTGCGGACCCGCTCGTAGCCTTCTGCCCCGGCAAGCGCGTGGGCGATTTCGCCCCAGGGGGTATGAGCCAGCACGCCGTCGCCCATCGCCCGGCCATTGGCCGGGTCGGCGTTCTCGCCGTCGAAGGCCGCGACGCGGACGCCGCCCTGCGGGATCAAGGCGGGATCGACGAACTCGGAAACGTCCGTCACGCCCTCCATGCCCCGCGCCGCATGGGTCAAGGCGATCAAGCCGTGGGTCTTGCCACCGCCATAGGAGGTATCGAGCCGGAAGATCGCCGCGGCCTCGCCGCCGGCACCGGTGAGCCGCCGGCAGACGTTGGCGAGCAGGTTTTTGAGGCCCCTCGTCGGGTAGGTGTTGGCGAAGAAACGCGCCGGATCGCGATACCCGTCGATTCCCTCGCCGCCGACGACCCGGGCCAGATCGGCCGCGAAATCCGCCTCCGCGACCGCGCCCTCGAGGACGTCCGCGCGCGGGCGGCAGGTCTCGAATATCGTCGGAATCGTCACGCCGGCCGTCCGGCGAGGTCGTCCAGCGCCGCGCCCAGTTCGGCCGCGAGCCGGCGGAAGAGCGCCAGCGTCCCCGTCTTGCGGCCGTTCTCGATCTGCGACAGGTAACCCTTCGAGACGCCCGTCTGCGCCGCCAGCGCCGCCAGCGTGAGCCCGCGATGACGGCGCCACGCGCGCAGCGGCGGCGCGCCGTCCAGGATCGCATGCACCACCGGGCCCGGAACGGTCTCGCCCGCCGCGTCCGCGCGCAAGGCCCGGTCGATGGCGGCCGCGTCGGCGGCGTCCGCCAGCGCGGCGGTCATGCGGCGGTAATCCTCAATCGGAAGGACGGCGTATTCCGGCCGCCCGTCCTTCTCGATGATCTGCACGTCCGGTCCGCTCATCGGTATGCCTCTCCCCTCGGGCCGATCTTCGCTATCAGCAGCAGCCTGCGTTCGTCGTCGAGGACGTAGACCACGCGCCAGTCGCCAATCCTGAGCCGGAAACCGCCATCCCATCCTCGCAGCCGGGTCGCGTTCGGGTGGCTTCCGTAAGGGTCCGCCGCGACCGCTTCGATTCCCGCGCGGAGCCGCCGCGCGAGGTCGCGCGGCACGCGAAGGAGATGGCGGGCCGCATGTTTCTCATAGCGAACTTCATACATGCATGAAGTTTGCCAAGCAACGGCCGTGCGTCAACGCGGCTTCCCGGTCGACTCGCCCGGTCGTCCGGTTTTCATCCGATCCCCGGGGCCGCCGCGCGGGATCGGCGGCCGGATCACACCGTCACCACGATCTTGCCGCATTGGGCGTTGGATTCCATGTAGCGGTGGGCGTCGGTGATGCGCTCCAGCGGGAAGCGACGGTCGATCGCGGGCACGAGGGCGCCGTCGGCGACTCCGGCGAAGATGAAGTCCCGCGCCGACGCGAAGCGCCCGGCGTCCTGCACGAAGTCGAGCACCTGATAGCCGACGATGGTGAGGGACCGCGCGAGCATCGGCATCAGCGGGTAGAGCGTCTCGCCCGGATGCAGTGCGCCGTATTCGTAGATCGTGCCGTGCTCGGCGCAGGCGGCGCAGAGCGTCGTCAGGAGCGGCCCGGCGACCGGGTCGAAGACGACGCGCGCGCCGGCGCCGCCGGTGATCTCCATGACCCGCGCCGGCAGGTCCTCCTCCTCCGTCGCGATCACGTGGTCGGCGCCGTGCGCAAGCAGCGCCGCCTTCTTCGCCGGGCGCCGGGTGGCCGCGATGGCGACGGCGCCGCGCGCCCTGGCGATCTGGATCGCGGCGATGCCGACGCTGCTGCTCGCCGCCGTGATCAACGCGGCGTCGCCCGCGCCCAGGCCGCCGTAATGGACGAGGGCGCCGTAGGCCGTGAGGTAGGCCATCCACAGCGCCGCCCCCTCCACCGGTGAAAGCGCCGCCGGGTAGGGGACCGCGAGTTCCGCCGGCACCGCGGCGCTTTCGCCGTAGACCCCCTGGCGGGTCTGGGAGAGCGCGAAGGAAGGGACGGTGGCCACGCGGTCGCCCTCCCGCACGCCGCGCACGCCGGCGCCCACGGCGTCGACGACGCCGGCGGCCTCGTAGCCGATGCGGGAGGGGAAGACGGGCCGCTCGTGATACACGCCTTCCCGCAGCATGACCTCCGCCCGGTTCAGCCCGATGGCCTCGACGCGGAGCCGTACCTCTCCCGGCCCCGGCGGCGCCTGTGGCCTCTCTTCGAGGCGCAGCACCTCCGGCCCGCCGGTCTCATGGAACACGACGATTCGCGGCATCTTCCGCCCTCCCGCGCCCGCCCGCAGATTGCCTCCCGGCGCGCCGGGACCGTAGCACGGGGCGCCCGCGCCGGGCCACGTTCCCCGCCCCGCCGGGAAGACCGGCCGCGGAGTCTTGACCGGAAGGGCACCGGCGGCCAGCCTTGGGCGCGGGCTACGAAGGCGGCGGCATGGCGCGGAAGGGCGACGAGACGCGGCTCCGGCAAACGGCGCGGGCCATCGTGGGCACCGCGCCATGCTGACGCGGGTATGCGTCAGGGGATTCAAATCCCTCGAGGACACCGAGGTGCGGCTCGCGCCGCTCACCGTGCTGTTCGGGCCGAACGCGGCCGGCAAGAGCAACTTTCTCGACGCTCTGCGCCTGCTCTCGACGCTCGCGACGAGCCGGACCGTCGGGGAAGCCTTCGACCCGCCTCGCCGCGGCATGCCGATCGAATCCTTCACCGTCGGGCGCGGTGGAATCGAGGCGCTGGCCGCGCGCGAGCGGCTGGCCTTCTCCATCGAGGCCGACCTGCGGCTGTCGGACGCGATCGTGGCGGAGGTCGACCGGCGAATCCAGGAGACGCCCGGCGCGGGCGACGGCGCACCGCCGACGGGGGCCGGCCAGGCGCTCGTCCGGGTGCGCGAGCGTCACCTGCGCTACCGGGTCCAGATCGAGATGCTGCCCGGCGCCGGGGCCTTGCGCGTGGCCGACGAATATCTGGTGGCGCTGAACACCGAGGGGGAGCCGGCCATCACCCGCAAGCCCTTCGTCGAGCGCCAGGGCGAGCGGCTCCATCTGCGGCGGGAGGGGCAGGCGAATCCCGTCTATTACGACCGCCATCTCGATCACACGATCCTCTCGCTGCCGCACCATCCGCCGCACTATCCGCATCTGGTCGCGGCCCGGCGTGCGCTGGAAAGCTGGCGGTTCCTCTGTTCGTCGCGGCCGATGGGGCCGGCGGGCGAAGAGCTCGCGGCGTTCCTGCGGGCGCTGGCGGCGCGGGAGCCGGCACGCTTCGCGGCCGTCGAGGAGGCGCTGCGCGCGGCGCTGCCCGGCGTCGCAGGCATCGATCTGGCGGCGGGCGATCCCGACCGGGTGGAGCTCCGCCTGCGGGAGGGCGACGTCACCTTCCCCGAACGGGTGCTGTCCGGCGGCACCCTCCGCCTGTTGGGCCTTCTGGCCCTGTCCGGCGGCGGCGAAACACCCGCGCTGGTGGGATTCGAGGAGCCGGAGAGCGGCGTCCACCCGCGCCGCCTCCCGTTGATCGCGGACCTGCTGAAGACGCGCGCGGGCCGCGGGAAGACCCAGCACGTCGTCACCACACACGCGCCGGCCTTGCTCGACCTGCTGCCGGCGGACTCCCTGTTCGCCGTGCGGCGGAGCGGCCGCCGGACCCGCATCGACCCCGTCTCCGCCTGGCAGCCGCCCGGCGGGGACGTCCCCATCTCCGCCCGGATCATGCGCGGCGACTTCGACGCCTGACGCGCTCCCCCTTTATCGAGGGGCGCGGCTGGACCGGGCGGGACGGGGCGGCCATACTCGATCCGCCGCGCGTCGGCGGCCGCGAGGGGGAGAGCGAATCGATGCCGTCCGTTCCGTCCGCCCTGGACATCACCCGGGAGATCGTCCGCATGGACACCCGCAACCCGCCGGGCCGGGAAGTGGCGTGCGCCCATTACCTGGGCGACATGCTCTCCGCGGCGGGGCTCGAGGTCTCCTACCACGAGTTCGCCGAGGACCGGACCAGCCTGGTCGCGACCCTCCGGGGGCGGGGCGAGAAGGAGCCGCTCTGCTTCGGCGGGCATATCGACGTGGTCCCGCTCGGCACCAAGGAATGGTCGGTCGATCCCTTCGGCGCCGAGATCGTGGACGGCAAGCTGTTCGGACGCGGCACCACGGACATGAAGGCCGGCGTCGCGTCCTTCGTTCACGTGGCGCTGAAGCTCGCCGGCGAGGGGAAAAGCGGCGCGGCGGACGTGGTGATGGCGATCTGCGCCGGGGAGGAGACGGGGTGCGAGGGCTCCCACCATCTGGGCGAGACGGGCGCGTTGGGCGCGGCCGGGGCCATCGTCATCGCCGAGCCCACCTCCAACTACCCGATTCTGGGCCACAAGGGCGCGCTCTGGCTGAAGGTGGAGACCGAGGGCGTCACCGCCCACGGCTCCATGCCCGAGCACGGCGACAACGCCCTCTACAAGGCGGCCCGCTCGGTCGCCAGGCTGGAGGATTTCGACTTCAACGCCATGCCCCATGCGCTGCTGGGCAAATCGACGCTCAACGTCGGCACCATGCAGGGCGGGCTCAACCTGAACTCCGTGCCCGACCACGCCGAATTCACGATCGACATCCGCACCCTCCCCGACCAGGACCACGAACGGATTCTCACCGGCCTCGAAGGCTATCTGGGTGCCGAAAACCGGATCGCGCGGCTGGTCGACGTGGGCGGCGTGCACACGCCGCACACCCATCCCTGGATGCAGGAGGTCTACGCGGTGGCGGCGCCGATCCTGGGCGAGGAGATCGAGCCGCGCGGGGCGCCCTACTTCACCGACGCCTCGGCGCTCACCCCCGCCTGCGGGCGCCCGCCCACCGTCATCCTGGGCCCCGGCGAGATGCACATGGCCCATCAGACCGACGAATACTGCCCGCTCGCCCATATCGAACAGGCGGTCCGGATCTACGAGACCCTGGCCCGCCGCTGGTGCGGCCTCTGACGCGGCGATACGGTTCCGGGAGGCGCGCCCGGCAGCCTTCAGCGGAGGAAGACGCCATGAAGATCATGATCATCAACCCCAACTCGTCACGGGAGATGACGGAGGCGGACGCCGTGGCCGCCCGCTCGGTGGCGCGGGAGGGCACGGAGGTCGCGGCGGTCACCCCCGACTACGCGCCGGCCTCGATCGAATCCTTCTACGACGAATATCTCTGCGTCCCCGGCATCCTGAACGAGATCGCGAAGGGCGACCGGCAGGGGTTCGACGCCTACGTCATCGCCTGCTACGGCGACCCCGGCCTGCATGCCGCGCGCGAAATGACGGACAAGCCGGTGATCGGGATCGCCGAGGCATCGCTCTACATGGCCTGCCAGCTCGCGGCGCGGGTGGCCATCGTCACCATCATCCCGCGCTTCCGCGTGCCGGTGGAGGACATGGTGGCGGGCTACGGCCTGGGCCACAGGGTGATCGTGCGCACCACGCCGGTCTATGTGCTCGACGTCGAGCGGGATTACGAAGGCTCGCTGGAGAAGCTGCGCCAGGAATGTTTCCGCGCCCGCGACGAGGATGAGGCCGAGGCGATCTGCCTGGGCTGCGCGGGCTTCGCGGAGTTCGCCGACGGGCTGGAAGCCGAGCTCGGAATCCCGGTGCTCGACGGTGTGGTCTGCGCAACCAAGATGGCCGAAAGCATCGTCGAGATCGGCCGCAAGACGAGCAAGTACAAGACCTACCGGTTCCCGGAGCGGAAGGCGTTCACCGGGATGATGCGTCATTTCGGCACGCCCGCTCCCATCGGTGAGGCCGCCGCCGAATAACGGATCGCGGCATCGGGGAGGGAGAGATGGACGACAGGCACCTTCAGGAAAGGCACGAGCGTTTTCGCGCGGACGCCGACGCGCGCGCCGGCGCGGCCGCGGGCCTCGACCGGCGCCAGTTCATGGCGGCGGCGGGGGCGACGGCAGCGGTCGCGGCGGCCGGCATCGGAGCGTCCGAGGCGCGGGCCGCCTTCGCGGACCGGGTCGCGGGGATCGAACAGGACGGGCCGATGCAGGTCATCGGCACCGGAGTCTCCGTCCAGGAGCGCTTCTTCAAGAAGTTCGCGGAGATGAGCGGCGGTCTCCAGGCCACCGGCCAAGTCGCGAGCCTCGCCGATTCGGTCCAGAAGTGGATCACCGGCGGCTACAAAAGCTTCTCGATGATCGAGACCAACGCCTTCCGCACGCCGGCGCTCCAGGAGGCGGGCACCATCGCGCCGGTCCCGATGGAGAAGGTCACGAATTGGGAGTTCGCGGACACCCTGTTCACCGATCCCGGCCATGTCGGTGCCGACCACACCAACGGCTGGCCCGTCGACATGGTCTACTGGGACGACAGCCGGACCGCCTTCAAGATGCTGCCGCAGATCTACAACATGGACGCGCTCGGCATCCTGCCGCACAAGTTCGCCGACACCCAGGCGGACCGGAACACCCCCGACACCTTGGGCGTGCTCTACGAGGGCAAGTGGCGCGACGTGGACGCGCGCGGCAAGGTCTCGATCCAGAACGAGGACCTGATCGGCCCGCCGCGGGCCGCCAGCTATCTGGTGAAGAACCGCAAGATGGACCCGGTCAAGGCGGGCTTCGGCGACCTCGAACCGGACGAGCTGAAGACCGTCATCGATTTCCTGATCGGTGCCAAGCAGGACGGCGTGTTCCGCGCGCTCTGGACCAACTACGGCGAAGCCGTGAACCTGCTCGCTTCCGAGGAGGTCTGGGGCATCGATTGCTGGAACCCGGTGGTCGAGGACGTGAAGAAGCGCGGCATCCCGTGCTGGTACGTCGACGTCTGGGAGGGGACGTCGGCCTGGTATTACGGCATGTGCCTCTCCAGCGAAGCGCCGCAGCCCGAGGTCGCCATGGCCTATATGGACTGGTGCCTCGAGGGCTGGCGCGGCGCGGCCGATGCCGAACAGGGCTACTACTCGCCCTGCCCCGACACGGCGCGGAACTACATGACGGACGAGGCCTGGCTGAAGTGGTACGAGGGGCGCGGGCGGGACACCGGCCCCAAGCTCCGGCGCCAGTCCAACATCGCCTACTGGATGATCTGGCCGCGCCACATCACCTTGTTCATCAAGGAGTGGAACCGCTTCCTCGCCGCGTAAGCGCGCCGCCGGCGCGGCGGCGGCTCACGGATAGCGCGCGTGGCGGGCGCGGGCGGCACGCTCGATGGCGGCCGTGTGCAGGCGGTCGAGAGCGAGGCGGTTGCGGATCATCTGGAGGACCCGCAGCTCCTCCTGCGAGAGCTTGCCGTCGGCCACCGCGATGTCGCAGGCCAGCGCGTAGGCCGTCTCGCGCAGGCGTTCCGGCAGCACGCCCTTGACGATGCCGAGCACCGTGTCGAGCCCCTCCTCGTCCTGCAGAAGCGCGGCGCAGTCGCCGGCGGCGTGCGCCAGATTGCCGGCGTCGTAGTCGCGGAAGACCGGCAGCCGCTGGACCTCCGCACCGATCGCGTGGAGCTCGGCGTCCGTCATCTCGCGGTCGGCCGCCGACACGATCACCATCACGTAGATGAGCGCAGCGTGGTGGCCGATCGCCGTCCCGTCGAGTCCTTCGTCCGCCATGGTCATCCTTTCCCGCGCGGTTACGCCGGCACCGTCCCTTCGAGGAGGATGCGCATCATCCGGCGCGGATGGGCGCCGTCGTGGGGCGACGCCTTGTGCATCGTGCAGCGGTTGTCCCAGATCACCACGTCGCCCGCCTGCCATGCGTGAACGTAGACGAATTCGGGCCGGGTGGCGCGGGCGATCAGGTCGTCGAGCAGCGCGTCGCCTTCCGCGAGGGGCAAGCCCTCGATGCGGTCGATCCGGTTGGGGTTGAGGTAGAGCGCCTTGCGCCCCGTCTCCGGGTGGGTGCGCACCAGCGGGTGGCTCACCGGCGGGGTCCGCGCTTCTTCTTCCGCCGTCCGCTTCGGCACGGGCGAGACGTTGCGCCGCGATTGATAGGTGTGTACCGCCCGCAAGCTATCGATGCGGGCCTTGAGCGAATCGGGCAGCGCTTCGTAGGCGGCAAACATGTTGGCGAACGCCGTATCGCCGCCGGCCGGCGGCACGACGTCGCCATGGAGCAGCGTCGAGGCGCAGGGCACGGCCATGTAGGAATCGTCGGTGTGCCAGTGGGCGCCGAAGGTGATTCGCTTGCCGTCGCCGAGCGTATCCCGCTGCCCGCGCTCGATATAGGAGATCTCCGGGAACGCTTCGTCCCGAAAGGCGCCGAGCAGCTGGATCTGCGGCGTGCCGAAGACGCGCGCCAGCCGCAGAAACGCCGCCGGCATCGCGCGGCCACCCCGGATGCACAACACCGGACTCGCCGCATAGGCCCGCCGCAGCGCCGCGCCCACCGCCGGCGTCACGTCTCCCGCGAGATCGAGCCCCGACACCACGGCGCCGAGCCCGGCGGCGCCCGGATCCGTGACACACAAGGTCATGGCACCCCTTCCCGCCGGCGCGTGCGCTGGTTGTCCCCGACTCACGATGGCTCCCTCAGCATCGGACGCACATCGTATCACGGTGCGCGGCAGGGCACTTGCCCTCCTCCGGACGCGACGAATTCGTTCTTGAAAACCGACGCGCTCTCCCTTATAAGATACGATACCTTATAAGGGAGAGCGCCATGATCGCATCGACGACGCCCATTAAGATCGACATCGACGTGCATCGTGCCATCGAGGCGCGACGGGTGACCTTCGATCAGAGCCACAACGACATCCTTCGAATGGTGTTCGGCTTGTCGAAGGCCGCGCCCGGTCTGTCGAAGCCGATGGACCCCGCTCCATCCACGACCCGCCGCACCGGAAAGTTCCCGTACATCCTGCTCGGGGAAGAAACCGAGGGGGCGAGCCTCAAGGAGGTTTACATGGGTTGCCTGCAGAAACTCGCTGCACGCGATTCCCGGTTTCTTAAACGGCTCTCGAAGAAGGCGACGAGAGGTCGGAGGATCGTCGCCCGGACCCCGGAGGCCCTCTACATCAGCACTCCCGAACTATCCAGGAAGAATCTTCATTCCCGGCTGACTGACGAATGGTGGGTGGATACCAACCTGTCCCGACCCATGTACGCGCGGCGTCTCGAGATCGCATGCGAGGTCGCTGGTCTTCGCTACGGCGTCGATCTCGTTCTCGATTTCGCGGACTGATATCGCGGTCCCGTGAAGAACGAGAAGCACCGGTGATATCCCGAAGCCCCCACCACGACGCCCTCGAGGCGTTGGAGCGTGACCTTTCGAGAGAGAAGGTACGCCGCGCGGTGATATCCGACGATTTCGTGAGCGCTTGGGAGCGTGGCGATGTCCGCAAGCGCCCGCTCGCCGTCCTGCCGGACGATCTGTTCGAGGATCTGCCCAAGGATGTGCGTGCGGGCCGGGTGGTGTTCGACGGGGTGCGTCGCAGGAAGCTTGCCCGCCGGCATCCCGAAGTCGAGATCGAACAATACCGCAGCCTCCAGGCTGCGCTCGACCGTGGCGAGGTACTGCTGGAGAGACCAAGAGGAAAGCCATCGCTTCTGGTTCACGCCCCCAGTGGCGCAGAGGGAAGGTGGTGGCGCTGGGCGATCAGAATAGATACAAGGCGCGGCAGGCTGCAGCTCGTGACGGTCTTCAGGATCGGGCAGCGTCAACGCGCGAACAAGTGCGCCAGTGAAAAGGTGACCGTCATCCGGAAATGGGACCCGGCACGGCAGAGCGAAAGCTGAAAAAGGTGGAGCCTGGAGGGTCGCCACATCCCCGCGTGCAGTATTTCAGCCCGGTAAAGGCATTGGCTCAGGCTCCGCAATCAAGCTTGGTGCGGACCGGGGCTCGATGCAAGCGGAAAATCCCTCACCCGCGAGAAGCCCCGATCTCCAGATAAGGCACCGCTTTCGGAGTTTTGGGTGTGCGTGGGCGACCGGATCGCGACGCCCTCGATACCCCGGGGTATCGAGGGCGTCCGGCGCGGGGGCGGCTACGGGGCGCCGCCCGTCGGGCGACGTCAAGCCCTGGAGAGTGCCGACATAAGCGGCGGTGGAGCCGTCGCTCCAAGCGGCTTTGCCCCCGACCGTCCCGGCAACCCTCGGCGGAAGGACCGTGCCGGTATACGGGATGTTGGAGAACCTTCCGCCCCATGCGCCGCTTGACGACGTGAGCGGGCAGGCGCTGGCGTCGGGGTCCGAAAGCGTGACGGTCGCGCCCCGGAACGTCCCGTCCGCATTGACGCGCGTGCGGCCGAGGTGAATCCGCGTCGAGATCTCCGTCCCCGCCGGGCGGCGTTGCACGCCATCCGGGACGAGCCACTCGAGGAGCGCGATGTTGCCCGTGCATCCGATGCAGCCCGAGATGGAGTTGTCGGCGAAGTCGGCGGTGAGCGTGGTGGTGCCGAACCAATCCGCCCCCACCACGGTTCCTTCAGGGCGGCCGCTGGCAAATCTTGTCCCGTATTCAAGGGCGACGAACCCCTTGGCCGACCCCTCGTAGCGCGCGGTTCCCGTGACGGGCAGGCGCGCCGGCGGCGACCTGTACGCCGGCCCGTCGACCAACGCGCCCATTTCGACGCCCGTGACGGTCGGCGCCGCGGACAGCAGGTTCCGGCCGGCGACGTGGAGCCGGTAGCCCTCGGCTCTCCAATCGCTCCTGAGCCTCGCCGAAACCGCCGGATCATCGGTGAACCAGCCGACGGTCATCGAGGAGGCCGTGATGCCGCTGGCGATGCCGCTCACGGTGCCCCAGCCGCGCGCGCCAGTCCCGGCGCCGTCGTCTTCGCGGCCCGGAGGGGTGGACAGGTAGGCGTCGTTCGAGTCGAGGACGAGCGGGTCCTTGCCGCCGAAGGCGCCGCGCTGCGATTCAGGCTCTGGCTCGCGAGCCGGCGGGTTTGGGAGCTCGCCGCGGGCGACCGGTGGTGGGAGGATGTGCGGGCCGCGCTGGCGGGCTGCGCGGGGGCGAAGGGTGGCGAGGCGGCACGGTCGTCGGCGCGGGCGGGTTGACAGGCAAACCCTGTTCGGCTAATGGTGCCTCCTCGGAGGAGCGGGATTCGTGCGTTCAGGGAAAAGCACGGAACGGGTTTCGAGCGATGGTGGCGGGAGCGTTTCGGCCCCGCCTGCGATTGCCTTGCTCGATCGGGGGCCCGGTACCTCGCCCGCTCCCCGGACATTGACACGATACGAGACCGGCTTGATCGTCATGAGGCACAGGCGGCACCGGGACACCGTGTGAAACCCGGTCCCTTGACTGCTCACTGAAATGGGGGACTTCGAGATGAAAATCCCTTCAGCATATCAGAGCGGATACGAAAAAGCACGGGCGCTGAATCCCGAACTTGCCACGACATACATCGAGCATACGGCCATCGGCGATCCGAAAGCCGACGACGTCATCGACGCGCTGGCTTCCACCAAGCAGGGGGAAGTGCATCGATTCATCCAGGCCGGCATGGACAAGGATTCAAAGACCCTTGCGGACGCGCCATTGGCGCTTCGGGAATTCTTCGAGCAGATCGAGACACCGCCCCCGTGGTTCGATCCGGACTCGGTCCAGGCCGGCTGCCGCGCCTTCCACGAATATTCGGATTTGTTCATTCCCGCGTTCTTCGTCGTTACCTTGCAAAACGCGGCCACTTTGATCAGCAAGGCGTTTTTCATGACGGGCCGGGTAACGACCCAGCATGGCCTCCGCCGCATTCGGCAGAACACCCGTCACTTCATCGAGATCATGCTTCCGGGTGCCTTGGAACGGCACGGCGAAGGCTGGAAACTGTCCGTGCGTATCCGGCTGGTGCATGCGCAAGTTCGGCGGCTTCTTCGCACTTCGGGTAATTGGGATGAGGCGGAGTTCGGCGTGCCGCTCAGCGCCGCGCACCTGGCGCTCTCTTCGGCCAACTTCTCCGCAACGATGTTGCAGCAGGCGGAACGGATCGGGGCGCGTCTGGATGCCGAGTCCCGCGTCAGCTTCATGCAGATTTGGCGCTACGCCTCATGGTTGATCGGTTCGCCGGAGCCTCTTTTGTTCGAAGGCGACGAATCGAAAACTGCCGAACTGCACCGGGTCGCCACCGCCTGCGAACCGCCGCCTGACGACGAATCGGCCGACATCGCAAACGCGCTGGTCAACGCCGTGCCTCAGGTGGCCGGCGTCGTCGACCCGGTCGCGCAACGGAAAATGGCGCTTCACGTATTCCGGGTCTCTCGTGCCCTGCTCGGCAACGAAGTGGCCGATCGACTGCGATTTCCCAGGCAGCAGACGGCGGGGTTGCTGGCGTGGCTGCGGTGGAAGCGCGACATCTGGAGGGTTGCCCACCGGCTGGCCCCGCGCATGGCCGGATATTGGCGTGGGAACAACTTCGCCTTCCTGCTGGACGCTTCCATGATTCCCGATCTCAGCTACCGGTTTCCGGATCGGCTGGAAGCGGAGAAATCCAACCCGTGGTAGGCTCTTCCGCCGTAGGTTCCCCCGTCTTCGTTCTCAGCACCGGACGCTGCGGTTCGACCATGGTGTCGGACATCCTGAACCGACACCCGCGCGTTCTCAGCCTTTCCGAGTTCATCAGCTACATCGGGATACGATCGTTCAGCCGTCGCCGGCCGACCGGGAGCTGGATGTGGAACCTCTATAGCCAGCAACGGCATCGAACCCGCCTCATGTTGCGCGGGCGGTACGAGGAACTGCTCTATCCGCTCGACGATCCGCTCGCCCGCTTTTCGCAGGAAGACGTGCCTCCGATCCTGTGCGCCACGCTCCCGCACCTCACCGAAAGGTACGAGGAGCTGTTCGATGAGATGGCACCGTTCGTCCGGACGCAACCCCGGCAGCCGCCCGCCGACCACTTCCGGCATCTTTTCGAATGGCTGTGCCAACGGTTCGGCTGTACCGTCTGGGCCGAGCGTTCGGGCGGCTCCTTGTTGTTCGCATCCCGTCTGCTGCACGAGTTTCCCGAAGCACGGGTGATCCACGTGTTCCGCGACGGGCGGGAAACGGCCATCTCGATGAGCCGCCATTACCTCTTTCGCTTGATCGCGGCGACCATGCTGGCGCTTCGGTCATTCGGCTTCGATGCCATGACTTCTCTGGCGCGAGGGAAGCACTGGGAACGACTCAGCTTCCGGCTGGAGCCATTGACAAGGGTGTTGTTCAACCCCGAACGGTTGCCCTGGGACAATCTGGAGCTCCCGCATTTCGGGACGCTCTGGAGCGCCATGATCGAAAGGGGAAACCGCATGCTCGGCCATTTCCCGTCCGAGCGGCTGTTGAACGTCAGGTTCGAGGACGTGCAGGCGGATCCAGACACTCAAATTCGGCGTCTCATCCGGTTCGTCGGCCCGGACCTGGAAGACGAGGCATGGCTGCGCGAGGCGTCTGCGATTCCGCGGCCGACGCCGTCGAAGTTCGAGAAGCTCGAAGCCGTCGATCGGGCCGCGCTCGCCGAAGCGTGCAGGCCGGGGCTCGAACGTCTCCGCTATCCACTCTGAAAGCGCCGGCGCAATGCATCGACGCGGGCCCGGTTCGCGCCGAAGTCGTAATGGCCGAGCCCCGACGCGGCGGAAGCCCTGCCTGTGCCTCTTGGGCGTAGCCGTTCCGCATCACTTCCGAGCTTGGCGGGTCGCGCCTGGCCGCGCGAAGGAATGACGGCCGAAAGCCTGACGGTGCCCCGCCCGTCGCGGTTCGCACGGCTCACCGGAAATCGCTCGCCGGGCCGACGAACGCCGCCGTGACGCGCACCGCTTCCGCCAAGCCGATGCGGTGGCGCTCGACGCCGGGGGGGAAGGCACCGGCGAGGCGGCTCGGAAACGCCGGGTCGAGGAGGACGAAGACGCCGCGGTCGTCGGCGCGGCGGACCAGCCGGCCGTAAGCCTGCTTCAGCCGCAGGCGGGTCAGGCGGTCGTCGTAGGCGCCGCCGCCGAAGGCGCCGCGCCGCGCCCGGTGCAGGATGTCGGGCCGGGGCCAGGGCACCCGGTCGAAGACGATCAACCGGAGGCTGCGCCCCGGCACGTCCACCCCGTCGCGCACCGCGTCGGTGCCGAGCAGGCAGGCGTCCGGCTCGGCGCGGAAGACGTCGACCAGCGTCGTCGTGCCGAGCGGGTCCACATGCTGCGCCCACAGCGGAATCCCCGCCTCGTCCAGCGCGCCCGCGATGCGCTCGTGGACCGCGCGCAGCCGCGCGATGGCCGTGAACAGGCCGAGGGCGCCGCCGCCGGCGGCCACGAAGAGCGCGCGATAGGCCGCGGCGACCTGGCCGCTTTCGCCCCGCCGCACGTCGGTGACGACCAGTACGCGGGTCTGGGCGGCGTAGTCGAAGGGCGAGGGAACGGCGGCGCGGACCGGTGCCGCCGCCAGATGCCGGCCGCCGGTCGCCGCCTCCGCCGCGGCCCAGTCGCGCGCCTCGTCGCCCGTCCCGTCGCGCAGGGTCGCGGACGTGATCAGGGCGCCCTGGGCGCGGCCCAGCACGAATTCGGCGAAGGGAACGGTGGGGTCGAGATGGTGGCGAACCATGCCGACATCGACGTCGCGCCCGTCCGCCCGGTCGATCGCGAACCAGTCGACGAACCCCTCCGGTGCGCCGGCGGGAGCGGGGTCCGCTTCCGATCCGCCGCCGTCGTCCGGCACAGGCGTCAGGGTCGCGAGCATGGCCCGCCAAGCGGCGAGCTGTTCGCCCGCACGGCGCTCGATGCCGCGGACCGCGGCCTCGATCCGCTGGCGCTCGGCGCTTTCCAGGCGCGCGGCCTCCTCCTCCAGGAGCGCGGCCAGCCGGGCGGCGAGCAGGCGGAGCGGCCCGGCGATCTCCGCCAGCGCCGCCGAGAGCGCGGCGGCGGCCGCGGCGAGGGTGTCGTCGAACGGCCGCACCGGGGTCTCGATTCCGTAGCCGCTTCCGGGGTCGGGCGCGCGCGCGAGCACCTGGCCGCGCACCAGGGCGAGGAACCGCTCGGTCGGGCCGCGCGGCGCGCCGTCCGCGAGACGCCGGGGCCAGTCGTCGCCCGGCAAGGCGCGCGCCGCCCGCGCGGCGTCGTCGAGGGCCGCGCGGGCGGACTCGCGCTCGGCGACCAGATCCTCGATCCGGCCGTGCAGGCCGCGCGCCCGGCCGGGGCCGCGGCGGCCGGCGGATTCCGGCCCCAGCAGCCAGCGCCTGAGCTCGCGCGTCTCGGCGCCGGTCAGCCGCGCGGCGAAGGCGCCGTCCGCGGCGTCGAAGAGGTGGTGGCCTTCGTCGAACACGTAGCGGAGCGGGCCGCCGTGCTCGTCGCCGGAAGCGAACGCCGCGCGCACCGCCTGCACCATGACGAGGGCGTGGTTGGCGATGACCATGTCGGCCCGCCGCGCCTTGCGCTGGCTCTTCTCGATGAAGCAGCGGCGGTAGTGGGCGCAGGCGCCGTAGATGCACTCGCCCCGCCGGTCCGTGAGGCCGAAGGTGCGGGCGAAGCCGAGCAGGTCGGCGAGCCAGGCCGGAAAATCCCCGCCGGTCATGTCGCCGTCGCGGGTCGCGGCCGCCCAGCGGGCCATCAGGCCGAGGGCGATGCGCTCCCCCGGCACCAGCGCGGCGCGGTGCGCGGCCTCCTCCAGGTTGAGCAGGCAGAGGTAGTTCTCGCGCCCCTTGCGCAGGACGACACGCTCGGCCTTGGCCTTCGCGTCCGGGTAGAGCCGGTCCAGCTCGCGGTCGATCTGGCGCTGCAAGTTGCGGGTGAAGGTCGAGAGCCAGACGACGCCGTCGTTCCGCTCGGCCCAGACGCTGGCCGGTGCGACGTAGCCCAGCGTCTTGCCCACACCGGTGCCGGCTTCCGCCAGCACGACGCGCGGCGCGCCCGCCGCCTCCGTCGGGTCGAAGGCGGTGCAGGCGGCGGAGGCGAAATCCGCCTGCTCGGGCCGCGGTTCCGCGTCTTCGCCCAGCAGCGTCGCCAGGCGCCGCCGCGCCTCGGCCGGTGCCACCGGCTCCTGGCCGGGCGCGCCGGGCGGCGCGGTCTCCTGCCATTCCGCGAGCCGCGTCCAGACCGCGAGCGCGCCCGCGGCGGGGTCCGCGCCCGGCGCCGTCCGCCCGCCGGCGGCGAGGGCCGCCAGCACCGCTTCGCCCCAGAGCCAGCCGGCGCGGGCCATCGCCTGCGCGACCGCCGCCGCGGCGCGGGCGTCTGCGAGACCGGGTGCGGCGAGCGCGGCGAGGAGGCGCGCCGCCGCCGCCGGCAGGGTCTTCGCCTCCGCCTCGGTACCGCCCGGCAGGGGCAGCCCGAGGGCGCGGGCGAGGCCGCGGGCCGTCGGCAGGGCGAGGCGCGCAGGCCGCGCGAAGGCGAACAGCTCCAGGAGGTCCAGGGCGGCGAAATCGCGCAGGCCGAGCCGCCCGGCGACCGCCCGCGCGTGGCAGACATAGGGCGGGCGCCCGGCCTCCGTCACCCGCCGGGCCGCCGCTTCGAGGGAGAGCCGCGTCGCCGCGCCGTCCTCGTCGAGCCAGACCGCGTGACGCGGCGCGACCGCGAGGGCCGCGGCGCGCGGCGGCGACGGGGCGGGCGGCGCGCCCGGCTGTGCGGGGGCCGGCATCGCGCGGAGTATAGCGGTTGACGCGCGCGCACGACCCGGCGCATGGTCCCCGGCCATCGGACCCGCGACGATGACACCGAACGACCTTCGTGCACTCGCGCGCAAGGCCCGGGCATGGCCCTTCAAGGAGGCCGCGGCGCTGCTGAAGCGGCTGGGCGGCGCGCCGCCGGCCAAGGGCCCCGTGCTCTTCGAAACGGGCTACGGCCCGTCCGGGCTGCCCCACATCGGCACCTTCGGCGAGGTGGCGCGCACGACCATGGTCCGCCACGCCTTCGCGGCCCTCTCGGACCTGCCCACGCGCCTGGTCGCCTTCTCGGACGATATGGACGCGCTGCGGCGGGTCCCGGACAACGTCCCCAACGCGGCGCTGGTCGAGGCGCATCTGGGCAAGCCGCTCTCCCGCATCCCCGATCCCTTCGGCACCCATGAGAGCTTCGGCGCCCACAACAACGCGCGGATGCGGGCGTTCCTCGACGATTTCGGTTTCGACTACGAGTTCAAGAGCGCGACCGAGAGCTACGAATCGGGCGCGTTCGACGCGGCGCTCCTGGACGTGCTCCGCCATTACGACGCGGTCATGCGCATCATCCTGCCCACCCTGGGCGCGGAGCGGCGGGCGACCTACAGCCCGTTCCTGCCGCTCTGCCCGAAGACGGGCCGGGTGCTGCAGGTGCCGATCGTCGGGCGCGACGAGGACGCGGGCACGGTGCGCTACGTCGATGCCGAGGGCGAAACGATGACCGTTCCCGTCACCGGCGGGCGCTGCAAGCTCCAATGGAAGGCCGACTGGGCGATGCGCTGGCATGCCTTGGGCGTCGACTACGAAATGGCAGGCAAGGACCTGATCGATTCGGTCGCGCTTTCCGGCCGCATCTGCCGCGTCCTCGGCTCGACGCCGCCGGCCGGATTCATCTACGAGCTCTTCCTCGACGAGAACGGCGAGAAGATATCGAAATCCCGCGGCAACGGCCTGACCATCGAGGAATGGCTCGCCTACGGCTCACGCGAGTCGCTCGCGCTCTACATGTACGGCGCGCCGCGGCGGGCGAAGCGGCTCCATTTCGACGTCATCCCCCGCCACGTCGACGACCACTTGGCGCATCTCGCGACGTTCCCCGCGGAGAGCCCGGCGGAGCGGCTTGAAAACCCGGTCTGGCACGTCCACGCCGGGGCGCCGCCCGCGCCCGAGACGGGGCTCGGCTACGGCGTCCTCCTGAATCTGGCGAGCGTCTGCAACACGGAGGATCCCGCCGTCCTCTGGGGGTTCATCGCCCGCTACGTGCCCGGCGCGTCGCCGCGGACGGCGCCCCTTCTCGACGCGCTGGTGGGCCGCGCGCTCGCCTACTACCGCGACGTGGTGAAGCCGGCCAAGGCCTATCGCGCGCCCGACGAAGGCGAACGGGCGGCCCTTCGGGACTTGCGGGACACGCTCGCGGCCCTGCCGCCCGACAGCGCCGCGGAGGTCGTGCAGACGGCGGTCTACGAGGTCGGCAAGCGCCACCCCTTCGCGTCGCTCCGCGACTGGTTCCGGGCGCTCTACGAGATCCTCCTGGGCCAGCGCCACGGCCCCCGCATGGGTTCGTTCATCGCCCTCTACGGCCTCGCGGAAACGGTGGCACTGATCGACCGGACCCTCGCCCGCGAGGACCCGCACGGCTGAAAACGAAAGATTTGACTATCGACGCCGGAACGGCTACGGGTAGGGAAGACACCCCTTGCGGTTTCGACCGCAGGGTGCGGGGCCTCTTCGGAGGCCCCTGCTTTTTCAGGCCGCCCAGGCTGAACCCGGTGCGCGGGACCAACCGCCGGGCGCCGCGCCGTGGTTCAATGCTCAACCTGCTTATCCGTGAAAATCATCCCCGGGAGCGCCGGCGTCCCGCCGGCATGGCGGGCAATTCGGGGGCGCTCATCGCGCTCCCCCGGTCCGCTCAATCAGCGCTTCCAGGGCGCGCATCGCTTCGGCGTGCCGCTGGCCCGCCTCGGCATGCCGCTGGTCCGCCTCGGCGTGCCGCTGGTCTTGCTCGCGCGTACGCCGCTCGCCCATGGTGCGCATCGCGCGGATGCCGTAGGCGACGATGGCGACCTGCATCAAGCCGACGACCACATGCGCGGCGGCAATCAGCAAAGCCGAAGTCTCATATTCCGTCATTTCCATCCCTGGGCCAGCCCCGGCCTCGTAACCAGACATTCAGGATCGGCACTCGATAAGGGCTTGCCGCCACTAGCCACTAGCCACTAGCCACTGGCCACTATCCATGGTTCACGCCTGCGCGCAACGCGCCGTTCCGTAGTGGCTAGTGGCCGGTGGTCGGTCGCCGGTGGCTAGGTCATCCCCGGGTGAGAAGGCGCCGCTCGCCTGGGAGCGCCGGCGCTCCCGGGGGCGGAAAACGCCGCTCTCCCTCGCGCACTCTCACGAAGAAGCCGCGGACCTCCCGCTCGATCGCGGAAACCGGGTCCGGCGCCTCCACCACTAGCCACTAGTCACTAGCCACTAGCCACTATCCATTGGCTAGTGGCCGGTGGTCGGTCGCCGGTGGCTAGGTCATCCCCGGGTGAGAAGGCGCCGCTCGCCTGGGAGCGCCGGCGCTCCCGGGGGCGGAAAACGCCGCTCTCCCTCGCGCACTCTCACGAAGAAGCCGCGGACCTCCCGCTCGATCGCGGAAACCGGGTCCGGCGCCTCCACCACTAGCCACTGGCCACTGGCCACTGGCCACTATCCATTGGCTAGTGGCCGGTGGTCGGTCGCCGGTGGCTAGGTCATCCCCGGGTGAGAAGGCGCCGCTCGCCTGGGAGCGCCGGCGCTCCCGGGGGCGGAAAACGCCGCTCTCCCTCGCGCACTCTCACGAAGAAGCCGCGGACCTCCCGCTCGATCGCGGAAACCGGGTCCGGCGCCTCCACCACTAGCCACTAGCCACTGGCCACTGGCCACGAAGAAAAAAGGGGACGCCGAAGCGCCCCCTTGGAATGTCGCGTTGGGTAGGCGCTCAGAAGGTGATCGCCGTGCCCAGCATGAACTGCGTCCAGTCGTTGTCGGCCGCGGCGTTCTGGCCCGGCGCGTCGTTCTCGCCGAAGTCGAGCTGCGCCTGCAGGTCGATGCCCGGCCCCAGCACGTAGGTGCCGTTGACGGCATAGCGGTTGAGCTCGGTGTCGGGCATGCCGCCCGCGTTGCCCGTCGAGGCGTGACCCCACTGGAGTCCCCCCGCCATCGGCCCGTCCGACCAGCGCAGGCCGAGGTCGTAGACCGTCCGGTCCTGGTTGTCGCCCTGCTCGACCTTCAGCCAGCCGCCGCCGACGGAGACCTGATCGAAGCTGACGGTCGCGCCGAGATGCAGCGAGCTCGGCTCGCAGTTGTTGGTCATCGAGTCGACGCAGGGGGTGGCGGCCGGGGCCTCGGCCTCGTAGGTCTCGTAGCCGCCCGCGATGCGGACGCTGCTGCCCTCCATGAAGGACTGCGAGAACTCCGCCCCGATCGCGATGTGGTTCTGGAACTGCCCCACGTTGCCCGAAGCATTGTTGGCGTACTGCTGGCCGCCGTCGTTGTCGTCGGGCGCCCAGCTCAGGCCGAGCCGGAAGCCGTTGAAGGACGGCGAGAAGTAGAGCAGCTTCGCCGCGTCCTCGTTGCCGAGGCCGTCGTCGTAGGTGGCCAGCCAGCTGTTGGTCGCGAAGGTGAAGAACGGCGTGTTGACGCCGAAGTTGTAGGCGCCGTTCGGCGCGAAGTTCGTCATCTCCTGCCGCGCGCTCTCCACCGAACCCAGGCGCAGCTGGCCGAACTCGTCCCTGAAGTACAGCCACACCTCGTCGACGGCACCGCTGGTGTTGGCGCCAGCGCCGGGGAGGATGACGCGGGGACCACCGCCGAGGCGGCCGCCGTCGACCACCTCCAGCTGCGCATTCACGCCGACGGTGAGGCCGTTGTCCAGCGTGGTGCTGCCGGAGAAGGTGACCTCGGAGTCCTGCGCGATGCCGATGGTGTGGCGGTCGGCCTCGGGCTGGCCCGGGCCGTCATTGCCGCTGACGCTGCCGATGGCCGCGCGGTAGTAGCCGCCGACGCTGAGGGAGATGGGCTCCTCCATCATCTCTTCCTGGGCCTGCGCCGCGCCCGCCATCATGCCCGCGGCGACCAGGGCCGTGGTGCCCATCAAGACCTTCTTCATTTCCGTTCTCCTTGGCATGGCGGCACCGACGCGGCCCGCTCCGTTCCCACGGGTGGTATGCAAGAGGAATCGCAAGGTCAACAGCCTCGCGAAGCGGTGTGACGCTTTTTGACAACACTGTTGTAAAAATGCCACGGAGGCGGGGGCGGGGGGCGGGGCTGGTGGCCAGTGGCCAGTGGCTAGTGGCCGGGTCATCCACGGGTGAGAAGGCGCCGTTCGCCTGGGAGCGCCGGCGTCCCGCCGGCAGGGCGGGCCGAAGGCCCGCACCCTTTCCCGGGTTCCCGACCCGCCGATGGCGGCGGGATGCCGGCGCTCCCAGGGAAATGCAGCCCTCGGTCGCGGCCGGCGCCGCGTCGCAGGCGGCCCCTACGCCCGCTTCCGCGGCCGGTGCAGGAGGCCGCGCCGGGCGCCGGACCAATCCAGGATTTCGGGTATGTCGCCGGTATCGATCTCCGCGTCGGGAAGGGCCGCGAGCGCCGCGATCTCCGCCCTCTGCTCCTCGGGTTGCATAAATGCCACGGAGGCGGGGCCGGGGGGCGGGGCTGGTGGCCAGTGGCTAGTGGCTAGTGGCCGGGTCATCCACGGGTGAGAAGGCGCCGTTTGCCTGGGAGCGTCGGCGTCCCGCCGGCAAGGCGGGCCGGAGGCCCGCATCCTTCCCGGATTCCCGGCCCGCCGATGGCGGCCCGTTCGCGCTCCGCGCGAGGCCGGCGGGACGCCGACGCTCCCAGGGCGGACTCTCACGGATAGGCAGGAGGACCTTTACCGGAAGCCCCGGGCCTCCATGACGTGCTCGATCGCGGAAACCGGGTCCGGCGCCTCCATCGGCCAGTGCTCGGCTTCATACGCTTCCACGAGGGCGACGAGGACTTCGAGCATGTCGCCCTCCGGCGTGTCCGGCGCGGCCCCCATCAGGCCGTCGATCTCGGACAGCGCCGCGTCGTAATCGGCCTCGCTTTTGATCGGTCTGACGTTCATCGGGCCCTCCCACACTGGATGCATCGATCGAGTCGTATTCGGCGTGTGTTCCCACGAAACACACTCGACCCACCTGGTTCCTATAATCGAAGCGGACGACGAGCCGGAACTTGTTGCCGCCGATATTGAACACCATCCGACCATTGTAAGCCATCGCTCCCGGATCGTCGAAAACGAGCTTCGCCGTTTGTTTATGGTGAAAAGTTTGCCTGGGAGCGCCGGCGTCCCGCCGGCATCGCGCGAAGCGCGAACGGGCCGCCATCGGCAGGCAGGAAGTCCGGGAAAGGGTGCGGGCCTTCGCCCCGCCTTGCCGGCGGGACGCCGGCGCTCCCAGGCAAACGGCGCCTTTTCACCCGGAGATGACCCGGCCACTAGCCACTGGCCACTGGCCACCGCCCCCCTGCGGCGCGCTTCCTTGCCGGGCGGGTGGGGCGGCGTGTAGGCTGGTGGGGGACGCGGGAGCGGGGGAGGCGGGGCTTGCGGTACGTCAGCACGCGCCGGACGGACGGCGGGACGGTTTCGTTCGAGCAGGCGCTGCTCGGCGGCCTCGCCCCCGACGGCGGCCTCTACCTGCCCGAGCACTGGCCCCGGCTCGACGCCGGCGCCCTCGACGCCCTGCGCGACCGCCCCTATCCCGAAGTCGCCGCCGCGGTGACGGCGCTCTTCACGGGGGACGCCTTCTCCCGCGAGGCGCTCCTGGCGATGGCCGCCGAGAGCTACGCCGGGTTCGACCACCCCGCCACCGCGCCGCTCGTCCAACTGGCCCCCGACCGCTGGCTGCTCGAGCTCTTCCACGGCCCGACGCTGGCGTTCAAGGATTTCGCGCTCCAGATGCTGGCGCGCATGGTGGACGCGGCGCTCGCCAGGCGCGGGCGCGCCGCCACCATCCTCGCCGCGACCTCGGGCGACACCGGCTCCGCGGCCATCGAGGCGTTCCGCGGCCTGGAGCGGGTCTCCGTGGTGATCCTGCACCCGGCGGGCCGCGTCTCCGAGGTCCAGCGCCGCCAGATGACGACGACGGGCGCGCCCAACGTGCACAACGCCGCCGTCGCCGGCACCTTCGACGATTGCCAGGCGCTGGTGAAGGCGGCGTTCGCCGACCGCGCCTTCCGTGCGGAAACGGGGCTCGCGGCCGTCAACTCGATCAACTGGGCGCGCATCGCCGCGCAGGCGGCCTATTACGTCTACGCCGCGCTCGCCCTCGGCGCGCCGGCGCGCGCGCTCTCCTTCGTCGTCCCCACCGGCAATTTCGGTAACGCCTATGCCGGCTACGTCGCGCACCGGATGGGCCTGCCGATCGAGCGGCTCGTGGTCGCGACCAACGAAAACGACATCCTAGCCCGGTTCTTCGCGACCGGGGTCTACGCCAAGGGCCCCGTGCGGCGCACCCTGAGCCCCAGCATGGACATCCAGGTCGCCGGCAATTTCGAGCGCCTCGTGGCCGACCTCCACGAGCGGGACGGGGCCGCCGTCGCCGCCCTCATGGCGCGCCTCGCGGCAGACGGCGCCTTCCCGGTGGCCCCGACGCGCCTCGCGGCGGCGCAGGCCGTCTTCACCGGCGCGCGCGCCGACGACCGGCAGTGCCTCGACGCCATCGCCGAGGCGTGGCGCACCGGCGGGCGCGCCATCGACCCGCACACGGCCGCCGGGCTGCACGCGGCAGGCGCCCACGACGCGGCGGCGGGGCCGCTGGTCTGCCTCGCCACGGCGCATCCGGCGAAGTTCCCGGAGGCCGTCGAGCGGGCGACCGGCGTCCGCCCGGCCCTGCCGCCCCGGCTGCGCGACCTCCTGCACCGGCCCGAGAGCCTGGCGGACCTGCCGAACGACCCGGCGCGGCTGAAGCGCTTCGTCCGCGAACGCACCGGCGGGCAGACGCGGAACACGCAAGCGCGGGACACGCAAGCGCGGAGGCGCGTGGCATGAGGACGACGACTCTCGCCAACGGCCTGCGCGTCGTCTGCGACCCGATGGACCATCTGGAGACCGCGTCGCTCGGCCTCTGGGTGGGCGTCGGCGCGCGCTGCGAGACGGCCGAGACCAACGGCCTCTCCCACATGCTCGAACACATGGCCTTCAAGGGCACCGAGCGGCGCAGCGCCCAGGACATCGCCGAGGAGATCGAGGCGGTCGGCGGCCAGCTCAACGCCTACACCTCGCGGGAGAGCACCGCCTATTACGCCAAGGTGATGAAGGACGACGTACCGCTCGCGCTCGACCTCCTCGCCGACATCGTGCAGCACTCGGTGTTCGACCCGGCGGAGCTCGACCGCGAACGCGCGGTGGTGCTGCAGGAGATCGCGAACGTCCTCGACACGCCCGACGATCTCGTGTTCGACCACTTCCAGGAAACCGCCTATCCCGGCCAGCCCATGGGCCGCAGCATCCTGGGGCCGCCGGCGCGCGTCGCCCGCTACGGGCGGGACGACCTCGCCGCCTACATGGCGACCCATTACGGCGCGCCGCGCATGGTGCTGGTCGGCGCCGGGCGGCTCGATCACGCGGCGCTGGTCGCCGGCGCCGAGGCGGCGTTCACGGCGCTTCCCGCGTCCCACCCGCCGGCGCCCGAAGCGGCGGTCTATCGCGGCGGCGCGCACCGCCGGGAGCGCGACCTGGAACAGGTGCAGCTGGTCCTGGGCTTCGACGGCGTGGCCTGCGACGACCCGGATTTCTACACCCTCCAGGTGCTCTCCACGCTGCTGGGCGGCGGCATGTCCTCGCGGCTCTTCCAGGAAATCCGGGAGCGCCGGGGCCTCGCCTACTCCGTGTTCACCTTCGCCTCGAGCTACGCCGACGGCGGGGTGTTCGGCGTCTATGCCGGCACCGGCGCGGCGGAGGTCGCCGAGCTCGTCCCGGTGATGGCGGGCGAGATGGCGAAGGTGCGCGCGGCCGTGACGGAAGAGGAAGTCGGGCGGGCGCGGGCGCAGCTCAAGGCGGGGTTGCTGATGTCCCTCGAGAGCACCCAGGCGCGCTGCGAGCGGATCGGGCGCCACGTGCTGGCGTTCGGCCGCCCGCTCGCGATCGACGAGATGATCGGGCGGGTGGACGTCATCGATTGCCCCGCGGTGGTCCGCACCGCCGACCGCCTCCTCGGCGGCAGCCGCCCGACGGTCGCGGCGCTGGGCCCCTTGGGCGGGCTGGAGAGCCATGACGCGACGGCCGCCCGCTTCGCCTGACGAGGCCGGTCCGCGGGCGGTGGAACTCGACGTGCGCGGCTTGGCCTGCCCGCTGCCGGTGCTCAAGGCGCGGAAGGCCCTGAAGAGCCTGGCGCCGGGCACGACGCTCGCGGTGCGCGCGACCGACCCGGCCTCGGTGATCGACTTCCGGCATTTCTGCGAAACGACGCCGTTCGAACTGCTCGGCTGGAGCGAACGGGCGGGGACGTTCTCCTTCCGCATCCGAACGCCCGGCTGATGGCGGCCCAGGGCCGCCATCGGGAGGCGTGGCGGGCGGCCGCGCTGCGGACCCGCTCGCTCTACCTGCGGGCGCCGCGCATGGGCGACTGGCGGGCCTGGGCGGAGTTGCGCGCCGCCTCGCGCGACTTCCTGACGCCCTGGGAGCCGCGCTGGCCCGGCGACGCGCTGACCAGAGGCGCCTTCCGCCGGCGCCTCCGCCGCCAGCATCGCGACGGCGAGGACGGCATCGGCTACGCCTTCTTCCTGCTGCGCAAGTCCGACGACGCGCTGCTGGGCGGGGTGACGCTCGGCAACGTGCAGCGGGGCGCCGCACAATCATGCAGCGTCGGCTACTGGATCGGCCGGCCTTACGCGCGCAACGGCTACATGACCGAGGCCCTGGCCGGGGTCCGCGACCACGGCTTCGGGGGGCTGGGCCTGCATCGTCTGGAGGCGGCCTGTATGCCGGGCAACGTCGCGAGCCGCCGGCTGCTGGAGAAGTGCGGCTTCCGCTGCGAGGGCCGCGCCCGCGCCTGTCTCAGGATCGACGGCGCGTGGCGGGACCACCTGCTCTACGCCGCCCTTTCCCCGCGCGAGTGCCCGGCGGCGGACTGAAACGGGCGCGCGACGCCCTTGCCGGCGCGGGCGGCCGTGCCATACTGGCCCCCGCCACCCGATGGAGACCGCCGATGCAGACGGAAAGCCGCCTGTTCGACGACGTTGCCCGGGTCGCGGCCGGTGCCATGGGCGCGGCGAGCGGCCTGCGGGGCGAGATCGATGCCCTCGTCAGGCGCCGGCTCGAGCGGCTCCTGGCCGGGATGGCCCTCGTGAAGCGCGACGAGTTCGACGCCGTGAAGGAAATGGCGGCGCGGGCGCGGAGCGAGAGCGAGGCGCTGGCCGAGCGGGTGACGGCGCTGGAGGCGCGGCGCGCCGAGCCGCGGGAGACGAACCATGAATGACGAGACCCGGACGGCCCTGGAGGCCGCCGCCTTCCGCACCCTGGTCGCGCATCTGCGCAAGCGCACGGACGTGCAGAACATCGACCTCATGAATCTCGCGGGCTTCTGCCGCAACTGCCTCTCCAAATGGTACCGCGCCGCCGCCGAGGAGAAGGGCATCGCCATGGACCTGGAAGAGGCCCGCGAACTGGTCTACGGCATGACCTACGCCGAGTGGAAGGCGACCTTCCAGACCGAGGCCACGGAAGAGCAGAAGCGCAAATACGCCGAGGAGGCCGCGAAACACGGCTTCTGAGCCGCGCCCGCCGGCCCGCGCTACCGGATCGCCGCGACGTCCACGCCGAGAGCCAACCGGAGCCACGCCCGATCCGCGGTGTAGACGGTCTCTCCCGTATCGATGCCGAGGGCGAGGCAGGCGCGGTCGCCCAGGGAGAGCCCGAAGCTGCCCGTTTTCTCCCGCAGCCGGCCGGCGGTCTCGGCCTGAGCGCTCGAGAACGGCGCGAACGTCAAGCCCAGGAACTGGAGGCTGCGCCGGATTTCCGCCGTTTCGTCCGCCGGACCGGCCGTCTTCCGGACGACCTCGGACCAGTTCACCGTGGACATGGCCGCGCCTTCGATGACGGCCTTCACCGTCTCGCCGCCAGGTTCCTGTTGCAGGTAGGCGAGCAAGGCGGATGCGTCGAGCACGGCGCTCACGAACCGCCTTCCCGCCGCGCCGCCGCTCGTCGCGCCGCGATGAGTTCGTCGGCGAGGCGGCGTCCCTCGAACCGCCGGAAGAGGCCATGCAACCGACGCTCCACCGCCTCGGCCTTTTCGATCACCAGTCGCCCCTCCGGCGGTGCCATGGGACGGCGGATGTTCGATAACCCCCGCAACCCCCCGCGCGTGCACGTGTGAGGCCGGGAACGTCGGCTTCGAGGGGAGGGGCGCGCACGTCTACATGTTGCTTTGCCGGCGGGCGCCGACGCCGGCGGGAAGCTCCCCACCCTCTGTGGGGCGGGCGCGCGGAACTGGCCCACAAGGGCCGTAGGCGGCCCGTGAGAGCGCGCACAGGCGCCGGCGGGTAGCCCACAACCCCCGACGGCCCGGCCCGGCAATCCTGGCGGCGCTATGGCGCTGGCCTGGCGCCATCAACGGGGCGGCTACCCTACGAAGACGCTTGCCACGGTGGCGGCGGCGGCAATGGTGGCGATGAGGATTGCGACGGCGGCCCCGATGACGGCGAACAAGCGCCATACCAACCGGGTTTCGCGGTCGGCAATGTCTGTCTTGAGACTGGCAATGTCTGTCTTGAGGTCGGCATGGTCTACCTTGAGGGCGGCAATCTCGGCTACGATGCCTGCCTTGAGGTCGGCAATGTCCGCCTTGGTGGCAACCTCCGGGGAAGCCGTGGCGGGGGCTGCGGTTGCCATAACCCTAACGCCGCGCAAGGGCGAACGGGATGGCGAATGCGAGACAGAGTGCGAGCTTGAAGGGGTTCACCGTTCTCTCCCTGTAGCGGTAGCGGTTGCGGCCGAAGCCAAGGTGGCAAGCGTGACGATTGCGCCCGGTGCGTCACCCCCCCCCCCCCCCCCCGGGCGCGCCGTAGGCCGTGCTGTGGGCGGCTTCGGAGGTGGGCGCGGAACCCGGCCCGTGTGCACCTTCCTAGTTCCTGGGCTTTCCGGGCCGCGAGGCGCGCCCGGAGGCTCCCCTTCGTTCCTCCGCCCACGCATCGATCGTCGAACCACGCGGTTCCGTTGACACGCCGCAGAGAAGTGATATGTTATAACAAATCTCAACGGGGAGGTGGCGATGCGGTGGCTGGCGCTCGGATTGATCGCGGTTCTCTTCCTGCCGGCGGGGGCCTTCGCCGCGCCCGCCGTCGTCGCCTCGATCGGCCCGGTCCATGCGCTGGTGGTCGGGGTGATGGAAGGCGTGGGCACGCCCCGCCTGCTGATTCGGGGCGCGGGCTCGCCCCATGCCTACGCCCTCAAGCCTTCGGAGGCGCGTGCCGTGGCCGAGGCGGATCGGCTGTTCTGGATCGGCCCGCCGATCGAAAGCTTCCTCCCGCACGTGATCGAGAGTCTGGCGCCCGGCACGGCGGTGGCGCTCGCCGAGCGCGCCGGCCTCACGCTGCTGCCGCCGCGCGCGGCCGGCCCGTGGCAGACACCCGCGCATGACGACCACCATGAACACGAGCAGGATGACCATGGGCACCACGACCACGCGCATGACGACGCCTATGACGGCCATGTCTGGCTCGACCCCGCCAACGCGGCGCGCATGGTCGCCACGATCGCGGACGAGTTGCGCGCGTTCGACCACGCCAACGGGCCGCGCTACCAAGCCAACGCGGCGGCCCTCGAGGCGCGGCTGGAGGCGCTGGACCGGGCGCTGCGGGCCGCGCTCGAGCCGGTGCGCGCCGTCCCCTACGTCGTCTTCCACGACGCCTACCACTATTTCGAGGCGCGTTACGGCACCCATGCGGTGGGCGCCATCGCCGTGAGCCCCGAGCGCCCGCCGAGCGCCCGGCGCCTCTCGGAGATCCGCGCGCGGATCGTCGAGTCCGACATCCGCTGCGTGTTCGCCGAGCCGCAATACCCGGCGCGCGTCGTCGACGCCGTCGTCGAGGGAACGGGCGCCCGAAGCGCCGTGCTTGACCCCCTCGGCGCAGACATAGCGCCCGGCACCGACGCCTATTTCACCCTGATGCACACCCTCGCGGACTCCCTCGTCCGCTGCCTTTCCCGCTGACCGCCCGGCGCCGATCGAATCCCGGGCCGAAATCCCGGACCGAACCCCGGGCTTCTTCACGGGTGCGGGCGCGACCGCCTCGCGCGGGCGGCGGGGGCGTGGTATGGGCGGAGGCGCAGCGGGGGAGGAAGCGATGGACGTGAACGGCAAGGAAATCGCGGTCGAGCAGCAGGGCGAAGGAGAGGCCGTGGTGATGGTCCACGGGCTGGGCGGCACCGGCAACAGCTGGTTCCCGCAGGCCGCGCCGCTGGCCCGCTTCTTCCGGGTCGTGCGTCTCGACCTCGAAGGCGCCGGGCGCTCGCCGGCCACGGGCGCCCTCTCGATCGACTCCTTCGCCGCCGACGTGACGGCGCTCATGGACGCGCTCGATATCGAAGCCGCCCATCTCTGCGGCCACTCCATGGGCACGATCGTCTGCCAGCACATCGCCGCCGCCCGGCCGGAGCGGGCGAAGAGCCTGGCGCTCGTCGGCCCGCTGGCGGAGCCGCCGGCGCCGGCGCGCACCGCCGTCAGGGAACGCGCGGCGCTCGCCCGCAAGGAAGGCATGGCGCCGGTCGCCGACGCCCTCGTGCAGGCCGCGACCTCGGCCGAGACCAGGGCGCACCAGCCGGCGGCCGCGGCCTTCGTCCGCGAGATCCTCATGCGCCAGGACGCGGAAGGCTACGCGCGCAGCTGCGAGGCGCTGGCGACTGCTGCGAGCGCCGACCTCGACAAGGTCTGCTGCCCGACGCTGCTGGTGACGGGGGACGAGGACGCCGTCTCGCCGCCGCCGGCGGTCAAGGCGCTGTGCGGGCGCATCGCCAACGCCCGCCTCATCGTGCTCACCGGCTGCGGCCACTGGGCACCGATCGAGAAACCGGCGCAGGTCACCGCCGCCCTCCTCAACTTCTACCACAACTAGGCCGCGCATGGCCGCCGCGACCGTCTATATCTGCCGCTCCTGCGTCTGGTCGGAGGCCGCGCGCGAGCGCGACGGCAAGCGCCAGGGCACCTTCCTGCTGGAGGCGGTGCGGGAGGCCGCGGACCCCCTGCCGAAGGGCCTCACGCTGCGCGCCGTGCACTGCCTGAACGGCTGCAAGAGCCCGTGCAACGTCGCCTTCCGCGCACGCGGCAAGCACCACCTGCGCTTCAGCCGGCTCGCCCCGGAAGACGCCGCCGCCGTCCTCGCCTACGCCCGCGCCTATCGGGCCAGCCCCCGGGGCGCGGTGCCCGAGGCGAAGACCCCGCCCGCGCTGCGCGGCAAGATGACCGTCCGCACCCCGCCCCTCGGCTGATCCCGGCGCGCCGCCCCGTCCGAATTGACCAGCCGCCGCTGCCCGGCCATTGTCGGCGCCGTGAAACCGGCCCTCAGCATCGTGATCCCGACTCTCGACGCCGCCGCTGCCCTGGGCGCGACCCTGGAGAGCCTGAAGCCCGGAATCGCGGCGCTCGGTGCGCGCGCGGGCGCCGTCGAGGTCCTGGTCGCGGACGGCGGTTCGCGGGACGGCACGCGCGCCGAAGCCGTCCGCCACGGCGCGCGATGGGTGAGAACGGCGGCCGGGCGCGGCCGGCAGCTCGGCGCCGGCGCCGCAGCGGCGGGCGGCGAATGGCTGCTGTTTCTTCACGCCGACACGCGCCTCGGGCCGGGCTGGCACGCGGAGGTGCGGGCCTTCATCCGGGCACCGGCCAGCCGGGAGCGTGCGGCCGCCTTCCGCTTCGCGCTCGACGACGATGCGCCCGCCGCGCGCCTGCTCGAACGACTCGTCCTCTGGCGCTGCCGCCTGTTCGGCCTGCCTTACGGCGACCAGGGCCTGCTGATCCACCGCGCGTTCTACGCCGCGCTGCGCGGCTTCCGCCCGCTGCCGCTGATGGAGGACGTGGACCTCGTCCGGCGGATCGGGCGGCGGCGGCTCGCCCGCCTGGCCACGCCCGCCGTCACCTCGGCCGCGCGCTACCGGCGCGCGGGCTACCTGCCGCGCATGGCGCGCAACGCCCTCTGCCTCGCGCTCTTCGCCCTCGGCGTGCGGGCGGAGACCGTGGCGCGGCTTTATGGATGAGGCCGCGCGACCGCCATCTCGCCGTCTTTCTCAAGGAACCCCGGCTCGGCCGGGCGAAGGAGCGGCTCGCGCGCGACATCGGGCGGCCCGAAGCCTGGCGCTTCTACCGCCGCCTGGTGCGCCGCGCGGTGCCGCCGCTCGCCCGCGATCCCCGCTGGACCGTCTGGCTCGCGACGACGCCTTCGCGCTGGCGCGGGCGGGAGGCCTTCTGGCCCTTCGCCCTCCCCCGCATCGACCAGGGGACGGGCGACCTCGGGCGGCGCATGACGCGGGTGCTCCGGCGCCTGCCGCCCGGCCCCGCGCTCGTCGTCGGCAGCGACGTGCCGGCGCTCTCGCGCGGCCACGTGGCACGGGCGTTCGCGGCGCTCGGCGCGGCCGACGTGGCGCTGGGCCCTGCGGACGACGGCGGCTTCTGGCTCGTCGGGCTGGGCGCCCGCGCGCGCCGGCTCGACCTCTTCCGGGGCGTGCGCTGGTCCACACCGGCGGCGTTCGCCGACACGCGGCGCAACGTGCCGGCGACCTTCCGCGTGGCCGTCGTCGACCGTCTCGCGGATGTGGACGACGGCCCGGCCTTCCGCCGCTGGCGCGCTCAGGCCAGCGCGACGCACTCGATCTCGATGTCGAACTCCAGCGGCCACGAGGCCATGGCGACGAAGGTCCGCGCCGGCGGCTCCTGCGGGAAGTAGCGCCCGTAGATCTCGTTCACGGTTTTGAAATAGGCGGCGTTGGTGATGTAGATCGTGGCCTTCACCACGCGGTCGAGGGACGAGCCGGCGCTCTCCAGCGTGTGCTGGACGTTACGAAGCACCTGCTCGGTCTGGGCCTCGATCCCGCCGCGCACCATGCCGCCCGTGTCGAGATCGAGCGGCGGGAGGCCGGAGATGAAGAGGAACCCGCCCGCCCGGACGCAGGGCGAAAGCGGCGCGCCGACCCCGCGCAGCGCCTCGGACAGCCCGGGAATCTCGATGATCTCTTTCTCCACTTCGTCTCCTCCTTCGCTCCCGCGATCAGCCGCGCCGCTCGCTCTCCCGCAGGCGGGGCATCAGCTCCACCAGGTTGCACGGGCGCCAGCGGTAGTCGAGCTGATGGCGCAGGATCTTGTCCCAGCCGTCCTTGCAGGCGCCGGGGGAGCCGGGCAGGGCGAACAGGTAGGTGCCCCCCGCCACGCCGCCAGTGGCGCGCGACTGCATCGTCGAGGTGCCGATCAGATCATAGCTCAGCTGGCGGAACAGCTCGCCGAAGCCCGGGATCTCCCGCTCATAGACCTCGTGGAACGCCTCCGGCGTCACGTCGCGGCCGGTCACGCCGGTGCCGCCGGTGGCGATCGCCACGTCCACCGCCGGGTCGGCGATCCAGCCGCGCAGCGCGGCGGTGATCGCGCGCCGCTCGTCGGCGACGAGGCGGCGCGCCGCCACGCGGTGGCCGGCCGCCGCGATGCGCTCAGCCAGGACCCGGCCCGACCGGTCCTGCGCGGGGCTGCGCGAATCCGAGACCGTGAGCACGGCGATGTTGACGGCGCGGAACGGCCGGCTCTCGTCGATCCCGATCACGACGCGGCGCCTTCGCCCTCGATCCGGGCCTCGATCTCCAGCAGGTCGCGCCAGACCTCGCGCTTGGCCTGGGGCCGGCGCAGCAGATAGGCCGGGTGGAACGTCGCCGTGGCCTCGACCGTCCCTTCCATGCGGGGCGTGGAGAAGGGGAACCAGCGCCCGCGCAGGCGGGTGATGCCCTCCCGCCGGTTGAGCAGCGCCTTGGCGGCGATGCCGCCGACCAGAACCAGGATGCGGGGCGCGATCAGCTCGACCTGCCGCTCCAGGAAGGGCTGGCAGAGGGCTAATTCCTCGTCGGTGGGCGAGCGGTTGCCCGGCGGGCGCCAGGGCAGCATGTTGGTGATGTAGACCGCCGAGCGGTCGAGGCCGATCGCCGCCAGCATCCTGTCGAGCAGGCGGCCCGCCGGCCCGACGAAGGGAAGGCCCTGCCGATCCTCCTCGGCGCCCGGCGCCTCACCGACGATCATCAGCGTCGCGCCGGGGTTGCCGTCGCCGATCACCGTGTTGGTCGCCGTGCGCTTGAGCGCGCAGCCGTCGAAGGCGCGCACCGCGGCCGTCAGTTCCTCCAGGCTGCCGCAACCGGCCGCCATGTCCTGCGCCGTCCAGGGCGTGTCGCCGGGTGCAGGCGAGAGCGGAGGCGGGGCCGGAGGCGCGACGGGCGCCGCCGCGGCGGAGGGCAGCGCGGGCGCCGGCGCGCTCTCCCGATAGCGATCGTGCGGCGCATGATCCACCGCCCGCTCGACCCCGGCCAGCGCATACCATTGCAACAACGCCCGTATCGCCCCCTCGCCGCCCATCCCCGAAGCCTAGAATCTTTCCGGGCCGCACGCCACACCACCCCCGCCCGCCCACATGACCCCTTGCGCGGTGGGCGCTCCGGGCGAAAACTGGCGGCGGTCATGAGCCGGGAATCGATGGACTGCGACGTGGTGATCGTGGGCGCCGGCCCCGCCGGGCTCGCCGCCGCGATTCGCCTTCGCCAACTGGCCCTCGAGACCGGCCGCGAGATCGGCGTGACCGTGCTCGAGAAAGGCGCGGAGGTCGGCGCGCACATCCTTTCGGGCGCCGTGTTCGACCCGCGCGCGTTGAACGCGCTGATCCCCGACTGGCGGGAGAAGGAAGCGCCGCTGGCGACGCCTGCGCGAACCGACGAGTTCCGCTTCCTCACCGCCCGCGGCGGCTTCACGCTGCCGGGCTTCCTGCTGCCGCCGTCGATGCGCAACCACGGCAACTACGTCATCAGCCTGGGCGCCCTCTGTCGCTGGCTCGGCCGCCAGGCCGAGGCGCTCGGCGCCGAAATCTATCCGGGCTTCGCCGCCGCCGACGTGCTCCACGCGGACGACGGCAGAGTCGCCGGCGTGGCCACCGGCGACATGGGAATCGCCCGCGACGGCACGCGCAAGCCGGGCTACGCGCCGGGCATGGACCTGCGGGCGAAATACACCCTGTTCGCCGAAGGCGCGCGCGGCTCGCTGACCGAGCGGCTGGTCGAGCGCTTCCGCCTGCGCGCGCGCGCCGCGCCGCAGACCTACGGCATCGGCCTCAAGGAGCTCTGGGAGATCGAACCCGGCAAGCACCGGCCGGGCCTGATCCAGCACAGCTTCGGCTGGCCGCTGGACGGCCGCACCTATGGCGGCTCCTTCCTCTACCACTTCGGAGAGAACCTCGTCTCCATAGGCTTCGTGGTCGCGCTCGACTACGAGAACCCGCACCTCTCCCCCTTCGACGAATTCCAGCGTTTCAAGACCCACCCGCTGGTGCGCCCCACCCTCGAGGGCGGCAAGCGGCTGGCCTACGGCGCGCGCGCGATCAACGAGGGCGGGTATCAGTCCGTCCCCGAAACGGTCTTCCCCGGCGGTGCTCTGATCGGCTGCGCGGCCGGCTTCCTCGACGTGCCCAGGATCAAGGGCAGCCACAACGCGATGAAGAGCGGCGCCCTGGCCGCCGAGGCCGTGTTCGCCGCCCTGGGCGAAGGCGGAAACGCACCCCTCGACGCCTACCCCGCCGCGCTGCGCCGCTCCTGGGTGATGAAGGAGCTCAGGCGGGCGCGGAACTGCCGGCCTGCGTTCCGCTGGGGCCTCGCCGCCGGGGTCCTGGTGAGCGGCTTCGAGCTCTGGACCGGCGGTGTTCTGCCCTGGACCCTGCGCCACCGGGCGGACCACGAAAGCCTGAAGAAGGCGGCGGACGCCCCGCCCATCGCCTATCCGAAGCCGGACGGCGTCGTCTCCTTCGACAAGCCGGGCTCGGTCTACCTTTCGGACACCAGCCACGAGGAGGACCAGCCCGTCCACCTCCGGCTCAAGGACGCCGCCGTGCCCATCAAGGTCAACCTCGCCCTCTACGACGCCCCGGAGCAACGGTACTGCCCGGCGGGGGTGTACGAGATCGTGGAGGACGAATCCGGCGGCCCGCGCTTGCAGATCAACGCGCAGAACTGCGTCCACTGCAAGACCTGCGACATCAAGGACCCGACGCAGAACATCGAATGGGTCGTCCCCGAAGGCGGCGGCGGCCCCAACTACGCGAACATGTAGGACCATGGCGCGGAGAGCGGATAGGGTGGGCCGGCCGACCGATCCCGGTACCACGGCCCGGCGCCGCGCCCTTCGCTGGCCGGGAGGCGTCCTCGCGCTCGCCCTGGCCGCGGCCTGCGCCAACGAGCCGGTGCCCGCGGAGTCGCCGCCGCCTGCGGCCCCCCTGGAGTGGGCGGAAGACTCTTCGTTCGGCGGCTATCTCGCCGGGCGCTTCGCCCATGCGCGGCGGGACTACGCGGCCGCGGCCAGCCATCTCTCGCGCGCCCTGGCGCAGGACCCGGACAACCCGGACCTGCTGCGCCGCACCCTCTCGCTCCAGGTCGCCGACGGGCGGGTCGGCGAAGTGGTCGCGCTCGCCCGCCGCCTCGTCGCGGTCGACGCCGACGCCCGCCTCGCCCGTCTCCTTCTCGGGCTGGAGGCCGCGCGCGCCGGCGATTTCGCGGGCGCCCTGGACCGCGTCGCGGGGATCAGGCGGGAGGGCGCGCACGCCTTCCTGCTGCCCCTGGTCGAGGGCTGGCTGCACCTCGGCGCGGGCGCCCCGGAGGCGGCGCTCGAAGCGCTGGCGCCGCTCGGCGAGCGGGAACCCTACCGGCCCCTCTTCGCCCTCCACGCGGGCCTCGTGAACGAGCACGCCGGCAGGCCGGCCCAGGCCGAAGCCCTCCTGCGGGAAGCCGCGGCGGCGTCCGACGGTGCGCTGCGCCCGGTCGCGGCGCTGGGGCACTTCCTCGCGCGCAGCGGGCGCAAAGAGGACGCACGGGCGGTCTACGAAGGCTATCTGGAACGGCATCCGGACAGCGACTGGGCGGCGCGCGCGCGCGCCGGGCTCGAGGCGAAGACTGCGCCCCTGGTGGCGGATGCCGGCGAGGGACTGGCCGAAGCTCTGCTGGGAACGGCCGGCGCCCGCCCGCATCGCGGCGACGACGCCGGCCTGATCTACGCGCGGCTCGCGCTGTTCCTGCGCGACGACCTCGACGAGGCGCGGGTCCTGATCGGCGAAATCCTGGAAGAGGCGCACCGACCGGAGGACGCCGGCGCCGTCTATCGCTCGGTCCCGCGCGACTCCCCCTTCGCCTGGCCGGCGCGGCTTCGGGAGGCGGCGAGCCTCGCGGATGCGGAGCGCGTGGACGAAGCGGTCGCCGCCCTGCGGGCCATGGCGGAGGAACGGCCCGAGCGGCCCGACGCCGCCCAGCTGCTGGGCGACGTGCTGCGGATGAACGAGCGCTACGCCGAGGCCGTGCCCGCCTACGACACCGCCGTCGCACGCACGGCGCCCGTCGAGGAGCGGCACTGGCATCTGTTCTACGCACGCGGCGTCGCGCTGGAACGCATCAAGGAATGGCCCCGCGCCGAGGCGGATTTCCTGCGCGCGCTCGAATTGCGGCCGGAGCAGCCCCTGGTGCTCAACTATCTCGGCTATTCCTGGGTGGAGCAGCGGCGCCATCTCGACCGGGCGAAGGCCATGATCGAAAAGGCCGTCGAACGCCGGCCGGAAGACGGCTACATCGTGGACAGCCTCGGCTGGGTGGCGTACCGGCTGGGTGATTACGAAGAGGCGGTCCGCCAGCTCGAGCGGGCGGTCGAATTGCGCGCGGGCGACCCGGTGATCAACGACCACCTGGGCGACGCCTACTGGCGGGTGGACCGCCGGAACGAGGCGCGGTTCCAGTGGCGGCGCGCCCTCGCCCTCGAACCGGAAGCCGATCTGATCGAAGGCATCCGCCGCAAGCTGGCCGAGGGCCTCGCCGCCGACGAGGCCGAGCCGCCAGGCGCCCGGTAGGAACGGGCGGTGCTCCGCATCGAGGCGCCGGCCAAGCTCAACCTCTACCTCCACGTGACCGGCCGCCGCGCCGACGGCTATCACGAACTGGACAGCGTCGTCGCCTTCGCCGCCCTTTCCGACACCCTGGAGATCACGCCGGCGCCGACGCTCACCCTTACCGTGAGCGGCCCCTTTGCCGCGGCGCTCGACGCCGGGGAGAGCAATCTGGCGCGCCGGGCGGCGACGGCACTGGCGGCGGCGTTGGGCCGCCCGCCCGGCGTGCGCATCGCGCTGCACAAGCGCATCCCGCTCGCGGCCGGTCTGGGCGGCGGCTCGGCGGACGCAGCGGGCGTCCTGCGCGGGCTCGCCGCGCTCTGGAAGCTGGGGCCTGCGCGGCGCGGTCTGCTGCGGCGCACGGCCCTCGCCCTCGGCGCCGACGTGCCCGTCTGCCTGGAATCCCGCCCGGCCCAGGTGGCCGGGATCGGCGACGTGCTGCGCCCGCCGCCGCACCTTCCGGGGTGCGCGGTGCTGTTGGTCAATCCCGGCGTCGCGGTGCCGACCGGCCCGGTCTTCGCGGCCCGGCGCGGCCCGTTCTCGACCGCCGCCCCCCTCCGGGAGAGCCCGCCGAACGCCGCCGCGCTCGCCGCGTTGCTGCGCCGGCGCCGCAACGACCTGGAGGCGCCGGCCTGCACCCGGGCGCCCGCGATCGGGGAAGTGCTCGCACGGCTACGGGCCGAACGCGGCTGCCTGCTCGCCCGCATGAGCGGCTCCGGCGGCACCTGCTTCGGCCTGTTCGAAGGCGAAGCCACCGGCGCCGCCCGCGCCATCGCCCGGGCGCACCCGACCTGGTGGCTCCACCCCACCTCCCTGGCCTGATTCCGGGGCGCCGCTCAGAGCGCCGGGTCCGCCGAGGGCAGGCCGAGCAGCACGCGCCCGTGGTTCGAGGCGTTCACGTCCCAGTTCTGGGTGATGTGGCCGCGGATGCAGTTCATGTCGCGCATGGCCCGCGAGATCGGGTTGCGGTCGTAAAGGCCGGCACCGCCCGAGAGGTGGAACAGCAGATCGACCGCCCGCGCCGCGAGCTTGCCCGCCATGGTCGCCTTCGCCCGCAGTTCCGTCTTGAGCGCCATCGGTGCTGTGGCGCCCCGCTCGGCGACCGCCATGCCGGCATCGCAGCAATCGTGGAGCAGCAGCCTTGCCGTCTCGATCGCCACATGGGCGTCGGCGACCTTGACCTGCGCGGTCGCGTAACCGGCGACGCCCTTGCCCGACATGCGGGCAACGCGGGTGCGCGTGCGCGCGACGAAATCGTCGCAGGTGGCCTGGGCCAGGCCCAGGGCGACGGCGCTCTGGTTGATGGAGAACATGGCGAAGGCCGGAAGCCGGTAGAGCGCCGCGTCGTTCACGGCGCAGCCGGGCGCGTCACCGCCGCCTTTGGTCGCGCCGACGGGCAGGGCGCGGCGGGCCGGCACGAAGCGATCCTCGATGACGACGTCGGCGCTTCCCGTGCCGCGCAGGCCGGCGGTGTGCCAGGTGTCGAGGATTTCGTAATCGGCGCGCGGCACCGCGTGCATCTGGGCCACGGGCGCGCCGTCGCCGTCCTCCGTCAGCGCCGCCGCGATGTACCAGTCGGCGCCGTAGACGCCGCTCGCGAACGGCCAGCGCCCGCTGAGACGCCAGCCGCCTTCCGCCTTCCGCGCCTTGCCGCAGGCCGGGATCAGGACTCCGGCCACCATCGCGTCCGGCGTCGCGCCCCAGATCTCGTCCTGCCCCTCGCCGGGCCAGTAGCCGAGCAGGCAGTTGTGCGAGCAGTATTGAGTCAGGCACCAGCCGGCGGCGCTGCATCCGAGGGAGATGGTCTCCACGATATCGACCATGCCGGAGAAATGCGCTTCCGCCCCGCCATGGCGCGCCGGTTGCAGGATGCGATGGATGCCCACGTCCCGCATCGCCTGCATGGTGTCCGCCGGGAGCCGGCGGTTCGCTTCGGCCTCGTCGCTGCGCTCCCGCACCGTTTCGACGAGCGTGCGGGCGCGCGCGAGAAGCCCCGCCCGCGTCAGCCCCGCCGCCCCGTCCGCCGCCTCGTTCATGCCCTCAGATTAACCCGCCCCCACCGGCACGGCTACCGCGCCGGCCCGGGCACCGGGAAAGTCAGGGAGCGGGGCGGGGCGGGGCGCGGCGGGCGAGGGCGAGGCGGGCGGCGGGGGCCTCGCCCCGTTTGTCTTCGCCGAAATAGATCGTGGTGTGCGGGAAGGGGATTTCGATGCCGCGCGCGTCGAACGCCGCCTTCAGCCGGCGGTTGTATTCCCGCCCCGTCGCCCATTGCCTGCCGGGCAGAGTCTTGAGCCGGGCGCGGACGACGACCGCTGAATCGCCGAAGGCATCGAGGCCCATGATCTCCAGCGGCTCCAGCAGGTTCGGGCCGAATTCGGGGTCGCGCTGCAGATCGTCGCCGACCGCGCGCATGACGGCGGCGACCTCGTCGTAATCCTCCCGATAGGCGACGCCCGCGTCGATCACGTAGCGGGAGAAGCCCTTGGTTTCGTTGGTCACGGAATCGACGGCGCTGAACGGCACCGTGTGCACCTTGCCGCCGAGATCGCGCAGGCGGATGGTGCGGATCGTGATCGCCTCGACCGTCCCGGAATGGCCGCCGGCGGTCACGAAGTCGCCCACGGCGACGCTGTCCTCCAGGAGGATGAAGAGCCCGGTGATGATGTCCTTGACCAGCGTCTGGGCGCCGAAGCCCACGGCCAGCCCGACGACGCCCACCCCGGCCAGGATCGGCGCGATGTCGATGCCGACCTCGGAGAGGATCATCAATGCCGCGACCACGCCGACCACGACGCGCAGCGCGTTGCGCGCCAGCGGCAGCAGCGTGCGGGCGCGCTGGCTGCGCTCCACCGGCCGGCCTTCGTCGTCCACCGCGGAGAGGTAACGGTCGATGAGCGAGGCCGTGATCTCCAGCACCAGCATGGCAATCACGACGATGGCGGCGAGCGCGGCGAGGGTGCCGATCACCGCCCGCCCCGCCGCGCTCGCGAGCCAGGCGAAGGCGTCGGCGTCCCACGCCTCGAGAACGAGGCAGGCCGCGAACAGGAGGACGACGGCCTGCAACGCCGCGCGCGCCGCCGGCAGGTAGCGCTCCACCCGCGCCTGGAGCCCCGGATAGCGCGCGCTGAGCTCGGCGCGGACGCGAAACCCCCGTGCGAAGGCGCGGCGGATCGCCACCACGGCGAAGCCCGCGGCCCAGGCGATGGCGATCGTCGCGGCGGTGCTCTTGGCCAGGAAGACGAAGCCTTCCAGCCCGCGCGCCGCGGAGAGCAGCCCGCCGGCGACGACGTAGAGGATCGCCGGGATATGCCAGAAATCCGCGAGCCGGCCCAGGAACGCGAAGAGCCTTGCGCCGGACCGCGACCCGCCGGCGCGGCTCGCCGCGCGCATCCAGCGCGCGAAGGGCGCGCGGTTCTGAAGGATCAGGACGACGAGGAGCCCGACCACGAGGAGGCCGAGGAGGTGGACCAGCGCGGCGTAGCCGCTGCCGGGCAGGCCGAGCAGGAGGGCGGCCTGGCAGAAGAAGTAGCCGTACACCGTGATGTTGACCAGACGGCGCCACCAGATCGCGCAGTAAAAGGCGGTCTCGTCGGTGAACGCCGTCAGGCGGAACTGCGGCGTATGGGGCGCGAGCGCCTGGGCCCCCATCATCTTGACGATACTCGCGACCAGATGGGCGTTGAGGATCGAGACCGCGATCAGGCGCACGGGCTCGGACGGCCCGATCACGGCCAGCGCGCCGTAACCGACGCCGACCATGACGAGATGCGGCGCGAGGCGCAGCAGGTGGTAGCCGAGCAGCAGGGGCGGCCCGAGCCAGCGAGAGGGCCTCTCCATCCGCTCGACGAGGCGGCGCGGCTTGCGCAAGCCCCGGTACGCGAGCAGCCCGGCGGCGATTCCGCCCGCGACGACGGCGAGCAGCTTGCCGAGGCCGATCAGCCAGGCGTCGCGTCCGCCCGGCGCGGCCCAGCGCTCGGCGAGCCAGCGGGCGGCGTCGGGGGCGTCGGCGACCTGGCGCGCGAGCAGGACGATCTGGCCGCCGGCGGCGGCGAGGCCGTCGGAGAACGCACGCAGCACCGACGCGCCCTCGGCGGGCGCCGCCGCCTGCGTCGCCCGCTCGGCGGCGAGCGCGGCCTTGAGGTCGGCCAGGAACCGCGCGCGCCGCTCGGGCGATTCGAGGGTCTCGACCATCCGCTCCAGCGCGCGGACATCGGCCTCGCCGGCACCGGACGTCTGGGCGAGAGCGCCCGCACTCCCCGCCAGCGAGGGAATCGCCAGCCAGAGAACCGCCAGCACCGCCGCCACGACCCGGCGCGGGCGGGGTTTCTGGACATCGCGCCGGCGGGCGTGCCAGAGTCGCGGCGCCGCGCGATGCACCGGAAAAAACGCCATGGCGGTGACTATTTACCACAACCCGCGCTGCTCCAAGTCGCGCCGGACCCTGCAATTGCTGCGCGAGCGGGGCGTCCGGCCGCGGGTCGTGGAATACCTGAAGACGCCGCCGTCGGCCGACGAGATCGAGGCCATCCTGGCCAGGCTCGGGATGGAGCCGCGCGCATTGTTGCGCACGAAGGAGGCCGCCTACCGCGAGGCCGGCATGGCCGACGAGAGCCTCTCCCGTCGTGCGCTGATCAAACGCATGGCCGCGCACCCGATCGTCATCGAGCGCCCCATCGTCGTCAGCGGCGATCGTGCGGCCTTGGGCCGCCCGCCCGAGAACGTGCTTGCCGTAGTCCGCGCGCCGCGCCCGTGAGCCTGCCGGTCGTTTTCCATCCCGACTACACGGTGCCGCTGCCGCCCGGCCATCGCTTCCCCATGGCCAAATTCGGGCGGATCAAGAACGCGCTGCTGGCGGACGCGGTGATCGCGCCGGCGGATCTGGCCATGCCCGAGTCGGCACGCCGCGAATGGCTGGCGCTCGCCCACGACGAGGCTTACGTCGACGCGGCCCTCGGCCGCACCCTCGACGGCCGCGCCCGGCGGCGCCTGGGCCTGCCGCTTTCGGCCGCGCTGGTGAGACGCGCCCGCGCGGCCGTCGGCGGCACGGTGGCGACCGCGCGGCTCGCGCTGGAATACGGCCTCGCCTGCAACACCGCCGGCGGCAGCCACCACGCCTTCGCGGGCCACGGCGCGGGCTTCTGCCTCTTCAACGACGTCGCGGTGGCGATCCGCGTGCTGCGCGCCGAGGGGCTGATCGGGCGGGCGCTGGTGGTCGATCTCGACGTCCATCAGGGCGACGGGACGGCGGCGATCTTTCGCGAAGACCCGGACGTCTTCACCTTCTCCGTCCATTGCGAGGCCAACTATCCGCACCGCAAGGGCGCGAGCGACCTGGACGTGGGCATCCCGCCGGGCACCGGCGATGCGGTCTACCTCTCGGTGGTGGAGACCCATCTCCCCACCCTGCTCGCCCGGCACCGGCCGGACATCGTGTTCTACAACGCCGGCGTCGACCCCCATGTCGAGGACAAGCTGGGCCGCCTGAGCCTGGGCGACGCGGGCCTCGCCCGGCGCGACCGCTTCGTGGTCGAAACCTGCCGGGGGGCGGGCGTGCCCACGGCCTGCGTCGTGGGCGGCGGCTACGCGGACGACGTGGACCGCCTGGCGCACCGCCATGCCGGCCTCCACCGCGCCGCGGCGGCCGTCGCGGCGCGGGCCGGGGCCGCGGGGAGGGGCGGATGAAGGCGGCGGTGATCCACGGTTACGGCGAGGCGTTCGACACCCTCGTCTACGAAGACGTGCAGACGCCGGCCGCGGGCCCCGGCGAGGTCGTGGTCAAGATCCACGCCTGCGGCGTGAACCATTGCGACACCGATCTTCGCAAGGGCCTCTTCGGCGTGGAGAGCGCGATGCCGCACGTCATGGGGGTGGACGCCGCGGGCGCGGTCGTCGAAACGGGCGACGGCGTCACGCGCTTCGCGGTGGGCGAGCGGGTGGCGCCGCACTTCATGCTGAGCTGCGGCGTCTGCGCGCTCTGCCTCGACGGCCGCGAGAACCTTTGCGCCGCCGCCGACGTGCTCGGAGTCACCGTCTGGGGCGGCTATGCGGAGTATCTCAAGGTGCGGGAGAATCATCTCGTTCACCTGCCCGACGGGCTCTCCTACGAGGACGCCGTGGCCGGGCAGATTCCCTTCGCCACCGCCTGGGAGGCGCTGATCGAGGTGGCGCGGCTCGGCCCCGGCGAAACGGTCCTGGTGACCGCCGCCGGCGGTGGCGTCGGCTCGGCGGCCGTGCAGATCGCCAGGCTCGCCGGCGCGCGGGTGATCGCCGCCGCCGGCTCGGACGAGAAGCTCGAAAAGGCGCGCGCCCTCGGCGCCGACGAGACGATCAACTACGCGCGCGAGGACATCGGCGCCGCGGCGCGCCGGCTGACCGGCGGCAAGGGGGTGGACGCGGCCCTGGAAATGACCGGGGGCGCGATCCTGCTCCAGTCGATCGACGCGCTCGCCGCCGGCGCACGGCTCGCCACCATCGGCGCCCATGGCGGCGAGCGGGTGGAGATCGATTTCGTCGCTCTCTTCCGCAAGCACGTCACGCTCCACGGCTGCGGCCGCTCGACCAGGGCGCAGGTCCGACGGGTGCTCGACCTGATGGCGGCGGGCACGCTCGCGCCCGTCATCCACCGCACCTTCCCGCTCCACGACGCCCCCGCCGCACACGCCCTCATGGAAAGCCGCGATTTCTTCGGCCGCATGATCCTGCGGCCCTGAACCGTCTCCGCCGTTGCGGCGCTTCCCGGTGCGCGGGTCTTCGCGGGCACGACCGGGCGGATGCGGGCAAGGATGGCCCTGGACAAGGGAGCGGCCGGCTTGTTGTCTCCGGACGCGAAGGTTGACTATAATTTTGCAGCCTCATTCGGGAGAGGAAGCCATGGAACGCTTGACCGTTCATCTCGCCCCCCCCACAGGCTTGAGGAGCGCGACATGAGTACTCGGACACTGGCCGCCACGCTCGCGCCGGGGTTGCTTCTCGCGCTCCTGTTCCAGGCCGGGGGAGCGGCGGCGCAGGACGTGTGCCGCGGCGGGCCGTACACGGGCGCGGACGGCGGGAACATCCGCTGCGATGAACTCAGCGGCTCGAACGACATCGTCATCGACCCGGAAAGCGTCAACGTCGCGCGACTCCACGCCAATCATCAGGGCTCCGGCGACATCACCATCCGCATGACGGCCGGCACCCTCACCGGGTTTGGAGACTACAGCATTTTAGCCGAAAGACGCGGGTCGGGCGACGCCTCCATCGAGGTGTCGGGCGGCTCCCTCGCCGATACAGTCCTCGGCAGCACCGGCAGCACGGCGACGGGCGACGTCTCCATCAGCATGAGCGGAGGCACCCTCTCCGGCCGTCTCGCCATCAGCAGAAACGGCGGGACGGGCAACGCCTACGTCACCGTCTCCGGCGACGCCAGGATCAAGGAGACGCGGAATGGCGTTCTTGGCGCCGGCGCCGTCAGCAACGGGCTGGGCGACGAGCTCTCCGTCCGCGTGATGGGCGGATCGGTCGAGACGACGGGGGCAGACAGCGCTGGCCTCTTTCTCCGATCCTCCAACAACAACGGGGCGGCGGCGGCCGCCATGACCGCCGTCATCGAAGGCGGCTCGGTTCGCACGCGGGGGAGCAGGTCGTCCGGGGTTTGGTTTACGAGCTTTCGCGGCAGCCGCGACGCCTCCTTCCGCATGACGGGCGGCTCCGTCGTGGTGGAGGCCGACGATAGCGCCGGCGTCTACTTCTGGTTGAACAGATTCGCGGCCGGGCAGACGGCTTCCGTCCGCATGACGGGCGGCAGCATCGTGGTGGAGGGGCTGGGCTCCCACGGCCTTTCCGCGCCCACCCTGAACCTCGGCTCCCTCGACGCGATGACGGGCGCGGGGGCGACGATCGCGGTGCCGTTCGCGGTCGGCATGGAGGGGCTCCTGGAGGTGGACGCGAGCGCGACGGGGCGCCTCGTCTTCGCGCATGGGGGCGCGGTGGAGGCGCGGGAGGTCGGCGTTCTCGCCCGGGCCACCCGGTCCAGCGGCCACACGAGGGGCGCAGGCGCGCAATGGGCGGACGACGCGGCCCGCACCATGCCGATGATCCACGTCAGGTCGAGCGGAGACGTCACGGTCGGCGCGTCGGTGAGCGACGCCTTCATCCGGGCCCGGATCGCGGGCGCCGACGAGACGCTGTCGACCGGGGAGCAGGCCGTCCTCTCGGCGATCACGGCGGGGGATTCGGACGCCCTGACGACGGCGCTTGCGGCGCTCCCCGACGCCGACTACGACGCCGACTGGAAGGCGGAGGCGGAGGATCTTCGGAGGAAGCGCGCGACGTCGTCCGCCGCGCCGACCGGCAACGGCCCGCTGGCGCACCGGGCGGCCGAGGAGATCCTGGGCCTTTCGCGCGCCGGCGTCCGCGCCTACGCGCTCTCCCACACGGGGATCGTCGATCACGTCCGCGCCGGCAACGCGCTCTCGACGGAGGAGCGCGCGGCGCTGGACGCCGTCCTGACGAAGGGCGTCGGCAGCGAGCTGGAGACGGCGCTGACCGCCCTGACCGGCGCGACCTACACGACCGCGTGGAAGGACACGGTCCGGCGGTTCGCGGCGACCTACAACGCCGGCGACGTCCAGGTGGACGTGACCGGAGGCTCCATCGCCGCCGAGGGCAACGGCGTGGAGGCGCTTTACGCCGTCCGGCACGACAGCAACGGCGCCATCGCGGTGACGGTTGCCGAGGGCGCGCGCGTCACGGGCGGCGCGCACGGGCTCCACGTCCGCGGCGCGGGCGCCGGGACGGGAGGCCTGCGCGCCCAGAGCGTGACGGTGAACGGCGCTGTGACGGGCGGGACCGGCGCGGGCGTGCATATGGCCGACGGCGGACGGCTGGAGGTGGGCAAGACCGGGCGCGTGGGCGCGACATCGGGCGTGGGCGTGCTCTCCGACGGCGCAAGCGATCTCCATGCGACGGTGGCCGGGACGGTGGAGGGCGATGTCCGGATCCAGGGCGACGGCGCCCTGAGGCTGGATGTGAGGGAAGGCGGCGCGGTCACGGGAACGGTGCGCGACCCGGTCGGCCTGTCGATCCTGGCGGGCAGCATCGGACGGCTGCTCTACAGTGGCGGTGCCACGGTGACGGTGGCCGCGACCGGCGCCCTCACGGGCGTCGAGGTCGACGGCGGGATCGAGGCGCTGCGCGCCGAGGCCGGCGATCTGGACGTGACCGTGGCAGGACGGGTAGCAGGCGACCTGCGCGCCCCCAGCGGCGGCACCCTGACGCTGAACCTGCAGGAAGGCGGCGCGGTCACCGGCACCGTCCACGACCCCGTTGGCCTGCCGACGGTGGTGGGCAGCATCGGGCGCCTCCTCTACACCAGCGGCGCCACGGTGACGGTGGCACAGACCGGCGCCCTCACGGGCGTCGAGGTCGACGGCGGGATCGAGGCGCTGCGCGCCGAGGCCGGCGATCTGGACGTGACCGTGGCAGGACGGGTAGCAGGCGACCTGCGCGCCCCCAGCGGCGGCACCCTGACGCTGAACCTGCAGGAAGGCGGCGCGGTCACCGGCACCGTCCACGACCCCGTTGGCCTGCCGACGGTGGTGGGCAGCATCGGACGCCTCCTCTACACCAGCGGCGCCACGGTGACGGTGGCACAGACCGGCGCCCTCACGGGCGTCGAGGTCGACGGCAGGACCGAGGCGCTGCGCGCCGAGGCCGGCGACCTCGACGTGACCGTGGCAGGACGGGTGGCGGGAGACCTGCGCGCCCCCAGCGGCGGCACCCTGACGCTGAACCTGCAGGAAGGCGGCGCGGTCACCGGCACCGTCCACGACCCCGTTGGCCTGCCGACGGTGGTGGGCAGCATCGGACGCCTCCTCTACACCAGCGGCGCCACGGTGACGGTGGCACAGACCGGCGCCCTCACGGGCGTCGAGGTCGACGGCAGGACCGAGGCGCTGCGCGCCGAGGACGGCGACCTGGACGTGACCGTGGCAGGACGGGTGGCGGGAGACCTGCGCGCCCCCAGCGGCGGCACCCTGACGCTGAACCTGCGGGAAGGCGGCGCGGTCACCGGCACCGTCCACGACCCCGCCGGCCTGCCGACGGTGGTGGGCAGCATCGGACGCCTGCTCTACACCAACGGCGCCACGGTCACGGTAGCCGGCGCCGGCAAGCTCACGGGCGTCGAGGTCGACGGCGGGACCGAGGCGCTGCGCAGCGAGACCGGCGATCTGGACCTCACCGTGGCGGGCATGGTCGCCGGGGACGTGTTCGGCCTGGGGGCGGGCGAGCACACGGTCACCGTCTCCGACGGAGGCACGGTGACGGGCACCGTGCATCTGGCCGCGAGCACGGTGAGGGTGGACGGCAGGGCCGGGCGGGTGCGCTTCGACGACGGCGGCACGGTGACGGTGGGCAGCAGCGGCTGGATCACGGGCATCGAGGGGGTCGCCATCCGGAATGCGGCCGGCGACCTGGTGGTGAGCGTGGCCGGCAGGATCACCGGCGACATCATCGACCTGGGGGCCCGTCCTTCAAAGGTCACGACGGAGCCCGACAGCACGGTCGCGGGGAACATCGACGTGGCCGCTGCGGGCAGCGAGGTGCGGGTCGGCGGCACGGTCGAGGGGCGCGTCCAGTTCCGCCGGGGCGGGATGCTGACGATCGGACAGGACGGCAAGGTTGAAGGAGGGGTATCGAGGGACCAGGGCGAGCTCGTGGCGGTGGTCGAACGAAGGCCGGAGGAGACGGAGGACGCAGCCCGGGGTCGGGCCTTCCCGGGCGGTCCGGGCGGTATCGACGAGCGGACCATCCAGGTGAAGTCCGACCCCGCATTCGGGCGGGGGGTGTACGAGGCGCTGCCGTCGGTGCTGCTGGGGCTGAACGACCTGCCGGGGTTCCAGGAGCGGATGGCTGCGCTGCGTTCGGCGAAGGGAGCGGGCTGGGCTCGCGTGGAGGCGTTCCGCGGCAAGTGGCAGGCGGATGCGTCGACCTCGCAGGAGAAAGAGGGGGTGGCGCTGAAGTACCGGCATCGCCGCCACGGCCTCCAGGTGGGATGGGCCACGGCCCTGGGCGAAGAGGCTCTGCTCGGCGCCTCCCTGCATCATCGCCGCGGCTCGGCGAAAGTGTCCGAGCGCGGTGACATCAAGCTGCACGGCACGGGCGTGGGGGTGTCTGGCACGTGGATGCGGGAGGCGGTCTACGTCGACCTGCAGGCCGAGGTGACGGAGTACGAGGCCGATCTCAGCGCGTCGCGCCTCGGGGTGCTGAAGGAGGACGTGTCGGGTTATGGCCATGCGCTGGGGGTGGAAGCCGGTCGGCGCGTGCACGTGGAGCAGCTGCCGGCGGGCCTGGTGCTCACGCCTCGGGCGGGTCTGGTGCATTCGAAGGTGTCGATGGGCGATTTCACCGACGCGGCGGGTTTGCGTGTGTCGATGGAAGACGCGCGAAGCCTGAAGGGTCGTGTGGGCGTGGATGCGGAGATGAAACTGGCCGGGCGCCCGCACGACCGGGTGTTCGGCTCTCTGGAGGTGGAACACGAGTTCTCGAACGACAACAAGGTCATGGTGTCGGGGACGGAACTGAAGTCGGAGTCCGCCGCGACGTGGCTCCGCCTGGGCCTGAACGGGGTGCACAGCTGGGACGACGGCCGGTACACGGTGCAGGGCGGGGTGAGCTACGGGACGAGCGGCGACAGCCACGAGGTCGGCGGCGGGCTGAGCCTGAACGTACGGTTCTGATCGACAGCCCCCGGCCCGCCGCACCCGGACGAGGGCGTCCGGTTGGCTCGGGCGCAGGCGCCGCGTGCGCAGGTGTACGCGGCACTGCCCGGGACACTGCCCACCGTTGGAAAGCGGGGCGCTCCCGGGTATGCTTCGGTTTCGTCGCGGAGATCCGAACGATGCGCCTCCTGCCTTCGAGAAATCCGGGCTAGCCGCCGGAAGCCGTGCCGGATCCGCTCGGCGGCTTCGCCCACACGTGGCCATTCTATCTCGGCGGCGTCATCGCCTATCTGATCGGCTCGTTCCCGTCGGGCCTGGTCGTGGCGCGCCTCTTGCGGCTGGGCGATCCGCGGGCGGGCGGCTCGGGCAATATCGGCGCGACCAACCTGCTGCGCACGGGCGGCAGGAAGGCCGGGGCGCTGACCCTGGCGCTCGACGGCGGCAAGGGCGCGTTCGCCGTCGCCGTCGCCGCCCGTTTCGGCCCGGACATGGCGGTGATCGCCGCCGGTACCTCCGTGGTGGGCCACGTGGCACCGGTCTGGCTCCTGTTCCGGGGCGGCAAGGGCGTCGCGACGACCCTGGGCGCGCTGCTCGCGCTCTCCTGGCCGGTGGGCCTCGCCGCCTGCGGCGCGTGGCTGGCGGTGGCCGGGCTCTGCCGCTACGCCTCTCTCGCCTCCCTGGCGGCCGTCTGCGCGGCGCCCGGTTTCGCGCTCCTCTTCGAGGAACCGCAGGCCGCGTGGCTCGCAGGCTTCCTCGCCGTCCTCGTGACGCTCCGTCACGCCGGGAACGTCGTCCGCCTCGCGCGCGGCCGCGAGCCGCGCATCGGCCGGCGCGACGCGGCGGCCGACGCCGGTCGATGACCCGAGGGGCGCCATGACGCCGAGCGGTGCGGAGGCCCGCGACCTCGACCATGCCGAGCGGCTCGACTGGCTGCGGCTCGCCCGGAGCGAGAACATCGGGCCGGTCACGTTCCTCGACCTGCTGCGGCGCTTCGGCGGGCCGGCGGCGGCGCTCGACGCGCTGCCCGGGCTGGCGCGCCGGGGCGGACGGCGCAGACCGATGCGCCTCTGTTCGAAGGCCGACGCCGAGCGCGAACTGGCGGCGCTGGCCGGCCTCGGCGGGCGCTTGGTCGCGCTGCCCGAGCCGGCCTATCCGGCCCCTCTCGCCGCCATCGCCGATCCGCCCCCGCTGCTCGCGGTTCGCGGCGACGCCGGCCTGCTGGCCCGCGAATCGATCGCCGTCGTGGGGGCGCGCAACGCCTCGGCGAACGGGCGCCACCTGGCCCAGCGGCTCGCGGCCGGGCTCGGCACCACCGGCCTGGCGGTGGTTTCCGGCATGGCCCTCGGGATCGATGCGCGGGCCCATGTCGGGGCCCTGGAAAGCGGCACGCTGGCCGTCATGGGAGGCGGCGTCGATGTCGTCTATCCCCGGCAGAACCAGGGGCTCTTCGAGCGGCTGCTCGCGCAGGGCGCCGTCCTTTCCGAAGCGCCGCTCCGCACCATGCCGCGGGCGCGCCACTTCCCGCGCCGCAATCGCATCATCGCGGGGCTGTGCCGAGGCGTGGTGGTGGTCGAGGCGGCGGCGCGCTCGGGCTCGCTGATCACGGCGCGCTTCGCCCTCGAACAGGGACGCGAGGTATTCGCCGTCCCCGGCTCCCCGCTCGACCCGCGGGCGCGCGGCCCCAACCGGCTGATCCGCGAAGGGGCCATCCTGGTCGAAACGGCACAGGACGTGCTCGACGCCCTGCCGGACGCCGGCGCCCGCGGGCGCGATGCCCAACCGGCCCCGGCGTTCGACGAAACGGTCCCGCCGCCGCCGCCGGACGAGGAGGCGCCGGCGGACGCGCAGACGACCGTGCTTTCGCTGCTGGGGGCCAGCCCGGTGCCGGTCGACACGGTGGTGCGGGAGAGCCGGTTGACAGCCGCTGCGGTCAACACCATCCTTCTGGAGCTCGAACTGGCGGGGCGCGTGGAACGCCAGCCGGGCAACCGTGTCTCGCTCTCCGGGACGGAAGCATAACCGGCGCCGCCAGCGATCGTTGCAGCATGGAAGTCGTCGTCGTCGAATCGCCCACCAAGGCGTCGACCCTCAACAGGTATCTCGGATCGGGCTACGCGGTCGTGGCCTCCTACGGGCACGTCCGCGACCTGCCACCGAAGGACGGTTCCGTCCGCCCTGACGATTCCTTCGCCATGGACTGGGAGATCGGCGAGGGCGCCGAGCGCTACATCCGCGCGATCGGCGAAGCCCTGCGCGGCGCCGAGCGCCTCATCCTCGCGACCGACCCGGACCGCGAAGGCGAGGCGATCTCGTGGCATGTCCTGGACGAGCTGAAGCGGCGCGGCCTGCTGGACGGAATCGTCGTCAAGCGGGTCGTCTTCTCCGAAGTCACCAGGCGCGCGGTGCTGGACGCGATGGCCGCCCCTCGCGACCTCGACGACAACCTTATCGACGCCTACAAGGCGCGCCGCGCCCTCGACTATCTGGTGGGGTTCACGCTCTCGCCGGTGCTGTGGCGCAAGCTCCCCGGCGCCCGCTCGGCCGGGCGGGTGCAATCGGTCGCGCTGCGGCTGGTCTGCGAACGCGAAGTGGAGATCGAGGCCTTCAAGCCCCGCGAATACTGGTCGATCGACGTGGACCTCGACACGCCGAGGGGCGAGCGCGTCGCCGCGCGGCTCGCGGCCCTCGATGGCGAGAAGCTGGACAAGTTCGCGCTCGGCGACGAGGCGGCGGCGGCGCGGGCCGTCGCCGCGATACGGGCCGGCCGGTATCGGGTGGCGACCGTCGAGCCCAAGCGGATCAAGCGCAGCCCGCAACCGCCGTTCACCACCTCGACCTTGCAGCAGGAGGCCTCGCGCAAGCTGGGCCTCGCCGCCCGGCGGACCATGCGGATCGCCCAGCAGCTCTACGAAGGCATCGAGGTGAAGGGCGAGCGGCAAGGCCTCATCACCTATATGCGGACCGACGGCGTGCAGATCGCGGGCGAGGCGATCGGGCGGATACGGCAGGCCATCGGGCGCCGCTACGGCGACGCCTACCTGCCGGAGAAGCCCCGGGCCTACCGGACGAAGGCGAAGAACGCGCAGGAGGCGCACGAGGCGATCCGACCCACCGACCCTGCCCGCACGCCCGAAGCGCTCGCCGGCGCGCTGGACAAGGACCAGGCGCGGCTCTATGCGCTGGTGTGGAAACGCGCCGTCGCGAGCCAGATGGCGAGTGCCGAGATCGACCGGGTGACGGTGAACATCGAGTCCGCCGACGGCCGCGTCGGCTTGCGCGCCACCGGCTCTACCACCGCCTTCGACGGTTATCTGCGCGTCTATCGGGAGGGCCGCGACGACACCGACGGCGAAGGCGAGGACGAGCGCAGGCTGCCGCCGCTCGCGGCGGGCGAGCCGATGGCGCTGATCGAGGCCAGACCCGACCAGCACTTCACCGAACCGCCGCCGCGCTTCTCAGAGGCGAGCCTCGTCAAGCGCCTGGAAGAGCTCGGCATCGGCCGCCCGTCGACCTACGCCGCGATCCTCTCCGTGCTTCAGGACCGCAACTACGTGCGGCTGGAGAAACGGCGCTTCGTACCGGAAGATCGCGGGCGCATCGTCACGGCCTTCCTCGAGAACTTCTTCCGCCGCTACGTCGAATACGACTTCACGGCCGCGCTCGAAGACCAGCTGGACGCGGTTTCCGCCGGGCGGGTCGACTGGCGACAGGTGCTGGCCGATTTCTGGCGCGATTTCGCCGGCGCAGTCGCGGAGACCAGCGAGCTTCGGGTCAAGAACGTCCTCGACGCGCTCGACGAGGCGTTGAGCGCGCATCTCTTCCCGGCCGGCGAAGAGGGCGGGGATGCGCGCGCCTGTCCATCCTGCGGGCGCGGGCGGCTCGGCCTGAAGCTCGGGCGGCACGGCCCGTTCATCGGCTGCGCGGACTACCCCTCCTGCCGCTACACCCGCCCGCTGGCCGACGATTCCGACGGCGCCTCGGAGCCCCGCGCGCTCGGCCGGGACGCGGCGACCGACCTGCCGGTGGTGCTGAAGCGCGGGCCTTACGGGTTCTACGTCGAGCGCGCAGCCGGGGCGGACGAGGACAAGCCGAAGCGCGCATCGCTGCCGAAAGACCTGGCGCCGGACTCGGTGGATCTCGAGACGGCTCTCGGATTGCTCTCCCTGCCGCGGGAGATCGGGCCGCATCCCGAAACCGGCAAACCCATCACCGCCGGGCTCGGCCGCTTCGGCCCCTACGTCCACCACGACGGCGCCTATGCCTCCCTGCCGCGCGACGAGAACGTGCTCACCGTCGGCCTGAACCGGGCGGTCGTGCTGATCGGCGACAAGAAGAGCCGCGGCGCGCAAGTGCTTCGGGAGCTCGGCGCCCATCCCGCGAGCGGCGAGCCGGTGCGCGTCCTCGAAGGCCGGTACGGGCCCTATGTGGCGCACCGGCGGACGCGCGCGTCCCTGCCGAGGGAGACGGCCCCGGAGGCGGTGACCCTGGAGAGCGCCCTCGCCTTGCTCGCCGAGAAGGGGAGCACGGGAAAGAAGAAGACCGCCCGGCGCGGAAAGAGCGCCGGGACCGGCGGCCGGGCGAAGGGAGCGAAGGCGAAACCCACGTCGGCGCGGCGCACGCCCGCACGGCGCACGCCCGCGCGGGGGGAGACGGATCCCGCCGCCGACGCTCCCTGACGGGTACCGGCGGACGCCGGCGCGCGGCGGCGCTCCCGTCATCGTGAAAGGTCGCCCACGGGGGCGCGAGCGGCCGGGTGGGCGCCTGCGCCCGGTCATGGTGCTGGAGGTGCTGGCGCTCGACGCGGACGGCACGCCGCAAGCCCGCCCCGCGCAGTGGGATGACTCCGCCCCGCCGCCCCGGATCGCCCTCGGGCGGGGGCGGCCGGGCGCGCCTGCGCCCGGCGTCGGCGACCGCATCCTGGCCCGGCTGCGGCGCGAGCCGGACGGCAGCTACAGCGGCCAACCCATGCGCCTGCTCGATTCGGGCCCGCGGCGGGTGCTCGGCCTCTTCCACGCCGACGACCGGGGCGGGGGCTTCATCCGCCCGGCCGATCGCCGGGCGCGCCGTGACTTCCCAGTCGGGGCGGAGGACACGGCCGGCGCCCGGTCCGGTGAACTCGTGATGGGCGAATCCCGGGGTGAGCGCCGCCGGGGCCCGCCCGCCGCCCGGGTGGTGGAGCGGCTGGGCGCAATGGAATCGCCGGGCGCGATCAGCCTGCTCGCGATCCGCGACCACGGCCTGCCGGACCGCTTCCCCCCGGAGGCGCTGGCGGAGGCGGACCGACTCGAAGCGCCGGGTCCAGACGGGCGGGCCGACCTTCGCGCCCTCCCCCTCGTCACGATCGACGGCGCGGACGCGCGCGATTTCGACGACGCGGTCTGGGCCACGCCCGACCCCGCACCGGACAATGCGGGCGGGTGGCGCGCCGTCGTGGCGATCGCCGACGTGGCATATTTCGTCCGGCCCGGCAGCGCGCTCGACCGCGCGGCGCGGGAACGCGGCAACTCCGCCTACTTCCCCGATCGCGTCGTGCCGATGTTGCCGGCGGCGCTCTCGACCGACCTCTGCTCGCTGAAGCCGGGCGCCGAGCGCGCCTGCCTCGCCGCGCATCTGCGGATCGGCGCCGACGGCATCTTGCGCGACTGGCGGTTCGACCGCGCGCTCATGCGTTCGGCGGCGCGGCTCACCTACGATGACGCGCAGGCCGTGGCCGACGGGCGCACCGGCAGCGGCCTCCCGGCCCCGGTCCGGCAGGCGCTGCCGCCGCTCTACGATGCCTACCACGCCCTGCGGGCGGCGCGGGAGAGGCGCGGCGCGCTCGATCTCGACCTGCCGGAACGCGCGGTCACGCTCGCGGCGGACGGCAAGGTGGCGCGTATCGGGTTCGCCCCCCGCTATGAAAGCCACCGCCTGATCGAGGAGTTGATGATCGCCGCGAACGTGGCCGCGGCCGCCGCGCTCGAAACCGCGCGGACGCCCTGCATGTACCGCGTCCACGACCGACCGGAGATGGCGAAGCTGGAAGCGCTCCGCGGCTTCCTCGACGGCATCGGCATCGCGCTGCCGCGGCGACACGCGATTCACGCCGCCGCCTTCAACGACGTCCTGGCCGCGCTGGCGCCGACGCGGCATGCCGACATCGGCAGCCTGATGGTGCTGCGCAGCCAGGCGCAGGCCGCGTACAGCCCGGACAATATCGGCCATTTCGGGCTCGGGCTCGCGCGCTACGCGCACTTCACGTCGCCGATCCGCCGCTATGCCGACCTCCTCGTCCACCGCGCGCTGATCGCGGCGTTCGCTCTCGGTCCCGGCGGCATGGCGAGCGACGAGCGGGGCGACCTCGCGGGGCTCGGCGCGCATCTCTCGGCCACCGAGCGGCGCGCGCAGGCGGCCGAGCGTGACGCCGGCGACCGCTACGCCGCCGCCTGGCTCTCGGATCGGGTCGGCGCCGAATTCGACGGGCGGATCGTCGCGGTGACGCGCTTCGGCGTATTCGTGCGCCTCGACGGGAGCGGCGCCGAGGGCTTGGTTCCCGGCCGCGCGCTCGGCACCGCCCGCCCGCGTTTCGATTCGCGCCGGCTCACGCTGGAGACGGGCGGGCAGACGCTCCGCCTGGGCGATCCCGTGCGTGTGGCCTTGCGGGAAGCCGACCCCGTGGCCGGCGGCCTGACCTTCTCGCTGCTCGCCGCGGACGGCGCGGCGTGGCCCGCCGGCCCGCGCCGCCGCGGCCGCCGCCCGGCCTGACGGCACCCCGTCATGGGTGCGGCGGCGCGTCGATCAGGCTGAGGATGGCGGCGGCGGCGCGGGTACTGGGCGGGGGGCCGCCGCGGCCCAGACGGGCGGCGACTCGGTGGAAACTTCGCATCTGGTCGCGGCGAAGGGCGTCGTCGCGGAGGAGGCGCTCGAGCGCGGGCGCCAGGCGCTCGGCCGTACAGTCGCGCTGCACGAATTCCGGCGCCGCGCGGCGCCCGGCGATGATGTTCGGCATCGCGATATGCGGCACCCGCAGCACCCGCCGCGCGATGGCCGCCGTCAAGCGGTCCGCCCGATAGCACACGACCATGGGCACACCCGCCAACGCCAGCTCCAGCGTCGCCGTCCCGGAGGCCGCCAGCGCCGCGTCGCTCGCCGAGAAGGCCGCGTATTTCTCCGCCGTGCCCTCGACCACCGTCGCCGGCACCGCCCAGGAGCCGGCGGCCGCGCGCACGGCCGCGCCGTGCGGCGGCGGCGTCGGGACGACCACGCGAAGGCCTGGGAAACGCCCCGCCAGCGCCCGGATCGTCGCGCCGAACACCGGCAGGTGCCGGCGCAGCTCGCCGACGCGGCTGCCGGGCAAGGCGCAGAGCACCGTCCCGCCGGGTGACATGCCGTGGCGTGCGCGAAAACCGGGGCCATCGGCAGCGGCGATCGGCTCCTCGACCAACGGGTGGCCGACGAAACTGCTGCCCAGGCCCACCGCCTCGAAACAGGGCGGCTCGAACGGATAGAGGCACAGCACATGGTCGAGATAGCGCGCCATCCGTGCCGCGCGCCCCGCCCGGTAGGCCCAGACCGTCGGCGCCACGTAGTGAACCAGGGGGAAGTCCGCCCCGGCCAGACGCCGCGCCACCCGCAGGTTGAACTCGGGCGCGTCCACCGTGACCAGCGCCGCCGGGCGCGCCCGCCGCGCGGCATGCGCGGCGGCACGGATGCGCCGCAACAGGCGCGGCGCGCGCGACGCCACCTCGAGGAAGCCCATGAGCGACAGCTCGGAATAGGGAAACAGGCTCTCCAGCCCGCGTTCCGCCATGAGCGGCCCGCCGACCCCGGCGAAACGGACGGCGCCGCCGGTGCGCCGGGCAAGCGCCGCCATCAGCCGGGAGGCGATGAGATCGCCGGAGGATTCTCCCGCGATCAGGAAAACCAGCGGCCCGGCCCGGCCCCGCCGCACCGTCAGCCCACGCCGACCAGGAAAACCCCGCGCGCGTCCGCCCGCGCGACCGTCTCGCCACGCTCGAGGATCAAGGTCTCGCCGGCCTCGACGGCCACGCCGCGGAGACCCGCCCGGGCCGCCCCGTCGATGGTGTCCGGGCCGATGGTCGGCAGGTCCGCCCGGCGCTCCTGCCGGGGTTTTTTCATCTTGACGAGGACGCCGCCGGGCCCCGGCCGTTGCAGGGACGCGCAGCGCGCGATGAGCCCGTCCGTCCCCTCGGCCGCTTCGACGCCGATCACCGCCCCTTCCTGCACGACGACGGCTTGGCCCACGTCCTGGGCGCCCAGGGCGCGGGCGGCCTCGACGCCGATGGCGATGTCCCGCCGCGCCTCCGCGTCGGGCGCGTGACGGCCCATGATGCCGGGCGGCGCGCGCAGCTCGGCGAGCACGTCGTCGGCGCCGACCACCGTGAAGCCTTCGCCCTCCAGTTCCTCCACCACCAGGGAGAGGAGGGCATCGTCGCCCTTGCCCAGTGCCGCCGCGATACGCCCCATCAGGCGCATCCCGCGCAAATCCGGCCGGATGGCCGAAAGGGAAGGCCGGTGGACCGGACCGGCGAGCACCACCTCGCGGCAGCCTGCCTGCTTCAGCGTATCGAGCAGCGCGCCGACCGCGCCCATGCGGAGCCACCGGTGCGGCAGGCCGGCGCAGGTCTCCGGGTCCGTCTCCCCCTCGAAGGCGACGATCATGACCTCCCGGCCGGTGCCGCGGCAGGCACGCGCGATGAGGCCGGGGAGCGGCCCGCCGCCGGCGACGATCCCGAGCTTAGCCGCCGCCATCGCCCCGGGGCCGGCAGATCGATCGATCGCTGTCGGCCTGGATGAAATCCACGATGTCCATGACCGGCTCGTTGTCGGCGAAGAGCTCCGTCACGTCGGCCAGCCGCTCGGCCATCGTCCCCTCCCGCGCGAAGAGCAGGCGGAAGGCGCGCCGCAGGTCGTGGATAACATGGCTTCCGAAACCCCGCCGCTTCAGCCCGACCAGATTGAGCCCGGCGAGCTGGGCGCGGTCGCCCACGGCCGAGCCGTAGGGGATCACGTCCCGTTCGACGCCGGACATGCCGCCGACGATGGCATGGCGCCCGATGCGGACGAACTGGTGGACCGCAGCGAGGCCGCCGAGAATCGCCCAGTCGCCGACCGTCACATGCCCGCCCAGGGTCGCGTTGTTGGCCATGACGACGTGATCGCCGATCTCGCAATCGTGGGCGACATGAGTCGCGATCATGAACAGGCAGTTGTCGCCCACCCGCGTCAACATGCGCCCGTGCGCCGTGCCAGGACTCATGGTGACGTGCTCGCGGATGACGTTGTCCGCGCCGACCTCGAGCCGCGACGGTTCGTCCCGGTACGCGACGTGTTGCGGCTTGTGACCGATCGAGGCGAAGGGATAGATCTCGGTGCGCGGCCCGATCGTCGTGCGCCCGGTGACGACGGCGTGGGACACGAGGCGGACCCGCTCGCCCAGGACGACGCCGGGGCCCACGATGCAGTAGGGGCCCACGGACACGCCCTCGCCCAGCGTGGCCCCCGGCTCGACGATCGCGGTCGAATGGACGCAGGCCACGTCAGCTGTCTTCCAGGATCATCGCCGAATAGGTGGCCTCCGCGACGGGCTGGCCGTCGACCCTGGCATCGGCCGTGAACTTCCACACGTTGCGCCGGCGGTGCTTCTTCGCCACATGGACGAAGAGCCGGTCGCCGGGCACCACCGGCCGGCGGAACCGGCAGGCGTCCACCGCCATGAAATAGACGAGCTTGCCGGCCATCGCCGGGCCCAGCGTCGAAACGACGAGGACGGCCGCGGTCTGCGCCATCGATTCGATGATCAACACCCCCGGCATGACTGGACTGCGTGGGAAGTGGCCCTGGAAGTAGGACTCGTTGATCGACACGTTCTTGATGCCGACGGCGCCTTCGTCGGGAACGACGTCGATCACGCGGTCGATCATCAGGAAGGGGTAGCGATGGGGAATCGCCTTGACGATCTCCTCGATGTCCAGCCGCTCCACGGCCGGGCGGCGGTCAGTCTCGTTCATCCCGCCCCGCCTTTCGCCAGCCGCGCGAGGGCCGCCGTCTGCCGGTGCCAGGAACGGATGGGGACGGCGGGCGTGCCGCCGTAGGTCGCGCCCGGCTCGATGTCGCGGATCACGCCGGACTGGCCGGCGATGCGCGCGCCGGCGCCGATGGTGAGATGGCCCACCAGCCCCGCCTGTCCGCCGACCTGCACGAAGTCGCCGACGGCGGTGCTGCCTGCGATGCCGCTCTGGGCCACGATCACGCAGCCGCGCCCGATGCGCACGTTGTGCGCAATCTGAACCAGATTGTCGATCCGGCAGCCCTGGCCCACCACCGTGTCCGGGCCCGACCCGCGATCGATGGTGGTGTTGGCGCCGATCTCCACGTCGTCCCCGATCACGACACGGCCCAGCTGGGGTATCTTCACGTGGCCTTGCGGATCGGGGGCGAAGCCGAAGCCGTCCTGCCCGATGCGGGCGCCGGGGTAGATCGTGACGCGCGCACCGACGAGGCAATGGCTGAGCGACGCGCCCGCGCCGATCCGCGTCTCGTCGCCGATCTCGACGCCGAACCCCACGGTGGCGTTGGCGCCGACGAGGCAGCGCGTACCGATGCGGGCATCGGCGGCGATCACGGCCCCGGCTTCGATTCGGCAATCCTCGGCGAGAAGGGCCGCCGGATCGACGACCGCCGCCGGGTGGACGCCCGGTTCCGGCACCGCCACGGGATGGAAGAGCGCCGCCGCCCGCGCGTAGGCCTTGTAAGGCGCGTCGCTGGCCAGAACCGTCGTGCCCGGCGGCGCGCGATGGGCAAGCGCGCCCGGCGCGATGCAGGCGCCGGCGCCGGTCGCGACGAACGCATCGAGATATTTCCGGTTGTCGAGGAAGCTCAGATGCCGCGCGGTGGCCGCCCCGAGCGGGGCCACGTCGTGGAGCTTGGCCGAAGGGTCGGCACCGGCCGGCAACCGCGCCGCCGCCGCCGCCGCGATCTCGGCCAGGGTGAACGGCCCCGCCGCGGCGTAGAAGCGCGGATCGGGCATCAGTCGCGTTCGAACTTGAGGGTTATTTCGGCGAACGTGTCGTTCATGCGCCGGATCACTTCGTCCGTCACGTTGTGCTCGGCGACGGCGAACAGCGAGCGGTTGACCGGCACCACGACCGCGAGGCCGCGTTCCTCCGCCACCTCGGCCACGACCTGCTGCAGGGCGACACGGAACCTGTCCTCGCCTTCCTGCACGGCGAGGCGCAGCAGGCGGCTGCGCTCCTGCGCCCTCTGGTCCGCCGCTCGCACCTGCCGGTTGAAGGCGCGCTGGTGCTCCTCCAGGGCGGCCGGCTCCAGCAGCGTTTCCTGCCGCTTGAGCTCGTCCCGGACTTCGCGCAACCGCGCCGCCTCGGCCTGTGCGTCCGCGGCGTAGAGCCGGCGCTGCGCCTCGCCCTGGGCCTGGATCGAGCGGAGCGCCGCCGCCTCTCCGAGTATCCGGCTCATCTCGATGATTGCGACATGTGTCCCACGCGCCTCCTGGGCCGCCGCGCCCGTGCCTGCGAGGGCGGCGCAGAGGACAGCGAAAGCGAACGCGAACCGGAGCCCTCGCCATCCGCCCATCCCCTACAGCCTCGTGCCGAAGGTGAAGCGGAAGCTCTCCGTCTCGTCGAAATCCTCCTTCACCAGAGCATGCGAGAAATCGAGCCTGATCGGGCCGAGCGGCGAGCGGAAGACCAGCCCGACGCCCAGCGAGACGCGCGGGGAACCCTCGTCGTGGATACCGCCGCCTTCGTCGTCGGTCATGGCGAGGCTGCCGGCGTCGACGAAGAAGGCACCGCGCAGATCGATTTCGCTGCGGGGGCCGATCGGGAAGCCCAACTCGCCCGTCACCGAATAGAACAGGTTGCCGCCGAGCGCATCGCCGGTGGCCGCATCGCGGGGCCCCACCCCGCCGCGCTCGAAGCCGCGAAGGTTGTTGCCACCGAGGAAGAACCGGTCGCTCACGCGGACGTCCTCGCCCAGGCCGAAGACGTAGCCGCTGCGGCTCAAGGCACTCAGCACCCATCCGTCCCACAGCGAATGGAAATAGCCGTAGGAGAGGGTGTGTTTGAGGAAGTACACGTCGCCGCCCAGGCCCGCGAGCTCCTGGCGGAAGCGCGCGAAATACCCCTCGGTGGGGTCGAGGCGGTTGTCGCGCAAGTCGTAGGTCAGCCCGTGCGCCAGCGCGGAGGTCGTCGTTTCCCCCTCCTGCCTGCGGATGAACCGCGAGGCGTCCGCCGCGATGTTGCTGATGTCGTCGATCTTGAACGTGTAGTCCGCCGCATGGCGCAACCGCTCGGCCAGGGGATAGCCGGCCCTGAGGACGCCGCCGGTCGTCTCGCGGTCGAACGAACTCTCGTCCTGCAGGTCGATCGTCTTTCCGAAGACGTCGAAGCCGACGGAGACGTTGCGATCGAGAAAATATGGCTCGGTGAAGCCCAGGTCGATCTCCTGCCGGCGTTCCGCCACCGTGAGGCTCAGGTCGAGTGCCTGACCCCGCCCGAGCAGGTTGCGCTCCCGGAGGCCGATGTCGCCCAGGAATCCGTCCAGCGACGAGACACCGGCGCCGAAGCTGAGCTCGCCGGTCGGCGCCTCGCCCACCTCGACCGTGAGGACCGAGCGGTCCGGCGCGTCGCCCTCCTCGGTCTGAATGTCCACCCTGTCGAAGAAACCCAGGTTCTGGATGCGCTGCCGCGAGCGGCGGATACGAGCGGAGTTGAAGGCGTCGCCCTCGACCAGCCGGAATTCGCGCCGGATCACCTCATCGAGGGTGCGGGTGTTGCCGACGATATCGATGCGGTCGATATAGACCCGCGCGCCCTCCCCGATCTCGAAGATCACGTCGAGGGTGCGAGCCTCCCGGTCCCGTTCGATGCGAGGCACCACGTCCACGAAGGCGTAGCCGCGGCTGCCGACGGTTTCCGTCAGCGCCTGGACCGTTTCCTCGACCTCGTCCGCGTCGTACCAGTCGCCGGGCGTTACGCCCAGCGCGGGACGGAGCGTCTCCGGATCCAGATCCCGCAGCATGCTTTCGACGTCGACGGTGCCGATCCGGTAGCGCTCCCCCTCCTCCAGGGAAAAGGTGATGAAGAATTCGCCGCCCTCCCGGGTCAGCTCGGCCACCGCCGAGGCCACGCGGAAATCGGCGTAGCCCTCGGCGAGATAGAACCGACGCAGCAACTCCCGGTCGAACGCCAGCCGGTCGGGATCGTAGGTGTCGTTGCGCGTGAAGAAGCGGTACCAGGCACTCTCCGTCGTCTGGATCACTTCCTTGAGATCGCCGTCGCTGAAGTGTTCGTTGCCGACGAAGTCAATCCGCCGGATGTCGGTGACGGAGCCCTCGTCGATCTCGAAGACCAGGTCCACCCGGTTCTGCGGAAGCTGGACGATCTTGGGCTCGATGCGCACGGCGAAGCGGCCGCTGAGGCGGTAGATGTCCGTCAGGCGTTGCACGTCCGCCCGTACCCGGGGCCGGGTATAGACCTCCCGCGGCTTGAGCTTGATCTCGGGGGCGAGGGCGTCGTCCTCGATGGTCCGGTTCCCTTCAAACACGACGCGGTTCACGATCGGGTTCTCGACCACGCTGACGATCAGCGCGCCGCCCTCCCGCCGGATGGCCACGTCGGCGAAGAGGCCGGTCGCGAACAAGCTCTTCAGGGAACGATTGATCGCGCGCGTGTCGGCCTCGTCGCCGGGGACGACCGGCAGGTAGGAGCGCACCGTCTCGGCTTCGATGCGCTCGTTGCCCTCGACGCGGATTTCCTCGACGGTCTGCGCCTGCGCCGCCGCGCCGAGCCAGACGCCGAGCCACGCCGCCGCGAACAGGGCCGCCAGGGCGTGAAGGCGCCGCCGGGTGCGGGATTCGGCTTTCGCCGACGGGCGGGTTCGCCTTGCGGGAGTTCTCATGACGCGAGACCGATGATGTCCTTCGCCGTCACCCAGACCATCAGCGCGATGACGAGCGTGAGCCCGATGGTCGCGCCGATCTGCTGGAGCCGGGCGGTCAGGGGGCGTCGCAGCACCGCCTCCACGCCATTGTAGAGGAGATGGCCGCCGTCGAGCGGCGGGATCGGGACCAGATTGATCAGACCGAGGGCGATGGAGATCAGTGCCGTGAATTCGATGAACCCGGCGATGCCGCGTTCGACCACCGTCCGCGACATGACGGCGATGCCGACGGGGCCGCTCAACTGCTCGGCGGACCGCGCCCCGGTGATCATCTGGCCGATCACCCGCAGGTTGGCTGCGGCCAGGAGGTAGGTATATTCGATCCCGGCCCGGATCGAGGCGACGACCCCGAGATCGCGGTAGGCGACCCGCTCCTCGGGATAGACCCCGATCCGCCCCTTCCCGTCGATCGAATCGGGCGTGACCGTGAGCGTCTCCCGGCGCCCGTCCCGGGCGACGACGACGGCCAGCGGCACGGAAGGATTGCGCTCGATGACACCGCGCAGATCGTCGAACCCCTCGATCGCGGCGCCCTGGACGCTCACGATCGTGTCTCCCGGCCGGATGCCGCCCCTGTCGGCGGGGCCGCCCGCCACGACCTGGTGGATTGCAGCCGGCAGGAACGGCCGCGCGCCGATGTCGCCGAAGCGCTGAAGCTTGTCGAACTCGTCGATCACCTCGACGACCTCTGGCTCGATCGCGAATTCGCGCAGGGTGCCGTCGCGTTCGACCGTGAGAACGATCGGCTCGCCCAGATTTTGCAGCAGGACGAAATCCAGGTCCTCGAACCGCTCGACGCTGTCGCCGTCGAGGGAGACCAGCCGGTCGCCGGGCTGGAGGCCCGCGAGGGCGGCCGGGCTTCCCTCGCGCACCGAGCCGATCTCCACCGGCGTATAGCGCTGGCCCACGACCAGGAAGACGACCGTGAAAATCGCCGCCGCGAGAACGAAATTCGCGAACGGGCCCGCGAAGGCGATGGCCGACCGCTGGCCCACGTTCTTGGCGTGGAAGGCGTCGGGCGGCGGCGCATCGGACTCGGCCGGCGCACTGGCCGCGTTCGCGTCGCCGTGGAACTTGACGTAGCCGCCTAACGGCAGGGCGCAGAATTTCCAGCGCGTGCCGTGGCGGTCGTCGACGCCGAAGAGCTCGGGCCCGAAGCCGATCGAGAACACCTCCACCCGGACCCCGTTCAGCCGCGCGACCAAGTAATGGCCGAGCTCGTGGAAAAACACCACGGGGGTGATCACCGCGAGAAACGGCCAAACGTAGTTCAGCTTGTCGACGATCAGGTCCATGGGCGCGGGCGGTCGGGCCTCGGTCGCGGCGTGAGCGGGTCGCGCGGGCGATCGTACACGACCGTGGCCGCGACGAATCCCGCATCCGCCGTCCCCCAAGCTTGCAGGTGGATCGCGTTCGAGGCAAGGTTCGTGGCTGAGAGTTGCGCGATCGACCGCGGCGCGCCTGTGCTTGGCGGTTGGAGAGCGTCCATGGCGTGCTGCGGCCCGCGGCCACGAGCATGAGCACGGATTCCGGGCGGCACCGGCGGACCGTGTTCGACCGGCGCGCCTTCGCCGGGGCGATCGAGCGAATCGGGCGGGACGACCGACGGGCCGTCCTCGCGCTGGCGCGGGAAGCCTTGCGCGACGGCCGGCGGGAACTCCGCCGGCGCCTCGAGGCCGGCGCGGCGGGGGCCGGGATCGTCGCCCTCCAGACCTCCCTGATGGACGGCCTCCTGCACGGCGTGCTGGAAAGGGCGGCGCGCGTCGTCTATCCCGAGCCCAACCCGACCACGGCCGACCGGCTCGCGCTGGTGGCGGTGGGCGGCTACGGCCGCCGCGACCTCGCCCCCCGTTCCGACGTCGACATCCTGTTCCTGCATCCCTACAAGCTGACTGGGCGCGGCGAGCAGATCGTCGAGTATCTGCTCTACATGATGTGGGATCTCGGCCTCTCCGTCGGCCACGCCACCCGTTCGGTCGCGGACTGCCTGCGGCGAGCGGGCGGCGACATGACGATCCGCACCGCGTTGCTCGAATCGCGCCCCGTCTGGGGCGACGAATCCCTCTACCGGGCTTTTCACCGGCGTTTCCTGGCCGAGATCGTCTCGGGCGGCGAGGCGGCGTTCGTGGCCGCCAAGCTCGAGGAGCGCGACGCGCGCCATGCGCGCACGGGCGGTTCCCGCTACCTCCTCGAGCCCCACGTCAAGGATGGCAAGGGCGGCCTGCGGGACCTCCACGCGCTGTTCTGGATCGCGAAATACCTCTTCCGCGTCGAACGCTTCGGCGAGCTCGTCGGACGCGGCGTCCTGAGCCGGGGGGAATATCTCCGTTTCGCGCAGGCGCAAGGATTCCTCTGGCGCGTCCGCGCCCATCTCCACACCGTCAGCGGCCGGGCGGAGGACCGGCTTACCTTCGACCGGCAACCGGAAATCGCCGCGCGCATGGGCTTCCGAGTGGGGCCGGGCAACCTCGCGGTCGAGCGTTTCATGAAGCGCTATTTCCGGGTAGCGAAGACGGTGGGGGAGCTCACCCGGATCTTCTGTGCCGTCATCGAGGCGGAGCGTCTCGATCCGGTGCCGGTGCGCGACGCCGGGGCGGCCAGCGGGCCGGCGCGCGACGGGCTGCTGGTTTCCGGCGGGCGCATCGCGGTCGCCGACGAAGGCGCCTTCGCCGAACGGCCGGCGCGGCTGATCGCGATCTTCCGGCGCGCACAGATCGAGGGCCGGGACATCCACCCGGCGGCGCTGCGCCTGATTCATCGGAGCCTGGGCCTGATCGCCGCCCCGGTGCGCGACGACCCAGAGGCCAATCGCGCATTCCACGCCATCCTCACCGACCGGCGCGGACCGGAACGGACCCTGCGGCTGATGAACGAGGCCGGCGTGCTCGGCCGCTTCCTGCCCGATTTCGGGCAGATCGTGGCGCAAACCCAGCACGACCTCTACCACGCCTACACCGTCGACGAGCACAGCATCCGGGCGGTCGGCGTGCTCGCGGCCATCGAGAGCGGGGCGCTGGCCGACGACCTGCCGCTTGCCAGCGCGCTCGTCCACAAGGTGCGGGCGCGCGACGCCCTCTATCTTGCGCTCTTCCTACACGACGTGGCGAAGGGGCGGGGCCGCGACCATTCGACGGCGGGTGGCGCCATTGCCCGGCGCATCGCGCGCAGGCTCGGCTACGCGCCCGCCGAGGCCGAGACCGTCGCTTGGCTGGTCCGCCATCATCTTCTCTTCAGCCTGACGGCGTTCAAGCGCGACCCGAACGACCCGCAGACGGTGGCCTATTTCGCGGCCCGCATCGGCTCGCTGGAGCGCCTGCGGATGCTGCTGGTGCTGACCGCTGCCGACATCGCCGCCGTGGGCCCCGGCCGCTGGAACGCATGGAAGGGCTCGCTGCTGCGCGCCCTCTACCATCGCGCCGAGGAGGTCCTGGCCGGCGGCCGCGAGGCGGAAGACGGGGAAGAGCAGGCTGCGCGCGCGCGCGCTTCCCTGCGGGCGCGCCTGACGGACTGGAGCGACGCCGAAATCGACCGGTTCGAAACGAAGTTGGACACGCCCTACTGGCTCTCCACCGATACGGCGATGCAGGAGCACCACGCCCGGCTGGTGCGGAGAAGCGGCGGGAACGGCCCCGTGGTCGAGGCCAGGGCCGACCGCGGCAGGGGGGTGGCGGAGGTCACGCTCTACGCGCCCGACCACCCCGGCCTGTTCGCCGCGGCGGCCGGCGCGGTGGCGGCGGCGGGCGCTAGCATCGTCGATGCCCGCGTCCACACCACCGGCGACGGCATGGCGCTCGATACTTTTCGAGTCCAGGGCGCAGGCGGCGGCGTGCCCGCCGATGCGGACGGCCTGGAGCGGCTCCGGGCGGGCGTCGCCTGCGCGCTCCGCGGAGGCGCGGCCCCCGCCCGGCGGGCGCCGCCGGCCGACACCATCGCGGTCGAGCCCGAGGTCCTGGTCGACAACGCGGCGAGTCTGGGACACACAGTGATCGAGGTCAGCGCGTGCGATCGCCCGTGGCTGCTCCATGACATCGCGCGCACGCTCAGCGCCTGCGGCCTTTCGATCGGTTCCGCGCACGCCTCAACCTTGGGCTCGCGCGCGGTCGACGTGTTCTACGTCCGCGACCGTTTCGGCCTGAAGCTCTCCCGCGACAGCCAGATCGACCTGGTGCGCGGCCGGCTGATCGCGATGCTCCGGTGCGACACCGGCGAGGCGGGCCGCCGCGCGGCCGCCTGAGCCGCCGATCCCCACCGGGTAAGGAGCGCGATGGCGCTGATCCGCTGGGCCGCGACCGTCGGCGGCTACACCATGGGCTCCCGCGTGCTGGGATTCACGCGGGACATCCTGATCGCCGCCATCCTGGGCGCGAGCCCCGCCGCCGACGCCTTCTTCATCGCCTTCAAGCTGCCCAATTTCATGCGCCGGCTGTTCGCGGAAGGCGCCATGAACGCGGCCTTCGTGCCGCTGTTCGCCGGCATTCTGGAACGCGACGGCCGCGCCGCGGCCAAGTCGTTCGCGGAGGACACGCTCGCGGTCCTCCTGTGGGTCCTCCTGCTGCTGGTCATCGCCGCGCAGATCGCGATGCCGTGGCTGATGCAGGGGCTGGCGCCGGGCTTCGCCGACGAACCGGAGACGTTCGACCTGACGGTCCAGCTCACGCGCCTGACCTTCCCCTATATCCTCTTCATCTCGCTGGTGTCCCTCCTGGGCGGGGTCCTCAACTCGCTCTACCGGTTCGCCGCGGTCGCCGCCGCGCCGATCCTGCTCAATCTCTGCCTGATCGCCGCGCTGCTGGGTCTCGCGCGCTGGACGGAAACGCCGGCGCATGCACTGGCGATCGGAGTCACGGGCGGCGGTGTCGTCCAGCTCGTCTGGCTCGTCCTGGCGGCGCGGCGCGCCGGCATGGCGCTGCGGCTGCGCATGCCGCGGCTCACGCCGGGGGTGAAGCGCCTCCTCGTCGTGGCTGCTCCGGCCGCGCTCGGCGCCGGCGTGGCCCAGGTCAATCTGGTCATCGACATCGTCATCGCCTCGCTGTTACCGCCAGGCTCGGTGTCGTTCCTCTATTACGCGGACCGCGTGAACCAGCTTCCGATCGGCGTCGTCGGCGTGGCGGTGGGGACGGCGCTGCTGCCGCTCCTGAGCCGCCAGGTGCGGGCGGGAGAGGAGGCGGAAGCGGCGCGAAGCCTGAACCGGGCCATCGAGTTCGCACTCCTGCTGGCGCTGCCGGCAGCGGTGGCGCTCGCCCTCATTGCCGGCCCCGCGGTCGTCGTCCTGTTCGAGCGCGGCGCCTTCGGCCCCGCGGAGAGCGTGGCGACGGCCGCGGCGCTCGTGGCCTATGCCGGCGGACTGCCCGCCTTCGTGCTGATCAAGGTGCTGGCGCCCGGTTATTTCGCCCGGCAGGATACCAGAACCCCGGTCCGCGTCGCGGTACTCTGCCTGCTCGTCAACATCGCGCTGAACCTGCTCCTCATGGGGCCGCTGGCCCATGTCGGGATCGCGCTGGCGACGACGCTGGCCGGCTGGCTCAACGTCGCCCTGCTCGCCGCCGGCCTCGCCCGGCGCGGCCATTTGCGGCCGGACGCGCGCCTGCGCCGCAGGCTGCCGCGCATGGCGGCCGCCTGCGCCGGCATGGCGGCGGTGCTGTGGGGCACGGGGCTCGGAGTCGATGGCCTGCTTGCCCAGGCCGCCGGGTGGCGCGTCCTCGCACTGGCCGCGCTCGCGGGCGCCGGCCTCGCGGCCTATGCCGGCCTCGCCGGCGCGGCCGGGCTGGTGTCGCTGCGCGAGCTGCGCGGCCTCCTCCGGCGCCGCGGTTGACCGCGCCGGAGGGGAGCGCGATAAAGCCCGCCGTCCGCGGGCGGAGCGTCCCTGCCATGAAGCGCGTGTTCTCCGGTGTCCAGCCGACCGGCAACCTGCATCTCGGCAACTATCTCGGTGCGATCAGGAATTGGGTCGCGATGCAGCGGGATTACGACTGCCTCTATTGCATCGTCGACCTGCACGCGATCACCGTGCCGCAGGATCCGGCACAGCTCGCGGCCAACACCCGCGAGGTCGCGGCCGGCCTGCTGGCGGCCGGGCTCGATCCCGAAACCTGCATCATCTTCAACCAGAGCCGCGTTCCGGCCCACGCCGAGCTCGCCTGGCTGCTCAATTGCTTCGCTCCGCTCGGCTGGCTCAACCGCATGACCCAGTTCAAGGACAAGGCGGGGAAGAATCGCGAGAACGCGCCCCTCGGCCTCTACGCCTATCCGGTGCTGATGGCCGCCGACATCCTCGTTTACCACGCGACCCACGTCCCGGTAGGCGAGGACCAGAAGCAGCACCTGGAATTCTGTCGCGATCTCGCCGGTGCCTTCAACCGCTCCTGCGGGAGGGAATTCTTCCCCCTGCCCGAGCCGCTGATTCAGGGCACCGCGACGCGGGTCATGAGCCTCCGCGACGGCCGCCGCAAGATGAGCAAGTCCGACGGCTCCGACTACGCGCGGATCAACCTGACCGACGACGCCGACACGATCGCACTCAAGATCAAGCGCGCGAAGACGGATTCCGAGCCGGGCCTCGACTACGCGCCCGAGCGGCGGCCCGAGGCGTCGAACCTGCTGAGCATCTACGCGGCGCTCGCCGGTGAATCCGTGGCGGCGGTCGCCGCCGAACATGCCGGGATGGGCTTCGCGGCCTTCAAGAACAAACTGGCCGATCTCGCGATCGGAACGTTAGGCCCGATCACGGCCCGAATGCGCGAGCTCGTGGCGGAGCGCACCTATATCGACGGCGTCATGACGGACGGTGCGGCGCGCGCGCGGCGCATCGCCGACGCCAAGCTCGCCGAGGCGCAGGCGATCGTGGGGCTGCTTCACGCCTGACGGGAGCGCAATCCGGCGCCGCGTCGCACGCACGACAGGCCCGAACGGATGGACATCTACCTCCCGATCGCCGAGATCCCGGTCAACGCGCTGATCCTGCTCGCGCTGGGCGGCGGCGTCGGCTTGGTCTCGGGGATGTTCGGCGTCGGCGGCGGCTTCCTGACGACGCCGCTCCTGATCTTTCTCGGGGTCACGCCCTCTGTCGCCGTCGGCACGGGCACCAACCTGATCATCGCCTCGTCGGTCTCCGGCACGATGGCGCACTGGCGGCGTGGCAACGTCGATTTCCTCGTGGGCGCGCTGTTCTCCGGCGGCGGCATCGGCGGCGCCTGGCTCGGCACGTTCGTCTTCCGGCTGCTCAGCGAGGCCGGGCAGATCGACCTCGTGATCGCGCTCTCCTACGTGCTGTTCCTGGCGGTCGTCGGCTTCCTCATGGGGGCCGAGAGCGTGACGGCGACGATGCGCAAACGGCGGACGCTCCGGCGCAAGGCCCACTACCACACCTGGATACACGGCCTGCCGCTGAAGCTCCGGTTCCGCCGGTCGGGCCTTTATGTGAGCGCCATCCCGCTGGTCGTGGTCGGCTTCCTCATGGGGATCGTCGCCTCCCTCATGGGGGTGGGCGGCGGGTTCTTCATGATCCCGGCGATGATCTACCTCATCGGTATCCCGACCTCGGTCGTGGTCGGCACGTCGCTGTTCGGGATTATCGTGATCAGCACGGTCTCCTGCTTCGCCCACGCCGTCAACAATCACAACGTGGACGTCGTTCTGGGCCTCCTGCTGGCGGTCGGCGCGGTCGTCGGCGCGCAATACGGGACGCGGATCGGGAGCCGCATCCGCGCGGAGCACCTTCGCGGCCTGCTCGCCTTGCTGGTGCTGGCCGTCTGCGCCCGGCTCGCCTGGTCCCTGGCGGCGACGCCGGACGACCCCTTCGCCGTCGCGCCGTTCGGAGCCGGGTGATGGCGCGCGTCCTCCGGCTGCCGGGGACGGCGCTCGTGGCCGCTCTCGCGGCGGTGCCGGTCGCGACCCCGCAAGCGCGCGACGAGCCGCTGTCGATCGCGCTTTCCACGCGGCACATCGAGATCAATTCGAGCTTCACCGGCACGTCGATCCTGTTGTTCGGCGCCGTCGGCGCCGAGGGCGATGTGGTGGTCACGGTGCGCGGGCCGGAAGCGCCCATGGTGGTGCGCCGCAAGCGGCGCGCGGCCGGCATCTGGATCAACCGGGATTCGGTCGCGTTCCGCGACGTGCCCCAATATTACGCCGTTGCCTCGTCGCGGCCCCTCGCGGAGGTGGCGCCCGCCGCCTTGCGCGCCCGCGAACGCCTCGGCGCCGACCGGCTGCCGCTCGAGGCCATTTGGATCCGCACGGATGACGACGCCGACGCCTTCCGCGACGCCCTTCGCCGCCACAAACGGCGAGAGACCCTCTACCGGCCGGACGTGGGCAGGGTCGCGTTCATCGACGAAGCGCTGTTCCGCACGGCCCTGGCCTTTCCCGCCAACGTGCCGACCGGGGACTACCGGGTGGAAGCCCGACTGGTACGCGACGGTCGGGTGCTGAGCGTCCGCTCGACGACGCTTCGCGTGGAAAAGGGAGGCTTCTCGGCGGAGGTTTCCGCCTTCGCACGCGCCGAGGAGGCGCTCTACGGCCTCGTTGCCATCGCGCTCGCCCTGGTGGCAGGATGGCTGGGCGGTCTCGCCTTTCGCAAGGGCTGAAGGCGCCGCGGGAGGAACGCCATGGCCGAACAGGCGCCGCCTGAACCGGGCGCGGGTCACGCTGCCGGCCGGGTTACCTTTCTCGTCTGCGTGGCGGACGATGGCCATTCCGAGGTGGCGGCGCGGTTCGCCGCGCTCCGCGCGCGCAACTCGGGCGGGCGGGTGACGCTGCTCCACGTCGTCCAGCCGCCGGAGTTCCAGCACTGGGCCGCCGTCGGTGAACTGATCCGCCAGGAGACGCGGGAGGAGGCGGATGCCTTCCTCGCTGGCATGGCGACGAAGGTGGCGGCGGTCACCGGGCACGCGCCGAGCGTGACGGTGCGCGAGGGCCGGATCGGCGACGAGATCCTGAACCACGTCGGCGAGAACGAGGCGATCGACCTGCTGGTCGTCGGCGCGGCTCCGCCCGACCAGGGGCACGGATCGCTGATCTCCTGGCTCGCCGGCCAGCTCGCCGGCCAACTCAACATCCCCCTCGTCGTCGTCCCTGGCAACCTCGACGACCGCCGGCTCCGTAACCTGACGTGACACCCTCCCTTAATTCTGGGGCGCGTGGAACACCGGCCCCGCGGTTCCTCCGTATCCTTTCGCGCTCCGCGCGAATACCGGCCCAGAGGCCCGCGCACCGGGGACATCGGCGGGGCTTGATCTCGCTGCCGGTCCGGTCCAGAGTGGCACCGCCTTTCACGGGGGTTGGGGAAAGCATGTTCATACAGACCGAGCGGACTCCGAACCCGGCGACATTGAAATTCCTGCCCGGAGAGGCGGTGATGTCGTCGGGAACGGCGGATTTCCGCGACGCCGAAGCCGCGCAACGCTCCCCGCTGGCGAGACGGCTGTTCCTGATCGAGGGGGTGACGGGCGTCTTCTTCGGCGGCGACTTCGTCTCCGTCTCCAAGTCCGAGGACGCGGACTGGCAGCTTCTGAAACCCATGATCCTTGGCGTGATCATGGAGCACTTCGTGGCCGGCCACCCCCTCCTTCTCGACGAGGCCGCGGACGCGGCGGAGGAGGAAAGTGCGGACGACGAGGCGGATTCGGAGATCATCGCGCACATCAGAGAACTGCTGGACACGCGGGTGAGGCCCGCCGTCGCGCAGGACGGCGGGGACATCACCTACCGGGGGTTCCGCAACGGCGTCGTGATGCTCCAGCTCCAGGGGTCGTGCCAGGGCTGTCCCAGCTCCACGGCGACCCTGAAGATGGGTATCGAGAACATGCTCAAGCACTACATCCCGGAGGTCGTCGAAGTTCGAGCGGTTTGACGCCGCTCGAACGCCCGCGGCCGAACCGGGAGGGGGAGGCGGGAGATTTTGACGATCATCGACGACGGCCGGACGCTCGCGCGGCCGCGAGGGCGCCTCGGTTCGGCCTGCGTGGCCGTCGCGCCGCTGGCCATCGGGCTGCTGGCCGCGTGTGCGTTCGGGGTTCTCGGCATGGCTTTGGCGGGGACCGACGGCGGCGCGCCGGCGGCACAGCCGGAGGCTGGCGGGATTCCGGCCGCCATGCCTCCCCGGCAGGCGGAACCGGGCCTTTCCGGCCTCAGCCTCGCGGCTCTTTCGTGGACGCCGGCGCGGGAGGTTTCACCGTCGCAGCCCGCGGCCATCCCCGACACGATTGTCCTTCCGCCGCCCCCGCCGCCCAGAGCGGCACCGGAAGCGCCGGCGGACGTCGTGCTGCCGCCCCAGCGGACGCGGGCCGAGGTGGTCACGAGTCTTTCGGCGGCGCCGCGCGCGTCCGTCGCCCCGCCGATGGCGGCCGCCCTGTCGACCCGGCTCGCCTCCCTCGGATACGATCTGGTCGCGGTGCGGGAAACGGCCGGGCGCGTGCCCCGGTTCTACCTCGACTCGCTGCCCCGCGACCTCGCCCACATGTCGTCGATCGAGGCGCGGAAGACCCTCTTCATCAAGTTCGTCCTTCCGATCGTGCTACGGGTCAACGAAGAGCTGGCAGCCGCGCGGCTGCGCGTCGAATGGCTCTTCGATCGTTTGGCGCGGTCCGGCGTGATCGCACCCGCGGACCGGCGCTGGCTCGAGGAGATCGCCGAACGTTGCGAGACCGACCCCTTCGACCGGGAGGCTCTGCTGAGCCGCTTGGACGTGGTGCCGCCGTCGCTGGCGATCGCCCAGGCGGCGGAGGAAACGGGGTGGGGCACGTCCCGGTTCGCCCGCGAGGGCAACGCCCTCTTCGGGATGTACACCTACGAGGCGGCGCTGGGGATGCTGCCGAAACGGCGCGACGCCCACCGCCGCCACCGCGTGCGCAGCTTCCCGAGCCTGCTCGATGCCGGGAGCGCCTACGCGCGCAACCTCAACTGCCACCCGGCCTATGCGGAGTTCCGCCAAGCGCGCGTGGCCTTGCGCGCAGCCGGCGTCCCGATGAGCGGTTACGCCCTGGCTGGGGAGTTGACCCGCTATTCGGAACGGGGCGAAGCCTATATCCGGACGATCCGCCGGATCATCCGCCAAAACAACCTGGACGGCTTCGACCGGGCGCATCTGCGCGACCGCGGGCGGCGGACGGCTTCGGTCGATACGCCGATGCCGCGCTCCTGACGGAGGGCAGCGCCGGGCAGGCGACCGGCGCACGCCGGTCGGGTACGACGAACTGCAAGCTGAACCAGCGCCAGCGTCCGCTTTCGTCCTGAAGCGTGCAGTTGAGCCGGCTCCGCCCGGGCGGGAACGGCCGGTCGAACCGCACCGCCACGGCGCCCCCGCTCCCGCTCTCGACCCGGGCGGTGACGCCGCCCGACGCATAGCAGCCCAGGGCGGAGAGATTCGGGGGCGGCAGGCGAACGGTGAAGTCCACCGTCGGCGGGTTTTCCGCCAGAACCGGATCCGCCGGCGTCACCGCCGCGACGGCGAGCGGCAGTGCGTCCACGATCAACGCGAAGCGCTCCATCCCTCCATAGGCCTCGTTCAACGGGAAGCGCGGCAGGTTGTAGGCGTCTGAATGCCGGTGGACGACGCCGGACTGCTGGCCGAAGGCCGCGGAAAAGCCGAGCTCGGCGACCAGCCGGCGGAGCGCCTCGTTCCATTCGCCGTAAGGGTAGGCGAACAGGTCGGCATCGACCCCGAGCTCGGCCTCGAGCCGCCGGCGCGCCCGCAGGAGGTCCGCCCGGTTGGCGTCGTCGTCGTCGCGCCACATTTGCCCGTGGGCGGCGCCGTGGTTCCCGATCGTCACACCCGACGCGGCCAGACGGCGGAGTTCGTCCCAGCGCATGACCCCGGCGTGGCCCTGATCGACCGCGTCGGTGGAAACGAACACGGTGAACGGCAGGCCCGCCGCTTCGAACCGCGGCCACGCCTCGTCCACGACCGACCGCGCGGCGTCGTCGATGGTGATCGCGACGGCGCGCTCCGGCAGCGGCCGGCCGGCACGGAGCGCGGCGAGGATTTCGGGCAGCGGGAGCACAGCGTATCCACCGCTCGCCAGATGGTCGATATGCGCCTCGAGCTGGTCGAGGGTGACGCTCGTCGTCGGCAGTTCGTCCTCACCGAAGCGGTGGTATTGCAGGACGACCGCCGAATCGGCGGCGAAGGCCTCGCCGCCGGCTGCCAGCGCAAGGGCGGCGAGCAGACCACGCGCGAAGGTGGCGGGCGGGCGGGCGCTCAACGGGCCGCCAGCCTAGTGCCGGCCGCGGAATCCCAGAGCAACGGGTAGCGCCGCGGCGCGAAAAGCTGATAATGCCACCATTCGTTGCGGTAGTGGTCCCAACCCGCCGATGCCATCAGCCCGAGCAGCAGCATCCGGTTCCGCTGGGCCTCCGGCGCGGGCACCGCGCTGCCGTGGAAGGCGCGCGGAGTCAGATCGTCAAACCCGGTGCCCATGTCGAGTTCCTCGCCGCTTTTCCGACACACGAGGGTCAGATCGACCGCCACGCCGCGCGAATGCGGCGAGCCGCGCCGCGGGTCGGCGACGAAGGTCGGGTCCGGGCACCGCCGCCACAGCGCCCACTGCGCCTCGACCGGGCGGTAGCCGTCGAAGATTTTCAGCTTGAGGTCCTGCGCCGCCGCGAGGTCGATCGCGCGCGCCAGCAACGCCGCCGCGTCGCGATGGAGGTAGCACGCCGCCCAGCGGTAAAGCGGGCGCCCGGCGATGTTCCCGCCCGTCGCGTAGGCAAGCGCCAGCACCGCGTCGAAGCGCGGCGGTGCGATTTCGACCAGCTCGTCCATGAAGGCCGCTTTGTCGCCATCGGTCGTGCCCACGATTGTACCATCCGCACGCGGCGCGGCACGTGCTCCCGGAACGCCGCGAGGCGATGAGACTGCTCGGCTTCGATACGGCGACCCGGGCCTGCTCGGCCGCCCTCTGGGCCGGCGGCGGCGTCGCGGCGCACCGCCGAATCGAGGCCGCGGAGCGCCATGCGGAGGCGCTCGTTCCCCTGCTGCGCGAGGTCGTGGCGGAAGGCGGCGCCGGTCTCGACGCGGTCGACGCCTTCGCCGTCACCGTCGGTCCCGGCTCATTCACCGGAATCCGCATCGGCCTCGCGACGGCGCGCGGACTGGCCCTGGCCGCCGGGCGGCCCCTGATCGGCCTGACCACTCTGGAGGTTCTCGCCGCCGGCGTTTCCGAGCGGGCACGCACAGGACCGATCCTCGCTGCCCTCGACGCCCGCCGGGGCCGCCTCTACGTCCAGCTCTTCGACCGCGCGGCGCGTCCGTTGGGCGAGCCCTGCGCCGCCGTCGCCGAGGCGTTGCCGGGGCTTCTCGGCGCGCGCATCGGCCGCGGCCCGTTCGTCGTCGCCGGCACCGGAAGCCAAGCGGCCATGGCCGCCCTGCCGCCCGCGGTGGAGGCGCACGCAGTGACCGGCCCCGGCTTCCCGGACGCCCGCGTCCTCGTGCGCCTCGCCGTCACCCGCGCCGAAAGCGCCGCCTCTGCCGACACCCCACCCCGCCCCCTCTACCTCCGTGAGCCCGGCGCCCGCCCGCCCGCCGGTGCAGCCGGACTGTAACCCGATATACCCACACGGCCTGTCAATCAAAAATCTGCGGCAACCCCGGACCCCATCCCCCCTTCATGCCAAACACAGGGAGAATATGGCGGAACCGCAGGCGCGTTCTAATGATCAATGTGTTCCGCGTAAGCATCCAGTCTCTTTCCTATGCCCGCCAAACAATCCTTTGCTTCAACTTGGCTCACATCAGCAATCAAGTGCTCTTCCAGTTGAGTTACGCCGGCAGATCTCTCAGTATCCCCGCAAGAGCGGGTTCAGCCGCTCGTCCTGCGCCCTCTACCAGTTATCTAGATAGTTGGGATTACGTTTATCTAACAAGTCATATCGTTCCATGCAAAATATGTAACCGTCGCGATACTCAATCTTGTCTTCGGGACAATCGACGATGGTCATGTTATGGTCGCCTGTTCACCTCCTTCTCGTAAGTAATGCAGTATGAGAGTGCCGCAGCCACGATCAATAAGCCGCGATCCTGAACCCGATCGCGATGGTCTCTTCGCGGGACGGCGGGGGCGCGAAGTGCTGTTCCCAGACTTCGCGCATCGGCGTGCTTTTTCTTCCAAGGCATGTTTCTGCGCTGCGCCGGGCCTCGCCGGAAGCAACGCGGTGTTTCCGAAGGTAAGTCTCCAGAAACTTCATATATTGTGGAATTTCGGCTTCGTGAAACAATTCCAGACGACAGAATCGCCGATCCTCTGGGAGGCCATCAGCCATGCTGAGAAAGAAATCCTAATGGTCGCCATCGGTAAGAACGAGCAAGGGGACGCCCTGGTTGGAAGCGTAGCCGAAGAGTTGCTCCTCGGCTCGAACATCCAAAACGCCGCGTCGTTTGGCTTCGATAAAAATCTGCGGGCGGCCGTGACACAGCAGCGCGTAATCCACGCACCCCCGATTCGCAGTATGCTCGGGCTTAATCGACCGAAATTCCAACCCAACGCGCGCAGGATCGGCAGAATGACTCCTTGCTTGACCCCTCCTCGTTTTCCAGTTCGTTGGAGCGGAGGAGACCGATTGCAGCCTTCAATTCCGAGTCGAGACTCATGCGTCGGGTGCCTTGGCTCAAAAGAGAGATCAATTAGCAGTGGAGGATCAGGGCCACGCTTGTCATGTTCGCACCCTATCACGAAGCCCTCTCCTCGTCCACCTCTATCCCAGCCGCCGGGAACCGGACATCCTCTGCATTACCGCACACCATAACTAAACCCAAATCCGGCCCCCAACGTCAACAAACTGATGTAGCTCGCGCTCAAGCCGGCTTCGGCATCCAGAAGCGTTTTCTGATCGGGGGGGCGAGCTTGCCGCTGATGGCGCGCGAGACGCCGTCGGCGATCTCGTCGTGACAGGCCTGGGCCAGGGCCTTGCGGGAGTCGAAGCGTTCGATCGTCATCGGCGGGTGGAACTGGATGGCGACGGTGGCGGCGCCCAGGCCGGCGACGGCCCACAGGTGGCTGCCGAGACCCATGTCGCCGTACCACGCATAGAACGGCCGGTAGGGCCGCCCCATGGGGATGCCGTGCAGCCGCGTGTAGGCGATCGAGACCGGCTGCACCACGAGCGGGCGGCCCCGAATCGGCTTCTCGGCGATGCCAAAAAACGCGCTCTTGAACGGCAGCACCCGGTTGCCGTCGTTGCTGGTGCCTTCCGGAAAGAGAATCAGGCTGTCGCCGGCTTCGAGGCGGGCCGCCATCTCGTCGCGATGGTGGGCCGTCCGCGACGGGCGGCGCTCGACGAACACGGTGCGCTGCAAGGTCGCCAGGAAGCCGAACCCCGGCCAGCCGCGCACCTCCGCCTTGGCGACGAAACTGCCCGGCAGCACGGCACCGAGCGCGCTGATGTCCAGATAGGAGCTGTGGTTGCAGACGAAGAGGGTCGGCTTCGCCCGCGACATGGTACCGTAGCGTTCGATCCGGAAGCCGAAGATGCGGCAGACGCCGCGGTGCCAGATCATGGGCAGCTTGCGGGCGAACGGCACCCGGAGGGCCAGCAGCATGCATTGCAACGGCGCCAGACAGAGCGTCCAGCCGGCGAAGCGCAGGAGGGTCGCGAGCGCCGTCACGTCAAGCGCTCCCGGTAGCGCTTGGTCACGAGGTCGGTCTTCACGACGATACTCACGTCGACGCTCCCCCATTGCCAGTCGATCACCGCGCCATCGCCCACGAACCCGTTGAGGCGGAGATAACCCTTGATCAACGGCGGGACCGCCTTGAGCGCGGCCTTGGCGTCCACCGCTTCCCTGGGCATCAGGTCCATGCTCACATAGTGCTCGGCGCGCGCCCTGGGACGCAGCGCGGCGGGTGCGAGATGGTAGTGGTGCAGGTAGGCGAGAGGATGGGCGTGGCCGGCCGGGTCGGTGCCCGGAAAGCTCGCACAGCCGAACATGAGCGGGATGTCGTAATGCAGCACATAGGCCGCGTTGCCCCGCCAGAGCAAGGTCATCGTGGCGCGGTTGCGGTAGGCCGCGTCGACGCAGGAGCGGCCGAGCTCGAGCAGCTCGCCGGGCTGGGCGGTGATCGCGCGGATGTCGTATTCCGTGGCCGAATAGAAGCCGCCATGGGCCTCGGCCACCGAGCGCCGCAACAGGCGGTAGGTGCCGACCACCCGGTCCGCGCCCGCGCCTCTCTCGTGGTCGATGACGAGCAGATGGTCGCAATAGGCGTCGAAGCCGTCGAAATCGCGGGCACGGGCCGCCATCTCGGGGCTGGGGTCGGCCGTCATCTCCTCGTAGAACACGCGATAGCGGAGGGCCTGGGCGGCATCCACCTCCGCCGGGCTGCGTGCGAGACGGACCTCCAGGCTGCCGGCGACGATCCCGGCCATGAAATCATCGTCGGCCATGGCCCCGGCGCGCGCTATTCCTCGGGCTTCTCCAGGGGAACGGCGTAGAGCTCCAGCCGGTGGTCCACCAGCCGGTAGCCGAGCGTCCGCGCCACGGCGGCCTGGAGCGCCTCGATCTCCTCGTTCTGGAACTCGATCACCTTGCCCGAGCTCAAGTCGATCAGGTGGTCGTGGTGTTCGTCGAGATGCTGTTCGTAGCGTGCCCGCCCGTCGCGGAAATCGTGCCGCGCCAGCAGGTTGCACTCCTCGAAGAGGCGAACGGTGCGGTACACCGTGGCCAGGCTGATGCGCGGGTCGATGGCGGTGGCGCGCCGGTAGAGGCCCTCCACGTCGGGGTGATCGGTGGCTTCCGAGAGGACGCGCGCGATCACGCGCCGCTGCTCGGTCATCTTCAGCCCCTTTTCGGCGCAACGCCGTTCGAGGTCCGATTCCGGCACTGGCGTGCCTCCGGTCGCTGGCCCGCGCGAGCGCCCATCTTATAGGATGGGCCGCCCGGGAATCCACGGCGCTTTCGGAGGAGGGAGAGACATGAGCGGTGCCAGTCTGGAGTGCCGGAGCGCGGTCGGCGTCATCACCATCGAGAACCCGCCGGTGAACGCGATGAGCCCGGGCGTGCCGCGCGCGATCCTGGCACGCTTGGCCGAGGCCGCGTCGGACGATGCGGTCGCGGCGGTGGTGCTGCGGGGCGGCGGCGCGGGCACGCTCGCCGGCGCCGACATCCGAATGTTCGGCAAGCCGTGGCCGGCCGGCGAGCCGACCTTGCGCGACGTGATCCCGGCGATCGAGCGCTCCCCCAAGCCGGTGGTCGCGGCGCTGCGGGGCTCCTGCCTCGGCGGCGGCCTGGAGATGGCTCTCGCCTGCCACTACCGGGTGGCGCGCGCGGAAACCGCCCTGGGCCAGCCGGAAGTGGCGCTGGGCTTCCCGCCGGGGGCCGGCGGCACGCAGCGCCTGCCCCGGCTCGCGGGCATGGAGGCGGCACTCGCGATGATCGTGGAAGGGAAGCCGGTGTCGGCGGCCTGGGCGGCCGAACACGGCATCCTCGACCGGGTGATCGAAGGCGACCTGCTCGAGGGCGCGCGCGCCTTCGCGGCCGAACGCATCGCCGCCGGCCCCCCGCATCCCCTCACCCGCGACCGCGCGCCGGCCCTGGATGACGACGGAGTCTTCGAAGCGACGCGCGCCCGCCTAGCGAAGCGCGCGCCTGGCCGGCGGGCGCCGCTGGCCTGCCTCGAATGCGTCGAGGCAGCGCGGGCGCTTCCCTTCGACGAGGGCCTCGTGAAGGAACGTGCGCTCTTCGAGGAATGTGTGAAATCCCCGGAATCGGCAGCGCTGCGCCATGTCTTCTTCGCCGAGCGGGCGGCCCGCAAGGTGCCCGGCATTGCCAAGGACACGCCGGGCCGCCCCATCGGGAGCGCCGCTCTGGTCGGCGCCGGCACCATGGGCACCGGAATCGCGCTCTGCTTCGCCGAGGCGGGCCTTCCCGTCCGCCTGTTCGATTCCGACGTGGCCGCCCTGGAACGCGGCCTCGCCACCATCCGCCGCGACTACGAGCGGCGGGTCGCGCGCGGACGGCTCGGCACCGCCGAGGCCGAAGCGCGCATGGCCCTGATCGAGCCGGCCCGGACCATCGAGGCGCTGGGCGACGCCGACCTCGTGATCGAGGCCGTGTTCGAGGAGATGCCGCTCAAGGAGGCGGTGTTCCGGACGCTCGATTCGGTCTGCAAGGAAGGGGCGATCCTCGCCTCCAACACCTCCTATCTCGACGTGGACCGCCTGGCCGACACGGTGCCTGCGCGGCGCGGTGCCGTCCTGGGCACGCATTTCTTCAGTCCGGCGCGGGTGATGCGCCTTCTGGAAGTGGTGCGCACCGAATCGGCCGCGCCCGAGACGTTGGCATCGGTACTGGCGCTCGCGCGCAGGCTCGGGAAGGTGGCGGTGGTGGCAGGCGTCTGCCACGGCTTCATCGGCAACCGGATGCTCGAGGGCTACACGCGGGAGGTGCGGTTCCTGCTGGAGGAAGGCGCGACGCCTGCCGGGATCGACTCGGCGATCACGGAATTCGGCATGGCCATGGGGCCCTGCGCCATGGCCGACTTGGCCGGCCTCGACGTGAGCTGGCGCAAGCGCAAGGCGGACGCGCACCTGCGCGACCCGGCCAAACGTTACTCCGTGGTCGCCGACCGGCTTTGCGAACGCAGGCGCTTCGGCCAGAAGACGGGCGCCGGCTACTACCGCTACGTGGAGGGGAGCCGGACCCCGATCCCGGATCCCGAGGTGGAGGCGCTGATCGCCGAGGTTGCCGCCGAAAAGGGCATCGCCCGCCGCCCGATCGGGGCCGAAGAGATCGTCGCGCGCTGTCTCTATCCGCTGGTGAACGAAGGCGCGCGCATCCTCGAAGAAGGCATCGCGCTGCGCGCCAGCGACATCGACGTGGTGTGGGTCCACGGCTACGGCTTCCCGGCTTGGCGCGGCGGGGTGATGCACTGGGCCGACCAAGTGGGGCTCGGCGCCATCCGCGACGCCGTGGTGCGCTTCGGCGAGACGCACGACTTCTGGGAGCCCGCACCCCTGCTGGGCCGGCTCGCCGACGAGGGCCGGGGCTTCGCCGATTTCGACGCGGCGCGGTGAGGCGCCTTACGCCGGCACCGCGAACGCGCGGCGGTGTGGCGTGCTCGCCGAACGAAGCTGCCCGCAGGCTGCCAGGATGTCGCGGCCGCGCGGCGCGCGCACCGGGGCTGCATAGCCGGCGTGGTTTACGATCCCGGCGAAGCGCGCGATGGCCGCAGGCGAGGCACATTCGTAAGGCGCGCCCGGCCAGGGATTGAAGGGAATCAGATTGAATTTCGCCGGAATGCCGGCGACCAGCCGGACCAGCTCGCGAGCGTCGGCGGGCGAATCGTTCACCCCCTTCAGCATCACGTATTCGAAGGTGATGCGTTGCGCGTTGCGCGCCGCACGGTAGCGACGGCAGGCGTCGAGCAGCCGGGCGATCGGGTATTTGCGGTTGAGGGGGACGAGCGCGTCGCGCAGGTCGTCGCGGACGGCGTGGAGCGAAACCGCGAGCCCGACGCCGAGCTCGGCCCCGCAGCGCTCGATCGCGGGCGCGACGCCGGCGGTGGAGAGCGTGATCCGCCGGCGCGAGAGCGCGATGCCCTCCGGGTCCATGACGATGCGCAGCGCCTTCGCGACGTTCGCGTAGTTGAAAAGCGGCTCACCCATGCCCATCAGCACGAGGTTGGAGAGCATCCGCGGCCCCTGCGGCGTGGACCATTCGCCGCAGGCGTCGCGCGCCACCAGGAACTGCGCGACGATCTCGCCCGCCGCCAGGTTTCGCACCAGCCGCTGCGTGCCCGTGCGGCAGAAGGTGCAGGAGAGTGTGCAGCCGACCTGGGATGAGACGCAGAGCGCGCCGCGGTCCGCCTCCGGGATGTAGACGGTCTCCGCCTCCCGTCCGTCCGCGAAGCGCAGGAGCCACTTCCGCGTGCCATCGGCGGAGCGCTGCGCGGCCGCCGTCGCCGGGCGGGCCAGGGTGTAGCGCTCGGCGAGCGCCGCCCGCAGCCGTCCGCTCACCGTCGTCATGCGGGCGAAGTCCGTGACCCCGCGATGGTAGATCCAGTGCCACAGCTGGCGCACGCGCATCGGCGCACGGGCGGGCGCGACGCCGGTCGCCTGCACGCGCACCGCCAGTTCCGCCCGCGTCAGGCCGATCAGGCTCTCGGGCGCGGCCCCCACGTGCCCCGGCCCGCAGGCGGCGGCGCCTACGGGCAGGCCTGGACGATGGCGCCGCGGGTTTTCGAGAAGCCCATCAGGGAATAGCTGTCGAGGGAGTAGGTGCCCTTCCGAGAGACCCCGCGCACCGTCATCTTCGCGCCCCGGACCATGGCCTTGACCAGCTTCGCGTCCGCGCCCGCGTCGCTCGCCCAGGCGTGCTCCTCGTGAATCAGGTCGAATTCGAAGGCGCGCCCGTCGATCTTCACCCGCACCGGCTCACCCTTGCGGTAGGGATAGCCCGAGGTCACGCTCACCTCCTCGGTCGTCCCGCTGGCTCGGCGCCGGGTCACCATGACGTTGGGCTCGCCGCGGCGGGTGTAGTTGCCCTCCTTCTTGGCGGGCTCCGTGTACATGTAGCAGACGGTGGTCCCGCCCTCGACATAGGTGTAGGCCTTCCAGGCGCCGTTCTCCGCCAGATGCTCCGGCAGCGTCTGGGCGGGCACGGCACGCGGCGCGAGGAGCAGGCACGCGCAGCAGAGGGCGGGGAGAAGGAGGAGCGTTCTCGCGGCAGGGCGTTTGGTCATGGCTTCCGGGAAGGCTTCTCGACGACGGTGCGAAGAATAGCGCGCCCGCGCCCGTCTTGCCAACCCGGAGCCTCGCCCCGACCCGGACCTTCCTCCACCGTTGATCGGCGGGCGCTCCCCCGCTATGGGATAGCGCCGTGGCGAGGGAGTGCGTGCCATGAACGGGCCGCGGGCGGAGGCGGCGGAGGAGCGGGCCATGGACCCGGCGGCGGTCGCGCGGGCACTGGCGGCGCATGCGTTGTGGCTCGGCGACGGCGGCGGCGCGCGCGCCGACTTCGCCGGCGCGGCCCTGGCCGACATGCGCTTCCCGCGCGCCGACCTGCGCCGTGCGCGGTTCGCCGACGCCGGCCTCTTCCGCGCCGATTTCGCCGGCGCCGACCTCTCCGAGGCCGATCTGGCGGGCGCCGACCTGACCCGCGCCGACTTGGCCGGGGCCGCGCTCCGCGCCGCGCGGCTGGACGGCGCCGACCTCTCCGACGCGGCCCTGGGCGATGCCCGCCTGGAAGGCGCCTCGCTGGTCGAGACCGCTTTGCGCCGGGCCTGGCTCGGGCGCGCCCACCTGGAGCGGGCAGACCTCTCCGGGGCCGACCTGCACGGCGCCTGGGCGGGACGCGCCAGCCTGGAGGGGGCGACGCTCGCCGGCGCCATGCTGGTCGGCGCGGAATTTCCGGGAACGAGCTTTCGCGGCGCCAGCCTGCGCGACGCCTATTTCGGCGGCGTGTCCCTGGCGGGCGCCGATCTTTCCGGCGCCGACCTGGGCGGGGCACGCAACCTGACGCACGCCCAGCTCGACTCGGCGATCGTGGACGAAGGGACGATCCTGCCGTCGGAACTCGACCGCGGGCGCGCCGCAGCGGCCGGGTGACGGACGGCGGAGTGGCGAGCGAACGGAGGAGCCCGTGACCAAGCTGAGAGTGGCCGTCGACATCGGCGGCACGTTCACCGACATCTGCATCCTGGACGAGGAGAGCGGCGCGTTGCGGGTGGCGAAGACCGCGTCCACGCCCGAGGACCCGCTGATCGGCGCGATGCGGGGGCTGGAGGAGGCCGGCGTCGACCTGGCCGACGTGACCCTCTTCTCCCACGGCACCACGGTCGCCACCAACGCGCTGATCACCCGCAGGCTGCCGCCGGCGGCGATGGTCTGCACCGAAGGCTACCGCGACGTGATCGAGATCCGGCGCGCCAACAAGGAGGACCTCTGGGACACCTACAAGGACGTGGCCCGCCCCTACATCCGGCGCCGCGACCGCCTGGTCGTGCGCGAGCGCATCGACCACGCGGGCCGGGCCGTCGTCCCGCTGGACGAGGCCGACGCCCGCGAGAAGGCGCGCATCCTGAAGAAGCGCGGCGTGTGCGCGGTCGCCGTCTGTTTCATGAACGCCTTCGTCAACCCGGCGCACGAAGCCCGCATGAAGGAAATCCTGGAGGAGGAGCTACCGGGGGTGGAGATCGCCACCTCGTCGGAGACCCTGCCGGAGATCTTCGAGCACGAGCGCTTCTCGACCACGGTGGTGAACGCCGTGCTCAGCCCGGTCGTCGGCAGCTACGTCTCGCGCATGAACGAGCGCCTGCGCGAGGGCGGCTACGGCAGCGACCTGCTGATGCTCCACTCCGGCGGCGGGGTCATGACTCCGGCGACCGCCGGCCGCTTCGCCGGGCGGCTCGCTGGCTCCGGCATCGCCGCCGGCGCCATCGCCAGCCGCCACATCGCCATGCTCTGCGGCTACGAGAACGCCATCGGCCTCGACATGGGCGGCACGAGTTGCGACGTCTCCCTCGTGTTCGGCGGCCAATCGCGGGTCACCAAGGACTGGCACATCGAATTCGGCTATCCCATCCGCTTCCCCAGCATCGAGGTGCTGACCATCGGCGCGGGCGGCGGTTCTCTCGCCTGGATCGACGACGCGGGTTCGCTGCACAACGGCCCGCAGTCGGCGGGCGCCGACCCGGGGCCCGCCTGCTACGGCCGCGGCAACGAGATCCCGACCAACACCGACGCCAACTTGGCCCTGGGCCGCCTGGGCCCGGCGCTCGCCGGCGGGCGCGTCACGCTCGACCGCGCGGCCTCCGAGCGCGCCGTGCGCAAGGGCGTGGCCCGGCCGCTCGGGATGGAGCCGACCGCCGCCGCCAAGGCCATCGTGAGCGTCGCCAACGCCAACATGGCGGACGCCGTGCGGCTCATCTCCATCAGCCGCGGCTACGACCCGCGGGACTTCGCCTTGGTCGCCTTCGGCGGCGCCGGCGCCTTGCACGGCGTGGCGCTGGCCCGGGAGCTTTCGATCCCGACCGTCATCGTGCCGCCCAATCCGGGGGTCACCTCCGCCCTGGGCTGCCTGCTGGTGGACGTGCGCCACGACCTTTCACAGACCTGCCTCGCGGCCGCGGCCGACGCCGACCCGGCGGACATCGAATCGCGCTTCACCGCCATGGAAGAGGAGGCGCGCGCGCGCCTGGAGAAGGAAGGCGTGCCGGCGGCGGACATGCTGCTGCAACGCAGCATCGACATGATGTACCAGGGCCAGTGGCGCTCGCTCCAGGTCCCGGCGGCGGCGCCCTTCGTCTCGGTGGAGGACGCGGTGGCCGCCTTCCACGCCGATCACCAGCGCGAATACGCCTTCCGGCGGGACGATACGCCGGTCGAGCTGTTCCGCCTGAACCTGGCCGCCATCGGCGCCGTACGCAAGGCCGAGCTCGTGCGCCACGCGGCGAATGGCGCGGCGCTCGCGCCTGCGGGCCGGCGCCCGGTCCATTTCGACGAGGTTGAGGGCGCCGTGGAGACCCCGATATACTCGCACGACGATCTTCCGGCGGGTGCGGCGATCGAGGGGCCGGCGGTCATCGAGCAGCTCGATTCGACCACCGTCATTCCGCCGGGCATCCATGCGGAGGTGGATGAATGGCTGAACGTCCGCGTCCGCGTCGGGGAGGCAAACCCATGAGCAAGCATGCATCCGGCATCACCCTGGACCCGGTGACCTTCGAAGTCCTGAAGAACTCCTTCATCACCACGGTGGACCAGATGGCGGAGCAGATCCTGCGGACCTGCTATTCCTTTGTCATCTACAACCGTGACTTCTCGTCGGCGCTCAACGACGCCAATGGGGATTCCATCGCCCAGGGCAATATGGACATCGCCGTCCACGTCGGCACGCTGCACTACACCTGCAAGGCGGTGATCGAGGCGTTCAAGGACGACATGCGGCCGGGCGACGTGTTCATGACCAACGATCCTTACGCCGGCGGTACGCATTTCAACGACGTGCGCATCATCCGCCCGGTCTTCGTCGGCGACGAGATCATCGCTTTCGCCCAGTCCAACGGCCACTGGTCGGACGTGGGCGGCAGCACGCCCGGCTCCTTCGACGTGCTCGCCAGGGAGATGTTCCGCGAGGGCATTCGCATCACGCCGACGCGGCTGATCGATGAGGGCACGTGGCGGCGCGATTTCGCGGACATGATCGCCGCCAACACCCGCGATCCGGAATCGATCATCGGCGACATGAACGCCCAGGCCGAGGCGACCCGCGTCGCCGAGCGCGAGCTGCTGCGGCTGGTGAAGAAATACGGCAAGGACACGGTGGTCACCGGTTGCAAGGAGGTGCAGGACTACGTGGAGCTGGCAACCCGGCGGCGCATCGCCGAACTGCCCGACGGCACCTGGGAGAACGTCGACTACATCGACCGCGACCCGGCGTCGGGCGAGGGGCTGATCCCGATCAAGGTGACGCTCACCATCGCGGGCGACGAGGTCACCTACGACTTCACCGGCAGCCACGGGACCATCGGCACCCTCTACAACTCCGCCTTCGGCGGCACCTTCTCCGCCGTCGTCGCCGGCATGAAGACCTACTTCCCGGACCTTCCGCTCAACTCCGGCTTCTACCGCCCGATCAACGTTGTGGCGCCCGAGAACTCGATCGTGGACGCGCAATGGCCCGTCGCGGTGACGGGCTTCCTCATGCCGTTCGAGAAGATCATGAACTCGATCTACGAGATCTGGTCGGACATCGTGCCCGAGCGCGCCATCGCCTGCGCCTTCAACCTCGAATATCTGCTGACGGGCGGCCGCGACCTGCGCACGAAGGACCGCAACATCTTCATGTTCTACGACTGGCTGCCCGGCGGCTGGGGCGGGCGCAACGGCAAGGACGGCTGCAACGTCACCACCGCCTGTTTCGGCACCGGGCTGATGACGCAGCCGGTCGAGGGGCAGGAGCGGCTCTGCCCGATCGTCGCCGACGAGTACCAGATCCAGACGGATTCCGCCGGCCCCGGCAAGTGGCGGGGCGGGGCGGGCGTGGTCAAGACCAGCACCCTTCAGGAAGCCGAGGACACCGTCATCTCCTATATCTGCGACAGGGAGCGCGCGGTCGTCTGGGGCATCAAGGGGGGGCTGCCGTCCATGCCGCACGGCCTCCACATCCGGCGCAAGGATGCGAACGAGCCCGAGTGGCTGGGCGCAATCTTTTCCGACGTGCCCATCGCGTCGGGCGACGTGTTCAGCCGGCCTACCGCCGGTGGCGGGGGCCTGGGGGACCCGCTGGAGCGCGACCCGGAGGCGGTGATGCGCGACGTGGAGGACGACTACGTCTCCCTCGAACGCGCGCGCAAGGATTACGGCGTGGTGCTGCGGACGATCGATGCGGACCTCGCGCAATACGAGATCGACCATGAGGCGACCCTGGCCGAGCGCGCGGCCATCGCGCGGGCGCGCCGCGGCTGGCTCGAGGAGGACGGCGCCGCCGTCGCCCAACGTTACCGCACGGGCGAGGTCGACCGCTTCGACATGGTGCGCCGCTACGGCGTGATCGTCGACTGGGGCACGGGCGAGTACCTCCCCGAGACCACCGCCGAATTCCGCCGCATGATGAAGAAGCGCTCGGCCGACCACTGGAACGACGACATCGCCGCGCCTGCCGCCCGGGCTGCCGAATAGACGGCCCGACGCCCAAGCGCCGCCGAACAGGCCGCTACCGCCTCACAGGCAGAACGGCCAGACCTGATACCAGGAGTCGCACTCGAACTCCGCTTCGCAGCGGGCAAGCTGCGTCTTGTAGCGCCCGGCGGTGCGGGCCACCTTCTGGGCGGCGCGCTTGACGGCGAGTTTGTTCTTCCAGCCGCCGCGCTTGTAGCCCGTCCGCCCCTCGTGGTAGGCGAGATAGAGGTGGTAGGCGTCGCTCCGGGAGATGCCGAGCGCGCGTCGCGTCTTGTCGTTGTACCAGCCGATGAAGTCGAGGGCGTCCTCCATGTCGCCGCGGCTGCGGAAGAGCGAGCCGCGCTCCGCTTCGTATTCCTGCCAGACGGAATCGATGGCTTGCGCGTAGCCCTTGGCCGAGGATTGGCGGCCCCAGGGAATGATCCAGAGGAACCATTTGCGCGGCGTCCGGGCGTCGCTGCGGTAGCTGGATTCGTGGCGGACGAACGCCATCTGCACGTGGATTGGCGTCCCCCACTCCTGCTCCGCGGCGAGGGCGTAGTCGTACCAATCGGGATATTGCTCGAAGATGGCGCAGATGTCGCCCTGCTTCTCCGGCGGTGTCGGCCCCCCGCACGCCGCCAACACGCCCGTCAGCAACACCGCCGCCGCTCCCATTCGGCGCGCCGCGCCCGCGCTCTTCATGACCCGCTTCCCGAATCGGCCCATGCCCCGACTGCGGTCAGGCAGCGTCGGAGCGAGGCTTGGCGGGAACGTAGGCCTTCGCGTAGTGGGCTTGGCAGTAGGGCTTGTCGAGCAGCGCGGGCTCGCCGCAGAAATGGAAGTCCGGTTCGTCCGGGTGCCCGATGGGCCATTTGCACGACGCGGTGCCGACGGCGAGCTGCAGCACCGGGCGTGACGGCGGGGCCGGCTTCGGCCCGGCGGGCGGCCGCACGCTGCGGACGCCCTTGCCCTGCCCGATCGGCGACGGCCGCGCCGGCAGCCGCAGGCGATGCGCCTTGCCGACGACCGCGTTCTTGGACATGCCGACCATCCGCCCGATCTCGGCCGTCGTGAGACCCTCGTTCCACAGCCGCGTCACGGTGGCGACCCGTTCCTCCGTCCAGGTTGTCATGGCCCGTCCCTCTAGAAGATGACGGCGCATTCGGCCCAAATCTTGGGATGCGTCGTCCCAGCAACCCCAAAATACAGTAGCACATACCAGATGCAAGGCAAATCCGCCATGGGGGCTGGAGGGGAGGGGAGGCGCGCGGCACTTGCGCGGCGGGCGATTCCTACGCTATCCAGGGGGCTTGACGTAAGGGGCGAACAAGGAGAACGGCCCCGCGGCCAGGGAGAAGCGATGGAGGACGATCCGCGAGGCGCGGCGTGAGCCTGTTCCGCCGCCGCGAGAGGCCGAGCCGCTGGGCCCGCGTCCGGCGCTTCCTGTGGCCGCGCATGGGCTGGCGCCGGGTCGCCCGGTACTGGGCCTTCAAGCTCAAGCGGCTGCAAGGCTCGCCTTACGCCATCGCCTGCGGCTTCGCCTGCGGCGCCGCGGTCTCGTTCACCCCGTTCATCGGCTTCCACTTCGTCCTCGCCGCGGCCCTGGCCTGGATGCTGCGCGGCAACGTCATCGCGGCGGCGATCGGCACCGCAGTCGGCAATCCCTGGACCTTCCCCTTCATCTGGGCCGGGATCATTTGGCTCGGGACCACGATCCTCGGCTACGAGCGTGGACAGGAACTGCCCGAAGAGCTCACGATCGGGATCATTTTCGAGGAACCCGAGACGGTCATGCTACCGATGCTGGTGGGCGGCGTCCCGGCGGCGGTGGTCGTCTGGCTCGCCTTCTTCCTGCCGATCCACCGGGTCGTGGCCAACTACCAGCACCATCGGCGGACCCGGCGCCAGCGCCGCCGGCGCGCCCTGGCTGAGGAGCGTCTGGTCGAGCGGGCGGGCGAGCGAGGGCGGACGGGCGCCGACGCGGACCACGACCTCGATATCCCGGACCCGCGTGCAGTCGGCCCGTGATCGTCGGCCTCGGCAGCGACATCGTGGACATCCGGCGGATCGCCAAGGCGCTCGACCGCTTCGGCGAACGCTTCACCCACCGGGTCTTCACCGCTGCCGAACGCACGCGCTCGGAGCGGCGGGCGCGGCGGGCGGAGAGCTACGCGCGCCGCTTCGCCGCCAAGGAAGCCTGCGCCAAGGCGCTGGGCACGGGCTTCCGGCAAGGCGTCTTCTGGCGCGACATGGCGGTGGTGAACCTGCCCTCCGGCAAGCCGACGATGGAACTGACGGGCGGCGCTCTGCGGCGCTTGCAATCGCTCGCGCCTTCGGGCATGAGATGCCGCATCGATGTCACTCTCACCGACGAGCCGCCGATCGCCCAGGCGATCGTGGTGATCACGGCGCTTCCGGCAACACCCTGACGAGAGCTGCCCGCGCGCCCCGCGCGAACGAACCGACCGCATATGGCGCGAGCCAAGATCGACACCAAGGGCACGGGGCGGCGCAAATCCAGCGGCCTGTGGGAGACCGTCCGCACCCTGATCTACGCGGTGCTGGCCGCGCTCATCGTCCGCACCGTCGCCTTCGAGCCCTTCAACATCCCGTCGGGCTCGATGATCCCGACCTTGCTCGTGGGCGACTACCTGTTCGTTTCCAAATACGCCTACGGCTACAGCAAACATTCGCTGCCGTGGAGCGTGCCGCTGTTCGGCGGGCGCATCCTGGATAGCCCGCCGGCGCGCGGCGACATCGCCGTCTTCAAGCTGCCGAGCGACGACGAGACCGACTACATCAAACGCATCGTCGGGCTGCCGGGGGACCGCATCCAGGTCCTGGGCGGCGTCCTCCACATCAACGGCGCGGCGGTGGAACGCGAACGCATGGAGGATTACGGCTATCGCGACCGTTACGGACGCGAGCGCGTGTACCGGCAATACCGGGAGACCCTGCCCAACGGCGCGAGCTACATGACGCTCGACGGCACGCCGCGCGGGTCGCTCGACGACACGCAGGTCTATACCGTGCCGGAGGGCCACTATTTCGCGATGGGCGACAACCGCGACAACTCGCTCGACAGCCGCGTGCGCTCGGTCGGCTTCATCCCGGCCGAGAACCTGGTCGGGCGGGCCGAGTTCATCTTCCACTCGCTGGCCGACGGGACGAGCATCGCGGAGCTCTGGAACTGGCCCAGCGACACGCGCGGCGAGCGGCTGTTCATGGCGATCCATTGACCGCACCCGGTCATGGCGATCCATTGACCGCACCCGGTCATGGCGATCCATTGACCGCACCCGGTCATGGCGATCCATTGACCGCACCCGGTCATGGCGACCCGTTGACCGCGCCGGGCGCACCGGACCAGCCGCCCGACGGTGCCGAGACGGTCGCGCCGCTGCTGGAGGACGCCCTCGGCCACCGCTTCGCCCACCCGGCCCTGCTGGCCCAGGCGCTGCGCCATCCGAGCAGCACCGGCCGGGCCGCGAACAACCAGCGCCTGGAATTCCTCGGCGACCGGGTGCTGAACATGGCGAGCGCCGCCATGCTCTACGAGGCCTTCCCGCGGGAGCCGGAGGGCGCGCTCTCCCAGCGCTTCTCCGCCCTCGTCCGCCGGGAGACGCTCGCGCAGGTGGCCCGGCGGCTGGACCTCGGGCGCCGCCTCGCGCTGGGACCGGGCGAGGCGGCCACCGGCGGTCGCGACAACCCGGCCAATCTGGCGGATGCGTGCGAGGCCGTCATCGGCGCCCTCTATCTCGACGGCGGCCTGCCGGCCGCCGAGCGCTTCGTCCGCCGCTACTGGACGGAGGCGATGCACGCGCACCGAGCGCCACCGCGCGATTCCAAGACGCTGCTCCAGGAATGGGCGCAGGCGCAGGCGCGAGGCCTGCCGCTCTACCGCACGCTGCACGAAAGCGGCCCGGCGCACGCGCCCGTCTTCGAGGTCGAGGCGGAGGTCGAAGGCGTGGGCAAGGCCGTCGCCACCGGCGCCACCAAGCGCGCTGCCGAACAAGGCGCCGCGCGCATGCTCCTCGAACGCACCGGTGGCGGCTGAGACACGCGCGGGCTTCGTCGCCGTCCTGGGGGCGCCCAACGTCGGCAAGTCGACCCTGGTCAACCGGCTGGTCGGGGCCAAGGTCACGATCGTCTCGCCCCGGGTGCAGACCACGCGAAGCCGCGTCCGCGGAATCCGCGTCGCCGGCGCGGCCCAGATCGTTTTCGTCGACACCCCCGGGATCTTCGCCGCCCGCCACCGCTTCGAGCGCGCCATGGTCCATGCCGCCTGGCGCGGCGTGGGCGATGCGGACGTCGCCCTGCTGCTGATCGATGCGCGCCGACGCCTCACGCCGGAGACCACGGCGATCGTCGAGCGGCTGCGGCGGACGGGGCGTGAAGTCCTGGTCGCCCTCAACAAGGTCGACGCCGTCCCGCGCGAGACTCTCCTGCCGCTCGCGGCGGCGGTCGAAGAGACCGGGCTCCGGGCCCGCATCTTCATGATCTCGGCGCTCGACGGCACCGGCACGGACGACCTGCTCGGCGCGCTGGCGGCGCGCCTGCCCGCCGGCCCCTGGCTCTATCCGGAAGATCAGACCGCGGACATGTCCGAACGCCTGCTGGCGGCCGAGATCACGCGGGAGCAACTGTTCCGCCAGCTGCGGCAGGAGCTTCCCCATGCGGTCGCCGTCGAGACCGAGGGCTGGGCCGAGGCGCAGGACGGCTCGGCGCGAATCCGCCAAGTCGTCTACGTGCGGCAGGCGTCGCACAAGGGCATCGTCCTCGGCAGCGGCGGGCGGCGGATCAAGGCGGTGGGCGCGGCGGCGCGCCGCGAACTCGCGGACCTCCTGGGCCGCCCCATCCACCTGTCGCTGTTCGTGAAGACCCGCGAACGCTGGAACGAGGACCCGGAGCGCTACCGCGACATCGGCCTCGAATACGACGTCTGAGCGGTCGGGCGCGGGCCGCCGCCGGGGAGCGCGCCGGATGGAATGGAGGGACACGGGCATCGTCCTCGCCGCGCGCCGGCACGGTGAGAACGCGGCGGTCGTTTCGCTGTTGACAGAGCACCACGGCCGCCACGCCGGATTGGCCCGTGGCGCGCGCGGCCGTCGGGGCCGGGGCCTCTACCAGGCTGGCAACACCCTGTCCGCCCGCTGGCGGGCGCGCCTGGCCGAGCATCTCGGGCATTACGCCTGCGAGCTCGTGCGCGCCCGCGCAGGCCTCCTGCTGGACGATCCGCCGCGCCTCGCGGCGCTTGCCGCCGTCTGCGCCCTGGCGGAGTCGGCCTTGCCGGAGCGCCATCCCTATCCGCGCGTCTACGCCGCGCTCGGGCGGCTGCTCGACGCCCTGGAGGCGACGGAGCGCTGGGCGGAAGAGGTGGTGCGCTGGGAGCTCGCGCTGCTGGGCGAGCTCGGCTTCGGCCTGGATCTCTCGGCCTGCGCGGCGACCGGCGCGACCGAGGGGCTGGCCTACGTCTCGCCGCGCAGCGGGCGGGCGGTCTCGCGTGGTGCCGGCGCGCCCTATGCGGACCGGCTGCTCCCCCTGCCGCGCTTCCTGCGCGGGCCGGACGCCGCCGCGGGGAGCGGCGCCGACATCGCCGACGGCCTGCGCCTCACGGGCCGCTTCCTCGACAAACACGTGTTCCGCGGCCAGGGCGGGCGGATGCCCGCGGCCCGCGCGCGCCTGATCGAGCGCCTGCGGACGGACTCCTGAACCGGCTTGTGATATAGCGGCGGCCATGCTGCCGCCTGCGCCCGAGGGCGCGATCCGCCCGGTGCCGTTCGACGACGCGCTGAGCGAGCGCTACCTCGCCTACGCGCTGTCCACCATCACCGCGCGCTCCCTGCCCGACCTGCGCGACGGGCTGAAGCCCGTCCAGCGCCGCCTGCTCTACGCGATGCGCGTGCTGAAGCTCGACCCGCGGGCGGGGTTCAAGAAATGCGCGCGGGTGGTCGGCGACGTGATCGGCAAGTACCACCCCCACGGCGACGCCGCGGTGTACGACGCCCTGGTGCGGCTGGCGCAGACCTTCGCGGCGCGCTACCCGCTGGTCGAGGGGCAGGGCAATTTCGGCAATGTCGACGGCGACAACGCCGCGGCCATGCGCTACACCGAGGCGCGGCTCACGGCCGTCGCGCAGGCGCTGCTCGACGGCCTCGACGAGGACGCCGCGGATTTCCGCGAGACCTACGACGGCGGCGACCGCGAGCCGGCCGTGCTGCCGGCGGCTTTTCCCAACCTGCTGGCCAACGGTGCGACCGGAATCGCCGTCGGCCTCGCGACCAGCATCCCGCCGCACAACGCCGGCGAGCTGTGCGACGCCCTGTCGGCCCTGTTGAAGGACCCGTCGCTTTCGACCGAAGCCCTGGTCGCACACGTGCCGGGGCCGGACTTCCCGACCGGCGGCGTGCTGGCGGAGGACCGCGCGCAGATCGTGGACGCCTACGCCACCGGGCGCGGCGGCTTCCGCGTGCGCGCCCGCTGGCGGGTCGAGGAGGGCGACCGCGGCCACCACCGGATCGTCGTCACGGAGATTCCCTACCAGGTGCAGAAGGCCCGCTTGGTCGAGCGCATCGCGGCCCTGCTCCAGGCGCGCAAGCTCGCCCTGCTGGCCGACGTGCGCGACGAGTCGGCCGAGGACGTCCGCCTCGTCCTCGAACCCCGGAACCGCTCCGTCGATCCGGCGCTGCTCATGGAGATGCTGTTCCGCCAGACCGAACTCGAGACCCGCATCGGCCTCAACATGAACGTGCTGGACGCCCACGGCGTGCCCGGGGTCATGCCCCTGAAGCGGGTGCTCCAGGCGTTTCTCGACCACCGGCGCACGGTGCTGCTGCGCCGCACCGCGCACCGCCTGACCGGGATCGCCCGCCGGCTCGCAATCCTCGGCGGCTATCTGGCCGCCTACCGCAACCTCGACGAGGTGATCCGCATCGTGCGCGAGGAGGACGAACCGAAGCCCGTCCTCATGGCCCGCCTCGGCGTGACCGAGCTCCAGGCCGATGCGATCCTCGACATGCGGCTCCGCGCGCTGCGGCGGCTCGAGGAGGCGGCGATCGCACGCGAGCACGCGGCGCTGGAAAAGGAACGGGCGGCGCTCGCAGCGCTCGAGAAGAGCCGGCGGCGGCAGAAGACCGCGTTGTTGGGCGAGATCGCCGACATCCGCAAGCGCTTCGGCCAGGAGACCGCGCTGGGCGCCCGGCGCACCGCCATCGACCGCGCCCCGCCGCCTCGCGCGGTGCCGGCCGCGGCGCTGGTCGCGCGCGAGCCGATCACCGTGCTCTGCTCGGCGAAGGGCTGGATCCGCGCCGTCAAGGGCCATGCCGGGCCGGACGCGGCGGTGCGCTACAAGGAAGGCGACCGCGCGCGCTTCCGCTTCCACGCCGAGACCACCGACCGGCTGCTGCTGTTCGCCTCCGACGGCCGCTTCTACACGCTGGCGGCGGATCGCCTGCCCGGCGGGCGCGGCTTCGGCGAGCCGTTGCGCCTCGTCGTCGAGCTCGGCAACGACCGGGAGCCGGTCGCGCTCTTCGTCCACCGGCCGGGCCGACGGCTGATCGTGGCGGCGAGCGACGGGCGCGGATTCTTCGTCCCCGAGGACGGCGTCGTGGCCCAGACCCGGGGCGGCCGGCAGGTGCTGAACCTGGCGCCCGGCGCCGAGGCCGCCGTCTGTGCGGACGGGACCGGCGACACGGTGGCCGTCGTCGGCAGCAACCGGCGCCTGCTGCTCTTCCCCGCCTCCGAGATGCCGACCCTGGCGCGCGGCCGCGGCGTCATCCTGCAACGCTACCGCGACGCGACGCTCGGCGACGTTCAGGTCTTCGACCGCGCGCAGGGGCTCCGCTGGCGGGCGGGCGGCGGCGTGCGCGCGGAGACGGCGCTGGACGCATGGTTCGGCAGGCGCGGCCAGGCCGGTCGCGCAGCCCCCCGCGGCTTCCCGCGTGCCAACCGCTTCCTCTGACGCAGGCTCAGGCGCCGGGAAGGCCGAGCGGGCCGAGCAGGTCGGGGGCGGCGCGCCAGAGCGCGGGCGCGGCGTCCAGGCGCGGCAGGGTCGCGACCGGCAGCGGCCCGGCGTGGCGCGCGATGACCGCGACCGTCTCGGCGGGCGGGACGGGACTCACCGGGGATTCGCTGACCACCAGGCCGGCGACGCGGAGGCCGCGCCCGCGCAGCACCGCGAGGGCGGTCAAGGTGTGGCTGATGGTACCGAGATAGCTCCCGGCCACCAGCAGCACCGGTGCGCCCAGGGCCGCCATCCAGTCCGCCACCGTGTGGCGGTCGTCGAGCGGGACCATGACGCCGCCGACGCCCTCGATCAGGAGCGGCTCGCCCGCCTCGGCGCGGCAGAAGGCGACGATGTCGGCGAGGGCGAGACGCCGTCCCTCGCGCGCCGCCGCCATGTCGGGCGAGAGCGGGGCGGCGAAACGCCAGGGCGCGATGGCGGCGAGCGCGGCGGGCGTGACGGCCCGCCCCAGGCCGGCGAGGAGGACGCCGGCGTCGCTTTCGCCCGGCGTCGCCGGGTCGTAGCCGCTCATCACCGGTTTGAGCGCGCGCACCGCACGGCCCGCCTCGCGGAACTGGTGGCAGAGGGCAGCCGCGACCAGGGTCTTGCCGACGCCGGTGCCGGTGCCGGTGACGAAGAGCGCGCTCACCGGCCGAGGATACGCTCGCGCAGGATACGCTCGCGCACGAGCCGGGCCAGCCGCTCGACGTCCGCGTCGTCGTGGCCCGCGCTGAAGGTGAGGCGCAGCCGCGCCGTGCCCTCGGGCACGGTCGGCGGGCGGATCGCCGTCACCAGGAAGCCTTCGTCCTCGAGCAGGCGGGAGGCGGCGAGGGCGCGTTCCGGCGTGCCGAGGAGGACCGGGACGATGCAGCTTTCGGGCGGCGGGCGGTCGAGCCGGGCGCAGAAGAGCGCCGCCTTGCGCAACGGCTGCGCCACCAGCGCCGGCTCGTTCGCGATCAGGTCGAGGCTCGCGATGCTCGCCGCCACGGCACCCGGCGGCAGGCCGGTCGAGTAGATGAACGGGCGGGCGCGGGTGCGGATCAAATCGACCACCGGGCGGGAGGCGCAGAGATAGCCGCCATAGCTGCCGACGGCCTTCGAGAGGGTTCCCATCTGGAGCGGCACGGCGTCGCGGGCGCCGTCCGCGAAGCTGGAGCCGCGCCCGCCGCCGACGACCCCGATCCCGTGGGCGTCGTCGGTCATCAGCCAAGCGTCGTGGGCGGCGGCGATTTCGCCGAGCGCCGCCACCGGCGCGCGGTCGCCGTCCATGCTGAACACCCCGTCGGTGAGCAGCAGCGCGTGTCCGTGCGCCGCGCGATGCGCCGCGAGCAGGGCGGTCAAGTGTCCCAGATCGTTATGCCGGAAGATCTCGATCCTGGCCCCGGAGAGCGCCGCGCCGGCGCGCAGGCAGGCGTGGCTCAGTTCGTCAGCCAGGATCAAGTCGCCCTTGCCCGCCAGGCTCGGGACGATGCCGAGATTGGCGAGGTAGCCGGAGCCGAAGACGCAGGCGTCCTCGCTGCCCTTGAGCGCGGCGAGGCGGCGTTCGAGGGCGGCGAAGAGCGGGTGGTTGCCGGTCACCAGCCGCGACGCGCCGGCGCCGGCGCCCCAGCGCTCCGTCGCCTCCATCGCCGCCCGCTTGACCGCCGGATGCTGCGACAGGTTGAGGTAGTCGTTGCCGCAGAAGGAGACGAGGCGCCGCCCCGCGCGCCGCACCCGGACGGGGCCGCAGGGCGCGGTCTCGCGAAGGGTGCGGCGCAGCTGCCGCGACGACAGCGAGTCGAGCTTCGCCCGCGCGAAGCGGTCGAGCGATTCCATCGGGCTTCCGGCGCGGTTCCGGCGGCGACGCTGCGCGAAACCCCGCGCCCTGTCAACGCAGCGCGACGGAGCCGAAAGCGGTACGCGGCCTTGATCGGAAGCGCCCCGGCGGCGCACACTGGCGGGCGCGAACAGGCTGGGCGAAGGCGCGGCCGCGCAACCGGGAGGACGACATGTCAAACAACGCCGAAGCCGCGCTGCTCGACCGCGATACCGCGCATCTGATTCACCCGCTGCACAGCCAAGCCACCCATGCCGCGGGCAAGGTCTGGGTCGGCGGGGAAGGGGCCTTCCTCGTCGACGCCAACGGGGAGCGCTTCATCGACGGCCTCTCCGGCCTCTGGAACAACACCGCCGGCAACGGCTGCAAGGACTTGGTGGAGGCCGGCAGCCGCCAGCTCGCCGAGATGGCCTACGCCTCCGGCTACGCCGGCAGCTCCAACCCGCGCGCCATCGAACTCGCCGAGAAGCTCGCCCGGATCACCTATCCGACTATCAACCACTTCTACTTCACCTCCGGCGGCGGCGAATCCACCGACAGCAACATCAAGATGGCCCGCTACTACTGGAAGCTGAAGGGCAAGCCGGAGAAGACCAAGGTCATCTCCCGCATCTGGGGTTATCACGGCGTCACGCTGGCGGCCATGTGCGCGACGGGGATGAGCATCTACTGGCCGATGTTCGAGCCGCGCATCCCCGGCTTCGTCCACATCCCGAGCCCCTACCCCTACCGCTACGAAGCGCCGGCGGGCGCGGAGAGCCAGGGGGTCGCGGCGGCCGACGAGCTGGAGAAGGCGATCCTCGCCGAAGGCCCCGAGACGGTGGCGATGTTCATCGCCGAGCCGGTGCAGGGCGGCGGCGGCGTGATCCCGCCGCAGGCCGACTACTTCCCGCGCATCCGCGCGATCTGCGACAAGTACGAGGTGCTGCTGGTCTCCGACGAGGTGATCACCGGGTTCGGGCGGACCGGCAGGATGTTCGGCCTCCAGCACTGGGGCGTCGAGCCGGACATGATCCAGTTCGCCAAGGCCGTCACCTCGGGCTATTTCCCGCTCGGCGGCATCGGGATCAGCGACGAGGTCGCCCGCACGATGCACGACAGCGGCAAGCCCTGGATGCACGCCTACACCTACAGCGCGCATCCCACCGGCTGCGCCATCGGCTGTGCCATGATCGACCTCATCGAGCGGGAGGACTTCCCCGCCCAGGCCGCGGCCAAGGGCAAGCGCTTGCTGGTCGGCCTGAAGGACGCCCTGGCCGACCACCCGCATGTCGGCGACATTCGCGGCCTCGGGCTCATGTGCGCGGTGGAGTACGTCAAGGACCGGGCGACGAAGGAGAGCTTCGCCCCGGCCGAGGGCGTCGCCGCGAAGATCCACGCCGAGGCGATGGCGCGCGGCCTGTTCAGCCGCATCCGCCCGGACGTGTACTTCCTCGCGCCGCCCATCGTGACCGACGATGCAACCATCGACCGGGCCGTGGAGATCGTCGCCGATTCCACCAGGGCCGTCCTCGGTTGACGGCCGCCGGCGGCGCGCGCTCCCCAACTCGTTCGCCTCTCCGAACCCGGGCCGACCGGCTCTCGACAAGCGGGAGGGATGATGACCTTCGCTCCATTGGGGAAGCGTCTGGCCGTGCTGGCCGCCTGTGCCTGCCTCGCGTCGGGCGCGGCGGCACAGGAGGGCGCGGCTCCCCTCGAGACGCCCCGGCAGAAATACAGCTACGCGATGGGCCTGCGGCTCGCAGACATGCTCCTCTCCCAGAGTCACGGGCTCCTCGACATCGACGCGGTAACGGCCGCCCTGCGCGACCGTTTCGAGGGCCGCCCGCCGCGTCTCGGGGCCGACGAATTGGCGACGGCCCTCGCGTCCTACCAGGAGGCGGTGATGAAGAAGCAACGGGAGGAAGCCGCGCGCAACGCCGAGGAGGGCGCCGCCTTCCTGGCCCGCAACCGGGAGCGCGCGGGCGTGAAGACGCTGGAGAGCGGCGTGCAATATCTGGTTCACGCGGCGGGCACGGGCGCGGCACCCGGGCCTGAGGATACGGTGGTGGTGCACTACCGCGGCCGGCTCCTCGACGGCCGCGAGTTCGACAGCTCCCATTCCCGCGGCGCGCCCGCCGAGTTCCCGGTGGGCGCGGTGATCGCCGGCTGGCAGGAGGCGCTCATGGCGATGGCGGTCGGCGCCAAATGGGAGGTCTGGATCCCTGACCGCCTCGCCTATGGCGAAAGCGGCGCCGGCGCCATGATCGGCCCGGGCCAGACGCTCCACTTCGAGATTGAGCTGCTGGCGATCAAGTAGCGCGCGCTCGCCCCGCTATCGGGGGTCTGCAACGTCCGTGTGGATCGGCGCGTCCGGGTGGAAGGCGTGGAAGGCGAAGGCGAAGCTCACGTCGTGGACCGCATCTTCCAGGCCGCCCGCACGTTTGCGCCGGACGACCACGTTGCCCACGTCCCGGCCGCGCGCGATGGTGGCGTCGTCCAGGGCCGAGTTCTGGCCGGGCTCCCAGGTGATGACCAGATCGCCCCGTTCGTAGCGGCCCAGCCGGCGGAGGAGGTCGAGGCTCCACGCCTCGCCGTCCACCGCGACGACGCGGGCCAGCGGCGCGATGCCCGCCGGCAGGGCGCCGCTGTAGAGGAACGGCCGCGCCGCGGAATCGTATTTCGCGTAGGGGTTGCGGCCGTAGCGGCGCGCCGCCGGGTTGCGCGGCACCAGGACGCGGGCCGCCGCGCGAGCGCGCGCCTTGAAGCGGGCGAAGGACTCGAGCCGGGCCGGCAGCGGCGCGAGCGCGGCTCCGGTGTGGGCGCCGACGATGCCTTCTCCGGTGAACTGCTGCCACCAGCTACCGGTCTGCCGGTCGTACATCACGAGGTCCGAGTGGCGCAGCTTCCCGGTGGTGCCGAAATCCAGCACCGCGCCGGCCACCCGCCGGTCGTAGACCACCGCCGAGTTGCAGAGCGGGCAGAAGGTCACGGCCACCGGGACTCCGCCCACCGTGTCGTTGACGATCTCGTGCCACATCAGGACGCGCAGCGGATAGGCGCGGTCGTCGCCCGCGAGGGAGACGGCGATCACCGGCTCGCTGTCCGGCAGGCCGGCGACGGAGGCGGCCGGTGCGAAGAGCGGATCGTCGATCGCCGGGATGCCGTCCCTGGGGACGCCGCCGGAGACGATCTCTTCGAACGGCACCGAGGAGCGGGAGAAGTCCGTCTCCGCCCACTCCGCCTTCCAGCGCGCGGGCGCTTCGTCCGCCGCCGCGGGCTGGAGCACGAGCGCCGCGGCGAGGGCGAGGGCCGGCGGCAGAAGATGGAAGCGCCGCACCGCGCGCGTCGCGGCAGTGCCGCCGGGCGGCTTCAGGCGGCCGCGGCCATGGCGCGCCGGGCCATGACGCCGACGAGGTGGGCGCGGTATTCGGCGCTCGCGTGGATGTCCGCGTTGAGCCCGTCGGCGGGGAGGGCCGGCAGGTCCGCCTTCTCGTCGTGGCCGCCGCCGAGCGCCGCCTCGATCCCGCGTGCGCGGAAGACGCAAGGCCCGGCGCCCGTCACGGCGACGCGCACGCCGCCCGCGGGGCCGTCCGCGGTTTCCGCCGCCATCACGCCGACGATGGCGTAGCGGGATGCCGGATTGGGGAATTTCGCGTAGCCGGCCCGGCGCGGCCGGGGGAAGCGCACCGCCGTGACGATCTCGCCCGCCTCCAGGGCGGTTTCGAACAGGCCGGTGAAGAAATCGTCCGCCGCGATCGTGCGCCGGTCGGTCACCACCGTCGCGCCCAGGCCGAGCACGGCGGCCGGATAATCGGCCGCCGGGTCGTTGTTGGCGAGGGAGCCGCCGATGGTGCCCTTGTTGCGCACCTGCGGGTCGCCGATCCTGCCGGCGAGCGCTGCGAGTGCCGGAATCGCCGCCCGCACGTCGGGCGACGCCGCGACCGCCGCGTGGGGCGTGAGGGCGCCGATCTCGACCGCGTCGTCCGCGACCACGATGCCCTTCAGCGCCGTCAGCCCCGCCAAGTCGATCAGGACGGAGGGGCTGGCCAGACGCTGCTTCATCGTCGGCAGCAGGGTATGCCCGCCCGCGAGGTAGGCGCCGTCTTCCGCCTCGCGGAAGGCCGCGACCGCCTCCTCCACCGATGCCGCGCGACGATAGTCGAATGGATGCATGGCGCGCCTCGCTTCCCGCCCCCGAGACTAGGGGCTTTCCGCCACCTTGGCCAGGGGCCCGCCGCGCGAGGGGCGCGGGTTCCCGTCGGCGGCGGTGTGCGTCACCACTGCAAGGCTTCCGGGACGTTCGCGAACAGGTCCCGCAACTCGCAGATATCGTTCCGCTGGCGTTGCATCTCGCGCCACACCGTCGGGTGGTCGCCGGTGCGGATCGCCTCGCTCCTCCTCGCGAGTGCGCTCGCGCCCGCGTCGGCGTCCCGGTCGCACTGATACTCCATGAGACGGGCGCGATAATGGCCGTAGGCTCGGCACCGCGCGCGCGACAGCACGCCGCGGTTGAGTTTCAGGAGATCGATCGTGTACTCGGCGCGCGTTTTGTCCGCGCCGCGGAGGTCATCGCGGGGGAGGAAGAGGAAGGTGTCCTCGATCTCGAGGGCGAGGAACGCCAACGGATCCTCGCGGCGCGGATCGATCAGGGCCGGCGTTCCCGGCGCCGGCCTGCGGATCGGGGCGCCGCGGCGGCGTGCGACGTTCACCAAGTCTCCGCCGCCGTCGAGGACCGAGAAATTATCGCCCTTGGCGCGGTTGCATCCTCCGCAAGCGAGCAGGTAGTTCTCCCAGACGAACGTCCGCTTGGGATAGAGGCTCCTGGGCCGGATGTGCTCGATTTCGTTGCCGACGGAATCCTCGCAATAACCGCAGCGCTGGACGCCGAAGCACATGCCTTCGAGGGTACGGCGGACGACGTCGAACACCCGGTTCCCGCGGCGGTTGTAGCGGCGGAAGAGGGATTTGCCGGCCGCCACCTGTTCGGCGTAACCGCCCGCCCCGTCGACCTTGGCTTGGTAGTCGCTCAATCCCTGCGCCGTCTTCCCATCCAGGCCGGGATCGTGCGGACGCAGCATCCGGCGTTCAGTCGCCGGGCGGGGCGGTGACGACCGGATCGCTTGGCAGCGCCGCCCGCAGCCGGTCGCGCTCGCGCCGCTCGTCATCCGACAGCGGCTCCCTCAGGCGCTTGCGATTGAGCTGCGCGAGCCGCGCGCGTTTCTCCTTTGACCGTTCGGAGCGGGTGACGTCCGCGCCGAACAGCCCGGTGCCGTAGGCATCGAGCACGTCGCCGTCGACCAGGCGGTCCAGGTCGCTTCCGACGACGCGCCGGGGGCTCTCCCCGCTGTCGGGTGTCGGCAGCAGCCAGACGCTGCCGCGCGCCGCCGCCCGGCACGCGATCGGGCTGTGGGTGGTCACGATGAACTGCGTTTCCGGGAAGCGGTTCACGAACCAGTCGCCGATGCGCTTCTGCCACTCCGGATGAAGATGCGCGTCGATCTCGTCGATCGCGACCACGCCGGGGAGTGCCACCGTCGCCTTGCCCTGGTCGATGCTCGACAGCGCCGCTTCGGCGCCGGAGGTCGAGAACAGGAGGCGCAGGAGCTCGAAGATCAGGCTTAGAATCGACCGGTAGCCGTCGCTCATGTCCTCGACGTCGACGAGCGCCCCCCGCCCGTCGGCGACCATCACCCGCTCGGACATTACCTTCTCGATCCGCGCGCCGTGGGGCAGCAGGCCAGCACCGTTGACGAAGGCGATCACGGCGCGCTGGGTCTCTTCGGCCTCGTCGTCGTCCCCTTCAAGCATCTTGACCCGGAGGTCGCGCAGCCAGCGCAAGCTCTCGCCGAGCGCGACGTTCTCGCCGAACGCCGAGAGATGCGCCGCCAGCTGCGGATGAGTCAGGTAGAGCTTGTCCATCTCCGGATTCGATCCCGAGAAGCGCCGGAACGCGCCGAACGAGGCGGAGAACCATCCACTTCCGGCGCCCCAGACGGTCCTGCCGGCGTAGAACCCCCCGTCGAATTTGATCGACGCCCAGCTCCCGTTCCGGGTGATCCCGCCGGACGCGGCCGCGATTTCCGCTTTCAGTTCGACCGGCTGCTCGCTGGGTCTGCCTCGGCCGGACCATCGGTCGCGCCCGTGCGCGCTCAACTGAACGCGGATCCGGCCCGCCCTGCTGCCGGCGGCGAGCCAGCGGGACCAGTCCTGGCGCGTGGCGAGGGCGTTCGCCTCCCCCATGAGCGCCAGCGCGAGGGCGCGGACGACGGTGGATTTGCCGGAGCCGTTGTCCCCGAGGAGGACGTGCCAGCCGGCCGTGGTCTCGTCATCGCGCAGGTCGAGGTCGAATTCCCGTATCGACCGTATGTTCTCGATCTTCAACCGCCGGACGTGCATCGGCCGTCCTGCCCCCTGGGCGATGGATGATCCCGCACTAGAGCGGCGCGGGATTCGCCCTGTCAAGCGTCCGCTTCGACCGCGCCCCCGCGCCCCTCGTGCGATGGGGGCGGGTGCCTCGGAGGAAGACGGGGTGCTTGCGGCGGGCGGGGCGTTTGGCTAAGGTCCGTGCGGTCGGCGCCGAGCGTGGCGGCGTGCTGCGCCCGTAGCTCAGCTGGATAGAGCACCAGACTACGAATCTGGGGGTCGGGAGTTCGAATCTTCCCGGGCGCGCGCTTCCCGAACGTTGTCGGCGGCCGCCTCGCGGGTCCTGGCCGATGACGATATCCCCCCCCGAAGCGCATGGCGTGGGCCGGACGGTGTCCGCTCCGTTGAAGCGGTTCTTCGCAGTCGGCGCCGCGCTCGCGCTGGCGGGCGCGCTCGCCGCCGGGTGCGGCGGCGGGGGCGGCGGCGTCACCCCGGCCAGTTCTTCGGAGCCGGTGCCTCCTCCCCCGGCCCCAGCCCCACCAGACCCGGCCCCACCACCAGCCCCGCCAGAGCAGCCGGACCCGACCCCAGACCCGACCCTGCCAGAGCAGCCGGAAGTGGTCTCGCCCCCGCCAAGCTCGCCCCCGGCCCCGGCCCCGGCCCCGCAAGTCCCGACGGCAACAGCCCGGGAGGAGCTGGGGCGCATACGCGGCCTGGACCTGACCGCGAACCTGTTGGCGGTCCGTGTCCGCGCGGCCTACGAGAACGTCGTCCACGCGCGCGGCGTCGTACCCTTCGGCGCCGGCGTCACCATCGGCTTCATCGACACCGGCATCGAGCCGACGCACCGAGCCTTCGCCGGCAGTGCCAGGACCGTGGCCGAGGAACTGTTGGAAGCGGAGGCGGGCGATCCAGCCGAGGATTTCGCTTCCGGAGGCTACTCCCACGGGACGGCGGTGGCCAGCGTCGCCGCCGGCGCGGCCCGCAGTGTGTATATCCGGCAGGGTACCGAGGTACACACCGAGTCGTGGCAAGGCGTGGCCCCCGGCGCGAACGTCAGGATGTTCGCGATCACTCTGGGCGCGGGGGGCGGGGATTACCGTGAAATAGACCTGGACGGCCTGGAGTCGTTTTCGGAGGGATTCGGGGGCTATCTGAGCCACGCCTTCTCCCAGGACGTCGACGTCCTGAACATGAGCCTCAGCGTCACCGGCATCATCGACCACTATTCGAAAGCGGATCTGCAGGGCCGCATGACGACGTTCGTCGACGCGGCGGCGCAGTCGGGCGCCAAGGACAAGACGATCCTCGTCTGGGCCGCTGGCAACCTGAACGGCGACGATTGTTCGGAAGGGCGGGCTTGCGACACCAGAACCGGGAAAGTCGACGCCCGGTCGGTCGCCGTCACCGCGGGGCTCCCGCTGCGGTTCTCGGAACTGCGCGGCCATTGGGTCGCCGCGGTGGCGGTGGACAGGGACGGCAGGGACGACCGGGGAGAGCGAATCGCCGGCCGCATCGCCGACTTCTCCAACCGCTGCGGGAGTGCCGCCGCCTGGTGTATCGCCGCCCCCGGAGTCCGCGTTCCGGCCGCCTATTTCGGGCATCACGAGGGCGATGTCGTCTTCGGCGGAGCATGGCCCAGCGGAACGTCCTTCGCCGCGCCCACGGTCGCAGGCGGGCTGGCGGTGATGAAGCAGACCTTCCGCGGCCAGCTGACCGGTCAGGCTCTGGTCGCCCGGCTGTTCGCGACCGCGAATAAGAAAGCCCCCTACGACGACGAGGCTGTCTACGGCCAGGGGTTGATGGACTTGGAGGCGGCGACGGCGCCCGTGGGCCCGATGACGGTCGCCGCCGGCGACCGGGTGGAGGCAGGCGGCGCCGCCCTGCGGGGGACCGGCCTCGCCCTCGGGCGCGCCTTCGGCGACGGCCCCGCGGCGGCGCTGGCGGGGCGGGAAATCGCCGCCTTCGATACCCTGGGCGCGCCGTTCTGGTTCGATCTCGGTGGCCTCGTCGGCGCGGCCCGCGGCCCGGCTCCCGCCGCGCGGCTGCGCGCCCTGCTGGCACCGCCGCGCCCGCATCGCGCCACGCTCCGCCCGCCGGAAGCGGCGGCGCTGGCCCCGGCGGGCGGCGGCGTTCCGGGCCGCTTCCGGGCCGGCCTTCTCGCGGCACCGGCGGCGCCCGGCCATCTGGCGCTCGCCGGCACGGCCGCCGCCGCATCCCTCGACATGGGCGGCGGGTTCGCCGCGACCGCCTTCGCCCGCCGCAGCGGCGCGCCGCGCGTCATGGGCAGCGCGCTGTCGTGGCGCCCCGCCGGCGCACCGGCCGGCCTGACCGCCGGCTGGCTGGCCGAGCGCGAGGAACTGCTCGGCAGCAGGGCGACGGGCGCCTTCGGCGGGGTCTCCGCCGAGACCGGGTTCGCCGGGGTGGAGACGGGCTTCGCCCTCGGCCCCTGGCGCCTCGCCGCCGCCGCCGAAATCGGCGCGGTGGCGCCGCGTCACCGGCGCTCCCTCGTCAGCGGCCTGTCCGACCTCCTGACGACGGCCTTCGCGCTGGACGCGACGCGCCGTCTGGCCGGCGGCGATACGGTGCGGCTCTCCCTGGCCCAGCCGCTGCGCGTCGAACGCGGGCGGGCGGTGCTTTCCGTTCCGGTCGGGCGCACGCAGGGCGGCGCCGTCCTGCGCCGGCCGGTCGTCGCGGGCCTGGAGCCGTCGGGCCGCCAGCTCGACGTGGCGGCGCGCTGGCAGCAGTCGCTCGGGGCCGGCGCCGAAATCGGGCTGGGCGCCTCCTGGACGCTGGATCCCGGCCACGTCGCCGGCGCCGAGCCGGACCTCACCCTGGCGGCCGGCTGGCGCCTCGCCTTCTGACCGGCGCACCGCAAAGACCGTTCGGCGGGCATGTTCTATGATGGGCGGCGCGCCGGGCGGGGAGCGGCGAAACGGCGAGCGGAGGCGAAGCGCGATGGCGGCGGACGAAAGCGACGACGACACCCTCGCGATCACGCTCGGCGTCGAGGAGGAATTCTTCCTCGTCGATCCGGAGACCCGCGACATCCTGGCCGAGCCGGATCCGCGCATCTTCGAGGAGTGCGAGCGGAACCGCGGGCCGCACAAGATCGTGCCGGAACTGCTGCGCGCGCAGATCGAGACCAACACCCGGGTCTGCGGCTCGATTGCCGAGTTGCGCGCGGCGCTGCGCGAGACCCGCGGGCTGGTCGTCGCGGCGGCGGAGAAACACGGGGCCGCGGCCCTGGCCGTCTCCACCCATCCCTTCGCGTCGTGGCGAACGCAGGTGATCACGCCCAAGGAGCGCTACCGGCAGGCCACGGTCGCCTTGCAGGAAACCGTGCGGCGGTTTCTCGTCGGCGGGATGCACGTCCACGCCGGGTTCGGCGATCCGGATTCCCGCATCCGGGTGATGACCGCGGCGCGGCGCTACCTCCCCCTGCTGCTCGCGCTGTCCGCGTCCTCGCCCTTCGACGCCGGGCGCGAGACGGGCTTCAAGTCCTACCGGCCCAACATCATCGGCACGCTGCCGCGCTCCGGCATTCCCGGCCCGCTGCGCTCGCGGGCCGAATACGACCGGCTGGTGGACGACTACCGGCGCATGGGGTCGATCGAGGACGGCAGCTTCATCTGGTGGGACATCCGCCCCTCCCACGCCTTCCCGACGGTGGAGATGCGGAGCTGCGACGTCTGCCCGCGCCTCGAGGACGCGGTGAGTCTCGCGGCGCTCTACGCCTGCCTCGTCCGGTACCTGCTGCGGCGGGACCGGGAAGGAGCGCTGCCGCCCGAGCCGCCGACGGAGATCATCGTCGAGAACCGCTGGCTCGCCCAGCGCTACGGCGTGCTCGCGTTCTTCGGCGACCACGAGGACGGCGGTGGGCGGGTGGACATCGAGGACTACGCGGTGCGCCTGGTGGCCGCGCTCGCCGAGGACGCCCGGGCCATGGGCTGCGCCGACGAGATCGCCCGCGTGCGCGCCATCATCCACGAGGGCGGCGCCGCCGACCGGCAGGTGGACGAGTTCCGCCTTCGCCGGCTGGACGGGGCGAGCGAGGAAGACGCCCTGCGCGCCGTGGTCGACCTCATGCTGGCCGAGACCCGCGAGGGAATCGCCCCGCCGGCGTGAACGGCGCCCGCGGCGCGCCGCTTCAGATCACGCCTTTTTCCCGCAGCGCCGCGCGCTCGTCCGCAGAGAGGCCGAGCAGGCCGCCATAGACCGCGTCGTTGTGGGCGCCGAGCCGGGGGCCCAAGCTCTCGAGACGGCCCGGCGTCGCGGAGAGCGCCGGCAGGACGTTCGGCACGTGGACGCGCTCGCCGGTTTCCGGCTCCACCGCCTCCTTGATCGTCCCCCGCGCCCGATAATGCGGGTCCTTGAAGATGTCGGCGATGGAATAGACCGGCGCCGTCGGCACGCCGCCCTCGTTGCAGGTCTCCACCACCCGGTCGCGCGGGAAGGAGAGCGTGAAGGCGGCGACCATGGCCTCGACCTCGTCCCGGTTCTCCACCCGCGCGGTGCTGGTGGCGTAGCGTTCGTCCGCGCCGAGCGACTCCCGGCCGAGCAGCGCGGCCATGCGCCGCCACATCTTGTCGCTGGTGCAGGCGATCGCCACCCAGCCGCCGTCGCCGCATTCGAAATGGCCGTGCGGGCAGACGTTGCTCGTCATCGCCCCGAGGCGCGGGCGGACGAAGCCGGTGGCGGCGTAGAGCGGCGCCATCTCGTCGAGGACGCGGAAGATCGATTCGTAGAGCGCCACGTCGATCGTCTGCCCGCCGGCCCCGTCCCGCTCCCGGGCGCGCAGCGCGAGCAATGCGCCGACGGCGCCGTAGAGGCCGGAGATGTAGTCGGCGAGCGAGGTCGACCCGGGCGTCAGCGGCGGCCCGCCCGGAACCCCGGTCAGATGCGCGAGCCCGCCGAAGGCGTGGGCGATGCGGGCGAAGCCCGGCCGGTCCCGATAGGGGCCGGTCTGGCCGTAGCCGGAGATGCGCACCAGGATCAGGCCGGGGTTGACGGTCGCCAGCGCCTCCGGCCCGAGGCCCCATTTCTCCAACGTGCCGGGGCGGAAATTCTCGCACAGGACGTCCGCCTCGGCGGCCAGGCGCTTGAGCAGGGCGGCGCCGGCGGGGTGGCGGAGGTCGAGGGTAACCGATTTCTTGTTGCGCTGCTCGGAGAGCCAGGCGTAGCCGTCGCCCCGCCGGCTGGGGCTGCCGAACCGACGCAGCGGGTCGCCGCTTCCCGGCTGTTCGACCTTGATCACCTCGGCGCCGAACTCGCCCAGCACGGCGGCCGTGAACGGCCCCGCGATGAAGGTCGCGAGATCGATGACGCGGACGCCGGCGAGCGGCGGTGCCGTCAAAACGGCTCCTTGTGGGTGCGCAGGTCGAGCTCCTGGCTCCAGGCGCTGCGCGGCTGGCGGTAGAGGAAGCGGTACGCCTCGGCGAGGCCGTCCAGGCCGATCAGCCCGCCCGCGCCCACCTTCTCGACGAACTGCGGGGCGCGGGCCTTGATGCGCGCGCCGTCGATGCCGCCGTCCACCACGACATGGGCCACGTGGATGCCGCGCGGACCGAACTCGCGGGCGAGGCTCTGGCCGAGGGCGCGCAGGCCCGCCTTGGCGGCGGTGAAGGCGGCGAAGCCGGGCTTCCCGCGCAAGGACGCGCTCGCCCCCGTGAGCAGCAGCGTGCCCGCGCCCCGGGGCGCCATGCGGCGCAGCGCCTCGCGGCAGAACAGGAAGCCGCCGAAGCAGCCGATCCGCCAGCAGGCCTCGAAATAGCCCGCCTCCATCTCCAGGACGTCCCCCGGCATGTTGTTGCCGGCGTTGAAGACCGCGAGGTCGAGCGGCCCTTCGCGCTCCGCCGCCGCGACGAAGGCCGCGACCGATGCCTCGTCGGTGGTGTCGGCGGCGACCGCCGTGGCCTCCCCGCCCGCGGCGCGAATCGCCTGGGCGACCGCCTCGATCTTCGCCCCGCTGCGCCCGCCCACGAAGACGTGCAGCCCTTCCCGCGCCGCCATGCGGCAGAGCGCCGCACCCAGCCCCTCGCTCGCCCCGACCCCGATCACCGCCGCCGTCCTGCCCATCCCGTCCTCCGCGTCGTTTCCGGGCAAGGATAATCGAAACCGGCGCCGCCCCGCACGGCGAAAGCGCGCCTTTCCGGTGCGCGGCGCGCGGGCGGGAAGGCCGGCGGGCGGGGAAGGCCGAATTGCCGTCGGCGGCGGCGCCCGGGTATTCTGCGCGCCGCGGGCGGCAGGACCGGACGTTCCTTCCGACGAGCCATGAAGGCGAGCCATGCGGGTTGAACTGGGCGACCTCCTGCCCCTGCTTCGGGAGCGGCGGAACGACACGCGGGAGAACCGCAAGGTGTTGCCGGAGGCCCGCGCGCTGATCCGGGAGTCGGGCGTCGCGCGCCTGTTGCAACCCCCGGCCTATGGCGGGGCCGGCGGGCCGCTCGCCGACGTCGTCGACGCCGTCGCCGCGGTCGGCGCCGCCTGCGGCTCCACCGGCTGGGCGGCGGTGCAATACGTCATCCACGCCTTCATGGTCGCCCAATGGCCGCGCGAGACGCAGGACGAAGTCTGGGGCGACGACCCGAAGAATCTGGTCGCCGGCATCCTCATCCAGAGCCTCGGCCGCTACGCGAAGGCCGACGGCGGCTACCGGGTGAGCGGGCGCTGGCCCTTCGTCACCGGCGTCGATACCTGCGACTGGTGCATCGTCTCGGGCTACGAGGAGGGCCAAGCCGGGCAGCACGAGACCCATCGCCACTTCCTGATGAAACGGGAGGAGGTCGAGATCGAGGACACTTGGCACGCCCTCGGCCTGCGGGGCAGCGGCACCAACCATGTCCGGCTCGAGGAGCGCTTCGTGCCGGCGCGCCGGGCGCTGTCGATGGAGGCGCTGCGCGGCGGCGAATCGCCGGGCGGCCACTGGCGGGAGCGGCCGTTCTACGCCCTGCCGAGCTATCCGATCTTCGGCATCGGCATCACCAGCGGCGCGGTCGGCATCGCGCTGGAAATCGTGGGCGAATACAACGCGATCGCCCGCAGGAAGGGCTCGATCATGGCGGAGAGGGACGTGTCCGCCTTCGCCTCGCAGCACATCCGCTTCGCCGAATCCCGCTGCGCCGTCGATTGCGCCAAGCGCATCCTGAAGCTCGCCGCCGACGAGATGAGCGCCATCGCCCATGACGCGCGCCGCCCGAGCCTGGAGGAGCGCGCCCGCTGCCGCGCGCTTGCGACCTATGCCGGCAACCTCGCCATGGACGCCTCCCGGACGGTCTGGGACCTGTCGGGCGCCGCCAGCGTCTACAGCGCCAGCGAGATCGGCAATCTCTATACCGACATGATGGTCGCCAACCAGCACTTCACCCAGAACAAGGACGTGAACTTCACGACCTATGGGCGGATGCTCTACGGCCTCGAGATCGACAATCCGACACTCTGACGACGGCGCGGCGGGCGCGCGCTATTTCGAGGATTTCGCGGCGGGCGAGCGTTTCGTCTCGGGCGGAACGACCCTGAGCGAGGCGGAGGTCGTTGCCTTCGCCCGCCGCTACGACCCGCAGCCGATCCATACCGACCCGCGCGCCGCGGCGGAAGGGCCCTATGGCGGCCTGATCGCCAGCGGCTTCCAGACGATGGCCCTGGGCTTCCGCCTGTTCTACCGGCTCGGTGTGATCGACCGCGCCTGCATCGGCGGGCCGGGGATCGACGCGGTGCGCTTCTACCGGCCGGTGCGGCCGGGCGATACCATCCACGTGGTCGCGACCGTCGCTGAAGCGCGCCCCTCGCGCTCCAAGGCCGACCGCGGCTACCTGCGCATCGCCTACGAAGTCCGCAACCAGCGCGACGAGCCGGTAGCGCACTACGAAATCGTCCACATCCTCCTGCGCCGCCCGGCTGCCCGAAACCCGCTGGCGCCGGCAAACCGCTGACGAACGCGGGTTTTCACGCGGGGACTGCCGCCTCTGTCCGCAGGCGGTGGAAAAAGTCGCGCGGCCTGCGGCGGGCGGGCTTCCAATGGGGGCCGGGATGCCCTATGTTGGGGGTGCTGGCGGTTCGCCGTCGGCTATGGCGATAAACGCCGTTCGGAATAAGCGTAGCGGACCCGGGGGCAGTACCCGGCGCCTCCACCATGGGGGCGAACCAGGATCGACGTGCGTGGTAAAGGTGCGGTCTTCGCCCGGCATGGTACCGCCGTTATCGGGCCACCACAGAGGTGCGAACGACAACGAGGTCGCACTCGCTGCCTAGCATCGCTTAGGCAAGCGCGGCTCGGGGGGCGCCGGGCAACAGAAGCCCCCCACTCGCGCGGGCGGGCAGCGGGCATGGGCAAGGACCTCATCGGCTACGACAGGCTGGTCGAACACGCGCTCCGCGGCGTCGTCCGCGAGGCCCTGCGCAAGGCCGCGGCGGGCGGCTGGCCCGGCACGCACCACGCCTACATCACCCTTCGCACGGACGCGCCCGGCGTCGACGTCCCTGATTCGCTGCGCGCGCGTTACCCGGACGAGTTGACCATCGTGTTGCAGCACCAGTTCTGGGGCCTCGAAGTGGAGGACGACCGCTTCACCGTCACCCTGAGCTTCGGCAAGGTGGGGCATCGCCTCGAGGTGCCCTTCGCCGCGCTCACGAGCTACGCCGACCCGGCGGTGAAGTTCGCCCTGCAATTCCGCCCGGCCAAGCGGGACGGGACGCCTGCCGCCCCGGCCGAGGGGCCGGACTCCGGGGCCGCCGCGCCCGCGGCCACGCCCGGCGAAGGCGGCGCCGAGGTGGTGGCGCTCGACCGCTTCCGCAAGAAATGATCGCCGCCGCTATTCCTCCCACTCGAGATTGCCGCAGACTCCGAGCAGCTGGCCGGTGACGTGGCGCGTCGCGTCGGAGGCGAGGAAGAACGCGGCGTCGGCGACTTCCTCCGGAGCGATGTAGGTGCGCATCGAGATGTGGCCCAGATAGCGCGCCTCCGCCTCCGCGACCGTCTGCTTCCGCTTTTCCGCCAGATGCGCGACCAGGGCGCGGCCGCGCGGGTTGTCGATGAGGCCCGGCAGGATCGCGTTGCAGCGGATGCCGAAGGGGCCGAGCTCCCGCGCCAGATTGGTCGTCATCCCCTCCATGGCCCGTTTCGAGGCGACGTAGGGCGTGCGCAGCGGCAGGCCGACCCGCGTCGAGGCGGTCGAAATGTTGACGATCGCGCCTGCGCCCTGCGCCTTCATCGGCGGCACGGCGCGCTTGATGCAGTAGAACGCGCTGTGGAGATTGACGTCGATCAGGCGGTGCCAGTCGGCGTCGGCGACCTCCTCGATCGGCGCCCGCGGCCCGCCGATGCCGGCGTTGTTGACCAGGACGTCGATCCCGCCCAACGCGGCCAGCCCTTCGTCGAACCAGCGGGCGACCGCCTCGCTCGAGCCCACGTCGGCGACGCTGCCCGACATGCCCGGATTGGCGCCGAGCACGGCGTCCAGGCTGGCGGCCGTCAGGCAGCAGACGTGGACCTTCGCGCCGGCCGCGTGGAAGCGCTCGGCGACGGCGCGGCCGATGCTGCGGCTGGCGCCGGTGACCATCGCCCTTTGCGGAGGAGCGGACGGCATCGCACCCTCGCGGGTCGTTCTCGCGGGCGGCGCCATGGTAAAGGAACCCGGCGGCGAACGGGAGCGGCGAGGCCATGACGGAGACAGCGACGAAGACCCGGCGGGAAACGGACTCGATCGGCGCCATCGATGTGCCGGCCGATGCCTATTGGGGCGCGCAGACGCAGCGCAGCCTGCGAAACTTCAAGATCGGCGGCGAACGCCTGCCGGCGCCGCTGATCCGCGCGCTCGGCCTGGTCAAGAAGGCCGCGGCGCGGGTGAACGTCGCCCTCGGCCTGCTCGATCCGAAGCTGGGCGCGACGATCGAACGGGCGGCGGACGAGGTCGTCTCCGGCGCCCTCGATGACCATTTCCCGCTCGTCGTCTGGCAGACGGGCTCGGGCACGCAGAGCAACATGAACTGCAACGAGGTGATCGCCAACCGCGCCTGCCAGCTCCTCGGCGCGCCGATGGGCGGCAAGACGCCCGTCCATCCCAACGACCACGTCAACCTCTGCCAGTCGTCGAACGACACCTTCCCCACCGCGATGCACATCGCCGCCGTCGAGCAGTGCCACCATGCGCTGCTGCCGGCGCTCGACCATCTGCGGCAGGCGCTCGCCGGGAAATCGCGCGCGTTCGACGGGATCGTCAAGATCGGGCGGACCCACCTCCAGGACGCGACGCCGCTCACGCTGGGCCAGGAGTTCTCCGGCTACGCGGCGCAGGTCGAACACGGGATCGCGCGCATCGAGGCCGCCCTGCCCAGGCTCCGCGCGCTCGCCCAGGGCGGCACCGCCGTGGGCACGGGCCTCAACGCCGCGGCCGGGTTCGACCGGCGCTTCGCGGCCGAGGTCGCGGCGCTCACCGGCCTTCCCTTCGAGACCGCCGGCAACAAGTTCGAGGCGATCGCCGCGCACGACGCGGTGGTGGAAATGTCCGGCGCGCTCAACACCGTCGCCGCCAGTCTCATGAAGATCGCCAACGACGTGCGCTTCCTCGCGTCGGGCCCGCGCTGCGGCCTGGGCGAGCTCGACCTTCCGGCGAACGAGCCCGGCTCCTCGATCATGCCGGGCAAGGTCAACCCGACGCAATCGGAGGCCCTGACCATGGTCGCGGCGCAGGTCATGGGCAACCACGTCGCGGTGTCGGTCGCCGGTGCGAGCGGGCACTTCGAGCTCAACGTCTTCAAGCCGGTGATGATCTACAACCTGTTGCAGTCGATCCGGCTGATCGCCGACGGCGCGCGCAGCTTCGCCGACAATTGCGTCGCCGGAATCGAGGCGAACCGGGCGCGGATCGAACGGCTCCTGCACGAATCGCTGATGCTCGTGACCGCGTTGAACCCCCATATCGGCTACGACAACGCGGCCCGGATCGCCAAGAAGGCTCACGCCGAAGGCATCACCCTGAAGCGGGCCGCGCGCGCGCTCGGGCTGGTCGACGAGGCCGATTTCGACGCCTGGGTGGACCCGGCGAAGATGATCGGCCCCACGCCGTAGTTGCCGCTTCTCAGGCGGTCTCGAGCGGGGCCGTCGCGGCTTCGAGCCACGAAAGAACGCCGGAATTGCCGGCCAGCAGCGGCGCCAGCGTGTGCGCGACCCGCCGGTGGTAGCGGTCGAGCCAGGCGCGCTCGTCCGCCGTCAACATGGCGGGTTCGATCAGCGCGCGGTCGATCGGCGCGAGGGTCAGCGTTTCGAAGCCGAGCAGTTCGCGCTCGGCTCCCCCGGGCGCGGCGGCGATGGTCACCGCGACGAGGTTCTCGATGCGGATGCCGTAGGCGCCGGCCTTGTAATAGCCCGGCTCGTTGGAGACGACCATGCCGGGTTCGAGCGGCGCGTCGCCGCCCCGCGCGATCCGCTGCGGGCCTTCGTGGACGTTGAGGTGGCTGCCGACGCCGTGGCCGGTGCCGTGGTCGTAGTCGAGCCCCGCCTGCCACAGGAACTGGCGCGCGAGGGTATCGAGCTGCGCGCCCGTCGTCCCGCGCGGAAACGTCGCCGTCGCCAGGGCGATATGGCCGCGGAGCACGCGGGTGAAGCGGTCCCGGTGCTCCGGGAGCGGCGTGCCGAGGGCGACGGTGCGGGTCACGTCGGTGGTCCCGTCCAGATATTGTGCGCCGGAATCGACCAAGTAGAGCGTGCCCGGCTCGAGCCGGCGGTCGGTCTCCGGCGTCACCCGGTAATGGACGATCGCGCCGTTCGGCCCGGCGCCGGAGATGGTGTCGAAGCTCGGCCCCCGGTAGTGCGCGCCGCCTTCGCGCAGCGCCGCGAGCCGCGCGGCGGCCGCGCGCTCGGTGACGGCACCACCCGCGGCGGCGCCTTCCAGCCAGGCGAGGAAGCGCACGAGCGCCGCGCCGTCGCGGCGGTGCGCGGCGCGGATCCCGTCGAGCTCGACGTCGTTCTTGCAGGCCTTGAGCGCGGCGCAAGGGTCAGGGCCGCGCACCGCCGCGCCCGCCCGTTCGCCGGCGAGGCGGTCCACCATCCAGACCGGCGTGGCGGCGGGATCGACGAGGACGGCCTTGCCCGCCCGCGCCAGCGCGTCGAGCGCACCGGCCAGAGCGTCCGGCGGGCGGACGCGCACCGCGTCGCCGAGATGGGCCGCGACCTCCGGCAGGAGCTTGCGCCGGTCCACGAACCAGTCGACCGCGCGGTCCGCGTTCACGATGGCGAAGGAATGCGGGAGCGGGCTGTTGGGGACATCCGCACCGCGCACGTTCAGGAGCCAGGCGATGGAATCCGGGGCGGAGAGCAATGCGGCGTCGGCCCCTGCCGCGGCGATCACGGCGGCCACGCGGCGCTGCTTCCCGGCCGAATCCACGCCGGCGAAGCGCAACGGATGGGGCGCGACGGGGCCGAGCGGAAGCGGCGGCCGGTTCTCCCACACTGCATCGACCGGGTTGTCCGCGCAGGCCACGAGGCGTGCGCCGGCAGCACGGCACGGCGCCGCGAGGAAGTCGCGGTCCCGTTCGCCGTGCAACCGCGGGTCGTAGCCGAGCGCCGCGCCGGCGGGCAGATGGCGCCGCAACCATGCGTCGGCGGGTTCCCGGGTCAGGTGGCGGTGCTCGTAGAGGGCGCCGTCGACCTCGGCCGCCGCTTGCAGGGTGTAGCGCCCGTCCACGAACAGCGCCGCGCGCCCGGCGAGCACGATGGCCATGCCGGCCGAGCCGGTGAAGCCGGTGAGCCAAGCGAGCCGTTGCGCGCCTCCAGCCACGAATTCGCCCTGGTGCTCGTCGCTGCGCGGCACCACGAAGCCGTCGAGGCCGCGCCGCGCGAGATCCGCCCGCAACGCTTCGAGCCGCGCCGCCGCCTGGGGCGTGTCGGTGCCGTCCGGCGCTTCGGCATAAGCGCGGCGCAAAGCCTCCAGCCGGTCCGCGAGCGCGCCTTCGGTCGTAGGGAGGAGCAGGCGGAGCCACTCCTTGCCGCGCACGGCGGCGGCGGCGACGCCCTGCACCAGCGCCCACACGTCGTCCGCCGGCATCCGCACGCCGGCCTCGGCGAGCGCCCGCTCCAGCGGCGCCTGCGCGTCGTCGGTGCCGCCGTTTCCCCTGCCCATGGCCCGCTATGTGCCAGCGGCCCTCCCGAAGCGTCAACACCCGCATCGGGGCGGCGCGCGAAAGGAAGGGGCCGTTATCGTTCCTTGCTCTGCCCCGCCAGCTGCCGCAGACGGGCGAGCGGGATGGGCGGGGTTTCGCCGTGGGCCAGCCGGTGGCAGTTGGCGCAGAGGGGGATCACGTCTTCAAGTCTCGTGCGCCGCTTGCCTTCGGCAAGGGGGTGGAGGTGATGGATATCGATGGTGCGGGTCACGCCGTTCGGCGGAATGTGACCACAGGCGCGGCATTCACAGCCGTAATGCCCGAGCGCCGCCTTGCGCACCGCCGGGTCGCGCTCGCTCTTCGAGAGCGTCACGTCGACGCGCCCGCCTTCCTCCCAACTCTCCCCGAAGCGGACCGGCAGGAATCGCCCGAGCTTCCGGTAACGCGCGTCGCAGACGTAGAGCGTGCACCGGGCGTCCGGCGTTCGCAGGCCGCGTCCGACGACTTGCCGCATACGCCGGGTTGCGACGTTCCTGCTGTCGATGTAGCGGCTTTCGATCTTTTCATCGAGGATCGTCGGCCTTTCGAAGGGGATGCGCGGCACGACGATGGACCGCCAGCGCCGGGGCGTGTCGAGCCCGGCCCAGGCGCCGGCGGCAATCAGAACGCCGTCCTCGGCCACGCGCGCGGCGGCCTCGGCGGCCGGCTCGCGCGCGTCGCCGTCCGCCTTCGTCTCCCTGACGACGGCGCCCGGCAGGCGGGCAGCGAGTTTTTCGGCATCGGCATAACTCGGCGTGACGACCAGGCAGGGTTTCTCCGCGGCGGCGACGACTTCCGCCGGGTCGCGGTCGAGCGGCGTCTCGAACGAAAGCCGTCCGTGCTCCTTCGGCTCGACGACGTCGGACAGCCAGCTTTGTCGATCGATTCCCATGCTGCGCCGGAAGCCGTCGAAATTTTCCGTGCCCGCGGAAACGGTGAGCGTGGCGCTGACGAAAGCGACGTTGCCTTGGTTGGCGAGGCGTTTCAGCAACCGGCCCGGCAGCTCATGCCGGAGCGCGACGCCACCGTCGTCGTCCAGCCCCACCTTGCGAAACCAGACCGGCGCGGCGGCGCGGGCCTCTTCAATCATCTTCGCGCGGGCGCGGACCTCCGGGTCGAGATCAGCCTTGCCGAGCAGGGCCGCGACGGTTTCCTTCGGGGTGGTGCGGGCGACACCGGCGGCTTCGAGATCGGCGGCCGTGATCGTCAGATCCCGTTGCAGCGCCGCCGCCTGCGGCAGCTGGTCGGCCTCGTCGAAGAGCAGGTAGTCTCGCCGCGACGCGCCGTTGTAGTTGCCCGCCAGCCTCTGGTCGATCATGACGCTGGCGGCGGTGCAGAGCATGACCCGGCTCGCCATGGCCTTCCGCCGATGGGCGGCGTATTCGGCGCGGCTCTCGAAATCGCGGGCGGGGTGGAATGGTTCCACCGCCAGGCCCACCGCTTCCAGGTCCGACGACGACGCCATCTGGTCGATCAGCTGCCGGGTCGGCAGGACGACGGCGACTCGCGCTTCGCAACCGGCCAGCGCCGCCAGAAAGGCGCGGGTCTTGCCGATCCCGGTTCCGCCTTCAAGCAGCAGGGGGGCGTCCCGTTCTTCGAGATGCTTTGCGATCAAGGCATTGAAGTGTTTTTGCTCGTATGACCGGAACATCCGTTTTCCTCTCTTTGCGTTCCACGTGCATATCGACGATGCATGCCTCGGCCCGGGGGCTGTTTCAGTAACCACCGATTTCCATGGTGGCTTGAGTCATTCGGGCGGGCAGTCAAGCCTGATTCTCGTTTCAGTAACCACCGATTTCCATGGTGGCTTGAGTTCGCCATGACGTGGCCGACCTGGTGCGCGGGTTTCAGTAACCACCGATTTCCATGGTGGCTTGAGTATTCTCCATGCATCTTGATCGTCATGCCCGGTTTCAGTAACCACCGATTTCCATGGTGGCTTGAGTGCCGTCGGCGGCCGGGCGCCTGCGTCGCGTGTTTCAGTAACCACCGATTTCCATGGTGGCTTGAGTCGAGGCGGAGCGGCGGATCACGGCGGCCTAGTTTCAGTAACCACCGATTTCCATGGTGGCTTGAGTAGAGGTGGAACAACATACTGATATGGCGTGAAATTCCATCTTCGAACATCAAAATTCGTCGACCCTCGACGGCGCATATCCGCCGATGGTGATCCGTTTCTTCTCCTCCCCCTCGATCCTAACCTTGAAAACCCCCGAGATCTCCCCGCACCCGCGCGCCGACTGGGCACCCAGGACGGGCGACCGACTCAAGCAGTCGAGGCCGAATTCGATCATCTCCCTATCCCTCTTCTTCGCATCCAGGATGACGATGCGGCCCCGGAGGTCGAGGCCTGCCGGAAGCGCCGTATAGCTCACAAGGGTGCGGCTGGAGACCTGCATGGCGCCCATCTCCTTCTTGCGCTTCTCCCATACCTTTTCCGCTTCTTCGAGCTCTCTCCGCAACGCCTCGACGCTTTCGCCTTTCTTCTCGGCCTTGCGGATCTTTCCCTTGATCGTCTTCACCACCTTCTCGGCTTCGACTCGCCGATTGTTCGCTTCCTCACGTCCGTGGTAGCGCTCGGCGTCGTGCACACTCAGCAATTCGACGACCCCTTCCGTGTCACCCAGATCCTTCCGGACGCCGGGATAGGATTCGGGGAGCACGTTCTTCTCCGGAACGAAATGGCCAACCCGCAGGCGGCTCGCGACGCTCAGGCCGCTGCCGAACAGGTCGATGACCGGCGATTCGTCGCGTGCCTTCTTGATGGCGAGAAGGTCGATCTCGCCGGCCTGCTTCTCGCTCTCGGCATCCTGCCCGATCAGCTCCGCATAGGCCCGCTGCAACGAATAGGGTTTGCCGTTGTCCTTCGCCTCTCGCATGGCGCGGGTCACGACGGCCCGCCGCAGAAAGCCGCGCAGCGTCGTGGCCGGCAGGTAGCCCGTCTTCATCGGCTGCCCCTCGTCGTCCACCCCGCGGGACATCATCGGGAAACCGTCGTGTTCGTCGGCGTCGGGCATCCTGATCGACAGCGGCCCGACGGTGGTGATGGTCCCCTCGATGACGACATGGCCCATGGTTCTTCTCCTCGTTGCGCTACACGACCAACATCCCGAAACCGAATGCCTTCGCCGTCGACCCCACCCCGTTCGCCACGGCGCGCGCGAAACGGGCGGCGTCCGTCACGCGCAACACGCCCACGAAATCGGTGCGGTCGACGGTGAAGGTCCGGCCGCCGCCCTTGTCGATCCCGGCCTGGGCGGTGCGGCAGTGGATCGTGAGCGGTTCGAACCCGTGCCGCGCGCCCTGCCTGCGCAGCCAGGCGTGTCGGCTGCGCCAGTCGGCGAGGGGATAATAGAGATGCCGGCCCCGCACCTTCCGCGAGACGCAGGCGCGCAGCTCGAAGCCCACGACCTCCCCCTCTGCGGCGGCGCGCGGCGGCGTGCCGGCACCGGTGATCGGCTTCGCGCTGCGCACGAGCACCCGGTCGCCCATGTCGACGAACAGAGGGCTGTCGCCGCCCGTCAGCCCCTGCACCAGCCGGTGCAGACCGTAGCCGTCCAGCGTCGGCGGTTTGGGGATGATATGGTCACGCAGCATCGCGCGCCCGCAGCTTCTCCAGTTGGCGCTGGACTCGGCCTGCCCCGGGCGGTGCCGGGCGGGTATGGTCGAACGTCTCGACGCCCTGGGGCGCGCATATCCGCACCGCGCGCCGATCGACGGTCAGGAACAGGTGGCGGATCGGCAACGGCGCCTTGTCGAACGTGAGGAACAGGCGCGGCCCGCCGTCCCAGACGACCAGCTCGTCGGCGAACGCCTGGAAGCGCGTGCGCTCGGCGTCGTACTCGATGCCGGATACCGCCAGTTCCAGCTGCATGATGGTCCCCGTGGGCCGGACGATCGCCCAGCCCGAGGAAAGCCTGCTCGTCCCGCCCTTTCGGAGCGGATGGCTGGACGACAGCGCCCGCCACGCCTCCCTATGCGGCGGCCGGTTGGCCGGTGTGATCAGATACCGGCCGAAGTTCTCGTTGAAGAATTGAAAGGCGTTCAAGCGACCGCCTCCGGCGCATGGCAGATCGTTCTGTTCTCCGGGTGCCAGTAGGCCGGACGCCACGCCGCCTCGACCTTGAGGGCGCTCCGGTCGCCGGCGAACATTTCGACGGGAACCGGCCGCAGGGGCGCGCCGAACGGGCCGACGACGCCGTCCCAATCGCCGCCGTCGACGACCGACCAGCACCGGACCTCGCCGAAGCCGCTGCCACGCCGCTTTCCGATGAAGGGCGCGCCATCCAGCAGGCGCTCGACGGTCGCGCCGTCGCCCTCGGCGTACCAGACGATCTCCGGCGCGTCGAAGGCGGTGTAGCCGTTCATGACCGCGCCGAAGCCCTGGCGCCGTTTCAGGTCGAGCTTGCGATGAACCTTCCCGTCTTTCTTCTTCAAGAGGTCCGGGTCGAGCGCATGGGCGGCGCGCAGGTTCGCGACAAACGAAACGCGGCGGGAGTCGATCGGTTCGAAGAGGGCTGCGCTCCCGTGGAAGAGGCCGTTCGTGCGCGCCAGCGGGATGGTGCCGTGGGCGGCGTCCACGTCGCCGGTGCGCTCGAAGATCAACGCCGCGAGGAGCGCGTCCAGGGTCAGGTAGCCGCCGCCGAAAACGACGGGAGTCGCGAGATGGGCGGTGACCGTGAGCTTTTCCATGTGCGGGTCCGAGGCGCCGCGGACGTTCCCCGCCGCCACCATAACGGCAAGGCCGCCGGCGCCGCCAGCCTGGGCGCGGCGCGTCTCGGGATCGGATATGATGCCGCCGTGCGGCGCAGGACGGGGGAGGGCTCATGGCGGATTGGCAGCGCTTCCTGAGCGACGAGGACAGGGCCACGATCGCGCGCGGGCGCTGGGCGCGGCGCGTCGGTTTCGGCGCGCGGCCGGCCGTCATCGTGATCGACGTGCAGAACTACATGGTCGGCGAGGAGGGCGCGTCCGACCCCGACAAATACCCCTATGCCTGCGCCGCCGGGCGGGACGCCGTGGCGCAGATCCGGCGCATTCTCGACGCGGCCCGGGCGGCGGGTGCGCCGGTGGTCCATACCCGCTTCGCCATCGACCGCACGGTCGGCGACGCCGGGCTCTTCGACGCCAAGATCGGCGCGGAGGCGAGCGAATACGCCTATTTCGAGGGCACCCACGGGAGCGCGATCGTGGATGACGTGGCGCCCGCGCCCGGCGAGCTTGTCTTCACCAAGAAGAAACCGAGCGCCTTCCACGGCACGCCGCTCCTGCCCTGGCTGGTCGACCGCGCGGTGGACACGCTGATCGTCACCGGCGGTGCCACCTGCAACTGCGTGCGCGCGACCGTGTTCGACGCCTTCTCCTGCAACTACCGCACCATCGTGCCGGCGGACGCGGTGTTCGACCGCCTGCCCGTCTCCCACGCCATCAACCTGTTCGACATGGACCGCTGCTCCGCCGACGTGGTCGAGACCGCGGACGTGCTCGCCTATCTCAGCGGTCCGGACGCGAAGGAAACGGCGGTACGCCCGTGATCCGCGCCGGTCCGGCCCGGGGGCGCATTCACCGGGCGCCTGCTCTATGATGGGCGCGCCGCCGGCCGGGCCCGTAGTTCAATCGGTCAGAACCCGCCGCTCATAACGGCGTTGTTGCAGGTTCGAGTCCTGCCGGGCCCACCGCCCCCTCGGCGGCCGCGACTTGAAGGAACGATGACGGATTTCGACCTCCTGGTGATCGGCGGCGGCTCCGGCGGGGTGGCCTGCGCGCGGCGGGCGGCGGGCTACGGCGCGCGGGTCGGACTGATCGAGAGCGGGCGGCTCGGCGGCACCTGCGTCCATCGCGGCTGCATCCCGAAGAAGCTCCTGGTCTATGCCTCGCATTTCCGCCACGACTTCGAGGACGCGGCGGCCTACGGCTGGAGCGGCGGCCCGCACGCCTTCGACTGGCCGGCGCTGGTGCGGGCCAAATCCCGCGAGCTCGACCGGCTGGAAGGGGTCTACCGGCGTCTGCTCGAGGAATCCGGTGCGACGGTGATCGCGGGCACCGGCCGCTTCGTCGATGCCCACACCGTCGCCGTCGGCGCGCGCCGCCTCCGCGCCGAGACGATCCTGATCGCGACCGGCGGCCGGCCCGCCATGCCGGACATCCCCGGCATCGACCTCGCGATCGATTCCGACCGCGTGTTCGACCTGCCGGCGCTGCCGGGGCGCGTCGTCATCGTCGGCGGCGGTTACATCGCCTGCGAGTTCGCCTGCATCCTGCGCGGCCTCGGCGCCCGGGTGACCCTGCTCTACCGCTCCGGGATGCTGCTGCGCGGCTTCGACGGGGATTTGCGCGCCGTCCTCTGCGAGGAGATGCGCAAGACGGGAATCGACGTCCGGCTGAACACCAACGCGGTCTCGCTCGCGCGCGCGCCGGGCGGGGTCGCCGTCGCCACGACGGCGGGTGACGCCATCGAGGCGGACCGGGTGCTGTTCGCCACCGGGCGCAAGCCGAACGTCGCCGGCCTCGGCCTCGAAGCGGCAGGCGTCGAGACGGACGAACGGGGCGCCGTCCGGGTCGATGCCGCCTCGTACACGGGCGTGGCCGGTATTCACGCGGTGGGCGACGTCACCTGCCGCATCAACCTGACTCCGGTGGCGATCCACGAAGGCCGCTGCCTGGCCGAGACCCTCTACAACGACAACCCGCAGACCCCCGACCACCGCGACGTGGCGACGGCCGTCTTCACGCAGCCGGAGGCCGGCGCCGTCGGGCTGACCGAGGAGGAAGCCCGGCGCGCCTGCGGCGACGTCGCCGTGTACAGGACCCGCTTCCGCCCGCTCAAGCACACCCTGACGGGGCGCGACGAGACGGTGTTCATGAAGCTCGTCGTCGAGCGCCGGTCCGACCGGGTGGTCGGCTGCCACATGGTCGGCGAAGGCGCGGGCGAGGCGATCCAGCTCCTCGGCATCGCCGTCAAGGCGGGCGCGACCAAGGCCCGGTTCGACGCCACCATGGCCGTGCATCCGACCGCGGCGGAAGAGTTCGTCACCATGTACGAGCCGGCCCCGCCGCTCGCGCCCGCCGCCGCCGGATAGCGCCGCCTCGCGGCGGAAAAGGCTGGCACGCCGGGCGGTTCGGGTGTATGGCACGGCGCGACGAGGGGAGCGCCCGAGGAGAACGACATGCCCGGCACCTGGAGCCCGGACCGCTGGCGCGGGTTGCCGATCCGGCAGCAACCGGCTTGGCCCGACGCGGCGGCGCTGGCCGCGGTCGAAGCGCGCCTCGGGCGCACGCCGCCGCTGGTCTTCGCCGGCGAGGCGCGGCGCCTGCGCGCGCGGCTCGGGCGGGCCTGCGAAGGCCAGGCCTTCCTCCTCCAGGGCGGCGATTGCGCCGAGAGCTTCGCGGAGTTCCACCCGGACACCATCCGCGACACCTTCCGCGTCCTCCTCCAGATGGCGATCGTGCTGACCTACGGCGCCAGGCTCCCGGTGGTCAAGGTCGGCCGGCTCGCGGGCCAGTTCGCCAAGCCGCGTTCCGCCGATACCGAGACCCTGGACGGCACGACCCTGCCCGCCTATCGCGGCGACATGGTGAACGGGATGGCGTTCGACGAACGCGCGCGGACGCCCGATCCGGAACGGCTGATGCAGGCCTACGGCCAGTCGGCGGCGACGCTCAACCTGCTGCGCGCCCTGGCCCAGGGCGGTTACGCCGACCTGCATGCGGTGCATCGCTGGAACCTGGGCTTCGTCGCCGCAAGCACGCAGGGCGCGCGCTACGAGGCGCTGGCCAACCAGCTGGGGGAGACGCTCGACTTCATGGCCGCCTGCGGCCTGACGAGCGACACCACGCCGCAGATCCGCGAAACCGAGTTCTACACCTCCCACGAAGCCCTCGTCCTGCAATACGAACAGGCGCTGACCCGGATCGATTCGACCACGGGCCAGTGGTACGACTGCGCCGCGCACATGCTCTGGATCGGGGACCGGACGCGCCAGCCGGACGGCGCGCATGTGGACTTCCTGAGCGGCGTCGGCAACCCGCTCGGCCTCAAGGCCGGCCCCGGCCTGGGGCCGGACGAGCTGCTCGTCCTGATCGACCGACTGAACCCGCGCAACGAGCCGGGCCGCCTCACGGTGATCACGCGCATGGGGCACGATGCGGTCGAGACCAAGCTGCCGCCCCTGCTGCGCGCCGTCGCGCGGGAAGGCCGGCACGTGCTCTGGACCTGCGACCCGATGCACGGCAACACGATCAAATCCTCCAACGGCTACAAGACCCGCCCCTTCGACCGCATCCTGGCAGAGGTCCGTGGCTTCTTCGCGGTCCACCGGGCCGAGGGGACGCATCCGGGCGGAGTCCATTTCGAGATGACCGGCCAGGACGTGACCGAATGCCTGGGCGGTGCCCAGGCGATCACCGAGGAGCGGCTCTCCGACCGCTACCACACCCATTGCGACCCCCGGCTCAACGCCTCCCAGGCGCTGGAGCTCGCGTTCCTCATCGCCGAGCGGCTCAAGGCGGAGCGGGCGGACGACGGGCAGTCGCGGGCGGCGCGCGAATAGCCGCGTCCGCATCGCGCGCGGCCGCCATGGCGAATTCCGTCTCGCCGGCCCATCTGGAGGTCGCCCGCCATACCGACCGCTACTTCACGCGAACGCGCGAGGCCATCGCCCGCTTCGGGGACGCGACCGTCACCTACGCGGTGTTCCTGCGGCGGCCCGTCTGTTTCGCGCCCCGACTCATGGTCGAATGGCTGGAGGCGGTCGCGGCCGAACGCGACAGCGCGTTCGCCATCGATTGCCGGTTCGCGGAAGGGGAATGGGTCGGGGCCGGCGAGCCGCTGGTCTATCTTTCCGGGTCGTTCCGCCACCTGGTCGATCTCGAGACGCTCTACCTGCAACGCCTGGGCGCCGCCTGCGTCGCCGCCTACAACGCCTATGCGATGGCGCGCGCCCTGCCCAAGGTCGCCTTCATGGCCATGGACGCACGCCATTGCGCGGGCCTGGAGATGGCCGAGATGATGGCCTATGCGGCGAGCGTCGGCTCGAAGGCGGCGCAGCGGGACGCGGACGCCATCGGCTTCGTCGGCAACGCGACCGACGCGACCGCCCATTATTTCGGCAACGAGCGCGGGCTCGGCACCATGCCCCACGCGCTGGTCGGCTACGCCGGCTCGACCGTGCGCGCCGCGGAGATGTTTCACGCGCTGTTCCCGGACGAGCCGATGACGGTGCTCGTCGATTATTTCGGCAGGGAGATCAGCGACGCGCTTGCGGTCTGCCGGCGCTTTCCCAAACTGGCGGCCGGCGGCGATCTCGGTATCCGCCTCGACACCCACGGCAGCCGCTACGTCGAGGGGCTGGACATGGCGGAATCCTACGCCGTGCTCGACCGCCACAGCCCGAACGCCATCCGCGAGTACCGGACGGAGACCGAGCTGCGCTGGCTGAACGGCACCGGGGTCAGCGCGGCGGCGTTGTTCCACCTGCGGGCGGCGCTCGACGAGGCCGGCTTCGAGCGCGTCAAGATCGTCGCCAGCTCCGGCTTCACCCCCGCCAAGTGCAAGGTCATGGCCGGCGTGAATGCGCCCATCGACATGATCGGTACCGGCTCGTTCCTGCCCGAGAACTGGTCCGAGACCTATGCCACGGCGGACATCGTCGAATATGACGGCGCCGCCCGGGTCAAGCTCGGCCGCGAATTCCTGCTGCGCGACGCCGGCGGGAAGCCGCGGGGCCGCCGCCGATGAACCACCGGGAAGCGGCGCGGCCCGCCGGCCGCGAGACGATCCTGCGTCGGGCCGAGGCGTTGCTGCCGGTCCTGCGGGAACGCGCCGCCCTGGCCGAGGAGCGGCGGCGGTTGCCGGCGGAGACGGAAGCCGCGTTTCACGAAAACAGGCTGTTCCGCGTGTTGCAGCCGAAGCGGGTGGGCGGCGGCGAGCTCGATTACGGCATCCTCGTCGATCTGGGCGCCGTCATCGCCCGCGCCTGTCCGTCGAGCGCCTGGAACCTGACCAACCTCCTGAGCCACCACTGGATGCTGGCCATGTTCGAGCCGGAAGCCCAGGCCGAGGTCTGGGATGGGGACCGGGACGCGCTCGTCGCGGCGTCGCTGATCTTTCCCGCCGGGCGGGCGCGCGCGGTGGACGGCGGGTTCGTCCTGTCCGGGCGCTGGCCGTTCTCGAGCGGGGTGGATTCCAGCGGCTGGATCATGCTGGGCGGCATCGTCGCCTGGACGGACCCGGCCGAGCACCGCATCTTCCTGCTTCCCCGCGCCGACTTCGTCATCGTCGATACCTGGCACGCCGCCGCCCTGCGCGGGACGGGGAGCAACGACGTGGTCGTGGAGGAGGCGTTCGTGCCGGCGCACCGCACCCTCTCGGTGGAGGACACCAAGGGCTGCCGGGCGCCGGGCCTCGCGCTCAACACCGGGGCCGTCTACAGGCTTCCCGTCTTCGCGATGTTCCCTTACGTGCTGGCGGGGTGCGCGCTCGGCACGGCGGAAGGGGCACTGGAGGGGTTCGTCGCCGCGACGGCGAAGCGCGTCGGCTCCTACGGCGGCACGAGGGTGGCCGAACACGCGCCGGTGCAGATCAAGATCGCGGAGGCGGCGGTCAGGATCGACGCGGCCGGTGCCCTGATGCGCGCCGCCTGCGCGGAGGCGATGGCGCATGCGGAGGCCGGGACGGTCCCCGACATGACGACCAAGGCGCGCTTCCGGCGCGACGGCGCCCACGCCGCCAACGAATGCCGGCGGGCGGTCGACACCTTGTTCGGGGCAGCCGGCGGGGCCGCGCTCTACGAGCGCAATCCCCTGCAACGGAGCTTTCGCGACATCCATGCGATCAACGCACACATCTCCTTCAACTTCGACGTGGCGGGCGCCCTGTACGGCCGCGCGGTTCTCGGCTTGGAACCGGACGCCGGCTTGCTCTAGAGTGTGGCGTGGGACGAACCGGATCGCCGTCCGGGAACGGGAAGGGAGGCCCTCGGGATGAAGCCACCGCCGTTCGACTACCACCGCCCGGAGACGCTTCAGGAGGCGCTTGCGTTGCTCTCGGAGCACGGCGATGAGGCCAAGGTTCTGGCCGGCGGCCAGAGCCTGGTGCCGATGCTGAATCTGCGAGTGCTGCATCCCGGCCTGCTGGTCGACATCAACCGCCTCCCCGATCTCGACCACGTGCGCCTCGATGACGGGCAGCTGCGGATCGGTGCCCTGGCCCGCCACAAGGCGGTGCACGAATCGCCCGCCGTGCGTGAGGCATGCCCGCTGATGGCCGCCGCCTACGCCCATGTCGCCCACGGGCCGATCCGCAACCGCGGCACGCTCTGCGGCAATCTCTGCCACGCCGACCCGGCCTCGGAGATGCCGGCCGTGATGCTGATGTGCGACGCGGAATTCGTGCTGCGCAGCGTCGCCGGCGAACGAGTCGTGGGCGCTTCCGATTTCTTCGCCGGCGCCTTGAGCACGGACGCCCGCCCCGACGAGCTTCTGGTCGAGCTGCGCGTGCCGCGCGCGGCGGCGGGCCAGGGGTGGGCCTTCCAGGAGGTCAGCGCCCGCAAGGGCGATTTCGCCCATGTCGCCGTGGGCGCTACGGTCGAACGCGACGGCGACGCCTGCGGCGCGGCCCGGCTCGGCTGCGCCGGCGTGGGCGACGGGCCGCACCGGGCGCGCCGGGCCGAGGATTCCCTGCGCGGGGCGGCTCCCACCGACGAGGCCTTCCGCCGGGCGGCCGGAATCGCGGCCGACGACGTGGACCCGGGCGAGGATTACCACGCGGATGCGGACTACCGGCGCGATCTCGTGCGTGGCTTGGCCCGGCGGGCGCTCGCCGAGGCGTTCTCCCGCTGCCGCTGAAGGAGACCGACATGGTGACACGCACCATCGCACTCGTGGTCAACGGCGAGGCCCGCGAGGCCCGTGCGGAGCCGCGCACGCTGCTCAGCGATTTCCTGCGCGAGCAGCTGGGGCTGACGGGCACCCATGTGGGCTGCGAGCACGGGGTCTGCGGCGCCTGCACCGTGCTGGTCGACGGCGAGAGCGTCCGCTCCTGCCTGATGTTCGCCGTCCAGGCGGAGGGCGCGCAGGTGCACACCGTCGAAGGGCTGGGCACCGCCGACGACATGCACCCGCTCCAGGAAGCGTTCTGGGAGAAGCACGGCCTGCAATGCGGCTTCTGCACGCCCGGCATGTTGATGACCGCGGTCGAGCTTCTGGAGAACGCGACGGCGCCCAGCGCCGAGGACATTCGCGAGGCGATCTCCAGCAACCTCTGCCGGTGCACCGGCTATCAGACCATCGTGGAGGCGGTGCAGGCCGCCGCCGAACGGATGCAGGGGGCCAGAACATGACCCGCGCGCGTCATTACATTCCCGAATCCCGGCAGCGGGAGAAGCCGAAGTCGGACTATTTCGCCATCGGCCACAGCATGAAGCGGGTCGAGGACACCCGCCTGCTCACGGGCTCCGGCACCTACGCGGACGACGTGACGCTGCCCAACATGGCCCATGCGGCGGTGCTGCGCAGCCCCCACGCGCACGCGCGCATCAAGCGCATCGACAAGGCCCGGGCCGAGGCGCTGCCCGGCGTCCTCTGCGTGATGACGGGCGCGGAGGCGGCCCGGGTCACCGGGCCTTGCGCAGACTTCTCGAGCCCGCCAACGACGCAGTACTGCATCGCGGTGGACCGCGTGCGCCACGTGGGCGAGGCGGTGGCGGCCGTGGTGGCGGAGAGCCGCTACATCGCCGAGGACGCATGCGAACTGATCGAGGTCGAGTACGCGCCGCTGCCCGCGGTGGTCGATCCGGAGGAGGCGGTGACCTCCACCGGGGACGCGGTGCTCCATCCGGAGCGCGGGGACACCAACGTGGCGCTCCAGCGCACAATCACCTTCGGCCCGGTGGACGAGGATTTCGCGGCGGCCGACCTGACGGTCGAGCGGCGGCTGCGCTGGCCGCGCTCCGGCGGGACGCCCCTGGAAACGGTCGGCGCCACCGCCCATTACGACCGCGGCACGGGGAAGTTCACGATCCACGCCAACACCTCGATGTACAACTATGTCGGCTGGCTGATCGCGGTCTCGCTCAAGGTCGATCCCCATCGGCTCAACATCGTGCCGACCGATGCCGGCGGCAGCTTCGGCAGCAAGCTCTTCTGCCACAAGGTCTGCACCTTGGCCGGCACCCTCGCCCGCGCCGTCGGGCGGCCGGTCAAGTATCTGGAGGACCGCATCGACAACATGACGAGCGGGGACGCCCACGGCTCCGACCGCATCTACGACGCCGCGCTCGCGCTCAGGAAGGACGGCACGATGACCGCCCTGCGGCTCAAGGTCATCGACGACTACGGCGCCTACTTCCAGTACGGCGTGGGCCAGCACGGCAACGCCATGGCCCAGGTCACCGGCCCCTATCGCATCGGCAGCGTCCGGGTCGATCTCACCGCCGTGTTCACGAACAAGTGCCAGCAGGGAGCCTATCGCGGCTTCGGCTCCGAGGTCGGCAATTTCGTGCTCGAGCGCCTGGTGGACGCCGCCTGCGACGCGCTCGGCATGGACCCGGTCGAGATCCGCCGGCGCAATTTCATTGACGCCGACGCCTTCCCCTACATCATGCCGACCGGCAACATGTACGACAGCGGCAATTACGAGGCCGTCCTCGACGAGGCGCTCTCGATGCTCGACTACGAGGGCTGGCGCAGGAAGCAGGCGGAGGCCCGGAAGCAGGGGCGCCATATCGGCATCGGCGTCGCCACCTGCCAGGAGCGCAGCGTCTTCAGTTCCACCGAGTTCTGGATGTGGAACCCGAACGACAACCCCGGCTTCACGCTCTCCAGCTCGCCCGAAAGCGTCTCCATCAACATCGACCCGACGGGCAAGGCGTTCATCACGCTGAACGCCCCCTTCTGGGGCAACAGCCCGGAGACCATGGCCGTCCAGGTGCTGGCGGAGAAGCTCGAAATGGACCCGGCCGACATCGCCGTCGGCTACGCCGATTCCGACAAGGGGTTCAATTCGTCGGGGCCGGGCGGGAGCCGCTTCACCGTCATGATCGCCGGCGCGGTGAGCGGGGCTGCCGACGTCATCAAGGAGAAGATGCTGCGCGTCGCCAGCCACATGCTGGAGGCAGACCCGAGCGACCTCGAGTTCCGCGCCGGCAGGATCGGCGTCCAGGGCGTCCCCGGCAAGGAGAAGACGCTCGCCGAGGTCGCGCTGCACGCCCACTATTTCCGGCTGTCGATGCCGGAGGACCGCGATCTCACGAGCGGGATCGACGCGGCTTACGTCTACGACCACCCGGTCACGACGATGCCGTCGGAGGACCGTACCGATCTCGGCATCTTCTACCCGATCGTGGGCCACATGTGCCATCTCCCGGTGGTCGAGGTCGACGTCGAGACGGGCAAGGTCCACTTCCTCGACTACGTCGCCGTCCACGACTGCGGCACCATGGTGAACCCGATGACCCTGGCCGGCCACGTGCGCGGCGGCACCGTGAACGGCATCGGCAGTGCGCTCTACGAGCATTTCCATTACGACGAGAACGGCCAGTTGCAGAACGCGCTGCTCACCGACTACCTGCATCCGACGCTGATGGAGACGCCGGCCGACATCCGCGTGGGCCATGTCGAGACGCCCTCGCCCTTCACCGAATACGGCATCAAGGGCGGCGGCGAGGGCGGGCGCATGGGCGCACCGCCGGCGATCGCGGCCGCCATCGAGGACGCGCTGCGCCCGCTCGGCGTCAAGGTCGACTCCCTCCCGCTCACGCCGAAGGTCCTCCGCGCCGCCATCCGCGAAGCCGAAGCCCGCGCCGCTGCCTGACGGCGTATCATATGGTCGGAAAATTGAAGTTGGTTGAAGACCAATTCTGACACGGTGCGCGACTCATGGGCACTTATGCCATTTTTCTAAACCAGCCGAGCCAACACGCCTGGGACGCCATCAGAATGAAATGGCCGGACCGGCATTTCATTCTGGATGACCGGCTGGCATTCATTGCACCGGAGGGCATCATACTCACATCGGACATAGCCGGAATTGTCGGGGTGAAATCCGAAGAAGGTGTACCTCAAGGTTTGTTAGGAATTGTCGTCGAGTTTTCATCCTACTCCGGTTTTAACCGGAGTGACCTGTGGGAATGGCTCTCCAAGGTACAGACATGACCGGCACCGTTCATCAGCACCCGGCGTCACAACCTCCGCCAACTGAGGCCGCTGGCGGTGGAGACGGGGGTGGGCAGAACCTCGGCGGTCGGATCGCCACCCTTGAGGCACATCTTCAACATCTTGCGACGAAGGAAGATATTCAGCGTGTCGAAAAACTCATTGCACAGCGGGAGGCTGGCCTGTTGCGATGGTTAATAGGGATAATTACTATCGCTTTAATTAGCATTTTTGTTGCTCTTCTGCGAGGAATCTTGTTCTAAGATATGCGCTCTAATTCTTCAAGGGAAACTGATCCTGACGAGGTGACTTTATCTATCCCCGCGTGTGCGGAGAACGCGGCAGCCCGGGTCCGGGCGCGGGCCGTGTGCTCGAAGATTCGGGTGGCCATAGCTTCGCTGCATGTCCGGGGCTCGTTCGGCGCGTACGGTGCCGGCGCGCCAGGAACCGCGCCGCATGCGCCTCATGGGAGCGCTGCCCAGCCGCTGGCCTCGTCGTCTGGCCCGGCGGCGGGAGACCCCGCGTGAAGACCGGTGTTTCCTTCGTCGTGCCGGTTTACAACAAGGCGCCGTGGCTGCCGGGGGTGCTGGACCGGCTCGCGGCGCAGCGTGGCGGTTTCGACCGCGAGTACATCTTCGTCGACGACGGCTCGACCGACGGGTCCTTGGCGGTTCTGAAGGCGCGGACGGCGGACTGGCCGGACACGACCATCGTCGGGCAGGCGAACCACGGCGTCGCCCACGCGACGAACCGGGGCATCGAGCGGGCGCGGATGCCGTTCATCAAGTTCTGCGACGCCGACGACCTGCTCGTCGACGGCGCGACGCAGGCGCTGCTGGGCGCCCTAAGTCGCGGGGGGGGGGGGGGGTAGCAGCCTTCGGACGGGTGGCGTTCTACGACGATGGCGCCCCGCTCGCTTTCGACGCCGACCTGTCCGGTGCGGCGGTCGAGACCATCGCGGATCCGCGCCGGCTGATGCTCCGGAGCCCTCCGTTTTCGCCGGTCCATGTCCTGGTGCGCACCGACGCGGCCCGCTCCGCCGGCGGCTGCGACGGGCGGTTCTGGCACTCCCAGGATTACACCCTTGGGTTGCGGATGGCGTTCCTGCCGGGAAGCGCGTTCCTGCGCCTCGATGCGACGGTGGCGTATGTACCGCGCGTCGTCCCCGGGCGGCTCAGCGCGGACGAGGACGGCATGTGGCGCGACATCACCGGCGCCCTCGAACGCCTCGTCGCCGAGCGGCCGGACATGCCCTGGCGGCTCAAGCAATACGCCTGCTACCGCGCGGCGAGCCGCGCCTGGCGCCATGCCCGCCGCCGCCGTGCGCCCGACCTCTGGCGCTGGCGCCGCCTCCGGCTCCGCAGCCTTTTCCCCATCGCGCGCCGCCACGCCGCGTTCATCGCCCGCTGCGGCGCCCTCTACGATGACGCGGCCCACCCTCGCCTCTGAAACCCACGCGCTACACGCGCGCCCGCACCGGCGGAGGGAGGGCGCGCCGGGCAGGCTTGCCCAACGCCACCGCCGCGCTTAGCATGATCGGCTGTGGTGCCGGAGGCGCCTTCCTCGTCGCGGGATCGAGGGAGCGCCCGCACCCGAGGGAGGACGCGATGCGACCGAACATTCCGGAGAAGACCGGCATCCAGCTCGATCAGGCCCACGCCTCGACCGACGACTTCATCACGCGCACCTACGTGCTGCCGCTGCTCACCGACCCGGAGACGCGCGCGCGGCTGATCGAGGAGCACAGGAACAACCCGATCGGTAAGCCGGGCAAGGCCGGCAGGAACGCGGTGGGCCACAGCCCCGATCTCATCGCCGTGATCGACAAGCTGCGCCGGGCGCCGATGACGGGCAAATACGTCCGCGTCTGCATCAGGCCGCACACGGAATATCGCATCGGCGTCACCACGGGCGTGCGCGGCAAGCCCGTGACGATTCTGGACGATGCGTATCCCAGCGAGGAGGCCTGCGAACACGCGATCTTCGTCAAGCGCGTCAACGACCTGCTGGCGCTTTACGGCGTCGCCTGAGCGACGCGAAGCCGAACGAGACCCAAGGCCGGGGAGACAAGACATGCTGCGCATCACCGGATACAGCGACCGCTACTCGATCCATCCGGGCGACGAAATCAAGTTCTACGTGAATTCCGAAAAGGGCGAGGACTACGACGCCAAGCTCGTCCGTCTCATCCACGGCGACACCAACCCCGAGGGGCCGGGATACAAGGAAGAAGAGATCGCCGCCCCGTTCGACAGGACCCACAAGGGGCGCAACCAGAAGATCCACGGCGGCTCCTACGTCACCGTGCCCCACGACGCGCGGATGACGGTCGAGAGCTTCACCATCCAGGCCTTCGTCTTCCCGACGACGCCGACCAAAGGCCCGCAGGGCATCCTGACCAAGTGGGTGGGCGACACGGGTTACGGCCTCTTCATCGACGAGAACGCCCATCTCGCGCTCCGCATCGGCGCCGGCGGCACCGTCCGCACCATCGCGAGCGGGAAGCCGCTGCTGCGCAAGGTCTGGTATCTCGCGGCCGCGTCCTACGACGCGCGCACCGGCGCCGTCCGCCTCTACCAGGAGCCGGTCGTGACCTCGGCGAACGGCGGCCTCGGCATGGCGTTGCTGCACCCGGCCGAGGAGACGACGGCCGAGGTTTCGGGCAGTTGCGACATCGCGCCGGGAGCGAACGACGCGCCCTTCCTCATGGCCGCGGCGACGAGAGTCCCGGCCTCCGGCCGCTCGATCTGCGGCGCGCACTACAAGGAGGCGACCGCGCCGGTCGAACTGCCCGAGCAGTGCGACACCTACAACGGCAAGATCGACCGCCCGCGCCTCGCCGCCGCGGCCCTCGACAAGAGCGAGATCGACGCCCTCGCGCGCGGCTTCAAGGGCTGCCCCGCCGGCCTCCGCCGCGCCGTGGTGGGCGCCTGGGACTTCCAGGCCAACATCACCGGGAACATCGCCTCGACCTACATCCTCGACACCTCGCCGAACCTGCTCCACGGCCACGCGATCAACCTCCCGGCCCGCGCCATGACCGGATACAACTGGACCGGCGACGAGATCGTCTACCACCACGCGCCGGAGGAATACGGCGCCATCCATTTCCACGACGACGACATCGACGACGCGCGCTGGGACGTGGACTTCACCTATACCGCGCCGGAAGGGCTGAAGAGCGGCTTCTACGCGGCGCGGCTCCGCGTCGGCGGCGAGGAATCGCCGGCCACGGAGGACTACATCCCCTTCGTGGTGCGCCCGCCCAGGGGCGAGACCACGGCCCGGCTCGCGGTCATCATCCCGACCAACAGCTACCTCGCCTATTCCAACGACAATCTCACGACCAACTCGGTGGTGGCCCAGCTCCTGGCCGGCAAGGTCCCGATCATGCAGGCCTCCGATCTCTATCTCAACGAGCACCGGGAATACGGCCTCTCCACCTATTCCCTCCATTCGGACGGCAGCGGCGTCTGCTATTCGTCACGGCTGCGCCCGATTCTCAACATGCGACCGAAATACCGGCACTGGCTGTCGCCGTCGCTGTGGCAGCTCAACGGCGACCTGCACCTCACGGACTGGCTGGAGGCGGTGGGCTTCGACTACGACCTGCATACCGACGAGGACCTGGACCGCGAGGGCGTGGACCTGCTGAACCGGTATCGGGTGGTGCTCACCGGCTCCCATCCGGAGTACTCCTCCGAGAGCATGATCGACGCCTACGAGGCCTACCAGCAGCAGGGCGGCCGCTGGCTCTATCTGGGCGCCGACGGCTTCTACTGGTGCAGCCAGTACCACCCCGACAACGGCAACATCATCGAGGTGCGCAAGGGCGAGGCGGGCACCCGCGCCTGGACCGCCAATCCGGGCGAGTACAACAACGCCTTCGACGGCAAGTTCGGCGGCATGTGGCGCGCCCGCGGGCGCATCCCGAGCAAGGTCTGCGGCCTCACCTTCACCGCCTACGGCTTCGACGTGTCCTCCTACTACAGGCGTGAGCCGGACAGCTTCCGCAGCGAGTGCGAATGGATCTTCGCGGGCATCGGCGACGACGAGATCATCGGCGACTTCGGCCTCGTGGGCGGCGGCGCCGCCGGCCTCGAGCTCGACCGCTACGACCTCGAGTTCGGCACCCCGCACAACGGCTACCTCCTGGCCCGCTCCGAGGGCCACACCGACCTGATGCTCCAGGTCAACGAGGAGATCCACTTCGCCTGCCGCGGCTATTACGGCGGCGGGCACGAGAACCCGCAGGTGCGCGCCGACATGATCTATTACAAGACGCCCAACGACGGCGCGGTGTTCGGCCCCGGCTCGCTGGTCTGGTGCGGCAGCCTCTCGCACAACAATTACGACAACAACGTCTCCCGCATCATGCGGAACGTGATCGACGGCTTCCTCAAGGACGGCCCGCTGCCCTGAGCCGCCGCTTCTCCGTCCGGGAGAAGGGAGCGATGAGCGCTGCGGACAAGACCCGCAGTTCGCTCATGCCCACGGTCATGCCGCCGGCGGGCAAGAAGATGCTGCCCGCCCGCGCCGAGACGAACGCCCTCGAGGAGGCGCTGCTGGGCGCCCTCGACCCGGACAAGCTCAACGATCTTTCCGAAGTGCTGTTCGCCCTCAACAACCACCGCCTGGGCCCTGTCCCCGGCTTCTACGTGGTGGTGTGCACCAGGCCGGACGAGGAGTGGTGCGTGGGCCAGCTCTCCGCCGACCGCGCCAAGCCGCTGATCCTGTTCGAGGACATGCGCCACGCCAGCCCCGAGGCGGCACGAAAGGCAGCCGAGGCGCTCAAGGCCAAAGACGACGCCGCGGCGGCGAAGCCGGCGTAAATCGACGCGCAGGGCTTTGGGGGCCCGCGCGCCGAAGAGAGAAAAATGTCAGGAGAGGCCGAGGAGCGGGGGGAGTTCGGCGAGGGTCGCAATTTCGGCGTCAGGGGGAGAGGGGAGGCGTTCGCGGCCCTGGCCGAAGCGGTTGCACCAGGCGACGCGGAAGCCGAAGGCCGCCGCCCCGTTCGCGTCCCAGGCGTTGGAGGACTGGAAACTCACCCGCCCGGCCGCCACGCCGAAGCGCGACGTCGCCAGCCGATACACCCTGGGATGGGGCTTGTACACGCCCACCTCTTCGACCGAGAGCACGGCGTCAAGCGCGTCACCGATTCCTGCCGCCGCGACCGCCGAGTCCAGCATCCGCGGCTCGCCGTTGGAGAGGATCGCGGTCGCAAAGCCGGCAGCCTTGAGCGCGGCCAGGGTCTCCGGCACCTCGGGATAGGCATCCAGGGTGAGATAGGCGTCCATCAGCCCGGCGCGGAGCGCTTCGTCCGCGATGCCGTGCGCCGCCATGGCGTAGTCGAGCGCCTCGCCCGTGACCTGCCAGAAGGGCGCGTGGCGGCCCATGAGGCTGCGGAGCCAAGTGTATTGGAGCTGCTTGAGGCGCCAGGTCTCGGCGAGGGGACCCGCCCGCTTCCCGAGCGTCGCGTCGTGGCGGCGGGCGGCGGCGGCGTGGTCGAACAGCGTCCCGTAGGCGTCGAAGACGCAGACGGCGATGTCGCCGAAGCGCGGATGGGCCGCCATCTCGCCCCTCCTGCTATTTGTGGCGGAAGATGATCCGGCCCTTCGAGAGGTCGTAGGGAGTCATCTCGACGTCGACGCGGTCGCCCACGAGCACGCGGATGCGGAATTTCCGCATCTTGCCGGCCGGCCGCGCGATGATCTCGTGACCGTTGTCGAGCTGGACGCGGAACATCGTGTCCGGCAGCTTCTCGCGAACGACGCCCGAAAATTCGAGCAGGTCTTCCTTCGACATCGGCGCCTGCGGCGTTTTTACCGTCCAGGGTACGGGCTCATTGTCGCACGGCAGGCGCCGTTCGTGAAGCGTGTCTCGGCGGACGCGGCGGGTGGAGGAGGCGGAGGGTGACGAGGCCCGCGGTGAAGGCGGCCATGGCACCGGCCTGATGGGCGGCGGCGAGCGGCACCGGCACGAAGGCCAGCAGGGTCGCGACGCCCAGCGCGAACTGGCAGGCCACCGCGGCGGCGAGGGCGTGCAGTGCGCGCCGGACGGGGCGGGGCAACGGCGTGCGAAACCCGGCCAGCCAGAGCAGCGCCACGACCGCCGCCGTCAGCATCGCCAGCAGGCGATGGTCGAGCTGCACCAGCGGGACGTGCTCGAAGAAGTTCCGCCACCGGGGCTCGAGCGGGAAGAGGTCCGGCGGGACGAGCGCCCCCGCCATGTCGGGGAAGGTGTTGTAGGCGAGGCCTGCATCGTTGCCGGCGACGAAGGCGCCGGAAAGGAGGGTGGCGAAGACCAGCCCGAGCGCCAGCGCCAGCGGCCCGCGCCATGTGCGCAGGCCGTGCGCCGCTTCGGCCGGCGCGGCGGCCGGGCGAAGCAGCAGACCCAGGGCGGTCCACAGGAGGGCGGCGTAGATCAGGACGGCCAGGCCCAGATGGGCGGCGAGGCGGTAGGGGCTCACGTCCGGCCGGTCGACCAGCCCGCTCTCGACCATGTACCAGCCGAGCAGCCCCTGGAGGCCGCCCAGCGCGGCGATGGCCAGCAGCCGGACGGCGAGGGCGCAGGACAGCCGACGCCGGAGCAGGAACCACAGGAAGGGAAGCAGAAAGGCCACCGCCAGCGCCCGGCCCAGCAGGCGGTGCGCGTATTCGAGCCAGAAAATCCCCTTGAAGCCTTCCAGAGTCATGCCCCGGTGGACCTCCCGGTATTCCGGGAATTGCCGGTATTGCGCGAACAGCGCCCGCCACGTCTCCTCGTCGAGCGGCGGCCATGCGCCGGCCAGCGGGCGCCACGCGACCATGGAAAGCCCGGCCTGGGAGAGGCGGGTGACACCGCCCAGCACGACCATCGCGAAGACCAGCCCGGCCAGCGCGAACAGCCACCAGACGAGCGCGGGCGCGGGGCGGGCCGGGAGACCCACGCACCAAAGGAAAGCGGCGCGCACCGGGGAAGCTACGGGGCGCCTCGGCGGGGGTAGCGGGTGGCGACGTAGTCGTCGACGATGCGCTGGAACTCCTCGGCGATGCCGGCGCCGCGCAGCGTCACGGCCTTCCTGCCGTCGATGAAGACCGGCGCCGCCGGGGCCTCGCCCGTCCCCGGCAGGCTGATGCCGATGTCGGCGTGCTTGCTCTCGCCGGGGCCGTTGACGATGCAGCCCATGACCGCGAGGCGCAGGGTCTCCACCCCCTCGTAGGTCTCCCGCCAAGCCGGCATCTGCCGCCTGACGTAGCCCTGGATGCGTTCCGCGAGCTCCTGGAACACGGTGCTGGTGGTGCGCCCGCAGCCGGGGCAGGCGGCCACCTCCGGCGCGAAGGAGCGCAGCGCCAAGGCTTGCAGGATCTCCTGGGCCACCACCACCTCCTGAATGCGGTCGCCGCCGGGCTCGGGCGTGAGCGAGAGGCGGATCGTGTCCCCGATGCCGCGCCGGAGCAGCACCGCGAGCGCCGCGGTCGAGGCGACGATCCCCCTGGAGCCCATGCCGGCCTCCGTCAGCCCCAGATGGAGCGTGTAATCGCTGCGCGCGGCCAGAGTCTCATAGACCTCGATCAGGTCCGGCACCTGGGAGACCTTGGCCGAGATCACGATCCGGTCGCGCGGCAAGCCGATGCGTTCGGCCAGGGCGGCGCTGCGCAGGCCGGATTCGACCAACGCCTCGCGCATCACCGCCTGGGCGTCCAGGGGCGCGGCGCGGGCGGCGTTCTCGTCCATGAGCGCGGCCAGCAGCTCCTGGTCGAGGCTGCCCCAGTTGACCCCGATGCGCACCGGCTTGCCGTGGCGGAGCGCGGCCTCGATCATGGTCTGGAACTGCCTGTCCCGCTTCTCGCGGAAGCCGACATTGCCGGGGTTGATCCGATACTTGTCCAGGGCCTCGGCGCAAGCCGGGTGGTCGGTGAGCAGGCGGTGGCCGTTGTAGTGGAAGTCGCCCACCAGCGGCACCCGGCAGCCCGCCGCCGCCAAGCGCTCGCGGATCGCCGGCACCGCGCGGGCGGCCTGGGGCGTGTCCACGGTGATGCGGACGATCTCGGAGCCGGCGCGGGCCAGCGCCGCCACCTGGGCCGCGGTGGCGGGCGCGTCGGCGGTGTCGGTGTTGGTCATCGACTGGACGACGACCGGCGCGCCGCCGCCGACGACGACCGGGCCCACGGCGACGGCGACGCTGTCGCGCCGGTCGCAGGCGGAACCGCTGGCAGCCATCCTCTCCCCCGGGGAGTCGTTGCAGGGCCGCCCTGTCTAGCACAGCCGGCGTGGCCTTGCCCGCGGGCGGCGTTTCGGTCACACTTCGGCACATGGGGACGAGCCATGCGGGGCTGATGACGCGGAGGGCGCTGCTGCGCGCGGGCGCCGCGGGGTGCCTGGCAGCGCCGTTCGGCCTCGCCGCGCCCGCGGGCCGTGCCGCGGAACCCTCGGGCGTGACCGACACCGAGATCGTGCTCGGCGTGTCGGCGGCCTTTTCCGGCCCTTCCCGCGGGCTCGGCATCGAGCTCTATCGCGGCGCCATGTCCTGCTTCGAGGAGATCAACCGGAACGGCGGCGTGCGCGGCCGCAAGGTGGTCCTTCGCACCTACGACGACGGCTACCAGCCCGACCCCTCGGTCAGCAACACCGTGACGCTGATCCGGAAGGACCGGGTGTTCGCCCTCTTCGGCTACGTCGGTACGCCGACGGTGACGCGGGTTCTGCCCATCCTGAAGAAATTCCAGGACACGCAGGTCTATCTCTTCTTCCCCTTCACCGGCGCCCAGCCCCAGCGCGAGCCGCCCTATGGCGACTTCGCCTTCAACTTGCGCGCCTCCTACCGGCAGGAGACCGCCGGCCTCGTGGAAAACTTCCTCAGCATCGGGCGGCGGCGCATCGCCGTCTTCTACCAAGCGGACGCCTACGGCCGCAGCGGCTGGGCCGGGGTGCGGCGTGCGCTCAAGCCCCACGGGGAGCGCATCGCCGGCGAGGCCACCTATCGGCGGGGCTCGAAATTCACCGGCAGCATGCGCAAGCAGGTGGAGATCCTGAAGGCCGCCCGGCCCGACGCGATCATCTGCATCGGCGCCTACGCCGCCTGCGCGGCCTTCCTGCGTGACGCCATCGACCTCGGGCTGGAAGTCCCCATCGCCAACCTCTCCTTCGTCGGCAGCGAGAACCTGCTGACCATGATCACGCAGGGGCGGGAGGACGGCGCGCGCTACACCAAATGGCTGGTGAACTCGCAGGTGGTGCCGAGCTACGAGGACGTCTCCATCCCCTCCGTCGCGCGCTACCGCGAACTGATGGAGCGCTACGATCCGAACCCGCCGCCGGAGCTGCTGAAGGAGGAATATACCCCCTTCGCGCACAGCTTCGTGAGCCTGGAAGGTTATCTCGACGCCAGGCTGATGGCCGAGATCCTGCACCGTCTGGGCGACGCGCCGACGCGCGGTGATCTGGAACGCGCGGTCTTCAGCATTACCGACTTCGACCTGGGCATCGGCGAGCGCGTCTCCTTCGGTCCGGAGCGCCGACAGGGCCTGGACCGGGTCTATTACACCGTGGTCGAGAACGACCGCTTCGTTCCCCTGGATAGCTGGCAGGACAGGCTCGGCTGACCATGAAGATCCAGAAGCTCTTCAGACGGACGCTGTTCGGCGTGTTTCTCCTTTTCGGCCTGATCGGCGTGTCCACCTCCGTCCTCTGCATCTACACCGTGGACACCCATCTGAGCGAGGAATATGTCAGCAACAGCAAGGGGATCGCGAAGACCATCGCCGACGCCAGCGTCGACTTCATCCTGAACCGCGATCTCTCGGCCCTGCAATCGCTGATCGACCAGTTCGTCGAGATCCAGGGCATCAGCTACATCTACATCGCCAACGAATCCGGCGAGTTCCTCTCCCACACCTTCGTGCCCGGCATTCCGGAGGAGATCCTGGCGAGCGACCCCTCCGAAACGGCGACGGTGGAGCGCAGCCTGCCGGGCATGGGGGATTTCATCGAGGTCGCGAGCCCGATCCTCGCGGGCGCCGCCGGGACGGTTCACATCGGCATGGACACCGGGCTGGTGGCGCTGAAGATCCAGCGGGCCATCGGGCGGCAGATCTATCTCATCTCGATCATCTTCGTGATCGGCATCTTCGCCGCCATCTGGCTGGTCGGCTTCGCAGCGAAGCCGGTGGACAGGCTGCTCGCCTATTCCGTGCGTCTCGCCCGCGGTTCGGGCGAGGCCGCGGCCTCCGACGACAAGCTGCTGGCGCGGGACGACGAGGTGGGCCAGCTCGCCCGCCTCTATCGCTACTTCGCGCAAGTGACGGACCCGGAGAAGGCGGCGCGCGCGCAAGCCGACGGCGCCGGCGCAGACGGCAAGGCCTGAGGCGGGACGCGCGCCATGACCGAGCAGCACATGTCGCAGGCGCGGCGCTGGTCCATGGTCGCGGTCTGCACCGCGCTCCAGGTCTGCCTGGGCACGGTCTACGCCTGGAGCTTCTTCCAGGTGCTCCTGGTCAAGGAGCTGGGATGGACCTTCACGGAAACCGCCGTGGCCTTCAGCGTCACCATCTTCTCGCTGGGCGTGTCGGCGGCCGGCGCGGGGATGCTGCTGCCGCGCCTGGGGCCCCGGCGTCTGGCGCTCGCCGGCAGCGTGCTGTTCTCAGGCGGCTACTTCATCGCCGCCCTGGCCCTCCACCTCGATTCCCGGATGCTCTTCTACATCGGCTACGGCGTCGTCGGCGGCATCGGCATCGGCTTCGGCTACGTGACCCCGGTGGCGACGACCGCCAAATGGTTCCCCGACAGCAAGGGGCTGGCGACGGGGGTCGTCGTCATGGGCTTCGGCGTCGGCGCCTTCCTGCTTTCCATGGTGATGGCGCCCTTCCTAGTGGTGCAGACGGAAGGCGACCTGCCGTTCGTCTTCCTGTGGCTCGGCGTGATCTTCGCCTGCATCCTGATCCCGGCGAGCTTGGCGATGCGCGACCCGCCGCCGGATTTCTATCTCACTGCCGCGAGCCGGCGGGGGGCCGCCATCGACGAGCCGGAATCGCTCGGGCAATGCCTGCTGTCGGGCCGCTTCGCGGTCATGTGGCTGGTCTTCTTCTTCAACATCAGCGCCGGCATCTCGGTCATCAGCTTCCAGTCCTCGATGTTGCAGGACGTCTGGGGGCTGGCGGACCCGTCGGTGGAGCCGGAAACCCTGGCCCGCTACGGGGCGACGCTGATCGCCGCGAGCTCGCTCTGCAACGGGGCGGGACGGCTGCTCTGGGGCCTGCTCTCGGACCGCATCGGGCGCGTGCGCGTCTTCCGCATCCTGCTGGGCAGCCAGATGGTGGTGTTCGGCATCCTGATGACGGAGCGCGACCCGTGGATCTTCTCGGTCCTCGTTTGCTACGTCTTGTTGTGCTTCGGTGGCGGCTTCGCGACCATGCCCTCCTTCGTGCTCGACGTCTTCGGTGCGCGCCGGATGTCGGCGGTCTACGGCATCATCCTGACGGCGTGGGCGGCAGCGGGGGTCTTCGGCCCGCTCTATGTGGGATACCTGAAGGACCAGTACCCGGACCGGGCGGTGATCTACTGCTTCCTGATCGGCGTGCTGATCCTGGGCATGGGCTTCATCTTCTCCTACCTGATGAGCGACGAGCGCATCCGCGTGAAACGCCCCACCATGGAGGGCACGCTCCGCCAATACGGCATCCCCCTCCCCCGCCCCGGCCCCTGAGCGCGGCCGCCCGAGGCGCCCTCACGGGGCGGCGGCGCGGGCGCGGCGGCGCTGGCCGGTGTTGACGAGCCAGAGGCCGGCGACCATGCAGGCGAGCGCGCCCCAGACCCAGGCGCCCAGCCGCTCGTCGAAGAGCAGCAGAGCCCAGAAGAGGCCGGCGGCCACCACCAGATAATTGAACTGTGCGAAGAAGACCGCGCCCGCCCGGCGCGTCACTTCCTGGAAACAGTAAAAGGTGACGCAGTGGATCGCCGCGGTCCACGCTACCCCCGCGATTCCCGGCCAGCCCGCCTCGGTGAGGAGGTAAGGCCCGTCCGTCGCCAGCATCACCGGCAACATGCCGGCGGCGGCGGCCAGCAGGATGCCGCAGGCGAGCGCCAGCGAGCTCGAGCGCGGCGGGCGGTACGCCGTCGCCACGACGTTGGAGCCGGCAGCCGCCAGCGCCGCCACCAGCGCCACCAGCATCCATATCCAGGCGCCCGCTTCGGGCAGGCTCTGTTCGGGGAGCACGATCAGCAGCACCCCGCCCGCGCCCAGCGCGAGGCCGGCCAAGCTCAAACCGTCGAAGCGCTCCAGCCGCGCGGCGAAGGACATCGCGAAGGTGAGACCCGGCACCAGGGTGAGCACCAGGGTGATCACGCCGGCCGGCAGGGCGCGGGCGGCGAGTGCCGTCGTCAGCACCGGCAGGATCAGCGCCAGCACGGCGAGCCTGGCATATTGCGCGAGATGCGCCCGGCTCGCCTTGGGCAGGTTGCCGGTAAGCGCGCCCACGATCAGCAGCGCCGTGCCGGCGAGGAGCGCTACCCAGAAGGTGTAGGCGAACGCCGGAAAGGACACCCCGGCCGCCAGCTTGTTGGCCGAGAAGATGCCGCCATAGGCGACTCCGCCCAGGAGCAGCAACAGCGTCGGCACGAGCAGGGCGCGGCCGCGCAGCCGCGCCGGCCCCGCCGCCGGCCGCGGGCCGTCAGCCATCGCGATAGAGATAGCTGTAGCCGTTGATCGCCGGCACCCCGCCGAGATGGGCGTAGAGCACCTTCGCGCCATCGGGGAAGTAGCCCTTCCGCACGAGGTCGATCATGCCCTGCATGGATTTCCCCTCGTAGACGGGGTCGGTCATCATCCCCTCCAGGCGGGCGGCGAGGCGGATCGCCGCGTTGGTCTCGGGCGAGGGCACGCCGTAGGCGGGATGGGCGTAGTCCTCGATCAGGACCAGCTCCTCGTCGGCAATGTCGCGGCCGAGCCCTACCAGCGCCGCCGTCCTGCGGGCGATGTCCATGACTTGCGCACGGGTTCGCGCCGGCGTGCCGGAGGCGTCGATGCCCACCACCCGGCCGGCGCGCCCGTCCCCGGCGAAGCCCACCAGCATCCCGGCGTGGGTCGAGCCGGTGACGGTGCAGACGACGACGTAGTCGAAGGCGAAGCCCAGCGCTTCCTCCTGTGCCCGCACTTCCTCGGCGAAGCCGACATAGCCGAGCCCGCCATATTCGTGGACAGATGCGCCCGCCGGGATGGGGTAGGGCTTGCCCCCCTTCGCGCGCACCTCCGCGATCGCCCGCTCCCAGCTTGCGCGGAGCCCGATGTCGAAGCCTTCGTCCACCAGTTCGATCTCGGCACCCATCACCCGGCTCATCAGGATGTTGCCCACCCGGTCGTAGACGGCATCCGGGAAGGGCACCCAGCTTTCCTGCACCAGCCGGCACTTCATGCCGAGCTTCGCGGCGACGGCGGCGACCTGCCGGGTGTGGTTCGACTGGACGCCGCCGATGGTGACGAGGGTGTCGGCGTTCGAGGCGATGGCGTCGGGGACGATGTATTCGAGCTTGCGCAGCTTGTTGCCGCCGCCGGCCAGGCCCGAATTGCAGTCCTCGCGCTTGGCGTAGAGCGCCACCCGCTCGCCGAGATGCGCGGAGAGGCGCTCCAGCTTCTCGATGGGCGTGGGGCCGAAGGTGAGGGGGTAGCGCTCGAAACGCTCCAGCATGGCATTCTCCGCTCCTTGCGGGAGGGTGCCCGCCCGCAGGCACCCCGCGAACGCATTGTCGCCGGAACGCCCTGCCGCGCAACGCACGCCGCACACCGGGGCGGCGGTCTGGTACCGCGCGGCCGGCACGAAGGAACAGGCGCCCTATGAACCGGATCACGCTGGAGAATTTTCGCTGCTTCCGCGAGGAGCAGGAGGCCCGTTTGGCGCCCCTGACCCTCCTCGTCGGCGAGAACAGCACCGGCAAACGTCCTTTCTGGCGCTGATCCGGGCGCTGTGGGACGCGGCCGGGCGCGGCGTCCCCGACTTCAAGGAGGAGCCCTACGACTTGGGCGGCTTCGACGACATCGCCCACCACCGAGGAGGAAGAGGTGGGCGCGCCGATACCTTCCACGCGGGGTTCGATTACGTTCACGACGGCCGGTCCATGCGATTCCGGGTCGTTTTCGGGAAGAGGAAAGCCATTCCCCTTCCCATGAAAGGACGCCTCTCCGACAGAAACGACGACGTCTGGATCGAACACAACCGGCAGGCGGACGATTTCTGGCGGATCCTGTTGGGCGCGGCGGGCGGCGTCTGGGAAGTCGAGCGCAGGATCCCAGGCGACATCGTTTACGAGACGTTCCCGCTCCATCGCTTGAGCGAAGAGGATCGCACACGATTGATCGCCGCGAGCGGTTCCGCGCCGCCCGACAGCGGCGATTGGGAACGGATCACGCGGATGTCTCGCCTCTATCCGCTCTCGGATCATTTCGACGAACGGCTGTATGCGGGCGCACCGGTTCGTTCCAGACCGCGCTGGACCCACGATCCCGGGCGCCCGTCGCGGGACCTGGAAGGCGATGACATCCCGATGTAGCTCGCCGGCATCCACTTCGAGAGCGAGAGGAAGTGGCGGAGCCTCAAGGACGCGCTTAAAGGTTTCGGGCAGGAAGCCGGCCTGTTCGACGAAATATCGGTTCGGCCCTTGGGGAAGAAAGAAAGCGATCCTTTCCATCTACAAATCAGAATCAGGAAAAGCGGAAGCAGGAGGGCGCCGCGAAACCTGATCGACGTCGGCCACGGCGTCGACCAAGCGCTGCCTGTCGTCACCGAGTTGCTGCGCGACGACGCGCCGCCGATGTTCCTGTTGCAACAGCCGGAAGTGCATCTTCACCCGAGCGCTCAGGCCGCCCTCGGGAGCCTGTTCCGCCGCATCGCCGGGCCGAAGCGCCAGCTGGTGGTCGAGACCCACAGCGACCATCTGCTCGACCGGGTACGCATGGACGTCCGCGACGGCGCGGCTGCACTGAAGCCCGCGGACGTCTCGATCCTCTATTTCGAGCGCGGCGACCCGGGCATCCGCATCCACTCCCTGCGTCTGGACGAGCAGGGGAACGTCCGGGGCGCGCCACCAAGCTACAGGGCATTCTTCCCCGCCATCGCCTTGGCTCAAACCAGTGGTGATCGCTTGCCGTATTCCGACGACGGCGATCTTCACCGGAATTTCAGGAACCCCGCGTTGATCGATAATCCGAGAGGCGCCGTCTATTCGACGTTGAAAAGCGATGAATTCACGCCTGCACACCGGCGCCTGCTCGGCAGAAGAGACATCTGTACGACCTGATCAGCGCGCCGGTCTCCAGGCCCGCGTGTTTCTTTCGCGTCGCGCGCCGTCATCGGTGCCAGTCGGCCACGTTCCACAGTTCCGAATCCCACGGGTTCATGCGCACGCCCAGGAGCGTGTTCGCACGCGCGGAGATGCGGGCCCGCCAGACGAGCGGGATCGTGGAGCCGTCGCCGACCAGGAGATCGTTCATCCGCCGGGCGAGGGCGGCGCGTTCCGCCAGCGGCGCGGTGCGCGCCAGCCGCGCCGCCAGCGCGTCGTAGGCCGGGTCGCAGAAGCGCGGAACGTTGGTGCCGAGCCACCGGTTTTCCAGGCCCGGCATCTCCGCGCAGGTCCAATGGGCCAGATAGGATTCGGGGTCGGTGCCCCGGAAATCATCGGCGTACATCTGCACGTCGGCATAGAATTTCCCATGCGTGTCGGGGCGCGCCGGGTCGCCGCCGAAGAACACCGCCGCGTCGATGTCGCGCAGCGTCGTCTCCACCCCGATGCGCGCCCACATCTCCCGGATCAGGGCCTGAGTCCCCTGGCGCACCGCGTTGGTGGAGGTCTGGAAGAGGAGCGAGAGGCGCACGCCGTCCTTCGCGCGCACGCCATCGGCACCGGGCCGCCAGCCGGCCGCGTCGAGAAGGCGGTTCGCCGCGTCGATGTCCGGGACGAGACAGGCATCGTTGGCGGTGGACGCATAGGCCGCGGGCGCCGGCAGGATGTTACAGGTGGGCCGGCCGGCCGCGCCGTATCCGGCCTCGACCAGCGCCCAGCGATCGAGGGCGAGGGACAGCGCCCGGCGTACCGCCGGATCGGAGAGGACGGGATGGGGGTTGGCGCCATCCAGGTAGAGCGAACGCTTGTCCGGCCCGAGACGCGCGTCGGCATCGGTCCGGTTGAGCACTAGGCGCTCGACGAGCGCCCCGAAGCCGGTGAGGACGGTCCCCTTGCCGGCGGCGGCCATCCGCGCCAGCACCGCCGGCTCGATCTGGAGGTTCCAGGCGTAGTCGGCCTTCCCGGTCACGAGCGCTGCGCGCGCGGCCGAAGCGGCGTCGCCGCCGCCCCGGAAGGCGACGGTGGCGAAGGCCGGCTTGCCCGGCTCCCGGTAGCGCGCGTTGGCCGAGAGTTCGATACCGTCGCCCGCGCGGAACGCGTCGACCTTGAAGGGTCCCGTGCCGACGGGGCGGGAATTCGCCTCCGCGCAGGCCCCGGCCTCGAGGCAGCCCGCGAACTGGGCCTTCTGGAGGATCGGCGAGACGGTGCCGACGAACGGCCCGTAGGGGAACGGCTTGGGGACGCCGAACCCGATCCTGACGGTGTGGTCGTCGAGGGCCTTCAGCGTCGTCACGTCGGTGAAGCTGGAGGCCGCGTTGCAGCCCGCCGCCGCGCGCAGGCAGTATTCGCCGGTGAAGACCACGTCGGCCGCGGTGAACGGTGTGCCGTCGGACCAGGCGATTCCCCGCTTCAGCGTCCAGGTGACGGACCGCAGGTCGGACGCGACGCCGCCGTTCTCCACCGTCGGCAGGGCGGCGGCGAGCGCCGGGACCATGCGGCCCTCCGCGTCGTAGCGGGCCAGCGGCTCGAGCACCAGCGAGGCCGCCTCCCGGTCCTTGGTGCCGCCGGACAAGTAGGGATTGAGGGTGGACGGCGCCTGCCAGTAATGGATACGGAGATGGCCGTCGTCGCCCCGCCCGGCCTGCGCGGCGTCCGCAGCCAGCACCGACGCCGTCACCGCCACCGCCGCCGCCGTCAAGGCACGACATCTCGCGAACATCCCGATGCTCCCCCCGCCTGCGAACCCGCGCACTATCGACCGTCGAAGCGCCGGTTGGCAACAGGCGCGCGCCTTTCGCGGGGGTGGGGCGTATGCTAAAGTCTCGCATGAAGGGATTCGCGTAACGCCGTGGGGGACAAGGTGATTGCGTCTGGCGGCGGGGTGACGCCGCTGTTGCCGGCGGGGTCGGGGGCCTTCCTGGCGCGGCGTCTGGGCGAGGCGACCGGACTCACGCTGGCGATCCTGGCCGGAATCCTCGGCGCGGCGCTGATCACCTATTCGCCGGCCGACCCCTCCTTCAACACCGCAGCGGAAAGCGGGGCGACCAACCTGATCGGGCATCCGGGCGCCTACGCGGCCGACCTCTTGCTCCAGTGGCTCGGCCTCGCCGCCGCCCTGCCGCCGCTGATCCTGGCGGCGTGGTCCTGGGCACTGCTGAGCCATCGGGGGCTCTCGCTGCCGGCGGTGCGCATCGCCCTGGCGCCTCTGGCCGTGCTCCTCGCGGCGGTAGGCTGCGCGGCGCTCGGCGCGCAGGGCTGGCCGATCGCCGCGGGCGCGGGCGGCGTCGCCGGCGGGACGGTGCTAGCCAAGGTGGGCTATGCCCTGGGCATCGGCGGCACCGGCGCGGCGTTCCTCGCCGCCGCCGCGTTCGCCCTGGTCGGCGCCCTCGGCGTGCCCTGGCGGGAATGGCGTGCGCTGCTGCGGGGCCTCCACCAAGCGGCCGGGCGGACGGCACGCGGCCCCGCCGGCGCCTTCCGGCGCCATGGCGCCCGGCGCGCCGACCGAGCCGTGGAAGACCCGGAAGACGGGGCGGCGGACGCGCCGGCGGACGAAGGCGGACGGCGGGCCGAGCCGCGCCTCCTCGACCCGGTGGAGGACGCCGCCTGCACCCAGTCGGACCCGGACGGCGCCGGTGGGGGCATCGTCGAGCCGCGGCTGGTGGAACGCCCGCGCCCGGCGAAACCGGGCAAGCGCGCCCGCGCGGAGAGCCAGAAGACCCTCGGCCTCGAGGGCGAGCCGGAATACGCGCTGCCGCCGCTGGCCCTGCTGGTCGAACCGGACGACCCGCCCGCCGTGCCCGAAGCCTCCGCCGACGCGCTCCAGCAGAACGCGGAGATGCTCGTTTCGGTGCTCGAGGACTTCAAGGTCTTCGGCGAGATCACCCAGATCAGGCCGGGACCGGTCGTCACCCTCTACGAGCTCGAGCCGCAGCCGGGAACGCGGACCTCGCGGGTGATCGGGCTCGCCGACGACATCGCCCGCTCGATGAGCGCGATCTCGGTGCGGGCGGCGACGATCCCGGGGCGCAGCGTGATCGGCATCGAACTGCCCAACAGCCGGCGCGAGACCGTGCTGCTGCGCGCACTGCTGGCCAGCGATGGCTACGAAAGCACCGCCTCCAGGCTCACGCTCGCCCTCGGCAAGGACATCGGCGGTAACCCTGTGGTCGCCGACCTGTCGCGGATGCCGCACCTGCTCGTCGCCGGCACCACCGGCTCGGGCAAGTCGGTGGCGATCAACAGCATGATCCTGTCGCTCGTCTACCGGATGTCGCCGGACCGGTGCAAGCTGATCCTGATCGACCCGAAGATGCTCGAGCTCTCGGTGTACGACGACATCCCTCACCTCCTCGCGCCGGTCGTCACCGAGCCGGCCAAGGCGGTGGTGGCCCTCAAATGGGCCGTGCGCGAGATGGAAAGCCGCTACCAGGCGATGTCCAAGCTGGGCGTGCGCAACATCTCCGGCTACAATGAGCGGCTCGCCGAAGCCCGTGCCAAGGGCGAGCGCCTGACCCGGCGGGTCCATACCGGAATCGACGCGGAGACCGGCGCGCCGATCCACGAGGACTTCGACCTCGATCTCGAGCCGATGCCCTTCATCGTCATCGTGGTTGACGAGATGGCCGACCTCATGCTGGTCGCCGGCAAGGACATCGAGGGCGCCGTTCAGAGGCTCGCGCAGATGGCGCGGGCCGCCGGCATCCACCTGATCATGGCGACCCAGCGGCCATCGGTCGACGTCATCACCGGCACGATCAAGGCCAACTTCCCGACGCGGATCAGCTTCCAGGTCACCTCCAAGATCGACAGCCGCACCATCCTGGGCGAGTCCGGCGCCGAGCAATTGCTGGGCCAGGGCGACATGCTCTATCTCGGGGCCGGCGGGCGCCTGAGCCGGGTCCACGGGCCGTTCGTCTCCGACGCCGAGGTCGAGCGCGTGACCGACTTCCTGCGCGCCAGCGGCCAGCCGCGCTACGTGGCGGGCGTCACCGAGGAGCCCGAATCCGCCGCCGCCGCACTGGGCGGCGAGAGCGGCGGCGACGACCCGCTCTACGACCGGGCGGTGGCGCTCGTGGCGGCCGAGCGGAAAGCCTCGACCAGCTTCATCCAGCGCCACCTCCAGATCGGCTACAACCGCGCCGCCCGCATCGTCGAGCGGATGGAGAGCGAGGGCGTGGTGGGCAAAGCCAACCACGTCGGCAAACGCGAGGTGTTGATCGCCGACCACGACGGCGATTGACGGAGCGCATGGCCGGCCCTTCGCGCCGCACCGCGCGCTGGCTCGCCCCGGTGTTCGCCGCGTGGCTCGCCGTGCTGGCCCCCGTGTACGCGCAGGAAGCGGCGCCGGCGGTTCTCGACGATGCCGGAAAGGCAGCGCTCGACGCGGCCGAGCGCTATCTCGACGGGATTGAATCGCTGAAGGCGCGCTTCCTCCAGGAGGCGCCCGGCGGCGAACTCGCCGAGGGCGTCCTCTACCTGCGGCGGCCGGGTCGACTCCGCGTGGAATACGCACCGCCGGTGCCCGTGCTCATCGTCGGCGACGGGTTCCTGCTGCACTATCACGACAGAGAGCTCGGACAGATCAACGAGTGGGTGATCTTCGACACCCCGCTCGGCATCCTCGCGGGAGAGGAGATCCGCTTCGGCGAAGACCTGACGGTGACCGCGCTGGCGCGCGGCGGCGGGCGCCTCGAGATCACCGTGGTGCGGGGCGACGACCCGGGCGCCGGCAGCCTCACCCTGGTTTTCGAGGAAGCGCCGCTGACCTTGCGCCAGTGGCGCGTCACCGATCCGCAGGGGCTGGTCACCGTCGTCTCCCTGTTCGACCTGGAAACCAACATCGCGCTGAAGCCCGCGCTCTTCGTGTTCGACGACCCGCGCGAAAAGGCGCCCGTGCGCTGAGCAGCGGCGGGCCTCCGCGGCCGGCGGCGGACGAGGGCGGCCGGCACCGGCGGATCTGGCGTTTGGCCTGGCCGATGGTCGTCTCCAACCTGTCGGTTCCGCTGCTCGGCGCGGTCGACACGGCGGTGATCGGCCATCTCCCCGAGCCGCATTTCCTGGGCGCGGTGGCGGTGGGCGCGCTGATCTTCAACACCCTCTATTTCGGCTGCAATTTCCTGCGCATGGGAACCACCGGGCTCACCGCGCAGGCGCGCGGGGCCGGCGACGCGGATGGCGCGCTGGCGACGCTGGCGCGGGCGCTGCTCGTCGCCGCCGTGCTGGCGACCGCGCTCCTCGCCTTGCAAGGGCCGATCGGCCGGCTGGCCTTTCACCTGATCGAGCCGAGCGCGGCGGTCGCCGCCGAGGGCATGGGCTATTTCACCATTCGCATTCTGGGCGCCCCCGCCGCCCTCGCCAATATCGCCTTGGTCGGCTGGTTCATCGGGATGCAGAATACCCGCGCCGCCCTGGCGCTGCTGCTGACGGCGAACGGCCTCAACATCGTCCTCGATCTGGTGCTGGTGGCGGTCTTCGAAATGGCGGTGGTCGGCGTCGCCTGGGCGACGGTGGCCGGCGAATACGCGGCGCTGGCGCTGGGCGGGGCCGTCGTGCACCGCCTCGTCCGCCGCCATGGCGGGCGCTGGCATCCCGGCTTCGTCCTCGACCCCGCCGGGATGCGCCGCTTCCTGACCGTCAACCGCGATCTCTTCCTGCGCACGCTGTTCGTGATCACGGCGTTCGCGCTGTTCACGACGCTGAGCGCGCGGCAGGGCGACGTGGTGCTGGCGGCAAACGCGGTGCTTCTCAACTTCGTGGTCTTCTTCAATTTCGCCTTCGACGGCTTGGCCTACGCCGTCGAAGCGTTGACCGGCCTCGCGCTGGGCGCCGGGCGACGCGACGAGCTGCGCCGCGCCGTTCGCGCCTGCCTCCTCTGGTGCCTGCTCGCGGCCGTCCTCACAGTGGCGGTCTACGGCCTGGCCGGCGCCGCGATCGTCCGCGCCCTCACCGACATCGAGGCGGTGCGCACGGCAGCCGGCGAATTCCTGCCCTGGCTGGTGGCGCTGCCGCTGGTGGCCGTCTGGGGAGTCTTCCTCGACGGCGTGTTCACGGGCACCACCCGCACCGCCGACATGCGGAACACGATGATGCTGGCCTTCGCCGTCTATGCACCGGTCGCCTGGCTGGGGCGCGAGCCGCTGGGCAACCACGGCCTGTGGCTGGCGATGACGCTGCTCTACGCGCTCCGCGGCGCCGGCCTCGGTGCCTGCTATCTTCGCTTCGCGCGCCGCGGCGGTTTTCCGCCCGCCGACGGGCCGGCCAAGCCGCCATGACTTGCTATCGTGCATTTCATGGCGCTACTCTATCTGGCACCGCCAGCTACGTCCAGACCTGTCTCGAACGGGATTTGCGCACACTCCGGCAGGTCGGCGACCTGACCGGATACCGGGATTTCCTCCGCGTCCTGGCGGCCAGGAGTGCGCAACTCCTGAACCTCACGGACGTTGCTCGGGACCTCGGGATCGCGGTCAACACCGTCAAGGCTTGGCTTTCCGTGCTCGCAGTTCAACACCCATGAGCTCGGAAAAATCTACTTCCGAAAGTATCTGAATATCCAAGCCTTTCTCGATCAGCACTTCCGCCTTCCGGTGTTTGCTGCTTTTCTCGTAACCTTCCAACTTCTTCTTGTCCTGAATGCCTATCACGAGCATGGTAATTTTTTGTGACGCTGTCAGCTACGTCGCATCCGATCTTTGCGGCCATGTCGGCCGCTTCTCGACGTGGAACACTGAGCTTGCCTGTGAATACGATTGTTTCGCTATACAGCGCCCCTTCCACGTTTATCTCTCGCTTTAATGACGGCGCAGATCCGGAAGATGATGGGAAAATGGGGTCATCAACCCGGCGCAGCCAATCCTCTATATCTGTCTCAGTAGATGCGCACGCGCGACACACGATCTCTGCTGCCGCTCTGGCGTCTTCAAGCGCGTCGTGATGCTTGAATGAGATGTTGAGATCCTTCGCGATATTCTTGAGACCATATCCACCGCGTCCGTAGCTTTCCGGCCACGCACGACGAGCGATCCTGGCACTGTCGAGCCATGCAACCTGAAGCTGTTCAAGGTTGTACCGCAACATGGCACGTTCAAATGCAACACGATCAAATGAAGTGTGACTTACCAGAACCGAGCCACGCAGCCGAGAGCACAACTCGCCACGCACCTCTGGGAGAGTAGGGCTACTCCTGACGTCGTTCGCGTCGATTCCATGAATTGAGGTATTAAGCGGGTCGAAGCAACTCTCCGGGTTGACTAAGGTTTGCCACTGATCTTTGATTTCACCGTCACGAACGTGAACGATGCCGATCTGGCAGATACTTCCTCGATCAGCGTTGGCCGTTTCTACATCGATCGAGTTGAACGTCAGCATATCCGGCTTCCCCTGGTGCCGCATGAAAGACTTGTTCGGTACCCTCGCTGCATAAGGATTGTGTCAGATGGAGAAATCCAGTGGGCGCCCCGGCGATGCGCGTCGCGTGAGGCCGTTTGCAGCCCGTGACCTTCTTGGACCTTGACTTGTCGGTGTCAAACTCGCGCGGGCCACCGCTCTCCGTGGTCTTGACCGGCTGGCTGTCGATGATGCCGACCGTCGGGCCGGCCCGCCGTGCGCCCCTCGGCCGCGCACGGACCCTCAGCGGACGTAGAGGCGGACCTCGTTGATGCTGACTTCGGGGCTCGTGGTCGCGGACAGGGTGACGCGACTCTCGGAGAGTCCCATCTCGACCAGCGCGGCCAGCACCTCCTCCGCGTGGCGTTTGGCGGCGGCGCCGCGCGCGACGTCGGCCGGGTTGTCCGCCGCCGGCGCGACGGCGACCAAGTCGAAGGTGCTCGCCGGGTGGCGGTCGAGCGCCGCCGCGACTGCCGTCCGCAGCGCCGCACGATAGTCGACGTCCGGCCGGCTGAAGCGGATGACTACCAGCGGCGGGCGCGCGGGGAGCGCCGCCCGCGGCGCGTCCGATGCCGCGGAAGCGAGCACCGCCGCCCGCGCGCTTCGCTCGTCGGCGGCGGCCGCATACTCGCCGCGCTCGATCGCCCTCCCGAGCCGCGTCAGACGGCGGCGCTCCTCGTGGACGTAGTCGGTGTAGCGGTCGATCGTCTCCCGCACCTCGCGGCGCGTCCGGTCGATCAGCACGACCGAGCGGCCGATTCCGTCCTCGATGGCGGCGAGGCGGCGATGGTCCTCGTCCACCGCGCCCTGCAGGGCGTAGGTCGCGCGCACCGATTCGAGCAGGTAGGACGCCGCCGCCGAATCGGTGGCGACCTCGTTGCCGAGCGTGTTGAGCGCGGCGACGTCCGCCAGGAGGCGATCGAGCGCGCCTTGCGCGGCGTTCCACTGGCCCACCAGTAGCGGATTGCCCGGCGTGGTGCCGACGCGCAGCCGCGCCGAAATCGCGGCGACCTGGGCGAAGTAATCCGCCGAATCGCGCCGCGCGGTCTCGCGCAGGGCGTCGTAGCGCGTCCGCCGGTCGCGGATGGCGGCATCGAGGGCGTCGAGCTCGCCGCGCTGCCGGGCCGCCATCTCGCCGACGGCGGTGCCGGTCGCCGCGGCCGACTCCGGCACCGCACCGGAGACGCTCTCGGGCGCGCTCGCGACAGTCGGCGGCGGGGCCGGGGCGTCGACGGCGGTCGACGAGTCCAGCAGGCCGCCGCACCCCGCGACCAGCAAGGCGGCCGCCGCGAGAAACGGCATCGGGCGAACAAACGTCACATCGTCTTGCACGGTTCGACCCCCTCCCCCTTGCCGGACGGCCCGCAGGGCACCTTCCCGGAACGGGCGCGGGGAGGATGCTACTCTCATGGCAATCCTCGCTACAAGGAAGGATTTCCGCCGGTGCGCGACGGTACCCGGGCCTCGCGCACCGCAAGAAGGGCGGAATCCTTGACCGAGCGCGGCGGCTTCACTATAGGGGGCGGCGGTGGCGAGTGTAGCTCAGCTGGTTAGAGCACCGGATTGTGGTTCCGGGAGTCGTGGGTTCGAATCCCATCACTCGCCCCATCACCGTGGGTCAGCGCACCGAGGAATGAGATGGCAGAGGAGCAGGACGCCGCATCGCCCCTCGGCGGCGGCCCGTACAAGATCCTCGTCGTGGACGACGAGCCCGACCTAGAACAGCTCGTGCTGCAACGCATGCGCCGCGAGATTCGCCGCGGGCGCTATACGTTCGTCTTCGCCCACAACGGCGTCGAAGCGCTGGAGCGGCTGAACGAGGACCATGAGATCGACATGGTGCTCTCGGACATCAACATGCCCCGCATGGACGGGCTGACGCTCCTCGAACAGATCCCGAGCGTCACCTCCAACATCCGTTCCGTCGTCGTCTCGGCCTATGGCGACATGAAGAACATCCGCACGGCGATGAACCGGGGCGCCTTCGACTTCGTCACCAAACCCGTCGACTTCGAGGACCTGAAGGTCACGGTCGAACGGACCTTGCGCCATCTCGTCATGTGGCGCGAGGCGCTGGAGGCGCGGGACAGGCTGGTGTCGATCCAGAACGAGCTCGACGTGGCCAACAAGATGCAGCAGTCGATCCTGCCCACCGAGTTCCCCCGCGGGGAGGGCTACCAGATATTCGCGAACATGGAGCCGGCCCGCGAGGTGGGCGGGGATTTCTACGACGTGGTGCGCCTCGAGGAGGGCCGGGTCGGCCTGACCATCGCCGACGTCTCGGGCAAGGGCGTCCCGGCGGCGCTGTTCATGATGTCCAGCCGCACGCAGCTGAAGGGCGCGGCCATCGGCGGCGGCGGCCCAGGCGCGGTGCTGGGCGAGGTCAACCAGCTCCTGGTCGAGGACAACGAGGCCACGATGTTCGTCACCGTGTTCCACGCGGTCTTCGACCCGGCGAGCGGCCGGCTCGCCTACGCCAACGGCGGCCACAACCCGCCGCTCGTCGTCCACGCCGACGGCAGTGCCGAGGCACTGCCCACGAGCAGCGGCCTCGCCCTCGGGCTGACGCCCGACGTCGATTACGAGGAACACGAAGCGGAACTCGCGCCCGGCGACACGGTGGTGTTCTACACCGACGGCGTCACCGAGGCCGAGGACAGCAAGAACGAACTGTTCGGCACCGAGCGCCTGGAGCGGGTCTTCGAGGGCGCGCCGCCGCAGGACGCGGAGCAGGCCACCGGGGCGGTTTTCGCGGCCGTCCACGCCTTCGCCGGCGCCGCGCCGCAATCCGACGACATCACCTGCCTGACGCTCCACCGCGCCGGAACGGGCGGATGAGCGCGGCGCTCTCCCTCCGTATCGAAACCAGGCTCGACGAACTCCCGCGCCTCGACGCCGCCGTTGAAGATTTCGCGCAGGGACAGGCGTGGCCTCCCGACCTCGCCTTCCAGGTCAAGCTCGTCCTGGAGGAACTCGGGGTCAACATCGTGAATCACGCGCACGACGACGGCGCGCTCCACGAGATCGAGATCAAGATCGCCTCCGCGGCCGACATGCTCACCATCGAGATCGCCGACGACGGGCGGCCGTTCGACCCGCTGACCGAGGCGCCGGAACCGGACCTCGATTCGACGATCGAGGATCGCCCGATCGGCGGCCTCGGCATCCACTTGGTGCGCACCATGATGGACGAGGCGCGCTACCGGCGGGAGGAGGGAAAAAACCGCCTGACCCTGGTCAAGCGGAGGGACCAGTGAAGCGCCGCCGCGCGCGCCGGGCCGCGGCGCTCGCCGCCGGCCTCCTGCTGGCCGCGGCGGCGGGAGCGGACGGAGCGGCGGGCGAATCCGGAGTCTCGGACGCGCGCGTCCTCTTCGGCCAGTCCGCCGCCTTCACGGGCCCCGCCCGCGACCTGGGTGAGAACATGCGGCTCGGGATCGAGGCGGCCTTCGCGGAAGCGAACCGGCGGGGCGGCATCCACGGCCGCCGGCTCGATCTGCGCACCCTCGACGACGCCTACGAGCCCGAGGCCGCCATCGCCAACACCCGCCGGCTGATCGCGGAGGAGGAGGTGTTCGCGTTGATCGGCGCCGTCGGCACGCCGACCTCGCGCTCCGCCGTGCCGGTCGCCGCGGACGCGGGCGTGCCCTACGTCGCGCCTTTCACCGGCGCTGCCTTCCTGCGCGACCCGGCGTGGCGGAACGTGATCAACCTGCGCGCCTCCTACTACCAGGAGACCGAGGAGATGGTCGCCCGCCTTACCGGGGACCTCGGCATCGACCGCATCGCCGTGATGTACCAGGACGATTCGTTCGGCCGGGCGGGCTATCGCGGCGTCCGCCGCGCCCTCGAGCGGCGGACACTGGAGCCGGCGGCGATCGGAGTCTATCCGCGCAACACCACGGCCGTGAAGGCCGCCCTGCTCGACCTGCGCGCGGGCGAGCCGGGGGCGGTCGTCCTGATCGGCGCCTACGAGCCGGTGGCGGCGCTGATCGCCTGGGCGAGGCATACCGGCTTCGACCCCGTCTTCATCACCATCTCCTTCGTCGGCAGTAACGCGCTTGCGCGGGCGCTGGGCGAGGCCGGCGCCGGGGTCCTCGTCACCCAGGTGGTGCCCTTCCCCACCGGCGAACGGCCCCTGGTCGCCGCCGCCTATCGCCGGGCGCTGGCCGCGCGGGCGCCGGAGGCCGTTCCCGGCTTTGTCTCCTTCGAGGGCTATCTGGCCGGCCGCCTCGCGATCGCCGCCCTCGAACGCTGCGGGCCCGGGGTCGACCGCGCCTGTTTCCTGGACAGTCTGCGGCAGGCCGGCGCTTTCGACATCGACGGCTTTGCGCTCCGTTACGGCGCCGACGACAACCAGGGGTCGGACGCGGTGTTCCTCACCGTCATCGGCGAAGACGGCCGCTACCATCCGATCGAATCGCTCCGCCCGGTCGCCGCGCCATGAGCGGCTGGGCGAAACGGCTGATCGAGAGCCGCTTCCGCATCGCTACCCAGCTCTATCTAGGACTGGGGGGCGCCGTCGCGCTCACCATCGTCGCCACCTTGGTCGGCTGGTTCTTCTTCGACCGGGTGAGCGATCTCCAGAGCCGGGTGAACGAGGGCAGCGTCCCGGAGATGGCGGCGGCCTTCGGGGTGGCGCAGCTGAGCGGCACGCTGGTCGCGGCCGCCCCGCGCCTGACGGCCGCCGCGACACCGGCGGATTTCGCACAGACCGCCACCGAGATCGCCGAGGACCGCCAAGTCTTCGAGGCCGCGGTGGCGGACCTGCACAACGCCGACGAGGAGCGGTTCGCGCGTATCCGCGACCGCGGCGGCGCCTTGACCGCCAATCTCGCGGCGATCGAAGACTCGGTGGCCAAGCGCTTCCTTCTGGGCGAGCGCGGGGACGCATTGCTGGCGGAAATTGCGACCTTGCAAAAAACCTTCAACGACCTCCTGATCCCGGCCATCGACGATCAGCTGTTCTACGCGATGACGGGCTACCGGGCGCTCGGCGCACCGCCGTCGCCCCGCGACAGCCACCTGTCGGAGGCGGAGTTCGCCCGCTACCGCCACCTGGCCGGGCTCCAGGCCAACGCGACCATCGCGATCCAACTCCTCACCGGCGCCTTCAACATCTCCGACGCGCCCCTGCTGGAGCCGTCGCGTGAACGTTTCGAGTCCGCCGTCGGCAAGATCGAACGCAGCCTGGCGGCGGTCGGGACCGGTGCCCTGCGGGACCGGCTGGGGCCGGCCTTCGCCCGGCTCGTCGAATTGGGGCTCGGCACGAGCCTGGGCTTCGACCTGCGTGCGCAGGAGATCGCCCTCGCCCGGCGTCAGAGCGACCTGCTCACCCGCAACCGCGAGCTCGCCATCGAACTGGTCGCCGAGGCCGAGGGCCTGGTGGACGCCGCCAGCGCCAACGCCGAGGAGGCGACTCACGCCTCCACCCAGGCCATCTTGACCGGGCGCAATCTGCTGCTCGCGCTCAGCGTGATCAGCGTCGTGGGCGCCGTGCTGATCGCCTGGCTGTTCATCGGCCGCGTGCTGCTGCGGCGCCTCGCGCGGCTTTCGGAGCGGATGCGGCGCATGGCCGGCGGCGACCTGGAGGCCGAGGTCGACATCCGCGGGCGCGACGAGGTGTCGGACATGGCCGCCGCCCTCGAGGTCTTCCGCCGCCACGCCCTGGAGGTCCAGCGTCTGAACTTGGTGGAGAAGCTCGCCGACGAGCTCAAGGGCAAGAACGCGCAGCTCGAAGATGCGCTGGCCAGCCTGCACCGCGCCCAGGACCAGATCGTCATGCGAGAGAAGCTGGCCGCCCTTGGCGAGCTGACCGCGGGCGTCGCTCACGAGATCAGGAACCCGCTGAACTTCGTCAAGAACTTCTCGGAAGTCTCGGAAGAGCTGCTGGAGGAGCTTCTGGAGGAGCTGCAAGCGGCCCGCGAGAGCGACGGGAAGGACGAAAAGGAAGACGAGAAGCGCCGCGCGCTGATCGACGAGATCACAAGCGATCTCACCGGCAACCTCAAGCGCATCCGCGAGCACGGCGAGCGCGCCAACCAGATCGTCCAGCACATGCTGGCGATGGGGCGGGGCTCGGGCGAGCGGCAGCCCACCAACATCAACGCCCTGCTCGACGAACACGCCCGCCTCGCCTACCACAGCGCCCGGGCGAACGACCCGGACTTCCAGCTCCGCATCGAGCATGACCTGGACCCGGCGCTGGGAGAGCTCGACGTCATGGCGCAGGACCTGGGCCGCGTCTTCCTGAACATGGTCGGCAACGCCTGTTACGCCGTCGACGAGAAGCGGCGTGCCGCCGAGGCCACCGGCGAAGGCGAAGGCGAGCGCTACGAGCCCACCGTGACGTTGGCCACGAAGCGGGCGGCGGAGAACGTCGAGATCCGCATCCGCGACAACGGCAACGGCATCCCGCCGGACGTGGTCGACAAGATCTTCAACCCCTTCTTCACCACCAAGCCGACCGACCAGGGCACCGGCCTGGGCCTCGCGCTTTCGAGCGACATCGTGCGCCAGCACGGCGGCGAAATCAGGGTGGAGTCCGAACCCGGCGCCTTCACCGAGATGATCGTGATCCTGCCACTGACACCACCGCCGGCGAGCGCCGACGAAGACGAGGAGAACACTGCGGAGGATACTGTTTCGGTGGATGCCGATCCGGTGGAAGAATAGGGAGAAAGTAGCATGGCATTTTTGAATAAACTGAAAGATCTCCTCCAAATTGAAAATCAAGCAGATTTTGCTCACATGTGCAAAAAACAACAAACCAACATGACTAGTTATCTTAGTGGCAACCGCTCACCCGGTACTCGAGTGCTTCAGGACTGTTTGTTGAATGCTACCATCTCACGGATTTTCAAAAACCCACCTGCTGACAATACGACGTTTGGGCAAGATGTCCAGAAGATTCGGAATGATGTATTGAGTTCTACCATATCGAATCTCTTCGGACAGGAAATCCAATCCCTTAAGGAAGTTGAACCTATACCAAAAAATCGGAATGAATTGCCGAAGTCAGGGGGTGTATACATTTTCTACGACTCAGCCGCGAACGTTCTCTATATTGGCAAAGCAACGAGCTTCAGAGCCGAGGTCTGGCAGACTCTCGGTAGGAATATCCCGGTTGGAATGCGGTTCGGTCCGGATATGACGAGATCCGAACCGGTCATCCGAAAGCTGGCATCGTACATGTCGTTGTACAGGATCGATAGTGCGGACCTTCGTCACAATATTGAAGCGCTTTTGATTCGTGTCTTCATCAACCAAACACATAATTCAAATATTGCAAAATTCAAAAAGAGTAGACAAGTGCGACACCGTTAGGACCAGAAGAGTCGCACGGCAGCGTAAGTGGTTCGCCTGGGAGCGCCGGCGTCCCGCCGGCATGGCGGGCCGAAGTGCCGCACCCTTCCCGGGCTCCCGACCCGCCGACGGTGGCCCGTTCGCGCTTCGCGCGAGGCCGGCGGGACGCCGGCGCTCCCAGGGACATGCGGGAAAATGCAGCCCTCCATCGCGGACTCTCACGGATAAGCAGGTCCAGGATTGACGCAATGGGCGGCCGGAGCGTGCGGAAACGGCGAGACGGCCCCGGAAATCCCGAGTCGATCACTGGATTCTCGCCGCCATCGGGCGGTTTCCCCGATCCACAGATCGGAGGGCCGTGAACTTCAGTTCCAGGTAACTAACCGCCGGGCGGCGGCGGGCCGAGCAGCGCGTCGTAGTGTGTCGTGGTGCGGGCAGCGGTCTCCCGCACCGCCTCCTTGAGCGAATCGAAATCGGCGATGCCGCAGGCCCGGCCGATGGCGGCGCGGAGCGCGGGTGACGCCGACGCCTCGACGAAGCCGCCCTCCACGGTGAGGCACAGGATGCCGTGCAGGTTGCGCCACAATGTCGCCGCGTCTGCGAGTTGGCCCGCGGCCTCCGGGTCGATCAGCCCCAGGCGGCCGGCGGCGTCGAAGACGGCCCCGGTGCCGCCGTCCAGTGTCTCGCCGCATTCGATCGCGTGCCGCAGTTGCAGGCAGCGGGCGGCGAACTCCACGTCGATCAGGCCACCGCGCTTGTGCTCGATCGACCAGAGATCCTCTTCGACGCCCTCGCGCCGCGCGCCCTCGCGCAGCCCGGCGAGGGCGGCGGGCGAATCGCCGCCGGCCGGCACATGCGCGAGCGCCGCCCGCCGCGCCGCCTCGAAGCGGGCGCCGAGGTCGCCTTCCGCCCAGACCGCGCGGGCGGAAGCCAGGGCCAGGTGGGCGCGGAGCGGGAGGTCGTCCGCGCCGTCGGCGAACGCCGGCAGCGCGGCGACGACGGGACCCGGGCTGGTCTCCACGTCGTAGAGCGCGCCTTCGGCCGTCGGCGAGGCGAGGGCGGCGACGACCCGGCGCGCAAGCCGCCCGTAATAGTCGCGCGGGGCCAGCGGCTTCCGCCCGTCCGACGCCGCCGCGCCCGGATCGTGGTCGTAGACGAACAGGAGGTCGAGCGCTTCGCTCACCGTCATTTCCCGCCCGCCCAGCCGGCCCAGGGCGACCGCGGCGAAGGCGCCGCCGGGAACGCGGCCGTGGACGGCGGCGAAGGCGTCGGCGACCGCCGGCAGGGCGGCGGCGAGGCAAGCATCGGCGATGTCCGAGAGCGGGCCCGCGGCCTCGACCGGAGAGAGGAGGCCGCGCAGCATGTGCACGCCGATATGGAAGATCTTGTCATTGGCCCAGCGCCGCTCGGCGTCGAGGAAATCCTGCACGTCGCGCGCCCGGCGGGCCTCCGCCGCGAGGGCCGCCTGCATTTCCGCCATGCCGAACTCGCGGACGTAGAACAGGCGCACGAGGCCGCGGCGCGCAGCGTGGGCGAGCGCCGGCTCCATCTCGTCCGCGTCCGGCACGTCGAGGTCGGAGAATTCGCGGCTGAGCACGCTGTCGAGCAGCACCGGCCGGCGGCCCAGGCGGTTGGCGAGGCGCGGAGCCGAGGCCATGATTTCCGCAACCAGATCAAACAGCGCCGGGCGCGCCGCGAACATCGAGAAGAGGTGCGCGCCGGTGGGCAAGCGCGCCAGAAACTCGTCGAAGAGCGCGAGCGCGGAATCGGGGTCGGGCGCGGCCGCGAAGGCCTCCAGCAGCGTCGGCACGAGGGCGGCCATGCGGTCGCGGGCCTCGTCGCTGCGCACGGCGCGGTGACGACCGGCGTGCCAGGCCCGGATCGTCGCAGACGCGCGCTCGGGCGCCGCGTAGCCCATGCCGGCCAAGGTCTCCAGCGTCTCTGCATCGTGGTCAGCGCCGGTGAAGGCCAAGGTCCCGGCCTCCGCCAGCGCGGGCTCGTCCTCGAACAGAGTCGCGTAGTGGCTCTCCACCGTCCGCAAGTGGGCGAGGAACGCCTCGGAGAAGGCGCCCGCGGACTCGAACCCCATGAACGCGGCGACGTGCGCGACGCCTTCCTCGTCCTCCGGCATGCTGTGGGTCTGCCGGTCGTCGATCATTTGCAGCCGGTGTTCGAGCGTGCGGTGGAAGGCGTAGGCTGCCATCAGCTCGGTCGCCGCGCGGCGGCGCATGTGCCCTGCCGCCACCAGCCGGTCGAGCGCCTCCCCGGTGCCGCGCACACGTAAGGATTCGTCTCGGCCGCCCCAGACGAGCTGCTGGGTCTGGGCCAGGAACTCGATCTCGCGGATGCCGCCGCGCCCGAGCTTGACGTTGTGTCCGGCGACGGCGACCCCACCGCCGCCGCGATGGGCGTCGATCTGCCGCTTGATCGCGCGGATGTGCTGGATGGCCGCGAAATCGAGATGGCGACGCCAGACGAAGGGCTGCAGCGAATCGAGGAAGCGCTGCCCGGCCTCCAGGTCGCCGGCCACCGGCCGCGCCTTGATCATGGCGGCGCGCTCCCAGTTCTCGCCGGCACTGGCGTAATAGACCTCCGCGGCGCGGACGGAGAGCGCGGCGGCCGTCGAGGCCGGGTCCGGGCGCAAGCGGAGGTCGGTGCGGAAGACGTAGCCGTCGGCCGTGCGCTCGTCCATGATCGTGACGAGGGTGCGGGCCAGCCGGGCGAAGGTCTGCTGCAAGCCGCCGGTGTCCGGATAGGCGGCCTCGTCGAAGAGGACGATCACGTCCACGTCGCTCGAATAGTTGAGCTCGCGGGCGCCGAGCTTCCCCATCCCGAGGACGATCAGCCCGGAATGGCGCTCGGGCTCGTCGGGCGAGGGCAGGGCGAGGGCGCCGGACTCGTGCGCCTTCCGCAACAGGTGGGCGGAGGACGCGGCGAGCGCCGCGGAGGCGAAGTCGGAGAGCGCCGCCGTCACCTTTTCCAGCGGCCACGCGCCGGCGATGTCGGCCATGCCGATGGCGAGGCTGGCGCGCCGCTTGGCGATTCGCAGGCGCTTCATCGCGACCGCCCGCGATTCGCCGCCGGGATCGACATCGTCGCGCGCCGTCGCCAGCGCGGCGGCGAAGGCGTCATCCGGCCCGCGTTCCAGCAACAACCGGGCGAACGCCTGGTCCGCGACGAGGCAGCGGGCGAGATAGCGGCTGTTGCCGAAGAGCGCGTCCAGCAGCGCCCGGGCGACGGGGTCGGCCCGGCAGCCTTCGGCGAAGGCGGCCAGCGCGGCGTCCCCGCTCTCGCGGGCGCGCTCGAGCCATTGCTCCCAGTGGGCCGCCAGCGCCGCCGCGTCGCCGGGGCCGGGCGGCGCGGCGCCCGCCCAGCCTGAGGCTATGTTCGTCACCCGCGCCGTTCCATCATGGGGCGCCGGCCGCGGGCCGGGCGTCCAACCGGGGAGAAGCCGTCATGCCGAAAATCCACGCCAACGGGATCGACATTTTCTACGAATTCATGGGCGAAGGCGAGCCGCTGGCGCTGATCGGCGGCTCGCTCTTCGGGCGCCAGAATTTCGCCATGGTGTGGGAGGGGCTGGCCCGGGAGTTCAGGCTGATCAGCTACGACCAGCGCGGCTACGGCCAGTCCGACCGCCCGCTCATGCGCTACGACCTGGATCTCTGGGCGGACGATCTGGCGGCGCTGCTCGACGCCCTGGCGCTCGACCGCGCCCACGTCATGGGCACTTCGGCGGGCGGCATGATCGCGCTCAAATTCGCCGCGAAGTACCCGGAGCGCTGCCTGGGCGTGGTCAGCGACTGCGCCTTCGCCAAATGCGACAGGATGCGCCGCATTCTCTTCCGCACCTGGCGCCACATGGCCCAGACCTGGGGCTGCGGCCCGGAATTCGCCGACCACGTGGTCACCCAGGCCGTCGGCGCGGACTATCTCGACGGGCCGGACGGGCCGGCGTTGATCGAGATGGTGCGCCACATCGTCGGCCTCAACGCGGTGGAGACGGTCGTCCAGGCGTGCCTGGCGATGGAGACCATGGACCTCCGCGAGGACTGCCGGAAGATCCAGAGCCCGACGCTGGTGATCACCGCCGCCCGCGACATGCTGACTCCGATGCGGACGGGCCCCGACGGCGCCGGTGCTCAATGGGTCATCGACAACGTGCCCGGCTGCGAATCCCTCGTCTACGAGGACATCGGCCATGCCGACCTCGTGGAATGCCCGGAGAAGACCATCGCCGCCGCCACGGCCTTCCTCCGCCGCGCCAGCGCCAGGCGCACGGCCTGACTCCGCGCCCCCCGAGAAAGGAAGGTGGTAGGATGGGGACGGGCGAGCGTTCGGGAGGCGGGCGGTGCGAGCGGTCTTCATCGATTGTCCTTCTTTTCTGGCGGAACTCTACGACGAAGGGATGCGGGAGATCGTTCCGGATCTGGCGCTGACGGTGGACGACGCGCCCTGCGCCGACCCGGCGGCGCGCATCGGCACCGCCGTGGGGGCGATCGACGACCACACCCGCCTGACGGCGGCCCACCTCGACGCCTGCCCCGCGCTGCGGACCATCGTCTTCATGGGCACCGGCGCCTCCAGCTATATCGACCTGGCCGCCGCCGCCGCGCGCGGCATCGCCGTGCACACCATCAAGGGCTACGGCGACCGCTCCGTCGCCGAGCACGCGCTCGCGCTCATGTTCGACTGCGGGCGCCGGGTCGCGCGGATGGACCGCGCGTTGCGCGCCGGAAGCTGGCGCACGCTGGACGGGATCGAATTCGCAGGCAAGACCCTGGGCGTGGTGGGCACCGGCGGCGTCGGGCGCGAGACGGCGCGGCTCGCGGCCGCGCTCGGCATGAAGGTGATCGCCTGGAACCGCAGCGGCGTGCCCGCCGGGCTGCCCTGCGCACCGGCCGACAGCCTCGATGCGCTGCTCGCCGAGGCCCACGTGGTCTCGCTCCACGTCGCCTTGAACGACGAGACCGCCGGCCTGATCGACGCCCGCCGCCTCGCCCTGATGCGGCCCGGCGCGATCCTGGTCAACACCGCCCGCGGCGCGGTCGTGGACGAAGCGGCGCTGGCGGCGGCGTTGCGGAGCGGCCGGCTGCGTGCGGCCGGCCTCGACGTCTTCGCCGACGAGCCGCTCGCCGCCGGCCATCCCCTGGCCGCGCTGGAGAACGCCACGCTCACGCCGCACGCCGCCTTCATGACCGCCGAGGCCTCCGCCCGCCTCCTGCGTCTGGCCCTGGAGCGGATGCGCGCCGCCCTCGACGGGGCCGACCGGTAGTGCCGTGGCGGACGAGGCGGGCCGTCCGCGCACCCACCGCGACACGGGGCGGCGCAACCGGCGGGCGGTGCTGCGGGAGCTGGTGCTGCGCGGGCCGCTGCCGCGGAACGCGATCGCCGAGGCGGCCGGCCTCTCCCCGCCGACGCTCTCGCGCATCGCGCATCGCCTGCTCGCCGCGGGGCTGGCGCGGGAAGTGCAGGGGGAACGGGACCGCGCCAGGGCCGGCCGCGGCCGCCCGCCCCTTCGCCTGGACATCGACCCTGGAGGCGGGCAGGTGCTCGGCATCAGCATCAGCCCGAGCTTCCAGACGGTCGTCCTGGCCGACCTCAAGAACCGGGCGATCGCGGAAAGCGACCTGAAGCTCGAGACCCTCGACGATCCGGGGACGGTCATCGACCGGCTGGTCGACGAGAGCCGGCGCCTGATCGCCGCCCACGTCCGGGATCGCCGCCGCCTGCTCGGGGGATTCCTGATGCTTCCCGGCTGGGTGGACGGGGAGGGGAACCTGCGAAACTCCTACCACCTGGGATGGAGCGGCATCCCGGTACGCGCGCGCTTCGCCGATCTGCTCGGCATCCCGATGCGAATCGAGGGGCTGGCCTCCGCCCTGGTGCTCGCGGAAGCGCGTTTCGGCACCGCGCGGGAGCGGAACAACGTGTTGCTGCTGGTCAGCGGCATGGGCCTCGCCGCGGGCCTGATCGTGAACGGGCGCCCGGTCAAGGGCCGCCGCTTCCAGGCCGGCGTGTTGGGCGCCATGGCGGCGGCGGACGAGGACGGCCGCGCCACGACGCTGGAGCGGCGCGCCAGCGGCTTCCTCGTCCTGCGGCGCCTGCACGGCGCCGACGCGCTGGCCGGCATGTCCCGGGCCGGGATGGGACGCGCGCTGATGGACGCCGTCCGGCGAGACCGGGGCGGGGAGCCGGCCGCTTCCGCCGCCATGGCCGAGGCCGGCCGCGCCCTGGGGCGTGCCGCCGCCCCGCTCGCGCGCCTGGTCTCGTCGGAGACCGCGGTGCTCTCCGGCCCGCTTTCCGCGGCGCCCGGCTACGTGGCCGCGACCGGGACGGCGTTCCGCGAAGAGTTGGGCGGGATCGAGGTCGTCACGAGCGACGTGACCCTCGCCACGGGCGCCCCGTCACCGGCCTGCGGGCTCGCGCTCTGCGAATACCTGTTCGAGCGGGACCCGGACCTGGCCGGCCTGGCCCGGACGGCTCACGCGCATTTGGAATAGCCGCAAGCGAGGCAGAGGTCGCAGCCCTCGCGGTGGAGCAGGCCGGGCTGGCCGCAGCGCCCGCAGAGCTTCGGCGGGGCAGCCGGCGCGCCTTTCTCCGCCTCTTCCGCCTCGGGCGCGGCGGCGGGCGCGGGCGGCGGGCGGACGCCGATCGAGACCAGATGCCGTTCGATCACGCCGCCGATGGCGGCCAGGAGGGACGGCACGTAGTGGCCCTCCATCCACTGCCCGCCCCGCGGGTCGAAGACCGCCTTGAGCTCGTCGACCACGAACGACACGTCGCCGCCCCGGCGGAACACGGCGCTGACCATCCGCGTGAGCGCGACCGTCCAGGCGTAGTGCTCGGTGTTCTTGGAGTTGACGAAGATCTCGAAGGGCTGCCGGCGCCCGTCGCGGACGACGTCGTTGATCGTGATGTAGAGGGCGTGGTCGTGCTCGGGCCAGCGGATCTTGTAGGTGCTGCCCTGCAAGGCCCCCGGCCGCTCCAGCGGCCGGGTCATGTAGACCACGCCGCCGGCTTCATAAGGATCGCTCGGCCGCACCGGCGGCGGGCGCAACGGCAGCTCGGCCTGCCGGACGGCCGGCGCGGGCGCCGGCGCGACGACGGCCGGAGGGGCGGGCGGGGCCGCGGGAGCAGCGGTGCCGCCTTCGAGCACCGCGCCGGTCACCGGGTTGGGCCGGTAGGTGGTGCAGCCCTTGCAGCCCAGGTCGAAGGCCCGCATGTAGACGTCCCTGAAGTCGTCGAAGGCCATCGCCTCCGGGCAGTTGATGGTCTTGGAGATGGAGCTGTCGACGAAGGACTGGACCCGCGCCTGCACGACGAGATGGTCGGCGGGGCGGAGCGCCTGGGCGTCGACGAAATAATCCGGCAGCGGCGTCGTCTCGCCCTTCAGGCGGCGGAACAGCCGGCAGGCGTAATCGTCCACCGTCTCCGCGCGGCGCGTGCCGTCCGGCATCAGGACGTTGCGGGTGTAGGAATAGCTGAACACCGGCTCGATGCCGGAGGAGACGTTGCCCGCCAGCAGCGAGATGGTGCCGGTGGGCGCCACCGAGGTCAGCAGCGCGTTGCGGATCCCGGAGGCGCGGACCCCCGCCCGGACGTCGTCGTCGAGGCGGCGGACGGTTTCGCCCTCGGCATAGCGCTCGGCGTCGTAGAGGGGGAAGGCGCCCTTCTCCGCGGCGAGCCGGGCCGAGGCGAGGTAGGCTGCGCGCCGCAGGCCGCCCATCCAGCGGTCGATCAGGGCGTTCGCCTCCGCGCTGCCGTAGCGTGCCCGGCACATGGCGAGTGCGTCGGCCAGGCCGGTGACGCCGAGGCCGATGCGCCGCTTCGCCGCCGCCTCTTCCCGCTGCGCCTCGAGGGGGAAGTGCGAGCGGTCGATGGCGTCGTCGAGCATCCGCACCGCGGTCGCCGTCAGGGAGTCGAGGGCCGCCATGTCGAGCGCGGCTTCCGGCTCGAAGGGGTTCCGTACCAGCGCGGCCAGGTTGAGGGAGCCGAGCAGGCAGGCGCCGTAGGGCGGCAGCGGCTGTTCGCCGCAGGGGTTGGTGGCGAAGATCTCCTCGCAATAGGCGAGGTTGTTGGCGCGGTTGATCCGGTCGATGAAGATCACGCCGGGCTCGGCGTAGGCGTAGGTCGCGCGGATCATGCGCTCCCAGAGGGCGCGCGCCGAGACGGTCTTGTGGACGACGCCGTCGAAGCGCAGGTCCCACGGCGCGTCGCCCTTGACCGCCCGCATGAAGGCGTCCGTGACCAGCACCGAGAGGTTGAACATGCGCAGGCGGCCGGGGTCGCGCTTGGCCTCGACGAAGGCCTCGATGTCCGGGTGGTCGCAGCGCAGGCAGCCCATCATGGCGCCGCGGCGGAAGCCCGCGCTCATGATCGTCCGGCACATCGAATCCCAGACGTCCATGAACGGCAGCGGCCCGGAGGCGTCGGCGCCGACGCCCTCGACCGCCGCTCCCTTCGGCCTGAGCGTGGAGAAGTCGTAGCCGATGCCGCCGCCCCGCTGCATGGTCAGCGCCGCTTCCTTCAGGTGCTGGAAGATGGCGGCCATGTCGTCGCCGATCCGCCCCATGACGAAGCAGTTGAAGAGCGTGATCCTGCGCTCCGTGCCGGCGCCGGCGAGGATGCGGCCCGCCGGCAGGAACTGGAAGCCTTCGAGGGCACGGTAGAACGCCGCCTCCCAGCGCGCGGGCTCCGCCTCGACCGAGGCCAGCGCCCGCGCCACCCGCCGCCAGCTGTCCTCGATCGTGCGGTCGAGGGGCGCGCCGTCCGCCGCCTTCAGGCGGTACTTCATGTCCCAGATGCGGGAGGAGATCGGCAACATCCCGGTCATGGCCCCGGCCGACGTGCCGACATTCCCGCCCGGAGGCCCGCTCCAGGGGCGATTCCCGTCACGCTTCATTTCTGAATTACGGCTCGAAGAGCTTAAGGAGACCTATCGTGATCACCGCTGCGATGGCCATGCCGCCGACGACCCCGCCCAACACCCAGGCTCTCGTGGCAGTATGGCGCAATTCGGTTTCGATCCGCGCGAGTTGCTGCTCGACCCTGCACAAACGCTCATCGAATCCATTGCCCCCGCTCCCGCCCCCGCCTGCGCTCGGGCGGCCACGGGCCGGAGTCGGCATATCGACGACGGTATCCCGATCACTCATTCCGTTTCCCATGCATTAATTTTCTCCCACAGAGCGCGCTCGAAAAAGCCATTGTATTCACCAATCTTAACGACGACGCCGGTTGCGTCCGACGTCCCTCTCCTCCCTATTCCCAATGCCTCACCCACCTCGACACAGGTGCTTTGGGGCCCCGCCACAGCCCACACCCGATCCGGGATGACTTCATGGTGGTTGCGAAACTTGTCGTTGACAGCCGACGCCTGAACGGTACTGCCTGGCGGGATAACAACAAGGAAGCAGTGCATACCGAGTCCCCCTGTGGGAGGCACGCGGGCGGTTCACCACACGGAAGCGGGCAGCGTGGCGCAATCCTCCTTCGTGCTCAGGATTGTCGTTCCCATCTTGCGGTAGCCGCTTTATTGGCGATCTGCAGGTGTCGCGCTTTCATCGGCTTCGCTGTCCTGGCGGCCGGGAGCCTCCGGCCTTGATGTCCTTTTAGGCATCAATGACACCTTCCCCTCTTCCTCACCGGGAAACTACGCTTGGTCCATCATGGTGACAAGGGGAACGGAGCGGGCTCGCCTCGGGCCGTCCCGCCGACCATGCGCCGCCCTCCGGAAGCGGCTGGCCTAGCCCCTTCACTTCACTCCCATCTTGCCCGATCTGGCGGCGCGGGGCCATGGTGGCGTATGCTCCGGCACCATGGAATCGCAGGGTGCGCTGCTGGTCACCGGCGGTGCCGGCTATATCGGCAGCCATGCCGTGCTGGCGTTCCGCGAGGCGGGCTATCCCGTCGTCGTCCTCGACGACCTCTCGACCGGGCGGCGCGCGGCGGTTCCGGGCGACGTGCCCTTCGTCGAAGGCGACGTGGGCTGCGCCGCTACCGTGGGCAGGGTTCTGGCCGCGCACGGCGTCGCCGCCGTCGTCCATTTCGCCGGCAGCGTCGTGGTGCCGGAATCGGTGGCCGATCCGCTCACCTACTACCGCAACAACAGCGCCGCCAGCGCGACCCTGATCCGCGCCTGCATCGATGGCGGGGTGGGCCGCTTCGTCTTCTCCTCGACGGCGGCGGTCTACGGCGCGCCGGAGTCGGTCCCGGTGAGCGAGGAGGCGGCGTGCGCACCGCTCAACCCTTACGGCCGCTCGAAGCTGGTGACCGAGTGGATGCTTCGCGACGCGGCGGCCGTCCACGACTTCCGCTATCTGGCGTTGCGCTACTTCAACGTCGCCGGCGCCGACCCGGACGGGCGGACGGGGCAATCCACGCCGGAGGCGACGCATCTGATCAAGGTCGCCGCCGAGGCGGCCGTGGGCCTGCGCCCGCGCGTCACCGTCTTCGGCACGGACTACGACACGCCGGACGGCACCTGCGTGCGCGACTACATCCACGTTTCCGACCTCGCCCGCGCCCATGTCGCAGCGCTGCGCCATCTCGAGGAGGGCGGCGGCGCCCGCGCGCTCAACTGCGGCTACGGCCACGGCTTCTCCGTCCGCCAGGTGCTCGCCGCGATGCAGGCGGAATCCGGCACGGCCCTCGACGTCCGCGACGGTCCGCGCCGCGCGGGCGACCCGCCGGTGCTGGTCTCCGACCCGTCGCTCCTGCGGGCCGTGCTCGGCTGGTCCCCCCGCCACGACGACCTCGGCTTCATCCTGCGCACGGCGCTGGCGTGGGAACGGAAGAGAGCGGGCGAGCGGCGGAGAACCGGCTCTTCGACAACTGCTTGATCGCCGGTGTTGCGCGGGCGCGGCGGGCGTTCAGGCCGCCTCCTCGTATGCCTTCAGCAAGTCCCCGACCGGTCCGCACGCCTTCACCCGCCCGGCGTCGAGATGGACGCCCGTGGCGCAGACGCGCGCCAGCAAGCCCGGATCATGCGAGGCGAGCACCAGGATGCCGGCGCGGCCCACGAATTCCTCCATCCGGCGCTCGGCCTTCTCGACGAAGGCGGCGTCGCCGACGCCGATCCATTCGTCCATCAGCAGGATCTCGGGCTCGATGCAGGTGCAGACGGCGAAGGCCAGCCGCAGCATCATGCCGGTCGAATAGGTGCGCACCGGCATCGCCAGATAGTCGCCGAGCTCGGTGAAGGCCGCGATGTCGCCGCTGCGCTGGCGCACCTCCGCCGGCGTGAGGCCGAGCAGCGCCCCGCGCACCCTGATGTTCTCGTAGCCCGTCGCGTCTGGCTCCATGCCGAGCGAGACGTCGAACAGGGAGGCCACCCGCCCCCGGCGCAGCACCCGCCCCCGCGTCGGCCGGTAGACGCCCGCGAGCACCCGCAGCAGCGTCGTCTTGCCCGCGCCGTTGGCGCCGAGCAGGCCGACCCGGTCGCCGCGCTCGAACGCGAGGGTCACGTCATCGAGCGCCCGCACCGACAGGCGGTTGCCGGCGTCGCGCCCGATGAGGCCGCCCGTGCCCTTGCGCAGCAGGCTGTTCTTCAGGGAGCGGGCGTCCGCGCCGTAGATCGGGAAGTCGACCGTCACGGCGTCGAGCCGCAGAGCGATGTCGGCGCTCATATCCAGTAGGCGATCCGCCCGTGGTAGCGGCGGTACAGGGCGAGCGTCACCAGCCAGCCGCCCCCGGTGATGCCCAGGACGGCGTACCAGGAGAGGAGCGCCGGCGCCTGCCCCAGCAGCGGCGCCCGCACCACCTCCACGAGATGGAAGAACGGGTTGACCTCCAGCGCCAGCGCGCGGCCGGGCAGCAGTGAGGGCTGCCAGATGATCGGCGTGAGGAAGAAGCTGACCTGCACGATGCTGATCACGATCTGCGACACGTCGCGGAAGCGGGCCGCCACGAGGCCGAGCAGCAGCCCCACCCAGACGCCGTTCAGACAGAGGAGCGCGAGGCCCGGCAGGGCGAGCAGCCCGCCCCATCCCGGCCGGACCGCGAAGACGGCGGCCACGACGACGTAGATGACGGCGTTGTGGGCGAGGACGATGAGGTTGCGCCAGACCACGCGGTAGACGTGGACCGACAGCGGCAGGTTCACCTGCTTGATGATGCCATCGGCGCCGATGAAGGCCTCGCATCCCTCCGTGATCAGGCCGGAGATCAGGCCCCAGACGATGAAGCCGACGGCGACGAACGGCATGTAATCCGTGATGTCGGCTTTGAACAGGCCGGCGTACAGAACCCCGAGCGCGCCCACCAGGATGCCCATGCTGATGGTGAGCCAGAACGGCCCGAGTTTGGAGCGGCGATAGCGCCGGCGGATGTCCTGCCAGCCGAGCAGCCCCCACAGGCGGAAGACGCGCGCGCCCTGGCCGATGTCGCCCAAGGCGAGCGCGGTCCGCGAGGGGTCCGGGAGCGGCGCGGGCAAGGGGGGCGCCTCCTGCGCGCCGGCGGGGGGCGTCACCGTATCGCCGCCGTCGGCTGCGGCGGGATGGGCGCCTGGGCCGGCGCGTGCCGTCTGCAACGAGGCTTCCTCTCCATCCTTCGGGGATCACCCGCCCGCGCGCGCTTCGGGCCTGTGAACGCCCTCTTCCGCCTCTAACGCCGCCGCCGCGGGCGGTCAAGCCGGGCGGCGGGGTGGAAATGAGAAGCGGGCGCCGCCGGCGCGCCTCGATACCGCACGGGGCGCGGATGGACGAGTGCGGCCGCCGCTCGTTCCGGGCAGAGCATGATTCCGTTGTAACGCGCAGGGATTGCTTACCCTGTATTGTGTCCTTGACATGCTCGCCATATCTTCAGCAGGATTGCCTCGGCGTCGTCGGCAAAGCAACGATGGTTTCCGGAAATGGCGCAATCGTATTTGAACGGCTTTGGTGTTCCTCGGCGGATTCACTTCATCGGAAACGAAATTCGCTACACGGTGCGAAGAGCAAACCGCTTCGGCGCGAACACGCGATCAAGTGATATTTGCTCGGCTGTGAGTCGCCGCTTGCGCGCGCATCGGTCCGTGCCCGGGCTAAAGGGTTTCTTCTTTGCCCGTGACAGCGCCGGGCGAAGCAGGTCGGCATCCCGCCATGCAGCCCGCACGACCTTCGGCGCTCGTTCGTGTCCGAAGCCTTGGACGCCGGCGCGGGGACCGCGCCGCCGAGAAGGTCGTTCATGCGCCCTTACCGCGACCGCCGCACGTTGAACCCGCCCGCCCGGAAACCCGCGCCATGACCGGATTCGAGACCGCCAGCCTCGCCATCGCCGGCGCCAACGCCCTCGCCTCCATCACCGCCGCCGCCGGCATCTGGCACGGCATCCGCACCATGGTCCGCGCCAACAAGGATCGCGCCGTCATCCTCGACCAGCAGCGCGAAGCCGACGAACGCCGCCATGCCGAAGCCATGCGCGCCGGCGACCAGCGCCACGCAGAAGCCATGCAGGCGCTCGCCGACCAGCGCCGCGAAGCCGCCGGCCAGCGCCGCGCCCTCGAAGCCCTGATCACCGGCATGGAGACCATGATCGAACGCACCGCGCCGAAGCCCCGACCCGGCGCACCCGCCGAATAGCCAGTGCACGCGAACCGGGCAGGCCGCCGACCAGCGCCACGCGGAAGCCATTTGACCCGGGCCGGCCAGCGCCAGGGCGACAGGCGACTGCCCCTCTCGCATCCAATGCCGCCGCGGGCGGTCAAGCCGGTTGCGGGGTGGAAACGCGGAAGCGGGCGCCGTCGGCGCGAATGGATGAGTGCAGCGGCCGCTCGTTCAGGATACCGCGGGTCATTCAGGGATTGCTACCACGTCGTGTGTCCTTGACAGGCACGACAAGTTTCTGGCAAGGTCGCTCGGGTGTCGTCGGCAAAGCAGCGATGGCTCCCGGAAATGACGCAAACATACTTGAACAGCCTGGTATTCGTCGGCGGACAATTCTCGGCTTCCATGTTCGACGAACGTGCGTTGTTCGGCGGAAATCTCGATTCCGACCAGTTCAAGATGGGTCCCATGGGCCAGTTCAGCTATTCGTCTGGGGCGGCCCAATTCGAAGTCACGCCGGAGCGCATCGACTTGAGATGCCATGATGCTGCGATCATGCCCAAGCTCCTCATCGAGGCAGGACGAAGCGTCATCGACAAGCTTCAATCCATCAGCCGGACGATTTCCATAGCGGTTTCGGGGTTCGGGATGAATTGCGATACCGCGCTGGGTCGCCAATTCTGTGGTACCAGCGGCAGCGAATTCTGCAGAAATTTAATCGACCATTCCATAGAGAGGCTTATCGGCAGCTCTCCCGTAGAAGTTCGCGAACATGTTCACTTCATCAGGAATGAAATTCGCTACACGGTGCGAATGGAACCGGAGGGTGCTTCCCAAGGCCAGAATCTTTTTCTGGCTATCAATGGGCATCAGTCTATAAAATCACCGGAAGAGTTGCACGCCACACTCGAAAAGGTTGAAGCTTTTAAAGCATATGTATCGGGATTTCATCAAAGAATTCCCGATAATGCGAAGGGGGTGTGACATGAGTGCTCTGAGGGAAACCAGGGAACTGCATGATCTGCCTACTGGCACACGAGAAGGGATCGTATATCCTTTCTTCCAAACATATGATCTGAATTCCTTACGTGAATATTTCAATTTCCTATGTAGGGGGTATGCACCACGGGCGAGCCGTTTTGGCGCGAACACGCAATCAAGTGATGTATGGTCGACTCAGAATCGACGCTTGTGCGAGTATCGGTCCTCGCTCAAGCAGAGAGTTTCTTCTTTGCCCGTGAAGGCAGGCAGAGAGGGATGGGATGGGGAAGGCGCCGCCAAACTTGAGACGGAAACCGTCAGGGTTGCGCAGGAATTGGTGGACAGATTCCCGCTTCACGTCATGTATGGCGATGCCCCCGATGTCGACGTGACTCCGCATGGTGAGGTCGACTTCGATTGGGTGGTCGATAGAAACAGGATGCTGACCGTCGGCGTTCTCCCTTCAAAGGAGATCGCCTTCTCCGGCCTGTTCCGCGGCGCAAGGGTAAATGGCCGTGAACCCTGGCAAGGGGTATTGCCGCAATTTGTCAATTGCTGCTTCGAGCGCCTCGGAAAGCCTGAAAGCACATGACGGTCAGGGCTTCCGGATTGCTAGCAAGATTTGCGTTGGAGAGCGGCCGCTTGACAGCTTCGGCCGTGAAACCGAAGCTGTTTGAGCCAAACAGGGAACTCAAGCTTTCCGTATTTCACGTGGACGGGCTCGTCGATGCCGGAATTCGCCATATCGGCAACGACGTTGTTGCGCGACACCCCACGGCCAAGCGCCTCTACGGTTGGGGTGAATTCGACGAGGCAGCGGTGTGCGATGCCGGCCTTCGCATCGACCGCGACGACAATCCGCCGCGGCATGCCAACATCGTCGATTGGCCCGAGGAGCCGTCGGAGAGGAAGCAGCGTCAACAGCTTCTGGCCTCGCGCGCATGTCCGGTGAGGGTACAGGTCTGAAGATGCCCCCGGGGCGGCGCGAGTGCGTTCGGTGGTATTCTCGCTCGGGCGGTGATCGTTAAGCACCATCTGCACCTACGATACCGATACCAAACTCGGTTTGCCAGAGTCTTTTCTCACCGGAGAATTGGCCAGTTACGATCCGTGCATCGGCGTAACGGGGACGCGGAACGACAGCTATGCACTTGCCATCGAAAACAAAACCATATTGCCGCCTTGCGAACGGCGCGGACTGCTGAAAATCAAAATCATAGTTGTCGAATCCATGTTGCCTTCTGTGCTCGGGAAGATATTCCGGATCCGTCGGAATCACATGCAAGAAAAAGCGCGTTTCGTAATCCTTCTGGGAGCACGGTTCTTTCGCATAGTATATGTAAAGATCGTCTACGTATACGTCAAAGGTAGATTGAGAAATCAAGTGTCTCCGGAACGAGTTTCCGTCACGAAACCAACCATATGCTTGCCGTCGGGCGGGAAGATTTGTCATATCTACCACGAGTTGATTTGCAGACGTTTCAATAAAACCGCTCTCATGGAAGAACGCGACGCTCACCGGCGTATCCATGTGGTCCGGAGCCATTTCGCGAAGCAAATGGAACACCATGCCAGAGGCCGCATACTTAAGCTCTGAGGACGTGTATCCGAACTCCCATCGCATGGTCGGCGCAAGAGACTCCCCGCCACTCCCCGATATTGGACGGATCACATGGATTTTCTCCACTTTGGAAAGATCCGCATGCTCCAGCTGAAAGCGCATGATCTGCATTTCCTCCACCTGAGGTATTACAATATAGGTGCGGACATGATAAGCAGCCAGGAATAAGGAAGAAATCGTCGCAATGCCCCCGATAACGATGGCGCAAGATGGAGAGAAGGATCGCGGTAAGCCAGCGAACCCCCGAAAAGAGAAAAATGCGTACACGACGACGAGAGACGCAGGAGCCACCAATACCCTATAGCAATAAGTGTTCTCTTCAACAATCAGGATTGGAGCCATGCTCAAAGGTATCAAGGACAATGCTACGATGCACTTCAATAAGCGCTCTCTGACGGTGCCTTCAAAATACAAAAAGAGACCACAAAGTATTACAAAAGAAATCACTACCTTGATGACATTATCTTCAAATCGATAGCTGTATGTATGAGCATAGAGATCGCCAACTGGCTGAAAGACAAAGTGATAGGGAGATAGAAAAGAGAACCCAAGGATATCCGGAAGGATTTCAAAAAAATACTCAATCTTCCCGGCGAAGTCGAATGTCAGCTCTCCGCGCGAGGAAGAGCCCGTAGAATACGACAGATGAATTACCTTATACATCACATATGCGAGCGACATGGATACTATAAAAACGATGCCACACCACAAGAATTGGCGGAGAACATCTGAAGATTTTACATCCGACTTCAGCATGGTAGCACCGGCAACGACCCAAAAGAACATGGCTGCCATTTGGTATATTGAAGTTCCTATGACAAGCATGAAAATCGCGCCTACAGCTAGTAAACATTTCCCGCGATAGTCCTCCCTTTCACGGGCTTTATCCGCCAGGAGAAATGCACAGGAGGAAGCGAGCGCCGCGAAGGGAAAGACATTGGTTGTAGCCCAAGAAGCATATACTTGAAACGGGAGGGTTGTACATAATATAACTCCTGCGCAAAAGGACTGTGACTGATTCCAACCAGCACGAATGAGCATCCGATACATGGTGAAGGCCAATAAAGCGATTCCGATAATCCCTATCAATCGACCCCATTTGAAGTCCTCGACATGTCTGCCTTCGGACAAAATCACCTTGGATAATAGCGCATAGAGAGGACGGCCTTCCCGTACCATTCTTTTTTCTACTACCAACTCTGCTTTCCCAGATACTGTATCAAAATAATCATCAGCAAACCCATAATCATTAGTTAATACGGAAGAATAGCAAGCCAAAAACAGCCCTAAAAAAATAGCGATCATAACCCAATTGGAGGTGGGCGGATTCCTCCATTCGGCAGCATACGCCCTTATCGGCCATTCGATTCTCATCAATCGTTTCAAAATATCCCTCACGCTCATGAGCTTTTTCGGTTCCAGCTCCCCCCAAAAACTTGCGGAAACCAGTAACACGCCAACCCCACGGCGGTCAACGGCGCCCACCACAGCGCGTGGACGGTCAGCGCGAAAGCGGCGGCGGTCTCGGGGGGCGCACCATAAGCGGCGAGGCCCTGAGCGGCGAAATAGTCGAAGGTTCCGACATAACCCGGCGCGCTGGGAATGGCCGTCGCCAGCGAGCCGGCGGAAAGCGACAGCCACGGCCCGAGCGGCGCGCTATCGGCTCCGAGCGCGGCGGCCACGACGGCGAAGAAGGCGCCCTCGCAGAGCCAGACGACCGCCGACAGCGCGCAGAGCGCAAGCGACCTCGGCAGGGAGCGCACGAGGCCGAGCGACTCGACCAGATGCGCGCCGTGCCTGGAGACCGCCTCCGTCCAGGGCCGCGCCGCGAGGAACCGGCGACCGGGCAGACGCTCCCGAAACCGCTCGAACAAAGGCAGAAGAAGCATCGGCGCGAGGATCGCGGCCATGCCCGCACCGGCCAGCCACATCGCCGCGACGACGACCCCGCGCGGCAGGGCGCCATCCGGCAGCCCGAGCAGGCAGACGAAGAAAACCGCCGACAGGACGACCACATCCAGGGCGCGTTCGATCACGAGCGTCCCGAGCACCCGCATGGCCGGAGACCGGAGCTGCCGGCGGAACCCCACGACCCGAAGCACGTCGCCGGCCCGGAACGGCAGCACGTTGTTGACGGCCATGCTGGCGAGGAACGGGCGGATGCAGGCGCCGACCGGCAGGCCCGGCTCCAGCGCGCGCAGCATCCACCACCAGCGCACGAGGCGCACCGCGACGCCGGCGGCGAAGAAGGCGAGGGCAAGGACGACGACCGGCGCCGACAGGCCGGCGAACGCCCGGCCCAGCGCGTCTGCGTCCAGTTCGCGCGCGAACAGCCACGCGAACCCCGCGGTCGCGGCGCAGCCTACGGCGAGCTTCAGCCACCGCCCCTTGGCGCTACTCACGCCGGCTCTTCCCGAGCCGCTCCCGAACCAGATAGAGCGGGCGGCGCTTCACCTCCGCATAGACGCGGCCCAGATATTCACCGAGGACGCCGACGAGAACGAGCTGCACCCCTCCGAGAAACAGGATGGCGATGAAAAGCAGCGCCCAGCCGCTGACCCATGAGTCGGTGGCCAGGCGGACGACGAAGGCATAGACGATTCCACACAGGGCCAGCCCTGCGACGAGGAAGCCGAGCCAGGTCGCCAGGCGCAGCGGGGCAAGGGAGAACGACAGGACGCCGTCCGCGGCGAAGCGCAGCATCTTCCTCAGCGGATATTTCGTCTCCCCCGCCGCCCGGGCCGCCCGGCGATAGCGGACGGGCTCCTGGCGAAAGCCGACCCAGGCGACCATGCCGCGCACGAAGCGGTCGCGCTCAGGCATGGCGAGAAACGCATCCACCACCCGGCGGTCCATCAGCCGGAAGTCGCCGGTGTCGAGCGGAATGGCGATATCGACGACGCGGTTGAGGAGCCTGTAGAACGCCTTGGCCGTCCAGCGCTTGAAGGCCGTCTCGCCCGCGCGTTCGTCGCGCACGCCGTAGGCGACGTCGACGCCCCGGCGCCAGCGCTCCAGCATCTCCGGGATGACCTCGGGCGGATCCTGCAAGTCGGCGTCGATGACGGCGACCACGGCGCCGGCAGCCTCGGCCAAGCCGGCCGTCAGGGCGACTTGGTGCCCGAAATTGCGCGACAGCGCGATCACCCGCACGCGCGGGTCGGCGCCCTGAAGCCCCCGCAGGATATCCAGCGTGCCGTCGCGGCTGCCGTCGTCCACATAGACGATTTCGAAATCCAGGGCGGGGACGGCATCGAGGACCGTGACAAGGCGCCGATGAGTCTCGCGGATCACCGCCTCCTCGTCGAAGCAGGGGACGACGACGGAGAGAAGAGTCGGCATGTTCCTTGTACATTCCGAAGCGTTGTTCTCTCCGCTCAAGATGGCCATGGCTCCTTCCTACGGCGGAGCCAGTTCGGCAGATTCATGCCCTGAGACCCGCTTGGCCAGCTCCGGTGCAACCATTCACTTCTCTTTATCACTATCGCCTGCGAGCGCGCATCAAGGCAGGGTTTTCACGACGACGTCATCGACCGAGGCGGATATTTGCCGTTCGCCCGGGAAGCCTCTGAGAAGATCTTCAACGCGATAGATGCGTGGATATTCACTGCTGCCAATAGAAATATCCCGATCGGGAAGTATGCGACGCAGCAGATCGACGGCGACCATGGGCATCTTCACGACGGGTCTGTATCGCCAAAGTCGATAACAAATCGCGCCACATTGTAGGAGGTTTACGCCAAGTAAATCAGCAAGCTTCTGAATGTTTTCAGGATGCGTTTTCCAATCGACGACGTTCGACAAGCGTCGGTGGATCCGACACGACGCGGCGCGCTGCTGTTTCGAGTGAATGTTCGAAACAGAGCCGGGACTCTGGCGGTATTCGCAAAGCAGTTCCTCCACCATGGCGGGTTTGAAAAAACGTATCCAGATCGACCACAAATGCCAATCTTCGGCGTGCACCCAAGCCGGGGCATGACTGTAACCGCCGAGCAGGCGGTAGACGGATGTCAACGCCAGAATACTGGCATGAGGAAACGGGTTCCAGCCGTCTTCGGCCGCAAGACGCAGGATGTTTTCCCAACCGTCGCGCCGCACATGCCGTTCCATCTCTTTCCCGTTCTCATCGGTGAGAGCCATGCCGGTGGCGATCAACGACAGGTCCGGATCAGCCTCAAAACGCTTCATCTGTGCGGCGACCTTGCCAGTCATCCAGTAATCGCCGGCATCTTGCCGCGCAATCAATTCGTAGCGTGCTTCCTGGAGTCCGGTGTTCAACGACTGAACCAAGCCGTGATTGCGATCGTTACGCAACCAGCGGATAGCGGGGGATTCCGACAATCCGGCTTCGCGCATCGTGTCCCGCACCGGCACCGGGCTGCCATCGTCGATGACGATTATCTCGAATGCACCTGGATAGCTCTGATCGAGCACAGATTTCAGGGATCGGCGCAACAAGCGCAAGGAAGAGGTATCAGCACGAGGCAGCAGAACCGGCATGAGGATGGAAACCGAAGCAGAGTAGCCATCCGTCATCCTTGCGGTCTTCCCTCTCTGCGGCGGGCGTTCCGGTGTTGCTCGGCCTTCAGCCAGATGCCGTGTGCCAGATCGACGGTGCGCTCATTAAACATTCGTGTCTCCAGCCACTCGAAATCGAGCACGTCTCGCCAAAAGCGAGACAGCCCCCCTTCCCGGGAAACCGCGATGTTCCAAGCCTTCTCCTGCATTCGGGCGGCGGCTTGAGCATAGAGCTTCGGATATTTCTTCTCCACGGTGTTGCCGTCGTTGGTGATGCGGAACTCGGATACCGTTTTCGGCACGAAATGGAAACGCGCTCCGGCATTCCACAAAGAAAGAAGAAAATCCCAGTCGTCCAGATAGAGCGTGTTCTCGTCGAAGCGAATGTCGCAGCGGCACAGGAATGACGTCGCGAGGCAATAAGCGTTGCATGGAATGAAGTTTTCCGCGATCAGGCAGCTGGCAGGAAGCGGTACAGGCCCTGGTTCGGCAGCCCGCCACGGCCAGCGTCGATTCGACATGGCATAGACGATATCTGCACTACTCCACTCCAAGGCTTCATCCATTTCCTGCGAGAAGAACGGATAGATGATGTCGTCGTCATCCAAAAAGGTAATGTAGTCGAATCTGCCGGGCCGTTCTGCTATGTAGTCGAGAGCTACATTGGCGGGATAGCCGAGCCTCTTGTTCGGCTTTCGCTCTTCGCATGCGTGAAGCAAGACGACATCGCCCATGCCGCGCAGTTGAAGTTCGACGTTGTGCAAGTCTCTGTCACTGCCGTGGACAACGACAACGGGCGTGAGGGCGGATGCTTGGACGGCGATGGATTCGACTGCCTCCCGCAACAGTTTCGGACGTTTGTTCTGAGTGCGGACGATGATGGCACCGAGCAGCGGAGTGCGCGGGTGCAAAGTCGGGCGGTGCACGGCTTGCGATTCCGCCTTTTTGCGGTCGGGTTTCACTTCTTCCCTCAGGTCCAGAAACCGGTGCAGATATTCGCGCTGGATCCTTTCGTGGATAGCTTTCTGCCGGTTGGCATGGGAAGTCGACTGCGTCTTCTCGTGCCACCGGTAGCGGTACAGAGGTTCAGGAATTTTCAGGATCGGCTCATGCATCGCCGTGCGCAACGCAAACTCGTAATCCTGGCATAAGTTGAATCTCGGATCCAGATAGCCGATGTCGTCGAACAAATCGCGGCGGATCATCTTCAGATGCCCCGCCAGCATTCCGATATCGAACAGGCGATCGATGGGATGCTCATTGCCCCGGAAGCGAAGGACGGCACCTTTCTCGTCGATATCGGTCATTGAGGAGGAAATATACCGGCAGCGGGGGAACAACCCGATATAGTGCTTCAAAACGGTGATCGCGTTCGACTCGATCTCGTCATCGCAGTCGAGAAACAGAAGCCATCGGTGTCGTGCGCACCGGATGCCGCTGTTCAACGCATCCACGATGCCTCCGGCCCCATCGGGGCGGATGTGCCGGACGGTAGACCGCAGACGTTTCGGAATGTGTTCCGCGATCTCTTCCGAAGATATGACGGGATCGTCATTGACCACCAGCCATTCGACGGTCGCTCGCTCCACCTCTTCCGCGGAGAATAGCAGGTCTACCGAAGCGGCTGCATTGCGGAAGAAATCAAGATGGCGGTGGAACGGTGTGATAACCGTAAAGCCACCGCAACCGGGCATCTCAGCCACGCCATCCGGTGGGAGTTTCTCACCCAGGAAGCGACGGAACTCGCCGAGGGGAGCACAACGCAGATATGGTGGGGCTTCTTCAACCCCTCCCCGGTGAGCAAGATAGCGGCTCCCTATCTCTTGGGTGCCGGCCTGATAGGCGTCCTCCGCCAGGATCAGAATCTCCTGTGGTGGACTTTCAGTCGCTAAAAACGTCTCTCCCTGCCTTAATTCTCTGCCACCGTACCAGCCCTTCGTCAACTGACCTTTCATCGAATACGAGCGCAGAGTTTCCAGATCTATCGTCTTCTGTTTTCTTCTTATTCTGTGCCGTATCTGCTGCTTAACAAGGGATGTATGAGAGGGAAAAGACGACGAGTTTTTCCATTTGTAATGGTAACGGCGAATCGGAATGGCTATACCCGAGGGAAGCAGGTACGACGCTCGACGGGCGACCGGAATTAGTTCCGGATGACGATGCAATATTGAAAATAACCACTCAATCAATCTCCGATTCGCGCGTGAGCGGAACGCGGCTTCCTTCAGGCGACGAACCTCATGAAGGAACAAGCGTTTGGATGCTTGCCACAGGCGTCGCGGAAACCTTAGAGGCGCGGTCACCCGCCAACTCCTGGATGCGTACAAAAGCGCGAGGGCGCGCGCGTGCTCTTCCACCGTCCGCTCCAAAACCGCAACCTCACCCTCGCGCGCCGACAGCGCGGCGCTCAACTCGACGATCCGACCGTCCCGCTCCGCAACCTCACCCTCACGCGCCGACAGCGCGGCGCTCAACTCGACGATCCGACCGTCCCGCTCCGCAACCTCACCCTCACGCGCCGACAGCGCGGCGCTCAACTCGACGATCCGACCGTCCCGCTCCGCAACTTCACCCTCACGCGCCGACAGCGCGGCGCTCAACTCGACGATCCGACCGTCCCGCTCCGCAACCCCCCGCTCCAAACCCGCAATCTCACCCTCGCGCTTCCTGACGGCCCGTCGGCCTGCCGCGACGGCGCGGGCGAAGGCCGGCGTCGCCGCGTCGAAAGCCGCCCTGATCCGGCCGAGCTTCCCGGTGTCGCCGGCGCGCACCTCGCCGCGGCACCAGCGATCGAAAATCTCGAAACTCGACACGATCCAGCGCGAAAGCGCCGGGCTCGTCAGCAGCGCCTCGTCGTCGGCCCGATGATGGTGCAGATCGGAGGAAAGGAATTCGTCGATCTCCATCCGGCCTTCGATCGAGACGTGTTTCGGCCACGAAATGCCGAGGGCGGTGCCCAAGGCGTTCGCGGCCGCATGCGGCCGCGACAGAAGCGTTTCGTACCGCAGGTAGGCGCGTTTGACCTCTCGCGAGGCTTTCTCGGCGTCGAGAACGTGCCGTAACCAGATGAGATGCCCGATCGACGGGTCGATCCCGTCCCGCTCTTCCAGGGACAAGGCCGCGTCCAGGGGATTGCGGATCGGCGAAACGACGAAGGGGGCGGCGCCGAAAGCCCGCACGGCCTCGAGCCAGAAGGGCAGCAGGCGGCACAGACGCGGGTCCTTCAGAACGAACAGCCGGCTGTCGGCGAACGCGCCTTCCAGCACCGCACGGGCCCGCGCGCGGAACCCTTGCGCGACCGGCGAGGCGTACCAAGCCCGGTCGAACGCGCTCCAATCGTCCCATGCGGCGCCGGAAGACGCCAGAATTTCGCCGTTCAGGGCCACGACCTCCCGGGGCTCCCAATGTCCGGCCGGATTGGTCGGGTTGGCCTCGATCAGACGCCGGGGCAGATCGCAACCGAGCAGATTCAGGACGCGCGCGGTCGCCGACGTACCGCTGCGGTGCGCGCCGACCACCAGGAGCGCCGCCTTCTGCCCGCTCATGGCGTCCGCCCGCCCGGAACGGCTCCCGTCCGTCACCGTCGCTCCCCTCTCTCCATCCCGGCGGGCCTCTCGTTGCGCGCCACGAAACGTCAAATAGCGGAACCGCAGGTTCGGAGCAAGAACCGGCGCAGGCGCGGCTTCCTCATTCGGCGCGCACCGGGCCGGCGGCGGTGCGCGTGAAATCGTCGCCGGTTTCTGCTACCAAGCGGAATTCCCGGCGCGCCGCGGCGTCGCGGCATCGCGCTTCGCCCGTTCGCGGCGCACACCGGGGGGGAGGGCCCTATGCTTCCGCTTCTCCCTGTGGTTCTGGCGGGCGGCGCGGGGACGCGGTTGTGGCCGCTCTCCCGCGCGCTCCACCCGAAGCAGTTCCTCGCCCTGACGGGCGGCCGCTCGATGATGCAGGAGACGCTGCTGCGCCTGGCCCCGCTGGAAGGCGCGCAGGACCCCTGCATCGTCTGCAACGAGGAGCATCGCTTCCTGGCGGCCGAGCAATGCCGCGCGCTCGGGCGGGCGTGGGGCACCATCCTGCTGGAATCGGCGCCCCGCGGCACGGCGCCCGCGGCTGCGCTCGCCGCCTGCCGCGCCCTCGCCGCCGACGCGGACCCGGCGTTGCTCGTGGTTCCGTCGGACGGCTACGTGGAGAGCGGCGCGCGGTTCCGGGAGGCGGTCGCCGCCGGCCTGGACGCGGCGGCAGGCGGGCGTCTGGTGACGTTCGGCGTCCCCCCGTCGGCACCGGAGACGGGCTACGGCTACATCCGCGCAGGCGAGGCGCTGGAGGGCGGCGCGCGCCGGGTCGCGGAATTCGTCGAGAAGCCGGACCGCGCGGCGGCCGCGCGCTACGTCGGGTCGGGCACCTTCCTCTGGAACAGCGGCGTCTTCCTGTTCAAGGCGAGCGCCTACGCCGCGGCGCTCGCGCGCCATGCACCGGCCGTCCTGGAATGCTGCCGGGCGGCGATCGAGGCCGGCGCGGCGGACCTGGATTTCTTCCGTCCGGGCCCGGCCTTCGCCGGCGCACCTGCCGCCTCGATCGACCGCGCCATCATGGAGCGGACGGGCGATGCCGCCGTGGTGCCGCTGGAGACGGGCTGGAGCGACGTGGGCTCGTGGCCCGCGCTGCATGCGGTGAGCGCCGTGGACGGCGCCAACAACGCCCTGGCCGGCGACGTGGTCGCGGTGGGGACCACCAATTCGCTGGTGCGGGCCGAGGGCCGGCTGGTGGCGACGGTGGGAGTCGACCGGCTGATCGTCGTGGAGACGGCGGACGCGGTGCTGGTGGCGGGCTGGGAGGAGGGCCAGCGGGTGCGGGAGGCGGTCGCACGGCTCGAGGCGCTGTCCCGCCCGGAGTACCGCGCCCACCGGCGGGTCTTGCGCCCGTGGGGGTCGTTCGAGACGGTCGAGGCGGGGGACGGCTACCGGGTGAAGCGGCTCACGATCAAACCGGGCGCGCGGCTCTCCCTGCAATCGCACCGGCACCGCTCGGAGCATTGGGTGGTCGTGCGCGGGACGGCGCGGGTGACGCGCGACGCGACCACGCTCACCCTCTCGGAGAACCAGTCCACCTACATCCCGCCCGGCGCGCGGCATCGCCTCGGCAACCCGGGCGCGGACCCGCTGGAGGTGATCGAGGTGCAGGTCGGCGCCTATCTCGGCGAGGACGACATCGCGCGGTTCGACGACGACTTCGGAAGGAGCGGAGCGGGGCCGGGATGACGACGCCTGACGTCTCGATCATCGTGCCCTGCTACAACGGGCATGCCTTCCTGCCGCAGGCCGGTGGCCGGTGACCGGTCACTGGCGACCTGGACAACGTCGGCTGCTTGTGGTCGAGTGCAAGGGCACGAGCAGCCGACGGAGAAGGTCGGGGCAAAGGCGAACGCACCGTGATCGAACGACGCTTCAGGAGCCTCCTCTTTGCGCTTCCGCCTGCGCGCCGCACGCACGAGAGGCAGGCCGTCCCATGACCGCTGACTCCCGCCGTCGCTCGGCGCCGGGGGCGCGGGCGGGCGGGCGCCCCGGCGCCGCGGCCCGGCCCAGGGTCGCGGTGCTGATGGCGGTCTTCCGGGGCGCCCGCTTCCTGCCGGCGCAGCTCGCGTCCCTCCGCGCCCAGACCGGCGTCGATCTCGACCTGTGGCTCTCGCGCGATTGCGACGGAGAGGAAGTCGGGCGCGTCCTCGAAGAGCATCGGCCGGCGTTCGGGACGGGGCGTTTTCACCTGCGCGCCGGGCCGCAGCGGGGGGCGGCCGCGAATTTCCTCCCGCTGGTGTTCGACGAGACGATCCGGGCCGACTACTTCGCCTATGCGGACCAGGACGACGTCTGGGAGCCGGACAAGCTCGCCCGCGCCGTCGCGGCGCTGGAGCGCCTCCCCGCCGACGTGCCGGCCCTTTACGGCTCCCGCTCCCGCCTGATCGACGAGGGAGGGCGCCTCCTGGGCCTCACGCCTCTATGGGACCACCGGCCGCCGTGCTTCCGCAACGCGCTGGCGGAGAACATCATCAGCGGGCACAGCGCGGTCTTCAACCGGGCGGCGCGCGATCTCCTGCGCGCCTCGGGCGTGCGGGACGTACCGTTTCACGACTGGTGGACCTACCTGCTCGTCGCCGGCGCGGGCGGTCGCGTCCTCTACGATCCCCGCCCCGGTGTCCGCCACCGCCTGCACGACCGTAACCTGACGAGCCGGCGGATGGATGGTCCCGCGCGCGCGTTCCGATTCCTCCGGCGCCTTGCCGACGGCGAGACCCGACGGACGATTGCCGCGCCGGATACGATCAGGTTTCGTTTGGCCCGCATATGGCGGCGAGAAATTCCTGTTCCACGTCACGGGTCTTGTATCGCAGATCGTACGCCGTCTCCAGGAGCCTCGGATGCAACCAGTCATAGCCGGGATCGAAAATCTGATTGAATGCATCCCCGGCTTGCCGTGCGGCTTTGGCGCTCCCTTGGCCGGTCGTCGCCCAACAGTACAGCCAACAAATACCTTGGGTCTTCACTTGGTCTCGACCGTGTTCGTCCTGGTAGATGCGATCGAGAAAATAAGGTTCGAGGCCGCTCCGACAGTTGGCGTGCGGATTCTGTGAGATTATTTTTGCAGCATCCTGTGCTGAAAGCACCATTCGCGGCTTGCTCATGGCGGGAACCCCGTCGGTTGATTGGCAGATCACGCGACCACATTTCCGTTCAATCTAGGGTGCTCCAATATTTCTGATAAGAAGATGGCCAAACAGGGTCAAAATCGCAAGGGCCACAATGCCAATTGTATACCACAAGACATATGACTTGGACGGAACTTCTACCATTTTCGTGCTAATCTTCGTGCAGGTATCTCTGATATCATCCACCTTACTTTCCAGTGCGGAGACACGCCGCTCGACCTCTCCAAGCCGATAAGCTATAAGCCCACCATCTCCCCCTCCGCCGTTTCCCGATATGGTCTTCGACGGTTGAAGAGGAACTACTTTCTCGGTGTCTTCCATCACGAGTTTTTTCTGATCCATTCCACGAGAGAAGCCGAAGTGTGTCCGGAATAATAATCCATCTGGATGACGATTCCACTTATTTCTTCTTCTCTACCCATGCCGATTTCCTTGGAAATTTCGCTTGTTAGCGCATTATCCACGCTGATGAATGCGACACGATCATCGAAGATGAGATGCGCGGGCCACGTCTCACGGACCTTCGTCCATGCATGGTCGCTCGGTCCATTCAGAATAATTGCGTAGAGGGCCATGAGACTCGGAGGTGTGTGCGGTATGGTGCGGAGGCTTGCGTCCCGCCCTGCTGCCGAGGGGGCAGCAGACCAGCAAGCACCCTCGGTGTCAACCGCATATCTTGGGTGCTGATACGGGTCAAGCCCTACATCGGGCGGGCGCATCCTCTACGATCCCCATCCCGGTATCCGCTACCGCCTTCACAACCGCAATCTGACGGGGCGGCGGTCGGACGACTCCGCGCGCGTGTTCCGATTCCTCTGTCCCCTTCGCGCCGCGTTTTCACTTACCGGCGGTCGACAAGTGCGCGTTCGTAGACCCGCAGCGTCTCCTCGTGAATCCGCGCATCGGCGAATTCCGTCTCAACCAGCCGCCGGCCGGCCGCGCCCATCGCGACGCGGCGAACCGGGTCGTCGACAAGCGCCATGACCGCATCGGCGAGCGCCCGGGCGTCGCGCGGCGGAACCAGCAAGCCGTTCTTGCTGTGGTTTACCGCTTCGCGGCATCCCGGCGTGTCGGTCGTCACGACCGGGCGCCCGCAGGCCATCGCCTCAAGCAAGGTCGTCGGCAGCCCCTCCCGATAATAAGACGGCAATACCGCGATATGCGAGCGGGCCCAGACATCCGCGACATCCTCGCGATACCCCCACCACTCCACGATGCCGTCGGCGTCCCACGCCGATAACCGCTCCGGTGGAACTGCCGCCGGATTCCTTTCGTCCGGTGCGCCGACCAGCGTGAAAACGACATCCTCGCGCATGGCGCGGACGGCGGAAGCGGCGCGGGCGAACTCGCCGACCCCCTTGCTCCACAGCAAGCGCGACACCATCGCCACCCGAACGAACCCCTCCGGTTCCGGGCGGACGGTGAAGCGCCGGACGTGCACCCCCGCGCCGCGGATGACGGCGACCCGCCCGGGCTGCCCGCCGAGCGATCCACACAAGGCCGCGTCATCGGGATTCTGAAGATCGTGTGCGAGCGCCGCAGCGCCCGGCCGAGCACCGGCAGCAGCACGCACCGGAGGGAACGCGCACGAACGCCGTGCGAAGCCATCACATGACCCAGACCGGCAATCGTGTTGACCACCGCCGGCCTCCCCGAGAGCGCCGCGGCGGCCGACCCGAGGATGATCGGCTGCATGGCGAAATGATGCACGAGATGCGGCCTTATGCGGCGATAGACGGTCTTCAGCAGAAACAATGTGCGAAGATTGGCCCACAGGGAGAGCCGCCCCCGGGCGAAATCGACGTTGAGGAGAGGGAAGCCGCATTCCCGGATGCGTTCCCCATGCGTACCCACGCAGGTCACGATCGTCACGTCGTAGCCTGCGTCGCCCGCGGCCTTCGCGAGCCCGATCCAATGCTGCCACAGCCACCAGTCCTCGGTAATCACGAACGCAAGGCGGCGCTTCCCGGCGGCCCTTCCGCCAACGCGCGCAATCTGCCGACAATCCATGGTAGTGACACCTGATCACAAATCGAAGGACGTCGATAGTATGATCCGACACGGTTCCAAACGGCCGGAGATGGATCATAAACGAAGAAAACCCAAGATGATACCAAGAATCGATAGCATGAAGGTAGCACCCACTCCAATAAGCCATGACCTGAGGCGCTCGACCTCGTGTTTCGTGGCCAAATGTTCCGCCTTGCCCTCCAATTTCGCCAAACGCTCCCGGACATCTACGAACGCCTCCAGACGCCCGGTCTCCAGGGCATCAAGCTCTTGCGAGTCGGGCGCCTCTGCCGGCTTTTCCGGTTTGATGGGGCGAGTCACGCGGACGCGCCGTCGCTCTCTATCCGCTTTTTATAATGAGACTCGATAAGCTCGTTCGGGATGATAGCACCGATACCATACTTCCGGCGCGTAATGTCCCACGGGGTGTTTTTCTGATGCGTAATGCTCGACAATTGAATAGCGGTATAGGAACCATATGCATCGACGACGGAAGCGATCAAATCCCGTTGATCGCTTTCGAAATTTTCCGACCGGTCGACGCGCGCGACGGTAATGTGCTCGCCGCGGAACGACTTGTAAAGGTGGTAGACGGTCGGAACCACCGGCCCGTAAGTCCAGGCCTCGACGGGTTCACTGATCAAGGCCTCTCCGGTAAACCCCAGGCACCAGCCGTGGCATAGATAGACCAGCTTGAGCACGTGCATCGGCGTGGTTTCGATCTCACGGCCCCGAAGCCAGAGAATCTGCTCGGCGACCGGTCGCGGCGAGGTGGGGTGCGTGCTCATCGTCCTCTCCATCCGGCTCTCCTCGAGCTGCCGGCGGCGGGAACGGCTCGCGCAGAGCGGCGGTGGGCGTGACACAAAACTATGCCGTCGCGAGGCCGGATGCAAGCGGCCCGAACGCCGGCCTCGCCCCGCCTCCGGCGGCCCATCATCCGGGGAACTCGGCAACGTAGCAGCCCAGGTGATCGGCGCTCCCGGGGGGCTTGGCCGCGTTTCACGCAGAACGGAGCCGCGATCGCACCGCATTGATCGAGAAGCGGATCAGGATGCCGACGACGAGAATCCCCAACACAGGCAACCAGTGAGGCGCCCGGAAATGCAGGCAAAAGTAGCGTAGGAAGCCGCGGGTCTTGTGCCATTCCACACGGGTCGGATCGGCCAGGCTGCTGCCGGCATGATGGACGGCCTCCACGTGCGGGGCGAAATAGACCGGGATTCCCGCCCGGTGCATCCGACAACAGAGATCGAGATCCTCGACGTGCAGAAAATACCCCTCGTTCAGGCTGCCCACGGCGCGGAATGTGGCGGCTGGCAGCATCATGCATGCGCCCGTGATGGCCTGTACGCAGGCGGTCCGGGCGGGGAGGGGAGAGTCGTGGAGATTGAGCCGGTAGCGGGAGAAAAGCGCCGGCGCCAGCCTGTACAGCCGGAGCGCCTCGACCGCCGCCGTGAGCGGCGTGAGCAGCGCCCGCCGCGACCCGCGCTGGTCGCTTCCGTCGGGATTGAGCACGCGGCAGCCGAGCATCCAGCTTTCTCCGAGCGTCGCGCCCTCGGCCAGCAGGGCGGGAACCGCGCCGGGGGTCAAGCAGCAGTCGGGGTTCAACAGCAGCAGGTGGCGACCTTTCGCCCGGCGCGCCCCGATGTTGCAGCCCCGTGCGAACCCGACGTTCCCGTGGCCGCTGATCAGCACGAGTCGCGGCTCCGTCTCCGCCCGGTGCGCCAGCTCGGCGGTGATCTCGGAGGGATTGCCGTTATCGATCAGAACGAGCTCGATTACGCCTTCCTGGTCCGGCGCGAGAACCGCCTCAATGCTCGCGCGCAGCACAGGCCCGGTCCAGTACGAGACCATGATGACGCTGACCCCTTCCGCTGGAGCGGCATCGCGGAGCGCCGCGGCGTACCTCCGGCCGTCTCCGGTCGCGGGTGCAGGCACGGCGGGCGGTTCGTAGCCGGGGAATTCGGGGTGGAACAGGCGGCACTCGATGCCGAGGGCGGCGCGCGCCGGGGCCGGGTCGAGGGTCTGGTCGCGGTTCATGCGCTCCAGGAGGGCGGGGCTCCAGGGCGCGCCCGTCGCCGCCCGCCAGGCGCGGAACGCGAGCCGCGCCGGCACCGCCGGCACGGGGAGCAGGAGCGGGCGCAACCCCTGGGCGCGGAAGACGCGGCGGACCATCTCGCGCCACGTCACGGTCTCGCCGCCGGGCAGGTCGAGCAGGGCGTCCCGCGCGCCCGGCGCATCCGCGGCGGCAAGCATGGCACGGGCCACGTCGTCGGCGTGGATCGGCTGGCGCAGCCCCGTGCCGGGCGGGACGATCGGGAAGACGCGGGCACGGCGCGCGAAAGCGGCGATGGCGCTGACGTTGCGGTCACGCCCCGGATCGTAGATCAGGGTCGGCCGCAGAATCGTCCAGGCGATGCCCCGCTCCCGGCAGAGCCGCGCGACCGCCCCCTCCGCCCGCACGACATCCGCCGCGAAGGCGCGCTCGGCGGGGTCCGCGCTCGCCGCCTTGTGCACGGCGCTCGCAGTGCTGAGCGCGACCAGCCGCCGGGCACCGTCGGCGCGGGCGAGCAGCGGCGGGCAAGCAGGAAGCGGGACGAGGGAGAACACGGTGGCGGACGGCGGCAACGGCAACGGCCCCTCCGCCGGCAAGGCGGCCCAGGCGAAGCCGGGCGGCGCCGCGCGCGCGCCGGCACCCCGCGTGAAGCACACCCCGCGCCAGCCACCGTCCGCCAGGCGACGCAGGAGGCGGCGGCCGACCATGCCGGTCGCGCCGAGAACCGCCGCGCGCGGGCCGCTCACCGGCCGAACCGTCCGCCCCCGCCGACCGCCGCGAGGAGCCGCCGCGACGCCTCCTCCCTGGTCGATTCGAGGCGTTTCATGAAGGCTGGCCGCCCGTTTCGACGAACCCCAGCGCGTTCTTCGGCGCCTTTCTCTTGGTGCCGGCGCGCCCGCCGTCGGAAGCACGCCAGCCCTCCCATGACGGCGGAAGGCCATCCAGTGCGATGGCAACCCGAACGTGTCCGGGCTCCCCCTCTTCAGGCAACTTGAAATACCGCTCCCTGTTCTCCGGCTGGCGGCCGCCGCCGTGGTTTCGCGCCGTCCTTTCGAGGGATTCCCGGGAAACGCCTTCGGGGTAGCTCTCGTCGCGGAAGTGAACGCTTCCGACCTTGCAGAGCGTCCATGAGTGCTCGTCGATAATCGATATGCCGTCGCGCCCGGGAACGAGAACGGGCTCCATGCCTTCGATGCCTCCGGCGGGCAGTAGCTGGTGATAGGCGAGATACCAGTCGCCCTTGCCGCCGCGCCTGTCGACCCAAAGTGGGCGGCCGAGGCGGGGATGCGCGCGGTAGTATCGACGCAGGCTTTGCAGGATCATGGAATGCAGAGTCGGCCGCTCTTTCTCCTTGAACACCGCGGACTCGCGATGGTCCAGCAGGAGCAGCGGCTTGCCGGCAATCCGCAACGCAGTGCACCCCGCGTTTTTGCTGAACGCCCTCTTGAAGTCGTCGTCGTTGCTTACGAGCGCGTCCGCCCGCATGCCTATGGCGGACGCGAGAATCAGAGAATCCTGCAAGCTCAACGCCGTTTCGGAAAATATCTCCAACGAAAGGCGATGCACCTCGGGCGTTATCTTCTCCTCCCGGAACGGCGGCAGTGCGACCGCGTCGGACCTCACGCGGGCGTGTTCGATCGTCGCAAACGCCGGCAGGCGAATGTCGGATTGACGGCGGGCCATGCGCAGGAACCGGGCGGTTGCTCGAAGAGGGTCGTGTCGGTCTTGAAGAATCTTCTCGACATGCGCCTTCACGGCCTCGTCGTAGAACACGTTCTCCCAGGATTCGTCGATCTCCCCGCTCCGCGCATCCAGCGATTCTCCCTTGCGTTGCAGATCGATTACGACGCCGATGTCGATGGAAGCGTTGTATCCAGGCAGAGGAGGGGTTTGCGTGCGAACGCCATCTCCATCCTTCTCTATCGGGTGTGCGCTGAATTGAGAGCGCCCGCACGGCATCCCGCTCGATGGCTTGCCGCGCGCCTATCCCCGCCTCACGCGCGGGCGCCTGCCCGCTTCCCACGGCGACCGGACCACGCTCTTCCCTTGTCCGTAAGGCTCCGTTCGGGGCGGGCGGCAGGATTTGAACCTGCGACCTCTGCCTTGTATTGGCAGCGCTCTATCCCGACTGAGCTACACCCATACTCATGCCGGTAGGCGAACTTGCCCGCCCTTGTCAAGAGCGCCTCGCCGTCCGGGCGCGCGGGGCGCTCATCCGGCCGCCCGGCCGTCCGTTACGGCCCCGCCGACCTCCGCGAGGAGCCGCCGCGACGCCTCCTCCATGGTCGCTTCGAGGCGCTCCATGAAGGCGCGGCGCGGCAGGCCCGGCGGGATCGGCGGCAGATACGTCATCACGATGGTGCCGGGATAGCGCCGGAACGAACCCCTGGGCCAGTGCATCCCGGAATTGTGCACCACCGGGACCACCGGCAGGCCGAGGGCGCCGTAGAGGGCGGCGACGCCGGGGCGGTAGGGCAGCTTCTCGCCCGGGCGGACCCGCGTGCCCTCGGGGAAGATCACCACCGGCCGCCCCCGCGCCGCCGCCGCGCGCGCCGCCGCGACGAGCTTGCGGAGCGAACGCGCGCCCCCGTCGCGGTCGACGAAGATCATGTTCACCTTGCGGCAGAACCAGCCGTAGCCCGGCACCAGCGCGAGCTCCTTCTTGATGACGTAGGCGGGATCGTCGAGCTCGTGCAGGAAAACGTGCGCCTCCCATTCGGACTGGTGCTTGGCGGCGACGATGGCGGGGCCGGCCGGCCTGTGCTCGCGGTTCCGGATCTCGACATGGACGCCGGCGATGAGCCGGAGCAGCAGGCCGTTGCCCGCCGACCAGACGATCACGAAACGGCGGAACAGGGCGCGCGGCAGGAGCAGCATCGGCACCATGACCGTGCCGATCGCCACCCCCCAGGTGTAGAACGCGACCGTGCAGAGCGCCGAGCGCAGGGCGTTCTTCAGCGTGTGGGGGGGCGGCTGCCAAGCCCGACCGCCCGGCGCGCCAGCGTCCACAGATATTTCGTGTACTCGCTCGCGATCAGACCCGCGGTCCCGCGATAACGCCACCAATGCTCGACCTTGACGTGTTCCGGAAAGACGGGATGCGCTACGAGAGTAACATCCGGCATGGCGTTGCGGAACTCCATCATCGCCCGCGGCATGTGGTAGCCGCTGGTGACCAGGCGCAGGCTGGCGAAGGAGCGGGCGGCCATCCAGGCGGCGGTCTCCCGCGCGTTGGCGCGGGTGTCGTCGGCCTGATAGCCCAGGTCCACACAGCAGGCCCACAGGCGCCGGTCACGGTAACGGCGCAGTTGCGCGCGCTCGACTCCCTGCGCCACCCCGGTCACGAAGAGCCGGCGCGCGAGGCCGCTTTCGAGCAGGCGCAGCCCTTCGCTCAGGCGGCCGGAGCCGCCGGTGGGGACGACGACCGCGTCGGTGACGAAGCGCGGGCGCTCGCGCCCCTCGGCCGCCATGCCCGCGAACCACAGCAGCCCCGCCGACCAGAGCAGCACGCCGCCCATGGCGAGCGCCAGCACGGCCCGTGCCGCGGCGGCCGCCTTCGCCCGGCGCGCCGGGCCGCACCTTCCGCCCCCTGGGGTTGACATGACGGGGCGCGAGGTTACTTGCTCTCCGCCCCCTTGCAACGAGACCGGCTCCATGATCGTCGGCTGCCCCTCCTGCGCGACGCGCTATCGGGTCGAACCCGCCGCGCTGGGCGAAGGCGGGCGCCGGGTGCGCTGCGCGCGCTGCGGCCATGTCTGGCGCGAAGCGGCACCGGCCGATTCGTCCGAGCCGGTCGCGGCGGGCACCGCGCCGGCGGCGGCACGGGCGGCAACCGCCGCCGCAACAACCCCGCCGGCGGCGCCCCGCCGCCGGGGCAGGCGGAGCGACTGGCTCGCGGGCGGCATCGCCGCCGGAGTCGTCGTCGCCGCCGTCGCCGGGCTGGTGGCGGCGCGCGACGAGATCGCGCGCACCTGGCCGCCGGCGGCGCGGCTCTACGAGGCGGTCGGTCTCGCGGCGGGCGCGGCGGAGGGGGGCCTCCTGATCCGCGACGTGGTGTCGGAGCGGGTGCTGGAGGGCGGGGTCCCGACCCTGCTCGTGCGCGGCGCGATCGAGAACCCCACCGGGCGAAGCCGCGCGGTTCCGGCGCTTCGGGCGGCGCTCAAGGGAGAGACGGGCGAGGAGCTGCACCGCTGGATATTCACGGTGCCGGCGGAAGCCCTGGACGCCGGGCAATCGACGACCTTCGAAGGCAGGCTCGCCCGTCCGCCGGACGGCGCCACCGGCCTCTCCGTCCGCTTCGCCGCCACCGACCCCGGTTGAGCGCCCCGCCGGGCGCACCGGCGCCTTCAGGCGAGCCAGGGAGGGAGCCGGTCGCGCGCCAGCAGCGCCGCCTCGTCCTGCCGGGGGCGGATCGCCGCGACGGCATCGCCCCGCACCATGACCTCGGCGGGGAGCGGGCGGCCGTTGTAGGTCGAGGCCATGACGGCACCGTAAGCGCCCGCATCGCGCACCGCCAGCAGGTCGCCCGCGGCGAGCGGCGGCAGGCGGCGGGCGCGGCCCAACACGTCGCCGCTCTCGCAGACGGGGCCGGCGACGTCGGTCTCGACCGGCGCTTGCCCGGGCGGCGGCGCGACCACCGGCTCGATCGCGTGCCACGCCCCGTAGAGCGCCGGGCGGAGCAGGTCGTTCATGGCGGCGTCGACGATGGCGACGGGGCGCCCGCCCGCCCGCTTCACCACGAGCACGCGGGTCAGGAGGAGGCCCGCCGGCGCCACCAGCCAGCGCCCCGGCTCGATCAGCACGTCCGCCCCCAGACGGTCGCGCACGCGCTCCGCCAGGGCGCCGTAGGCGGCGGCATCGGGCGGAGTCTCGTCCCTGTAGCGCACGCCGAGGCCGCCGCCCAGGTCCACCCGCGCGACCGGATGGCCGTCCGCGCGCAGGCGCTCCGCCAGCGCGACGATTCGTTCGCAGGCCGCCTCGAACGGGGCGAGGCGGCCGATCTGCGAGCCGATATGCATGGCGAGGCCGACCGGCTCGATTCCCCCCATCGCCGCCGCCCTGGCGTAGAGCGCCGGCGCTTCGCGGGCGTCGATGCCGAACTTGTCGCCGCGCCGCCCGGTGGAGATCTTGTCGTGGCTGCCGGCGTCGACGTCCGGGTTCACGCGGAGCGCCACCGGCGCCGGGGCGCCGCGGGCGCGTGCGACCTCGTCCAGAAGGACGAGCTCGGCGGGCGACTCGACGTTGAACTGCGCGATGCCGGCGGCCAACGCGCGCGCCATCTCGGCGCGCGTCTTGCCGACGCCGGCGAAGACCAGCCGCGCCGGCGCCATGCCGGCGGCCAGCGCGCGGGCGAGCTCGCCGCCGGAGACGACGTCGGCCCCGGCGCCGAGGCCGGCGAAGGTGCGGATCACCGCGCGCGCGTCGTTGGCCTTGATCGAATAATGGATGCGCACGCGCGGTGCCGCCGCCGCCAGCGCCCGGTAACGCGCGCCGAGGACGGACTCCGCGTAGCAATAGGTCGGCGTGCCGAAGCGCGATGCGAGCGCGGGCAACGGCACGTCCTCGGCATGGAGGACGCGGCGGCCGTTCTCTTCCCGGTAGGCGAAGGCGCCCACGGCGGGCGCGTCAGGCCGGCGGCGACCGGGCGGCCGCCTCGGCGGGGGGCGGCTCGAGCGGCCCCCGCACGCCGCAGCTGGCCAGGGCGGCGATCAGGCCGAGCGCCGCCGCGATGGTCAGCAGCAGGCTGAGCTTGCGCAGCATGGTCCTCCAGCCGCTCCCCGGCGCCGCTAGAGAAAACGCTCGCGGGCGAGGGCGACCTGCCGGGCGACCTGGGCAGGTGCCGTGCCGCCCTCGCTGGCGCGCCGGGCGAGGGCGGCGGCCGGATCGAGCAGCGCCAGCGCGTCTTCGCCGATGCGGGGCTCGATCGCCCGCAGCGCGGCGGGCGGCAGGTCCTTCAGGGCGCAGCCCCGCTCCTCGGCGCACCGCACCGCCCGGCCCGTGACGGCATGGGCCTCGCGGAAGGTCAACCCGGCGGCCTGCACCAGCCAGTCCGCGAGATCGGTGGCCGTGGCATGGCCGGCTTCGGCCGCGCGCGCCATCGCCGCCTCGTTCACCGTCATGTCGCGGACCATGCCGGCGGTCGCGGCCAGGCACAGATCGAGGGAATCGAAGGCGTCGAACAGGGGTTCCTTGTCCTCCTGCATGTCCTTCGCATAGGCCAGGGGGAGGCCCTTCATCGTGGTCAGCAGCGCGACCAGGGCGCCGGTCACGCGCCCCGTCTTGCCGCGCACCAGCTCGGCCGCGTCGGGGTTGCGCTTCTGCGGCATGATCGAGCTGCCGGTCGAGAAGCGGTCGGAGAGGACGACGAAACCGAATTGCGCGCTCGCCCAGAGGATCGTCTCCTCGGCCAGGCGCGAGAGGTGCATGGCGGTCAGCGCCGCCGCCGCCAGCGCCTCGATCACGAAGTCGCGGTCGGAGACGGCGTCGATCGAATTGGCCGCCGGCCGGTCGAAGCCCAGCGCGCGGGCGGTCATGGCGCGGTCGATGGGGAAGGAGGTCCCGGCGAGGGCGGCCGCGCCGAGCGGCGATTCGTTAAGCCGGCGCCGGCAGTCGGCGAAGCGCCCGCGGTCGCGCCCGATCATCTCCACATAGGCGAGCAGGTGATGGCCGAAGGAGACCGGCTGGGCCGTCTGGAGATGGGTGAAGCCCGGCATCACGGTCGCGGCGTGCTGGGCGGCCCGGTCGATCAGCGCCGCCTGGAGGGCGCGGCAGGCGGCGTCGGCGCGGTCCAGGGCCTTGCGCAGCCACAGCCTGAGGTCGGTGGCCACCTGGTCGTTGCGCGAGCGGGCGGTGTGCAGGCGGCCGGCCACCGGGCCGATCAGGGCGCCCAGCCGCGCCTCGACGTTCATGTGGATGTCCTCGAGGGCGCGGTCGAAGGGGAAGGTCCCGGCTTCGATCTCCGCCTTCACCCGCCGCAGCCCTTCGCTGAGCGCCGCGCCGTCGGCCGGGGCGACGATGCCTTGCGCGGCCAGCATGGCGGCGTGGGCGAGGGAGCCCTCGATGTCCTCGGCGTAGAGGCGCCGGTCGAAATCGATCGAGGCGTTGATGGCGGCAAGCCGCTCGTCGGGCGGCGACTCGAAGCGCCCGCCCCACATGCGGTTCGGCGCGTCCGCACCGGCCGCCGGCGGCGGCGTGGGCGTCCTGGATGAGGGCATCTCGTGACTCGCGCTCCCGGCCGCGCCCATCATGGCCCGTCCGGACGGCGGATCAAGGGCCGCGCACGGGTAGGACGCGGACGGGAATGGGGCTAACATGGCGCGGCGCCGCCGGCGGCGGCGTGATGCCGATCAGGAGGAGGGACGGAATGAGGACGCTGTTGTCCGCCGGCCTCGGCGCGCTGACCGCGCTGGTGCTGACGGGGCCGGGCGCGCTGGCGCTGGACGACCTCTCGCACTACGTGTTCGTGCCCAACAGGGCCTCGGCCGACGTGGCCATCATCGACACCCGGGTGGACCGGGTGATCGCCCATGTCCCGGTCGGCGCGGTGCCGCACCAGGTGGCGGTCTCCGCGGCCCACATGAAGATGGTCGCGAGCAACACCGGCGACCACACCCTCTCGGTGATCGATCTCCGGTCCCTGGCCACCACCGCGACGATCCCGCTCGGCCATACGCCGGAGCACATGGCGATCGACCCGTCGGGCGAAATCCTCGCGGTCGGCAATATCGGCGAAGGCACCGTCTCCCTGGTTTCGCTCAGGGAGGAGCGCGAGATCGCGCGGATCGACGGCCTGCACGAGCCCCACAACATGACCTTCGACCCCTCCGGCGCGCGCCTCTACATCGGCAATCTCGGCGCGAGCTTCGTCAGCACCATCGACGTGGCGCGGGGCGTGGTGGTGGACGAGATCCCCGTGGGGCCTGACCGCGCGCTCGCCGCCCTGGGCCAGGACGGCGGCGCCTATCAGGGCATCGTCGACGTCACCGCGACGCCGGACGGGCGCCTCGGCTTCGCGGCCTACGGCGAGGGCGACCGGATGGCGGTGATCGATCTCGCGTCGGGGCGCACCGTCAAGACCCTGGCGCTGGGGGACATGCCCTGGCGCGCCTTCACCACCACGGACGGCCGCTACATGATCGTCCCCAACAACGGCGACGAGACCATCTCGGTGGTGTCGACGGAAACCCTGGAAGAGATCGCCCGCCTGCCCGGCGCCGCCGACATGACGGGAGTCAACGCCGGCTGGTTCGACTCGCTCGCCTACGTGATCAGCCGGGGCGACGACAAGGCGGTGATCCTCGACCTCACGACCATGCGCGTGGCCGGCGAGATCGCCCTGCCGGGCACGCCCGAAACCGGCGTCGTCACGCCGGACGGGACCAAGCTCTACGTGGCGCTCGGCGACGCGGACACGGTCGCCGTGATCGACGTGCATGCGCGGGCGGTCGTCGCGACGATCGACGGCGTGGGTGCCGAACCCTGGGGTACCCACATCGTGGGGGCGGTCAACTACTGTCACTGACCGCGCCGCCGGCGATGCGCGCCGCCCCGGCGGCCGTCGCGATGCTCGCCGCGGCGACGCTCGCCGCGGCGGCGGGCGCTTTCGGGCCGGCGGCGGCCGAGGCGCCGCGCGACCGCCTGCTGGGCGCCGTCGCCCGCCACGCCGCCCTGCCCGCGGCGCTCGAACGGCGCATCGGCGCGCACTGCCCGGCGGCCGAGGCGCGCTGTGCCGCCGCGCTGCTCGCGGCGCATCTGCCCGGCGCCCGCTTCGTCCGGGTGGCGCACCCGGATGCCGATTCGATCAGGCGGGCGCGTACCGTCCCCTCCGTCGGCGCCGCTTCGCTGCGGGCCGACGGCGCCCTCGTCGTCGCGCTCGACCGCTTCGGCCGCAAGGCCGACCGCGAGGTCGCCGACGCCGTCGCCGCCGGGGGAGGGACGCCGCGGCTCGCGCTCGACCTGCGCGCCAACGCCGGCGGCGACTTCGACCGCATGACGCGGGTTGCGAGTCTCTTCACCGGCCCCCGGGCCGCCGCGATTCGCGTCTCCGGGCGCGCCGGCATCACCGCCGTGGCGTTGCCGCCGCCGCTGCGCGCCGTCGAGACCGCCGCGCTGGAGGTGTTGATCGGGCCGCGCACCGCGAGCAGCGCCGAGGTGCTGGCGGCCCTGCTGCGCCGCCACGCCGGCGCCCGCCTCGTCGGCGCGCGCAGCCGCGGCAAGGACCGCCTCGCGCGGCTGATCCCGGTGGATCACGACTGGCGCCTTTCGGTGCCGGCCGGGCGCATCGAAGTGCCCGGCGAGACCCTCGCCGGCGGCCTCGTCCCCGATGTCCCGACGCCCGGAGACGGGGAATGACGGGGTGGCAGGGAGCGCGCGCATGAGCCGGCGGAGAGGCGTCGTTCCCGCCCTGCTCCTGGCGCTGGCCGCGGCGGCACCGGCAGCGGCGCACGAGGAGAAGGCCGGCGACATCGTGCTCCAGCACCCCTGGTCACGCCCGGCACCCAAGGGGCACAACGGCGTGGTCTATGTCCGTATCGTCAACGAGGGCGCGGGCGCGGACCGCCTCATCGCCGCCCGTACCCCGATCGCCCGGCGGGTCGAACTCCACCGGAGCACGATGACGGACGGCATCCACCGCATGGCGAAGGTCGAGGGCGTCACGATCCCGGCGGGCGGCGCGGCGGCGTTCGAACCCGGCGGCCTCCATCTGATGCTCGTGGACCTGAAGACGACGCCGATGGCCGAGGAAACGCACCCCATCGTCTTCGTCTTCGAGCGGGCGGGCGAGATCGCCACCACCTTCGCGGTCGAGGCCGGAAGCGACGACCACCACATGCGGGAGCCCTGACGCGCGTCGCCCGCACGGCGCACCGCGCGCGTGCGGGCGCCCCCCACCGACCACTATCCACATCGCGCGCCGCGCGCGCGCTTCACTTGACCGGCAGGCGCGCGCGCCTATCCTGCGCCGGGTGCTGGCAGCGAGGGGCGGTGCGTCATGGAAGGGGTTGCGACCATCGGCGCGGAAGCGCCGCCGCCGGCGGGCGCGGTCAGGCACGACTGGTCGGCGGCGGAGGTGGAGGCGCTGCTGGCGCTGCCCTTCGCCGACCTGATCTTCCGCGCGCAGACGGTGCACCGGCGTCATTTCGACGCCAACCGGGTGCAGACGTCGACCCTGTTGAGCATCAAGACCGGCGGTTGCCCTGAGGACTGCGCCTACTGCCCGCAGAGCGCCCGTTACGACGCCGGGATCGAGGCCGGGAAGCTGATGCCCGTGGACGCCGTGCTGGCCGAAGCCGCGCGGGCGCGCGACGCCGGCGCCACCCGCTACTGCATGGGCGCCGCCTGGCGCAGCCCCAAGGACCGCGATCTCGACCGGGTGTGCGCCATGGTCGCCGGGGTCAAGGCCCTGGGGATGGAGACCTGCGCCACGCTCGGCATGTTGAGCGCGCCCCAGGCGCAGCGCCTCGCCGAGGCCGGCCTCGACTATTACAACCATAATCTCGACACCTCGGAGGCGTTCTACGGCGAGATCATCACCACCCGCACCTACCGCGACCGGCTGGAGACCCTGGGCCGCGTCCGGGACGCCGGAATCCACGTCTGCTGCGGCGGCATCGTCGGCATGGGCGAGGGGCGGCGCGACCGGGCGGCGATGATCGCCACCCTGGCGCGCCTGCCGGTCCATCCGGAGAGCGTGCCGATCAACCTGCTCGTGCAGGTCGAAGGCACGCCGCTCAACGGCACGGCGGCGCTGGACCCGCTGGAATTCGTGCGCACGGTGGCGGCGGCGCGGATCGCCATGCCGCGCTCCGTCGTCAGGCTGTCGGCCGGGCGCGAGGGGATGTCGGACGAGATGCAGGCGCTGGCCTTCCTCGCCGGCGCCAATTCGGTGTTCGTGGGCCCTGAACTGCTCACGACCGGCAACCCCTCTCGCGAACGCGACGCCGCCCTCTTCGCCCGCCTCGGCATCGAGCCGATGCGGCCCTGACGGCGGCGGCCCGCCGTGGCCCGCCAGGAGGGAGCCTCGCCGCCCGCCGCACCGCCGGCCTGGCTCGCCGAGGGCATGGCGCATGTCTGGCTGCCTTATACCCAGATGGCGAGGGCGGCCCCGCCCCTGCCGGTGGCGGCGACGGACGGCGTGCGCCTCACCCTCGCGGACGGGCGGGTGTTGATCGACGGCATCGCCTCCTGGTGGACCGCCTGCCACGGCTACAACCACCCTCACATCCGCGCCGCCGTCGCCGAGCAGCTCGCCCGGATGCCGCACGTCATGTTCGGCGGCTTGGCGAACGAGCCGGCGCTACGGCTCGCGGCCCGCCTCGCCGCCCTTCTCCCCGACCCGCTCGACCGGGTGTTCTTCTCGGAATCGGGCTCGGTGGCGGTGGAGGTTGCGCTGAAGATGGCGGTGCAATACTGGCTCAACCGCGGGGTGCGCGGGCGCCATCGTTTCGTCGCCTTCCACGGCGCCTATCACGGCGACACCTTCGCCGCGATGTCGGTGTGCGACCCGGAGGAGGGGATGCACCGGCTGTTCGCCGGCGTGCTGCCGGCACAGCACGTCGTTCCGCTGCCGCGCGGCGAGGCCGGCGCCGCCGCCTTCGACGACCTGCTCTCCCGCGAGGGCGAGGGCTGCGCCGCGGTGATCATCGAGCCGCTGGTCCAGGGCGCCGGCGGGATGCGCTTCCACGAGCCGGAGACGCTGCGCACCGTCCGCGCGGCCTGCGACCGCTACGGCCTGTTGCTGATCGCCGACGAGATCATGACCGGCTTCGGCCGCACCGGCACGCTCTTCGCCTGCGAGCAGGCCGGCGTGGTGCCGGACATCGTCACCCTGTCGAAGGCGCTGACGGGGGGCACTCTGGCGCTCGCGGCGACCGTCGCCAGCGGCGCGGTGTTCGAGGCCTTCCTCGCCGAGCGAGAGGACGCCGCGCTCATGCACGGCCCGACCTACATGGCGAACCCGCTGGCCTGCGCCGCCGCCAACGCCTCGCTCGACCTGTTCGAGCGGGAGCCGCGCCTCGCCCAGGCCCGGCGCATCGAGGCGCGCCTCGCCGCCGGGCTGGCACCGGCGCGCGCCCTGCCGGGCGTGGTCGACGTGCGCGCGAAAGGCGCCATCGGGGTGGTGCAGCTCGAAGACGGGAGCCGCAACGACTGGCTCAAGGCGCGCTTCGTCGAGGCGGGCGTGTGGATCCGCCCCTTCGCCGACGTGGTCTATCTCACCCCGGCGCTCACCATCGATGACGCCGACTTGGCGCGGTTGACGGACGCGCTGTTCGAGGTCGTGAGAGCATGGTCGTCGGAGAGGTAGGCAGAGATTCTGCTTGACGACGCAAGCGAGAAGTCGGTATCGTCGGCGGGTTGCTAGCTTGATGATGCGAAGCCTCGCTGGCAGAGACGTCGGACGGAAGGGAGAAATGGCCGAGGACACGACCGAACAAACGGTTGATGTCGACGATTATGTCGACGGTGCGGACGATGCGGAAGAACTGCCCGTCGGTGACTACGACATGACGGCCGTGCCCAGCGACTTCACCATCCTGACGTTGAAGAACCTGATGGACAGAGAATCGGTGCGTATCCCCGGGTTCCAGAGGAATTTCGTGTGGGACAGGAAAAGAGCGTCGAAACTCATCGAGTCGCTCATTGTAGGGCTGCCAGTCCCGCAGATCTTTCTGTACGCAAAAGACGCGAGAACGAATCTCGTAATCGACGGTCAACAGCGCCTCATGTCCCTTTACTATTTCATGGAGGGGCGTTTCCCACGCAAGAAGCGGCGGGTCGAGCTGCGGCGCATATTCGACGAGCACGGGAAAATTCCTGGTGACATTCTCGCGGATGCAAGCTATTTCGAAAACTTCAAGTTGCAGCTGCCGAAAACTCTTCCGGATCGGAACAACCGCCTCAGTGGTTCAATGTATGAGGATCTTGGCCCAGACGACAAATATCACCTCGACACGCGGCCCGTGCGCTGCATCACTGTCAGGCAAAACGCACCCCAAAATGATAATAGCTCGATGTACGAGATATTCAACCGCCTGAACACCGGCGGCATCAACCTTCGATCGCAGGAAATCCGGGCGAGCATGTATCACTCGTCATTCTACGATATGCTGGCCAGAATCAACACGGAACCGGGCTGGAGAGAGCTTCTCCAGTCTCCCGATCCCGATTTGCACATGAAAGACGTGGAGGTGCTGCTGCGCGGGTTTGCCATGCTCGTCGATCATGATGGATATGCCCCTTCAATGACTCGCTTCCTGGACGTGTTTTCCAGACAATGTGAGGGAAATAGAAAGAAAGACAACCAGTATTTTGAAGACTTGTTTGGATCGTTCGTCGAAGCCATCTCGAAAGTGTCGAAAGATGTGCTGATAAACGAGAAAAACGGAAGGTTCAACGTCGCTTTGTATGAAGCCGTATTTTGTGCCGCGTGCAGAGATGCTTATGCAAACAAGCGCCTTGTCAAGCGCAAGCTGAGCGAAAAGAAGATCGCAATCAGTAGTAGATAGGGGCTTGATGTTAGCCTAAGGGCAGGACGGGATCGGGCACGCCGCGCCCGAACACGCCCGGCGTGTGAAACCGCTTCCCTTCCAGAATCGCCGGCACGGTCAACATCTGCATCCGGGGATACAACACGCCGTTCACGTCCAGGTCTCCCGCCGTCGCCATCTCCCGGTTGAAGTTCCGCGTCTTCCGGCCACCGGGATCGTTCATCACGATCAAGCCCGCCATCGCGGCGTCGTCGCGTTCCAGCACGCCGCGCAGGTCGCGCACGACTCCGATCCCGACGTTGGCACCGCCCTTCACTTCCAGCACCATGCTCGACAGGTCGCGGGTTCCCGGTGTGTCGAAATAGAGCCGGCCGTCGATCCCACCGTCGGCCGTCTGGCGCGACGTCACGAACCCGTCCACTTCTTCGACGGCCCATTTCTGGAAGTGATACTTGTCGCGCTCCCAGAGGTCGCGGGCGCCCTCCAGGGTCCGCGGCACGCCGTCGATGGTGAAGTCGACGCCCTCGACAAGGCCGATCCGCTCCTGCAGCCGCACCTTGGCGACGCGCTTGATGGCGTGGATGGCGATGTCGCAACCGATCCAGCGCCGCTCCAGGCGGTGCGCGGCCTCCAGCGTCGTCGCGCATCCGCAGAAAGGATCGAACACGACGTCGCCGGGGTTGCTCGAAGCCTTGATGATGCGATCCAGCAGCGCCAGCGGCTTCTGGGTGGCGTAGCCCATGCGCTCCTTCGCATTCACCACCGTTTGGAAGCTCGCAATATCCGACCAAACTGATGTTGCCGGGACCCCCTTGGCCTCATCAAGATAGATTCGGCGTTCTTGGGTGATAGGCTTGTAGCGACGTCCCGCGTTATCGGTTCGGCTAAACCGCTGAAGCTGCTTTTCATCGTAAGGCAACCACACCTTGTTGAAGGTCGGCGTCTTGGAGCGGGTGTAATAGAGGATGGTGTCATGACCCCGAACCCAGTTCGCAGTTCGCGCTTTATATCCAGCGGCCGCCCGCAAATGCCAGATGATCTCACGCCGAAAATTCGCGTGTCCGAACACGGCGTCCATCATGACCTTGATGTAGTGGCCGGCGGTGGGGTCGCAGTGGAGGTAGATGGAGCCGGTGGGCTTGAGCAGGCCGCGCATGGGCAGGAGCCGTTGGGTCATGTAGGACAGATAGGCCAGGAGCCGGGGTTGCGTGCTGCGCAGCGCGTTCATCCACAACCGCCAGAACTCGACGGCCTGATCCTCGATCCCCGCTTCGCGCATGAGCACGGGCATGGCGCGCAGCGCGCGTTCGCGTTCCCCGTCGAGCTCCCAGAGGTCGCAAAACGCCTGAACCTGGTCCGGGAGCGGGCGGCCGGTTTCGTCCTTGTAGATGGCGTTGTAGTCGCGGGAACTGTTGAACGGCGGGTCGAGATAGATCAGGTCGACGCTGGCCTTCCGCATTTCCTGCATGATGGTCAAGCAGTCGCCATAGTAGAGGCGGTTCATGCCACCGCCCCCCGCATGAAGGCGCCGAAGGCGTCGTCGCTCTTGCGATGGTTGTACTTCCAGCACGCCTCGGCCACATAGAGCGGCATGTGACGCTGGCCGTAATGGTGATGCTGGCCATACCACGCGCGCTTGAGGAGCGACCAGAAGCCCTCGATGGTGTTGGTATGGGTCGCGCCGTCGGCATAGGTCTCGCTGTGCTTGACGACGGCATGGGCAACGGTCGCACGGACCGCCCGGTAGGCGCGATATTCGTCGGTGACGAGAAGGGAGCCGGCGGGGTCGACCGTTTCGCGGATGAAGCGGAGAACGCCCCGCCCGGTCAGGTCATCGGCGACTCGCGCGACGACTCGCCCGCCCCGTTCGACCGCGCCGATGACCGGCGTCTTCCGGGTGCCGCGGCCACGGGGGGGGGGGGGGGGTAGAATCGTCGCCGTCACGCCGCCGGTTGCGCTTGCGCGGCTTGCCGCCGACATAGGTTTCGTCGGCTTCGACGACGCCCTGGAGCAGGATCGCGCCCTGCTTCGAGGCCATTTCGGCGCGGATGCGTTGCTGCATGTACCACGCCGACTTCTGGTTCAGGTCGAGGTCGCGCGCCAGCTGGCAGCTTGACAGGCTCTTCCTGGCGTTGACGATCAGGCCAATTCCCAGGAACCATTTCTGGAGCGGAATCTTGGTCTTCTCGAAGATGGTCCCCGACAGCACGTTGAAGCTGGCCTTGCAGGCATGGCAGTTCCAGCGCCCGACGCGGTGGCCGTCGCACTTGCGGGCGACGTGAACGCTCCCGCAATGCGGGCAATGGGGGTCATCCTCCCAACGCACACGCTCCAAGTGCTCGATGCAGGCTTCCTGATCGGGGTAGCGGGTGAAGATGGTCATCAGGTTCATGGCGGTGCCTCCCTACAGACGGAATGTAGGGTGCCCGGATCACATTGTCAAGCCCCTATCTACTGATTGCGAAGAAGATAGATGAACTACGGGAAGATGACGACTTTGTCGCCGCATCGCAGCGGGCGACCACGACAACCGCAAACGTCCAAAAGAGACTGACGAGGGCACTCGATATCCTTGGAGCGGCTTGAGGGCGGTACTTATGAGTGAAGCCGCGATGGATAGGCTGTTTGAAGAATCGACGAGTCTAGTTGAATTTTTGAACCAGAGTGGAAAATTCAGAGTCTTTACAGATGAGCATCTTTCCAAAATATTGTTACTAGCGGCGGCAAGCCATTTCGAGAAACGCATGATGGACGCCGTGATGCGTTGGTCCAAACAGCGTCTTTCCGTCGATCACCCGTTGGTGAATCTAATCAAGAACAAGGCTATAAGTCGCCAGTACCACCAATGGTTTGTATGGGAAGGACATAACGCAACAAGTTTTTCAGTCTGTTCGGGAAACGATTCCTCGAATATGCAAAACAGTCAGTTAAGGGAGACGAGGAACTGCATCGGTCAATAAGAAGTTTTCTTCAATTGGGGAATGAGAGGAATCGCCTTGTACACGGAGATTACGTGACGTTTACCATAGAAAAAAGTCGCGACGATGTCTATCTGCTCTATAAAGACGCATCGAAATTTGTGAACTGGTTTCAACAAGCCGTCGACCGCGATCTTGAGGTTCCCGAACAGACTGGGGAAAGTCCGGCAGACGATAGGGCGGACGTCCCGACCTGAGTGGGGCGCGCCGGCACCGCGGGGCCACCGGCTCAACCGAAGACCAAGTCGGGGAGCCAGGTGGTGAGGGAAGGGAAGGCGGCGAGGACGCCGAGGGCCACGAGCTGGATCAGGACGAAGGGCATGACGCCCCTGTAGATGTCCGCGGTGCGGATCGAGCGCGGCGCGACACCCCGCAGGTAGAAGAGCGAGAAGCCGAAGGGCGGAGTCAGGAAGGAGGTTTGCAGGTTCACCGCCATCATGATGCCGAGCCAGACCGGGTTGATGTCCATCCGCAGCAGCACCGGGGCCACGATCGGCACCACCACGAAGGTGATCTCGATGAAGTCGAGGAAGAAGCCCAGGGCGAACATCACCAGCATGACCGCGAGCATCGCGCCGACCACGCCGCCGGGGATGTCGGAAAGCACCCGGTGCACCATCTCGTCGCCGCCCAGGCCGCGGAAGACGAGGGAGAACAGGGCGGCGCCAATCAGGATGACGAAGACCATGGCGCTGATCTGCATGGTCGAACGCAGGACCGGGGCGAGGACGCCGGCGCGCCAGACCCGGAGCAGGCTCGCGCCGATGCCGTAGGCCAGGAGGGCGCAGCAGAGGAAGGCGCCGATCACCGGTCCGCCGATGCCGCTGCGGGTGACGACGAGATCGAACTGCCCGGCCAGGATCATCATCGCCACCAGCCCGGCGCCCGCCGCGTAGATGGCGCCGCCGCCCCCCGGGACGAGCCGGGCGCCGGCCAGCAGCAGCGCGCCGACGGCGCCGACCGCCGCGGCCTCCGTGGGCGTGGCGATGCCGCCCAGGATCGAGCCCAGGACGGCCACGATCAGGACGACCGGCGGTACCAGGGCGCGGCCGGTGCGCCGCCACGCGCCTTCACCGCCGCGCTCCGATCGCGGGATGGCCGGCGCCGCCGCCGGGCGAAACCAGGCGACGCCCACTTGGTAGAGCATGTAGAGCGCGACGAGGACCAGGCCCGGGATCAGGGCGCCGGCGAAGAGGTCGCCGACCGAGACGGGCTCGGGCGACCAATTGCCGATGGCGCGCTGCGCGTCCACATAGGCGTTGGAAATCTGCTCGCCCAGGATCACCAGCACGATCGAGGGCGGGATGATCTGGCCCAGCGTCCCGGAGGCGCAGATGGCACCGGTCGCGAGCTTCGGATCGTAGCCCCGGCGCAGCATGGTCGGCAGCGAGAGCAGGCCCATGGTCACCACCGTGGCGCCGACGATGCCGGTGGAGGCGGCGAGCAAGGCGCCGACCGCGACGACCGAAAGCCCGAGCCCGCCGCGCAGGTTCCCGAACAGCCGGCCCATGGCGTCCAGCAGCTCCTCCGCCACCTTGGAGCGCTCCAGCATCACCCCCATGAAGACGAAGAGCGGCACGGCGATCAGCACTTCGTTCCACATCGCGTTGCCGAAGATGCGCTGCGGCATGGCCCGCAGGAAGGCGATGTCGAAGGCGCCGAAGGCGTAGGAGAACAGGCCGAACAGCGCGGCGACGCCGGAGAGCGTGAAGGCGACCGGGAAGCCCGCCAGCAGGCAGGCGAAGGTCGCCACGAACATCAGGACGACCAGGGTCTCGCCGAGGGCCATGGCCTACAGGGCCTCGCCGCGCTTCGCCGCGGCCGCGTCGTGGCGGGCCTGGCGGCCGGCGAGGGTCAGCACCGCGTGCAGCGCGAGGGACACGCCCTGCAGGGCGATCAGCACCACGAAGACGAGGATCAGGGACTTGAGCGCATAGACCGCCGGGATGCCGCTCGTCTCCTTGGAGCCTTCGAAGACCGACCAGGACTGCCCGACATAAGGCCAGCTCGCCCAGCCGATGACGACGCAGACCGGCAGCAGGAAGAGCACGACGCCGGCCAGATCCACCAGGGCGCGGCGCGCGGGCCGGGCGTCACGGTAGAAGATGTCCACGCGCACGTGGCCGCCGTGGAGCAGGGTGTAGCCGGCGCCGACCAGGAAGAGCGCGGCATGCAGGTAGATCACGCCTTCCTGCATGGCGATGAAGCCGACGCCGAAGACGTAGCGCATCACGACGACGACGAATTCGAGCAGCACCATGGCGAGGGCGAGCCACGCGGCGACGCGGCCCACCGCCTCGTTCACGGCGTCGATCGCCCGCGCGGCCGCCGCTAACGCCCGCATCGGATGCCCCCGGGGCGCGGCGCGCCGGCAACCCTGGAGCCGCCCGGGGGCGGACGCGCCGCCCCCGCCCCCGGCGGTGCCCCTAGCCGGCGTATCGGAACGGCAGCAGCCGGGCGTTCCAGTACGCCTGGTCCGAGTGCTTGTTGAAGGCGATGGCCTTCTTGCGGAAGTCGATGAAGCTGTCGTAGACGCGCTTCGTCAGGCCGCCCTCGGCCGCCACCTCCGCCATCACCTCGCCGGACGCCGCGCCGATGGCGTTCAGCATCTCGTCGGACATGCGCCGCACCTGCACGCCGTGCTCGCCGACCAGGGTGTCCAGCGCGGCGCTGTTGCGGGCGTTGAACTCGGCGTACATGTAGTCGTTCTCGGCGGCGGCGCAGCTCTCGATCAGGCTGCGGTCGGAGTCGCTCAGGCTCTCCCACACGTCCTTGTTGACGGCCGCGCCCAGCATCGAGCCGGGCTCGTGGAAGCCGGGCCAGTAGTAGTATTTCGTCACCTTGTAGAAGCCGAAGGCGAGGTCGTTCCACGGCCCCACCCATTCGGTGGCGTCGATCGTGCCCGCCTGGAGCGCCTGGAAGATTTCGCCGCCCGGCAGGGCAACGGCGGCGGCGCCCAGCCGCCGCAGCACCTCGCCGCCCAGGCCCGGAATGCGCATCTTCAGGCCCTTGAAATCCTCGACCGAGTTCATCTCCTTGTTGAACCAGCCGCCCCACTGGACGCCCGTGTTCCCGGCCATCAGCGGCTTCAGGTTGAATCCCGCCGCGAGCTCGTCCCACAGGGCCTGGCCGCCCGCATGGTAGATCCAGGCGTTGATCTCGGTCGCGGTCAGGCCGAAGGGAACGGCGGTGAAGAAGTTGAACGCCTTGGACTTGCCCTGCCAGTAGTACTCCGCCGCGTGGTACATGTCGGCGGAGCCCTGGGAGACCGCGTCGAAGGATTCGAACGGCGGCACCAGCTCGCCGGCCGCGAACAGCTTGACCTCCAGGCGGCCCTCGCTGGCGCGCGTCACCCGGTCGGCGAAGCGCTGCGCGCCGGTGCCAAGACCGGGAAAGTTCTTGGGCCAGGTGGTCACCAGCCGCAGCTGGCGCCGGCCCTGGGCGATCGCGGGCGCCGGGAAGCTCGACGCCGCGGACGCGGCGAGGGCGGCGCCGGCGACGGCCGTGCCCTTGAGAAACCGACGGCGTTCGATCCTCGTCTTCATGTCCTCACTCTCCCTGTTGGCCGCTCCGCGCGCGGCGCGTGGTCCACCCGTCGGGACCGAGCATTTCGAGCGGCCTGAAGCGTGCTTTGTAGGCCATCTTCGCGCCGCCGTCGATCCAGTAACCGAGATAGAGATAGGGCAGACCCCGCGCCCGCGCCTCACCGATCAGCCGCAGGATCATGTAGGTGCCGGGGCTCAGGCGCGCCCGCGCCGGCTCGTAGAAGGAATAGACGGCGGAGAGGCCGTCGCCGGCCAAGTCGAACAGGCAGACGCCGTAGAGGCGCCCGTCCGGCGCGCGGAACTCGGCCAGGCGGGTCTCCACGGCGCTCTCCTCGACCAGGGCGCGGTAGTCCGCGCCGCCCATCCCGGTCATGCCGCCTTGCGGATGGCGGGCCGCGAGATAGCGGCGAAAGAGCGCGAAGTGGTCGGGCCGCGCCCGGGCCGGCAGGATCGCAAGGGCCGTCCCCTCGTTGCGCGCGGCGACGCGGCGGAGGGAGCGGCCGGGCGCGAAGGCCGCGGCGCGGACGCGCACGGGCACGCAGGCCCGGCAGCCGGCGCAGGCGGGCCGGTAGGCCGCGCGCCCGCTGCGGCGAAAGCCCGCCCGCAGCATCCCGTCATAGGCGGCGCCGGCGCCCGGCCCCGCCAGCGCGGCCACGAGCTTGCGCTCCCACCGCCCGGGCCGGTAGGGGCAGGGGCGCGGCGGCGTCACGGCAAGAAACGCCGCCCCTCCGCTCTCGCTGTCCATCCCCCATCATACCCCGCCGTTTTTCCGGGCGCGCGGGGGTGGCGCGGGAGCGGATCAGGGGGCGCCGATGTCGCGGCGGCAGAAGCCGCCGGGCCAGTCGATGCGGTCCACGGCCGCGTAGGCGCGAGCGCCGGCGGCGGTGAGGGTGGGGCCCAGCGCGGTCACGCCCAGCACCCGCCCCCCCGCGGCGGCGAGCGCCCCCTGCCTGCGCGCCGTGCCGGCGTGGAACACGGTCACACCGCCCAGCGCCGCCGCCGCGTCCACGCCCCTTATGGCCCCGCCCCGCTCGTAGGCGCCGGGATAGCCCCGCGCCGCCAGCACGACGCAGAGCGCGGCCTCGTCGCGCCAGCGCAGGTCGAAATCCCGCAACTCGCCGTCGCGGGCGGCCATCAGCGCGGGCAGCAGGTCGGACCTGAGCCGAGGCAGCAGAACCTGGCATTCCGGATCCCCGAAGCGGACGTTGACCTCCAGCAGGCTGGGGCCGTCGTCCGTGATCATCAGCCCCGCGTAGAACACCCCGGCATAGGGCGCGCCGGCCGCCGCCAGCCCGTGCACCAGCGGCTCGACGATGCGGCGGCGCGCCTCTTCGCACAGCGCCGGGGTCATGACCGGCGCCGGCGAACAGGCGCCCATGCCGCCGGTGTTCGGCCCGATGCCGCCCTCGCCGACCGCCTTGTAGTCGCGCGCCGTCTCCAGGGGCAGGACGGTCTCGCCGTCGACCAGCGCGAAATAGCTGGCCTCCGCGCCTTCGAGGAACGCCTCGATCACCAGTTCGCGGCCGGCGTCGCCGAAGGCGCCGTCCAGCGCCGCCCGCGCCGCCTCGACCGCCTCCGCCTCCGTCGCGGCGCACACCACCCCCTTGCCGGCGGCGAGACCGTCTGCCTTGACCACCACCGGTGTGCCGTGACGGGCGACGAAGGTCCGGACTTCGCCGAGCGAGGTCACCCGCCGATAGGCGGCGGTGGGCACGCCGCAGCGCGTGCAGAGATCCTTCATGAAGCCCTTGGAACCCTCGATCCGCGCCGCCGCCGCGCGCGGCCCGAAGGCGGCGACTCCCTCCGCCTCCAGCCGGTCGACGAGCCCCGCCACCAGCGGCGCCTCGGGGCCCACCACCGCGAAATCCACCGCCTTCTCGCGGCAGAACGCGGTCAGCCCGTCGAAATCCATCGGTGCCAGCGCGACGCAGCGGGCGGCCGCCGCGATCCCGGCATTGCCCGGCGCACACCACAGCGTCTCCACCAGCGGGGACGCGGCCAGGCTCCAACAAAGCGCGTGCTCGCGGCCGCCCGAACCCACGACCAGGACGTTCATGGCCTGCCCTCCCGGCCCGCGGTTCCGAAGCCGCCGGGGCCGCTGTAGAATCGTCTTCTATCGCAGGATCCACGGCCGCGGGAAATGGTCCCCTATCCGACGACGGTGCCGGAAGAGTTGGCAGAAGGCGGCAACCGGGCCGTCTTCACGGTCGGCGAATTGTCACGGGCTCTGAAGCGCACGGTCGAGGAGGCGTTCGCCTGGGTCAGCGTGCGCGGCGAGATTTCGGGCTGCAAGCGCGCCGCCTCGGGCCATCTCTATTTCACGCTCAAGGACGCGGACGCGGTGCTCGAGGCGATCTGCTGGCGCGGCACCGCCGGGCGCCTGGGCCTCGCGCCCGAGGACGGCCTGGACGTGGTGGCCACCGGTCGGATCAGCACCTATCCGGGCCGCTCGCGCTACCAGCTCGTGGTCGAGCGGCTGGCACTGGAAGGCGAAGGCGCCCTCCTCGCGCTGCTGGAGAAGCGCAAGCACGCGCTCGCTGCCGAGGGTCTCTTCGACGCGGCGCATAAGCGCGACCCGCCGTTCCTGCCCGCCGTGGTGGGGGTGGTGACGTCGCCCACCGGAGCCGCGATCCGCGACATCCTGCACCGCGTGCGCGCGCGCTTCCCGCGCCGCGTTCTGATCTGGCCGGTCGTCGTCCAGGGCGAAGATGCTGCCCGGCAGATCGCCGCCGCGATCGCCGGTTTCAACCGCCTGCCGGAAGGCGGGCCGGCGCCGCGCCCGGACGTGCTGATCGTCGCCCGCGGCGGCGGCAGTCTGGAGGACCTCTGGGCCTTCAACGAGGAGGCCGTGGTGCGGGCGGTGGCGGCCAGCGCGATCCCGCTGATCGCCGCGGTGGGGCACGAAACCGACGTGACGCTGATTGACCTGGCCGCCGACCGCCGCGCGCCGACGCCGACGGCGGCCGCGGAAATGGCCGTCCCGGTGCGCACCGATCTGATCGACCGGACGCGCGCCCTCGAAGGCCGCCTGGGCGCCGCCATCCGCCGGCTCCTGGCCGAGCGCCTTGCGCGGGTGGAGGGCCTCGGGCGCGGCCTGCCGGAGGCGCGCGGCCTGCTGGCGGCGGCGAACCAGCGCCTCGACGAGCGGGCCGAGCGGCTGGATCGCGCGATGCGGAACGGCCTCGCGGTGCGCACGCGGGCGCTCGCCGGGCTGCGCCCGCTCAAGCCCCGTCAGCTGCTCGCGTTCAAGCGGCGGCAACTGGCGCGCGCCGCCGCCGGCCTCGCCCCGGAACGGCTGGCGGAGCGAATCGCGCGCGCGCGCGAAGGCGCGGCTGCTCTCTCCGCGCGTCTGGCGCGGGCGCGGCATGCGGCGCTCCGCAACCGGGCCGTGCGGATCGAGACCGCGGCGCGGCTGCTCGAGGGCTATTCCTACAAGGGGGTGCTCGCGCGCGGCTTCGCGGTGGTGCGCGACGCGAGAGAGAGACCGCTCGCCAGCGCGGCGCGGATCAGGCCGGGCGCCGCCCTCTCCCTCGAATTCCGCGACGGCCGCGCCCCGGTCGTCGCCGCCCGCCGCAAGGCTGCTCCCGACGCGGGCGATGGTGGCCAGACGCCGCTCCTGTAACGCCGCGGGGGCTTTCTTCGGCCTGCTTATCCGTGGGAGTGCGCGAGGGAGGGCGGTATTTTTCCGCACGTCCCCGGGAGCGCCAGCGCTCCCGGGCGAACGGCGCCTTTTCATCCGGGGATGACTCGCACGGATAAGCAGGTTCATCGAAGCGTGCCGGGCCCGCTGTTTCGTCTTTTTCGTGCGCCACGGGGGTGGGGGCGGTTTCGGCTATAGTGCGGGGATGAACATCGCGGCGTTGTTGGAGAAGACCGCGCGGACCTTCCCCGAACGGCCGGCGGTCTCCCTGGGCGTGCGGACGACCGCGCGCTACGGCGATCTCCACCGTCGCGCCGGTGCTATCGCCGGGGCGCTGCGCAAGGCCCGCAGGCTGGCGCCGGGCGACCGGGTGGCGGTGGCGATGGCCAACCGGCCGGAATATCTCGAGGCGCTGTTCGGCATCTGGTACGCGGGGCTGGTCGCCGTCCCCGTCAACGCCAAGCTGCACCCGCGGGAGTTCGCCTACATCCTCGGCAATGCCGGCAGCCGGCTCTGCTTCGCCGACGCACCGCGCGCAGCCGCGATCGAGCGCGTGCGCGGGGAAGTGCCCGGCCTCGCCCCACCCGTCGACGTCGCCGGCGGGGACTACCGCGCCATGCGGGAGGGGGAGCCGCTCCCGCCCGCCCCGGCGCGACCCGACGACCCGGCTTGGCTCTTCTACACGAGCGGGACCACCGGCCGGCCCAAGGGCGCCACGATCACGCATCGCAACCTGCTGGTCATGGCCTTAAGCTACTTCGCCGATCTGAATCCGGTCTCGCCTGCGGATTGCGTCATCCACGCGGCGCCGCTCTCGCACGGCTCGGGCCTCTACGCACTGCCCTTCGTCGCCAAGGGGGCCAACAATGCGATCCCCGAGAGCGGGGGCTTCGACCCCGCCGAAATCTTCGGCCTGATCGAACGCTACCCCGGCACCGCCATGTTCGCGGCCCCCACCATGGTGGTCCGCCTTCTCGACAGCCCGGCGCTCGCGGGCGCCGATACCGCCAATCTCGACCTGATCGTCTATGGTGGCGGCCCGATGTACGCGGCCGACGTCGAGCGGGCGCGCGCCGCCTTCGGCCCCAAGCTGGCGCAGATCTACGGCCAGGGCGAGAGCCCGATGACGATCACGTGCCTGTCGCGGGCCGTCCACGCCGAGACCGGCCACCCCCGCTTTCGCGAGCGCCTGGCCTCGGTCGGCGTCGCGCGCACCGACGTCGAGGTGCGCGTCGTCGACGCCGACGACCGACCGCTGCCGGCGGGCGAGACCGGCGAGGTCGCGGTGCGCGGCGACGTGGTGATGGCGGGCTATTGGGAGGACGAGAGCGCCAGTGTGCGGGCGCTGCGTGGCGGCTGGCTCCACACCGGCGACGTGGGCCGGTTCGACGAGGACGGCTTCCTGACCCTGCTCGACCGTGCCAAGGACCTGATCATCTCCGGCGGCGCCAACATCTACCCGCGTGAGGTCGAGGAAGCCCTGCTGCGCCACGACGCCGTGCGCGAGGCGGCGGTCGTCGGCCGCCGGCACGCGGAATGGGGCGAGGAGGTCGTGGCCTTCGTCGTGCCCCGCGAGGGCCGGGCCGTGACCGCCGACGAACTCGACCGGCTGTGCCTGGAGTCGATCGCCCGTTTCAAACGCCCCCGTTCCTACCGCATCGTGGAGAGCCTGCCCAAGAACAACTACGGCAAGGTGCCGAAGCGCGCGCTCCGCGCCCGGCTCGCAGAGGAGGAGAAGGCATGACCGGGCGGTTCCGCCTCCTGGCGGCCGCCGTCGCGCTGCCATTGGCGCTGGCGACGGCCGCTGCCGGGGCCGGCGACGACGGCGAGGCCTGCCTGGAGGCGCTGCGCGACCCGGAGGCCGCTGCCATCGCCTGCGACGTGCGGTTCACCCTGCCGGAAGAGGAGCGCGGCACCGTGCGGGCGCTGACCGCCGGCATCCTGCGCGACGCCTCCTGCGTCGCCGCCATCGACATGCCGCGCGCGGATTTGGTCCGAGCACTGCTGCGCGAAGACCTGCTCGAGGTGCCGCGCCAGCCGGTGGTCTGCGAGATCGCCACCGAGGACGAGCCGATCGCGGCGCGCTTCACGCTCTCGCCGAAGGTCTGGTTCGCCGGCGGCCGCGCCGTCCGGGCGACCCCGGACATGGCCGATCTCACCGGCCTGCCCGGCCTCCTCGCCGGGCTCGTGGAAGACTGGGTGAACGAAAGCGACGCCATCGAGGAAGCGATGGTGAACGCGGTCAACGACTATCTCGACGAAAGCGCGCCCGAATAGATCACGGTCCTGTCCCGACATTCGGCCGAGGCTGAACGGACAATCCTTGTGCCGGGCGAGTGAGAGGCGCTATTCGACGACGGCCTGAACGGCGCGCCCGTCGCAAGCCCGAACAACCGGTGCCTACCAGGGCAAGGGGCCGGTCCAGACGATCTTGTCTCCCACGGCGTAGACGGCGCATTCGGGCTTCTTGGCGGGCGCATTGTCCCGCACATTCTTCCGACAGCCTCGAAGTGCTTCTCCTCTCCACTGGGAAATGGCTGTGGGACTCACAAGGTTACAGTACCGCCAACAGTAGAGAATCCACGCACCATTCAGGTTCCGATCCAGTGCAAGGACGCCGAATCCTGATGGATCGGCATTCTTCGACTTCTGGTACCGTTCCCAGATGTCCTTGAACCTTTGCGGTGCGTTCTCGTGAAGCTCAGCGGCGGTTCCCCGCTCTTTCTGGCTCAGCACGCTCATGCTTGCGTCGCGCGAACACGCGGCGAGGGTGAGTCCGAGCACGACCGCAAGGGCCGCAAGGGTTCGTCCGGGTCCGTGCATCGTATCCTCCATGCGGTTGCCACGACGCCGGCGGATGCCGGGCCGTTGCAACCAAGCACGGGTGATGTGCGAGACCCCGCCTGTTCGCCGGGCCCGGGCGGCCAAACCCAAGCCGGTCGAGGGCTATTCTATTCAGCGGGCGGCCCGACGGAGCGGGCACCCGAACTTGGTTGCGAGGGTGATCTTGGACGGGGCCGGGTATGCGCGTCAATGGAAACGATACGGCAACGGTGCCAAGCGAACGATCACGAGGACCTCAAAAACCGGGAAATTCCGGGGAAGGAACGCCCGAAGTCATCGTCGACCGGGAGCCGTCAGCGCGGCGCGTAGGGGTTCCGGCCGGCGCGGGGGAGCAGGCGGAGAGGCGTGCCGGGGAAGCCGAACTCGGCCCGCAGGCTGTTCACCAGATAGCGGCGGTAGCCTTCGGACAGCGCAGCGGGCCGGCTGACGAAGAGCGCGAAGGTCGGCGGCCGCGCCTTCACCTGGGTCACGTAGCGGAGTTTCAACCGGCGGCCGGCGGTCAGCGGCGGCGGATGGTGTCCGCCCGCCCGCGCGAGCCAGCGGTTCAACGCGGCGGTGGGAACGCGCCGGTTCCAGGCGTCGAAGGCGCGGGCGACCGCCGGCATCAGCCCGTCGGTCCCGGCGCCGGTGAGGGCCGAGCCGGCGACCACGGGAACCCCTTTCGCCTGGGCGAACGCCTCGTCCAGGCGCTCCTGGACGGCCGCACGGGCGGCGGCGCGATCCCGGACGAGATCCCATTTGTTGAGCAGAGCGACGACGGCGCGGCCCTCCTCGATCGCCTGGGCGGCGATGGCGAGGTCCTGGCGGCCGACGGGCGCGGCGGCATCTATCACGGCGAGCACCACCGCCACCCGGCCCATGGCACGGGCCGCGTCCCGCGCGGACAGCCTGTCGAGCGGCGCGACGGCCTTGGCCTGGCGCCGCAGGCCGGCGGTATCCACCAGCTCGACCGGACGGCCCCGCCAGGACCAGCGCACCGCGATCGAATCGCGGGTGAGTCCCGGCTCGGCGCCGGTGATCGTCCGCGAATCGCCCACCAGCCTGTTCAGCAGCGTCGACTTGCCGACGTTGGGGCGCCCGACGATGGCGAGCCGGAGCACCTCGTCCGCCGTCGCACCGGTGACCGTCCGCGCCCCGGTTTCAAAAGGGGCGAGGGCGTCGTAGAGATCGGAGAGGCCGTCGCCGTGCTCCGCCGAGATCGGGATCGGCGTCCCCTGGCCGAGGGCGCAGGCGTCGGCGACGCCGCCCGCGCCGCCGCCGCCCTCGCACTTGTTGACCGCGAGGACCACCGGCAGGCCGCGCCGCCGAAGCCGGTTCGCGAAGACGGCGTCGGCCGCCGTCACGCCCGCCCGCCCGTCGATCAGGAGCAGGGCGGCATCGGCCTCCTCCAGCGCCCGTTCCGTCTGCGCCATCATGCGCCCGGCGAGGGTCTCGGGCGCCGCCTCTTCGAGACCGGCGGTGTCGATCGCGCGGAACCGCAGCGGGCCGATGCGGGCGGCGCCCTCGCGCCGGTCGCGGGTGACGCCGGGGGTCGGTGCCACCAGTGCGGCGCGCCGGCCGACCAGCCGGTTGAAGAGGGTGGACTTGCCGACGTTGGGGCGCCCGACGATGGCGACGGTGAAGGACACCGGCCGCCTCAGCGCAGCGCGACCAGATTCGCTCCCTCGGTCAGGACGAACAGCGTTCCGTCGGCGACGACCGGCGGGAGGCGGGCGCCGCCGGGCAGATCGAAGCGGCCCAGAACGCTCCCGTCATGGGGCGAGATCGACAAGGCCGCGCCATCTGAACCCAGGACGATCAACCGCCCCCCGGCCAGGATCGGGCCGGTCCAGAAGAGCGGCTCGTCGCGTTCCTCCGGATCCGCGAAGCGCGGCAGAGGCCGCACCCAGCGGATGGCGCCATCCTCGCGGGAGAGGCAGACGACTTCACCGTCGCCGGTGGTCACGAACAGGACGTCGCCGGCGCTCCACGGCATCTCGCGCCCGGCAACCTCCCGCTCCCAGACCCGCCCGCCGGTCCGCAGATCGATGGCGACCAGGGGGCCGCCCTGGCCGATCGCGAAGACGACGCCACGGTCGATCGCGGGGCTGCCGACGATGTCGTTGAACGCGGCCAGCGTCTCCACGAGGACGCCCGGGGAGGCCAGAGTATCGGCCCAGACCGCGCGGCCGTTCTCGACCCGCAGCGCGGCGATCTCCCCGGACGAATAGGGCGCGACGACGACCTCGCCTTCCACGGCGGGGCTCGCGCCGCCCAGCAGGCGCGCCGTCTCGACGATTCCCGCATGGCTCCACTGGACGGTGCCGGTGGCGGCGTCGAGCGCCCAGAGCCGGTTGTCGTGGGTCACCACGAACACGCGCCCGCCCGCCGCCGCGGGCGGCGCGCGCATCGGAATACCGAGCGTCCGCCGCCATTGCACCGCGCCGGTCTCCGCGTCCAGCGCCAGCACATCGCCGAAACCGGTGGCCGCGAACACGCGCCCGCCCGCCGCCGCGAGGCCGCCGCCGAAGCCGTCCCCTTCCGCCTCGCGCGCGGTGTCTGTCGCCCACAGCGCCCGCCCCGCGGCCGCGCCGATGGCCGAGACGACGCTTTCCGCATCCATGGCGAAGACTCGCCCGCCGGCCACCACCGGCGGCGCCAGGAGCCGCGCGTCGCCGCCGGAGCCGCTGCCGATATCGACCTGCCAGAGCGCGGCGGGCGCGTCGGCGAACACCACGTGCCGCAGGGCGTGGCCGGGGCCGCCGCCGGTCTGGGGCCAGGACTCGTTCGCGCGGGGCACCGGCAGACGCACCGGCAGCGCCGCGGCGGCGGGGTCGGGCTCCAGCGTCCGTTCGAGGGACATCACCGCGATGCGTTCCCCCGGCAGCAGCGGGTCTTCCGACGCGCCCGTCCAGTCAGACAGGAGGCCGCAGCCGGCCAAGCCGACGCTGAGAATCAGGAGGCCGCCCGTGCGCCCCGCGAGACGTGTGGTCTTCATTGCGCCGCCTCCTCGCCCGCGCTTTCACCGCCGGCTGCGAAGGGATCGTCGCCCGCCTGGGCGTCCTCGAGGCTGCCGCCGAGGCTCGCCAGCAGTTCGGCGGCGCGCTGCCGCTGGCTGATCGGGGCGGCCTGGTCGCCCACGAGCGCGGCGAAGACGGCGCGTGCAGTGCCCTCGTCTCCAGCGCGCAACGCGGCGATCCCGGACAGTTCCGCCGCCAGCGGCCGCCACGGCGAGGCGCCGACGACGAGGGGCGCGAGCCGCTGGTCGATCTCCGCCGCCGGCGTGCGGTCGATGGATCGCTGGGCGGCGAGTAGCGCCGCGAGGTCGCGGTAGAGAGCGGGCACGCGGCCGTCGCGGGCCATGAGGTCGTAAGCGGCGACCGCGCCGGCGACGTCCCCCCGCCGGGCACGGGCGTCCGCCTCCGCGATTCGCGCCAGCGCGGCATAGCCGGTGCTCGCCTCGGCGGCGAGAGCGGCGAAGCGGTCCGCCGCCTCCGAATCGCGGCCGACATCGAGCGCGTCGAGCGCCGCGGCGAACTGGCGCCCTTCGGCCTGGCGGGCGCTCTCCCTGGCGTCGTCGATGACCACATAGGCGACCGCCCCGCCGAGCGCGACCGCGGCGACCCCCAGCAGCCAGTAGCGCCAGCGGCGCCATAACTTGAGATAGCGCTCCTGCCTTATGTCTTCGTCGACTTCGCGGAAGATGTCCGCCACGCCGCGTCTCCCTTCAGCGCTACCTGGTGGCTCCGGCGTGGCGCCGGTTTTCCCGCTCCCGGTTCAGGCGGCCTCGCGCCACTTGATCGAGCAGCCCATGCTCGGCAGTTGCTCCTCGGGGCCGGTCCCGGTCTCGGCGATCCGGGCCATGGCGTCGAACAACTCGCGGCGCGCGCCGGCCACCGGTTCCATCCGCGAGGCGTCGAGGCGGCCACGATAGCGCAGGCCGAGCGCCGCGTCGAAGCCGAAGAAATCCGGCGTGCAGACCGCATCGTAGGCGCGGGCCGTCTCCTGGGTCCGGTCGATGAGATAGGGGAAGCCGAACCCGTGGGCGACGGCGAAGGCCTTCATGTTGTCGAAGGAATCGGCGGGATAGGCCTCGGTGTCGTTGGGCATGATCGCGACCGCCCCGACTCCCCGGCCCGCCAGCGCGTCCACGTCCCGCACGATGCGGTCGATGATCGCCTTCACGAACGGACAGTGGTTGCAGAGGAACATCACGAGGGTGGCCTTCTCGCCCGCGCAGTTCGCGAGCGTGTAGGCCCTGCCGTCGATTCCCTCGAGGCGGAAGTCGGCGGCTTGCCAGCCGATCTCACAGGCGGGAGTGGTCAGTGCCGGCATGGCCACGGCCTCCTCAGGTGTCGCGGAGTCGAACGCCGCGAGTATAGAATACAGGATCGGCGGCGGCGCGCGGAAACGCCGCCGGAGGGACCGGAGGGATGAACGAGCGGATTCGCCGGTATCGGGCGTTCTGGCCCTATTACATCGCCGAACACCGCCGGCCCGGCACGCGCCGGCTGCATTTCGTGGGAACCACGGGCGCCGTCGCCCTGCTCATCGCGGCCGGCCTCGTCGGCGAGCCGCGCCTCTTGCCGGCGGCGCTCGTCTGCGGCTACCTCTTTGCTTGGTTGGGCCACGCCCTGATCGAGCGCAATCGGCCCGCGACTTTCACTTACCCGCTGTTCAGCCTCGTCGGAGACTTCCACATGTGGGGCCTCATGTGGCTCGGCCGCATGGAGTCGGAAGCCGAACGCCTCGCCGCAAACGGCGAGCGTCAGCCGGCATTTCAGAAAGGAGGCGCGGGCCTTCGGCCCCGCCGTGGTCAGCGGGTGGGGACCGGGGTCTCTCCCGAATAGTCGTAGAAGCCCCGGCCGGTCTTGCGGCCGAGCCAGCCGGCCTCGACGTATTTGGCGAGCAGGGGGCAGGGGCGGTATTTGCTGTCCGCCAGGCCCTCGTAGAGCACCTGCATGATGCCGTGGCAGGTGTCGAGGCCGATGAAATCGGCGAGTTCCAGCGGCCCCATGCGGTGATGGGCGCCGAGCTTCATCGCGGTATCGATCGCCCGCACGGTGCCCACGCCCTCGTAGAGCGCATAGATCGCCTCGTTGACCATGGGCATGAGGATGCGGTTCACGATAAAGGCCGGGAAGTCCTCGGCCATGGCGGCGGTCTTGCCCATGCGCTCGGTGACCGCATGCACCGCCTCGTAGGTTGTTTCCTCCGTGGCGATGCCGCGGACCAACTCGACCAGCGCCATCATCGGCACCGGGTTCATGAAATGCATGCCCATGAACTTGCCGGGACGGTCGGTGTTGGCGGCAAGCCGGGTGACGGAGATCGACGAGCTGTTGGTGCAGATGATGGCGTGCGCCGGCAGCACGTCCCGCAGCGCAGCGAAGACGGATTTCTTGACCGCTTCGTCCTCGACCACCGCCTCGACCGCGAGGTCGACGGACGCGAGCGCCTCCAGGCCGACGGCGGTGGTGATCCGCCCCAGCGCCGCGTCCCGCTGCGCATCGGTGATCGCGCCCTTGCGCGCCTGGCGGCCGAGATTGGTGCGGATCGTCCCGAGGGCCGCGTCGAGCGCCGCCTGCCCCACGTCGGTCAGCACGACGTCGAAGCCGGCCAGGGCCGCGACATGGGCGATTCCGCCGCCCATCCGCCCCGCCCCGATGATCCCGATTGTCTGCACCATGGCGGCGGTTCAGACCTTCGACAGGCCCTGTCGATCGAGTTCCTCGGCGAGCGCCGGCAGGGCCTCGAACAGGTCAGCCACCAAGCCGAAGTCGGCGATCTGGAAGATCGGTGCTTCCTCGTCCTTGTTGATGGCGCAGATGACCTTGCTGTCCTTCATGCCGGCCAGATGCTGGATGGCCCCCGAAATGCCGACGGCGACGTAGAGCTCGGGTGCCACCACCTTGCCGGTCTGGCCGACCTGGAAATCATTGGGGACGTAGCCGGCATCGACCGCCGCGCGCGAGGCGCCGACGGCGGCGCCGAGCCGGTCCGCCACCGCCTCGATCAGGGCGAAATTGTCGCCGCTCTGCATCCCGCGGCCGCCCGAGACCACGATCCCGGCGCTGGTCAATTCCGGCCGGTCGGACTTGCTCAGTTCGTGCCTGACGAAGCGGACCGACCCCCGGTCGCCGGGGCCGGACACCCCCTCGACGGACGCCGCGCCGCCCTCCGCCGGCGCGGCGTCGAACGCCGTCGCGCGCACGGTGACGACCTTCGTGGCGTCGCGACTCTCGACGGTAGCGATGGCGTTGCCCGCGTGGGTGGGGCGGACGAAGACGCTCTCCGAGACAATCTCGATCACGTCGGAGATCTGGGCCACATCCAGCAGGGCCGCGACCCTCGGCATGACGTTCTTGCCGAAGGTGGTGGCGGCCGCCAGCAGGTGGCCGTAGCCCTCCGCCAGCCCGACCACGAGGGGGGCCAAGTTCTCGGCGAGCGGATGCGCAAAGGCCGGCGAATCGACGTGCAGGACCTTGTCGACTCCGGCGACGCAGGCCGCCGCCTGCGCGGCCGGGGCCGAACCCGAACCCGCGACCAGCAGATGGACCTCGTCGCCGAACGCGCGCGCGGCGGTCACCGCGTGGAGGCTGGCCCGCCCGAGCGCGGCGTTGTCGTGCTCGGCCAGGACGAGGACGCTCATCCGATCACCTTCGCGTCGTCGCGCAGCCGGGCCACGAGCTCGGCGGCGTCCTTCACCTTCACGCCCGCCTGGCGCCGCGGCGGCTCGGCCACCTTGCGGAGCACGAGCCGCGGCGCGATGTCCACGTCGAACGCCTCGGCTTCCTTGCGGTCGATCGGCTTCCTCCTGGCCTTCATGATGTTGGGGAGGGAGGCATAGCGCGGTTCGTTGAGCCTGAGGTCGGTGGTGATCACCGCCGGCAGGTTGACGTTCAAGGTCTCGAGCCCGCCGTCGATCTCGCGCGTCACGTCGGCGCTCTCTCCCTTGAGCACGATTTCCGAGACGAAGGTCGCCTGCGGCCAGTCCAGGAGCGCCGCCAGCATCTGGCCGGTCTGGTTGCTGTCGTCGTCGATCGCCTGCTTGCCGGCGATTACGAGGCCCGGCCCCTCCGCCTCGACGACCGCCTTCAGGAGCTTCGCCACCGCGAGCGGCTGGAGATCGATATCGGTGGCGATGTGGATCGCCCGGTCCGCGCCCATCGCCAGCGCCGTGCGCAGGGTCTCCTGGACCTTCTCCCCGCCGGCGGAGACGGCGACGATCTCGTCTGCGTGGCCGGCTTCCTTCAGGCGCACCGCTTCCTCGACCGCGATCTCGCAGAAGGGGTTCATCGCCATCTTCACATTGGCCGTTTCGACGCCGGTTTCGTCGGACTTGACCCGGACCTTCACGTTCGCGTCGATGGTGCGCTTGATCGCGACGAGAACCTTCATCCGGCTCCTCGTTCGGCGGTGCCCGGCCGCCCCGGAAGATGCGGAAACCCCGGCGTTTTCGCGGCCGCACACTAGGACCGCCCCGGCAGCGAGTCAACGCCGCCCGCCTGCGTCCGGCGCGCGTCGGCTTGATTCCTCCCTTCTCCCGCGCAAGGGTTCGGGGCACGATGGGCCGCAGGAAACGAGGACGCCGCGCGCCTGGCGCGCCGGCGAAGCGGGGCGCTCCGTCGCGGGCGAACGCGCCGGCCGCGGCCGCCCCGACCCCCGTCGGGGAACGCTGGTACGCGCGGCGCGAAACCTTCGCCGCCCTGACCCTCGCCCTGCTGGTCGTCGCCAGCTACGGACCCGCCTTCCTCGCCGGCTTCGTCTGGGACGACGAAGCGTTCACGGAGGCCGGCGCGGTTCGAGAATTGTCCGGTCTCGGGCGTATCTGGTCTTCTCCCTACGCCATCGAGAACGAGGGACATTACTGGCCTCTGGTCTACACGACCTTCTGGCTGGAGCACAAGCTGTGGGGCTACGCACCGGCCGGCTACCACACCGTCAACGTCCTCCTGCATCTGGCCAACACCCTCCTCCTCTGGCGCATCGCCCACCGCCTCCCCGTCCCCGGTGCCTGGGCCGTCGCCGCCGTCTTCGCCGTCCATCCCCTCCACGTCGAATCCGTCGCCTGGATCATCGAACGCAAGGACCTCCTCTCCGCCCTGTTCTACCTCACCGCCTTCCTCGCCTGGCTCCGCTTCGCAGAAGACCCGCAGCCCGCACGGGGCACTCGGCATTACCTCCTGGCCCTCGCGCTGTTCGCACTGGGGATGCTGTGCAAGTCCATCGTCGTCACGCTGCCCGTGGCGCTGTTGCTCTGGCACTGGTGGAAGCGGGGGCGGGTGACGGGCGCCGACCTGTTGCGCTTGGCGCCCTTCGCGGCGGTGGGCGTGGCGATGGCGGTGGCCGACCTGTCGTTCTACAACATGCGGGAGCCGGTCTCGCTGGACTACACGGCGCTGGAGCGCGTGCTGATCGCGGCGCAGGCGCTGTGGTTCTATGTGGGGAAGCTGTTCTGGCCCGGCGGCCTGGCGGTGATCTATCCGCACTGGGCGGTGAGTGCGGGGGACGCGGTTGCGTGGGCATATGTGGTGGTGGCGGTGGCGGTTGTTCTGGGCCTGTGGTTTCTGCGCGGCCGTGTGGGGCGGGGTCCGCTGGCGGGGGTTTTGTATTTCGGGGTGACGCTGTCGCCGGTACTGGGTTTCGTGGACTACGGGTACATGCAGTTTTCGTTTGTGGCGGACCGTCACCAGTATCTGGCGGGGATCGGGTTGGTCATGGTGGTCGTGGGGTTGGCGGCTTATGGCGCGGGGCGCCTGCCGTCGGGGTTGTGGCGGCGAGGTGCGGCGGGCGCGGGGGCGGTCGTGCTGGCAGTTCTGGCGGCGCTGACTTGGCGCCACGCCGAAATCTATCGCGACGAAGTGACCTTCTTCACCCACGTCGTCGCGCACAACCCCACGGCGCGCGGCGCGCAGCAGAATCTCGGCAAAGCCCTGCTCGACGCGCAACACCCGGAGGAAGCGCTGGCCGCTTCCCGCGCCGCCGTGGAACACGCGCCGGACGACGTCAAGGCCCATGCCAATGCCGGCGTCGCGCTCATACGGCTGGGCCGGCTCGACGAGGCGGAGGAACGGCTGCGCCGCGCCCTGGCGATCGACCCGCGCCATCCGATCGCCCTTCAGAATCTGGCAGAGTCGCTCAGGAAGCAGGAACGGTTCGACGAAGCCCTCGGCTACTACCGCGCTGCGATAGAGGCGGACGCCGGGAACGCCCTCCCCCATGCCGGCATGGGCCACGCGCTGGTCGGCCTCGGGCGGTACGAAGAGGCCCTCCAGAGCCTCGACCGGGCGCTGGCGCTGGCGCCGGGGCTGGAATCGGTGCGGGCCATGCGCGAAACGGCGCTGGCACGCTTGCGGCGGGCGGAGGACCGTTGAAGATGCCGCGCTCTCCATTCACGGCCCGCCCCGAAACGGGTCGGGGAGCCCCGGTGCGTCGTCCCGGTCCTCGGCGGGCATGCGGGGAAGGGTGACGGCGATGGGCCGCGGGAAACGAGGACGCCGCGCGCCCCGTGCGCCGGCGAAGCGGGGCGCTCCGCCGCGGGCGGATGCGCCGGCCGCGGCCGCCCCGACCCCCGCCGGGGAACGCTGGTACGCGCGGCGCGAAACCTTCGCCGCCCTGACCCTCGCCCTGCTGGTCGTCGCCAGCTACGGACCCGCCTTCCTCGCCGGCTTCGTCTGGGACGACCGGATTTTCGCCCAAGCCCTCGCCGTCCGGGACCTGGACGGCCTCGGGCGCATCTGGCTCTCGCCTTCGGAGATCAAGGACGAGGGACATTACTGGCCTCTGGTCTACACGACCTTCTGGCTGGAGCACAAGCTGTGGGGCTACGCACCGGCCGGCTACCACACCGTCAACGTCCTCCTGCATCTGGCCAACACCCTCCTCCTCTGGCGCATCGCCCACCGCCTCCCCGTCCCCGGTGCCTGGGCCGTCGCCGCCGTCTTCGCCGTCCATCCCCTCCACGTCGAATCCGTCGCCTGGATCATCGAACGCAAGGACCTCCTCTCCGCCCTGTTCTACCTCACCGCCTTCCTCGCCTGGCTCCGCTTCGCAGAAGACCCGCAGCCCGCACGGGGCACTCGGCATTACCTCCTGGCCCTCGCGCTGTTCGCACTGGGGATGCTGTGCAAGTCCATCGTCGTCACGCTGCCCGTGGCGCTGTTGCTCTGGCACTGGTGGAAGCGGGGGCGGGTGACGGGCGCCGACCTGTTGCGCTTGGCGCCCTTCGCGGCGGTGGGCGTGGCGATGGCGGTGGCCGACCTGTCGTTCTACAACATGCGGGAGCCGGTCTCGCTGGACTACACGGCGCTGGAGCGCGTGCTGATCGCGGCGCAGGCGCTGTGGTTCTATGTGGGGAAGCTGTTCTGGCCCGGCGGCCTGGCGGTGATCTATCCGCACTGGGCGGTGAGTGCGGGGGACGCGGTTGCGTGGGCATATGTGGTGGTGGCGGTGGCGGTTGTTCTGGGCCTGTGGTTTCTGCGCGGCCGTGTGGGGCGGGGTCCGCTGGCGGGGGTTTTGTATTTCGGGGTGACGCTGTCGCCGGTACTGGGTTTCGTGGACTACGGGTACATGCAGTTTTCGTTTGTGGCGGACCGTCACCAGTATCTGGCGGGGATCGGGTTGGTCATGGTGGTCGTGGGGTTGGCGGCTTATGGCGCGGGGCGCCTGCCGTCGGGGTTGTGGCGGCGAGGTGCGGCGGGCGCGGGGGCGGTCGTGCTGGCAGTTCTGGCGGCGCTGACTTGGCGCCACGCCGAAATCTATCGCGACGGGGAGACCCTGTTCACCCATGTCATCGCGCACAACCCCACGGCGCGGTTCGCCTATCGCAATCTGGGCGAGACCCTGACGGTGGAGGGACGCTGGGACGAAGCGCTGGCCGCCTTTCGCGTCGCCGTGGAACACGCGCCGGACGACGCCCGCGACCACTCCAACGTGGGCGCCGCGCTGATCATGCTGGACCGGCTCGACGAGGCGGAGGAGCCGTTCCGCCGTGCCCTGGCGCTCAATCCCAAGTCCGTGTACGCCCTGCATAATCTGGCCTCTCTGGAGGTCAGGCGGCAACGCTACGGCGAGGCGCTCGCTCTCTACCGCCGCCTCGTCGAGGTCGATCCCCGCAACCCGAGCGCCCATCACGGCGTGGGCACCGCGCTGTATTACCTGGGAAGGCTCGACGCGGCGCTCGAGGCCCTGGAGCGGGCCCTGGATCTGGATCCGATGCGCGACGACATACGCACCAACCGCGACGAGGTGCTGGCGATCCTGCAACGGCGCGGGCAATGAACCGGCGCGGACGTTAGCGGGGGACGCCTCCACGATGGCCCGGAAGAAGCGACGATCGCCCGGCAGGGCGGCGCGACGGCAAGCGTCCGCCGGGCCGGTGCGGCCGCCGCCTCCCCCGCCGGCGCCGCGTCGGTGGGCGCCGCCGCTTCGCGCGACGCTCCCCGACCTGCACCCGCTCAGGCCGCGGACGGACGCCCTCGGCATGGCGTTGCTCTTCGTCGGCGCGTTCGCGCTCTACGCCGTTTCCGCGCCGCGCACCGTGATGCTGGAGGACGACGGCCTCTTCATCACCACGGCGAGTTTCGCCGGCGTCGCGCACCCGCCGGGATATCCGCTCTACGTCCTGCTCGGCTGGCTTGCCTCGCATGTGCCGCTCGGCGAGGTGGCTTGGCGGATCCATGCGCTGAGCGGCCTGATGGGCGCCCTCACCTGCGCCTGCGTCGCCTGGATCGTGCTGCGCCGCACCGGCAACCGGCCTGCCGCCTGGCTGGCCGGCGCGGCGCTTGCGGTCTCCGAGCATTTCTGGTCCCAGGCCATCATCGCCGACGTCTACACGACCAACACCGCGGCGGTGTTCCTGACCCTGGCCCTCGTGCAGGAGGCGGCGGCAGCACGGCGCACGCGCCTGTGGATCGCCGCGGCGGCGGTCTACGGCCTGGGTCTCGCCAACCACTATCCGCTGCTGATTCTGGCCAGCCCCCTCTTCCTCGCCTACGCCGTGGGGGCGGGAAGGGACTTCCGACGCCGGGTCCTGTATCTGGTTGCGGTCGCCGCGCTCGCCGCGGGCGCCCTCTACGGCTGGATGGTGTGGCGCTCCCACCAGCCGGCGCCGGTCAATTTCCTCGGCCCGATCCACTCCTGGGGCGAGTTCCTGTCCTTCGTCGACCGCAGCATCTACGGGCACATCGACGAGAATCCCAACGCCGGTCTCGCCGACAAGCTGTCCTTCGCCGGGTATTTCACGGTGCAGGCGCTGTTGCAATTCGGCGTGGTCGGCACGCTCGTCGCGCTGTGGGGCGCGTTCGCGTCCGGACGGAACGGCTGGCGTCTCGGACTCTCCTGCGAAGCGCTCGCGTTCGTGGCCAGCAGTTTCCTGCTCATCGCCATGCTCGGGTTCAACTACGAGCCGCTCAGGATTTCCACCTTCCGCCCGTACCCGCTGGTCGCCTACGGCATCCTCGCGCTCTGGCTGGGCCATGGCGCGGACGCGCTGACGAGATGGGTGCGCGCCCGGCGCGCACGGCTGCTTCCGGCGGCCTACGCGGCAGGCATGCTCCTGGTGGCCGGCCTCTGTGCCTGGAACGTCGGGTTCAACTACCGCCCCCACGACCGGTTCGCCGAGGAGCAGGCGCGGGCGTTGCTCGACATCACCCGGGAGGACAGCATCTTCGTCCTGTATTCGGACCCGTTCGTGGGCCCGATGTCCTATCTCCACTGGGTGGAAGGGTTGCGTCCGGACCTTCGGCTGCTGGAGTATCACGGCGTCTACATCGACGATCGGGTCGTGCGCCCGTTGTGGCCCACGGACCGGAAGACCGCCGGCTGGGCCGCGTTCCTCCGGGAGGCGGATCGCCCGGTGTATTCCCTCTGGTACGGCCCGGCCTTCTCGGGGGCGGGCCTCGCGCATCTGGGCTTCTTCGTGCGGGTCCACGAGGGCGTCGGGCCGGGGCGGATCGAAATCAGGGCCAACGACAAGGCCAAAGCATACTTCAGGAAACTGATCACGATGCCGCCGCCGACGGACATGTCGAACGCCATCCACCGCAATGAAATGTTACGGGCCTACGGCGAATATATGGGTCTGGCGCAAGTGAATGAGAAATCTTCGATGAACGATTACGTGGCGGACGTCCTGCCGCTGGCGAAAGGCAATTACTGGTCGCTGATCGGCATGTCCAAGGCGCTCGTGACTCAGCCGGGCGAGCGGGCGCTGCACCTGGCGGACTCATACCTGCGCAAGGCCATACGGATCGCGGAGGACGACCGCGGCAAGGAAGCCCTGGCGGCGGCGCTCTTCGTGGAAGGGCAGGTCGAGCGGCGGAAAGGCGATGCCGACCGGGCGCGGGCGCTCTTCCGCGAGTCCTTGCGGATCGACCGGAGTGACTCCAACCCGTCCCGCGAGGCGCTCGCGGCACTGGAGGCCGCCGCGCCGGAGTAAGGGCGGGGAAGCGAGAAAGCCGCATGGCGAGGGCGAAGCGGAGGAAGGGCGCGGCGCGGAAAGCGCGCCGCACGGCGGAGCGGCCCCGGGCGGAACGGCGCACGCCGGCGCGCCTCGGCAGGGCGGCGCGCGCCGCGCCGGAAGTGCTGCTGCATCCGCAGGCGCCCGGAGAGCCGGTGTGGAAATATCTGTGGCCCGTGCTGGCGCTGGCCTTCGCGGTGCGCGCGGTCGTCGCCCTCTCCGGCGACTTCGCGATGCACCCGGACGAGATCATGCAGTACCTGGAGCAGGCGCACCGCCTGGTCTTCGGCAACGGCATCGTCCACTGGGAGCAGTTCTACGGCGCGCGCTCGTGGCTGGTGCCCGGCCTGGTCGCCGGCGTGCTGGCGCTGCTCGACGCCGTGGGCCTCGACCAGCCGGTCTGGTATGTCGGCGGTGTCAAGCTCGTCTTCTGCGCGCTTTCGCTGGCAGTCCCGGCGGGGATGTATTTCTTCGCGCGCGGGCATTTCGGCGAAGGCACGGCGCGGGCCGCGCTTCTGGCCGGTGCCTTCTGGTACGAGCTGATCGGCTTCGCCCACAAGCCGATGACCGAGTTCGTGGCCACCGGCCTGCTGATGGGGTTGCTCGCGCTGTGCGTGCGCCCCGCCCCGGCCCGGCCGGGGATCATCTGGCCGGCGGCCCTCCTGGCGGTGCTGGCGGCGGCGGTGCGGATGCAATACGCCCCGCTCGCGCTCGCGCTGCTCGTCCTGCTCTTCCTGCGCGTAGGCGGGGCGTCCGGGGAAGGTGGCGCGTGGTGGCGGGACGCACGGGTGCAGCTTGCGTTCGCCGCGGTTCTGTTCTTCCTCGCGGTCGGCGTATTCGACGCGGCGACCTGGGACGCCGAGCTGTTCCACTCCTATCTCGCCAACCTGCGGTTCAATCTGGCGCTGGAAGAGGCGCGCGCCGGTTCGAGCCCGCCCTGGCAGTACCTGTGGTGGTCCCTGCTCACCGCGGCGGGGCTGAGCGCGCTCTGCCTGGCGCCGTCGTTGCGCGACCCGCGCCGCTACGGGCTTCTCCTCGGGCTCATCGTTCTGGCGCTGATCGTCCATTCCGCGGAGGCGCACAAGGAGTACCGCTTCGTCTTCGTCGTGATCCCGCTCTGGCTGCTGATCGGCGCCGACCTTGTGGCGCGGCTCGCCGCGCGCAGGCGGGCGTGGGTCCTCGGCGCGGCCGGCGCCGCCTTCGCGGCGGTTTCCCTGGCCGGGCTCCTGAACGCCCTTCCCCGCCAGGACGACGCCTACAGGCTGATCTTCGCGCCGGAGGAGACTCCCGTCAGGTTCGTCCGCGACCGGGACCCTCTCTTCGCCGCCTACCGCTACCTAGCCGAGGCGCCCGGTGTCCTCGCCGTGTGGCATATCGACCGCCACTACCACGCCCTTCCCGGCTACTACTACCTGCACCGCAAGATACCGCTTTACGACGCCACCACCGGCGCCAGCCTCGTCGGCACGGACATACCGATGGTCCTGGCCTCGATCAGCCACATCCTGACCGCGGATCCGGGCCTTTCCGCCCCCGGCTACGCGGAGGAACGGACCTTCGGCGCCCTCCGCCTTCTGCGCCGCCTGGAGAACCACGCGCCTGTCCGCCGCTGGCAGGCATTCACGCCGACCGTGACCGAAGCATCGGCCGACCGGATCATGCCCCGGCTCTACCCCGACGCCCCCTCACCGCCGGCCGATTTCGGAATCCGCTTCGTCGCGCCGGAATGAACCCGCGCGCCGCGCTCGGCTACGCCGAGGGGGACGTCTCGCGGAACGTCCAGCGGGAGTTCACGAGGTAATTGAACAAGGTGGCCGGCAGGATGGCACAGGCTTGCAGCGGGACGGGCGGGACTCGCGGCAGGAGCATCGACAGGCCGACGAAGGTGGCGTAGCTCAACGCCAGCGTCGCCAGCGCGACGAGGTGGAACTTCAGGCCGCGGATGCGCTTGCGACCGCTCATCACCCGGTCGGCGAAGGTCCAGTAGTTGTTCATCAGGAAGTTGGAGACGATCGAGAGCTCGATCGCGATCGGCGACGCCAGGAGCTTGTGCAGCCCCAGCTCGAGCAGGATCTGCAGGGAGCCGAGATTGACCAGCACGCCGGCCAAGCCCGTCAAGCCGTAGCGGACGAGGACCCGGTGACGTGCCAAGCGCAGCCGCCAGACGCCCCAGAAGAACTCCAGGATGCCGCCCATGCCAAGCTTCGTCTTTCCGTGCGCGCGGTCGCGGAAAAGGATCGGCTCTTCGACGACCCGCGCCCCGGCGGCGAGCAGGCGGTGCAGAAGCACCACCTGGAAGGCATGGCCGCGCGCGCCGATGTCCGCCACCTTCGCGGCCCTGAGCGCCTCCGCCCGGATCGCCTTGAAGCCCGAGGTGCAATCGCGGACGCCTCGCACGCCGGCGATCCATCGGGCGAGGCGGTTGCCCCACCGGGAGAGCAGCCGCCGCCCGGCGGGCCAGCCCGAATCGAGCCGGCCGCCGGCCGTGTAGCGGCTGCCGATCGCCACGTCCGCGCCGTCCCGGAGGCGGCCCAGCAGCCGCCGCGCGTCGGCCGGGTCGTGCGAGAAGTCGGCGTCCATCTGTACGATCACGTCCGCGCCGAGGGTCTCCAGGGCGTGGGACATCCCCCTCACATAGGCCCGCCCCAACCCGCGCCGCGGGCCTTCGAGGAGGTGGACGCGACCGTGCGACGCGGCGAACGCGCGGACCAGGCGGGCGGTGCCGTCCGGGCTCTCGTCGTCCACGATCAGGAACGCGGTGTCCGGCTCCGCATACAGCCCGGTCAGGCGCCGCAGCAGCGGCTCGACGTTCGGCGCCTCGTTGTAGGTGGGAACGACGAAGCATACGCCGCCCCCCGGCGTGTCCCGGCCCAATGCGGCGGCTCCTCTTCAGTGCGGGGAACGGCCTCGCGGCTTGGCCCGATTGTACGCGAAGCCCGTCGCTTCGCCGCCGCCCGCCGCGGACTCCCTGTTGCGGGCGATCCAGGATAGCATGGCGGCCCTGCCGGTGCCGCCGGCGCGCGAACGAGGACCGCGATGAAGAAGATCGAAGCCATCATCAAGCCGTTCAAGCTGGACGAGGTGAAGGACGCGCTGCACGAGGTCGGCCTGCAAGGGATCACCGTGACCGAGGCGAAGGGCTTCGGCCGCCAGCGCGGCCATACCGAGCTCTATCGCGGCGCGGAATACGTGGTGGACTTCCTGCCCAAGGTGAAGATCGAGGTCGTGTTGGAGGACAACATGGTCGAGCGCGCGGTCGAGGCGATCCGGGAGGCGGCCGCGACCGATCGCATCGGCGACGGCAAGATTTTCATCACCCCGGTGGAGGAGGCGATCAGGATTCGCACTGGCGAACGCGGCGCGGAAGCCATATAAGCGCGACCCGTGTGCGGGCGGCCACCGGCCCGCGTTCTTCCCCGGAATCACGACCAGGACAACGGAGCTGCCGCCATGAGCGATGTCGAAACCGTGCTCAAGACGATCAAGGACAAGGACGTCCAGTTCGTAGACTTCCGCTTCACGGACCCGCGCGGGAAGTGGCACCACACGGCCCAGGCGAGCCGGACCGTCGACGAGGACATGCTGACCGAGGGGATCATGTTCGACGGCTCCTCGATCGCGGGCTGGAAGGACATCCACCAGTCGGACATGACGCTGGTCCCGGATCCGGCGACGGCCGTGATGGACCCCTTCGCGGCGCAGCCGACGATGATCCTGGTCTGCGACGTGATCGAGCCCTCGACCGGCCAGGGCTACGGGCGCTGCCCGCGCGGCACGGCCAAGCGCGCCGAGGTCTATCTCGCCTATTCGGGCATCGGGGACACCGCCTATTTCGGGCCAGAAGCCGAGTTCTTCGTCTTCGACGACGTCCGCTTCAACGTCTCGATGAACGAGACCTACTACATGCTGGACCAGGAGGAGGGTCCGTACAATTCCGGCCGGCAGTACGAGGACGGCAATGTCGGGCACAGGCCGGGGGTCAAGGGTGGGTACTTCCCGGTGCCGCCGGTCGACTCCATGGCCGACATGCGGGCGGAGATGGTCACGCATCTGGCGGACATGGGTGTCGCGGTCGAGAAGCACCATCACGAGGTCGCGCCCTGCCAGAACGAGCTCGGCGTCGCCTTCGACACCATGCTGCGGGCGGCCGACCAGTTGCAGATCCAGAAATACGTGGTGCATATGACCGCCCACAGCTACGGCAAAAGCGCCACCTTCATGCCGAAGCCCGTGGTTGACGACAACGGCTCGGGCATGCACGTCCACCAGTCGTTGTGGCGGGATGGCAAGCCGCTGTTCGCCGGCACCGGCTATGCCGACCTTTCGGAGACGGCGCTCCACTACATCGGCGGCGTGATCCGGCACGCGCGCGCCATCAACGCCTTCACCAACCCCTCGACCAACAGCTACAAGCGGCTGGTGCCGGGCTTCGAGGCGCCGGTGCTGCTGGCCTACTCGGCGCGCAACCGCTCGGCTTCGTGCCGCATCCCCTACGCGGCGAGCCCCAAGGGCAAGCGGGTGGAGGTGCGCTTCCCCGACCCGTCGGCCAATCCCTATCTCGGCTTCGCGGCGCTCCTGATGGCCGGGATCGATGGCATCGAGAACAAGATCCACCCGGGCGACGCGATGGACAAGAACCTCTATGACCTGCCCCCGGAGGAACTGAAGGACGTGCCGACCGTGTGCGGCAATCTCGGGGAGGCACTGGCCGCGCTCGATGCGGACAGGGATTTCCTCAAGAAGGGCGAGGTCTTCTCGGACGACCTGATCGACGGCTACCTCGCGCTCAGGCAGGAAGAGCAGACCGCCTTCCTGACCTCGCCGCATCCGATCGAGTTCAAGATGTACTATTCCGTCTGACGGTCCCGGCGCGCGGGCGGCGGCGTGCCGCGGCGCGGTCCCCGGCGCACTGGTGCGGCCGGCCGTGCCGATCCAGATCGCCGTCGGCCTCGCGCTCGGCGGGGTGCTTTTCTACCCGGCGCTGCGCATCTGCCGGCGGGCGGGCCTGCGCTGGCAGATCGCCTTCACGGTGTTCGTGCCGCTGGCCGGGCCCGTGCTTCTGCTCCTCGCGCTCGCCTTCATGGTCTGGCCCAACGACCCGAACCGGCGGCGCTGAGCGATGCTGGGCGTCCTCCAGTATCTGGCGGTCGTGGCGCTCATGCTGTGGACGTTCCGGCGCGTCTTCGCCAAAGCCGGCCTGGCGCCGGGGTGGGCTTGGCTCATGGCCGCCCCGGTCGTGGGCCTGCTCACGCCGCTGCCCATCGGGATCGCCCTGCTGATCGGCGTTCCCACCGTCATGATCTGGGGATTCGCGTTCGTCTCCTGGCCTGCCATCGACGCGCGGCGCGCGCCCTCGACGGGGCCGGGCTACGCACCACCGGCGCCGGAGACGTTCAAGGGCCGCTTCCGGCGGACCGCCGCCCCGAGCGAACATGCCCGCCGCACACGCCGGGGGATCGTCCGCGAGAGGCCGCCGCCTGCGCCGGAGGAAGGGAAAGATCATGAGTGAGGTGCCGAAAAAGGTGGTACTCGCCTACTCCGGCGGGCTCGACACGTCGGTCATCCTGCGCTGGTTGCAGGAGCGCTACGGCTGCGAGGTCGTCACCTTCACCGCCGACATCGGCCAGGGCGAGGAACTGGCGCCCGCGCGCGCCAGGGCGGAAGCGCTCGGCGCGCGGGAGGTCCACGTCGAGGATCTGCGCGAGACGTTCGCCCGCGATTACGTCTTCCCGATGTTCCGCGCCAACGCGCTCTACGAGGGCGTCTATCTCCTCGGGACGTCGATCGCCCGCCCTCTCATTGCCAGGCGGCAGATCGAGATCACCCGCCAGACCGGCGCCGACGCGGTGGCCCACGGGGCGACGGGCAAGGGCAACGACCAAGTGCGGTTCGAACTCGGCTACTACGCGCACCAAGCGGACATCCGCATCGTAGCACCATGGCGCGAATGGGACCTCTCCTCCCGCGAGGCGCTCGTCGCCTACGCCGAACGGCACCAGATCCCGATCCCTCGTGACAAGCGCGGCGAGCCGCCCTACTCGACCGACGCCAACCTCCTGCACGTCTCCTACGAGGGCAAGGCGCTGGAGGATCCGTGGATCGCTCCGGACGAGGCGATGTTCACGCGCTCCGTCGCGCCTGAGCGCGCGCCCGACCGCCCGACTTGGGTGGAGATCGATTTCGACGACGGCGACCCGGTGGCGGTGGACGGCACGCCGCTGCACCCCGCCGCCCTGATCGAGAGGCTGAACGCTCTCGGCGGTGCCAACGGGATCGGACGGGTCGACATGGTGGAGAACCGCTTCGTCGGCATGAAGTCGCGCGGCGTCTACGAGACGCCGGGGGGCACGATCCTGATCGCCGCCCACCGCGCGATCGAGAGCCTGACGCTCGACCGCGCGGCCGCCCACCTGAAGGACGAGTTGATGCCGCGCTACGCCGCGCTCGTCTACAACGGCTTCTGGTTCTCGCCCGAGCGCGCGATGTTGCAGGCCGCGATCGACGAGAGCCAGCGCGGGGTGACCGGCACCGTGCGCCTCAAGCTCTTCAAGGGCGCGGTCGTCGTCGACGGGCGCAAGGCACCGCGAAGCCTCTACAGCCCGGCCCACGCGACCTTCGAAGCCGATTCCGTCTATGACCAGCGCGACGCCGAGGGCTTCATCAAGCTGAACGCCCTGCGCCTGCGTCTGCGCGGGGCGCAGGGCGCGGAATAGACACGCGCGCGAAACGACGGTGCCCGGATTGCCGCGGCGAGATCACGGCGCCCGCCGGGACGGTCTGTCTTCGTGACTGGGCGCCAGGGGCTCGGACCGGTCCGCTCCTCGAGGAAGCCTTTCCGACGGTGCCTCCAGATCATTGAGCGCGGTTGTGTTTCGCCACCCCGACCGGCGTGACGATTTCGTCCGCCTGGCGCGGCGGCGCGGCGGGGGGTAGAACGGGCGCGTGAAATACGGCTTCTTCATCCGCGGCCAGTACCGTCGGGGCGAGGACATGCAGGCGCGGTTCGCCGAGCTCTGCGCACAGGCGCGGCTCGCCGACGCGCTGGGGTTCGACCTGATCGCCACCGGGATGCATTACGGCTCCCATCCGCTCCAGCAGTACCAGCAGATGCCGCTGCTCGCCCGCCTGATGGTCGAGGCGCCGCGCTGCCGCCTGCTGCCGGGGATCGTCCTCCTCTCGCTCCACAAGCCGCTCGACATCGCCGAGCAGGTCGCGACGCTGGACGTGATGTCCGGCGGGCGCATGATCTTCGGCGCCGGCCTCGGCTACCGCGCGGTCGAGTTCCAGGCGTTCGGCACCACCCAGGCCGAGCGGGTCGCGCGTCTGGAAGAGAACCTCGAGGCCGTCCTCCGGCTGTGGACGGAGGAGCGGGTGACGATGCGGGGCTCCCATTTCACGCTCGAGGCGGTGACCGCCTCGCTCAAGCCGCTGCAACGGCCGCGTCCGCCGGTCTGGCTCGGCGCCAACGCCGACGCCGCCGTCGAACGGGCGGCGCGCCTCGGCGACACTTGGTTCATCAACCCCCACCAGCGCATGGAGACGACCGAGCGCCAGCTCGCGCTCTACCGGCGCGCCCTCGACGCCGCCGGCAAGCCCTTCCCCCGGGAGCTACCGCTGATGCGCGAGATCTTCGTCGCCCGGACGAGGCAGGAAGCGGAACGGCTGGCCCGCCCCCACCTGGAAGAGAAATACAAGACCTACCACGCCTGGGGGCAGGACAAGGCGATGCCGGCGGGCGACGACGACCTCTCGCTGGATTTCGACGACCTGATGCGCGACCGCTTCCTGTTCGGCGCACCCGCGGAGATCGCCGAGCAGATCACCGGCTACGGCCGCCGGCTCGGCATCACCACCCTCATCCTCGGCATGCACTGGGTGGGAATGCCGCACACCCAGGTGATGGAGAGCATGCGGCTCTTCGCCGAAGAGGTGGCACCGCTCGTGGCCGGGGCGTCGTGACGCCGCCCGGCGATGGCCGAAAGCCTGCACCACGTCCATATCTTCGCCCGCGACATCGAAGCGACAGTCACCTGGTGGCGCGACATGCTGGGTGGCGAGACTGTCCATGACGGAACGTTGGCCGGGGCCCGCAACGTCTTCATGCGTATCGGCCAGGGCGGGTTGCACATCTACGACCAGCCGCCGCGCGACGAAGGCCGCGGCCCGATCCACCATATCGGCATCCGGAGCGACGACCTGCGCGGCCTGGTCGCGCGCATGAAGGCGAAAGGCGTCGCGTTCCGCAGCGACATCCGCGAGTTCGGGACGTGGCGCTACATCATGTGCGCGGCCCCGGACGGCGTCCTGCTCGAGCTCTTCGAGTTCGACCCGGCGCACGAGCCGGCGCGCGTGGCCCGCTATCTCCGCGGCGCGTAGCCGCCCGGGCGGTCAAAGCGGACGCGCGGGCGCGAGGTCGGCGAGCCGCGCGTCGATGGCCGCGGCCGCGGGCATGGCCGGCGCGCCGCCCCTACCGAGACAGGCCAGGCCGGCGCCGACGCTCGCCCGATGGAGCATCTCCGGCAGCGGCGAACCCATGGCGAGGCCGAGGGCGAGGCCGGCGACGAAGGCGTCTCCGGCGCCGACCGTATCCACGGGCGCGATCGCCAGCGCCTCGCACCGCCACGCGCCATCGGGTGCGAAGGCGCGGGCGCCGGCGCCTCCCAGGCTGACGACCGTTGTCACCCCGTGGCACCGGGCGATCGCACGCGCGGCCTCCGTACCGGACGCCGCCGGCAGCCCATCCTGCCGCGCCAGCGCCTGGGCTTCGATCTCGTTGACCACCAGGAGGTCCAGGGAGTGAAACAGCGCGGCGGGCACCGGGCCGGCCGGGGCCAGGTTGAAGACGATTCGCGCGCCGGCCGCCGCGGCGCGTTCGATGACGGCCCGGTTTGCGGCCGGCGGGACCTCCCTCTGCAAAACGAGGACGGTGCGCGGCTCCAGCCATTCAGCAGGCAACGCCGCCGGCGCGAGATCGAGATTGGCGCCGCTCGCCACGGCGATCTGGTTCTCGGCGGCGCGGTCGACGACGACCGCCGCGCAGCCGGTCGGGCGCGCGCTGCGGGCGATCCCTCCGGTCTCGACGCCGGCCTCCCTCAAGGCGTCCAGCGCGAGCGCGGCGAAATCGTCGGCGCCGACGCAGCCCACCATCCGCACCGGCATGGCCGGGTCCCGTCGTGCGCGCGCCGCGGCGACCGCCTGGTTCAGGCCCTTGCCGCCCGGCGCCGCACGATAATCCGGGCAGAGCACGGTCTCCCCAGCGCGAGGCAGGGCGTCGACGGGGAACAGCAGGTCGGCGTTGATGGAACCGAACACGACGATCATCGGCTTCTCCCCTCCGCGGAGGCGCGCGTCGAGATTAGCGCATACGGCGCGCGGACTCTGGCCCGACGCCGGGCGGGGCGATATAGGGGAGGCACCGTGAGGAGGCCGGGATGAACGACGGCGCCTTACTCGCGCGCCGGTGCCGTGGGCCGGGCCGGGGCGCGCCGCTCTTCCACGACCGGCCGCCGCCTCTCGTGAGGGGCGCGGGCGTCCCGGTCCGGGGCACCCGCTCCCGTCTCGACGCCTGCGACGGCGCGCCGGTCGGCCGCACCGGCCGGCTCGACAACCTGCGCAAGCTCCGCCCGCCCATGCCCTTCGGCGCCGCCCTCGACGACACGCCGGCGGCGCTCCCGTAGCGCCCCGGCATGGCGACCGACGCCTTCTACCGCCTGCCGCTCGCGGCGCGTACCGAGCGCCTGCGGGCGCTGGCGGTCACGGCCCTCGCACGCTGGGGGGTAAGCGGCGGCGCGCCGGAGATCGTCAAATGCCGCGAGAATGCCGTGTTCCGCGTCACCGCGCCCGACGGACGGCGGGCGGCGCTCCGCATCCACCGCCACGGCTATCACACGGATGAAGCGCTCCGCTCCGAACTGGCCTGGATGGAGGCCCTGCGCGCCGCCGGCGTCGCCGTGCCGGCGGTCGTTCCCACGTCGTCCGGGGCGCTCTTCGCCGTCGTCCGGACGCGCGGCGTGCCGGAGCCGCGCCAGGTGGACATGGTGACCTGGATGACCGGCGCCCCCCTCGGCACGATCGAGGACGGCCCTGGCCCGGCGCTCGCGGACCTCCGCGAAACCTTCCGCGGCGTCGGCCGGCTGGCGGCCCGGCTCCACGACCACGCGCAAGGCTGGTCGCCGCCCGCCGGCTTCGTCCGCCACGCCTGGGACGGGGACGGGTTGTTGGGCCCCGCCCCGCTCTGGGGCCGTTTCTGGCTGGCCGGCGGCCTGGGCGCGGCCGAGCGGCGGCTGATCGAACGGGCACGCGAACGGGCACGCGACGACCTCGCCGTCTACGGCCGGCCGCCGCGGCGTTACGGCCTGATCCACGCCGATTTCAATCTCGACAACATGTTGCTGAACGGCGACCGGGTGGCCCTCCTCGATTTCGACGACTCCGGCTTCGGCTGGCACCTGTTCGACCTGGCGACGGTCTGGACTCTGTTCCTCGGTGCCGACTGCGCGGCGCCGATGCGCGCCGGCGTGATCGAGGGATATCGCCGCGAGCGCGACCTGCCTGACGAGGAGGTGGCGCGCCTCCCACTCTTCGAGCTCGCGCGCGCGTTCAGCTACCTTGGCTGGGTCGAGACCCGACGCGAGACCGCGACCGCGCGGGTCCTCGCGCCCCGTGTCGCCGCCCTCGCCTGCGACTTGGCGGCCGCCTATCTCCGCCGGCCGGTCACGAAAACAAGGTGAGCACGCCGGTATAGCCGTAGACCCGGTTGTGCGAGATCTCGCCGTTGCAGAAGAAACCGACCAGCGGCACGTCCCCCAGCGCGCCCTCGATCAGCTTCATCTCCCGGGAGGCCTCGCCGAACATGTTGGGGCCCCGGGCGAGGCACGAGAAATAGAGCCCGCCGCGCGCCGCCGCGCCGGCCCGGCGCTTCACGGACGCCACCATCCGGCCCAGGTCCTCTTCCGCGGCGGCGGCGTCGCGGCGGCAGAACCGCAGGGCGGCGCCCTGCTCGACGAGCGCGCCGACGCCGATCAGCCGCTTGTCCAGGTCGAAACCGACGATGTTGCGCACCGTGTAATCGCCGGTGTCACTCCCCGAAACCGGGAGCGCCGCGAAGATGCGACCCGCCACCTGCCGCAGGTCGCGGGCGAGGGTCTCGCCGATCTCCTCCTTGAAGACGTCGAGGGCCGGCCTTCCGTCGAGTTCGGCGATGATGTTGGCTTGGCAAGCCGTGACTTCGTGGCTCTCCCCTATCGGCGTGCAGCTCTGGCTGAGCGCGGTCGAGACGGCGACCGTCTCGGCGAGGAGAACGCCCGACACCCCGCCTTGCGTCACGCCGCCGGCGATCTGCGCCGGGACCGAACGCGAGGACGAAAGGCCGCCGACCAGGAACCCGTCCAGTGCATCGGCGAGATCGGCCACGATGTCGGCGGTGCGCTGGTTGCGCGGGTCGGCGTGAACGATGCCGAAGCGGGACGGCGCGCGCGCGATCCAGGCGCCGTTGTCGCGGCTGAACGCGCCCAGATCGTCGCGAACGGCGTCGAACACCCGGTAGCTCTCGGGCGCCATGTCGGCGATCATGACGGCGGCGGCGGGTTCGTCGAAATACTCGCGCCCCGTGGCGCACACGCCGATGCCGACCGAGCCCACCCACTCCTCCAGGCCCGTCGCGCGTTTCAGGCGGTCGAGCGCGGCGGGCAGCCCGTCGCCGATGGAATCGGTGACGTAAACCAGCCCGAGCCCGCTCGGCGGCCGCGCCAGGTCGAGCTGCGCGAGGCAGGCCTCGATGGCGGCTTCCCCGCTCGGCCCGCCGGCATGGGCGCACTGGAATCGCGTCATTGGCCGACCCTCCGGCTCCATGGTGCGGTCAACCGCCCGCCTCCCGCAAGCGCGCTCCGCACCAAGCGGCCGCGCGCAAGGTCGCCGCATCGGAACCGAACCGCCCGACCACCTGGATTCCGAGCGGCAGCCCGGCCAGATGGAGGCCGGGAACGTTGACCGCCGGCACCCCGAGCAGCGTCCAGAGCATGGTCTGCATCCGGCTGCCGGTGAAGCCCAGGCCGCGCGGCGCAACGCCGGGCGCGGACGGCGTGAGGGCCGCGTCGTAAGGCCGGAGGGCGTCGTCGAAGGCGCGGCGCAGGGCGTCCGCCTCCGCCAGCAGGGAGAGGTAGACCGCGGCGTCGATCTCCCGCCCCGCGCGGACGTGTTCGCGCACGGTCGCGGAAAGCCCCTCGCCGCCCCGCGCGACATAGGGGCCGAGGTGGTGGGCGATCTCGCAGCGCATGATGCCTTGGTGCACCGCCGCCGCCCGCGCGAAGGCGGGTCCGAGGGCGAGCGGAACTGCGCCGAGTTCCCCCGCCGCCGCCTCGCAGGCCGCCGCCGCGCCGGGTTCGAGCTCGGCCCACGCCGGCTGCCTCACGAACGCGAGGCAGGGCCGCCCGAGCGGCGGTGCAAGGGCCGCGGCGAGGCGGGTCGGCGGCCGCCCGGCGCTCGCCCGGTCGATACGATCGTCGCCGGAGACGGCGTCGACCCCGCGCGCCGCATCCAGCGCGGACGCGGCCAGGACCCCCACATGGTCGAGGGTATGCGAGAGGATCAGGACGCCCGTCCGCGGGATCACGCCGAAGCTCGACTTCATGCCCCAGACCCCGCAGAACGCCGCCGGCCGCACGACGGAGCCGGCGGTCTGCGTCCCGAGCGCGAGCGGCACGTGGCCGGCGGCGACGGCCGCGGCGGAGCCGCTGGAAGATCCGCCCGGCGTGCGCGCGGGTGCGTGCGGGTTCCGGGTCGGGCCGGCGGCGCCGCAGGCGAGTTCCGTGGTCACGGTCTTGCCCAGAACCAGCGCCCCGGCCGCCCGCAGACGGCGCACGACGGTGGCGTCGGCCGCCGGCCGGCGCCCCGCGTCGAGGGCCGTGCCGTTCCCGGTCGGCTGATCCGCCGTGTCGATGATGTCCTTGACCCCGATGGGGACGCCCGCGAGCGCGCCACGTGCACCGCCCGAGTCGAGCGCACGCGCGCGCGCCAGGGCGGCGGCCTCGTCGAGATGGCGCCAGGCCCGGATGTCCGGCTCGGTCCCGGCGATGCGGGCGAGCGCGGCGGTGCACGCGCCTTCCGCCGTCTCGCGCCCCGCGCGCACGGCGCCGGCGATGATGGCGACGCCTGGGCAGGCCGGCAGCCGCGCTATCGGTCTCCGCTTCGCGCCGCCCCGCGTCATGATCTTTTCATGATACCCGCGTTTCCGTGACGCGCTGCCGCGCCGCGCTGGCACGGGAGAATCGCGCCCGTTATCCTGGCGCCATGGTCGCGACCGTGGAGTATTGGGGCGCGAGCGCCGATCTCGCGGTGCTGGACCGGCTGGTGGAGGTGGCGGGGCGCCACGTGATCGATGTGGGCTGCGGCGCCGGCGACTTGGCCCGCGCGCTGGCGGAGCGCGGCGCCACCGTGCTCGCGGCCGAGCCGGATCCGGTCCAGGCCGAACGCAACCGCGCCGCACCACCCGCGGACGGCGTGACCTTTGCCGAAGCGCGGGCCGAGGCGCTGCCGGTCGAGGACGGCGCGGTGAACGGGGTGATCTTCGGCCGCTCCCTCCACCACGTGCCGGCGGGCGCGATGCGGCCCGCCCTCGCGGAGGCGCGCCGCGCTGTGACGAAAGGCGGCTTCGTGTACGTTCTGGAGCCGGTGATGGCAGGCGCCTTCTCAGCCGTCCTCGCGCCCTTTCACGACGAGACGGACGTCCGCCGGCAGGCGCACGCCGCGCTGCGCGAATGCACGCCGCTCTTCGCCGGCGAGCGCGAGATTCACTACGAGAGCGAGGTCCGTTTCGCGAACCACGACGCCTTCGTGGAGCGTTTCGCCGGGCTGAGCTACAACAGCTACGGCGCGGAGGCGGTCGCGAGCGAAACCGTGCGGCGCCTCTTCGAGGCCGGGCGCACAGACGAGGGCGATTACGCCTTCGCGCAACCCATGCGGGTCAATCTTTTCCGCACCGCCCCCGAATGACGCGCCTCGACGCTCTCGCGCTGCTCTCGGTGGCCGAGGCATACGCGGCCGACAGGGCGGCGATCGCGGGCGGAACGCCGGGGACCGCGCTGATGGAGAAAGCCGGCCGGGCGGTCGCGCGGGCGATCGCGACCCGCTGGACGCCGCGCCCGGTCGCGGTACTCTGCGGCCCCGGCAACAACGGCGGGGACGGCTTCGCCGCCGCCCGGCATCTGGACGAGGCCGGTTGGCCGGTGCGCCTGGGGCTGATGGGACGCGCCGACCGCCTGAAGGGCGACGCCGCGGCGATGGCCGCGCTTTGGCCGCATCCGGTCGCGCCGCTCGACACCGGGCTGCTCGACGGCGAACCGCTGGTCGTGGACGCGCTCTTCGGGGCGGGCCTCGCCCGGCCGCTGGATGGCCCGGCGCTCGCGCTCGCCGAAGCCTGCGCCGAACGGCGCCTCGTCTGCGTCGCCATCGACATGCCGAGCGGCGTTCATGGCGATAGCGGCGCGGCGCTCGACCGCTGCTTCGACGCGGCCCTGACGGTCACCTTCGGCCGGCGCAAATACGGCCATCTGCTGCTGCCGGGGCGCGTGCATGCCGGCGAGGTGGTGGTCGCCGACATCGGCATTCCGGCGGCGGCGTTCGCGGCGTTGGACGTGCGCGTGCATGAGAACGGGCCGGCGCTCTGGCGGGCGCTTCTGCCGCGCTCTCGCGCCGCCGACCACAAATACAGCCGTGGCCATGCACTGGTGGTCGGCGGCGACGGCGCGCATTCGGGCGCGGCGCGGCTGGCAGCGCGGGCAGCGCTCCGGGCCGGCGCCGGGTTGGTCACCGTCCACGCACCGCGCGCGGCGCTCCCGGTCTATGCGGCGCAGCTCACGGCCGTCATGGTCGCTTCGACAGCGGCGCTCGGGGCGGCGCTCGCCGATGTGCGGCGGAACGCCCTCTTGATCGGCCCCGGCTGTGGCGCGAGCGCGACGACCCGCGCGCAAGCCCTGCAAGCGCTCGCGGCCGGCAAACGCTGCGTGCTGGATGCCGACGCGCTGACCGCCTTCGCGGACGACCCGCCCGCGTTGTTCGCCGCCCTCCGGCCCGATGCCGTTCTCACGCCTCACGAAGGCGAGTACCGGCGCCTGTTCGCCCACGAGGGAGACAAACGCGCCCGCGCCCGCGCCGCGGCGGCGGAATGCGGGGCGGTGGTGGTCCTGAAGGGGCCCGACAGCGTGATCGCGGCCCCCGATGGCCGCGCAGCGATCAATGCCAACGCGCCGCCGACCCTCGCCACGGCCGGCGCAGGCGACGTCCTGGCCGGCCTGATTCTCGGCCTGCTCGCCCAGGGGATGCCGTCCTTCGAAGCTGCGGCGGCCGCGGTCTGGCTGCATGGTGCCGCCGCGGCCGCCTTCGGTCCCGGACTGATCGCGGAGGACTTGACTGAAACGATCCCCTGTGCTTTTCAAGCCCTGGACAGCGCGCGACGCGGGAGTGGGGAATGAACGGGGGCGAAAGAATGTCGATCGACGGCGTCCGGGGCGCCTTCCGCCGTGCGGTGCGGCCCCGCGCGCGAATTGCCCTGCTGGCCATCGCCTTCGCGGTGTCCTTCATGCTCATGGCCTCGAACGCCCATGCGGCCGTGACCGGCGAAACGCAGTTCATCCTGAACAGCTTTTCGTTCCTCATCTGGGGCGCACTCGTGATGTGGATGTGCGCCGGCTTCACCATGCTCGAATCCGGCTCGGTGCGCACCAAGAACGCCTCCGTGATCTGCCTGAAGAACATCGGCCTCTATTCCATCGCCGGGCTGACCTACTACCTGGTTGGCTACAACCTGATGTACGTCGACGTCGGGAGCTGGGTTGGCTCGATCCAGCTCCCCTACGCGGCGACGGGCGACGAGATCGCGCTGTTGTCCGGCGACGAGGAAGCCGCCGCCGCTGTCGTGGACAACGGCTACTCCACCATGTCGGACTGGTTCTTCCAGATGGTGTTCGTCGCCACGACGGCCTCGATCGTCTCCGGCACCCTGGCCGAGCGGGTGAAGCTCTGGTCGTTCTTCGTCTTCATCACCTTGCTCACGGCGTTCATCTACCCGCTCATCGGCTCCTGGACGTGGGGCGGCGGATGGCTGGCGGAAATGGGCTTCCAGGATTTCGCCGGCTCCACGATCGTCCACTCGACCGGCGGCTGGGCGGCGCTCGCCGGCGCGCTCATCGTCGGGCCGCGGAAAAACAAGTTCCGCGCCGATGGCAGCGTCAGGGTGACGCCGCCATCGAACGTGCCGGCCGTGACGCTCGGCGTCTTCATCCTCTGGCTGGGCTGGTTCGGGTTCAACGGCGGTTCGCAGCTCGCCCTGAGCGGCGCGGCCGACGCCGTCGCGCTGAGCAACATCCTCGCTAATACCAACCTCGCCGCCGCCGCGGGCGTCCTGGCGGCGATCAGCCTGTCGCGGCCGATCATGGGGCGGGTCGACCTGCTCACCAGCCTGAACGGCGCCATCGCCGGCCTCGTCGCGATCACCGCCGGGCCGGACATCGTGGATCACTACTGGGCGGTGATCATCGGCGCCATCGGCGGTGCGATCGTCGTTCTCGGCGTGAAGGTCCTGGAGCGCTTCAAGGTCGATGACGTGGTCGGCGCGGTTCCGGCCCATCTCTTCGCCGGCGTCTGGGGGACGGTCGCGGTCTGCATCGCGGCCGGCGGCGACATCCTGGTCCAGCTCGCCGGAATCGCGGCGATCGGCGCCTTCGTGTTCGGCGCGTCGCTCCTGGTATGGTTCATCATCGACAAGACCCTGGGGGCCCGGGTTTCGCCCACCATCGAAGACCTCGGCCAGGACGCGGCGGAACTCGGCATCGAGTCCTACCCCGAATTCGTCCTGATGCCGGAGACGGACGACTGACGACGAGCCGCGGCATTTGACGACGGGCACCTCTCCGATCATGATGCACGGCTGAGACTGGTACGATCACGCGAGACGATGGCGATGGAACTGAAGACCGAACGAGACGAAAATACCCTGACCGCCACGGTGGAAGGGCGCATCGACAGCACCAACGCGCTCGAATTCGAGGAGGCGATCAGGACGGCGATCGTGGAAAGCGACCGCGCCGTGATCATGGATCTGAAGGATCTTGCCTACATCAGCAGTGCGGGCCTCCGCGCCATCCTGATGGCCGCCAAGCATCTTTGGAAGCAGGACGCCAAGCTGATGCTCCACTCCCTGTCCGATTCCGTCGGGGAGGTGTTCGAGATCAGCGGTTTCAACAAGATCATCCCGATCCACGAAACACGCGACCAAGCCCTCGGCGCCCTCCAGGACTAGCAGTTTTCCCCCGCGGCCCACGCACCGGGCGGGTCAGCCGAGGGCCCGCGCGGCGACGATTCCGGTGAAGACCACGAGGCCGGTCCAGCCGTTGGCCTTGAACTTCGTGAGACAATCGGCCGGATCGTCGATCCGCACCCGCCATGCCTGCCAGGCCAGCGCCAGCGCCGCGACCGAAACCCCGATGAAATAGGGCCAGGTCATCGACGCCAGCACGCCCGCGGCAGCCAAGCCGGCCGTGGTGGCCGCGTAGAACCCGATCAGCCACGGCCGGGTGTGCGCACCCAGCGCGAGGGCGCTGGACTTCACCCCGGCCAAGGCATCGTCCTGCCTGTCCTGGTGGGCGTAGATCGTATCGTAACCCAAGGTCCAGGCGATGCCGGCGACGTAGAGCGGGGCGGCCGGCCAGTCGAGGCCCTCCCGCACCGCCGCCCAGCCCAGCAGCGCCCCGTAGTTGAAGGTGAGGCCGAGAAAGGCCTGGGGCCAGTGGGTGACGCGCTTCGCCAAGGGATAGGCGAAGACCAGCAGGAGCGAGCCGAGGCCGAGCAGGATCGCGAAGAGGTTGAGGTGAAGCAGGATGGCGAGGCCGGCCGACAGCAGCACCGCCATGAACGCCGCCGCGCCTCCAAGGCTCACCGCACCGGACGGCAGGGGGCGCCCGCGGGTGCGCGCGACGCGGGCATCGATATCCCGGTCGAGGATGTCGTTGTACGTGCAGCCCGCCGCGCGCATGACGACGGCGCCGGCGGCGAACAACACCAGCAGGCCGAGGTCCGGCAGGCCGTCGGAGGCGAGGCCGACCGCCCACAGGCAGGGCCAGAGCAGGAGCCAGATTCCGGTCGGCTTGTCGAGCCGCGCCAGGGCCACGAACGGGCGCAGCGGCCGCGGCGCGATGCGCTCGAGAGGCCCCGCGTCCGCCGCCGCGGCCCCGGCTTCGCTGCGAGGGCGCTCGACCATGGTGCCGGTGTATCGTGGCGCGCGTGAGCGGGCAAGCGGAGGACGGTTCCATGACCCCGCCGGAAAGGGACGAGGAGCGGCGCGTGATCCGGCTCTTCGTCGACGCATCGCTGGAAGCGGGCGCCTCCATCGTCCTGGGCCGCGCCCAGAGCCACTATCTCCGGCACGTGATGCGGCGCGCGCCGGGCGACCGGATCCGGCTGTTCAACGGGCGCCAGGGGGAATGGCAAGGCGCCATCGAGACGTTCGATCCGCAAGGCGCCTGCGTCCGGCTCCGCGCGCGTCGCGCCGACCAGGGCCCGATGCCCGATCTCTGGCTTCTGTTCGCGCCGCTTACGGCCGTGCGGACGCGGTTCGTGGTGGAGAAGGCCACTGAGTTGGGGGTCGGCGCCCTCCACCCCGTGCTGACCGATCGCGGCCGGACCCGGCGGGTCAATGCCGACCGGCTTCGCGCCCAGGCGATCGAGGCCGCCGAGCAGTGCGGCCGGTTGGAGGTCCCACAGACGGCGGAGGCCCGCCCGCTCGCCGAGGCGCTCGCCGGGTGGCCGCGGGAACGCCGGCTTCTGGTCTGCGATCCGCGCGGCGAACGCGGCGTCGCCGAAGCGTTGTCCGGGGCAGCCGGTGCGACCTGGGCGATCCTCGTCGGGCCGGAAGGCGGCTATTCGCCGGAAGAACAGCGCCTTCTGGCCTGCCACCCGGCGGCCGTCCGCGCCCATCTCGGCCCCCGCATCCTGCGCGCCGAAACCGCGGCGCTGGCGGCACTCGCCTGCTGGCAGGCACACGCGGGGGATTGGCGCCGGGAACCGGCATGAAGCCGGCGCGGGCCCGCCATGCCCGGATTGCGCGTGCCATGGCACCCCCTCCGTGATAGAGACTGGGGCCGGGTGCCACCCGGGGAGATGAAGACGCCATGACGGGCGCAGCCCCAGCGGCGGCCGGCGAGGGCGACGCCGTCGCCTACCGGGATCTGGTCGCGTATCTCGAGGCCGGCTGCAAACCGCGCCGGGAGTGGCGCATCGGCACCGAGCACGAGAAGTTCGGCCATCGTCTGGCGGATCACGCGCCGTTGCCCTACGAGGGGTCGGCGGGCATTCGCGCCCTCCTGGAGGGGCTGCGGCGCTATGGCTGGAAGTCCTATCTCGAGGCCGGCCGCCCGGTCGCACTGCTCAAGGAGAGGCAGTCGGTCACCCTGGAGCCGGGCGGCCAGCTCGAATTGTCCGGCGCACAGCTCACGAACCTGCATCGGACCTGCGACGAGGTGCACACCCATCTCGACCAGGTCAGGACGGTCTCCGCGGAACTCGGCATCGGCTTCTTCGGCCTGGGCTTCCGCCCCCGGACGCCGCGCGCCGCGGTTCCCTGGATGCCCAAGGGCCGTTACGCGATCATGCGCCGCTACATGCCGACGCGCGGCGCCCTCGGCCTGGACATGATGACCCGGACCGCCACCGTCCAGGTCAATCTCGATTTCGAGTCCGAGGCCGACATGGTGCGCAAGATGCGCGTCGGCATGGCGCTCCAGCCCGTCGCCACGGCCCTGTTCGCGAACTCGCCCTTCGCCGACGGCAAGCCGACCGGCTACCGGAGCTACCGCAGCCACGTCTGGACCGATACCGACAGCGACCGTTGCGGCATCCTGCCCTTCGTCTTCGAGCCGGGCATGGGGTTCGAGCGCTACGTCGATTACGTGCTGGACGCACCCATGTATTTCGTGACCCGCGGCGGCCGCTTCGTGGACGCCGCGGGGCAGTCCTTCCGCGATTTCCTCGCCGGCGCGCTGCCGGCGCTCCCCGGCGAACGGCCGACGCTCGCGGACTGGGAGGACCACCTGACCACCGTGTTCCCCGAGGTCCGGCTGAAGCGTTACATCGAGATGCGCGGTGCCGACAGCGGGCCCTGGAGCAAGGTGTGCGCCCTGCCGGCGCTCTGGGTCGGCCTGCTCTACGATTCGACGGCGCTGAACGAGGCCGAAGCGCTGATCGCGCCGTGGACCGCCGCCGACGTCTCGCGCCTGCGCCGCGCGGTGCCCCGCGACGCCCTGAGCGCCCGGGTCGGCAGGCGGAGCGTCCGCGAGGTGGCGCGCGACATGGTCGAAATCGCCGCCGGGGGCCTCCAGCGCCGCGCGGTCGCCGGCAATCTCGACGCCGACGAGCGCTCCTACCTGACCTATCTGCGCCAGATCGTCGAGAGCGGACGCACCGCGGCCGACGACATGCTGGAAGCCTACGAAACCCGCTGGGGCCGCAGCGTCGAGCCGGTTTTCGAGGAATACGCCTATTGACGGCGGGCGCGCCGGGCATGGCTTATCGCGTCGATCCGGCGCTCCGCGCCGTGGTGCCGCCGCCGATCGCCGAGGTCGCCGGCTGGCTCGCGGGACGCGACGGCCGGCCCGGAAAGCCGCTACTCGACATGGCCCAGGCCGTCCCCGCTTACCCGCCGGCGTCCGCCCTCATGGATCATCTCGCCGCCGCGGTGCATCGCCCGGAGACGGCGCGCTATACCGACATCCTGGGCCGGGAAGACGTGCGGAGCGCGCTGGCGGCCGCGCTGACGGCGACCTATCGCGGCCGCGTGGCGCGCGATCAGGTCGCCGTCACGGCCGGCTGCAACCAAGCCTTCTGCCTCGCGCTCATGGCGCTCGCCGGCCCGGGCGACGAAGTGATCCTGCCGCTGCCCTGTTACTTCAACCACCGGATGTGGCTCGAAATGCTGCGGGTCACGCCCGTCTATCTGCCGTTCCACGCGGAGCGGGACGGCGTGCCCGATCCGGCCGACGCCGAGGCGCGGATCACGCCCCGGACCCGCGCGATCGTGCTGGTGACGCCGAACAACCCCACCGGCGCCGTCTACCCGGCGGAGGCGATCCATCGGTTCCACCGGCTGGCGCGGGCGCGCAACTTGGCGCTGGTGCTGGACGAGACCTATCGCGACTTCCTGCCCGGCTCCGATCCGCCTCACGATCTCTTCGCCGCCGCCGACTGGGCGGACACGCTGGTTCATCTCTACAGCTTCTCCAAGGCCTACGGCTTGGCCGGCTACCGGGTCGGCGCGGTGGCCGCGTCCGGTGCGCTGCTCGCCGAGATCGCCAAGGCGGCGGATTGCGTGGCGATCTGCGCACCCGCGATCGCACAGGAGGCGGCCCTGTTCGCCCTCCGCCGTCTCGCGTCGTACCGCGCGGACAAGCGTCTTCTGGTGCTGGAGCGAATCGCCCGCTTCCGCGCCCTGTTCGACCGCCGCGGTCTTGCCTACGCCCTGGTTTGCGCCGGTGCCTTTTTCGCCTATGTCCGCCACCCCTTCACGGGCATGACGTCCGCGGACGCCGCCCGGCGGCTCGCCGAGCGGGAAAACGTCCTGTGCCTGCCCGGCAGCGCGTTCGGCCCGGACCAGGAAGCCTATTTGCGCTTCTCCGTCGCCAACATCGACGGCGCGGCGATGGACGACCTCGGCGCAAGGCTCGCTGCGAGCCAGGGTTAGCCCGGATTTCCCACGCCCGCCCCAAACGCGGCGACGCGCTTCGGTGCACGGGTCAGAGCGCCGGCAGCACCGCGCGGGAGAAGATGTCGAGCTGGGCCGGGAGCGCATCGGAGGGGACGATGCAAAGCACAACCTTGTCGGCCCCGGCGTCGAACAGCGCGGCGATCCGGGCCACGCAGTCCGCCGGCGTCCCGGCGACGGCGAGCCAGTCGAGCCAGTCGTCCGGCATCGCCGCCTCGATTGCGGACGCGCCGCCCTTCGCCACCAGCGCGGCCAGCGCCTCGTTGGCGCCATAGGCGCCTGTGATCCAGGTGGTGCCCATCGCTTCCAGATAGAAGGCCGCTGTCGGACGTACCCTGGCCCGGGCGGCGGTGCGGTCGTTGTCCACGCTCGCCAGCGCGTAGACCACGAGCGCGAAGTCCGCGGGCAGTCCACGGGCGCGCCGGACACGTGCGATGCGCTCCCTGGCGGCGGCGACGTAACGCGGCCCCGCGAGAACGGAGACGATCATGCCGTCCGCGACCTCGGCGCAGAGGTCGACCGACTTTGGCTCGACCACCGCGCCCAGCACCCGGAGACTGGGCGCGGGGTGGGTGAGCGCGACCCGGTCGTAGCCGTAATAGCCGCCCACACCCGTCAAGGTTTTGCCCGCCAGGAGGCGCTTCACGTCCGTGATCGCCTCGCGCAGCGAGCCCAGAACCGATTTCGGGAACAGGTGCATCTGCCTGACCCAGGCCGGGACGCCGTGGCCGATGCCGAGCGTGAAGCGGCCAGGATGAGCGTTGGCGAGCGTCGCGGCCTCCATGGCGGCGACGGCCGGGTGGCGGACCCGGTTCGAGACGGCGCCGATCCCGACATGGACCGCTTCCGTGGCCTGAAGCGCCAGCGCGGCGCTCGCGAACCCCGAGTTCATGAAATAGTCCTCGGCGAACCAGAGGTCGGAAAAGCCGCAGTGTTCGACCTGCCGGCTCAGCCCCGCGAGGTCCCGCGGCGGCACGTCGCCGAGGACGAAGACTCCCACGGGGCGGGAGGCGGCCGGCATCGACGGACTCTCCTGGCTCACTGCGCGCGGCCGCGGCCGGACGCGGGGCCGCCGGGCGGGGGTTCCTTCCGGCCGTCCGCGAAGCGACCGATCCCGAGGCCGTCGATCGGCGTCGGGCTGCAGCCATCGAGGGCGAGTTCGGCGGCCACGGCGCCCGAGGCCGGGCCGAGACAGAAGCCGTGGCCGCTGAAGCCGAAGGCGTGAACCAAGCCCGATGTGGTCCGGCTCGGGGAGAGGACAGGGAGGTGGTCCGGGGTGCAGCCCTCGACACCGCTCCAGAAGCGGATCACGTTGCTTTCGGCCAGGCGGGGCACCAGGGCGGCCGTCCGCGCCAGCGTGCTCAGGCTCTCCTCGGCGTTGACCCTGCCGAAGCCGTGGTCGAGGTCGGCGGTGGTGCTGCGACCGCCGAAGATGACGTTGCCGCGCGGGATCTGGCGCACATAGACGTCGCCGCCGACCACGCCGAGCGCCGGCCCCATGAAATGGGGCACCGGCTCCGTGACCGCCATCTGCGGCTCCATCGGCCAGATAGCGACCGCCTCGCCGAACCGCGCCGCGAGGCGGCCGCCCCAGGCACCGGCACTGTTGACCAGCGTTCCGGCGCGCAGGGTGCGCCCCGATTCGGTCTCGACGATGAAGCCGCCGCCGTCGCGGGCGACATGCCGGGCACCGTCCTGCTCCAGCAGCCGCGCGCCCGCGGTCCGCGCCGCGCGCGCGAAGGCCGGGCCGACCAAGCGCGGGTTGGCCTGCCCGTCGTCGGGGCACCACGCGGCGCCGAACGCGCCCGCGCCGAACCACGGGTAACCGGCGAGCAGAGCGTTGCGGTTCAGCATCTCCACCGCGACCCCGTGTTCGGCCTGCGCTTCGGCATGGGCCGCCATCCCTGCCATGTCCTCCTCGCTGCGCGCGACCTTGAGGTGGCCGGTGACGGCGTATTCGCAGTCGTCGCCGACCAGCGCCGGCAGACGCTTCCAGATGTCCAGGGCGCGGGCGGCGAGCGCCAGTTCGGCGAGCTTCCGCCCGTTGCGCCGGACGCCACCGAAATTGACGCCGCTCGCCGCCGCCCCGATCTGATTCTTCTCCACCACCGTGACCTCCGCGCCGCAACGCCGCAGATGCAGGGCGGCGGAACAACCGACGAGGCCGCCGCCGACGATGATGACATCGCTCGCGGGCGCGCTCAAATCGACGCCGCCCTGGCACCGTCCTCGACCGCGGCGCGGGCGCCCGCCCCGATGTCGAGCGGCTTGACCGGCGCCTGGCCGCGAAGGCGACCGACCTGGGCGACGGGGCATCCGCGCGCGGCGGCGAGGACGTGCGCGGCGGCCAAGCCACACACGCGCCCCTGGCATCGCCCCATGCCGACCCGCGTGAAGGCCTTGGCCCGGTTGATCTCGGCCGGGGCGAGCGACTGGCCGCGGCGGATCGCGCCTGCGGTGACGGTTTCGCAACGGCAGATGATGGTCTCATCGGGAAGCGTGGCCGCCAGACGATACGGCGTCGGTAGCGCGCGCTCGAGGGCGTCGCGGAAGCGCAGGATACGCCCGAGCCGCACGCGAAGCCGCTTTTGCGCCGAACGGTCGACGGCGACTCCGTGATCGGCGAGCAAGGCGAGCGCCGCGAGGCGGCCGCGCAGCTCGGCGGCATCGGCGCCGGCGACCCCGGCCCCGTCGCCGGCGAGATAGAGCACGCCCCGGCGGGCGCGGCCGTCCGCGTCGGAGACCGGCAGCCATTGCCGCACGCGCTCGTCAAACGCCATCTCGCAGCCGGCAAGTTCGGCGAGCTGGACCTCGGACTTGACGCCGTAGCCGAAACCGAGGCCGGCGCAGGCGACGCGGTGCGCCCGCCCCCGCCGGTCGCGGTAGCGCACGGCCTCGAGCCGCCCGTCCCCTTCGGCGGCGACCGGCGTCACGCCGCGCCGTACCGGGACGGCGCGGCGCAGCCAGGCCATGTACCAGAGCCCCTTGGCGAGGGTCCGCCCGCCGAGGAACAGGTCGGGCAGCGCGCGCAACGCATCGGTCGCGCGCGCCGTATCGAGCACCGCCGCCACCGTCGCCCCGGCATGGGCGTACTGGTAGGCGACGAGGTAGAGCAGGGGGCCTGTCCCCAGGAACGCCACCGGCTCGCCGATGGCACAGCCCTGCGCCTTCAAGGCGACCTGGGCGCCGCCCAAGGTGAACACGCCCGGCAGCGTCCAGCCCGGGAAGGGCAGGACCCGATCCATCGCGCCGGTGGCGAGGAGCAGGACATCGAACCGGAGCCGCGCGATTCCGTCGGGGCCGAGGGTATGGGCGGTGCCGGCTTCGACGCTCCAGACCAGGGTGTTCGGGCGGTAATCAAGGCGCCCCCGCACCGCCGCGAGCGCGGCGTGGACCGCCTGGGCCTTGCGCGCCTCGAAGCCGTAGAGGGCACTAGCCGGGCGCGCGAATCCCGCCGGCGGACGGCGGTAGATCTGGCCGCCGCCCTGCGCCGCCTCGTCCACCAGGATCGGCGCGAGGCCGTGGGCGACGAGGGTTTCGGCGGCGCGCGTTCCCGCCGGCCCCGCGCCCACGATCAGGACCGCGGGCTGACCGGTGCTCACGACGCCTCGCCGGCCGCACGCACGCGCATTCCCTCCCGCACCTCCGTGGTGCAGGCGCGCGCGCGCGTCCCGCCCTCGAAGGCGACCCAGCAATCCTGGCAGGCGCCCATGTTGCAGAAGCCGGCGCGCACCCCGTCGCCGAACTCGGAGCGGCGGAGCGCGACGCCGTGGCAAAGCAGCGCCGTCAACAGGGTATCGCCCGCGAGCGCGGCCAGCGGCCGCCCGTCGTGGAAGATCGTCACCGTCGGCCGGCCGGTCTCGGCCAGACGCACGAACCGGCAGGCCGCGGCGGGTGTCTTCCCGGCTCCCTCGCGCATCGCCTCGTGCTGACACGCCTTCCTGCGCGCGTCAAGCCGGCGACGCCTTTTCGGGAAACAGCCCTGGAAACCAGCGCCCCGCGAGCGCGGCCGGGAAGGCGCGTTTCAGAGGCGCGCAGGTGCTTTCAGAGGTCAGGACTCCCCGGTCGATGCAGAGGGCGAGAGAGAAGGCGGCGAATTGCGCGGGGTCAGGCGGCCGTGTCTCGCGGCGCTGGGGGGCGCGGATAGATGCGGCCCTTCCATTCGCTCCGCCGGCCGCCCCAATCGCGGAGGGCGGAGTGCCACGTCATCGCCAGGAAGAGCGTGCCGGCGAAAGGCATGGGCAGCGTCCAGGCCGACGCCAGCCGGTAATAGCGGACGGTCGGCAGGTAGCTTCCCGCCATGGCGGCGAGGCCGACCCCGCCGGCGATCTTGGCGGCGGGGGGGCCGGCGAGGCCGGCGACGGGCATCCAGAACGCCAGGGCCATGAGCAGCGAGCACAGCAGCAGCAGCGCCGGCGAATAGAGGAGCTGGGTGTAGGCGGTGCGGGCGACCATCCGCCAGATCGGGCCGAGCGTGCGATAGGCCCGGCGGCTCGTCGCGCCGCGAGTCACGCCGATCCAGATGCGGCGCCCCCTGCGCTTGACCGCCCGGGCCAGCGCGCAATCGTCGATGAGCGCGCCCCGGATCGCGCCGAAGCCGCCGATCTCGGCGAGCGCGGCGGTCTCCACGAGGACGCATCCACCGGCGGCCGCGGCGAGCCCGCTTCGGCCTCCGTTCACCAGGCGGAAGGGGTAAAGCAAACGGAAGAAATAGACGAAAGCGGGCATCAGGAACTTTTCCCAGCCGCTTTCCATCCGCAGCGCCGCCATCAGCGAGACCAGGGCCGCGCCGCTTCGTTCCTTCCGCCGAAGCAGGGCCCGGACCATTCCCGGCGCGAGCGCGATGTCCGCGTCCAGCAGCAGGACGAGCGGCGTTTCCACCCGGCGGCGCCCCTGTTCGAGGGCCCACAGCTTGCCGCTCCATCCCTCCGCCAACGGTACGCCGCGCAGGACTTCGAGGGAGAGCGAGGCCGGGGCAGCCCGCCGTGCCGCCTCGGCCGTGCCGTCGCTCGACCGGTCGTCGATCAGGATCGCGTGCAGGCCGCGGCCCTGGCGGGCGAGCGCGGCGAGGGTGCTGCCGACCAACGCCGCCTCGTCGCGCGCCGGGATCAGGACGGTGACGCCGGCGAGATCGGTATCGCCGGGCGCCGGCTTCAGCGCCTCGCGGACGCGCCAGGACTGCCACGGCAGCGCCAGGACGCAGAGCCAGAGGGCGGCGCCCGCCGCGGCGAGGCCGGTCCAGAGACACTCGATCGCGCCCATCGCCGCCGGCCGCTGGTCAGAACCGGTCCGCCGTCAGGCCGCTCAGGTCAATCTCGGGCGCGCGGCCGGAAACGATGTCGGCGATGATCCGCCCGGAACCGCACGAATAGGTCCAGCCGGTGCTGCCGTGGCCCGTATCGACATAGAGCCCGCGGACCCCGGTCTCGCCGAGGAGGGGAAGGCAATCCGGCGTCATGGGCCGCAGGCCGGCCCAGCTCTCGGCCTTGCGTGGGTCGCCGCAGCGCGGGAACACCGCCAGCGCCGCATCCAGCGTGGCCTTGGCCCGGTCCGGGCGGACGGTCCGGTTGTAGCCGTCGAGTTCGGCGGTGCCGGCGCAGCGCAGGCGGTCGCCGAGCCGGCTCATGACGATGCGCCGGCGGCCGTCGTGGATGCCGTGGGTCGGCGCGCCGTCGTAGCCCTCGGTGGGGAGGGTCACCGAATAGCCCTTGAGCGGATAGATCGGCGCGCGGATGCCGAAACGCGCGAGGAAGGGCGGGCTGTCGCTGGCGAGGCTCACAACCACGGCGTCGGCGTGGATGACGGCCCGGTCGGTCTCGACGCCGGTGACCGCCCGGCCGTCGCCGACGAGCCGGCGGGCGGTCTCCCCGAAGCGGAAGGCCACGCCTTTGGCCGCCGCGGCCCGCGCCAGCGCCACGGTGAACTTGTGGGCGTCGCCGGTTTCGTCGCGCGGGAAGAAGAGGGCGCCGGCGAAGCGGTCGGCCGTCTGTTGCAGCGCGGGCTCGGTCTCAACCATCGCGTCCCGGTCGAGGCACTGGGGGTGGCAGCGCGCGTCCGCCAGCCGCGTCTCGAAGGCATGGGCCGCGTCGAGCGCCGCCGTGCTTCGGTGGAGGTGGAGCACGCCGCTCTCGCGACGGTCGTAGGCGAGCTTCTCCTTTTCGCGGAGCGCCTGGAGGCACGCCAAGCTGTAGATCGAGAGGCGGAGCGCGGCGCGTTGCGCCCGCTCGAAGCGCCGCCGCGTGCAGTTCCGGAGGAAGCGGAGCGCCCAGCGCCATTGCGCGAGGTCGGGGCAGAGGCGGAACAGGTAGGGCGCGTCCTCCCTGCCAAGCCATCGGATCAACATGCCGGGGACTTCCGGATGGGCCCACGGCCGGGCGGTATAGGCGCTGACGATTCCGCCGTTCGCGAAACTGGTCTCGAGGCCCGCGCCCGCCTGCCGTTCCACCACGGTGACGTCGTGGCCGGCCTCGCCCAGGAAATAGGCCGCCGCCGTGCCGACCACGCCAGCGCCCAACGCGAGGACGCGCACGCTCCCGCCTCCGGCTGCGGTCGCGCAGGCCGCCGCCCCGGCCGGCTCAGTCGATCTCCACCGCGAGCTGGCCCACGTCGACGGCGTCTTCTTCCTTGATGTGGAGCTTCTTCACCACGCCGTCGCTTTCGGCGTCGTGGGGCACCTCGGTCTTCATGACCTCGAGGATGAAGAGCGTGTCCCCGGCCTTGACCGTATCGCCCTCCTTCACGAGGACCTTCCACACATTGCCCGGCGCCTGGGTCAGAATCTCCTCCGCCATCAACTGGCCTCCCCCTGTTCGATGCTGTCGAGCGTGCAGGTTTCGTCGAGGGCGGCGCGCAGCGCCTGCGCCGCCGCCACCGGGATCTCGCGAAACCTGATGAACTCGTTGGGCTTCATCTGGCCGAGCTTCCAGAACGCGGCGGAGGGCACCGTGTAGGGGCAGATGAACCCGCCCATGCTGGGGCCGTCGTTCATCAGGATGATCGGCGTCTGGCCGCCGAGATTGACCGCGCCCAACGGATAGCCCTGGTCGATGATGTTGGAGGGAAAGTCGCCGTGTTCCGGCAGCTTGTTCGTCGCCTTTTCCGTGAAGGTCCAGTCGGGCCCTTGCAGGCGGTATCCGGTGCGGTCGCTGCGCGCCTCGAGCTTCCAGGAGACGGTCGAGAAACGCTCGTGGCCGGCCTCGTCGATCCAGTCGTCGTTGGGGCCGCGCACCGCCTCGACGGTCCAGGTCTTGTCCGCCGTGAAGCGCGGGCGCGCGCGTTCCGCGACCCGGCGGCCCGCGGCGCCGACGGCTTCCCTCACCGGGAGCACCTGCCCGCTCTTGACGGCGTAGCCGTCCAGCCCGCCGACTCCCGCCTTGTGAAAGGTCGAGGCCGAGCCGAGCCAGGACGGCGCGTCGATCCCGCCGGCGACCGCGAGATAGCTGCGCGCGCCGGAAACGGCAGGGCCCATCGTCAGGGTCTGGCCGGCCGCTATCGCGACGCTCTCCCACAGCGGGATGGCCCGCCCGTCCACGGCGGGCCGCATGTCGGCACCGGTCACGGCGATGACGCCCGCGCGCCGGAAGCGGATCGTGGGCCCCATGAACTGCGCCTCGAGGCCGGGCGCGCCCTGGTCGTTGCCGACCAGGAGGTTGGCGAGGCGGAACGACCACATGTCCATCGGGCCGGAGGGCGGGAAGCCCTGGTTCCAGTAGCCGATGCGGCCCGGAAAGTCCTGGATGGCGGTCTCGAGGCCCGGCTTGACGATCTCCAGCATGGAGGCGGCCCTAATGCAGGTGCTTCAGATACTGGGCGACGAAATCGAAACCGACGAAATCGCCGTAGAGCCTGGTGAGCCGTTCCGTCATCGGGCCGGGGAGGCGCTGCTCGCCGAAGGGCACGGCGTTGATGCTGGCGACCGGGCAGATGCAGAAGCTGGTCGAGGTGACGAACGCCTCGTCGGCGGCATGGGCGTCGTAGAGGTCGAGATCGGCCTTGACCACGTCGATGCCCGCTTCCTTCGCGAGCGTCATCACGGTCTCGCGGCTGACCCCGCAGAGCACGTAACGGTCCTGCGGCGTGTAGAGAACGCCGTCAGCGACCAGGAAGAGGTTGGAGCCGAGCCCCTCGCAAAGATTGCCGTTGTGGTCGAGGAGCAGCGCCCAGGCGTTCGCATCCCGGCGGCGGATCTCGTCGTGGCCCACCAGGAGGTTGAGATAGTTGTGGGTCTTGGCCCTGGGCGAAAGTGCCTCCGGTGCGGCGCGGCGGGTGGAGGGAATCATCAGCGGGATGCCGTCGCGGTAATAGTGGGCGCGTTGCGCGAGGGGGAGCGGCGTGCACTCGATGACGAGGGTAGGTCCGCTCGAGCCGACGACGTCGCCGCCCGCCGGCTCGACGCCGCGCGAGACGCGCTGGGTGACCCAGTAATCCTCGTCGGGGCCCAGCAGATGCAGGTTGCGCGCCAGCACTTCCTCGGTCTGCCGCTTCATCTCGGAGGGCGGCAGGCCGGGGTCGATCCGCAGGTAGCGGAGGCTCTTGTAGAAGCGGACGATATGCTCCTCCAGCTTGAAAATCCGGTGTCCGAAGGTGCGCGTCGTGTCGAACGCTCCGTCGCCGTAGCGAAAGCTGCGATCGCGGAACGAGACCGTGGCCCGGCTCTCGGGCACGATCTCCCCGTCGATGTAACAGACGCGCTCGTTCGCCAGTTGCGCCGCCATGGGCCGCTCCCCCGGTGTCAAGCGGCGAGCCTGCCGCCCGCCGCCGGCCGATCATGGCGCAAAAGCCGGCGGCGCGCCATCATTCGCTCCCAGGCGCGGCCGGCGGCCGGCGCACGACCAGACATCGCGCCATCATGTCGTGCAAGCCCCGCTTGCGCGGCGTGAAGGCCACCGCCACGCAGGCGGCGAGCGCAGCGGCCACTGCGAGCGCGGAGAGGGTGTCGGGGATGCCGACCGTGCCGAGCAGCCCCGGAAGCCAGCGCGGCCAGCTGCGGACGCTCGTCGCGAGCAGTGAAACGCGGCCACCGTCCTGGCCCGTGACCCTGAGGCCCAGGGCGCGCTTGCCGAGGGTCGCCTGGCGCGGCCCGCATTCCTGGAGGGCCACATAGGCCCAGACGACGACGCCGAGGACGACCGCGCCCAGCGGCGTCGGCGCGGTGCGCACGGTTTCCAGGCGCCCGCCGTCGACTTCGCTCGTCAGGGTCGTGGTCAGCACGAGATCGGGCCACAGATAGATGCCGACGAGGAAGAACCCCGCCAGGACGATCGCCCCGTCGATGAGCCACGCCGCGAAGCGCCGCCAGAAGCCGGCGGAGAGGACGGCCGCCGGCGCGTCCGGCCCGCGCGTGCTCATGGCCGCGGCGGCGCGGCCGCGAGCACCGCGAGGAAGGCGTCGCCGTATTTCTCGAGTTTGGCCGCGCCCACGCCGTGAACCCCGCGCATGGCGTTCCGGGTCGCCGGGCGGGCGTCGGCCAGTTCGATCAGGGTTCGATCGGAGAAGACGACGTAGGCCGGGACTTTCTCTTCCGCCGCGAGGCGCCGGCGCAACGCCTTGAGCTCGTCGAAGAGCGCCTCGTCCGCGACCGGGAGAGCCGCCGCCCGCGGCGCGGCCCCGGTGGCGCGGTCCCGTTTGGGCCTGGGTGGCGTCGCGGCGTCGCGGCGCATCTCGAACCGGCGTTGCCCGCGCATGACGGCCCGGCCCTCGTCGGTCATGCACCAGCGGCCGTGATCCGCGATTTCCAGCGTCAGGCAGCCGGCGGCATAGAGCTGGCGGACGATGCCGCGCCACTCCTGCTTGCTGCGATCGGCGCCGACGCCGAAGGTCGGCAGGCGGTGATGGCCGAAGCGGCGCAAGCGGTCGGTCTCCTCGCCGCGGACGAGGGCGACGATGTGCTCGGTGCCGAAGCGCTCGCCCGTCCGCGCCACCGCAGACAACAGCTTCTGCGCCTCGACGCTCCCGTCGACCACCTCGACCCCGTCCACACAGAGATCACAATTCCCGCAAGGCGCCGTCCGCTCGCCGAAATAGGCGAGCAGCGTCTCGCGCCGGCAGCGCGGCGCCTCGCAGAGCGCGATGAGCGCGGTCAGCCGCTGGTGCTCGATGCGCTTCTTTTCCTCTGCGGCCCCGCTCTCCTCGATCTGCACGCGCCGCAGCCGCATGTCGTCCAGCCCGTAGAGCGTGAGCGTCTCCGCCGGCAGCCCATCGCGGCCGGCGCGGCCGATCTCCTGGTAGTAGTTCTCGATCGTCTGCGGCATGTTGGCGTGGCAGACGAACCGCACGTCCGGCTTGTCGATGCCCATGCCGAAGGCGACGGTCGCGACCACGACCACCCCGTCCTCGCGCAGGAACAGATCCTGGTTGGCGTCGCGGGCGGCCTTATCCATGCCGGCGTGGTAGGGCACGGCGCGCAGTTCCCGGGCGGCCAGCGCACGGGCCAGGGCGTCGGTCCCTTTCCGAGAGGCGCAGTAGATGATGCCGCTGTGCCCGGCGTGACGCTCGAGGAACGCCAGGAGCTGGCGCTCGGCGGTGGTGCGCTTCGCCCGCATCGCGAGGCCGATATTGGGACGATCGAATCCGTGGACGAAGACCCGCGGCGGGCGGTCGAACAGTTTTCGCTCGATTTCCGAGCGGGTGGCGGCGTCCGCGGTCGCCGTGAGGGCGATCGTCCGCACCCTGTCGAGGGCGGTGCGCAGGGTGCCGAGCGAAAGATATTCAGGCCGGAAATCGTGGCCCCACCGGGAGACGCAATGGGCTTCGTCGATCGCCAGCAGCCGCACCCCGGAGGCGCGCAGGAGGGCCACGGTTTCAGGCAGCGCCAAGCGTTCGGGCGCGGCGTAGAGCAGCGCGAGGTCCCCAGCGCGCACCCTCTCCACGACGCGGCGATTCTCGCCCGGCGGATTGGCCGAATTGAGGGCCGCGGCCGCCACGCCCAGGGCACGCATTTGCGCCACTTGGTTGCGCATGAGGGCGATCAGCGGCGAGACGACCACCGTCAGCCCGTCGCCCAACAGCGCGGGAAGCTGGTAGCACAGCGACTTGCCGCTCCCGGTCGGCATCACCGCGAGCACGTCTTCGCCGGCGAGCAACGCCGCGATGACGGCCTCCTGGCCCGGCCGGAAGTCGCGCAGCCCGAACACGGCCCGCAACCGCGCGCGCGCCTCCTCCATCGACTTTCTCATGCAGCGGCCGTCGGGCTTCACGGGCGGGCGGAACGGCGTCTTCCGGCTGGCGCTCAGATCAGCCGGCGGTTCGCCTTGTCCCACCACTCGTTGAAAACGGCGAGGGCCTCGTCTCCGAGCAGCCGCCGGTAGGGGCGGGCGCGTTGCGCCGTCGCAGTCGCGACCTCCGTTTCGAGGGCCGCGATGTCGATGCCGAGCCCGGCCGCGTCGGACAGGAGGTTGGCGTAGAAGACCCGATCGATCCGCGCCCACCAGATCGCCGCCGCGCACATGACGCAAGGCTCCCATGTCGTGTAGAGGGTCGCGCCGGACAGATCCCAGCTTCCGGTGCGCCGGCCGGCATCACGGATCGCGTTCATCTCGCAATGGCCGGTCGCGTCGTGGTTCTCCACGACGTTGTTCCAGCCTTCTCCGATCACGGCGCCGTCGCGCACGATGATCGTCGCGCAATAGCCGCCTTCGCCCGACTCCATCTTCTCCCGGCAGAGGGTGATCGCCCGGCGCATGCAGGCTTTATCGTCCATCGCAGGTCCCCTCCGTCAGCGCGTGCGCGGCGACCGATTCGGCCAGCACGCAAAGGATTTCAAACATCATGGTGGCACCGACCAGCGCGGTGTTGCCGCTCGGATCGAAGGGCGGGGCGACCTCCACCACGTCGCCGCCGACCAGGTTCAGGCCGCGCGTGCCGCGCAGCATGCGCTGTGCCTCGTAGGTCGAATAGCCGCCGATTTCCGGCGTACCGGTGCCGGGTGCGTAGACCGGGTCCAGTCCGTCGACGTCGAAGCTGATATAGACCGGCCCCTGGCCGACCGTCTTGCGGGCCTCGGCGACCGTCTTCTCCCAGCCGAGCGCGAAATACTCCTCGATCTCGACGACGCGCATCCCGGCGTCCCGCGCGAAATCCATGTCGCGCCGGTCGTAGACCGAGCCGCGGATGCCGATCTGGATGGTCCGCTTCGGGTCGAGCAGGCCCTCTTCGACGGCGCGCCGGAAGGGGGTGCCGTGGGTCAGGGTGGAGCCGCCGAAATAGCTGTCCCAGGTGTCGGAGTGGGCGTCGAAGTGGATCATGCCGAGGGGCCGATCGCGGGCGATGGCGCGCATGATCGGCAGCGTGATCAGATGGTCGCCGCCGGCCGACAGCGGCACCGCGCCGGCCCGGTGCAATGCGGCGAAGAAGCGCTCGATGCGTCCGATCGTGTCGTCCAGGTCGACCGGGTTGACCGGGGCGTCGCCGCAATCGGCGATCTGGCACATCTCGTAGGGACAGATGTCGAGCGCGTGGTGGGTGCGCCGAATCAGGCTCGACATGTTGCGGATTTCACGCGGGCCGTGGCGGGCACCGGCGCGGTTGGTGGTACCGCCGTCCCACGGCACGCCGACCAGCGCGATGTCCACGTCCGCGAAGTCGGTGACGTGGGGCAGCCGCATGAAGGTCGGCACGGCGCCGAAGCGCGGCATGTCCATGCCGCTGACCGGTTCGTGGAAGCCGTGGCCCATCGGCGGCGCGCCCCTCGGCTCGTCCGCTACCGGGCCGCGGCGGCCGCGTCTTTCGGCCCGAAGATCTCGGCCAGCGCGGCGGCCATGCCGTCCACGTAATCCGCGACGAAGCGCGCGCCCTTTTCCGCGCTGGCGCTGGTCGATGGCGAGAGCGCGCCGGTCGCCGGCACCGACGCGGGATCGACCGGGTAGACGTCGTGGACCGGAAAGTCGGCCGGCGGGTGCGCAGGCGCGTCCTCCATGGTCACCAGCGACGGATGCAGGTGCAGCATGACCGATGTCTCCATGACGCCGGCGTGTTCGAGCGGCCATCCGGGAAAGCCCTCGGGCCAGGCAATGCGCAGGGTCTCCTCGGTGACGTATTCCCAATAGGGGAGCTTGGCGATCCGCATGTCGCGGATGCCCTCGCGCCGCAGCCCGCGCAAGGCGAGGTCGATACCTTCCACCAGGAACATGTTGTTCTCGTAGTGGCCGTCGACCAGCGCCATGCGGCGCACGCCGTGGCGGGCGAATGCGCGGACGACGTCGCGCACGGTGCGGATCAGGGTCTCTCCGTCCAGGCTGGTGGTCCCCGGGAAATGGTCGCCGCCCCCCGATTTCGGCTGCGACTTGTAGCCGTAGCAGAGGGTCGGCGCGACCAGATCGCCGGTGCGCGCCGCGACCCGCTCGGAAAGCGCGGTGGGGATGACGGCGTCGCAGTTCATGGGCAGATGCGGTCCGTGCTGCTCCAGCGCCCCCACGGGGAGAATCACCACCGGCCGCTCCTCGCGCACCCGGCGGTCGTAATCCGTCCAGGCGAGTTCGGCGATGCGCACGGGCCGGGTCCACGGTCTGCCCCCGCCCTGCGCCGCGCCGGGGGCACCCGGCGGGGGAGGTGTTTTCACGACTGCGCCATCCCGCCCCTGTCCGCCGTCCGCGCCTTGATGTGTGAGACGAGCGGGTAGAGCCCCGCCAGGATCGCGACCATCAGCCCCATGGCACCTTCCCGGTAGCCGCGCCGGGAGACGAAGCATTTGTGGAAGCGCATCGCGAGCCGGCGGAGGTTCGCGCCAAGCGTGCCGATGTCGCCGGAATCGATGAGGTCCAGCGCGCGCAGCGTCGTATAGCGGTCGAAGCGCCTCAGCATGTCGGAGATGTCGCGGTCGACGTAGTGCTGGAGCGGCGTCTTCAACCGGCGCCGCGGGCCGCGCAGCGTCATCGGCGGATGGACGCGCGCGGCCGTGCTCCAGCGCTTGCAGCCGCGCGCGGACAGGCGCGCGACCGCCGTCGTGCCGAAGGACGCTCCCCAGCCGTGGCGGACCAGCCGCCCGCCGACGTAGTTGTCGACGGGGATCAGGAAATAGCCGCCGTCCGCGCCCGCGATGGCGGCGCGTATCTCGTCGGCGAGTGCGGGGCGCACGCGCTCGTCGGCGTCGACCTCGAGAATCCAGTCGCCGGCGCAGGCGTCGATTCCGGCGTTCCGCCGGTCGCCTTCCAGGGGCCAGGCGCCCTCGACGATCACGGCGGCGTGCCGCTCCGCGATCGCCCGCGAGCCGTCGGTGCAGCGGTCGAGAACGACCACCCGCTCGTCGGCGAACGCGAGGGAGCGGAGACAGTCGTCGAGCTGCGCCTCCTCGTCGTGCGCGACCACCAGAGCAGAGAGCGCAGGCCGGGCCATCGCGCGATCGTCTCCCGCATCGTCCACGTTCCGCCGACACCCGATAGTAGCGGGAACCGCCCCCCTGCCAACCCCGACACGGGCGCCTTTTCGGTGCGGCCTCGACTCGCGAGCGCGATGCGTGCTTTCTTCCTCGCGCTTGGGAAGCCTGCCGGGAGCGTCCCTTGGAGACCGGAGCGAAGGATGGCGGCCTCGCGCCGGTCAACGTCGTCACCCTGAAATGGGGAGAGCGCTACGGGCCGGCCTTCGTCAACCGTCTCTACCGGGGCGTCGTGCGCCATCTGTCCCGGCCCTTCCGCTTCCTCTGCTTCACCGACGACGGTTCGGGGTTGTTGCCGCAGGTCGAGGCCCATCCCTTGCCGCCGCTCGACCTCCCCGAGAGCCACGCCCGGACGACCTGGCTCAAGCTCGGGCTGTTCGCCGACGGCCTGGCCGGCATGGAAGGCGACTGCCTGTTCCTGGACCTCGACCAGATCGTCGTGGGCGGCCTCGACTGCTTCTTCGACCACCGGCCAGGGAAGCGCTGCATCATCCACGACTGGAAGCGGGCGCGGGCGCTCCCCCGGAAGCGCCCGGAGACTGGCAACTCCTCCGTCTTCCGCTGGCGCGCCGGGACGACCCGGTTCATCCTCGACAGGTTCCGCGCGGAACGGGACGAAGCGCTGCGGCGCTTCGGGACGGCGGAGCAGCGCTACGTGACCCGCGCCATGGGCGAACGCTATTGGTGGCCAGAGCCGTGGGTGCGAAGCTTCAAGCGCCACGCGGTGGCGGCGTTCCCGCTCAATCTGCTGACCGCCCCGAAACTCCCGGCGGGCACGCGCATTCTCGTCTTCCATGGCCGGCCCGACCCGGACCAGGCGCTGGCGGGCTGGCGGGCGGGGCGCCCGCACCGGCGCACGCGGCCCGCCCCCTGGATCGCCGACCACTGGCGCGACGGGCCGGAGGACGAAGGGCGGGCCGGGGCGCGACCCGCAAGCTGACCTTGGCCGGCGGTTCAGGACGCGGGGACTGGCCGTGCGCTCTCTCGTCGCCCGGTCGTCTTTCGGAGAGCGTCGAGCGCCCCGGCGCAGCCGGGATCGACGTCGCGGAAATCGCCCGGCGCGCCGAAGCCCGTGATGTCGAAGGTCGTCACGGGGCCCCTGGCGTAGTGGCGGTGCTTGTAGTTGCGCCGCACGTCGTGACACGGATCGAGGCGGCGCAGGACGGCGCGGCGGGCGCGGCGCAGGAGCACGCGCGCCTTCATCCGCTCCGCCGGGTTGGCCCGGCCGGTCGGCGCGGCGTCTTCCGTCGGTTCGTCCAGCGGCGAGCGCGGCATGAAGCACAGGTGCAGGCAGCGGAAATCGGCGCCGTCCCAGTGCTCCCGCCGCCACATCTGCAGGACGCTGTCGCGCCCGTATCCCGGCCGGAAGACGACCGATCTGAGGCCGTGCAGGCGCTCGTGCCGGCCGGGGCGCCAGCTTTCGACGGCGCCGAAATTGTAGAGCTTGGTGATTCCCGGAGTGGCGGGCTGCGCATGGCCGAACGCTCGGGCGCGATCGAAACGGAGGCCGAGCGCGTGCAGCGTGTGCCCGACCACGTGCCAATGCGCGTCGAACGCGCCCGACAGCAGGCGCGTCCGCAGCCGCGCCAGGCCGGCCGGGTCGTAGATCTCGTCGCCGTCGACGCCGAACACCCAGGTCCGCGTGCCCGCGAACGCCTCCAGATGTTTGTGCGTGTCGCGGGCGTCCTCCACGTCGAGGATCTCGACGTGGCCGTACCGCGCGGCGACGGCTTCGACGATCTCCCGCGTCCTGTCCCGCGAACGGTTGTCCATGACCAGCACCCGGTCGCAGAATTCGACCGCGTTCATCAACGACCAGGCGGCGAAATACTCCTCGTCCCGCAGGAGCCACACGCCCAGGATTTGCGTGCCCTTGCCCATCCCGTCCGGCGTTTCGACGCCCGCCTATCGGTTTGTCGGCCAGCGCGGCACGTTGTCGCTGCCCCAGCGGTCGATGCCGATGTCGACACCAGCGCAACGGCGCCAGACCTCGGCGAGCGGCGGAATGAACGCCTCGTTCCGGGCCTCGAGGCGCGCCTGGTCGGCCTTGATGGCCGGCATCATGTCGCGCAGTTCGTCCATCAGGGCCTCTTCGTCGACGCGGGTGAGCCTGCCGTCCTCGACCATGATCTCGCCGTCGACGATCACCGTCTCGACCGAGCTGCCGTTCTCGCAATAGACGAGATGGTTGCGCACGTCGTTGAGCGGCGTGAAGTTCGCCGTGCGCATATCGAGGATCGCCATGTCGGCCCGCTTGCCCGGCTCCAGTGAGCCGATCTCGTCTTCGAGGAGAACGCTGTAGGCACCGCCGAGAGTCGCGGCGTGGAGCACCTCGTGGGCGTCGAGCCAATAGGCGTTGTCGGGCGAAGAGACGTTGTGCATCAGCCCTGCGCACTGCATCACGCTGAACATGCGGGGCGTGTCGCTGGTCGAGAGGCCGTCCGAGCCGAGCGCGAGATTGACGCCTGCGTCGAGTAGGCGGCGCACCGGGCAGATGCCGGAGCCGAGCTTGAGGTTGGAAAGCGCGTTGTGGACGACCGAGCAGCGCGCCTCGCCCATCAACGCGATGTCCTCGTCGGTGAGCCAGATGCCGTGGGCGATGGTGGTGTTCCGATCGAGCAGGCCGAGATCGTGCATGTAGCGGATCAGCGTCTTGCCGTAGAATTCCCTGCCGGTGACCGCCTGCACCTTCGATTCGAGAATGTGGGTGTGGAACGGGAGGCCGTGGGCGCGGGCGAAGGCGCCGGCCGCCTGCATCAGCGCCTCGGTGCAGCGCTGGGGGCCGGAGGGCGCCGGCATGAAACGGAGCCGGCCGGCCCGGCCGTGGTAGCGCGCCAGCGCCGCATTGCAGAACGACGTGAATTCCTCCACCGTCGGCGGCGTCTGCGCGTCGATCTCGCGCTTCAGGCCGTCCGGCAGGAGATCGTTCAGATAGACGATCGTGTCGGGCAGCTTGCGGTCGATTACGTGGCCCGAGACGGACGCGCGCAGCCCCACATCCTCGTAGGCCTGGAACACGGCGCCCAGGGTTTCCATGGATTGGAGCGGGAACTCGAGGATGTCGTCGGCGAAGAAGGTGACGCCGGTCTTGATGGCGTCCATGGCGCACAGCGCCGAGCGCAGATAGATCATGCGCGGGGTGAGTTCCGCGGTGCCGAGGATGCCGTAGGCGAGGGTCATCCACAGCTCCAGCGGCAGGTTGTCGTAGCGCCCCTTGGCGAAGGCTTCCGGCGTGTGGATGTGGCCGTTGACGAGACCGGGGATCACCAGCCTGTCCCGCCCCGGGATGACCCGTTCGGCCTGGACGTCGGCGGCGAGGGTGCCGATGCCGGCGATTCGCTCGCCCTCGATCAGGATGTCGCCTTCAAAGGGCGTGCTGCCGTGCTCGGCATCCATCGCGACGATGGTGGCGTTGCGGATCAGTATCGACATGCGTTCGACTCTCCCGTGGGTGAGTGCCCGAGGGTCACTCGGGCAGGACGTAAGTGTCTTCCGCGCGCCAGGACGCGCGCAACGTCTGACCCGGCGCGATGGCGACGTCGTCGAGCGCGTGCGCCTGCTTCTGGACGCGAAACACCGCGCCCCCGCCGACGTCGAGGTGCAACGTCACCACCGAACCGATGAACTCCTCGCCGATCACGGTGCCGGAAATCGCGTTGGCGTGCGCCTCGGCCCGCGCGGGCATGGTGACGCGGTCGGCGCCGACCACCAGATTGACCGCATCGCCCGGTGCGAGCGCCCGCCCGGCCGGCATTGCGGCCGTGAAATCCCCGTGGGCCGTGGCGACGACGACCTGCGCGCCGGTCGCGGACCGGATTCGCCCCTCGACGATGTTGTTGGTGCCGACGAACTCGGCGACGAAGCGATTGGCGGGTGCGCGATAGACCTCGCGCGGCGCGGCGACCTGCTGGATGCGGCCTTCGTTCATGATGGCGACCCGGCTCGCCATGGCGAAGGCTTCCGACTGGTTGTGGGTCACGTAGACGAAGGTGATGCCGAGCCGGCGCTGGAGCCGGGTGATCTCGGACTGCATCCGGACCCTGAGATGGGCGTCGAGGGCGCTCAACGGCTCGTCGAGCAGGAGGATCCGCGGTTCCGTCACCAGCGCGCGCGCGAGGGCCACCCGCTGCCTCTCGCCGCCCGAGAGCTGGGCGATGTCCCGGTTCGCGTAGCCCGCGATCCCCACCTGCTCAAGCCACGACATCGCCCGCCGCCGGCGCTCCCTCGCCGCGACCTTCCGCATCTTGAGGCCGAATTCGACATTCTTGAGAACACTCAAATAGGGAAAGAGCGCGAGGCTCTGCCACACCATCGGCGTATCGCGCTCCCAGGGCTTGCGCTCGTCGAGGCGCGCGCCGTCGAGGCGGATCTCGCCGGCGCTCGGCGTCTCGAGGCCGGCGATCATGCGCAGCGTCGTGGTCTTGCCGCAGCCGGACGGACCCATCAGGGCGACGAATTCGCCCTGGGCGATCTCCAGGCTCACGTCGCTCACGGCCTCCCGCCCGTCGAAGCGCTTGGTCAGCCGGTCGAGAACGAGCAGGGCATCCGTCATCCCGCCTTCCTTCCCCATAGCGGGCCCGGCGTGCCGGCGCGGCCGGCGCCGCGGCGCGTCAGCAGGAAGATTTGCGCGAGGATCACCAGGGTCATGGAGATCGCGAAGACGAAACTGCCCACGGCGTTGATCCGGGGGCTCACCTGGCCCTGCATCATGTTGAGCACGCGCACCGGCAGGGTCTCGTTCACCCCGCCCACGAAGAACGCGATCATGAACTCGTCGAACGAGACCGCGGCGGTCAGGAAAAGGGCCGCGAGGATCGCCGGCAGGGTGAAGGGCAGGATGACGTCGCGCATCGCGCGCCAGTCGTTGGCGCCGAGGTTCCAGGCGGCGCGTTCGAGGTCCGGGTCCATCTGTGAGAGCCGCAGCCGGATCAGCGCCATGGCGAAGGGCGTGCAATAGACGACGTGGGCCAGGATCACCGAGTGGAGCTCGCCGACGAGGCTCACCCGGCCCAGGAACATGAGCATGACCAGCCCGAGGATCAGCACCGGGATCGTCGGCGGCAGCAGGGCCAGGGCGAGATAGACGCTCTTGCCGAGGAAGCGGTAGCGGAAATCCGTATAGGCGGCCGCGAAGCCGATGAAGGTGGAGACGAAGGCGGCCGAGACGCCGACCACGATGCTGGAGCGAAAGGCGCGGGTCACCGGCGCCTCGTTCCAGATCGCCTCGTACCAGACGGTGGAGAAGCGCTCGATCGGCAGGATCGGAAAGCGGCCTTCGTTGAAGGAGAAGACGAAGCTGATCGCGATCGGCACGAATACGAAGCCCAGCGCGACGACCACGTAGCCGCCAAGCACACGCCGGACGATCCGGTCCACGTTCATCGGCGCGCCCGGTGCCGACCGTAGGCGAAGTAGAACGCGGCGAAGGCGAAGGCGACGAGGGTGATCACCATGGTCACCGCGACCACCGCGGCGCGAGGCCAGTGGTTGCCCTGCTTCACGGTGTCGACGATCAGGATGCTGAGGGTCGGCGGCTTGCTCCCGCCGAGGCTGACGGGGCTCACGAAATCGCCGAAGCTGAGGATGAAGACGAAGGTCGCGGCGAGGATCAGCCCCACCTTGGCCGACGGGACGATCACCAGGAACACCGTCTTGAGCCGTCCGCAGCCGAGATTGTGGGCGGCCTCGATCAGGTTGCGATCGACGTTCGCCAAGCTGAAGAGCTGAAGCAGGATCGCCAGGGGCAGGCAGAGAGTCAGATAGCCGACCACGGTGCCGAAGAGGGTGTTCAGCATCTCCACCGGGCCGAATCCCAGGAGGCCGAAGAAGGCGTTGAGGATGCCGCGCTCGGAGAGGACCGCCTGCCAGGAATAGACGCGCACGATATAGCTCGTGAAGAACGGCGTGATCAGCAGGAAGACCGCGAGCCGGCGCGGGGCGGGAGAAACCTTGAAGGCGAGGGCGTAGGCGGCGGGAAAAGCGACCAAGCTGCACACGGCGGAGGCGAGCGCACCGTAGCCCAAAGTCCGCAGATAGGTATCGATCACATAGCCCTTGCCCCACATCTTGACCCAGTTGGCGGTGTCGAAGGCGGGCTCGATCCGGAAATTCTTCACCGACCAGAAGGTCATCACGACGAGAAAGCCGAGAGGCGCGAGGAAGAATGTCGCCTGCCAGAGAACAAGCGGCAGGCCCCAGAACAGCGCGTAGCCGCCCACCCTGCCGCCACGGGCCCGGGCGGTGCCCCTATCGGCAGCTGCCATGACCGGCGGCGCTCCGCGAGGGGTGAGCGGGAGGAGGCCGCATCGGCACGTGGCCTCCTCCAGGAATCAGATGTTCTTGTACTCGTTCCAGACCTCGGACCACTCCTCGATGGATTGCTGGACCGGGGTCTTGCGGAGCTGGATCTTCCCTTCCTTGTATTCGTCCATGACGTTCCGCTCGTCGAACCGGTGCCGCAGCATTTCGGCCGATTGCGGATCGTTCCGGTTCAGCGCTTCCCATCCCTTCTTGTTGGGAATCGAAGCGTTGTAGGACGCCTTGGTGGCCACGCGCCACTGCCCCTCCGGTCCGGTCAGGTATTGAATGAACTTCCGGGCCAGATCCGCCTTCTCGGAGCCGGTGCCGATCGAGACCGATTCCGTCCATTGGATGCCGCCCTCTTCCGGGATGATGGTGGTGACGGGCAGGCCGTCCTTCGAGAGAAGGATCGATATCCATTCGCCGATCCCGGGCATGAGCCACGCCTGGCCGTTGGTCATCGACGAGAACACGTCGGCCATGGCGTAGAAGCCCGAAAGCTGGGGCTTGAGCGAGAAAGTGGTGTCGCGCAGCTTCGCGAACGCCGCGTCGTCGATGTCGAACGGCGCCTCGTTGCCGTTGTAGAGGCTGAGGCAACCCATGGTCGGGAGGTACCAGTCGAAATGGCCGAGCTTGCCGGCCACCTTCTCTGCCCACATCACGCCGTAGGTGCCGCACTCCTTCTCGCTGAGCTGTTCGGTGTTGTAGACGATCCCGAGATAGCCGAAATCGAGCATGACCGAGTAAAGATCACCGTCCAGCCAGTGGCCCTCGAGGTTCTGGAATTCGGGCCAGAAATCGTCGAAGGGGTAGTCCGCCGGATCCAGCTTGTCGATGAAGCCCGCGTCCCGGAGCTGCACGATGTATTCGCGGTCGGACAGGATCACGTCGTAGGTGCCGGGCGGCGACTGGTTGACCAGCGCCAGCATCTGCTCGCCGCCGACATACTCCTTGCTGACGATCTTGACGCCGTGCTCCTTCTCGAAGGGCTCGACGATGAAGGGGTCGGCGTGGCCCGGCCAGCTCAGATAGCTCAGGGTTCGCTCCTGGGCACCGGCGCGCCCCGTGAAGGCACCGGCGACCGCCGCCGTGCCGGCAAGCGCACTCGCGCCTTTCATGAAACCGCGCCGGGACAGCCGCCAGCCGCGCGGATCGCCGTTCCAGGGGTTCTTCATGGCTCCTCTCCTCGTTCTTCCGGTTGTCGAACCGAAGCGTCCCCGTCTCGGTCCATGCCGGTCAAGAGCGATTTTACACGGCGGGCGGCGGACACAGGCTGGACGGGCGGATGCGGGCGTGCCCATACTTGGCGATCCATGGCAGACAGGGAGCGGGAAGATGGACCTGATCCTGGCGAACGGCAGGATCGTCACCGCCCACGAAAGCTACGACGCGGACATCGGCATCGAGGGCGGCATCGTCAAGCAGATCGGCCGCGGCCTGGGGCCGGCCGGGCGCACCGTCGATTGCGGCGGCAAGCTCCTGTTCCCCGGCGGCGTCGACGTGCACACCCACGTCGAGTTCGAGCTGATGGGGCAGCAGACCGCCGACGACTTCCATTCTTCGACCGTGGCCGCCGCCTGCGGCGGCATCACCACCATCTGCGACTACGCGCTGCCCGACCCGGGTCAGTCGCTCCAGGACTGCCTCGCGCGCTGGAACCGGCGGGGCGAGAAATCGGTGATCGATTTCGGCTTCCACCCGACCCTGTTCCGACCCGGCGCGCACACGCTCACGGAGATGCGGGACGCGGTCGCCGACGGATACACCAGCTTCAAGATCTTCATGACCGGGCTCGCGCAGTTCGACGAATACGCGCCGCAGTTCCTGCGCTGCATGGAGGAGGCGGGCAAGCTGGGCGCGATGGTCAACATCCATTGCGAGGACCAGTGCTGCATCACCTACATGACCCGCAAGCTCGCGGAAGAGGGCAACTCCAACGTCCGTACCTTCCCCGATTCGCGGCCGCGCGTCTCGGAGGGGCTGGCGGCCCGGCGGGCGCTGTGGATGGCCCATATCGCCGACGTGCCGGCCTATCTCGTCCATCTCTCCTGCCAGGAGGGGCTGGACGCGCTCAACGATGCTCGCGGGCGCGGGCAGACCTGCTACGGCGAGACCCGCCCGATCTACCTTCATCTCTCGCGCGAGCGCTTCGACGAGGCGGTGGACCCGGAACGCTTCGTCGGCTGGCCGCCGCTGCGCGAGGCCGACCAGATGGAGGTGATCTGGCAGGCACTGGACAGCGACGTGTTGCAGACCCTCGCCACCGACCACGTCGGCTGGAACATGAAGCAGAAGAAGACCGGGACGACGGTGGACGAACTGCTGCCCGGCATGTCGAACCTGGAGACGGTGCTGCCCATGCTCTATTCGGAAGGCGTGCGCAAGGGCCGGCTTTCGCTCAACCGCTTCGTCGAGGTCAGCGCCACCAACCCGGCCAAGCTCTTCGGCATGTATCCGCGCAAGGGGACGATCGCGGTCGGCTCGGACGCGGACATCGCGGTGTTCGACCCGGAGAAGCCGGTCACGATCCGCCAGCGCGACATGCACTCGAAGCAGGATTGGGAGCTCCACGAGGGCTTTGCAGTCACCGGCTGGCCCGTCATGACGATCTCGCGCGGCGACATCATCGTGGAGAACGGCCGGGTCCACGCCGAGCCCGGCCGCGGCAAGCTGATCAAGCGGCGCACCTACACCTCATAGGCGGGCGCGAAGCCGGCGGGAAGACGGACGACGGGCCTCTCACATATCAAGGCGGCGCGGGGAACCGCTGCCTACAGGCTGTTGAACGAAGATCGGTCCGAGCAGGGCGGCGACGGTGCTTGCGGCACGGGCAATTTCCACCTGACGAGGAAGAGCGGGCCATGCTGGACCGGCTCCGCGCCGCGCAAAAGAATCCACGCGCATGAGTGGGGATAGCGTCGACCGCTGCGGACCGCACGACGCCCGAGGGCATTCGGGCGTCGCCGCCGGGCGCGACAACAGCAAGGCCGACGTCGCACTGCATGTGGAAGACCTGCACAAGTGCTTCGGCGATCTGGAAGTGTTGAAGGGAGTCTCTTTGACCGCGCGCGAGCGCGACGTGATCGCCATCCTCGGCGCCAGCGGCTCCGGCAAGAGCACGCTCCTGCGCTGCATCAACATGCTTGAAATCCCCGACGCCGGGCGAATCTCCATCCGGGGCGAGACGATTCGCATGACGACCGGCCGGCGCGGGGCGTCGGTGCCGGCGGACCGGCGCCAGGTCGACCGCGTCCGCGCCCGGCTCGGCATGGTGTTCCAGCGGTTCAACCTGTGGTCGCACATGACCGTCCTGCAGAACGTCGTGGAGGCGCCGGTCCACGTGCTGAAGCTGCCCCGGCGCGCGGCCGTCGAGCGGGCGCGGGCGCTGCTCGACAAGGTGGGCCTCCACGACAAGCTGGACGACTATCCGGCCCATCTTTCGGGTGGGCAGGAGCAGCGGGCGGCGATCGCGCGAGCGCTGGCGATGGAGCCCGACGTCATGCTGTTCGACGAGCCGACCTCGGCGCTCGACCCCGAGCTCGTCGGCGAGGTGCTGAAGGTCATCCGCGATCTCGCCGACGAGGGGCGGACGATGCTGATCGTCACCCACGAGATCGGCTTCGCGCGTGAGGTCTCTTCGCGTACGGTCTTCCTGCACCGGGGCACGGTCGGGGAAGAGGGGCCGTCGCGGGCGCTGTTCGAGACTCCGCGCACGCCGCCCCTGGAGCGGTTCCTGGCCGGCGCCCGCGGAAGAGCCTGGGGCCGTTCCGGAATGGATCACCACGCAAGGAGGAACGTCACATGAAGAAGCTCACCTTCGCGGCGCTGGCCATCGCGCTCACGCTGGCGGCGGGCAGCGCCGCGGCCGACACGAAGAAGGTCGTCCTGGGGACGGAGGGCGCCTATCCGCCGTTCAACTGGATCGACGAGAACGGCGACCTCCGGGGGTTCGATGTGGAGATCGGCGACGCGCTCTGCGCAGCGGCGCAGCTCGACTGCACCTGGGTGGTGCAGGATTGGGACGGCATCATCCCCGGCCTGCTCGCCCGCAAGTACGATGCGATCATCGCCTCGATGTCGATCACCGAGGAACGCCGGAAGAAGGTGGATTTCACGGCGAAGTACTACAACACGCCGGCCAAATTCGTGCGCAAGAAGGGCGCCGACATCGCGATCTCCCGGGAGGGCCTGGACGGCAAGGCGGTAGGCGTCCAGCGGGCGACCATCCACGAGAATTTCCTGCGCGACAATTACGGTGACGTCGTCGAGATCAAGGCCTACGCCACCCAGGAAGAGGCCAATCTCGACTTCAACGCCGGGCGCGTCGATCTGTTGCTGGCCGATTCCGTCGTCCTGATGGAAGGCTTCCTCGCCACCCCCGAAGGGCAGGGCGCCGAATTCGTCGGGCCGGACTTCACCGATCCGCGCTGGTTCGGCGAGGGCGTCGGCATCGCCGTGCGCAAGGGCGATACGGCGCTGCACGAGGCACTGAACCGGGCGATCGAGACGATCCGGGCCGACGGCACCTACCGGGCGATCAACGACAGATATTTCGACTTCGACGTCTACGGCGACTGAGCGCCGGCCCGGAGCGCGCCGCCCCTCCCTCCGGGAGGGGAGAAGGGACAGTAGCCGGATGGTCGATCTCCAGGGCTACGGCTGGATGCTGTGGCGTGGCCTGGAGCTCACCGTCGTCGTCGGGCTGTGCGCGATGGCGGTGGCGCTGGCCATGGGCCTGCTCGGCGCCTGGGGCAAGCTCTCGCGCGCCTGGCCCGCACGGGCGCTCGCCGGCGCCTACACGACCGTCGTCCGCGGCGTGCCGGAGCTGCTCCTGATCCTGCTCGTCTATTACGGCGTCCCGACGCTGATCCAGGACGCGGCGGCCGGCATGGGCCACGACCTGATCATGGATCTCGACCCGCTGGCCGCCGGCGTCGCCACCCTGGGCGTCATCTACGGCGCCTTCGCGGCGGAGGTCTTCCGCGGCGCCTTCCTCGCCGTGCCGCGCGGCCAGATCGAGGCCGCGCGGGCGGTCGGCATGGGGCCGGTGCTGACCTTCCGCCGCGTCGTCCTGCCGCAGATGTGGCGCTTCGCCCTCCCCGGCCTCGGCAATGTGTGGATGGTCCTGATCAAGGCCACGGCTCTGGTCTCGGTGATCCAGCTCGAGGAGCTGATGCGCAGCGCCGACATCGCGGCGCGCGCGACGCGGATGCCGTTCACCTTCTTCTTCGTCGCCTCGCTGTTCTATCTCGGCATCACCGTCGTCTCGATGGCGATCCAGCGGCGCGCCGAGGCCTGGGCCAACCGCGGCACCCGCCGCGCCTGAGGCCGGCGGATGGACCTCGCCATCGTCTGGGAGAGCCTGCCCCGCCTGCTGGGCGGCGCCGCGTTGACCCTCGAGATCACGCTGGTGAGCGTCGCGATCGGCCTGTGCCTGGCGGTCCCGCTTGCGGTGCTGCGGCTTTCGCGCCATCCGCTGCTGTGGATGCCGGTCTATGGCTATATCTTCTATTTCCGCGGGACCCCGCTTCTGGTGCAGCTCTTCCTCGTCTATTACGGCTCCGGGCAGTTCCAGCCGCTCCTCGACCGCATCGGGCTCTGGGTGCTGTTCCGCGAGGCGTATTTCTGCGCCGTCCTGACGCTCACCCTGAACACCGCTGCCTATACCGCGGAGATCCTGCGCGGCGCGATCCAGGCGGTGCCGCGCGGCGAGGTCGAGGCGGCGCGCGCCTTCGGCATGTCCGGGACCCTGCTCTACCGGCGCATCGTCCTGCCCAAGGCGTTCCGCCTGGCGCTGCCGGCCTATACCAACGAGGTGGTGTTCCTGCTCCAGGCGACGTCGCTGGTCTCGATCATCACGCTCCTCGACCTGACCGGCGTCGCCCGCATCCTCGTCGCCCGCAGCTTCGAGCCCTACAAGCTCTACATCGCGGCCGGCCTGATCTACCTCGCGATCACCTACGCCTTCGTCTTCCTCTCCCGCCGCCTCGAGCGCCGCCTCTCCACCCACCTTCGCGACAAGCTTCCCGCCCCGGGTGCCCGCTGATCGCGCGGCACCGCCTTCCGGCGTCTCCGGGGGAGAGGGTCAGGTTTTGACGGCGCCGGACCCGGTGGCTTCGAGGTCGAGGGCGGCGGCGAGGAGGGCGCGGGTGTAGTCGGTGCGGGGCGTTTCGAAGATCGCGCGGGCAGGGCCCTGCTCCACCACCCGGCCCTGGCGCAGCACGATCACCTCGTGGCAGAGCGCGCGCACCACCTTGAGATCGTGGCTGATGAAGAGATAGGCCAGCCGGTGGCGGGCCTGGAGCGTGCGCAGAAGGTCCACGATCTGCGCCTGCACCGACATGTCGAGCGCCGAGGTGGGCTCGTCCAGCACCAGCAGCCGCGGCTTCAGCACCAGAGCGCGGGCGATGGCGATGCGCTGGCGCTGGCCGCCCGAGAACTCGTGCGGGTAGCGGTTGCGCATCGCGGGCTCCAGCCCGACCTCCTTGAGCGCCTCCCCCACCGGGTCCCACTCGCCCTCCGCGCGGGCGAAGCCGTGGACCTTCAGCCCCTCCTCCACGATCTGGCGCACCGTCATGCGCGGGCTCAAGGAGCCGAACGGGTCCTGGAAGACGATCTGCATGCGCCGCCGCAGGGGCCGCATCCTGGCGAAGGTCAGCCCGTGGATCGGCCGGCCCTCGAAGAGGATGGGGCCCTTGCTCGCCACCAGCCGCAGCAGCGCCAGCGCCAGAGTCGTCTTGCCCGAGCCGCTCTCGCCCACCACCCCCACCGTCCGCCCGGGCCGGAGGGAGAGCGTCACCCCGTCCACCGCCTTGACGTGGCCCACGGTGCGGCGGATCACCCCCGCCTTGATCGGGAAATGCACCCGGAGATCGCGGCAGGCCATCGTCTCGTTCTCGCCCGCGCCGTCGTCGGGGAGCGGCGCGCCCGCAGGTGCCGCCGCCAGCAGCATCCGCGTGTAGGCGTGGACGGGGGCCTCGAAGAGGCGGTCCGCCGACCCCTCCTCCACGATCTCGCCGCCGCGCATCACGCAGACCCGGTCGGCGATGCGGCGGACGATGGCGAGGTCGTGGGTGATCAGCAGCAGCGCCATGCCGAGCCGCCGTTGCAGCCCCGCCAGCAGCGCCAGGATCTGCGCCTGCACCGTCACGTCGAGGGCGGTCGTGGGCTCGTCGGCGATCAGCAGGTCCGGCTCGCAGGCCAGCGCCATGGCGATCATCACCCGCTGCCGCTGCCCGCCGGAGAGCTCGTGCGGGAAGGCGTCCAGCCGCCGCGCCGCCTCGCCCAGCGCCACCATCTCCAGCAGCGCCCGCGCCCGCGCCCGCGCCCGCCGCCGGGGCATCCCACGGTGCAGGGTGAGCGCCTCCGCCACCTGGCGGCCGATGGTGTGCAGCGGGTTCAGCGAGGTCATCGGCTCCTGGAAGATCATGGAGACGCGATTGCCGCGGAGGCGCCGCAGCACCCGTCCGGAGGCCCGGACGGTGTCCACCCCGTCCACCTCGATGGCACCGCTCGGATGCGAGGCCACGGGATAGGGCAGGAGCTGGAGGATCGAGAGAGCGGTGACCGACTTGCCCGAGCCGCTCTCGCCCACCAGCGCCACCGTCTCGCCGCGCCCGATGTCGAAGGAGACGCCGGAGACGGCGCGCACCTTCTCCTCCCCGCTCGCGAAATCGACCGTGAGGTCGCGGACGCGCACCAGCGCGCTCATCGGCCCGCCAGCTTGCGCGGGTCGAAGGCGTCGCGCACGGCCTCGCCCACGAAGATCAGCAGGCTCAGCATCAGGGCGAGGACGACAAAGCCCGCGATGCCGAGCCAGGGGGCTTGCAGGTTGGCCTTGCCCTGCCGCAAGAGCTCGCCCAGCGATGGCTCCCCCGGCGGCAGGCCGAAGCCCAGGAAGTCGAGGGAGGTGAGCGAGGTGATGGCGCCCACCAGGATGAAGGGCAGGAAGGTGATGGCGGAGACCATCGCGTTGGGCAGCCCGTGGCGCAGGATGATCGCCGTGTTGCCCACGCCCAGCGCCCGCGCCGCGCGGATGTAGTCGAAATTGCGCACCCGCAGGAACTCCGCGCGCACCACCCCCACCAGGGCCATCCAGCTGAACAGCAGCAGGATCGTGAGCAGCACCCAGAAGCCCGGCTCCACGATGCTGGAGAGGATGATCAGGATGAAGAGCTGCGGCAGGCCGGACCACACCTCGATGAAGCGCTGGAAGGTGAGATCGATCCAACCGCCGAAGAACCCCTGCACCGCCGCCGACGCGATGCCGACGACGGAGGCGAGGAAGGTGAGGGCGAGGCCGAACAGCACGGACAGCCGGAAGCCGTAGATCACGCGGGCGAGCACGTCCCGCCCCTGGTCGTCGGTGCCGAGCCAGTTGTCGGCAGAAGGCGGGGAGGGCGCGGGGACCGGCAGGTCGTAATTGATCGTCCGGTAGCCGTAGGGGACGAGCGGCCACACCATCCACCCCTTCGCGGCGATGAGCTCGGCCACGTAAGGGTCGCGGTAGTCGGCCTCCGTCTCGAAGTCGCCGCCGAACGCCGTCTCCGGGTATGTGAAGAAGACGGGGAAGTAGAGCGTCCCGTCGTACTCCATGACGATGGGCCGGTCGTTGGCGACGAATTCCGCGAACAGCGTGAACAGGAAGAGCCCGAGGAAGAGCCAGAAGGAGACGTGACCCCGCCGGTTGGCGCGGAAATTGCGCAGCCGGCGCCGCGTGAGGGGAGAGAGCGCCACCGCTCAGACCTCCCGCGATTCGAAGTCGATGCGCGGGTCGATGATGACGTACATCAGATCGCCGATCAGGTTCACTGCGAGGCCCAGCAGGGTGAAGAAGAAGAGCGTCCCGAAGATGATCGGGTAGTCGCGCTTCAGCAGCGCCTCGAAGCCGAGCAGGCCCAGGCCGTCCAGCGAGAAGATCACTTCGATCAGCAGGACCCCGGTGAACAGGATGCCGATGAAGGCGCCGGGCAGGCCGGCCACCACGATCAGCATGGCGTTGCGGAAGACGTGGCCGTAGAGCACGCGGCGCTCCGGCAGCCCCTTGGCGCGCGCGGTGACGACGTAGTGCTGGGAGATCTGGTCCAGGAAGGAGTTCTTCGTCAGCATCGTCGTCGTCGCGAAGCCGCTCACCGCCATCGCCGCGATGGGCAGCGCCAGATGCCAGAAATAGTCCTCGATCTTGCCGAGCAGCGAGAGCGCCGCGAAGTCGCTGGAGACCAGCCCCCGCAAGGGGAACCAGTCCAGGTAGCTGCCGCCGGCGAAGAGGACGATGAGGAGGATGGCGAAGATGAAATTGGGGATGGCGTAACCCACGATGATCGCCCCGCTCGTCCAGACGTCGAAGCGCTCGCCGTCGCGCACCGCCTTGGCGATGCCGAGGGGGATGGAGATCAGATAGGCCAGCAGCGTGGTCCACAGCCCGAGCGAGATCGACACCGGCAGCTTGTCGATCACCAGGTCCACCACCCGGTCGTCGCGGAAGAAGCTCGTGCCGAAATCGAACCGCGCGTACTGGCCCATCATGTGAAGGAAGCGTTCGAGCGGCGGCTTGTCGAAGCCGTATTCCTTCTCCAGCCGGGCGATGAGTGCCGGGTCGAGGCCTCGCGCCCCGCGGTATTCGCCGCCGGCGTCGCCCGCGAGCGGGGCGCGGGCGTCCGCCCCCGTTTCTCCCGGGCCCGCGCCGGAGACCCGCCCGGCGGCGTCCACGGCCGTTCCCGTGAGCTGGGCGATGGCCTGTTCGACCGGCCCGCCGGGGGCGATCTGGATGATCGCGAAATTGATCACCATGATCGCGAACAGCGTCGGCACGATCAGCAGCAGGCGGCGGACGATATAGGCGAACATGGCGCGCAGTGCGTCCTATCCGGAGCGCGCTCCCGGCGGCGGTCCCGCGCTCAACGCGCGCCTTCGCGGTGGGCGGCCAACGCCGCTTCCTTCTCCCCGTCCACCCACCAGGTGTCGGCGACGCCCAGGGCGTAGCGCGGCTTGACCGCCGGCCGGCCGAATTTGTCCCAATAGACGAGGTGGTGCGTCCCCTTGAACCATTGCGGGATGATGTAATGGCCCCAGAGCAACACTCGGTCGAGCGCCCGCACGGCGGCGGTGAGCGTCGGCCGCTCCGCGGCGGCGACGATCTCGGCGATCAGCGCGTCGACCACCGGGTCCCTGATCCCGGCCGAGTTGAGCGAGCCGGTGCGGTCGGCGGTGTCCGAGGCGAAATAGGCGTTGAGCTCCGCGCCCGGCGAGAGGCTGAGCACGAAGCGCCGGGTGGTGACGTCGAAATCGTGCTCCTTCAGGCGGTTTTCGTATTGCGGTCCGTCCACGAGACGCAGGGTCGCCTCGATGCCGACGCGCTTCAGGTTGCGCGCGAAGGGCGCGATGACGCGCTCGAAGGTCGGCTCGAAATAGAGGAACTCGATCTCCATCGCCTCGCCCGTCTCGCCGTGGACGAGCCGGCCGTCGGCCAATTCCCAGCCCGCTTCCGCGAGCAGCTGGCGGGCGATGCGCAGGTTGTGCCGGTTGTTGCCGGAGCCGTCGGTGCGGGGCGGTGCGAAGGCTTCCGTGAAGACTTCCGCCGGCACGGCGTCGAGATGAGGTTTCAGGAACGCCAGCTCCGCCGCCGCGGGCAGGCCGCGCGCGGCCAAGTCCGAATTCTCGAAATAGCTCCTCATGCGCTCGTAGAGGCCGTGGAACAGGTTTTCGTTGAGCCATTCGAAATCGAAGACGTAAGCCAGCGCCTGACGCACCCGGCGATCCTGGAACTTCGGCAGGCGCGTGTTGATGAAATAGGCCTGCACGCCGGAAGGGGTGTTGTCAGGCAGGACTTCCTTGATCAACCACCCTTCCGCCACCGCCGGGATGTCGTAGGCGGTGGCCCAGGTCTTGGAGGTGAACTCCTCGTGGAAGTCGAATTCACCGGCCTTCAACGCCTCCACGATCACCGTCCGGTCGCGGTAGTAGTCGAAGCGGATTTCGTCGAAATTGTAACGCCCGACGTTCACCGGCAGAGGGGCACCCCAATAGTCCGGGACCCGCTCGTAAGCGATGGCCCGGCCCGGATCGACCCGCCCCACCCGGTAGGGGCCGCTGCCGAGCGGCGGCTCCATGGTGGTCTCGCCGAAGGCGCGGCCTTCGTAATAGGCCTTCGAGAGGATGGGCATCCCGCCTATGATCAGCGGCAGCTTGCGGTTATCGCGATCGCCCAGGCGGAAGAGGACCGTGCGCGGGTCCTCCACCTCCACGCCGTCGACGCCCGCCAGCAGGACGGCGTAGTTGGGGTGCCCCTCCTTCGTCAGGATATCGAAGGAAAACCGCACGTCGGCGGCGGTGATCGGCGTTCCATCGTGCCAGCGGGCTTCGGGCCTGAGCATGAAGCGGAGCCAGCGGCGGTCGGGCGCCAGTTCCACCTGCGACGCGACCAGCCCGTAGGCCGAATCCGGCTCGTCGGCAGCCCCTTCCAGCAGCGTTTCGAAGGGAAGGCCGGCACCGGCCGCGCTCACGCCCTTGAGCGTGAACGGATTGAGCGTGTCGTAGGAATCGACGGCGGCCAGACGCAGCGTCCCGCCTTTCGGCGCGTCCGGTGCCACATAGTCGAAGTGGCTGAAGCCCGGACCGTATTTCAGGTCGCCGAAGAGCGACAGCCCGTGCCCCGCCGCGCCCGCCGCGCCCGGAACCAGCGCGAGACACACCGCCGCCACCGCCAACCGCATCGCCGACTCCTTCCAGCCGCCCCCGATTCTATCCCAACCCCACCCCCCACGCACCCGGTGCGCGGGTCCCGTCGCCTGCGAAGTCCACGCCTGCCTGCGCCCGAAACGCAGCCTGGAAACCCCGCGCATTGAAAGCCATACTCGGCGGGATGCTGCGCTATCCCACCAGCGGGGGGCCGATCGTGCGCCGCGTGCCCGAGGGCGACGACCGGCCGCGCCTCGTCTGCGACACTTGCGGCTTCGTCCGCTACGAGAACCCCAAGATCGTCGTCGGCGCGGTCGCCACCTGGGAAGGGCGCGTCCTGCTCTGCCGCCGGGCCATCGAGCCGCAGGCCGGGTTCTGGACCCTGCCGGCGGGTTTCCTCGAGATGCGGGAAGACCCGGCGCAAGGCGCGCGGCGCGAGGCCCGCGAGGAGGCATGCGCGGAGATCGCCATCGACGCGCTGCTCGGGGTCTATACGATCCCTCGCATCGGCTTGGTGCAGCTGATCTACCGGGCGTTTCTGGCGCGGCCGGAGGTGGCCGCCGGCAGCGAGAGCCTTGCCGCGGCGCTCTTCGCGCCGGACGATATTCCGTGGGGCGAACTCGCCTTCCCCTCCGTGACCTGGGCGCTGCGCCACCACGCCGAGGCGCCCGCAAGCGGCGCCTTCGCGCCCTTCGTCAACCCCGAGGGCGACAGGGGCGATTACCGCCCCGGCCTCGCCGCCCGCCGGTGAGCGCGCCGTCGCGCCCCGTCGGGGATGCCGGGGGGGGGGGGACGAGCGCGACCGGCCGCCGCCATGCCCCTGCGGCCCGGGCATGGCATGGAAGTCCACCTTCGACGCCCGGAATGCGTGAGAAACAATGAGCAGACGCAACCGGGAAAAGAGCGGGCGCACCCCTAGCAAGCCTCGTCCCCGTGAGGAACCGTCGCCCGCGCGCCCGCGTCGCGGGGGCGCGGGACGCCTCCCGTCCTCATGGAACATCACGTTCCGCCTTCCCGGCTTTCTCGCGCCCGCCATCGGCGAAAGCCGCTGGTTCGCCCCGGCGCTGACGGCGGCCTACGCTCTGGTTCTGGCCTTCACCCTGTTCCATCACGAACTGTGGCGCGACGAGCTCCAGCACTGGATGCTCCCGCGCGACAGCGCGGGACCGTTGGACCTGTTCCGCAACATGAAATATGAAACGATTCCGAAGCTATGGCATCTGTTGTTGCTGCCGGTTACGCGGCTGACGTCTTCTCCGGTGGGGATGCAGATCCTTCATTGGGTGATCGCCTCTGCAGTCATCTTCGTCGTCGCAAGATATGCACCGTTCAACCCGTTGCAGAAGATCCTGTTCGCCTTCGGCTATTTTCCTCTCTACGAATACGGGGTGATGTCGCGCAACTATGCGCTCGGTCTGCTGTTCGCGGTCGTGGCGTGCGCGCTTCTGCGACATCGTTACCGAAAGCCGCTATGGCTGGCGCTGGCCCTGGCCCTGATGAGCAACAGCAGCGCCCACGCCTGTATCGTCGCCATCGGTGTGTTGCTCGCTCTGGTGCTCGATTACTGGCTCAACCGCCGCGCCCTGGCGGAAGACGATGCGGTGGACGTGCGGAAGCTCTATGCCGGCTTCGCCGTCGCTGTCGTCGGGATCCTGCTCGCGGTGCTGCAAATGATTCCGCCGGCCGACGTGACTCTGTCCTCACCGAGTGCGACCTGGCATCATGCGTGGTACCTGGAGTGGAACCCGTCGTGGCTGGCATTCTGCTTGAAAACGATTCCGTTCGTCGTCTTCTTCCCCGTCGACCCGAGTTTCGTGCCGGTGGTGGGGACCACTGCGGCGGCGCTGGAGGCCAGCCTGCTATGGAGTGTGTGGACGGCGGTGGCGCTGCTGGCGGCCGCCCTCGCCTTCCACGGACGAAGGATGGTTGCGGTGCTCCTGTTCCTCTGCCTGACGGTGGGGCTGCTGGCCTTTTTCTACGCGGTGCATTTCGGTTCTTTCCGGCATCATGGCTTTCTTCTGGTGGCACTGCTGGTGTCGGTCTGGGGCGGAAGCTTCCTGGGCGCCGCTCCCGCCGCCCGCGAAACCCGCCGCTCATCGGCGATGAAGCGCGTGGGAAGCCTCGTGCTGACGGTCTTCCTGGCGATGCAAGCCTTCGGCGGCTTGAAGGCCGTCGCCATCGAGGTGGAACGCCCTTTTTCCCTCGCGGAGCGCACCGCCGAGTACATCCAGGCCAACGGTCTGGAGTCCTTGCCGATGATCGGTTTCCCGGACTGGCCCGCCATCGCCGTGCTCGGGCATCTGTCGCCGGAGAAGCGGATCCACTACGTGCAGGGAAACCGGGAGGGCTCCTTCGTAATCTGGGATGGGGCGCGTATCGGCACCGGACCGCAAGGCACCATCGATGACTCGACTTTGTTCGCCCAGACGCAGGCTCTGGCTGCCCGCAACGACGGCAAGGTCTTGATGATCCTCACGGTCGAGATGCAGATTCCACCCGAGGAACGGCGTCTCCGGCTGCTTGCGTCTTTCACGGGAGCCATCGTTCTGGATGAGAATTTTTATCTGTATCTCTACGCAACGCCCGCGGATGGGGATCGGGTGCAACCTAGCTCCGGTGCGGAGTAATGCGCGGCATTTGGCAGTGCCTGCCATTCGAGCAGATGTTTCCTTGATTCCGGACACGCTCACTATCGCGGTGCTCTGCCGCAACGAAGCGAAGACGATCGCCACGGTCCTCGAGGACGCACGCCGCGCCGTGCCCGGCGCCCGGCTCCTGGTCATCGACAACGCCTCGACCGACGGTTCGGGCGACCGCGCCCGAGAGGCGGGTGCGCAGGTCGTCTTCGTGCCCGAACCCGGTTTCGGGCGCGCTTGGCGCGCCGTACTCGCTTCGGTGGAGACGCCCTGGTGCGCCGTCACCGACGGCGACGGCGAATGGCCTCTCGAACCGGTCCTTCCCCGGCTCATCGACGAGTTCGAACGTTCCGGCGCCGATTTCCTGCTGGGCCGGCGCATTTCGAGCACCCGCCCCTGGTACAACGCGAGGCTCGGTTCCCCCCTGCTCACTTGGATTGCGCGATGCGCGCGGGGAATCCCGCTCTCGGATCTGCACGCCGGGGTGCGCCTGTTCCGCACCGCGGCGATCCGCGACCTGCCTCTCCGCTCCCGCGGCATGGGCGCGCAGACCGAGCTCGTTCTTCGGGTGCACAAGGCGGGCCTGAGCCTCGCCGAAGGTCCGGTCGCCATGGCGCCTGCTGCTCCAGGACGCAAGTCCTACCTTCGCCCGCTTCGCGACGGCCTCGCCTGCGTCGCCCTGACCCTGGGCGGCCTCGAAGTCCTCGATCTCCTTGCCACGTGGCGCCGCTCGTAACCCCATCCCCGGCTTCCAAGGCGAATGGAACGAACCGCGGAGGAGGCACCCTTCGAATCCATCGCCTGGACGTCTTCGTGAAGGACGCCGCGGTCACGACATCCGGCGCGGGTGTCGCGGGCGCACCTGCCGGCGCGCCGCCCGCACAAACCTGCCGGACGCTCGCCCACGGCGTGCGGGGAGACCCGCACACCCGAAACACCGAAAAAGCCGCTATGCGTCGAGGCCCAGAAGCGCGTGGGCGAAGGCCTGGGCCTCGAAGGGGCGGAGGTCGCCCTCGCCCTCGCCGACCCCCAACGCCACCACCGGCACGCCGAAGCGGCGCGCCAGCGCCACCAGCACGCCGCCCTTCGCCGCGCCGTCGAGCTTCGTCAGCACCAAGCCATCCACGTCGATCGCCTCGCGGAAGAGTTCGACCTGCCCGTGCGCGTTCTGCCCGGTGGTCGCGTCGAGGACGAGAAGGCGGCTGTGCGGTGCGCGCGGGTCGCGCTTCTTCACCACCCGGTCGATCTTCCGCAACTCCGCCATCAGATGCGCCTTGTTCTGGAGCCTACCGGCGGTGTCGATCAGGAGCACGTCCGCGCCTTCCGCCTGCGCCCGCGCCAGCGCATCGAAGGCGAGGCCGGCCGGGTCTCCGCCGCCGCCCTCGCGGGCCACCACCGGCGCGCCGGCGCGCGCGCCCCAGGCCGCGAGCTGCTCGGCCGCGGCGGCGCGGAAGGTGTCGCCCGCCGCCAGCATCACCCGCCGGCCCTCGCCGCCAAGGCGGCAGGCGAGCTTGCCGATGGTGGTCGTCTTGCCCGTGCCGTTCACGCCGGCGACCAGGATCACGTGGGGCTTGGCGGAAGCGTCGATCTCCAGCGCCCCCTCCACCGGCGCCAGCACCGCGGCGATCTCCCGCGCCAGCGCCCGCCGCACCTCGTCGGCGCCCGCCCGCCCGCCGAGGCCGCGCGCCCGCAGCGCCGCCGTCAGTTCAGCCGCCGTGGCGGCGCCCAGATCGGCGGCGATCAGCAACTCCTCGAGCTGCTCCAGCGCCGCCTCGTCGAGCGCGCCGCCGGCTAGGATCGTCCCGATGCCGGCGCTGAGCCGCCGGGAGCTGCGGCCGAGCCCCGCCTTGAGCCGCGTGAACAGGCCGCGCCCGCTGCCGTCCGCGCTCACCGGGCGGGCGTCCCCCGCAGCCCGTCCCCCGCCACGCCCGCGATGCGGACGCGCGCCACCGCTCCCGGCGCCCCCGCCGCGCGGTCGAGCGTGACCTTGGCGAAGCATTCGTCCCGCCCGTGCGCCGGCCCCTCCAGCAGCACCCGGCCCGCGCGCCCGACGCGGCCTTCGAGGAAGCGTCGGCGCGGCGCCTCCGCCGCCGCCCGCAGCGCCGCGGCGCGGGCGCGGCGTTCGGGCATCGGGACCTGCGGCATCCGCGCCGCCGGTGTGCCCGCGCGCGCCGAATAGGGGAAGACGTGGAGCCAGACCAGCCCGGCCTCCGCCACCAGCCGCCGCGTGCTCTCGAACATCGCCGGAGTCTCGGTCGGGAAGCCGGCGATCAGGTCGGCGCCGAAGGCGATCTCCGGGCGCCGCGCACGCAGGCGCCGGCAGAGGGCCAGCACGTCCGCCCGCCGGTGGCGCCGCTTCATGCGCTTGAGCACCAGATCGTCGCCTGCCTGGACGCTCAGATGCAGATGCGGCATCAGCCGCGGCTCCTCGGCGAAGAGACGCTCCAGCGCCGGGTCCACCTCCACCGGGTCGATGGAGGAGAGCCGCAGCCGCTCCAGGGCAGGCACTTCCGCCAGCAGCAGCCGCGCCGTCTCGCCCAGGGAAGGCCGGCCCGGCAGGTCGCGCCCGTAATGGCCGAGGTCGATTCCCGTCAGCACCGCCTCGCGGTAGCCGTTCTCGACCAGGGCGCGCACCCGTTCCACGACTTGCCCCGGCGGCACGCTCCGGCTCGGGCCGCGGCCGAAGGGAATCACGCAGAAGGTGCAGCGATGGTCGCAGCCGTTCTGCACCTGCACGAAGGCGCGGTGGCGCCCCTCCTGGCCGGCGATGGGCGGGCCCGTCGCCTCCCGCGCCGCCGTGATGGCGCCGACGGCGACGCGGCGGTTCGCATCGGGCGCGAAGTGCGCGGCCGCCAGCTTCTCCCGGTTGCCGAGCACGCGGTCGACCTCGGGCATCGCGGCGTAGCGCGCCGGGTCGATCTGCGCGGCGCAACCGGTGACGACGAGGGTGGCCTCCGGGTTCTGCCGCCGCGCCCGGCGGATGGCCTGGCGCGTCCGCCGTTCGGCCTCCGCGGTGACGGCGCAGCTGTTGACGATCACCGCATGAGTCAGGCCGGCGGCGCGGGCGCGGGCGCGCACGACCTCCGACTCGGCGGCGTTGAGCCGGCAGCCCAGGGTGACGACCTCGGGCCCGCTCATGGCGGCAGCGTTCCCGTGAAGGCGAGGGCGGCGGGTCCCGTCATCTCGACACGACCATCGTCGCGCCAGCACACGTCCAGCGCCCCGCCGTCCAGCGCCACGGCGACGGTACGCCCCGTCAGCCCGCGCCGGGCGGCGGCGACCGCGGCGGCGCAGGCGCCCGTGCCGCAGGCGCGGGTGAGGCCGGCCCCGCGCTCCCAGACCCGGAGCCGCAGGCGGTCCCGGCCGGCGACCGCGGCGACGCCGATATTCGCGCGTTCGGGGAAGAGCGGATCGGTCTCCAGGGCGGGGCCATGCTCTTCCAGCGGCACCGTCTCCGGGTCCGCCACGAAGAACACCGCGTGCGGGTTGCCGACGTTCACCGCCACCGCGTCGGCGAGTGGTCCGGCCTGAAGGCTCACATGCAGCGTGTCCATGGGCCGGGCGAGCGGAATGGCGCGCCAGTCGAGGCGCGCAGGCCCCAAGTCGACGCGCACGGCGCCGTTCCCGCCCTCGTGGGCGATCAGCGCGCCGGCGGCGGTTTCCAGCGCCACCCGGTCGCGCCCGGCCTCGTCCAGCAGCAGGCGGGCGGCGCAGCGGGTGCCGTTGCCGCAGGCCGCGACCTCGCCGCCGTCGCGGTTCCAGATGCGGAGAAAGGCGTCCGCGCCGGTGCGCCGCGGCGGCTCCAGAGCGAGCACCTGGTCGCAGCCTATGCCGGTGCGCCGGTCCGCGATGGCCCGCACCCGCGCGCGATCGAGCGCCACCCGTCGCGTCCGCCCGTCGAACAGCACGAAGTCGTTCCCGAGCCCGTGCATTTTGAAAAACGCCGTCATCCCCCGTTTATAGGGCGCGCGCGCCCCGACCGCGAGACTTCCGGTGCCTGCGGACCGAGCGACGGAGCCCGATCCATCTTATGGCGCGCCGCGCGCGCCCACGCCCGCCCGCACCAGCCGCACCGGACGGGAAGACCGCCGCCGGCGCTCACAGCCCGCCCGTGAGCGCCGTTCCGCACGGCCCGCCGTGTCTCGAGGAAGCCCGCCGGCCTATTGCGCGCCCGCGCCGCCCGCACGATAGGCGCGAATGCCCTTTTCCATATGGATGATCAACGTATTGGCGCGCGGAACGGGTTCGTCACCGTATGCAGAATTAGACAATCTCAAGGGAAGTGTGTCCGCATGTAAATCTATCAAGAGAAATTTGACCATGGAATCCGGCGTCCAATTCCAGCAACTTGACGGCCCCAAATGACTTCTAGAAATGAAAGAGCCCCCGCGACACTCTGCACGAACAACATGAATGGCGTCGTAACTTTCCAAGTCATGCTGTTGCAATTCGGAACGAATAAACTCTATCTCTCTAACATGAGTTCTCACAAATTGGCGTTCATGGTGCCAATAGGACAACGCAGCACCCACGAATACGACAAACCCCATGACACAATTCACGAAAGCAGACGGGGTTCGGTTGATGTATCTCGCATATCCATGCACAGCGAGGAAAACGTAATAGATAACCAAAAAAACTAACGCCATGCGAGTCTGTTGCGCGTCCCAATCCTGGGCAGAGACCAACATAATTCCGTGACACAAGGCAGGTAAGACGCAAGCAATCACAAACCTTTTCGTAAACGATTGTCCGTCTCTAAAGTACAAAACCAATCCTGCCAGCACAAAAACGATCGGTAATATGTTCCAGTAGTGTTTGTTAGGCGTGTAGTATTCGCCAGGAGTGACCGGGAAAATAATCGCCGTTGCTATTCGGTCTATTAACCACGGAATACGCTCAGGAATATCGGAAATGGCTCTAAGTCCCCCGCGCCGATAGTCGTCATAAGGAAGAATGCTTTGTGCTGCTTCATATGTCAGATAAGACAAACCGATAGCCGCCGCCGTAATGCAGAGATAGACAAATACGCGACGAATGTCATTGCCCGTTATATTCTGTTTTCGTAATATGCCGACAGCGAAGAATGTCCAGAATGCTAATGCGACAGGTTGGTATATCCAGAATGCCATCAACAGGCAAATGATCGATGCAACAATCAGTGCATACTTTGTAGTAGCTCTCTGCTTTAGCGAGTGTTCGGCAATCAGAAATGCGGCATAAGCAATAGCAAAGGCATAGGGAAACGCCGAAACCGTTGCCCATGAAGCCGCCAACTGAAACGGGACAGACATTCCGACAATGACAGCGACAAAGAATGAAGGTAGTCGGTCAAACTCTTGTCGTACAAGTTCACGAAAAACGCACCAAGACGCCAGGGCAATGCCAAATATGCCAAACAAGCGAATCCATCTAACATCAAACAAGGTTTCAACAAACCACGCGCTCACATAATAGATACCCGAATATACAGGGCGACCTTCCAACAATCTCTTATCAAATACCCAACTAAATCCACTACCCCCCCCCGCCAGAGTCACCGCCAAGGAAGTCATAATAGTCATCGGAATACGCATAATCATTGGTTAGCGCCGGATGATATAACGAAACAAAGATGGCTATCAGGCAAGGCAGTACATACCACGGCCCGCGAAATATTGAAGAATGAATGTTTTCGGCGCGCATGCTGGCAAGCGCAGCCTAGAAGGCGCCGAAGAGGCGGGCGGCCATGGCGAGGGTGGGTGCCGCCAGAAAGCCGAGAACCCATTTCATGCTGGTGATCTCGGCCTTGAGGTCGCGGATGTCCGCCCTGGTCGCGACGCCTTCCGTGACCGCGTCGCGCACGGCTTCCGCGTGGGCTTCGGCCTGGGCTTCGCCGACTCCGGCGGCCTTGCGCTTGCGCGCATGGGCCAAGGTGCCGAAGGCGGGTGCGTTCGCCATGTGCCGAGGCTAAGCCGGCGCGGCGCGGGACGCAAGCGCGCTCGCGTCCCGCGCGGTATCGGGTATGAAGCGCGCGAGCGCCCCGGTAGCCCTTGCCGGGGAGAGGGGCGAGCGCATAATCGGCGCGCCGACGGCGGCGGAGGAAGGCCATGGCGCGTTATCGGATCGCGGCGATTCCGGGAGACGGCATCGGCAACGAGGTCCTGCCCGAGGCGATGCGCGTCCTGGAGGCCGCGGGGCGGCGCTTCGACATCGCGTTCGACTGGGAACATTTCGGCTGGAGCTGCGAGACCTACAGCAAGACCGGCCGGATGATGCCGGAAGACGGGATCGAAACGCTGCGCGGGTTCGACGCGATCCTGCTCGGCGCCGTCGGCTTCTCCGGCGTGCCGGACCACGTGTCGCTCTGGGGCCTGCTGATCCCGCTGCGCCGGACCTTCCGGCAATACGTCAACCTGCGCCCGATCAAGCTCCTCGCAGGCGTCGCCTCACCGCTCGCGGGGCGCGCCCCCGGCGACATCGACTTCTGCATCGTCCGCGAGAACAACGAAGGCGAATATTCAGAAATGGGGGGGCGCATCTACGCCGGCACCGAGCAGGAAGCCGTGGTGCAGGAAAGCGTGTTCACCCGCCAGGGCGTGGACCGCGTGATGGACTACGCCTTCGCGCTGGCGCGACGGCGGAAGCGGCGGGTCGTCTCGGCCACCAAGTCGAACGGCATCATCCATACCATGCCCTATTGGGACGAGCGCTTCGCCGCCGCCGCCGCGCGCCACCCGGACGTCGAGACCGACCAGTTCCACATCGACATCCTGAGCGCCCACTTCGTGCAGCACCCGGACTGGTTCGACGTGGTGGTCGGCAGCAACCTGTTCGGCGACATCCTTTCCGATCTCGGCGCGGCCGTAGCGGGGGGCATGGGCCTCGCCCCGGCCGCCAACATCAACCCGGAGCGCGACCATCCCTCGATGTTCGAGCCCGTGCACGGCTCGGCGCCCGACATCGCCGGGCGCGGCATCGCCAACCCGGTGGCGATGGTCTGGACCGGGGCGATGATGGTGGATCATCTCGGCCACGGAGACGCGGCGCGGGCCATCGAGAACGCCATCCAGACCGTGCTCGCCGACGGCGGCCCGCTCACCCCCGACCTGGGCGGTTCAGGCTCCACCGAATCCGTGGGCCGGGCCATCGCGGAGGCGCTATGAGCGCGCTCCCGATCGGGCGGCGGAGCCACTGGCTCGGCGAGGCACTCGACGACGGCGCCCCGGCGCCGCCGCTGGAAGGCGACGCGACGGCCGACGTCTGCATCGTCGGCGGCGGCTTCACCGGCCTCTGGACCGCGCTGCGGCTCAAGGAGCTGGAGCCCGCCGCGGACGTGGTGCTGATCGAGAAGGACGTCTGCGGCGCCGGCGCGAGCGGGCGCAACGGCGGCTTCGTGCTGAGCTGGTGGGCGAAATTCCAGACCCTGGAGAAGATTTGCGGCGGCGAGGAAGCGGTGCGCCTCGCCAAGGCGTCGGCCGACGCGGTGGGCGCCATCGGGCGCTTCTGCGCCGACCACGGGATCGACGCGCAGTATCGCGGCGACGGCTGGCTGTGGGCCGCCACCGGCGAACGTCAGCGCGGCTCCTGGGAGGGCACGCTCGACGCCATCGGCAAATATCAGATCGCCCCGTTCGAGCGCTGGGACGACGCGCAGGTCGCGGCGCGGTCGGGCTCGCCCGTGCATCGTGCCGGCGTCTTCGAGCCGACCGCGGCGAGCGTGCAGCCAGCCCGCCTCGCCCGCGGCCTCCGGCGCGTCGCGTGCGAACGTGGGATCCGCATCCACGAGAACACGCCGCTCCGGCGCCTCCGGCGCGACGGCAGGCCTTGCGTGGTGACGCCGCGCGGCACGGTCCGGGCGGACAAGGTGATCCTCGCGCTCAACGCCTGGGGCATCCGCTTCGCCGAGATCCGCCGGTCGATCGTCGTGGTGTCGAGCGACATCGTCGCCACCGCGCCGGCGCCGGAGCGCCTCGCGGCCATCGGCTGGAACGACGGCATGACCATCTCGGACAGCCGCATGATGGTCCATTACTACCGGACGACGACCGATGGCCGCATCGTCTTCGGCAAGGGCGGGATGAACGGCCTGATGCCTTTCGGCGGGCGGGTCGGCGCGGCCTTCGACGGCCCCTCGCGCATCGCCGACGGAGTCGAGCGCTGGTTCCGCCGCACCTACCCCGCGTTAGACGACGTCGCGATCGAATCGAGCTGGACGGGGCCGATCGACCGCTCCAGAGCCGGGTTGCCATTCTTCGGCCCCATCGACGGCCGCGGCGACGTGCTGACCGGCGTCGGCTATTCCGGCAACGGGGTCGGCCCCTGCCACAGCGGCGGACGAATCCTCGCGTCGCTCGCGGTCGGGCGCCGGGACGAGTGGTCGGAATGCGGCCTCGTCCGCCCGCTGGGGCGGGATTTCCCGCGGGAGCCGATCCGCTACATGGGCGGGCAGCTGGTCCGCCGCGCCGTGGCCCGCAAGGACGACGCGACGGACCGCGGGGAAGACGTGGGGCCGGTCATCGAATTCCTGGCCTCCTTCGCCCCCGCCGGCCTCTCTCCCTTCAAAGGACAGAAAGCCGGCCTGACGGATTCGTGAACCGTCGCCATGGATCGACCCTGGAAACCGATACGCGACTACACGGTCGAGCCGGACAGGCTCGCACAGGACGAACTCCGGACCCTCGAGAGCGTATGGAGCGAACAACGTGGCCGGCTGGAGAAACTGGATGCGTTCCAGGAATTCAACGAGCGACTGAAGCGCGAGTGGGCGATCGAAACCGGCCTGATCGAGCGCCTGTACGTCCTCGACCGCGGCATCACGCAGCTCCTGATCGAGCGCGGCATCGACGCCTCCCTGATCCCGCACGGCGCGGCGAGCGACCCCCGGACCGTGGCGTCCATGATCGGCGACCACGAAGAGGCCGTGGAAGGCATCTTCGCGTTCGTAAAAGGACAACGCGCCCTGACCACGAGCTACGTCAAGGAGATCCATGCCCTCATCACCCGTCACCAGAACACCGTGGAAGGCACGGATCAATTCGGCAGAACGATCCACGTCGACCTGATCCGCGGCGATTACAAGAAGCAACCGAACAACCCTCTGACGCCCGACGGTGACATCCACCGGTACTGCCCGCCGGAACACGTCGCTTCGGAAATGGATCGCCTGATCGAGATGCACCGGGGGCACGCGGGCGTCCCGCCGGAGGTGGAGGCCGCCTGGCTGCACCATCGGTTCGCGCAAATTCACCCGTTCCAGGACGGCAACGGACGTGTCGCACGGGCGCTTGCGACACTGATTTTCGTGAAAAGCGGCTGGTTCCCGCTGGTCGTGCGGGATCGAGAGCGCGGCGCCTATATCGACGCCCTGGAAGCCGCCGACGACGGCGATCTCGACCCCCTGGTCACGTACTTCGCAGGTCTCCAGAAAGACGAGTTCGTCAAGGCATTGAGCATCGCAGGGGGCGTGTTGCAATCCACCCGGGCCGAAGACGCGATTCACGCCGTGCGGAGGAAACTACAGAACAGAAAGGATTTGTTGATCGAAGAATGGCAGACCGCGTGCGCTACCGCCGACGGACTCCGGGAGAAAGCCCACCAGCGGTTGCAGCAAGTCTCGTCCGCCCTGCAACAGGAGATGGAAGGGTTGTTCGACGACACGACCTTCTTCGTCGACGGAGCCAGGAATGGCGATCCCAACAGCCATTATTACCGATTCCAGATCATCCATACGGCGAAAAGGCTCGGTTATTTCGCCAACACCGACGTCTATCGTTCCTGGGTGCGGTTGGTCACGAGGAACAGCAATCAGAGCGAACTCCTGATCGCGTTCCATGGTATCGGGCATGAGTTTCAGGGCGTGCTCGTCTGTTCGGCCTGCTGGTTCCAGCGAGTCGAGACGGAACGCGGAGAACGCGAGATCGGCGGCATCGAACAGATGGCCGACAGGGTGTTCCAGATCAACTACAAGGAAACTCTGGAGCAGACCGAAGAGCGCTTCCTGCCCTGGCTCGAGGCGTGCATCGTGCGGGCGATCGGGCTCTGGCAGGCGACGGCTCTCTGATCCCGCGCACCTGCCGGCGTTGACACCCGCCGCCGGCCCTTCCACACTCCGGCGCAAGGGGCCGCGCGCCGGGGCGGCGGGAGATCGAGGAAGGTGGCATGCGCTTTTCCGACAACGGCTACTACATCGAGCGCTACGTGAAATGCGACAATTGCGGCGTGCTCATCTACGACGACGGGATCACCGCCGCGGTCGAGGGCACCGACCGCTTGTTCTGCTCGGACTGGTGCGTGAAATGGTTCACGGCCCGGGCCAAGGGCGTCGAGCAACCCCGGATTCCGCTGCCGAAACAGGGCATTCACGAAACCGGCTGAACCGGCGGGCGGTATTCGGCGCGCCGCCGCGCGGCGGATGGGAGCGAGAGGCGTGAGCGGCTTGGTCGGGATCGATGTGGGCGGTACGTTCACCGACTTCGTGCGCTACGATCCCGAGACCCGCGCGGTCGACGTCTGGAAGACCCTCTCCACCCCGGCCGACCCGATCGACGGCATCCTCGACGGCCTGGACCGCGCCGGCGATCCGGGGGCAATCGGCAACATCCGCTTCGGCACCACGATCGCGACCAACGCGATCCTCGAGCGCAAGGGCGCCACGGTCGCCTACGTGACCACCACGGGCTTTCGCGACGTGCCGTTCATCCAGCGGGGCAAGCGCAAGAGCCATTACGACATCACCTGGATCAAGGCGAAGCCCCTGGTCAAGCGGCGCCACTGCTACGAGGTCGACGAGCGGATCCTGGCCCGCGGCGAGGTGTACCGGCCGCTCGACCGGGAGCGGGTCCGGGCGATCGCCCGCGAGATCGCGGCGGACGGGCGAATCGAAGCGATCGCAATCAACTTCCTGTTCTCCTTCGTCGCACCGGACCACGAGCGGGAGGCGCGGGCGCTCTTCGCTGAGGCATGCCCGGATATCCCCGTGAGCATTTCCTATGAGGTCCTGCCCAAGTGGAAGGAGTTCGAGCGCGCGTCCACGACCATCGCGGACGCCTACATCAAGCCGCTCGTGGGCAGCCACCTGCGCGCCATGCGGCGCCGGCTGGACGAGAGGGGCGTCACCCGGCATGTCGCCGCGATCAAATCGAACGGCGGGGAGATGACCCTCGAAGCGGCGGCCGAGCGGCCCGTCCAGATGACCCTTTCCGGGCCTACCGGCGGCGTCGTCGGCGCCAGGCAGCTCGCTCGCAGCGTCGGCGTCGACCACCTCGTCACCCTCGACATGGGCGGCACCTCCACCGACGTCTCCACCGTGGTCGGCGGCAACGAGAGCTTCACGACGAGTTTCGAGATCGAATTCGGCCTGCCGATCCAGATCCCGATGATCGACATCCGCACCATGGGCGCCGGCGGCGGCTCGCTCGCCTGGATCGACAAGGGCGGGATGCTGCGCGTCGGCCCCGAGAGCGCCGGCGCGGCGCCCGGCCCGGCCTGCTACGGCCTGGGCGGAAGTCGGGCCACGGTGACGGACGCGAACGTCGTCATCGGCCGCATCAACCCGCGGAACTTCCTCGGCGGCACCATGAACCTGGACAAGGACGCCGCGACGGCAGCGGTGGCCTCGGTCGCAACGGCGATCGACAAGCCGGTCGAAGAGACCGCCCTCGCCATGGTGCGGATCGCCAACAACAACATGATCGGCGCGCTGCGCTCGGTGCTGACCGAGCGCGGCCTCGACCCGCGCGACTTCACGCTGCTCGCGTTCGGCGGCGCGGGCCCGGTGCACGCCGCCGATCTGATGGCAGACGCCAACATCCCGAGCGGCATCGTGCCGAACCATCCGGGGCAGTTCTCCGCCTTCGGCTTCCTGATGACCGACGCGCGCGTCGACCTGGAACGGACGGCCCAGATGACGTCGGCGGCGTTCGACCGGGAGCACGCCAACAGGGTGCTCTCCGACCTGATCGGCGAGGGAATCGCCGCGCTCGAGGGCCAGGGCTACGGCGGGGACATCGCGATCCACCGCTCGATCGAGATGCGCTATCTGGGGCAGAACCACGAACTCGACGTGCCGATCGCCTTCGACCACTTCGACGACGCGACCCTGGCCGGGTTGTGGACGGCCTTCCACCGCGCCCACCGCGCCCGCTTCAACTTCGACATCCCGGGCGAGAAGATCGAGATGACATCGATCAAGATCACCGCCGTCTCGGTGACGGGAAAGCCGCGCCTCGCCGAAATCGCCCCCGCATCCGGGCCGCCCCGCCCTGCGGGCGGGCGGAAGGTTCTGTTCGAGGAAGGCTGGGCGGAGACGCCGGTCTACGACCGCGCCGCGCTTCGCCGGGGCCACCGCTTCGAGGGGCCGGCGCTGATCGAGGAGCCAGCCTCCATCACCGTGATCCGCCCCGGGTTGCCGGTGCGGATCGACCGCTACGGCAACGTCCTGGTCGGCACAATCGCGCGCGAGCGCTGAACCCACCACCGCGAGAGGAACCCGTCATGGACATGGTCACGATGAACATCGTCGAATCTGCCATGGTCGCGATCTGCCGCGAGATGGGCGTCAACGTGCAGAAGACCGCCTATTCCACCATCTTCTCGGAGGCGGAGGACTTCACCTGCGCCCTCGCCAACACCGAGGGCGAGATGATCGCCGTCGCCGAATTCTGCCCGGCGCAGATCGGCGGCGTGCCGCTCCTCGTGCGCTCCATGGTGAAGGAGATCGCGCTCTCCGAGATCCACGAGGGCGACGTCATCGTGCACAACGACCCCTACCGGGGCGGGCTGCACACGCCCGAGCACACCATGTTCAAGCCCATCTTCGTGGACGGCGAATTGATGGGATTCGCCGTCGCCATCGGGCATTTCGTCGAGGTCGGCGGCATGGTGCCCGGTGGCTTCCCCGGCGAGGCGACCGAGATCTTCCACGAGGGCCTCCGCGTGCCGCCGGTCAAGATCAAGAAGGCCGGGCGGGACGTGGTCGAGGTCTGGAAGCTGATGCTCGCCAACGTGCGCACCCCGCGCCAGAACTACGGCGACATCCGCGCCCTGATTTCCGCGGTCGATCTGGGCGAGGCGCGCATGAAGGAGCTGATCGGCAAGTACGGCACCGCCCTGTTCCGCCGCACCGTCGCCGACCTCATGGATTATTCCGAGGCGCGGATGCGGGCGGAGATCGCGGCCTTCCCCGACGGCCGCTATACCTTCGAGGACGGGTTGGAAGACGACGGCATCGAGGACAAGGAATTCACCATCCGCTGCGCCGTCCATGTCCAGGGCGACGAGGTGGTGATCGACTACACGGGCTCCTCGCCGCAGGCCAAGGGGCCAATCAACGCCACGCTGGGCGTCGCCTGGTCGGCCTCCTACAACGCCATGCTCCACCTGACGGACCAGACGATCCCGAAGAACTCGGGCTGCTTCCGCCCGATCCGCGTGATCGCACCCGCCGGTACGGTGATGAACGTGGACTATCCCGGCTCCGAGGTCGGCGGCAACACCGAGACCCATCCGCTGATCGTTGCCGTCATTCTGGGCGCGATGACCCCGGCGGCACCGGACCGCGTGATGGCCTCCGAGGGCACCACCCATGGCTGCTTCGTCTTCGGTGGCTACGATGCGCGCAACGACGAGCCGATCGGCGCCTTCGACTTCTCCTATGTCGGCTACGGCGCGCGCAGCTTCGCGGACGGCAACGACGCGACCGATTCGATCAACGGCAATTGCGCCAACACGCCGACCGAGGTGTTCGAGACACGCTTCCCCTGGATCGTCGAGGAGTATGCGCTGCGCGCCGATTCCGGCGGCGCCGGCGCCCATCGCGGCGGCTTGAGCATCTCCAAGACGATGCTGTGCACCGGCGACGTGACGATCAGCCAGATGACCAACAAGCACAGGAAGGTCGCCTGGGGCTTGGGCGGCGGCGGCGACGGGATTCCGGGCGCGACGCTCTTCCGGCGGGAGGGCGCGAACGACTGGACCACGGTCGGCCAAGCGTTCGGCAAGATTTCCACCAGCAAGTATTCGAACGTGCCGATCCGGCCGGGGGAGCGGGTCTCGGTCAAGGCACCGGGCGGCGGCGGCTACGGCGACCCGCGCGACCGCGACCCCCATGCCGTCGTCGAAGACGTGCTCGAAGGCTATGTGAGCGCCGAGGCGGCGCGCCGGGATTACGGCTACGACGAGGGCTGGCTCGCGCGCTACGGCGACGCGGCCACGTCGCTCCCCGAAGCGGCGGAATAGGGGCGCAGCGGGCGCGAGGCCGCATGGCCCGCGCCAGCGCCGAAGCCGGCGCGACGGGAGCGCGCAAGCGCGTCTCCCGGGCAGAACGGCAGGCCCGGCGCGAACTCGCCGCGTGCTACCGGATGTTCTACCGGCGGGGCATGGATGACCTGATCTACACCCATCTTTCGGTCCGCATCCCCGACCGGCGCGACCGCTATCTCTTCATCGGCTTCGGCGATCTGTTCGACGACGTCACGGCGTCCAGCCTGCTGACCGTGGACATCGAGGGCGACAGCGCCGGCCCGACGCCGGGCGCGGCGAACCCGGCGGGCTGGATCGTGCACCGGACGGTGTTCGAGGCCGTCCCGGAGGCGGAGAGCGTCATGCACCTCCACACGGTGCCGGGCGTGGCGGTTTCCGCGCAGAAATGCGGGCTCCTGCCGGTCAACCAGTTCGCGATCACCCATGCCGGGCGCATCGCCTACCACGACTACGCCGGCCCGGGCCTGCCCCCGGCCGAGCGCGAGACCTTCGTCCGCGACCTGGGCGACTGCCCCATGATGTTCCTGCGCAACCACGGCACCCTGACCTGGGGCCGCTCGATCGCCGAGGCCTTCACCTTGATGCACTATCTGGAGCGCAGCTGCGAGATCCAGATCGCCGCGCAAGCGGGCAGCCCCCTTGCCCTGCCGCCGAAGCGGGTGATCGAGCGGACGGCGCAGACCGGCCAAGGCACCGGCGACCCGGAATGGGCCCGGATCGGCTTCGACGCCCTGCTACGGCGCCTCGACCGGGAGGACCCCTCCTACCGCCGTTAGCCTATTGACCAGCCCACTTAGACGTGGTATACAGCACGAATGCAAGGCACGAGCTTGTCAATAGGCCAACGTTTGCTCGAGGAGCACCCTAGCCATGAAGACTGACATTCTTACTCCCAAGGAATTGTTCCAGAAGGAGATCCACTATGTAATTCCGCAATTTCAGCGTCCATATGTATGGAATCAAGAGGATCAATGGGAGCCTTTGTGGGAGGACACTCGCAACACTGCGGAAAGTTATCTTGAAAAACTGGGAGATTGCAAAGGCGACCCAGTGAAAGCCCTGGATCAGACTCCACACCATTTCCTCGGCGCCGTCGTTAATCAACAGGTCCCCACCGCGACAAGGGCTATCCCTCAGCGGCGAGTCATTGACGGTCAGCAGAGGTTAACCACGCTCCAACTTTTGCTTGACGCGCTTCGGCAAGTTTGCGAAGAGTGCAATCTGAAAGACAGCGCTGAATTTCTGTCAGAGCTCGTTACTAACCAAAAGCATCGAGTCGGTGATAACGAAGAACACATCTTCAAGTTATGGCCGACAATTCTTGATCGAGAAGCATTCAAGCACGCCATGGATAATGGCCTACCTACCAATGCCTTTGAAAGGTCCCGAATCGTTCAGGCTCACGAATATTTTCAATTGCAAACGAGAGAGTGGCTCAAGGACCACTCGGACGTCAGCTGCGGTATGGATGCACTCACGACCGCGACGGTTGATTTGTTTCAGTTGGTTGTCATCGATCTGGATCATGACGAAGACCCGCACATCATTTTCGAAACTCTAAACGCGCGCGGCACACCGTTGTTGCAGTCCGAACTCATCAAGAATTATGTGATGTCCAAAACCGATGAAGTGACCGTTTGGGGTGACTTGGGAGATAAATGGTGGCGGGAAGAAATCGGACGCGGACGGCGCCGACTTCCACGCATAGACTGGCTGTTTTATTACTGGATATTGATGCGCAAGGCTGAGACATCCGTGGAAGACGCCGCCAATGTGGCACTTATCCGTGTGTTCAACGCTTTTCAGACATACTCAAAAGAACATCCATCGATAGATGATATCATGTCCGAAGTCAAGCGCGACTTGGCAAATTATCGGCGCTTCAGCATCGGCGGAGCGGCAACAGCCGACGAACGTCAACTCCGTGACCGATTTGACGTTATGCAAGTGGGCGCTATAACTCCTGTCCTTCTGCTGCTTCTGCTGGCACCTTACGAGCAGCGGAGCAAGAGCTTGCGTGCCATAGAGAGCTTCTTGGTAAGGCGGATGGTCTGCCGCTATACTGCCAAGGACTACAATCAGTTAACTCTTTCCCTGGCCGGTGAGTTACAGAAACGATGCCTAGACGATGCCGGAGCGATCGTTTTCGATTTTCTGAAGCGCCAGACTGCCAACGCCAGAGAATGGCCAAACGACAAGGCTCTGGAGGATAGCTTGGTCACGCTTCCTCTCTACCGTCTACTGACGCGCAGTAGACTGCGTCTCGTCTTGGAGGGCATTGAGGGGCAGTTGCGTCAAGAATCGAAGGCAGAGTGCTCCGGGGTCCCGCGGGGCCTCCCGATAGAGCACGTAATGCCCCAGAGCTGGGCAGCGAGATGGCCGATTCCCGGTGGCGGTAACCCGGAAACGGTAACTGATGAGCGAAATCGCCTCATTCATACGATCGGTAATCTGACGCTGGTCAACAATCGACTTAACTCGTCCATGTCTAACGACGCATGGGCATCCAAACGCAAGATTCTGGCCGATCACAGCGTCCTGTTCCTGAACAAAACCCTGCTGGCCGAAACCGAAGGAAGGAATTGGGACACCGAGTCGATCCAGGCCCGCAGCAGACGCTTGGCTGATATCGTCGCACGGGCTTGGCCGGGCCCGGACTCCCTCAAATGATCAGAAAAACCTTGACTCGGCTCCATAAAGCGCCGTGCGCTATCCTGGGGTGATGAAGATGGACGCGAAGAATCTCTCCGGCACCCTCGCCGCGCTGGGCGCCCTTCTCGGCGACCGGCTGTCAACGGCCCGCGCCGTGTGCGCGCATCATGCGACCGGCGAGACCTACCATGCGCCGCGGCCGCCGGATGCGGTGGTCTTCCCCGAAACCACCGGGGAGGTGAGCGAGATCGTCCGCATCTGCGCCGCGAACCGCGTGCCCATGGTCCCCTTCGGCGTCGGCACCTCCGTCGAAGGCAATGTCTGCGCGCTGGAAGGCGGCGTCACCCTCGACATGGGGCGGATGAACGCAGTGCTCCGGGTGAGCCAGGAGGCCCTCGACGCCACCGTCCAGGCCGGCGTGACGCGCAAGCAGCTCAACACCCACCTGCGCGATACCGGGCTGTTCTTCCCCATCGATCCGGGCGCCGACGCGACGCTGGGCGGCATGTCGGCCACCCGCGCATCAGGCACCAACGCGGTGCGCTACGGCACGCTCAAGGAGAACGTGCTCGGCCTCACCGTCGTCCTGCCCGATGGCGAGATCATCACGACCGGAGGACGGGCACGGAAGTCGGCGGCCGGTTACGACCTGACCCGGCTTTTCGTGGGCTCCGAGGGAACGCTCGGCGTGATGACCGAGATCACGCTCAAGCTCTACGGCATCCCCGAGGCGATCTCGGCGGCGGTGTGCTCCTTCCCCTCGCTCGAGGCCGCGGTCGACACGGTGATCCTCACCATCCAGTCGGGCATCCCCATCGCCCGCGTGGAGCTGCTCGACGACATCCAGATGGACGCCTGCAACAGGTTCTCGAAGCTCGACTATCCGCCGAAGGATACGCTCTTCTTCGAATTCCACGGCACCGAGCAGGGCGTCGTCGAACAGGTCGAACAGGTGCGCGGCATCGTCCGGGAATTCGGCGGCTCGGATTTCCGCTGGGCGACCAGGCCGGAGGAACGGAGCGCCCTCTGGCAGGCGCGCCACGACGTCTATTACGCCTGCCTCGCCCTGCAACCCGGCAAGCAGGGCTGGGCGACGGACGTCTGCGTGCCGATCTCGCATCTGTCCGAATGCCTGATCGAGACCAGGAAGGACCTCGACGCCTCGCCGTTGCTCGCGCCCATCGTGGGGCACGTCGGGGACGGCAACTTCCACGTCTGCTTCCTCGTCGATCCGGACGATCCCGCCGAGATGACCGAGGCCGAGCGCCTCAACGGGCGCATGATCGACCGCGCCCTCGCCATGGGCGGCACCTGCACCGGTGAACACGGCATCGGCTGCGGCAAGCTGCACCACCTCGAGGCCGAGCACGGCACCGGCGCCGTCGCCCTGATGCGCTCGATCAAACGGACGCTCGACCCGCACAACCTGATGAATCCGGGAAAGGTGGTCGTCGTCTGACGACCAGGGCGCCCGACGACGACTGGAAGCGGGCGCGAGCGAGGCGGAAGCGACCGATGGATTTTACCGACCGGGCGGCGGTCGTGACTGGCGGGGCGAGCGGCATCGGCCGCGCGGTCGCGCGGGCGTTGGCGGCGCACGGCGCGGCGGTCGCCGTCGCCGACCTGGAGCGGAAGGGCGCGGAGGAGGTCGCCCAGGCGTTGACGGCGGACGGCGCCAGGGCCGTCGCCGCGGAGATCGACGTGAGCCGGCCGGAGCAGGCCGAAGCCATGATCGGGCGGGCGGCGGCCACGTTCGGCGGCGTCGACATCCTGATCCACAGCGCCGGAGTCGGCGTCGAGCGGCGCTTCCTCGACACCACGCCGGAGGAATGGCGCCGGATTCTCGACATCGACCTCTCCGGCACGTTCTATTGCGGCCAAGCCGCCGCACGGCACATGGCGGCGCGCGGCTATGGCCGGATCGTCAACCTCGCCTCGGTCGCCGGCCTGCGCGGCGGCACGGCACGCGCCGCCTACGGCGCCGCCAAGGGCGGCGTCGTCGCCCTGACCAAGGTGATGGCGGTCGAACTCGCCCCGCACGGCATCACCGTGAACGCACTCGCGCCCGGCGGCATCGACACCGAGCTGGTCGCCCGCATGCACTCGCCCGAAACCCGACGGGTCTATTGCGCCGGCACCCCGCTCGACCGCTACGGCACACCGGAGGAAGCCGCCTCCGCCGCGCTGTTCCTCGCGAGTGAGGAGGCCCGCTACATAACCGGCGAGGTGCTCGCCGTCGACGGTGGCTTCCTCGCGGCGGGCATCATTCTCCGCGGTTGAGCGCCTGTCCCGGGCCGGACCGTCCGGGGCGCCGACGGGCGGCGAGCAAGCCCGGCAGGGCGTTGACCGAGACCGAGACCAGAATCGCCCCGGCGCCGATGAAGACGAAGGTGCCGGGCACTTCGGCGAAGCCGAGCCACACCCATAGCGGCGCGAAGACCGCGTCGATCAGCACGACGAAGATCAGCGTCGGCGCGGGCAGGTAGCGCGCCGCGTAGAAGTAGAGCGTGAGCGCCCCCGCCAGCTGCACGATGCCGAGGGCCGCCATCAGGCCGACCTCGCGCGCCGTCGCTTCGAACGGCAGACCGAAGGGCAGGGAAACGACTCCCGCGAGCACGGCCGCGACCAGCACCGCCGGCTCCATGCGGCCCGCCCGGAAGCGCCGCACGATCAGGGTCTGGAACGCGATCGCGACGGCGATCGAGAGCGCCAGGAGGTTGCCGACGACTCCCCCCTCTCCCATCGCGCTCCAGAACATGACGGCGACGCCGCCGAGGCTCCCCAGCAGCGCCAGCCACGTCCGCGCCGGCACGGGCTCGCCCAGCACCGGCCGCGCCAGAAGAGCCACGATGACGGTGGAGGTCGTCATGATCGCGATGACGTTGGCGACCAGGGTGTATTGCATGGCGAGCACGTAGGCGATGATCGCCCATCCGGTGACCGCGCCGACCGCGAGCGCCGGCCACCCCGCCCCGCGCAGGACCGCGAACGTCCGCCCCCGCTCGGCGACGAAGAGGACGGCGAGCACGGCGAGCGCCGCGAAGAAGCAGCGGACCGCGATGATCTCCCAGGGATCGACCGACACCGAGCGGACGAAGAAGCCGCCGGAGCTGAAGAAGAGGCCGGCCGCCGCCGCAAGGGCGGCCCCGATCAGGGGGCGGCGGGCATGGACCATGACGAACTCCCGTGACGACTGCGCCATGGTAGCCCGTATTCCCCGCACGCCCTTCCGGAGGGAAGGGCTCCCCGGAGGGAAGGGCGGCGTCGAACGCCGACGGTGGTGACACGGGCCACCCGCTCTGGCATGGAGAGGCATGGCAGACGATCCGCGCACGCTCCTGCGCCACCTGTTCGACGCCACGCTCGCCAGCGCCCAACCCGCGCGCTGCCTGCCCGCGCACCTGCCGGCGCCGCCCGCCGGGCGCACCGTCGTCGTCGGCGCCGGCAAGGCGGCCGCGGCCATGGCGCGGGCCGTGGAAGATCATTGGGACGGCCCGCTCGAGGGCCTGGTCGTGACGCGCTACGGCCACCGCGTGCCGACGCGGGCCGTTTCGGTCGTCGAGGCGGCGCATCCCGTCCCGGACGCCGCCGGACGGCAAGCGGCCGCCGACATCCTGGCGGCGGTCTCCGGCCTCGGCGCCGACGATCTCGTCCTCTGCTTGATCTCCGGCGGCGCCTCGGCGCTCCTCGCCCTCCCCGCACCGGGGATCGACCTCGCCGACAAGCAGGCGGTGACGGGCGCCCTGCTCCGCTCCGGCGCGGCCATCGGCGAGATCAACTGCGTGCGCAAGCACCTCTCCGCGATCAAGGGAGGGCGCCTCGCCGCGGCCTGTCACCCGGCCCCGGTCGCGACCCTCTCGATCTCTGACGTGCCGGGGGACGATCCCGCCGTCATCGGCTCCGGCCCGACCGTGCCCGACCCGACGACGTTCGACGACGCCCTCGCCGTGCTCCGGAAATACCGCATCGCGGGCCCCGCGTCGGTGCGCCGCCACCTCGAGCGCGGCGCCGAGGAAACGCCGAAGCCCGGCGACCCGCGGCTGGCCCGCGCGCGGACGCGGCTCGTCGCGACGCCCGCGATGGCCCTCGCCTCGGCAGCGAACGTGTCGCGCGCGGCCGGCTACGCGCCCCGCGTCCTGGGCGACGCGCTGGAGGGCGAGGCACGGACTCTCGCCCGCGCCCACGCCGAACGCGCCCGCGCGGCAGCGCCCGGCACGGTGCTGCTCTCCGGCGGGGAGGCGACGGTGACCGTGACCGGCGGCGGGCGCGGCGGCCCCAACGCCGAATACGCTCTCGCCCTGGCCCTCGCCCTCGACGGCGCGCCTAGCGTCTTCGCCATGGCCTGCGATACCGACGGGATCGACGGCACCGAGGACAACGCCGGCGCCCTGGTGACGCCAGACACCCTGGCGCGGGCGCGCGCCGCCGGCGAGGACGCGGCCGCCCGCCTCGCCGCCAACGACGCCTACGGCTTCTTCGCCGCGCTCGACGACTTGGTGACGACCGGGCCCACCCTCACCAACGTGAACGACTTCCGCGCCATCGTCGTCGGCCGTTGACCGGCGCCCGCCCCTTTCGGATAAGGGAGGGTGGGAAACCTGAGGAGGCTCGCGTCGTGCGCCGCCACCGCTGCGCCAAGATCGTCGCGACCCTGGGGCCGGCCAGCCCGGACGCGGCGGCCGTCCGCGCGCTGTTCGAGACCGGCGCCGACGTGTTTCGCCTCAATTTCAGCCACGGCAGCCGCGCGGACCATCGCGTGCGCCACGCCATGGTCCGCGCAGTCGAGGCGGAGGTCGGCCGGCCGATCGGGGTCCTGGCCGATCTCCAGGGACCGAAGCTCAGGATCGGCGAATTCGCCGGCGGGCGGGCCGAACTCGCGCGCGGCCAGCGCTTCCGTCTCGACCTGGACCGGGCGCCGGGCGATGCCGCGCGCGTCGGCGTCCCGCATCCCGAGATCTTCGACGTGCTCGCCCCCCACGCCGCGATCCTGCTGGATGACGGGAAGGTGCGGCTGCGCGTCGTGGGCCGTGGCGCCGGCCACGTCGACACCGAGGTGGTGACGCCGGGCGTCCTCTCGGACCGCAAGGGCCTCAACCTGCCGGGCCTGACGCTGCCGATCGAGGCGATCACCGACAAGGACCGGGAGGACTTGGCCTTCGCCCTCGATCTCGGCGTCGACTGGGTGGCCCTCTCCTTCGTCCAGGGGCCGGAGGACGTGGCGGCCGCACGCCGCGCCGTCGGGCGCCGGGCGGCGATCATGACCAAACTGGAGAAACCGAAGGCGCTGGAGCGGCTGGAGGAGATCGTCGAACTCTCGGACGCGATCATGGTGGCGCGGGGCGATCTGGGCGTCGAACTGGCGCCGGAGGACGTGCCGGCCGAGCAGAAGCGGATCGTGCGCGCGGCGCGCCAGGCAGGCAAGCCGGTGGTGATCGCGACGCAGATGCTGGAATCGATGATGAATGCGCCGTCACCGACCCGCGCCGAGGCTTCCGACGTGGCGACGGCGGTCTATGACGGCGCCGACGCGCTCATGCTTTCCGGCGAATCGGCCGCCGGGAAGTATCCGCGCGAGGCGGTCGCGATCATGAACCGCATCATCGAGCATGTGGAGCGCGACCCGGCCTACCGGCGCTACGTCCACTGGCAACAACAGGACCCGGAGGCGACGCCGGCCGACGCGATCACCGCGGCGGCGCGGCAGGTCGCCGAGACCCTGGGCGCTGCCAGCATCGTGACCTACACCACCTCGGGTTCGACCGCGCTGCGCGCCGCGCGCGAGCGGCCGCTGGTGCCGCTTCTGGTGCTCACGCCGAGCCTCGCCACGGCGCGGCGGCTCGCCGTTCTCTGGGGCGTCCATTGCGTGCACACCGACGACGCCATCGACTTCACCGACATGGTGGAGAAGGCGTGCGACCACGCGCGCGGTGCCGGCTACGCCGCGAACGGCGACCGCATCGTGATCACCGCCGGTGTCCCCTTCGGTACCCCCGGCACGACCAACGTGCTCCGGATCGCGCGGGTCGGCACCAGCACCGCCGAGCGCCCGGCCGCGCCCGGGTAGGTGCGCCTGTGAGGCAATGCCCTGCCGGATGCCGATATCCCGGTCGCCAACAAAGATCATGGCGACAGCACCTTGTCCTGGAGGCACGTCGACGCTACCGTCGCTTTTCGGCTATGATGTCTGCACCCAAAAACTAAGGAGAACATTCATGCTGATCGACATAGACTCCGGCAAGGAAATCACGGAAATTTGGCGTCCTGGTACATTCAAACTCATACGGGAAAGGTTGAGTCCAGGTGATTGCAGTGGTATCATGGATGAAATCAACAAACGAATCGATGAGGCCGGTGGCGAGATTGCTACCGCAGGATGGCTGCCGGGCCCGGATTGGTCGAATACTCCCTTTCAATGTATCTACGATACCGCCGCCAGGAAGGACAGGGATCTCGCAGCAAAAATGTTCGGCTTTATGGTCCAACATACGATCATGAATCGTCCGGAACGTTGGGGATCGGGAAAATACAAAATCGACGACCGCGAAATCGGAAGCCATACGTATTTCCGATTGGGAGATTGAGAGTTCATCTCAGCGCATCACTCTCTCCCATGATTCTCCATGCGAGCCAGCAACTCGGTCCCGGTGGAGCCACGGTCCGCCACCTCGACGGGAAAAGGTTCGCCGCCCTCCGCTTCGGCACGGTATGACGGCGAAGGTCGGGACTCCGGTGTCGTCGAGGACGACTTGCGGTTCGACCACGTCCTCCTCTGTCCTTGTAAACATCGCCGCGCCCTCGGATGGTGCGGGGCGAAACGAAGCGCTCGCTCCGCTCGCGTGCGGGTCGGTTACGCGCCGAAGGCGGACTCCGGCAGGGCGGGTGGGCGCGGGCCGCCGGTTGCCCAGTCGAGAAGTTCGACCGTGTGCACCACCGGCAGCGCGGTGTGGGCCGCGATCTGCACCATGCAGCCGATGTTGCCGGCGGCGACGACGGCGCCGCCGGTGCTCTCGATCGCGGCCGCCTTGCGCGCGCCCAGTTCGCCGGCCAGCGCCGGCTGGAGCAGGTTGTAGGTGCCGGCGGAGCCGCAACAGAAATGGCCGTCCGGAACGGCGCGTACGGCGAAGCCCGCGGATTCGAGGAGCACCGCCGGCAGCGCGTCGATCTTCTGGCCGTGCTGGAGCGCGCACGCGGAGTGGTAGGCGACCATCGGCATCGTTGCCGGGCCGCGGCCCGCGAAGCCGAGCCGCTCCAGCACTTCGCTCACGTCGCGCGCCAAGCCGGCGACCCGCGCCGCGTCGGCGGCATGGGCCGGATCGTCTGCGAGCAGATGGCCGTAATCCTTGAGCATCGTCCCGCAGCCCGAGGCATTGGCCACGATCGCGTCGAGGCCGCCGCCCTCGATCTCGCGGGTGAACGCCGCCACGTTGCGCCGGGCGCAGTCGCGTGCTTCGCCCCCGAGATGGTGCGTGAGCGCGCCGCAGCAGCCTGCGCCGCGCGCGACGACGACCTCGCAGCCGTGGCGGGCGAGCAACCGGACCGTGGCCTCGTTGATCGACGGCGCCAGCACGCACTGCACGCAGCCGGTGAGCAGCGCTGCCCGCAGGCGGCGGGGGCCGGTGGCCGGGATCACCTGCGGCCGCTCGACCCAGCTCGGGCCGTGGACGGTGGCGCGCGCGAGGCGCAACAGGGCGCCCAGGCGGCCGCCGAACAGCGGCGCGAACGGCGCCACCGGGCGCGTGGCCAACAGCGCGAGCCGCACCAGCCCGGGGCGCGGCAGGACGCGCCCGAGCAGGGCGCGCAGCAGGCGTTCGGCGCGCGGGCGTTCGTAGGTCCGTTCGATATGGGCGCGCGCGTGGTCCACCAGATGCATGTAATCGACACCCGCCGGGCAGGTCGTCATGCAGGACAGACAGGACAGGCAACGGTCGATGTGGCGGGTGACCGTCGCGTCGGCAGGGCCGTCTTCCTCGAGCAGGTCCTTGATCAGGTAGATGCGCCCGCGCGGACTGTCCCTCTCGTCGCCGAGCAGCGCGTAGGTCGGGCAGGTCGAAAGGCAGAGCCCGCAATGCACGCAGGTCCGCAACACGTCGTTGGCCTGGGCGAGGGCCGGGCGCGCGAGCTGGCTCTCCGAAAAATGCGTCTGCATCGGTTCAGACGCCCGCGTACATGCGGCCCGGGTTGAGCACGCTGGCCGGATCGAACGCGCGCTTGATCCGCGCGGTCAGCGCCGCCAGGCCCGGCGGCTGGGGCTGAAACACGTCGCGCGCGGCCCGCGTCGGCGAATCGGCGCGAACCAAGGTGGCGTGCCCGCCGGCCGCCGCGGCCGCCGCGCGCACCGCGGCCTCGCCGGCGTCCGGCGCGTCGTCGATGGCGAGCCAGACGAGGCCACCGCCCCAATCGAAGAGCGCGCGAAGGGCGACGGCGCGCATGACCTGCGCGACGACGGCGGCGCCCGAGGCCGGCGGCACCGAAAGGCGCCAGAGCGGCCCGGTTTCGCCGGCGAAGGCCCGAACGTCGCGAATCTCGCGCCAGAGCGCCGCCGAGTTCCTGGAATGAAGTTCCTCGACATCGCCGAAGCGGCCGAGGAGCGTGCGCAGCGCAGCGCGGCGCGCCCGGACCGACGCGGGGAACCCCTCGATCCGGACGGCCGTGACCGCACCGCCGGCGCCCGCGACACAAGGAACGGACGAGCGCGCGGCGGCGGCGGTCGGCATGTGCGCCGCGCCCGAGACCTCGTGCGGGCTCGAGAGGGCCGCGCCGAGCGCCTCGATGGCGGACGCCGCCTCCAGGCCGTACACCAGGACGGTGCGGGTGCGCTCAGGCGCGGGCAGGACCTTGACCGTCACCTCGTGCATGACGGCGAGCGTGCCGTAGGAGCCGGCCAGCAACTTGCAGACGTCGTAACCCGTCACGTTCTTGACCACGCGACCACCGGCCTTGAAACGCTCGCCGCGGCCGCTCACCGCGTGTGCGCCGAGGAAGTGGTCGCGCGCTGCGCCCGCCTTGATCCGGCGCGGCCCGGAAAGGTTGCAGGCGAGCGCGCCGCCGACGGTGGTGCTCCCGCCGCCACCCAGCAGCGGCCCGTAGTCCGCCGGCTCGAAGGCCAGCATCTGCCGCTCCGCACCGGTCGCGGCCTCGAGGGCGGCGAGCGGAGTCGCCGCCTGCGCGGTCAGGACCAGTTCCGACGGCTGGTAGTCGACGATGCCGTCGAACGCCGAAAGCGCGAGGGTGGCCGCCTCCTGCGCGGGCCGGCCGAGACCGCGCTTGCTGCCGCCCGCGACCACCTCCAGCGGCCGTTCGTGGGAGACCGCCCAGGCGACGGCGTCCGCCAGGCCGTCCGCATCCGCCGGGCGCAGGCGCTCCGCCATCAGAAGCGGGGCAGGTCGGGGAACGGCACCTGCCCCCGGCGCACGTGCATCCGGCCGAGCTCGGCGCAACGGTGGAGCGTCGGGAAGACCTTGCCCGGATTGAGGAGCTGGTCCGGGTCGAAGGCACATTTGATCCGCTGCTGCTGCTTGAGGTCGTCCTCGCCGAACATCTCGCCCATCAGGTCGCGCTTCTCGACGCCGACGCCGTGCTCGCCCGTCAACACGCCGCCCACCTCGACGCACAGCTTGAGGATTTTCGCGCCCATCTCCTCGGTCCGCCGGAGCGCGCCGGGGACGTTGGAATCGTACATGATCAGCGGGTGCAGATTGCCGTCGCCGGCGTGGAAGACATTGGCGACGGGCAGGTCGTATTTCCGCGACAGCTCGCCGATCCGGGTCAGCACCTCGGGCAGCCGCGCGCGTGGGATCGTCCCGTCCATGACGTAATAGTCGGGCGCCATGCGCCCGGCCGCGGCGAAGGCGGACTTGCGCCCGAGCCAGAAGCGCTGGCGTTCGGCCTCGTCCGCGCTGGCGCGGACGGTGGTCGCACCCGACCGTTCGGCGATGCCGCCGACCCGGGCCACGAGCTCGTCGACCTCGACGCCGGGGCCGTCCAGTTCGCAGATGAGGATCGCTTCCGCGTCCGACGGATAACCGGGGCGGCAAAAACTCTCCGCCGCCTCGATCGCCGGCCGGTCCATCATCTCGAGCCCGGCGGGGATGATCCCGGCGGCGATGATGTCGCGGACGCAAACGCCCGCCGACTCGTTGTCGGGAAAACCCATGAGGAGCGCCCGGACGGTCGCCGGTTTGGGCAGGATGCGCACCGTGACCTCGGTGATCACGCCGAGAAGCCCCTCGGAGCCGGTGATCGCGCCGAGCAGGTCGTAGCCCTCGGCGTCGAACCGCTTGCCGCCCAGGCGCAGGACCTCGCCGCCCATGAGCACCATCTCGACACCGAGCAGGTTGTTGGTGGTGAGGCCGTATTTGAGGCAGTGCACGCCGCCCGAATTCTCCGCGACGTTGCCGCCGATGGAACAGGCGATCTGGCTCGACGGATCCGGCGCGTAATAGAAGCCGTGGGGGCCCACGGCCGTGCTGATGGCGAGATTGGCGACCCCGGGCTGGACCACGGCGCAGCGGTTGGCGGTGTCGATCTCGAGGATGCGGTTGAGCTTGCCGAAGCCCACGGTCACCCCGTCGGCAAGCGGCAATGCTCCGCCCGAAAGCCCGGTGCCGGCACCGCGCGGCACCACCTTGACGCCCCGTTCGCGGCAGAGCGCGAGGATACGGCTCACCTCGCCGGTGCTGCGCGGCAGGACGACGATCATCGGCAGCGCTCGATAGGCACTGAGCCCGTCGCATTCGAAGGCGCGCAGCGCGCGTTCGTCGTCGATGACGTCGTCGGACGGGAGGATCTCACGCAGCGCGGCGACGAGGTCTTCCCGGCGTCCGATCACACCGGCGTCGGGATCGGGCATCGCGATCATGGCGAAACGACCTCCCGCCCGCGCTTCTCCGCCACCGCAACCCCGCGCATGGCGGTGGTCGATCCGGTCAGCCCTGGCGCGCCTTGAACCGCGGATTTCGCTTGTTGATGATCAGCACCCGGCCTTTGCGCCGCACGATCCGGCAATCCTTGTGGCGCTTCTTGGCCGCGCGAAGCGAGTTGAGAACCTTCATGGCACCCTCTCGAAAGGCCGGCGCACCATAGGAAGCCGGCGCACGCCTGTCAAACCGCAGCTTGAACGCACCCCCGCCGGAGGAATAGCGTGAGCGTCAGCCGGGGACGACGCGAGAGGCGCGGCGGCGGAAGAGATCGCGGCGGCTCTTCTCGACGCCGGTGCCTTCCTGGTTCGCCCGGCGGCGCCGTTCCGCCTCGCCTCGGGGCCGCGAGCGCCGTTCTACGTCAATTGTCGGCTGCTCCTTTCTCAACCCCGCGCCCGGATGCGGGCGGCGGCGCTGGCGACCGTCGTGCCGCTGCCGGCATGCCCTTCGCCGAGTTCGCCGACGAGCTGGAGCCGCTGCTGCGCCGGAAGGGATGGTGGGGCAGGCAGGTCATCGTCGGCCCGGACGGCACCGCCGAGATGGTCCAGCTCGGCAGCCTGTCGAGGCTCAGGACGATCCTCGACACCAACCTCCGCATGTCCTACGCCCGCGGGCGCTGGGAGCGCATCCAGCGCCGCGCCGAGCGACGGCCGTGGCTCCGCTACGTCGCGACGCTGGACGACCGCACGCGCCCACAGCATCGCGCCTGGCACGGCATCGTCCTCCGCCACGACGATCCCTGGTGGCGCACGCACAACCCCCCGAACGGCTGGCATTGCCGCTGCACCGTCGTCCAGCTCTCGGACCGAGACCTGGAGCGCCGCGGCTGGTCCCCGTCGGAGCGCCCGCCGTCGCCGACACGCCCGTGGCTCAACAAGCGCACCGGCGAAGTCATCCAGGTCCCTCGCGGCATCGACCCCGGATTCCAGCACAACGCCGGCACCGTCGATCTCGGCGCCGACGCCGCGAACCGCCTGGTCGCGGAGATCGACGCCGCACCGCCCGCCATGGCCCGCGCCGCCGTCGGCACCCCCTGGCGCAGCGACCGCTTCCGCCGCTTCGTCGCGGGCCGCGGGCCGGCGGCATCGCGCACCGGCGACTGGCCCGTCGCCGTCGCCGGCCAGGCCGTCCTCGCCGCCATCGCCGCACGCTCCCGCACCGTCCGCCTCTCCGACGGCACCGCCACGAAGCAGCGCGAGCACCACCGCGACGTCGCCCCCACGGACTACGCCCGCCTCCAACGCATCCTCGATGAAGGCGAGGTGTACATGAGCCGTCACCACCCCCGCGCGGTGGAGGCGTTCATCGAGATGGACGGCCGCCCCTGGCGCGCCGTCATCAAGGCCACCGCGGACGGCTCGCGGACCTATCTGGCGAGCCTCCACAAGGCGCAGCCGGACGATCTCACGCGGGCGCGGAAGCGCCGGCGGATCGACCGGGAGGAGGGGGAATGAGTGGCGCCGGGCGGGACGCAATCCCCGCGCTCGCCCGAAGGCATGAGGTGCTTGCTGGCTCCGGCGCCACCCACATCATAGCAGAGGACAGCCGATGAAGCACCTACGGGCATGGTCTCGGGAGGCGGGCACGACCGTCGCCCTGTGCGGAGCACCGGCGACAGAGATCAACCTCACCGGCGACACCGACACCGTGGGAGTGTGCACGGAGTGCCGGCGGCTCGACGCCAGGAGGAGGGAGCCGGCGACGGCGCCGGAGCGCGGCGACGGGGAGTGCGTCATCAGCGTCACCACGGGGAGCGAGACGAGGACGATCTCGGTCTCCTCCGTCCGCGAGGCGATCGCCGCGCTGGAGCGCCGCTCATGAGCCGCCGCCAGCCACTATCCAAGAATTTCTACCCGCGTGCCGGGCGCGAATTAACTGCGACGACGAGGCCGACTTTATGGCGCGGTCCTTCGATGAATAACGGCGCCCTCGAACGAAGCCTGCGGCCCGCGACGCACGGCGCCGCCGCAGCCCGCGAAGCGGGCGGACTCGCGAGCCGGTGCAACCCGCCCGCCCGACACCGCCCCGCCGACGAGGCGCTGCCCTCCCGTCCGGCGCCGTCACGCGATCGTCGCGGCGCCGCCCACGTCGCCCGCTCCGGCGCCCCCCTTCGCCGACGCCTGTGACGAGGAGGATGCCGAGCGCGAACGTGATCCCTCCACCGACCCGGCCCCGCTGAAGGACCACACCATGGAGACATACCAAGCCATGGAGGAGAAGGACGCCGCCGCCCGGCAGCGCCGCCGCCGATAAATTGCTCACGACTTCTGGCACCTGCTCCTTTTTCGTCCGCCCTCTCTCAGTGCTCACGACTTTCGACCTTCGACACACGCGTATCGGGTGGCGGTGGGCGGCTCCCCGAGAATGTCGGGCAGGGGAGCCGGATCAGCCGGCGGTATCGATGACGCGGTCGGGCGGGGCATGCCCGTCGGCGAAGGTCTGGATGTTGATCAGGACCTTCTCGCCCATGTCGAGGCGCCCCTCGATGGTGGCAGAGCCGATGTGCGGCAGGGCCACCACGTTGTCCAGTGTGAGCAACTTCGGCGTGACCAGGGGCTCGTTCTCGTACACGTCCAGCCCGGCGCCGGCGATGCGGGCGGATTCGAGCAGGCGCACCAAGGCGGCCTCATCGATGGCGTGGCCGCGCGAGGTGTTGATCACGTAGGCCTGCGGACGCAGCAGGGAGAGTCGCCGGGCCGAGAGCAGATGGTAGGTCGCCGGCGTGCTCGGGCAGTGGATCGAGACGAAATCCACATGCGCCAGCATCTGGTCCAGACTCTGCCACCAAGTCGCCTCGAGCGCGGCCTCGGTCTCCTCGTCCAGGCGGTTGCGGTTGTGGTAGTGGATGGAGAGGCCGAAGCCGCGGGCGCGCCGGGCGACGGCCTGGCCGATCCGCCCCATGCCGACGATGCCGAGCCGCTTGCCCCAGATACGATGGCCCAGCATCGTGGTCGGCGCCCAGCCTCGCCAGTCGCCGCCGCGCAGCAACCGCTCCCCCTCCGAGAGCCGGCGCGGCACCGCGAGGATGAGGGCCATGGTCATGTCCGCCGTGTCCTCGGTGAGGACGCCGGGCGTGTTGGTCACCACGATGCCGCGCGCCCGCGCCGCCGCGAGGTCGATGTGGTCGACGCCCGTGCCGAAGCTCGCGATCAGCTTGAGAGCGGGGCCGGCGCGTTCCAGGAGGGCGCTGTCGATAGCGTCCGTCACCGTCGGCACCAGAACGTCGGCCTTCCCCACGGTCTGCGCCAGGGCCTCGCGGTCGAGCGGGCGGTCGTCTTCGTTGAGCCGCGTGTCGAAGAGCTCCATCATGCGCGCCTCGATCTCCCGGGGGAGACGGCGCGTCACGATCACCCTGAGCCTTCTGCCCGGCGTCATCGCCCCTCCGGCTGCGACCGGCCGGTTGTTTAGCAAACGCCCCGCGGCGACTCAATTGACGGACCGGCGCCGAAACCCTGTATGATCGCGGCCCCGTGACGCGCCTGCGCCTCTCTCCCGCCTGCTTGTGCCGCGCCGCCGTTCTGCTGGCGCTAGTACTGGCTTTCGCCACCTCGGCCCCGGCCGAAGAGGAGACGGGCCGGGCGGACGATCTGCCGCGCTTCCTCTCGCTCAAGTCGCATCTGGTGAATCTCCGGGTCGGCCCCGGACGGCGCTTCCCGATCGATTGGGTCTACAAGCGCCCAGGCCTGCCGGTGCTGGCGGTCGAGCGCCACGATCAGTGGCGTCGGGTGCGCGACCACGAGGACACGCGCGGCTGGGTGCATCAGTCGCTGCTGTCCGCGCGCCGCACCGTCCTCACGGTGGGGGGCGTGCACACGATGCGGCGGCGGCCGGCGCCCGATGCGGCGGCACTCCTCCGCGTCGAGCCGGGGGTGGTCGCCGCCTTCCTCGAATGCGAAGGCGACTGGTGCCGCGTCTCGCTGGCCGACGAAACCGGGTGGCTGCCGCGCGACGCGCTCTGGGGCACCGCCCCGCCTTGAGGCGGCATCCCGGACGAGTCACGCAGGGGCGTCCAGGTCCTGGGCGAGGGTGGCGCGGACCTCCTCCGGCATGACCGCCATGTGGCCGTAGGCCGGATGCGTGCAGGTGAGCACGACGCGGGCGCCGGGCGCGCGGAAACCGGCGGCCGCGTCCGCCGGGAACGGGAAGCGTAGGAAGTGGATCGACGAGGTCCTTCCGTCCTCCGTCGTGCGCGCGACGTCATCCTCGATCGGGCGCGCATCGACCACGCTCTCGCCGACCTCCAGGCGGAGGGCTTTTTCAACCCCTGCCAGCCTATAGAGTTCGCGCTCCCGCCGCGGCGGGTCGTCGATCTCGATCATGAATGTCGCCACCAGCGCGTCACCGCGCGGGATCAGCGGGTTGTAGGCATCGAGCTCGCCCGCGATCTGCGCTTCGCCGCCACCCTCGACGTAGAGCATCTCGTGCACCTGCATCCACATCGTCTCGTAGCACTCGAAGTGGAGTGTGGCGAAGGGGCCGAGGGCGAGCCGGCGGCGGCGCTTCAGCGCCGCGACCGCGGCACGCTTCCCGGCGCGAACGCGGGCATAATCCGCCATGTCCATGACGTCGGCCCGCTCCAACGGACGGCGGCGCGCATCCGCCATCTCAGGCGAGACCGTAGGCGCGCGCCATGAGCTCGATCGGGTGGTGGGCGCGGCCGGCGGCGGGCATGCCTGCGCCCGGATCGTCCTTCCCTTCCGCCAGGCGTTCCATGCCGTTCACGATGTGGGCGCCGGCGAGCGGGCATTCCGAGGCGAGGTAGCGGCTCCCCGCCTCGCGCGCCTTGCGGGCGACGGGGCGGCCCACCTTCAGCGCCGTCTCGTGGAAGCCCCTGGTGACGCCGAGCGAGCCGCCATGGCCGGAGCAGCGCTCGACGACCGCGACCTCGGTGTCCGGCAACAACGCCAGCATGTCGGCCGACTTTCGGCCGACATTCTGGGCGCGCTCGTGGCACGGCAGGTGCAGCGTGATCCCGCCTTCGAGCGGCGCCAACCCCGGCGCAAGCCCTTCGCTGCGGGCGAGGCCGACGACGTATTCGCAAATGCCGCGGGTGCGCTTCGCGAGGCACGCGACCGCTGGGTCCTCAGGCAGGACGAGCGGCCATTCGAGCTTCAGCATCAGGGCACAGCTCGCCACTGGCGCGATCACGTCATAGCCGCGGTCTATCCATTCCCCGAGCGCTGCCGCGATGCGCCATGCGCCCTCGGCGACGCGCGCGACATCGCCCTCCTCAAGCTGCGGCATCCCGCAGCAGCCGGGATAGGCGACGGCGGTTTCGACGCCGTTCCGCGCCAGCACGGCCCGCGCGGCTTCGCCGATCTCGGGCCGGTTGTAGTTGGCGAAACAGGTGGCGTAAAGCACCGCCTTGCGGCCGAAGCCCGGCGCTTCGCGGTTCACCGACGGCGCCTCCCCGGCGGCCCGGTCGAGTAGCGTGCGCCGATGGTAGCGCGGCAGCGGCGCGGCCCTGTGGACCCCGGCGACGGCTTCCAGCGTCGCCCGCGCCGGCCGGTTGCCCCGCGCGGCGCCCCAATTCATGAGCGGCGCCAGGGCGCGGCCCAACCTGCCGTTCCGGTCGGTTTCGCCGAGCCGCCGCGAGGCCTTCGTGTGGCGCCGCCCTTCGCGCCGGCCGACCGCCCGGTAGCGCAGCATGAGATGAGGCACGTCGACGTTCCACTCGTGCGGCGGCGTGTAGGGACACATCGTCATGAAGCACATGTCGCAGAGTGTGCAAGCGTCGACGACCGTCTTGAAAGCGGCGGAATCGACCGACTCGAGCGCGCCCGTCTCGGATTCGTCGATCAGGTCGAAGAGCCGGGGGAAGGAATCGCAGAGGTTGAAGCAGCGACGGCAGCCGTGGCAGATGTCGAAAACTCGCCGCATCTCCCGCTCAAGCGGCGCCCGGGCGTGGAAGTCCGGGTCCCGCCAGTCGAGCGGATGGCGGAACGGCGCGCCATCGTCGCTCATCGCCGCCGCCGGGCTACCGGCAGGCGCCGCACAACCGGTTGCCGGGCCCCGCGCTGTCGAAGGTACGGTCGCAGCGCAGGCAACGGCGTTTGCTCTCCTGCGCCTCCAGGCGATCCAGCTCCGCGAGCTCGTCGGAGAGCGAAATCATGCCCGGTCCGCGGTCGACGTTCCTGGCGGCCTCGCGCCGCGCTTCCCATTTGGTTCGTCTCTGAGTGGCGACAGTCATCGTCGTGCGAAGGTCTCGTGAGGCGTCTCCTCGGCGGCCCCGTGGCCGTCCGCTCCGTATTCATCATATCCGATCGCGGCGTTCTTTCTAAGCCGAATCTTCACTTGTCCCGGAGCGATCCGCTTTGTTCCCGACCCCCGCCGGCCCGCGCGCGCGAAACAATGCCGGTATCTCCGGCGGCGGGCGGGCGCTGGACCCGCGGAAGGCGCTCCGCCATGCTGCCGCCGCCATGACGACCCGCCCGGCACCGCGCAGCGGCTCCACGATCGGCGTTCACGCCACGGTGGTGGTCGCCATGCTCCTCATCTCGGGCAGCTATCCGGTCGGCGAGGCAATCGCCAACGAGCTCGATACCGGCACGCTGTTGTTCCTCCGCTTCCTCCTGGCGCTGGCGATCTTCGGCCCCGTGGTCGCCTGGCACCACGGCATCGCTTGGCCGGGCTGGCGGGCGCTGGCGGGCTACGCGACGATCAGCGCCTCGCTGGTGGCGTTTTTCTGGTGCATGTTCGCCGGCTTGCGGACGACGAGCGCGCTCAATGCCGGGGCTGTCTCGACCCTGATCCCGGGATTCACCGCGGTCGTCGGTGCCGCCCTGGTCGGCGAGCGGCTCGGCCGGCACCGCCTGGCCGCCCTCGGCATCGGTCTGGTCGGGGCGCTGTGGGTGGTGTTTCGCGGCGACTGGAGCCGCTTCGTCGCGCTCGAACTGAACACGGGCGACCTGATCGTCTTCGCGGGATGCGTGGCGATGGGCTTCTACAGCCCACTGGTCATGCGCTTCCACCGCGGCGAGCCGGTGGCGGTCATGACCTTCTGGGTCATGGCCCTGAACGCCGTCTGGTGCCTGCCGATCGCCAATGCCGCGCTGTGGACCACGGACTGGGCCTCGGTGCCGGCGTTCGTCTACGGCGGCATCGCCTATGTGGCGATCGGCTCCACGGTGGTCGCGTTCTTCCTGATGCAGTCAGGGGCGATCAGAATCGGCCCGACCCGCGTGCAGTCCTACAGCTACTTCCTGCCGACCTTCGTGCTGTTGATCGACTGGGCAGCCGGCAAGGGCTTGCCGACCTTGATCACCATCCCGGGCATCGCCATCGTCCTCGTGGCGAGCTTGGCGATCCAGCGCGGTGAAATCTTCGCGGGGGAGCCTGCCCGCGCGGCGCGCGGACGTCGGCTCGCCGGAAAAGTGGCATGACAGGAGAAGGGGATGAACACGCGGGAGTGGCTGATGAGCGAGCGCAACCTGATCGACGGGCCGCTCGAAGGCTTCGAGGATGTGACGGACGGCGAGCGGGCCAATCTGATGCTCCTCGTCGAACAGTGCAGGGGCTGGTCGAACGGGGACATCGACAGGGTGGTCGCCGTGATGGCGGAGGACGGCGTCTATCACGACATCACCTTGCCGCCGGCCGTGGGCCACGCCGCGATCCGGTCGTTCGGCGCCAGCTGGCTCGATGCGGTACCGGACCTTTCGCTCCATATCGAGGCGCTCTGCGTCCGGGGAAATACGGTATGGGACATGGGCCGCATGAGCGGCACTATCGCGAAAGCGTATTTCGGCCTCCCCGCCACGAGTCGCCAATTCGACTGCCCGTTCTCGCAGACCTGTTTCGTCGAGAACGGCAGGATTCGATACCTACGCGGCCTCTGGAACGCAGCCGACATGTACAATCAAGTCGGGTGGGACTTGGCCGGTTTGAAGCGTTAGGGAGAACCGCTCTTCCGCCGAAGCGCGACGCTAAGCCTCAGGCTCCATGACGAAGTCGTAATCGACGCTGAGGCCGTCGTCCGCCGGCGCGTAGTGGACAACCAGGGAATCCTTGACGCCGAACACGGCGTCGGATTCGAGATAGGGGTCGTCGTCGGTGAAGAGCTGGGTCACGAGGGTCCGGTAGCCCGTGGCCGACACCTTGAAATGGATGTGGGCGGGGCGCCAGTTGTGGCGACCGGCAGCCTTCAGCATGGCGCCCACCGGACCGTCGCCGGGGATGGTGTAGCTCACCGGCTTGCGGGTGCGGAAGGAATAGCGCCCGTCCGTGCCAGTCTCGATTCGGCCGCACAGGTTGAACTCGGGCTGGCCCGGGTCCATCGCCGCGTATTCGGCGTTGGGCGCGGTCTGCCAGACGTCCAGGGTGGCGCCCGCGATCGGCGCCCCGTCCAGATCGGTCACCCGGCCGGCGACCAGCACGCGCGCGCCCTCCGCCGCCTCGTCCGCCAAATCGGCGCCGTTCGCGCGGGCGGGCGCACCCTCGCGGTAGAAGGGCCCGAGCACGCTGCTTTCCGTGGCGCCAGCGGGCTTCCGGTTGTTGATCGCGTCGATCAGCATGGTGGCGCCCAGCGTATCGGAGAGGAGGATGAACTCCTGCCGCCTGTCGTCGCATTTGCGGCCGGTCTCGGTGAGGAAGCGGATGGCGGCGTGCCATTCCGCCTCCGTCGGCTCGATCTCGCGGATGAAGGCGTGGAGATGGTGGGTCAGGGCGCGCAGGATCTCCCGCGTCCGCCCCCGCGCGCCTTCTTCCAGGCGTTCGAGCGCCGCCCGGGTGATCGCGTCTTCGGACTTCGTCGTTTTCGTCATCAAGGCCCGCTCCCCCGTCGGCGGGCGAAGGTGCCTAATTGCCGATCCGGTGCCCGGTGGCGGGATCGAAGAAGAGGAGCGTCTCGGTGTCGAGATGCAGTTCGACCCGGTCGCCGTCGTTGAACTCCTGCACGCCCGCCACCGTCAGGGCGAGGTTGATGCCCGAGAGGTCGACGCCGACCGTCGTGTGCATCCCCAAGGGCTCGAGGTCGTTCACGACTCCCGTGCGGTGCGACTCGCCCGAGGTTGAGGGGACGATCCGCACGTGCTCGGGCCGCAGCCCGATCTCGATCTCGCTCACATGCGCCGGCAAGCCGTGCTCCATGCGCTCCGGCAAGGGGAGGATCATCGAGCCGATGGAGAGGCGGGCCTCGCCGTTTTCGCGCGAAAGCCGCCCGGGGACGATATTGATCTTCGGGTTGCCGACGAAGCGCGCGACCTCCCGGTCGGCGGGTTCGTCGTAGAGCTCCTGCGCCTTGGCGATCTGGCGTACCTCGCCTTCGAGCAGCACGCAGACGGTATCGGCGAGCGCCAGCGCCTCGGTGTAGTCCGGGGTCGCGAAGACAAAGGTTCGCCCGAGATCGCGTTGCAGGCGCTTCAGCTCCGTCCTGAGCTCGATCCGCAGCATGAAGTCGAGGCTGGAGAGCGGCTCGTCCAGGAGGAAGAAGCGCGGCTCCCGCACCATGGCGCGGCCGAGCGCGACGCGCTGCCGCTCGCCGCCGCTGAAGGTCGCCGGCAGGCGGTCGAGGATGTGGCCGATCTTGAGCAGCTTCGCCATCTCGTCCACCCGCTTCTCGATCTCGGCCTTCGGCATCCTGGCGAGCCTGAGCGGGGAGGCGACATTCTCGTAACCCGTCTTGTTGGGATAGAGTGCGAGATTGTCGAAGATCATCGCGATGTCGCGCTGGTTGGGCTGTAACCGGGTGAAGTTCTGGCCTTCGACCCAGACCTCGCCCGAAGACGGCGCCTCGAGGCCAGCGACGATCCGCAAGGTAGTGGTCTTGCCCGCCCCGGCGGGGCCCAACAGCACGATCAGCGAACCACGCGGGACTTCCAGGCTCAGGTCCTTGACCGCCTGGGTGGCGCCGAAATTCTTGGAGACGGAGCGGAGCTCCAGGAGGGGGGAGGCCATGGGCTCACGCCTTCAAGCGGACGCCCGATTCGGCGTCGAACAGCGCCAGCACCTCGGCCTCGGGCAGGATGGTGACCTCGCCGCCCTCGCGCGCCTGCGTGCCGGTTTCCACGATCAACTTCAGGTCGGTCGCGCCCACCCGCGCCGTCAGCACGGTTTCCGGCCCCTGCGGCTCGACCGCGATGACAGCGGCGGCGAAGCCGTCCGGGTTCCCGGCCTCGACCACGGCCATCGTCTCCGGGCGCATGCCGACGACGACCTCGGCGCCTTTACCCAGGCCGGCCGCGCTGCCCGCCGGCAGCGGAATCGTGGCGCCGTCCTGCGCGACCCCGGGGCGGCCGTCGTCAAGGCTCAACCGCCCGCGCACGAAGTTCATCGGCGGGTTGCCGAGAAAGCTTCCGACGAAAGTGTTGTCGGGATAGTGGTAGACGTTGTGGGCGGTGTCGTACTGCTTGAGCTGGCCGAAATCCATGACCGCGATCCGATGGGCGAGGGACAGCGCCTCGATCTGGTCGTGGGTCACGTAGATGATGGTCTGGCCGGTCTCGGCCTGGATGCGCCGGAGCTCGCGGCGCATCTGGTTGCGCATCTCCGCCTCGAGATTGCTGAGCGGCTCGTCGAGGAGGAGGATTTCCGGGTTGGTCACCAAGGTCCGCCCGATGGCGACGCGCTGGAGCTCGCTCGCGCCGAGCTCCATGGGTTTGCTGTCCAGCTGGCCAGCGAGATTGAGGAACTCGGCGACCTTGGCGACCTCGCGGTCGATGTCGGGCCGGTTCATGCCACGGACGCGAAGCCCGTATTCCAAGTTGTGCCGGACGTTCATGTGGGTGAAGACGGCGTAATCCTGGAACACCAGCCCGACGTTCCGCTGGCCCGGCGGCGTTTCAAGGACCGACCGTCCGTCGATCAGGATGTCGCCCAAGGTCGGCGATTCGAGACCCACAATCATGTTGAGGGTGGTGGATTTACCGCAGCCGGAGGGCCCGAGCAGGGCCATGGTCTCGCCTTCCTCGACGCCGAGGGACACGTCGTCCACGGCGACGAGCTCTCCGAATTCCTTGCGGAGCGAGACCAGCTCGAGTTTGATTGCCGCCATGGCCGCTAACGCTTGATCGCACCGAGGGTGAGGCCGCGCACCAGATGCCGCTGGATGAAGAAGCCAACGATGACCAGCGGAATGATGGAGACCACCGCGAGCGCCGCCTGGATGCCGTATTGCTGCCCCGAAGTGGCGCTGAAATATTTCGACAGCTTGACCGGGATGGTCTCGACATTGGTGTAAGTGAGCACCAGGGCGAACAGGAACTCGCTCCAGTTCAGGATGAAGATGAAGAGCGCCGTGGCGATCAGACCGCCCTTGATCAGAGGCACGGTGACCTTGAGGTGGGCCTCCCACCGCGACATGCCGTCCATCATCGCCGCCTCCTCGATCTCCTGGGGCAGCTCGTCGATGAAGCTCTTCAGCATCCAGGTGGAGAAGGGAACTGTCACCGCCGCATAGGCGAGGATCAGACCCCAATAGGTGTCCGTCGCCTCGATTCCGGGCGCGCTGAACATCACGACGAACGGGATCGCGATGGCGATGGGCGGGAACATCCGCCCCGACAGTATGAAGAAAGGCGTGACGTTGCCGCCGAATCGGTATCGCGAAATGGCGACCGCGGCCATGAAGCCGACGACAATGGACAGGATCGTCGAGAACACCGAGACGATGACCGAGCCCCGGATCGACTGCCATGCCGACTTGGTCAGGAAGTCGGCAACCGCGCCGCTTACCGACGATGACTGGGTCGCGCGCTGCTGCGTGACCTCACCTTCCTCGGTGTACTGGCCGAGGCCGCCGCGCTTCTCAAGCAGGAGGGATGGCCACAGAATCACGAGATAGTTGGTGACGGTGCCGTCCTCCGACACCCACACTGGTGGCGTCGTAACCCACTCGTTCGACGGCTTGAAGGAGGTCGAGACCATCCAGAACAGCGGGAATACCGCGAAGAGGAGCCCGAAAGCAAGCCCGATCGCGCTGCCGGGGCCGAATTTCCTCGCGGACATCTAGCGCTTCTCCAGCAACTGGTAGCGGATCGGACGCAGCATCATGTTGATCATCACCACGGTGATCACGAGCACGATAAAGCCCGCCGAGCCCGCGTAGGCGAGCCGGAAATCGAGGAACCCGAGCTTGTACAGATAGAGGCTCATGGTCTCGGTCGCCGTGCCCGGTCCGCCACGGGTCAGGATGTAGATCTCGTCGAAGAGCTTGATCACTTCCATGCCGCGGATCACGAAGGCGATAATGATCACGCCGCGCATGTTCGGCATGATGACGGTCCAGAAGATCCGCCAGTTGCTGGCGCCGAGCACGGTGGCGGCGCGCACCGGGTTCTCCGGAACCGCGTTAAGGCCCGAGAGCAGGATCAGGAAAAACAGCGGCGTCCAGTGCCAAACCTCGGTGATGACCACGGCAAAGAAGGCCAGGAGGCCGTTGTTGAGCCACTGCAGGTCGGCCCCGGCGGCGCTGCCGCCGATCCAACCGAGCACTTGGTTGATCGGCCCGGTGTACTGGAACAGCATGAACCACGTGTAGCCGACCACGACCGGCATGATCATCATCGGGGTGAGCAGCGCGGTGAACCAGATGCGCTTGCCCCAGAACGTCTTCAAGAAAATCGTCGCCAGCCCGAGCCCGATGACGAATTCGAGGCAGAGGCTCAAGACCGATATGGCGAGCGTCCGGCCCAGAGCCTCCAGGAAGCGCGGCTCGTCCGTCACCAGATACATGTAATTGAGGCCGATCTCCGTCTCGCCCGAGAAGACCGTGTCCACGGCCTGCCAGATGGAGGTTCCATAGGTCGGCTGCCATTCGGTCAGCGCGACGAGAAACTCCAGACCGAACGGGAAAATCAGCATTGTTATCAAAAGAAGCTGAACAGGCGTGATGAAGAGCGCCCCAATGTAGCGCTTGTCGTTGGGGTCGAACAGGCGCGCCCGCGCCTTCAGTGCAGGCACGGGCGCGCCACCGTTCGCGGTCTTCGCAACCACGGTACCGATAATCCGTCTGTGCAGTTACAACCGGATTACAGAGTCCAATTCTGGACGCCGACGAGCTTCTGCAGAGGCTCCGGATACATCCTGGCGAGACCGTGCCAGCTCTCCTTCTGCTCTGCCTTGCCCAGGCGCCGCGTGATGCGGTTCTGCTCCTTGGCCGTGTCCTCCATCGCCTCTTCCGGCGACTTGTTGCCGTTGTAGGCCGCCGTCAGGTTGACGTCGAGTGCGTTGAGGTACTCGGCCGCGCCGCGCAGCTGGATCTCCGGCACCGCGTCCACGATCGCCTCGGCATGGGTCGCCAGGAAATCGCCCGGATAAGAGGCGAAGAACTCCGCCGACGGGGCGAAGAAGTGATTGTTGCGCCATGGGTCGAAGTAGCCGCCCTCGTTCGGGATCGACCGCATCGACATGGTCGGCCCAGTGATCCATTGCGAGTAGCAGTAGGCGGCCTCCTGGATCGGCGAGTAGTTGCTCACCACGAAGTCCCAGGCGAAGGCGTGGATGCAGGAGCGGAAGAGCTCGCCGCCGTGCATCGTCCCCGGCACCTTCGAGACGGCGGTCTGCGCAGGCTCGCCATCGTCGCCCTTGGCCGCGATGATCGACTGCGATCCCGCCGCGTCGTTGCTGTAGCGCCAAAGCGACGGCCAGCCGAACTCGCAGAAGCCGCGTCCCTGCGCATAGTACTGCGCGTAGTTCTCGGTGAAGCCGTAGGTGAACTGCTCGGCCGGCATGATGTCCTGCAGCGCGACCAGCTCCTTGACGGTCTCGATGCTCTGCGGCGAGCCGGCCATCGAGTTCATGTCCTCGTCGAAGTAGAAGTGACCCTTCGACTGAACGCGCGTCATCCAGTGAAATTTGTTCCAGAACGGCGAGCGATACTCGAGGGCGCCGTAGAAGTTGTTGTCCGGGTCGTGCATCTCGGCGCAGAGGGCGTCGTACTCGGTCCAGGTATGGACCAGCTCCCGCTTCGACTTCGGCGCCAAGCCCTTCTCGCCGAGCTTGTCCTTGCGGTAGCTCAGATGCCACCAGTCACCGTCGCAATAGAGCCCGTAGGTCTTGCCCTTGTACTTCTGCCCGAAGTCGGACACCGGGAACTGGAGCTGGTTGGGCCCTGAGTAGACCTCGGGATCGTACTTGTCCATGAGGTCGTCAAGGGGCCGCGCCACGCCCGACTCGGCGAGGTCCGCAAGGCTCAGCGGCGCCGGAATCATGATGTCGTAGCGGCCGGTCTTCGCCACCGCTTCCTGCATCGCCTTCTGGTGAGTCTCGGTGACCGGTACCTCGATCAACTCGACATCGAAACCGGTCAGCCCCTTCCACTCCTCGGTGAAGGGGGAGAGATTGCCGCCGGAGCCCGACGGGTACATGACGCTGATGGTCTTCTTGGGCGCATCGGGGTAGAGCGCCTTGGCGCCGTTGATGGCGCGCTCCTCCGGGGTGGCGCCTTCCGCCGCCCAGGCCTGCCTGACGCCGAACGGCGCCTGCCGCATCAGCATCTGGATCCCGGCCGCGCCGAGCCCGAGCCCGGCCATGCCTTTGATCAGGTCCCGCCGCGAGACCTTGTAGTTCTTGCGGTCCGCGTGCATCGACCACAGCCGAAACAGCTCCTTCTTGAAGCGTTCCTTCTTGTCGGTATGCGACATGCGCAAACTCCCTCCGCTCCGGGCCGAGACCACCCCGGCCCCGGATCCCCTCGATTGTTCCACGGCAACGCACCGCGCGCGGTGCTGGTAGAGCCCCTTGGTGGCGCGCACGATAGCGGCGGCACGCCCGCAATGCAAACAGGAAATGATCGCCCGGTCCCCGACCGCCCGACCGCGCTATACTGCGCGCCGGGGGACGCCGCTGGGGGTGAGCGTGGAGAAGGGCGACGAAGCGCCGCGGGAATTGCGGAAGGACTCTTCCCTCCCGCGGCCGGTGCGCGACTGGCGCATCGAGACGGGCCTCGACCGGACGGACGACCCGGCCGTTCGGATGACCCTCCCGTCGGGCACCGCCTGTGCCCGGAAGAAGACCGGGGGGCGGGCGGCGTCGGCCGGCCCGAGCGGCTTCGGGAACATCCGCGGCTGACGCCCCGGCATGCGCTGGATCAGGGAATACGCGCTCGACAGGCCCGCTCTCTGCGACGAGCTGATTGCGGGCTTCAAGAAGACTCGGCGGCTCGGCCTCACCCGGCCGGGCACGAGCGCCAAGGGCGTGGACAAAGCCTGGAAGGATTCGGAGGACGCGAGTCTGACCTGCTTTCCCTACGAGGTTTACGCCGGGGCCGTCCGCGCCTATCGCGGCCACGTCATGGCTTGCCTCAAGGCCTATCTCACGGAGTTCCCGATCCTCGGCGAGGCGACCGCCAGGCTCGGATTCCTGGAGCCGCCGCAGGTGCAGTACTACAAGCCCGGCGGCGCCTTCCACGGCGCGCATTACGAAAGCAGCGGCCTCGACATCGCCCACCGCGTCCTCGCCTTCCAGACCTTCCTCAACGACATCGTCCAGGGCGGCGGCACCTACTTCCTCTTCCAGGACCACACGATCGCGCCGGCGCGGGGCAAGACGGCGATCTGGCCCGCCGGCTTCACCCACACCCATCGAGGCGAGGTCGCCCCGCACGAGGAGAAGTACATCGTCACCGGCTGGATCAGCTTCATGAGCGTGTAGGTGGGCGTCTGGTGGGCCCGCCCGCCCATGTATGCCCACGATGCGTCGCCTCGCGTGCGGAGAGCGACGCATCTATGAGATGAAGGTGACGCGATGGCGCCGAGCCTCTCGACAGATCCGGACCCGTTCGGCAGGGCGGCGGCCCGTCCGGCGCGGTGGAGAGGCGCGGCAAGAGATAGGGCGGCCGCGGTTCTCCGCGGCCGCCCCGATGTACGGTCCCGCCCCCGTCGGGGCGGCGGTCAGAACTTGATGCGCGCGCCGGTGGCGGCGATGGTGATGTCCTCGGTCGGCGTGCCCGGGATCTCGGCCTTGTAGACGCCCCAGACGGCGTAGAGCTCGGCCCCGAGATTCTTGATCTTCTGGACCGCGGCGAGGTCGTAATAGGTGCCCTCGTTGCCCGCCCCGCCCTGGTCTTCCGTCCGGCCGTAGCCGACCGAGATCGACGTCTTGCCGGCGGAGGTGGCGTCGAAGGTCTGGCCCAGCTTGGCGTACTGGAAGGTCGAGTCGGTGCCCTTCTCGTCCTGGCTCGAATAGCTCAGGGTGAGGCTGGTGCCGGAGGGCGCCAGGACCGAAGCGGAGCCGCCGTGACCCTTCGTGTCCTTGTCCTTCTTCCAGGTGGCGAGCGCCGCCGCGACCTCGACGCCGTCGAAATCGCGGCCGTAGCGCATCGCCGCGTCCCAGGCCCCGCTCTCGACGCCGTCATCGTCATCGTTCCACTTGCCGCCGAGGAAGGAGGTCGAAAACTTGACGCCGCCGAAGCTCGGCGTGTCGTAGCGCACCCGGTCCCGCCGGCTCAGGCCGTCGCGGTTACCGAACAGGTTGCCGACCGTGTAGAGTTCCGGCTTCTTTTCGGGGTCAGCGGCTTCCCGCGTCGCCAAATCCGACCGCACGAATTCGAGGGAGCCGCCGGTGCCGCCGAAGCCGGCGCCGGTGATCACGCCGGTGCCCGAGAGGTCCTCTTCGGTGGAGCCGTCGGAAGCGGTGCTGCCCTGGCCGAGCGAGAGCTTGCCGAGCCTCTTGCTCTTGAAGAAGAGCTCCAGCTTGCGCTCCTTGAGCGACGCCTTGTTGCTGTCGCCCCCGACTTTGGTGTCTTCGATCGCCACGCTGCCCGACGAGTTGGACTCGAGCTCGGCCTCGAAGGTGGCACCGGCCGACCATTCGTCGTCGAGCGTCGCCTTGCCCTTGAAGCGCACGCGGGTCGAGGACTGGTCGTTGTCGGCGTGGAAGAGGCGCGAGTCCCGACCGTCGCTGGCGTAGAGCAGCATCCGGTTGACTTGGCCAGAGACGGACAGGCTCACCTTGTCCTTGCCGGATTTCACCATCTTCGCCGACGCTGCGGGCGCCGCCGCCTCGGTGATCCTCTCGTTCTGCTTGAGCACCATCCCCTTGAGGATCTCGACCTCCTGCCGCAGGTCCTCGACCATGGACCTGAGCGCGGCGTTCTCCTCTTCGAGATGGCCGTCGGCCAGCGCCGGACCCGCGAGGCACGCGATCCCGGCCATGAACGTCGTCCCCAGCAACGCCGATACGAGCGGTCGGCCCCGGAAACGACGCCGATTCTGCACAAGACCCATCGTGGCCCCCTCTGTTCTCCCCAAGGTCACGCGGCGCTCCGCGCGGGAGGCCGTCGAACGCAGGCACCGTAGGCGCCGCGTGTGACTCGGAGAATGCGATCATGTGACAGTTTCATGTCGCCGCACCGCCGCCGGAGGGTACGCCCCGAAACCCCGCGCCCTTCGCCCAGGGACGGGCTATGATGGCCCCCAACGCGAGGGGTGGCCCACATGGCGGTGAAGGACGGCGCAGCCCATCTGCGCGCCCTCGACAAGGATCGCGAAGTTTATCTGGACGGCGCGCGGATCGCGCGGGTCGCCGCCCATCCGGCGTTCGCCAATGCCTGCCGCTCGGCGGCGGCGCTCTACGACTTCCAGGCGGCGCCCGAGAACATCGAACGGATGACCTTCGAGACCGACACCGGGCGCCGCGTCAACCGCGCCTGGCAGATGCCGCGGAGCCATGCGGAACTCGTCGCGCGGCGCGAGGCGCTCACCGACTGGGCCGCGCTCCACGGCGGCTTCCTCGGGCGCTCGCCCGACCATCTCGCCTCCACGCTCGCCGGGCAGATGATGGGGATCGAGGTGTTCGAGCGCCACGGCGCGCGGTTCGCCAGGGCCCTCCGTGCCTATTACGAATACGCCCGCGACAACGACCTCTACCTGAGCTACGTCATCGTCAACCCCCAGGGCGACCGCTCCAGGGCGTGGGGCGAGCAGCCGAGCGAGGACCTCGCCATGCGGGTCGTCGACGAGGACGGCGCGGGCGTGACGGTGCGGGGCGCGAAGATGCTGGGGACGGGCGCCGTCATGGCGGAGGAGCTCTTCGTCGCCAACCTGCAACCCCTCCGGCCGGGGGAGGAGCGCTTCGCCGTTTCCTTCGCCGTCCCGCTCGAGACCCGGGGGCTCAAGATCCTCTCGCGCAAGAGCTACGAGGCGAGCGCCGCCGGCCCGTGGGACAACCCGCTCTCCCACCGCTTCGACGAGAACGACTCGGTGGTCTATTTCGACGACGTCAAGGTGCCGTGGGAGCGGGTCTTCCTGCGCGGCGACACGGATATGTGCCGTGCCCAGTTCCACGACACGCCGGGGCACGTCTTCCAGAACTACCAGTCGCAGATCCGCCTGGTGGTCAAGCTCAAATTCCTGCTGGCGGTGGCGCGGCGCATCGCCGAGACCATCGGGACCATCGGCATGGCACCGGTGCGCGAGCAGCTCGGGCGGATGGCCTCCCAGGCCGCGACCGTCGAGGGGCTGCTCTACGGGATGGAGAGCGCGGGCAGGGCGACGGCCGGCGGGTACTTCCTGCCCGACGCCGGCATGCTGTACGCGGCCCAGGTGCACACCCAGGCGCTCTACCCCCGCTTCATCGAGGAGATTCGTTCGCTCGCCGGCGGCGGCCTGATCATGCTGCCGTCGTCGGCCGCGGACCTGGACAACGCCGGAATCGCGCGCATCCTCGACAGCATCCAGGTCTCGGCCCGCCCGGGCGAGGGTGCGGCAGAGCGGATGACGCTGATGAAGCTCGCCTGGGACGCGGTGGGTTCGGAGTTCGCCGGGCGCCACACGCAATACGAGATGTTCTACGCCGGCGCGCCCTTCGTGACGACGGCCCACTGCTTCGCACGCTACGACTGGGGGGAAGGCGCGCGCATCCTGGACCGCCTCCTGGCCGGCGGATAGGCGCCGCGGCGGAGGGGAGCGTGCGGGTCGGCATCGTCAATCTCGGGACCATCGTCTCCGGCGATTGGCGGGCGCCCTTCGTCGAGGGCGACGCGCTGGTCGCGGAGGAGGGGCGGCTCGCGGCCGTCGGCGCGGTCGACGCGGTCGCCATCGAGCGCTGCGACGTCGTCATCGATGCGGGCGGGGCGACGGCGATCCCGGGATTGATCGATTCGCAGGTCCACGTCACCTTCGGCGATTTCACGCCGCGGCAGAACACGGTCGGCTATCTGAGCAGCTACGTCCACGGCGGGACCACCACGGCGCTCTCCGCCTCCGAGGTCCACGTGCCCGGCCGGCCCACGGATCCGGCCGGGGTCAAGGCGCTGGCGGTGGCGGCGTTCAAGTGTTTCGAGCATTACCGGCCCGGCGGCATGCGGGTGCACGGCGGCTCGATCATCCTGGAACCCGGGCTGACGGGCGCGGATTTCGCGGAGGTGCGGCGGGCCGGGGTCTGGCTCGCCAAGGCCGGCTTCGGCGCCGTCGCCTCGGCGCGCGATTACGTCGCGCTGGTGCGCCTCGCCCGCGAGGCGGGACTGATCACGACGCTGCACACCGGCGGCGCCTCGATCCCCGGTTCCTTCCCCATCACCGGCGCCGATTTGCTCGCCATCGACCCGCATGTCTCCTTCCACATCAACGGCGGGCCGGTCGCCATCGAGGACCGCTGGTTCGATCGGGTGGCCGCCGAAACCGGCATCGCCATGCAGGTCTGCACCGCCGGAAACCTGCGGACGACCCTGCTGTGCGCGGCGGCAGCCCGCCGCCACGGGGCTTCCGACCGGTTCCTGATCGCCACACAGAATATCTCATGTATATCGCCATTGCGTCCCACATGCGCCCGATCACGCTGAAGCACGCTAACGTTCTATTTTATCTTGTATTTCTTCACCTCCGCCACGCTTTTCATGCTTGCGTTCTCTCCCGCCGTGCGCTTCAATGCGCCCGGATTGTCATTCATCCGCTTTCGAAACGCTTACGGAAAACCGGCGCCGAGAGACGCGGCGCCGGGGAAACGGCGAGATCGATGGCCAAGCTGCAATACCGAAACATCTCCAAGCGCACCGTCGACCGCCTCGCCGTCGAGGGCAAGGACGCCGTCTTCTGGGACCGCGATCTCCCCGGCTTCGGTGTCCGCGTCTATCCCTCCGGCGCCAAGGTCTATGTGGTCCAGAGCCGCGCGCGGGGCAAGTCCAGGCGGGTCGCCGTCGGACGCCACGGGGTGGTCTCGGCCGAACAGGCGCGCCGCCAAGCACGACTGATCATCGCCCGCATCAAGGCCGGCGAGAACCCGTCGCCCGCGCCGCCGGCGCCGGAAGTCACGGTGGCCGACGCGGTCGAGCGCTACCTGCGCGAGCACGCCGCCGTGCGCTGCAAGCCCCGCACGGTGGCGGACTACCGCTATATCGCCGAGAAACACATCCTGCCGGAACTGGGCGCGGTCCCGCTCGGAGCCGTGGGCCGCGAGCACGTCTCGGCCTTGCACTACCGGTTGCGCGAAACCCCTTACATGGCCAACCGGGTCGTAGCGGTTCTCGGCAAGATATTCGGCCTGGCCGAGGCTTGGGGCCTGCGCCCGGACGGCGGCAATCCCTGCCGCTTCATCCGAAAGTACAAGGAGGCCGGGCGCGAGCGGTTCCTGTCGGAGGAAGAGTTTCGGCACCTGGGACGGGTTCTCGACGAGGCCGGGGCCGAGGGCGGGGTTTCCCCGCACGCGGTAGCGGCGATCCGTCTGCTGCTGCTGACCGGCTGCCGGAAGAGCGAGGTCCTGACGCTGCGTTGGGAGGACGTGGCTCTCGAAGCCGGCGAGTTGCGGCTCCGGGACAGCAAGACCGGGGCGCGCCCGGTGCCGCTGTCGCCGGCCGCCGCGGCGGTGCTTTCGGACCTGCCGCGCCTGCCCGGCAACCCATGGGTGATCGCCGGCCGCAAGCCGGGCGCCCGGATGGTCAACCTTCTGACCCCGTGGCGGGTCCTTCGGGCGCGCGCCGGGTTGGACGACGTGCGTATCCACGACCTCCGGCACAGCTATGCCTCCCGCGCCCTGGCGCTGGGCGAGAGCCTGCCGATGATCGGGCGGCTTCTCGGTCACCGCCAGGTGCGCTCGACGGCGCGTTACGCCCATCTGGCGCGGGAGACGGTGAAGGCCTCGGCCTTCAAGGTCGCCGGCAGCATCGGCGCGGATATTCTGAGCGCCGACTCCCGGCCCGGCCCCGCCGGGGCGGCGGACGGCGACCGGGCGCACGGATGAGGGCGCGAGCGATGACCGGCCCGCGATGCCGGTCGATCTCCGGGCATGTCGTCGAGGGGCTTTCCGCCGACAGGGACACCGTGTTCTGGGACCGCGCGCTTCCCGGCTTCGGGGTGCGGGTCTATCCCTCGGGGAGCAAGGTCTACGTCGTGCAGACCCGCGCGGGCGGGCGGTCGAGACGGATCACGGTGGGCCGCCACGGGGTGCTCCCGGCCGGCAGGGCGCGCGAGATGGCGGCCTCGATCATCGCCCGGATCAAGGCCGGCGAGGAGCCCGTCCCCGTTTCGGCGCGCCCCGAACCGGAAGCCGGTCCGAGCGTCGCCGGCCTCGCGGAGCGCTATCTGCGGGAGCATGTGGCGGTACATTGCAAGCCTTCGAGCGCGGCGCACTACCGGCGGGTGGTGGTCAAGCACATCCTGCCGGCGTTGGGCGCGGTTCCGGTCGAGGCAATCGGACGGCGGGACGTCGAGACCTTGCACCGTCGGCTGCGCGACAAGCCCAGCATGGCGAACGTCGTCGTGGACGTGTTGAAGAAGATGTTCGACCTGGCCGAGGGATGGGGCCTGCGGCGGGACGGATCGAACCCGTGCCGATCCGTGCGCAAGTACGAAGAACGCAAGCGCGAGCGGTTCCTGACGGCCGAGGAGTTCCGCCGTCTCGGGCGGGTGCTGGACGAGGTCGACGCCGAGGGTTCGGCGTGGCCGCCGGCGACCGCGGCGCTCCGCCTGCTGATGCTGACCGGTTGCCGGAAGAGCGAGGTTCTGGCGCTGCGCTGGGAGGACGTGGACCTGGAGGCGGGCGAGTTGCGGCTACGGGACACCAAGACGGGCGCACGGACGGTTCCGCTGTCGCCGGAGGCGGCGGGGGTGCTCGCCGACGCGCGCCGCGTTCCGGGCAGCCCTTGGGTGATCCCCGGCCGCAAGCCGGGCGGCCATCTGCGCAACATCGACGAGCTTTGGCGGCGCATCCGGACGCGCGCCGGACTCGATGACGTGCGCATCCATGACCTGCGGCACTCGTTCGCATCCCGCGCCCTGGCGCTGGGCGAGAGCCTGCCGATGATCGGAAAGCTTCTCGGACACACCCAGATCCAGACCACCGCGCGGTACGCGCACTTGGCCCGGGACTCCGTCAAAGCATCGGCGTCCAGGGTCGCCGACAGCATCGGCGCGGAGTTGGCGGCAGGCGGCGACGCGGGGAACGCCGGTCGATAGCACATTCCTCGCGGCCGAGAGCAGCGCAGTAATATACCTTCCGGGTGGGCATCGATCCTGTGGCACCCGTGTCGGGCCGATGCGAAGCCCGGGTGCTCGGGTCACGATTCCGTGCGTCGGTCGTCACGCTCCCGCAGAGCGGCTTGATCGCGTTTCGGCCTTGAGCCAAACTGCGGGTGGGCGCGGTGCAAGCCGGGAGGGAAAACCAAAGGCTTGGCTGGCTGTGACTTGCGTGAGTGGATGCCTGGCCACTCGTGCGCGGAACGAGGCGATATCTCTTCGGTAAGATCTGCGGTGAGACCGTCATGATTCAAACCACAATCCATAATCCTGATCGCTTTATGGCCGATTTGCGGCAAATTCTTTCTCAGGGTCGCAAACGTATTGGATTGCTCATTGGTGCCGGTGCGCCTGTCGCTCTCAAGGTCAACGAGCAAGGAGAAATCGATGCGAATGGTCAACCGCTTATCCCCGATGTTGAGCGGCTGACCAAAAAAGTCATGGATAACTTAGGCCTAGAAGACAGAGAAGTCGTCGAGAAACTTTTTCCTGAATCGGACAAGAATCCGAATATCGAAACGATCTTGACCCGTATTCGTCGGCTTTCTCAGGCAATTGGTAACGCCGATGTCTACGGTCTGAACGGTGCCGACTACGAAGCTATGGCAGAGCGCATCTGTCAGAAGATTGGAGGTATCGTCGCGCGATCACTCCCTGATAAACCGAATCCCTATACCCAGTTTGTTTCATGGGTCGGCGGTACTCACCGAAGCCACCCGATCGAGATATTCACGCCAAACTATGATCTCCTCCTGGAAGAAGCATTCGAACGTGCCCGGCTACCGTATTTCGATGGTTTCACCGGCTCCCATAAACCTTTCTTTGATCCGGCCAGCATTTCCGATGACGACCTCCCCCCGCGCTGGTCGCGGCTTTGGAAAATTCATGGATCGCTGGGCTGGGAGACCTCAGGTGACACGATCACCAGAACCGGTAACCGCGAAGCCACCATGCTTATCTATCCTGATCATCTCAAATATGATCAGATCACACGCCAGCCCTATTCGGCGCTTTTCGAGCGCCTTCGCACCTTTCTCATGACGCCGGACAGCATGCTCCTGTGCACCGGTTTCTCGTTCTGCGATGCTCAGATCACCGCAATTCTTGATGAGGCACTTGCCTCCAACACCCATACGGCGATCCTTGCGTTTCAGTTCCGGCGGTTGGATCAAGAGGGCGCGGCTGTCGATCTCGCCCGTCGTCGTCCCAACCTCAGTGTCTATGCACGCGACCGCGCCATGATATTCGGTGTGCCGGGAATATGGAAGCCTGGACAACCACCGACGGACGATTGGGAAACCATCCGCAGCACGTTCTGGAGGTTGGGGAGCGCCGATGGTGGCGGAGAGTTTCTTTTGGGCGACTTCGCCATGCTTGCCCGGTTCTTTGCGCTGGCCCAAGCCAGCACACTTGGACCTGCGGCGGAAGCAGCCGAGGAGACCCCCGAGAGTGAACAGGCCGCAGTCCCGGTAGCTGGGGCCGGATCACCATCCGGGAATACCGATGATTAGCCGCGATCCAACCTATCTCGGCGCTGTGGCGTCGGTTTCGGGCTCGTCCGTCAGCGTTCATCTGGCGCAATCCGTTGCCTCTGGCCTGTCTATCATCGAGGGCCGCGCTTACCGTATCGGCCAAGTAGCCAGCTTCGTCCGCATCCCCCAAGGCTATCAGGACTTGTTCGGTGTCGTTTCAGAGGTCGGAGCCAAGGAGACACGCGAAACGTCGGGCACCGCTAATGCCGACACTGGGCGCTGGATGGTGGTTCAGCTTGTTGGCGAATCGGTTGGAGGCGTTTTCGAGCGCGGGATCAGTCAGTATCCAAATGTTGGCGATGACGTTCATATTACGACGGAAAGCAGCCTTGCGCGCATCTATGGAGCCGACGATTTCGGACATGTCGTCATCGGCTCGCTTTCCAGCGCCGAGAGCATTCCCGCCAAGCTCGCCCTCGACGAGCTGATAACGCGCCATTCTGCTGTCCTGGGGTCGACCGGGTCGGGAAAATCGACGACGGTGGCGAGCTTACTGCAAGCGATCACCGCTGTCCCTGCTGGCGGGGGCGGCTTTCCGAGCGCCAGAATCCTGATGCTTGATATCCATGGTGAATACCGGAGGGCACTCTCCGATGTTGCCACCATCTATTCGATCGATCCACAACCCGGTGAAGAGCAGCTGTTGATTCCTTATTGGGCGCTCAGTGCATCTGATTTGCTTGATTTTCTGACCGGTGGCCTGGATGATGGACCACGTGAAACTGCATTCACCGACAAGATATTCAAACTCAAGTCCAGCTCTCACGCAGCTGCGAGTTTTGCCGGAATTGAGGAGAGCTCGATCACTGTCGATACTCCACTTCCCTTCAGTTTGAAGAGGTTGTGGTACGATCTGATCAATTTCGAAATCACTACGTTTGAAGGACCCGACAAGGATCATCCCGCTCGGCTGGATGCGGGTAATGCCGATGCATTGATTCCCCCCAGATACAAACCTCATGCGATGGGTGCAAAGGGTCCGTTTATAAACCAGCAAGCTGTCGGCATTCGGCGACAACTCAATCTGCTTCGCTCTCGCCTCCTGGATCGCAGATACGATTTTCTGCTCCATCCCGGTTCCTGGGAGCCTGGCCTTGATGGCTGCTCCTGCCTTGATCTCGACGACTTGCTCGCCGGTTGGATAGGTGGCGAAAAACCGATTTCGACCCTCGATCTTTCCGGTGTACCGAGCATAGTTCTTGAGCGCCTTATCGGGTCGATACTCAAGATCGTCTACGAGTCTCTCTTCTGGAGCAGGGAGAAATCCGAAGGGGGCATCGTCCGGCCTTTGCTAATCGTCATGGAGGAGGCTCACCGATATTTGTCAAGTGGAGCCGATAACTTGGCATCCGAAACAGTTCAGCGAATCGCCAAAGAGGGCCGCAAGTACGGCGTAGGAGCCATGATCATCAGCCAGCGCCCGTCCGAGGTTGATGAGACCATCCTCTCGCAATGCGGAACTTTTTTTGCCCTGAGGCTCTCGAATCCGACCGACCGAGAGCGTGTTCGGGGCACACTGCCAGATGGCCTCGTCGGTCTTCTCGACGTATTACCCGTTCTTCGCACAGGTGAGGCGATTGTCATGGGCGAGGCAGTCAAGCTGCCTATGCGTTGCCGCATCACTCTGCCGCCGGAAAAACGTCAGCCGCAAAGCACCGATCCCGAAGTCAGCTCGCAATGGTCTCTTCGCCGGAGACCCGAAGGCTATGATCGGGTCATCGCATCGTGGCGTGCGCAACGGCCACACGCAGTTGTGCACGATGCAGATATCGAACGCCAACCCGTCAAAGATTTATCCGAAGACGACTGAGAGGCTATCATGCAGAGGTACACTGTCGCTTCATCGAACATCGCTTCCATCGGCTACGATTCCGCAACCGAGACTCTTGAAGTCGAGTTTTTGAGTGGATCGATCTATCAGTATTACAATGTCCCGGAGAACATGTATAACCAATTAAGAAAGGCAAGCTCGAAAGGAAGGTTCCTGCACATCTACATCAAGAACGCCTATCCGTATTCCCGCGTCGGTTAGGACTTAGCGGCTGGAGAAGGGAGTCAAGGTGCTGGTATGCAACGCCGCCGATCGCCGTTGTTCGAGATCGATCCATCGGCCAAGTGGGGCACGCCCTCGAAGGGCTGGCACGTGAGGGAGGGCTATGTGGAGCATGGTGCTTCAATACCGAACTCCCGGTGAAGGAGGGCGGGAATGAGCGAGTCCGCATCTTGGGCAGCGAGTTTGTGCGTCGCCTCGATCTCGTGGACTTGATGCTGCAACCGATCGAACCGTCGCTGTTTATCGATGGACGGAACCGGAACCTCGATGGCGGCCAGTTTTTTCAAGCCAAGAGTTCGGTTGCGTCCCGCACCCCCCGGCGAAGCCTCTCCAAGCTTCCAAAGTCCTTCCGGCGTGAGAAAGTAGAAGCGCAGGAAATCGTTGGTGACCGCGCCCGGATCGGGGAGGCAGGTGAGGAAGCGATGCGATCCCACGCGGCCGTCATCCGCCTCCCGTGCGACCGCGACCGCCCCTTCCCATGCAAAGACGATGTTGAAAAGTAGGTCTCCGTTCCGAATCCGAAAGAGCTTCTTCGAACCGACTTCCATCCCCTCCAGAGCCGGTTTGTGAAACGCGCCACGTCCGAACGACCGAACCCCGAGTTCGGGATAGCTTCGGTCCGGCTGCACATCGACCAGGCGGCGGACGAGCGGGGCAATCTCGGTCATAGGGCGGTAGGACGCACCCTCGATGACGCGCTTGAACGCCTTAAGCAACAGCGCTCGTGTTTCACGCTCGGCCACTTTGACAATCTGTTGCCGGTTGCCGACCAGCGCTGCAACCTCGTCGAGTTTGGCTACGATGCGACGCTGTTCTTCGAAAGGCAGGAGTGGAATCTTCATGTCCAGAAACAAGGATTCTTTGAGACGAACCCGGTTTGTCGATCCCTCACTCGCTCGACGGCAAAGCTCGATGAATTCATGGGTGTGGGCATACCATTCAAGGTAGCGAGGAAGGATCACGCTCCGATCGATATCGAAGCAGGGAAAGTCATTGCTCACCAAGGCCCCGTCCAAGTCTCCCGGCACGATACCGAAGGCTCCGTGCCGTGCGTCGATGCGAGAGATCAAGAACTGTCCGGCCGATGCGCGAAGTTGTCGGTGAGCGGCTATGCTGATACCGGCAACTTTGGCCCGCAGAGAAAGCCCCTTACCCCAAAGACGCACCGTGATCTGTTTGTATGTCTTATCGGGATCCGGATTTTTCCAGTCCTCAGATCTCTGAAGAAAGTCGGAGAGAGGTCGGTATACCGTCGTCATCACGTTCCCCCCGCCAGCGTGCCTTTGATCTCTTCCATGATAGCGAGGATACGGCGTTCCTTCTCGATGATGCCCTCCACGATCTCGGCGGGATCGCGGTGCTCCACGGTTTCACCCGCATGGGGATTCTTGATGTCCAGGTTGCAGCCGACCACGCGGCCTCGTTCGTCGCGCTGCACGATGCCCTTCGCTTCGACCTTCCAGGCGCGTTCGTTCTCCTCTCGGTTCCTCCACCAAGAGAGACAGTCCGCGAGCTCTTCGTATGTCAGAGGCACGGTTTTGGAGTACCTCCTGCGTCCCTCGGGCCGGGGTTGCTCGTAGTACCAGATCGCTTCCGTGGGGCCGGACGTGTCGAAGAAGATCAAGTTGGTGGGAATATCGGTATAGGGCGCGAACACGCCTTCCGGCAGGCGCACGACGGTGTGCAGATTGAAACGGGCCAGCAGATCGGCCTTGACGCGCGCCGAGATGCCGTCGCCGAACAGTGTGCCGTTCGGCACCACGACGGCGGCACGGCCCCGCCCGCCGCGCTTCAGCTGGCGCATGATGATCTGCAGAAACAGGAGCGCCGTCTCGGCCGTGCGGCGGTCCTCCGGGAAATTGTTGAGGATGCCGGCCTCTTCCTCGCCGCCGAACGGCGGATTGGTGAGGATGACGTTGACGCGCTGGTCCTCGCCTATTTCGCCGAGCCGGAAGCGCAAAGAATTCCCCGGATCGATGCGCGGCGCTTCGAGTCCGTGCAGCAGCAGGTTCATCTGCGCAAGCAGGAACGGGAGGGACTTGGCCTCGCCGCCCTGGAGGCTCCGGTGTTGAAGGATTTCCCGCTTCTCGACGGTGTCGGCCTGCCCTTCCAGATGTTCGAACGCCTCCACGAGGAAGCCGCCGGTGCCGCAGGCGGGATCGAGGATCGTCTCGCCGAGCTGGGGCGCCGTAACCTCGACCATCAACCGCACCACCGGGCGGGGCGTGTAGAACTCGCCGGAATCGCCCGCGGCGTCCCGCATCTCCCGGAGCAGAGTCTCGTAAAGACGGCCGAGGATGTGGATCTCCTCGGAGGAGTCGAAGTGGATGCGGTCGATCAGCGCGATGATGTCGCGCAGGAGATAGCCGTTCTCCATGCGGTTGGAGAAGCCCTGGAAGACAGTGGCGACGACATCGCGGCGATCGCGGGCCGTCCCGCGCAGGCTCCGCAACCAGGGGAACAACCCCGGGCCGGACGCGCCGTCCGGCAGGGGGGTTTCCTCGGCGCTTAGGAACGTCAGGAGATCGGCTCCGGTGAGGCCGTCCGTCGGCGCCGCCCAGTCGCGCCAGCGGTAGGGCGACTCGATGACCGGCCGAACCGCGCGGCCGGCAAGTTCGGCGCGTTCTTCCTCAATCCGCTCCATGTCGTCCAGGAACTTGAGGAACATGATCCAGGTCAGCATCGGCAGTCGGTCGAGGTCGCCGTTGAGCCCCTTGTCCTTGCGCATGATCTTGCGCGCGGATTTGACGATGCGGTCGAGCCGCTGGGCGGTGGTCGGCAGCTTGGCCGCGGCCCTCTCGCGGGTGGTTCTCGCCACCTCCGGTTCTCCTTGCCTCACGCGCCGTAGAGCAAGCGCTGAAGCTTCCCGACGGCGCCGCGAAGCTGCCGGCTGCCGCCGAAGCGGGAAGCGATCTCGATTACATTGCCCCACTCGCTCAACGGCGGTACTTCCAGCACGTCGGGCAGCTTGAACTGGGTGCTGCCGTGCTCGGCGTACTTCTCGACGAGCACGTCGAGCACTCGCCGGGCCTCGGGTTCGAAGCGCTCGAAGAAATCGCTCTCTTCCCGTTTCAGGCGTTCGGCCCGCTCTCGCCGGCTTCGGAGGGGAGCGTTGTAGGCGAGATGGCACAGCAGGTCGAACGGGTCGGCCTCGGGCTTGCCGACCGATTCCGCCAGCGTGTCCGGATCGACGCCGCTGTCCGCCAGCCGCTCGACGATTTCCGCGCGCCGTTCCGGGTCGAGCCAATCGCGCCGGAGCTCGGAGGCGTTCGGATAGAGCGTGCGCACCCGGTCGCCGGCGTAATCGGTCAGTTGGCGGCAGGCGAGCTTCTTGCCGTCGGTATCCAGCTCGTAGACCAGGTGTCGAACGATCTCGACCGCGCCGCCATCGACGTAGAACTTGCGTGGCGGCGCGTCCGGCCTGTCCGCCGCGCCGGCGTCGTCGGCCGAAAGGTCCGGCATGTCCGGCTGCTCGGGGCTGGTATCCTGCGTTTCGGTCTCTTCGACAACCTCACCCTCGGCGTCGATCACTTCCTCCCGCTCACCGGCCGGTTCGCCATCGAAATCGGGATCGGCGAACTTCTCCGTCGCCGCGCCGGTATAGTCGACGATGTTGAAGGCGAGCTTGCCGTAATCGGGGCGCAGGCGCGTGCCGCGCCCGATGATCTGCTTGAACTCCGGCATGGAGCCGACAACGCGGGCCAGCACGATGTTCTTGCAGGTCGGGGCGTCGACCCCCGTGGTCAGGAGCTGGGATGTCGTCAGGATCGCCGGGGTCCTGGTCTCCACGTCCTGGAACTTGGCGCGGTGGGCGCTGCCGATGTCGCCCTCGTCCGCAGTCACCCGGCAAACATAGTCGGGGTGATCCTTCATCGCGTCCGGATTCAGCATCGCGAGGGCTTGGCGCATATCGAGGGCGTGCTCCTGGTCCACGCAGAAGACGATGGTCTTCGCGAACCGATCCGTTTCCTTCAGGAAAGTCGTCAGGTGGCTCGCGATCGCCCGGGTCCGGGCCTTCAACGCGATCACGCGCTCGAATTCGGAGGTGTGGTATTCAGCATCCGGGATTTCCCGGCCGTACCGGTCCAACTCGCCCTTGTCCGGCCGCCAGCCGGCGGCATCGTAATCGGTGATCACGCGGTGGACGCGATACGGGGCGAGAAAGCCATCCGCGATGCCCTGGGCCAAGCTATACTGATAGATCGGGTCGCCGAAGTAATCGTAGGTGTCAACGTTGTCCTCCCGTCTCGGCGTCGCCGTCATGCCGATCTGGCATGCCGGCTCGAACCACTCCAGGATTTCCCGCCAGTTGCCGTCGTCGCGGGCGCTGCCGCGGTGGCACTCGTCCACGACGATCAGATCGAAGAAGTCCCTCGGATACTCACGGTACAGGCCGGGGCGGTTCTCGTCGCGGGCGATGGCTTGATAGATGGCGAAATACATCTCGCGGCTTCTGACCGCCCGGCCTCCCAATATCTTCTGCCGCGCGTCTCCGAATGGGCCGAAGTCCCTGGCCATGGGGTCGTCCACCAGGACGTTCCGATCGGCCAGGAACAGCATTCTCGGCCTACGGTTGCCGTCCTTGCCGTTCCAGCGGGCGGACCAGAGCTTCCAGCAGATCTGAAAGGCCACGGCCGTCTTGCCAGCACCGGTGCAGAGCGTGAGCAGAATCCGGTCCCGCCCCTGGAGGACGGCCTGCACCGCGCGATTGACCGCGATCTCCTGATAGTACCGAAGCGGCTTGGTCCGGTCGGGCCAGATGGGCGCGAGGAGCTTCTCGGCGACCTCGTCGTCCGCGATCCCCTCGGCGGCCCGCAAGCGCCGCCAGAGATCGTCGGGCGCGGGGAAGCCGGCGACCTCGCGCTCGACGCCGGTGGTGTAGTCGACCTCGACGATATCGGCGCCGTTGGTCGCATAGGCGAACTTCAGCCCCAGGATCTCCGCGTATTCCCTGGCTTGCTGGAGGCCCTCGCCGGCCTGCTTGTATTTCGCTTTCGCCTCGACGACCGCGATCGGGAAATCCGGCCGATAACGGAGCAGGTAATCCGCCCGCTTCTGCCGCCCCCGCCGGGCCCTTCGGCCGACGAAGACGATCCGTCCGTCCGTGAAGGTCCGCTGCTCGTTGATGACGTGCGGAGGCGTGTCCCAGCCCGCCGCCTGGAGCTTGGGAACGACGAACTTCCGGCAGGTGTCGGCTTCGGTCAGCAACGCGGAAATCCCGCCAGCCGGACAACGCTACCCGGCGCCGTCCGGCCGTTCCCGCTTGTCGCCCTGACAGAGCTGTATGCGGACAGCGGTCGTCGATGTGGGACCGTGATGGGCCGCTGGCACGGTATGACCGGCATTCGCCGTCGGCGCATCGCTCGCGAGAGGATTGGCAAGGTCTTCGTCATACGCCCTCCCGTTCGGCCCCGTTCATCCGCTGTCGAACGGGTCGAATATGTCCACACCGAATACCCGGAAGTCGCGAACGTTCCTCGTCGCTACCGTCAATCGATGCACTTTCGCCGTGGCCGCGATCATGGCGTCCTCGATCAGAGCGTCGGACTTGCCATGCTTGAGACGCGCCCACTCCCGGAAGGCCGCCGCGTCCATCGGCAGGACGCCGTAGCCGGCGACGACCCGGTCGAGCCAGGATGCGAGTTCCGCCGCCTTCGCCACGTCCCGCTCGCGCGTGATCTCGATGCCGGCCTGAATCTCGCCGACCGTGACCGCGGACAGGAACAGCCGGTCCGCGGGAACCCCTCCGATCCAGTTCAACACCCCCTTGTGGGGCTTGGGACGGCGGAGTTCCGAGACGATATTGGTATCCAACAGGTACACCGGCCTACTCGATGGCCGGCGTCGGACGATGGCCGTGCTGCGCACGGGGCGGCGCGAGCATGTCCGTCCGGGCTTCCGGTGCGAGCAGCAGCGCTTTCAGATCGGGTTGCGCGATTTTCCGCAGCCTCCGCCATTGCTCGATCGGCAGAAGCACCGCCGCTTCCACGCCACGCTTGGTCACGATTTGTGGCCCTTCCGTGGTGCTCGCTTCGAGAAACGCGCTGAATCGCGCCTTCGCCTCCTGAACCTGCCATGTCTTGCTCATGTTTCTCCCCCGGTGTCGATATTCCTGACTATTTATATGACCACTGGAAATCGATCGCAAGGCGGCGATGCGTTTCGGGAGAACGCATGGCCGAACAACCCTCAATGCCCCGCCGGATGGCCGCCTCCGGAAATTTTTCCCGTACCCAGTCGCACGCCGTCGCGAGCCCGCGCGAGCCTGTCGTTGTTTGTATGGAAGACGCAATCGAAGGCCATTGCCAAAACCTTTTGTTCCTTCTATGTTCGTTATCATGGTCGACAGCACACAATCCCCGTGCGACGCCAACGCCTCCGACGGGCGCGGCGGCCTGCGCGGCCCCGAGACCGAAGCCGTTGAAGCGGATACGCCGTGACCGGGGCCGGCGGCGATACCGGGCGCGGCGTCCGCGCCGCCGCCCGCGGCTTGCGCACCTGGCGGAAGCTCCTCGGCATGGTTCTCGCCGCCGCTTTGATCGGCGCTGCAAGCGCCGCTACCTGGAAGGCCGCCCGCACCACCACCGCCCACCAGTGGTACGCCGTCGGCATGCTCACCCTCTCCGAAACCCTCATCGCTTCCGGCCTGAACCCCCGACGCCCCAAGGAGATACGACACCCGAACGGACGCACCGAAACCGTCACCCTCGGCGCCATCGCGAGACACCCACCGCTCCTCGCCTTGCGCAAACGCATGATCGACGACCTTCTCGGTGCCGCCCTGATCGGATTGGGCATCGGCGCCGGTCTCGCCGTCGCGGTCCTCGCCGCCCTCCACTACGCCGGCGGCAGGCTCAAGCGCGGACGACGCCTGCGCGGCGGAGAACTCGTCTCCGCAAGCCAACTCCGACGCCGCGTCGCGTCCCCGCGCCTCCGCCTCCCGTTCAGGCCGGTGCCCGAACCGCCCTACCGCATCGCCGGCATCCCCTGGCCCCAACGCGCCGAGACACGCCACACGCTCGTCTCCGGAACCACAGGCGCCGGCAAAACCGTCCTCATCGCCGATCTGGTGGAACAAATCAGAGAGCGCGGCGAGCGCTGCGTCCTCTACGACAAGATGGGAAGCTACGCAGAGACCTTCTTCGATCCCGAACGCGACGTCCTCCTCAACCCTCTCGACGCACGCGCCCCACGATGGTCGCCCTTCCTCGAAGCCCGCGACGCACGCGACTTCGACACCATGGCCGCCGCCCTCATCCCCCGGCAGAAGGACACCGTCGACCCCTTCTGGATCACCGCCGCCCGCCAGCTGTTCTCCCACGGCGCCGCCGTGTTCCGGAAACGCGGCGAGACCCGCAACCGGGTCCTCGTCGAACACCTGCTCAAGACCAGCCTCGATACCCTCGCCGAGGCCATGGAGGGCACCGTCGCCCAATCCATCGTCGATCCCGCCAACCCCAAGACCGCGCTGTCCGTCCGCGCCATGCTCACCGCCAACATCGGCGCACTCGAACTGCTCCCCGACCGGGGAGACCCGTTCTCCATCCGCGACTGGATCGAGAACGACGATGGAGGCGGGTTTCTGTTCCTCACCTCGCGCGGCGACCAGCACGCCAGCCTCCGGGGCCTGATCTCCACCTGGCTCGAGATCGCCGTCAACGCGCTCCTCTCGCTCCCTCGCGACGACGGACGCCGCATCTGGATCGTTCTCGACGAGTTGCCCACCCTGCACCAGCTCCCGAGCCTGCGGCCCGGCCTCGCCGAAAGCCGCCAGTTCGGCGGCTGCTTCGTGCTCGGCGTCCAGGTGTTCTCCGCTCTCCGGGACCTCTACGGGCGCGACGGGGCGGAGACCGTCTCCGGCCTCTGCGGCACCCGCGTGGTGCTCGCCGCCCCCGACCGCGACACCGCCGAGTGGTCGGCCGAGAGCCTGGGGCGCGCCGAGATCGAGGAGATGGCCGAGAGCGTCAGCTACGGCGCAGAGACCCCCCGCGACGGCGTGACGCTCGGCGCACGCCGCGCGCTGCGCCCTCTGGTGCTGCCGGCCGAGGTCGCCCGCCTCGACAGCCTCGCCGGATACCTCAAGTTCCCCGGCGCATGGCCCGTCGCACGCATCGGGCTGCGATACCGGAAACGGCCCAAGGTCGCCGAGCGCTTCGTGCCGAGGGTGGAAGAGAAAGCCGGCGCCGGCCAGGTCGACATGCCGGAAGACGACGGGGAGGAGCGGCCGGGCGAGGCAAAGGGTGCCATCGAGCAGGCGCCCGAGGCGGAGGCCGCTGTCGACCTGTGGGAACTCGACCTGCCGCCGCCCGGAAACGGGAACCCGGATTCCGCAAGCCGGGCGGGTGCCGCCCCGCCGGCGACCGAGGCCGGCGCGAGCGAAGAGAAGGTAAGCGCCGTTCGGACAAACCCGGACGCGGAGCGTTCGGAAGCCACTGACAAGCCGCGAGACACATCGCAGCCGGATCCGTTGTTTGCGGAGGATGCCGGCGCCGACGGAAGGGTCGTCGAAGGAGCAGCACGAACCGAGGTCGATCTCGACACCGGGCCAGACGAAGACGGCAGGTCACCAGGCGCGATCGGGAACCGGCCGAAAGCGAAGGACGAAGCCGTCGACGGCGGGAAGCCGGAGAACGGACCGATCCGTATCTGAGATGGTCGCCTCCATCGGCGCCGTCGCGTCTCCCGTCCAGGGCGTCTCCTACTACGAACGCGACGGCTATTACGCGAAGGACGATCCCGCCCACCGCGACGCCAGCGCCTGGGCCGGCAAGGGCGCCGAGGCGCTCGGCCTCGAAGGTCCCGTCGATCCCGACACGTTCAAGGACGTACTGGCGGGAAAGGTCCCGGATGGAACCGGTCGCCGGCTCGGGCGTAGGGGTAAGGACGGCAACGTCCATCATCGCCCCGGGCGGGACGTGACGTTCTCCGCGCCCAAGTCCGTCTCCCTCGCGGCGCTGATCGGCGGCGATGGACGCATCGTCGCCGCCCACGACCGGGCGGTGCGATGCACCCTCGCCTGGATCGAGGCCGACGTCGTCGAGACCCGGATGAAGGACCCGGAAACGGGCCGCATGGTCCGCGCCGGGGGACAGAGCATGGTCGCCGCCACCTTCCGGCACGACACCTCGCGCAATCTCGACCCGCAACTCCATACCCATGCCGTGCTCGCCAACATGGTCCGGGGCGAGGACGGCAAGTGGCGCACCATGGCCAACGAGAGGCTCTACGCATCCAAGATGCTGATCGGCGCCATGTACCGGAGCGAACTGGCGCGGGAGTTGGGCACGCTCGGCTATGCGGTCGAGAAGACCCATGCCGACGGGCGGTTCGAGATCGCTGGCGTGCCGCGCAAGGTCGTGGAGGCGTTCTCGACCCGGCGCGCCGAGATCGAGGCGGCAATGGCGAAGTACGGGCTCGGCGACCCGGCGGAGAACCAGAGCCTCGCCCAGCGCGCGGCGCTGATGACCCGCGCCCACAAGCGCGACGTCGACAAGGACGCACTCCGACAGAGTTGGAAGAACCAAGCCGCCGGTCTCGGCTTCGATGTTCAAGCTCTCGCTGCGGAAACCGCGCAGCGGGAGGTCGACAAAGAATCCGGTCGTGACGCCGCCGACCATTCCGGCAACCGGCAGGGTTCCGGAAGAATCGCCGAGGCCGACCGGGCCGCGGCGTGGGCGGTGGCGCATCTCTCCGAGCGCGAGGCGGTGTTCTCGCGCACCGACCTGCTGGCCGCCATGCTTGCCCGGCGCCCCGGCGCGGTGACGATCGGCGAGGCCGAGGGCGCGGTAACACGACTGGAAAAGGCAGGCGCGCTGCACGCCGCCAACCTGCCCGTCCCGGGACAATCGCTCACCACCGACAAGGCAGTCGCCGACGAGAGGGAAACCGTCGCCCTGATGCGCGCGGGTCGGGACCGGGGCGCCGCCGCCATGCGTGGCCGCGCCGTCGACAAGGCGCTACGCAACGGTCTCCTCACGGCCGGACAGAAGGATGCGGTGAAGCTGATCCTGTCGGCGAAGGATCGGACGGTGGGCGTCCAGGGCTACGCGGGAACCGGCAAAACCGCCATGCTGAACCGCGCTCGCGCCCTTCTCGAAAAGCGCGGGTTCGAGGTCAGAGGATTGGCACCGTCGGCCTCTGCCGCGCGCACGCTCGCCGCCGAAGCCAGGATCGAGAGTGAGACCCTGCAACGGTTCCTTGCCCGCAACGCCGGCGTCGCTGAAGGCCGGCTCACGGAGAGAAGCAAGTGTGCGATGCGGGCGGCGTTCGCGAAGACCGTCCTGGTGGTGGATGAGGGTTCACTCGCTTCCACCGCCCAAGCCCGCGACCTGCTCAGGATCGCCAATGCCTTGCGCATCCCCCGCGTGGTGCTGGTCGGCGACGAGAAGCAGCTCGATGCGGTCGATGCCGGCAAGCCCTTCGCGCAGTTGCAACGGGCCGGCATGAAGACGGCGACGATGGACGAGATCATGCGTCAGCGCGATCCCAACCTGAAGGCGGCGGTCGAGGCCAGCCTCGCGGGCGACGTGCGTAAGGCGTTCGAGAAGCTCGGCCCCAACGTCGCGGAGGTGAAGGCCGACAATCTCGCCGGCGCGGCCGCCGCCCGCTGGCTCGGGCTCCCGGCCTCCGAGCGCGAGAAGGCCGGGCTGATGGCCCCGAGCCACGATCTGCGGGAGCGGATCAACGACATCATCCGGGAGCGGCTGATCCGCGACGGCGCGATCGCGGGACCGGCGATGGAGGCCGAGCGGCTGGTCTCGCTCGGTTACACGCGGGCGGAGAAGGCGCTCGCCGCCAACTACGCCGCGGGGGACGTGGTCGCGTTCCATCGTGCCTACAAGCGCCTCGGGGTCGAGAAGGGAGACGAACTGCGCATCGTCGGCATCGACCGGGGCGCCGACGCCGTGAAGCTGGAAGGAAAGGACGGCGGAATCGTATCCTGGGACCCGTACAGGCTCGCCGGCAGGACGGGCGGGGTCGAAGTCTATCGCGTCGAGGACATGGAGCTCCGCGCAGGCGACCGCATCCGATGGACCCGGAACGATGCGAGGCACGAACTGGTCAACAGCGCCACAGCCGAGGTGACGGCGGTGAAGGACGGAACGGTGACGCTCCGCCTCGAGGACGGACGGAGCCTGGACATGCGCCGGGACGATCCGCAGCTGCGTCACGTCGATCGCGCCTGGGCCTCCACCGTCCACGCCTTCCAGGGCCGCACCGTCGATACCGTCATCGCGGCGATGGAGGCGAATCACCCGCACCTGACCACGCAGAAGACGCTGTACGTCGAGATCAGCCGGGCCAGGGACCGCGCCGAACTGGTCACCGATGACCGGAACGCGCTGCGCGAGCGCCTGGAAGCCGTCACCGGTGAGCGCATCGCCGCGCTGGAGGCGATCGAGCCCGAGCCGGCGGAGACCCGAGAACCAAGGCCGGAAGCGGCGCGTGGTCGTGACGGCGACGCGCCGAGCACGCGGGAGCAGGTGACGGAGAAGACCCACGAGCCGCGCGGGATCGAGATGGAGCTGTAGGCAAGTCATGTGCCGACTTGGACGCACGTTAGAGAGGATTCGGCCCTGCGTTACACCCCGCACCGCAGGCTCGTAGGCATGATTGACAAATGTAGTCACGAATGACAACATGCGATATGGGTAAGGATACACGGCCGGTCGGTTGGGTTCGGGCGGCGCGCAAGGCCTATGAGGGTTTTCCGAAGGCCGTCCGGGATCGCGTCAACACGGCCTTGACCATTGCCGCAGAGGGCGGCAAGGCGGATACCGTCAAGCCGCTCAGGGGCTTGGGGTCGGGCGTGATGGAGATCGCGGTGCGTCACCGAACGGACGCTTGGCGAGTTGTCTACGTTACCGAGATCGCCGGAGGGCTATGGGTGCTGCACGCTTTCCAGAAGAAATCCAAAACGGGCGTCCAGACCCCGAAAACAGAGATTGATCTCGTCCGGGCGCGTCTCAAGCGATTGAGGGAGGAACTGCTGCGATGAAGGATGAGAACATCGAACTGGTCGAGGGAAGCGGCAACGTCTTTCGCGACTTCGACGATCCCGAGGCCGATCTGAAGCAGGCCAAAGCCATCCTCGCAGCCCGGGTCATCGCCGTGCTGGACGAGCGCAGTCTCAGCGTGCGGAAGGCGGCGAGCGTGACCGGCTTCGCGGCCGCGGATTTCTCTCGCGTCCGAAACGCGGATCTCGGACGCTTCACCCTGGACCGGCTGATGAAGATGATCAGCGCCCTGGACAACCGCATAAGGGTGACGGTCCATGTCGGTCTGCGCGAGGCAAACCAAGCGATGATGGCGAAATAGTGTAAGTAGTGATCGTGGACCGGGAGGTACAGACGGAAAGCGCGCCACAGGCGAGCGTTCAGAGAACACATGTCCGGTTCGGCGACTGGACCGGCAAGCGGCCAATATCGATGATCGGCACGAACGCGGGCTCACAAGCCCTGCCGTTTCAGATGTGGCGACGGTTCAAGGAAGTTTTCACTCCCGAGCTCGTGGAACGGGTTCTCAGTGAAACCCCCGGTACGGTTCGACACATTGCTGATCCGTTCGGTGATTCGGGCACAACTGCGCTTGCTGCCCAGTTCTTCGGCGTCAAACCCACCACAATCGAGGTCAACCCCTTCCTCGCCGATCTCATTGAGGCTAAGATCGCGCCACTGGATTTCGATGTGGCGGCCGACGCTTTTGGGAAGGTCGTCGAACGCGTGGCCAGTGGGAACGGGCCGAAGCGGCTCATTTTCCCGAACGCACCCACCCTAGATAAAGTCAAACGAAGATGGAGTGCACTCCGTCGGCATCGGGGAACTCCTCCGGGGTGGGATAACTCTTTGGCAACAAAAGAATTATCCCACATCCAGAGCCCCGATGCACTGCCCCTTGTGAGAAATGCGGGCTAAATCACCATAGGAGGACGGTAATGAGTCGTTTCGTTGTCGACATCTGCCGAGGCCGGAGTCTCGGCAGGCTGCCGGAGCGCTTCCGCGCCGCCGACGTGAGAAAAGCATGTCCGGGATGGGCTGAACGGACCTACACGAATTTCCTGCCCAAGCACCGCGTCGGAAACTCTGGCGGCTATACCGCGTACTTTGAGCAGCACGCGGACGGTCCCTACAGTCTCAACGCCGCGGCGTGCAGTCTCGAGATTTCAAGCTGAGACACTACCAAGTAATCCGATCAGTTAGATGAACCAGCGCGACAAGAAATACTCGACCAACGATCTGCTGTATATCGGCCGACCTCATGCCAGTGTTCTGTACGATGAATGAGATGACAAAGGGCAGATCCTCGGAAGCATCTGCATGGATCGTGATTTCATCATTCGTGTCTTTATCTCATGACGATTAAGAAACTCTTTTCGGTCATGATTGCTTTCCAATGTAAGGTCTGTCTATATGAATAGACTGTAGTCATAGGATACCGCACCAAAACGCTGAAGCAGGAATCCAATTTTCGCAATCTCTCCGGAAGATTGCAGAGTGTCCGGAAGCTTCGTATAGAGATCGAAAGTGTTCCAGTTCATCTTGGATAACCCGAGGATCTCGCCGGCAAGTTCCTGAAGGGTACATCCCCGCGTGTGCGGGGGAAGCGTCGCCACCTCGATCATCTCGGGCGTCTACGAGGGTACATCCCCGCGTGTGCGGGGGAAGCGAGACCTGGACCTTCGGGTGCTTTGCCGTGAACGGTACATCCCCGCGTGTGCGGGGGAAGCACCGCCCGCCCGTGGCTGGCGGTGATCGACTCGGGTACATCCCCGCGTGTGCGGGGGAAGCGACTCGGCCAGGTGGATGGCGCGTTCGGCGTCGGGTACATCCCCGCGTGTGCGGGGGAAGCCGCTGGACTGGTCGAGCGGCAAGCTGGGCGTGGGGTACATCCCCGCGTGTGCGGGGGAAGCTCCTCGTCATCGGCCACGGTCTTCGCGACGCCGGGTACATCCCCGCGTGTGCGGGGGAAGCCAGGCCAAGGACTTCGAGGCGGCCTGGAAATCCGGTACATCCCCGCGTGTGCGGGGGAAGCAGTTCCCCTCCTCCCAGGCATCATCCAGGGTCAGGTACATCCCCGCGTGTGCGGGGGAAGCCTCGGGCTGAATACCTTGACGGGGACGAGCCACGGTACATCCCCGCGTGTGCGGGGGAAGCATGCCGGCGTCGGCGGCCCGGTCCCAGGCATGGGGTACATCCCCGCGTGTGCGGGGGAAGCGAACGCTGATAGGTGATGTGCCGCCGGAACTTCGGTACATCCCCGCGTGTGCGGGGGAAGCACGCCGGCTTGGTAGCCCGCGCCCCAGGAATCGGGTACATCCCCGCGTGTGCGGGGGAAGCCGCCGGTCCGCAGTACCACGGTCCAGCGTGTCAGGTACATCCCCGCGTGTGCGGGGGAAGCTCCGCCAGGGCCTCCTTCACGACCTCAACGTCGGGTACATCCCCGCGTGTGCGGGGGAAGCCTGACCCACGTCGAGGTGAGCAGCCCGACGATCGGTACATCCCCGCGTGTGCGGGGGAAGCCAGACGCTGGAGCTGCGGCCGGGGGTGAGCGTGGGTACATCCCCGCGTGTGCGGGGGAAGCTCCTACGTGCTGGGCTTCGCGGCGGACGTGCCGGGTACATCCCCGCGTGTGCGGGGGAAGCCTCGGGCTGAATACCTTGACGGGGACGAGCCACGGTACATCCCCGCGTGTGCGGGGGAAGCATGCCGGCGTCGGCGGCCCGGTCCCAGGCATGGGGTACATCCCCGCGTGTGCGGGGGAAGCCTGATCACGCCGGGCCGCATCCTGGCGGGCACCGGTACATCCCCGCGTGTGCGGGGGAAGCTGGTCCAGCCTCGATCTGCGCCCGTTGGGGTTGGGTACATCCCCGCGTGTGCGGGGGAAGCGCTCGAAGGGAGCCGAGGAGAGCGCCGCGAAGCGGTACATCCCCGCGTGTGCGGGGGAAGCCTCGCCGCGCGCGGTCTCCACCCGCGCCCAACCGGTACATCCCCGCGTGTGCGGGGGAAGCGGTGGCGCTCCTTCGCGGGAAGCCCCGGCCTCGGGTACATCCCCGCGTGTGCGGGGGAAGCAAATTCGGGGCACGCCGAAGGCGCCATGCGTAGGGTACATCCCCGCGTGTGCGGGGGAAGCCGCGCTGGCGGTGGAGCGCAGCGCCAGGCGCACGGTACATCCCCGCGTGTGCGGGGGAAGCATTGAGGTAGCCGCCGATCGTGATCGCGTGGAAGGTACATCCCCGCGTGTGCGGGGGAAGCGCCTGCTGGCCGAGCCGGGCGTCGCCCATGCACGGTACATCCCCGCGTGTGCGGGGGAAGCCGGATGGGACGCAAGGGGCGCGCATCAGAGAGCGGTACATCCCCGCGTGTGCGGGGGAAGCCGGTTGCCATGGGCGAATAGCGTGCACAGGAAGGGTACATCCCCGCGTGTGCGGGGGAAGCCGACGTGGGGGCCGGCAAGCCTGCAACGCATGAGGTACATCCCCGCGTGTGCGGGGGAAGCTTCCGCCGGCTTGAAGCGGTACGCCTTCTGGATGGGTACATCCCCGCGTGTGCGGGGGAAGCCCGGCCTGCCGGGACTCGACGAACTCGATCATCGGTACATCCCCGCGTGTGCGGGGGAAGCTCGGTGTAGAGCTGCATGAACCAGCTGCCAGTGGGTACATCCCCGCGTGTGCGGGGGAAGCGGATCACGCCCCGGCGGGGACGACGGTGAGCAAGGTACATCCCCGCGTGTGCGGGGGAAGCACGCACGTGACCGACGACGCGGCGTATGCGTACGGTACATCCCCGCGTGTGCGGGGGAAGCGTCGTCGCGCGTGGCGCGGGCGGCGGCGGCTTCGGTACATCCCCGCGTGTGCGGGGGAAGCAGTCGGGTGGCCAGGGCCAGCCGCTGCGTCGGGGGTACATCCCCGCGTGTGCGGGGGAAGCATGCCCGGCCTGTAGATGACGGCCCCCGGAAGGGGTACATCCCCGCGTGTGCGGGGGAAGCTCGTGGAAGGACCTCGGCAACGCCGTCGGCCAGGGTACATCCCCGCGTGTGCGGGGGAAGCGAGGCCCCCGTGGCGGTCTTGGCGCCCAGGACCGGTACATCCCCGCGTGTGCGGGGGAAGCCCGCAGACGACGGGCGAGGCGTGGACGGCGCGGGGTACATCCCCGCGTGTGCGGGGGAAGCCGCGTCGGTGACGTGGGGGATGACCTGGACCGTGGTACATCCCCGCGTGTGCGGGGGAAGCAGCTCGCCCGTCGCCGCGAGTTCGGCATAGAGCGGTACATCCCCGCGTGTGCGGGGGAAGCTCATCGGCCCACGGATCGAACAGGAGGGCGTACGGTACATCCCCGCGTGTGCGGGGGAAGCCCCTGGATTTCGGACGGCGCGCCCGGCGCGTGCGGTACATCCCCGCGTGTGCGGGGGAAGCCGCCTATCAGCCTGTCGGTCGTCGCGTCCATCGGGTACATCCCCGCGTGTGCGGGGGAAGCGCCGTCGCGTCGTAGGTGCTGGCGATGACGTGGGGTACATCCCCGCGTGTGCGGGGGAAGCCCCCGTGCGTAGGCGAGTAGCGCCAGATTCGGAGGTACATCCCCGCGTGTGCGGGGGAAGCCGGCCGCAGGAGGTGCACCGGTGCTGATCACGAGGTACATCCCCGCGTGTGCGGGGGAAGCCGCGCCCCGTCGTAGCCACGCTGCCATGCGCCCGGTACATCCCCGCGTGTGCGGGGGAAGCATATCGGCGCTTCGACACAGCGGGGCCGAAGCGGGTACATCCCCGCGTGTGCGGGGGAAGCCAGCCGGCGGTCAGCGTGGCCTGGGCGAGGATGGGTACATCCCCGCGTGTGCGGGGGAAGCCTCGCCGACGCCATCGCGGCCCACCCGCGGATGGGTACATCCCCGCGTGTGCGGGGGAAGCCGAGTCACGGTATCCGGGTCCGACCAGGGGCGCGGTACATCCCCGCGTGTGCGGGGGAAGCGATCAATCATCCGGCCAGCGGCGCGCGGCACGGGGTACATCCCCGCGTGTGCGGGGGAAGCGCGATTGCCCGGTAGCCGGCCAACGCCACCTTCGGTACATCCCCGCGTGTGCGGGGGAAGCAGTTGGGCGATCTCGCTCTCTCTCTCGACCGGCGGTACATCCCCGCGTGTGCGGGGGAAGCAGTTGGGCGATCTCGCTCTCTCTCTCGACCGGCGGTACATCCCCGCGTGTGCGGGGGAAGCTCCTATGTCCAGTCCAGGGCTGCCGTGATCAGCGGTACATCCCCGCGTGTGCGGGGGAAGCCAAGGCGAGAAAGGCTAGTAGCGCCGCAGATAGGGTACATCCCCGCGTGTGCGGGGGAAGCCCTGAGGTGTAAGACCCTTATGCCACTGGATATTTACGATGTCAAGGAGCGCTGCCGCGATCATCGCGCAGCGTCCGCCTCGCGATGTGCAGGCCGTCGTATTCTATCAAATCCATCGGCGGTTCGCCGAGCGTCAGCACCCCTTGCCGTCGAGCCGCGCCCGGAGCGGCCCAAGTCATGACGACCGAACCCTGACGATACACGGTCCACCAGTCGTCGAGCACGCTCCAGATCCGCTCGCGCACGCCGGCGGACATGTCGGGTTGGGTGTAAACCCCGGGCGCGATCTCCAACATGCAGCTGGCCAAGAAGCCGCGAAAACGCGAAGGAACGTCACGGGTCACCACCACGCACATCGGCATCGAACAACTCCTTTATGCGATCGATCATCGCCGGGATCAGTTTCTTGCGGCGAAATTCCGTTCCGGCCAAGCGGCGAACACGCCGCTCCAAGGGCATGGTCGGCTCGCGTTCGTAAGCCCGCGTAGCGCCGAAGGCGACCGGGAGGGTTACCTCGCCGCGGTAAAGGTCCGCGATGTCCAGAACGAACGCGATGCCGGAAGCTTCGTGGATGAAGCCGAGCTGCGGCAGGGCTCCGACGCTGGTTACGGCGATGGAGGCGGCGGCTTCCACCGCCGTGGCGGCGTGGTTGATGGCTTGATTTGGCGTATCGGCCGCCTCCGGGTCGGACCGATCATATCTTCGCCCCTTCCAGGCGATGCCGTACTGCTGGGCGATCGTCCGATAGAGTGTCTTCATCCGGGCGCCCTCAATGCCGCGCAGCACATCAAGGTCGCGGTGGGGGAGGATACGGCCCAACCGCCAAGCATAAAGGCGCCGCGCGACGCCAAGGCGGCTCGCGTCGTCGGCCCAGAGTTTGGCTTGGCGGCGGGCGATGCCGGAGTCATTCGAGCCGAGGGGGGGAGCAGTATAAGCCCGCACCCCGTCGTCGCCTACCGCCATCAGGCAGGTTCCATGCCGCGCGCAAAGCCGCAATGCATCGTGGCTTACCGTGCTGCCGGGGCCGAGCAGCAACATCGAGACCATCTGGAACGGGATGGCGTAATTGCCCGCCTCAAGGTCGCCGCTGCCGACCGTCTGGAAGCGCAACGCGCCATCCTCGACGGAAAGGTGCCCGCGCGCGAGCCAGAGCAAGCCGTGGCGGTCGGAATGCGGGATGCGCGCGGTTTCGATCCCCAGACGACCCGCGAGCACCATAGCTGTTCCGCTCTTCGTTACGTTCGAGCGGTGCTCAAGCCGGCTTCAGCAACAACATCCCGAAGCCGAAGCCGCAATGCCGGCCGACACCGCTGGCGAGCATGCGGGAGAAGGCTTCCGATTCGACAACTCTCAATACACCGGAAAAACGCACGTCCGGTCGCGTGAGCCAGTGGGATTCGCGCCTTTCGCCGCCGTTGCGTAGTGGCCGCCGCAGAAGGCGCGTGGAGCGCCATGAGTCGACGCGGACATTGTACCGGTCGTGCTCTTCTTCGCGAACGAGAGCGGCGGCTCGTGGCGGATCGTTTCCCGGTGAAGGGGCAAAGCGTTCGGCGAGCCACTGGACGTAAACATCGTCGCGGGCGGGTGCATCCGTGCCGTTTTTCGCCGCGCGCGCCGCGACGAGCTGGTATGCGTCCATCTCGCGCTTCCGATCGTCGCCAAAAACGACCGATCTCATCGGACCGTCGCTCCGGGTCGAGAGCGGACGCTTCGCCAACCGCCGCTTCACCGGGCAGGCCCTCAGTTCGAAGCGCAAATGGATGCCTTCGGGCCATACGGCGGGCATGCGCTTCGAACGGAACCGGTCCCATTCGATCATCGTGGAGAGATCGTCGCTTGCAAGTCTGGCCACCTCGTTCAAGGCGTCGGCCGGCCGGTGGGCGTAACCCCAGACTTCCAACAGCGCGTTCCGCGTGTCGTTCCGTCGTCGTTCCCGCCGGCCGAGCGGCGGCAGACAGAAGGGGCGCGGAGCCTCCCGGCCGAACAAGCCGGTCGTCAGCGCGTGCAGCGCATAGCCGAGGTCGGCGTCGCGCGGCTTGCCTTGGCCGTCGCCTGGCGGCGTGTCCAGATATCTCTTTTCCCGCGCCCATTCGACGAATCCGCGCGTCTTTACCGGCAGCCGGAGAAGGTGGAGCTCGCTCATGACGCCTCCTCCGCAACGGTGCCGAGCTTCAGCCGCCGGTGCAGGACGATCCGTTCGCCGCCGTGCAGGCGATTTCGCCAGTCGCGCAAGTCAGTAACGCGCCGGGTTTTCAGGCGTTCGGCGTCCGGCAGCGTCCGTTCGTCGGCGACAGGCAATTCCACCTCGGATTCGGGCGAGACGTCCCCTCGCGCGATTTCAGCCCAACGGTCGGGGAACACGACCGAAGCCCGCGCGAGCGCATCGGCCAGATCTTTCACCGCTTCGATCATGCCAACCAGCACCGGCGCGGCGGGAAGGCAGGATTTGCGCCCAAGGAACAGCGGCCGCGCCGGACGTTCGAGCGCAGCCCGGAGGTCCGTCAGCGTCGGCTTTTCGTCGTCCGGAACCAGCTCGACGGCGGTTACAACGTTCGAGTCGGCGCGATATCGGCGATAGCGGATATGGGTCTCGAATCGCGCATTTCCGCCGTCGCGATGCTCGGCGTATCCGCGGGTGGTCCAGCCGGGATGGCGCAGATGCTCCTGGCCGAGATTGACGGTCTGGTAATCCGGCAATTCCCGCCCTTCCCGCACCAAGGCGCTCGCAACCCGCAGGCGGTCTTGCAACGCCTGCGTCCAGTCCCAATCCCGATGGTCGTAGCCCAGCGCGTTCGCCAACAGGCCGGCGATCTGGCTGAGGGTCGGAAACCTCCCGGTCGGTCCGATCTGGTCGATCTGCGGTCCGCCGAAGCTCATCAACGGCGCCTGGAGGTGCAGAATCAGCGCATCCATCACGCCGCATCCTCGATTTGGTTCGACGCCCAGGAAGCGAGTTCGTCGAGTGTCACCCGCTCGCCGGTGTGGGCGGGAACCGGTTCGATCATGGTGGCGATCCTCCGGTCCTCGTGTTTGCCGTACATGGCGTCGAAACGCGCCAGATAATTGTCGAGCACTTTCGCAGCCGCGGTCTTCGCTTTCGTCCGACTTACGGGGTCCATGAAAGCGTTGGCGAGCGTGCGCGGCTGCCGTTCACCCGACTCGGCTAGCACCAGTTCGGCACAGGCGTAGGGCGCCGTCGCGCCCAGCTTCGCGCCGGGGGAAACGGTGGCGATCAGATGGATCAGCCGCTGCAACGTGCTCCTGGCCAGATCTCCGTCGCCGGAGAGATTCCTGACCAATTGCCGCAGATCGACGACGACGTAGGTGTAGAACAGGCCGCTGGTCAATTCTGTCGTGTTGATGTGCCCGGAGCCGAGCTCGCCTTCTTCCGCCACCAGATCGTCCAGGGCCGAGAAATAGTCGGGTTCCGCCTCTTCCTCGTGCACGGTGAAGCTGTGGGCGACATGGACCGCCGCGTCGTAGCGAGCCATCACGTCCGAGGTGACCATGCGGCCGAACAGCGCGGCATCCAGGCCGGCGCCGCGCGCGAGAGCCTTCAGGTTGTCCCTGCTCTTCTTGTCCTTGAAATACGACTCCACGGCATCCTTGGTTTCCCCCGGATCGTCTTTTACGAGTTTGGCGGCAAGGTCGGTGAGGAACGTGATTTCGGGTTCGCCGAAGACGATAACCTGCTCCGTGCGCAGTGCGGCGAAGGACTCCGCCGTGTCTTCGGCCTTTTCCGATGCGGCCTTGCCGGCGGAGCGCGCCCTCTCGCTCTTGCCGAGCACGGCGGAACGGATGGGCTCCAGAACGTTCAGAATCTGCTCCGTCGGAAGTTGGCGCTCCTTCATCAGGCGTGGCGCGATGACGTCGCTGAATATCCTCCGGGAGCGCTTGGCCTTGCCGGTATCGAGCGCGGCAAGCGACCATTCGCCAGCCTGTTCCCGCCAGTGGCGCTTCAAGCATTGGGAAGAAACGCGGATGCGGTCACGGCCGCCGAACGGCAGGCGCTTCGCCCGGCCGATGTCGTCGCGGTTGAGAAGCGCGGCGGAATAGCCAGTCAGAGTGTGGAGCTGCAGGAAATTCGCGGTCATGGGGTTCATCTCCAGTCGAGGGTCAGGACATCTTCGCCTGTATGCGGAAGTAGTCACGGGCAAGCCGATGGGTCACGGTGTCGGGCCGGCGGATTTTCAGGCCACGGGCGAGACGCCCGATACGGCCGAGGATCAATTCCGCCGGCTCGCACCAGTTCGCCTTGCGCCCGGTGTTGGCGAGCCAAGTGGCGGCGATTCGGGTTTCGCGCGCCAAGTCTTCTTCCTCGGCCCGCAAGAAGCGAACGAAGCGCGCTTCCGCGTATCCGGTTTCGGCGAGCGCCGCCCCAAAGGTTCCGGCCCCGTCATGCCGGTGAGGATCAGGTGCCGCTTCCGCCATGGCGCGGATCAGGGCGGCCCAAGCGAGATCGGTCCTGTCGTCATCGCGGCCTTTCGGTTCGCGCCATTCCACCGGCACGTTTCCAAGATAGAAATCCCAGAAGCTCGGTGGAAATTCCCGCCACGCCATTCGGCGAAGCTCGGCGAGACGACCGGTGCCAATCCGCTCCGCGTTCAGTGCGCGCGAGACGGCGGCGACGACGCGGCCGATGAATTCCGGCGTGTCGATGGGGGAAGGAGCTTCGGGTACCGCACGCGCGATATCATTCATGTGATGTCCTCCCGTAGTCGCTGCTGGTGGGGAACGCGTCGGGCAAGCACTTGCGCAAACCTCCGTAGAACACCGATTCGGAAGCCGCGCGCGCCTTCTCGCATCTCGCGGCGGGCGCGGCGGTGGACGCCCAAACTTCGTAGGCACGGCGTTCAGCCTGTTCGCGCAAGACCTTTTGCCAGTTCTTTCCGGCCGCTTCGAACCCCTGCTCCGTCGTCTCGGCGCCGAACAATGATTCGAAGAATCGTTCGTCGATGGCCCGGTCGTATAATGCCGTGATCGGGTCGGCGCTCTTATCCTGAAAATCCGGTTTCTCCGGCCCTCGGAGGTAGACGAGGACGGCACTCCGGAGCGCCTTTCGCGCCTCACTGGCCCGGTCGACCATTTTCTTCGAGAGCTCCGCAAGCGGTATCGAGTCATCGTCGTCGTCCGGGCTTGGCTTGACGGCCAGCTGCGCGGCTATCGAGTACGGCAGAGAAATCGTGCGTTCGTGCAGTCCCTCCGTCTTGCCTTGCCCGCGAACCAAGACGGCCATGTGAATTTCCGAATCCCGGCCTCCTTCCCCGTCCAGATCGTTCAACGCGAGCGGCCGCAGGAGCTCGCCGCGTTGCAGCAGGATCTTCTGAGCCAAGCGGTAGTCGAAGCCGTTGGCGCCGACGGTCAATGCAGGGGCGCCATCTTTGTTTTGATCGACGGGGACCCAAGGATCGGCCAAATTCCCTTTCAGCGCCTTGGCGTCCACCCGTGTGCCGTCCGAGGGCAGGCCGACTGCACGAAACTGTTCGTCCCGACCGGCCTCCAGGCGAATGCGGCGGCAAACCTCGATAAAGTAGGGGTCGAGGGTGGCGGGAGAAATTTTGTCTTTACCGTCCCACGGGATGAGCCAAGTGAGGACCAGGCCGCCCTGGTTCCGGAAGAGACCGTCGCTGGCCCGCCTCAACACGTCCTCTCTCCGGGCAAGCAGCATGCGGATGGCGCGGCACACGCGCGGCCCCCAGCGCGGTCCCGGGCGCCGGTCCACCAGGATCCGGCTGGACAGGCCGCCGTTCATGCGTGCGATTCCGTGGTTGCCGCGGCCCGAGTAGCCCTGCGCTGTCTGCAAGGTCAACAAGGCGTACAGCCAATGGTGCGGAGCGCTTCCGGTCGCTTGCGCCTGCTTGCGGTCGTGGTTCTTGGCCGTGACCGGTACGTCGAGCTTGTCCGGCGTGCGCGCATACTCCTTGAATTCCTTGATGCGGGTGGTCGGCGGTTGCAGGAACGCCGGTTCCGTCGGGTCGGGGACGACGAGACTCCAGGCCGTGTCGGCGCATTCGGGCGTCAGGGCGGTGATCAGGCCGCGCCACTCGTCCGCTTCCGCGGGCAGTATATCCCGGCTCCCTTGGTGCAAGGCAGTGGCTCCGAGTTGCACCAGGAACTGATACCAAGCCTGCGCTTGGTGCGCGGCGAGACCGGGAAAGGAATCGACGACATCGCCGACGAGCTTGGCATAGAGCGTCGGCAAGGTCACGAAGCCGCCATCGCCGCCGCGAACGACGGGAACGATGGGACAAGTCAGCAGGTCGTGCATGGTTCGATGCTCTTCAATTCGGAGTGGCCGATCGCTCGGGCGGACGGAAGGGCGGCGGCGCGCGGGCACGCCAACACACCCGCGGAGATTATACGGGACGAACAGAAAAGTAGGACGAGGGCCTTCAATCGTCGATCCTCGTCAGGCCCAGGCGGTCGTAGCGATAACGGTATGCGCCCAGCCGGAACTGGATTTCGTCATCGGAAGCGGAGAGGTCCGCCAGTTCGGTATCGGGGGGCAAGTCTCCGGCCATCCATCCCGGCAGCGTGAAACTTCGAACCTGTGCGCCGAAAGGGCCCACGCAGGGTTCGGGCAGGTCGACTCGACGGTCGTCCAGTCCCAACCGCGTTTTGATCCGGTGGTCGTCCAGCGGCCGATTCACGAGCAGCGATTCGCACCAGTCTAGCAGCACCGAGCGCGCCGTCATGCCCTCGCCGAGTGCTGCCCCGAGCTCCATTTCCAAATGGGCGCCCCATGGTGGGCCGAGCTCGTTCGCGAGCGCGTACAGGCTTTCGTCGTGCGTCGCCGCCTCGACCAGCGCGCGGTTGTCGCCGGGGATGTCGAGGGTATCGCGCTCGGCCAGCCATCGCTGCGTCGCCAGCACGCCGAGCATGTTACGGTAAATGCGGCCCAGTCCCATCGGCGTTTGACCGCCGACATCGCCCTTCTCTCGGACATGCCGGGCCAGTTCCTCCACCGTCGGAACGAGGACTTCGACCATCGGCGTCTCGAATCCGGCCGGCCGGGCGAGCGCGTGGCGATGCAGACGGCCGATGCGTTGCAGCAGCACATCGCCCGGCACGATGTCGGTGACCAGCCGGTCAGCGCATATGTCGAGCGATTGCTCCGCAGTCTGCGTGGTCACGGCGACGACGCCGGCCCGGCACTCCTTCCCGAACGCGCGCTCCAGCGCCTCGTCCAGCCGGCGCCGGTCCTCCGGCGCGTAGCGGCCGTGGTGCGGTGTGGCCACTCCCTTGCAGCGTAGCAACGGCGCGCCGAAGCCTTCCAGGCGCCGGAAGGCATCCTGCGCGTCGCGCACGGTGTTGCGGATGAACAGCACAGCGCCGCCGTCTTCCGCCTGTCGCTTGATCTGCGCCAGGACGGAATCGAGCGCTCCGTGATCACGCAGACGGACGCTCACCCGCTTCTCCCGGTCATCGCCGGAGAGAGGCCGCTGCGCCTCACCCGTTCGTTGAACGGCGGGGTAGGGCGATGCGACAGCTTCCGCGAGGGGCGGCTCCTCTTGCGCTTCCACCCGCTTGCCGGGAGCCAGAAAGCGCAGCCGCGCCAGTGCGCCCAACGTCGCCGACATCAGCAGGGCATGGCCGCCGGCCCGCGAGTGTTGATCCAGCACGTTGCGCAGGATTTCGGTCATGTAAGCGTCGGAAGCGTGCACCTCATCGACGACCAGCAGCAGGCGCAGCATCGGGCCGGAACGGAGATGCGCGTGCTTCACTTGCAAACCGCCGAGCAGCAGTTGATCCACCGTTCCGACCATCGCCGCGCCGCTGAGATACCGCTTCGGACGTTCCACCGCCCACACGCGATCGGTATCCGTCTCGTCGGGCCAGAGTGTGCCGGCCTGTTCCGGCAGGCTCGAGCCTTCCTCGGCATCGACTCGCAGATAGCCGGGAACGGCTAGCCCCACCGGTGGTGCCGCGCCCCCGAACCACCGTCGCAACGTTTTCGTCACCCGCCGATGAATCTGCGCGGCCGCCGCTCGGGTCGGCAGCGCGAAATAGAAGCCGTCCACCTCACCGGCTCGGAACAGCCGGAAGAAATGCAGCATCGCGGCCTCGGTCTTGCCGGAGCCGGTCTCCGCCTCCAGCACCACGACTTGCCCGGCGCTTGGCAACGGCGTTTCCCATAGTGCTTCCTGTGCCGGCCGCAGCTCCGAAAAGTCCGGGAAGAGGTCGGCGAAGGCGGCGGGGACCGGCGCTTGCCGCGCCACGCCCGGATCGAGCCAGCGGCGGCGCAGTAGCGCCGCGGCCTCCTTGCGCGCCCATGGAATCCGCTCCTTACCAGTCGGCGCGCCCTCGCAGGGAAACGCGAAAACGCACCGGTCCGAACCGAGCCAGTCCGCCAGCGTAACCAAGCCGACCATGGCATGCATGAAGCGCGGCGCGGAGGGCAGTGGAGTCGTCGCGGTTTCGTCGAACGCGGCGAGAAACATGGCCCTGAGCATGGTTGCCGTATCGGCGAGAGCCGAAAGGGGCGAATAGCCGTTCTGTTCCTTCCATAGGTTCGGATCAGGCCGGTCGCCGCCGCGAGGCGCGCCTCCATGATGGGCGAACACCGCGTTCCAGTAGGCTGCTTCGTCCTCCTTGTCGGCGAACCAGCCCTTCCAGTCCCTTCTGCGCAAGGCCTTGTGAATGTCTCTCCGCAGCGAGCGGTCGGGTACCGAATCGCAGACGATGGACCAGACGGGGCCGATATGTCCGGCGTCCGGTTTTTCCCCGCGCAGCCTCGCTTGGAACCCATGATTGACTTTCCCGATGTCGTGAAGACCGACGAAGAACCCTGCCCTCGCGATGTCGGTCTCTGTGAGTCGGCGTTCTGCCAGCGCCTCCAGGCGGTGCCGAACGGTCGCGATGGTCATCAACCCTTCCGCGACGGCGGCAACATCCACGCTGTGGTCGGTCAGGTCGAGACGGAGAGGAGCGACCGCTCCTGTTGCCTTTGGCGATTTCGCCCAAGCGATGCTCATTGTCGAATTCACTCCCGGTTCATTCAAAGCGGAAGCTCCGTACGACTACTGCTATCTGCCGTTGTATGTCTTCTGCGGCCGGCATCTGCCGTGCGCGAAGCTGCGGCGTTCGAACATCGACGCCTCGGCGGGGGCGGTGGGGGAGGTTGCGCGCATTGTCGGGCGCATCCGGGGGCGTTGGCCTGAGGGTGGATGGCCTGCTGCGGGGCGACTCAAGCTTCGCCCGCGAGGCGCTGAAGGCGTGGTGCGAAGCCAACGGGGTCGAGTCCCTGTTCGGCTTGGCGCGCAATGCGCGGCTTCAGGCGCGCATCGCCGAAGAGATGCTCCGCGCCAAGGCGGCCTCCACGGCTGCGGACAGCCCGGCGCGCCTGTTCGCCGACTTCCCGTGGACGACACGCGACAGTTGGAGCCGCGCGCGCCGGGTGGTCACCAAGGCCGAATGGACCCACGGCAAGGCCAACCCGCGCTTCGTCATCACCTCCCTCGCTCCCGCCGCCTGGCAAGCCCGCGCCCTCTAACTTCGCCGACCGGACCTCGGCCCGGACCATACGTGCCAACCAGCTGCGCCTGTGGTTCGTGGCGATGGCCTATGTGCTGCTCTGCGCCCTGCGCCGCATCGGTCTCGCCCAGACCCGCTTCGCCGCCGCCACATGCGGAACCATCCGCTCGAAGCTGCTCAAGATCGGCGCCCGGGTGACGACCAGCGCCCGACGCCTCAAGATCGCCATGACCTCCGCCTGCCCCTGCCGCCGCGAATGGGCGCTCGCCTGTGAGCGATTATCCGCCGCCGCGGCGTAAAGCGGCCCCCTAAACCCTTCCCATCAACAACACCGGAACAGCACCATACCAAATCGCCGCCACGCGGCCACACTCCCGCTCGCCCCAACAATGCACAACAAACAAAGTTCCCCCGTCTCACTACTCCCTTCCCCCTCGTGAGATATCCGGGCTAGGCTTAGGATGGAAGGAAAACCACTCTGCGAGCTTGAGTTTGCACTCGGGGTCAAACCAGGAGGATTCAAGACCTGTGATGGTGCACGTAAATTTGTTTTGCGCATTGTCCCGAGTCTCGCTTATGTTTTCAGTCTGCTCTTAATGTTAGCGAAACGCACTGCAACAGAATGTGACGATAAAAATATTTCTATCTCAGCATCGCTTAGTCAGCTTGGCCAATGTGTCAAACGTGGCTTTGATACTCACGAAAAGTGTGCATTGAACCGTCATCTGAGAAACGAGTACCTGTCCCGTGTAGAACTGCATGAGAGATTTGAGCAGAACCGACCTTATCTGGATCCCGATCCTGGCGGAGAAACCTGGGAGCGTACGCTCGAACGAGTGCGAGCGGCGATGCCCGTAGCGTGAGCGGCGATGACACCGGAAAATAAGTCGCGCGGTTCACGCATCATCGTCTGGCGAATTCTTTCTATCCGCGAGAGTGGATGCGACGGCCAGAGATTTTTCCGATGGCCTGGGGATCATCTGTGAGATATCGCGGCGAATCTGCTCCACTTCGTCCTCGCGTCCTGCCGCGATCATGTCGCGCGCGACGGCCTGCGCCGTGAACAGCGATGACCGGGCAACCTGGACCTGCACATCGGTCCGTGGCCATTCACGGTTCTCCAGCCATTGCGTGGCGAGCTCGGCGAGCAGCCGGTTCGCCGTGGTCTCGCGGTCCTTCGCCGCCGCTTCGAGGCACTCCCATATCTCTTCGTCGATGCGAATGTGCTTGTTGACGGTCCCGGCCACCGCGTTCCCCCTCCCGCTTCATCGCGCATCTCGGCCGGCATCCGCCACGTTCGGGTGCCGATCGGCACTGGCAGCCCACGAATTTCCTGCCGGACAGTACAGCAACCCACAACGAATCGCATGAGCATCGGGAGGATTTGGGGCAGGTTCGATGACCACGCGAGCCATTTCGCCGTCCTTGCCGCGCCGATAGTGTGCGCGATCGCCTCGTTCCTGCCCTGTTTTGGAATGGATGGCTGCCTTTTGGAATGGATGGCTGCCGATTTGTGCGCGGTCTTGATCCGAACGGGCCGCAAGACGGCGCTGGGTAGGCCGTGCGGGGAGCGACGCAGAATACCGCCGTTCATAGTCCTGCGCAGGTGTGGCTGCGACGCAAAATGCGACGCAGGCGGTGTAAGGAGGTTGTTTCCTACAGCCTTCAGAGGCCGGCGTGTGACGCATGTGTGACGCCCAGGCTATTGATATCGTTCATGTATGCTCCCGGGATCAGCCATGCGACGCAAAAAGCGACGCGCTTGTTCCGGCGCGACAGGTGCGCGCGGGACTGTGATCGGTCATGGCGGGGCGCGGTCAAGCGCAGACAATCGCAGCCTTTTCAACACGTTGCAGCGTGCTGCGTCGGGTGTGAGGGTGGAACGGCTTCCATGCCGTGAGAGTATCACAGGATGCAGAGAAAGGGGATTGGGGCCCCGGGTCGGCGAGGGGAGCGGGCCGGTGCGGGCGCGACGGTCGGTCGCGCGGTCGGTGGCGGCGATGCGGGCGGGCGTCGTGCGGCGGGAGAGCCGCTTCCCGTGAGGGGGACCGGCTCTCTCGGGGCGAACCCCGCAGGGGGAGCCGTTGCCGTGCCGTCTCGGCGGCGGCGCGGCCTCCGATGGCGAGACAAGGAAGGGAAGGGCCGATCCCTGTTGCGGGGACCGGCCCTGGAGGTCGGGATGGTGTTCAGGCTGCGACGCGGTGGACGGGGATGCCGATCTGTCGCGCCTTGTCGATGAGGTTCTCGGTGATGCCGGAGCCGGGGAAGGCGACGAGGCCCTTGGGCAGGAGGTTGAGGAGGTCGTCGTTGCGTCGGAAGGGTGCGGCGCGTCCGTGTCTGTCCCAGTCGGGCTTGCAGACGATCTGGTGGACCTCGTTGCGCTCGGCCCAGGAGGCGGCGATCCTCTCGGCACCGGGTCCGCCGCCGTGGAGGAGGATCATGTCGGCGTGCCGGTCCTTGACGCGATCGAGGACGGCCCAGATGGCGTCGGCGTCCTCGGCCTCCTTGCCGCCTGCGACGGCGACGAGGGTTCCGTCGGGGAGGTTTGCGCGTGTCTCTCGGTCCTTGCGGGCGCGGATGAAGTCGCGTGCGTCGATGGCGGCGGATGTGAGCCTGCCGGTGTGGCTGGTGTGTGAGCCGTGTCGGGGCCGCCACTGCTTGCCGGTTTCGGCGGTGTAGGCCTCGGCGGCGAAGTCGCGGAGCTTCTCGAAGGCGTCGCGTCGGTCACCGAGGTTGTGTGCGCGCTCGGTGAGGCGTTCGAGCTGCCAAGCCTTGACCTCGGTTCCGTCCTGTGCGCGTCCGAGTTCTCGCATCTCGGGAGCGATGCCGTCGATGGCGCGGTCGAGGCGCTGGACCTGAGCGTGGAAGGTGTTGACGAAGCCCCAGAGGAGGCCCTCGCGCTCGTCGGCGAGCTGGTAGCCGTCGGGTGCGATGTCCTGGGCGAGGATGTGGAAGGCCTGCTGGGTGCCTGCGATGGCCCCGTCCTTGTCCCAGACGGGCCGGTTGTCGGGTTCGTCGGGATCGGGTGTTGCGCCGTAGAGCCTGGCGGTGTCGCAGGCTGCGGCGGTGGGGGAGGCGGCGTATCCGGTATCGGTGTCGATGGTGTTCATGACGATCTCCTGATGTTGGTGTTGCATCCTTCGGGGCGTTGGTTCCCCGTCGTGATGTTCGTTTGGGACACGCGCGCGCAACGGAGCCACAACGACCGCAATGCCAGCGCCGGGGAGCCGTCCGAGTGGTGCGGGCGTACAAACGACCGGAAACCCTTGGCGCGCGCGCTTGCGCGCTTAGAGTTTCCGCGGAGTGCGGAGCCACGGTCGGACGGCTTCCCGGCGCTCCCTGGCATTGCGAGTCGTTGCCGTAGCGAAGCGGAGGACCCGCGAAGCGGGTTGGCGTAGAGAGCACGTGTGGCACAATCGAACGTCATGACGGGAGGCTGTGTTCTCTCCGCCTTACGGCCTCGTCGCCGGCACGGCGCCGGGGGGTTGGGCGGGATCGGTGCGGAGGGCCTCCAGGCGTTCGCAGATGGCGCGGGGGTGGAGGACGGCCATGTCGAGGACCGGGATGCCGTGCGCCTGGGCGATGCGGATGGCCATTCCGGTCCCGCCCTGGGCGCGCCCGCCTTCGGTCCAGCAGATGGCGGCGCGGACGGGGACGGGGCGGCCGGGATCGGGACCGAGGAGGATCGCGGCGTTGCGGGCGTGGAGCTTGCGCACGGCGGGCGAGCACCGGTCCCATGCGGGATGCAGGGCGGCGGCGATGGGGGCGAGCGCGTCCAGCCGGTCGGGGGACAGGAAATGGCACTCGTCCCCGCTCCAGCCGTTGTATCGGGGCCAGGGCAGGAAGATGACGCGGCGGGTGCGGGGTGCGCCGCTCGTGAAGGCGTCGTCGGCTCCCCGTGCGCCGCCGGTGCGGAGATACCATCCCCGGCGTGCGAGCCAGGTGGCCATGGTGGTCATGTGTTCGAGAACGGCCCGGGGCGTGGCGCGTGCTCCGATGCCGGCGTAGATGGGGGTCATGGGGGTTCCTCCCGTAGACGTGTGATGACGCGCCGTGGAGTCCGGGTCTCTCTCCCGGTCTCGCGGCGAACGCCCTCTCCCTCGCTCCCCTCTTCCTCCAGCAACGGTTCCGCCGGCTTCGGACCGCGGAACGACGGGCGCGCCCGCCCGCCGGCGCCGTCGCGGTCACCACAGCGGGTGGGTGTCGACGAGGCGTTCGGTGACCTCGCGGATGCGGGCGCGGTCCTGGACGGAGACGGGTCCGCGCCAGTCCTCGTTGAGATGGACGACGTAGCAATGGGCGCCCGGATCGAGGGCGTCGGGCTCCCGGTAGACGAACCCGACGCAATCGCCGTCGAGACGGATGCGCGACTCGCCGGGGTTGATACGCTCGAAGGTGACGTGATCCATGGTGCGGTTCCGCCCGTGGTTGGTGAAGCCCGATCGCCTGCGCGGCGCGCCGAGGGCCGGCTCTCTCCGTCCCCCGTAGCGGTCGCCCTACCCCCTGTTCTCTCCGCTCCCGTTCAATGCGCGCGGTCGCGGTCCGGCGTGTGGAACAGGGGCGCGATCCTGGCGGCGAGCGCTTGCGGGCCGAAGGCGATCAGGTCGTCGTTGAAGTCGCTGTGTTGGGGGGCGACGACGGCGGTGGCGATGCCCAGCCCGTCGCAGCGCCGCCGGAGGCGTTGGGCGGCGCGTTCGCCCTCGGTGTCGTTGTCGGGGGCGATGACGAGGCGGGCGAGGCCGGAAGGCGGCGCGAATGCGCCGAGGCTTCCGGCGGACAGCGCGGCGGCGGCGGGGATGGCGGGAACGGCCGTGACCAGGGAGAGCACGGTCTCGATGCCCTCTCCGACGAGCAGGGTGTCGTGACCGGGCGCGCCGAAGCGGACGGCGCGGCCATGGACGTGGCCGAGGGCCTTGCGCGGGCTTGCGACGGCGGCCTTGGCGGGTGCGTTCGGATCGAGCCAGGTGCGATGAATACCGTCGATGGCGCTGCCGTCTGCGGTGACGGCGGCGACGAGCGCCGGGAGGCGGTGGAAGCCGTCGCGGTCGCGGTAGTTGAGGGCGGGATGGAAGCGGAGGGCGGGGAAGCGGCAGCGGTGGATGGCGCGGGCCTGGAGGTAGGCCTCGGCATGGCTGCCGTCGATGGCGCGGCAGGAGCGCCAGAGGCGGCGGGCGGCCTGCACCCGGTCGTAGGCGTCGCTGCCATGACCGGCGGAGGCCGCCGGCATGGCGAGGAAGGCGCGGGCCTCGTCGAGGGCGGGCTTGAGGGCGGCGGCGCCGATGGCGGTGCGGATGAGGTCGAGCAGGTCGCCGTGCTCGCCGGTGGCGGCGTCGGTCCACTTGCCGGGAACACCGGGAGGGGCAAGACGGACGAAGAGGGATCGGCCCCTGGCGCCGCGGGCGTCGCCGCAGGTCCAGTAGCGTCCCTGCTTGCGACCGTTGGGAAGGTAGCGCCGGCAGACCTGCTCGGCGCGCCCGGCGAGGGCGGCGGCGATGTCGGTGGCGTTCATGGCGGCTCCCTCCGGGCAGTGCGGGACGCACCGTCCCGGCCCGCCTCGCGCCTCTCGCCGGTGCGCGGCGGGCGGGCGATGCGCGAAGCGCAAGCGCCGCCGCCCTTCCTCGGGCGGAGCGGCACCTGTGGAGCGGGCTATGCGGCGAGCGTCCGGAAGGTCGCGGAGACGCGCGTGGTCCGCCGTCGGGCATTGGCCGCACGGTCGATGCCGTGCATCCAGTCCCGGCGCGCGGTGCCGCGCAGGACCAGCGCGGAGCGGCGGGGAAGCACGGCGAACTCGTCGGAGGGCAGGCCGTCGCGGCGATAGGGCCGGACGCTGCGGCGCCGGAACTGCATCCGCCATTCGTCGCCGAGCGAGAGCGAGACGACCACCGGGCCGAACGCCGCGTGATCGGCGTGCATGCCGATCCCCTGTCCGGGGCGGTACTCGTTCACGATGCACTGCTGGGGCGGCACACCGTCGAACAGGGGCAGGAGGCGCCGGGCCATGGCCTCGGCCCAGCGCGGGAACGCCGCTGCGGGAGCGCGCCGGTTCGGATCGTGGTTCCGGTAGTCGTACCGGAACCCGTACTGCTGCACCCTGCGTCCGAGCTCGTCGGACCAGGGCGCCTCGCCGATGCGGTAGAGGATGCGGCGCTCCTCGGCCTCGGTGATGAAGTCGGGGACGATCGCCGCCCCCTGCCCGAAGATGCTCATAGTACCCTCCCATGCGAACTCGTCGCACTCGACGCACCGCTTCGCTCTGCCTCTTGGCCGACGCGCGGCGATGGGGATCGATGCGCGAAGCGCGACCACCCCGCCGGTCAAGCCGTCGTTGGAGGCGGTGGCCTCCGGTCGGGGGGCAAAAAAGGGGCCGACGCCGCGAGGCGCCGGCCCGAGTGGGAGGGAGGAGAGGAAGGCCCGCTAGAACGGGATCTCGTTGCCGGTGGCGTCCGCCACCGTGGCCTCGGCGGCACCCTGCGCGGCCTCGCCGCCGGCGGGCGCCGTCGCCGGGGCGGTGGCGCCGTTGGGCTTGTCGAGGAACTGCACGCGCCCGCCCGGGACCAGCATGATCTCGGTCGAGTAGCGGTCGCTGCCCTCGCCCTCCTTGCGCCACTTGCGGGTCTGCAGCTTGCCCTCGACGTAGACCAGCCGGCCCTTGCGGGCGTGCTTCTCCAGCATCCCGATCAGCCCGTCCTGGAAGGTGACGACCCGGTGCCACTCGGTGCGCTCGCGGCGCTCGCCGGTGGCCTTGTCGACGTAGCCCTCGTCGGTGGCGATGGACAGGTTGGCGACCCTGCCGCCGTTGGCGAGGTGGTTGACGATGGCGTCGGCGCCGAGGCGGCCGATCACCTGCGCGCGGTTCAATCCGAAGGACATGACGATCTCCTCGTGGTCCGGGTTGCAGACGTTGGCTTGGCGAACGGGCCGGGTCTCTCTCGATCCCCTTCCCGTTCACCCTCTCGAACCTTCCCCTTCCCTCCTGTCATCCGTCCGCGCCGGTGCCGGGAGGGAGGCCCCTGAGTTCGCGGACGGCACGGACCGACAGTCCGATCTCGGCCAGCAGCCGGTCGCTGGCGAAGGGGGGCGGGAAGCAGTCGTCGTCGCTGTCGGCGAGGCCGGTGACGATCCCGGCGGTCGGCGTCTCGAAGAGGTCGTCGAACATGGAAAGCTCCTGCGATAGAGGGGTCGAGAACGCCGCCGGGTGGGAGTCTCCCTCCCGCCCCCGGGGCGCTCGCCCCCTTCCGGGCTTCCCCTTCCTCGCCTTTCCGGCCCGGGGACCGCGCCGACCGGACGCGCCGGACGAGCCGCGTGGCTCTCCATGGGACTGCCATGCAAGCCGTGGCCGGATTGGGGCCAGCCCCGGCCCACGGACCGCCCTCTCGTGACGGGAGCGGCCCTTGCGGTTATTCGCTCCGGTGAACGCGGTGTCGGCCGAGGCCGTCAAGGAGGTTCAAGGTCGTCACGCGGGAGGCCGGCAGGTGGACGCAGGCGGGTAGAAGGGGGAGGATGCCGTTGCCCGATACGGTGGGGCCGCTGCCCGGCCACCAAGTCAGCCACGAAGCCGTCGTCGTGCTTGCCGCGCATGAGCCGTTGCCCCTCGAGGATCTGACCCCCTCTCTAACTGCCGCGATCCGGGCTCGCTGCCGCCGGAGCCCGTCTCCGGCGACGCCGTCCTCGCGGCGCTGGTGAAGCTCGACCTCGCCCGCACCGCGATCGCCGTTTTGCCCTTGACAGGTAGTGATCGATCGCTATATGCTGCGATAGGTCATTACGAAGAGGAGGAACGCATGGCTGGATCGGCGGCAAAACGCAAGTTTAAAATTGGGAAACTTGTTGCTCAGGTTAGTTTTCTAAAAGCGGTGATTGTAGCGCTTTTTGGAGCATCAATTTATATAGTGACAGATATACATGGCAGCATAGTTGATAATAAACTAGCTATCAACACACTAAATTTAAAAGTTAAAAGCATAGAGAGGTTAATCTTTGGCGAGAATCTTACCGGAGAGATTGAGATTAGTGGATCAGAAGAAGGGGAGGAATGACCGATGCGTTGTTCCGGATACTTCGGCTCGTATGAGAGACATACCGCGGCCCCTGCCTTGACCAGAACTTCCGTTTTCGTGCGCGTGGGTGTATTCCTTTTCCTTTGCCTTTTTATGCCCTCCGTCTCACATGCATTCTCTGTCTGCTCGGATGAAACCGATATGGATTTCGAAATTTTTTGGAAACCCGACGAAGAATCCATCATTGATGGGGAATTGGATACCCCCATCGAATGGAACGTCGAGGGTGCCAAACACTTGCACATTTGGAATTTAAAGGGTGCGAACGAAGACATTAAGAAAGCGCTGGAGTATTTCGCGGAGGCGGAGAAACATGGATACACTCCCGCTCTGAACAACCTCGGTGTCATTCATTTGAACGGCTGGGGTGTGGATAAGAACATCAAGATAGCGAAGGAATATTTCAAGAGATCGTCAGCGGGAGGCTATATCCCCGCTAAGAACAATCTCGGTGTCATCGAACTGAGGGAAGCTCCGAATGATCCGGAAATACGGACTACTGCAGAAGAACGGATTCAACAAGCAGCCAGCGGGAGTTATCCCTATCCTCCAGCCTTGAACAACCTTGGCATACTTCGTCTGAGGGAACAGAATTACACAAAGGCAGTCAACTATTTTAAAGATGCCGCTGAATTCGATTACTCGCCGGCTTTATTCAATCTTGGTGCCTCATATGTCCGGGGTTATGACGGTCAGCGAAATTATCGGGAGGCGGCGGCCTTATACGGGAAAGCTGCCCTAAAAGGCAATATCGACGCGCAATACAGTCTCGGCCTCATGTACTCCCAAGGTATCGGAGTCGAGCAAAATTTGGTCGAATCCTTCGCTTGGCTTGACATTGCGAAAGAGCACGGCTTTGCCGAAGCAGCAAAGGTTCGGAGCTGGGTGGAAGAGTTACTTACGGAGGATAAGGTATCCGATGCGACATCGTGTGCGAAAGAGATCAACCCGAAAATCCATGTGATGGATCCGTTCACGTTGTATTACAATGTGGCGGCGGCACCGGAATTGTATGGGCTTTTCGAGAAGTGGCACTCCAAAGGGACGCAGGAGTAACGTTCTTTCTTAGCCTTTCCCTTCCGAGATTACTCCTCGCCGATGCCGTCCGACGCGAACGTTTCGATCTCGCGGTCGGGGTGGACGCACCGCCAGGACTTTGGGCATGGGGATCAGGCGCATCACGGTCGCCGCGTCGGCTTCCAGCGCGGTCGCCGGCAGTAGGTCGAAGGCCCGCGCCGACATCCGAGCTTCGGGGCCGGGGCGCGACAGGATGCGCTCCGCGGTCTCGCGCACCGCGCCTTCCGTCCAGTCGCTCCCCTCTCGGCCGGGGCGAACTCGACGACGACCCGCTTCCGCTCCGTCGGATCCGTGCCCGTGCCCGTCACGGCACCGGGTGTGCAGCCCCACGGCCCCACCACCATGGCCAGGGTCAGAGCCGCCGCCGGGCGCTCATCCTTCGATCGATAGAGGGACCGAGAACGCCGCCGGGGTGGAAGTCTCTCTCCCGCCTTGGGGCGTTCGCCCTCCTCCGGGCTTTCCGTTCCTCGCCTTTCCGGCCCGGGGACCGCGCCGACCGGGCGCGCCGGATGCGCTGCGGCGATCGCCTGCTGCTGTGCTGCTGGACCGGCCCCGAGGTCGGGATCGCGGCCCTTCCGGCCTCCCCAAACAAGGCGGGCAACCCGCGTGGCTCTCCATGGGACTGCCATGCAAGCCGTAGCCGAATTGGGGCCAGCCCCGGCCCACGGACCATTCTCTCGTGACGGGAGCGGTGCTTGCGGTTATTCGCTTCGGTGAACGCGGCGCTGTCGCCGTTCGTCGGTCCGCCGACGGTCGCGGGTTCCCGATTCCGGCAGGACCGTTTCCCGCGGGTCCGGGCTGCGGGTCGTCTCCCGTGGGGAGAGGCGGCGTGGCCGAGGTCGTCAATGCGCAACCGGGCCGTCGGCGTGGAACGGTCATGACCAAGCCGTGGATCGCTGCATGGGCGAGACGTCGCCGAGCACCTCGACCTGATCGAAGGACAACTTGGCGAAAGCGAGGCAGGCGGCGACCTCGGCCTCGCTGTCGTAGGTGCCGTGGTCCTCGCCGGTGGCGAGTTCGATGACGGTGTACCGGGCCGGCCAGGTGGGGATGCCGCGGAAGTGGCCCGAGCGTTCGTGGGACCGGCGGGCGCAGGGTTCGCACCTTGCCGCCCCCTGCGAGGGCTGTCCGCAGTCGGTGCAGAGCCCCCGCGCCCGCCGTCGGGCGTAGCGCTTGCGGCTGGCGGCGTTCTTCCGCCGATGGCGCCCGGCCTCCAGCGCGGCGCATCGACCGCAGCGCGCGGCGCCGTCGAACGTGGCTTCCCCGCATCGGCCGCACAGGCCGCACGCCCGCCGCCCGGCATACCGTTCCCGTTCGCCCGCCCGTCTCGCATCGCGGCACGGCTCACAGGCCGTGTGGCCCTCGACCGGCGGGTGCAGGCCGCACCGGGTGCACAGGCCGGCCTCGCGGCGGGCGTCGTAGCGCCGCTTGGCCGTGCCGCGCGCGTTGCGTCGCCGCTTCTCCGGGTCGCGCCCGCCGTAGAGTTCGCCGGCGGCCTTGGCCTTCGCGTAGCGGGCGCGCTCGGCCGCCCGCCGCTTCCCGGCGCAGGCCGCGCACAACCGGCGCTCAGGTTCGGGCGGCTCCTTGCCGCAACTCGGGCACAGGCCCTGGGCGAGGCGTTCGGAAGTGCGTCGCCGCTCACGCGCGCGTTCCCGCTCGGGGTTCCTGCATCGGGGCTTGCCGGCGGCCCTGCGCTTCGCGTCCCGGACGCGCTCGGCTTCGCGCCGCTTCTCGGCGCAGGGCGTGCACAGCCGGCGTTCGGGTTCGGGCGGCGCCTTGCCGCAACTCGGGCACAGGCCCTGGGCGATGCGCTCGGCGGTGCGCCGCCGGAACCGGTCCCGGTCGCGCGCACGGCCCTCCTCGGGGTTCCTGTAAGTCATGTCCATGTCCTCCCGGCCGGGGTTGAAGTCCAGGCGAGGGACGCCCAACCGGCGCGGGACCGGCGGGGCGTCCACGGAGAACACCGCTCAGCCCCGCTTGCGCTCCGCGAACAGGCCGGTGGCGAGATCGCCCCAGTACTGCACGCCGCCCTTGAGGCGCATTCCGGTGCAGACGATGATCTCGTCGCGCGCGGGCCGCATCCGCTGGACCGCCCGCAGGGACACGATCTCCCCCTTCGCCTTGCGCCGGCCCTTGGCCGTCGGCTCGTCGCCGGTCCGGCGGCGTATCTCGCCGTCGGCCATGGACCGGAAGCGCTCGACCAGGTAGCGGTCGTCGTCGAGGCCGGGGCCGAAGATGTGGGTGAGGAAAGTCTGCGTGTCGCGCTGGGGGGTCGTTGCCGTCCGCATGGTCCTGTCTCCGCCCGGTCCGTGGTTGGGGCGGCGGGGACGCCCTCGCGGACGCCCGACCGCCGCCCCGATCACGGCACAACCCGGACTCCCGGCGGCGCGAGGCACGTAGGCCGACGATGGGGCAGGGAAATGCGGCGGCGGCGGGCAGTGGCCGGGCTCGCGTGGCCGGAGCCGAAGGAGGGATTGCCGGAGGGATCTACGTGACGGCGGCCGGACGGCGGGTGGTGGTTTTGCACGTCTTCGCGAAGAAGTCGCGCAAGACGCCGCGCCGGGCGCTTGCAACCGCCGGGGAACGAATGCGGCAGGTGACGTCATGACGAAGTTGAAGGAGCTGAAGAAGCGTTTCATGGAGGACCCGGAATTCCGGGAGGCATACGCGCGGGTCGACGAAGAGTACGCGCTGGTCGAGGCGCTGGTTCGCGCCCGCACGGCGGCGAAGCTGACGCAGGCGGAGGTCGCCCGGCGGCTCGGCACGACCCAGTCCGCGGTCGCGCGGCTGGAGGGCGGCCGGGTTTCGCCATCCTTCGCCACCCTGCGCCGCTACGCCGAAGCGACCGGCACGCGGCTGACCGTGGGCTTGGTGCGGGCCGACGGCCGAGACGCACGAAAGTACCCGCCAAGCCGGCGCCGCGCTGGCCGGGATCGGCCATGACGGATTGCGCCGGGTGCGCCGGAGTGCGCACCGTTCTGAATCGGATCGCTTGCGGAACGCTTACGGGACTAAGATCGGCGTGACGGAGCTACGCCAATCCGGCAGAAATATCATGTAAGTATAGGATGTTATGGAACGCTTGGCGACGACGAAGAATTGCCACACCCTGTTCGCCACCGACACGCCGACGGGCAGCGGGGTCATGCCGCTCGGCATGATCTACACGATGGTCAACATCGCCGCCCTGGCCGATTGCGACCCGACCTGGACCATCGCCGCCGCGACCGGCAACGTCGCCCGCGTCTACGGCCTGAACGGTGGCTTCCTCGCGCCCGGACGGGACGCCGACGTCGTCATCATCGACGCCCCGCTCGGCGGCACCGGGGCGACCGCCCTGGAGGCGATGAAGAACGGCGACCCGGTGGCGATCGGCGCGGTGATCACCGACGGCGTCCCCCGCTTCGTCGGCCGCAGCCGCAACACGCCGCCGACCACGCGCCCGGTCACCGTCGCCCGCTCCGACGTCGCCGCGACCTTCGCCGCGTAGCCCGCCCCGGAGTCAGGCGGGCGGTTCGCCGCTTTCGAGGCGGGAGAAGCGCACCGGGAGGATCTCGGCGGTCTCGATCCGCCCGCTGTCGTCCTTGGTGACCAGGAACAGGCGCTGGTCGCCCTCGAGGCCCGCCGGCAGCACCATGCGGCCGCCGGGCTTGAGCTGCTGCAACAGCGCCGGCGGGATCAGGTCGGGTGCGGCCGTGGCGACGATGCGGTCGTAAGGCGCATGGTCCGGCCAGCCGAGGCTGCCGTCGCCCCGGCGGAAGCGGACGTTGCCGTAGCCCCGCTCGCCGAGCCGCCGCCGGGCGCTCGCCGCCAGTTCCTCGATGCGCTCGACGGTGAACACCTCGCCCGCGAGCTCGGCCAGCAGGGCCGCCTGGTAGCCCAGGCCCGTGCCGATCTCGAGGACCCGGTCGCCGGGGCCGAGCTCGAGGAGGTCGGTCATCAGGGCCACGATGAAGGGCTGCGAGATCGTCTTGCCGCAGCCGATCGGCAACGGCGAATCGGCATAGGCGTAGAGCCGCATCTCGACGGGCACGAAGGCGTGGCGCGGGACCCGCCCGAGCGCCGCCATGACCGCCTCGGCGAACGCGCCCCGGCCGGTCCCGTCGCCGGTCTGGCCGGCATGGTGGGCCACCTGCTCGACCATGGCCCGCCGCAGGGTCGCGAACCGGTCCTTGCTCTGCTCCGCCGTCGCCATGGCCCGCCGCCGCGCCCGGTCGAGGGCCGGGCTCTTCATTCCCCGCCATAAGTAGCGCATCCGCCGGGCCGCCGCGAGCCTCACGCGTGCCCGCGGCGGAAAGCGCAAGTCGGGTGGTTGCGTGTATCATGGCGAACCTGCGGTGACGGGCGGCGGCGGCGAACGGGTGTCGAGAGGCGGGATGGACGAAGCCGGGGAAGCGCATGTCGAATTCCTGGGCGTCGGCAAGACCTATGACGGGCGCGCGATGGTCGTGCGCGATCTCGACCTTTGCGCGCGGCGGGGCGAGTTCCTGACCCTGCTCGGGCCGTCCGGCTCCGGCAAGACCACCTGTCTGATGATGCTCGCCGGCTTCGAGACACCGAGCGCAGGCGAGATTCGCATCGACGGGCGCCCCGTGCACGGCCTGCCGCCCCGCAAGCGGGGGATCGGCGTCGTCTTCCAGAATTACGCGCTGTTCCCGCACATGACGGTAGGGCGGAATCTGGCGTTCCCGCTGGAGGTGCGGGGCATCGGCGCGGCGCGGCGCGCCGAGCGGGTCCGCCGGGCGCTGGCGATGGTCCGCCTCGAAGGCCTCGAGACGCGGCGGCCGCAGGCGCTATCCGGCGGCCAGCAGCAGCGCGTGGCCATCGCCCGGGCGCTGGTGTTCGAGCCGGACCTGGTGCTGATGGACGAGCCGCTGGGGGCGCTCGACCGCCGCCTGCGCGAGGAAATGCAGTTCGAAATCCGCCGTATCCAGCGGGAGCTCGGGGTCACCGTCGTCTACGTCACCCACGACCAGCAGGAGGCGATGGCGATGTCGGACCGGGTGGCGGTCTTCCACCGAGGCCGCATCGAGCAGGTCGCCTCGCCGGAAGCCCTCTACGAGGAACCCGAGCGCGCGTTCGTGGCCCGCTTCATCGGCGACAACAACCTGCTGCATGGGCGCATCCTCTCCACGGCCCGCGACGCCTGCGAGGTGGAGACCCCGGGCGGAACGGTGCGGGCCTTCCCCGTGCACCGCTGCGCACCGGGGGACAGGGCCATCCTCGCCATCCGCCCGGAGCGCGTCGGCCTCGCCCGGACGGAGATGTACAGCAACGTGTTCGAGGCCGAGATCGCGGACATCATGTTCCAGGGGGACCATCTGCGGTTGAAGCTCGGCCTGTGCGGCAACCCGGCCTTCATCGTGAAGATTCCGAACGTAGCGGGGCACGGCGCGGTTCTGCGGGGGGACCGCGTGCGTGTAGGCTGGGGCGTGGCGGATTGCCGCGCGCTGCCGGAGGAGGAAGCGCCGGGGGACGCCGCCGCATGACCGCGCCGGTTCGCCGCGGCAGACCGGAGCATAACGCCACCGACAACGGGAGGAACCACTCCATGACGACGAATCGGATCGCAAGAACCGCGCCGGCGCGCGCCGCGAAATGGGCGCTCGCCGCCGTGCTGCTGGCGGCTTTCGCCCTCCCGTCCCTCGCGTACGCCGAGTCGATCACCGCCGTATCCTACGGTGGCTCCTACGCCAGGGCCTGCCAGAAGGCGTATCACGAACCCTTCACCGCCGAGACCGGCATCGAGGTGCGCCTCGACGACTTCAACGGCGACCTCGCGCAGATCCGCGCCCAGGTGGAGACCGGCAACGTCCACTGGGACATCGTCGATCTCAACTTCGCCGAAATGGTGCGGGCGTGCGACGAAGGGCTGCTGGAGCCCGTCGCCGTGGACGACCTGCCGCCGGGGCCGGACGGCGCGCCGGCGCGTGAGGACTATTTCGCGGGCGCGCCGCTGGAGGGATGCAGCGGCGGCGGCATCCTCTTCTCCACCATCTACGCCTACAACCGCGAGAGCTTCCCGGACGAGAAACCCACCACCATCGCCGACTTCTTCGACATCGAGAAATTCCCCGGGCGCCGCGGGATGCGGCGGCGGGCCGACGTCAACCTCGAGTTCGCGCTGATGGCTGACGGCGTGCCGGCGGACCGCGTGTACGAAGTCCTGGACACGCCGGAAGGGGTGGACCGGGCGTTCCGCAAGCTGGATACGATCAAGGATCACATCGTCTGGTGGGAGGCGGGCGCCCAGCCGCCGCAGATGCTGGCGGACCGCGAAGTGGCGATGAGCACCGCCTGGAACGGCCGCATCTTCAACGCGCAGGTGCTGGAGAACCAGCCCTTCACGATCGTCTGGGACGGTCAGGTGCTGGACGGCAGCGCGCTCGCCATCGTCGCCAGGACGCCCAACCTGGAGGCGGCGCGGCGCTTCCTCATGTTCGCCTCCCGGGTGGAATCCATGGCCGCCGTGTCGCGCTACATCGCCTACGGTCCGGCGCGCCGCTCGGGCGCGAGCCTGATTTCCACCCACGCCGAGACCGGCATCGACATGCGCCCGCACATGCCGACCACCCCGGAGAACATGGCCAACGCCGTGTTCAACGACTGGGAATGGTGGAGCGACAACGCCGATGAGATGAACGAGCGGTTCAGCGCGTGGCTCGCGCGCATGTAGCAGCCCGCCTGCGGGCGGCGCTGCTCACGCTGCCGCTCGTCGCCTTCATCTGTGCGACGTTCCTCGCCCCGCTGGGGACGATGCTGGCCCGCGGCGTCCACGAGCCGCTGGTGGCGGACTCCCTGCCGGAGACGTTGGCGCTGCTCGATGCCTGGGACGGCCGGTCGCTGCCGGAGGAGGCGGCGTTCCGCGCGCTGGCGTCAGAGATCGCGGCGCTGCGCGAGCGCCGGGCGCTGGGCGCCGTGGCGTCCCGCGTCAACCGGCTGGAGAGCGGGATGCGCAGCGCCATGATGCGGACCGCCCGCAAGCTACGCGGCGCCGCGCCCGAGTCCTGGCGGGAGGCGATGATCGCCGCCGACCCGGCCTGGGGCGAGGCCGGCGCCTGGCGGGCGGTCCGCCGCGCCGGCGAGCGCGTCACCATCCGCCATTACCTGAACGCCCTCGACCTGGACCGGGACGCCGCCGGCGCCGTGACCGCCCAGCCGCCGGACCGGCGCATCTACCTGCCGCTGCTCGGGCGCACCCTGGCCGTGGCCCTCGCCGTCACCGCCCTCTGCCTGGCGCTCGGCTATCCACTCGCCTATCTGATCGCCAACACTGCGCCGGCGCGCTCGAACCTGCTGCTCATGCTGGTGCTGGTGCCGTTCTGGACGTCGCTCCTGGTCCGCACCACCTCCTGGATCGTCCTCCTCCAGAACCAGGGCGTCGTCAACGACCTGCTGGTCGCCACAGGCCTGATCGACGAGGACGGCCGGCTCGCGATGATCCACAACATGACCGGCACGCTGGTCGCCATGACCCACGTGCTGCTGCCGTTCATGATCCTGCCGCTCTACGCGGTCATGCGCACGATTTCGCCCCTGCACCTGCGGGCGGCGGCGAGCCTGGGCGCGACCCCGCGGCAGGCGTTCCTGCGGGTCTACTGGCCGCAGACCCTGCCCGGCGCGGCGGCGGGCGCCCTGCTCGTCTTCATCCTCGCCATCGGCTACTACATTACGCCGGCGCTGGTGGGCGGGCGCACCGGACAGCTCATCTCCAACATGATCGCCTACCACATGCAGGAGTCGCTGAACTGGGGGCTGGCGGCGGCGCTGGGCGGCATCCTGCTCGCCTGCGTGGCGGTTCTCTACGTGGTCTACGACCGCCTCGTCGGCATCGAACGGATGCGGCTCGCCTGATGGCGCCGGGCACGCGCCATCGCCCCTTCGGCGACCGCCTGGGCCGCGGCCTCCATCTCGCGTTCTGCGGCGCCGTGTTCGTCTTCCTGATCGCGCCGATGCTGGTGGTGGTGCCGCTCAGCTTCAACGCCGAGCCCTATTTCACCTTCACCGAGGGCATGCTGCGCTTCGACGCGGACGCCTGGTCGCTGCGCTGGTATCGCGGCGTCGTCCTGGACGAGGGCTGGCTGCGCGCGGTCGCCAACAGCTTCCTCATCGGCATCGCCGCCACCGCCATTGCCACGACCTTGGGCGTCCTCGCGGCGCTCGGGCTGACGCACCCGGCCATGCCCGCCCGCGTGCCGGTCACGGGCCTCCTCCTCTCGCCGATGGTCACGCCGATCATCATCTCGGCAGCGGGGATGTTCTTCTTCTACGCCGATCTCGGGCTGGCGCAGACGCATCTCAGCCTCATCCTCTCCCATGCGGCCCTGGGCACGCCCTTCGTCGTCATCACCGTGACCGCGACCCTCGCGGGCTTCGACCGCAACCTGGCCCGCGCCGCGGCCAGCCTGGGCGCGGGCCCGCTGGTCGTCTTCCGCCGCGTCCAGCTGCCGGCGATCGCCCCCGGCGTGAGCGCCGGCGCGCTCTTCGCCTTCGCCACCTCGCTCGACGAGGTGGTCACCGTGCTCTTCATGGGCGGCCTGGAGCAGCGCACCATCCCGCGGGAGATGTGGTCCGGCATCCGGGAAGAGATCAGCCCCGAGATCCTCGCGGTCGCGACCTTCCTGGTCGCGTTCGCATTGCTGCTGCTGGGCACGGTGGAATGGCTCCGCCGCCGGACGGCGCGCGCGGCGCTGCGGTTCTGACGGGTGAAGCGCCGGCGGGCGGCCGCGACGCCTCGCCCCCGCCATCGAGCCGGTGGATTTCAAGGGCGCTCGTTTCGGCCGACGCGGCTGACTCGTTCACTTCGGACCATGATCCGCGACCGGGGCAGGATTGGATCATGCGAGAGCCCGCTCGCCGAATTCCGGTGTCGTCGGATCGCGAATCTGTATGATGCCAAACATGAGCGAGGAGCGGCCTCTCGTAGAGCTTGCCGGCGAATTCCTGGCCGGGACGCTGGCGGACGACGTCCTTCATCGCTTCGAAGCGCGGTTGCTCGAGGACCCGGCGGCGAGGAAGGCCGTCGATCAATGGGAAACGCGAATGGCAGGCTTCCTCGGCAGCAATGCGAGTGATGCCTTGCGTGCAGCCCGCAAAGGTCGAAGTGCCTCCGTCGGAGCGGAGCGGAGCGGGCCGACGCTGGAAGAGAGACCGAGGGCTTGGTCCACGATCGCGCCGGGCGTGGCAGGGATGGTGCTGCACTACGATCACCAAGTCGGGTCCATGGTCTATATCGTTCGCATGGAGCCCGACGCCCGCTGCCCCGTGGCCGATGCCGGATCACCCGAAGAGTGCTTGTTGGTCTCGGGTGATTTCTCCCTGGGCGACGTGACCCTCGGGGCCGGTGACGCTCATCATGCGCCCAACAGCGTCATCCACGGTGGCGGGCACACCGAAGCCGGCGCGGTCGTGCTGATCCGTGCGCGAGACACCTAAGAAAGCCTGCGCCGCAGTCTCCCAGGGGATCAGGCGAACTCGACCATCGTTATCTCGTAGGTCAGGTCCTTGCCGGCCAGGGGATGATTGAGGTCGACCGTCACCCTCTCGTCCGAGATGTCGACGATTCTCAGATAAGCGCGGACGCCGCCCATGAGGGTCGCGCTGATCCGAGTGCCGACGGTCAGGTCTTCGGATGCGGGGATCCGCGAGCGGTCCACGGTCCGCACCAATTCTTGGAAATGGAGACCGTGAGCTTCCATCGCCGGCACGCACACGGTCTTGGTGTCGCCGGGTGCCATGCCGACCAGCGCCTGCTCGAACGCGGGCAGGGCGGCGCCATCGCCGATGGTGAGCTCCATCGGCCTGTCGCCGACGGATGAGTCAAATTCGGTTCCGTCCTCGAGCTTCCCGGAATAGTGCACGCGCACCGTTTGCCCGACCTCCGCTTTCGCCATCATCTCCTCATCGCTCTCGGAGCCGTGGGGAGAGGCGGGTCACCCGGCCAAGAGCGCAGCGAAGGAGCCGCGAAGCGGCTCGACGCGCCGCTCCCCACGGCCCACCCGGTGTCTCGTATGTCGTGAACCGGGACATGTACTTGACGCCTCCCCCGATGTGCGCCAGAGTAACGCCTGGGTTGCGCTATATGCACTATGCAACGAGGCATGGGCGCGACGCGAGAGTGAGAATAGCGTAAGCGCGGGAGCAAGAATAAAACAAGAATGTGACTCCCCCCATTGGGGACGAAAGATGGAGCACTGCCATCTGAAAGACATCGCCGCCAAGTTGGAGAAGGCCGAGAGCTTCGAACATTCGCTCGATATATTGATGGATATCTGTGGGGACCTCGGATATACGCAGATATCCTACGCCTTCCAAAAGCTCGGTTCCCGTCTGCTCGACGGCCGCTGGCTGCCGCTGAGATTGAACGTTCGGAACTTCCCACCCGGCTGGGAATACGGCTGGGAACGCTTCTCCGTACACGATCCCTATTACCATGAGTGTTTCCGAGGAACTTTGCCATTCGACTGGAACGATCTGCATAAAAGCGGGAAGCTTGAGCCCATCGAATGCGAGGCTTGGCAGTATCTGGCCGATATCGGCTTGGGGCGTGGCGTGACCACCCCCGTGCACTTTCCCGACGGTCGCTTCGCCGTGCTCAGCGCGATAGTGGACAAATCCAACGTGAACTATTTGGGAATCAGGAGCAAGACCGAAGACATGATGCTCGATTTGACGCATCTGTATCGTCATACCCTCGGCAAATTGGGACTCGAAAAAGAAATTCCGGTTGTCGATCCCTTCAAGCTGAGTCGTCGCGAAAAGGAATGTCTGCACTGGATCGGGGCGGGCAAGACCGCGCCGGAGATCGCGATCATCCTCGGCCTGTCGACGGAGACCGTTCGCATGTATCTGAAGAACGCGCGGTGCCGGCTGGGAGCACATACCACGGCGCAAGCCGCTATGAATGCGGCGCAGCTCCACTTGATCGGTCCACACTCCGGGGGGGGGGGGGGGGGGGGGGATGACGTGCTCAGGCCGTTGAGATCGCCAAGTACCGCTTCGCGACCTCCGGATTCGCGATCTCGTCCGGCGTCAGGTGGGCGATGATCGTGCCTTTGTCCATCACCATGCAACGATCGGCGACCGAGTGGATCATCTCGAGATTTTGTTCGACGATGATGACGGTCAGGTTCTCCTGCTCGATCAACCGCCGAATGATCTGACCGATCTCCTGCACGATGTTGGGTTGGATCCCCTCCGAGGGCTCATCCAACAGAATGAGCTCAGGGTGCCCGACCAGGACGCGGCCGATAGCGAGCTGCTGCTGTTCGCCGCCGCTCAACGAGCCTGCTTTCTGTGATCCGCGCTCCTTCAGGAGCGGAAAGAATCGATAAACGCGATCATAGTTGGCCTTCCGGCCTTTGCCTCCCAAACCCTGGCCGAGCAGCAAGTTCTCCGTTACCGACATGCGGCCGAAGATCCCCCGTCCCTGAGGGACGTATGCGATGCCGCGATCGGCTCTTCGCGATGGACGAAAACGACCGACATTTTCACCCTTGAACTCGATGCTTCCGTCCATGAGACGGAGCAGACCAATCAACGTCTTCATGAGCGTCGTCTTGCCGACGCCGTTGCGCCCGACGATCGCGAGGATCTCGTGCCCCTTCACGGAGAAGGAGACGTGTTGAAGAATTCGTGCGCTGCCGTATCCGGAAGAGACATCGTCGACGGTCAGCAATGTCTGTTCGCTCCGCACCTCATCGGATTCTGACGCCATGGCTCTTCTCACCTGATACGGGAGTCAAAGCGTTCCCAGGTAGATTCGATGAACGTCTTCATTGGCTTCGATTTCAGAGAAAGTGCCCTGCGCGAACAATCGGCCATAGTGCAGCACCGTCGTTCGGGTGTCCAGGCCCCGAATGAAGGTCATGTCGTGCTCGATGACCAAGATCGTCATGCCGCCAACCTTGAGACGACGAATGATGTTCGCGGTTTCTCGTGTCTCGTCATCGGACATGCCGGCCGTGGGTTCGTCCAGCAGCAAGACCTCGGGACGCGCGGCGATCGACATCCCGATGGCGAGCCATTGGACTTGCCCGTGTGAGAGGCTGGACACGGTTTCGTTCTCCGTCCCGGCGAGGCGCAGCTGTCCCAAGAGCTCGGCGACCTGCTCGGATATGTCCTTCATACGATGGTGCCGGCGCAGAGGGATAAAGAGGTTGTGAAAGACGGACAGGTCTTGATAGACGCGAATATTCTGGAACTTGACCGAGAAGCCGAGACGCGCCCGTTCGAAAGAGCCCAAGGACGTGATGTCGCGCCCCTTGTACCGAATGGCGCCTGCCGTCGGTCGCTCGATGCCCATCAGGAGCTTGAAGAACGTGCTCTTGCCGGCACCGTTGGGACCGATGATACAGTGGAGCTCTCCCCGGTCGACGGAAAAATCCACGCCCCGAAGGGCGGCGACGCCGCCATATTGCTTGGCGAGGCCGCTGACGCCGACGATCGGCTCGTTGCTCGTCACGGATCGCGCTTTCCGCTGTACGCGCGGGGACCCACGACTTGACCGATTGGGATCCTCACTTACCGACGCCTCCCCATGGCGCCCTTCGCAAACGCCCTGCCGCGCTCGACAACGCGCGCCAGAGTGGTAATGACACCTTCCGGCGTGATCAGCATCGCGATCACCAGGATGGCTCCCATGATGAGGAGGGAGATCTCGCCGACGGCCGCCAGACGTAGACCGACCCACTCGAGGACCAGTGCGCCGATCAGCGCGGCCGTGAGGTCTTTACGCCCTCCAACCGCGACCCAAATCACGGGCAGAATATTCGCTTTCAAGCCGAATTGGTTCGGGTGAATGAAGGTGCCCCAGGCGGTGTAGAGGACGCCCGCCAAGCCGGCGATCGCGGCCGCGATGCAGAACACACTGAGCTGAACCAAGCGGACGTCGTAGCCGAAAGTCTCCGTCCGATGCGCATCCTCGCGGCAGCCGACGAGCAGGAAACCGTAGCTGGAGTTGACCAGCCAGCGAAGGCCGAGATAGACGGCACCGAGCAGTCCCAGCGTCAGGTAGTAAAACTCGACGCTACGGCCATCGAACTCCAGCACCGATTCTCCGTAGCCGAAAATCAGGCTCGGCAACAGAGGATCGTCGGGGGAAGCCGGCCTCAGCCCGTTGAAACCCCCGATATAGGCCGCTCCGATCGTGTAGTTGGGATCGGCGGTTTGCAGAAGGAACAGTTCGAATATCAAGGAGACGACCAACATGAGGATCGCGACATAGACCCCCGCCAAGCGGGCAAAGAACATGATCAGGCCGAGAATCGCGGCAAACATCGTCGGCAGGACGATGCCTGCGACGAATGCAACATCGGTGTTGCCGTGGGCATTCAGCAAGTTGAGCGCGACGATGCCATAGGTGTAGCCGCCGATGCCGAAAAAAGCCGCTTGACCCAGGCTGAGCACTCCGCAATAGCCCCATAGGAGGCAGAGGCTGAGCGCCAGAAACCCGGAGATGAGGAAATTGCTGAAGCTGATGAGCTCGTAGCGGGACAGGATTTCCGGGCAGAGAGCAAGCGTGGTGACTACCGCCAGGAAGCAGGCCCAAAACGGCACACCCCGGCCGATCGTCTGAGGTCCGTTCAGCCGACCGAGGTATTTGTCGAGGACGCTACTCTGATCGTTGCCATTCATTTCTTCTCGCTACGCGTATCTTGCGCCTCTCCAGATATTCCGAGATGCCCCGCGGAAGGAACAACAAAATGAGGAAAGCTGCCAGCATCATGGAGACATAGCCAACATACACGCTCCATGCATTGTTCACGATCGTCTGCGCGCCAGCCAATGCCATGGCGCTCGCGGTTATTCCCGTGATGACATTAGTGCCGCCGCCGACCACCACAGTGATGAAAGCGAACAAGGTGTAGTTGACGCCGAAGAAAGGCGAGATGGTCGCGGTCAAGGCAAACATGCCGCCCGCGATGCCGCCGAGCGCCGAGCCCAAGCCGAATGTGAGCGCATACATACGGGAGGTGTTGACTCCGAACGCCTCCGCCATCTCCGGATTCTCCATCGTGGCCCGGGCGCGGGTGCCGAAGCGCGTGTAGACGAAGAGCGCCCAGATCACGCCGATCAGCATCAGGGAAACGCCAAAGAGCACCAGCCGATAGATTCCGAAAGTAAGTTCGCCGACGGCAAAGCTGCCATAGGGCGTCGGAACGTTGAGAATGGAAGGCCCGAATATCAGCAGAAATCCCTCGGTCAGTACGAGGCTTATGCCCCAGGTCACGACCAGAGAGGACAGCAGCTGCCTATAGAAGAAGCGGATGACCAAGCGCTCGAGGACGACGCCGGCAAGCCCGGACCCGACGCCCGCCAGGATGATCGCGATCGGCGCGGGAACGCCGGCGTGATAGGCGAAGGCGGTTACGTAGGCACCGATCATCATCAGTTCGCCATGCGCCATATTGATGACGCCCATCATGCCGAAAATAATGATTAGACCGGCAGCGGAAAGAAGCAGAAAGCCAACGTTATCGGCATACTGGTAGATAAAGCTAAATATTACAGCCAATGTATCCAAGTTCAGTCTCTTTCCTACTTTTTTGCCCGTCTGTCAATGAGGAGAAGAGAGAAAGAAGAGGCGGCCAGTTGCGTCACGCCGGCCGCCTCTATCGGAAATTACGCTGGCTGTTACTGCCCTTCGAAGAAGGTCGCCCATTCGGGATTATCCCGCGGCAGGAAGGGACGCCCCGGCGCCTTCTTCCTCATGTCGACGCCGATGTCCTGGAGGAAGGTCGGCTCGGTGAAGCCCAGATCCGCCACGAAATGCAGGTTGTGTTCGGCGTCGATGTTGAACAGATAGGTGTGTTGGGCCGCGTGGTGGACTGCGCCGCGCAGGACCCAGCGGCCGCCCGGGTGATCGGCGATCTCGATGTCCTCTTCGAGCGCCTTGATCGTCGCTTCGGTCTCGGTCGTTCCGGCTCTCCTCCAAGCCTCGGCCATCGCGTGCACCACTGTCCAACCATAGCCAGCCCCCTGATTGATATAGGGGAACTTCGTGGTATCCGGAAAGCGCTCCCGGAACCGTTCCATGAACGGCCAGTTGTTGGGATGCGGGATGTCCTCGGAATAGCTGATGGTCGCGTACATGTTGTTCAACGCCGGTGGCGCGAAACGGAGGTGTTCGTAGCCGTCGGAGATCGTCACCATAGACCACATCGGGATCGTCAAGCCGGCTGCTTGGGCCTGAGGATAGAACTGAACGTGCTCTGCGCCGACCAAGCAGTGGGCCTGAAAGTCGGGTTTCGTCCGCTGAATCTTGTCGATCGTGGCCTGCCACTGCGATACGCCGAACGGGAAGTACTCCTCCTCGACCATCTCACCGCCATACAGATTGGCGGCCGTGCGGGTCCAATCTCCCATCGCGCGGCAATACACATAATCCGCGCCGATGAAGTAGATTTTCGGACCGACGTTCTCGATCATCCACTTCACGCTGGGCAGCACCTGCTGTTGGCCAGTGGCCCCGGAGAAGAACGAGTAGTGGTCGGCGATGCCGCCCTCTCCCTGGTTGTTGTGCCAATAGATGGTTTTGGCTCTGATGACCTCCCGGCGTGCCGCTTCCCGCTCCGCACCGGTATATGCTGCGAACACGACGTCCGCCTCGTCGTCGTACACGCACTTCTGGGCGAGCTCTTGGTAGCGCTTCACGGTCGACTGACCGTCGTACCCGACGACCTTGATCTTCTTCTGCATGCCGTCGACGAAGATGCCGCCTTTCGCATTGATCTCGTCGGCAGCCATCTGGTACGCGAAGTGCTTCGGGGTGGACATGATGGAGAAATCGCCGGAGGTGCTGTCGATCGCGCAGATGACGATCTCGCCCTCCGCCTTCTCCGCCAAAGCCGAAGAGCCACCGCTTGAGACCGTCGACGCGAAAGCCAAGGCGGCAAGCCCGAGGAGAAACGCTCTCCAGCAGACCTTAACTCGCATTCCTGCTGTCGTACCCACAGTTGCCTCCCAGTAGTCTCAGTGAGTAGCTGGAGGTGCCTGCTTCTCTTGGTGCTTTCGTTCGCGCAAGCACCTCCAGCGAAGATTGGGCGAATATCCCGAGAACCGTTTCGCGGCTACTAGCCGGTGGCGGCCCTACGCTGGTTGACCACCTCACCGAGCTCGGCGAGCAGCTCATCGGCGGCCATGACCCGGCCGAAGCCGCGGTTCATGGTCTTGCACACCTCCTCGTGCACCGCGGGATCATCGGTCGCGTTCAGATCGTACGGGAAGGCGATGTTGAACCCGCGCTGCATGCCGGACCGCGTGGTCGTCGAGCAACAGAAGTTGGTGCAGGCGCCCGTCAGGATGATCTGGTCCCTCCCCCACGTGCGGAGAACTTCCTCAAGCTCCGTGCCCCAGAACGAATCATAGCGACGCTTGTTCGCAATGATCCACTCGTCGGGCTGCGGAGCGATCTCCGGATGGATCTCCGCTCCGGGCTGTCCCTCGATCAAGGATTCCTGGAGCAGCGTGAGATAGGTATGCATCAAGCCCTTGTCCCGACCGCTCGGATGCGCCTGATGGGCGGTGTAGATGACCGGGATCCCGTGCGCACGGCAGAAGCCGATGACCTCCTTGAGCTTCGGGAGCATCTTGGTGGACGCCGGCATCCACAGCTTGCCCTTCGGATCGACGACGTCGACCTGCAGGTCGATGATGAGAAGGACCGCCTTGTCGGGGTTCAGCTCCCACAGCGGTCTGTTCACGTCGTAGTAGGCCTTGACGGCTCCCTCGTAGCACTCCTTCTCACCCGGAATGATGTCCTCGAAGTACCACGCGTTGTACCGGCCCACGGGTGCATCCTTGTAGAAGTCTGGCTTGGCCATGTTCGAAGCACCTCCTCTCCCAAGCATTGGTCACCCGCCGGAAAGGCCGCCGTTCGGCCTCAAATTGGCGGGAATGAGTTTTCCCCACGGGCATGGTGCGCGCGCCGGGACCGTGCGGGAATACCCCCAATCTGGGGTCCCCATTATGCGGCGCGGGGCGTTCAGCCGGATGCGGCGCCGCCTTCCTGGGCCAGGGAGCGGAGGGCGGCGAGGCCGATCGGGGCACCATCGTATTCGGCCATCGCGTCGATCAGGGCCTCCCAGAGATAGACGGCGGACGCGATGTCGGCGAGCAGGTCGAAGGCCGGGACGGGGCCGAGATCGCCGCGGATCACGATGGCGTTGAGCCGGGCGACGTTGGTCTGGGCGACGGCACCCGCCGCGAAGGACGCGGGCCGGAGATCGACGGCGCAGAGCTTGGCGAACATCTCCTCGGCCCGGGCACCGGTGACCAGCAGCCAGCAGTGCGTCTCCTCGCGGGCGACCCGGAAGCAGCCGTCGGCCGCCGCCATGGTCCAGGCCGCGTCCAGGCTTTCGACCAGCGCCTCGCCGCCGGCGCGGTCGCCCAGGATCAGGACCTCGCCCGGCGCCAGCCGCGCGATGCGGGCGCCGTCGGCCTGCGGCCAGACGCGGTTGCTCTCAGTACCGAGGGCGGCCCCTTGCGCCGCGAGCCAGGGGGCCACGTTCCAGCCCTTGAACCCGGTGCGCGGGAACGGCGAGAGATCGGCCAGCCCCAGCGTCCGCGCCGCGGCGGTTTCGTCGAGCACGTCGCGGCCGCAGCCGCGGGCGGCCGCGTAGCCGTTAAGCGGCTCGAAGACGGCGCCCAGCGCCGCGAGCGTGCGGTAGAGGGGCGAACGACGGGGCGAAGCGTCGGGGGCGGTCACGCTCACGCCTCCTGCCGTGTGCCGTCCGGGTCGAAGAACGGCAGCGCCACCACCGTCGCCGTCACCATGCGTCCGCCGTCCGCCTTGATCGCGATCCGCTGGCCGGGCTCGGCCTGGTCGGGCGCCACGTAGGCGAGGCCGATCGTCCTGTTCAGGTTCGGCGACCGGGCGACGGACGTGACTCGCCCGACGATGGCGCCGTCGCGAATCACCAAGTGGCACTCCCTGGGCCGCCCCTCCCCCTCGTCGGCAATCTCGAAGCCGACCAGCTTGCGGGTGAGGCCCTTCTCCGCCTGCATCCGCACCGAGCGCATGCCGACGTAGAACGGCTTCTTCCCGGCAATCGCCCACACCATGTCGGCCTCGTGCGGGGTGGTGAGGCCGTCGGTGTCCTGGCCCACGATGATGTGGCCTTTCTCGAGCCGAAGCAGGCGCTGCGCCTCGACTCCGAAGGGCCGGATGCCGTGCTCGGCGCCGGCCTCCATCAGCGCGTCCCAGAGCGCCTCCCCCCGGCTCGCCGGCACGTGGACCTCGTAGCCGAGCTCGCCCACGAAGCCGACCCGCAGGAGGAGCGCCGGGCTTCCGGCCACGTGCCCCTCGCGCACGCCCATGTAAGGGAAGCCCTCGGGCGAGAGATCGACGTCGTCGCACAGGGTTTCCAGCACCGCGCGGCTGTTCGGCCCGGCGATGTTGACGGCGGCGAGGGCGGCCGTGACGTTGGTCACGTCGACGCGGAGCCGCCACTGCGCGTTGTACCAGAGCATCTCGCGATAGACGCTGTCCACGCCGGAGGTCGTCGCCGTGACGTAGAAATGCGCCTCGTGCAGGCGGCAGGCCACGCCGTCGTCGACGATGACGCCGGCCACATCGGTCATCAGCACGTAGCGCGAGCGGCCCACCGGCTGCTTCAGATAGGCGAAGGTGTACATGCGGTTCATGAACTCGGCGGCGTCGGGGCCGCGCACGTCGAGGCCGCCCAGGGTCGAGACGTCGATCAGGCCGATGTTCTCGCGCACGTTCCGGGCCTCTTCCGCGATCAGCGCCGCGCGGCGGCGGCGTTCGCCGTAGAACTCGGGGCGCAGCCACAGGCCCGCCGGCATCATCTTCGCGCCCGCCTCCAGATGGCGGAAATGCATCGCCGTGTAGCGCACGGGCTCGAAGCTGCGGCCCGCGAGATGGCCGATGGTGACCGGCACGACCGGCGGGCGGACGGTGGTGGCACCGGTCTCATCCACGCGCTGCGCCGTGGCGCGCGCCAGCAGGCGGGTCGCGGCGAGCGCGGAGTGGCGGCCCTGCGACGGCCCCATGCCGTTGGTGGTGAAGCGCTTGAGCAGCTCGATGTGGTCGTAGCCCTCCTCGATCGCCCGCTCGACGTCGTGAACCTGGAGGTCCTCGTCGAAATCGACGAACGCATGCCCCTCCGGATGCGGGAAGATCGGCCAGCCGAGGTTCCAGCCAGCCGTCGCGCGGTCGCTGGCGACGGCGGGCGCCGGCCCCTTCTCGAAGCCCGCGTCGCGGGCCGCCAGCCAGCCGGCGCGCCGCCCCTCCTCGACCGCCGCGTCGAGGGCGAAGGCGCCGGTCACCGCGCCCGCCGCGAAGACGTGCGCGGGCAGCCGCTCGATGCCGAACATGTGGCTGCCCTGGTCGTAGGAGAGCGCCGCGCCCGCCTGGTGCAGGAGCGCCGCCGCCGGGGCGTAGCCGCCGCAGACGACGACGAGATCGCAGGCGAAGCTATCGACGCCGGGCGCACAGGCGCCGTCTTCCCCGATGCGGGCGATGCGGGCGCCGGCCACCCCGGGCCCCGTCCGCCCCGGCACGGCCTCCCACAGCGCGGCGCCGGCGTGGACCGGCACGCGCCGCGCTGCGAGCGCGTCCGCCCGCGCGCTTCGGGGCGGTGCCGGGCGCAGATCGACCAGCGCCGCCACCTCGACGCCGGCGTCCAGCAGGGCGAGGGCAGCGCCGTAGCCGTCGTCATTGACGGTCGCCACCACGGCGCGGTGCCCCGGCTTGACGCCGTAAAGCGCGATCAGCCGCTGCGCGGCGGAGCCCAGCATCACGCCCGGCAGGTCGTTGTTGCGGAAGACCAGCGGCTGCTCGTGGCAGCCGGTGGCGACCACCAGCGCCTTGGCCCGGAGCTTGAACAGGCGGTTGCCGCAGAGGAGGGGCAGCCAATTGTCGGCGTAGCAGCCCAGGCAGGCGGTTTCCGTCATGACCCGGACCGCGCCGCCCTCGATCCCTTCCAGCAGTGCGCGGCGAATCTCGTCGGCCCGGCGGCCGTCGGCGTCCGCCCGGCCCCAGAGGAGGGCGCCGCCCGGCGTGGCGTTCTCGTCCACGAGCAGGACCTCGGCGCCGGAAGCCGCCGCCTGGCCCGCCGCCGCCAGCCCCGCCGCGCCGGCACCGACCACGAGCACGTCGCAGAAGAGATACTGCTTGTCGAAATAGCCGTGCGCCGCGCCCGTATCGACGGCGCCCAGCCCGGCGATCCGGCGGATCAGCCGCGCCCAGAGCGGCCAGGTCCAGCGCGGCTTGTAGAACGCCTTGTAATAGAAGCCCGCGGGCAGGAAGCGGTGCAGCGCGCCCAGCACCGCCAGCCGGTCGTGGCGGAGCGTGCCCCAGTAGTTCTGGCCCGCGACTTCGAGACCCGGCGCGAGCGGCACCCGCTCGGCGAAGCGGTTCGGCGCGGAATCGACCGTGACCAGCGTGTTCGCGTCGAGGCCGGCGAGCGAGTGGAGGCCGCGCGGGCGGTGATATTTGAAGGACCGGGAGAAGACCGCGACGCCGTTGGCGGCGAGCGCGCTGGCCACCGTGTCGCCGCGAAACCCCCGGTAGCGCGCACCCTCGAAGCGGAATTCGAACGGCGCCGAGCGGTCGAGCAGGCGGCCCGCCGGCTCGGGCAGGCGGGACATCATCCGGCTTCGCCCTCTGGCGGCGCGGGCTTGTCGAACACGACGCGCTCGCTGAAGAGCGCGCTTGCCGGAGAGGTCGAGAGGATCTCGTCGGTCATCGTGTCGCGCTCGGCGATGAACCAGTAGGCGGTGGGGACGTGGCACCACCATTCCCGCACTACGCCCGCGCGGTTCTCCTCCATGAAGACGAAATCCGTCCATTCCTCGTCCGGGCAGCGGTTCGGGTCCGGCTGCGCCTCGACCGGGCCGCCGCAGACGAATTCCTGGATGTTGCGCGGCCCGTTGAGCGGGCAGTGCATGATCTTCATGGCCGCTCCCTAATGCCCGACCGCGGCGGCGCCCTTCTCGCCGACCAGGGCGAAATCGCGGAACCGCTCGAGGCGGAAGGGCCGGAGGATCGCGGGCACGCGCCCGGTCGCCGCCAGTTCGGCGAGCGCCACGCCGCAGACCGGCGTTGCCTTGAACCCCCAAGTGCCCCAGCCGGCGTCGATGTAGTAGTTCTCGACCGGGGTCTCGCCCATGACCGGCGCGAAATCCGGGGTCATGTCCGTCATCCCGGCCCATTGGCGCAGCACCGGGATGGCGGCCATGAACGGGAACAGTTCGAGGATGTGGGCCATCAGACCCTCGGCGAAATCGAGGGTGGGGCTGGTCTGATAGCGCGGATAGGGGTCGGTGGCCCCGCCCATCACCAGCTCGCCGCGGTCCGACTGCGAGACGTAGACGTGCAGGCTGCCGGAGACGACGATCGGGTCGAGGAAGGGCTTGAGCGGCAGCGAGACGCAGGCCTGCAACGGGACGGTGCGGATCGGCAGCGCGAAGCCGGCGAGCCGCGCGACCTCCGAGCTCATGCCGGCGACCGCCTGCACCGCCCGCCCGCAGGCGACCCGGCCCCGGTTCGTCTCCACCGCCGCGAGCCGCCCGCCCTCGACGGCGATGCCGGTGACCTCCGTCCCCTGGTGGATCTCGACGCCGCGTTCCGCCGCGCGCCCGGCATAGCCCCAGGCCACGGCGTCATGGCGCGCGATGGCGCCGGGCGGGTGGTAGAGCGCGCCGAGCACCGGGTGGCGGACGTCCTCGGAGAGATTCAGCAGCGGCAGGAGGCGCGCGAGACCGTCGCGGTCCACCAGTTCGGAGGCGACGCCCAGATGCTTGTTCACCTCGGCGCGCCAGCGCGCGGTGCGCAGCGCCGCGTCCGAATGCGCGAGGGTGAAGTGCCCGCGCTCCGAATAGAGGATGTTGTAGTCGAGCTCCTCGCTGAGCCCGCGATAGAGCCGCATCGATTCGTCGTAGAAGGCGACCCCCTCGGGCGTCAGGTAGTTCGAGCGGATGATCGCCGTGTTGCGCCCGGTGTTGCCGCCGCCGATGTAGCCCTTCTCCAGCACGGCGACGTTGCGGATGCCGTGGCGGGCGGCGAGATAGTAGGCGGTGGCGAGGCCGTGGCCGCCGCCGCCGATGATCACGACGTCGTAGCTCGGCCGGAGCTCGGGCCGGGGCGCGAGGAAGCGTTTCGCCGGGGAGCGTCGGGAAAGGCCGTATTTGAGAAGGCCGAACGCCATCGTCCGCCTTCGTTTGTTACGTCATCGTGACTGATATACAGGGCGCGGCGGGCGGTTGTCAGCCGGCATGGTCCGCCTCGGACGGGACCGGGCGCCCGCGCAGGCCGCGCGCGACGCCGACGTTGATCAGGACCAGGCTCGCGACCAGCACGGCGACGGCGGCCCACACCCAGTGGCTCAGCGCCGCGCCGAAGAAGACGCTGGCCCAGAAGATGCCGGCGGCGACCACCACGTAGTTGAGCTGCGCGAAGAACAGCGCGCCGGCCCGGCGCACGATCTCGAAGAAGCAGCTATAGGTGACGGCCTGCCCGGCCGCGGCCCAGAGCAGGCCCAGGAGGCCCGACGGCGCGGCGTCCGTAGGCAGGAAGAGAGCGCCGCCGGCCAGCATCGCCAGCAGGAGCAGCAGCGCCGCCACCGCCATCATGCCGCCGGCGAGCGCGAGGGCGCTCACGCCGGCGGGCGAGAGGCGCGCGCCGGCGACGTTGTTGATCGCCGCCGACAGCGGCATGAGCAGGGAGAACAGCACCCAGACCCAGGCGCCCCGGTCCGGCAGGCTCCCGGTCGGAACGACGAGGAGGAGGATACCGCCGAAGCCCAGCAGGACGCCGGCGACGCTGAACCAGCGGAAGCGGTCGAACCGGAGGGCGAGGGTGAGGACGTAGGTGGCCGCCGGGATCAGTGCCGCGGAGAGGGTCAGCACCGCCGGCGGCAGCTTGTCGGCGACGAAGGTGACCACCAGGAGCGGCCCGAGGAAGCCGAAGACGGCGACCAGGGCGAAGACGCGCAGGTTCGCGAGCCGCAGCGACGGCGGCCCGGAGACGACGGCGGAGAGGAGAAGCAGCGCCGCCGCGGCGAACAGGGCCTGCCAGAAGGCGTAGGCAAGGAAGGGAAAGCCCGCGTCGATGGCGATCTTGTTGGCGGTGAACAGGCTGCCGTAGGAGATGCCGCCGAGCAGCAGCAGGGCGGTCGGCAACAGCAGCCTGCTTTCGCGCACGCGGCGGAGCGGGCCGCTCATGCCGCCTCGGCTCCAGGGCGCCGCGCGGGATCGGTGGGCGCTCCCGGGATCGAACCAGGGACCTCTTGCATGTCAAGCAAGCGCTCTCCCGCTGAGCTAAGCGCCCGTGCCGACGGCGTTTCGACTTAGCACCGCTCGCGCGGCCCTGGCAAGAGCCGGCGCTTCCCGACAGGTTGGAAACGCTCTGCTCGACGAAGCCCCAATCCCTTCCGGCAGCCCCCGCCATGGCATACGATTCCGGCCGACGTTTCGGTGCGCGGGCCTCCCCGCCCGCCTGTTTCTTCTCTTCGCGTTTCGCGCGAATGCGGGCGACAGCGCGCCGATGCTGAGCCGCGAGGCGCTGCGCGTGGGCGCGGTCCGTCGCATGATCCAGGCGCGGGAGCCGTCGCTCGCGCTCCCGAGCCCGGCGGCCCTCGCCGCCGACCGCCGCGCCCTCCTCGCCGGGCGCGACCTTTCGCAAGGCGTCTGGCTCTTCGCCTACGGCTCGCTGATCTGGAATCCGCTGATCGAGATCGCCGAGCGGCGGCGCGGCACCCTGCGCGGCTACCACCGGCGCTTCTGCGTCTGGAGCGCGCTCGGCCGCGGCAGCGAGGAGACCCCGGGCCTCCTGCTGGCCCTCGACCACGGCGGGGCCTGGTCCTCCTGCGCATCGCGCCCGAGCGGAGCGAAAGCGAGCTGGACCTCGTCTGGCAGCGGGAGATGTTGGCCGCCGTCCATGTCGCCCGCTGGCTCCCGGTGCGGCGCGAGGGCGGCCCGGTCGAGGCGATCGCCTTTGTCGCCAACCGCCGCCACCCGCGGCTCACGCCAAGCGCTTCCCGGAGGAGCGCGTCCTCGCCGCCTTGGCGGCCGCCGAGGGCCCGCTCGGACGCTGCGCCGACTACCTGACGAACACGGTCGCGCATCTCCGCCGTCTCGGCATCCGCGAGCCCCGCCTCGCCACTCTTTGTGCCCGCCTCCCCGCGCGGACAGGCTTGTCCCGGCATGGCACGGCGGCTGGAACGGCCGGGGGCGCTCAGGCGTTGAGCACGTGGTCCATCTGCGCCTGCATCCTTCGGCATGATCAAGCACGACGGTGATCTCATGAAACAGGAGAAGCCGCCGAATTGCCGCGCTTCGAGAGCGGGCGCGCGTTCGTCAAGAACGCCGGGCTCGGCTTCGCGATCCCCTATATGCACAACGGGGAGCATCACGAGTACCTGCCCGATTTCATCGTCCGGCTGGCGGGCGACGCGGTGCGTTATCTGATCCTGGAAACCAAGGGTTACGATCCACTGGAGGACATGAAGACCCCGGCGGCACGCCGGTGGGTCCAGGCCGTCAACGCGGACGGCGGCTTCTGACGCTGGGCCTACGCCGTGGTTTTCGATCCGAGCGGAGCCGGGGAGGCGGTCGAACGCGCGGGCGAACCGGACGGCGCCTGAACCGGGCGCCAGCGGGGCGCTACAGGGCGGCGCTCCGGCCCCATTTGCCGGCGAAGACGAAATCGTCGAGGGGGCGCCGGGTGCGGGGGGCGTGTTCCATCTCGCGGAGGCGGTCGGGGAGCGCAGCCGGATCTCCGGCGTGGCCTATGGCGATGGCGGTCATCGGCTCGAAGCCCTCCGGGAGGGCGTAGCGGGCGCGGATCTCGTCCGCCTCGATGCCCGCCATCTGATGCGCGAAAAGCCCGAGCGCGGTGGCCTGGAGGACGAGCTGGCCCACGGCGAGCCCCAGATCGTGCGCCGCGTGGCGGTTCGGCCGGCCGTCGTCGAACGCCAGCTGCGCCACGGCGAGGACGAGCAAGGGCGCGGCCCCGGCCCAGGCCCGGTTGCCGGGAACGAGACAACCGAGCATCCGCGCGAATTCGCCCGTGTCCTCCCGCGTCGCGACCAGGAAGCGCCACGGCTGCCGGTTGTAGCTCGACGGCGCCCAGCGCGCGGCCTCCAGCAACGAGCGGACCTGCGCCGGCGGGAGCGCACGGGGAGCGAAGGCGCGCGGGCTCCAGCGCCGGCGCAGGAGGTCGTGGATCGGGTGGTCGTTGTCAGCCGGCTTGTCCATGGCGCCGTCACCCGCTGGCCGCCGCCGCTCACGGCGCGCGGGGGAGGTCTCCCAGCCCGAACCATCGGTCGCGGACGGCTTCGTAGTGCTCTTCCGCATCGTACAACGCGACCGGGAGGCCGAGGCGGCGCGCGGTCAGTGCGCCGATGGACGACTTCACCCGGTAGGCGGAGACGGTTTCGTCGCGCCGTGCCCGGACGAGATTGACCCGCGCCTCGAAGAGCTCCTGTTCGGCGTCCAGCACGTCGAGCGTGGTGCGCAGGCCGACCAGCGCCTCGTTCTCGACTCCCTCCAGGGCGATCGTCGCCGCCCGCACCTGCGATTCGAAGGCGGTGATCCGCGCCCGCGCCGTCTCCAGGGCCTCCCAGGCGCGGGTGACCTCCGCCAGAACCGCGCGCCGCGCCCGGTCGACGTCGAGGGACCGTTGCGCGGCAGCCTGCCGGGCCTGGCGCACCCGCGCGTGCTCGGCGCCCGACTGGTAGAGCGGCACGGTGACGGTGGCGGTCAGGGACGCGGTCCGGGATTCGTCCACGGCGCTCGACTGGTCGAAGCGCGCGCCGTAGCGGCCGCGGAAGGAGACGCGCGGCAACAGCGCCGACCGTGCCGTGCGGATATCCGCCCGTGCGGCCCGCGCCGAGTGGTCCGCCGCGCCGATGGCCGGATGGGCCGCGTCGGCGATGGCCAGCGCTTCCTGTTCCGATTCCGGGAGGCCCGTCGGAAAGGCCGGCCACGAAAGCGCGCCCGGCAACGCGCCGATCGCCTGGCGATAGGCACCGCGCGCCGATATCAGCCGGCCTTCCGCCGCGATCCGGTCCGCGGTCGCCTGCGCCAGGCGCGCTTCGGCCTGGGCCACGTCGGTGCGCGTCACCTCGCCCACTTCGAAGCGGGCCTGCGCCGCCTCGAAATGGCGCCGGACCACCCGCTCGTTCCCGAGGCTCAGATCGAGTGCCGAGCGATGGTGCAGCACGTCCATGTAGGCGGTCACCCCATCGAGCATCACCGCCTGCTCGACCGCCCGGAGATCCGCGCGGCCGGCACCGACCCGGCTCTCGGCCGCCTCGATCCCGGCCGCCATGATCCCGCCCCGGTAGAGAGGGCCTTCGACGTTGAGCGCGAGGGACGAAGGGTGAAGCGTATCGTCGGCCGCGACGGCGCCGCCGGAGGGCTCGGTCTCGTTGCGGGAAACGCCCATGTCGCCTTCGAGCCGGATGGTCGGGCGCCAGCTCGAGCGCGCCTGCGCGACCCCCTCGTCGGTGGCCCGCAGCTGGGCGCGGCGGGCCAGCAGGACCGGGTTGTCCTGATAGGCGCGCGCGAGCGCCTCCGCGAGGGTTTCCGCCGCCGCCGGGATACCCTGGAAAGAGGCGGCCGCCACCAGGAGCGCGGCGCACGCGGCCGCCAACCCGCGTTTCTCCCGTCGCCGACTCACGAGCCCGTTCGACCGCTAGAGCGGACGCTCCGTGATCATCAATTCATTCCAGATCGCGCTTCGTTCGGAGCGCCGCACCGGAATCGACGGCGACTCCTCAACAAGGCCGACAGGTTCGGGGACCGCAGGGAGCGCCGGCGCCGCGGACAATAACCTGCGAAGCCGCTGCGGCGCCTCGGACGTGCGCGGGTGCTGCTCGACGAGATTCCGCGTATCCACAATGTCTTGGCGCATACACGAATCCCGTGCGCCGGTCCAGCGCCTTGTTTGTGATGACAGGGCAGCGTTCCGGTCCGCAACGCTTCCAGATTGGAGATCATGCCGGTGATCGTGCTGGCGCCGCCGATCATCGCGTTGAGCGTGACGCCCCCCGCACTTCGCCCCGGTATTCCCCGGCTCCGCAGTCGGGGCCGACGAAGTATTCCGCCTTGGGCTTGGCCCAGCGGTGCATGGCGCCGGCATGGCGGGCCGAGGGCCCGCGCCCTTCCCGGACGCCGGATCGTCCGATGGCGGCCAGTTCGCGCTTCGCGCGCTGCCGACGGGACGCCGGCGCCCCCAGGGCAGCCCCCCATCGGCGGACATCATGGTATCGGAGCGAGGAGGGCTGCCCGTCCGGCGCAGGAGCGCTCCCGTCAGAAATCCACCCGTAGTCTTGCGGCCGCCCCGAATTGCGGTGCGGCCTCCGGGTCGTGATCCGGGTTCAGCCGCAGGAGGCCGCCCAGGATCAATGCCGCACCCGGCGCGGTTTCGACCTCGTACACCAGTTGCAACCGTAGCTCCCGGCCCCGCGGCGACAAGTTCACCCAATGCCGCGTGTATGCCACCACGCCGTCCGCCAGTTCACGATCCGGGACGTCCACGTACACTCCCGCGCCCCGCAGGCGAAACGGCGAAGACGCCAGCAGGGTCAGACGGTCCGAATCACGCCACAGGCCCGGCCACTCGCCTCCGAACGCGAACGACTCGCCCCGACCTCCGCTCCAGCCCGAGATCAGCGAGCCGGCGCCGGCCGGAGCGCTCTTCGTCAACCCCCGGCCGACACTGCCGAAAAATACCGCGCCGGATGCGGTCCGCCGCTCCACACCGAGGTCCAGGAAGTCCGTGTGCGCACCCGGATCGTCGCGAAACGCTCCGCTCCCGCGGATGCCCAGCAGGGAGCCGCGCTCCCGCAACGCCCCGTAGCGCGCGCTCAGCGTCAGGCTGGTCCCGAACCGGCGGGTCACCCCGAGGGACGCCAGCCGCGCCCGGCCGCCGCCGAAATAGCCCGAGCCGGCCTTGCCCACGAAGTCCAGCCGGGTGTGTTCGTCCCGGCGCCAGTCAACCCCGAATGCCGCACCATCCCCGGTGAGCGCCGTGAACGGCTCGACCACGAACCCATCCCGGAACAGGCCCCGCCCCAGGCGCCGGGCGACGAAGTCGTTCGAAGCGCTGCGGGCGCCGGAGCCCCGGGCGAACCGAAGCGACAGGGCCGGCGTCGCCGCCACGCGCAAGCGGTAATCGCGTATCTCCGGGTCCCGGTCGGCGCGGTCCTGCTTTGACCATGCGAACCCCAGCTGGACGCGGCCGCCCAAGCGTTTCGACAACTGGCCATAGCGGGACGGTGACAGGAAATCTTCGACGGCGCTCGTGGCCGAAGGCGCCCGCTGCGTTCGGATCGCGCCGTTCAGATCGTGCAGGAACGGGAACATCTGCGTGTCGTAGACGATGGCGTCGCGCAGCGCCGCCGTCGGCCGGTGCCGGAAGCCCGGCGGCAGGGAGACGAAGCTCCGCCGCACCGGAATCGCCCCGGAACCGCGCGTCGGCAGGCTGGTGAAGCCGACCGGGTTCATGGCCGCGCCGAGGTCGAGCGCGCCGTGGCCGTAGACGGGCGAGATGCCGTCCGAGTCGTAATTGCCGTTGGCGGTGTCCACCTGGCGGGCGGTGTCCAGGATGCGCTGGACGATCTGGGCGCCGGTCTTGTTCGGAAACGCCGCCCACACCGCCGCCACGGCCCCAGCCACGTGCGGCGCGGCGACGGACGTGCCGGAGGCATACGCGTGGTCCCGCCGTGCCCGGTTGGAGTATTGGCCGAAGGTGGTATAGATCCTAAGCCCCGGGGCGAAGATGCACCAGCGCTTCACGTTGCCGCACCGGGTGCTGGACCAGGACCCGGTGAAGCTGGGCGCGTGCGCGCCCGTGCCATGCCAGTTCAGCACGCCGACCGCGATGGCATGGCCGGCGATTCCTTCCCGCCCCACCAGCGTGGCCGGAGGGAAGGATGGGTTCGGTTTGCCGTCGTTCCCCAGGGCGGTGACCATGACGCGGCCCGCCTGGGCCATGTGTCGCATCCCCCGGAGGGCGAGCTGGGTGAACCCTATGGACACGAAAAGGCTGAGATTCGCAACATGGGCGCTCGCCGCCGGATTGGAGCGGAAACTTCCCCCGAACAAGTTGTAATAACTCCTGCTCAGGCCCGCGGTCGAGGCCAGGATCGCCTCCATGTCCCATCCAAGGACGTGGGTGCGGGACCTTGTCGATGCGGAGGACTGAGGGACGGAGACGATGTTGGCGTTGTAGGCGACCCCGTGCGCCCCCAAACCGTTGCGCCTGGCGGCGGCGGCTCCGGCTACCACCGTCTCATGGTCGAGGTCGGGCGCAGGCGGATGAGAGGTGAAGATCCGCGCCTGCGTCACGCCCTCCAGATCGTAGTGGCCGATGGATTTGCCGTCGTCGACGGGGATCCTCCTGCCGACGATGGCGATGGTGACGCCCCCTCCGCCCGGGCGGCCGGTGGTGCGCGCCGCGTATCCCGTGCTGGCGCGGATCAGCCCCAGGCCGGGCTGGAGGTTGTATTCGACGGTCTCCCAGGAGCCGGCCGTCCGGGGGGCGGTCGCCGGCTCCAGCGTTTCGGCCCGGTAGACGGTCGACGTCTGCCCAAGGGGATGGCTCACCGGCGTGGAGTGGACCGATTGCGTCGCGTGCGCGCGCACCGGAGCCACCGGCGCCGGGCCCGTCGTCGTTGACACCGGCTGCGGGTCCGGCTCCGGTGGCTCCTCCGGCGCCGGCTGCGGGGCCGGCGGCGCTGGTTGCGGGTCCGGCGGCGCTGGTTGCAGGTCCTCCAGCATCAGCTGCGGGTCCGGCTCCGGTGGCTCCTCCGGCATCGGCTGCGGGTCCGGCGGCGGTGGCTGCTCCGGCGCCGGCTGCGGGGCCGGCTCCGGTGGCGCTTCCTGCACCGGCTGCGGCGCCGGTTGCGGCGGCGGCTCCGAAACGGGCGGCGTTCCACCCCCACCCCCGCCCCCGCATGCGGAAAGCATGGCAGCTGCGAGGATGATCCAGACCCGCACGCCTGGAAGCGGGAAGCGAACGGACGTCATCCGTTGCAGCAGATATCCAGCGTTTCCCCTTGCATATTGACTGAACAACACGTCACGAACTTCAGTTTCCTGCGACTAGAACACGAAGGCCGCGGGCTTGGCGATACCCGGCAGCGGCGGGACCGACGCCTCGAACAGGCGGCGGCTCGAAACCGCACCCCGGTGCCGTTCCCAGAGCGTCGCCTGACCGACCCCGCCGGGCGGGCGCAGGACGCCGACGAGCCTGCCGCCTTCGGCGAGCTGGTCCGCCAGCACCGCCGGCAGGTGGTCGACGGCACCGCCCACGAGGATCGCGTCGTAGGGCGCCTGGCGGTCGTGGCCGGCGTCGTGAGGGCCGGCGACCACGATGGCGTTGTCGGCGCCCACGTCGCTCAGCGCGCGGACGGCCTCCCCGGCGAGGCCGTCGTCTTCCTCGAGCGCGATCACGGTGCCGGCCAGCCTGGCCATGACGGCCGATGCGTAGCCCGTGCCGCAGCCCACGTCGAGCGCCACGTCGTCCGCGGCGATTCGGGCTTCCTGCAGGAGCCGCGCCAGCACCATGGGCTCCATGACGTAGCGGCCGGGGGCGATCTCCACATCCGCGTCGACATAGGCGACGCCGCTCCGCGCGCGCGGCACGAAGCGCTCGCGCGGGAGCGCGCCCATGGCGTCGAGCAGGCGCTCGTCGGTGACGCGGTTGGTGCGGATCTGGCACGCCACCATGTTGTGGCGCGCGGCGGCGTAATCGGCCATCTGGCGGAGCGCTCATGTCGCAGTGACGCCTGCCGGCGACGGTCGGCGGCACTGTAGAGCGAAGGGTGCAGGCAGGGCAACGGCGCGCGGAATGCGCGTTTGACGGCGCGCGCGGGCGGTCGCTAGAGTCAGAGCGGGTCTCGCGAGAACGAAGCCGAATGGCTCGGGCCCGGGCCGCGCCGGCCGCGGGCGCGGCGGGGGAGATGCGATGAGCGACGTCGCCGTCGATCTGGTCAACGTCAGCAAGCGGTTCGGAAGGGACATCCTCGCCGTCGACGACCTCTCGCTGCGCATCGAGCAAGGCGAATACATCTCCTTCATCGGCCCGTCGGGCTGCGGCAAGACCACCACCCTGCGCATGGTCTCGGGCTTCGAGGAGCCGACCGGCGGGCGGATCACCATCGCCGGGCGCGACTGCACCCACCTCGAGCCGCACGAGCGCAACACCGCCATGGTGTTCCAGCATTTCGCGCTGTTCCCGCACATGACGGTGACGCAGAACGTCGAGTTCGGCCTGCGGATGCGCAACATGCCCCAGGCCGAGCGGATCGGGCGCGCGCTGGAGATGCTTCGCGCGGTGGACATCGAGGACCTGGCCGACCGGCCGATCCAGCAGCTCTCCGGCGGCCAGCAGCAGCGTGTGGGCTTGGCGCGGGCGCTGGTGACGCGCCCCGACGTGCTGCTGCTGGACGAGCCCCTGGGCTCGCTCGACGCCAACCTGCGCCTGCGGATGCAGCGTGAGCTCCGGCGCCTCAACAGCGATTTCGGGGTGGCCTTCATGCACGTCACCCATACCCAGACGGAAGCCTTCGCCGTCTCCGACCGGGTGGTCATCATGAACAAGGGCCGCATCGAGCAGGTCGGCTCTCCGGAAGGGGTGACGCACCGCCCGAAGAACCTCTTCGTCGCCCAATTCGTGGGCAAGAACAACATCCTGGAAGGCGAGATCGCCGGCGTCGAGAACGGCATCGCCACGGTGGAGGGGCCTTCGGGCCGGTTCCGTGCGCCGCTCCCGCCGGGCGCGCCCGACCGCAAGCGCTGCCATGTGGTGGTGCGGGCCAGCCTCGCCGGCCTTCTGGCCGACGGCGAGGCGGCGGACAACGCGGTCGAGGGCGAGGTGGCGTTCTCCATCTTCGAGACCTCGCAGATCGAGTTCAACGTGGCCCTGCCGGGCGGCGACACCCTGCGCGTGGACGAATACGAGCCGCCGCCGCAGGTCGCCGCGCTGCGCCCGGGCGCCAAGGTGCGGGTCGGCTGGAAGGCGGACGATTCCCTGATCGTGTTCGAATGAGCTGGACGGCGCCATGGCGCGGGGAAGACTGAGCGAGGAGGCCGGGCACGGATGACGGCGGCGACCCTGGATACCGCGCCCGCGGTGGCGGCGGGGCTGACGCTGACCAGGAAGCGCGCCCGCCGGGCGCTCGCCCTGGTCGCCCTGCCCACGGCCCTGATGGCGCTCTTCTGCGGCATCCCGCTCGTCTCGGTGGTGGTCTTCAGCTTCTACAAGCCGTGGGCCTACGGCATGAAGCCGGGCTTCGTGCTCGACAACTACGCCGAGTTCTTCACCACCGCGACCTACGTGCAGACGCTGGGCTTCACCTTCCTGATCGCCGTCATCGTGCTGCCGTTGATGGTGCTGCTCTGCTATCCCGTCGCCTATTACGTCGCCTTCTTCGTGCGCAGCGAGCGCCTGAAGCTCTACATCCTGCTGCTCTGCATCGTGCCGTTCTGGACCAGCGCGCTGATCCGCATGGTGGCCTGGCTGCCGCTGCTGGGCCGCAAGGGGTTGATCAACCAGATTCTGATGGGCATCGGGATCATCGACGAGCCCGCCGAGATCCTGCTCTACAGCGAGCCCTCCATGGTGTTCTCCATGGCGATCATCTGGTCGGTGTTCATGATCGGCCCGATCTACTTCTCCATGGCCAAGATCGACCGCCAGGTGATCGAGGCGGCGCGCGACCTCGGGGCCTCGGCCTGGACCGCCTTCTGGAAGGTCGTCGTCCCGCTCACCAAGCCCGGGCTGGCGACCGGAATCCTCTTCGTCTTCGTCGTGATGATGGGCGAGTTCGCGATCCAGAAGTTCATCGGCGGCGGCAAGACGACCATGCTGGCGAACGTGCTCATCCAGCAGCAGAGCCTGCTCCAGTGGCCCATGGCCTCGGCGGTGGCGGTGGTCATGGTGCTGGTGTCGATCCCTGTGATCGTCGGCATCTTCCACGTGGTCAAGCTGCGCAAGGAGCTCTGAGCCGTGCCCGAGCCCACCGCCTACCACGTCCAGAAGCTCGGCTGGGTGAAGATCGCCCTCGCGGCCTACGTGGTGATCTTCGTGCTGATGCTTTACGGGCCGTTCATCGTGATGGCCATCCTCTCCTTCCAGGGCGAGAGCGGCGGGCCGACCTTCCCCATGCAAGGGGCCAGCACCTTCTGGTACGCCCGGCTCTTCGACCCGGGCGGCACGGCTCGCGATATCGGCGAATATGTGGGCGATTTCGGCAATGCCGGCCTGCGCTCCCTGGTGCTCGCGCTGCTGACCATGTGCATCTCGACCGTGCTCGCCACCATGGCGGCGCAGGCGATGCGCACCAAGTTCGTCGGCGCCGGGCCGATCTTCTACCTCTACCTGATCGGCATCATGATCCCCGGCGTCACCGTGGGCTTGGGGCACGCGCTCTTCTGGCAGGGCATCGGCATCGACAAGCACTGGCTGGGCACCACGCTGCCGGTCCACATCCTGTGGACCTTCCCGTTCTGCTTCATCGTGATGCTGACGATCTTCAACCGCTTCGACCGCTCGACCGAGGAGGCGGCGATGTGTCTCGGCGCGAACGGCTGGCGCACCTTCCGCCACGTGACGCTGCCGATCATGAAGCCCGGCATCATGGCCTCGGCGCTCTTCGGCTTCACGCTTTCCTTCGATGAGTTCGTGCGCACGGTGCTGGTCGCCGGCTCGCAGAACACGCTGCCGCTGGACGTGCTGGGCGCGACCACGATCCGCATCACGCCGCGCATCTTCGCCGTGGGCGTCATCATCACGCTCATTTCGTTCGCGGTGATCGGCATTTTCGGCTATCTCATGACCGCGAGCCATTACCGGCCGCGCTTCACCGGCCAGGAGGAGCATCGGGGGTAGGCCGCCCCGCACGAGGGAGGGAAAGATGGACAGCAAGCACCTCGAGAAGAAGTACGACCGTCTCGCCGACCGCATGGACCTGCACACCGCCATGGCGGCGGAGGAGAAGGCCATCAAGCGGTTCCGCGCCGCCGGGGAGGCGGAAGAAACGGCGGGCGAGGGCATCGACCGCCGGGGCTTCCTCGCCGCCGCCGGTGCCGCGACCGTGGCCGCCACCGCCTTGGGGGCCGGCGCGGCGCGCGCCGACATCAAGGCGCGCGTCGCCGGCCTGACCCAGGACGAGCCGATGCAGACCATCGGCCTGGGCGTCTCCGTGCAGGAGCGCTTCTTCAACAGGTTCAAGGAGGACACCGGCCTCGACGTGACGGGGACGGTGGCCGGCCTGAGCGAGATGGTCACCAAGTTCATCACCGGCGGCAACAAGACCTACTCGATGATCGAGACCAACGCCTACCGCCAGCCGGCGCTCCGCGAGGCCGAAGTGATCGCGCCCATTCCGCGCGAGAAGATCACCAACTGGGAGTTCGCCGATTCGCTCTACACCGAAGCCGGCCATATCGGTGCCGACGAGGTGACGGGCTGGCCCTCGAAGATCGTCTATTGGGACGAGAACGAGGATTCCTTCTACGGCGTGCCGCAGTTCTACAACATGGACGCGCTGGGCGTGCTGCCGCACAAGTTCGCCCCCACCCAGCCCGATTTTGCGATCCCCGATTCGCTCGGGCTGCTCTACACCGGCAAATGGCGGGACGTCGACGCCACCGGCAAGACCTCGATCCAGAACGACGAGCTCATGGGGCCGCCGCGCGCCTACAGCTTCCTGTGGAAGAACGGGATCATGGACCCGCCCAAGGTCGGCAATTCCGACATGCAGCCGGACGAGGTGAAGGAGGTCGTGGACTTCCTCATCGCCGCCAAGAACGACGGCGTGTTCCGCCTCATCTGGAACAATTACGGCGAGGCCGTGAACCTGCTCGCCTCCGAAGAGGTCTGGGGCATGGACTGCTGGAACCCGGTGGTCGAGGACGTGAAGAAGCGCGGCGTGCCCTGCTGGTACGTCGACGTCTTCGAGGGGACGGCCGCCTGGGTGCATACCATGTGCCTCTCCAGTGCGGCGCCGGAGCCCGAAGTCGCCATGGCCTACATGGACTGGTGCCTCGACGGCTGGTGGGGCGCGGCGGTGGCACCGCAAGGCTACTACTCCCCCTGCCCGGATCCGGTCCTCGACCACCTGACGGAAGAGCAATACCGCCAGTGGTACATGGGCAAGGGCCGCGACACCGGCCCCAAGACCCGGCGCCAGTCGAACATCGCGTTCTGGATGGTGTGGCCGACCCACGTTTCGAGCTACATCAAGGAGTGGAACCGCTTCAGCGCGGCCTGAGCGGCGGCGCCCGGCGCCCCGACGCGAGGCTCCCATCGGGCCCCCCGGCACGGGCCGCCCGCCGCGAGGCCTGCGCCGGGGGGCGCTCGTGCGGCCCAAGCACATCCGCACCGGGGCCGTGGGCCGCGCTGCGCTGATGGCCGGCGCGGCCCGCGCCGCACGGCTCGCCGGCCTCACCTTGGGCCCCCGCGGCGGGCGCGTCCTGCTCGACCGCGAAAACGACTATCCCGAGATCACCAAGGACGGCTTCACGGCGATCCGGGAGCTGGAGGAGAGCGACCGCTTCGCCACGCTCGGTGCGGAGCTGATCAAGCTCTGCGCGAAGAAGACCCGCGACGCCGCGGGCGACGGCTCGACCACCACGGCGCTGCTCGCGGGCCGCCTCGCGGCGGCCGGTGCCCGTCTGGTGGCCGCCGGCCTCGACGCGACGGTCGTGCGCCGCGACTTCGACGACCTGGCGCGGGAGGCACGGGCCGCGCTGGCGCGGCAGAGCGTCCCGGCCGGCGGCCGCGCCACGCTGGCGGCCCTGGCCCGTGCCGCCGCGGGCGACGGCGAGATCGCGGACATCGTGGCCGAGGCGGTGGGGCGGCTCGGGCCTGAGGGCGTCATCAACGTCTCCTACCACCAGGGCGTCGATACGACGGTGGACTACATGAGCGGCATGACCTTCGACCATGGCCTGCTCTCCCGCGGCTTCCTCCTCGAAGCGGGCGCGACGGAGGTCCGGCTCGACCGCGTCTTCCTGCTCATGTGCCAGGGCGCGCTGACGGAAGCGGCCCAGCTCGTGCCGGCACTGGAGGCGGCGCGACAGGGCGGCGGCAGCCTGCTGGTGCTGGCCCGGGACGTGGCCGACCGGGCGCTCGCCGCGATGCTGGCCAACCACCGGGAAGGGACGGTCCGTTGCGCCGCGGTGAAGGGGCCGGGCTCCGGCCTCTACCGCCATGCCGAGACGGACGACGTGGCGGTGCTCACGGGCGGGCGCGTCCTGGGCGAGGAACTCGGCCTCACGCCGGAGAAGCTCCGGGAAGGCGATCTCGGCACCGCCAGGCGGGCCGTCGTGGGCGGAGTTTCCACCGCGCTCTTCGGCGGCGGCGGGCCGCCGGGCACAGTGGAGGCGCGCGCCGCCCGGCTTCGCGACGCCATCGGGCGGGAGACGAAGAGTTATGACCGGGGCAAGCTGGAACTGCGCCTGGCGCGCCTGGTCGCGGGCGTCGCCAACGTCCGGGTCGGCGGCGTCACGGAGAGCGCCTGGAAGGAGCGTTACAAGCGCTGCGGGAATGCGCTTGCCGCCGCACGCGCGGCCGCTGCGGGCGGCGTGGTGGCGGGCGGCGGCGTGGCCCTCGCCCGCGCGGCCTTTACGCTCGAGGACGCCGCCCCGGCCGGGCGGGACGCGGTGCGCACCGCCTTCGTGCGCGCCTTGCAGGAGCCGTTCCGCCGGATCGCGGCGGATGCCGGGCACGAGCCGTCGCACGCGCTCGAAGCGCTGCGCCGGGCGGCGCCCGAGATCGGCTTCGACGGGCGCACCGGCGCTTTCCGCCGCTGGCGCGAGGCGGGAACGCTCGACGCCACCCGCGTGACGGCGACGGCGCTGACCAACGCCGCCGTCACCGCGGGGCAAATCCTCGCGTCCGGCTGCGTCGTCGCCCTCGCCCGCCGCGCGGACGCGCTATAGCGCACCCGGCGGCCCTTCCTGGCGCGCCAGACGACCCGGCAACCCGGAAGATCGAAACGCGAGTGCCCGCCACCTGTTCCTTGAGCGTGCGCGGCGGGCGCGCCCCGCGCGCCGAAACGCGCTTCGCTTGCCTGCGGCGGGGCGGCTTCGCTATAACGGCCGCGCCGCGGCGCGGCCGGAGTGTAGCTCAGCCTGGTAGAGCACCGTCTTCGGGAGGCGGGGGTCGGTGGTTCGAATCCACTCACTCCGACCATCCACTGCGGCCGCTCGCGCTGCGCGCGAAGGCAGGTCATGGGCAGCCGTTACGACGAAACCTACCGGCGCTCGCTCGCCGAACCGGAGGCCTTCTGGGCAGAGGCCGCCGAGGCCATCGACTGGGACAGGCGCTGGGACCGCGTCTTCGACGATTCGCGCCCGCCGTTCTACCGCTGGTTTCCCGGCGCGCTGGTCAACACCTGCCACAACGCCCTCGACCGACACGTGGCCGCGGGGCGCGGGGCGCGGACGGCACTGATCTACGACAGCCCGGTCACGGGGCGCGTCGCGCGCTACACCTACGCCGAACTCCTGGACCGGACCGCCCGCTTCGCCGGCGCGCTGCGGCGGCTCGGGGTGGGCAAGGGCGACCGCGTCATCCTCTACATGCCGATGATCCCGGAGGCGGTGGTGGCGATGCTCGCCTGCGCCCGCATCGGCGCCATCCACTCGGTGGTGTTCGGCGGCTTCGCGGCGAACGAGCTGGCGACGCGGATCGACGACGCCAAGCCCAAGGTCGTCGTCTGCGGCTCCTGCGGCATCGAGGCGGGCCGCGTGGTTGCCTACAAGCCGCTGCTCGACGGCGCCATCGAACGCGCCCGGCACAAGCCCCGCGCCTGTATCGTCGTGCAGCGGCCGGAAGCGGAGGCCGGCCTCGTCCCCGGCCGCGACCGGACGTGGGAGGACGCCATGGCGGGGGCGGAGGCGGTCGGCTGCGAGCCGGTCGCCGCGACCGACCCGCTCTACATCCTCTACACCTCCGGCACGACGGGCGATCCCAAGGGCATCGTGCGGGACAACGGCGGCCATCTGGTGGCGCTGCACTGGAGCATGCGCTGCGTCTATGGCCGCGCGCCCGGCGACGCCTGGTGGGCGGCCTCCGACATCGGTTGGGTGGTCGGCCACTCCTATATCGTGTACGCGCCCCTCATCTACGGCTGCCCGTCCGTCCTCTACGAGGGCAAGCCGGTCGGCACCCCCGACGCCGGCGCCTATTGGCGGGTGATCGCCCAGCACGGGGTCACGGCCATGTTCACGGCACCGACGGCGTTCCGCGCGATCAAACGCGAGGACCCGGAGGCCGCGCGCCTCGCGGATTACGACATTTCGTGCTTCGACACCCTGTTCCTCGCCGGCGAGCGCACCGACCCGGACACCCTCGCCTGGGCCGAGCGGCATCTCGGGCGCCCGGTCTACGACCACTGGTGGCAGACCGAGACGGGCTGGCCGATGGGGGCGAACTGCGCCGGCCTCGGCGCCCTGCCCGTCAAGCCCGGTTCGCCGACGAAGCCGGTCCCGGGCTACCGCATCGAGGTGCTGGACGAGGCGGGCGCGGCACTGCCGCCGGGGGAGATCGGCGCCATCGTCGTCAGGCTGCCCCTGCCGCCGGGCTGCGTGCCGACGCTCTGGAACAACGACGCGCGCTTCACGGACGCCTACCTGTCGCGCTATCCCGGCTACTACCTCACCGGAGACGCCGGGACTATCGACGCGGACGGCTATCTCTGGATCATGAGCCGCACCGACGACATCATCAACGTCGCCGGCCACCGGCTCTCGACCGGCGCGATGGAAGAGGTGCTCGCCCGCCACGCGGACGTCGCCGAATGCGCCGTCGTCGGGATCGCCGACGCGCTGAAGGGGCAGCTGCCGCTCGGCTTCGTCGTCCTCAAGGCCGGCGTGAACCGGCCGGACGACGCGATCGCGGACGAGCTGGTGCGCATGGTGCGCGAGGCGATCGGCCCGGTCGCCGCGTTCAAGAAGGCGGCGGTGGTGGAGCGGCTGCCGAAGACGCGCTCCGGCAAGATTCTGCGCGGCACCATGGCGAAGATCGCCGACGGCGAACCGTTCAAGACGCCGGCCACCATCGACGACCCGGTGATCCTGGAGGAGATCGCCGCGGCCCTCCGCCCGCTCGGCCTCGGCGCCCCGACGGACGAATAGCCCCGCTACGCCGGCACGGGCGCCGCGCCGCTACCGGTCCGGGCGGAGGAAAGCGAGGCCGGTTCTGCCGTAGCGGCGCCGGTCGCCGACGGCGAGGCCGGCAGGCGGCACTATGGCATCGCCGATTCCGTGCTCGACGACCACCGTCGCCGCGGGCGCCAGCCAGCCGCCGGCGAGCAACGCGCGCAGGGCAGGCGCCGCGAGGCCCGCGCGGTAGGGCGCGTCGAGGAACGCGAGATCGCAGGCGTGCGGCGGTGGCGGCAAGCGGGTCGCGTCGGCGGCGACGACCGTGGCCGTTCCGGCGGGGGCGAGGGCGGCGATATTGGCGCGGAGCGCCGCCAGCGCGGCCCGGTCCCGCTCGATCGCCGTGAGCCGCACCGCGCCGCGCGAGAGCGCCTCCAGGCCGAGGGCGCCCGTCCCGGCGAAGAGGTCCACGACGCGGGCGCCCGCGACCGCGTTCCCCGCCGCGCCGTGCGTGAGAATGTCGAACAGCGCCTCGCGCACGCGCGCGCCCGTCGGGCGGATGCAGAACCCGGCCGGTGTCGCGAGGCGCCGGCCGCGCAGGCTACCGCCGACGATCCGCACGGGCCCGCCGGCCGCCGAGCTGGTCGCGCAGCACGCGCGGCGGCACCTGGGCCACGGCGCCGCGCGCCAGGCCGCCGAGCTGGAAGGGACCGTAGGCGATGCGGATCAGGCGGTTCACGGCGAGGCCGAGATGGGCGAGCACGATGCGAATCTCGCGGTTGCGGCCCTCGGCGAGCGCGACGGTGAGCCAGGCGTTATGTCCGTTGCGGCGATCCAGGCGCGCCTCGATCGGCCCGTAACGGACGCCGCCCACCGCGACGCCCGCGGCGAGCGCCGCCAGGCCGCCTTCCGTCGGCGCGCCGTGGACGCGGACCCGGTAGCGCCGCCGCCAGCCGCGCGCCGGATGTTCGAGATCGCGGGCGAGCGCGCCGTCGTTGGTGAGAAGCAGCAGCCCCTCCGAGTTGAAGTCCAGGCGCCCGACGGAGACGACGCGGCCGAGCCTCTCCGCCACCTTCTCGAACACCGTGGGACGCCCGCGCGGGTCGCCGTGGCTGGTGATCAGCCCCGCCGGCTTGTGATAGCGCCAGAGCCGGGTCGGGGCGGCCGCCGGCAGGGGCGCGCCGTCGACGGTGACCGCGCTCGCCTCGTCCACGCGAATCGCCGGGTCCGAAACGGTCTCACCGGCGAGCGCGACGCGCCCGGCTGCGATCAGCCTTTCCGCCTCGCGCCGCGAGCAGAGGCCGGCGCGGGCGATCCGCTTGGCGATCCGGTCGCCGCGCGGGCGCGCGCCGTCCGCCGCCATGGCCGCCGTGCCTATCCCGCGCAGGCCCGGATCAGGGACCGGAATATCCGGGCGTCGCCGGGGTCGATCGCGTATTCCGGGTGCCACTGAACGCCGATGAACCAGCGGTGGGCCGGGTCCTCGATGCCTTCGATCACGCCGTCCGGCGCGCGGGCGTTGACGACGAAGCCGGGCGCCACCTCGTCCACGGCCTGATGGTGGGCGCTGTTCACCCGCATGGCGGCGGTGCCGACGATGGCGCTGAGCGCCGTGCCCGGGGTCACGGCCACGCCGTGTCCCGGCTCGGTGCGCGGGTTGGGCTGCTCGTGGGCGAGCGCCCCCGGCACCGCGTCGGGGATGTGCTGGAGGAGACTGCCGCCCAACGCCACGTTCATGAGCTGCTGGCCGCCGCAGATGCCGAGCGCCGGCACCGCCGCCGCATGGGCCGCGCGGACGATCGCGAGTTCGAAGGCCGTGCGGCGGTCCTTGGTGGTGACCGTTTCGTGCCGCGAGGAAGCGCCGAAGAGGGCTGGGTCGACGTCGAAATGCCCACCGGTGACGAGCAGGCCGTCCACGACGTCCAGGTAGCGCGCGGCAAGATCCGGCTCGTGCGGCAGGGCGACCGGGACGCCGCCGGCCGCCACGACCGCGCTGCAATAGTTCGCGCGGATGGCGTACCAGGGCCGTTCGGCGTAGCCGCCGGGCGGCTCGGAATCGAGGGTGAGTCCGATCACGGGCGCGGCCATGGGCGGACTCTAGAACCGCCTCCCGCCGCCCGCAACGGGCGTTTTCTCCGAGGACGATTCTGGTTGCACCGGCCGCGCTGCTGTGCTACACATCAAGCGGTTCATGTCGATGCGCCCTTGATGGAGTAACGTATGAGCGCCGAGCCACGGCTTTTCAGGATCGATCCGCACACCAAGGAATCCTCGTCCATGGAAGAGGTCGATTTCGCCCAGCTGGGTTTTCGGGAGAGGCGGGACATCCAGGAATGGATCGCCAACAACCCTCGAATTTTAGGGGAAGACTTGCTCATCATAGGCAAAGAGTACAGCGATTTCGACCGAACCAGCGAAAGGCTCGACCTGCTTGCAGTGGATGCACACGGACGAATCGTCCTCATCGAGGTGAAACGCGATGACTCGGGGAGTGACACACACTGGCAAGCTATAAAGTATGCGAGCTATTTTCGCAATACCAAACCACAGGACGTCGTTCGTATTCTCGCCGGCCACGAAAGTGTGTCGGAGGAAGAAGCCGAGGAGAAGTTACGAACACATCTTGAAGGCGATCTCGACGTTCTGAACAATGATCAGCGTATCATTCTCGTGAGTCACAGGTTCGCACCCGAAGTGACTTCGGCTGCCCTGTGGCTGAACGAGAAAAGTTCCGACGAAGGTATGATAAGTTGTGTTCGGCTGACACCGTACCGGGACGCTCAAAACGTCAATGACACTGCCCCACTTTACATACAGGCAAGCAGAATCATACCTGTGCCCGGTGCTGAAAATTACGTCATTGAGGCTGGCGGTGGGAAATCCGGAGGGAGAATCGACGGCTTCACTGTTCGGAGAGCACGCAGATCGTCGGATGATGAAATTTCATCATTTTTCCGCAAAATTGGTACGTTGGCAACGGATGGACTGCCCGATAATACCAAGCCAGATAAAAGGAATCGAGGGGCAGGGTTTTACAACGAAGGGCGCTACTACAATCTGTGGTATTCTCGCTCACCATGGAAAAATGGGGAAACTTGCTTCCAAGCTTACTTGACGCAAGGAAGTGAGACGAAAGCAATGACAGTGTTCCACGTGGAAGTAAGATTCTTTTGGAGATCAACAGAGTGTAAAGATTTCGAAGAAAAGTTATTTGCTCTTGATATTCCTGGTCGGGAAATCGTGAAGAAACGGAGAAATAGCGTTGTCGTTCATTTGAAAAAGAATTCTCTCGACGAGGGGTTTCGTGACGAGATCGCTGACACACTTAAGTGTTTCATCGAAAAAATCACTCCTGTTGTGGACGAATTTGCGGATGAACTCAACGAGGAAGGCTGAATAGCCAACCGCACTTTCTCACGCGCTGCCGCCTCCCCCGTTTTCGCTTGACCGGGCGTGGCCTCCGGCGGGACGGTGTGCCATGGTGGACGCTCCCCTTTCGCCCATGGCGCTCGCCCTGGCTCTGGCCGAGGCGGCCGGTGCGCGCGGCGAGGTGCCGGTCGGCGCCGTGGTCGTGGACGGGCGCAGCGGCGCCGTGCTCGCACAGGCCGGGAACGCGGTGGAGCGAACGCACGACCCCACCGCCCATGCGGAGCTGCTGGCGATCCGCGCGGCCGCGGCGCGACGCGGTTCGCCGCGGCTCGCCGGCTGCGACATCTACGTCACGCTGGAGCCCTGCGCCATGTGCGCGCAGGCGATCGCCTTCGCCCGCCTGCGGCGGCTCTATTACGGCGCGGCCGACGCGAAGGGCGGCGGAGTCGACCACGGAGCACGGATATTCGCCCAGCCGACCTGCCACCACCGGCCCGAGGTCGTGGGCGGCCTCCAGGAGAGCCGCGCGGCCGCCCTGCTCCGGCGCTTCTTCCGGGAGCGGCGCCCCGCCTTGCGCGCGCCACACGGAGCAGTGCTAGAGTGCGCAGGCGGGAACGAACGCGCCGACGGAGGGGAGGAACATGCCGAAAGGGGCCGAACTGCCGACGACCGAGCGGATCCGTGAACTCGCCGACGAATTCGGCATCGCCATGCCGGAGGAAGACGCGGCGGCCTATCGGCGGCTGATGCGGGGGCCGATGGCTTCCTACCGGGCCCTGGAAGAAATGCCGGAATGGCGCCCGCCACAGAAATATCCGCGGGACGGCGGCTACCGGCCGAGCGCCGACGAGAACCCCTACAATGCCTGGTACTGGCGCTGCGCCATCAAGGGCGCCGGGACGGGGCCGCTCGCAGGGCAAGCGGTCGGCATCAAGGACGCGGTGAGCGTCGCCGGCATCCCCATGATGAACGGCACGCGGCTGCTCGAAGGCTTCATCCCGGACGCGGACGCGACGATCGTCACGCGCATTCTCGACGCCGGCGGCACCATCGCCGGCAAGACGACCACCGAGGACTGCTCGTTCTCCGGCGGCGGCCACACGAGCGCGCTCGGGCCGATCCGCAACCCGCGCAAGCCGACCCATTCGCCGGGCGGCTCCTCCGGCGGCAGCGCCGCCGCGGTGGCGGCGGGCGACGTGACCATGGCGATCGGCGGCGACCAGGCGGGCTCGATCCGCCTGCCGGCGTCGCGTTGCGGCGTCGTCGGGCACAAGCCGACCTTCGGCCTCGTCCCCTACACGGGCGGCGTCATGATCGAGATGACCATCGACACGCTGGGGCCGATCTGCGACACGGTGGAGAACACCGCCCGCCTGCTCTCCGTCATCGCCGGCCCGGATGCGATGGACCCGCGCCAGCGCGGGGTGATCCCGGCAGACTACGTGCGGGATTACCTGCCGGCGATCGACAAGGGCGTGGACGGCCTCAGGATCGGCCTCCTGCGGGAGGGCTTCGGGCAGGCACCCTGGCGCGATCTGGGCTTCCCCGGAAGCGACGCGGCGATCGACCGGAAATGCCGGGCGGCGGTGGCGGCGCTCGAGGCCCAGGGCGCCGCGGTGGAAGAGGTTTCGGCGCCGATGCACATGGTCGGCCCGCATATCTGGAACGGCATCGGCATCGAGGGCGCGGCCGAATTCATGCTCAAGGGCTACAACCAGGGCACCAACTGGCGGGGCTTCTACGACACGCGCCTGCGCGAGGCGCTCGGCCGGGGGTTCGATTCGCGCGCCGGCGACCTCCCGGTGGCCGGCAAGCTGGTGCTGATCCTCGGCGAGTACATGCACCGCCACTACCACGGGCGCTACTACGCGAAGGCGCAGAACCAGCGGCACCTGCTGGAGGCGGATTACGACGCGCTCCTCGCGCGCTGCGACGTGATCGCGATGCCGACGATCCCCTTCGCGACGCCGCCGCTGGCCGCGCCCGATTGCGGCATCGAGGAAGAGATGCGGTGGGCGCTGAACATGATCAACAACACCTGCCAGTTCAGCCTGACCGGCCATCCCGCCGTCAGCGTCCCCTGCGGCGTCGAGGACGACCTGCCGGTCGGCCTGATGCTGGTAGGGCGGCGCTTCGACGACCTGACCGTGCTCCAGGCGGCCGACGCCGTGGAGAAGACGGGCGACTGGCGGGAGCGGTAGAGGGCGGGTTCAGCCGCCCGCGCGCCGGCCCGGCGGCGGGGCGCAGGGTTCGGTGCCCATGTCGGCGGGCAGGGAAACTTCGATCAGGTCGAAGCTCTCGGAGGTCGCGGTCTCGTTGTGCGGCGTGCCGCCGGGGATGTAGAGGGAATCCCCTTCCTCGATGCGAATCGTCCCGTCCTCGAAGGCGAGATCGATCCAGCCGCGCAGCATGTAGACGAGCTGCCCCTCGCAGACGTGGCGATGCCAGCCCGTCGGACGCGAGAGCCCGACCTCGGCCGAGGTGATCTGGGCGCGCAGCCGCCCCCCGCTCGCCGCCGTGACGCCGAGATCACGATAGGTGAGGAAGTCCCGCCGCCCCGGCACGAGGGCGGGGTCGCCCTTCCGCACCAGGGTATAAGCCGGCTTCCGTTCGGCCGTGCTATCGGCTTTCGCAGCTTCCGCCACTGGTGCTCCTCCCATCACGGCCGCCCGTTCGACTCGTCATCGTAGAAACCCGGGGGAAGCCGGACAAGGCGATGCCCCGGCCGGCAAGGCAATCGCTTTCCCGCACCGGCGACATATGCGGCCCCGGTGTGCGCCTTCGTCGCTGTTTCGCGCTTCGCGCCATGCGGACGTGGGCGCTCGTGCCCGGCGCCCCGTTTCGGGACAACGCTCAATCGCGGCGGGTGCCGACCACGTCGCCCCAATCCGTGAAGACGTGGACCGGCTCGCAGAGAGCGTGCAATCCCGTCCGGCCGCGGTTCCCGATCTGAATACCGTGAAACCGTGTTCCCGCCTCTCTCGCCTTGCGCACGGCCGCCGTCTGCCGGGAGGGCGGATCGGGCCACTCCCCGTCGCTGACGAACAGGACGTCGGCTTTCGCCCACGCGCCCTCCCGGAGCCGCCGCAACACCCGTTCCGTCGCCTCCGTCGGATCGCTGCCGCCGCCGAAGGACAGGGCGAGGAAATCCAGCAGACTGCCTATGCCTTCGGGGGATAGATCGAGCTCGTGTTCAATCGCCTGCCCGGGACCACTGAAGGCGTAAAGGCAACAGCGTCGCTTCTCGGCGTGTGCCGTGCGAAGCGCCTCCAGCACGAGTGCCTTCGCGACCCGTTCCGGGAGGCCGTGCATCGAGCCGGACGTATCGACGACCGCGAGGATCGGCCCCCGCTCCAGGGCGGGGCGGAGATTCTCGACCTCTTCGGTGGTCTCGCGCTCCACGAGCGTCCGTTCGTCTTCGACGCCCTCGACCCTGTAGGTGAGCAGGGTCCTTTCCGCCCGGCGCGCATGCCAAAGCAGCCGCAGCTTGGGATGGCCGAGCATCGCCGCCTCGACGGGCAGCATCCTGGTGACGGAGCCGCTGCGTTCGATGCCCCGCGTGTCGGCGGGAACCAGCGGAGTCCGCACTTCCCGCCGCTCTTCTTCCAACCGGCGCATGGGCAGGAACACCCGTTCGGCGACGGACTCCGCCGTTTCGGAGGCGTGCAGCCGCCCCAGCGCCCGGACGACATCGCGCAACTGGGGGAGTTGCGCCACCAGCTCCCGCAACCGGAGGAGCTCGCGCCACCCGGTATGCCGCAGGACTCCGAGCGTCAGGTCCCAGCCGCGCCTCAGCATCCGTCCCAGGTCGTCGAAAACGTCGGTGAGCGCGGTCCAGAGCCGCGCCCGCTCTCCCCATTCCTCGATCAAGCCCGCGTCGGCCTCGCGCACACGGGCGAAGACCTCGCGTTCGGCCTGCGCGCGCAGACGCTCGCGGGTCTCTTCGTTCCACCGGGGCGGTTTCGTTTTGCGCACGAAGTGCGCGTCCCATGTTTCCGCCAGCCGCTGGGCGCTGCGTTCACGCTCCTCCCGCGCGTGCGCCTGGGCACGTTCGAGTTCCTCCAGTTCGCGCAACCGGTGCACGACGTCCCTGTGCAAACCATCGTCCTGTCGGCGGAAGCCGGCGAGAATGTCTTTGAGCAACTCGTCCACCAGTTCTCGTTGCCCCTTGCAGAACCGGACGATTCCCATCTGTTCGAGGGCTTGGCGCACGGGCGCGGCGAGTTGTTCGGGCGGCCATGCGCCCGCCGACGGCAGCCGCCCTTCCAGAAGCGCGTCCCGCCAAGCGCACACGCCGCGAACTCGCTCGCGGAGCGCGCCGTAGGGTAGAGTGATGACGTCATCGAGGAGATGCTCCGGGCACTCGTCGAGAAAGGCGTAGCCGCGTTCCAGAGAAGCCGCATCGAACGCGCGATTCGTCCGATGCGCAGAGTCATGCTTGGCGAAGGTCACGAACGCTCCCTGCCGATCGAGTGAGTTTCCTCTCGCGGCAGATTTTCATATCCCTCCATCACCTTCGACAATCGATCACGAAGCTTCTTGATGTCGGCGCGCACTTTACCAAGGTTGCGGGATGCCGGTTCCGCAAAGTCATCGGGCACCCACAGATGATTTCGAATATCATTCTTGAAAGATGCGATTCGTTTATCCACACCACTTCCATGTTCTTCTACCTTATCTCGATGTTCTTTCTGCTGCCGAAGACAGTCCGTAATGTAAACATCTTTGTGCTTTGTGGGCTCCATCGCAGGCGCCAGATCGACCATGAAAGCGTTCCTGGGGTCGATAATATATGCTCGCAAATCGTTTTCGTCGTGTATGAGGTAATTACCACCTTTTACAATTGGCAACAATTCACTAAGTTCTTCTTTTGTATACCCCTTCCCATCGTTTTCAGGATCAAGCAACTCGTTCCCCCCATAACGATTATCATATTGATACGCATCTTCAGGCAAAACAAACAACGGTTCTTTGCCTCTGTGGTTTTGACCCTTTCTTTCCGAGGTATGTTTTCCATCTTTTCCCTCGAATAGGATTTTTCCCTTCGAATCGCGCATCTGGGACTGTCCTTCTCTATCTTCAATAAGCCGTTTTTCCCATACACTAACAATATGTTGGAGTCGCGACAGATCGTCGGCACTCGCTCCGGCTCGAGAAGCGTACCAGTCGTAAATCTTCGCCCTCTCGTCGGTCTTTCTCCACAGGCAGTGCTGGAGAAGCCAGCAATCCCAGACCGACACGGTGTCGCGTCCGCTTGTCCACGCCGAGGTTTGCAGAAGCTTCACGACCTTGCGCCAGCGGCGGTCCGATACCCATATCTCTTCGGCGATGCACCATTCTCGCAGGTCGCACAGCAGCGCCGTTACGTCACCCGGTACGTCCACCTTTCCGGCTTCCTTCCGCACCGCGTCGAGGTCGCCCTCGGTTAACCCGAGTCCTTCAGACATGGACGGTTCGTCATCGCCTCGCAGCTTCAGCAAATCGGGAAAGGCGTCTTTCGACACCAGGCCGACATGCAGGCGCAGCAGAAAACGATCGAACAAGGCGTCGAGCTCCTCGCCTTCGGGGAGCTCGTTGCTGGCGCCTACTACCGCTACGAGCGGAGTCTTCTCTCGGTCGGTGCCGTTGTCGAACATGCGCTCGTTCAGAATCGTGAGGAGGGCATTGAGGATGGCGCTGTTGGCTTTGAAGATCTCGTCGAGGAAGGCGACGGAGGCGGTGGGCAGGTATGATTCGGTCAACCGTTCATAACGGTCTTCCTCGAGGCCTTTGATGGACAGCGGACCGAACAGCTCCTCCGGTACGGAGAATTTGGTCAGCAGGCGCTCGAAATACGCCGCGTCCTTGAAGGCGAGACGCAATCTGCGCGCGACGAGGCTCTTGGCGGTCCCCGGTGGGCCGATGAGAAGCAGATGCTCGCCGGTCAGAGCCGCGAGCAATGCGAGGCGCACGGCAACGTCGCGCTCGACGAGGCCTTTCGTCAGCGCGTCCCGGATGGTCCTTATGCGGTTCGTAAAGTCGTTCACCTCACTGTCCCTTTGCCGGTGCCAGGGGCATCAGCCTGCGCTCTCATCCTGCGCGGGCGGGTAGAGCCACGCTTTCGGGCGGCCTTTGGAAGTGACGCCTTCGGCCAAGCCCGGGGCCCGCTGCTTGGTGAGCTTCGCCGTGATGTGTGCGCCCGAGGTGGTGCGGGCGTAGCGCGCCGGGTTGTCCGGGCCGATGCAGCTCGGCAGGCATTCGATCACCGCATCGTAGTTGGGCTGGTGGAAGAAGACAAGCGACAGGCGGTCGAGACGGGCCTTGTCGCGGGGCGGATTGACGACGCGGTGCATGGTCGAGCGCCAGCGGTGGTTGGTCCATTCGGCCATGAGATCGCCGAGATTGACGGAGAAGGCGTCCGGGAACCAGGGCACGTCTTCCCAATCGCCGCTCGGGGTCTGGACCTGCAAGCCGCCTACGTCGGTATCGCAATGCACCAGGGTCAGGCTGCCGTAGTCGGTGTGGCCGCCGCCGCGGAGTTGCCCGGCAAGCGGCGCCTCCGGCTGCGGCGGATAATAGATGGCGCTGAAATTGGTGATGTGCTCGTCGATCTTCGGCGCAAAGAAATCCTCCGGCAGCTCCAGCGCCACGGCGAAGAGGCGCATCATGTCGGCGGAGAGCCGCGTGAGCGCCCGGTAATACGCCTCCCAGACCTTCGCCATGCCCGCCGGGCGGTCCGGCCAGATGTTGGGCGCGAAGTAGCGGGAACCGGCGGGGCCGTAGTGATAGGCGTCGCAGGCGGCGTCCATCGGGCCCATGCTGAAAGCTTCCTTCAGGTCCGGCGGGCGCTCCTCGTCGAGGCTGTAGGCGAGGCTTTCCGTGCCCGGCGGTGTGTAGCCGCGGTAACGGTCGGCCGGCATCCGGTGCTTCATCTTCTCCCAGTAGGGCAGCGCGAAATAGGCCCGCGAGACGGCATGCATCTCCGCGATCAAGTCGGGCGGCACGCCGTGGCCGGCGACCACCAGCCAGCCGACCTCGCGGCATGCCTCGTCGAGCGCCCGGGCGGTGCGCTCGCGATCGTCGGCGGAGCCGTGCAGGAAGGGGGCGATATCGATGAGCGGAATCATGCATCCTCACCGGGGCGGAGTCAGGTTCAAGCCGAGGATGGCGCGCGCTTCCGCCGGCGTCGCCGGTTCGGCGCCCAGCGCGGCGATCAGGGACACCGCCTGCTCGACGAGCGCCGCGTTGGACGGCGCGAGAACGCCGCGGTCGAGATAGAGGTTGTCCTCGAGGCCGGTGCGGGCGTGCCCGCCATTGAGAACCGAGAGCGCGATCAGCGGCCGCTGGTCGCGGGAAATGCCGAAGGCCGCCCACCGGGCGCCGGCCGGCAGCAGACCCTTCATGAGGCCGAGCGCCTCCGGAGTCGCCGGCGCGCCCCATTCGATCCCTAAGCAGAGCTGGAAGAAACCCGGCGCCGCGACGTGGCCGCGCTCCACCAGATGCGCGGCCAGCCGCACGTGGCCGGTGTCGAACACCTCGAGCTCGGGCAGGACTCCGGCCGCGCGGATGGCGTCGGCCATGTAACGCAGATGGGGCGGCGCGTTGATCATGACGCTGTCGTCGCGAACGCCGCCCGAATTCATCGTCGCCACGTCGAGGCTGCAAATCTCCGGACGCAGGTCGAGCACGTGCTGGATGCGCCGCGCCGGGGCGGCCAGAGTCGTGCCCGGACCGGGGGGAAACGGGTCCTCGACGCCCGGGCTGAAGCGGGCGCCGTAGCCCGTGGTGAGATTCAGCACGACGTCGGTATCGCTCTCGCGGATGCGGCCCACGGTCTCGCGGTAGTGGTCGAGCGCCATGCTGGCGCGGCCGGTCTCGGGGTCGCGCACGTGGAGGTGTACGATCGCCGCGCCGGCCCTGGCCGCGTCGATCGCGGAGCGTGCGATCTCCTCCGGCGTGACCGGCACCGCCGGATTCCGGCCGGCCGTGTCTGCGGAACCCGTCACCGCGCAGGTGACGATGACCTTCCGCCCCATGTCCCCCTTCCCGCGTCCCGGTTCGTCGCCATCAGCGGCGCGTCCGGCGATCATGCCACAAACCCGGGCGGGGTTGACCCCCGACGGCCGGGCGCGTACCTCTTTCCTGCCGGGAGGAGACGGAGGGAAGCCCATGGCTGAAAGCGGCGCGCAAGGCGGCATCCACCCGTGGGAACGATCCTACCCGGCAGACGTGGACTGGCATGCGCCGATTCCGTCCGCGCCGCTATACCGGTTGCTCGACGACGCGGTGGCCCGCTACGGCGACCGGCCGGCGATCGACTTCATGGGCCGGACCACGCGCTACCGGGAACTGGGCGCGCTGGCGGACAGGGCGGCCCAGGGGTTCCAGAAGCTGGGCATCGGCAAGGGCCGCAAGGTCGGCCTGTTCCTGCCCAACTGCCCGGCCTTCGTCGTCGCCTATTACGGCGTGCTCAAGGCCGGCGGGACGGTCGTCAACTTCAACCCGCTCTACGCAATCGAGGAGGTCACGAACCAGATCGAGGACTCCGAAACCGACATCCTGGTCACCCTCGATCTCGCCCTCCTCTACGACAAGGCGCGTGCCGCGCTCGACCGCACCCGGCTTGCGCATCTCGTGGTCTGCCCCATGGCGGACATGCTGCCGCCCCTCAAGGGCCTGCTCTTCCGGCTCGTCAAGCGACGGGAGATCGCCACGGTGGCGCGCGACTCGCGCCACGTCTCCTTCGCGACGCTGATCGACAACGCCGGCAAGCCAGCGCCGGTCGAGACCGACGCCGCGAACGACGTCGCGGTGCTGCAATACACCGGCGGCACGACCGGCGTCTCCAAGGGCGCGATGCTGACCCACGCCAACCTCTACGCCAACACCGCGCAGTCGGTGATGATGTTCCCCGCGATCGAGAGGGGCGCCGAATCCGTGATCGGCGTGCTGCCGCTGTTCCATGTCTTCGCCATGACCGTGGTGATGAACTTCGGCATCCACACCGGCAGCAGGATGATCCTGCTGCCGCGCTTCGAGCTCGACGGGCTGCTCAAGACGATCCACGGGGAGCGGCCGACACTCTTCCCCGCGGTGCCGACGATCTATATCGCGATCAACGGCCATCCCGGCGTGGCGGCCGGGAAATTCGACCTTTCCTCGATCAAGATCTGCCTCTCCGGCGGCGCCTCGCTGCCGCGCGAGGTCCAGGAGAAGTTCCAGGCGCTTTCCGGCTGCGCGCTGGTGGAGGGGTACGGCCTGAGCGAGACCGCCCCGGTCGTGACCTGCAACCCCACCGGCCCTGACGGCAGCCGCGAAGGCTCGCTCGGCATCCCCGTTCCAGGAACGGTGGTCGAAATCACCTCGACCGACGAGCCGATGACGACGCTCCCGCAAGGCGAGACCGGCGAGATCTGCGTCTCCGGCCCGCAGGTCATGAAGGGCTACTGGAAGCGCGCGGAGGAGAACGAGCAGGCCTTCGCCGGCGGGCGCTTCCATACCGGCGACGTGGGTTACATCGACGAGGACGGCTACGTCTTCCTCATCGACCGGCTCAAGGAAGTGATCATCACCGGCGGCTACAACGTCTATCCGCGCCATGTCGAGGAAGCGATCTACAGGCACCCGGCGGTGCTGGAGGTCACCGTCATCGGCATTGACGACCCGCGGCGTCAGCAGGCCGTGAAGGCCTTCGTGCGGCTGAAGGAGGGCGAAAGCCTGACGGAGGAGGCCCTGACGGCCTTCCTCGAAGACAAGCTATCGCCGATCGAAAGGCCGAAGCAGGTCGAGTTCCGCGCCGAGCTGCCGAAAACGATCATCGGCAAACTCTCCAAGAAGGAGCTGATCGCGGAGGAAGCCGCCAAACGGAGCGCCGGCGCGCCGACGTGATCGCGGGCCGGGCCGCCGCGGCCCACGCAACGAAAGGGCCCCCACCCATGCAAACCGCCGTCATCGCCGGCTATGTCCGGTCACCTTTTCACTTCGCCCATAAGGGCGCGCTGGTCGAGAAGCGCCCCGATGATCTTGCCGCCGACGTCGTCCGTGGCCTGATCGCCACCACCGGAATCGATCCGGCGGAGATCGAGGACGTGATCGTGGGCTGTGCCTTCCCCGAGGGCGAGCAGGGTTTCAACCTGGGGCGCATCGTGGCCCTCACGGCGGACCTTCCGATCTCGGTCGCCGGTGCCACGATCAACCGCTTCTGCGGCTCGTCGATGCAGGCGATCCATATGGCGGCCGGGGCAATCCGCATGGACGCCGGCGAGGCCTTCGTCTGCGCCGGCGTCGAGTCGATGAGCCGCGTGCCCATGGGCGGCTTCAACCCGATGCCGAATCCGGAACTCTACGAGAGGAACGAAGGCGCCTACATGTCCATGGGCGAAACCGCCGAGAACCTTGCCCGGAAGTACCAGATCACGCGGGCGGAGCAGGAGGCGCTGGCGGTCGCGAGCCACCAACGCGCCGCCGACGCCTGGGAGGCCGGCCGGTTCGACGGCGAGGTCGTCGCCGTCGAAACCGGAGACGGCCCGGTCGAACGCGACGGCTGCATCCGCCCCGGCACGACCGCGGCGGTCCTGGCCGGTTTGGAGCCCGCGTTCGACGCTGACGGCACCGTCACCGCCGGCACGTCCTCGCCGCTGACCGACGGCGCGGCCGCCATCCTCGTCTGTACCGAGGATTTCGCCCGGCGCAACGGGCTCGCGCCGCTCGCCCGGATCAAGGCGGTCGCGGTGGCCGGCTGCCAGCCCGAGATCATGGGCTACGGCCCCGTGGTCTCCTCCGAAAAGGCGCTGGCGCGGGCCGGAATCGCCATGGCGGACATCGACGTGATCGAGCTCAACGAGGCCTTCGCGGTCCAGGCCCTGGCCTGCGTGCGCGAACTCGCGATCGACCTCGAGCGGATGAACCTCGACGGCGGCGCCATCGCCATCGGCCACCCGCTCGGCGCCACCGGCGCGCGCATCACCGGCAAAGCCGCGCAGCTCCTCGAGCGCGAGGGCAAACGCTACGCGCTGGCAACCCAGTGCATCGGCGGCGGGCAGGGCATCTCCACCGTGCTTGAGGCCGCGTGATGGCGATCGGCAGGGCCGCCGTCGTCGGTGCCGGGCTGATGGGCGGCGGCATCGCCGCCCACATCGCCAATGCCGGCCACGACGTGGTGCTGCTCGACATCGTGGCACAAGGCGGCGGGAACCGGAGCGCCCTCGCCGAGGGCGCGGTCGCGGCGATGCTCGAAGCCGAACCCGCGCCATTCATGGAGAAGGCCGACGCGAAGCGGATCGCTACCGGCAACCTCGAAGACGATCTCGACCTGCTGCGGGACGCCGACTGGATCATCGAAGCGGTGGTGGAGAAGGCGGCGGTCAAACGGGACGTCTACCAACGGATCGAATCCGTGCGCCGCGCGGGCTCGATCGTCTCCTCCAACACCTCGACGATCCCTCGCCGCGCGCTGCTGGAAGGAATGCCGGAGCGTTTCGCACGCGACTTCCTGATCACGCACTTCTTCAACCCGCCGCGCTACATGCGCCTCCTGGAGATGGTAGCGGGGCCGGACACGCGGGCGGACGCGGTGGAGGCCGTGCGCGAATTCGCCGACCGCAAGCTCGGCAAGGGCGTCGTCGCCTGCAAGGATACGCCGGGGTTCATCGCCAACCGCATCGGCACGTACTGGATCGTCGCGGCGCTCGTGGAGGCCCTCGGCGGCGCGGTCACGATCGAGGAGGCGGACGCCGTGCTCTCCCGTCCGATCGGCGTGCCCAAGACCGGCGTCTTCGGCCTTGTCGATCTCGTCGGCCTCGACCTGATGCCCCTGGTCGGGCGCAGCCTCCGCGACGCCGTGCCCGAAGGCGACGCCTTCCGCGCGCTCTACCGCGAACCGCCGGTCGTCACGGCATTGATCGAGAAGGGCTATACCGGCCGCAAGGGCAAGGGGGGCTTCTACCGGCTGAAGCCCGGCTCGCCGAAGAAGGAGAAAGAAGCGCTCGACCTCGCGTCAGGTGAATACCGGCCCGCCGCCCGCCCGCGCCCGGAGAGCATCGAACAGGCCGGAGGGTCGCTCCGCCGGCTCTTCGAATTCCCCGACGCGACGGGCGCCTATGCGTGGCGCGTGATGTCGGGGACGCTCGCCTACGCCGCCGCGCTGGTGCCCGAGATCGCCGACGACGCGGAGTCGGTCGACCGTGCGATGCGGCTTGGCTACAACTGGAAAGAAGGCCCGTTCGAACTGATCGACAGGGTGGGCGCCGACTGGTTCGCCGGGAAACTCGCGGACGAGGGCCGGGCGGTGCCGTCGCTGCTCACGCACGCCGCCGAGCGCGGCGGTTTCTACCGGGTCGAAGGCGGGCGGCTCCACCATCTCGCCCCGGCGGGTGGCCATGTGCCGGTCGCACGGCCGGACGGCGTGCTCTCCCTCGCGGACGCGAAGCGCGCGGGCGCGCCGCTCGCGGTCAACGGCTCGGCCAGCCTGTGGGACTTGGGTGACGGCGTGGCCTGCCTCGAATTCCACACCAAGATGAACGCTCTCGATACTGAGATCATGGCGCTGATCGGCCGCGCCGTCGAGATCGTCGGCGAGCGGATGGCGGCGCTCGTGGTCTCCAACGAGGGCAAGGATTTCTCCGTCGGAATGAATCTCGGCCTGGCGCTGTTCGTTATCAACGTCGGCGCCTGGAAGACAATCGCGGAGACGGTGGCGCAAGGCCAGGAAGCCTTCAAGGCACTGAAGTTCGCGCCCTTCCCCGTGGTCGGCGCGCCCGCCGGCATGGCCTTGGGCGGCGGCTGCGAGATCCTGCTCCATTGCGACGCGATCCAGGCACATGCCGAGAGCTATATCGGCCTGGTCGAGGTCGGGGTCGGGCTGGTGCCCGCCTGGGGTGGCTGCAAGGAGCTGATGCTGCGCGCATCGGGCGGTGGCAAGCGCGGCTTCGGCGGCGCCATGCCCGCGATCACCAAGGCGTTCGAGACCATCGGCCTGGCCAAAATCTCGCGCTCGGCCAAGGAAGCACGCCGCCTCGGCTTCCTGCGTGAGGGCGATGCCATCAGCGCCAATCGCGACCGCCTGCTGGCCGACGCCAAGGCGAAAGCGCTGGCACTCGCCGATGGTTACGCCGCGCCCGAACCGCGCACGATCAAGCTCCCCGGCAAGACCGCCCGCGTCGCGCTCAAGATGGCGGTCAAGGGGCTCGCGAAGACGCGCAAGGCCACGCCGCACGACCTGGTCGTGACCGGACACCTCGCCAACGTCCTCACCGGCGGCGAGACCGACGCGACCAGGGAGGTTCCCGAAGACCGACTTTCGGAACTCGAACGCGACGCCCTGCTCGCCCTGATCCGCACGCCGGAGACCATCGCCCGCATGGAACACATGCTGGAAACCGGCAAGCCGCTGCGGAACTGAGCGCCCGCCGGTTCACCGGTCTCCGCGCCGACGGAACGTCCACGCACCGGGTTGCCGACGCGCTCAGGGACGCGGCGAGGACGCCGCTCACCCGTCCGCCCTGACTGCCGCTTCGCCGTCTTCCCGGTTGTAGTCCGTCAACTCGGGGGCATGCAGTTCGCGCGCTTCGATCTCGACGGGCGCGATTTCTGGCAGTGTCGCATCCGCCGAAATGACGCCCAGAGTCTCGAATTTTCGGGCAGTAGGCAATACCCGCGTTTCAAGCGAGCCGACACCTTCGTTGTATTGCTTCACGGCCTTGTGAAGCGAAGCACCTAAGCCGCCCATGTGTCCGCCGAACGTCTTGATTCGCTTATAAAGTTCTCGGGCGAGCACCGCGACCGCCTGCGTGTTCTCGGCAAGCTTCTGCTGCTGCCAACCATAGGCGATTGCCTTCACGAGGGCGATGAAGGTCGTGGGTGTGCTGATCAAAACCCGCTCTTTGACGGCGCGCTCGAAGAGCGCGGGATCGCTCTCGATGGCGGCGGCGAAGAACGCCTCGCCAGGGACGAACATCACGACGAAGTCGGGGGTGGCCGGCAGTTCCTTCCAGTATTCCTTCGACGAGAGAGCACGGATATGGTCGCGCACATGGCGCGCGTGCGCGTCCATATACCGCTTTCGGTCTTCCTCGTTGTCCGCCTCGACGGCGGCCAGGTAGCCATCGAGAGGCGTCTTCGCGTCGACGATGATCGATTTCCCACCGGGAAGATACACGATCACGTCGGGCCGCAGACGGCCGTCTTCCCCGCCTACGGCCTTTTGCTCCACGAAATCCACGTGTTCCGTCATGCCCGCCATCTCCAACACGTTCCGCAGCTGATACTCGCCCCATCGGCCCCGGGTCTTCGGCTGCCGGAGTGCCTGGACGAGGCGGCCGGTTTCCGAACGCAGGTCCGTCTGGCCTTGCACCAGATTCTTCACTTGCTCGGTGACGGTGCGGTAGGCCCCCTCCCTCGCCTTCTCGATCTCGCCTATCTCGTGCTTCAATTTGGCCAAGTTCTCGCCAATCGGCTTGACCAGCGTTTGAATTTCGATCCGGCGTTTCTCCAGGTCTTTGTCCGCGCTCGTCTTGTGCTTCTCGAAGCGCTCGCTCACGAGCTTCAGGAAGCTCTCGCTGTTCTTCCCGAGGACGTCCGCGGCGAGCGCCTTGAAATTTTTCTCGATTTCGGCACCCATCTTCTTCAGTTCATCGACGCGCACCGCGTGGCTCTTTCGTTCGGCCGTCAGGCTGGTCTGCGCTTCCACGAGATTTTGCCCGGTCGTTTCCAGCGTCTTCCCGAGATCATCGATCTTCTTTTCAAGCAGCGGCACCCGCTGGGCCGCGGCGTCGGATGCGGCCTTCTCGACAGCCAGCGCTTCGCGCTCCGAGCGCACGCGCTCAAGCGCCTTCCGCGCAGGCGCGGCGAGCGCAAAATATGTGACGAAGGCTCCTGCGCCGACACAAGCCACCGATACGCCTATGAGAAGCGGCACGCCGAGAGACATCCTCCCCTCCCTTCGTATGATCTGTGTCAGAGGTCGAGCAGCATTCGCTGCGGGGCCTCGATGCACTGCTTGATGCGGATGAGGAAACCCACCGCTTCGCGCCCGTCGATGAGGCGGTGGTCGTAGCTGAGTGCGAGATACATCATCGGGCGGATTTCCACCGTGCCTTTGACCGCCACGGGGCGATCCTGGATCTTGTGCATCCCGAAGATCGCGGATTGCGGCGGGTTGAGGATCGGGGTGGACATCAGCGAGCCGAACACCCCGCCGTTGGAAATCGTGAAGGTGCCGCCGACCAGGTCGTCCACGGCCAGCTTGTTGTCGCGGGCCTTGTCGGCGAAGGCTCGGATTTCCTTCTCGATGGCGGCGAAGCCCAACCGCTCGGCGCTCCGCAGGACCGGCACGATCAGGCCGCGCGGCGCGCTCACCGCAACACCGATGTCGCAATAATGCCGGTAGACGATGTCGTCGCCGTCGATCGCCGCGTTGACCGCCGGAAACTCGGAAAGGGCGGCCACAGACGCCTTGACGAAGAAGGACATGAGGCCGAGGCGGACGCCGTGCTTGCGCTCGAACGCCTCCCGGTGCTCCGCCCGGAGCGCCAGGACCGCCGTCATGTCCACCTCGTTGAAAGTGGTTAGCATGGCCGCCGTTTCCTGGGCGCGCTTGAGCCGCTCAGCGGCGCGGCGGCGAAGCCGGCTCATCGGCACCCGCTCCTCGCGCGCGGCCTCCCGCGCGGGCACAGGCACCGGTTCGGTCGGCGCCGGCGCGGGGGCCGGCGGCGGCGCGGCGGGCGGCGCTTCGAGTTCGGACGGTGCCTGGGCGGCCAACGCACCGGAGGCGTCCTGCCCGGCCCGCGCCACGGCGGCCAGCACGTCGCTCTTCAGGATACGCCCGCCTTTGCCGCTCCCCGTCAGCGCCGACGAATCGAGGCCGTGTTCCTCGACCAAGTGGCGAACCGCCGGCGAGAGCGGGGGCGTCGGCGCGGCCGCAGGCGGCATCGGGTCGCGTGATGCCGCAACGGACGGCGCGCCGGCGTCCGTCTCCAGGCGGCCGAGCAGGGCGCCCACGGCGACCTCCGCGCCCTGGGAAGCCACGATGTCTGCCAGCCTGCCCGCCGCCTCGGCGTTGACCTCGATCGCGATCTTGTCGGTCTCGAGCGCGACCAGCGGTTCGTCGCGCGCCACCGCATCGCCTGGCGCCTTGAGCCAGCGGGCGACGGTGGCCTCGGTGACCGATTCCCCCAGGCTCGGAACGACGATGTCGATGGTCATGCCCGCGCCTCCCCGCCGCCGGTACCCAAGGCTTCGTCCACGAGCGCCTTCTGCTCGCGCTGGTGCACGACCAGGAAGCCGGTCGCGGGCGAAGCCGCCGCCGCGCGCCCGACGTAGCGCGTCCGCCGCGCCCCGCCGTCGAGATCACGCAGCACCTCCTCGACGAGCGGCGCGACGAAAGTCCAGGCACCCATGTTCCGGGGCTCCTCCTGGCACCACACCACCTCGGCGCCACGGTATCGCGCGATCTCGACCGTCAAACTCTTCTTCGGGAAAGGGGCGATCTGTTCGAGCCGGACCAGTGCCACGTCGTCGATGCCGCGTTCCTCGCGCACCGTCAGCAGGTCGTAATAGACCTTGCCCGTGCAGAAGACGACTCGGCGCGCGCGTGCCGGATCGACGGCGGGGTTCGTCTCGCCGATCACCCGGTGGAACCGCGCGCCGCCGCCCATCTCCTCCAGCGTCGAGACGCAGCGCTTGTGGCGCAGAAGGGATTTGGGCGACATGACGATCAGCGGCTTGCGAAAGTTGCGGTGCAGCTGGCGCCGCAGCGCGTGGAAATAGGAGGCCGGGGTCGAGCAGTTCACGACCTGAACGTTGCCGTCGGCGTAGAGCTGGAGATAGCGCTCCAGGCGCGCCGAGCTGTGCTCCGGCCCCTGGCCCTCGTAGCCGTGGGGCAGCAGCATGACGAGGCCGGACATGCGCAGCCACTTGCTCTCGCCGGCGCTGACGAACTGGTCGATGATCACCTGCGCGCCGTTGGCGAAATCGCCGAACTGCGCCTCCCAGATCGCCAGCGTGTCCGGGTCCGTAATCGAATGCCCGTATTCGAAGCCCAGGATGCCAGCCTCCGACAGCGGACTGTCCGCGAGCTCCAGCCGCGCTTGGCCCGGCCGGATGTGGTCGAGCGGCACGTAGCGTCGCTCCGTCTCCTGGTCCACCAGCCCGGCGTGCCGCTGCGAGAAGGTCCCGCGCGAGCAATCCTGGCCCGACAGGCGGACGCGCTTGCCTTCCAGAAGCAGCGAGCCGAAGGCGAGAGCTTCCGCCGTCGCCCAGTCGACCGGGCCGCCGGTCTCGATCGCCTTGCGCTTCTCCCCGAGCTGGCGCCGGATGCGCGGGTGCACGAAGAAACCATCGGGCACCCGGGTGATGGCGCGGCCGATTTCGGCCAGCACCGCCGGGTCGACGGCGGTATCGCCCGGCCGGGGGTCGCGGGGCGCGGCCTCGATGTCCGACCAGGCGCCTTCGAGCCAGTCGGCCTTGTTGGGGCGGTAGCGTCTGGACTCTTCGAGCGCCGCCTCGAGCCGGCCGCGGAAGGCCACCATCATGCCGTCCGCGTCCCTGGCCGAAAGCACGCCCTCGGCGACCAGACGCTCGGTGTAGAGGCGCCGGGTCGTCGGCCGCTCGCCGACCGCGCGGTACATCGCGGGCTGGGTGAAGGCAGGCTCGTCGCCTTCGTTGTGGCCGTGTCGGCGGTAGCAGACGATGTCGACGACCATGTCCTTCTTGAAGCGCTGGCGGTACTCGACGGCGATCTGGCAGATGCGCACGACCGCCTCTGGGTCGTCGCCGTTCACGTGGAAGACCGGTGCCTGGACGATCTTCGCGACCTCCGACGGATAGGGTGAGGAGCGGGCGAAGCCCGGACTGGTGGTGAAGCCGATCTGGTTGTTGACGACGATGTGGATCGTGCCGCCGGTGCGGTAGCCCCGCAGGTCCGAGAGTTCGAAGACCTCCGAGCAGAGGCCCTGGCCAGCCAACGCCGCGTCGCCGTGGATCAGCAGGCCCATGATCCGTGCGCGCGCGTGGTCGCCGCACATCGCCTGCTTGGCCCGGACCTTGCCCAGCACCACCGGGTTCACGGCTTCGAGATGGGACGGGTTCGGCGTCAGCGAGATGTGGAAGGTCTTCCCCGCCTCGATCTCGCGGTCCGCCGAGGCGCCAAGATGGTACTTGACGTCGCCCGAGCCCTGGACGTCGTCGGCGGCGACCACCCCACCCTGAAATTCGGAAAAGACCGCGGCGTAGGACTTGCCGAGGATGCTTGTAAGGACGTTGAGCCGGCCACGATGGGCCATGCCGATTACGAGTTCCTCGATCCCGAGGCCGGCGGCGCGGGCGATGACCGCTTCGATGGCGGGGATGAAGCTTTCCGAACCTTCCAGCGAGAAGCGCTTGGCGCCGGCGTATTTCACGTCGAGGAAGCGCTCGAAACCCTCGGCCTCGTCGAGCTGGCGCAGGATGGTCATCTTCTCGCCGCGGGAGAAGGATTGCCGGTTCCGTTCGCCTTCCATTATCCGCTGGATCCAGGATTTCTGGTCCGGGTCCTGGATGTGCATGAACTCGACGCCGATGCGCCCACAATAGGTCCGCTTGAGGACGGACAGCGCCTCGCGGAGCGAGACCCAGCGCAGCCCCAGGACGCCGTCGACGTAGATCGGCCGGTCGTAGTCCGCCTCGGAGAAACCGTAGCTCTTCGGATCCAGCTCGGGATGGTGCCTGTCGCCCTCGAGGCCGAGGGGGTCGAGGTCTGCGATGAGATGGCCGCGCACCCGATAGGCGCGGATGAGCATGAGCGCGCGGATCGAATCGATCGTCGCCGCCGGGACCGGCCCGTCCGCACCGGCGCGCGGCGACGCCGCCGACGGCCGCACGGCGTCCGGCCGCACCCCCGGTAGCCCGCCCGCCCTTGCCGCTTCGCCGTCGCCCTCGCTCTCGAAATAGCGGCTCCAGCTCGGATCGACCGATCCCGGATCGCGCAGATACTGCGCATGGAGTTGCTCGATGGCGGCCGGGTCCGCCCCACCGGGAAACGCCAACCCGCCGTCGAAATCGCCGGCCACGGCGCTCGCCCCGGTTCCGGTCAGCGCCCGAGGACGGCGCGCACCGTGGCGCCGATCGCCGCCGGCGAATCGACCACGGTGATGCCCGCGCTCCGCATGGCGTCGATCTTGTCCTCCGCCCGCCCCTTGCCGCCGGCGACGATGGCCCCGGCATGACCCATCCGCCGCCGCGGCGGTGCGGTGCGGCCGGCGACGAAGCCGACCACCGGCTTGGTGAGCTGCTCCGCGCGCACGAAGGCGGCAGCCTTCTCCTCCGCGGTGCCACCGATCTCGCCGATCATGACGATGGCTTCCGTCTCGGGGTCGCCGGCGAACAGCGCCAGGCAATCGATGAAGTCCGTGCCCGCGACGGGGTCGCCGCCGATCCCGATGCAGGTCGACTGGCCGAGCCCGGCGGCGCTGGTCTGCCCCACCGCTTCGTAGGTGAGCGTGCCCGACCGGGAGACGATGCCGACCCCGCCGCGGCGGTGAATGTGGCTTGGCATGATGCCAATCTTGCACGCGCCGGGGGTGATCACGCCCGGGCAGTTCGGCCCGACGAGCCGGGTCCCCGTCCCGGCCAGCGCACGCTTGACGCGCACCATGTCCAACACCGGGATCCCCTCGGTGATGCAGACCACCAGGCCGATGCCCGCGTCGCCGGCCTCGAGGATCGCGTCGGCGGCGAAGGGCGCCGGCACGTAGATCACCGAGGCGTCGGCGCTCGTCGCGGCGGCCGCATCGGCGACGGTATCGAACACCGGCAGGCCGAGATGGGTCGTGCCGCCCTTGCCGGGCGTGACGCCGCCGACCATCTTCGTGCCGTAGGCGATCGCCTGCTCCGAATGGAAGGTCCCCTGGGCGCCGGTGAAACCCTGGCAGATCACCCGGGTTTCCGCATCGACGAGCACCGCCATCAGGCTACCACCCCGACCGCCTTCACGACCTTCGCCGCGGCGTCGCCGAGATCGTCGGCCGGGATCGTGGCAATTCCCGAGTCCGCCAGGATCGCCTTGCCTTTCTCGACGTTGGTGCCTTCCAGCCTGACCACGAGCGGCAGGTCGAGCGCGACCTCCCTGGCGGCGGCCACGATACCGTCGGCGATCACGTCGCAGCGCATGATGCCGCCGAAGATGTTGATCAGGATGCCGCGCACGTTGGGGTCCCGGAGGATGATCTTGAGGGCTTCCGTCACGCGCTCACGGGTGGCCCCGCCGCCCACGTCGAGGAAGTTCGCCGGTTCGCCGCCGTGCAGCTTGATGATGTCCATCGTCGCCATGGCGAGGCCGGCGCCGTTGACCATGCAGCCAATGGCGCCGTCGAGCTTGACGTAGCTCAGCCCGTGCGCACTCGCCGCCCGCTCCGCCGGGTCCTCCTCGCGCTCGTCCCGCAGCGCCGTGATGTCGGCGTGCCGGTAGAGCGCGTTGTCGTCGAAGCTCATCTTCGCATCCAGGGCGAGGAGGGCGCCGTCCTCCGTCTCGACCAGCGGGTTGATCTCGACCAGGCTCGCATCGGTGCCGATCACGGCGTCGTAGACCGAGCGCGCCACGCCGGCCGCCGCCTTGGCGCCGGCGCCCGTGAGTCCGAGGCCGAAGGCGATTCGGCGACCGTGGAAGGGCTGGAAGCCGCTTGCCGCGTCGATCGCGACCGTGACGATCTCGTCCGGGCTCTCGGCCACGACCGCCTCGATGTCCACGCCGCCCCGGCGCGACGCCATCAGCGCGACGCCGTCGCTCTCGCGGTCCACCGCGGCGCTCAGATAGTACTCGCGGGCGATCCGTGCGCCCTCTTCGAGATAGACCCTGCGCACCTCCCGGCCGTCGGGGCCGGTCTGATGGGTCACGAGCACCGTGCCGAACATCGCGCGCGCCGTTTCGATCGCCGCCGCCCGGGCGGTGCAGACCTTGACTCCACCGGCCTTGCCGCGCCCGCCCGCATGGATCTGCGCCTTCACGACCCAGACGGGGCCGCCGAGCGCGTTCACGGCGGCCTCGATCCGGTCGGGTTCGGTCACCGGCACGCCCCGCGGCACAGGCATGCCGAACCCCGACAGCACCCGCTTGGCCTGGTATTCGTGGATGTCCATGGGGCCGTTCCGGTCGATCAGCGATCGGGAGCGGCGCCCTTATAGCACCGGCCCCCGGCGCCGGCTATCGCCCGGGCCACGCGCGGGGCGCTGGAGGCCGGAGCCGGAATCGAACCGGCGTGCACGGATTTGCAGTCCGCTGCATAACCACTCTGCCATCCGGCCCGGGGCACGCCGAAGCCGCGCCGCCTCTCCATTTAGGGGGCGCTCCCGCCCCGGTCAACAGGATCGTCCGCCCGCCGCTCCGCGAACGATGCCGGTGGCATATTCCGGGATGGCCTCCTAGACTGGAGAAGGCATGCTGGCGCATGCCCGATCGAGGACAATGGTGCGGCGGCCCGCCGTGCCGGAGCGGAAAGGACCGACATTGATCAACATCCACCAGCACGAGCGGCTCGGACTCTTCATCGACGGCGCGAATCTCTATTCGGCGGCGCGCTCGCTCGGCTTCGACATCGACTACAAGCGCTTGCGCGAGGAATTCGGGAGCAGGGCCCGTCTCGTGCGCGCGTTCTACTACACCGCCCTGGTCGAGGGAGAGGAATATTCGCCGATCCGGCCCCTGGTGGACTGGCTCGACTACAATGGCTACACGATGGTGACGAAGCCGACCAAGGAGTTCACCGACTACATGGGTCGGCGCAAGATCAAGGGCAACATGGACGTCGAGATCGCCGTCGACATGATGGAGATGGCGAACGTCCTCGATCACATCGTCCTGTTCTCCGGCGACGGCGATTTCCGCCGCCTCGTCGAGGCGGTCCAGCGCAAGGGCGTGCGCATCTCGGTCGTCAGCACGATCCGCTCGCAACCGCCGATGATCGCCGACGAGCTGCGCCGCCAGGCGGACAGCTTCATCGAGCTCCAGGCGCTCGAAACCATGATCGCGCGCGAGCCGAAATGGCGGAGCGAACGTGCCCAGAGCGTGAAGGAACCGATGGAGGACGAAATCGAGGCGGCCTATGCGGAGGGCACGGACGACGAAGAAGAGGAAGGAGTCGCGCACGCCGGCTGAGCGATGGACGCGCCGCCGGCGGCGCCCGGCCGCGACTGCGGACGGTGTCCGCGTCTCGCCGCCTTTCGCGAAGACCATCGGGCGGCCGAGCCGCGCTGGCACAACGCGCCGGTGCCGAGCTTCGGTGCCCTTGATGCGCGGCTCCTGATCGTCGGCCTGGCGCCCGGCCTGCGCGGGGCCAATCGCACGGGGCGGCCGTTCACCGGCGACTACGCCGGCGATCTGCTCTACGCGACCCTTCGGGAATTCGGCTTCGCCGGCGGCGATTACGGCGCCCGCGCGGACGACGGCCTCACCCTCTGCGATTGCCGGATCACCAACGCCGTCCGCTGCGTCCCGCCCGGGAACAGACCGAGCGCCGCCGAGACCGCCGCCTGCCGCCCGTTCCTGTCAGCCGAAATCGCGGCCATGAAGCGGCTGCGGGCGGTGCTCGCGCTGGGCGCGATCGCGCACGATGCCACGCTGCGGGCGCTGGGCCTCGGACCCGGCGGGCACCGCTTCGCCCATGGCGCGACCCATCGTCTGGACGACGGACGGCGCCTGTTCGACAGCTACCACTGCTCGCGCCTCAACACGAACACGGGCCGATTGACGCCGGCGATGTTTGCCTCGGTGTTCGCCGGAATCCGCGCGGCGCTCGACGGGACGGGCGACCGGTAACGACGGGGAGGCGACGGCGCACGCCGGCGTCCCATCGGGCTTCCGCCGGCGGAGCGTCTTCGGACCAGCCGGCGTGCTGTCGGATTGACCACCGGCGCTCCGTGCGCCGGAGCAACGCGAAGTTTCCAAACGTCCTCCCTGACCGGCGCGCGAAACATTCCGGCCATCGGCGCGTCTTGCATGCGAATTGCGCAGCGCCGCATTTCCTGACAGACTTCGTTCGCGAGAGGGTGAGCGGGGGCGCGGGAGATGGCCGAGAGCCGCGGGGCGGATGAATCCGCGCCGGACGCCATCGTCATCAAGAAGTACGCCAACCGGCGGCTCTACGATACGGCCAGCAGCAGCTACGTGACCCTCGACGACCTGTGCCGGATGGTGCGGGAAGGGGTGGATTTCGTCGTCCGCGACGCGCGGTCGGGCGACGACATCACGCACCAGGTGCTGACCCAGATCATCGTCGAACAGGAGGCGAAGGGGCAGAATCTGCTTCCCCCGGCCTTCCTCCGGCAGATGATCCGGCTCTACGGCGACAGCCTCCAGGCGTTCGTTCCGCGCTATCTCGATCTCGCGATGGAGACGCTGGCGCGCAATCGAGGCGATCTCCGCGCGCGGATGGACGACGCCCCGGGCGGCCTGTTCCCGGTGGCCGAACTCGAGGACATGGCGCGGCGCAACGTCGAGACGATGCAGCGCGCGATGGCGATGTTCGCCCCCTTCCCCGCCGGGCACGGGAACGCCGAGCCGAAGCCCGAAGCCCGCGCCGCGCCATCCGACGTGGGGGCGGTGCTCGACAGGCTCGACAAGTTGCAGGCCCAGCTCGACGCGCTGAGCGCGCGCTCCCGGAAGGACGATCAAGAAGACTGACGGCCCTCCGGGCGTCTTGACAGCGGCGGGCGGGATTCCTGTAATCGCCGCGCAGTGGGGCGCTTAGCTCAGCGGGAGAGCACCGTCTTCACACGGCGGGGGTCGCTGGTTCGAATCCAGCAGCGCCCACCACCCGCTCCGAAGGACCGTCAACCGTCGTAGTGGCCCACGATGGCCACGCTGCACACGTTCTGCGCCGGATGGCCGCCGAGATTGTGGGTCAGGCCATGGTCCAGGCCATGCACTTGGCGCGGGCCGGCACGCCTGTGGAATTGCAGGTATATCTCGTAGAGCATCCGCAGGCCGGAGGCGCCGATGGGGTGCCCGAAGCATTTCAGGCCGCCGTCGATCTGGCACGGCGTGTCGCCGTCGGCGTCGAAGCGCCCGTCCAGCACCGCCTTCCAGGCTTGGCCCTCCGCCGTCAAGCCCAGATCCTCCATCGTCACGAGTTCGGTGATCGAAAAGCAGTCATGGACCTCGGTGAGCCGGATCTGCGCGCGCGGATCGGCGATGCCGGCCTCCTCATAGGCGCGGCGCGCGGCGATCCGGGTGGTCTTCAGATGCGCACCGTTCCAGCCGTCGAAGCCGATCTCCTCGCCGTTCGAGACGCTGAGTTGCAGGGCCTTGACCGTGACGATGGTGGTCTTGCCGAGCTCCCGGGCGATTTCCGGCCTGGTCACGATCGCGCAGGCCGCGCCGTCGCTGACGCCGCAGCAGTCGAACAGCCCGATAGGATCCGCGACCATGGGCGCGGCGACGACCTGCTCCCGGGTGATCTCCCGCCGCAAGTGGGCCTTGGGGTTGCGCGCGCCGTTGGCGTGGCTCTTGACCGAAACATGCGCCATGGCGCGCTTCAGGTCGTCCCTGCCGATGTCATGGGCGCCGCGGTAGCCGGCCGCGAGCTGGGCGAAGGCGCCGGGCGCGGAGACGCCGGGCGCCTTCATGTCGTTGGCGACGCCGCGGCTCCTGGCCGGCAGACCGCCGTAGCCGGTGTCCTTCAGCTTCTCGACGCCCATCGCCAGGGCGAAATCGGCGGCACCGGCCGCGACCGCGTAGCAGGCGCCGCGGAACGCCTCCGTCCCGCTCGCGCACATGTTCTCGACATGGGTCACGGGGATGTAGCCGAGCCTGAGCGCGGTCGCGAGCGGGATGGCGCTGGGCCCCACGTTCACGGCGTCAAAAGCGGTGCTGAGCCACGCCGCGTCGATCCGCGTGCGTTCGATCCCCGCGTCTGCGACGCATTCCTCGAACGCTTCCGCCATCAGATCGGCGGCGTCGGCGCCCCACCGTTCGCCGAACCGGGAGCAGCCCATGCCCAGAATGGCCACCTTGTCTCGAATCCCGCGTCCCATATCCGTTTCCTCCCGACGGCGCGTCAGGCGGGCGCCGCCTTCCAGAAATACTGACGCATTCCCCGCCGCGCATCCCTGTGTTTGATCCGGAAGCGCATGGTCACGCGGGTGCCCACGTCGAAGGTTTTCGGCTCGACGTCCGTGAAGTCCACCATCGTCCGCCCCCCGCCCTCGAACTCCACGAGGCCGAAATAGGCCGGTGGGTCCATGGAAAACACCAGCCGGTCGGCCGTGAAGGTCTTGACCCGCGCCGGCAGGTCGGCCATCGGATGCGGCTCCTGCGTGTCCCTGGCGCGGCATTGCGGATTCACGCAGTAGCGCGACTTCGGGTATTGCACGGTGCCGCAGCGCCCGCACGCGCCGCCCACGAACCCGGTGATACCCTCGCGGTCGCGGTAATACGCCGTCAGGGCAGGCGACCGGTCGAGTTCGGCCCGCTTGCCGTATTCGCGTTCGACGACCCCGGCATAGGTCAGGAACCGCGCGTAGTTGGTCTCTTTGACCCGCCGCGCCAGCCAGCCGGGCACGCCCAGGGCCGGCTGGCTGGCGGCGATTGCGCCCCCGACTTCGAACACCAGCGCGTCGCAGCCCTGGCCGAAGCCCGTGACGACGATCCTCTGCCCCGGTTCCGCCTGCGCCAGCACCGCCGCCAGCATCAGCAGCGGGTGCGCCGCGCCGCATTGGCCGACGGTGCCGATCAGCGGGTCGGCGACGGCCTCCCGCGCCACGCCGCATTCTTCGGCGACGCTCTCCGGCACCCGACGCAGAGGGCTCGGCACGATCATGCGGTCGATGTCGGCGGCGGCGACGCCGGCATGGGCAAGCGCCCGGCCGACCGCCTCCGGCACCAGTTTCATCCAGCCTTCGTCGCGGATCCAGCGGTCCTCCCAGTCGTAGTCGAAGTCGTGGCCGCCGGCCCGGAAATGGTCGATGAAATCGACGCTCACGGTCGCCGCCCCCGCCAGCCGCGCGATTCCGTCGGCGCCGTCGACGAGCAGCGCCGCCGCGCCGTCGCCGGAGAGCATTTCCATCGGGCTGCCGGCCCGGGCCTTGCGCCGTTCCGCCGCCGCGACGAGCACCGGCCCGCGCCCGGCGGCGGCGCTGTCCAGCGCGCTCAGGAGGGCCGTCGTCGCCGCGCGCAGCCCGCCGCCCACGTCCATGGTGCGCAGGTGGCGGCCCAGGGTCAGCGCCTCCGCGACGATGCCGGCGTTCTGGCGCACGGCGAACGGATGCGTGGTGGAGGCCAGCACCACGGCGGCGGCTTCGCCGGCCGCGCCCATGTCCCGCGCCGCCTCCACGGCCATCGTGACCGGGTCCTCGTCCCAGTTGGCCATCGTCCGCTCGCCCCGGGCGAGGGCGCGGAGGGAGGCGTCGAACCAGGCGTTGGCCTCGGCGATGGCCGATCGTTGCAGGCGGCGGCGCGGCAGATAGGCACCGAACGCGGCGATTCCGGGCAGGGCTGCTCTCCGTGGACGAAGGCGCGCGGGCGCTCACGCGCGACCGAGGGCCAAGGCGATTTCGTCTTCCGTCCCCGCCAGGGTGCGCCGCAACGGCCGGCCGTTCAAGCGTTTCTGCCGAGCCACCGTGTCGCGCAGCAGGGCGGTGCCGGCACCACCGCCCGGACGATGCCCCGGCGCTCGGCGGCGATGGCCATGTCCGCCGCGAGGACGAGCGAGAGGCCGCCACCGACCGCGTAGCCTCGCACCCGTGCGCACCGGATCATTGGACAATGGGCAAGGCGCAATGGTAGGCGTGCATGGCCCGGCAGGGCCTGGCTCGGCCAGGCGGGGCTTGGCGTGGCCCGGCGGGGCTAGGCAGGGCTTGGCTCGGCATGGCAGGGAACACCATTGGACAACGCGCGCGCCGCAATGGTAGGCGTGAATGGCACGGCAAGGCAGGGCAGGGTTCGGCTCGGCATGGCAGGGAACACCGTTACCGCCGGGCGGCGGGGGAGTTGAACGATGAACCCCGCCGCCCGCGCCGCCGCCTTCGACCGTTCCGCCGGCGTGTGCCAGCTATGCGGACAGGCGCCGGCAACCGAAGCTCACCATTGGGCGGGAACCCCGCTTGCCGGACCCTACCCGCCCGATAGCGCCCTGACCGCCGCCGACCTGACCGCCCTGTGCGGCATATGCCACGAAATCGCGACAACCCTGCGCCGCTTCCACAGGCACGGCGGCGATAGGTTTTCCTTCATGCGTAGCCTGAAAGAGACCGTCGAACGATGCGATATGAAATCCACATCAAGGGTACGGGCGCAATCATCATGCACAACGGCGCGGCCGGACTCGACACGCGCTCCCCTGCCAATCTCGAAAAGGCGGAAATCGCCCGAAAGAAAGGCAGCAACCGAACCGAAACCGACGACGCCCGGCTCCGCGAACTCGAATGCCAAACCAGTCTTTGGCTCGACGCGGATGGAACGCCGACAATCCCGGAAGGCGCCCTTCGAAGCATGCTCGAAACCGCCGCCCGGAAGTTGAAGCAAGGCCCGCAAGTCCGCGAAGGTCTGATTGTCGAACGCATTCTCGCGTTCGATTACGACCGCGAAAAGTACGGAACGGATGTCGCAACCCTTGGCAAGAAGGCGCAATTCACGGTTGGCGTTGTCGTACAACGAAACCGCATCTTGCGCACACGTGCCAAATTCGATGATTGGGCTTGCCGGTTCGTGATCGAAGTGGACGACGAACTTTGCGACCTTGAGCAATTGCAGACATGGCTTGACATAGGCGGGCGCCGAATTGGGCTTGGCGATTGGCGCCCGGAAAAATCCGGCTCCTATGGGCGCTTTGAGCAAGTTGAAGTCAAGCCGTTGCCGGAAGATGAATAATGGCGGTTGGATGCGCACGATGACGATTGGATGCGCCGGCTTGAGCGCGCGCCGGAAGACACGGACGCGGCGCGGGTTGTTTGTGACATGGACGTGAAGGACGACCTGTTCGAGGCGGCGGAGAGCGGGACTGCTTCCGAAGTGAAGGCCGCGCTCTCCGCCGGCGCGGACCCCGCCGCCGCGCGCACTGGCTTCGGCGCAACGCCGCTTCATTATGCGGCGCGCAATTCCAACCCTTCCGTGATTACGGCATTGATCGAAGCCGGCGCGGACCCCGCCGCGCGCGATTGCGACGGCAAGGTTCCCTTCGATCGCCTGAAAGAGAACGATGCCTTCGAGGCGTTGCGGGAAACCGACGCCTACCGGCTGTTGAACGAAGCCCGGTTCGAGTAGGCCGGGGCGGGTGGTAGGCCATGGCGGGCGATGATGGCGATTGGATGCGCCGGCTTGGGCGCGCGCCGGAAGACACGGGCGCGGCGTGGCCCAAATGGGAGCGTCGGCGCCGAGTTCCTCGATCACGTCGATCAGCGCGGTCTTCAGGCCGAGCGAGACGGCGTTGAACACCGCCGGCCAGTCGAGCCAGAGAATGACGCGGCACCCGCCGCTCGATCGTCACGGGCCGTTCGTCCGCGTCTTCCGTCATCGCGTCATCGCGCGATCGAGGCGCCGCCGTCGACGACGATGGTCTGGCCCGTGGTCCAGCGCCCGGCGTCGGAGGCCAGATAGACCGCGGCCCCGGCCACGTCCTCGGGCGCGCCCAGGCGCCCCAGCGGTGTCTCGCCGGCATGCCGCGCGGCGCGGCGCGGATCCTCCCACAGCTTGCGCGCGAAATCCGTGCGCACGAGGCCCGGTGCGATGCAGTTGACCCGGATGTTGTCCGGCCCGAGCTCGACGGCGAGCGCGCGGGCGAGGTGGATGTCGGCGGCTTTGGAAACGCCGTAGGCGCCGATCACGTCGGAGCCGAACAAGCCGCCGATCGAGGAGACGTAGACGATCGCGCCGCCCTTCCGCCGCCGCATGTCACAGGCGACCATCCGCGCGAGCCACAGGTTGGACTGCACGTTGGTCGCCATGATCTTCGCGAAAGTCTGGTCGGCGATCTCCGTGAGCGGGCCGTAATGCGGGTTGATCGCGGCGTTGCCGACGGCGATGTCGATCGCCCCCCAGGCGCGCCGGGTCTCCTCGACCAAGTTCTGCAGCTCGGCCTTGCGCCCGACGTTGCAGGGAATGCCGAGAACCTCGAACCCTTCGTCCGCCAGCGTTCGCTGCGCCGCCTCCACCCGCCCTTCGTCCCGGCTCGAAACCGCGACGCGCGCGCCGTGCCGCGCCAGGGCCCGGGCGATGGCCAAGCCGATGCCCTTGGTCGAGCCGGTGACGACGGCGGCCTTGCCGGCCAAATCGAACAGGCGGTCCATGGCGGCGCACGATACCAACGGCCCGCGCATACGGACAGACGGCGCACCGCCCCGACGCGGCGGGCGGGGGCCTACCCGGCGGCGGCGCGGTCGCTCTCCAGGGGCGGGCAGGCGCAGATCAGGTTGCGGTCGCCGTGGACCTGATCGATCCGGTTCACCGGTGGCCAGTATTTGGCGCGCCGCGCGTCCTCGGTGGGGAAGACGGCATGCGAACGGTCGTAGCCATGGCTCCAGGTGGAGGCGACGACGTCGTCCAGGGTGTGCGGGGCGTTCTTCAGCGGGTTGTCGGCGGCGTCCAGACGGCCCTGCTCGATCGCCGCGATCTCCGCGCGGATCGCGATCATCGCCGCGCAGAAGCGATCCAGCTCGGCTTTCGATTCGCTTTCGGTCGGCTCGATCATCAGCGTGCCCGGCACGGGAAAGGACATGGTGGGGGCGTGGAACCCGTAGTCCATGAGGCGCTTGGCGATGTCCTCGGCCTCGACTCCGCTGGAGCGCTTCAGAGGGCGCACGTCGACGATGCATTCGTGCGCGACCAGGCCGTTCTTCGCCGTATAGAGCACCGGATAGTGCCCGGCGAGGCGCTTGGCCACGTAGTTCGCATTGAGGATCGCGACTTGGCTCGCCCGCGTGAGGCCCGACCGGCCCATCATCGCGATATAGGCCCAGGAGATCGGCAGGATCCCGGCCGAGCCCCAGGGCGCCGCCGAGACCGGGCCGATTCCGCCTGGCGGGCCGGCCTCCGGCGCCAGCGGATGCCCCGGCAGGTAGGGCGCGAGATGCGCCGCCACGCCGATGGGGCCCGCGCCCGGCCCGCCGCCGCCGTGGGGGATGCAGAAGGTCTTGTGCAGGTTCATGTGGGCCACGTCCGGGCCGAAGCGCCCGGGCAGGGCGAGCCCGAGCAGGGCGTTCAGGTTGGCGCCGTCCATATAGACCTGCCCGCCGGCCTCGTGGATCACCCGGCAGATCTCGACGATGGCTTCCTCGAACACGCCGTGGGTCGAGGGATAGGTGATCATCAGCGCCGCGAGGGCGGCGGCATGGGCGTCCGCCTTGGCCTGGAGATCGGCGAGGTCGACGTTGCCGTCGTCGTCGCAGGCGACGACCGTGACCTTCATGCCTGCCATGACCGCGCTCGCCGGATTGGTACCGTGGGCCGAGCTCGGGATCAGGCAGACGTTGCGCCCGCTCTCGCCGCGTTCCTCGTGATAGCGCCGGATCGCCATGAGGCCGGCATATTCCCCCTGGCTGCCGGCGTTCGGCTGGAGGGAGACCGCGGCGAAGCCCGTGGCCTCGCACAGCATCCGCTCGAGGCTCTCGATGAGCGCACGGTATCCCGCCGCCTGCTCCGCCGGCGCGAACGGGTGGATGCCGGCGAAGCCGGGCCAGGTGATCGGCATCATCTCGGCGGTCGCGTTGAGCTTCATGGTGCAGGAGCCGAGCGGGATCATGGAGCGGTCGAGGGCCACGTCCCTGCCTTCGAGCCGGCGCATGTAGCGGAGCATCTCGGTCTCCGAGCGGTAGAGGGTGAACACCGGATGCTCCAGGAACGGCGTGCGCCGCACGGCCGCCGCGGGCAGGCCGTGGCGGGCGACGCCTTCGAGATCGGCGGTCGCGAAGCCCGGGTCGCTGCCGTCGGCGAAGGCCCGCCACACCGCTTCCACGTCGGCGCGGGTGGTGGTCTCGTCGAGGGCGATGCCGAGTCGGTCGTTGTCGATCGGGCGCAGGTTGTAGCCCGCCTCCGCGGCGCGGCGGAGGATCGCACGGGCTTCGCCCGGCGCACGCACCGTGAGCGTTTCGAACCACGTCTCGTTCTCGAGGGAGAAGCCGAGGCGCGTCAGTCCCTCCGCCAGAATGTCGGCGAGCCTGTGGGTGCGCCGCGCGATCCGGGCGAGGCCGTCCGGCCCGTGATAGACCGCATACATCCCGGCGACCACAGCGAGCAGCACCTGCGCCGTGCAGATGTTGCTGGTCGCCTTCTCGCGCCGGATGTGCTGCTCGCGGGTCTGGAGCGCGAGCCTGAGCGCCGCCCGCCCGCGCGTATCGACCGAGACGCCGACGATCCGGCCCGGCATCGCGCGGCGGTATTTCTCGTGGGTCGCGAAGAAGGCGGCATGGGGGCCGCCATAGCCGAGCGGCACCCCGAAGCGCTGCGCGCTGCCGACCGCGATGTCCGCGCCGAATTCGCCGGGCGGGGTCAGCAGGACGAGACTGAGCAGGTCGGCCGCGACCGTGACGACGGTGCCGGCCTCCCGCGCCCGCTCGACGATCGGCCGGTAGTCGGGGACCGCGCCGTCGGCCGTCGGATATTGCAGCAACATGCCGAAGAACGGGCCCTCCGGCAGGCCAGCCCGGTAGTCGCCGACCTCGATGGAAATGCCGACCGCCTCCGCCCGCGTCCTCACGACCGCGATGGTCTGGGGCAGGCAGGAGTCGGAAACGAAGAAACGGTCGCTGCCGTTGCGGGCGATGCCGTGGCTCATCTGCATGGCCTCGGCCGCCGCCGTGCCCTCGTCGAGCAGCGAGGCGTTGGCGCAGGAGAAGCCGGTGAGGTCCATCACCATCGTCTGGAAGTTGAGCAGCGCTTCCAGCCGGCCCTGGGAGATCTCCGGCTGATAGGGGGTGTAGGCGGTGTACCAGCCCGGATTCTCCAGAATGTTGCGCTGGATGACCGGCGGCGTGTGGGTGCCGTGATAGCCGAGGCCGATCATCGAGCGGGCCACGCGGTTGCGCGCGGCGAGATCGGCAAGCGCGGCGAGCACGTCCTCCTCCGTCCGGCTTTCCGGAAAGCGCTCCGGCAGCGCCGCGCGGATGGAGGCGGGCACCGCGGCGTCGGCGAGCGCTTCCAGGGATTCGTGGCCCACGATCCCGAGCATCGCCGCGACGTCGGCATCGCGCGGGCCGATATGGCGGTCGACGAAAGCCGCCGCGTTCTCGAGATCCGTCAACGATCGCGCGCACGCCGTCATCGCTTCCCCCTCTCCACCGCCACGGGGCGGCTAACCGTCGCCGAGGCTCGCCACGTAGGCGCCGTAGGCGGCCTCGTCCATCAGCCCGTCGAGTTCCGCCGGCGCGCTCAGCCTGAGCTTGAGAAACCAGCCCGCCTCCGTCGGCGCGCCGTTCACCAGCGCCGGCGCGTCTTCCAGCGCCCGGTTGACCTCCACCACCTCGCCCGAGACCGGCGCATAGACCTCGCTCGCGGCCTTCACCGATTCGACGACCGCCGCTTCCTCGCCCCGGGCGAGCGCCTTGCCGACCTCCGGCAACTCGACATAGACCACGTCGCCCAGCTGCGCCTGGGCGTAGTCCGAAATGCCGACCATGCCGACGTCGCCCTCGAGTCGGATCCACTCGTGGTCCCTGGTGTATGCGAGCCCGCTCATCGCGCCCTCCGCCTTCAGTCCGTCGCATAAGTGTGCGGGACGAACGGCAACTTGACGATGGCCGCCGGCCGCGGCTTGCCCCGCACCAGGAGCGAGACCGGCGTTGCGAGCGCGGCGGCCTCGGCCGCGACGTAGCCCATCGCGACCGGCCCGCCCGCGCTCGGCCCGAAGCCGCCGCTGGTGACGGTCCCGATCCCGGCTCCGTCGGCGTCCAGCACCGGGGTGCCCTCGCGCGCCGGCGCCCGGCCCTCCGGGCGGATGCCGACCCGCCTGCGCCGGGGCCCCTCCGCCAGTTCCCGCCGGATTCGCGCCACGCCGGGGAAGCCGCCCTCGCGCCGGCGGCGCTTGCCGATCGACCAGGTGAGCACCGCCTCGACCGGCGAGATCGTCTCGTCGATGTCGTGACCGTAGAGGCAGAGGCCCGCCTCCAGGCGGAGCGAATCACGGGCGCCGAGCCCGGCGGGCGCGACCTCCGGCGCGGCGAGAAGGAGCCGCCAGAGCGCAGGCGCGTCGCGGTCGGCGACCGAGAGCTCGAAGCCGTCCCCGCCGGTATAGCCCGAGCGCGAGACGAATGCCTCGATCCCGCCGACGGCGAAGGCGCCGGCGGTCATGAACGAGAGCGCGGCGCACCCCGGCGCGTGGCGGGCGAGCACGGCGGCCGCCTTCGGCCCCTGTAGTGCGATCAGGGCGCGCCCGGTCGGCGCAGTGAGGGTCGCGCCGGAATCGAGGCGGCTCTCGATATGAGCGATGTCCGCCTCCTTGCGGGCGGCGTTGACCACGAGGAGGAAGCCTTCCTCCGCCCGCGTGACCATCAGGTCGTCGATGATGCCGCCGGTGTCGTTGGTGAGCTGGGTGTAGCGCATGGCCATGGGGGCGAGGCCCGCGATGTCCCCCGGCACCAGGCGTTCGAGGGCTTCGGCCGGGCCGCGCAGGCGGAGCTGCCCCATGTGCGAGACGTCGAACAGGCTCGCCGACGCCCTGGTGTGCGTGTGCTCGGCGATGATCCCGGCCTCGTAGGCCACGGGCATGGCGTGGCCGGCGAAGCCGACCAGCCTGGCGCCGAGCGCCCGGTGTTCGTCGAAGAGCGGGGTGCGGGCGAGGGCCACGGCGCCGGCGTCTTCTGTCATGGCGTCTCCCGGCAAAGGCGGGCAACGTTCCCGCGCGGAACCGTCCGGCGCCCCCTCCGTCTCGGAACCTGCAAGCCGGCACCCGATACTACCCGCCGCGCCCCGCCGGTCAACCGCCCGTGCGGGTTGATGGGCCCGGCCCGCGGCGCTACAACCGGCGTGACCGCGGGGGAACGGCATGGCACGCAGCAAGATCGCGTTGATCGGCGCGGGCAACATCGGCGGCACGCTCGCCCATCTCGCCGGGCTCAAGGAGTTGGGCGACGTCGTGCTCTTTGACGTGGTGGAGGGCGTGCCCCGGGGCAAGGCGCTCGACTTGGCCCAGAGCGGCCCGATCGAAGGGTTCGACGCCGCCTTGCGCGGGACGCACGGCTACGCGGCGATCAAGGGTGCCGACGTGGTGATCGTCACCGCCGGCGTCCCGCGCAAGCCCGGCATGAGCCGCGACGACCTGCTCGCGATCAACGCCGGCGTGATGGAGCAGGTCGGCGCGGGCCTCGGGAAATACGCCCCCGGCGCCTTCGTCATCTGCATCACCAACCCGCTGGATGCGATGGTCTTCGTGCTGCGCAAGGCCAGCGGCCTGCCCCACCGGCGGGTCGTCGGCATGGCCGGCGTGCTCGATTCCGCCCGCTTCCGCCATTTCATCGCCGAGGAACTGAAGGTCTCGGTCGAGGACGTGACGGCCTTCGTGTTGGGCGGCCACGGCGACACCATGGTGCCGCTGCCGCGCTATTCGACCGTCGCCGGCATCCCCTTGCCGGATCTGGTGAAGATGGGCTGGCTCTCCGAATCGCGGCTTTCGGAGATCGTGCAGCGCACCCGCGACGGCGGTGCCGAGATCGTGGGCCTGCTGAAGACGGGCTCGGCGTTCTACGCCCCGGCGTCGGCCGCCATCGCCATGGCCGAGTCCTGCCTCAAGGACAAGAAGCGCGTGCTGCCCTGCGCCGCCTGGCTCACCGGCCAGTACGGCGTGAAGGGCCTCTATGTCGGGGTGCCCGCGGTCATCGGCGCGCGCGGCGTGGAGCGCATCGTCGAAATCGCCCTCGACCCGGCCGAGCGTGCGGCGTTCCGGCGCTCCGTCGATTCCGTCCGCGCCCTCGTCAAGGCACTGCCGAAGGCGGCGGGCGGCACTTAGACCGCGCCCGCGGGCGCGGTCCCGCCGGGAGGAAGGCCGCTACCCTGCCGCCGCGAGCCAGTGGCGGGCGATCGCCTCGCGCGTCGCGAACCAGACTCCCTCGTGCGCCTGCGCGTGGGCGATGAAACGCCGCAGCGCGGGCAGCCGGCCGGGGCGGCCGATCATGCGGGCGTGGAGGCCGATCGACATCATCTTCGGACACGCCGCTGCCTCGGCGTAGAGCGTGTCGAAGCTGTCCCGCAGGTACTGGTAGAAGTGCCCGGCGGTGATGAAGCCGGGCGTCGTCCAGAAGCGGAAGTCATTGGCGTCGGGCGTGTAGGGCACCACCAGATGGCGCTTGCCCGCGACCTCGACGAAATAGGGCAGGTCGTCGTTGTAGGCGTCCGAATCGTAGAGGAAGCCGCCCTCCTCGACGATCAGCGCGCGGGTGTGGACGCTCGGGCCGAAGCGGCAGTACCAGCCGACCGGGCGCCGCCCCGTGGTGCGTTCGAAGGACTCCACCGCCAGCCGGATATGCCGGCGCTCCTCCTCGCGGGAGAGGCGGAACACCTCCTCCCAGCGATAGCCGTGGCTGCACACCTCATGGCCGCCGGCGATCACGGCGCGGGCGACCGCCGGGTTCTGCTCGAAGGCGACGGCGCAGGCGTAGAAGGTCGCATCGACCCCGGTCTCCTCGAACAGCCGGAGGATGCGCCAGACCCCGGCGCGGGAGCCGTATTCGAACATCGATTCCATGGCGAGGTTGCGGGTGCCCTCCGGCAGCGGGTAGTTGCCGAACTCCGTCAACCCCTCCTGGTCGGGATCGTCCATGGCGTGGGAGTATTCCGAGCCTTCCTCGTAGTTGACGACCACCGAGACGGCGAGCCGGGCGCCGCCGGGCCAGGGCACGGGCGGCGGCGCGGCGCCGTAGCCCGCGAGGTCGCGGTTGCCGGTGGAGATTTCCGCCATGACGCACTCCCCTGTCGATCGGCGCCAAGCGCGGCGCTCCGTCACGTCCGCCCATAGTAGAGCGTCGCCGCGTGTCTGGCTTCGGCGAAGAAGAGCCAGCGCTCGACGGCGAGGCCGGCGCCGGTGGAGACCACCGCGAGCGCGGCGAGGGCCAGGGCGCCCGCGCCGGGCACCGCCAGGGCCGCCGCGAGCAGCGCCGCCGGGGCCACGAAGCCCGCGAGCGTGGCGAGCGGCCGCAGCAGGGCGGCTTTCTCCCGCGCGACCCGGTAGCCCATCTCCTTCAGGAGCCAGGCGTCGGGGCTGTGGGGCGCCGCCCATTGGCGCACCCGGCCGAGGCCACCCAGGCCGGTGGCGCTTTCCGCCGTGCTCGGCCCGAGCGCCCGCGCCTGCCGCCGCCAGTAGAGGGCCTTGGCCAGCGCGCCCAGCGCCGCCGCCACCCAGGACGCGGCACTCGCGGCCAGCACCGGGCCGCCCAGCGCATGGCTCAACAGCGTCAGCACCACGGCACCGCCGGTGAGGGCGAGCGCCAGGGTGGCGCAGGGCACGAGCGGGGTATGCCAAGCGTGGACGGCCTTGAGCGAGGCGTAGATCATCGCCGTGCAGTAGACGGTCGCGAGGCAGCACGCCATCGCCAGCCCGCCGAGCGCGTGCGCCACCGGGGCGTCCGCGTCCAGGCTCACGCCGAGCCAGGCGGCGGCGGGGCCGTAGCAGGCGACCGCGAACACCCCTTCGCGGCTGAGCCAGGAGGAGCGCCACTGGCCGAAGGCGCGCCAGGCGCGACGCGGATGGCCGAGATGGGCGAGCGATGCGAGAAGCCCCGCCGTCGCCAGCGCCAGGCCGCCGCCGACGCCCGCGGCCGGAAGCGCGGCGGCGGGTGCGAGGAGGCCGATGCAATCCGCCCCGATCGTCAGGAACACCAGGCCGTAGCCCGTGCCCGAGGCGGCGGTGAAGAAGATGAGCGAGCCGGCCGGGAACACCGTTCGCTTACCGTGCGATCAGCCGCCCCGCCCAGCGCGCCAGCGCGGCCGCGGCGTTCTCTACGACGGGCCGCAAGCCCCGGTCGCCTTCCGCCGCCGCGTCCCGGTCTTTCGCCCGCGGCGGCAGATAGCGGTTGACCGGCGCGCATCCCTGCTCCGGCATGAGCGCGACGCCGCCGCGCTCCGCGACCAGGCGACTCACTCCCGATTCCGGGTCGCCCAGATCGCCGAAGCTGCGCGCGCCGGTGGGGCAGGCGGCGACGCAGGCCGGAACCCGACGCTCCGGCGGGAGGTTCTCGTTGTAGATGCGGTCGACGCAGAGCGTGCACTTCGTCATCACGCCGGCGTCTTCGTCGAACTCGCGCGCACCGTAAGGGCAGGCCCAGGCGCAGAGCTTGCAGCCGATGCAGGTGTCCGGATCGACGAGAACGATCCCGTCCTCCGCGCGCTTGTAGGAGGCACCGGTCGGGCAGACGGTGACGCAGGGCGCGTCGTCGCAGTGGAGGCAGCTGCGGGGGAAATGCACCACCTGCGCTTCCCCCCGCTCGTCCACGACCTCGTAACCGTGGACCCGGTTGAACCAGACTCCGCCCGGATTCTCCCCGTAGGGGTCGCTGTCGGCGGGGGGTGCCCCGCCGCCCGCGCCGTTCCACGCCTTGCAGCTCACGGCGCAGGCGTGGCAGCCGACGCAGATGTCGAGATCGACGACCAGCCCGAGCTTCTTCCCGGGCCCGCCGCGCGGCAGCGCGGTCACGGCCCGCCGGCCCGGTTGCCGACCCACTCCCGGTGGGTCGGCGCCGTGCCGCCGGCGGGCGCGCGGTCGAAATCCGCGCCGAAGCGCAGAATGCGGGGCGCGCCTGCCTCGCCCTCCGGCGCCAGCGGCGCGAACAGCGGCGCGGTCTCGCCCGCCTCGCCGGGGCGGCAGGGCTCCAGCCGGACCTTGAGATCGTACCAGGCGGCCTGCCCGGTGACGGGATCGGCATTGGCGCCGGCGGCGCCGTCCGCGCCAGGAGCCATGTCGGGGATCAGGTGGTTCAGGAGGAAGCCGAGCCGGGCCTCCGGCGCGCCAGGCGGCAGGCCCCAGGCGCCGCCCCGCTTGCCGATGGCGTTCCAGGTCCAGACCGTATCCGCGTTCATGGCCGCCATGACGCCGATTCGCGCCTTGACCCGGCCCAGCGGCGCCACGATCCAGGCCCAGTCGCCGTCTTCCAGGCCCGCGCGCGCGGCGGTCTCGGGGTGGACGTAGAGGACGTTGCTCGGGGTGATCTGGCGCAGCCAGGCGTTCTGCCCGCCCCAGGAATGGTACATGTGCATCGGCCTCTGGGTGATCGCGTGCAACGGATAGCCCGCCTCCACCGCCGTCTCGTACCAGACCGGCAGCGGGTCCATGCGGGCCTCGAGGCGGGCGCGGAGGGCGTCGGGCGGCTGCACCGGGCCGAAACCGCGGGCGGCGAGGCGGAAGCGTTGCAGCGTCTCGCTGTAGAGCTGCATCGCGACCGGCTCGGGCGCGGCCAGCCAGCCGGCCGCGTGCGCCGCCTCGAGATAGGCGCGGTTGCCGTGCTTGAGATAGCGCTGTTCCGGCGGCAGCGGGCGGCGCCAGAAGCAGCCGTTCTCCACGTAGCGGTCGAGCTGCGCCGGGTTCGGCGCGCCGACGCCGTGGGCGCTCCCGTCCGCCCCGCGCCACCCGGCCAGCGGGCCGATCCCCGGCGCGCGCTCGTGCCCGACGATGTAATCCCGGTAGCCGCCGGGGAAGGCCGGTGCGCCGTCTTCCGCGACGAAGCCAGGGAGCGCGAGCCGCGCGCCGAGGTCGATCAGCACGTCCTGGAACGGCCGCACGTCGCGGTCGGGCGCGACCACGGGTTGCCGGATCGCGTCAGCCGCGCCGTCTGCGTCGCTGATCGGCCGGTCGAGGAGGGAGAGGCAGTCCCAGCGCTCCAGATAGGTGGTGTCGGGCAGCACCAGGTCGGCGTAGGCGACCATCTCCGAGCGGTAGGCATCGGCGTAGACGATCCGGGGGATGCGGTAGCGCCCGCGTGAATCGCGGTCGGTGAGGTAGCGGAGCGTCGCCGGGACGTTCATCGCACTGTTCCAGCTCATGTTGGCCATGTAGAGGAACAGCGTGTCGATGGGGTAGGGGTCACCGGCCCAGGCGTTGCGCAGCACGAGATGCATCGTGCCGTGCGCGGCGAGGGGGAACTCCCAGCCGAACGCCTTGTCCAGGCGGAGCGGCGTTCCGTCGCGCGCGACCAGGAGGTCCTCGGGGCCGGACGGAATCCCGAGCGGCATCCCCTCGAGCGGGGTTTCCGGCGCCGTGCTCCTGCCGGCGGGCGGCGGCCCGCCGGGGCAGGGCTTGGGGTAGGGCGGCGCCGCGCGGTAGGCGCCGGGGCTGTCCACCGCGCCCAGCAGCACCTGCAGCAGGTGGAGGGCGCGGCAGGTCTGGAAGCCGTTGGCGTGGGCCGAGATGCCGCGCATGGCGTGGAGCGCCACCGGGCGGCCGACGAAACGCGCGTGCCGCCGCCCCGTCCAGTCGGTCCACGGGGTTTCGACGGCGACGCCGCTTTCGAACGCCGCCTCCGCGAGCTCCCGCGCGATGCGGCGGATGCGGCCGGCGGCGATGCCGGTACGCGCCGCCGCCCGCTCGGGCGCCCAGGCCGGGTCGAGATAGCGCTCCGCAATCAGCTGGAAGACAGGGCGGGCGCGGCGGCCGTCGGGCAGCGCGCGGGCGCCGGCGAGGGCCGGGGCGATGGCCGGCGCCCGCGCGTCGGCCAAGCGTTCGCCGCGCGCATCCCAAGCCAGCGGTTCGCCGCCCGCGCCGCGGGCGAAGAGGCCGTCGTCGGCCGTGCCCGGCGCGTCGATCACCAGCCAGGGGGCGTTGGTGTAGCGGGCGAGATAGTCCCAGTCGATCCGCTCGGCGCGCAGCAATTCGTGGACCAGGGCGAGGACGAAGAGCCCGTCGGCGCCGGGCCTGATGCCGATCCACTCGTCGGCGACGGCGGAATAGCCGGTGCGCACCGGATTGACGGACACGACCTTGGCGGCGCCGCGCGACTTGAGCGCGCCGAGGCCGATCTTGATCGGGTTGGAGGCGTGGTCCTCGGCGACGCCGAAGAGCATGAGATAGCGGGTGTGCGCCCAGTCCGGCTCGCTGAACTCCCAGAAGGACGAGCCGATCGTACAGAGACCGGCGGCGGCCATGTTCACCGAGCAGAAGCCGCCATGGGCCGCGTAATTCGGCGTGCCGAACTGCTTCGCCCACCAGCCGGTGAGCGCCTGCGACTGGTCGCGCCCGGTGAAGAAGACGAGGCGCTTCGGGTCGCGGCGGCGGATGGCGCCGAGCCAGTCCGTCGCCGTCGCCAAGGCTTCGTCCCAGGAGATGGCGCGGAAGGCGCCGCTCCCGCGTTCGCCCGTGCGCCGCAACGGCTGCTGCAGGCGCGCCGGCGAATTGTGCTGCATGATCCCCGCCGCGCCCTTGGCGCAGAGCACGCCGCGGTTGACCGGATGCGCCGGGTTGCCCTCGATGTAGCGCACCCTGCCCCGGTCGAGATGGACCCTGATGCCGCAACGGCAGGCGCACATGTAGCAGGTGGTCTCGCGGACCTCGTCCGAGACGCGCGGCGCGACCGGCGCCCGGGCGCGGACGTTCGCGAAGGAATGCGGCATGGTCGCCCGGCAGGATAATCGAGTCCCGACGGCCGGGAAAACCGCGCCCGTATGCAGCGCCGAACGGCGCGCGTGTATGTCCCATCCAACGATGGCGAATTGACGGCGGGCGTTCGAGAAAGATGCGATGGCACCGCTCGGCGTCCGAACGCCGCTCACCCCCCGCCGCCGACCGCGGGGACGGGAAGGCCGCTCGGGACGCTGGCCGGGACGACCTGCGCGCGGTTGTGGGTCTGCGGATCCTCGAGGCTTTCGAGGAAGGTGATCAGGTGCGCCCGTTCCGCCGGGCTCGGCGCAGGCGCGCGGGCGAGGGTCGGAGTGAAGCTCGCGCGGCGCGCCGTCTCGCCCGCGACGCCGGGCGGGCCGCCGGGGAGCGGCAGGCGGCGTGGCAGGAGAGGGCGGCGGTGGGCGGCGATGGCCTCGTCCAGGCTCGCCGCCGTGCCACTGTGGAAATAGGGTGCCGTCAAGGTGACGTTGCGGAGCGGCGGGGTGCGGAAGCGGTAACGGTGCCGAGGGATGCGCGTGGCTTCGTAACGGCCGCGGTCGTCGCCGCTGTCGTCGATCCCGGGGCCCGCCTGCGGCACGGCGAGGGAGTGGAACTGGAAGTCGCTGAACAGCGGGCCGCCGTGGCAGGCGGCGCAGCGCGCCTTGCCGTAGAAGAGCAGCGCGCCGCGCTTCGCCTCCGCGCCGAGCGCCGCGCGGTCACCCGCCAGGTAGCGGTCCCACGGCGTGTCGCGGGTGGCGAAGGCCAACGCCTGGAAATGGCCGATGGCGTTGGCGAGGTCGGCGATGGTGAGCGCGCCGAGCGACATGTCGGGATAGGCGGCGTCGAAAAGCCGGCGATAGGCGATCTGCCAGTCGGCGAGCGGCGTGCCGACCGTGCCGAAGAGCCGGCGCATGAGCGCCGCGTGCACCGCGGCGATCCGCTCCGGCCCCTCCAGCCCGCGCGCCGCCAGGGCGATTTCGTTGGGGCGGCCCCCGTGCTCGCCGCCGAGGCCGGGCGGGGAGCGGTCGCCGGCCAGGCCCAGCATCTCCTCCTCGCCGGCGAGCGGCAGCAGCGCCTGCACGGCGAGCAGGCTTTCCAGGCCGGCGGGCAACAGGTCGCCCATCGGGCTGCGGAACCGGGTGACCGGTGCCTCGACGGTGGCGACGCGGCCATCCCAGAACATGTTGCGCACGCTGGCGTGGCCGCGGTTCCACAGGTCCAGCGCATTGCGCGGATGCAGCCGCGCCGGGTCGCGGAGGCGCCGCGCTTCCGCGAGCCCTTCGCCGCCGGCCCCGACGGAGAGCGCGAGGCCGTCGGAGGTCCCGCGGCCGGGGAGATGGCAGGTGGCGCAGGCGACGTCCCGCGTGCCGCTCAGAATCGGGTCGAAGAAGAGCGCTTGGCCCAGGTGGAATTTGGCCGAGGGCACGAAGGGCGGGGTCTCCAGAGGCTCCAGGCCGCGCGCGGCGACGAGCCGCTCCAGGGCGCGGTCCAGGTCGGCCTCGGCGGCGGCCGGCAGGGCGAGGCCGAGCGCGAGGCCGCCGAGCAGCCATGCGACGATCCGTGACATTCCCCCTGCGCGACTGCTGCGCCCTCTCGTCGCGCGATGGTAGCAGGGGCGGCGCGCGCCGTCCCCGCCCTTGGCGGAGGGGCGCGGGCCGGCTACCTTGCCGGTCACGGGTTCCGCAAGGCGGCGCGTCGCCGCGAGGAGAACGCCATGAGCCAAGCCATCGCCCGCGTCGCCACGGCGAGCGCCCATCCCTTTTCGCCGCCCGACATCGTGCTCGATACCCGGCCCGAGGACGAGCGGGTGTGGGTGCCGCTGAAGGAGCGGGTCTGGCTGCGGCCGCTCATGTTCAACACGGTGCAGGGCGGCTGGTGCGAGATCGTGCGGGTCGAGGGCGGCGGCTTCGTGTCGCGCCACCGGCACCCGGCACCGGTCCACGGCCTCGTCCTCGAAGGCGCCTTCCGCTACCTGGAACACGACTGGGTGGCCGACAAGGGGACCTACATCTACGAGCCGCCGGGCGAGGTCCACACCCTGGTGGTCGACGAAGACCGCCCCGAGATGCACTGCTTCTTCGCCATCTCCGGCTCGGTCAACTACGTGGACGAGGCGGGCAACGACGACCATGCCGAGGACGTGTTCCACCGCCTCGACCGGGCGCGTCGGCACTACGAGGAGGTCGGCCTCGGCGCCGACTACGTGAAGAACTTCGTGCGCTGAGCGCCGCGGCGGCTTGGCCGGGCCCCCCGCGCCGCCTATGATGGCGGCCGGGGAGCGGTAGCGACGGAGAGCGAACGGGATGTATCCGGCACCCATCGACGACTACGCGCGCCCGGCGACGGTCGGCGAGGCGCTCGCCGTTTTCGGCCGCTACGCGGAGGGCGAGGCAGTCTTCGTCGCCGGCGGCCAGAGCCTGATGCAGGCCGTCAAGGCGCGGCTGGTGCGCCCGCGCTGCCTGATCGACCTCCAGGCGGTCGCCGGGCTCTCCGGAATCGAGATCGGCGCAGACGGCGTGCGCATCGGGCCGATGACCCGCTACGCCGAGATCACCCGCGACGGGCGGCTGGACGGCGCGCACGGCGCGCTCCGCGACGCGGCGGCGCGCGTCGGCGACCGCCAGGTCCGCAACCGCGGCACCCTCGGCGGCAGCCTCTGCTGGAACTACGTCGCCGCCTGTATGCCGCCCGTCGCCATCGCCCTGGGTGCCGTGCTGGAGCTGACGGCGGCGGACGGTGCGGTGCGAAGCCTCGCGGCCGAGGACTTCATCGGCGGCCCGCTGGAGACGGCGCGGGAAGAGAACGAGATGCTGACGGCCGTGACGCTCCCGCCCGCGCGGGCGAACGCCGGCAGTGCCTACCGGAAATGGGGTCTCGTGACCGACGCCCTGCCGGTGATCGGCGTCTGCGTCGCCCTCGAAGTGGAAGACGGCTGCTGCGCCCGCGCGCGGGTCGCGGTGGGCGGGCTCGCCACCGGGCCCAAACGCGCACCCGCCGCCGAGGCGGCGCTGGCCGGCCGCGCCCCGGACGATTCGGCCGGAATCGCCGCGGCCCTGGACGCGGCCGCCGGCGAGATCGAGACACAGGGAGACCTGTGGGCCGATCCGGATTACCGCAAGCAGCTCATCCGCTCGCTCGGCACCGAGGTGACGGCGATGGCCTTCGCGCGGGCGACCGGTCGATCGTAAGGGAGGCCCCGGCGATGGGCGACACGACGATCAGGGTGACGATCAACGGCGAGGTCCACGAAGAGACCGTGCCCGTCCGCATGCTGCTGGTCGATTTCATCCGCGAGCGCGCCGGGCTCACCGGCACCCACATCGGCTGCACCTACGAGGGCGTCTGCGGCACCTGCACCGTCCAGCTGGACGGCGCCGCGGTGAAATCCTGCCTCATGGTCGCCGCTCAGGCCGACGGCCACGCGATCACCACCGTCGAGGGCTTGGCCAAGGGCGGGCAGGCGACGCCCTTGCAGAAGGCGTTCAACGAGCATCACGCCCTGCAATGCGGCTACTGCACGCCGGGCATCCTGATGAACATGGACGATTTCCTGCGCGAGAACCCGGCCCCCACCGACGCGGAGATCCGCCACGGGCTGATCGGCAATCTCTGCCGCTGCACCGGCTATGCGCATATCGTCGACGCGGTCCGCGCCGCCGCGGAGAGCAGGTGACGGAGGCCATCGGATGAGCGCGACGAACGAAGGCTGGGTCGGCAGCCGCTTCAGCCGCAAGGAAGACCACCGGCTCACCACCGGCAGGGGCCGCTTCCTCGCCGATATCGCAATCCCGGGCATGGTGCATCTGGCGTTCCGGCGGAGCGACCACGCGCACGCCAGGATCGCGCGCATCGACGCGAGCGCCGCCAAGGCCATGCCGGGCGTGATCGCCGTGGTCACGGGCGAGGACATCAAGGATGCGATCCTGCCGATGCCGCAGCCCGTGGTGGTGCCGGCACTGCCCGCCAACTACCCGAAGCACTGGCCGCTCGCGGTCGGCAAGGTCAAGTGGCACGGCGAGCCGGTGGCGGCGGTGGTCGCGCGCGACCCTTACGCAGCCGAGGATGCGGTGGAGGCGATCCAGGTCGACTACGACCCCCTGCCCTATGTCGGCGATCCGGAAAGCGCCCTTCGCGACGGCGCGCCGCTGGTCCACGAAGGCTGGGACGACAACGTGATCTTCGAGATGACGTTCACCGGCGGTGCCGACGAGGCGAGCCAGGCCGAGAACGACAAGGCGGTTCAGGCAGCGATCGACGGTGCGGACGTGGTGGTCAGGGAGCGCTTCGTCTGCCACCGCTGCGGCGTCACGCCCATGGAGACCCGCGGCGCGCTGTTCGAGTGGGACGAATCGGACGGCCTCACCGGCTGGCTCACCACCCAGCGCCCCCATATCGACCGGCTCGCCCTCTCCGACATTCTGGAAATCCCGGCCGAGAAGATCCGCATCATCGCCCCGCGCGACCAGGGCGGGGGGTTCGGCGTCAAGGCGCCCTTCTACCGCGAGCCGATGCTGGTCGCCCATATGGCACGGACCCTGGGCCGCCCGGTGCGCTGGATCGAAAGCCGCCAGGAGCACCTGATGGCGGTCAGCCAGGAGCGCGACCAGGTGCACGACATCGAGGTCGCGGCGACCGCCGACGGCAAGCTCCTCGCGCTCCGCAACCGGGGCCTCGCCGATTGCGGCGACGGCTGCGAGGGCGTCTACTGGGGGTTTCTGATGCCCTTCCTGGGCTCGGTCGAGCTCCCCAACGCCTACGACTGGCCGATCGGCGACGTGAAGGTGAAGGTCGCCGTCACCAACAAGTCGGCGCTTTCGCCCGCCCGCGCCTTCGGCGAGCTGCCGACCCGCTTTGCCATGGAGCGGGCCATCGACATGGTGGCCCGGAAATGCGGCCTGGAGCCGGCCGACGTGCGCCGCAGGAATCTGGTCGCCGAACTGCCGCACACCTCGATCACCAACGAGTATTTCGACAGCGGCGACTTCCTCAAGGTGTGGGACAACCTGATGGCGGAAGCCGACCTTCCCGGCTTCCGCGCGCGCCAGGCGGCGGCGCGTAAGGAGGGCCGCCATCTGGGGATCGGCTTCGGCCTCGGCGTCGAACTCTCCGGCGTCGCTTCCGAGCTTCTGGTCCCGATGGAGAACCAACCCGGCTACGGGGCGGCGACGGTGCGGCTCGATCCGCGCGGCAAGGCGCTGGTCTTCGAAGGCGATGCGCCCGGCGGGCAGGGGCACGAAACGACGGTGGCCCAGGCGGTCGCCCACAGCTTCGGCATCCATCCGAACGACGTCGTCGTGACCACCGGTGACACCGGGACGACCCCCTTCGGCTCCGGCACCATCGGCGCCCGCGCCGGCTCCTACTTCGTCAGCGCCGCCGTGCAGGCCTGCGAACGGCTCAAGGAGAAGATCGCCCGCGTCATGGCCCACGACCTCGCACTCGAGGGCGCAGGCCCGGCGGATTTCGCCTTCGAGGACGGCTTCGTGACCTACAGGAAGGATTCGAATATCCGGAAGACCTTCCGCGAGGCGGTCGAGCGCATCATCATGGCGCCGATCAACCTGCCGGCGGGCGAGTCAGGCGGCCTTGAACACACCGCCTTCTTCGAGGCTGAGAAGCCCATGATCGCCTTCAATGCGGACGTCTGCACCGTCGAGGTGGACATCGAGACCGGCCAGTTCGCGATCCTGAGCTGGACCACGTCGGAGGACGTGGGCCGCATCATCAACCCCCAGATCGTCGAGGGGCAGATGCAGGGCGCCATCGTTCAGGGGCTCTCGAACACCATGTTCGAGCAGTTCGTCTACGACGAGAACGGCCAGCAGCTCACCGCCGATTTCGAGAATTACAAGCTCGCGACCGCCGCCGACGTGCCGGACATCAAGGTGACCCACGCGCCGACGCCCTGCCCGCACACCCCGCTCGGCAGCCGCGGCATCGGCGAGGGCCGGCCGTCGGACGTCCCCGGCACGTTGTGCAACGCCATCTGCGACGCCTTGAGCCCCTTCGGTATCGAGATCACCGAGCTCCCGCTCCGCCCGAACACGCTCTGGCACCTGATCCAGGAAGCGCGCGAAGAGAGCATGAAGGCAGCAGTTTCGTAAACACGGACGGACAGCACTGTATATTCCTTTAGACATCGCCATTGGAGAAACATGCTTACAAGCTCTTAGTCGGCCCTGAAAATGGCGAAGAGGAGGAAAGTTTATCAATGAATAGGACCAAAACTGAGACTACGATCATGCGTCTCATTCTCGTCTTGGTATTTATTGGGTCGGCAATCAGTTTGACTGGGAACATCAAAGCTGATGACAATACCTATTTTTGCGGCTTAGTAGTTAGAGTGGCTGACGAGTTATCTTTGCGGGAATTTTCTGACACACAAATACGAAACGGCCTTTGCATGACAGCTCGTGGAGTGATGGATTCTGTGGTGAGGAGAGATACGTTGACGGAGCAAGTATGCATGTCTGCTAGTATGCATGTAATGCGAGAATTCAAGAAGCGCTTCCCGACAGAGGACCCCAAGAGTGTAACTGGTCTGTGTTGATAGAGTGGCGATGCGTATGGTGCCGATAAAGTAACCCGACGAAAAGCGGCGATCCGGTGCGGGTCGGCGCGGGCGCGGGGAGCCGGCGGTAGGAACTGGCCGAGCGCACCATCGCGCGTGAGACCCTTAGCCCTGCGGCGCGGACGAGGCACGGGCTACAACCTCCATCTCGAAGACCACCCGCGTGCGCGGCGGCGGGGTCATGGTGACCGGCGCCCTCGATACCCACGGCAAGAGCCTCTCCTCGCTCATGCCGACGATCCCCCTGCCGGGCAACGAATCCGGCGGGCGGCGGCTGACGCTCAATCCTCGGTATCGAGCCAGATCGTGACCGGCCCGTCGTTGACGAGACGCACTTCCATCTCGGCACCGAAGCGGCCGCGTCGGGTCGGCACCCCGTGGCCGGCCAGCAGGCTCTCGAACCGCCCGTAGAGGCGCAGCCCCTCCTCGGGCGGGGCTGCGCGCGAGAAGCCCGGCCTGTTGCCGCGGCGCGTATCGGCGGCGAGGGTGAACTGGCTGACGACGAGCGCCGCGCCGCCGCCGTCGAGGACGGACCTGTTCATCTTCCCCCGCTCGTCCGCGAAGATGCGCAAGTTGGCGATCTTGCGGGCGAGGACTTCGGCCTCGTCGTCGCCGTCCCCCGCCATGGCGCAGACGAGGACCAGCATTCCGCCCTCGATCCGGGCGATCGTCTCCCCCTCGACGGCGACGGACGCCTCCGAGACCCGCTGGACCAGCGCCCTCACGGCCCCCGCCTGCCGCCCCGCGTCCCGCAACCGCGATCATCCATGCCGGATCGTAGCACAGGGAACGGGAGGCCCGCGCACCGTGAATGGAGCCGCCTCCGGTCGTCCCCCGCCCCGCGCCTTGACCGGTCACGTACCGGTGATATGGTGCGCACGGCCTCGCCCGCCGCCGCCCGGTGCGCGGGCATTCGCACCGAAACCGGAGAATTGCGCATGGCGAAGATCGCGGTCGCCAACCCCATCGTCGAGATCGACGGCGACGAGATGACCCGGATCATCTGGGCCTGGATCAAGGAACAGCTGATCCTGCCCTACCTGGACATCGACCTGCGCTATTTCGACCTCGGCATCGAGAACCGGGACGCGACCGACGACCGGGTCACGGTCGATTGCGCCGAGGCGATCAAGGAAACCGGCGTCGGCGTCAAATGCGCAACCATCACACCGGACGAGGCGCGCGTCGCGGAGTTCGGCCTGAAGAAGATGTGGCGCTCGCCCAACGGCACGATCCGCAACATCCTGGGCGGCACCGTGTTTCGCGAGCCGATCGTCTGCCGCAACGTGCCGCGCCTCGTGCCCGGCTGGGAAAAGCCCATCGTGATCGGCCGCCACGCCTTCGGCGACCAGTACCGCGCCACCGACTTCATCGTGCCGGGCAAGGGCCGGCTCACGATCCGCTTCGAGCCCGAGGGCGGCGGCGAGGCGGTCGAGCGGGAGGTGTTCGCCTTCCCCGGCGGCGGCGTCGCCCTCGCCATGTACAACCTCGACGACTCGATCCGGGACTTCGCGCGCGCCTGCATGACCTATGGGCTCGAGCGCGGCTGGCCGGTCTATCTCTCGACCAAGAACACCATCCTCAAGGCCTATGACGGGCGCTTCAAGGATCTCTTCCAGGAGGTCTTCGACAGCGAGTTCAAGGAGCGCTTCGCGGCCGCGGGCATCGGCTACGAGCACCGGCTGATCGACGACATGGTCGCCGCGGCGCTCAAATGGGAAGGGGCCTTCGTCTGGGCCTGCAAGAACTACGACGGCGACGTCCAGTCGGACACCGTGGCCCAGGGCTTCGGTTCCCTCGGCTTGATGACCTCCGTCCTCATGTCGCCGGACGGGCGGACGGTCGAGGCCGAAGCGGCGCACGGCACGGTGACCCGGCACTATCGCGCCTGGCAGCGGGGCGAGGAGACCTCGACCAACCCCATCGCCTCGATCTTCGCCTGGACCCGCGGCCTCGCGCACCGCGGCCGGCGCGACGGCAACGCCGGCCTCGCCCGCTTCGCCGACACGTTGGAGCGCTGCTGCGTCGAGGCCGTCGAGGCGGGCGAGATGACGAAGGACCTGGCGCTCCTGATCGGCCCGGACCAGGACTGGCTGAACTCCAAGGATTTTCTGGACGCCATCGACCGCCGCCTGCGCGCCGCCATGGCGTGAGCGGCGAGCGCCTCGGTTCGGGAGGCTTCAGGCAGCCTCTTCGAGCGCCTTCTCGATCGCCCGCAGGGCCTCGGCGAGGCGGGTACCGTCGGGGCCGCCGGCCTGGGCCATGTCGGGCCGACCACCGCCGCCTTTCCCGCCGACCGCCACAGCACCGGCGCGCGCCAGTTCGACCGCACTCACCCGTGTCGTGAGGTCCCGGGTGACGCCCACCGTCACCGCCGCCTTGCCGTCGGCCCGGCTCACCACCGCACAGACGCCCGAGCCCAAGGTCTTCTTCAGGTCGTCGACCATGGCGCGCAGCTCCTTCGCCTGCGCGCCGTCCACCGCGCGGGCGAGGAAGGTGATCCCGGCGACCGAGCGCGCCTCGTCCTGCGGCCTCCCCCCGCCGGTCGCGAGCTGGCGGCGGGCCTCGACGAGCCCGCGTTCGAGTGCCTTGCGCTCCGCGATCAGCGCCTCGACCCGCCGGGGAAGATCGGCAGGCGCGGCCTTGAGCAGGGACGACGCCTCCTCCAGCGCCGCCTCGAGGGCGGCCCCGTAGCGGCGCGCGACCTCGCCCGTGAGCGCCTCGATCCGCCGCACCCCGGCGGCGGCCGCGGTTTCTCCCACGATGCGGAACGACCCGATGTCGCCGGTGCGCGCGACGTGGGTGCCACCGCAGAGCTCCACCGAATAGGGCCGGCTTTCGCCGTCGGCGCGGCCCATCGAGACCACGCGCACCTCCTCGCCGTATTTCTCGCCGAAGAGCGCCAGCGCGCCGGCCGCGATGGCCTCGTCCGGGCTCATCAGGCGGGTGACGAGCGGCGTGTTCTGGCGGATCAGGCGGTTGACCTCCGCTTCCACCGCTTCCAGCGCCTCGGCCGGGACGGCGCCCGGGTGGCCGATGTCGAAGCGCAGACGGTCGGGTGCGACCAGCGAACCCTTTTGGACCACATGGTCGCCGAGCGCGCGGCGCAGCGCCGCATGCAGCAGATGGGTGGCCGAGTGATTGGCCCGGAGTGCCGCGCGCCGCGCACCGTCCACGGTCAGGACCACCGCCTCGTCCACCGCCAGGGCCCCCTCCTCGACGCGCCCGCGATGGACGTGAAGCCCGCCCGCCTCCCGGCGCGTGTCGGCCACGACGACGCGGGCGCCGCCGGCGGAGACGACGCCCGCGTCGCCGACCTGGCCACCGCCCTCGGCGTAGAACGGGGTCTGGTTGACGACGAACGTGACCTCGGCGCCGGCGCCGGCGCGCGCGACCGGGGCGCCATCCACGACCAACGCCTGGACCATGGCCTCAGCGCTCTCCGTGTCGTGGCCCAGAAACTCCGTCGCGCCCGCGCGCTCGCGGATATCGAACCAGACCGCCTCGCTCGCGACCGCACCAGAGCCTGCCCAGGCGCGGCGCGCCTCCGCGCGCTGGCGCGCCATGCGGGCTTCGAAGCCGGCGCGGTCCACCGCCCGGCCCTGGGCGCGGAGTGCGTCTTCCGTCAGGTCGAGCGGGAAGCCGTAGGTGTCGTAGAGCCGGAACGCCGTCGCGCCGGGCAGCTTCGCGCCCGGCGCGAGCCCGGCCACGGCCTCGTCGAGCAGGCGCAGGCCGCGGGCGAGCGTCTCCCTGAAGCGCGTTTCCTCGAGCTTCAACGTCTCCGCGATCAGGGGTTCGGCGCGGATCAATTCGTCGAAGGCCCCGCCCATCTCGCGTGTGAGCGCGGGCACGAGGCGCCACATCAGGGGCTCGGCGCAACCCATCAGATAGGCATGGCGCATGGCGCGTCGCATGATCCGCCGCAACACGTAGCCGCGCCCTTCGTTCGAAGGAGTCACGCCGTCCGCGATCAGGAAGGCGCTGGCCCGCAGATGGTCGGCGACGACCCGGTGCGAGGCGCGGTGCGCGCTGTCCGCCGGCGCGCCGCTCAATTCGACGCCGGCGGTGATCAGGCTCCGAAACAGGTCGGTCTCGTAATTGTCATGCTCGCCCTGGAGGATCGCCGTGATCCGTTCGAGCCCCATGCCGGTGTCGATCGAGGGCTTGGGCAGGGCGACCCGCTCGCCGGGCGCCACCTGCTCGAACTGCATGAAGACCAGGTTCCAGATCTCGACGAAGCGGTCGCCGTCCTCGCCGGCGCTCCCCGGCGGGCCGCCCGGGATTTCCGGCCCATGGTCGTAGAAGATCTCCGAGCACGGACCGCAGGGGCCGGTATCGCCCATGGCCCAGAAGTTGTCCGACGTCGGGATGCGCAGGACCCTGCCTTCCGGCAGCCCCGCGATCTTGCGCCAGAGGGCGTGGGCCTCGTCGTCCTCGGCGAAGACCGTGACCAGGAGCCGCTCGGCGGGAAGGCCGAACTCGCGGGTCACCAGCCCCCAGGCGAGCTCGATGGCGCGCTCCTTGAAGTAGTCGCCGAACGAGAAATTGCCGAGCATCTCGAAGAAGGTGTGGTGGCGCGCGGTGTAGCCCACATTGTCGAGGTCATTGTGCTTGCCGCCCGCGCGCACGCATTTCTGCGAGGTGGCGGCCCGCGGGCGGGGCCGGCTCTCGGCGCCGGTGAAGACGTTCTTGAACTGCACCATCCCGGCGTTGGTGAACATCAACGTCGGGTCGTTGTGCGGAACGAGCGGGCTCGACCGCACGATTTCGTGGTCGTTGCTCGCGAAGTAATCCAGGAAGTGCTCGCGGATCTCGTTGACGCTCGGCATTGGATTCCCTTTCGCGCGTTGCCCGAAGGGATTCAGGGACGCGACCGGCGGGTACCCCTTTCCGTCGGGCGCAGCGCCGCGATCACGGGCACGCCTCGGGACGATCCGGCAAGGCCTCGGTGGTTGTCGAATTGTAGAGACAGGTCGGCCAGGACGGCCGGTAGGCGACCTCCGCCTGGTTTCCCCAGACCGTCCATCCGTTGCGCCTGCCGCGTCCGAACAATTCGAGATACGGCCCGCGGCTGCATCGCTCGATGATGTCGTATTGCTCGTCGGGTTTGCGGGAATGCTCGCGCTTGCGGCTGGCGAGAAGGTTCACTTGCCGCCGGCCCGGAGCGAGCGTCCGCGCGTTCCTTCCTCTCACGCCGAACAGAACCATCTCTGTCACGTTGCGGAAGTAGAAGCCGACGCCGCGGCCGTCCGACCCGCCGTCCTTGCGGACCTTGTGCCAGATCAGGTTGGTCTTGTATGCGAATCCCCACGCCGTCGGGACGCGCAGGCCGTGCGGCAGCAGCGCGTTCGGAACCCACAGGTAGCAATGCGCCGGGTCGGCGGCGTGATCCGCCACCGGTAACGCGCCGATTTCTTCGAAGGACAGGGTTTCGTAACGCGCCAGCCGGCGATGCTCGGGCGCGACCTTGCCCGTCCGGTTGGCGAACCGCCACGGCGGGTCGGCCAGGATCGTCCCGAACCTCCTGCCGCCCAGAGAGGCCGAGAGGTCACGGGCCGGCGCGCGCGTCACCCCGCCGGCTCCCCATCGGCCGCCTAGGCGCCGCCCTCGGCGCGCGGCTCGGCGACCGGCGCCGGGGGCGCCGCCGGCTCGAGCCCGGCGTCCCGGCGCACTGCCTGGTCGATCGCGTCGGCCGTCTCCGCGTGTTCGGCGAGGAACTGCTTGGCGTTCTCGCGGCCCTGACCGATGCGCCGGCTGTCATAGGAGTACCAGGAGCCTGACTTTTCGATGACGCCGGCCTTGAGGCCCAGGTCGATCAGCTCGCCGGCGCGCGAAATGCCGCGGCCGTACATGATGTCGAACTCCACGAGCCGGAAGGGGGGTGCGAGCTTGTTCTTCACCACCTTGACGCGGGTCTGGTTGCCCACGACCTCGTCCCTGTCCTTGATGGCCCCGATGCGGCGGATGTCGAGCCGGACGGACGAATAGAACTTCAGCGCGTTGCCGCCGGTGGTGGTCTCCGGGCTGCCGAACATCACGCCGATCTTCATGCGGATCTGGTTGATGAAGACGACGGAGCAGCGGGAGCGCGCGATCGAGGCGGTGAGTTTGCGCAGCGCCTGGCTCATCAGCCGCGCCTGGAGGCCGACATGGGTATCGCCCATCTCGCCCTCGAGCTCGGCGCGCGGCACCAGCGCCGCGACGCTGTCGATCACCACCATGTCGATGGCGCCGGAGCGGACCAGCGTGTCCGCAATCTCGAGCGCCTGCTCGCCCGCGTCCGGCTGGGAAATCAGCAGCTCGTCGACGTTGACCCCGAGCTTCCTCGCATAGACCGGGTCGAGCGCGTGCTCGGCGTCGATGAACGCGGCGGTACCGCCGAGCCGCTGCGCCTCGGCGGCACAGGAAAGGGCGAGCGTGGTCTTTCCCGAACTCTCGGGACCGTAGATTTCGACGATCCGGCCACGGGGAATGCCACCGATGCCGAGTGCCATGTCGAGCCCCAGCGAGCCGGTCGGGATCGCCTCCACCTCGACTGCGGCGCCGTCGCCCAGCCGCATGACGGAGCCTTTGCCGAAGGCCCGCTCGATCTGACCGAGCGCCGCGTCCAGCGCCCTCTGCTTGTCCATCGATTTCTCGGAAACCACGTGCAACATCGCGTTCGCCATGACCGCCTCCCTTATCCCACACCCACCGGATCGGTGCAATGCGCCCATGATACATGATTTGTTCCTATGTCGCCAGCGAAAGTACGACACGCTCGCATCAGCACTCTGCGGATGTCGGGACCACCGCCCGGAACAGGGTTGTTCGCGAAGCCTTTGACGCCCGCCCGGTCGGCGGCAGGTCAGGCGCCCGGCGGCACGTCCGCGCGAAGCCGCTCGACTTCGGCGCCGACCCCGGCGGCATCCGGGTAGATGTCCAGCTTTTCGACGCGGACCCGCGCCCGCCACGCGCGCGCGTCGGCCAGGCACAGGTCGGCGATCCGGTCGGCCAGGGTCTCGACCAGATTGATATGGCCGCGACCGGCGATGGTCCGGATGCCGTCCACGATCGTTTCGTAGGAAACGACATTGGCGATGCTGTCTCCGAGCGGCCCCTCCTCGCAGGCCACGTCGACCTCGACGTCGACCCGCACCCGTTGCCGGGTGCCGCGCTCATGGGCGTGCACGCCGATCGCGCAGGCGACGACGAGCGCCCTGACGAAGACCCGTCGCGTGCGCCGCGACCGCTTCGGATCGGCCCCGGTCATTCCTCGACCCGCTCGCCCCGCGGCATCGCCCAGCCGAGATGCTGGCCACCGTCCAGGGCGATCATCTGCCCGGTGAGCGCGGGCGAATCGAGGACGAACCGCACGCCGCGGGAGATTTCCTCCGGCGCCGCGCCGCGTCCAAGCGGGGTCCGCGCGCATTGCGCCGCGAACTGCACGGCGCTCTGGCGGGTGCTGGGCAGCACCGGCCCGGGGCCGATGGCGTTCACCCGGATGCGCGGGGCGAGGGCGAGGGCGGCCGTCCGGGTGAGCGTCCAGAGGCCGGTCTTGCTCAGCGTGTAGGACACGAAATGCGGCGTCAGGTTCCACACCCGCTGGTCGATGAGGTTGACGACGCAGCCCTGCGCCCGCTCGGGCAGGGCGGCCGCGAACGCCTGGGTGAGGACGAACGGGGCGCGCAAATTGACCGCCATGTGGCGCGTCCAGCTCCCCCGGTCGGCGCCGCCGATGTCGTCGTACTCGAAGACGGCGGCGTTGTTGACGAGGCAGCCGAGCGGCCCCAGCGCCGCGCCCGCCTGCCCGACCAAGCCCTCGACCTGAGCCTCCTCCATGAAGTCCGCCCGCAGCGCCACGGCGCGGCCGCCGCCTTCCTCGATCGCGGCGACCAGCGCCAGGGCGGCGGCTCCCGAATCGCGGTGGTGCACGGCGACCGCCCAACCGTCGCGCGCCAGCGCCAGGGCGATCGCGCGGCCGATCCGCGCCGCACCACCGGTGACCAGCGCCGCCCTGGGCATGGCGGCCGGCGCAGCCACCGCCCTACCCGCCCGTCGTCTTCCGCCGGTTTTCTTCGTGGTCGTAAAAGCGGAAGACCATGTCCGTCAGGGTGACGAAGCCGACCGCCTCGTTCCTGTCGATCACCACGCCCCGCGACAGCCCGAAGCGGCCGAGAAGCCGGATCGCGTATTTGATCTCCATGTCGGCGTTCACGGTGAGCACCGGCTTGGACATGATCTCGTAGACGTTGACCCGGTCGGGCGATCGGTTGCGGGCGATCACCTTGTTGGCGATGTCAGAGACGACGACGATGCCGTATTCGTCGCCGGGACGGCGCCGCTGGATGACGAGCGACCGCACCTGGTTCTCGCGCATCCGGTCGAGCGCTTCGCGGACGGTCGCCAAGCCGTCGATCGGGACCGGCATCGGCGTCATCACGTCACGCACCGTGTTGAATTTCGCAGCCGGCGGCGTGGCGACGGCATTCGCGTTCCGCGTCATATCCGATCCTCGATCTCGTGTTTGATCTCGGCGATCTGGTGGGAAAGGCCGACCGCGTCCTCGATCGCGATCTGGAACGCGATCCCGGAGCCCGATTTCTCCTCGAAGGCGCCCACCGTCGCGATCTCCTCCAGGACGGTGCGCGCCACGTGCTCTTCTACGAGGAACAGGAGGATGCTCCTCTGGCCCGTCAGGCTCAAGCCGAGGAAGGTCTTCCCCGGGTGCAGGCCCTCGCCGCGGCAGCTCGTGACGATGGTGGCGCCGGTCGCGCCGGCGCGGCGCCCGGCGTCGAGGACGGAATCGGTTTCGTTCTCGTCCACCAGCGCCATGATCAGTTTGAAGCGCATCGTCCAGTCCTCCTCACGTTGGCCGCCGGCGCCGGCGTGCGGCTTCCAGCGCCGACGACAGCTGGGCGTAACCCAGGACCGCGATGATGGCAAAGACGCAAGCCAGCGCGATGAGGCCGAAGCCGTCGATCAGCTGGCTGCGGCCGGGCACGTTGGCGGCGAGGCCCAGGCCCAGCGCGGCGACCAGCGGCACGGTCACGGTCGAGCTCGTGACACCGCCGGAATCGTAGGCGAGCGGCACGACGGCGCGCGCGGCGAAGATCGTCTGGACGATCACGATGAAGTAACCGGCCATGATGAGATAGTGGAGCGGCAGCCCCGTGACGATGCGGACGGCCCCGAGCCCGACGCCGACCGCGACGCCGACGGCGACCGCGACGCGCAGGCCCCAGGGCCTGATCGCCCCGCCCGAAATACGGCCGGCCTTGTCCGCGACCGCCATCAACGACGGTTCCGCGATCGTGGTCCCGAACCCGACGGCCGCGGCGAAGGCGTAGACCCAGCCGTAGTCCAGCCAGTGGGCCGTGGCGCCGGCCGCGAGGCCGAGGAAGGCCGGGTCGGTCAGCTGGTCGGCCATCGTCCGGCCGAGGGGGAAGAGCGCGTGTTCGAGCCCGATGAGGAACAGGACGAGCCCGACCACGACGCAGGCGAAACCCGCGACCACCCGGTGGAGATTGGCCGGCCGCTTGCGCAAGGCGGCGATCTGGAAGAACAGCACCAGGCCGGCCAGCGGGGCCACATCGCGCAGCGTCGCGAGGCCCACCTGCGGGACGAGGGCGATCAGTTCCATCGCGCCGCGCTCAGGTCACCATGCCGTAGATCAGCACGAAGACGATCGGCGTCAGGCTGGCGAAGGCGATGAGGCCGAAGCCGTCGATCAACGGGTTGCGCCCGCGAATCGCCGTGGCCAAGCCGACGCCGAGCGCGGTCACCATCGGCACGGTGATGGTGGAAGTGGTGACGCCGCCCGAATCGTAGGCGATCCCGACGATCTCGTCCGGCGCCAGGAAGGTCAGGCCGACCGCGAGGACATAGCCGCCGATGATCCAGTAATGGAGCGGCCAGCCCTTGAGGATGCGGATCACGCCGAGGGTGATCCCGACCCCGACGGCGCCGGCGACGGTGTAGCGAAGGCCGAAGGCGTAGGAGTCGCGGGCGCCGTCGTCCCCGGCGATGACCCCGGCTTCGGCGGCGCTGCGCGCGGCCTCGCCGGAGACGGCGATCAGGGCGGGCTCGGCGACGGTCGTCCCGAACCCCAGGGCGAAGGCGAAGGCGAGCAGCCAGACCAGGCTGCCCTTGTGAGCGAACCCCTGGGCCAAGCCCTCGCCGAGCGGGAAGAGGCCCATCTCCAGCCCTTTGACGAAGAGCGCGAGCCCCACCATCACGAAGACCAGCCCGCCCAGGACGTCGCCGAGAGCGGGAAAGGGCTGGCGCAGGACCAGGAGCTGGAAGACCCCGATCACCGCAACGATGGGCGCCAGATCGCGAAGCGTGCCGAGCACGAGGCCGGCGGAGGACAGCAGGGCCGCGGCGAACGGACGGCGCTTCAGGCGCGCGAGCGCGCGGCCCAGCGGATGATCGAGCCTGCGTTGGGCGTCGGTGCGCGGGTTCACGTCTCCCCGGTCTCCTTCCTGCCTTATACGCACTCCGCCCGACGGCGAAAAGATCGCGCTTCCGGCCCGGTCACGTGGGGCGCCGTGCGTCGGCGAGCGCCTGCCGATAGATCTCGAGATAGCGTTCGGCGAGACGGTCCGGCCGGAACTGGGCGCCGGCCGCGCGGCAGGCACCGGCAAGCGCGGCCGCCGACGGTTCCCCGGCCACCGCGCGGGCGAGGGCGGAAGCCAGCGCGCCCGCCTCGCCGGGATCGTACAGCAAGCCCGTCTCCCCGTGGCGGACGACTTCCGGGTTGCCGCCGCGGTCGGAGGCCACGACCGGAACCCCGCAGGCGTGCGCCTCCAGGATGGCCCGCGGCAGGGGTTCGTGCCAGAGCGACGGGACCACCACCCAGTCGGCGTCGCGATAGACCCGGCGCGGCTCAACCCAGCCCAGCCAGCGAATGCCGGGCGCGTCGAACCGGCTCTTCAGGTGCGAGACGTAGGCGTCCTTGCCGTCGCCCGCGATCAGCAGCGCCCACCCGCCAAGCGGCAGGCGGCGCGTTGATTCCAGCAGGGACTCGATGCCCTTCTCGGGCGCCACGCGCCCGAGAAAGGCGAGAGTCACGACGTCGGGGCGAGGTTCCGCCGCCCCGTCCGCCGCGCGAATCCGGGAGGCGTTGTAGACGACGGCCCGTCGCGCGGCGGGCGCGAAGTAGCCGGCCCGCAGATGCCGGTCGAGGATATCGCGGCTGTTGCCCACGACGGCGTCCACCGATCGCGACAGGCGGCGGGCACCCAGGGCGAACGGAACGCACCCGGGACAGGTCCGCCCGCAGATCCGCCCGTTCCGGTAGCGCGCGGAAAAGGGGCACATGAGGAAGTGATCCCGCAAGGTGTGGACGACCGGCAGGGACCGCGCCTTCGCCGCGCGCCAAGCCAGCAGGCCGAGGCCGCTCAGGTTGTTGGTGTGGACGAGGTCCGCGCCCATCCCGTCGAGCGCGCGGGCGACGGCGCCCGCCATCGGCAGGTTGACCGCGTCACGCGCGTGGGAAAGCCACATCTTCCAGCGCCCGCGCTCCTTGCCGTCGAACGGCCAGAAGAAGTTCCGCGCCGCCAGATAGTGAACGCGGATGCCGTCCACCCGGTCCGTCCTCCCCGCCGGGTCGGGGCTCGATGTGACGACTTCCGGCTCCGCCCCGCGCCCGGCCAGGGCGTCGACGAGGATCTTGACCGATTTCTCGGCACCGCCGGAGACGTGGGGATGGTACTTCTCGTTGAGGATGGCGACTTTCATCGTTGCGGTCCCGACCGCGAAACGCGGCGGGTTTGCGCCGCTCGCGCCTCGTCCGTACCAGAAACGCCACAGTAGCGGAGAAACGCGCGCGGCGCGCCTCATGGGCCGCCGCTCCGGCCGGCAGCGCCGAATTTTTGTAGCGCCCGTGGTGCGCGCCGATGTATGGTGCGGATGCAAATCGTTCTCACTGTTTCGTCGGAAGGAGAAGGCATCATGCATCCGGAGAGAGACAAGGGCGACGGCCATGTCGCGAACGCGCCTGTGGCACCGGCGCGGGGCCACCGCGTGAGGACGGGGCGACTCGTCCGGCTCGGCGTTCTGGTCGCCTTGACGACCTTCGCCGGCACCGCCGGGAGCGTCGGCGCGGGCGAGGCGCTCAACCTCTATTCGCATCGGCAGCCCTTCCTCATCGAGCCGGTTCTCACCGCTTTCACCGCCGAGACCGGCGTTCCGGTAAACGTCGTCTACGCCTCCAAGGGCCTCGTCCAGCGGCTCAAGGCCGAGCACAGGAACAGCCCGGCGGACGTGGTGCTGACCGTCGACATCGGCCGCCTGAGCGTCTATGCGGAGGAGGCCCTCCTGACCCCGGTGGAGTCGGCGACCTTGGCCGACGGCATCCCGGCTCACCTGCGGGATCCGGCGAAGCGCTGGTTCGGCTTCTCGAAGCGCGCGCGGGTCATCGCCGTCTCCAGGGAGCGGGTCGCCCAAGGCGAGATCACCCGCTACGAGGACCTGGCAGATCCGAAATGGGCCGGACGCCTCTGCACGCGCCCCGGCAGCCACGTCTACAACCGCGCCCTCATGGCCTCGATGATCGCCGCCCACGGCGAGGCGAAGGCCGAGGCCTGGGCGCGCGGCCTGGTCGCCAACCTGGCGCGGCGCCCCCAGGGCAACGACCGGGCGCAGGTCAAGGCGATCCACGAGGGCGTCTGCGACATGGCCCTGATCAACAGCTACTATTTCGGGAAGCTCGCCCATTCCGGCATCCCCGAACAGCGCGGGTGGGTGGAGAACGTCGGGATCGTCTTCCCCAATCAGGACGATCGCGGCACCCATATCAACATCTCGGGCGGCGGCGTCGCCAGGTACTCCAGCAACAAGGACACCGCGGTGCGGTTCCTGGAGTTCCTCGCCGGCGAGACGGCGCAGTCCATCTACGGCGCGGTCAACTACGAGTATCCGGTGAATCCCGCCGTCACGGCCTCCCCGGAGGTCCGCTCCTGGGGAGATTTCAAGGAAGACTCGCTGCCGATCGCACGCATCGCGGAACTCTCGCCGGCGGCGCAGAGGGTGATTGACCGGACCGGGTGGTAGGACTCACGGTGGCGGCGCTCCGGTGCCGCCTGCCCTTCGCGCGGCCGAGCCGCTGGTCGGCCGCCGCGTTGGTCCTGGCGCTGGTCCTGCTGGCGCCGGTCCTCGCCGTCTTCGCCGCCGCGTCCGGAGACAGCGGGGGTCTCTGGGGGCACCTCTCCGAGACGGTGCTGCCCCGCTACGTCGCCAACACGCTCGTCCTCATGGCAGGCGTCGGCGGCCTCGGCCTCGCGTTCGGCGTGAGTACGGCGTGGGTGGTGACGCGCTACGATTTCTTCGGCCGCCGCCTCCTCGAATGGATGCTCGTCCTGCCCTTCGCTGTACCGGCCTATATCGTCGCCTACGTCTACACGGACTTCCTCGACTATGCCGGTCCGGTGCAGAGCGCGCTGCGCGACGCCTTCGGCTGGCGGACGAGCCGAGACTACTGGTTTCCTGAAATCCGCTCCATGGGCGGCGCCGTCCTGGTGATGGGCGCCGTGCTCTACCCTTACGTCTACATGATGGCGCGCGCGGCCTTCAAGCTGACGCCCCATTCGTTGTTCGAAGTCGCGCGGGTCCACGACCGCAGCCTCTTCCGCAGGGTGGGCCTGCCGCTGGCCCGGCCGGCGATCGCGGCCGGGCTGGCCCTCGTCCTGATGGAGACGGCGTCGGATTTCGGCACGGTCGAATACTTCTCCCTGGAGACGCTGACCCTCGGCATCGTCAACGTCTGGCTCGGCATGAACAGCCTGCCCGCGGCCGGACAGATCGCCTCTCTGACCTTCCTGTTCGTGATCGCGATGCTGGCGCTGGAAATTCTATCCCGCCGCCGGCGGCGCTACGTCGATACGGGTGCGCGAGTCGTCAGCCTGCCGCCTGTTCGCGCCGGTCGGGCGGCATCGGCCGCCTGCCTCGTCGTCTGCCTGGTGCCGGTGACGATCGGCTTCCTGATCCCGGTCGGCGTCCTTCTGCGCTTCGCGGTGAGTGGCCCCGGCGCGCCCGACTATGGAGAGGTCTTCGCCGTCTCGCTCAACTCGGTCCTGGTTGCGCTCGCCGTCGCCGCGCTGGTGATGGCCGCCGCCGCCCTGACGGTCGCCGCCGCGGGCGACCGCACCGGCCGCCCGTTCAAGGCGCTTGTCGGCCTCGCCTCCACCGGCTACGCCTTCCCCGGCCCGATCCTCGCGATCGGCGTCGTCACCTTCGCCGGGGCGGTGGACCGCGGGCTGGAAGGCTTGATTTCCGGCATGGCGGGCCTCCCATTTGGCGGCTTCCTGACCGGCGGGATTGGCTTGGTGCTGTTCGCCTGCGTGGTCCGCTTCCAGGCGATCGGCCATGGCGCGCTCGCCTCGGGGCGCGAACGCCTGCCGCCCGACGTGATGGAAGTGGGCCGCACGCTCGGGCGCGGCCCCGCCGCCAATCTCTTCCGCGTGACGGCGCCGCTCCTCGGGACTTCCTTTCTCGCCGGTGGCCTCCTCGTGTTCGTGGACGTGATGAAGGAATTGCCCATGACCTTGATCCTCCGCCCGTTCGGATTCGAGACATTGGCAACGCACGTCTACCAGCTGGCCAAGGACGAGCGCCTGGAGCAGGCGGCGACCCCGGCGCTGTTCATCGTGCTCGCCGGCGCCGGTCCGGTCATCCTCATGAACGCCGCCCTGGGCCGCATCGGCGAGGGAAGAATCGGCACGCGCTGACCCGGCACCGGGCGCACCCCGTCCGGCCGCTGACCGCGCCGCGATCGGTTGCGGCGCTGCTCTACTTCCGGCATCATACGCCGGATCGAAAAGCAGCCTCTCCATAGGCGGTATCGCGTGACAGCCGGCCGCCGGGGCCCGACGCGCTACGGCAGACGCACACAGCAGACACCGAGATGAACGCAATCCTCCCCGCTGATGAATCGACGCCGCTTCGGATCGCAGTGCTGATGGCGAGCTACAAGGATGCCCGCTTCCTGGCCGAACAGCTGGCGTCTATCCGTGACCAGCATTACCCCAACATCGAATTGTGGATATCGCGTGATTGCGACACTCCCGAGATAGGGCGCATTCTCAATGATTACGCCCCGAACTTCAATCGCTTTACCGTGCTCCGAGGTCCGTGTCGGGGGGGGGGGGAGTGGGGAGCTTCTGCCAACTTTCTCTCCATGATCTTCAATCAAAGCATCCAAGCTGACTACTATGCTTTTGCAGACCAGGACGACATTTGGAAACCCGACAAACTCTCACGCGCCATCGAAATTTTGAAAGCTATTCCGTCATGCAAGCCCGCGCTCTACACCGGAAGGTCGGATCTGGCAGACATGAACGGCAAACCATTCGGCATGACACCAGCCTTTGATCGCAGGAAACCAAGCTTCCAACATGCTTTGGTTCAGAATCTCGCCTCCGGCCATACATCGGTCATCAATCACGCGGCGCGAACGCTTCTATGTGAAGCAAAGATCAAAGATATACCGCTATTCGATTGGTGGGTTTATTTGGTCGTTTCCGGAGCGGAAGGGAGTGTCCATTACGACTCCAAGCCATATGTGCTTTATAGAATCCACGATAAAAACGCTACAAGCACATATACAAGTCTGCTGGACAGATACAAACGATTATGGAAACACGTAGCGAGCGGCAGCTTTAAGAGTTGCAGAAGGGCAAACATCGAAGCCTTGCAACAAGCAAGACATGTGCTTACCCCTCACAATCGCAACAGATTGGACGCATTCGGCCTGGTTCTACGGTCCAACCCATTTATCCAACTCAAGGGGTTGCTGGCGTCCGGCGTTTACCGGCAAACGTACTTTTCGACCTTCCGCCTCTACTGCCTTACCCTCATCAGCCGCTGGCTACCAGGTGCATGAGTCGAGGACAGGGACGATGCGGCGTGGGTCGCTGGCAAATCGACGGGGCCCGCCATTCCCCGCGGCGCCCATGCCCTGTTCCCGGGCGTCCGGGACATCCGCCGTCCTTCGATCCGGCGTGCCATACAGCAACCGAGCAGCGGGAGACCGAGCACGGGCCACGGCCGCCACCACGTCCACCCGCCGCTCGCGTCACGATCGGTTGCGGCACCACTCGACCGCCGGCAGCATATGTCGGATCGAAAACATGCGAACGATCCGGGCGCGTCGGATGGCCTTGGCTCGCCCCGAACCCGGTTCGCGAGGGGAGCGTCTATGGCGAAGCAGAATCGCTGGTTCATCCACGTGCCGGAGATAGAGTCGGAGACCTTCGTCTTCTTCTACTTCAGTGGAGACGAGCACGGTCGGTCGTGGAGCGTAAGGGACTACACGAATCCGGGAAACCCGACCCTACGGTACGCGAAGGACTTTCCGGAGGACTGGAGTGCGAGCGACGTGCTTTCCATGGCCGGGAAGTACATCGCGTTAGCTGAAACACGTCACACTGGTGACGTGGATTGGTACCGACACCAAATCCGAGCGCTCAACCGGAAGTATCTGCAATCAGACTCGCCTCCGGCCTCTCCACGGTCAGCATCGCGTGACAGCCGGCCGCCGATGCCCGACACGCCCGATTTCCCCATCGTCGACCGCGACAAGCTCCTCGCTCACCGGAGCGGGAAGGCTCTCAAGCGAATACTCACTTCCCCGCAGAGCGAAGATTGGGTGACCTGGACGGTGATGCGATTGCTCCAAAGAACGGATGCCTCGACGTGGTGGCCGGCGGTAATCGAACTCGCGGCCGCGAACGGCGCTGGTTCTCTGCCACGCCGCAATGCGCCTCCGACGGTGACGTTATGGCGTTCCATCCCCGCCCCGCCCGAATACGAAAGGCGGAGTCGCGCGCGCATGGCCAAGTCGGACAACCCGCGTTGGAGGGAGCGTGCTTGGAATCCCAAAGCTGTCGAGGGGCCCACGGAAGTGGACATCGCGCTGAAAGGCTCCAGTTACTCGGCCTTCATAGAGGCGAAGCTCCACAGCGACATTTCCGAGGGCACGACCTACGACCCCGAACGCAACCAGATACTCCGCAACATCGATTGCGCGATCGAGCAGGCCGGCGGCCGGTCGCCCTGGTTCTGGATGTTCGTCAAAGACCGAAACCCGGAGTGGCGGTATCAGCAACTGATCGAGAAATACCGGAAGGAGCCGGAATCGCTCGCCTGCCACCTGCCGCACAGAGACCCCGCGACCCTTGCCCGGATGGCCAGGGGAATCGCCGTCATCGCATGGCGCGAACTGCTGCCTCTCCTTCCGGACACGCCCGATACGGCAGACACGCGTGAAGAGCTTCGGCGGCGCGTGGGCGCGGCGGCGTAGACCGACCGTCCCGCCCGGTTTTCGGGCACGCCGCGCGCAGGCGCTTCAGGTTCAGCAACGGATAGTCGGGTACCCGGGGATACAACGCCTGCTTGGCGCGGTCGGCGATCAGGTCCAGACCTCGAGGATCACTTGGCCGATCAACGGCTCCGAGAGCGGCGGCCCGACGATCGCATCCGTACTCATGAACCGGTCGCCGATCCGCACGGTCACGGGCCCGGCGACAGGGCGCTCTTCCTTCCTCTCGTCGGCGCAGGTGACGATGACGGTGCGTTGCGTCGCCAAGCCGTTCCACCACGTTCTGCGGCAGCACCAGCGTCACGGCACCGGTGTCGACGATGCCGTCCACCCGGGTTCGACGCACCGTCGACTCGTCGCGCAAGCCCTGGGCGGACATGCCGCGGTCGACGGCGTTTTCCAACTCCATGCTGGCAACGACAGCACCCATGCCCGTCCTCGACCGCCGACGAACCACGGCCCGGAGCTTGGCCGAAAGTCGGACCGCCCGCGAACCCCGGCAAACGCTCGCGCCGGCACGTCCGATGCGGCACACTGTAGGGGCGGCCGGTTCGGCGGACAGGAGGAGGCCATCGATGGCAGAGGCGACGAAGGCGGCGTCCGGCGGCGTCGTGACGTTGGAGAACCGCTTCGCGGAAGGCGCGGCTTTCATGGAAGGCGTCTACGTGCCGATCGGCGAGGCCCGCATCCCGATCCTCGACTGGGGGTTCACCCGCTCCGACGTCACCTACGACGTGGTGCATGTTTGGGGCGGGAATTTCTTCCGGCTCGAGCCCCATCTCGACCGGTTCGACAGGAGCCTGGCCAGCGTCCGCATGACGATCCCCCACGACCGCGCCGAGGTCATCGCGATCCTGATGCGGCTCATGCGCCTCACCCAGCTCCGCGACGCCTATGTGGAGGTGCTGTGCACGCGCGGAATGCCGCCCAAGGGCACCCGCGACCCGCGCGCCTGCGAAAACCGCTTCGTCGCCTTCGCGATCCCCTTCGTGTGGATCGCCGACGAGGAGATGCGGGCGCGCGGCATCGATCTCCACGTCAGCGCCTATCTGCGTATCCCGCCGGCCTCGGTCGACCCCACGGCCAAGAATTTCCACTGGGGCGACATGATCCGCGCGACCTTCGATTGCTACGAAGCGGGGTGCGACCTGCCGGTGGTGGTGGACCTCGAGGGCAATATCGCCGAGGGGCCGGGCTTCAACGTCTTCGCCGTCCGCGGCGGGACGGTGACGACGCCGGGCGGCACCTGCCTCGAAGGCATCACCCGCCGGACGGCCCTCGACCTGATGGCCGAGATGAACGTGCGTGCGGAGATCAGCGCCGTCTCCCCCGACGACCTGCGGGCGGCGGACGAGGTGTTCCTCACCAGCACCGCCGGCGGCATCCTGCCGGTGACCAGGATCGACCACGCGCCCGTGGGCGACGGCACTGTCGGGCCGGTGACGACGCGGCTGCGCGATCTCTACTGGCGGCGCCACGACGAAGGGTGGGACGCGACGCCGATCGACTACGGGGCCGCCTGACCGTCCCGCCCGCCGGCACCGGCGGCGAGGGCGCGCCGCGATGATCGACGGCATCCCGGGGCCGAAGCGGATCGGCCTCGGCGCCCCGGCGCGGGCCGGGCTCCTGCGCGGCGCGCAGATCGTCGGCGGCATCGTCGGCGCCACCCTTGGGCCCGGCGGGCGGGCGGTCCTGCTCGAACGCAAGCATGCCGCGCCCTGGATTTCGACGGACGGCTACACCATCGCCCGGCACATCGACCTCGCCGACCGCTTCGCGGACATGGGCGGGCGCCTGATTCGCCACGTCGGCGCGCGGGTGAGCGACGAGGCCGGCGATGGCTCTACCACGGCGATGGTGCTGGCGGCGGCGCTCATGGGGCAAGGCGACAAGGCGGTGGCGGCCGGGGCCGATCCGATGGGCGTGGCCCGTGGAATCGAACGCGGCCTGCGCAGCGCCGACGCCGCGCTCGACGGGCTGTCCCGCCCGCTGCCCGCGCGCGGCGGCCTGGAGCGCGTGGCCCGGCTCGCCGCCAACGGCGACGACGAGATCGCGCGCCATCTGGCGGCAGCCGTGCGCCGGGTGGGCCGCGACGGGGTGGTCACCATCGATGAGGCGAAGGGCGTCGAGACGACCCTCGCCGTGCACGAGGGCATGAGCTTCGACAAGGGCTACGTATCGCCGGCCTTCGTCACCGACCCGGACGACATGACGATCATCCTGAAGGACGCCTATGTGCTCGTGCACGAGACGACAATCTCCAGCGTGGACGCGATCGTACCTGCGCTCCGCGCCTTCGCGAAGTCGAAGTATTCGCTGCTGGTCGTCGCCGAGGACGTGACGGGGGACGCGCTGGCGACGCTGATCGTCAACAAGCGCCGGGGCGGGCTTCGCGTCGCCGCGGTCAAGGCGCCCGGCTTCGGACGTTGGCGCAAGCCGATGCTCGAGGACATCGCCATCGCGACCGGCGGCGAGATCGTCACCGGCGAGCGCGGCAACGCGCTGGAGAATCTGCAGCCTTCCATGCTGGGCGCAGCGCGGAAGGTGCACGTCGCCCGCGACCGCACGACCATCGTCGGCGGCCAGGGCGACGCGGCGGCCATCCGCCACCGGTGCGACGCCCTGCGGCGGGAGGCGGCGGCGGAAAAATATCTCAGCTTCGACCGGGAGAAGCTCCAGGAGCGCTTGGCCCGCCTCGCTGCCGGGATCGCCGAGCTCCGCCTCGGTGGTGCCACCGAGACCGAATTGCGGGCGCGCAAGGAGAGGGCCAATGACGCCTTGAGCGCCGTGCGCGCGGCGGAGGTGGAAGGCGTCGTTCCCGGCGGCGGTGTCGCGCTGCTGCGCGCCTCCCAGGCGCTGCCGGCCGCCGGCGCGGGCGATTATTCCGACGAGGCGATGGGCGTCGCGGCGCTCGCGGCGGCGCTGACCGCGCCGATGCGGCGGATCGTCGGGAACGCCGGCGGCGACGCCTCCGCCGCCGTCGCCCGCGCCACGGAGCACGCCAACCCGCATCGGGGCTTCGACGCCGCCGCGCGGCGCGAGCGCGACCTCGTGCGCGCAGGCGTCGTCGATCCGACGAAGGTCGTCCGCACGGCCCTCCGCTTCGGTGCATCGGCCGCCATGCGCGCGATCGCCGCCGAGGCGATCATCGCCGGCACGCCGGGGGCCCGACGCAAGGCGCCGGCCGACCGGCCGGCGGAGTCGGGAACGGGCGCCTGACCGGAATTTCCAAACACGCCGCGCGCCGCCTTTATCAAACGCCGCCCCGGGCGCCGGAGAAGCGCTCGACATCCCCGAAGGCCGGGAACGATCCGCAGGGCATCAGTCGCGGTGGTCGTGCATACGACCGCGTCGGCCGCCAGGAATTCACCTCCGGCGACCACCCCTTTCACGGCGCCGCCGGAACATCTGCCAGAGGGCCTTCGGAGACACCGCCCGGCGAAGCGTCCAGGCGGCGGCCAGACCGGCGGCGCCTCCCCGATGACGACGACTTACTTCGCGGCCGTCATGGCCGGAGCGCGTCTTCCGGTTTTCCGGCCGCAGCGGTGGCCGCCGGCCGCGGCGGCAGAAGGACGCCGGGATTGAGGACACCGCCCGGATCGAGCGCCCGCTTGGCCGCAGCGAGGGCAGCGCCGAAAAGGGCGGGGCGCTGCGCCTCGTACCAGGGCATGTGGTCGCGCCCGACGGCGTGGTGGTGGGTGATCGTGCCGCCGGCCGCGATCAGGGCGCCGGAAGCGGCGGCCTTGATCGCCCGCCATTGCTCGATTTCCGCGCCGGGCGTGGGCTTCGCGTGACAGGTGAAATAAGGTGCCGGTCCGTCGGGATAGACATGGGTGAAGCGGCAGGTCACGTGGCCCGGCACCCCGGTGGCGCGGAGGATCGCGGCCTCCGTCGCCGCCTTGACGGAGGCGTGGAATTCCGCGAAGCGATCCCAGGTGACGGCGCTCTCGAAGGTGTCGTGCAGGAGGCCGTGGGCGATCAGCGCCTCGCGGTCGTAGGGCGCCCTGATGAAGGCTGCGCGCCAAGTGTCGGCGAGCGGGTCGCGGGCCTTGGCCGGCGCCTCCCGGTCGCATTCGGCGCCGTGGTCGGCCATGCATTCGAGGGCGCGCGTCATCCACGGCTCGACCGGATGGTCGGCGCTTTCGAAGGCGAGGACCGCGAGGTGGAAGCCGCCGTCCCCGGCGCCTGCGAGCCGCGCCTCCTCGGAGTCGACCAGGCGCAGGTTGGTCGGGTAGAGACCGGCCTGTCCGACGGCGCGGATCGCTTCCGCGGCGGCGGCGAAATCGGCGAAGCGGAGGGCGGCCGACGCCCGCCACGTGGGCCTGTCCTGGAGCCGCATCCAGGCTTCTGTGACGATGCCGAGCGCGCCTTCGGAGCCGATCACGAGACGGTCCGGGCTGGGGCCGGCGCCGGAGCCCGGCAGCCGTCGACTCTCCAGCACGCCCGCCGGGGTGACGGTGCGCAGGCTTTCGACGAACTCGTCGATATGGGTATGGAGCGTGGCGTAATGGCCGCCGGAGCGGGTGGCGATCCAGCCGCCGAGAGTCGAGAATTCGAAGGACTGGGGGAAGTGCCGGAGGGTGAGCCCGGCCGGCTTGAGCCGGGCTTCGAGGGCGGGGCCGAAGACTCCGGCCTGGATGCGCGCCGCCCGCGAGGTGCGGTCGATCTCGAGCACCTTGTCCAGGCGCCGCAGGTCAACGGTGAGCGCCGCCGCGTAGCCGCTGCCGGTTCGCGGCTCGACGCCGCCGACCACCGTCGAGCCGCCGCCATAGGGGATGACGGCGAGGGCCGCTTCGCCGGCCCAGTCGAGCAGCTCGGCGATGTCGGTTTCGCTTTCCGGGTACGCGACGATGTCCGGGGCCGGATCGAAGGCGCGCCGGAAGGCGCGGACGTAATCGGGATAGGACTTCCCGCAGGCGTGGCTCGCGCGGGCGTAGGCGTCGCTTCGGCAGAGAGCGGCGAGGGAAGCCGGCGGCGCGACGCGCGGCGGGCGCAGGCGTACTTCCTCGATCCTGGGCGGCGCCGTGTAAGGGCCGGGTTCGAGGCCGACGAGCGGCGCGACCCGCTCCACGACCCGGCGCGCTTCGTCTTCGCGCAAGGTCTCCGCTTCGAGGCCCCAGCCCCAGAATTTCCGCCGCGCCTCGGTCATTGCCGCTGACTTCCCGTATCGGACAGCCCGCCGCCTCACCTTCGCGCGCCAGCCTATCGCGTCCGGCGCCACCCGGTCCAACCGGCACGCGCCATCTACCTGGACGCGGCGCGGGGCTTCCGGGAACTTCCGACCTATAACGGCGCTGCGCCGCTGCCGGGTGCCGAGGCCGCCGGCCCGGTGCTGATCGAGAGCGGGTGAGGGGCGGGGACTATTCCTTGCACGAACTTCGAAGATAGTATAATTGTTCGGTTTCGGCCCCTGGAAAATGGTCAGGTGGCCGACGGCCCGAAGCGGAATTCGTCTCCGCACCACCCATTGCTCGCCTTACCTGATGACTATGGACTGAAAAATACCAGAACAACAGTACAAGCACCCAGATGTCGAAGAAGAATATAAAAGATGGACCTCAATAATTGGTCCGTTCGACCCTTATTCGGGAAAAACGACCATAGGTATATATGAAGTATTACAAGCGCACTTCTTGTTGGTAGATTTTTTCTTTGAATCAAAAACTGGTATAGGAGGAGTTGGTCCGAAAGACATAAATCTCCTTCATTCGGCCCTTAGCCGGCAATTTGTTCGATTTGGCGGAAAACCAAAGTGGAAAGACCGTATAGATACCTGCGCCACTTTGATGTTTGGTTTAGTCAAGAATCATCCGTTCCATGATGCAAATAAGAGAACAGCGTTTCTCACATCCATTTTACATCTCCAAAAGATTGGCCGAACACCCACACTACGCGACGAAGACTATGAAGATTTCATAGTTGACATAGCAAAAAGTAATTTAACCCTAAGTAGTCGACACGATAAGGGAAGCTTATCGCCATTCGACCAAGATATATTTATCATATCCCGTTTTTTGAAAGCGAACACCAGAGCTATCGACTTACGATCCAAAACTATAACCTATAACCAACTCAATACCATTCTGAGAAAACGCGGTTACACATTGAAGAACCCAAAAGGAAATCGCATAGATGTGATGCGGCTATACGATAGCGATGGAATTACTTTGTTAGATAAGCCGATGTTAGATAAGCCGAAGCGCGTTGCGCATATCGGATTCCAGGCTTGGAAAGGGCAAGTTAGCCTGAAAGACATCAACATAGTTAGGCAGGCAACGAAATTGGATGCGAGACATGGTTACGATTCACAGTCTTTCTTTAATGGACTCGAAAGTCCTCTTTCGCTAATCGAAAAATATAGAGAACCCCTTAGGCGGTTAGCATTCCGTTAGAAATTGAACTCATAACCGCAATGGGCAGTGGGACATCCCCAATAGAGTGAAGGAAACTACATAACAGTGGAGAACAGGGCTTTAGTTCCCTTCCGGATTCTAATCCTAGCTATCGGTGCGGCAAGCACGCAATCATCCAATGGGTAACGAGCGCATAGCGAATCGAGCTCATGTCCGAATTCGCCAGTGCGTCTACCTCTGGATCGGAGTCGGTCACGGACTCATGAACCGCCTCGTTCCATGCCTCATCCAGCCATTCCCTGGTGCCGCGATGGTCCATCAGAAGTTCAGCCAAGCGGATTCCTGTCGCGGTGTCCTCGTCGAATGACACAGGCGCACCGGGGCATCGACTCGTCGCCAATCCGAAAACAAGCGGTCGTACAGACCGGTTCGATAGCCGGACACCACGGCGCGGCCACGAATGCCGTGCAAGACTTCCGACAGTTCCGCATGATCGTCGTCGGTCATCTCGAAGCCGTAGGCGGAGGCATCGCCGCGGGATGCATGCACATAGGGCGGGTCGATGTAGAAGAGCGTCTCGTCGGTGTCGTACCGCGCGATGACTTCCAGGGCGGGCGCGTTCTCGATCTGCACCCGTTGGAGACGTTGCGCGATTTCCGCCAGTCCTTCCACGGAGCCGAGCCAGCGCGAGACCGCTCCGGACATGCCTGCCCGTGACGTGAGCACACAATGCGCCCACCGCCCCTCGCTGCTGGTCTGCGCGAGGCCGGTTCTCGTCTGCCGCGCACGGATGTAGAACCGCCGCGCTCGTTCCAGCGCGGAGAGGTCGGGTTCCGGTCGGCACGCCAACATCAATTCCTCGCGCGAGAACGGGGTGAGGCTGATCGCTTTGATGAGCTTCTCTTGCTGGTTGCGTAGCGTGCGGAAGAAATTCACCAGTTCCGAGTCGATATCGTTGTAGGTCTCGACCGGGTAGGGACCGACGTTCATCAGGACAGCGGCCGAACCACCGTACACGTCGCAGAAATGCCCCGCCTCGTGCGGCAGGAGCGGCGTGAGAAAGTCCAGATGGGAGAATTTCCCGCCGTACCACCCGAACGCGATCCGTCGTTTCGATTTGCGTGAGGCGATCCGCCGTCCCGTTCCCGTCGAATTGACGGCCGGAACGTCGCACGTCACGTCCGCCTCCGTGCCCTTGAAGGCAAGCCATCGGGCTTGACGAGGCCGGGGTATCGGAACCGCTTGCCGCCCAGGCCTTCGACAATGAAGCCCTGTAGCGTCGGCTTGTCAGTGCTGATGACCACTGGGGCGCGAACCCGTCTCGTGACCCGGTCCCTGGATGCTCGCGTGAACGATGCTCCCGAATCTCCCGGCTGCTGTCAAGCCGGCCCGCGCGCGAAGGAATCCCGATCACAGCCTCCGTCACCGTCGACGAGGAAGGGACCAGGCGCCTCCGCACCGCCCGCAGCCGGCCCGCGGCGTGACCGGCCTCTTCCCATGGCACCGCTCCCCCGGTGCGGCTATGGTCGGGAAACGAAAGCGGGAACGGACACCATGCACGGACGCCGCGTCTTCATGGAGAGCCTTCTGGCACACGGGGTCCGGCACTTGTTCGGCAACCCCGGCACGACCGAAAGCCCGCTCATCGACAGCCTCGCCGCCTTTCCCGCGCTCTCTTACGTCCTGACCCTCCACGAGGGAGTCGCCGTCGGCGCCGCCAGCTACTACGCACAGGCGAGCGGGCGCACCGGGGTGGTCAACCTCCACGTGGCGCCCGGCCTCGGCAACGCCATCGGGATGATGTTCGGCGCGCGCCGGACCAACTCTCCGATGATCGTCACCGCCGGCCAACAGGACACGCGGCTGCGGCTGCGCGACCCGATCCTCGGGCACGATCTGGTCGCCATGGCGGCGCCGGTGGTCAAATGGAGCGTCCAGGCCGAGCACGCGGACGAGATCGCGCCGATCATGCGGCGCGCCTTCAAGATCGCCCACGACCCGCCGGCGGGGCCGGTGTTCGTCGCCCTGCCGATCGACGTCATGGAACAGGAGACCGCAGTCGCCGCCGCCGAACCCGGCGCGCTCTACCGCGCGCCGATGCCGGAAGCGGCAGGCGTCCGCGCGCTCGTCGACCGCCTCCTCGCGGCCTGCGCGCCGGCGCTCGTCGTCGGCGACGACGTGGCGCGCGCCGATGCCGGCGGCGCCGCGGTCGCGCTGGCCGAAGCCGTGGGCGCGCCGATCTGGGTCGAGCTCATCCATCAGCACCAGGGCGTCCCCAACGACCATCCCAACTTCCGCGGCAGGCTCCCCGCCGACGCCGAGGGCATCGCGGAGGCGCTCGACGGCGCCGATCTCGTGCTCATGACCGGCGGCCCGTTCTTCGAGGAGGTGTGGTACGCGCCGGGTGCGCCCTTCCCGCCCGGCGCGGTTGTCCTCCAGATCGAGGAGTCGACCGAGCGCCTCGCCCGCAACCACCGCCTCGATGCGGGGCTGATCGGCGGGCTGGCGCCCACGCTCGCGGCGCTCGCCGGGCTGTTGCGGGAGCGCGCGCCGGCAGCCTTCACGGAAGCCGCCGGCGCGCGCAACCGACGGCTCGCCGCGCTGGCGCGGGAGGAGCGGACGGCGCGGCGTGCCCGCCTCGACGGCCTGCGGGCGCGGCGGCCGATGGCCGTCCCGGTGGCGCTGGAGGCGGTGGCGGCGGCGCTGCCGGACGGCGCGACGGTCGTCGAGGAGGCGATCACCGGCAGCCCGGACATCCTCCGCGCCTTCCGCTTCGCCGGGCGTGGCGACTACTTCTGCGGCCGCGGCGGCGGCATCGGCCAGGGCATCGCCGGCGCCCTCGGCGTCAAGCTGGCGATGCCGGAGCGGCCGGTCGTCTGCATCACGGGCGACGGCTCGGCGATGTACAGCATCCAGGCGCTCTGGACCGCCGCCCATCACCGCCTGCCGATCCCGTTTATCATCCTCTCCAACCGCGAATACCGCATCCTCAAGCACAACCTCGACATCTACAGGCGGCGCTTCGCCACCGGCTCGAACCTTCCTTACGCGCAGATGGACTTGACCGATCCCGACCTGGGGTTCGTCGCGATGGCCGCCGGCATGGGGGTTGCCGGCGTGCGCGTCACGGAACCGGAGGAACTGCGCGCCGCCGTGGCCGAGGCGCTGGCTTGCGGCGCGCCGCGCCTCATCGACGCAGCGGTCGCGGGCAAGGCCGGCGCGTCGTGAGCCTTCAGTAAAACCTGTCGAAGAAGATACGCCCGGGCGCGATCTTCCCGCTCCGCATCACGGGCTTCAGCAGGGCGTCGACCAGGCCCGGCGGCCCTGCCATGTAGAGGTCGCTCTCGAGAAGCGCCGGCAGCGCCGCAAGCAGGACGTCGCCGACGAGGCCGCGCGCCAGGCCGGGCGCGCCGTCGCGGACGGCGACCGTGAGCGAGAGCCGGTCGTGTTCGGCCGCGAGGGCCTCCAGTTCCGCCCTCGCGAACAGATCGGCGGCGGCGTTGACGCCGAAGAAGAGCCGCACGGCGTGGGAACCCGGCCGGGCGAGGGCGCCGCGCGCGACCGAGAGCATCGGCGCCAGGCCGGAGCCGCCGGCGACGCAGAGGATGTCGCGCGTGAGCGGCGCGCGCAGATAGGCCCGCCCGTAAGGCCCCTCCAGGCGCAGGGCGTCGCCGACCGCGAGCCGGTCGAAGAGATAGCCGGTGGCATGGCCGCCGGGTTTCGCCTTGACGATGAATTCGAGGACGCCCGGCTCCGTGTTCGCCATCGAGAAGGCGCGCCGCTGGCCACCCGGGATTTGCAGCAGCATGAACTGCCCCGGCAGGAAGGGGCGCAGGCGCGCCGGGCGGCAGCGCAGGAAGAGCACCGCGTCGCCCGCCCGCTCCGCCGCCTCCACGGCGGCGGTGAACGCCTCGGGCGCGGGTTCCGCTGCCGCGGTTTCGACACGGCGCGCTTCGACGACGCAATCGCCGCGCGGCAGCGCCTGGCAACAGAGGATACGGTCGCCCCGGCGCCGGTCCCGGTCCTTGAGCCCGGTCGCTTCGGGCCACAGCGACTCCACCGCGCCTTCCAGGAGGCGCCCCTTGCAGGAGCCGCAGCTGCCGCTGGCGCATTCGTAGGGCAGGGCGAGCCCGGCGGCGAGCCCGGCGCGCAGGATGGTCTCGCCCGGACGGCAGGCGAAGGTCTCGCCCGACGGGGCGAGACGGATCGTCGCGGCCTCCGTCAACGCGGACGCTCCGGGGCGTAGCGGCGGCTCGCGTCCGCCCGCGCCGGCAGATGCGCGGCGAACCAGTCGAGAGTCGCCGCCATGACCTCGCCGAACGCGGGTGGGGCATAGACGTCGTAATGGCCGTAGCCCTTCAGGACGACGAGCTTCTTCGGTGCGCCGGCGGCGGCGTGGAGGGCTTCCGACTCCGCCGGCGGCACGAGGCGGTCGTCGTCGGTGGTGACGAGCAACAGGGGGCGCGGGGCGATGCGCCCGACGACCCATTCGGCGTGGAAGTGCAACGTCTCGTCGACGAAGGAGAGCGGCACGGTCGAAACCGCGTGCGGGTTGTCGGCCCGCGCGGCCGACGAAAGGGCCGCGGAGTGGCGGTCCGGCAGCAGGATTTCGTCGCGCGCGGCGAGCGCGGAGTCTCCTGTGGCAGTGGCGCGGCGGCGGTCCTCGTCGGCGCGCGCGCGCAGGTCGTGCCACTCGTCGGGGCGGCGCACGCTGCGCATCCAGCGCCGCCCGTCGCCGACGCCGACGACGCTCGCGACGCAGCGCACCCGCTCGTCCAGGGCGGCGGCCCAGATCGCCGTAGCACCGCCGTAGCTGGTGCCGTAGAGCCCGAGGCGGGTCTCGTCTACGCCCGGCCGGCCGCCGAGGAAGGTGAGCGCGGCCCGCGTATCGGCGACGCGGCCGAAAGGGGCCAGCCGGGCGCGCGGCCCGTCGCTTTCCCCCCAGCCCTTGTAGTCGAAGGCGAGCACCACATAGCCGGCTGCCGCCAGAGCCTGCGCGTTGTCCGGCAGGTAGAGGCCCTTCACGCCGGTGTAGCCGTGGCACAGCACGACCCCGGCGCGGGCATCGCCCGGCTTGAGCCCGTCCGGCAGATAGAGATCGCCCGCGAGCCTGACGCCTTCGCTGTAGAAGGTCACGCTTTCCGGGCGCATCGCGCCTATTCCCCGGCGCCCGCGCCGATCATCTTCATGATCCCGGAGAAATCGTCCGCCCCGTGCCCGGCGTTGCAGAACAGGGCATAGAGCGCGGCCGCCTCCGCACCGAGCGGCGAGGCGGCGCCCGCGGACGCAGCCGCCTCCTGGGCCAAGCGGAGGTCCTTCAGCATCATCGCCGCGGTGAACCCCGGCGCGTAATCGCGGTTCGACGGCGCCTCCGGCACCGGCCCGGGCACCGGGCAGTAGGAGGTGAGCGCCCAGCACTGGCCGGTCGCCCTGGAGACGATGTCGAACAGCGTCTGGCGGTCGAGCCCGAGCCGGTCGGCCAGCCCGAAGGCCTCGCAGACGCCGATCATCGAGACCGCGAGGATCAGGTTGTTGCAGACCTTGGCCGCCTGACCCGCGCCCGAGGGGCCGGCGTGCACCACCGCCTTGCCCATGGCGCCCAACACCGGCTCGGCGCGGGCGACCGCCGCCCTCTCACCGCCGACCATGAAGGTGAGCGCGCCCGCCGCCGCGCCGGCGACTCCGCCCGAGACCGGCGCGTCCAGCAACGCCCGGCCGCCCTCGGCCGCCGCCGCCGCGACCCGGCGGGCGGTGGCCACGTCGATGGTCGAGCAGTCGATCAGCAGCGCGTCCGCCGCCGCCGCCGAAAGGACCCCGCCTTCGCCCTGATAGACTGCCGCGACCTCCGCCCCCGCCGGCAGCATGGTGATCACGACCGCGCGACCGCGCGCGGCCGCGGCGACGGAGTCCGCCGACGCCGCGCCGGCCCGCCGCGCCGCGTCAAGCGCCGTCGGGGCCACGTCGAAGGCGGTGACGGCGTGCCCCGCCTTCGCCAGATTCCCCGCCATCGGCGCGCCCATGTTGCCGACGCCGATGAAACCGATCTCCGCCATGCCGTGCCCTCCCCGCCGACTCCGCATCCCCGGGGCCGTCACCCGATGTCCGCGTCGCCCTGGGGCGGCCGCGCGAAATGGGCATCGACCATGGCCGCCGTGACCTCCTCCAGCCGCGCCGGGCGCCATCGGGGCCGGCGGTCCTTGTCCACCACCTGGGCGCGGATGCCCTCGAAGAAATCGACGCCGAGATTGCAGTGCATCGCCAGGCGGTATTCGAGCGCCAGCGCCTCCTCGAAGTCGCGGGCGCCGCAGGCGGTGAGCTGCCTGAACGCGATCTTGAGGCTGGTCGGCGATTTCTGGAGGAGCGTGGCGCGCGTCTCGCGTGCCCAGTCCGAGCCTTCGGCCTCGAGAGCGGCGACGATCCCCTCCACGGAATCGGCGGCGAAGCAGCGGTCGATCTCCGCCTGGCGCGCGGCCAGCGGCGCTTCGCCCGGCGCCACGGCGCATGCGGCGACGAGCCGGTCGACGGCCGCGCGCGCGTCCCCGGCGAGGGCGGCGGCGCACAGCCTCTCGTCCAGCGCCCGCAGGGCGTCGCTCGGCACGACATGGGTCGCGAGCCCCAGATAGAGCGCGTCCGCCGCGCCGATGCGCGCCCCGGTGAGGCCGAGATAGAGCCCCGCCTTGCCGCGCAGCCGCGGCAGGAACCAGGTCGCGCCGACGTCCGGGAAGAGCCCGATCCCGGTCTCCGGCATCGCGAACAGGGCGCGCTCCGTCATGACGCGATGCGAGCCGTGGACCGAGACGCCGACCCCGCCGCCCATCACCACGCCGTCGATCAGCGCGACATAGGGCTTGGGATAGCGGAAAATCAGCGCGTTGAGCCGGTATTCCTGGGCGTAGAAGACCACGGCGAAGCGGCGCTCCGGATCCGCCCGCCGGTCGTAGAGCAGGCGGATGTCGCCGCCCGCACAGAACGGCACGCGGCCGTCCTCCCGCGCGGCGCCCCGGACGACCACGGCGGCGACCGCCGGATCGTCGGCCCATTCCCTGAGCCTTGCGTCGAGAGCGACGACCATGGGCTGGGTCAGCGCATTGAGCGCGCGCGGCCGGTTCAGCGTGACGCTGCCGACCCGGCCGACCCGCTCCAGAACGATCTCGTCGCGCACGCCCGCCCCGCCCCGCCGGTGGTCCGCCGGCATCCTACGGGCAAGGCCGCGAGGGGGGAATAGCGCGTCAATCCGCCAGCAGGCGGCGGGCGATGACCACCCGCATGATCTCGTTGGTGCCTTCGAGGATCTGGTGGACTCGCAGGTCGCGGAGGTGGCGCTCGACCGGGAAATCCATCAGGTAGCCGTAGCCGCCGAGCATCTGGAGCGCGTCGTTGCAGACGTCGAAGCCGGCGTCCGTGGCGAGGCGCTTGGCCATGGCAGAGGCCATGGTCGCGTCCGCCGCGCCGCCGTCGAGCTTCGCCGCCGCCTGGCGGGTCACGAGGCGCGCCGCTTCGAGCGCCGTCGCCATGTCGGCGAGCTTGAATTGCAGCGCCTGGAAGGTCGCGAGCTTGCGGCCGAACTGCTCGCGCGCCAGGAGGTGCTCGCGGGCGATTTCGAGGCTCGCCTGCGCCGCGCCGAGCGAGCAGGCGGCGATGTTGACCCGGCCCCCGTCGAGCCCCGCCATCGCGATCCTGAAGCCCTGGCCCTCGGCGCCGACGCGGTTCTCGACCGGCACCCGGCAGTCGTCCAGGGTCACCATGGCCGTCGGCTGGCTGTGCCAGCCGAGCTTCCTCTCCTGGGCGCCGAAACCGAGGCCCGGCGTGTCGCGCTCGACGACCAGGCACGAGATGCCGCCGGGGCCCGGACCGCCCGTCCGCACCATGCAGACGTAAATATCCGCGCGGCCGCCGCCGGAGATGAACGCCTTGGCGCCGTTCACGACGTAATGGTCGCTGTCGCGCGCCGCAGTGGTGCGCAGCGCCGCCGCGTCGGAGCCGGCGCCCGGCTCCGTCAGGCAATAGCTCGCGAAGTGCTCCATGCCGGCGAGGCGCGGAAGCCAGCGCTTGCGCTGGGCGGCGCTGGCGAAGGCGTCGATCATCCAGGCCGCCATGTTGTGGATCGATATGTAGGCGGCGGTCGAGGCGCAACCCCGCGCCAGGCCCTCGAAGATCAACGCGGCGTCGAGCCGGGTCAGGTTCGAGCCGCCGACGTCGTCGCCGACACAGATGCCGCCGAACCCGAGCGCCGCCGCCTTGCGCAGGGCCTCGACCGGGAACGTGCAGTCGCGGTCCCAGGCGGCGGCGTGCGGTGCCAGCTCGTCTGCCGCGAAGGCGCGGGCGAGATCGTGGAACGCGCGCTGCTCCGGCGAAAGCGTGAAATCCATCGGCCGGGCTTATAGCACGGGTGCTCTACGTTCCGGTCGCATTCGCCCGCCCCCGCCGAGCGAGGCCGCCAGTGCGAAGACATGGGCGATCGGGAGCACGGAAATCCTGTCGTCCAGGGGATACGCTTCCTCCCCCGGGTAGACGACCCAGAGATGCGCGAGCCCGAGATCGTCGAGCGCGACCCGCATCGAGCGCGTCGTCCCCGGCGCGTCCGCGAGCTTGCATTCGAAGCCGTAGCGTTTCCCGCCGCGGACGAGGAGCAGATCGAGCGCCGCCCCGCCATGCGTCGCCCAGAAGAAGGCGTCGTCGGTCTCGAAGGCGGCGAGGAGCTGCGCGACGGCGAAGCCTTCGAACGAGGCGCCGACCTTGGGGTGGCCGGCGAGCGCTTCCTCCGAGGCGAGGTCCAGCAGCGCATGCAGCAGGCCCGTATCGCGCAGGTAGACGCGGGGCGATTTGACTTGGCGCTTCTTCAGGTTCTCGAACCACGGCGGCAGCACGCGCACCATGAAGCCGCCGGCGAGGATGTCCAGATAGCGGCGCGCGGTACCCTGGCTCGCGCCGAGCGCGCGGGCGAATTCGGCGGCGTTCCACACCTGGCCGTGATAGTGGGCGGTCATCGTCCAGAAGCGCCGGAGCGTCCCGGCGGGGACCGTGATCCCGAGCTGCGGGATGTCGCGTTCGAGGAAGGTGCGAACGAAATTTTCTCGCCACAGCGCCGATTCGCCGATTCGCCGATGCTCCGCGCGAGATAGGAACGCGGGAAGCCGCCGCGCAGCCAGAGTCGGCGCCAAGCGTCCGCGCCGACCTCGCGCAGGTCGAACCCGGCCAGATCGACGAGTCCCGCGCGGCCGGCGAGCGACTCCGAAACGCCTTTGACCAGCGTGGGAGACGCGCTGCCGAGCAGCAGGAACCGCGCACGATTGCCCGGCCGGTCGGCCAGCACCCGGAGCGTTTCGAAGAGCGCCGGCCGCCGCTGCACCTCGTCGATGACGACGAGCCCCTCCAGGCGGCCGAGCGTCCGCTCCGGCGCCTCGAGCCGCCGGCGGTCCACCGCCGCTTCCAGATCGAACTAGGCGCTGCCCGGCGCCGCCGCCGCGACCGACCGGGCGAGGGTGGTCTTGCCGCACTGGCGCGGCCCCGCCAGGGTGACGATGGGGTGGACGCCGAACGCCTCCCGGATGCGCCGGACGGGCGCGGGCCGATCGACGAGCATGGTCATAATCCTTGAAAATCCGCCGTTGATGAGCGGATTTTCAAGGATTATGACCGCAATGTCACGCCGCCCGTCCGGCACCGCGAAGCGCGCGGCGATTCAGCCCGACGACCGCCGGCGCGCCACGACGAGACGAAAGAACAGCGGCCCCAGGATCACGATCAGCACGATGCGCACGACGTGGTGGGTCGAAACGAAGGCGGCGGCGCTGCCGAAGGAGAGCGCGATCAGGCTCATCTCGGCCAGCCCGCCGGGCGCCAGGGCGAGAAACAGCGCCGGCGCCGGGAAGCCCGCGGCGGCCGCGAGCCCGAAGGCGGCGCCGGCCGCGACCAGGACCATGGCCAGCGAAACGAAGGCCGCCAACAGGACCACGCGCCCGAGCTCCGGCAGCGCCATCCCCACGAAGCGGGCGCCGATGGCGGCGCCGAGGACGACCTGGGCAGCCGCGACCAGCGCGCCCGGCGGTTGCGCCGCGACGACGCCGGTCAGGTGGAGGGCCGCGCTCAAGGCCAGCGGCCCGACCAGTTGCGCCGCCGGCACCCGCAGCGCCCGCGCCGCCGGATAGCCGACCAGCACGCAGGCGAGCAGGATGGCGGCGTCGCTCCAGGCGAAGGCGCCGCGGGCGGGCACGGGCAGGCCTGCGGGCGTATAGCCCTCGAAGATGCGGTAGTAGAAGGCGATCAGGAAGACGGCGAGCAGGATGCGGGTCCCGTGCGTGAGCGAGATCTTGCGCCCGTCGCCGCCCATCGCGTCGCCGAGCACCATCATTTCGCTCAAGCCGCCCGGCATTGCCGCGAAATAGGCCGTCGGCCGGTCATAGCCGCCCAGCCCGCGGAAGGCGAGATAGGCGAGGCCGACCATCGCGGTGACCGAGACGGCCACGCCCAGGATGCCGACATACCACTGCCCGAGCTGGGCGAAGACATCGGCCGTGAACTGGCTGCCGAGCAGCACGCCGAGGATCGCGACCATGACGTTGCGGACACGCACCGGCACCGCCAGCGGCGCACCGGCCAGCGCCGCCGCCGTGGCCGCCGTCATCGCGCCGAGCATCCAGGGGAGCGGCAAGGCGGCGGCGAAGAAGACCGCACCGCCGGCTGCGCCCAAGGCGAGCGCGAGGAGGAAGGGGAGGGCGGCGGCGCGCAGGCGGACCAGACGGCCCGCGCCGCCGGGCGCGTCACGACCGCTGTGCCCGGCCTTCAAGGGGTGAATTGCTCGTTGAGGATGCGTTCCTCGAGATTGTGTTCCGGATCGAACAGGAGATGGCTCGCCGTCCGGTGATCGACCGACACCTCGACCGCGGCCACGTCACGCGCCTCGGTATAGTCGGCGACCGCGCTGACCGGGCGCTTGTCGGGCTCGATCACCTCCAGGCGCAAGCGCGCCTCGTGCGGCAGCAGGGCGCCGCGCCAGCGCCTGGGCCGAAAGGCGCTGATCGGCGTAAGCGCCAGGATATTGGCGCCGAGCGGGATGATCGGCCCGTGGGCCGACAGGTTGTAGGCGGTGCTGCCCGCGGGCGTCGCCACCACCACCCCGTCGCAGATGAGCACCGGCACCCGGACGATGCCGTCCACCTCGATCCGGATCTTGGCGGCTTGGCGGGTCTGGCGCAGCATCGAGACTTCGTTGACGGCGAGGGCCTCCCGCAGGCCACCGCCGACCGTCGTCGCCCGCATGCGCAAGGGGTGAAGGACGGTCGCGTGGGCCCGCGCCAGACGCTCGGGAAGCTCCTCGACGGCGAAATCGTTCATGAGGAAACCGACCGTGCCCCGGTTCATGCCGTAGATCGGCTTGTTCCGGTGGAGGAAGCGGTGCTGGGTCTCCAGCATGAAGCCGTCGCCGCCGAGGGCGACGATCACGTCCGCCGAGGCGGGGTCGGTGAAGGCGTAGCGCGCGCTGACTTCCGCGAGGGCCGCCTGGGCGTTGGCGGCGCTGGACGCGACGACGGCCATCCGCTCGTAGGTCATGCGTCCCCCCGGCGGCCCGCCCCCCGCCGCGGGAAGCGGGCGGGGCCGGTCAGCCGCCGGTCACGCTCATGTGGCGGGCGAGCGCCGGGCGCGCGTGGCGGCGATCGATCACGAAGTCGTGCCCTCTGGGCTTCCGCCCGATCGCCTCGCGGATCGCCGCGACCAGCGCCTGGTCGCTCTCGCTGCGGCGAAGCGGGGTGCGCAGATCGGCCGCGTCCTCCTGGCCCAGGCACATGTAGAGGGTGCCGGTGCAGGTCAGGCGAACCCGGTTGCACGATTCGCAGAAGTTATGCGTGAGCGGCGTGATGAAGCCGAGCCGCTGGCCGGTCTCGCGCAGCGTGACGTAGCGGGCCGGGCCGCCGGTCCTGTGGGCGCTGTCGTCGAGCGTCCAACGCCTGCGCAGGCGCGCGCGGACGAGCGAAAGCGGCAGGTACTGCTCGGTGCGGTCGCCGTCGATCTCGCCGAGCGGCATGGTTTCGATGAACGTGAGGTCGTGGCCTTGCTCGGCGCACCAGACGACCAGATCCTCGATCTCGTCCTCGTTCACGCCGCGCAGCGCCACGGTGTTGATCTTGATCCGCAGGCCCGCCGCCTGGGCCGCGCGGATCCCCTCCAGCACCTTGTCGAGACGGCCCCACCGCGTGATCCGGGCGAAGGTCGCGGGATCGCGCGTGTCGAGGGAGACGTTGATCCGGCGCACGCCCGCCGCGTAGAGCGCTGCCGCGTGGCGCGGCAGCTGGCTGCCGTTGGTGGTCAAGGTGAGCTCGTCGAGGGCGCCGCTTTCGAGATGCCGGCCGAGACTCGCGAACAGCCCGACGATGCCGCGCCGCACCAGCGGCTCGCCCCCGGTGATCCGCAGCTTGCGCACGCCCAAGCCGACGAACGCGCTGCACAGGCGGTCGAGCTCCTCCAGGGTCAGGAGTTCGGCCTTGGGCAGGAAGCTCATGTGTTCCGACATGCAATAGACGCAGCGGAAATCGCAGCGGTCGGTGACCGAGACCCGCAGATAGGTGACGTGGCGCTCGAATGGGTCGATCAGCATCGTTCCCCCTCCGCCCGCGCGCGGTGGCGTCCCCAGGGGGACTCGAACCCCCGTTTCCGGCGTGAGAGGCCGGTGTCCTGGGCCACTAGACGATGGGGACGCTGCGCCTACGGATACCGCAAGATCACCCGGAACTCAAGCGGCGCGGCGGGCGGCTGCGAGCAGCGCATCGACCTCTTCCGGTGCCGTGTCGTGCCGCGCGACCAGGCGGATGGTGGTCGCCGCGGGATCGGTCTCGGGCCAGCGGTAGAACAGGACTCCCGCCGCCGCGAGGCCGTCGATCACGGAGGCCGGCAGGGTGACGAAGACCTCGTTGGCCGCGACTGGCGCCGCCAGCCGGGCACCCGGCAACGCCGCCAGACCCTGGGCGAGCCGGTGCGCCTCGCGGTTCGCCCGCGCCGCCAGCTGCAACCACAGGTCGTCCGCGACATAGGCGGCGAGCTGGGCCGAGACGAAACGCATCTTGGAGAGGAGCTGCCCCGCGCGCTTGTGACGGAAGGCCAGGTCGGCGGCCCGCCCGGTATCGAACAGGACGATCGCCTCGGCCGCCATCGCGCCGTTTTTGGTCGCGCCGAAGGAGAGCGCATCGACGCCGGCACGCCACGTCAGCGCCGCGGGGTGCGCCCCGCTCGCGGCGACCGCGTTGCCGAAGCGGGCGCCGTCCATGTGGACGGCGAGAGCGTGACGCCGCGCGATCGCCGTCAACGCGGCCAGCTCGTCGGGGGTGTAGACTTGGCCCATCTCGGTCGGCTGCGTCAGGCTCAGGCAGGCCGGCTGCGACCAGTGCACCTCGCCCTTCCCGGCCCGCGCGAGCGTGGCCTCGAGGGCGGACGGCACGATCTTGCCGAACCGCTCCTCCACGCCCACGACCTTGGCACCGCCGGTCATGAACGCCGGCGCGCCGCATTCGTCGTTTTCGATATGGGCGTCGCGCGCGCCGTAGACGACGCCGTAGGGCGGCGTGAAGGCGGCGAGCGCGAGGGCGTTCGCCGCCGTCCCCGTGACCACCGGGAAGACCCGCACCGGCGCCTCGAACAGCGCGGAGAAGGCCGGTTCCAGGCCCGCCGTGAGCGGGTCCCCGCCATAGGGCGCGGCGCTCGTCCGCGCCGCCCGGGCCACGGCCGCCACGATCTCGGGCGCGACGGAGGCGACGTTGTCGCTGCGGAAATCCATGGCTCTTCCTACTCCTCCGCCGCCCCGGTCAGAACCAGCCGGACGGGCACGAATGCTGCGCCGTCCGCGGTCGGCCGCCAGGCCCGGGTGGCGGTCGCGCGGCGCCGGCCGACGGCCGTGATCAACCAGAGCAGCGCCGGCTCGAAGACCATGGCGCGGTCGTGCTCGGAGGGCACGGCCGCGCCGTCCGGGTGGGAATGATAGAGGCCGACGATCGAGTCCGGGCCGGCGCGCAGGGTTCGCTCCAGGCGGAGACGGAGCCTGGGATCGACCTCGAAGCGCCGGGTGCGCGGCGGCTCGGCGACGTTGGCGCTCGGCTCGACCGCGCCGACCCGCCATCCCCCGCCCGGCGCGCGGCGCCCCACCAGGAGCCCGCAGGCCTCTTCCGGATACGCCGCTTCGGCGGCCGCTTCGATGGTCCGGAGCTGCGCCGGCGTCAGCCGGAGGGACGCGGCGCTCACCGGGCACCTTCGAGAGCGATGGCCGCCACCATCCGGCCGTCGCGGAGATCGACGATCACGATCCGCTCGCCGGCGCCCGGCACGGCGACGGCGAGGACCAGACGGCCTTCGCCCACCGCCATCCGCCGCACCTGGGCGCCCGCGGGCAGCCCCAGGCCGCGGCGCGCCGGCGTGGCCACCGCCTCGGGCGCCGCATCGGCCGCGGCGTCGCCGCCCCGCTCGGCCAGTTCGTCGTTCTTCTCGGCGAGTTTGACCCCGATCACGGCGACTCCGGCCGCGATCAGGACCCCGAGGACGATGACGACGATCTTGAGATAGGTGATCATGGCCCGCACCGGATATGAGCACCGTCGCCGAAACGCGCCACCGGCTGACCGTCGCCCGCACGGACGACGGTGCGCGCCTCGACCGGTTCCTGGCGGCGGCCGTCCCGGCGCTCTCCCGCTCGCGGCTCAAGACCTTGATCGAGACGGGCCGAGTCTCGATTTCCGGCGAAACGGTAACGGAGCCGGCCTGCCGGGTCAAACCGGGCCAGGCCGTCGTCCTCGCCATCCCGCCGCCGCTGGACGAGACGCCGCGCGGGCAGACCATCCCGCTGGCGATCGCCTACGAGGACGACCATCTGATCGTCGTCGACAAGCCCGCCGGGCTGGTCGTCCATCCCGCGCCGGGCAACCCGGACCGCACGCTGGTCAACGCCCTCCTCGCCCATTGCGGCGCCGACCTTTCGGGCATCGGCGGCGTCCGGCGGCCGGGCATCGTGCACCGCCTCGACAAAGGCACCAGCGGCCTCCTGGTCGCGGCCAAGAACGACGCCGCGCATCGCGGCCTCGCCGCGCAGTTCGCGGGCCGGCGGCTGAGCCGGACCTACCGGGCGGTGGTCTGGGGGGCGCCGCGTCCGCCCGAAGGCATGATCGACGCCGCCCTCGGGCGTCACCGCCACCACCGCAAGAAGATGGCGGTGCGGACCGGCGGCAAGCCGGCGCGCACCCTCTACCGCGTGCTGCGGCGGCTGGGCGATTCCTGGAGCCTCGTCGAATGCCGGCTCGAGACCGGGCGCACCCATCAGATCCGGGTGCACATGGCGGCGCGCGGCCATCCGCTGGTGGGCGATGCGCTCTATGGCGGCGGTCGCGCGGAGCGGCGGCGGTGCCTGGACGAGCGCCCGCGCCGGGCGCTCGCGCAATGCCCCCGCCAGGCCCTCCACGCCGCCGCGCTCGCCTTCACGCATCCCCTGACGGGCGCGGCGCTGGCCTTCCGCAGCCCGCTGCCGGCGGACATGACGGCGTTGATCGAAGCGGCCGCGAGCGACGAGCCGGACAAATGACGCAGCGTTCCCGCGGGTCGCGTCCCGGCCGGCTCGATTTCCGGGAATCCGGCAGCCCCGGATCATCGCGCGCGAGGCCGGCCTCCGGTGCGCGCGGGCCGGCTGGAGGCATCGGACGATCGTTCCGCCATGCGCTCTCTTGCCGGTCGCGGGGCCTCACGGCATCCTGACCGGGAACAGGACGCGCACGGGAGCAGACGAACATCGTGACGTCATTCGGGGGCGAGGCCGTCGCGTCGATGGCGACGCCCGAGCCGCTGGGCTTCGACGTGACCTACGATCGGCCCGAGACGCCGGGCAGCTTCACGCTGGGCATGATGCGGACGGGCGACGACGCCTGGGCCTCCGGCTCGGACGCCGCCGTCAAGGTCCGCCTGGGCTACCGGCTGAAGTTCTGATCAGACCAACAGGGAGGGCGGCTCCGGCCGCCCTCCCATTCACCCCAAGGAGACCGATCATGGATGCTGAGAAGGCGGAGAATCTGGAGTCACGGGTGACGGCGTTGGAACGCCGGTTTGCCAGCCTGGAGAAGGTAGTGACGCGCCAGGACGTGTTGGAGTTCCGAGATTGCGCGAGGGAGCTCAAGTGGCATCTGCGCTGGATGAACTCGAAGACCACTCTGGATACCCGCGTAGAGTATCAGAAGCTGCACAGTGCTGGGGTGAGCCAGGGACACGCCCGCCGAATGGTCAAGGTTCTGGCTGAGACGGCTCGTTCTCGCCATTTCGACTCCCTCTTGCTGTACGACGAGTTGGTGAGCGAGCGCCTCCACGTCCGCGCTGCCGAAGCCTTGTGTGAGGTGGTGATGGCGGCTCTCAATCCGGACCCAGACGACCCGTTCGACGAGTCGAAGGCGGTGAGCAGGTTGTTGGAGAAGGAGGAGTTGCAGTCGTCGCCAGGTGCGCCTGTTCGCAGGGTGAACCCTGCGCAGGTCCTGTCGCAGGAACACAAGGAGGCATCCGTGGAAGGCGACCCGCAGAAGATCGCCTGCGCGGTGGTGGAGTTCATCATGGGTGTGGCGCGTGTGTATAAGGCATAATGGAGGGACCAATGAGTGACCAGAACGAGCTTCTTGCCGAGATCAAGTCCACGCGGGCGGCGACGAAGGCGACCGAGAGCGCGATGACGGCCTTCGAGTGCCGGCTCAACGTGACGCTGGCCCTGTGGGCGGCGGTCATCATCGGAGGCGTCACGGCCGCCGTCGTGCCGCTGAAGTAACCGGCCAACCTCCGTTTTTCTCGCCAGACTGTCGAATGACGCCGGGTGCGTTCATCGCCAAGTGGCGGGCGTCGGCGTTGAAGGAGCGCTCGGCGGCGCAGGAGCATTTCATCGACCTCTGCCGCCTGTTGGGCGAACCCACGCCGGCGGAGGCGGACCCGACCGGCAAGACCTACTGCTTCGAGCGCGGCGCCCGCAAGGACACGGGCGGCGACGGCTGGGCGGACGTGTGGAAGCGCCATCACTTCGCCTGGGAGTACAAGGGCAAGCACGCCGACCTCGACGCGGCCTTCAATCAACTCAGGCAATACGCGCTGGCCCTGGAGAACCCGCCGCTGCTGATCGTTTCCGACATGGCGCGGTTCCGCCTCCGCACCAACTGGACGAACAGCGTGAGCGCGACGCACGAGTTCGCGCTGGACGATCTGGCGGACGCGGCGAACCGGGACAAGCTGAAATGGGCGCTGTCCGCCCCGGAGCGTCTGCGCCCCGGCGAGAGCCGGCAGGCGTTGACGGAGCGCGCGGCGGCGACCTTCGCGGCGCTGGCGCAATCGTTGCGGGCGCGGGGGCACGCGCCGCCGGCGGTGGCGCATTTCGTGAACCGGCTGGTGTTCTGCATGTTCGCGGAGGATGTCGGCCTGCTGCCGGACGCCATGTTCACGCGGATGCTCGAACAGGCGCGGCGCCGGCCCGAAGGCTTCGCGGCGTTGGCGAGCCGCCTGTTCGGGGCGATGGCCGAAGGCGGCGATGTCGGGTTCGAGACCGTCGCCCGGTTCAACGGCGGGCTGTTCGACGACGACGCGGCATTGCCGCTGGAGAAGGGGGAGATCGAAACCGCGCTCGCGGCGGCGGCGCTGGATTGGTCTGAGATCGACCCGTCGATTCTGGGCACGCTGTTCGAGCGCGGGCTGGACCCGGACAAGCGCTCGCAACTGGGAGCGCATTACACGGACCGCGACAAGATCATGCGCATCGTGGAGCCGGTGGTGGTGCGCCCGTTGCTTGCGGAATGGGAGGCGGCGAAAGCCGGGATCGCGGCCGCGCTGGAGCGGGGAGAGGCGGCCCGGTCGCAAGCGGCGCGGACACGCCGGCGGGCGGAGGCCGAACGGCGCTTCCGCGCTTTCCTGGAACGCCTGCGGGGCTTCACGGTGCTCGACCCGGCCTGCGGTTCGGGGAACTTCCTCTATCTGGCGCTGCACGCGCTCAAGGACGTCGAACACCGGGTCCAGCTGGAAGCGGAGGCGCTGGGGCTGCAACGGTCGTTCCCGGAGATCGGCCCGGCGAACGTCAAGGGGATCGAGATCAACGCCTACGCGGCGGAACTGGCGCGGGTCTCGGTCTGGATCGGCGAGATTCAATGGATGCGGCGCAACGGGTTTCTCGAGTCGCGCGATCCGATCCTGAAGCCGCTCGACACCATCGAATGCCGCGACGCGATCCTGGAGGAGGACGGCGGGGAGCCGGCTTGGCCGCAAGCGGACGTGGTGATCGGCAACCCGCCGTTCCTGGGCGGTAAGCTGTTGATCGGGAATCTCGGCGAGGATCACGTCTCCAAGGTGTTCGCGGCCTATGCGGGCCGCGTGCCGGCGGAAGCCGATCTCGTCTGCTACTGGTTCCACAAGGCGGGCGCGTTGGTCGCAGAAGGTCGGATCGCCCGCGCCGGTCTGGTCGCGACGAACTCGATCCGGGGCGGACGCAACCGCGCCGTGCTGGACCGGATCGCCGAAGCCTCCGCGATCTTCGACGCTTGGTCCGACGAACCGTGGGTGGTGGACGGCGCCGCCGTGCGGGTGTCGTTGGTGTGTTTCGCGCGCAAGGACGCGCGCTTGCCGGTACGCCTGAACGGCGAGGCGGCGAGGCGAATCAATTCAGATATGACGGCGGGCGCGGCGGATGTCACGAAGGCGAAGAAGGTCGCCGGGAACGCGGACCTCGCCTTCATGGGCGACACCAAGGGTGGCCCCTTCGACGTTCCGGGCGATCTGGCCCGCGCGTGGCTCCGCCTGCCGGCGAACCCGAACGGGCGGCCGAACGCGGACGTTCTCAAGCCGTGGATGAACGGCATGGACGTGACACGCCGCCCGTCCGACAAGTGGATCGTGGATTTCGGCTGGGACATGCCGGAGGGAGAAGCGGCACTCTACGAGGAGCCGTTCCGGCACGCCAGGGAACACGTCCATCCCATGCGGCAACGGAACCGCCGCGAAGCCTACCGCGCCCATTGGTGGCGGCACGTCGAACCCAGGCAAGGCATGTGGCGGGCGTTGGACGACCTGCCCCGCTACATCGCCACCCCAAGGGTTGCCAAGCACCGCCTGTTCGTCTGGCTCGACGCGCGCATCTGCCCGGACAGCGCATTGATTGCCATCGCCCGCGACGACGACACGACCTTCGGCATTCTGCACAGCCGGTTTCACGAGGCATGGTCATTGCGGCTTGGGACATGGCTCGGCAAGGGCAATGATCCCCGCTACACCCCCACCACAACCTTCGAAACCTTCCCCTTCCCCCACGGCCTCTCCCCCGACATCCCCGCGGCCGCCTACGCCGACGACCCGCGCGCCACCGCCATCGCCGAGGCCGCCCGCCGTCTGGTCGCCCTCCGCGACCGCTGGCTCAACCCGCCCGAATGGGTGGAATGGATCGACGAGCCGGTGCCCGGCTACCCCAAGCGCCTCGTCCCCCGCAGCGAAGCCGCTGCGAAGGAGCTCAAGGCCCGTACCCTGACCACCCTCTACAACACCCGCCCCCAATGGCTCACCGACGCCCACGCCACCCTTGACACCGCCGTCGCCGCCGCCTATGGATGGAACGAGGCTATACCCACAGACGATGCGCTCCGCAGACTGCTGGCGCTCAATTTGGCATAAGAATAACGTGGGGAAGGTAAATACGAGACAACGGTGACTTGCTAACTGTCCACCCGGAAGCACGGAGGAGAGAAGTAGGTGTTAGAAACTTTCAGAGCCAACATATACGAAGTTGACGAGAATGACGAGGACGGTACTCCCATATCATTTTTGGATGCGATCAGGCGGGTTTGTAATTTGCCTCGCGAGCAGCGACTCGTTTCAGTGTCCGGGCGAGAGCGGCGCCTTGAGCACTGTGATGAGAAAGGCGGATGTTCTTTGTTGAATTTCGTCACGCTACGTTATGCAGGTCCGCGGCGTGTTCACCCGCCTCGTGCAGCCACCCGAATCGAGCTTGCCGATGATGAATTCTTCGGACACGAAACAGCCATGCTTTTCGATCCCGAGGAACGTCTGGCGTTCCTCGGGACCACTCGACCCGGGATGGGAGCTGGAGCAGTTGCGCAATACTTCAGGGAGTTGTTGACCGACCGCAGAACGCATTTCCTCTTTACGCCTCGTCTCGACGCAGAAGCAAGCGCGAGGTGGCGGACAAAACAATATATCGGTAGCGTAGTAATGCGAGCATCTCTCGGCTCAATAACGTCCGACGATCATGATCAAGGCCTCAGTGCTATCGCTGCCTTGGGTCAAGAATTCGGTGCCGGGACCATCGAGATTGAAGTCAAAGCAGAGCGTCGAGCTGGACATTCTCTCACACTGGAGCGAATTCGAAGTTTTATTAAGGCCGCCAAGCGTGCTGCGGACGATGGAAGTATAGATAAACTGCGATTGAAGGGTCGAGTTCATGAGGACGATCCGCCTGAGCTCATTGATCTGATTCAACATAGAGAGCAGCGAGAACGTCAATTGGAGGTAGATGGGCGAGAGCGAAATATCCCCCACGAAGTTCGATGGAAAGCTCTAAAGAGCATCCACCGGGATTTCGTCAGACATGTCGCTTCAGATTGAACGTTACTACCCTTTTATTGTGGCAGGATCCGCTGCTGTTGTGGCGATCTGGTTTGCTAGCGAGATCCCGCCGTTTTCTGATTCGTTGGCCGCAGGAACTATGACATTTGGTATTGTCGTGGCTGGATTCTCAGCAACGCAGCGAAACATGCTCTTGGGTATGGGGGGAACAAAAGTGATGCGAATCATCGTTGAGTCCGGATATTATAGAGACATTTTAGACTATACGAAACATTCTGTTTATGCAGGATTGCTTGTGGCTCTGATATCGGGAGTGCGTTTCTTTGTCGATGGCGCTGTTTTGCAGAATTCCTGGGTATGGATACTATGGCTAGCTTGTTGGACGGGATCGGTAGTATTCGTGCTTGCGCAGCTATGGCGTAACGAGCGGCTAATGTTTCTACTCGTCAAACGCTTCATGGAGGATGGCAAAACCCGTCACCGGCGATCTTCCACTTAACTGCCAATGCTGACCGGACCTCCGCGACGATGGTCTAGCAGTTCAAGCCGCTTGGACAATATTTCAACGTGTTCCCCGTCCCCCCGCGGCACATAGGAGATGCGGGCGTTTCGCGTGTAGCCGCGTCATCGAGATGGGGCGTCGATCTCGGTGTCGGCGCCGGGTCTTGAAAAGGCCGCGCGCGAAGGCCACATTCCCTCCCACGCGCGGACAGGGACAGGGCCATGCCGACCACCACCCTCTCGCTACCGGTTTCCCCGGACGGCAGCGGCGTCTCCCGCTACCTTCGCGAGATCCGGCGGTTCCCCCTCCTCACCTCGGAGGAGGAGTTCATGCTGGCCAAGCGCTGGCGCGAGCACGACGACGCCGAGGCCGCACACCGGCTGGTGACCAGCCACCTCAGGCTGGTGGCCAAAATCGCCATGGGCTACCGGGGCTACGGCCTGCCGGTCGCCGAGCTCATCTCCGAAGGCAATGTCGGCCTCATGCAGGCGGTCAAGCGCTTCGACCCGGACCGCGGCTTCCGGCTGGCGACCTACGCGATGTGGTGGATCCGCGCGGCGATCCAGGAATACATCCTGCATTCGTGGTCGCTGGTGAAGATGGGCACCACGGCGGCACAGAAGAAGCTGTTCTTCAACCTGCGCAAGCTGAAGGGGCAGATCGAGGCGATCGACGACGGCGACCTGACGCCGGAGCAGGTGGCGCACATCGCCACGGCGTTGAACGTCTCCCATGACGACGTGGTCTCGATGAACAGGCGCATGGCCGGCCCCGACCAGTCGCTCAATGCGCCGGTCCGCGAGGAGGGCGGCGGCGAATGGCAGGACTGGCTGGCCGACCCGGGCCAGGACCAGGAAAGCGACGTTCTGGAGGCGAGCGAGCTCGCCCATCGGCGGCGGCTGTTCAGGGAATCGCTCGGCGTCCTCAACGAACGCGAGAAGCACATTCTGGCGGAGCGGCACCTCAAGGAAGAACCCGCGACCCTCGAGGAATTGAGCAAGCACTACGGCGTCTCGCGCGAGCGCGTCCGCCAGATCGAGGCGCGGGCGTTCGAAAAGCTGCAACGGGCGGTGCGCGGCGCGCTCCGGCAGGAGCGGGACGAGGCCCGGGCGGCGCGCAGCGCGCGCGCGGCCGCGCATTCCGGTTTGTCCCCCGGCGCTTCGATGTGATAGCCCCCGGGCCGCGCAGCACGCGCCCGGAGAATGCGCGATGTCGCTCCTCGACGACTTCGATTTCGAGTCCGTGGCCGCGCCGGTGGTCGCGGTCGACCCGGCGGATTTCCGGGACGGCATGCGCCAGCTCGCGGCCGCGGTCACCATCGTCACGACCGCCGTCGGCGGGCGGCGCAACGGGCTCACCGCCACCGCCGTCTGTTCTCTGAGCGCCGAGCCGCCGACGCTGCTCGCCTGCGTCAACCGGGAGGCGGGCGCCCACGATCCGGCCCTGCAAAGCCGGGTGTTCTGCGTCAACGTGCTGGCGGAGACGCATCTCGACCTGGCGTCCCAGTTCGCGCACTCGTCGCGGGCCGGCGAACGCTTCACCACCGGGCGCTGGGGCGCGCTGGCGACCGGGGCGCCGGTCCTGATGGACGCGCTGGCGAGCTTCGACTGCCTGCTCGGCCAGACCCTCAAGGCGGAGACCCACACCGTCCTCGTCGGCCGCGTGCAGACCGTCCGCCGCGACCCGGCGAAGGCGCCCCTGCTCTACTCCCGCGGCGCCTTCCGCACCCTTGCCGCCACGGACGACGCCGGCACCGCCTGAAGGGCACCCCTTCCCCGCCGGGCGCGGCGCCTTCAACGCGGCAACGACGACGCGCCCGCCGCGTGCGGGGCGCAGCCGGGGCCGCCCAGCTTGCGGTAAGCCACCGACACCACGGCCACCGGAATGCCGACGGTCAGGAAGGTCAGCGCGTTGAAGAACGACACCATGGCGCCGGGCCCGAAATTGAGCAGCACCAACGGCCCGAAAATCCCGCCCAGGAGGAACAGGAGGACGGCGATCGCCACGAACGAAACCAGGATCGCGCCCACGAGCCGGAGCGTGGCGCCGCGCAGGGTGCGGCGGGCGGCGGTCAGGCCGCGATAGGCATCGAGCGCCGTCGCCGGAAAGATCAGGGCATAGGGCGCGACGACGAAGAGCGTGGCCAGCAGACACAGCAGCACCACGAACAGGTTCTGCGCCTGGATCGCAACCAGGACGACCTCCTGCGGCAACAGGAAGAGGGTGATCCGCGTGAAATATTTGAGGTCCCGCCAGCCAGGCCAGAACTGCACCGCCATGGTCGTGTCGCGCGTGCCCAGCAGAAGGTAGCGGTGCCAGGCGACCGCGAAGACCGACAGCAGGAAGAGCCGCGCGATCGCGTGGAGGATGAGCAGCTCGGAGGCGGCCGCGTTCTGGAGATCGAGCCGCATCACCGCCGGCAGCAGCACGGCCAGCGCCATGGGGAACAGCGCCAGCCCGAGCATGGTGCGGAAATTGCGGAAGGTCAGGCGAAAGGCCTCGCCCACGGTGTCGTACACGCCGAGGGCGGGCGGCGTGGATGGGCCAGGGCCGTGCATCTACTCCACCCGCAGGAGCGGCGCCGCCTTCCGGCCGAGCGCGCGCCACGTGCTCGCGAATCCCATGATCAAGGTCATGGTAATACAGGCGGCACCGGTCACGGCCACATATTCGGGGAGGAAACGCCACTCGAGGCCCAGGACCTCCGTCACGAAGCCCCAGGCGGCGAGCGTGCCGACGGCGATGGCGAGGCCGGCGGTGGCGCAGCCGAGGAGGGCGTGCTCGGCGAGAAAGGCGCGCAGCAGATCGCGCCGCCGCGCACCGAGGACCTTCAGCACGACGGCATCGTAGACGCGCCGTTCGTGGCCGGCGGCGATGGCGCCGGCCAGCACCAGGAGGCCGGCGGCGACCGTCAGCGCCGCGACCGCCTGGACCGCGACGGAAAGACGCCCCAGCACGTCGTCCAGCGCCGCGACGATGGCGCGCACCGGGATCGCCGTGACGTTGGCGAAGCGTTGCGCGACCGCGCGTTCCAGCACGGGCGCCGCGGCGGGCGCCGCATGGGCGGTGGCGAGATGCGTCTGCGGCGCCCCTTCGAGGACGCCGGGCGAGAACACGACCACGAAGTTGATGTCGAAGGCCGTCCAGTCGACGCGCCGCAAGCTGGCGATCTCGGCCGCGATCTCGCGCCCCAGCACGTTGATCGCGAGGGTATCGCCGATCCCGACGCCGAAATCGCGGGCCACTTCTTCGCCGAGGGAGATCAGCGGCGGCCCGCGATAATCCGGCGCCCACCAGGCGCCGGCGGTGAGACGGGCACCGGCCGGTGCGGTCGCGGCGTAAGAAAGGCCGATGTCGCTCTGCAAGACCCACCGGGAGCCGGGGGCGATCTCCGCCTCCCGCGCCGGCACGCCGGCGATGCGCACGATCCGCCCGCGCAGCATGGGCACCCGCCTGCCCCGTTCGGCGCCGTCGGTCGCGTCGACCAGCCGGTCGAAGGCCTCGACCTGATGCGGCTGGATGTCCAGGAAGAAGAACGCCGGCCGCTGGTCGGCGCGCCGCTCGGTGATCTGCGCGCCGAGATTTCCCTGGACCAGGACGACCGCGACCAGGACGGCGAGCCCCGTGCCCAGCGACATGGCCACGGGCACGGTGGGCGCGCCGGGGCGCGCCAGATTGGCGAGACCGAGGCGAAGCGCGGGCCGGCGCCGGGGCCGCACGCGGCCGGCCGCCGCGGCGACCAGGGCCGCCGCGGCCCGGAAGAGGGCGAGCGCCGCAGGCGCGCCGAGCACGAACCAGAGGGCGATGGAGGGGCTGGCGGCGCTGCCGATGGCGATCCCGGCGAGGGCGAGCGCCGCGAGCGCCGTGGCCGCGACCGAGGCGACGGGCGGCCAGCCGGCAGGCGGCGAGACCGAGCCGCGAAACAGCACGCCGGGGCGGGTGCGGGCCGCCCGGCCGAGCGGCCAGAGCGAGAAGACCAGCATGGTCAATCCGCCATAGGCGGCGGCGAGGGCGAGCGGCGCGCCGTGCACCGCGCCGGCGAGCGGCACCGGCAGGGACCGGCCGAGGAGAGCGGCGAGAACGGGCGGCACCGCGGCGCCGACCAACAGGCCCAGCGCGATGCCGGCGAGGCCGAGGACGCCGATCTGCAACAGGAAGGCGCGTTGCACGGTGCCGCGCGTGGCGCCCAGGCATTTGAGCGTGGCGATGGTGCGCAGCTTGCCGTGCAGGTGGCTCGACACCGCGCTGGCGATGCCGATGCCGCCGACCAGGAGGGCGGAGAGCCCGACCAGCGTCAGGAACAGGCCGACCCGATCGAGCTGCCGCCGCAACGAGGGATTCGCGTCCCGTGCGTCGCGCAGACGCCAGCCGCCGTCGGGAAAGGCCGCATCGAGCGCCGCGATCCAGCCCGCGAGCGGCGCGTCGGCGGGCAACAGCGCGCGGTAGCCGTGCCGCACCATCGCCCCCGGCCGCATCAGGCCGGTGGCTTCGAGCGACGCGCGGTCCATCATCACCCGCGGCCCGAGGGCGATGCCGCCGGCCAGCCTGTCGGGCTCGCGCGCGAGGACGGCGCGCAGCGTCAACACCGCCGCGCCGATCCGGATGCCGTCACCGACCGCGAGCCCCATCCGGTCGAACAACCCCCTGTCGGCGACCGCGCCGCGATCCGCCAACGCCACAGCGAGGGGCGCGCCGCCTTCGAGCCGGACGGCGCCGACCAGGGGATAGAAGGCATCGACCGCCTTGATCTCGACCAGCGCGCGGCGCGTCCCGTCCTGCCCGTGCGCCATGCCGCGCATGGTGACGACGTGCGAGAGCGCGCGCGTCTCCGCCGCGAGCCAGGCTTCCGCCTCGGTGCCGAGCGGGCGCATCGGCTGCGCCAGTTCGACGTCGCCGCCGAGGATCGACCGGGCGTCGCGCGCAAGGCCCGCCTTCAGCGCCTCGCCCAGGGAGCCGACACCGGCGATGATCGCAACCCCCAGCACGAGACAGGCGAGGAAGACGCGGAAGCCCCGCACGCCGCCCCTGAGCTCGCGCCGGGCGATGCGCCAGGCCGGCGGCAGCGCCGGGGCGTTCCTCACGGCATGCGCCCGTTCACGCGGGCGGGGCCGCGAGCCGCCCGTCCGCGATGTGCACGATCTGGTCGCAACGCGCGGCGAGCCCGTGATCGTGGGTCACGAGGACGAGCGTCGAACCCCGCTCGGCGCGCAAGCCGAAAAGCAGCGCCATCACCGCGCGGCCGGTGTCGCCGTCGAGATTGCCGGTCGGCTCGTCCGCCAGCAGGACCCGGGGCGCCGGCGCGAACGCCCGGGCGAGGGCGACCCGCTGCTGCTCGCCGCCCGAGAGCTGGCTTGGATAGTGGTGGACGCGCGCCCCGAGGCCGACGCTTTCCAGCGCCGCCCGTGCGGCGCCGAAGGGCTCTCCATGGGCGCCGAGCTCGAGGGGCAGCGCGACGTTCTCCAGCGCCGTCATCGTCGGGATGAGATGGAACGCCTGGAACACGATGCCCACGCCGCCGCGCCGGAACGCCGCCAGGGCGCCTTCGTCGAGACCGCCGATATCGGTGCCGCCGACGACCACGCGGCCGCGGTCGGCCCGCTCCAGGCCGGCGATGATGGCGAGCAGCGTCGACTTGCCGGCGCCCGACGGCCCGAGCACCGCGACGCTCTCGCCGCGCGCCACCGTGAGCGAGACCCCGCGCAGGATGTTGACCGGCCCGGCCTTGCTGCGCAGGGTAAGGTGCACGTCGTCCAGCACCACCGCCATGTCATCCATGCCGCCTCGCCGTTCCGCCCGCCGCAGAGCGCCCTGGATCGGAGCCGCCCTTCTGGCGTGGTCGTTCCTGCCGGTCGCGCCGGGGAGCGCCGCGGCCGACGAGCCGCGCCTCGTCGTCCTGGGCGACAGCCTGACGGCCGGCTACGGCCTGCCGAGCGCGCGCGCCTTTCCGGCGCAGCTCGAAGCGGCGCTGCGGGCCGGGGGCCACGACTGGCGCGTGATCGATGCCGGGGTTTCGGGCGATACCAGCGCCGGCGGCCTCGCGCGCCTCGATTGGGCGCTCGGCGACGCGCCGGAGATCGTGATCGTCGAGCTCGGCGCCAATGACGGGCTGCGCGGCCTGCCCACGGACCGGCTCCACGCCAACCTCTCGGCGATCCTCGCGCGAATCGCCGAGAGCGGCGCCTCGGTCCTCCTCGCCGGGATGCGCGCGCCGCCGAATTTCGGCGCCGACTACGCGGCGGCGTTCCGCGCCGTCTACGAGGCTCTCGCCGAGGAACACGAGGTCGCGCTCTACCCGTTTTTCCTGGAGGGCGTGGCGACGGTCCCGGAACTCAACCAGCCTGACGGCATTCATCCCAACGCGGCCGGCGTGGCGGAGATCGTGCGGCGCATCCTGCCCCATGTGGGGGCCTTGATCGCCGAACGCAAGGGCCGCGACGCCCGGTGATCCGTCTCTTCGTCGCCCTCCGCCTGCCGGACGCCGCGCACCGCCGGCTCGAGGAATTGCGCGGCGGCGTGCCCGGCGCACGCTGGCAAAGCGCCGAGCAGATGCACCTGACTCTCCGCTTCATCGGCGAGGTCGACGGGGCGGCCTTCGGTGAGATCCGCGACGCGCTCGCCCGCATCGAGGCGGCGGCGTTTTCCCTCGAGTGCCGGGGCGTCGGCCACTTTCCGCCGCGCGGGCCGGCGCGGGCGCTGTGGGCCGGCGTCACCGCCGACCCGGCCCTGACGCGCCTGCGCGAGCGCGTCGAAGCCGCCGTCACCGGCCTCGGTTTCGCGCCGGAAGGGCGCAACTTCGTTCCCCACGTCACCCTCGCCCGGTTCGGCGCGCGGGTCCCGGCGCGCCGGCTCCAGGGGTTCATGGCGGATCATGCCCTGTTCACCGCCGGTCCCTTTCCGGTGCGGTCGTTCGCGCTCTTCTCGAGCAGGATCGGCGCGCACGGCGCCCACTACACGATCGAGGCGCACTACCCCCTGGCGCCGGCGGCGGACGCCGGGGTGTGAAGGCGCCGTGCGGGCCGTCACATCGCCGCCTCGATGCGCTCCATGTCGTCGTCCGACAGGCCGAAATGGTGGCCGATCTCGTGGATCAGAACGTGGCGCACGATGTCCTCCAGGGCGTCGCCCGTCTCGATCCAGTAGTCGAGGAGCGGGCGACGGTAGAGGAAGATCATGTCGACGTCGTGGCGGACGTCGCCGACGCCGCTCCGGTCGAGGGAGACGCCCTGATAGAGGCCCAGCAGGTCGAACGGGCTTTCGAGCGCCATGTCCTCCCGCACCTCGTCGCTCGGGAACTCGTCGACCCGGATCACGACCGCATCGACCTGCGCGCGCAGGAAGGCGGGGATGCGCCTGTATTCGCGGTCCGCGATCGTCTCGATATCGGCGGCACTCGGCGGGGCTGTGGCGTCCCTGGCCATGGCGCGCACCCTAAAGCGATTTCCGGCGGGGCGGAATCGCCCGTGGCGTCGACGGCGGATCGTTCTTGAAATTTTCCCCACTGCCGCCTATGATGGCACCATGAGAGTACGCAAGGGACGGGGCGCCGCGAGCAACCAGAGCGGGCGGTACGAGCGCCACACGCACGAGGCGTTCGACGACGGCTGGGGCTCCCTCGACGCGGAGCCGTCGCCGCTCCGCACGGAGGTCCGGCCCGACGCGAGCCGCACCGTGATCACCCGCAACACGTCGCCCGATCTCGGCTTCGACCGCTCCCTCAACCCGTATCGCGGCTGCGAACACGGCTGCGTCTACTGCTACGCGCGGCCGACCCACGCCTATCTCGGCCTGTCGCCGGGCCAGGATTTCGAAAGCCGGATCTTCGCCAAACACGACGCGGCGCCCCAGCTCGCGCGTGAACTCGCCCGCCCCGGCTACGAGTGCCGCGTGATGGCGCTCGGCACCAACACCGACCCCTACCAGCCGACGGAGCGGCGCCTCGCCATCACGCGGGGCATCCTGGGCGTGCTCGACCGCCACGATCACCCGGTGGGGATCGTGACCAAATCGGCGCTGGTCACCCGCGATATCGACGTCCTCTCCCGCATGGCGCGGCGCCGCCTCGCCGTCGTCGCCCTCTCGGTCACGACCCTCGACCGCGATCTCGCGCGGACCATGGAACCGCGCGCCTCGACACCGCGAAAGCGCCTGGAGGCGATGGCGGCGCTCAGCCGGGCGGGCGTGCCCGTGACGGTGATGGTCGCGCCGGTCATTCCCGGCCTCACCGATCACGAGATGGAGTCGATCATGGAGGCCGCGCGCGCGGCCGGTGCCGGGCGGGCGGGCTATGTCCTGCTCAAGCTGCCGCTCGAGGTCAAGGACCTGTTCCAGGAATGGCTCGCGGCACACGCGCCGAACAAGGCGGGCCGCGTCCTCGGCCTGCTGCGCGGGATGCGCGGCGGCAAGCTTTACGACTCCCGTTTCGGCACCCGCATGACGGGAGAGGGGCCCTATGCCGCGTTGCTCGCCCGGCGTTTCACCATCGCCGCCCGCCGCCTGGGCCTCGAGGGGCGCGAATCGCGGCTCGACACCTCGCTTTTCCGCGCCCGTCGCGCGCGCCCGGCCCAGCCCGATCTTCTCTGACCGCCCGGGCGCGCCGCGTGCTACGAAAGGGGATCATACGCCTGACCAGCCATGACGGCGGGATGGAGAGTGTGTAGAATGGCGAAACGTGGACCCGGCGAGGCTCGATGCAGCGCAGCGGCTGCGGTACAGGGAGTTGGTGGCATGAGGGACTCGGCTCTCAACGAGATTCTTGAAAGCGGCCGCAAGGAAAGCCCACAACAACATTCGGGAACTGGCGCACAATACAGTCCGATAAGCAGTGTTTGGGAGGGAAGCGATGGGGAGCTTCTCGAACAGATGCTGAGGTTTTATGCGTCGATCCCCCCGGAACCCATTCTGGACTCCACGTATAACACGGGGCGATTCTGGAAGAAATCGAGTCGGCGCGTTGTCTCAATGGACATAGACCCAAAATACAAGACGATGATCGTCGGCGACAATCGGGAAATGGCGGGCATCCCTCCGCATGCTTTTGGGACCGTCATTTATGATCCGCCTCATGTGGGGCCGCAAGGGCGCGACAAGAGCAGAAAGAGGTTCGATGAGGATTTCGGGGCGACGGTCGCGTGTGGCAAAAGCCAAGGATGGAGCCTTAGCTACCTGTATCCACCTTTCCTGAAACAGGCGAAAAGGGTGCTGAAGCCTCGCGGTCTGCTGTTGGCAAAAATCACGGATATGGTGAACTGTCATCGATCGAAATGGGCACATTGTGATTTCATGCGAATGGCCGAAGAGGCCGACTTCACCGTTTGTGATTTGATCGTCAAGATTCGAAGTGGACCGATGGTCTCAACGAAATGGAAAACCGCCCACCATGCCAGGAAGCGACATTGCTTCTGGATCATTTGTCGCAATGGACACAGTTGCGAGAGATGATCTGTGCGGACCTATGACCCGCTTAGCGTGGATGAGCTCGGGCGTAACGCCGCGCGGGCACTGATGGAGTATCCCCCGGACGATTTGCCGCCGAAAGAATCGTTCGAGGGAGGCGGCGTCTACACACTGCACTACGTTGGCTCTTTCCCCGCTTATGCTGGCATGGACGATGAGGAGCCGATCTACGTTGGCAAGGCCGATCTGCCAGGGAAGCGCCAAGGACGGACAAGAGCGCGCCGGCAAACCCCGGCACTTCATCGTCGGTTGGTGAAGCATGCCGAGTCGCTCGAGAGTGCACAGAATCTTCACCTCCACGACTTTCAGTGCAGATGGCTGGTGCTCGATGCCGTTTGGATCAGTTTGACGGAGCAGGTTTTGATTGCAGAGTACAGCCCGGTTTGGAACGTCACCGTTGATGGGTTCGGCAATAACGATCCCGGCAAGGGCCGATGGAACCAGAGACGATCACAATGGGACACGCTACATCCGGGGCGCCTTTGGGCGACCAACCTTCAGGACTCCATTGAGACCGCCGCCAACATCGTGGCCGGGATCGAGCAACACCGGGCGGGAAGGAATCGCCATGACCGATGACAAGCCCAAGCCTCGCGGGCACCCGCCGAAGCCGATTCCGAAGCCGGGCGCCGCGCCGGCGCACACGGCCCGCGCGATCTTCTCCGCCGGCAAGCCGCCCGATCCGAAGCGCCGAAGCGCCAAGCGCCAAAAGGCGCTGACCAGTTAGGCGTATCATCCTCTCACGAAAGGCCATGGCCAGCACCGGCGAGCCGGCGCACCGCCCGGATCTCTCCCTCGAACGCGCGGCGGGCGGCCTCGTGGCCGGCGTCGACGAGGCCGGGCGCGGGCCGTGGGCGGGCCCCGTGGTCGCGGCGGCGGTCGTGTTCGACGAGGGCGGTCCGCCGGCGCCGCTTCGCGCCGGGATCGACGATTCCAAGCGTTGTTCGCCCGCCCGCCGGACCACGCTCTATCCCGCGATCGTGGCCTGCGCGTCCGCCGCCGTCGGCACGGCCAGCGTCGCCGAGATCGACGGCACCGACATCCTGCGGGCGAGCCTGCTCGCCATGCGGCGCGCCGTCGCACGGCTCGACCGGGCGCCGACCCTGGCGCTGGTCGACGGCAACCAGGCGCCGGCCCTGCCCTGCCCGGTGCGGACGGTGGTGGGCGGCGACCGGCGCAGCCTGTCGATCGCAGCGGCCTCGATCATAGCGAAGGTCGCCCGCGACCGGCTCATGACGCGGCTCTCGGGGCGCTACCCGGCCTATGGCTGGGATCGCAACGCGGGCTACGGCACACCGGCCCATCGCCTGGCCCTGACCCGGCACGGCCCGACTCCGCACCATCGGCGCTCCTTCCGGCCGGTCCGCCGCCTCCTGGAAGGCACCCGGTGACCCGCTGCCGGGGCCAGCCGCGGGCGCCCTCGGGGCATCCATGAGCGCGCGCGCCGCCGCGGACCTCTTGGTGTGCCCGCCGGGACGACTGGCGTGGCGCGGCCGGCGCTTCGCCTGCGCCCTCGGATCGGGCGGGGTCCGTGCCGACAAGCGTGAGGGCGACGGCGCGACGCCCTGCGGCCGCTTCCCGCTCCGGCGGGTCTTCTACCGGGCGGACCGGCTGGCGCCGCCGCCCACCGCCCTCGCCGTCGCACCGCTGACGGCACGGGACGGCTGGTGCGACGATCCGGCGGACCCGCTCTACAACCGGCTCGTCCGCCTGCCCCATGGCGGCCGGCACGAAGCGCTCTGGCGCGCGGATCACCTGTATGACGTGATCGTCGTCCTCGGCCACAACGACGCTCCGGTGGTGCCCGGCCTGGGCAGCGTGATCTTCCTCCACGTCGCCCGGCCGGACTACGCGCCGACCGCCGGCTGCGTCGCCCTCGCCCGCGACGACCTGCTCACGATCCTGGCCGGCGCGAGCCGGGAGGCGGCGCTCGTCGTGCCCGTGCCCGGAGCGCCGACGCCAAGGCCTGGACGAAGGGCCGCGGCGGGCGCTACGGCACCAGGACGGCGCGGCCCCTGACCGTCCCCTCGGCGAGGTCCCGCAACGCCCGGTTGGCGTCGGCCAGCCCGTATTCGCGAACGGCCAGGGTCACCAGGCCGCGGTCGGCCAAGGCCATGAGCTCCACCAGCTCGGCATAGGTGCCGACCAGATTGCCGACGATGGTCTTCTCCGAGACGATCATGTCGATCGCCGGGATCTGGATGCGCCCGCCATAGCCAACGATGTAGTAGAAGCCGCCGTTGCGGGTCATCGCGAGGCCGTTGTCGATGGCGTCGCCTTCGCCTACGAAGTCGATCACCGCCTCGGCGCCGCGACCGCCGGTGATGTCCAGCACCGCCTCGACCGCGCCGGCGTCGGCCTTCACCACGTGGTGGGCGCCGCACTCCCGCGCCAGGCCGAGCGCGAGATCGGAGCGATCGAGGGCGACGATCTCGGCGGGCGTGAGCGCCGCCAGCGCCTGGATGCCGACATGGCCGAGGCCGCCCGCGCCGACGACGACGGCGAACGCCCCCGGCACCAGATGCGCCGCCGCCTTCTTGGCGGCGCGGTAGGCCGTGAGCCCGGCGTCGGTGTAGGGGGCCACGTCCTTGGGCGCGAGGCTTTGCGGCAGCTTGATCAGGCTGCGCTCGCCGGTGAGCAGATACTCGGCATAGCCGCCCGGCGCGTTGATGCCGGGGAAGCGGCTTTCGGCGGCGTGCATGTCGTCGCCGCGCCGGCAGGCGAGGCAGTGCCCGCTCGTCACCAGCGGATGGCAGATCACCGGATCACCGACGGCGACGCTCTCGACTCCGCTGCCGACCGCCTCCACCCAGCCCGCGTTCTCGTGCCCCATGATGTGGGGGAAGGCGAGGTCCACGTGGTCGCGCCACACGCCTTCGACGATGTGGAGATCGGTGCGGCAGACCCCGGCACCGCCGATGCGGACGATCACGTCCGTCGGCTGCGCGATCACCGGGTCGGCGACCTCCTCGCAGGTCACGAAGTCGGGCCCGGCCAGGGGCTCGTCATAGCCGTGGAGAATCGCTGCCTTCATCGGTTCCTCCCTGGGATGGATTCAACAGGTTCCCGGTCTCGGGGTCGAACAGGTGGACGGCGCCGCCGCGCGGCCTGAGCGCGAGCGCCTCCCCCTCACGGACCGCCGCGTGGCGCGGCAGGCGGACGGTGACCTCCTGGCCGTCCTCGGCGACGCAGAAGACGAGCGTGTCCGCCCCCATGGGTTCGACGAGAGTCACCCGCGCCCGAAGCGTGCCGGCGCCGGCCGCGCCGGCCGGCAGCAGGTCCTCCGGGCGGATGCCGACGGTGACCGGCCCGCGCGCCGCGCCCGCCGGCGCCAGCGCCGCCGCGCCGCCTTCCGGCCCGCCGATATGAACGGCGCCGCCTTCGGCCGTGCCTTTCAGGAAGTTCATCGCCGGCGAGCCGATGAAGCCTGCGACGAAGGCGTTGGCGGGGCGCTCGTAGAGCGCGCCCGGCGCGCCGGCCTGTTCGATCCGACCGTCGCGCAGCACCACGACGCGGTCGGCGAGCGTCATCGCCTCCACTTGGTCATGGGTGACGTAGATCGACGTGCGCCGCAACTCCTGGTGCAGCCGCTTGATCACGGTGCGCAGGCGCACGCGCAATTCGGCGTCGAGGTTGGAGAGCGGCTCGTCGAACAGGAATATCCGCGGGTCGCGCACCAGGGCGCGGCCGATCGCCACCCGCTGGCGCTGGCCGCCCGACATCTGGCGCGGGCGGCGCTTCAGGAGATCAGCGATCTCGAGCCGCTCGGCGACCTCGCGCACCTTGCGTTCGACCGTTCCGCGGCCGGCGCCGCGGATGCGCTGGTTGAAGGCCAGATTGTCGAACACCGTCATGTGCGGGTAGAGCGCGTGGCTCTGGAAGACCATCGCCACGTCGCGGTCCTTCGGCGCGACGCCGGCCATGTCCCGGCCGTCGATGGAGACCGTCCCCGCGCTCTGCCGCTCCAGGCCGGCGATGATGCGCAGCAGGGTCGATTTGCCGCTGCCCGAAGGCCCCACCAGGACGACGAACTCGCCGTCGCCGATGGCGAGGTCGATGTCTCGCAGGGCGGCGACGGAACCGAAACGCTTGAAGACGCCGGCGATGACGACCTCGGCCATCGCCTCACTCCCGGATGACGCCGGCCAGCGTGCCGCGCGCGAGATAGCGCTCCAGCACGAAGGCGACGATCACGAGCGGCAGGACGGAGACCAGAGCGGAGGCGCTCAGACTCCACCAGGGCACCTTGTTGGAGTTCAGGATCACGATGGTCGGCGGCAGCAGCTGCACCTTGGCGAAGGTGAGGGTGAGCGCGAAGAAGAAATCGCTCCACGAGAAGATGATGCAGAGCAGGGACGCCACCACCAGCCCCGGCGCGCAGTTGGGCAGGATGATCCGGTAGAACGCCTGGACCGGGTTGCAGCCGTCGATCAGCGCCGCCTCGTCCAGCTCGAGCGGCACCGTGTTGAAGAAATCGACCATCACCCAGACGACGATGGGCAGCAGCATCGCCACATAGACCAGGATCAGGCCGAGATGGGTATCCAGCAGACCGGTGTAGCGGAGCAGCAGGAAATAGGGGATCGCCAGCACCGCCGGCGGCATGATGCGCTGCGAGATGAAGAAGAACGTGATGTCGTTGTTGCGGATGGGGCCGGCGCGAAAGGCGAAGCGCGAGAGGCCGTAGGCCGCGAGCGTGCCGAGGAAGAGAGCCACGGCGGTGGAGGCCAGGCTGACGACGAGGCTCGAAAGATAGGGCCCCTGCATGCTGATGCCGCCGGAGCTCGTGTCCCGGAAGAGCGCCGTCCAGCCCTCGACCGAGGGTTCGTATTCGAGGAAGGGGATGTAGGTCGCGCCGCCGACCACGCCCGGGTCGCTCTTGAAGGAGGTCGAGAGCGCCCACAGGAAAGGCGCGATCACGAAGACCGACCAGGCGATCAGCGCCCCGTATTTGAGCGCGGCGTAAAGGGCGGTGGCCCGCCCGTTCGGCGCTCGGCCGGCGCGGTTCATGCGCGCGCCGGGCCCTGGCGGCCGATCATGAGGCGGCTCATCAGGCGGGCGAAGATCGTGAGCGCGACGATCATGATGAGCAGGTAGATGATCGAGAGCGAGGCCGTGTAGCCGATCTGGAACTCGCGCAGGCCCCTTATGTAGAGCAGGTAGCTGGTCGTCTCGGTGGACGAGCCGGGGCCGCCCGAGGTGAGGGCGTAGATCGTCTCCATCAGCTTGGAGGATTCGATCAGGCGGATCACCAGGGCGCCCAGGGTGATCGGCGCCATCAGCGGGAAGGTCACGTGGACGAAGGTCCGCACCGGCCCGGCGCCGTCGATCTGGGCCGCCTCGTAGGGCTCGCGCGGCAGCGACATCAGGCCGGCGAGGAGCAACACGAACATGAAGGACGTCCACTGCCAGACGTCGATGACGACGACGGCGGCGAAGGCCGGCCCCGTCTCGCTGAGCCAGGCGACCGGCGGGAGGCCGACCCAGCCCAGCACGTCGTTCAAGGGACCCAGCGTCTCGTGGAAGATCGTGCGCCAGACCACCGCCATGACGACGGGCGTCACGCACATCGGCACCAGGAACAGCACCCGGAAGAAGCGCCCCGCCCGTACCTGCCTCCAGAGCAGCAGCGCCAGTGCGAACCCGAGCACGTATTCGAAGGCCACGCAGAACAGCACCATCAGGTAGAGCGTGCCCATCGAATCCCAGAAGCGCCCGTCGGCGATGGCGCGGGCGTAGTTGTCCCAGCCGACGGGATCGAGCCCGGGGACGTTCACGTCCCAGCCGGAGAAGCTGAGCCGCACCGTGTAGATCAGAGGGAAGATGATGATCGCGACCAGCGCCAGCAGCGCCGGCAACAGGAAGACGTGCTTGTAGCGCGAATCGAGCATCGCCGATCACCCGGAAGGGAGGCCGGCGGGGCGCCGCCCGCCGGCCTCCCGGGGTGGGACGCGCCGTCGTTCCCTGGCGGGGCTAGCGGACCTCCTCCAGGGGCACGTTGTCCTCGAGCGCGACGACGTTCTTGTAGGCCTCGCGGACCACATCGACGCCGATGCGCTCCGTGATGCGCGTCCATTCCCCGGCCACCTCGTCAAGCGCCGCCTGGGCCGACATCTCGCCGGCCATGGCCTTGGCGACTCCTGCCATCATCGCGGTGTAGTACTGGTTCACACCGGGTACCCGCAGGTCGAAGACGCGGTTGGTGCTGGTGTCCATGCCCTTCAGCATGTCGGTAAAGCTCACCGCCACCGCGCGGTCCCAGCCCGCTTCCTTCTCCCAGTAGTCCGGGTCCATGTGGCTGGTGCGGAAGGGGTTGACGCCGAAGCGGCCGATCAGGAGATCGTGGTTTGTGTTGGCGTAGTTGGAGAAGAAGCAGAACCAGTCGAACGCCATCTCCTGCTCTTCGCTGTATTTGGAGACGCCGGCGCCCCAGCCCCAGGTGACGTAGGGCGCGACGCTCGGGGTCTCGAACTCGTCCCACTGGCCGGTGACGCGGTTCCACACCCGGTGCGCGCCCATCGACGGCCCGTACTTCGTGCCGACGCGGATCTTGTTGCGAATCGGGGAATCGGGCTGCATGGCCTGGATGAAGGCGTCGTCCCAGGTCACGCTCATGAGCGATTCGCCGCCGCCCCAGGAGAAGATTTCCTCGCCGATGCCGAAGTTGATGCCGCCCGGTGGCATGTAGCGCAGCGCGTCCATCCACATCTCGAGGCCCTTGACGAAGCCCGGATTGTTGACCTGCGGGGTCATGGTCTCGAGGTCGAACCAGAAGCCGCCGGTGACGTTCGGGTTCTTGGCGTAGGAGGCGACCCGGGTGATGAAGTTGGCGAAGGCCACGTCGTCGCGCTTGACGATCTCGGTCGAGCCGTATTCGAGCGCGCCGTCGCCGTCCCAGTCCCAGCCGCTGAAGAAGGTGGCGACCTCGGCGTATTCCTCCCAGGTGGTCGGGACTTCGAGATCGCGGCCGTATTCGGCCTTGAACTTCGCCCGGTATTCCGGGTTCTCGAAGGGCGGCAGGATGTATTTGAAGTAGTTGCGGTCGCCGTCGAAGGTGTATTGCAGACGCTGGCCGTTCCAGCTGGCGACGCCCTGGTAGGCCGGCGTCACGTCCTTCATCTCGTCGGTGTCGAGATATTTCTGCGGCACCGGCGCCAAGTGCGGCGCCCAGTCGCCGATCCAGTAGGAGCCGCCGTAGACGATGTCGTAGACGTGCTGGCCGGTCTGGAAGGGGATCATCACCTTCTGGTAGAGCTCGCCGAACGGGGCGTGGACGACGTTGACCGTGCCGCCGGTCAGCTCCTCGAACTGCTTCGAGTGCAGCGCCACCGGCTCGCCCATCACCGGAACGGCATGGGTCAGGATGGTGATCTCGTGCCCAGTGTAGTCCTTCGCGTCGGTCGCCGCGTAGGAGCAGGGGCCCGGAACGTCTTCCTTGATTCCGTATTTGGCGACATAGTCGGTCTCCGCGTGGGCCGGCATGACCGTGGCCATGCCGAATGCGCAGAGCACGCCCGACGCCAGAATGGTCCTTGGATGCATCGTTCTCTCCCTTCGTGTTGTCTTCCCCGGCCGGTCTGGCCGCGCCGGCTCTCGTTCCCGGCCCGCGAGTATGCGCCACAGCCCGCAGGCGAGGCAAGGCGGGCGTCATGATCTTCGCCGAGCCGGTTTTCAACCCGGGCGGGGATCGCTTCGTCGAGATGGAACTCGGCGACGAAATGAGCTTCGACCTCAACTTCCGGGTGCACGGCGTCTCCCGCCTCATCCGCGAGAGCGGGACGAAGGGCATCGTCGAGATCGTGCCCGAGCTCACCTCGATCATGATCAGCTACGATTTCGAGGCGATCGCCTACGCCGACGTGGTCAAGGAGATGACGGCGCTCTTCCACGCCCTCGGCCCGCTGGAGGGGCTCGCGCTCGACAGCCGCATCTTCTACCTGCCGCTCCACTACTTCGACCCGTGGACGCGGGAATGCCGCGAGGACTACGCCGCGAAGATCGCCGGCAAGGAGCCGGACCCGGAACTGGTGGCCCGGCTCAACGGCCTTTCCGGCCTCGACCAGCTCGCCCAGGTCCATTCCGGGACGGATTACTGGGTGGCCGCGCTCGGCTTCTATCCCGGCTTGGTCTCACTCATGCCGCTGGATCCGCGCTGTCGCCTGACGGCGCCCAAATACGACCCGCCGCGGACCTGGACGCACGCCGGCACCGTCGGCATCGGCGGCGCCCTCTGCTCGATCTACCCGGACCGCACCCCGGGCGGCTACCAGATGATCGGCCGCACCCCGGTGCCGATCTGGGATCCGGCCCAGCACCTTCCCGCCTTCGTCGAGAGCTTGGCGCTGTTCCGGCCGGGCGACCGGGTGCGTTTCCTTCCGGCGACGCGGGCGGAATACGACTACGTCGCCGCCAAGGTCGCGGACGGCACCTATCTGCACAATGTTGCCGAGTATCAGCGTTTCTCGATCGACAACTACCACGCCTGGCTCGCCTCCCTCGACGAGACGGATCGCTTCTGACCATGATCGAGGTGCTCAAGCCGGGGCTCGAGACCGCCGTGCAGGATTATCCGGGGCGGATCGGCCATTGGGAGCGGGGCTTCCCGCCTTCCGGGCCGATGGACGACTGGTCGTTCCGCCTCGCCAACCTGCTGGTCGGCAACCCGCCGGGCGCTGCCGGGCTGGAGTGTCAGTTCACCGGCCCGACCTTGCGCTTCGCGCGCGATGCCGTGGTCGCCGTCACCGGCGCCGACATGCGGCCCACCCTCGACGGCGCACCGGTTCCGCTCTGGGAGAGCGTCGCCGTCGCCGCCGGCCGGACCCTCGCCCTGAGCTTCGCCCGCCTGGGCGCACGCGCCTATCTCGCGATCGCCGGCGGCATCGACACGCCGCCGGTGCTGGGTTCGCGCGCCACCTTCCACCAGGCGGGAATCGGCGGGATGGAGGGGCATGCGTTGAAGGCCGGCCAGAGGCTGCCGGTCGGCGCGGGCGCCGGACTGGCGGGGCGCCGGGTCCGCGCCGAATGCCGCCCGCCGCTCACCGGCGCGCGCGAATGGACCATGGAGGCCGTGCCCGGCCCCAACGACGACTGGATCGACGAGGAAGGGCATCAGCGCTTCCTCGCGAGCGCGTGGCGGGTGCAGGCGCGGAGCAACCGCAGCGGCCTCCGCCTCGACGGCCCCGAATGGACCTTCGCCCGGCGCGCCGTCGAGAAGCGCCCCGAACACGGGGAGCATCCCTCCAACATCCTCGACCACGGCTACCCGGTAGGCGCGATCAACCTGTGCGGCCAGACCCCGATCATCCTGGCCAATGACGGGCCGAGCACGGGCGGCTTCATCAACCCCTACACCGTGCCGTCCGCGGCCTTCTGGAAGCTCGCCCAGTCGAAGCCGGGGGACGTCTACCGCTTCCGGTCGATCTCGGTGGACGAGGCGCAGGAGCTGCGCCACGCGATCGAGCGCCGGTGCACGGGCTCCGGCATCGAGGCCGTTTGATCCCGTCCGCGCGGGATCATCCGCTGGCGAGTGCGCGGTAGCGGGCGACGGCGGCTTCGAGGCCCGAGCGCGGGCTGGAGAGGAGCGGGATTCCGATGTCGGCGCAGCGCGCGAGCGCCGGCGTCATCGAGGCCTGCGCCAGTACGATCGCGTCCGCCGCCGGCGCGGCTTCGCGCAGGCCGTCAGCGACGATCCGTTCGTAAGCCTCGTCATCGCCGGCAACGAAGGCCGCGCGCGCCTCCTCGAAGACGACGGTCTCAATCGCCACCGTCCGGCCGGCCTCGCGCGCGGCCCGTGCGATCAGGTCGGCGGTCGGCCCGAGCGTGGTGGCGAGCGTCGCGGCCACGGTGACGCGGCTTCCGGCGCGCACCGCTTCCTCCGCCATCGGCCGGTCGACCCGCAAGATCGGCACCGCCGATTCCTGCGCCGCGTCTTCGGCGCCGGGCCCCACCGTCGAGCAGGTGCAGAGGACGAGCCGCGCGCCCGCCGCCGCCTCCAGCAGGGCCGCCTTCGTGCGCGCCCTGATCTCGTCCGTAAGCGCGCCGGCCGCGAGTGCATCTTCCAGCAACCCCGGTCGCATGACGTGCCGCGCCGGGATGTCTGGCGCGCATTCGGCGAGAAGCCCATCGAACACCTCCTTCAGCACCGGTGCCGTATGCACGAACACCAGATCGCGCCTTTCGTCCGTCATCTTCCCCTCTCCGTGTGTGTCCGCACCGGACCGAAGCTCGTCAACGGCCAGCCGACACCCTATTCAACCGTTCGAAAGGTTAGTGAAAGGCGCCGGCGGCGCGCGCGTTTCCCGTCTCGGCCCCGCTCCGTCTTGCGCTTGTCTATGCCGTGCATCCAGCGGAATCGCGCCGCGCCGGCCATGACGAGCGCCGACCCGCGCACCAGCATGATCCGCTTGTCGTCGTCCCGCGTTCCCCCGACCGGCCGCAATTTCATCTCCCAGTCGTCGCCCAGCGAGACGGTCGCCACGACGGCGCCGAAACAGTCTTTGTCCGCATGCAGTGCGATTCCCTGTCCGGGTTCGTATTCGTTGACGATCGCCTGATCCGGAATCCGGTCGAACAACCCGATCTCGTGATACAGGTGTTCGGCGAGTTCCGCGACCCAGTCCGGCAGCGGTTCCAAGCGCATGTTGGGCGTGACAGTCCTGGCTTGGTAGTCGTAGCGCCAACCGTAATGTTGCACACGACGCTCCAAATCCGCGCGCCAGGGACTCGCGTCGATGTTCACTACCGCGTCGCGTTGGGCACGGTCGTCCAAAAAGCCGGGGAAGTAGTGAAGGCCTTCGATACCGGGCAATTCGTGCACACGTCTCTCTCGTATGCCATAGTTCAAATGCCTGGATGATGGGAACAACAATGGCCGGGGGCCGGTGGCGATATCGAGCTCCATTTGACTGTCAGTCATGGACTCACCCGCCCCGCGTATCCAATCGAGCGCACATACAGCTACGCGCATCGCTCAACTGCCTGGGCTTGACGTTCATGCCAGCCTCACGCAGGGCATACCAGAGACTTGCACAGCTATCGCGGAACGCTCGGCGCCTATCATGTGAGAAGGCGGAACGCTCGGCGCCTATCATGTGAGAAGTAGGCGTCCGCGGCTACAACGATGCATGACCCGAAAGGGGACAGGCTCCGAATTATCCCGGAGAAGTCACGCAGCGCATGAGCGTTGTCTTTGACCTGGATCAGGACATGACCGAGGGTGACGATTATGTCATGGCCGGAAAAATCTCTCGACCCCAAGACTCGTTTTAGACGGCCGATCTTGAAAGACCCATGCCAATCATATCGGGCCGCGCGCCCGCGACGGAAACAATCATGGAACTTTTTCGATAACCGAATCATGTTCTCTGCATGGTCGTACCCCATAATCTCGATATCCCCTTTCCCGACGGAACGAGACACCATATAATCCTGAACGACCCACGAAAACAGGCCCGGGCCGCACCCCAAGTCCATACATAATATCTTTCTGTTTACAGGATCGTATCGGAGATCGCGCATGACTCTACACATTACATCGCGATAATAGTCATATCGGAAATGTTGCCGCTCATGTCCGACAACGTATTGTCCCGTATACCCGATCGCTTTCTTCAGCGAAACGTTCGTGTCGATTTCCCATCCCGACCCCTCTTCGCCATAGCTGTCTCTTATGGCCGCGAAAGCTTGTATGTATTGATCGCGTATCGACATTCCATTTCGGGAGTCGTTGATGGTTCCAGCTTCGGGGCGTCGCGACGCCCCTCTCGGGCGAACCGCATGACCGATGCCGATTCAGCATAGAACCTTTGCATGACGAAGAACAGACGGCCGGAGCACCGACCGCTCGTCCGCCGCGGCGGGATTTGCTAATCTTCGGAGGCGCGGACGCGCGCAGGCACGGGAGGCGGCGATGGCGCTGGTGATCAGGGGCGGGACGGTGGTCACCGCCGAGGAGTCGAAGCGGGCGGACGTACTCTGCGCCGACGGCGTGATCCGGGCGGTGGGCGAGGGAATCGAGGCGCCGGCGGGCGCGGAGGTGGTCGACGCCGGCGGCGCCCTGGTGATGCCGGGTGGGATCGACCCGCACACCCATATGGAACTGCCCTTCATGGGCACGGTGACCAGCGACGATTTCTTCTCCGGCCCGGCGGCGGCGCTGGCCGGCGGCACCACCATGATCATCGACTTCGTGATTCCCGACCCTGCACAGCGCCCCCTGGAGGCGTGGCGCGACTGGACGCAGCGCGCCGCCAAGGCACCGTCCGATTATTCCTTTCACGTCGCCGTCACCAACTGGAACGAGCAGGTCGCCGACGACATGGGCACGCTGGCGCGCGAGCACGGGGTCAACAGCTTCAAACACTTCATGGCCTACAAGGGCGCGATCATGCTGGACGACGAGAAGCTCCTCGCGAGCTTCGCCCGCTGCCAGGAGCTCGGTGCGCTCTGCACCGTCCACGCCGAGAACGGCGAGCTGGTCTGGCACCTCCAGCGCGAACTGCTCGCCCGCGGCGTCACCGGGCCCGAAGGCCATCCGCAATCGCGGCCGCCGGAGGTGGAAGGCGAAGCGGCGAACCGGGCGATCCGCATCGCGCAAGTCCTGAACGCGCCGATCTACATCGTCCACGTCTCCTGCAAGGAAGCCCTGGAGGCGGTGACGCAGGCGCGGCTGGAGGGGCAGCGGGTGTTCGGCGAATGTCTCGTGCAGCATCTCGTGATCGACGACTCGGTCTACTACCAAGCGGACGCGGAGGCCGCCCGCGCCTATGTGATGAGCCCGCCCTTCCGCCCCGCGCACCATCAGGAGGTGCTCTGGCGCGGGCTCCAGTCCGGCAACCTCCAGACCACCGCGACCGACCATTGCGCCTTCTGCGCGCCGCAGAAGGCCATGGGAAAAGACGACTTCACGAAGATCCCGAATGGCACCAGCGGCGTCGAGGACCGCATGTCGGTGCTCTGGCACCATGGCGTGGGCGGCGGCCGTCTGACCCCGAGCGAGTTTGTCGCGCTGACCTCGGCGAATGCCGCGCGCATCTTCAACGTCTACCCGCGCAAGGGGGCGATCCAGCCCGGCGCCGACGCCGACATCGTGGTCTGGGACCCGGCGGGAACGCACACCATCTCGGCCCGGACGCACCATCAGAACGTCGATTTCAACATCTTCGAGGGCATGGAAGTCACGGGCCGGGCGGCGGCCACGATCAGCCGCGGGCGCTCGGTGTGGGACGGTTCCGCCCTCGCGGTCGAGGAGGGTGCCGGCCGCTACGTCGACCGCCCGGCCTTCCCGCCGATGTTCGACGCGGTGAAGCGGATGCGGGCGCTGAAGACGGCGCAGCGCAGCACCGCATAGCCGCAGGGAGAGGGAAAGGAGGCTGACATGGCCGATGACATCATCGACGTGGAGGAATTCGAGAGGACGCGCGTCGCGCGGTTCAGAGCGCTCCAAGGCAGCACGATGCCGATGCTGGACGCCGTGATCCCCGGCTGCGAGCGCGAGATCTACCAGATCATCGGCTGCGGTGTCGGCGAGGACACGAGCCAGCGGCCGGAGATCACGGACAACCGCGACTTCAACGTCTCCGTGGTGCGCTGCGCGCCGGGCAAGGGCACGCTGCACCACGACCACGAGACGAACGAGGTCTTCATGCCGCTCAAGGGTCGATGGAAAATCTTCTGGGGCGACGACGAGGACAGCCGCTGCGTTCACCTCGACCCGTGGGACGTGGCCTCCTGCCCGCCCCACGTGATGCGCGGCTTCCGCAATGTCGGCGACGAGGAGGGCTTGCTCTTCGTCATCGTCGGCGCCACCGACCCGGGCCGCGTGCGCTGGCGCGACGACGTGCTCGAAGAGGCCGAGCGGCGCGGCCACAAGCTGACGGAAGACGGCATCGTCAAGGTGCCCGCCGCCGCCGAATAGCCCGGCCGCCCCCGGGCCGGGGATGGCCATGGTGGAGGAAGCACTCACCGTCGTCGTCGAACTCGCGATCCTGGCCGCCGTCTTCACCGTCGTCGAGAGGCTCTTTCGCGGCGTGAAGGCGCCGGACTGGTTCCGGCGGCCGGACCTGAAGACCGATCTCGGCTATTACGCTCTCACGTCCGTCACGTCCCGAGGGTTCGAGGCAGCGGTTCTGCTCGCCGTCGTGGCCTCCGTCGCGCTATTGGGCGGAGGGTCGCTGGCGGCGCTCGACCGCTGGCTCGCTGACGATGGCGCAGGGCTGGCCCCGGACGCCGTGCACGAGGCGGTCTCCTCGCTGCCGTTCGCCGCGCAGATCCTCGTCGGGCTCCTCGTGGCGGATTTCCTGTTCTACTGGGGGCACCGGCTGTTCCATCGCAAACCCCTCTGGTATTTCCACGCGGTCCATCACAGCCCGCCGACCCTGGACTGGCTGTCGGCCGTGCGCTCGCACCCCATCGACGACGCGATCATGGCCGTGATCCAGACGGTCCCGCTCCTGTTCCTGGGTTTCGACCCGGTGGTGTTCGTCACCGTGACGCCGATCATCGCCGTCTGGTCCGTGTTCTCGCACGCGAACCTTTCCTGGGATCTGGGGCCGCTGAAATACGCGATCCTGACGCCGCGCTTCCACCGCTGGCACCACACCTCCGAAGAAGAGGGGATCGACAAGAACTTCGCAGGCCTGTTCCCGATCTACGACATCGTCTTCGGGACGTGGTACATGCCCGACTCGATACCCACCAAGTTCGGTGCCGGCGAAACCCCGGTTCCGGCGGGCCTCTGGCGGCAAGTCCTCTACCCGTTCCGCCAACCGAAACCCGGCGAGCCCCTGGCCTGCGACGTGGTTCGGGCCGCCGTCTGACACCAGACCCGCAGGTGAAGTCGCTCCCACACCAGACGCACGACGCTCCTCAAATTGAACGCTGCGTGTGACATGAAGCGGAAAACCGGGCAGCGTCCTCGCCGGGTCAGGGGATCAGGATCGTCGAGCCCGTGGTCTTGCGGCCCTCGAGGTCGCGGTGGGCCTGGGCGGCCTCCGCCAGCGGGTAGGTCTGGCGGATCTCGATGCGCACGGCGCCCGAGCGCACAACCTCGAACAAGGCGCCGGCCGAAGCGTCGCGCGCTGCCCTCGTGGCGTTGTAACCGAAGAGCGTGGGGCGGGTGACGAAGGCGCTCTTCGGCGCGAGCCGGGCCAAGTCGAAGCCGGTGATGGGGCCCGAGGCGTTGCCAAAGCTCGCCAGCACGCCTCGCGACGCCAGGGAGGCGAGGGAGCCGTCGAGGGTGTCGCGACCGATCGAATCGTAGACCACGGGTACCCCCCGGCCATCGGTGATCTCCATGACCCGCGCGGCGAAATCCTCTGTCCGGTAGTTGACGGGATGGTCGCAGCCGTGGGCGCGGGCGAGCGCCGCTTTCTCGTCGGAGCCGACGGTGCCGATTACCGTGGCGCCGAGATGCTTCAGCCACTGGCACTGGATCAGCCCGACCCCGCCGGCCGCGGCGTGGACGAGGACGGTCTCGCCGGCCTTCACCGCGTAGGTTCGGCGCACCAGGTATTCGACCGTCATGCCCTGGAGCATCATCGCCGCGCCCTGTTCGAAGGCGATGTCGCCGGGGAGCTTCACCAGCGAGGCGGCCGGCATCGTCCGCGCCTCGGCGTAACCGCCCGGCGGCGGCGGGCTGGCATAGGCGACCCGATCGCCGGCGGCGACTTCGTCCACGCCGGGGCCGACCGCCTCGACCGTGCCGGCGCCCTCCATGCCGATGGTCCAGGGCAGGGACGGCACCGGATAGAGGCCGGTGCGGTGGTAGACGTCGATGTAGTTGACGCCGATCGCCGCATGCCGGACCACGGCCTCGCCGGGGCCCGGATCGGGCAACGGAACCTCCTCGTAGCGCAGGACCTCCGGCCCACCGGCGCCGTGCATCCGCACCGCCTTGACCATGACTCTCCCTCCCTTGGGGCGCGGCCGCTAACCCGCAGCCTCGTGTTCGAGCAGGCGGCGCTTGGTATCACACCCTTCGCCGCCGGAGTACCCGCCGAGCCCGCCGCCGGTAGCGACCACCCGGTGGCAGGGGACGATGATGGGGATCGGGTTGGCCCCGCAGGCACCACCGACCGCGCGCGGCGCCGTGCCGAGGGCGCAGGCGATTTCGCCGTAGCTCCGGGTGCGGCCCCAGGGGATGGTCCGCAAGGCCCGCCAGACCCGCCGACGGAAGGGCGTCCCCGCGAGTGCCAGCGGCAGATCGAAGACGCGGCGGGCGCCGGCGAAATACTCGTCCAGCTGGCGCGCGGCCTCGTCGAGCACGCCGCCCGCCGGCCCCCGACTCGCCGAGCCGCCGAAGAGAAGCGCGACGATCGCGCCGTCCCGGGCGGCGACGGTCAGCGGCCCGAGCGGGCTCTCGACCGTGCGGCAAGCGGCGGCCACCGGGTTCACCCGCCCGCGCCTTCCACGCAAGCATCGGCCAGGGCGACGCGCAGCCGCGCGGCGTCGGTATGGGGGAGCGAGCAGACGGGACCGACGCACACATAGGCGGCAGGCCGCCCCTCGTGGAGGCCCTTGCCCGCGGCAGGATGGCCCGCAGGCAGCGCGGCGTCGGGTTCGAGCACGCTCAGCACGCGGTTGGGGAGGCTTGTCGCGAAGACGGCTGCCACCAGCGCCCGGGTCGTCGCCGCCCGGCGGGGGCCGCGTACCACGATCTGGACGGGGCGGCGCAGCAGTTCGCTGCCGTTCGCGAGGGTCGCGAGCGGTGCGAAATTGCCTTCCAGCTCGCCGGAAAACGCCGTCACCAGGGCCTCGGCGCGCTCCCGGAAGGCATCCTCGCCCGTCAAGTGGGAAAGCCGCGCCAGCACGCCTACCATCGTGCCGTTGCCCGCCGGGGTCGCCGCGTCGTGGGCGGTCTTGGCGCGGGCGAGCGCGCTTTCCGCGTCGTCCGGCACATAGAAATAACCGCCCTCGGCGTCGTCCCAGTAACGGGTGTCGAGGATCGATACCCAGTCCCGCGCCCGCCCGACATAGGCACGCTCGCCGGTCGCCTCGGCCAGGGCCAGCGCCGCTCGCGCCATCTCCGCGTAGTCGTCGAGGAAGGCGACCTCTTTCGCCTTGCCGTGGCGGGCGCAGTGGCGCAAGCGCGGACCGTCCGCCATGGGGCCGGCGACGTAGTCGAAGGCCGCGCGCGCGGCCGCCAGCCAGTCCGGCGCGTCGAAGACCATCGCGGCGTTGGCGAGGGCGGCGATCATCAAGCCGTTCCAGTCGGCGAGCACCTTGTCGTCCCAGCCCGGGCGCGGCCGCCGTTCGCGCCGCTCGAGCAGACGCGCCCGCAGCCTGGCAAGACGCGCCTCGTCGAGGGTCTCGTCCGTGCGCGGCGGGGAGAGACGGTTGAGGATCGTCCGGCCTTCCCAGTTGCCGCCCGCCGTCACGTCGTAGACCGCCTTGAAATACGCCGCTTCGGCGCCGAGGACATCGTCGATTTCGGCTTCGTCCCAAACGTAGAAACGGCCTTCCTCGCCTTCCGAGTCGGCGTCGAGGGCGCTGGCGAAGGCGCCCTCGCCGGTGCGCATCTCGCGCAGCACCCAGCCGACGGTTTCCGCCGCCCGCGCGGCGAAGAGCGGCTCACCCGTGTCCTGCCAGACATGGCACAGGAGGTCGAGGAGCTGAGCGTTGTCGTACAGCATCTTCTCGAAATGCGGCGCCAGCCAGCGCTCGTCGGTGGAATAGCGGGCAAAGCCGCCGCCCAGATGATCGTAGATGCCGCCCTGGGCCATGCGTTCCATGGTCAGCACCACGGCCGTCTTCATCAGCAGGGAGCCGGTGCGGCGGTAGTCGCGCCAGAGCAGCTCCAGCATCCCGCATTGGGGGAATTTGGGGGCACCGCCGATACCGCCGTGGCGGCCATCCACTTCGCGCAGGAGCGTCCGCGCCATGGTTTCCATGCGCTCGTCGGTGATTGCCTCGCCCGGCTTGCTCCGCGCGAGGCCGCGCAGCGCCTCGACAAGCGACGTCCTGTTTTTGTTCACTTTGTCCCGGTCGTTGCGCCAAGTGCGATCGACCAAGCGCAACACTTCCTTGAAGCCGGGGCGCCCGAAGCGGGGCTCGCGGGGGAAGTAGGTGCCGCCCCAGAAGGGCGCGCCCTCCGGCGTCAGGAACATGGTCAGCGGCCAGCCCCCCTGCTGGCCCGTCAGCGCCAGAGCGCGCTGGTAGATGGTGTCGAGGTCGGGGCGTTCCTCCCGATCGACCTTGATGTTGACGAAGAGCGCGTTCATAAGCGCCGCTGTCTCTTCGTCCTCAAAACTCTCGTGAGCCATCACGTGGCACCAATGGCAGGCGGAGTAGCCGACCGAAAGCAGGATCGGCTTGTCCGCCGCCCTGGCCTGGTCCAGGGCGGCCTGCCCCCAGGGCCACCAGTGCACCGGGTTGTCGCGATGCTGGAGCAGGTAGGGGCTCGTTTCCGCCCCCAGGAGATTTTCCCCCATGGGGTGAGCATAGGCTGCCTGCACCCCGGCCGCTAGCCCGCCGGGGTGCCTCATGTGCGGTCCGGGTGCCGCGGCTATACTCTTATCGGCGACGGGCCGCGGCCTGTGCGCGAAGGAGACGCAAGTGATGGGCGACGGTGGAAAGAGTGGCGGGATCGTCCTCCACCCCCACCTCGCGGAGAAGCGCGCCGAAATCGAGAGGCTGCGCGCCGCCTTGGCCGTCCTCCTTGAAGAAGTCGACTTTCTTCTGCACCGGAAACGTGACGCGATTCTGGCGCGTTACGCGCGCGACATCGGCCATCTGGAGCACGCGCTCTACCGTCTGGAGGCGACAGTGGCGGAGCTGCGGTATCGCATCGCGTTCCTCCAGACGGAGATCAACCGCGGCAAGGCGGTGAGCACAGCGCACATGGCCGTCCTCGACGGCAAGGTCGCTGTCGAGTTCGAGAAAGCGAGACAGGAGATCGAACGCCGTGAGGAAGAGCTGCGCAAATCCGAAAGCTATTTGAACAGCCCAGCTCTGCCGCCGGAGGAAGCGCTCGAATTGAAAACCCTCTATCGCCAGCTCTGCAAGACCTACCACCCCGACATCGGCGGGAACACGTCCGAGTCCTGGCAACGGTACTGGACCCTGTTGCAACACGCCTACCGCGCGGGAGACCTCGCACTCCTGAAGACCCTGGCGGAACAGGCCGGCGCGCCGGATCAGGAGTCGCCCGAGACGCCGGAGGCCCTCGATGCGGAGATCGCCCGGTTGCAGTCCCGAATCGAAACGGAAAAGGAGCGCATCAGCAGAATGGTTTCCTCGCCGCCTTTTTCCTACGAAGAAAAATTGAGGGACCGGGCTTGGGTTTCTGCGAAACAACAGGCGTTGAAACAGACGATCTCCGCCAACGAAATCAAAAAAGACCAGTTGCGAAACCTGTACGACACGCTACGCCCGTCCTCCGGCACGGTGCATTGACGTGGGCGGCGAACTCCAGAAACAGGATCTCGTCCAGCAACTCCTCCGGAAGAGCGTCACGGGACAACCCGTGCGCATTCCGTTCGCGCGCGATATCATGCTTGCCTCGATGCGCGTTGCCGGCACGGCCTACTACGAGGCGGATGGCGTGGCCCACCAGCTAAAGGCCGGCCAGCGCCTCGCGCTGCGCCGGGAGCCCGGCAACATCCACGACGGTCTCGCCGTCGAGGTTCTGGAGCCGGAAGGGCACAAGCTGGGCTACCTTCCCCGCAGCAGCAACGAGATTCCCGCGCGGCTGATGGACGCTGGAAAGCGGCTCTTCCTGCGTCTGGAGTCCGTCGAAAAACTCGATGCGTGGCTGAAGATCGAGGTCACGCTCTACATGGAAGACGTCTGACCGGAAGCGGACGGGCGGTCCGGCGGGACGGAGTCGGAGCGGGGGTCCAGTTCGTAGAGCGTGGGCGAGGTCCGGGGCACGGCGACGAACCCGGTCCGCTCCTCGCCCCGGCGCCGACGACCGGGGCGCACCGCGATGCGCAGAAGCGTGAACACCGCCAGCGCCGCGTGGGCACAGGAGGTGAACATGAATAACCCCGCCGGCCCCGCCGCCGTCATCAGAGCGGAAGCGACCAGCGGCCCCAGGGCGGCACCGCTGCCGAACAGCAGCAGTAGGCCGCCGGCGAGCGCCACGAATTCGCCGCCCTCGGCCACATCGTTGGCATGCGCCACCGCCACCGCGTAGAGCGGGATCGCGAAGCACCCGAACGCCGCCGAGAGGACGACCAACGGGACCGTCGGTGGCTCCCGCCAGACGCCAAGCAGGGCGCCGACGACCGCGGCACCGATGGCGACTGCAACGATCACGAAGCGCCGGTCGATGCGGTCGGAGATCCGTCCGAACGGCCACTGGGCCAGTGCGCCGGCGAGAGTCGCCCCGGCCATGAAGTAGACGAGGGCGCCCACGTCGAGCCCACTCCGGCTCGCGAACACCGGCCCGAGCGACCAGAAGGAGCCGTTCACGAAGCCCACCGTCAGGCAGCCGACGAAGCCGACCGGCGAGAGTCGCCACAGGCGCCGGATGTCGAGGCCGACGGCCTCGGGCCTGCGCGGACTCGCCGCCCGCGTCAGCGCCACCGGCACCAACGCCAGCCCGAGCAAGATCGCGGCGACGCCGAAAAGCACGAAGCCCGCCGGGTCGTGGGCCACCAACAGAAATTGCCCCGCCGTCAAGGCACCGAAATGGACCAGCGTATAGGTCGATAGCACGGTGCCCCGGTTGGCGGACGCGGCCTGGTCGTTGAGCCAGCTCTCGATGACGACATAGAGGCCGGCGAAACACAGGCCGACGACGAAGCGCAGCAACCACCAAACGGCCGGCTCGAGCAGCAGGACATGGGTGAGCGCGGCCGCGGCGGCGATGCTCGACAGGGCGGCGAAGGCGCGGATGTGGCCGACGCGGCCGATCATGCGTGGCCCGCCGACGCAGCCGGCGACGAAGCCGACGAAATAGGCCGTGCCGAGGGCGCCGATCTGGAACGTGCCGAACGCTTCGATCTCAGCACGCACCGGCAGTAGCGTCGTGATCAGGCCGTTACCGGCGATGAGAATGGCGGTGCTGAGCAGCAACGCGCCCAGCCGGCCGAGCGTGGAACCCATGGCGACGGACCGCGAAGAAGATGCCCGACTCTCGACAGATGGCACCGGTATGGGAGCAGGTCAAGCGGATGCGAGCCAGCTCCTGGGATGGGCGGAATCTGGCGGAAGCCAGGGCGAGGTCGGATGACGTATGTCGTGTCGTTTCTCGGCGGGCGGCCGGGGCCTCATCAGCGGCGGCGGCGGCGCTCCCAGGCTGCGGCGTCCTTCTCCTCCATGTCGCGGTATGTCTCCATGGTTCGGTCCTCCAGCAGGGCCGGGTCGGTGGAAGGATCACGTTCGCGCTCGGCATCCTCCTCGTCATAGGCGTCGGCGTAGAATATCTGGGGAAAGGCCGCCTCGAGCTCTTCGTAGCTCATCTTGCTGATGCGGAGGTGGGCGTCGCGTGCCGGGCCAGGCCGGGAGAGGACGGCCGCCGCATCGGCCTCGGCCTGCATCCGGCGGGCGAGGCTCTCGGAGATCGGCGGGAGATCGCCGGCCTCTTCGGCTCGGATAATTTCCAAATCTTCCTTGGTCCAGGGCATCACTCGACCTCCGTTAGTTTGATCCAGAGCCGGCCGTCGCGCACCTCGCGCTCCACAACTAAAAACCGCGTGTCTGCGGTGAAGAGTCTCTCGTCCTCTCTCGGGTGCCGAGAGTATTGTACCATGTCCTTGCCGTGCTTCCCCTGGACGATGAAGCGGGTGTTGCCGGGGAACACCTTCCCGGCCGTCGCGGTGGTGCTCATGAAGATGGGCTCGGTGACCACCTCGCCGACGACATAGCGTGCGTGATCCGCCTCCGTCAGGGAGACGCCGCGCCGGAAGGTGCCGGCCTCGTCGGGGAGCTTGGCCAGCGCGGCCTGGAGCGTCTGCTTGAAGTTCTCGACGCTCGCCTGCTGCCCCGCATCGCCCGAGGCGAGTGCGTGGTTCAGCCCATATGAGGCGGCGCCGGTGTAATGGTTGATGGCGACCAACTCGGGATCGGTCAGGTTCCGGCGTGGCGCGCCGGCGGCGATCTTACGCTTGACGGTCGCGAGAGCATCGCCGAATTGCACCTTCCCCAGCTCCTTCTGGAATGCGATCTCGAAGGCGGGGAGCCCCTTGGCACGCTTCCTGGCCTCTGCCATGGCGGCGCGAACGCGGGGGGCGATCTCTGTATCGAGCAGGCGCGCCCGGGCGCGGAGCATGGAGAGGACGGCGTCACGATCGGCCTTCGGGATGCCGCGGGCAGCGGGTACGAGCTTCGCGAAGTCGTCCGTGCGCTGGCCCAGTTCCTGGATGGCTGCAATCTGCTTGAGGGCCTTGCGTCCGAGAGCGTCTGCGTCTGCGACGCCGGCCTTGCCGAAAACCTGGGCATAGGCGGGGTTGGCGCCTGTTCTCCACGATCTCGCTCTCGACATTCTCGGGCGTGCCGACCGAGGAGTGGCACCGGCGCCGCAACGCCTCGGCCCGTACCGCGCACGCTCGGCGACGGGCGCGGGCGATACCCACCTTGATTCGAGGCCGCCTGGATCGCTAAAGTCGCCATGCTGGTTACAGGCGCGAGGGTGCGATGAAGGTCAGAATCGAGATCGATTGCACCGCCGAGGAGGCACGGGCGTTTCTCGGAATGCCGGATCTGCGGGCCGCGCACGAGGCAATGGCGCGGGGCGTCGAGGAGCGGATCGGGGAAGCGATGAAGGCGTTCGACGCGGAGGCCCTGGCGAAGACCTGGATGCCGGGCGGGCTCGAGGGGTTCGAGGCGATGCGCAAGGCGTTCGGCGACACCTTCGGCAAGGACACCGGAGGACGGCGCGAGTGAACCCCGACCCACCGCTCTACTATCGGCGCCATGTCTTCTGTTGCGTCAACACGCGCGCCAGCGGCCATCCCCGCGGCTGTTGCAGCACCAAGGGGGCGATCAAACTGCGCGCCCACATGAAGGCGCGGGCCAAAGGCCTGCCCGGCGTGCGCGTCAACGCCGCACAATGCCTCAATCGCTGCGAGCGCGGGCCGACCGTGGTGGTCTACCCGGAGGGCGTCTGGTACAGCGTGCGGACGACCGAGGACGTGGACGAGATCGTGGAAACCCACCTCGCGAAGGGCGGGCGTGTCGACCGACTGATGTTGCGGCCCGACGACGCGGTGGCCCCGCGCTGAACGCCTCGCCCTGGCGCGCCGGCGCGGAGGCCGGCGACACGATCTTCGCGCTCTCCAGTGGCGCCGGCCGCGCCGCCATCGCCATCGTCCGGGTCTCGGGGCCTGCGGCGGGCGACGTCTTGGCGCGAATCGGCGGCGCTCCCCCACCGGGGCCGCGCGGGGCCGCGCTCCGGTGTTTCCGAAAACCGGGCTCGGGAGAGCCCATCGACCGGGGCCTCGCCCTCTGGTTCCCCGCCCCCGAGAGTGCCACGGGCGAGGACGTTGTGGAGTTCCACGTCCACGGCGGTCCGGCGGTGGTCGCCGCGCTCGCCGACGCGCTGGCGGCACTGCCGGGGTTGCGCCCAGCCGATCCCGGCGAGTTCACGCAGCGCGCCTTCACTGCCGGGCGACTCGACTTGACGGAAGCGGAGGGAATCGCCGACCTGATCGCCGCCGAGACCGAGGCGCAGCGCCGCCAAGCGCTGCGCCAGATGGAGGGCGGGCTCCATACCCTTTACGAGGGTTGGCGCAGCGGCCTTCTGGAAGCGATGGCCCATGTCGAGGCCACCCTCGACTTTTCGGACCAGGACCTCCCTGCCGACGCGGCGGTGGCGGTCAGTCCGCGCCTCGCCGCACTGGAAACCGAAATCGCTGCGCATCTCGACGATGACCGCCGCGGTGAGCGCCTGCGCGCCGGATTCTCGGTAGCCATCCTGGGCGCCCCCAACACCGGCAAGTCGAGCCTCCTCAACCGCCTCGCCGGGCGGGACGCCGCCATCGTCTCGGCCCACGCCGGCACCACACGGGACGTAATCGAAGTCCAGATGGACATCGCGGGATGGCCGGTCACGATCGCTGACACCGCCGGCTTGCGGGAGAGCGCCGACGAGGTCGAAGGCGAGGGGGTGCGGCGCGCCCTGGCACGGGCCGAGAGCGCCGACTTGGCGTTGATCGTCATGGACGGCGCACGCGGGCCGGCGGCGGATCGGCAAAGCCTGGCTCTCGTCGGCGAAGCGTCGCTCCTCATCCTGAACAAGATCGACCTGTTGCCTGGGGCACCGCCGGAAACCGTCGAGGGTCATAGGGTGCTTCCCACCTCCTGCCGGACGGGTGTCGGAATCGACGCCCTGGCCGCCTCCCTCGCGGGGGCGATCGAACGCCGTTACCCACTCGCCGCGGAACCAGCGCTCACCCGCGCGCGCCACCGGCAGGCGCTCGCCGACTGCCGCGCAGCGCTCGCGCGGGCGCGGGCGGGGCCGGCCGACGAGCGCTTGGCCGAGGAACTACGGCTGGCGGCCGCGGCGCTTGGGCGAATCACCGGGCGCGTCGACGTGGAGGACATGCTCGACGTCGTGTTCCGGGATTTCTGCATCGGGAAATAGGCCGGCCGGCGGAGGAGCGCTTCGCAGGCCCCGAGTTGCGCATGTTTCACGTGAAACACCACGGCGGACGGCATCCCTTTACGCGCCGAGCGGGGCGGCCTATAGGGAAGCCGCGTGGGGCGGGAGGAGGCCATGGAGCGCGCGCGTTTCGACGTGATCGTGATCGGTGGCGGCCACGCAGGCTGCGAGGCGGCAGCGGCGGCGGCGCGTGTCGGCGCCCGAACCCTGCTGCTCACCCAGAAGCGCGCGACGATCGGCGCGATGTCCTGCAACCCGGCGATCGGGGGCCTCGCCAAGGGCACCCTGGTGCGCGAGGTGGACGCGCTCGACGGGCTGATGGGCCGGGTCGCCGACGCGGCGGGGATCCAATTCCGGGTTCTGAACCGCAGCAAGGGGCCGGCAGTGCACGGCCCCAGGGCGCAGCAGGACCGCGCACTCTACAGAGAGGCTATGCAGACGGCGCTTGCCAGTCAGACCAACCTGAAAATCCGCGAGGGCACGGTCGAGGATCTGGCGTTGCGGCCCGGTCGCAGCGTGCGACCGTGTGTCCGAGGCGTGGTGCTGGCGGACGGAACGGTGCTCGCGGCACCCCGCGTCGTGCTCACGACCGGCACCTTCCTGCGCGGTCTGATCCATATCGGCGAGACGCAATTCCCGGCGGGGCGTCTGGGCGACGCGCCAGTGACCGGTCTCGCCCGCACTCTGGAGCGGCTCGGCTTCAGGCTCGGCCGGCTGAAGACCGGCACACCCCCCAGGCTCGACGGGCGCACCATCGACTGGGCGAGTCTCGACGCGCAGGAGGGTGATCGACCCCCCGAGCCGTTCTCCTTCCTGACCGCTTCCATCGACCGGTCGCAGGTCCGCTGCCGCGTCACCGCGACGGGCGACGCGGGCCATGCGCTGATCCGGCGTAACCTGACCCGCTCGCCGATGTACTCGGGAGCGATCGCGAGCCCCGGCCCGCGCTACTGCCCCTCTATCGAGGACAAAGTGGTGCGCTTCGCCGATCGCCCATCCCACCGGATCTTCCTGGAGCCGGAGGGCCTCGACGACCACACTGTCTATCCCAACGGCATTTCGACGGCGCTGCCGGAAGACGTCCAGAGGGCGCTGGTGGCGACTATTCCAGGGCTGGAACGGGCGGCCATCCTGCGGCCCGGCTACGCGATCGAATACGACCACGTGGACCCGCGCGAGCTTAACACGGCGCTGGAGGCCATGCGCGTCGCCGGTCTGCACTTGGCCGGACAGATCAACGGTACGACCGGCTACGAAGAGGCCGCGGCGCAGGGAATCGTGGCGGGGATCAACGCCGCGCTGGCGGCAGCTGGGGGCGGCCCCTTCACACTCGATCGGGCGGACGCCTATATCGGCGTGCTGATCGACGATCTGGTCACCCAGGGGGTGAGCGAGCCCTACCGGATGTTCTCGTCGCGGGCCGAATACCGGCTGCGACTGCGGCCAGACAACGCCGACCGGCGCCTCACCGGGCGCGGCGTCGAGGCCGGCGTCGTCGGCAGCCGGCGGGCGCGGTGCTTCGCTGCCAAGGACGACGCGCTCGGACGGGCGCGACGGCTGGTCGAGTCGCTCAGCGCCGGTCCCGAGACGCTGCGGCGCCGGGGGCTGCCGGCCAACCGGGACGGGCACCGCCGGACGGCCGGGGAGCTGCTCGGCCACCCCGGTATCGACCTGCGGGCGCTGGCGGCACTATGGCCGGCACTTGCCACGGTCGAGGCGGATGTCGCGCGCGCCTTGGAGATCGACGCCCATTACCGCAGCTATATAGCGCGGCAGGACGCGGACATCGCGGCGTTCCGGCGGGACGAGGCGCTGTGCCTGCCGGCGGACCTGCGGTTCGAAGCGGTCGGCGGCTTGTCGCACGAGATGCGGCAGCGGCTCGCGGCGGCACGGCCGGCGACACTGGGAGCGGCGGGGCGCCTGCCGGGGGTCACGCCGGCGGCCTTGACGGCGCTACTCGCACATGTCCGCAACGGCGAGGTGGAGGCGGTGCAGCGGTAAGGCGAGATGGAGACGGGAGAAGCATTCTGGCGAGATGTTTCACGTGAAACACGCGAACGGCTCGATATCTACGAAGCGCTCCTCCGCCGCTGGCAGCGGCGTGTGAACTTGATCTCCGAGACCTCGCTCGCCGCCCTCTGGACCCGCCATTTCCTGGATTCGGCGCAGCTCGTCCCCCTGCTGGCCGCCGACCCGGAAGGCCATATCGTCGACGTCGGCAGCGGCGCCGGATTCCCCGGCATGGTGCTGGCAATCCTCGACCGCCGGCGCCGGGTTTCCCTGGTCGAGGCCAACGCCAGACGCTGCGACTTCCTCGCCGAGGTGGCCGATGCCACAGGAACTGCCGTTTCCGTGATTGAGGGCCGGATCGAGGCACCGGCGGTGCAAGAACGTCTGGCACCGGCAAGCGCGGTCGTGGCACGGGCCTGCGCGCCGTTGATCGATCTACTAGAGCTTGTTTTTCCTCTGCTCGATTCTCGAACATCTTGTATATTTCCGAAGGGACGGCGCTACCGGGCCGAGCTGGAAGCGGCACGGCGGTGCTGGATCTTCGCGTTCCAGTCCGTCCCCAGCGTCACCGACGCGGAAGCACGGATATTGCGAATTAGCGATGTCGAGCGGCGTCAGCAAAACTAGCCCCCGCACGGGTTCCGGCGCCCCAGCCTCCGCGCGCCGACCCCGCGTGCTGGCGGTGGCGAACCAAAAAGGCGGGGTCGGCAAGACCACAACGGCGATCAACCTGGGCACCGCCCTTGCGGCCACCGGCCGCGGCGTCCTCGTCATCGACATGGACCCGCAGGGCAACGCCAGCACCGGGCTCGGTATCCCGTCCGCGGCGCGGGCACCGGGCTGCTACGGCGTCCTCCAGGGCGCGGGACTCGCCGGCGCGGCGCGGAAGACGGTCGTCCCCGGCCTCTCCATCCTGCCGGCGACCTCCGATCTGGCGGCGGCGGAGATCGAGCTGCCGCAGGGCGCGAAGCCTCGCCACCGCCTGCGGGAGGCACTGTTGCCAGCCCTCGCCGCTGGGGCGGGCGAGGAAGGCGCAGCGGAGTGCGGCGGGGACTATGTGCTGATCGATTGCCCGCCGGCCCTCGGGATGCTGACGGTCAACGCCTTGGTCGCGGCCGACGCCGTCCTGGTGCCCCTGCAATGTGACGACTTCTACTCTCTCGAGGGGCTGACCCGGACCCTGGGCACGGTCGCCCGCGTCCGCGCGTCGTTCAATCCCGCCCTCCGCGTGCAAGGTGTCGTCCTGACAAAATATGACGGGCGGACCAACCTCGCGATCCAGATTCGCGACGACGTTCGCGCCCATCTGGGCGACACGGTGTACGACACGATCATCCCGCGGAACGTCCGCGTGGCCGAGGCACCGTCCCACGGCGTCCCGGTGCTGCTACACGACGTGCACTGCGCCGGCGCGCGGGCCTATGCCCACCTCGCCGGCGAGCTGCTGCGGCGCGAGGAAACCGGAAAGGAGCCCGCCCATGACGCTTGATCCGAACGGCCCGCCGCGGGCGCGCGGCCTCGGCAAGGGCCTTGCCGCCTTGCTCGGTGAGGCGCCTGCCGTCCTCGGCGACCCCTTGAGCGCTCCGACGGACGTTCCGGGCGGCAGCGCGGGCGACACCCTGCGCACGCTCCCTCTCGATCGACTGGAGCCGCACCCTTGCCAGCCGCGGCGGCGTTTCGATGCCGAGGATATCCGATCCCTCGCCGACTCGATCCGCGAAAGGGGCGTGGTGCAACCCCTCGTGGTGCGGCCCATGGGCCAAGAGCGCTACCAGATCGTCGCCGGAGAGCGGCGCTGGCGGGCCGCACAGCAGGCCGGCCTGCACGAGGTACCGGCACTGGTCCGCCGCCTTTCCGACCCGGAAAGCCTGGAGGTCGCCCTGGTCGAGAATCTCCAGCGCAGCGACCTGGACCCGCTCGAGGAGGCCGCGGCCTATCGTCGGCTAATCGACGAGTTCGACCACCGGCAGGAGGACATCGCCCGGGCACTGGGCAAGTCCCGCAGTCACGTCGCCAACACGGTACGCCTCCTCGCCCTGCCCGAGCGGGTGAAGGAGTTGGTCGCGGACGGTGCGCTCAGCGCCGGCCACGCCCGCGCGCTGCTGCCCTCGGTGCGGGCGGGGTCGCTCGCGGAGGAAGCGGTACGCCGTCGCCTCACCGTGCGCCAGACCGAGGCCCTCGTCCGCCGCGCCGAAGGCGGCGGCCAGCGAGCACGGCGCCGCAAGGACCCCAACACCGCGAGCCTGGAGGCGGAACTCGGCCGCGACCTCGGCCTCAAGGTGGCGATCGACGAGCGTGGCGACGGCGGCGGGCGACTCGTGATCGCCTATCGGGCACCGGAGCAACTCGAGGCACTTATCGGTCGGCTGCGGCGGCACATGCTCGCTTGATACCGGCGCCCTCCGGCCTCGCCAAAAAGTTCTCTATGTGTTCATGGAGTCGAAGAAGTCGCCGTTGCTCTTCGTCGCCTTGAGCTTGTCGAGCAGGAATTCCACGGCGTCCACCGTTCCCATGGGCGAGAGGATGCGGCGCAGGACCCACATCTTCGCCAGGGTCGGCCTGTCGACCAGGAGCTCCTCCTTGCGGGTGCCGGAGCGGGCGATGTCCATGCTCGGCCAAGTCCGTTTGTCGGCCAGCTTGCGGTCGAGGATGATCTCCGAATTGCCGGTGCCTTTGAACTCCTCGAAGATCACCTCGTCCATGCGCGAGCCGGTGTCGATCAGAGCGGTGGCGATGATGGTGAGGGAGCCACCGTTCTCGATGTTGCGGGCGGCGCCGAAGAAACGCTTCGGGCGTTGGAGCGCATTGGCATCCACGCCGCCGGTCAGCACCTTGCCGGAGGAGGGAACGACGGTGTTGTAAGCGCGGGCGAGGCGGGTGACCGAATCGAGCAGGATCACCACGTCGCGCTTGTGCTCCACCAGCCGCTTCGCCTTCTCGATCACCATCTCGGCGACCTGGACGTGGCGCGAGGCCGGCTCGTCGAAGGTGGAACTCACCACTTCGCCCTTCACCGAACGATCCATGTCGGTGACCTCTTCCGGCCGCTCGTCCACCAGCAACACGATCACGTAGGCTTCCGGGTGGTTCTCCTCGATCGAGTGGGCGATGTTCTGGAGCATCATCGTCTTGCCGGTGCGGGGCGGCGCGACGATCAGCGCCCGCTGCCCCTTGCCGAGCGGGGCCACGATGTCGAGGATGCGGCTGGTGGCGTCCTTCACGCCGGGGCCGGAGATCTCCATGTTGAAGCGCTGCTCCGGGTATAGCGGCGTCAGATTGTCGAAATTGACCTTGTGCCGGTTGTCTTCCGGCGGGTCGAAGTTGACGGTATTGAGCTTGAGCACGGCGAAGTAGCGCTCGCCGTCGCGCGGCGCGCGGATCTGGCCCTCCAGCGTGTCTCCAGTCCTGAGGCCGAAGCGGCGGATCTGGCTGGGGCTCACGTAGATGTCGTCCGGCCCGGGCAGGTAGTTCGCCTCGGGTGAGCGCAGGAAACCGAAGCCGTCCTGCAGGGTTTGGAGCACGCCGGAGCCGAAGATAGCTTGGTCGTTCTCGGCCAGCTGCCGGAGAATCGCGAACATGAGGTCCTGGCGGCGCATCGAGTTCGCGTTCTCGATTTCGAGTTCCTCGGCGTAGCCGACCAGTTGGGCGGCTGTCTGGGCCTTCAGTTCTCGCAAATGCATGGCGGAAACCGCGTTTGGGGCGACGGGGACGGAACGGCGGCGCGTCAGGGGAACGTCGATGGGACGGACCCGGCCGGGGGCGGCGGGCGATATCGCCGAACGGCAGGCGGTATGATCGGCGCCTCTCAAACCGGCAGGCTATCCGGCGAGACGGTCGGAGTCAAACGAAGATTTTCAGCCCGGCGGCGGCGCGTTCCGGGACGGGCGCCTACAGAGCCCCGTCCGTGAAGGCGGCATCGATGGCGACCGTGTAGCCAGCGGCGAGGGCGTTGGTCTCGTTCGCCATGCCGACGACGGCCATGAGCTCCCCTTGCATGGCCGTGCTCATGCCCAACCGCCGCGCCGCTGCCGTGTGCGAGCGGACGCAGTATTCGCAACTGTTGGTGGCGCTCACTGCGACGTAGATCATCTCCTTGACGAGCGGGTCGAGGGCACCGGGTGCCATCGTTTCCTTGACGCTCTCCCAGGTTCGCCGGAGCGTCGGCGGGTGGGTGGCCAGCACCTTCCAGAAGTTGTTGACCCGGTCGACGCCGCGGGTCTCAATGATGTCGTCGTAAACCGCGCGCACCTCCGCCGAGGCGTCCTCGTATTCCACCGTCATGCTCCCCTCCCGCTTCGCATTGCCATGCAGGCCCAGCCGCACATACACCCCGGAAGGTCGGGTTGTCGAGATAGCTGTGGTTGGCGACGCGGCAATACCTGCGCCCCGCAATAGGCGCCAAACACACGCGCGCGATCCCGCACCGCCGTCATACCTGCCGGACGAACTGCTTGGCCAAGGCCAACCCCTGGCGCTGGTAGGAGGAGCCGCTCTCCCGCCCGTAGAGGCGCGGCGGGCGCTCGGTCAGACGCTCGAAGAGGAGACGCCCCATGATCTGGCCATCCTCGATCACGAAGGGCACGTCGTGGGAACGCACCTCGAAGACGGCGCGCGTCCCCTCGCCGCCAGCATCGTCATGGCCGAAACCCGGATCGAAGAAGCCGGCATAGTGGGCGCGGAACTCGCCGGCGAGCGTGTCGTAGGCCACCATCTCCGCCGCATGGTCCGGCGGGATGCGCACCGGTTTCCTCGACGCCAGAATGTGGAAATCGCCAGGGTTCAGGATGACGCCGCCACTCCGGGGCTTCTCGACGGGCTCCCAGAACGCCGCGGGGTCGTAATGGTCCACCGCGTCGATGTCGATCAGACCGGCGTGGCGCCGCGCCTTCCAGCCGACGGGGCCGCCGTCTCCCTTCAGATCGACCGCGACCGGCAGGCCACCCACCAAATCCTCCCATCCGAGCGGGCCGTCGACCGGCCTGTGCTTCCCATACACCCGTCTCACGTTCGAGCGCGCTGCACCCCGCTTGAAACGGAGTTGGTTCAACCGGCTGCCGCTGCGGACCATGATGCTGAAGGTGCGGGGCGAAACCTCGGCGTAGAGGGGACCGCGGTAGCCGCGCGGAACCCGGTCGAACTTGCGCGCTCTGTCGACGATCAACCGTGTGAAGACATCGAGCCGGCCGGTTGAACTCTTCGGGTTGGCGTAGGCCGAAATGTCCTCGTCGAGCGCGAGCCCCTCCATCAGCGGCACGACGTAGACACAGCCGCGCTCGAGAACCGCGCCTTTCGTGAGGTCGATCTCGTGCATGTTGAACCGGGTGACGAGATCGCCCCCTAGTCTGTCGTCGACGGGACATGCACCGGGCAGGAAGCTCGCACGCACCCGGTAGGCCTTGGAGCCGAGCCTGAGATCGAGACTCGCGGGCTGTATCTGATCGGGCGCGATCGGCCTCGCCGCAGTGACACCGCGGCGTCCGATCAGCACTTCGATCGCCGGGCTGGGCAGGACGCCACCGACGGAGCGCGACATGCGGGTAGGTCACTCGGCCATCGGTCAGGCGGGCCACCCTCCTAGAAGGGCTTGACGACGACCAGCACGACGATGCCGATCAGCGCCAGCGTCGGCGTCTCGTTGGCGACTCGGTAGAAGCGGGCGTGGCGGTGATTGCGATCGCCGGCGAAGTCCCGCCGCCAGCGCGCGAGGACCGCATGGAACGCCACGAGCAGCGCAACCAGGGCGAGCTTGAGGTAGATCCAGAGATCGCCAGACCAGTCCACCGCGCCCGGCTCGGTCAGGAGCGCGCCGCCGAGGCCCAGGCTCGCGGCCGCGGCGGGGTTCATGATCGCATGAAGCAGCCGTCTCTCCATGATCTTGAGTGTCTCCGAGAGTTCGGAACCCGGTGCCGCTCCCGCGTGGTACACATAGAGCCGCGGAAGATAGAGCAGGCCGGCCATCCAGGCGATGACGGCGACAATATGGAACGCCCGTAACCAAGCGTAGAGGTCGCCGGCCATCACCGGCCCGCCAGCGGACAGCGGCGATGGATGGTGGGGCAATGCCGACCTCCCCCGGTGCCGACGCCGGCCCGCGCGACTGCGCCGCGCACCAGGCCCGCCAGCGCCGCGATGAACGCCGGGTGCGCGCCGAGCGCCGGGACGCGCTCGTAACGGGGCACGCCGGCTTCTTCAGCGAAGGTACGACAGGTCATGTCCAATTCCACTAGAGTCTCGGCATGCTCGGACACGAAGGCGACCGGCGCAACCACCAGGGGAACCCGGTCGCGGCCCGCGCGCGTGATCTCCTCCAGCGTCGATGGGCCGATCCAGGCCAGCGGACCCACCCGGCTCTGGTAGCAGACCGCCCAGTCGAGTCCCGCCCGGCCGAGCCGCTCCACGATCTTCTTGGCGGTTTCCTCGACCTGCCAGCGATAAGGATCGCCGGCGGCGACTACCCGCTTCGGCAGGCCGTGAGCCGAAAACAGAAGGCGCGGCGGTCCCTGCGCGGCCGCGGCTTCCAGTAGTGGCACAATCAGCGCGGCGTGCGCATCGATCAGTCCTGCCGCCGTCGGATAGCAACAGACGACGCTGGTCGGCGCGGAAACACCCGCGCCTCGCGCCGCCACCGCCCAGGCGTCCAGAGACGACGCCGTGGTCGTCGTGGAAAACTGCGGGTAGAGGGGCAGCAGAACGATACGGCCTGGCCGGAAGGAAGCGACTTGGCGCGCCGCCTCGCCGCTCGTCGGGTGCCAGTGGCGCATGGCGACGACGACCTCGACCGTGCCGAGATCACTCAAGGCCTCTCGCAGGGATCGCGCCTGTGCTTCCGTCTCGGCGAGGAGTGGCGAGCGACCGCCCATCCGGCGGTAGATCGCCCGCGCCTCCGGCCCGCGCCGCTTCGCGATTAGCCACGCCAGGAGCCAACGAAGAGGGGTGGGCAATCGCAGGATCGCCGGATCCTGGAACAGGTTGCGCAGGAACGGTTCCACCGCCGCGAGCGAGTCCGGCCCGCCAAGGTTCGACAGGACGACCGCCACGCGGCTCACGGGCTACCGCCAAGCCAGCGCCGGACGACATCCCGCAGCACCGCGACATGCGCCGGCGGAGTCTGGGGAAGCACCCCCTCTCCGAGATTGAAGACGAACGGCCCGTGTCCCAGGGCGTCGAGGATACGCACGCTCTCCCGCTCCAGGGCGGCGCCCCCAGCCAGCAGCACCGCCGGATCGAGATTGCCCTGAACGACACAGCGAGGCTGCAATCGCGCCGCCGCCCAGCCCGGCGGCACTGCACCATCGATGGAAACTGCATCCACCCCGGTCGCTGCCGCGAAGCGCTCGTGGAGCACCCCCGCCCCGCGCGGGAAGCCGATCACCGGCGCCTCCGGGTGCCTCTCCTTCACGGCCGCCACAATCCGCCTAGTTGGACCGACGCACCAGCGCTCGAAAGCCGCTTCCGGAAGCACGCCAGCCCAGCTGTCGAAGAGCTGGACGGCTTCGGCGCCGGCGTCCAGCTGCGCCACCAGATGCGCCGCGACGGCGCGACACAACGTCTCCACCAGCCGTTCGAACCCGATCGGATCACGGTAGGCCCACCTCTTCGCAACGGCGAAATCCCGGCTGCTGCCGCCCTCGACCATATAGGTGGCGAGGGTCCACGGTGCGCCCGCGAAACCGATGACAGTCACGTCGGCGGGGACGGAAGCCGCAAGCTCTTCCATCGCTTCGTAGACCGGGGTCAGATGACGGCGCTGCCGCGGTGGATCGAAAGCCGGGAGCGGGCCGCCTTCCCGGAGCGGCTCGAGGCGCGGCCCTTCGCCTTCAACGAAAATCGTCTTCACGCCGAGCGCATCCGCGACCACCAGGATGTCGGAGAACAGGATCGCGCCATCGAGTTCGAAACGGCGAACGGGTTGGAGACTCGCCTCCACGGCACGATCGGGGTCGTAGCAGAGGTCGAAGAAGGAATCGGCGGCTTCCCGCAGCGCCCGATATTCGGGAAGATAGCGACCGGCCTGTCTCATCAGCCACAGCGGCACCGGCTGGCGCGTTTCGCCACGCAGTGCCGTGAGGAGCGGCTTGGGCGGGTTGTCCACGGCCTTCAGCTTTCCCTGACTATGGTTATCTGATCCTAGAAGAGGGTTGTTGAAGCAGAAAGCGAAAACGCGGTGATTCCGGCATCGAACACCGGGTTGTGCCGATGTGGTGCCGCCTCGCCGTGCAGGTGCTGTGCTCGGTGGAGAAGTGTCCATGGATCGGCCGGATACGGCGGTCATCGCCAGTCGGGAAAGCGGAAATCGTGGGGAGCGGCGTTCCGTTGTGGCGGTTTCCGGAGTTGTCCCCGCCATTTCGCCTTCTCCCGGTGTGCGATCTGATAGGCTGGGGATAACCGGTCGGCGGTCGCAGGCGTCCGCGAGCCGGGGAGGTTGTCCACGGAGGCGGTGTGTGACCGAGCCGGCGCGGAGCTTCCACCTGCACTTGATATCGGACGCCACCGGCGAGACCTGCATCACTGTGGCGCGGGCGGCGGTGGCGCAGTTCCAGGGTGTCGAGGTGGTCGAGCACCTGTGGTCGCTGGTGCGGACGGAAGATCAGTTGCGGCGCGTCCTCGCCCATGTCGAGGCCGATCCCGGCGTGGTGATGTTCACCATGGTCGATGTGGCACTCAGGGCGTTGCTTCAGGAGGAGTGCCGGCGGCGCGACATGCCTTGCGTTCCGCTGCTCGACACAGCGGTGGCGGCGCTTACTGGCTTTCTCGGTATCGAGAGTCGCAACCAGCCTGGCCGGCAGCACGTCATGGACGCTGGCTACGCGCGTCGTATCGAGGCTATGAGTTACGCCCTCGGCCACGACGATGGATGCGCGCTCGCCACCCTCCATGAAGCCGACGTCGTGGTCGTGGGGGTGTCGCGGACGTCGAAGACGCCGACCTGCTTCTACCTCGCCAACCGGGGGCTCCGGGCGGCCAATGTGCCGGTGGTACCGGGCTGCCCGCTGCCGCCGGAGTTGCTGGCGCTCGACTGCGCGTTCGTGGTCGCGCTGACCTGCAATCCCCGCCGGCTGGTCGATGTGCGCCGCAACCGGATGTGCATGATCGGCGAAGCCGGAGAGACCGGCTACGTCGATCCGCTGCGGGTGGAGGAGGAAGTGCGGGAGGCGCGGCGGCTCTTCGCCAGGGCGTCCTGGCCGGTCATCGACGTGAGTCGCCGCTCGATCGAGGAGACCGCCGCGGCGATCCTCCAGCTGCGTAACCGCTGCTTCCAGGGACGGGCGGCGTGAGGCGGGACGCTTGCTCTTCGCCCGGTGAAGGGGCGGGGGAAGCGCGGCTGGTGCTGGCTTCCTCTGCCGAAACGCGGGCGGCGCTGCTGCGCGCGGCGGGGCTCTCCTTCACGGTCGAGCCGGCGCAGGTAGACGAGGACGAGGTCAAGCGCGCCATGCGGGCGGAGGACCGGAACGAGGCGGCGACGGCGCGCACGCTCGCCGTTCTCAAGGCCCGCCGGGTGAGCGCGCGGCACCCCGGCGCTTATGTCGTCGGCGCCGACCAGCTGCTCGTCTGCGCGGGGGGGTGGTTCGACAAGCCGGCGGATGTGGCCGACGCGCGCGCGCAGCTGGGCCGGCTTCGCGGCCGCCGGCACGAACTCGTCACGGCCGTCTCCGTCGCTCGCGACCAAGCGGAGATATGGGGTACGGTGGTGCGTGCGCGGCTGACCATGCGGGACTTCTCCGATGCCTTCCTGGACGACTATCTCGCGCGGGCGGGGCCCGGCATCCTGCGCTGCGTCGGCGGCTACGAGGCGGAGGGCCTCGGGGCGCAGCTCTTCGACGACATCGAGGGCGACTGGTTCTCGATCCTCGGCCTGCCGTTGCTGCCACTCCTCGCCTTCCTGCGCGCGCACCGGGTGGTGGCGGCGTGATCCTCTCAGGGGCCGCGCGTCTCGCTGGCGTCATGGGTTGGCCCGTGGCGCACTCCCGCTCGCCGCGCATCCACGGCTACTGGCTGGAGGCGGCGGCGGTGGACGGTGCCTATGTGCCGCTGGCGGTTCCCCCCGACGCGCTCGGGACGGCGCTTGCCGCCCTGCCGCTTCTCGGCTTCCGCGGCTGCAACCTGACCGTGCCTCACAAGGAAGCCGCGCTCGCTCACATGGGTTCGCTTTCGGAAGCCGCGCGGCGGATCGGCGCCGTGAATACCGTTACGGTGAAGGGGGATGGCGCGCTCGTCGGCGACAACACCGACGGTGCGGGTTTCATGGCTCATCTGCGGGGGACCGTGCCCGCGTGGCGGGCCGACCAACCGGCCGCCGTGTTGGGGGCGGGTGGTGCGGCGCGCGCCGTCGTCGCGGCGCTGGCCGGGGAGGGGGTGGCGGAGATTCGCGTGGTCAACCGCACGCCGCGGCGCGCCGCCGCGCTTGCCGCCGCCTTCGGCGACGCCATCCGCCCGCTTCCGTGGAGCGCCCGTGCCGGTGCCCTCGACGGCTGCGGGTTGCTGGTCAACGCGACGACCCTCGGCATGGTCGGCTGCCCGGCGCTCGACGTCGACCTCGCCTGCCTGCCCCCCGAGGCGGCGGTCTGCGACCTGGTCTACGTGCCTCTCGAAACCGGGCTGCTGGCGGCGGCGCGGGCGCGGGGCCACCCGACGGCGGACGGGCTCGGGATGCTGATTCACCAGGCGCGCCCGGGTTTCGCCGCATGGTTCGGCGCACCGGCGGCGGCGACGCTGGCGCTGCGCGCCTTCGTCGCTGAGGGGCTGTGAAGTATGGTCGTGCTCGGCCTTACCGGCTCGATCGGCATGGGCAAGACCACCGTGGCCGGCGCCTTCCGGGCGGCTGGCGCGGCGGTCTACGACGCCGACGCGGTGGTCCACCGTCTGCTCGGGCCGGGCGGGGCAGGGGTGGCATCGGTGCGCGCGGCCTTCCCAGGCGCCGCTCGCGACGGCGGCCCGGCTTCGGGGATCGATCGCCGCGCGCTCGCCGCACAGGTCTTCGCCGATGCCGACGCCCTGACCCGGCTGGAGTCGCTCCTGCATCCGCTGGTGCGTGCGGGGGAGCGCGGCTTCCTGCTCGCCTGCCGTCATCGCGGCTGCCGCCTCGCCGTCCTGGACGTGCCGCTGCTCTTCGAGACCGGGGGAGAGATGCGCTGCGATGCGACGGTAGTAGTCTCGGCGCCCGGCTTCGTGCAGCGGGCGCGGGTGATGCGCCGGGGCCGGATGACCGAGGCGCAGCTTTCGGCCATCCTCGCCCGTCAGCTATCGGACCAGGACAAGCGCCGGCGCGCCGATTTCGTGATTTCAACCGGCCTCGACAGGCGGGTAGCGCGTCTGGCGGTGCGCCGGGTCGCCGCGCGGGTGCTGGCGCACCGCGGCGCCTGCTGGCCGCGGTGCTGGCCGGCTTCCCCCGGCCCCACGGGGGGCGGCCATGCGTGAGGTCGTCCTCGATACGGAGACCACCGGTATGGATCCCTCCGAGGGTCACCGGATCGTCGAGATCGGCTGCGTCGAGCTGGTCAACCACATTCCGTCCGGGCGGACGTTCCAGCGCTATCTCGATCCGGAGCGCGACATGCCGGCGGAGGCGGAGCGCATCCACGGGCTGACGGGGGCGTTCCTCTCGGGTCACCGGCGGTTCGCGGAGGAGGCCGACGCGCTCCTGGGTTTTCTCGGCGACGCCAAGCTGGTGATCCACAACGCCGGTTTCGATCTCGGCTTCCTCAACGCCGAGCTCGAACGGATCGAGCGCGCACCGCTCCCGCCGGGCCGGGCGGTGGACACGCTCACCCTCGCGCGGCGCAAGTTCCCCGGTGCCCCGGCGAGCCTGGACGCGCTCTGCAAGCGCTTCGGGATCGACCGGTCGATGCGCACCAAGCACGGCGCGCTGCTCGACGCCGAGCTCCTGACGGAGGTTTATCTCGAGCTGATCGGGGGCCGCCAGCCGGCCCTGGGCCTCGCCCGCTCCCTGCCGACGCCCGCTGCCGCGGCGCCTGCGACGCGCCCGCACCGGCGCTCCCCGCACCGCCCCACTCCCGAGGAGGAGACGGCGCACGCCGCCTTCATCGCCACCCTGAAGGACCCGATCTGGCTCGAATGACGCCGGGGAACAGCCGGACGCTCCCTGTCTCCCGTGCGGTCCGCAAGAAGAGAGCACAGGCACCGCGCCTCGAAACGCAAGGTGCAGGATGTCCGCCATGCGGTCATGGCGCGGGATGCCAGCGTGACGATCGAAAAGGCGTGAATGCGCCCAGCCTCGCCGATCGCCTCGGCCTGTTCGGCATGATCGACCCCGCTACCAGGCTTTCGGCCGAATGTGGACGTGGGTGTACCAGTCGTCCGTCTTGTGGGTCACCCGAGGGTTGTCCTGCTCGGGCGGCGGCGGGCTCTGGGGCTCCTTGATGCCCAGACGCTCGTCACTCCTGACAGGCTTGTCCGTCCGGTAATACGAGATGATCGCCTCGCCGCCCGGCTTCAACAACCACGTGCACTTGTCCACCAGAAAGGCGGGGTCCATGAAGTAGCTGCCCACACCGTTCATGGCGACGATCTTGTCGAACTTCTGGGGCGTCCAGAAGTCCTCGAAGGAAGTACGGATCAGCCGGTCACGGAAGCCACGGTGCTTCTCCCGGAACACACCCAGCATACCCAGGCTGATGTCGATCCCCGTGTAGACCTCCGTCCGGATGTCCCTCCAGGCCCAATCGACCAGCAGGCCCGTGCCGCAGCCGACATCCAGGACGCTGTAGCCGTACTCGATGCCCAGGCCCCGGAACAGCTTCTCGCTCTCCTGGGCGTCCTCCTTGCTGTTGAGCGCCGCCTCGTAGGCATGGGCGTGCGGCAGGTACGTGTCCACGTACTCCAGAGGGGCCCGGTTGACCAGGATGCGATCGTAGCCCGGCCAGCTGGAGAACCAGTGCTTGTAGCCGTTCAGGCGCAGGCGCTCGTACCACAGGTTGCCGAACTTCTCCTGCTCCCGGAACTGACGCTTCATCACGGCCGCCATCTCGTCAAACGAGTCCTGGGAACTCCAGTGCTTCTTGGCCACCGTGTAGTAGTGAGGGGTCGCGGCCAGGGTGTAGGCGAACTGATGCTGGGCACGGCCCAGATTCTCTTCAAGGTGCGCCATGTCCTCGAAGTCGGCTTTGGTCCAGGTCGGGTCCCGTCCCTTCAGGGGACGCCGATCCGGAATGGCGAACAGACGCGCCACCGCCTCTTCGTCCGAGGGAGGCAGCAAGGAAGCACTTTGGGTCATTGGTTCGGTCTCCGCTCCCGCCCGCGCCGTTCCCGCGCCGTGTCGCCCTTACCCGTCACCCCCGCCTTCACCCGGCGCTGCCTGGGTCTGGCGGCCCTGGTAGAGGGCGAGGAAGTCGATCGGTGCCAACAGCAGCGGCGGGAAGCCGCCGTCGCGGGTGACGTCGGCCACGACGCGGCGGGCGAAGGGGAAGATCAGGCGCGGGCATTCGACGAGAAGCGCCGGCTCCAGCGCTTCCTTCGGCACGTCGACGAAGGTGAACACGCCGTCATAGGTCAGCTCCAGCAGGAAGACCGGCGCCTTGTCCCGCCGCGCGTCGGCGGTGATCTTGAGGGAGACTTCATAGGCTCCGTCGGCCAGCGGCCGCGCCTCGACCTGCACGTCGACGGCGATGTCGGGCGCCCCCTTGGCCTGCGCCAGCCGATCGGGCGCGGCCGGGTTCTCGAACGACAGGTCCTTGACGTATTGGGACCGTATGCCGATCTGCGGCCGCGCCTTCCGCCCGGTTGCCGCGCCGCCGGCTGCTGCGCCGTCGGCTTCCGCCGGCGGTGCGGTCATCGCCTCTCTCCTTGCGGCGCGGTGCCGAGACCGGGCGCGGCGGGTGCCGCGCGCGTCTCTTCGGCCTCGTCCAGCACGCGGTATTCGCCGTCGATGACCGTCGCTCCGCTCCGCGCCGGCCTGTGCCGTGCGCCCGGGGCGAGCCGGGCGAGGGCGGCGCGGAAAAGCGCGCGGCGAAGCGGCGGGAACAGGAGCGCGATCCCCAGGGCGTCGGTGAAGAAGCCGGGCATGAGCAGCAGAACCGCGGAGAGCGCCAGCCCTGCCTCCGCCGCCAGTTCGCCCGCCAGCGACCGGTGCGCCGCGCGTTGCCGCCGGGCCAGCGCCAGCGTCCGAAGACCCTGCCGGCGCAGAAGCGCGCCGCCGGCGACGGCCGTGCCCAGGATCGCGCCGATCGTGGGCCATGTCCCGACGATGCCGCCGACCTCGATGAAGGCGATGATTTCGCCGGCAGGCACCGCCAGCAGGAGGAGGAAAGGAACCATGGTCGCTCCGTGCCGCCCCGGTTCGGGCAGGGGTGGGACCCGGGTCGCTCGGCCGCCCGGTGTCTCGTGTGCGTCGAACGAGGACGCGCGCTTGCGTTCGTGCGGGGCTCTCTCTATCCTGCCTTCCGCATTGCGCCCGCCGCCCATTGTGCGCCGGAAACTCGGTCGCCCACAAGGTCCGGGACCATGTCCGACGGTTTCCAGTTCTACGACATCATCTTCTTCGCTCTGATCGCGATCTTCATCATCTTGCGCTTGCGCGGCGTCCTCGGGCGCCGTACCGGCCACCAGCGCCAGCGCCACCCGGACCGTTTCGCCAGGGCCGAGAAGCCGGGCGAAGAGAGTCGGGGCGAGGTCGTGCATCTGCCGGACCGGCGCTGGCCGGAGGGGGAGCCGGCCGAGGGCGGCGCGGCGGATCGGGCGCGCCCGGCGGACTCCTCCCCGCCGCCGGAGGAGGACGAGGCTGCGGTCAGGCTGCGCACCGCTCTCGAGCAAATCGGGCGGGCGGACCGCGATTTCGCGCCGCGGCGCTTCCTCGAAGGCGCCCAGGCGGCGTTCGAGATGGTGGTCGAGGCTTTCGCCAAGGGCGAGACGCCGGTCCTGAGACCCCTGCTCGGCGACGACGTCTACGACGAGTTCGCCGCCGCGATCCGCGACCGGATGGCGGCGGGCCACACGCATGAGACGACGATCGTGGCGCTCGACAAGGTGGAGATCCTCGGCGCCGAACTGCGTGGCAGCGCCGCCCGGGTGACGGTGAAATTCGTAAGCCAGCAGGTCAACGTGACCCGCGACAGGGAGGGCAGCGCCGTCGACGGAGACCCGAGCCTGATCGAACGGATCACCGATATCTGGACCTTCGCGCGCAACACCCGCTCCGCCGACCCCAACTGGGCGCTGGTCGAGACGAGCGTCCCCAACTGACGGCCTTCTCCGTTCGCCATGTCCAGGCTGAAGGAGGCGAGCGTCAGGCTGGAGCGGGCCGTGGACCGGCTCGATGAGGCTCTCGAGGCGAAGAAGGGGCGGCGCGATGCGGCGCTCGCGAAGGCCCGCGAGGATTGCGCGGCGGTGCGGGCGGTCAACGAGACGGTCGCCGGGCGGCTGGACGCGGCGATCGGCAGGCTGCGCGCAGTCCTGGAGCTTTGAGCGGTGGGCGAGGTGGCGGTCACCATCGGCGGGCGGCGCTACCCGATCACCTGCGACGACGGCCAGGAGGAACACGTCGCCGCGCTCGCGGCCTATGTCGATCAGCGGGCGAGCGCGCTCGCGGCCACCGTGGGCGAGGTCGGCGAGGCGCGTCTTCTGGTCATGGCCAGCCTCGTCGTCGCCGACGAGGTGACCGAGGTCGAGAGCGCGCTCGCGCTGCGGGTCGAGGCGCTCGCCGCGCGGATCGAGAGCATTGCCGGGCGCCTGGAGAACGACTAGAGTGCGCGGCGGACGGCTGCTGCCGGATTGGTCGTGCCGACTGTTTCCCGCGGCCAATACATGCTTCTCGGGAGCTGTTCCTGCCGGAGCCGCGGTTCCGGCACCACGGCGCCCACTTGGTCACATCGGCCTGGAGGAAGCTCTGGGCGCGACGGTCCAGGCGGGGCCGTCCACGCCGGCCCTGCGACGGCGCGCGCCGTTCGGCGGCGCGGCGTGAAGCGCAAGCGCACGCGGGCTGAATGACCCGGTGCGGATGCTCGCTGTGGGGGCCGGGCCGTGTCTCATGCTGCCGACATCGGGGACCGCAAGCGCGCGCTGCGCGAATACGCGCTGGCCCGGCGGCGTTCGGCACGTCGCGCCGCCGGGCCCGGCGCCGGCGTCCGGGCCGCCAACCACTATCTGGCCGCCGTCTCCACACCCCCCGGTGCGGTCGTTTCCGGCTATTGTCCGATCCGGGACGAGATCGACGCCCTGCCGCTGCTTGCGCGGCTGGCGGGCGCCGGCTTCGTCTGCTGCCTGCCCGCCGTGACGGGCAGGGGCCGGCCGCTCGCGTTCCGCTCCTGGACGCCCGGTGCCGACCTGTCGCCGGGGCCCTTCCGCGTGCCGTCGCCGCCGGCGAGCGCCCGCGCCGTCCTGCCGACCCACCTCCTGGTGCCCCTCGTCGCCTATGACCGGGACGGCTACCGCCTGGGCTATGGCGGCGGCTATTACGACCGCTCGCTCCGGGCGTTGCGGCGCGCCCGCCCGGTGGTCGCCGTCGGCATGGCCTATACCGGGCAGCTGATGTCGGGCCTGCCGCGGGCCGCGCATGACGAGCCTCTGGACTGGATCGTGACCGAGCGCGGCGCCATGCCGATCCCCCGCGACGGCGCCTGAAAGGCGGCGGGCCCGGTGCGGATCCTTTTCTGCGGCGACGTCGTCGGCCGCGCCGGGCGGGACGTCCTCGCCGAGCGCTTGCCCGGTCTGCGCGACGAACTGGCGCTCGATGTCGTCGTCGTCAACGGCGAGAACGCCGCCGGCGGCTTCGGCATCACGGCGGAGATCTGCCGCGCCCTCTATCAAGTGGGTGCGGACGTGATCACCCTCGGGAACCACGCCTGGGACCAGCGCGGGACCGAGCGCCATATCGAGAGCGACCGCAAGCTGATCCGCGCCCGCAACTATCCGAAGGGCACGCCGGGAAGCGGCGGTGCGCTGGTGCGCACCCGCGACGGGCGGACGGTCTTCGTCTTCCAGGTGCTCACCCAGCTCTTCATGGACCCGATCGGCGAGCCCTTCGCCTGCGTCGAGGAGGCGCTGCAAGCGCACCGCCTCGGCCATTCGGTCGACGCCATCGTCCTTGATGTCCATGGCGAGGCGACGAGCGAGAAACAGGCGCTCGCCTGCCACGCTGACGGCAAGGTCTCGCTGGTGGTCGGCACGCACACCCATGTGCCGACCGCCGACCACCGCATCCTGCCGGGCGGCACGGCCTATCTCTCGGACGTCGGCATGTGCGGGAGTTACGAGTCGATCATCGGCCTCGCCGTCGAGGCGCCGCTCGCCCGCTTCGTGCGGAAGCGGCCGGGCAGGCGCGCCGAACCGGCGCAGGGCGCCGCCACGCTCTGCGCCGTCCTGGTCGAAACCGACGACAAGACCGGCCTCGCGCACCACGTCGGCCCGCTCCGCCTGGGCGGCGTCCTCCAGGAGGTGTGGCCGGCCCGATAGCGACGGGCCGGCGCCCTCAGGCTCGGCGCAGGTGGCGGCGTTCCGCGGCGGGCGCCGCGAACCGGGGGATGACGTCCCGCGCGAACCGCTCCCACATTTCATGGCGGTAGGCGCGCGGCATCCCGTAGGTGGCGTTCTGAAGGATGAAGTGGTTGAAGCCGAGATCGATATAGACCTGGAGCCGTTGCCGCACGGTTTCGGCCGTGCCGACGAGCTGGAGGTCGAGCCAGGGGCCCATGTTCGCCGGGTCGGTCAGCTTCCTGGAGTTGGTCATGAACTTGCTGAACGACTTGTAGTCCTCGAACGCTTTCCACGGGTCGGCGTCCGCCTCGTAATGCTCGACCACCTTCTCGAAGTAGCGCGAGAGGTGTGTCTTCGCCAAGGCGTCCGCCTCGGCGTCGGTGTCCGCGAGGACCGCGTGGATCAGGATCGGCCGGGCGACGTCCGTGGTGCCGCCGCGCTGGCGCGTCGCCTCATCCCACCGTTCGAAATCCTTGCTGTGCCAGTGCAGGGGAAAGTTCGAGACCCGAAGCATGGGCAGGTCGAGCCCAGCCATGATGAGGGCCGTTTCCGGGCTGCTGGTCGCGCCGTAGAGCCTGATTCGCTCGCGCGCCGGTTTCGGCCGCAGCCCGACCGGTCGGTCGATGGTGAAGAACCCGCCGTCATGGGTGAAGGGCGCGCCTGCCAGCGCCTTTCCGACGATCTCGCGTCCCTCGCGGAAGCGCGCCCGTGCCTCGCCCATGTCGATGCCGAAGGCGTCATATTCGAGCCGGGCGACGCCGCGCCCGAGGCCGATGTGGAGCGTGCCCCGGCTGAGCCGGCTCACCATCGAAATCTCGCCAGCCAGCCGCAGCGGGTGGTACCAGGGCAGGACGACGACGCAGGTCCCGAGGTCGATGCCGGGGAGCCGCCCGGCCAGATGGGCCAGCATGACGAGCGGGCTCGGCGTCGGGAAATAATCCGAGAAGTGGTGCTCGATCACCCACAGCGCGTCGTAGCCCAGTCCGGCGACGTGGTCGGCATCCACCGCGGCCTCGGCATAAAGGCTCGCGTCCGACGCGCCCGGCTCTCCGACCGCCGAGATGACCGTTCCGAATTCGATCGCGCCCATATCGATATCGCTCCCTCAGCCGGCCCCCTGATCCTAGCCGCCCCGCGGGAGTAAAACAAACGTTCATTCGATTCCGAGCGCGCGCCTCTTGAGGCTGGGGGCGGGGAGCGGGAAGATCGCGGCGGGGCGTCGGCGGAGGCGCGCGCGACCGGGCAATGCGTCGATCGAGGGTGTCTTCTCCGGGCCGCGCCGGCACTCCGTCCGGCGGTGGGGGCGGCCCCCTGCCGCGCCGGGGCTTCGCGCTGCTGGCGGCGCTGACTCTGCTGTGGGGAGTCAACTGGCCGCTGCTCAAGCTCGCCCTCGAAGAGGTCCCGGTGCTCACCTTCCGCGGGCTCTGCCTCTTCTGCGCCGGGCTCATCATCCTCGCCCTGCACCGCGCCCTCGGCCGCTCGCTCCGGGTGCCGCGCTGCCAATGGCGGCCGCTCCTGATCTCGGGATTCTTCAACATCACCTTCTGGCATCTGGCGACCGGCTTCGGGCTGGTCTACACGACCTCCGGGCGCGCCGCGATCATCGCCTACACGATGCCGGTATGGACGGTGCCGGTCGGCTATCTGGTGCTCGGCGAGCGCCCCGGCTGGCGGCGCCTCTGCGCCCTCGCCCTCGGCACGGCGGGGCTCGGCGTGCTGATCGCGAGCGACGCGCGCGCCCTCGGGGCGGCGCCTCTGGGGCCGCTCCTGGTGCTCGCCGGCGCCGTCGGCTGGGCCTGCGGCACGGTGGCGCTGAAGCGCGTCGATTGGCGGGTCTCCATGTGGGTGCTCGTCGGCTGGCAATGCCTCGTCTGCGGCGCCCCCATCTTCCTCGCGGCGGCGGTTGTGGATGCCGGCGCGTGGCGCTGGCCGTCGCTCTGGCCGCTGGTCGCGGTGATTTACAACGTCTTCGTGCCGTTCGTGATCTGCTACTACATCTATTACGAGATCGTGCGGCTGTTCCCGACCGGCTTGGCGACCGTCGGCACCCTCGGCATCCCGATGGTCGGCCTGTTGAGCGGCGCCGCGATCCTGAACGAGCCCCTGGGCTGGACCGAGTTCACGGCCTTGGGCCTGGTGGTCGCGGCCCTCGCGGTGCCGGTGGCCACGCGCCCCGAGAACCTCGCCCGCGGCGCCCGAGCGTCCGCGCCGCCGGGGAGGGCGCGTTGACGATGTGGGCCGGGGAGGACTATCTACGCGGTGATGAATGACCTCTGCAGCGTATCGGCCTTCCTCGCAGCGCTCGCTCGCGCGCGGGAGGAGGCATCGCCTTTCCGCCACTGGCTGCTGCGCGGCGTTCTCGCGCCGGATCTTCTGGCGGGTCTCGCGGCGTGGCCCCACCCGGTGCCGTCCGTCCGCTACGCGCTCGGCCGGCGCGAGGAGCACAACGCGACCCGACGCTACGTCGACGCGGAGGCCATCCGCAGCTTCCCGCCGGCGCGGGCGCTGGCGGAAACCTTCCAGAACGCGCGGACGGTCGCGGCGATCGAGGCCCGTTGCGGCATCGATCTCGCCGGCGCCCGCCTCAGGATCGAATACGCCCAGGACCGCGCCGGCTTCTGGCTGGAGCCGCACACCGACATCGGCGTCAAGGCCTTCACGATGTTCGTCTACCTGGCCGCCGGCGGTCGCCCGCGCGACTGGGGCACGGACCTCTATTTCGACCGCGAGACCCACGCGAAGCGACTCCCCTTCACGGACAATGCCGGCATGGTCTTCGTGCCCGGCGAGACGACGTGGCACGGTTTCGAGCCGCGCCCGATAGACGGCGTGCGGCGCTCGCTGATCGTCAACTACGTGACCGCCGCCTGGCGCAACCGCCACGAACTGGCCTATCCGGACTCGTCGGTCGGGTGAGACGCCGATTCCGGCGCGCGGGAGGCCCACGCAGCCGGTCCGGCCGGCAGCGCGGTGACATCGCCATGCGCAAGGCAGAGAGCGGCTCGCGGAGTCCCGCGGCATGACAGTCCCTAGGGTATGGGCGGTGACGACGGGCGAGGCCGGCATGGTCGCCCAGGCGGAGGGGCTGGCACGGGCGTTCGGCGAGCCGTTCGACAGCCGGCCGATCCGCCTGCGCGCGCCCTGGTCCCGGCTGCCTGCGCGCGCCGCGCCGGGCCTGTTGCGCCACGGGCTGGGAGGTGCACTCGCGCCGCCCTGGCCGGACCTCTTGATCACCTGCGGCCGGTGCGCCGCCGCCGTTTCCGTGGCCATCCGCCGCGCCAGCCGGAGGCGGACCTTCACCGTCCACGTCCAGGACCCGCGGATTCCGCCCCGACACTTTGACTTGGTGGCCGCGCCGCGCCACGACGGCCTGAAGGGGCCGAACGTGCTGCCCACCCGCGGCGCGCTGCACGGCGTGACGCCCGAGCGGCTCGCCGCCGCCGGCGCCCGCTGGCGGGGGCGGCTGGGCGCGCTGCGTGTCGCCGTGCTGCTCGGCGGCGCGAGCCGCGCCTGCCGGTTCACGCCCGCCTCCGTAGACGCTCTGGCGCGGCGTCTGGCCCGCCTCGAAGGGCCGGTCGCGGTCACCCCGTCGCGGCGCACCGGCGCTTGTGTCGTGGCCGCGCTCCGGACCCGCCTGCCCCGGGCTTGGTTCTGGGACGGCGCCGGCGACAACCCCTATCTCGGGATGCTGGCACTGGCACGGCACATCGTGGTCACGGAGGACTCGGTCTCGATGATCAGCGAGGCCGCGGCGACCGGCAAGCCCGTCTATCTGGCGGCGATGGCGGGCAGCGGGCGGCGCCTCGCGCGCTTCCACGCCATGCTGCGTGACGAAGGCGTGACCCGCCCCTTCGACGGCACCCTCGCCGAATGGACTTACGCGCCGATCGACGATACGGCCCGCGTCGCCGCGGAGATCCGCCGCCACCTGGGCGTGCGCGCCGGCCGCGCGTCTTGAAGGAGCGGCGGCGGCGGCCCTAATGTCATGGGCAGGCGGCGCCCCGCGAGAGGAGCCCATGGCGACGACGCACCGCAGCAAGGTGGTGATCATCGGCTCCGGCCCGGCCGGCTATTCGGCCGCGATCTACGCCGCCCGCGCCAATCTGGAGCCGATCCTGATCCAGGGCCTCGAGCCCGGCGGTCAGCTCACCATCACCACCGACGTCGAGAACTATCCGGGATTCGCCGACGTCATCCAGGGGCCGTGGCTGATGGAGCAGATGGCCGGCCAGGCCGCGGCCGTCGGCACGCGGCTCATCCAGGACATGGTGGTCGCGGTGGACTTCACCGCGCGGCCCTTCGTCTGCGAGGGCGACGGCGGCGACCGTTATGTCGGCGAGACCGTGATCCTGTGCACCGGCGCACAGGCCAAGTGGCTGGGCCTGCCGAGCGAAGAGCGCTTCAAGGGCTTCGGTGTTTCCGCCTGCGCCACCTGCGACGGCTTCTTCTTCCGCGGCAAGGAGGTCGCCGTGATCGGCGGCGGCAACACCGCCGTCGAGGAAGCGCTCTACTTGGCCAATCACGCGCGCAAGGTCACCCTGATCCACCGCCGCGACGCGCTCCGCGCCGAGAAGATCCTGCAGGACCGCCTGTTCCGCAATGACAGGATTGAGGTCCTGTGGAACCATGTCCTGGCCGAGATCGAGGGCGAGAGGGCCCCACCTGCGGTGAGCGGCGTGCGGCTTCGCCACGCCGCGACGGGTGCGGAACGGCGGCTTGCGCTTTCGGGCGTGTTCGTCGCCATCGGCCACCGTCCCAACACCGAGCCCTTCGCCGGGCAGCTCGAAATGGACGACGAAGGTTACATCGCCACCCTGCCCGACAGCACCAGGACGAGCGTGCCGGGCGTGTTCGCCGCCGGCGACGTCCAGGACAAGGTGTTCCGCCAAGCCGTGACCGCCGCCGGCACCGGCTGCATGAGCGCGCTCGAGGCCGAGAAGTTCCTGGCCGAGACGGCGGCCGGGTAGAGACGCCGCCGCTCCGGCATGGACTGGAACCGGCTGCGGATATTCCAGACGGTCGCGGAGAACGGCAGTTTCACCCGCGCCGGGGTGGTGCTCGGCCTCAGCCAGTCGGCGGTGAGTCGGCAGGTCGCGGCCCTCGAAGCGTCTCTCGGGGTGATCCTCTTTCACCGCCATTCGCGCGGCCTTTTGCTCACCGAGCAGGGCGAGGCGCTCCATCGGACGGCCCGCGAAGTCTCGGCCAAGCTGACGATGGCCGAGGCCCGGATCGCCGATTCGCGCGACCGTCCCAGCGGCCCGCTGGTCATCACGGCGACGGTCGCCTTCGCCTCGATCTGGCTCACGCACCGGCTCTGCGCCTTCCACCGGCTCTATCCGGACATCGCCCTCACCGTACTGACCTCGGACGACTTCCTCGACCTCGCGATGCGCGAAGCGGACGTGGCGATCCGCATGAGTGAGCCGACCGAACCCGACTTGATCCGGCGGCACCTGATGACCGTCCACTCGCACATCTACGCCGCGCCGGACTATCTGGCGCGATTCGGGCCGATCGACACGGTGGCCGACCTCGCACGCCAGCGTCTGGTCGTCTACGGCCGAGGGCCGCTGATCGGCATCGCCAATCCCAACTGGCTGATCGGCATATCGGGCGACCCCCGGGCCGAAGATCGCATCGCCCTGGAGGCGAACAACATCGACTGCCTACGCCGGGCGGTCGAGAGCGGCCTCGGGATCGCCGCGCTGCCCGACTACGTGGCCGGCGGCAGCCCGTGCATCCGGCGCGTCCTGCCGGAGCACCAAGGCCCCTCTTTCGACGCCTTCTTCGTCTACCCGGAAGAACTGCGTTATTCGAAGCGCATCGGCGTCTTCCGGGATTTCCTTCTGAGCGAAGTCGCCAACTGGCGCTTCTGACCGATCGCCGGCTGCCATGCGTTGAGCGCATGGCAGTGCTGCCGCGTAGGCCCTACCGCCGCGCCGCTTCGGGCCCTACATTGCGCAGTGCAGCATGATGCTTGCTCCTCAAGCAGCTGCTGCGTATCGGCTTCAGGCGTGATGCCTGAAGGGGATCCTTGTGGATCCCACGTCTCCCAGACGTAAACCTCCCTGTTCGACTGGCCGGGTCTTCGGACCCGGCCCTTTTTTGCGTGGACCGCTTGCGGGCACGGGCATACCGCGTGTGCGAAGGCCGCGCCCCGCGCCGGCCTGGCCCTGCGCCCGGCAAGGCGCGGTCCGCCGCGTTCGGGGAAACGGGGCGGCTCACATGAACAACCGCTCGTTCTCGAGGGCGGCGTAGAGCGGCGCGACTTCCTCGGCATAGCCGTTGTAGAGCAGGGTCGGCCGCCGTTCCTGGCCGTCGGGGCCGTAGAACCGCTCCGCCTCCTGGCTCCAGCGCGGGTGCGGCACGGCCGGGTTGACGTTGGCCCAGAAGCCGTATTCGTTCCCCGCGAGTTCCTCCCAGAACGAGACCGGACGCTCCTCGGCGAGGGTGAAGCGGACGATGCCCTTGACGTGTTTGAAGCCGTATTTCCAGGGCACGGCGAGGCGGAGCGGGGCGCCGTTCTGCTTCGGGATCGGCTTGCCGTAGTAACCTGTGGCGATGAAGGCGAGCTCGTGGGCGGCCTCGGCGATGGTCAGCCCCTCGACATAGGGCCACGGATACCAGAATTGCCGCTGGCCCGGCGCCGCGTCGTCGTCCTCGAAGGCCGTCATGACGAGGTATTTCGCCGAGCCGAGCGGCTGCGCGAAATCGAGCAGGGCCCTGATCGGGAAGCCGCCGTAAGGCACGGCGATGGACCATGCCTCGACGCAACGGTGGCGGTAGAGCCGCTCCTCCAGCGGCATCTTCGCCAGCAGGTCGTCGATGCCGATCGTCGTCGGCCGCTCGACCAGCCCGTCGATACGCACCGTCCAGGGCCGGATCGCCAGGGCCTGCGCCTCCTGCCATACCTCCTTGTAGGAGCCGAATTCGTAATAGTTGTTGTAGGTGGTCGCGAACGCCTCCGGCGTCAGCGGGCGGTCGAGCGTGTAGCGGTCGTTCCGCGCCAGGGGGTAGAGATGCGCCGACGGGTCCTCCTCCGCCCGCGCCGCCGCCATGCCGGCGAGCGGGGCGGCGGCCAGCAGCGGTCCGGCGGCGAGGCCTTTGAGCAGCGCGCGCCGGTTCCTGAACACCGATTCGGGGGGTGCGGCGGACTCGGGGATCTCCCAACGGCGCGGGATCCTGATCAGCATGGGGGCCTCCTCGGTCGTCGTCTCCGTCCGGGGAGAGATGGGGGTGCCCGGCGCTCACGGCGAATCAAGCCGGCGTGAGCGGCCGTCGGGCGCCTCACGCGATCGCCCTCGTGGCCTGCCCGATCCGGGCGCAGGCTTCGGCCAGCGCCTCGGTCGAGGTGGCGTAGGAAATGCGGAAATAGGGCTCAAGTCCGAACGCCGCGCCGTGGACGACCGCCACCCCCGCCGCTTCGAGCAGGTAGCGGGCCACGTCCTCGTCGCTTTCCAGCACTGCCCCCTCCGGGGTCCTCCGGCCGAGCAGTGCGGCACAGCCCGGATAGACATAGAACGCGCCCTGGGGCGTCGGGCAGGTGAGTCCCTCCGCTTCGTTCAGCAGGCGCACGGCGAGATCGCGGCGCTCCTGGAAGACCGCGCGGCGCGCGGCGATGGAGTCCTGGGGGCCGTCCAGTGCGGCGATGGCGGCGTGCTGGCTGATGGAGGCGGGGTTGGAAGTCGATTGCGACTGGATCTTGGCCATCGCGGCGATCAGCGCCGCCGGCCCGCCCGCGAAGCCGATGCGCCAGCCGGTCATCGCGTAGGCCTTGGAGACCCCGTTGATGGTGAGCGTGCGCGCGTGCAGCGCGGGCTCCACGGCCGCGATCGTGTGGAAGCGGAAGTCGTCGTAGACGAGATGCTCGTAGATGTCGTCGGCCAGCACGCCGACATGGGGGTGGGCGAGCAGCACCTGCGCCAGGGCGGCGATTTCGTCGCGCGCGTAGGCGGTGCCGGTCGGATTGCCCGGCGAGTTGAAGACGAGCCACTTCGTGCGCGGCGTGATCGCCGCGGCAAGCGCTTCCGGCCGCAGCTTGAAGCCGTCCTCTTCGGCGGTCGGTGCGATCACCGGCGTGCCCTCGGCCAGCCGCACCATGTCCGGGTAGGACACCCAGTAAGGCGCCGGGACGACCACCTCATCGCCCGGATCCAGGCTCGCCATCAGCGCGTTGTAGAGGACATGCTTGGCGCCCGCGCCGACGCTGATCTGCTCGGGGCCGTAGACGAGGCCGTTTTCCCGCTCGAACTTGCGCGCGATCGCCCGTTTCAGCGTCGGCAGGCCGTCCACGGGCGTGTATTTCGTCTCGCCCGCCCGCATCGCCCGGACGGCGGCCTCCTTGACGTGCTCCGGGGTGTCGAAATCCGGCTCTCCCGCCCCCAGGCCGATCACGTCCTCGCCCGCCGCCTTGAGCGAAGCGGCCTTGGCCGTGATCGCCATGGTCGGCGACGGCTTGACGAGTCCCAGGCGGCGCGCCAGACGGATCATGCGATTCTCCCTTTCGCGGGCCAGCCTACCATGGCCGCGCCGGGCCACAAGGCAGAGAAGGTGGGGGCGGAAACGGCGACGGGCGCGTTTGAAGGGGAGCACCGGCGGGCGGGCGAGGCGCGTCACGGCCCCCCGGTCACGAAATCCAGCACGTTGCGCTGAAAGAATTCCAGGGGGGATTCCGCTCCGGCTCCAGCCGCAAACGGGCCGAATCGGTACGCCGGCGAGTGCAGCGACCGTTGCAGCTTCTCGCACACCCACACGTCCTCCCAGTGGAAATCGCCCGTTTCCAGCGGGTGCCGTTCGAGACGGGCGAGGCGAAAAAGGCCGTCACCGGGGTCGTAGCCCGGCAGTTCTTCGACTGATTCCTCGCGGCGCGGCCACGTCCAGCCGCCGCCTCGGTGCCAGATGCGCACCGAGAGGCGGCTGACGTCCGGCGCCACCCCGACCAGGCGGGAAACGGAGAGCTGGGTCGGCCCCGCGGTCACGATCGTCCCCGGGAACAGCATGAACACCCCGCCGTACTCACCGGACCGGGCCTCGTCGATGACTCTCTCGCCCCATTCCGCCATGGACTTCGCGAGCGCCTTGGGCATGCAGGTCTTGCGGCCGGTTTCGGTCGAATACCACACCAGATGGCGCCCGTGCGCCTCCCACAGGTTGCGGTGCGCGGGAGGGCCGCCGAGGGTCCGGTCGTGCAGGTAGGCCAAGTGGTAGCCGTCGATGGCGTTCTCGAAGAAGACTTTCCAGTTGCAGCGCACCTCGTAGGTGACTTCGGCTGCGGCGCGCATTCGATCGAAACGGTGGGGCCAAGCGACCCTCTCCAGATCCGACCGCCATTCGCCGAAGTCGGCACCGGGGTCCGGATGCGCGAACAGCAAGCCCTTGAACTCGCCGAGGGCGGCGGGAAGCAGGGCGTAGTCCCCAACCTCGAGGCCGGGGAAGCACCGCGCGTGCATGGATATCGCGCGCAGGCCGCCGTCGAGGCCATAGGTCCATCGATGATAGGGGCAGACGATGCGCGCACCATCCAGCCGGCCGGAGCCTTCCACGAGCTCCGTCCCGCGATGCCGGCACAGGTTGTGGAACGCACGCAACCCTCCTTGATCGTCGCGCAGCACGAACAGCGGATGGTCTCCGGCCAGGACCGTCGCGTAGTCGCCCGGCTCCGGCAGGTCGTCGGCGATGCCGGCACAGGCCCAGGTTCGCCCGAACAGGTCGCGGCGCTCGCGCGCGAACCACTGGGGGCAGGTGTAGGCCTCGCGGGGCAGCTGCTGGACCGGCGCGTCGGAGATGGCGTGCCCGCCCCGCCCGGGAGGCTGGACGGCGGCGCTCACGGTGCTCTCCACCTTCGTCTCCGCCCGCCAGACGAATTCACGCCGTGCCGCGGGACACGGCGTCGAATTCGCGCTACGACAAACGCCATGCCAGATCCGCGTACAGGATCCAAACACCGAACGCGGCCCACATTCCGGTAATCGCCCAGAACAAGACGGGATTGCGTGCCCTCGATATGGGTTCGATCAGGAACGCCTCGCCGCGCTGGATGTTCGGCACCGTCCAGTAGACGAACAGCAGTCCCCACGGCCAGTACCAGTCTAGCGCGGCCGCCGCCACCGCCGCCGCCAGCGCGATGACCGTGAGAGGCCTGGACCCGAGCACGCGGAACGCCGGATATCGCGCTGTCGCCGGTGTCATTCTCTCTCCTTGATTGACGACGGACATCCCTCCCGCGCGTTCGATGCCCGTGCCGCCGCGGGAACACTAAAGTGAGCGTTCGGGCGCGGCAAGGCGGGATACCGACCGGCCTGATGGGCCGTGTCTCACATGTGTCAGAACGAGGACGCCGGCGAGCGCCGGCATTCCCGTTCGGTGAGACGCCGCCCGTCGCCTGCCATAATGGGAACGGCCCTCCGGTACGGCGGGGGGAAGGGAGAGGCGGTGATGGGCGTGTTCGAGGAGGGGGAGCGTCGGCGGGTGTCCGAGGTCCCGAAGGCCACGTTCGAAGCGCGGGCGAGGCCGCTGCGCCTCGCGCTCGTCGAGGCGCAGCGGGCGCTGGCGAAGGCGGACTTCCCGGCGATCGTCCTGTTCGCCGGCGTCGACGGCGCCGGCAAGGGCGAGACGGCCGATCTGCTCAACGAATGGCTCGACCCGCGGGGGATCGAGACCCATGCCTACGACCGCATCGCCGAGGAGGAACGCCGGCGCCCCGCCTTCTGGCGCTATTGGCGCGACTTGCCGCCGCGCGGCGCGCTCGGGCTCTATTTGAGCGCTTGGTATTCGGCGCCCCTGGTGGACCGCGCGCACGGACGCATCGGGCGTGACGGCCTGGACGAGCGGCTCGCGCGCATTGCGGCGTTCGAGCGCATGTTGGCCGACGACGGCACGCTGATCCTCAAGTTCTGGATGCATCTCGGCCGCGACGCACAGCGGAAGCGCCTGGAATCCCTCCAGAAACATCCGCGGGACCACTGGCGGATCGGCGAGTGGGACTGGCGCAACTGGCACCGCTACGACCGGTTCGTCGAGGCCGCCGAGCGCATCGTCGCGCGCACCGGCACGGCGGCGGCGGCGTGGCATGTCGTCGACGGCCGCCACCCCAGGCGCCGCGCGCTCGCCGTGTTGGAGGCGCTGCGCCAAGCGCTCGATGTGCGCCTGACCGCTCACCCGGCGGCGCCCGCGCCCCCGGCCGCCGAACGCCCGGCAGCGCCGCTCGTGGCGGTCGACCTGACACGCACCGTCGCCCGCAGGGCCTACGCGGCGTCGATGGAACGCCTGCGCGGTGACCTCTACTGGCTCGCTGCCCAGAGCTTGAGGCGCGGGCTGTCGATCGTCCTCGTCTTCGAGGGATGGGACGCCGGCGGCAAGGGCGGAGCCATCCGGCGGGCCGTCTCGGCGCTGGACGCGCGCAGCTACCGGGTCCACCGCATCGCGGCGCCTACCGACGAGGAGCGCCGGCACCACTACCTCTGGCGCTTCTGGCGCCGTCTCCCGGAGGACGGACGCATCGCGGTCTTCGACCGGAGCTGGTACGGCCGGGTCCTGGTGGAGCGCGTCGAAGGCTTCGCGGCGGTGCCGGCATGGCGCCGCGCCTACGCGGAAATCCGCGAATTCGAGGCACAGCTGGCCGCCCACGGGACCTTGCTCGTGAAATTCTGGTTCCACATCGACAAGGACGAACAGGAGCGACGCTTCTTCGCCCGCCGGGACAACCCGCACAAGCGCTGGAAGCTGACCGAGGAAGACTGGCGCAACCGCGCCAAGTGGGAGGCTTACGAAGAAGCCGCCAACGACATGATCGCGCTCACGAGCACGCCCCAGGCTCCCTGGACCCTGGTCGCGGCGAACTGCAAGAGGCATGCGCGCCTCTCCGTCCTGCAAAGCCTGCACGACGCGCTGGAAGCGCGCCTCGGCGAGCGGGTGGCGGAATGATCACGCCGCGCGCGGCCCGGCAAGCCACCGCGCGGCCTTGCCAAGTCCGGCCCCGTTCGGAGAATCGGCGGGATGCGGGCGCACGTCGATGCGGTGCTTCTCGATTTCGACGGGACCCTGGTCGACACCGCGCCGGATCTCGTCGCCGCCTTGAACCGGCTCCTGGAGGAAACGGGCCGCGCGCCAGTTGCGTTCGAGCGCTTTCGCGCCCTCGCCGGCGAAGGGGCAAAGCGGCTCCTCCTCCGTGCCCTCACCGCGCAAGGGGAGCGGCCGCCCGGCGACGAAGCGGTCGCGCGCCTCGTCGAACGGCTGGTCGCGTCTTATTATGACATCCAGACCGAGAGGGTGCGGCTCTTCCCCTCGGTCGCCGAGACCCTCGAGCGGTTCGGCGCGGCCGGGGTCCCGCTCGGCCTCTGCACCAACCGGTACGACGACTCCACCCGCCTGTTGCTCGCCCATTTCGGGATCGACCGTCTCTTCGGGACGGTTCGCGCCGGCGACCGGGTGGCCCGCAGGAAGCCCGACCCGGGCCACCTCCACGAGGCGCTCGCCGATCTCGGCGCGCGGCCCGCGCGCGCCGTCATGGTGGGTGACGGCGCTGCCGACGTCGAGGCGGCGCGCGGCGCCGGCGTGGCGGTCGTCGCGGTGTCTTACGGCTACAGCCCGGCGCCGGCGCGTTCCCTCGGGGCCGATGCGGTGATCGACGATTTCGCCGCGCTCCCGGCGGTGCTCGAACGGCTGTTCCCGCGCGGCTGATTCCCCGGAACGCTCAAAGCGTCCAGCGCCGCGCACCGTCGGGGAGAGCCGTGCCCCGCCACATGTCCTTCACGTCGACGACGAGCCCGCCCGGTGTCAACAGCGATTCGAAGGTTTCCGTCGTGAAGGCGCGATACGAATCGTGCGCCACCGCGCCGACGACGCAGGCATATCCACCGGCACCGCCGAGCCGGGGTGCGAGGGCGATCCCGTAGAGCCGCTTCGCATCGTCGGGGTCGGCGAGCGGGTCATGCACGTCCACGGCGAAGCCGCGCGCACGAAGCGCCGAGACGATGTCGACGACCCGCGTGTTGCGAATGTCGGGAACATTCTCCTTGAAGGCGAGGCCCAGGACGAGGACCGGCCCCTTCCTTCTCTCCAGGCGGCGCTCGATCTGCGCGACGATGAACGCGCCCATCGAATCGTTGACGCGCCGGCCGGCGAGGAGGATTTCGGGTTCGTGTCCGGCCGCCGCCGCTCGGTGGGCGAGGTAATAGGGATCGACGCCGATGCAGTGGCCGCCGACGAGGCCCGGCCTGAAATCGAGGAAGTTCCATTTGGTCCGGGCGACCTCGAGGACGTCGTGGGCCGAGAGGCCCATCGCGCAGAAGATGCGGGCGAGTTCGTTGACGAACGCGATGTTGATGTCGCGCTGGGCGTTCTCGATCACCTTGGCGGCCTCGGCGGTGCGGATGTCGCGCGCGACGAACACCCGGCTGACCTTGCCATAGACGGCGGCGAGCGTTTCGGCGACCGCCGGCGTCTGGCCGGCGACGACCTTGGTCACGCGATCGATGCCGTGTGTTGGGTCGCCGGGGTTGATGCGTTCCGGCGAATAGCCGACGTGGAAATCGACGCCGGCGGCGAGGCCCGAGGCGCGCTCCAGCGCCGGCACGCAGACCTCCTCCGTGACTCCGGGCCAGACGGTGCTCTCGAAGACCACGAGGGTGCCCTTCCCGAGATGGGCGCCGACGGCGCGGGAGGCAGCCAGGACGGCCCCGAGATCCGGGCGTTTCTCCGCGTCGAGCGGCGTCGGCACCGTGACGACGAAAAGATCGGTGCCGGCGATGTCCGCGGCGTCGGAGGTGAAGCGAAGACACGCCGCCGCGAGGCGCGCGGGCGGCACTTCGCCGGTCCGGTCCCTCCCCGCCTTCAGATCCGCAATGCGCCGCGGGTCGATGTCGTAGCCCACTGTCTCGTAGTGAGGGCCCAGCGCGGTGGCGAGCGGCAGGCCGACATAGCCGAGACCGATGACCGCGATGCGCATGCGGGACTCCGAGGTTGCCGATCGCGCCGATATACTCCGGCGCGCACCGCGCATGGGAGTCGTCGCGGGGCTCCACTATAGGGAAGGCACGGCGCGGAATCCCGCCACGGCGAGCGGCGGGGCGGGGAAGCGGATGACGATTCTGGTTACCGGTGCGGCCGGATTCATCGGCTTTCACGTCTCCCGGGCTTTGCTCGCGCGCGGCGAGCGCGTGCTCGGCATCGACGACCTGAACGACTACTACGACGTGCGCCTCAAGGAAGCCCGGCTCGCCAGGCTCCGGGCGGAAGCGGGTTTCGCTTTCGCGCGCGCAGACATCGCCGAGCGCGCGGCGGTGGAGACGGCCGTGGCGCCGGACCGCGAGTCGATCACCGGAATCGTCCACCTCGCGGCCCAGGCCGGCGTCCGCCATTCGCTGGTCGATCCCTACGCCTATGTGCGGGCCAACGTGATGGGACAGGTGGTCGTCCTCGAGCTCTGCCGCGCGCTCCCGGTGCTCGCGCATCTCGTCTACGCGAGTTCGAGCTCGGTCTATGGCGGTCTCGGAGGAGGGCCTTTCCCGATCGAAGCCCGCGTCGATTCCCCGGTCTCCCTGTACGCGGCGAGCAAGAAGGCCGGCGAGCTCGTCGGCCACGTCTACGGGCATCTGTTCGGCGTGCCGGCGACGGGCTTGCGCTTCTTCACGGTCTACGGGCCGTGGGGGCGCCCCGACATGGCCGCCTTCCTCTTCGCCAAGGCCATCTTCGAGGGGAAGCCGATCACGCTCTTCAACCGCGGCCGGATGAAGCGGGACTTCACCTATATCGACGACGTGGTGCCGGCGGTCCTCTCGGTCCTCGACAGCCCGCCCTCGGGCGGCGGCGTGCCCCACCGGCTCTACAATATCGGCAACAACCGCCCCGAATCGCTGACCGCCTACGTCGCGGCCCTCGAGCGGGCGATCGGGCGCCGGGCGGTGATCGAGCACGCGCCGATGCAGCCCGGCGACGTGGCCGAGACCTGGGCGGACATCGGCCCGCTCCGGCGCGACCACGGGTTCGAGCCGCGGATGAGCATCGCCGAGGGGATCCCGCGTTTCGTGGCCTGGTACCGCGATTATCACGGCCTCTGAGGCGCGGCCCGGTTGCGGGCTCGCCGCGGAGGCGATAAGACCGGCGGGGACGGACTCTCGGGGGAGGCACGGCGATGCGAGGCAAGACGGCGGCGGTCGCCTTGGCCCTGTTGCTCGCGGCGGGGCTGGCGGCGGGATGCGCGCATCGCGCGCCGGACGGCGGCTCCGTCATGCGCGATTCGTGGGTCGATACCGACGCCCTGATTGCCGGCGGTGCGTTCCTGTCCGTCCTCGCGGCGGCGCTCGCGGCCGCCAGCCACGGCGATTAACCGGCGGCCTGCGTCCAGCCCAGTTCGGCGAGGGCGACGGCGCGGGCGCCGTACTCGCGGGCGTTCGCCGCACTCGCGTTGCCGCGCAGGCCGCGGGTGTAGACGCCCTGGCAGATCGCCGCCATGCGGAAGAGCGCGAAGGCGAGGTAGAAGCGCCAGTCGGCGAGCGCATCGCGCCCGGCGTGACGGCAATAGGCCGCGCGGTAGGTTTCTTCCGCTGGCACGCCCAGCTCCTCGAGGTCGGCACCGCCGAGCCCCGGAAACGCCGTGTCGTGCCGCGGGATCCAGAAGGCCAGGCAGTTGTGGGCGAGATCGCTCAGAGGGTGGCCCAAGGTGCTGAGCTCCCAGTCGAGGACGGCGGCGACCCGCGGCTCCTCGGGATGCAGGATCAGGTTGCCGGGGCGGTAGTCGCCATGGACGATCGTCGTCTCGTCGTCCGCCGGGAGGTGCGCGGGCAGCCAGGCGATCAGGCGGTCCATGGCCGGGATCGCGTCCGTCCGCGAGGCTTCGTACTGGCCGCTCCAGCGGCGGATCTGGCGCCCGACATAGCCGCCCTCCCGGCCGAAATCGCCGAGGCCGAGGGCGCGCCAATCGATCCGGTGCAGGCGGGCCAGCACCTCCACCATCGATTCGTAAGCCGCCCTGCGCCGGTCGGGCGAAAGCGCCGGCAAGGCCGGGTCTTGATCGACCGCGCCTTCCACGTGATCCATCACGTAGAAGGCGGTGCCGACGATTCCCGCGTCCTCGCAGAGATGGCGCACCCGCGGCACCGGCACGTCCGTCCCGGCCAGCGCCGCGAGGATGCGGTATTCCCGCTCGATGGAATGGGCGGACGGAAGCAGCGGGCCCGGCGGTTTTTTGCGGAGCACGAAGCGCCGCTCCGGCCCCTCGATCAGATAGGTGGGGTTGGACTGGCCCGCTGCGAACTGGCCAATGGCGCGGATCGGCACCGCGTCCGGCAGGCGTGCGGCGAGATGGTGCTCGAGCCGCTCCCGGTCGATCCGGTGCGGCGCGCGGACGGGGGTGATCGCCGATCCTCGAACCATTGGCGCGGACTGGCTTTTGCCGAGCCGCCATTCTACGACCACCGGGGCCGGAGTCGACCGCGCCGGGGCCGCCTGCTAGGATCGGGCAGGCGGAGGGGCGCATGGACGCAGCGGTGCCGGCGAACGGGGCGGCGAAGGGCTCGGGCGGCCGCGAGGGTGCGGCCGATCCCTTCGCCTTCGAGCTCTTCCGGAACGCGATCTTCGCCATCGCCGACGAGATGGCGCTCACCATCTGCCGCACGACCTATTCGGGCGTGCTGCGCGACAACATGGATTTCTCGACCGCGCTGACCGACGGCGACGGGCTGCTGATCGCGCAGGGGCTGACCCTGCCGGGCCATCTGGGCTCGATCCCGACCGCCATCGAGGCGGTGCTGCGCCGCTACGGCGCCGACATGCATCCGGGCGACGTGTTCATCATGAACGATCCGTTCGACGGGGGCATGCACCTGCCGGACATCTTCGTCTTCAAGCCGATCTTCGACGGCGGCGCCCGCCTCGCCTTCGCCGCCACCGTCTGCCATCACGCCGACGTGGGCGGGCGGGTGGCCGGCTCCAATGCTTCCGACTCCACCGAAATCTATCAGGAGGGCGTGCGCATCCCGCCGCTCCGCCTGTACAGCCGCGGCGCGCGCAACGAGACGCTGTTCGCGCTCCTCGAGAAGAACGTCCGCCTGCCGGTCAAATTGTTCGGCGACCTGCGGGCCCAGCTCGCGGCCTGCCACATCGCGGAACGCCAGATCGTCGAACTGGTCCGCCAGCACGGGCCGGCGGTGGTGAGGGGCTACCTGCGCGAGATCATCGATTACGCCGAGCGCCTGACCCGCGCGGCGCTCCGCGACCTGCCGGACGGCGAGGCGTGCTTCGAGGACTGGATCGACGACGACGGCGTCGTGCGCGGCAAGCCGATCCGGCTCTTCGTGCACATGCGCAAGAAGGGCGACAGCCTGACGGCGGACTGGACGGGCAGCGCGCCCCAGGTCAAGGGCGCGATCAACAGCACGCTTTCGTGGACCAAGGCGGCCACCTATACGGCGATCCGCTCCGTCCTTCCGGCGGACATCCCCAACAACGAGGGCGTGTTCCGTGCCATCGCCGTCTCGGCCCCGCCCGGCACCATCGCCAACGCCGTGCCGCCGGCGGCCTGCGCGGCCCGCGGCCTGACGGGGTTCCGCATGGTCGACTGCGCCTTCGGCGCGCTGGCGATGCTGCTGCCCGGCAAGGTGTTCGCGGCCTCCGACGGTGGCAATACCGGGATCACCATCGGCGGCTACGACGCGGCGCGGGAGCCTTTCGTCTATGTCGATTTCACCTGCGGCACCTGGGGGGCGCGCCCCTGGGCCGACGGACTCGACGGCAATTCCAACATCTTCGCCAACATGGCCTCCCAGTCGGTCGAGGTGACGGAGGCCGAATACCCGATCCAGATCCTGGCCTACGAATTCGTGCCCGACCGCGCCGGTGCCGGCACCTACCGGGGCGGCACGCCGTTCCGCCGCGACTACCGCTTCCTGGAGGCCGAGGGTCTGCTCCAGGTGCGCGCCGACCGTCAGGTCTTCAGGCCCTACGGGCTCCATGGCGGGCGGCCCGGCAAGCCTTCGCGCAACGTGATGAATCCCGGCGCCGATGAACGCCCTCTGCCGAGCAAGCTCACCTTGACGATCCGGCGCGGCGACGTCTTCCGCCACGAGCTCGCCGGCGCCGGCGGCTGGGGCGATCCGCTCGCGCGCGAGCCGCAGGCCGTGCTGCGCGACCTCCGCAACGAGCTGATCGGCGAGGCGAGCGCGCGCGACGACTACGGCGTGATCGTCGACCGGGAGTGCTGGCGGGTGGACCGTGCCGCGACCGAGGCGCGCCGCGCGGCGCTCGGGGCGGCCCGCGCCTGGACCGACCCGCCCGCGGTCGTCCGCGACGACTGACGTCGGCGTGACGCAAGGGCCACCACCGGGCGCCCGCATCGGCGTCGATATCGGCGGCACCTTCACCGATATCGTGCTCGTCGCCGAGGACGGCACGGTCGCCACCCGGAAGGTCTCCTCCAGCGTGGGCGACTACGCCCGTGCCATCGTGGAGGGGATCGCCGCGCTGACCGACGCGCACGGCGTGGACCCCGCGCGCATCGCCGAAGTCGCGCACGGCACCACGGTCGCGAGCAACGCGCTGCTCGAGCGCAAGGGCGCCCGTACCGGCCTGATCGGCACGCGCGGCTTCCGCGACATCCTCGAAATCCGCAACCTGCGGATGCCGCGGCTCTACGATCTCGCCTGGGAGAAGCCGCCGCCCCTGGTCGAGCGCCATCTGCGCGTGACGGTAGATGAACGGATCGACGCCAGGGGCGTCGTGCAGACGGCGCTCGACCCCGCCGAGGCGGCCCGGGCCGTCGATCGTCTGATCACCGAGGGCGTGGAGGCGATCGCGATCTGCCTGCTCAATGCCTTCACCAACCCGGTGCACGAACGCGCCCTCGCGGCCATCGCCAGGGAGCGGGCGCCGGGATGCACCGTCTGTACGAGCTACGACGTGCTGCCCGAGATCAAGGAATACGAACGCACCTCGACCACCGTCATCGACGCCTATATCGGCCCCGTCGTGCGCACCTATCTCGCACGCCTGCGGCGGGAAGTGCACGACGCTTGTGCCGGCGCCCGTCTGCTGATCATGCAATCGAACGGCGGCCTGACCTCGGCGGAGGAGGCGTCCCGGCGCCCGGTCGGCATCGTCGAATCCGGCCCGGCGGGAGGCGTCGTCGGCGCCCTCGCCATGATCGGGCGGCGCGGGCGGGACGACCTCGTCACCTTCGACATGGGCGGAACGACGGCGAAAGCGGCGTTGATCGAGGGAGGCACGGTCAGCCGCGCCGGCGAATACCAGGTAGGCGGCGGCATCCTCGCCGGTTCCCGCCTGATGACCGGCGCCGGCTATCTCGTGAAGATGCCGGCCATCGATCTCGCCGAGGTGGGCGCAGGCGGCGGCTCGTTGATCGCGATCGATGGGGGCGGCGCGATGCGGGTGGGGCCGGAAAGCGCCGGCGCCGCGCCCGGGCCGGTGTGCTACGGCCGGGGCGGCACCGCCCCGACGATCACCGACGCCAACGTCGCGCTGGGCTATCTAAATCCCGCACATCTGGTCGGCGGCACCCTGCCCATCGACGCCGCGAAGGCCATCGCCGCGCTGCGCACCCGGATCGCCGCGCCGCTGGGCGTGTCCGTCGAGGACGCGGCCCACGGCGCCCACCGCATCGTCGCCTCGAACATGATCCGGGCGATCCGGGCGGTCTCGACCGAGCGCGGCCGCGACCCCCGCCGCTGCGCCCTGGTCGCTTTCGGCGGCAACGGCCCGGTGTTCGGCGTGGCGATGGCACAGGCGCTCGGCATCCGGCAGGTGATCGTGCCGCCGGCGCCCGGGCTCTTCTCCGCTTTCGGCCTGCTCGCGGCCGACGTCGAGCATCATCTCTCGCGCACCTTCCGCGCGCTCCTCCGTGATCTCGACAAGGCGGCGCTCAACGCGGCCTGGGACGCGCTGGTGGCGGAAGCGCGCCGCCGGCTTGCCGCCGCCTGCTTCGGCGCGGGCGCAGCCCGGATCGAACGCCACGCGAGCCTCCACTACCGGGGCCAGACCTACGAGCTCACGGTCCCGGTCCCGGACGGTCCCCTCGATGCCGCCGCGCTTGCCGCCCTCGACGAGGCGTTCGGAGCGGAACACGAGCGGACCTACGGCCACCGCGCGGGGCCGGAGGAGCCGGTCGAGCTGGTCACGCTGCGCGTGCTCGGCCGCGGCCCGCGACGGGAGGCGCCGCCGCGAGTCGCACCCGCCACTTCCCCGGCGCGTCGGGTGGCCGAGCGGCAGGCCTATTTCGGCCCGGCGGCAGGCTGGCGGCAGGCGGCGGTGGTCGGCCGCGCCGATCTCGCGGGCGGGCGCGGCGGCCCGCTGATCGTCGAGGAATACGACGCGACCTGCGTCGTGCCCCCCGGTGCCCACGCCGCCCTCGACGATGACGGCTGCATCGTCCTCGACACCGGCGCGGGTTGAGGCGGGTCGGCTCGATTCGCCCTGGATCCGATCACGGCGCCCGGACGATCATCGCCCCGGCCGCCGCTCACAGGTCCCGCAGCCGGGTGATCCGGCGGCGATTCCAGGCTTTGTCGTAATAGGAATCGTCGTCGGTGAGGAGCGTTGCACCATCCGTATGGATGGCCGTGGCGTGGTACAGGGTGTCGAACAAGTGGTGTTGCAGATCGATCGAAAGAGCCACGGCCGTCGCGTAAATGGCCGGCGATTCGACGCTTTCCCAGTCGAGCAGTTGCAGGTCGGTCAGGTTCGAGCGGGCGTTCGCCGGTTCTTTTCGTGCGAGGACGGCCGCGACTTCCGCGAGGAAGTGCGGCGGCTGGATCATCCTCACCTGCCCGGCTCCGATTTCCCGGAGGATCGCGGCGGCCCGGTCGGTGTGCGGCTCGTCGTCGCGATCGTTGAAGAACCATTTCAACGCCACGCTGACATCCACGACGGCGATCATGGGCGCCCGTCATCGCGTATCGACCGGAGTTCATCGCGCGAGACGCCCCGTGCCCGGCGGCGTAAAATGCGCTCGACCGCCTCCCGACTCTCCCGTCCGCGTCGGACCCGTTCCACGGCTTCGCGCATCAGCGCCGCGATGACGGCGCTCTTGTTCCGGCCGGCAAACGTCTTGTTGAAGGTCGCCTTCACCTCGTCCGGCACGCTGAAGTTGACGGTCGCCACGGCTTCGTTCCCTTGAGGGTTGTTGAAAATTTCAACAACCCTGTCCGCCGCATCCGCGCGGGTCAAGAGTTTCCCGAAACCCATGGCTGCGAGGAGTGAGGGGACCGCTCGCCGGTTCACGAAACCGGCCGTCGTTCAGTCGCCGCGACGGTCGCCGAAGAGCATGGTGACGTTGATGCGGCGGTTTTCGTAGCCGGGGTGGAAGGCGAGGTCGGCGGTGCGGTGGAAGAGGTCGGAATCGAAGATGACGGCGCGGTTCCGCCGATAGGGAATCGCCACCGTCTCGCCGCCGTGCTCGGCGAGAAAGCGCGCCATGCGGGTGCTGTCGGCGTTGTAGGCGCGGAACGCCCAGTCCGAAGGCGCGCGCGCCTTGTGGACGATCAGGCCGCCGCCGTCGGGATTCCGGTTCGCCGCGTCCGGGGTCAACCAGAAATTGACGTTGACGGCGGCGAAATCGGCATGGGTCGGGATCCCTTGCAGCCGCGAATCGTATTTGTAGGCCCAGAGCTGGTTGAGCCGGTGGCCGCGGAAAATACCCGGCAGGCGCTGGCGGAGCTCGTCGGCGATCTGGAGGGCGAGCGCCGTTCCGAAGCCGTCCACGAGATAGGCGCCGAGATAGCCGCGCTTCACCTGGTACCAGACGGTTGCCTCGAGGCAGAAGCGCCAGAGCCGCTCGAGCGCGGCGGCGGCCAGGAAATCGTCGACGACCGCCAAGCTGGGCGCGCTTTCCCGATAGGTCCGCTCGATGGCGCGGCCGTCCAGCGCGGGATTGATGGCGGCAGCGCAGCGGACGGCGCCGGGTGCGTGGAGGGGGCGGTTGTAGGTCGGTTCGATGCGCCGCCAGTCCGCCGCGGCGAGCGTCAGCGGCTCCCCGGGCGCGATGTCGGGCGGCAGGGCGGCGAGAACCCGTTCATAAACCTCCGCGACCCGCGCGAAGCGGGAATCGATGCAGCCGCTCTCACACAGATGGCGTATCTGCTCGGCGTCGTGACGGAGCTTGAACGGCGCGACCGGGACCGGCGCCGTCCCCCCGCCCCGGCCCGCGAGTGCTTCCGCCGTCAAGGGCGGCCCGTGTCGGCGCTCGGTCGCGCGGGCGAAACAGGCGAGCGCCGCGTCGTGGGCGCCGCGCGCGACATGCGTCATGCCGAGATTGGAGAGGAAGCCGTCGCTTCCGGGCTTCAGCGCCACCGCGCGTTCACCGCTCGCGACCGCCTCGTCCAGGCGGCCCATGCGCGTGAGGGTGTTGCCGAGATTGGCGTGGGCGGTGGCGTAGTCCGCATCCAGCGCGAGAGCGCGGCGATAAGCGGCGACGGCTTCTTCCAGGCGGTTCAGGTCTTGCAAGACGTTGCCGAGATTGGCATGGGCGGCGGCATGGTCCGGATCGCGCGCGAGAGCTCGGCGGAGGCTCGCCTCGGCCTCTTCCGGCGCGCCGCTCTCGCGCAGCGCGGCGCCGAGATTGGCGTGGGCGGCGGCGGAGTCGTCGACGGCGACCGCCTCGCGGAAGGCGTCGACGGCGTCGCCGAAGCGGGCGAGTTCGAGGAGCGCGTGGCCGAGCCCGGCGCGCGCCGGGCGGTGGTCGGGTCGAATCGACAAAGCCGCGCGCAACCATTCGACGGCCTCGCCCGGCCGCCCGGCCGCGCGCAGCGCCTGGCCCAGGTTGCAGCGGATGTCGGCGTTGCGCCGGTCCAGGGCGGCCGCCCGGCGGTAGGCCGCGATCGCCTCGTCGAGCCGGCCTGCGCTCTTGAGGGCGTTGGCGAAATCGTTGAGGAAGCCGGCGTTGCGCGGCGCCCGGCGGGTGGCCTTGGCGAGCAGCGGCAAGGCCTCGTCGAGCCGGCCCGCCTGCGCGTGGAGCACGCCGAGCAGATGCAGCGCGTCGGCATGCCCGGGCCTCTGCCGCAGCACCCGCCGGTAAAGTGCCTCCGCTTCGGCCCGGCGCCCCGCCCGGTGGTGCGCGAGGGCGGCCGCGAGCACGCGCGCGCCGGCCGCCTCCCGCCGCCGTTCGCGGGTCATCCGGCCGGCGTCAGGGCCCTCCCGGATTCGGCGTCGAAGAGGGTCGCGCGGCGTGCGCGGAAATCGAGTCCGACCCGGGCGCCGATCTCGATCGGCCGATGCACGTCGACGCTGGCCGCGACGTATTCCCGATCGTCCAGGAGGCCGGGCGCGTCGTCCGGCGCGATGAAGGCGATGATCACGCCGCCGTAGGATTCGGTGAACTCGATCCGCCCCTCGACGATGCCGTCGCCGGGCGGGCGCAGGCTCACGTCCTCGGGGCGGATACCGAGCACGACCGGCCCCAGGCCCTCGGCGGCGGCGCCCTCCAGCGCGCGGCCGGCGATAGCGACGGTGCCGTCCCGCCGCTCGCCCTTGAGGAAGTTGATGCCGGGGCTGCCGATGAAGTCGGCGACGAAGCGGTTCGCCGGGCGCTCGTAGATCGTCACCGGGTCGGCCACCTGCTGGACTTCGCCCCGGTTCAGCACCGCCACGCGATCGGAAAGGATCAGCGCCTCGGCTTGGTCGTGGGTGACGTAAATGGTGGTGACCTTGTATGTCTGATGGAGTCGTTTGAGCTCCGTCCGCATGTGCTCGCGAAGCTTGAGGTCGAGGTTCGAGAGCGGTTCGTCCATCAGGTAGCAGGCGGGGCTCCGCACCATGGCGCGGCCCAGGGCGACGCGCTGGCGTTCGCCGCCGGAGAGCTTGGCCGGCTTGCGCTCCAGGAGCCTCTCGATGTTCAGGAGCCGCGCCGTCTCCCGTGCCTTGGCGACCGCCTCCGCCTTCGTCATCCCGGCCACCGTGAGGCCGAGCGTCATGTTCTGAAGTGCGGTCATGTGGGGATAGAGCGCGTAGGTCTGGAAGACCATCGCCACGTCCCGGTCGCCGGGGTCGACGTGGGTGACGTCGCGCTCGCCGATCAGGATCGTGCCTTCGGTTGGCTCCTCCAGCCCCGCGATCAGGCGGAGCGTCGTGGTCTTCCCGCATCCCGACGGCCCGAGCAGGGTCAGGAACTCACCCTCGGCGATGTCGAGGTCGATGCTCTTGATGGCCTCCGTGCCGTCGCGGAACCGCTTCACCAGCCCTCGGAGCGTGACGTTCATGGCGCCCTATTTCACCGCGCCGAGCGCGAGGCCGCGCGCGATATGCCGCTGCAGCAGGAAGACGACGGCGATCATCGGCAGGAGCTGGATCACCGCGCCGGCGCTCAGCGAACCCCACAGCACATTGTAGATGTCGATCGTCTTTTGCAACGCGACCGGCATGGTCGTCGCGTTGTCATAGGTCAGGAACAGGGCGTAGAGATATTCGTTCCAGCTGAAGACGAAGGTGAAGATCGCCGTGACCGCGATGCCGGGCGCGGCCATCGGCAGGATGAGCCGGAAGATGATCTGGAGCCAGCTCAGCCCGTCGAGGCGCGCGGCCTCCTCCACCTCCTTCGGCAGGTCGAGCAGGAATCCGCGCAGAATCCAGACGGCGAACGGCAGGCCGAAGGCGACATAGACGATGATCAGCACGATCTGCGTGTCGATCAGGCCGAAGAAATTCGCCATCTTGAAATAGGGCAGCACCACGACCACCCCGGGCATGAACCGCAGGGAGAGGATGACGAGGGCCCAGGTATCGCCCCCCATGAGCCCCATGCGGGCGACCGCGTAGGCCGCAGGCAGCGCCAGGATCATCACGATCAGGGTCGACACGCCGACCGTGACCAGGCTGTTGACGATGGCGCGGTCGAAGAGGAAGCGGTCGAATATCTCGACGTAATGCTCGCCGGTCGGTTCGAAGGAATAGAAGGTGGGCGTCTCGGCGTTGATCACGTTGGTCGGCTTGACCGAGGTGAGCGCGACCCACGCCACCGGGATCAGCCACAGGATGACCACGACCACCGCCAGCAGGTTGAGCGCCCGCGAATAGACCGTCGGCATCAGTTGCGCTCGGCGGCCCGCGCCGCCTTCTCCGTGCGGTAGAGCGTGTTGAGGAACATGGCGACCACGATGTTGATCAGGATCAGGATGAGGAAGCCGTAGGCCGCCATCAGGCCAAGGTGACCCTGCTCGAAGATGATGTAGTCATAGGTGCTGGCGAGCAGCGTGGACGACCCCGGGCCGCCTTTGGTCATGATGAAGTTGAGGTCGAAGATGCGGATCGAATCCACCAGCCGGATCAGGAGCACCACCATGACGACCGGGCGAATCAGGGGGATCACGATGCGCGTGTAGTAGGCGATGCCGCGCACCCGGTCGAGCCGCGCGGCCTCCGTGACCTCCGGCGAGATGCTCTGCATGCCGGCGAGCAGGATCAGCGCGATGAAGGGGGTCCATTGCCAGCAATCGACGATCATCAGGGTGGCGAGAGCGGTGTCCTTGTGCGAAAGCCACGTCCACTTCTCGAGGCCGAGCCCGGTGTTGAGCACCCAGTTGGCGAGGCCCGAGACCGGCTCGAAGATGAAGCGCCAAGTGAGCCCCATGGCCACCGGCGAGATGAACACCGGGATGATGATGAGCGTGCGCAGGAGCCCCGCCCCGCGCATCTTGCGGTCGAGCAGCACGGCGAGGAAGAACCCGAGGACCATCTGGATCGAGACGACGACCACCGCCCACAGGACGGTCAGCCGGATGCTGTTCCAGAACCGGGAATCGTCGAACAGATCCTCGTAGTTGCGCCAACCGACGAAGCGCGCGACATCGGGGTTGTAGAGCGGGTCGACGCGGAACGACAGCGTGCCCGAGTAGAACAGCGGGAAGATGGCGAGGGCCAGCAGCACGACCACGCAGGGCGCCAGCAGCATGTAGGCGGTGCGGCGCTGCCTGCGCCCCACCGCGCCCGGCCGTCGGGGAACGAGAGGCCCGGCCGCGCGCGGCGGCCGGGCCTCCAGGGTCGTCGCGACCACGCCCCGGTCCCGGGGCGTCCCGGCGCTCGCGCGCCTTAGCTGTAGTAGCCGCTGTCCTCCATGATGCGCCGGATGCGCTTGTCACAGGCCTTGAGCGCGTCCTCGACGCTTTGCTCCTCGTTGACGGCGTCGGCGACCTCCTCGCCCACGGCGCCCATGATGGCGTAGGCCTCCGGGATCACCGGGGCGTTCACCACGGCGACGGGATACGCCTTCATCAGGCCGACGAAGAAGGGCTTGCGGTCGGACCAGCGCTTCAGGGTGGAGCGGCGCGACAACTGGCCGCCGGCGCCCACGATGGCGTCGGCGATGGCCGGGCTGCCGCCGAGATCCTCCCGATCGCCCGAATTCAGGAACTTGATCCAGGCAAAGGCCGTCTCCCGGTTGCCGCCCCAGGTCGGCATGAACTGGCCGAAGCCGCCGGCCAGCGCCCGGTGCGCGCCCTTCGGGCCGGTGCCCCTCGGCGACAGGTCCATGTGCCAGAGCTCGTGGGCGTCGGTGAAGGTCGGGTCGTTGAGCACCGCCGTGCCCCAGGTGAGCGGGCTGTAGAGCGCGGTGCCGTTGGCGAACACCTGGTTGACCTCATCCTCGCCCGCGTTGGCGGTGACCGGATGGGCGAATTTCTGGAGGTCGACCAGGATCTTCAGGGCCTGGAAGCCCTCTTCCGTCTCGCACGCCGGCGTCCAGTCCTTGTTGAGCTCGTCGACGAAGAAGTCACCGCCCATGCTCCGCAGCGCGCCGTAATACTGGTAGCCGGCCCAGAAATTCCGCGCCATCGCCGCGCAATAGGCGTAGCGCTCGTTGTCCGGGTCGTGGATCTCCTTGCATGCGTCGATGACGGTGTCCCAGGTCTCCGGCACCGCGACGCCGGCTTTCTCGAAGGCGTCCTTGCGATAGAAGCTCATCATCGCGTTGCCGTCCGGTGCCAGCGCCGCGAGGTAGCCGGGCGGGGCCGGCCCTTTCGGCAGGTTCCACATGTGCCGGTAGTTCTCCGGCACATCCTCTTCGTAGTCCGCGAGCCATTCGGGGAACGGCTCGAGATAGGGGCCGAGGTCGGTCAGCGCGCCCATGGCGTCGAGCGCGGCGAACTGGGCGTGATCCTGGGTGATGACGTCGAAGGCGTCGCTCTTCGAGCGCATGTAGGTGTTGATCTGGGTCAACGCCTCGCTCATCGGTTTCGAGACGACCTCCAGGGTCACGTTCGGGAACACCTTGTCGAACAGCGGCTTGACCGCCCGCAAGGAATTCGCGAGCCGCTTGCCGGCGGAGGCGAAGTGGACGATCGTGCCGCCCACGTCGGCGTGCACCTCCCGCGGCACGAATTCCGCCGCGAGCGCCGCGCCGACCGCGGCCGCCGACGCCTTGAGCATCTGGCGGCGGGTCATCGCGCCCTTGCGGTAATGCGCGATGCGTTTCATCGCGTTGTCGTAGGCTCGGACGTCTCCGTCGGATTTCCACATGGGCTCCTCCTCCCGTGAGCGGACGGACGCGGTTCGGTCCCCGTCTCCCTCCCGCCCGAAAACGCTAGGGCTGCCGCTTCGGGCTGTCAAGAAAGCCGCCACTCTCGACCGGTGGCGACATGATGCGGCAATCCTGGGCGGGCTGTGGGCCGGGCGCGGGCTTCCTCGCGGTCGCTTCGAGGGGCGCGACATCCGGCGGGGGCGCTAAATCCTACCTGCTTATCCGTGAAAATCATCCCCGGGCGAAAAAGCTCCGTTCGTCTGGGAGCGCCGGCGTCTCGCCAGCCTGGCGGGCCGAAGGCCCGCATCCTTCCCAGACTCCCGATCCTCCGATGGCGTCCCGTTCGCGCTTCGCGCGATGCCGGCGGGACGCTGGCGCTCCCAGGGACATGCGGGAAAATGCAGCCCTCCATCGCGGACTCTCACGGATAAGCAGGTAATCCTTTGCGACTCCGCGTTGGCTGCCATGCAAGCCGGCGGCGGAACCGGACGCTGTGGGTGGTTGCCGTGGTATGCTGGCGGCAATGCGGGCTGAAGGGGGGCGGGCGATGATGGCGATTGGACGCGACGGCTTGGGCGGGCGGCGGAAGACACGGGCGGGGCGCAGTCCGCGTGGGCGCGCCGGTGCGTTGATGGCTTCGATCCTGCTTTCCTGTGCGCTGGCGTTGCCGGCGCTTCCCGTTCACGCCGACGCGACGGACGCTCTGTTCGAGGCGGCGTGGCGCGGAACCGCTTCCGAAGTGAAGGCCGCGCTATCCGCCGGCGCGAACCCCGGCGTGCGCTTGGAAGACGGCAAAACGCCGCTTCATTGGGCGGCGGTCGGCAACACCAACCCTTCCGTGATTACGGCGTTGATCGAAAGCGGCGCGGACCCCGGCACGCGCGGCGACATCAGCACAACGCCGCTTCATGGGGCGGCGATGTTCGATTCCAACCCTTCGGCGATTACGGCGTTGATCGAAGGCGGCGTGGACCCCGGCGCGCGCGATAAAGACGGCAAGCTTCCCTTCGATTATGCACAAGACAACGAAGCCTTGAAGGGAACTGACGCCTACCGGCTGTTGAACGAAGCCCGGTTCGAGTAGGCCGGGGCGGGTGGTAGGCATGGGCGATGATGGCGATTGGATGCGCCGGCTTGAGCGGGCGGCGGAAGACACGGGCGCGGCGCGCGCCGGCCTTCCTCTGCTTCGCGAGCGCGCCGGGCCGTGCGCATGGCGGCGCTTGCGGCGGGCGTGGCGCTGAGCACCGATTACCACTGGCCGGCACTCCCAGGCGAACGGCGCCTTTTCACACGGGGATGATCGTTACGGATAAGCAGGTTCCGCAATACGGTCTTGACGGCTTCTTCCTGCTCCTTCCTGGCGTTCGACCGGCGCGATGTCTCCACCTTGCGGGCCGCCACCAGCGCCGCCGCCGCGACGATGGCCGCCTCGGCGTCGCGCCTCGGCGCCGGCAGCGTCCACGTCCTGGGCGCGTTCATGCAACTCTTCCAGCGATGGAATCGGAATCCGCTCGAGCTCGCGGGGCTCGAATTTGACGAGGCCGCCCGCATATGTCCGCCCCGCGGACAGGCTCACCGCGCCGCGAAGCCATGAGGAGAGCGCATCGAGCAAAGGCCCGGGCATAGGCTCGCGTGGATAGAGGCCGTGCGCGATGTTGAGATGGCGCGCACTGCACATGTTCCTGACGAAGGCCGGCGGGCGGCGCGCCATGTAGGTGGCGAGAATCGGCGCCGGCTCCCTCAGGCCGACCGCCCACCACGCGCGTCGGTTGCGGGCGACGTAGGACCTGTCCGCACCTTCGCTCCCGGCCCAGGCGAGGAACCGTCGGATTCGGCGGCGCTCCTCCGCGTCGAGCGTGTCGAGGTCGGCCGGCAGGTCGATCACGCGGCGCAGCGCGTCGGCGCGCGTCAGGCGGGGCGTCGTGTCGAACAGCTCGCGCGCCCTGGTGACGGTCGGGATCAGAACGGAGGCCGGCAACGGACCGGGATAGGCGCCGGCGATCCACACGGCGTTGCAGCCGGTCACCTGACCGCGATGGACCCGGCAGAGCGCGCCCAGTTCGATGCGGCCGGGCGGCACGCGCCCCGGCGGGCGCAGAAACGGCGACCAGCGGCGGGCCTTGGCGAGGCGGGAGCGGGCAACCGGGCGCCCGCCCGCGAGCGCGCCGAGCGCGTCCGGCCGCTCCACCGAGCGGAACCGCATGCCCGTCGTGCACCGGCCGACCCGGAAGCAGGTGATCGCGCCCGTCGTGGCCGCATCCGCGAACGGCATCTGGGCGGGCGCGATGACGTGCAAAGACGCACCGCCGAGGCCGTCGAGGAGAAGCCGGCGCGCCACGTCGCCGTAATTCACGTCGAGCCACTCCGCCGAAGTGACGAAGGCGCCGCAGTCGCCCGCTCTCGCGAGCTGGCGGGTCTTCAGGAGGAAGTGGACGTGCAGCCCCGCGAGTCGGCTGGCCTTCAGGCCGAACGCGGCGGCGGTCTCCGCGAACCAATCCTTCCACGCCGGCGCGATGCCGTGATGGCGGACATAGGGCGGGTTGCCCAGGAAGAGAGTCGCGCCGCCGCTCTCGGGAAGCGCGACGGCGCGGTAGTCGGCGACGCGCACCGTCAGCCGGTCGGCGCACCCGCGCACCGCGGCGTTGGCCCGCAGCACGAGCGCCGCCAACGGCTCGATTTCGACGGCGACCAGTGCGGCGTCGGGGAACGCCTTTCCCGCGGCGAGGAGGAAACGGCCCGACCCGGCGCCCGGGTCCACGACGCGCGCCGGCGCGGCCTGGCGGGCGGCCCACGCGATCATGGCGTCGACGATCGCCCGGGGCGTGTAGACGGCCCCCCGCGCGCGGCGCGCTTCGGGGGAACGCAACCGGCAGAAGGCGGTGCCGAGAGGATCGGCGCCGCCCGCGACGGCGCGGTGAAGCCGCTCCAGGGCTCTCGAGGAAGGGGGAGGCCCCTCGGGCAGGAGGGCGCGCTCGCCCGCGGTCAGGGGCGCATCCGGGCCGGCCAGAGCGGCGGCGAGGGTCGCGAGCGCGCTCTCGGACGCCGGAAGATCCATCGCTTTCCCTCGCGCGGACGCCCCTCGTCGGCGCCCTCTCGGCTTCTCGAAGCGCGCGCCCGTGCGCGTCCTTGTCGAGCAGGGCGCCTCTCTCGTCAAGGGGAGCGACAGGAAGCCGCGGGACGCGCTAGATTGCCGCCATGCGCCTCTCGCGATCCCCGCGCCGGCTCGCCGCCGCCCTGGCCTGTGCCGCCTGGGCGGGCGCGCTCTCCGTCCCCGCCGTCCTGGCCGCCGAGGCGGAAAATCCGCGGGTTTCGTTCGAGACCACCCACGGCGCGTTCGTCGTCGCGCTCGACCGCGAAGCGGCTCCCGTAACGGTCGACAACTTCCTCCGCTACGTTCGCGACGGCCACTACGCGGGAACGGTCTTCCACCGTGTGATCGCCGGCTTCATGGTCCAGGGCGGTGGTTACACGGCGGATTTCAGCGCCCGCCCGACGCGCCCGCCGATCCGCAACGAGGCCGGCAACGGGCGCGCGAATCTGCGGGGGACGATCGCCATGGCGCGCCTGCCCGAGCCGCATTCCGCCACCGCGCAGTTCTTCATCAACGTCGCCGACAACCGCTTCCTCGACCACCGCGCGCCGACCCCCGAGGGGTGGGGTTACGCCGTGTTCGGGCGGGTGGTGGAGGGCATGGAGACGGTGGACCGGATCGCGGCGCTGCCGACCGGCCCCGGTGGCCCGTTCCCCTCCGACGTTCCCCGGCTTCCCGTCGTCATCGAACGGCTCCTGATCGACGGCGGCGGGTGAGCCGGTGAACGGGGGGATGGACGCCGACTACGTCGTCATCGGCGCCGGCTCGACCGGCAGCGTGGTGGCCGCGCGGCTTTCGGAGGACGGGCGCCGCCGGGTGCTGCTCCTGGAGGCCGGCGGGTCCGACCGCCGCCTCGCCGTGCTGATGCCGGCGGCGGGCATGCTGACGGCGATCACCAACCCGCGCTATGACTGGCGCTTCATGGCCGAGCCGGACCCGACCCGCGGCGGGCGGCGGGATTACATGCCGCGCGGCAAGGTGCTGGGCGGCACCAGCTCGATCAACGCCATGTCCTTCATCCGCGGCAGTCCGGAGGACTACAACGGCTGGGCCGCTCTCGGCTGCCGCGGTTGGGATTACAAGAGCGTCCTGCCCTATTTCCGGCGCGCGGAGGATTACGAAGGCGGCGCCGACGCCTATCGGGGTGCGGGCGGGCCGCTCTCGGTCTCGCATATCCGCTCGCTGCATCCGCTCTCCGAGGCGTTCGTCGGCGCCTGCGTCAACGCCGGCTTCAAGCGCGTTGCCGACATCAACGCGCCGCCGCGGACGGGTGTCGGCCTCGTCCAGGCGTCGCAGCGCCGGGGCTGGCGGCACAGCGCGGCGCGCGCCTATCTGTGGCCGGCGCGGCGGCGGCCCAATCTGCGGATCGTGACCCACGCCCACGTCACCGGCCTGCGCTTCGACGGCAGGCGGGCCACGGGCGTCGACTACCTCCGCCGCGGCACGCGAGGCCGCGCCCGCGCCGCCAGGGCGGTCGTCCTCTGCGCGGGTGCCTTCGGGTCGCCGCAGCTGCTGATGCTTTCCGGCGTCGGCCCGGCGGCGCATCTGCGCACGCGCGGCGTCGACGTCCGCCACGACCTCCCCGGCGTCGGCGAGAACCTCCAGGATCACGCCGGGATCGGCCAGGTGGTCTGGGTCAACCGCACCACCTACAACGTCCAGACCGGGCTTCTGAGCGCTCTGTTCTACGGCGCGCAATGGCTGCTGACCGGCACCGGGCCGGCGTCGACTCCGGTGGCGCAGGTCGTGGGCTTCCGCCGGTGTGACCCGCGCAAGTCGCGCTCGCACGTGCAATACCTGTTCTCTCCCGCCGGCTATGATCTGACCGAGGCGGGTCCCGTGCTGTTCGACAGGCCCGCGGTCACCGGTTTGACCAACCTTCACCGGCCCCATTCCGCCGGCACCGTCCGCCTGAAATCCGCCGACCCGCTCGACCAGCCGGTGATCCAGCCGAACCTGCTGGCCGACGCGCGCGACGTCGAGACCCTGGCCCTGGGCGCCGCGTTCTTCCGCACGCTCCTCGCCACCGAGCCTCTCGCGCGCTTCGTCGTCGGCGAGTATCTGCCCGGCCCCGAGGTCCGCACCGACGACGACTGGCGCGGCTATATCCGGGAGAACGCCATCGGCGTGTATCATCCCGCCGGCACCTGCAAGATGGGGCACGATCCGATGGCGGTGGTCGACGACGGCCTGCGGGTGCACGGCCTGGAGGGTCTCTACGTGGCCGATGCCTCGATCATGCCGGCCGTGGTCAGCGCCAATCTCAACGCGACCTGCATCATGATCGGCGAGCGGGCGGCGGATTCGATCAGGGCCGCCGCGTGACCGCCGACGACGCACCGGAACCGGACACCATGCCGTTCACCGTCAGCGCCGCCGTGCGCATCAAGAGCGCACACGTCGCCGCGTTCACCACGCTGGTCAAGCGCCACGCCCGCAATACCATGGCCAGGGAACCAGGCTGCCTCGCCTTCGAAGTCAGCGTCGACCGCGACGATCCGCGGCGGTTCCTCTTCTACGAAGTCTACCTTTCGGAGGCCGATTTCGAGGCCCACCTGGAGAGCCCCTGGCTGAAGCGGCAGATGGAGAGGACGTCCCACATGCTCGACGGCGAGGTCGAGATGATCGGCTTCGGCCACCGGCTGGCGGCGCCGAACAAGTAGCGGGGGCGGCCTCGGCCGGCGGCTAGCGCTTGTAGCGCGCCCAGAGTGCCGCCGGGTCCTTGCGCCTGTCGTGCTTGCGGGCGGCCGCGGCAATCTCGGCCTCGTCGGGGCCGCCGCGGTCGAGGGCCTGGAAGGCGCGCACCACCGGCCCGGCGCGGTTGGCGTGGCGCTTGGCGGCCATGGTGAGGGGCTCGTGGAGGGCGCCGGCGCAGTGAGCGCAGGGCCAGGCGAGCCGGGCCATCAGGGCGGCGGCCTCGCCGCCGGGGAAGCGGCGCAGCAGCGCGGCGATGGTCGTCGAGCCGGTGATCGGCGGCGCGCCGGCGCGGGCGGGCACGGCCCTTATTCCGCCGCCTGGAGCAGCGGGCGCTCCGCCGCCGGCATGCGGATCGCGTCGCGCGGGAGCTGGTAGCGGGCGTAGGGCAGCACCGCGACCTTGGCGTCGGCCCCGTGGCGGGCGAGGGCGGCCGCGAAGGCGTCCTCCAGCGAGGGGCCGGCCTCGATGCCGATGTCCGCGGCCATGGCCAGGTTCTCTGCCAGCGTCACCACGTGCAGGTGCTTGCGCACCATGACCTCGTAGATCGGCACCCAGATGCAGCCCGCCCACATCTCGATCGTGCGGCTGTGGATGTCGCGGTAGACCCGCTCCAGATTGGCCCTGGTCGGCGGCATGTAGGGCTTCATCAGGTCCATGAGGGCGAGGCCGGGGAAGTCGCCGAGATGGGTCTTCACCCCGGGCGACGGGCTGCAATAGATCAGCGTGCCGCCGTCCTTCACCAGCAGGTCGGACGACATGCAGCCCCAGCCGGTGTGGAAGAAGAGATGATCGGTGGGCGCGAAGACGCCGCAGATCGCGATGTCCGCCGGCCCGCCGGCCGGCCGGTCGTAGGCGTAGATGCCGTTGAAATAGCGGATCGCCTCGCGGTGCGCGTCGGGGTGGGCGCCGAAATTGACGAAGCAGAGCCGGCCCCGCGTGTCGAGCACGCTGTTGAGGGTGGCCGAGAGCCCGCACAGGCGCGCCGCCTCGTCGATGTCCGTTCGCATGGGGCCGGCCATGGCGCCGTAATGGGTCTTGGGCGACATCACGAAGGCGCAATGGTTCGATTCGATGGTCTCGTCCGAGACCACGCCCGGCAGGATCAGCTTGCCGCCGCCGCCCGCGCCCCAGTGGTTGGATTGCGCCTGGCCCATGGCAAGCGTCACGTCCGCCGCCGCGACTTCCTTGTGCAGCCAGACCGGGGTCCCGCCGGAGGTCATCCCGATGAAGACGTAGCGGTCCGGCTCGCGCGGCTCGTTCTGGAAGAAGGGGATGCCGAGCCGCTCCATGCGCGCGAGGTTCTCCCGCCCGAGCTTGAGCGCGATGTCGCGTTCGGACATCGGGAAGACCTTGCCGTTGGCGCAGACGACGCGCGCGTCGCGCACGCCCGCGGCCTCGACGGCATCGAGCACCGCCGGCAGGAGCTTCGCGGTCGGCGTCGGGCGGAACTGGTTGTCGATGACGATCGCCAAGCTCTTGTCCGGGCCGATGAGCGCCGAAAACGGCGGGCCCGAATGGGGGTTCTCGAGCGCCGCCGCGGCGGCCTCGGTCGGCCGCGCGAGCGGTGCCGGCTCGTCCGGGTAGATCGCCGCGAGGAGGTTCTTCTCAGGGATTTCCAGGGTCAGGGTCTCGCGATGGACCATGCCCGGATCGTCCGCCGCGCCGATGGTCAACGGGTCGAGGGATTCGTAAGGGATCGTCGCGCGATAGGTCCCGGGCATCGCCGCCCTCCCGTGCCTCTGCCGGCAGCGGAAGAGTGTAACGGAAACGGGCCGGCGGAAACAGGCCGGCGGCGGTTCCGGCGCGGGCGGCGCGGCCCGTCAAAGCTTGGTGAAGGCGGCCGTGGCGGCGATCATCGCGGCGGTCATAACGGGCAACGCACCGTGGAACCGCACGGTCAGGCGCGTTTCGAGAGCGGCGAGATCGGCCTTGGTGGCGAGGGTGTCGGAAGCGGCGGTGTCCACCATGGAGCGGATGGTGCGCGCCGGCCGGGCGCATCGCCAAGGGTGACCGGCAGGAGCGGGGCCGGCGCCCGCGCCAGCGTGGAAAAGCCCCTGTCGCGACAGGGGCGCGGGATCCCCGCGGGGGTGGTGCGGCATCGGCTCGAGGGCTGCTCTCCGGTGCGCGGGTCTCCGGACCCGCCCACCAGGCCGCCGAAGCCTTCTTTCCAAGGATAATTTTGGGGGCTATCTACGAAAGTGACCAAGGTCGGCCTTGGGCGGGGTGCTCACCAGCGCAGGGCGACATTCTCCGGGGTATCGGGAATCGGGTCCGGCATGGGGTTCTCGACCGGGCGGCCGGTGCGGCGCGGGGGTCGTGGGCTTGCCTTCGTATCCATCGGCTTCTCCTGGCTTTCCGCCTCCGGCGTCATGTCACCACTCCTCCCAGGCTGGCTCGCAACGCTTCGATTCTGTCCTGCGCCGACCACTTTTCCTTGATGCTCATTTCGACTTCCTTGCCGATCCGCTCGACTTCCGCTGTATCTTCATGCACCGGGATCACCAGATGCTGCCACCTGTCCCCGATGTTCGGCAGGGTCGTGTCGTAGAGGACGAGATTGCCGATCTGCTCCTGCACGGTCCCCGATGACAGCATGGCGAGCAGATAGAACGGCGTCAGCCCATAGGGGTTTTGCCGGTCGAGGACCCGAAGGGTCAACAGTTCGCGCGTCAGCAACACCCGGTTGTCGCGCGGCGACGCCATGGCGACCGTGCCGATTCGATAGCTGCCGCGCCGCACGAAAATGATGTCTCCCGCCTCGGGCTTCGGGCCGTCGCCGAGCATCCGCTCGTAGACGTCTTCGGGGATCCCGGCCACCGGGTTGCGGTAGAGTTCCCAATTCACGATGTCCGACACGCGGATGTAGGGAATATCCCCCTCTCCCTTGGCCTGCGCCGCCGGCGATCCGTGGCCGTCCCATGCCCCCACGACGCCGTCCTCGACAAGCGCGCCAAGCCTCACACCTTGGCAGCCTGCCGGCATCGTCGGCGGGTTCAAGCGCCCCCGATAGAAGCGAGGCACCAGGATGTCGGGATCGATGTCGGCCCAGGCGACGGAGAAGACGTGCTTGTTCGCGGGCGCGTCGCAATCGTCGAGCTCGCCCAGCGCCTCCGCCAGATCGTCCCACGGATCGTCGGTCCCCGGGTGGTAGAGCAGGCGGCCCGTGTGGTCGTGCCCCATCTCCCTGGGCGTCGCCATGGCCACCCGATCCTGCTGTCTCTGATCCTTCTTCAGAACGGCCAGACAGGTCTTGGCGTTGCAGTGCGGACGAAACGTGTTGTGCGGCAGATCAATGACCGCCCGAAGATTGTTGCCACCCAGGAGGAAGCGCCGAAGGTAACCGAGACTGGGGGCGTGGAAGACGGTCTCCGGGAGAACGATGGCAAGCGTTCCTTCCCGCTTCAGCATGTCCAGGCAGCGCTCGACGAAGAGAACGTAAGGGTCGCGCTCGACAGGCTCTCCAAGCTTCGGCTCCCAATCGCCATCGCGCCGCTTCCACTTCGATCCGAGAGTGAAATCCGCCGCGTCCACCGCGAGAACCTTGGTCTTCGTTCCGAACGGCGGGTTCGTCAGAACCATATCGAAGCATTTGAAATCGCCGTTCTCGACGAAATGACGCGCGGCTTCGCCCTCGAATTCCTCGGCTTTGTGCAGGGCGTTCTCATGGACGATGTTGCTGCGGCCGTCGCCGGCGATAGCCATGTGCGCCTTGGCGATCTTGACGAGATCGGTCTCCTTGTCGATGCCGAAGAAGGAGCGGGCGGCCATCTGCCTCCGCTGGTCCTTCATGTCCGGCGCGCGGCGCCATTTGGGATCGTCGGCCATCTTGGCCCAGACATGTTTCATCGCATGGATGAGGAACCCGCCGGAGCCGCAGGCTGGATCGCACACCCTGTCCCGCGGCGCCGGGTCCGCCAGCTTCACGGCAATGCGGACCACCCCGCGCGGCGTGAAGAATTCGCCCTTTTCGCCGGCGAACTTCGATTCCGAAAACACCTCGAACGCATCGCCCACTACGTCGCTGTCGGTGTTCAGAAGGCTACCGCGCTCAAGCTGTCCCACCACCCAGGCCAGGGACCTGTCGTCCAGGGTGATCGTGTCGTGGGCGGAGAAAACGCCGTCGTCCTTCAACTCGTCCCTCACGTCGCCGAACAACGCCTTGACTCGGCGCGCCACTGCTTTCGGCTTCTCGCCGGCCTGCGCGCGGAAGCGGGGCGGCCGGTCCGCATAGGTCTTTTCGTCTTGCAGCTTGGCGAAGATGATCTTCGTCATCTCGCTGCCCAGCTTCTCGCGGCGTCCGATGTTGGTGTTGGCGTACAGCGTGCGAAGGACACGGCGGAAGGCGGACTTGAGCTCGCTTCGGTCGAACGGGCGCAGGTCATCCCTGTCGAGCCGCCCCACATCCTCCGTCAATTGCCCCTTGGCGGGGATGTTGTTCAGGCGATCGTCAAGAATGCGCCGGCCATCGCGGCAAAGATAGGCGATGTCGTCGCCGTTGGTCCAGACACCCCAGGCCGCCGACGTCGCCGTCATGTAGGATTTGAGTTGAGCGAGGCCGTCTTTCCGGCTCCGCCTCTTGGTCTCGACGATGCCGAGGACGTGCCGCGCCGGGTCGCGGCCGCACCTGTCGCCGTAGACGACGATATCCGCCTTGTCGGGGAAGTATCCGCTGCCTCGAGGAACGCGGACCTCGATGTCCAGTTCGCCCTTCAGGTAGCCGTAGCTTTCAACCAGGATGCGCTCGTATTCCTGGCGAATGTCCTCTTCCGGCCTGTCGAGATCGACCGGCTTCCCCGTCGCGAAGTCGAGGCCCTTTCGGGCCATCAGGCCACAAGGTCACGGTACAGGAGCCACCGCCCGACCATGCCCCGCGTGATGTCCGCCATCTGGTCGACGGTGTCGGCATCCCGGCGGTTGTGACGCCCCTCGAACTCCGTCACATAGCGGCCCAAGTGCTTCGGGCTCATCTTGTGGTAGGTGCCGTGGTAGCCGCGCTTGAGCGTGGCCCAGAAGGACTCCATGCCGTTCGTGTGCGCCATGCCCCGGACATACTCGCCGACGGAGTGCTGAACCGCCTCGTGATCGAAGCCGGGCATTCCCCGGTAGGCGCGCGCGTCGTCGGTATAGACCTTCGCCCCGGCTTCGGCGCGCGCCCGCACGAAGCCTTGCAGAGTCGGGCCATCCGTCGCCGGAACCGTGGCGGCGCTCACGCGCTTCGTCGCCCGGTCCTTCGCCCCGGCGACTGCCACCTTGCCCACCGCACCGCGCCCCTCCAGGGTCGCGCGCTTGCCGCCCATGAACGTCTCGTCCACCTCCACCGGGCCGGCGAACGGCGCATCGTTCGCCTTCGCCCAAGTCTCCCGGATGCGGTGGGCCAAGTGCCATGCCGTCTTCTGGGTGACGCCAAGGTTGCGGTGCAGCTTCATGCTGGCCTGCCCCTTAGATCCCCGTGGTCAGAAGATACGACGCCCGCGCCCACACCTGCAAGCCGAGCTTCGAGGACTGCATGACCGTCCCGGCCTTGACCGAGAACCACTTGCGGCACGCGCGGCAGCGGTAGGGCATGGTCTTGTGCGCGGTCCCGGACTGAGTGTTACCCGAACCGCAATGTCAAGGAGAAATGGTCACTTTCGTATATTAAGCCCCAAAAAATTCAGCGTTTTTCAGGGCGTCGCGGCAGGCAGCTTGGGAGCGCGTATCCCTTTGCGATAGCGGGATTTTCGGTGCGCAGGCCCGGCCGCCCGCGCACCGGGCGGGCGCCGCGCCGGTCTCGACGGCGGCGCAGGGCTCGGCTAGGCTCGCCGGCGGTTCCCACGCCGTCGAGGCCCGCCTATGCCCGCAACGCGCCGCCGGGTCGGCCTGTTCGTGACCTGCCTGGTCGATCTCTTCCGCCCCACGGTGGGCTTCGCGGCCGCGGCCCTGCTCGAGCGGGCCGGCTGCGAGGTCGTCGTGCCGGCGGCGCAGACCTGCTGCGGCCAGCCCGCCTACAACAGCGGCGCCCGGGGCCACGCCAAGGCCATCGCCCGCGCGGCCGTCGCCGCCTTCGAACCCTTCGCGGCGACGGTGGCGCCGTCCGGCTCCTGCGCCGGCATGATCCGGCGCCACTATCCGGCGCTCTTCGCCGACGAGCCGGCCTGGGCCGAACGGGCGGAACGCCTCGCCGCGCGTACCTTCGAACTGGTGTCGTTCCTGACGGACGAATGCGGCGTCTCGGAAGTGGACGCGCGCTACGAAGACACGGCGGCCTACCACGACTCCTGCTCGGGCCTGCGCGAGCTCGGCGTCAGGGCGCAGCCGCGGCGCCTGCTCGCCACCGTGGAGGGCCTGCGCCTCGCCGAACTCGCGGCGCCCGACGTCTGCTGCGGCTTCGGCGGGACCTTCTGCGTCAAATATCCCGACGTCTCGGCGCGCATGGCGGCCGACAAGGCCGCCGACGTCCGCGCCACCGGCGCCGGAACCGTGCTCGCCGGTGATCTCGGCTGCCTCTTCAACATCGCCGGCCGCCTGTCGCGCGAGGGCGCGCCGGTGCGGGCGCGCCACGTGGCCGAGGTGCTGGCCGGCCTGGGCGACCGCCCGGCCATCGGCGAACCGGCGCGCGGTCCGCTGAGCGGCCGCTGAGCGGCCGCCGCGCCGTGGACGCGACCAGCCGCGCCTTCGTCGCCAACGCCCGCGCCGGCCTGGGCGACGCCGCGCTGCAACGCTCCCTCGCCCGCTTCCAGGGCGGCTTCACCGTCAAGCGGCGGGAGGCGGCCGCGCGGCTGCCGGAATTCGAGGCGCTGCGCGACCGGGCGCGGGCCATCAAGGACCACACCCTGGCGGCGCTCGACCACTACCTCGAACGCTTCGAGGAGAAGGTCGCGGAAAGCGGCGGCGCCGTCCACTGGTGCCGGACGCCGGCCGAGGCGCGGGCGGAAATCCTCGCGCTGTGCCGCGCCGCCGGCGCGCGGACGGTCACCAAGAGCAAGTCCATGATCGCCGAGGAGCTGGACCTCAACCCCTTCCTCGAAGCCCACGGCATCGAGCCGGTCGAGACCGATCTCGGCGAATACATCGTCCAGCTCGCCGGCGAGCGCCCGAGCCACATCATCGCCCCGGCGGTCCACAAGACGCGGGAGCAGGTCGCCGATCTCTTCCGCGAGAAACACGGCGCGCAAAACGACGGGCGCCGGGCGGAGCGAATCGCCGACCTGGTGGAGGAGGCCCGCCGGGCCTTGCGCCCGCGCTACCTCGCCGCCGACGTCGGCATCACCGGCGCCAACTTCCTGGTCGCCGAGACCGGCTCCAGCGTGGTGGTGACCAACGAGGGCAACGCCGACCTGACGCAGCTCCTGCCCCGCACCCATATCGTGATCGCGACCCTGGAGAAGGTCGTGCCCACCCTGGACGACGCCGCGACGCTCATGCGGGTGCTGGCGCGCTCGGCCACCGGCCAGGAGTTCTCCACCTACACCACCGTCTCGACCGGTCCCCGCCGGCCCGGCGACGCCGACGGCCCGGCCGCCTTCCACGTGGTGCTGCTGGACAACGGCCGCGCGCGCATGCTGGGCTCGCCCTTCCAGGACGCGCTCCGCTGCATCAAATGCGGCGCCTGCATGAACCATTGCCCGGTCTATGGCGCGGTGGGCGGCCACGCCTATGGCTGGGTCTATCCCGGGCCGATCGGTGCGGTGCTGACTCCGAACCTGATCGGCCTCGAGGAAGCGCGCCATCTGCCCGAAGCCTCCAGCTTCTGCGGGCGCTGCGAGGAAGTCTGCCCGATGCGCATCCCGTTGCCGGCGATGATGCGGGCGCTGCGGCAGACGGCGTTCGAACGCCGCCTGGGCCCGGCCGCCGCCCGCGCCGGCATCCACGCCTGGGCCTGGCTCGCCCGGCGCCCGGCGCTCTACCGCCCGGCCACGGGCCTCGCCGTCCGCCTGCTCGGCGCGCTGGGGCGCCGCCGCGGGCGCTTCCGGCGCCTGCCCCTGGCGCGGGGCTGGACCGTCGCGCGCGACATGCCGGCGCCCGAAGGCGCGACCTTCCAGACGCTCTGGCGTCGGCGGGGGCGCCAGTGGGGGCAGCGGTGAGCGCGGCCGGGGGGCGGGCCGCCATCCTCGCGTCGATCCGCCGCGCGCTCGGGCGCGGGCCGCTCGACGAGGCGGCGCGCGCCGCGTTGGATGCCGGCCTGGCGGCGCCCCGCCCCAACATCGTGCCGGCGCGCAGCGCGCTGCCGCAGGCGGAGAGGGTGGCGCTCTTCGCCGCCATGGCCGAGCGGGCGGCCGCCACCGTCGCCCGCGTTCCCGCCGCCGCCGTGCCGGGCGAGGTCGCCGGCTATCTGGCCCGGCACAACCTGCCGAGCGCGCTGGTCATGGCGCCGGATGCGGCGCTCGACGCCTATCCCTGGGACGAGCGGCCGATGCTCGCCATTCGCCGCGGCAAGGCGGAGGAGGCGGATCGGGTCGCCGTGACCGGCGCGGTCATGGGCTTCGCCGAGACGGGGACCCTGATGACGGCCTCCGGCCCCGGCCATCCCGCCACCCTCAACTTCCTGCCGGAGACCCATATCGTCGTCCTGCCGGCGGCGCGAATCGCCGGCGCCTACGAGGAGGGCTGGGCGCACCTGCGGGCCGCCGGTCCCCTGCCGCGCACGGTCAATCTCATCACCGGCCCGTCGCGCACCGCCGACATCGAACAGACCATCCAGCTCGGCGCCCACGGGCCGCGCCGACTGCACGTCGTGATCGTGGAGGAGGAGTCGTGAGCGCGGGCGGTCGCCGGCCCGACGCCGACGAGGCGGCGCTCTGGCGCCACGTCGCCCGCGACGTGACCCCGCTGTCGCGGCCTCCCGCGCCGCAGGGGGATGCGCCGCCGGAAGGCGGACGACCGCCGCCGCGTCCCGCACGTGCGGCCCCCGCGGCGCCGCGCCCTTCGCCGCCGCCCGCCCCGCCGCCGCTCCCCGCCCTCGATCCGGCGATGCCGGCGGGGCTCGACCGGCGCACGGCGCGGCGTCTCAAGCGCGGCCGGATTCGCGTCGAGGCGCGGCTCGATCTCCACGGCAAGACCCAGGACGAGGCCCACGCGGCGCTCGGGCGCTTCATCCGGGAGTGCCGCATGGCCGGCCGGCGCTGCGTGATGGTGATCACCGGCAAGGGCTCCGTCGCCAGCGGCCAGGGCGGCGTCCTGCGCCGGATGACGCCGCGCTGGCTCAACGAACCCGCGCTGCGCCGCCACATCGTCGCCGTCACCACGGCGCCGGAGAGCGCCGGCGGGCGCGGCGCGCTCCATGTCCTGCTCAAGCGCCGGGCCGGGCCGGCGCCGTCCTGAGCCCGCGCCCGACGCGGGCCGCGAACTGCCGCCCTCGGGTGCGCCGCCCTCGGGTGCGCCGCCTTCGGGTGCGCCGCCGGCGGGCGGGGGAATCCTCGCCTTCCTCGACGGGCTGGCGCGCAGGCTCGCGGTGGAGGCCCACACCCTCTGGCTGATCTTCCGCCACCGGCGGACGCCCTGGCCGGCCAAGGCGGCGCTGGTCCTGCTGCTGCTCTATCTGGCGAGTCCGGTCGATCTCCTCCCCGACGTCATTCCCGTCCTCGGGATGCTCGACGACCTGCTGGTGGCCGCCGCCGCCCTCTGGCTCGCCTACCGGATGACGCCGCGCGACGTGGTGGAGGAATGCCGCGCCCGCGCGGACGCGGCGGCGGCGCGGCGCGGGAATTGGCTCGGCGCGCTCCGGCGGCGGTTTACAGAATGAACTTGCTGAGGTCGGCGTCCTTGGCGAGGTCGCCGACGTGCTCCGCGACGTAGCGTTCGTCGATGACGACGGTCTCGCCGGAGCGGTCGGCCGCTTCGAAGCTGATGTCCTCGAGCAGCTTCTCCATCACCGTATGGAGCCGGCGGGCGCCGATGTTCTCGACCGCGCGGTTGACCTCGGCGGCCAGATCCGCGATCGCGTCGATGGCGCCGTCGCCGAAGCGGAGCGTCACCCGTTCGGTTTCCATCAGCGCCCGGTACTGGCGGATCAGGCTGTTCTCGGGTTCGGTCAGGATCTTCTTGAGATCGTCGCGGGCGAGCGCCTTCAGCTCGACCCGGATCGGCAGCCGCCCCTGGAGCTCGGGCAGCAGGTCGGCCGGCTTCGCCAGATGGAAGGCGCCGGAGGCGATGAACAGGATGTGGTCGGTGGCGACGGCGCCGTGCTTGGTGGATACGGTGGTCCCCTCGATCAGCGGCAACAGGTCGCGCTGGACCCCCTCGCGGCTCACGTCGGCGCCGAGCCGGTCGGCGCGGGCGCAGATCTTGTCGATCTCGTCGATGAAGACGATGCCGTCGTTCTGGGCGTTCTCGAGGGCGGCGCGCGCCACCTGATCCTGGTCGAGGAGCCGGTCGCTCTCCTCCGCCATCAGGGCATCGTAGGAATCGGCCACCGTCATGCGCTTGATCTTCTTCTGCTCGCCGAACGCCTTGCCGAGCATGTCGCCGAGATTGACCATGCCCATCTGGGCGCCCGGCATGCCGGGAATCTCGAAGGTCGGCAGCGACGACGCGGCGGATTCGCTGACCTCGACGTCCACCTCCTTGTCGGCCAGCGCGCCCTCGCGCAGCATCTTGCGGAAGCGGCCCCGCGTCTCCTTGCCCGCGTTCTTGCCGACGAGGGCGTCGAGCACGCGCTCCTCGGCGTTGATCTCGGCCTTGGCGGCGACCTCCTTGCGCATCCGCTCGCGGGTCATGTGGAGGGCGATTTCCACCAGGTCGCGCACGATCTGCTCCACGTCGCGCCCGACATAGCCGACCTCGGTGAATTTCGTCGCCTCGACCTTGAGGAAGGGCGCCTGGGCGAGACGGGCCAGGCGGCGCGCGATCTCGGTCTTGCCCACCCCCGTCGGGCCGATCATGAGGATGTTCTTGGGCAGGACCTCCTCGCGCAGGTCGTCCGCGAGCTGCTGGCGCCGCCAGCGGTTGCGGAGGGCGATCGCCACCGAGCGTTTGGCGTCGTGCTGGCCGACGATGAAACGGTCGAGTTCGGAGACGATCTCGCGGGGGCTGAACCCGGTCATGCCTCGATCTTCTCGAGCACCAGCTCGGCGTTGGTGTAGATGCAGATGTCGGCGGCGATGGCCATCGCCTTGCGCGCCACCGCCTCGGCGTCGAGCGCCTCGATATCGATCAGCGCCCGCGCCGCGGCCAGCGCATAGGCGCCGCCCGAGCCGATGCCGATCAGCCCGTCCGCCGGCTCCAGCACGTCGCCGGTGCCGGTGAGCACCAGGGAGACCTCGCGGTCGGCGACCGCCATCATCGCCTCCAGCCGCCGCAGGTAGCGGTCGGTGCGCCAGTCCTTGGCGAGCTCGACGCAGGCGCGGGCAAGCTGGCCCGGATGCTGTTCGAGCTTGCCTTCGAGGCGCTCGAAGAGGGTGAAGGCGTCGGCGGTGGCCCCGGCGAACCCGGCGACGATGGCGCCGTCGCCCAGGCGCCTCACCTTGCGCGCGTTCGCCTTGACGACGGTCTGGCCCAGGGTGACCTGACCGTCGCCGGCGACGACGACCGCGCCGCCCTTGCGCACGGCGAGGACGGTCGTGCCCCGCCACCCCGCTCCGCCGTGCCCGCCCGCGTCCGCCATGGCCCCCCACCATGCGGCGGCGCGCGGTGCGCGGTCAAGGGCGCGGCTTCCCCGGCTCCGGTCGCGTCGGGTGTGATAGGATGGCCGCCGTCCAGGTCGCCGCCGCTTGGCGACCGGCGGCACGGCGGCGGTAACGTGAAGTCGGGTTGCGGATGAGCCGGACGGCCTGCGTCATCCTCGCGGCGGGCGAAAGCACGCGCATGAAATCGCGCGTGCCCAAGGTTCTCCACCGTCTGGCCGGGCGGCCGATGGTCGAACACGTTCTCGCGAGCGCCCGGGCCCTGGCGCCGGAACGCACGGTCCTCGTGGTCGCGCCGGCGCTGGAAGCGGCCGCGGGGCGGCTGGCGTGCCCCGGCGCCGGCGTCGACGTCGCGGTGCAGGAGACGGCGCGCGGCACCGCCCATGCGGTGCTGGCGAGCCGGCCGTTCCTGGAGGGGTTCGACGGCGACGTCGTGGTTCTCTACGCGGACACGCCGCTGGTGCAGGGCGAAACCCTGGCGCGGCTCGTGCGGGCGCGGCGCGAGACCGCCGGCGCGGTCGCCGCCGTGCTGGGCTTCCGCCCCGCCGACCCGGCGGCCTACGGCCGGCTGATCCTCGCCCCGGACGGTACCCTGCGGCGCATCGTCGAATACGCGGACGCGGGCGCGGGCGAACGCGCCGTCGATTTCTGCAACGCCGGCATGATGGCGATAGACGGGCGCCGGCTCTTCGCCCTGCTCGACGCGATCGGCGCCAACAACGCCAGGGGCGAATACTACCTGACCGACCTCCCCGCCGTCGCCGCCGCGCGCGGCGCGGCCTGCGCCGTCGCCGAGGCGCCGGCCGAGGAGGTCATGGGCGTCGACGACCGCGCCGGACTCGCCGCCGCCGAACGCATCGTCCAGCGCCGGCTGCGCGCGGCGGCGATGGCGAACGGTGCGACACTCGCCGACCCGGACGCCGTCTGGCTCAGCGTCGACACCCGCCTCGGCCGGGACGTGACCATCGGGCCGAACGTCGTGATCGGCCCGGGCGTGACCGTCGAGGACGGCGCCGCGATCAAGCCGTTCAGCCACCTGGAGGGCGTGCGCGTCCGCCGGGACGCGGCCGTCGGCCCGTTCGCGCGCCTGCGCCCGGGCAGCGACGTGGGCGAAGGCGGGCGCATCGGCAATTTCGTCGAGCTGAAGAACGCCGCGGTCGAACCCGGCGCCAAAATCAACCACCTGAGCTATGTCGGCGATGCGCGAGTCGGCGAAGGCGCCAATGTCGGCGCCGGCACGATCACCTGCAATTACGACGGCTTCGCCAAGGCCCGCACCGAGATCGGCGCGGGCGCCTTCGTCGGCTCCAACACCGCGCTGGTGGCGCCGGTTTCCATCGGCGCCGGCGCGGTGGTCGGCGCCGGCAGCGTGATCACGGAGGACGTGGCGGCCGACGCGATCGCCGTCGCCCGCGGCGAACAACGCCAGCGGCCGGGCGCGGCGGCGCGGCGGCGGTCCCGGCGGCGCGGCGGCGGCGAGCGCTGACGGGACGGGGAGCGCGGGGCCATGTGCGGAATCGTCGGCGTCGTGGGCCGCGCGCAGGCGGTGCCGCCGATCCTCGAAGGGCTGCGGCGGCTCGAATATCGTGGCTACGATTCCGCCGGTCTGGCGGTCCTCGCCAACGGCGCGATCGCCGTCCGCCGCGCCCGGGGGAAGCTCGCCGCGCTCGAACGCCTCGTCGCCGAGCGGCCGGTGGCCGGCACCGTGGGGATCGGCCACACCCGCTGGGCGACGCATGGCGAACCCAGCGAAACCAACGCCCATCCCCATGCCGCGGGCCGCGTGGCGGTGGTCCACAACGGCATCGTCGAGAATTACCGGGCGCTCCGGGCCGCGCTCGAAGCCGAGGGGCGGGAATTCGCGACCGGGACGGACACCGAGGTCGTCCCGCACCTGATCGATTCCCACATGGCGCGGGGCCTGGATCCGGAAGCGGCCACGGCAGCGGCGCTGGCGCGGCTCGAAGGCACCTTCGCGCTGGCGATCGTCTTCGCCGGGCATGCGGGCCTCCTGATCGGCGCCCGGCGCGGCTCGCCGCTGGCGATCGGCCACGCGGCGGACGCCACCTATCTCGCCTCCGACGCCCTCGCGCTGGCCCCCTTCACGCGCGCCATCAGCTATCTGGAGGACGGCGACCGGGCGGTCCTGCGGGCCGGCCGCGTCACCGTGCGCGACGCGGCCGGTCGGCCCGTCCGCCGGACCGCCGGCACCACCGCCCACGATGGCGCGGCGATCGGCAAAGGCAACTTCCGCCACTACGTGCTGAAGGAAATCTTCGAGCAGCCGGGCGCGATCGGCGACACGCTCAACACCTATTGCAACCCGGCGGCGCGGACCATCGGCCTGCCCGCCTTGCCCTTCGCCATGGAGCGCGTGCGCAAGGTGAGCATCGTCGCCTGCGGCACCTCCTACTATGCAGGGCTCGCGGCGCGTTACTGGATCGAACGGCTCGCCCGCGTGCCGGTCGAGATCGACGTCGCCTCCGAATTCCGCTACCGCGCGCCGCCGCTCGACTCCGGAACCCTGGTGCTCGCGATCTCGCAGTCCGGCGAGACCGCCGACACGCTGGCGGCGCTGCGCGTCGCCCGGGCGGCGGGCGTCCCCACGGCGGCGGTCGTCAACGTGCCTGAGAGCGCCATGGCCCGCGAGGCGGACGCCGTGCTGCCGACGCGGGCTGGCCTCGAGATCGGCGTGGCCTCGACCAAGGCCTTCACCACCCAGCTCGTCGTACTCGCCTGCTTCGCGCTCGCCCTGGCGCGCTCCCGCGGCGCCATCGACCGGTCCGAGGAAACGCGCCTGGCGGGCGCGCTCGCCCGCATTCCGGCCCATGCCGCCCGAATGCTGGCCTGCGACGACTGGATCGCCCGAATCCGCGACCTCGCCGAGACCCTGCGCCAGGCGCGAACCGTCCTCTATATCGGGCGCGGCAGCGGTTACCCGATCGCCATGGAAGGCGCCCTCAAGCTCAAGGAACTCTCCTACATCCACGCCGAGGGCTTCGCGGCCGGCGAGCTCAAGCACGGCCCCATCGCCCTCATCGACCGGGGCGTGCCGGTGGTCGTCGTGGCACCGCCCGGGCCCTTGCGCGACAAGACGGCCGCGAACCTGGAGGAGGCCGCCGCCCGCGGCGCCCACGTCGTTCCGATCTGCGACCGCGCGGGCGCCGCCGCGCTCGGGCCGGCGGGTGAAGCGGCTCTCGTGCTGCCGTCGCTCGACCCCTTCGTCGCGCCCATCCTCTACACCATTCCGGTTCAGCTCGTCGCCTACCATGCCGCCGTCCTGAGAGGGACGGACGTGGATCAGCCGCGCAATCTGGCCAAGTCCGTGACCGTGGAATGAGCGGGCGCCGCGCCGTCATCGACCTGGACGACGACCACCGGGAGCTGCGTGACCCCGTGCGCGCCCTCTGCGCCGGCTTTCCCGGCGAATACTGGCGCGAGAAGGACCGCGCCCGCGCCTATCCCGAGGAGTTCGTTCGCGCCTTGACGGAGGCCGGCTTCCTGGCCGCCCTGATCCCCGAGCGCTACGGCGGCAGCGGCCTCGGCCTCGGCGCGGGCGCGGCGATCCTCGAGGAGATCCACGCCAGCGGCTGCAACGGCGGTGCCTGCCACGCCCAGATGTACACCATGGGCACGCTTCTCAGGCACGGCTCGGAGGCACAGAAGGAAGCCCACCTGCCCGCCATCGCGCGCGGCGCCAGGCGGCTCCAGGCGTTCGGCGTCACCGAACCGGGCAGCGGCTCCGACACCACCCGGTTGCGCACGACGGCCGAGCGGCGGGCCGACGGGCGCTATGTCGTGAACGGCCAGAAGGTCTGGATCTCGCGTGCCGAGCATTCGGACCTCCTCCTCCTTCTCGCCCGGACGACCCCGAAGGAGAAGGTCGGTAAGCGCACGGAGGGGCTCTCGGTCTTCCTCGTCGCGCTCGACGAGGCCGTCGGCAACGGCCTCGAAATCCGGCCGATCCGCACGATGATCAACCACGCGACCACCGAGCTCTTCTTCGATGATCTGGTGATCCCGGCCTCGAGCCTGATCGGCGAGGAGGGGCAGGGCTTCCGTTACATCCTGGACGGCATGAACGCCGAGCGCATCCTGATCGCCGCCGAATGCATCGGCGATTGCCGCTGGTTCATCGAGAAGGCGAGCGCCTATGCCGGCGCACGCACGGTGTTCGGGCGCCCGATCGGCGCCAACCAGGGCGTGCAGTTCCCGATCGCCGAGGCTTACGCGCAGATGGAGGCGGCGCGCCTCATGGTCTGCAAGGCCGCCGCCCTGTTCGACGCCGGGCGCGCCTGCGGCCCTGAGGCCAACATGGCGAAGCTGCTGGCGTCGGAGGCCTCGTGGAAGGCCGCCGACACCTGTTTGCAGACCCATGGCGGTTTCGGCTTCGCCGAGGAATACGACGTCGAGCGCAAATTCCGCGAGACCCGGCTCTACCGGGTCGCGCCCGTCTCCACCAACCTCATTCTCGGCTATCTCGGCCAGCACGTGCTGGGTATGCCGCGTTCCTATTGAGGCGGAGCGGCGGGCGGATGAGCGGGTCGCGGCTGGCCGGCGTCCTGGTGGTGTCGATCGAGCAGGCCGTCGCCGCGCCCTACGCGACGAGCCGGCTGGCCGACGCCGGGGCGCGCGTCGTCAAGGTGGAGCGGCCCGAGGGCGATTTCGCGCGCGCCTACGACCGCGTCGCCGGCGGGGAATGCGCCTGGTTCGTCTGGCTCAACCGCGGCAAGGAATCCATCGTCCTCGACATCAAGAACGAAGGCGACGCGGCGCTGCTGCGGCGCATGATCGCCCGCGCCGACGTCTTCGTGCAGAACCTGGCCCCGGGCGCCGCCGCCCGCGCGGGCTTCGGCTCAGGCGCGCTGCGGCGGCGGCACCGGCGCCTGATTACCTGCGACATCAGCGGCTATGGGGAGAGCGGCCCCTACCGCGACATGAAGGCCTACGACTTCCTCGTCCAGTGCGAAACGGGCCTCGCCTCGGTGACGGGCGCGCCGGACTCCCCCGGCCGCGTCGGGGTCTCGGTCTGCGACATCGGCGCGGGCCTCAACGCCTGTGGCGCGATCCTGGAAGCGCTCTACGCGCGCGAACGCAGCGGGCGCGGTGCCGGCATCGCCGTCTCGCTGTTCGACGGCATGGCGGACTGGATGACGGTGCCGCTCATGCACTACGAACATACCGGCGCGGCGCCGGCGCGGACGGGGCTGAGCCACGCCATGATCGCGCCCTACGGCGCCTATCCGGTCGGCGACGGCGGGCAGAAGATGGTGATCGCGATCCAGAACGAGCGCGAGTGGACGCGCTTCTGCGCGGCGCTCCTGGACGCGCCGGCGCTCGCGCGCGACCCCAGGTTCGACGGCCACGCCGCCCGCCTCGCCAACAAGCCCGCGCTGGACGCGCTGATCGTCGCGGCCTTCGCGCGTCACGACATGGAATCGCTCGCCGCCGCGCTGCGCGAAGCGCGAATCGCCTGCGGCCGGCTCAACGACGTCGCCGCGCTGGCCCGGCACCCGCAGCTGCGCCGCCAGCCGGTCGCGACGCCCCACGGCGAGGTCGCCATCGTCGCGCCGCCGGCCCGCTACGGGGCCCCGGGCGGGAGCGACGCGGGCGGCCTCGGCGCCGTCCCGGCGCTGGACGCCCACGGCTCCGCCCTCCGCGCCGAGTTCGCGGCGCCGGGCGGCCGCGCGCCTACTCCAGGGCGAATCCCTTGAAGCGCCTGTTGAAGCGGGAGACCTGACCACCCCGGTCGACGATCTTCTGCGCCCCGCCCGTCCAGACCGGATGAGAGAGGGGGTCGATGTCGAGGGTGAGCGTGTCGCCGGCGCTGCCCCAGGTCGAGCGCGTGGTGAACCTGCTGCCGTCGGTCCGCACGACGGTGATCTCATGGTAATCGGGATGGATGTCCTTCTTCATCGCCCGCCCCCGCTTGCAAGGCACCCTTGATACAGGCGCGTCGGGGCCGGCGCAAGCGGTGGCTCCCGGCCCCCTTGTACGCCCCGCCCGCGCCGCGATAATCGCCGGGATGCCCTGGGAGAAGGCGAGGGCGGGTGTCGGCGCGGCGAGGCCCGCGCGGGGAGCGGGAACGCGCGCATGAGCGTCTTCGGGCCGAGCCGCGGCCGTCGCGTCTCGCGCCGGGCGGACTCCGAACTGCCACCCCGCCGCGAGCCGGGGAGTATCCGCTTCCTGTTCCGGTTCCTGCGGCCCTACCGCGGGGCGATGGTCGGCAGCGTCGTCGCCCTCTGCGTCAGCGCGGCGGCGGTCCTCGCCCTCGGGCAGGGGCTGCGGGTCCTGATCGACGACGGCCTGGGCGGCGCGGAAGCCAGGCGCCTGCACGAGGCCCTGATCTACATGGCCGGCATGGTGCTGCTGCTGGCCGCCGGCACCTTCGCCCGCTTCTACCTCGTCGCCCGGCTCGGCGAGCGGGTGGTCGCGGACATCCGGCGGGCGGCCTTCCATCGTCTGGTCCGCCAGAGCCCCGGATTCTTCGAGACCAACAAGATCGGCGAACTGCTGTCGCGAATCACCGCCGATACGAGCCTGCTGCAAACGGTGATCGGCGGCCAGGCGTCGTCGGCGCTGCGCAACCTGCTGCTGTTCCTGGGCGCCGCCGCGATGCTGGTGGTCACGAGTCCGGTTCTCACCGGCCTGGTGGTGCTCATGGTCCCCGTGGTCGTGGTGCCGATCGTCGTCCTCGGCCGGCGGGTGCGCCGGTTCGCCCGCCTGGCCCAGGATCGCGTCGGCGCCGTCGGCGGCCATCTCGAGGAGATTCTCGGGGGTATCCGCACCGTGCAGGCCTTCGGCCAGGAGGAGCGCAGCGGTGAACGCTTCGCGGCGCATGTCGATGCGGCGTACCGCGTCGCGCTGCGCCGCATCGAGGCGCGCGCCCTGCTGACGGCGATCGTCATCCTGCTGGTCTTCTGCGGCGTCGGCCTCGTCCTCTGGGTCGCGGGCCGCGGCGTTCTCCAGGGCGATCTGAGCGGCGGCGAGATGACCGCCTTCATGTTCTACGCGGTGGTCGTCGCCGCCTCGGTGGGGTCGCTCAGCGAGGTCTATGGCGACCTGCAACACGCCGCCGGTGCCGCCGGGCGGCTCGCCGACCTGTTGCGGCAGGAACCCACGGCAGCGCCCGCGCCGCGGGCGGCGCGGGCGCTGCCGGAGCCCCGGCGGGGTGCCGTGCGCCTGGACGGCGTGACCTTCCGCTATCCGTCGCGGCCCGGCGAGGCGGCATTGAAGGATTTTTCCCTGGTCGTCGGCGCCGGCGAGACGGTCGCCCTCGTCGGCCCGTCAGGCGCCGGCAAGTCGACGGTGTTCAACCTGTTGCTCCGTTTCTACGATCCCGATGCGGGGCGCATCCTCCTCGACGGCGTCGACCTGCGCGAGGCGGCGCTCGATGCGGTGCGCGGCTCCTTCGCCCTGGTGCCCCAGGAGCCGGTGATCTTCGCCGAGAGCGCGCGGGAGAACGTCCGCTTCGGCCGGCCCGAAGCCGGTGCCGCCGCCGTTCGCGCCGCCGCCGAGGCGGCCGGCGCGGCGGCGTTCCTCGACGCGCTGCCGGACGGCTACGACACCTTCCTCGGCGAGAAGGGCGCGCGGCTGTCCGGCGGGCAGAAACAACGTCTGGCGCTGGCCCGTGCCGTCCTGCGCGATCCAGCGGTGCTGCTCCTGGACGAGGCGACGAGCGCGCTCGACGCCGAAAGCGAGCGCGCGGTGCAGACGGCGCTCGGGTGCCTGATGGCGGGCCGCACCACGATCGTCATCGCCCATCGCCTGGCGACCGTCCGCAAGGCGGACAGGATCGTCGTGATGAATGCCGGCCGCGTCGCCGCCGAGGGCACCCACGACTCGCTGCTCGCGGAGGGCGGGCTCTACGCCCGGCTCGCCGCGCTCCAGTTCGGCCAGGAGCCGCGCGCGACGGCCCCGTCGCCGCGCCTCAGCGCTGGGTCAGCTTGAGCTCGATGCGCCGGTTCCGGCGGTGGGCGATCTCGTCGTCGCGCTCGTCGATCGGCTGGAATTCCCCGTAGCCGGTGGCGCTCAGATGGCGGGCGGGGATGCCCCGCTCGATAAGGAAGTTCACCACCGAAATCGCGCGCGCCGCCGAGAGTTCCCAGTTCGACGGGAAACGCGGCGTCCGGATCGGCCGGCGGTCGGTGTGGCCGTCCACCTGGAGGATCCAGGGCAGGTCGGGCGGGATGCGGACCATCACCTCCTTGAGGATGTCCGCGAATTTCGCCAGACGCTCCTGCCCCTCCGCGCCCAGTTCGTCCGAGGCGGAGCCGAAGAGGACTTCCGACTGGAAGACGAAGCGGTCGCCGATGATCGTGAAGTCGCGCCGGTCGCTCAGCACCTGCCGCAGCCGCCCGAAGAATTCGGAGCGATAGGCGGCGAGCTCCTCGACCTTGGCGGCCAGCGCCAGATTGAGGCGGCGCCCCAGGTCGGCGATGGTGACCTCCTGCTCCGCGGTCTTGCGCTCCGATATCTGGAGGGCTGCCTCGATCCGTTCCAGCTGCGTCCTGAGCGTCTCGATCTGCTGGTTGAGCAGCGCGATCTGGTCGCGCTGCCGGTCACTCAAGGCGCGGCTTTCGACCAGCGCCGATTTGGCGTCGTCGCGCCCGCCCTGGGCCTGAAGGTAGAGAGCCTGTACCTCGGCAAGGCGGATTTCCCGCTCCCCGAGCGCGCGCTGGGCCAGGGCGGTGCGCTCGCGTTCGCCGGAGAGGCGCGCCTCGAGCGCCGCTGCGGTGTTGCGCAAGGCGGTGAGGTCTTCGCGCAGCTGCGCCGTCTCGCCCCGGCTCTCGTCGAGCGCGGCGGCGAGCGTGCCGACCCGCTCTTCCAGCGCCGCCCGCACGGCCTGCAACGCCTCGATGTCGCGGCGGACGCGCTCCAGGTCGGCGAGCAGCAGCGTGATCTTCTCCTCGCCGGCCTCGGCGCGCAGCTGCGCCGCCGCCTCGGCCTGCTTCGCCGCGGCCGAGTCCGCAAACGCGGTCTGGGCCTCGCCGGTGATGTCCTCCAGCCGGAGCCGCAGGGTGTCGCGCTCGCCGCTCGCGTCGGCCAGCGCGGCGCTGAGCCGGTCCCGGTCCGCGAGCGAGGTTTGCAGCTGCGCCGAGAGCTGGGCGATGTTGAGCCGGAGGTCCGCGTTGGCCTGCCGCTCGAGGGACAGCATCTCGGCGAGTTCGGTGACCTGGAAGGAGAGTTCCTCCAGCGCTTCCGTCTGGCCGGAGACCGTCCGCTGGAGGAAATACTGGGCGAGCATGTAGACGACGAGAAGGAAGATCATGACCAGGAGCAGGGTCGACAGAAGGTCGACGAAGCCCGGCCAGTAGTCGGTTCGGACTCCCTTGCGCCCGAGGCGCGACGCGGCGTACACGGGCGAGTCCTCCGCGCCTAGCGGCGCTCGTCCTCGGCGATGGCCGCGATGGTCCGCGCGAGCAGCTTGATCTCGCCGCGCAGCTCGGCCACCGTCTGTTCGCGCCCCGAGACCAGCTCTTCCAGGAGCCGCGTCACATAGACGTCAAGATTGCGAAGATGCGCGCGGCTCGGCTCGTCGAGCCCGCCCGGCTGCGCCGTGCCCGCCGCCAGGCGCTCCAGGACCGGGCGCATCTCGACCTGGTTGTCGACCAGCTTGCCCATGAGGTCCTGCTCCGCGCGCATGTGGTCGGTCAGGGTGGTGAGCCGTTCGGTCAGCGACAGCAGGTTCGCGGCGGAGACCCCGCGCTGCTCCTCGCCCCGCGCGAGGATGCGCCGGAGGTCGTCGAGGCTGTCGGCGGTCTTCTCCAGGAGCGCGCTGACGTAGGCCGGCACCGACTGATCGCCTTCCACCGCCAGGGTGCCGCCGGAGAGCCGGGTGTAGGAGGAGAGCCAGTCCTCCAGCCGGTTGTAGAAGCGGTTCTGCGCCTGGCTCGCCTGGAGGTCCAGAAAGCCCAGGACGAGCGAGCCGGCGAGGCCGAACAACGACGAGCTGAAGGCCGTCCCCATGCCCTCGAGCGGCGCCTCGAGGCCGACCTTGAGGTCGTCGAACACGCCGAGCAGGTTCTGGTTGGCGACCGAGAGGTCGCCGATCACGTCACCCACCGACGTCACGGTCTGGAGCAGACCCCAGAACGTGCCGAGCAAGCCCAGGAAGATCAGCAGGCCGATCATGTAGCGCGACAGGTCGCGCGATTCGTCGAGCCTGGAACCGATGCCGTCGAGCAGGCTGCGCATGGAGACCGCGGACAGCATCACCCGGCCGCGCCGGTCCGCGAGCATCGTGGCCAGCGGTGCCAGCAGGCGCGGGTTGCGGGGCACCGTGCCCGGCACGTCCTCGTTCCTGACCGCTTCCAGCCACGCCGTGTCGGGCTTCAGCAGGAGCACCTGCCGGAAGTTGTAGACGATGCCGATGATGAGGACGCCGAGAATCACGCCGTTCAACACCGGGTTGGCGAAGAAGGCCGCGGCCAGGGTCCCGATCAGCGCCACCACGATGCCGATCACGAACACGAGGAACACGCTCATGCGGATCAGGAAAGGACGCTGCCCGCTCATCGCTCGTTCCCGCGGCTTCCGCCCGGCGCCCGGCTATCGTTCGACCACCAGGATATCGACCCGGTCGGCCGGCTCGTCCTCCGTGCGGTCGCCCAACGCGCGCAAGTCGATGCGGGTGCTGCGCACGCCTTGCTCGATGAGGAAGGCGCGCACGGCGAGGGCCCGCGAGAGCGACAGCCGTCGCGTCTGGCTGGCCGATCCCGAATCCCCGCTCGCATAGGCCTTGAGCCGGAGACGGAGCCTCTCGTCCTCCCCGAGACGCCCTGCCAGGCGGGCGAGGGGCCGCTCCGCCTCCGGCGGCAGCGCCGCGTCCTCGGCGGGGAATCGCAGGACGAGGAAATCCGGGCCGGAATCCGGCGCACGCACGCGCGCCCCGGTGTCGGCAGCCGTGTCCGCAGGGGAGGCGGTCACGGCCGACGTGCGGGCCGCCGGCTCCTCCTCCGCCGGCGCCGGTTCCACTTCGACGGCGGCGAGCGGCCGGGCCGGCGCCGCGGGAGACGTCTTCCCGGCCGCCGGTTCCCGGGCCTCCGGTGCGCCGGCGCGCGCTTCGGGCACCGCCCTCCCGGCTTCGGGTGCGACCTTCGCGACGGGCGTCGCGACCGCCGCGTCCACCACCGGCGGGCGCGGGCGGAGCGGGCGCGCCTCGCCGCCCGTCATGGCCGGGTCGATCACGACGGGACGGGGGCCCTCGCGCCCGAGGCCGTTCAGCGCTCCCAGATTGACGATCACGTCGATGCCGCCGTCGCCGATGTAGATCGTCTCCTGCGCGCTCGCTCTTCCGCCGTCCACCCCCGCGGCCAGGGCGAGCACGACGCCGACCGCGAAGACAACCGGGCAAAGCAGGACGCCCCGGCCGCTGCCCGCGCGGCTCGCGTCGAAGCGGGACCGGGAGCGGCGGTCCGGTCCGGTCCGTGGACGCTTCGGTTCGGCGGCGCTCACGCCGGCACCATAATATAGGAGGGGGGGGGCGACAATCGACGAAGCGCGGCGGTCGTGTTTCAGTTTGAAATCCAGCGCTTCCCGCAAGGGGCGTCTCTCGCTACGGCCCTTCGGGCCTGTTCAGGATGGAGGAGCGTGCTTGTTCCCTTGCTCTCCAACCTCTCCCTCACCCCAACTAGCCCTCCGAACGAGGGCGTATCGAAGGGGCGCCCGACACGTCCGCCGGGCCACGACAGTGATGCACCGAAACCCCATCAGGACCCCCGGCTCTACCGGGATGCCCACCCCCGTCCAGGTGCGGCGGGTGGGGTCCTGTCGATCAGAACCGTACGTTCAGGCTCAGCCCGCCGCCGACCTCGTGGCTGTCGCCGCTCGTCCCGTAGCTCACCCCGCCCTGCACCGTGTACCGGCCGTCGTCCCAGCTGTGCACCCCGTGCAGGCCCAGGCGGAGCCATGTCGCGGCGGCTTCCGACTTCAGTTCCGTCCCCGACACCATGACCTTGTTGTCGTTCGAGAACTCGTGTTCCACCTCCAGAGAGCCGAACACCCGGTCGTGCGGGCGCCCGGCCAGTTTCATCTCCGCATCCACGCCCACACGACCCTTCAGGCTTCGCGCGTCTTCCATCGACACCCGCAAACCCGCCGCGTCGGTGAAATCGCCCATCGACACCTTCGAATGCACCAAACCCGCCCGAGGCGTGAGCACCAGGCCCGCCGGCAGCTGCTCCACGTGCACGCGCCGACCGGCTTCCACCCCCAGCGCATGGCCATAACCCGACACGTCCTCCTTCAGCACCCCGAGGCGCGACGCGCTGAGGGCGGCCTCGTACTCCGTCACCTCGGCCTGCAGGTCGACGTAGACCGCCTCCCGCATCCACGTGCCAGACACTCCCATGCCCGTGCCGTGCAGCTTGATGTCTCCGCCCTCGGACACTTTCGCCGAGCCGCGGCGGTGATGCAGGGAGACGCCAAGCAGAGCCTCTTCGCCCAGCGCGCCGGCCAACCCCGCCTGAATGCCGTGGCGGCGATGCCGGTACTTCAGCGCCACCCCCGCTTCCTCCTGCGAGGCCGACGCATCCGCCTGCCACTTGCCGCGGAACGCCTCCACGCGAGCCCAGCCCGTTCCCTTCGCCGAACGCAGCGCAGCCATCCGCTCCTGGAACCCCGGCAGGTCGTTCAGTCCCAGCACCACCGACGGCAGCGCCTCGTACACCCCCCGCCCGGATGCGGGGTCGGACTGTTCGGACTTCACCTCGATGGTCTGCGTGTCGATACCGCCCGGGAACGCTCGCTGCACGGCTTCGTCCCGCGTCTCCTCCCGCTTTCGTTCGACCACCGCCACGAGCTCGCCCTCGTCCCTCGATACCCCTCCTTCAACCTTGCCGTCCCGTCCGACCGTCACCATCCCGCCCCGGCGGAACCGGATGCGCCCCTCGACCGTGCCGCCGACCCGCACCTCGCTGCCCGCAGCGGCCACATCGATGTTCCCCGCGACCGTGCTGTCGGGCTCCGTCGTGATCTTTGAAGGACGGGCCCCCAGGTCGATGACGTCGCCGGTGATCCTGCCGGCCACGCTCACCACCAGGTCCCCGGCCGCATTCCGGATGGCGACCCCCTCGATGCCCGTGATCCAGCCGTTGCTGCCCACCGTCACCGTGCCGCCCTCGTCGAAGCGCACCCGCCCGGCCCTGCCGTGCACCGTGACCGTGCTCGCGGCCAGATGCACGGTGCCCGTCACCGTACCGCCGTCGGAGACGGTGACCGTGTGCTCGCCCGCGCCCAGGCCGAAAACGTCCCCGGTGAGCGTGCCCGAGATCGTTGCATCCAGGTCGCCGTCGCCCAAGGCGCGGACGTCCCCGGTGACCATGCCCGCCACAGTGAGGTCCAGATCGCCGGTCTCGCTGCGCAGCGCCTCGATCCCGCCGTCGACTTCGACGCCCGTGAGCTTGCCGGTGTCGGCTACCGTGACCGTGGCGCCGCTGGTGTAGAGGAGGCGCCCGATGCTGCCCACCACCGTCGGCAGGCCAACGGGGTCGTGGACGGTGCCGGTGACTGCGCCGCCTTCCCGCAGGTTCAACGTCAGGGTGCCGCCGCTGGGTGCGCGCAGGTCTCCCGCCACCCGTCCTGCCACGGTCACGTCCAGGTCGCCGGCCTCGGCGCGCAGCGCTTCGGTCCTGCCGTCGACCTCGACGCCCGTGAGGGCGCCGGTCTGTGCCACGGTGACCGTGGCGCCGTTGGTGTAGAGCAGGCGTCCGATGCTGCCCACCACCGTCGGCAGGCCGACCGGGTCGCGCACCGTGCCGGTGACCGCGCCGCCTTCCCGCAGGTTCAGCGTCAGGGTGCCGCCGCTGGGCGCGCGCAGGTCGCCCGCCACCCGTCCTGCCACGGTCACGTCCAGGTCGCCGGCCTCGCTGCGCAGCGCCTCGATCCCGCCGTCGACCTCGACGCCCGTGAGGGCGCCGGTCTGTGCCACGGTGACCGTGGCGCCGTTGGTGTAGAGGAGGCGCCCGATGCTGCCCACCACCGTCGGCAGGCCGGCGGGGTCGTGGACGGTGCCGGTGACCGCGCCGCCTTCCCGCAGGTTCAGCGTCAGGGTGCCGCCGCTGGGTGCGCGCAGGTCGCCTGCCACCCGTCCTGCCACGGTCACGTCCAGGTCGCCCGCTTCGCTGCGCAGCGCTTCGGCCTCGCCCTCGACGCCCGTGAGGGCGCCGGTGTCGGCTACCGTCACCGTGGCGCCGTTGGTGTAGAGCAGCCGCCCGATGCTGCCGGCCACCGTCAGCGGGCCGGCGGGGTCGTGCACCGTGCCCGTGACCGTCGAGTCTTCCATCGACACAAGGGTCAGGACGCCGTCGTCGAGCATGCGGATATCGCCGTCGACCGTGCCGGCCACCCGGACCTCGAGGGTGCGGGCCTCCACCGTGTCGCAATCGACCGTCGGGTAGACGCCATCGACGGGAACGTAATCGAGACTGCGGTAATCGGACGAGCACCCGCCCGAGATCGCGAGGCCGGAGTCCGCGCTGACGCGCCCCGTCGCCCCGACGGTGACCAGCCCGCCGCCCTCCAGCCAGATGGCGGGGTCCACGTTCGCCTTGCCGCCGACCGTTTCGACGATCCCGTCGACGAGCACCTGGTCCCTCGGGGCGTCGGCGTCGGCGACCGCCGAGAAATCGCGGACCACGATGCCGGTGATGATCGGCTCCAGCCGCTTCACCGTCTCGGTCTCGCCGCTGTCGCTCGTCCGCTCCACGTCCACCAATCGCCATCCGTGAAAGCGGGTGGTTCCCCTGTCGATGTATGCCCTCCCGCTGGCTTCGAGTGTTTCCTGCGGGATGGCGCCGTTCGCGTAGTCCTCGTCCGTGAGCGCCTGGGCGCGGACGGTGGCGCCCTCCGCCACCCGGACCGTCATGTGGGAGTTGGCGCTGGATGTGTTGGCGGCGGCGATGGACAACTCGCTGGAGATGGAGGCGTAAATGGCGGTGGCGCCCCGGGTCTCTATCGTCCCGCCCGTTACGTCGACGATGTGCCCTTCGATCTCCTCGGTGTCGGGGTCGTCGCGCTGCACGTTGGCGGCTCTCGTCGCCCTCACTTCGATGGCGGCGGCCTGCACGGTCTCGATGGTTCCCGAGGACGCGATGCGGACCCGGCCGTAGGCTTCGCTCTCGGCATAAATTCCCATGCCCCGCCCTCGGGTCCAGACCCGGCTCTTCACGGCCGTTTTGATCGTTCCGCCCGCGTTGACGATGATGTCGCCGCGCTGCTGGCCGACGGGGCCGCCCAGTCTCAGTCTGGCGAAGATGCCGTAGCCACCCCCTTCGGATACGTCGATCTGCGAGCCTTCGGCCAGATCGATCAAGATGTCTCCATCCTCGCTCTCGTTCTCCGCGCGGATGGCGTTCAGGCCGTCGGTGCCCTCGGCGTGCCGGATGACGCCGGTGGCCCCCACGTCGATGTCGATGTCGATGTCGGTCCGCGTGAAGGGGCCGAACCTGCGTGTCTCCGTCACCAGCGCCTCGATGGCCGCGCCGGCGTTGGTGCCGTAGTTCCACGGCGCTTCGGCGTAGGTGCCGATCATCTCGATATCGACATTGATGACACCGTCATGCCTGACCGTGAGGTCCGCGTCGCCGTCGGTCGTCCTCGAACGGACGGCGATGGCGGCGAGCTCGTCCACGACGGACTGGAAGTTGTGATACCAGGCCGGGTCGTATTCGGTCGTGGCGGACGCCGGGCGGTTCGGGTCCGTCGCGGAGTAGCCCCTCGGCGTCCGCTCGAGGTTGATGACGGCGCCGTCCTCGACGGTCACGCTCTTGGCGCCGGCGTTATACAGGAGGATGGCCGCGTCCGTGGGCACGACTCTCAAATCGGCGTAGCCGTCGGCGGTGAATACCACGCCGCGCCCGATGGTGAGCGCCAGGTTGTTGCCCATGTTGTTGTTCGTGAGGGTCGTGTCGCGGTCGGCCGGGTCCAGGCCGGCGCCGGCGGCGTGGTTGTAGTGGAGGTGCCGGTAGTCCGCCGCCCCCGCCGCCGCGGAGGTGTCCGCGCAGGTCAGCGTGGTGGTGTAGGCGCCGTTCGCGGCCGCCTCCGCGCTGACCGTTTGCGTCGGCGTGCAGGCCATCGCCTGCGCCCGCGCCTCGTCCGGGGAGAAAAGCGGAGACGCCGCAAGCAGCGCGGCGAACAGCGCACCGGGCCGGAGGGAGGTTTTCACGCCCCCCCCCCCCCCCCCCGCACGGGGAAGCAGGGGAGCCGGCGACGCCGGCCCACCGGCAAATTTGAAGACACGGTTCACCACGCGCCGCGGGCAGCGCGGTGCTCGATCGGAACGGGTCAACAGGTTCATCGATGCTCTCCCTGCGAGTCGATCGTCCGGTTCACCGGCCCACGAGTCCGAATTCAGCATCCGCCGGATCGACGGTGCGATTCTAGTACTTCAAGCCTCGGAATGCACGATCACAAGAAAAACGGTCGTGTCTCGGTTTGAAATCCAGCGCTTCCCGCAAGGGGCGTCTTTCGATACGGCCCTTCGGGCCTGTTGGGGATGGAGGAGAGCGCTTGTTCCCTTGCTCTCCAACCTCTCTCTCACCCTGCGTAGCCCTCCGAACGAGGGCGTACCGAAGGGGCGCCCGACACGAAGCGCCGCACCAACGCGGCGGGCCTCATTGCGCGGCGAGGACGCCCCGGAGAGGTTGGTGGAGATGGCCGTTGGTCGCGAGCACGTCGCCGTGCGCCATCGGGTCCGGCGCGCCGCCCGTGTCGGTGACGATGCCGCCGGCTTCTCGGACGATCACGACGCCGGCCGCGATGTCCCAAGGCGAAAGCGCGAATTGCCAGACGCCGTCGAAGCGCCCCGCCGCGACATAGGCGAGGTCGAGGGCGGCGGAGCCGAGCCGGCGCACCCCGGCGGTCGCGGCCCACACCCGGTCGACCATGGCGGCGTAACCGGGATGGTGCGCGCGTCCCGCGAAGGGCATTCCCGTCGCGATCAGCGCATCCGGCAGCGCCCGCCGCGCCGAGACCCGCAGGCGCTGGTCGTTGAGGAACGCCCCGGCGCCGTTCTCCGCCCAGAAGAGTTCGTCGCGGACGGGATCATAGATCACGCCCGCATGGGGCTTGCCGTCGCGCTCGACGCCGATCGAAATCGCGAAATGGGGGACGCCGTGTAGGAAGTTGGTCGTGCCGTCCAGCGGATCGACGATCCACCGGTTCGAGCTGTCCTCGCCGGCGATGGCGCCGCCCTCCTCGAGCAGGAAGCCGAAGCGGGGCCGCGCCCGGCGCAGTTCCGCCACCAGCGTTTCCTCCGCGCGGCGGTCCGCGGCCGAAACGAAGTCGGCCGGTCCCTTCCGCGAGACCTGAAGATTTTCGACCTCGCCGAAATCGCGAATCAGGTCGCGCTTCGCCTTGTAGGCGGCGTTCGCCATGACCGTGATCAGCGGCGAGCGGCGGGACACGATGTCAGCGGTGGAGACGGGGTCTGCGACGACGGGGCGCGGCGGTTCGTCAGTCCCGGGCGCGCTCGACATAGGTCGAATCGCTCGTGTTCACGACCACGCGCTCGCCCTCGGAGACATGCGGCGGCACCATCAGCCGGATGCCGTTGTCGAGCAGCGCGGGTTTGTAGGAGGCCGCCGCCGTCTGCCCCCGCACGACCGGTTCGGTCTCTGTCACCGTCTGGACGACCGTGTCCGGCAGGGTGATTCCGATCGGCGCGCCTTCGTGGGATTCGATGGTGACGACCATCCCCTCGTGGAGGAAGACCGCGCGCTCGCCGAGCATGGCGCCGGGCAGGCTGATCTGCTCGTAGCTCTCCTGGTCCATGAAGCAGAGGAGTCCGCCGTCGGCGTAAAGATACTGGAACAGCTTCTGGTCGAGGCGCACGCGCTCGACGTTCTCGGAGGCGCGGAACCGCTCGTTCAGCTTGGTCCCGTCGCGGACGTCCTTGAGCTCGACCTGAAGATAGGCGCCGCCCTTGCCCGGCTGGGTGTGCTGGATCTTCACCGCGAGCCACAGGCGGCCCTGGTGTTCGATCACCATGCCGGGGCGGATGGCGTTGCCGTTGATCTTCATGCCGTCGTTCGGGCCGGGGTGGCCGCGCCTATATCAACTCGCATCCGCGCTGGCAATGGCCCGGTCGAGCGCCCGCACGCCGGCCGCGGGGCCTTCCGGGTGGCTCCAGACTCCGCCGATCACGGCCAGGAAGTCGGCGCCGTTCGCCACCAGCGGCCCGCAATTCGCCGCCGTGATGCCGCCGATGGCGACGCAGGGCACGACCATGAAGCTGTGCCACCACTTCAGCAGGTCGAGGCGCGCCGTCGCGCGCGGCGTCTTGGTGGCGGTGGGAAAAAACGCGCCGAAAGCGACGTAGTCGGCCCCTGCCGCCGCGGCTTCCATGGCGCGATGGCGCGAATCGTAGCAGCTCACGCCGACCGTCGCCGTCTCGCCCACGCAGGCGCGGGCCTCGTCGTAGCCCGCATCATCCGCGCCGATATGGACGCCGTCGGCGCCCGTTTCCGCGGCCAGCGCCGGCCGGTCGTTGATCACCAGCGGCACGCCACGCCCGTGGCAGAGGGGCAACAGCCGCCCGGCCGCCCGCCGCACGGAATCCTCGCTCGCCTCCTTCAGCCGCAGTTGCAGGCAGGCGACGTCGCCCGCGTCGAGCGCCGCCTCGAGCTGCGGCGCGAAGGCATCGAGATCGAAGCGCGGCGGCGTGATCAGGTAGAGGCGGCACGGGTCCTTCATGGAGGGGTACGCGGGTGCGCTGCCGTCGGTGGAAGCTCGCGACCATGGCCGTGCCTGCGCCAGCGATCAAGTCCGGGGGGCGATCGCTTCGTCGATCTTCCGGATTTCCCAGGCCACGGAGCCGGTTCCGCGCGCGTCTTACCCGGCGGGAGATACCGCCCGTCAGCCACCCCGGTAGATGCCGATGACGGTGTCGAGCATGGCGAGGGCCTCGTCGCGGGGGCGCTGGAAGCTGTTGCGGCCGATGATCGAGCCGCTGCCGCCGCCCGCGTGGATGGCGCCGACCTCCTCGTAGAGCCCGTCCAGGCCCTTCGCGGCACCGCCGGAGAAGACCACCAGTCGGCGCCCGCCGAAGGCTGCCTGCATGACGTGGGCGATCCGCGCCGCAAGCCCCCCACCGCCGCTGCCGCCCGCGCGGTAGGAAGCGGCGGCGGCTTCCTGTTCGAGATGGGCCGTCGGCGGCTTCACCTTGATGATGTGGGCGCCCGCCAGGGCCGCGATGTGGGCCGCGTAGGCCACCACGTCGAGCGCCGTCTCGCCCTCCTTCGAGAGCGCCCCGCCGCGCGGATAGGACCAGACGACCACCGCGAGGCCGTGCGCCTTCGCCTCGGCGGCGAGTTCGCGAATCTCCTCGATCATCTCGTACTGGTGCTCGGACGCCGGATAGACGGTGAAGCCGATGGCGGCACAGCCCAGCCGCAGCGCGTCCCGGACGGAGGCCGTCACCGCCTGGTCCCTGGTCGGGGCGAGGGAATTGGCGCTGTTGACCTTGAGGATCGTTGGAATCGCACCGGCAAAGCTGTCGGCGCCCGCCTCGATCATGCCGAGCGGGCTCGCGAAGGCGTTGAGCCCGGCGTCGATCGCGAGCCGCCAATGGTAATGTGGGTCGTAGGCTGGCGGGTTCGGCGCGAAACTCCGGGCCGGCCCGTGCTCGAACCCCTGGTCCACCGGCAGGACGACCAGCTTCCCCGTGCCGCCCAACCGCCCGTGCATCAGGATGCGGGCGAGATTGGCCTTGGTGCCGGGGTTGTCGCTCTCGTACCAGGAGAGGATTTTCCTGACGCGCCGGGTGATCTTCATGGCCGCTATCCTGACGGAGCCGCCGCCCTTTTGCCAGAGCCGGTGCGCCGCCTCGCCCGCGCGGCCAGAAAGGCGGCACAATCCCGCTCGGGCGTTTCGGACCGGCCCAGGTCGAGGGCCCCGCGCCCCGGCCCCGCCGTGATCAGCCGCCCGCTCTGCGCGGCGGCGACGGCTTCGAGCACGGCCCGCATCCGCCCGCGGCCGGAGAAGGCCACGCCGGCGAAGCCGCGCCGAAGCGCTTCGTAGGCGAGGACGGCGTTCGCGCCGCAATCGACGACCACGTCGTGGACGGCATCGGGAACCGCCACCGCCGCTTGGTCGAAGACGGCGCCGAGAAAGCCGAGCCCCGCATAGTCGCCGGCGCCCGGCGCCGACCACAGGGTGACGGTTACGCCCGCCGCCCGCGCCGCCCGCAAGGCGCCCTCGGCATGGCGGAGATCATGCACGATGACCGCCGGACGCGGGTCGCGCGTCACGAGTGCCGGAGGCCGCCCCCGACCGCCAGCGCGGCGACGCCGGGCAGCGTCCGCCCCTCGAGCCAGTGCAGGAAGGCGCCGCCGGCGGTCGAGACGTAGCTGAAAGAGTCGAAAACGCCGGCATGGCGGAGCGCCGCGATCGTGTCGCCGCCGCCGGCGACGGAGCGCAGCCGCCCGGCCCGGGTCAGGCGCGCGGCCGCGCGGGCGCAGGCGACCGTCGCGCCGTCGAACGGCGGAATCTCGAAGGCGCCGAGCGGGCCGTTCCACAGCAAGGTGTGCGCGGCGGCGAAGCGTTCCTCGATCCGGGCCACGGCGCGGGGTCCCAGGTCGAGGATCATTCCGTCCTCGGGCACCGCGTCGGCGGCCACCGCGCAGGCCTCCGCGTCTTTCTCGAATCGCCGCGCGACCATCGCGTCCGGCGGCAGCAGGATGTCGCACCCTCTCTCCCCGGCATCGCGCATGATCCGGCGCGCGTCCGCCGTGAGATCGGGTTCGCAGAGCGATTTACCGATCGGCAGCCCCTGCGCCTGGAGGAAGGTGTTCGCCATCCCGCCGCCCACGACCAGGGAATCGGCCCGCTCCGTCAGGTTGGCGAGAAGCGCGAGCTTGGTCGAGACCTTGGCACCGCCCACGACGGCGACGACGGGCCGCGCGGAGTCGCGAAAGGCCTCGCCCAGGGCTTCCAGCTCGGCCTGCATGAGGCGCCCGGCCGCGCTCGGCAGGCGCGCCGCCACGGCGGTCGTCGAAGCGTGGGCGCGGTGTGCGGCCGAGAAGGCGTCGTTGACATAGAGGTCGGCAAGGGCGGCGAGAGCGTCGGCGAAGCCCGGGTCGTTCGTCTCCTCGCCCTCGTGGAAGCGCAGGTTCTCCAGGAGGACGATGCCGCCGGGCGCGAGCGACTCCACGGCGGCGGCGGCCTCGGCGCCGATGCAAGCGGGGGCGAAACGGACCGGCCGTCCGCCGAGCGCCCGGGAGAGCGGCGCCCGGAGCGGTGCCAGCGACATGGCGGCGACTGCTTTGCCCCGCGGCCGGCCGAAATGGGACATGGCGACGACCCGCGCGCGCCTGTCCGCCAGCTCCGCCAAGGTCGGCGCCACCCGGTCGATGCGGGTGGCGTCGCGCAGCGCCCCCTCGCGCATCGGCACGTTGAGGTCGATGCGCACGAGGACGCGCTTGCCGGCGACCTCGATATCGTCGAGCGACCGGAACGCCCGCGCGGCCGGCGCCGTCACAGGCCGCCGATATAGGCGGCGACGTCGCCCATCCGGTTCGAGAACCCCCACTCGTTGTCGTACCAGGAGAGGACGCGGCACAGCCTGCCGTCGACCACGGCGGTCTGGCCGGCGTCGAACGTCGAACTCTCAGGGCGGTGGTTGAAGTCGATCGAGACCAGGGGCTCCGCGCAGTAGCCCAGAACGCCGGCCAGCGGGCCGGCAGCGGCGCGCTTCACGGCTTCGTTGATCTCTTCCGGCGCCGTATCGCGGCCGGCGACGAAGGCGAGGTCGATCATCGAGACGTTGGCGGTCGGCACCCGGACGGCCGTGCCGTCGAGCTTGCCCGCGAGCGCCGGCAGGACGAGGCCGACGGCCCGCGCGGCGCCGGTCGAGGTCGGAATCATCGAGCCGGCCGCGCCCCGCGCCCGGCGGAGATCCCCGTGCAGCGTGTCGAGCACCGGCTGGTCGAGGGTGTAGGCGTGGACGGTGGTCATGAACCCGCGCTCGATCCCGATCGCGTCGTGCAGCACCGCCGCGACCGGCGCGAGGCAGTTGGTGGTGCAGGAGGCGTTCGAGACGACCGTGTGCGCCGGAGTCAGCGTCTCGTGGTTCACGCCGTAGACGACGGTGAGGTCCACGCCGGTTCCGGGCGCCGAGATCAGCACCTTGCGGGCGCCGGCCTCCAGGTGGGCCGCCGCCTTCTCGCGCGCCGTGAACAGCCCGGTGCATTCGAGCGCCACGTCGACCGCGAGGTCGGCCCAGGGGAGCCTCGCCGGGTCGCGCTCGCGGAGCACCCGGATCGGCCCGCCGCCGATGTCGATCGACTCGCCGTCCGCCGTCACCGTTCCCGGAAACCGCCCGTGGACGGAATCATAGCGCAGCAGATGCGCGTTGGTTTCCACCGGGCCCAGATCGTTGATCGCCACCACGGCGAGGTCGGCGCGCGCCTGCTCGTGGATCGCGCGCAGGACGTTGCGTCCGATGCGCCCGAAACCGTTGATCGCCACACGAACCATGCTCCCTCCGCTAATATCGTGTCAAGTCAATGGCTTGCACAACGCCGACAAAGCCCCGACGCGGGCGGACCGTAACCCGGATTCGCGTGATTTCCAAGCCGTGGCACCTGTTTTATCCGGGATTACATCCATGGCTATCCGCTCGGCAAGTCGTCTCGGCAGGCGGTGGGTCTGGCGGTGTTCGGCGTCCACCCGCCGCGGTCGTTCCCCTGTTTGCGGTGTGTAACGCGGCCTTCGCTGCGCGCACGCCGTGCGCGCAAGCGGCGCATCCGCCGCGCGCACCGCGCACACCCTCACGGCGGCCAGTGCCCAATAGCCAGCCCCCAGCCACTATCCACTATCCGCTAGCGGCCCCCGGTCATGCCCACCGACCGCGATCGTGAACGCCGCCATCAGCACCGTCCAGCGCATCGTCGACGAAGGCGCGTGGACCGCCCGCGGCGCGACCCACCGCCTGCTCTGGCTGGAGGACGCCGGCAAGCCCTGGCTCACTGTCCTCAAGCGCACCGCAGCCGGCGAGGCCTAACCTACAGTCCTGCCGGAGGGCGCACGCCCGCGAGGCCGGGAAGTGGCGGAATGAGTGAGCGGAGCCTGGGGGGCCGCAACCTCCCCGCCGAACATGCGTCGGGCTGGACGTAAGGCGATACCTGACTCAGGCTCCACCCCGAATTTACCCGGCCTGCCCCCGGCCCGCAATGCATCGAGGGCACCAACTTGACTGTCGAGCACCGCGCGAATTAACAACAGACACGCGGTGCGCGCACGGGATGACGAGGCCGGAACGGTCGAGGGGGACCACAGGAGCGTCCCCTGGATGCGCGAACGTGCCGGCCGCCGGCGACCGGCCACCGGCAACGCGCCCTCCCCCTCCCGGATCCCCCCAGATCCCGCATGTTTCCGTCAAATTCCGCCTAATTTCAGGATTAGCCACGACTTTCGGCTCCCGTCGCCGGTGCGCCGGTCAGGGTTGGGTGGAGGAGAGGAGGAAGACCGCCTGTTCGCCGAACAGGTTGGCGAAGCGGCCGGTGCCTGTGAAGCCGCTCGCCTTGCCGCGCGAGTCCACCTGTATGCGCCGGTGGATGACGATTTCCAAGTCGCGGCAGAGCATGACGAAATCCTTGATCGTGCAAGGCCGGATCTGTGGCGTCGCGTGCCACGGCTCGCCTGCGCCGCGGGGGACGGGCAGCCGCCCGCGCAGGAGGAGGTGAAGGCGGTTCCGCCAGTAGCCGAAATTCGGGATCGAGACGATGGCGCTGCGGCCGATGCGCAGGAGCTCGAGGAGCACGCCCTTCGGGTCGTGGATCGCGGGCAGGGTCTGGCTCAGGACGACGTAATCGAACGCCGCGTCCGGATAGTCGGCGAGATCGGTGTCCGCGTCCCCCTGGATGACGGAGAGGCCGCGCCGGACCGAAGCGTTCACCCCTTCCTGGCTGATCTCGATCCCGCGGCCGTCGACGCCGCGCTCGCGGGCGAGCAGTTCCAGGAGCGCGCCGTCGCCGCAGCCGATGTCGAGCAGCCGCGAGCCGGGCGCAACCATCTCGGCGATCAGGCGGTGGTCCGGGCGGGCGGCGCGCGTCATCGGCCGTCGAGGCCGCGTTGCGCGGCGGCACCGCTCAGGAAGCCGCGGAGGGTTTCGAACATGTCGGGCTCGTCGAGAAGGAAGGCGTCGTGGCCCTTGTCGCTCACGATCTCGACGAAGCTCACGTTCGCGGCGGCTGCGGCCAGCGCCCGTACGACGGCCCGGTTCTCCGCCGTCGGGAAGAGCCAGTCGCTGCTGAAGGAGACGACGCAGAAGCGGGTCTTGACGCCGCGGAAGGCGTTGGCCAGCACGCCGTCATAGGCGGCCGCCAAGTCGAAATAATCCATGGCGCGGGTGATGTAGAGATAGGAGTTGGCGTCGAAACGCTCGACGAAGCTTCGCCCCTGGTGGCGCAGGTAGCTCTCGACCTGGAAATCGGCGTCGAATCCGTAGGTGATGCTGCTCCTCTCCTGGAGCGCGCGGCCGAACTTCCGGTGCAGCGCCGATTCCGAGAGGTAGGTGACGTGCGCCGCCATGCGCGCCACGGCGAGGCCGCGCACGGGTCTCGTCCCGTGTTCGAGATAGCGCCCGTCGCGCCACTCCGGATCGGCCATGATTGCCTGCCGCCCGACCTCGTGAAAGGCGATGTTCTGCGCCGAGTGCCGGGCCGCGCAGGCGATCGGCACGGCGGCGAAGCAGCGCTCTGGAAAGCTCACCGCCCATTGCAAGACCTGCATCCCGCCCATCGAGCCGCCGGCCACGCAGAACAGCTGCGCGATTTCCAGGCGGTCGAGCAGCATGGCCTGGGCCTTCACCATGTCGCGGATGGTGATGACCGGGAAATCGAGGCCGTAGGGGCGGCCGGTCGCCGGATTGGTTTCCTTCGGGCCGGCGGTGCCCATGCAGCCGCCGAGCACGTTCGTACAGATCACGAAGTAGCGATCGGTATCGAAGGGCTTGCCCGGCCCCACCATCCGCTCCCACCAGCCGGTCCGCCCGGTGACCGGATGCGGGCCCATGGCGAATTGGTCGCCGGTCAGGGCGTGGCAAAGCAGGACCGCGTTGGCGTGCTCCCGGTCGAGGGTGCCGTAGGTGCGATAGGCGAGGGTGAACGGCTCGAGCGTCGCGCCGCAATCGAGTTCGAGCGGGGCAGTCCCGCCGAGCTCGATCCTGTGCCCGGCGCCCTCATGCGCCGTCACCAGTCCGCCGCCATGCATGACGCCATCGCGCGCTCCGCTCCTGGCACCGGAGCCGCCCCACCCCTCGCCAAGGAGGCCAGACAGTCGCGATTTGGGCCGGAAAGTCAATGTTCTCTTTGATTTTGCCCGGTGCATGGACTAGGACTGTTCGCCTCCGAACCATGCTGGCGGTATCATGAACAGGCCTTCGCCGGGGGATCCCCCGCTCGCCCGCTTGCGCGACGAGATCGACGAGATCGACGATTCGATCCACGATCTCTTGATGCGCCGCATGGTCCTCGCCAACGGCATCAGCGAGGCGAAACGGTCGGCGGGCGTCACGGGCGCGCTGATCCGGCCCGCCCGCGAGGCCGCGATATTGCGGCGGCTGATGGCGCGCCACGACGGGGCCTTTCCCTTCCCGGTCGTCGTCCGTATCTGGTCGGAAATCATGTCGGCCACGCTGGTCGCCGAGGGCAGCTTCAAGGTGTCGGTGTTCACGGTCGAGGCGTCCGGCGAAGGGCACGGCTTCACCAGCCTCGCCCGCGCCCATTTCGGCGCCAAGACGCCGTTCGTGCCGACACGCACGGAGAGCGGCGTCCTCCGCGCCGTCCGCGACGGCAAGGTCTCGATCGGCATCGTGCCGGTGCCCACCGATCCGATGAGCGGCGACGTGGGCGTCAGCGCCGAGCCTTGGTGGCTGACCCTCGCCGTCGGCGGCGAGGGGCGGCCGATGATCGTCGCGCGTCTGCCTTGGCTGGCCAGCGACAGGCACGGCGGCACGCCGGCCGACGCCCTCGTGGTCGCCATGGTCAAGCCGGAGCCATCGGGCGAGGACGTCTCGTTCCTGGCGCTCGAATCGTCCGACGCGATCAGCCGCGACCGGATCAGGACCGTTCTGGCGGAGACCGGCATCGATATGGCCCGCGCCGTGGTGTGGCACGACACCAGCGGCTCGCCGGGCCGCTGGCAAATGATCGAGGTGGACGGCTTCGTCCCGGAAGGGGACGAGAGGTTGGAACGCTTCGCCGAGCGCATGGGCGAGGGCGTCGGCCGCCTCACCGTCCTCGGCGGCTATCCGAAACCGCCCGCCGCGCCCGCCGGCTGACGCGGCGCTTCCGCGCACCCTCGCGGCGATGCCCGTGCGGCCGACCCCCCGCCCCGGGATCATGGAGATCGTCCCCTATGTGGGGGGGCGGTCCGCCGCCCCCGGCCGCGCCAACGCGATCAAACTCTCCTCCAACGAATCGGCGCTGGGGCCGAGCCCCGCGGCGCAGACGGCGTTCCGGGCGCTGGCGCCGGCGCTCCACCGCTACCCCGACGGGGGCGCCACGACGCTGCGCGAGGCGCTAGGCGCGCTCCACGGCCTCGATCCGGCCCGGATCGTGTGCGGCAACGGCTCGGACGAGCTGCTTCAGCTCCTGGCCCGCGCCTATGCGGGGCCCGGCGACGAAGTCGTCCATTCCCGCCACGGATTCCTGGTCTATCCGCTGGCCGCGCTCGCCGCCGGCGCGCGCCCGGTGGCGGCGCCGGAAACCAGTCTTGCGGCCGACGTGGACGCGATCCTGGAGCGCGTCGGCGAACGCACCCGGCTCGTCTTCCTGGCCAATCCGAACAACCCGACCGGAACCTGCCTTTCCAAAGGCGCGCTGCGGCGTCTGTGGAATGGCCTGCCGGAGCGCGTCGTGCTGGTGCTGGACGCGGCCTATGCGGAGTTCGTCACCGCCGCCGACTATGATCCGGGAACCGACTTGGCGAGCGTGGCGCCCAACGTGGTGATGACTCGCACCTTCTCCAAAGCCTATGCGCTCGCCGCGCTGCGCCTCGGCTGGGCCTACGGCCCGCCCTCCGTGGTCGACGTCCTGAACCGCGTCCGGGGCCCGTTCAACGCCAACGGCGCGGCGCTCGCGGCGGCCCTCGCGGCCCTCGCGGACCGGGAGCACCTCGCCCGCGCACGCCGGCACAACAAGGCGTGCCGCGAGGCGCTGGCGGCGCGGCTGCGGGCGGCCGGCCTCGCGGTCACGCCCAGCGCCTGCAACTTCCTGCTTATCCGTTTCCCCGGCGAGCCGGGCCGCGACGCGACGGCGGCGGACCGCTTCCTCGCCGGGCGCGGCATCGTCGTCCGGCGGATGAATGCCTACCGTCTCTCAGACTGCCTGCGGATCACCGTCGGCCTGGAAGCGGAGATGGAGGCGGTGGCCGGCGCGCTCGAGGAATTCATGGCCGCGCCGGCGGGCGGTGGGCTATGACGGAACCCTTCGCCCGCGTCGCGCTGATCGGCTTGGGCCTGATCAACTCGTCGCTCGCGCGCGTCCTGCGGCACCGGGCGCCGGCGACCGAGATCATCGGCTGCGCGCGCACCGGGGAGACCCTCGACAAGGCACGGGCGCTGGGGATCGTCGACCGCACGACGCGCGACCCCGCCGCCGCCGTGGCGGGCGCGGACCTCGTGGTGCTGGGCACGCCGGTCGGCGCCTTCGGCGCGCTCGCCGCCCGCCTCGGGCCGCGCCTCGCGAAGGGGACGATCCTGACCGACGTGGGCTCGGTCAAGGAGGCGATGATCTCGGCGGTGGCGCCGCACCTGCCGGCGGGCGTCCATCTGATCCCCGGCCACCCGGTCGCGGGCACCGAGCATTCCGGGCCGGAGGCCGGCTTCGCGGAGGTGTTCGAAGGCCGCTGGTGCATCCTGACCCCGCCGCCGGAGGCCGACCCGGCGGCGGTCGAGCGGCTCGCCGCGCTGTGGCGGACGGCCGGCATGACGGTCGAACTGATGGACGCCGGCCACCATGACGCGGTCCTCGCCATCACCTCGCACCTGCCCCACCTGATCGCCTACAACATCGTCGGCACCGTCGCCGACCTGGAGGAGGAGACCAAGCGCGAGGTGATCAAATATGCCGCCGGCGGCTTTCGCGACTTCACGCGCATCGCCGCCTCGGACCCGGTCATGTGGCGAGACGTCTTCCTCAACAACCGGGCGGCGGTGCTCGAAATGCTGGGGCGTTTCACCGAGGATCTGGCCGCCCTCCAGCGCGCCATCCGCCGGGGCGACGGCGAGCACCTGGAGACGCTGTTCACCCGCACCCGCGCCATCCGCCGCGGCGTGATCGAGGCCAGACAGGCGTAACGCCGTTCTTTCCCGGTGCGCCGGGCAAGCTGGACGGGTGGGGGCCGGCCGCTCATGATGCCGCCATGCCGCCCGCGCCCTGGTTCGACGCTACCCGCCTCGGCCCCGACGATCCGCCGCCCTTCTCGCGGATCGAGGCGGGCGGCGCGGCGCCGCGCTTCGTGCTCGTCTGCGACCACGCGAGCAACGCCGTCCCGGCCCACATGGCGCGGCTCGGCCTCGATCAAGCGGAACTCGACCGCCATATCGGGTGGGACATCGGCGCGGCGGTCGTGACGGAATCGCTTAGCGCGCGGCTCGACGCCCCCGCCTTTCTCGCCGGCTATTCGCGCCTGATCATCGACTGCAACCGCCCGCCGGGTGCGCCCACGGCGATGCCTGCGGCGAGCGACGGCACGGAGGTGCCGGCCAACCGGGCGATCGCACCGGCGGAGGCGGAGGCGCGGAGGGAGGCGTTCTTCCGGCCCTATCACGCGGCCATCGCCGCCTGCCTCGACCGCTGCCGCGACGCCGGCGCGGCGCCCGTCCTGGTCGCCGTCCACAGCTTCACCCCGGTGTTGGACGGCGTCGTCAGGCCCTGGGAAATCGGGCTCCTGTGGGAGCACGACGACCGGCTCGTGCGCCCGCTCGCGGACGCGCTGGCGGCCCTCCGCCCCGGCCTCGCCATCGGCCACAACGAGCCCTACGCCATCCGCGGCCCCTCGGACTACACGATCCCGGTGCACGGCCAAGGTCGGGGCCTGCCGCATATCGAGATCGAGCTGCGCCAGGACCTGGTCGCCAAGCGCGAGGGCGCGGAGGCGTGGGCGGAAACCCTGGCCGCCGCCCTGGAGCGGGCGCGGCGCGTCCTGGTGCCGACGGCGCTCCGGGCAGGCGCGTCCTTCCCACCCGAACGCTCGCCTCAGTCGGGCTGCGGCACGATCCGCAGATAGGGCTTGGGGGCCTCCCAGCCGCCGGGGAAGGCCTTCTTCGCCTCCTCGTCGGAGACCGCCGGCACGATGATCACATCCTCACCCTGGGTCCAGTTGACCGGCGTCGCGACCTTGTGCTTCGCCGTGAGCTGGCAGGAATCGAGCACACGGAGCACCTCGTCGAAGTTGCGGCCGGTGCTCATCGGATAGGTGAGCGACAGCTTGATCCTCTTGTCCGGCCCGATCAGGAAGACAGTGCGGACTGTCAGATTGTCCACGGCCGTGCGCCCCTCCGACATGCTACCCGCGCCGGCGGGCAGCATCTCGTAGAGGGTCGCGACCTTCAGCGCCGGATCCCCGATCAGCGGGTAATTGACCTTGTGACCCTGGGTCTCCTCGATGTCCCTGGACCACGCCTCGTGGTCGGAGACGCCGTCCACGCTCAGGCCGATGATCTTGCAGTTGCGCCTGTCGAATTCCGGTTTGAGCCCGGCCATGTAGCCGAGCTCGGTCGTGCAGACGGGCGTGAAGTCCTTGGGATGGGAGAAGAGGATGGCCCAGCCGTTGCCGATCCAGTCGTGGAAGTCGATCGTGCCGGCGGTGGTCTCCGCCGTGAAGTTGGGCGCTTCGTCGCCGATTCGCAGCGTCATGGAATCTCCCTCGTTTCGCCGTTGCGCGGCTGGGCCAGCCGCGATGAAGGGAACGGCCCAGCCACCGCCCGACAATGTGGGAAGCGGCGGGCGGCAGGCAAGCGGTTTTTCCGCGCCCGCCGCCGGCGCGTCAGAGCTGCGAGAGCATGTGCGGAGCGCCGCTTACCGTCATCTCGGCGGGATTCTCTTCGACGTTGAGGGCGGTGACCGCGCCGTCGTCCACGATCATGGAGAAACGGGTGCTCCGCTCCCCCAGCCCGAAGCCGGTGCCGTCCAGGGTGAGCCCCGTCGCCCGCGCGAACTCGCCGTTGCCGTCGGCCAGCATGTCGATCGTCCCGGCGACGGATTGCGCCTCGCCCCACGCCTTCATCACGAAGGCGTCGTTGACCGAGACGCAGGCGATCTGGTCCACGCCCTTGGCCTTGAGCGCGGTGGCCTGCGACAGGTAGCTCGGCACGTGCTTGGCCGAGCAGGTCGGCGTGAAGGCGCCCGGGACCGCGAACAGCGCGGTCTTTTTCCCCTTGAAGTAATCGTCGCTCGCGATGTCCTGGAGCCCGTCGTCGGTCAAGACCTTGAACGTGACCGAGGGCATCCTGTCGCCCGCGCTGATTGCCATCTCTCCCTCCCGTCCTCGCGATCAGTCCGCTCACGGTGGCTGCTGCCGCCGCCGCCCGCGCACTATGCGAAAGGCGCTTGAGGAATGCAAACCGCCGCGCGGGGCCGGGGTTGCGGGGCGCGCCCCCCGGGGTTGTCACCCTGTTCCCGCTTTGAGACTATGGGCCTGGCAAGACGGGTGGCGGCGGAAGGCGGACATGGAGCGGGAAGCGGGCGGCTGCGCGGGGCCTTACTTCGAGGGCCAGCTCCTGGTGGCCATGCCCACGATGTCCGACCCGCGCTTCGCGCGGAGCGTGATCTACCTCTGCGCCCATTCGGACGACGGTGCAATGGGGATCGTGGTCAACAAGCTGCTCGATTCGCTCAGCTTCGCCGAGCTGCTGAAGCAGCTCGACATCGAGGCCGAGAGCATCGACGCGCAGATCCCTGTGCATTACGGCGGCCCGGTCGAATCGGCGCGCGGTTTCATCCTCCATTCCACCGATTACAGCCACGAGAGCACGCTGCGGGTCGACGACGGCTTCGCGCTCACCACCACCGTCGACGTGCTGAAGGCGATGGCCGGAGGCCACGGACCGCGTCGGCGCCTGCTCGCGCTGGGTTACGCGGGCTGGGCGCCCGGCCAGCTCGATGGCGAGATCCAGGGCAACGGCTGGCTCACCGTGCCGGCCGACGAGGAACTGGTGTTCGGCGACACCCATGGCGACAAATGGGAACGCGCCGTGGGCCGCCTCGGGATCGAGCCGGGCAAGCTGTCGGGCGTCGCCGGTAGCGCCTGACCGGGCGCTGGCGCTCCCGGACCGGGCGGCATCCGCCTCGACGCCGGCACCCCCGCCGCCCGCCGATGACCTTCGCCCTGGCCTTCCCCGCCATCGACCCGGTGATCGTCGACATCGGCCCGCTCGCCATCCGCTGGTACGCCCTCGCCTATGTCCTCGGCTTGGTGATCGGCTGGCGATACGTCCGCTATCTCGCAGGCGGCCGCATCGCCGGCCTGACCCGGCGCCACGCCGACGACCTCGTGGCGTGGTGCACGCTCGGCGTCGTGGCAGGCGGCCGCCTCGGCTACGTCCTGTTCTACCAGCCGGGCCATTACCTCGCCCATCCGGCGGAGATCCCGCTGCTCTGGCAAGGGGGGATGTCCTTCCACGGCGGCCTGCTCGGCGTCCTGGTCGTGGCCCTCCTCTTCGCCCGCGCGAAAGGCGTGAACCCGCTCTCGATCGGCGATGCCATCTGCGCGGCGGCGCCCATCGGGCTTTTCTTCGGCCGGATCGCGAATTTCATCAACGGCGAGCTGTACGGACGGGCGAGCGACCTTCCCTGGGCGATGGCGTTCCCGGACGGCGGCCCGGCGCCGCGCCACCCGAGCCAGCTCTACGAGGCGGTGCTCGAAGGGCTTCTGCTGTTCGCGGTGCTGACGGCCGCGGCGCACACCCGGCGTCTCGCGGCGCGACCGGGCACGCTCGCCGGGATATTCTTCGCCGGCTACGGCATCGCGCGGGTCGTCGCCGAGCTGTTCCGCGAACCCGATGCGTTCCTGGGTTTCGTCGTCTCCGGGATCACCATGGGGCAGGTTCTCTCGATTCCGATGCTGCTGCTCGGCCTCTATCTCGTCTGGCGCCCCACGCCCGGGCCGCTGCGACCCCGGGCCGGGCGATGACCGCGCTCGCGGCGGCGCTCCGGGCGCGTATCCGGCGCGACGGGCCGCTCAGCGTTGCCACCTACATGCGCCTCTGCCTGACGCATCCGACTCTCGGCTATTACCGGCGCGGGACGCGGATCGGCCGCGCGGAGGATTTCATCACCGCGCCGGAAGTGAGCCAGATGTTCGGTGAGCTGATCGGCCTCTGGTGTGCGGTCCTGTGGCGGAGCATGGGCCGGCCCCCGCGCGTCGGCCTCGTCGAATTGGGGCCGGGCCGCGGCACGCTCCTCGACGACGCGCTCCGCGCCGCGCGCGGTGTTCCGGGGTTCTGCGACGCCATCCGCCTGCATCTGGTCGAAGCGAACCGCACCTTGCGCGCGGCGCAGCGCGCCCGCTTGGCGCGCGCCCGGCCCGCATGGCACGACGAATTCGAGGCGGTGCCGCGCGGCCCCCTGCTGGTCGTCGCCAACGAGTTCTTCGACGCGCTGCCGATCCGCCAGTTCGAGCGCGTCGGCGACGGCTGGCGGGAGCGAGTCGTGGCCCTGGACCCGGCCTCCGGCGCGCTTCGCTTCTGCACCACCGGCGCTGTCCATCCGGGGGTTGTGGGTCTCGCGGGCGCGCCCGCCGGCGCCGTCGTCGAACGGGCGCCGGCGCGCGAGGCGCTCGCGGCTGCCGTCGCCGGGCGCGTGGCGACGGACGGCGGCGCCGCGCTGATCGTGGATTACGGGCACGCCGCGCCGGGTCTCGGCGACACGCTCCAGGCCGTCCGGCGACACCGCCCGCATCCCGTGCTGGGCGATCCCGGAGAGGCCGATCTGACCGCCCATGTCGACTTCCCGGCGTTGGCGCGGGCGGCGCGACGGCGCGGGGCGCGTGTGTTCGGCCCGGTGGCGCAAGGGCGCTTCCTGCAAGCGCTGGGGATCGAAGCGCGGGCGGTATGCCTGCAACGGCGAGCGAATGCGGACCAGGCGGCAGCCATCGATTCCGGTCTCCGCCGGCTCACGGCGCCGGGCGGGATGGGAACGCTGTTCAAGGCCCTCGCCCTCGCGCACCCGGCGCTGCCGCCGCTGCCCGGCTTCGCAGCATCGTGACCCACGTCATCGCCCATCCGCTGTTGGCGGATTCGGGCAGGCGCATCCGCCACGGCTTCTTCGGCCGTGCCGGCGGCGTGAGCGGCGGGCTCTACCGCTCGCTCAATTGCGGCTACGGCTCCGGTGACGATGCGGACGCGGTGCGGGAGAACCGCGCGCGCGCCGTCCGCGCCTGCGGCTTGGCGCCGGACTCGCTCTGCGTCGGCCAGCAAGTACACGGCACGGCGGCGTTGACGGTCACTGCGCCCTGGGCGCCGCACGCCGCGCCGCGAATCGACGCCATGGCGACGGCGACCCCCGGCATCGCGCTCGCTATCCTGACCGCCGACTGCGTGCCCGTCCTGCTGGCGGACCACGAAGCTGGCGTCGTCGGTGCGGCCCACGCCGGCTGGCGGGGCGCGCTGGGCGGGGTTCTGGAAGCCGCCGTCGAGGCCATGCTCGGGCTGGGGGCGCAGCCACGCGCCGTCCACGCCGTGCTCGGCCCCTCGATCGGCGCCGCCTCCTACGAGGTCGGGCCCGGATTCCCGACGCCGTTCCTGGCCCGCCGGCCGCAGGATGAGGACCTCTTCGCGCCGGCCGGGGCGGACGGGCGCTTCCTCTTCGATCTCGCCGGCTATGTCGCGCGCCGCCTGCGCCGCCTGGGCCTGGGTCGGGTCGCGGCGACGGGCGGCGACAGTTGCGCGGAGGAAGAACGTTTCTTCAGCTACCGCCGGAGCGTCGCCTGTGGCGAGGCCGATTACGGGCGCAACATCTCGATCGTGGCGCTCGCCCGGTGACGCGCCTTCCCCGAGCGTCCCCTGACATGCCTTACGCGATCATCCTTTCCATCCTTCTGTTCGTCGGGCTGGTCGCGAGCTGTGTGCTGGCCGGCCCGGGCCCCTGAGTTCGCCGGAGATGCGGCTGCCCTGGATTCTGCTGCTGTGCATGGCGCTTGCCGCGTGCGGTGCCTTGCCCCGCCCGTTCCAGCCGGTCGAAAAGGCGCAGGCCGAGCGTCTCGTCTCCCGCCTCGGCGTCAGGGCGGGCGTCCTCGTGCGTCCCGTCCAGGGGCCGCCGCCGGCGGTTTCCGTCGCCCTGGTGGAAGGCGTCGTGCGCGCACTGGCGGCGCGGGGCGTGCCGGCGAGCGCGCGCTTCACCAACCGGGCCGGGTTCCGGCTGACGGGGCGTGCCGCGGGCCATGCCCTGCTGTGGTCCCTGGTCGGCCCCGACGGCGCGACGACGCTCCGGCTCGAGGAGCCGAAGCCGCGCGTGACCTGGGCTGACATGACGGTACTCGACGCGGCTGCCCTTGCCGAACGCGCCGCCGCGCGAATCGCCGCCGTTCTCGAACCGCCCGCCCCCGGCGCGATGGCGCCTGTCGTCCTGTGGTCGGTCGACGGCGCCCCCGGCGACGGCGGGCCGGCGCTCAGCCGTGCCATGCGGCGGTCCCTCGCCGAGGCCGGCGTGGCGCTCGCCGAAACCCTGGGCGACGAAACACTTCTCCTGCTGGGCAGCGTTCACAGCGCGCCGGAGGGGCGCGGGCGGGCATTCGAGAGCGTCGAGATCGCGTGGACGGTGCTGCGCCCCGACGGTACCGGGATCGGCACCGTCATCCAGACCGACAGCGTCCCGGCTGGGCGGCTGGGCGGCGCCTGGGGCCCGCTCGCCGACGACGTGGCCGCCGCCGCCGCGCCGGGAGTGGCCGCGATGCTCCGGCAGGCGGCGCGCGGAGCGGTAATGCCGTGACCTGGTTCGGATACATGTGAGACACGGCCGGCTCAGCCTGTGGGCATTCGGCCTTTCCATGGCCGGAAGCCTGCTTACGGCCATGGTTGCCCTCGGAGCCGTTGGGAGCGGTGGGTCACCCGAAGTACCGGAGCGCAGCGAAGGAGCCGCGAAGCGGCTTGACGCGCCGTTCCCAACGGTCCACCCGGTGTCTCATATGTAGTGAACGAGGAGGTCGTGTCTCGGTTTGACATCCCGAGGCCGCGCACCGCGGCGCTTCCCGGCCTGCTGTCTTCGGACGCGAAGGTTGTCTATAGTTTTGCAGCCTCATTCGGGAGAGGAAGCCATGGAACGCCTGACCAGTCGTCTCGCCCCCCCCCCCGCAGCCGCTAGGGAGCGCCTCATGAGCGCCCGGGCTCCGGGCATCGCGCTCGCCTTGGGAACGCTCCTCACGCTCCTCGGCGCGGCGGAGGCGCGGGCCGCCGCCGTGTGCAGCAACACGCCGGGGGCGAACGACTGGATTCGCTGCACGCAAACCGGCACGGCCGACATCGACATCGACCTCGCGAACCCCGCCATCTCGACGACGGGCCCCGGCGACGAAGGCATCTGGGCCGAGCATACGGGCACGGGCAACATCGACATCGACGTAACGGGCGGCTCCATCGCGGCGGCGGACGCCTTCGGCGTCCGTGCCCGCCACGAGGCCGCGGGCGCAATCGACATCGATCTGACGAACGTCGACGTCTCCACGCAGGGCCAGCTCGATAACGGCGTCTCTGCCCAGCACCGGGGCACGAGCGGAACCGGCATCGACATCGACGTGACGGGCGGCTCCGTCACGACAGCGGGGGCGGACTCCTATGGCGTCTACGCCGCCGTCAACGACAGCACCGGGGTGGCGGTCGGGGCGGCGATCTCCATCGACACGAAAAACACCCGCGTCTCGACAATGGGCCTCAGAGGCTACGGCGTCTTCGGCTCGCTCACCACCGCTGCGAGCACGGCGCCGCTCTCGGTCAACGTGGCGGGCGGCTCCGTCACGACGGCGGGCCAGAACGCGCACGCCGTCAGGGCGTACAGGTTCTCGCAGACGGGCACCGGGGCGATAACCGTCGGCGTGACGGACGGCGCCGAACTCTCCACGACGGGCCTGAACGCCCACGGCGTTCTCATCACGCAAAACGGCCTGGCCGGAATCGACGCCGATCTGACCGACGCCGTCATCTCGACGGCGAACACGAGCTCCTACGGCTTCATGGGCTGGCTCAGAAACAACTCGGGCTCGCCGCTGCTCGACATCGACATAGTGCGCGGCTCGGTCAAGACGACGGGCGCGAGATCCTACGGCATCCTCGGCTATATCGACCGCAACGCCAGCGCGTCGGCGCTCTCGATCGACGCGGATGGCGTCGCCGTCTCCACGACGGGCTACAGGAGCTACGGCGTCTTCGCCCTGAGCCTCGGCACGGGCAGCGTCGACGTCGATCTGGAAGACGTCGCCATCTCTACGACCGGCGACGAGAGCTACGGCGTCGTCGGCAATATACGCTACGCCGTCAGCACGGCGGCGATCGCCATCGAGGCGGCGGGCGACCGCGCCATCGCCGTGGAGGGGCTGAACACGGCGGGGATACTCGGCCTCCAGGCGGGCCGCGGCTCCGTCCGCGTGACGACGGGCGCGGAGACGTCGATCGCGGCGCCGTTCGCCGCCGGAATGGAGGCGCGGGCGACGAACGACGCGGGCGCGGCGGGGCGCGTCGTCGTCAGGCACGGGGGCGCGGTGGAGGCGCGGTACGCCGGCGTCGTCGCCTTGGCCGCCCGGTCGAGCGGCCACACGATGGGCGCCGGCGCGGAAACGGCGGACGACGCCGCCCGGACCGCGTCGATGATCCACGTCGCCTCGAGCGGAACGGTCACGGTCGGCGCCTCGGTGATGGACGCCTTCGTCAGAGACAGGATCGCGGGCGCCGACGAGACGCTGTCGGCCGCCGAGCAGGCCGTCCTCGACGCCGTCACGGCGGAGGATTCCAACGCGCTCGATACCGCGCTCGCGGCGCTCCCCGCCGCCTACGACGCCGACTGGAAGGCGGAGGCGCGGAATCTCCTGAGGAAGCGCATCGACGAGCCGGACGCCGCCAGGGCGGCGAACCGGGCGGCCGAGGAGATCCTGGGCCTTTCCCGCGCCGGCGTCCGCGCCGTGGCGCTGTCCCACACCGGGATGGCGACCTTCATCCGTCAGGGCGACCGCGACCCGGCGATCCTCGCCATCGCCGCGGCGAGTCGAACGGAGCAGCAGCAGGAGGCACTGGCGGAGCAGGAGAGACTCTCGGCGGCCGAGCGGACGGTACTGGAAGCCGCCTTGACGGGCAGCGGACTGGAAACGGCGCTGGCCGCCCTGACCGGCGCCGCCTACACGGACGACTGGAAGGACGGGGTGCGGCAGCGCGCGGCGAGCTACAACGCCGGCGACATTCAGGTGGACGTGATGGGCGGCGCCATTGACGCCGAGGGCAACGGCGTGGAGGCGCTCTACGCGGTCCCGCATGACCGCAACGGCGCCATCGCAGTGTCCGTGGCCGAGGGCGCGCGCGTGACGGGCGGCGCGAACGGCCTCTACGTCCGCGGCGCGGGCGCCGGGGGGGGAGACCTCCGCGCCCAGAGCGTGACCGTGGACGGACGGGTGACGGGCGGGACCGGCGCGGGCGTGCACATGATCGACGGCGGGCGGCTCACCGTCGGCAAGACCGGGCGCATCGGCGCGGCCTCGGGCGTGGGTGTGCTCTCCGACGGCGCGGGCGACCTCCATGCGACGGTGGCCGGGACGGTGGAGGGCGACGTCCAGGTCCAGGGCGGCGGTGCCCTGACGTTGAACCTGCGGGAAGGCGGCGCGGTCACCGGCACCGTCCACGACCCCGCCGGCCTGCCGACGGTGGTGGGCAGCATCGGGCGCCTCCTCTACACCAACGGCGCCACGGTCACCGTGGCACAGACCGGCGCCCTCACGGGCGTCGAGGTCGACGGCGGGATCGAGGCGCTGCGCAGCGAGGCCGGCGACCTGGACGTGACCGTGGCAGGACGGGTGGCGGGCAACCTGCGCGCGCCCAGCGGCGGCACCCTGACGTTGAACCTGCGGGAAGGCGGCGCGGTCACCGGCACCGTCCACGACCCCGCCGGCTTGCCGACGGTGGTGGGCAGCATCGGGCGGCTGCTCTACACCAACGGCGCCACGGTCACGGTAGCCGACACCGGCAAGCTCACGGGCGTCGAAGTCGACGGCGGGATCGAGGCGCTTCGCAGCGAGACCGGCGATCTGGACCTCACCGTGGCGGGCATGGTCACCGGGGACGTGTTCGGCCTGGGCGCGGGCGAGCATACGGTCACCGTCTCCGACGGCGGTACGGTGACGGGCACCGTGCATCTGGCCGCGAGCACGGTGAGGGTGGACGGCAGGGCCGGGCGGGTGCGCTTCGACGAGGGCGGCACGGTGACGGTGGGCAGCAGCGGCTGGATCACGGGCGTCGAGGTCGACGGCAGGACCGAGGCCATCCGGAATGCGGCCGGGGACCTGGTGGTGAGCGTGGCCGGCAGGATCACCGGCGACATCATCGACCTGGGGGCCCGTCCTGCAAAGATCACGACGGAGTCCGGCAGCACGGTCGCGGGGAACATCGATGTGGCCGCTGCGGGCAGCGAGGTGCGGGTCGGCGGCACGGTCGAGGGGCGCATCCGGTTCCGCCGGGGCGGGATGGTGACGGTCGGACGGGACGGCAAGGTTGAAGGAGGGGTATCGAGGGACGAGGGCGAGCTCGTGGCGGTGGTCGAACGAAAGCGGGAGGAGACGACGAGGGCCGCGGCCGTGCAGCGGGCGTTCCCGGGCGGTATCGACCTACCAGACGATGAAATCCTGCTGAAGCCCGAACTCGCGGACCATGAGCCACGTCGGGTGTACGAGGCGCTGCCGTCGGTGGTGCTGGGGCTGAACGACCTGCCGGGGTTCCAGGAGCGGATGGCTGCGCTGCGTTCGGCGAAGGGAACGGGCTGGGCTCGCATGGAGGCGTTCCGCGGCAAGTGGCAGGCGGATGCGTCGGCCTCGCAGGAGGAAGCGGGGGTGGCGCTGAAGTACCGGCATCGCCGCCACGGCATTCAGGCGGGGTTGGCCGGCGCGCTGGGTGAAGAGGCTCTGCTTGGCGTCTCCCTGCATCACCGCCGCGGCACGGCGAAAGTGTCCGAGGGCGGAGACATCAAGCTGCACGGCACGGGCATGGGAGTGTCTGGCACGTGGATGCGGGAGGCGGTCTACGTCGACCTGCAGGCCGAGGTGACGGAGTACGAGGCCGCCCTCAGCGCGTCGCGCCTCGGGGTGCTGAAGGAGGACGTGTCGGGTTATGGCCATGCGCTGGGGGTGGAAGCCGGTCGGCGCGTGCACGTGGAGCAGCTGCCGGCGGGCCTGGTGCTCACGCCTCGGGCGGGTCTGGTGCATTCGAAGGTGTCGATGGGCGATTTCACCGACGCGGCGGGTTTGCGTGTGTCGATGGAAGACGCGCGAAGCCTGAAGGGTCGTGTGGGCGTGGATGCGGAGATGAAACTGGCCGGGCGCCCGCACGACCGGGTGTTCGGCTCTCTGGAGGTGGAACACGAGTTCTCGAACGACAACAAGGTCATGGTGTCGGGGACGGAACTGAAGTCGGAAGCCTCCGCGACGTGGCTCCGCCTGAGCCTGCACGGGGTGCACAGCTGGGACGACGGCCGGTACACGGTGCAGGGCGGGGTGAGCTACGGGACGAGCGGCGACAGCCACGAGGTCGGCGGCGGGCTGAGCCTGAACGTACGGTTCTGATCGACAGGACCCCACCCGCCGCACCTGGACGGGGGTGGGCATCCCGGTAGAGCCGGGGGTCCTGATGGGGTTTCGGCGCATCACCGTCGTGGCTCGGCGGACGTGTCGGGCACCCCTTCGATACGCCCTCGTTCGGAGGGCTACGCAGGGTGAGGGAGAGGTTGGGGAGCAAGGGAACAAGCACTCTCCTCCATCCCGAACAGGCTCGAAGGGCCGTAGCGAGAGACGCCCCTTGCGGGAAGTGCTGGATTTCAAACCGAGACACGACCAACGAGGACAGCGCGTTGACGGCGCGCAGGCGTGTTGATACAGTCCGCTGCCCTGCAGCCGACGGGGCTTCGGGCGTCGCCTTCCGCTCCGGGGAATCGTTCATCGATGAAGCTCGTCGCCGGAAACAGCAACCGGCTGCTGGCCGAGGCGATCGCGGCAGCGCTCGAGACGGACCTGACCCGAACCTCGATCCGGCGCTTCTCCGACTCCGAGGTGTTCGTCGAGATCCTCGAAAACGTGCGCGGCGAGGACGTCTTCCTGATTCAATCCACGTCGGCGCCGACCAACGACAACCTGATGGAGCTCCTGGTTTGCCTCGACGCCTTGAAGCGCGCCTCGGCGCACCGGGTGACGGCGGTGATGCCGTATTTCGGCTACGCCCGGCAGGATCGGAAGTCCGCGCCCCGGACGCCGATCTCGGCCAAGCTCGTCGCCAACCTGATCGAGACGAGCGGCGCCAATCGGGTCCTCACCCTCGACCTGCATGCCGGCCAGATCCAGGGGTTCTTCGACATCCCGGTGGACAACCTGTACGCCGCGCCGGTCATGGCCGAGGACATCGGGCAGACCCTGGACGGCCGGCCCCTGGTCTTCGTCTCACCCGACGTGGGCGGCGTCCTGCGGGCGCGGGCGATCGCCAAGCGCTTCGGCGCCGACCTCTCGATCATCGACAAGCGGCGCGAGCGGGCAGGGCGGTCTGAGGTGATGAACGTCATCGGCGACGTCGAGGACCGGTGCTGCGTCGTCGTCGATGACATCGTCGATTCGGCCGGTACGCTCTGCAACGCGGCCGCCGCCCTCAAGGACGCGGGCGCGAGCGAGGTCCACGGCTACGCCTCCCATGCCGTGCTTTCCGGCGGCGCGGCGGCGCGGGTCTCGTCGTCGGCGCTCGAATCCCTGGTGGTCACGGACAGCATCCGGGTGACCGATGCCGTGCGCGAATCGGAAACCATCCGCGTCCTGTCGATCGCCCGGCTGATGGCCGAATCGATCCGCCGCATCAGCTCGGAAAGCTCGGTCTCCAGCCTGTTCGATTGAAGTGGACGACCCGACTCCTGAGGAAACGCGACCATGAGTGAACCGCAGACCATCGACGCTTGGCCGCGCGAACCGCGCGGCAAAGGCGGCGCGCGCGCGCTTCGGCGCGAGGGGCGAATGCCGGCCATCGTCTACGGCGGCGGCGGGGAGCCGCTCTGCGTCTCCCTCGAACGGGCCGCGCTCGAACGCGAGCTCGAGCGCGGCGGCTTCTTCGCCCGCCTCTACGACCTCGCAGTGGACGGAGACTCGGTCCGCGTCCTGCCGCGCGAGATGCAGGTGGATCCGGTGACCGATAGGCCGATCCACATGGATTTCGTCCGCTTCGTCGCCGGCGCCAGGCTCGCCGTATCGGTCGCCGTCCGCTTCGAGGGTCAGGACGAATCCGAGGGCCTGAAGCGCGGCGGCGTTCTCAACGTGGTCCGCCACGACGTCGAGCTCCTCTGCCCGATCGATGCGATCCCCGTGCACATCGTGGCGGACGTCTCCGGCCGCGGCATCGGCGACAGCATCCACATCAGCGACATCGACCTCCCGGAAGGCGTCGCGCCGACCATCACCGACCGCGACTTCACCATCGCCACCATCGCCGCGCCGACGGTGGTGGTCGAGGAAGAGGAAGAGGGCGAGGAGGGCGAAGAGCAGGAGGCCGCGGAAGCCGGCGAGGAGGCCCAGGCGGGCGAAGCCGAGGCGGCGTCCGCAGAGGGCCGCGACGAGTCTTAGGGCCGCGCTCTCCCGCCTGTTCGGTGCACGCCCGGTGGGCCCTCCGGCCCGCCTGCTCGTCGGCCTTGGCAATCCCGGTGCCGGCGCGGCCGGTCAGCGCCACAACGCGGGCTTCATGGCGCTCGAGGCGCTAGCGGCGCGCCACAGCCTCAGCGCCTTCCGCTCGCGTGCGCGTTTCCAGGGCGAGATCGCCGAGGGTCGCGTGGGCGAGAGCGTGGCGCTCGTGCTCAAGCCGCAGACCTACATGAACGACTCCGGCCGCGCCGTCGGCGCGGCGATGCGCTTCTACCGGCTGGACCCGTCGGCGGTGGTCGTCCTGCACGACGAGATCGACTTGGCCGCCGGCAAGGTCCGCGCGAAGCGGGGCGGTGGCGTCGCAGGCCACAACGGCCTTCGGAGCGTGTGCGCCCATGTCGGCGCGGATTTCTGGCGCGTGCGGATCGGCATCGGCCATCCGGGCGAGAGCGACCGGGTGCAGGCATATGTGCTGTCCGACTTCTCCCGCGCCGACGCATTGTGGCTGGCGCCGACCCTGGAGGCGATTGCCGACGCCCTCCCCCGGCTGCTCGCCGGCGACGCCGGCGGTTTCATGAGCCGCGTCGCGCTTCTCGCCCCGCCGCCGCGCGCGGGCGACGGCCCGGACGCCGGAACGCCGGATGGGCTTTAGATGCGGCATCGTCGGCCTGCCCAATGTCGGCAAGTCGACCCTGTTCAACGCGCTGGCGAGCGCCGGGGGCGCCGAGGTCGGCAACTATCCCTTCTGCACCGTGGAGCCCAACGTCGGGCGCGCGCCGGTGCCGGACCGGGTGCTGGAAGAAGTCGCGCGGCTCGCCGGCGCGCGAAGGACGGTCCCCGCCGCGCTGGACGTGGTCGACATCGCGGGCCTCGTCGCCGGCGCCAGCGCGGGCGAGGGACTCGGCAACCGCTTCCTGGGCCACGTCCGCGAGGTGGACGCGCTGCTCCATGTGGTCCGCTGCTTCGAAGACGAGCGGATCGTCCACCCCTCCGGCCCGGTAGATCCGCTTCGCGACATCGCACTGGTCGAGACCGAGCTCGCGCTCGCCGATCTCCAGAGCCTCGAGCGCCAGCGGGAAGGCGCGATCAAGCGCGCCCGAGGTGGGGACAAGGAGGCCCGCGACCGGCTCGCCGCCATCGAGCGGGCGCTCCCCCCGTTGGAGGAAGGCCGCCCGGCGCGCGCGATCGACCTTCCGGATCCGGCGGCCCGGCGCGGCGTCGAAGCGCTTCGCCTCCTCAGCGCGAAGCCGGTGCTCTACGTGTGCAACGTCGCGGAAGCGAGCGCGGCCACGGGCAACCGGCACAGCGCGGCGGTCGCCGGGCACGCGGTGCGGACCGGTGCGGGCCAGGTCGCGATCTCGGCGGAGATCGAGGCGGAGATTGCGCGCCTCGACGACCCCGCCGAGAAGGCGGCGTTCCTCGACGCGCTCGGCCTCGACGCGCCGGGGCTGGCGCGCGTGATCCGGGCCGGCTATCGACTCCTCGGCCTGATCCGCTTCATCACGGCCACCGGCGACGAGGCACGCGCCTGGCCCATCGCCGCGGGCGCCACGGCGGTCGATGCCGCCGGGCGCGTCCATACCGACTTCGCCCGCGGTTTCGTCTGCGCGGAGACGATCGCGGCCGACGAGTTGATCGCCCTGGGCGGCGAGCAGGCGGCCCGCGCCCGAGGGAAGATGCGCCAGGAGGGGCGGGGCTACGTCGTCCGCGACGGCGACGTCATGCTGTTCCGTTTCAACCTGTAGCGCCGCCCCGCCGCGATCTGCTATGTGTCGGGGCAAGCGGAGCGATGACGACGAGGGGAGGCAATGACGATGGGCGCAGTTGTCCGGCTCACCGCGGATGACGGTCACGTTTTCGACGCATATCGCGCCGCGCCGGACGGAGAACCGAAGGCGGGGCTCGTCCTGGTGCAGGAAATCTTCGGGGTCAACGACCACATCAAGTCGGTCTGCGACGGCTTCGCGGCGGAGGGCTACCTCGTCCTGGCGCCGGCGCTCTTCGACCGGAAGGCGCCGGGGACCGCCCTCGACTACAGCGAGGGAACGGTCGACCGGGGCCGCGCGCTGAAGGCCGACATCGGCTGGGAAGGGCCGGTCCAGGACATCAAGGCCAGCACCGACGCGCTCGAGGGTGCGACGAAGGTCGGCGTGGTCGGCTATTGCTGGGGCGGTTCTCTCGCCTGGCTCTCGGCCTGCCGCCTCGCGTTCGACACGGCGGTCGGTTACTATGGCGGCCAGATCATCGAGTTCGTCGGAGAGACCCCCCGTTGCCCGACGATGCTGCACTTTGGCACCGAGGACGAGGGCATTCCCATGGCGGACGTGGACGAGATCGCGGCGACCCACCCGGACGTCACGGTCCATGTCTACCAGGGCGCCGGCCACGGCTTCAATTGCGACCGGCGGGCGGACTATCACGCGGAAGCCGCGGCGCTCGCGCGCGAGCGCACCCTCGCCCATCTCGCGCGCTATCTGGGCTGACGGAAGCCGGTGGCCGGCGAGGGCGCGCCCGTCCGCTTAGGCGTCGTCGGCGGCAGCGGTCTTTACGCCATCGACGGCTTGACGGAGGCCGAGTGGGTCTCCGTCGATTCGCCCTTCGGGGTGCCGTCGGACGAGATCCTGCGCGGGCGCCTGGGCGGTGTCGGCGTGGCTTTCCTGCCGCGCCACGGGCGCGGCCACACGCTGCCGCCGAGCGAGATCGACTACCGCGCCAACATCGACGCGCTCAAGCGCTTAGGTGTGACCGACGTCGTCTCGCTGAGCGCGGTCGGCAGCCTCCGCGAGGCGCTCGCGCCCGGGGATTTCGTCCTCGTCGACCAATTCATCGACCGCACCTTCGCGCGGCGCAAGAGCTTCTTCGGCGCCGGCCTCGCCGCGCACGTGTCCATGGCCCGCCCAGTCTGCCCCCGCTTGGGCGACCTGCTGGCGGCGGCGGCGGCGCGGGCCGGCGTGCGCATGGTGCGGGGCGGCACCTATCTCGCCATGGAGGGGCCGCAATTTTCGACGCTCGCGGAATCGAGGCTCTACCGACAGTGGGGGGTGTCCGTCATTGGCATGACCAACATGCCTGAAGCCAAGCTCGCGCGGGAAGCGGAGCTCTGCTACGCGACGGTCGCCATGGTCACCGACTACGATTGCTGGCACCCCGACCACGGCGACGTCACGGTCGAGGCAATCGTGCGGACCTTGCGGGAGAACGCGGCGCGCGGTGCCCGCCTGGTCGCCGCCCTCGCTGCCGCCATGGCCACCCGCCGGCCGCCTTGCGCCGCCGGCTGCGACCGGGCGCTCGAGCACGCGCTGATCACGGCGCCCGCGCGCCGCGACCCGGCACTCGCGGCGCGTCTCGATGCCGTGGCCGGCCGCGTCCTCGGATAGGACGCCTCTCGCCCACGGCTGTCCCCCTCCGGTGATACGCCCGGGTTCGCCCCGCGCACGGGGAGCGTTCCGCAGGCGCCGCGCGAGGCGATGCAGGACGGCCCTAAGCGAGCCGGTCGCGGACCTCCCGGATCGATTCCTCGATCATGCGGTCGGCGCGGCGCTCGTCGAGGGTCTGGCCGATGAGGCGCCGCGCGGCCTCGACCGCTAACGTGGCGGCGGTCTGGCGTACCTCCCGCATCGCTTCCTCCTCGGCGCGGGCGATGCGCCGCTCCGCCAGCGCGGCGCGGCGCTTCATTGATTCCTCGAGCGCGGTGCGGGCCTCGGCCGCCTGGCGCTCCGCCTCCGCCTTGGCCTGTTCGACCATCCGGCGCGCCTCTGCATCGGCGGTCCGACGCTTGCGCTGGTGCTCTTCCATCAGCGCCTGGGCCTCGGCGCGGAGCGCCGCCGCCTCGTCGAGCTCGTTCCTGATCCTCTCCGATCGCTTGTCCAGCATGTCGACCGCCTTCCCGTAGGCGGCGCGCCCGAAGGCGCCGAAGAAAGTGAGGAACGCGACGAGGATCCAGAAATTGGCGTCCGCGGTGATCTGGCTGCCGGCGATGACGAAGGCACAGGCGACGACAATCACCCAGAATTCGGGCTTGCGGAGCAGCCTCTTCACGGCCGCGCGCCTTCGCCTGTGCTCGCCTCCACCGCCGCGCGGGCGGCGGCTTCGGAAGGGGCGGTGCCGACCAGCCGCTCGGTGGCGGCGCGCGCCACTTCGCCGGCGACGTCGCGCAGGCTGGCCAGCGCCCGCTCGCGCGCCTGCCGGATGCGGGCTTCTGCGTCGGCCGATTTTGCGCCGAGTTCGGCGTCGAGGTCCTCGCGCAACCTGGCTGCTTCGGCGCCGAGCCGCGCCTGCGTCTCGGCCAGCACCCCGTGGGCCTCCGCTCGCGCCTTCGAAAGCGCCTCCTCATAGGCCACGAGCGCCGCCTCAGCCTCTTGCTTCAGGCGCTCGGCCTGGGCCAGATCGTCGCCGATCTTGGCCTCGCGCGCCTCGATGACCCGCCGGATCCGCGGCAGGCCTACGCCCCACATGAGAAGCATGAGGATGACGAAGGTGACGACCAGCCAGAAGATCTGGGGCGCGTAGTCCCCCATCTCGAGCTGCGGCATGGCGCTTCTCCGCCCGCGGGCCGCCCGACCCGCCGATCAGGAGCCGAAGAGGATGATGAAGGCCATGACCAGGGCGAACAGCGCGATCGCCTCGGTCAACGCGAAGCCCAGCAGCACGTTGCCGAAGAGTTTCGGCGCCGCCGCCGGGTTGCGGCCGGCCGCCGAGACGTAGTTGCCGAAGATGAGGCCGATGCCGACGCCGGAACCGGCCACGCCGATCGTCGCCAGACCGCCGCCGATCAGCTGGCCCATCAGTTTCGCTGCCTCTGCATCCATGATCCTGTTCCCCTGGGTTTGTTCGAAGGCCGTTGACGCTTTCCCGACCGCTCAATGATGCAGCTCGATCGCATCGCGGATATAGAGACAAGTCAGGATGGTGAAGACGTAAGCCTGTAGCACGGCGACGAGGAGTTCGAGCCCGTAGAGCGCGACGATGAACGCGAAGGGCAGGACGCCGGCGAAACTCAAGACGAAGACGAACGCGCCGAAGACGTGGAGGATCGAGTGTCCGGCCATCATGTTGGCGAACAGCCGGACGGAGAGGCTGATCGGCCGGGCCATGTAGGACACCACCTCGATTGGGACCAGCAGCGGCGCCATCCACATCGGCACGCCGGGCGGCAGGAAGAAGGTGAGGAAGCGGTGCTTATGGATGACGATCGCGAGGATCGTCACGCCGACGAAAACGACGAGCGCGAAGGCAAGCGTCACGATGATGTGACTGGTGAAGGTGAAGGAATAGGGGACCAGCCCGAGCACGTTGCCGAGGAGCAGGAACATGAACAGGCTGAACACGAACGGGAAGAACCGCCGGGCGCCGCGCCCGCCCACGATATCGCCCAGCATCCGGGCGATCATCTCGTAGCTCATCTCGACGATGGATTGCACCCGCCCCGGCACCAGTCGCCCGCGGCCCATGCCGAGCGTCGTGAGCAGCGTGATGACGACGACGGTCACGCACATCATCATCGCCGAGTTCGTGAACGACGCATCGAAGCCGCCGAGATCGATCTCGACGTAGCGGTTGATCGCGAACTGGTCGAGGGGGCCGTGATGTGCCTTGCCGCCATGCCCGGCCGCGCCGTTCTCCGTCGTTGCCACTGCCCGTCCCGCCTCTGGCTACCTCTGGCGTCGCTCGTCTTCACTCTCGTCCCGCCGGCCCGCGCCCTCGCGAGCCAGCGGCGTGGCGCCCAACCGCTGCGCCGCCCGAAACGCATTCAGAATGCCGGCCGCGATCCCCACGAAGATGAAGACCACGAACAGCCACGGCCCCGTCTCCATCCAGTCGTCGAGCAGCCAGCCCAAGCCGCCACCGACGGCCAGCGCAGCCGCCATTTCGATCGCGAGGTGCAGCGCCTGCCCGAGGCGCGTGCCGGGCAACCGTCCCCGGTCGTCCCGACGATCCTCGCCTCGGGCCTTGCGCAGCCGGAAGTCCAGATCTTCCAGGGGCGGCCGTGGTTTGTCGTCCATGCAAACCCGCTCGGCCGGGCGCGCAAACCCGCAGTCAAAAGCGCGCGCACCATAGGGGCCGGGCGTCATCCTGTCAAGCCGCCGGCAAGCCTGCGGGCGGGCGTTTCCGGTTGCCGCCGTTTCGCACTCCGCGCCAACGCGGGCGGGAAGGCTTGCGCGCCGTCAGGCACTCTCCCGCCAGCGTTCGGCCCGCGCCAAGTCGACCGAGACGAGTGCCGAGACTCCCTGCTCCGCCATGGTCACGCCGAACAGCCGGTCGACCCGCGCCATGGTGATCCGGTGGTGTGTGACGACGACAAACCGTGTGTCGGTCTGCTGCGCCAGGGTAGCGATGAGATCGCAGAAGCGCTCGACGTTGCTGTCGTCTAGGGGGGCGTCGACCTCGTCGAGCACGCAGATCGGTGCGGGGTTGGTCAGGAAGGCGCCGAACAGCAGCGCGATGGCGGTCAGCGCCTTTTCGCCGCCGGAAAGCAGCGAGAGCGATTGCAACCGCTTGCCCGGGGGGCTCGCCATGACCTCGAGCCCGGCCTCCAGTGGATCGTCGGAATCGACCAGCGCGAGATGGGCCCTGCCGCCGCCGAACAGGTCGGCGAAGAGCCGCCGGAAGTGCCCGTCGATGGCGCCGAATGCGGCGAGCACCCGTTCCCGCCCCTCGCGGTCGAGGTCGGCGATGCCGCGGCGCAGACGCCCGATCGCCTCGCGCAGGTCGGCGCGCTCGCCCTGCATCGCCGCGATCTCCTCGTCGAGCGTGCCCGCTTCCGTCTCCGCGCGGAGGTTCACGGCGCCGATGTTCTCCCGCTCGTTGGCCAGCCGTTGCAGCCTGGCCTCGACGTCGCGAATGTCGGGAAGCGCGTCCGACGGTGAAAGCCCGGCCAGCGCCCGCGCCTCCTCCGGCCCGACCCCGAGGCGTTCGACGGTTTGCGCCTCCGCCCGCCTCTCGCCCTGGGCCGCCTCGCCCGTCAGGCCCTCGCAGCGCGCCGCGGCCTCGCGCGCATCGCCGAGCGCCTCTTCGGCCGCCTTGAGCGCGCGGCCGGCGGCCTCCGCGTCCCGTTCGGCGGCGGCCAGCGCGTCGGCAGCCTCGCGCCGGGCACGTTCCTGCTTCTCGATCTCGCCGAGCAGCGCGTCCCGCCGTCCGGCTAGCGATGCAGGCCGGGCGTCGAGATCGGCGTGTTCGGCCTCCGCATCGTCGCGTCGTTCGGCGAGTTCCGCGAGCCGCCGGCGGGCGCTTTCGGCGCGCGCCGCCCAGCGTTCGCGCTCGCGGGCCAGTTCGGCCCGACGGGCGTCGCGCTCGGCCGCCGCCTGCGCCAGCCGGTCGTGGTGCCGCGCGCGTTCCTCGTAGCGCGCACGCCGCGCATCGAGGGCGCTTCGCAGACGCGCCGCCGCCGCCTCGCTCGCGGCGCTCTCGGGCAGCGCTCGGAGCGCCTCGCCGGCGTGGTGCGCGGCTTCCTCCGTTTCCGCAACGTCGCGGTCGAGCCGGGCGACGGTCTCGCCCAGCGCCAAAAGACGGGCTCGAGCGGCGTCCTCGGCGACCGCCGCCGCCGCACGCTCCTCCCGCGCGGCCCGCAGCGTCTCCGCAGCGTCGTCCGCGTCCGTGCGCGCTTGGTCGCACGCCGCCGCCGCCGCCGCCCTGGCCTCGCCCGCCGCTTCCGCCGCGCGCTCCGCCGCGCGCTTCGCCCGCTCCGCCGCCGTGCATTCCTCGCCGAGCCGCGCGAGCCGGTTGCGCGCCGCGAGCCGGCGGCCGGCGGTGCCGGGCGCAGCAGCGGCGGTGAAGCCGTCCCAGCGCCACATCGAGCCCTCCCGGCTGACGAGGCGTTGACCGGGGCGAAGCGCCGGTTGCAGGCGCCGCCCGTCGGCTTCGGCCACGATGCCGATCTGCGCGAGACGCACCGCCAGCACCGCCGGGCCGCGCACCGTCTCGGCGAGGGGGCGGGTTCCCTCGGGCAGCGGCGCGCGAGCGGCATCCCCTCCGAGCGCGCGCCAGTGGACCGGCGCGTCCTCGTCCGTCCCCGCCTGCAGGTCATCGCCGAGAGCCGCTCCCACCGCGTCTTCGAATCCATGCTCGACCGTGACCCGGTCCCACAATGCCGGGCCAGCGCCGGCCTCCGGGCCGGCCAGCAGGGCGTCGAGCGCCGCGCGTTCGGCCTCACGCGCCGCCAGCGCGGCGTCCGCCTCGCGCAGGGCCTCGCGCAGCGCGCGTTCCCGGCGCTCCGCCTCCGCGCGCGCCTCCTCCGCGCCTCGCAGCGTCGCACGCGCCGCCTCGACGCGCGCGGTGCCGGCCTCTTCCGTCGCCACGGCCTTGGCTGACCGGTCGTCGCCAGGGGCGCCGCATTCGGCCGCCGCGCGCGCCTCCCCGGCGCGCCGCCGCTCCTGGTCGAGGCGCTTCAGGCGGTGCCGCGCCTCGTCGAGGCGGCGTTTCAAGGCGCCGCGTTCCGCCTCCAGGCGCGCGCCGTCCCGCGTCAGGTCAGCGAGCCGCCGCTCGGCGGCCTCGACCGCTTGGCGGGCCTCGTCCATCGCGGTGCGCGCGGTGCCCGCGGCCTCACCGTCGCTCCCGGGCTCGCGATCGAGCCGCACGACGGTCTCGTCGAGGCGTCGTTCGGCCGCGGCGGCGTCGGCAGCGAGTGCCTCCTCGCGCTCGATGTCGGCGGCGATCTGGGCGCGCCGCCGCGCGTTCTCCTCGCGCGCCCGCGCGACGCGCGTCTCCTCCTCCGCCAGCCGCTCGTGCTCGACGCGCGACCGGTGCAGGGCGGCGGCCCGCTCCGCCTCCCGCCTCCGGCGCTCGGGCAGGACTGACGCCGCCTCCGTCTGGTGCCGCGCGGCGTCGGCGGCGGTCCGCGTCGCCCGCGCGACGCGGCGGGCGCTCTCCTCCTCCGCCCCTTTCGCCTCTTCGGCCCGGGTCCGCGCGGCCGCCCAGCGCACGAACAGCAGCTTGGCCTCGGCCTCGCGTATCTTCTCGGAAAGACGCCGGTAGCGACGGGCGTGCCGGGCTTGGCGTTTCAAGTCGGTGAGCCGCGCCTCCAGGGTCGCGATCACGTCCTGGAGGCGCTCCAGGTTGGCCTCCGCCGCCCGCAGCTTGAGCGCCGCCTCGTGCCGGCGGGCGTGCAGGCCGGTGATGCCGGCCGCTTCTTCCAGCAGTGCCCGGCGTCGGGACGGCTTGGCGCCGATGACGTCGCCGATGCGCCCCTGCCCGACCAGGGCGAAGCTGTGGGCGCCGGTCGCGAAGTCGGCGAACAGGAGCTGGACGTCGCGGGCGCGGACCTCGCTGCCGTTCACGGCGTAGGTCGATCCCTCTGCGCGCTCGATGCGGCGCGTCACCTCGAGCTCCGCCGCGTCGTTGAACGCCGGCGGTGCCGTCCGGCCGGTATTGTCGAGGGTGAGCGCGACTTCGGCGATGTCGCGCGGCGGCCTGTGCGCGGTGCCGCCGAAGATCACATCCTCCATGCCGCCGCCGCGCACCTGCCGGGGGGCGGTCTCGCCCATCACCCAGCGCAGTGCCTCGACCAGATTGGACTTGCCGCAGCCGTTCGGGCCGACGATCCCCGTCACCCCCGCTTCGATCCGCAGCTCCACCGGTTCGACGAACGACTTGAAGCCTGCGACCCTGAGTTTCGTCGGATGCACGCGATCCCGCCCCGCCTACGAACCCGGCAGCAGACGGTCGAGGTACTCGGCGAGCGCATCGAAACGCATCGAGCCCTCGTATTTCTCGCCGTCCACGATCAAGGTCGGGGTTCCGCTCACGTCGTATTCGGCCTGTGCTTCCTGTATCGACCGGAATATCCCGTCCTCGAGGTCCTTGTCGGCGCGGCAGGCCTCGAAGCGCTCCCGGCTCAGCCCGCCCAGCTCGCCGATCTGGGTGAGCTGTTTCAGATGGTCGGCGGCGCGCGTCCACTCGTCGAAGGTCCGGAACAGGACGTCGACAAAGGCGAAATAGCGGTCGGGGCCGGCGCAGCGGGCGAGGATCGCCGCCTGTACCGCCGGCCAGTCGAGCGGGAAGTCGCGGACCACGTAGCGCACCTTTCCGGTGTCAACGTAGTCCGCCTTGAGCTTGGGGTAGACGTTCTCGTGGAACCACCGGCAGTGGGGGCAGGTGAGCGAGACGTACTCGATCAGCGTGACCGGCGCACCTGCTTGGCCGAGCGCCATGTCGCCGGGCTCCTCGCCGATGCCCGCGTGCGTGCGCGGAAACCCCGGCAGCAGGGCGCCGGCGGCGGTGACCGCCAGCGCCTGGATCATGAAACGTCGCGAAATCATGGGCAGCCTCTCATTATCGTTCTCTGAACGGCTCAACGCGCGCGATCAAGTCGCACCGTCTTCTCCACGCCATCCGCGTTTGCGGAGATGTTTGCACACATCTTCGATTCCAAGGAGTGCATCAACAAAATCAGAAAAATTCATTTCGCAATCTTTTTTCCTCACAGCCACGGTTTTCTCATAGTCAATTTCGAGTAGGTCGCAAAACTCCTTCCCGGTCATGCACTCCGCAATTGGCACTTTATGTTTGAAACCATCATAGATGACCTGATGATCCGTTTGATTGAACGCTACGAAAAGTACTGATACGGTAAAGTGCAAATGCGCTGCGTTTTGTGATACGAAAGAATGCGCTGAGCGATGTTCCGCCGAGGCCTTTTTCGTATCAAACGCATCGCCATCCTTCATCTCTATTACATAACAATGTTGACGACGATCGCGCCTCTTGAAAACAAGGAAGTCCGGTTCTGAGCCATGGAATTGCAATTTGTCCGATTGCTTTATCGCTTTTTTTGTGGCCAGGAACACACCTTCAGACATTATCTCTTTTTCAAGAAATCCGTCCAGATCACCGACCGATTTCACCTGTTCAGTCACGATTTTCTCAAACTCCGTCTCCGATGATATGAGTGTAGCGTGGACACGACTGAACAATAATCCAAGTTTCTGGTTTCCGAAAGTGCGCGCATAACCGCTATCGCGGTCGCGTCCCTTCGCGTCGCGAAACCGTGCCATATCATCCACCTTCTATATCACAACCAAGGAAACATCGTCCTCGCTTTCGGCAGGCCTCCAAAACCGAGAACGATCCGGCGGCCGGGTCAATCACCACATCCCCCGTGTTACTCACTGCCTCAATCAACTCCCCTTGTAAACCAACCGGTTTGGGGTGAACTCCGTTGCTGCTGCCGACAGTCTCGCTCCAGATATCGCGGATCGTGTGAACCTTCCAGACACCCTTGGCCTTACGCGGTGCCTTCTGTAGTATGACCAAGTGCTCACATGAGCGTCTAGTACGATATCCCATACCCATCTTCTGTTTGTTCCACGTCACCATGTCCACGACCTCCAGGGACGTTCCTCCCATCCATCCCTGAAACCCCGTGCACAGATGGTACTTGTCCATCCACAGGAACAAGTGGCCGCTAGGCAACAACACGCTGTCAATTTTTCGAATGAACTTCGCGATCGTATCAGGTGTCATTTGCTTCAACGAGCACCGACGCTGGCCCCGTTGCTCACCCTCATTACCATATCGGAGCTTGTCCAGAACACCACGATATTGCGGATCGAAAAACGCCACCGGGACAGTCGCTTCCGGTAGCATCGAAAGGAATTTCAAACCATCCATTTTGAGTCGTGCGTTCGGTTCCAATGCTTTCGGGAACACGGAGTCGGGCGCCTGTATCGTTCGGTGTCCGGAGAACATGGTGCTCGTGTTCACGGTGGCATCCATCCCTTCGACTGGTTTCGCTGTGGCTCGTAGTGTCATGCCTCTCTCTCCCGGCGTATCCGGTCGTTATAGACAAGCGCGGTCCTGGGTTTTCTTGGGATGACCGTAACTCTCCTGTCTCTTCGACACTGTGCTCATCAGCACCGGTGCGACATTCTCCAGTGTGTCCGGATCGCCCCCAACACAAGCTTGCCGACGGAGCGATTTCTGCCCGATGATTTTCTCACACTCTTCATCGCTCCATCTCCGCTACTAGATTGATGATGTGTTCCTCGAAGTCGGCAATGGGCCGAAGCTGGCCGCCACGCTTGGTCAGCTTGTACGTGGCAGACGACCCTTTGTCCATGGTTACCAGATGGCCAGCCTTGCCCGTGGTCACCTCGGCCTTGGACCAAGCGTCGAACAAAATATCGTCGGGAGCGATTCCGATGCAAAGCAAGGCGTCATAATCCCGATGATAGCGAACGTGATTGAACTGAAAGTTGTCGTGCACATCTTCCGTCGCCGTCTTGACCTCGAACGTAATATCTTCGATCCGGATGTCCCAAGCCTTCGTTCGCGCGCGCTTACTTTTTTTATCGAGGGGAAATGCGCATTCGAAACCGAGCTCCCCACAGAGTTTCTCGACAAAATCCTGCCCGATGTCTCCGACCTTGGTGTTGGAGATGCGCTTGATACGCTCGAACGGAGAATCGACCCACTTGTCGGCGTCGGCATACTCGGCCAGCACACCGCGCAATATCCGGCGGGCATCAGCCATCCACAAACCCGGCATCCGTCAGGACTCGACGGATATGGTACATGCTGATGTGCCGGCAATTGTGAGCGGCGAGATTGCTGTATTCGCGCCAATCGGTGCCGTTCAGCAATTCGGCGATCCGGCTCTTGTCCCGCTTGATGACGAGCCCGTAACCGCAGACGTATCGGACGTCGTCGAAGCTCGTCACCAGTGACGGCGGCCGATCGTAGAACGTCCGCTGAAGGAAGTAGTCGGCTTCGTGAAGACGTGCCTGGCCGCAGAGCCGCTCCCGGCGCATATCGACGGTGAACAAATCCAGCCAGCTGTCGCATCCGCCTCTTCGGGGATTGTTGTTCACGCCCCGCTGCCAAACCTGCCACAAGGCGTTGATCTTCGCCGTCTGGCCGCGCGTGTCGGTAAAACCGTCCGGCGGCAGGATCTCGCTGTGCATCAAGCGCAAACCCTCCACGCGGTGCTTGGGGCTTCCCTTGCCGTCGCTCTGAAACGCCATCGGCAGGATCATGCCGACGTAATCGGCGAAGCGGGCGGCATGGTTCATGAACGCCAGCGCCAGCCATGCCCGGTATCCGAACGGCGGGTTGCCGATCACGGCATGGCGATGGCCGTTCGCGGGCGGGTGCCAGCCGAGGAAGTCGGCGCGCACGATGTCGGCGCGCAACGGCAGGATGTCGATTCCGATGCGGCGGGTTGGCGGCAGGAGATCATAGAACGCGCCGGCGCCGGCGCCCGGCTCGATGAATGCGTAGTCCTCCGGCCTCGCACCGTCCCGCGCCATCCACCACAGAAGGGACTCGTGACACCGCTCGGCGATGGGGGCGCGCGTGAAGAACTGATCGAGACCCACCGTTTCGATATCGACCCAGGCGGGGATGTCCGGATTGGCGCCCCAGCTCCGGTTGCGCTCGAAACGCGCCAGAGCCGCGTCAAGCATGGGAACGCGAAGGCATCGCGGATGGGCGTATGCCGGTCGTGCCCCACGCCTCGCCGTGCTCGACGATCGGGCGATTGGCCGTCTCGTGCCGGGCGCCCGGCATCCTGCGGCAGGCTGCCGAGTCATCCATGCGGGCCGCGCTGCCTCCCATCGCACACTCCCCGACGCGGGCCCGGACGGTATCACGACTGGCGGGCGCGGCAAACCGGCATCCGACGCCCGGCGCATGACCATCTGTGCATAATATGTTCCTATCCGCTCCCGCCGCCGGCCACAAGCGCGATCCGGCGTCCGGCCCGGGCCGCGCGAGAGGGGAGAAGGCGCCATCCCGCATTTCTCGCATCCTCCGCTTCTTCCGCGCGCTGCGGAATGCCCTGCGCGGAGGCGGATTCCAGATTTGAGAATCCATCTTCTTGACCGCGAGGGGTGGGGGGCGCATGGTGAGGCGATGGAGCTCTCGGCCGAGCAACGGGAGACGCTGGATCGGGAGGGCTTCCTGTTCCTTCCCGCTCTCTTCTCGAAGGCGGAAACGGCGGCGCTGCGGGCCGAGCTGCCGGCGGTCTTCGCCCGGGAGGGGCCAGAAATCGTGCGCGAGCGGCAGGGCGGCGCGGTGCGCACGGCCTTCGCCGTCCATACCTACAACGCGCTCTTCGCCCGCCTCGCGCGCCATCCGCGCCTGATCGGGCCGGCGATGCAGGTGCTGGGCGGCGCGGTCTACATCCACCAATTCAAGGTCAACGCCAAGGCCGCCTTCGACGGCGACGTGTGGCAGTGGCACCAGGACTACGGCACCTGGGCCCGCGACGACCTGATGCCCGCGCCGCGGGCGATGAACCTCGCCGTCTTCCTCGACGAGGTGACGGAATTCAACGGCCCGCTGATGCTCATCCCGCGCTCCCACAAGGCGGGCCGCATCGCCGCCAGCCACGACACCGCCACCACGAGCTACCCGCTCTGGACCATCGACAACACGACCGTGGCCAGGCTCGCGGCGGAAGGCGGGATCGCCGCGCCCAAGGGCCCGCCCGGCGCCGCGCTCTTTTTCCACTGCAACTTGGTGCACGGCTCGGCGCCTAACATGTCGCCCTGGGGGCGGCGGGCGGTCTATCTCTCGGCCAACGCCGCGGACAACGCGATCCGGCGCTTCGCACGGCCCGCGTACATCGCCCATCGCGACTTCGCGCCCCTCGTCCCCCTCGCCGACGACTGCCTGCTCGCGGCGCCCGCCGCCGCGCGGGCCGTGTAGGCCGCTCCTCCCCCGACCCCCGGCCCCTCATGCGCCGCCGCGGGCCGCTCGCCGTCCCGACCGTCCTCCTGTTCACGGTCGGCGCGGTCTATCCGCTGATCTTCACGATGAACAAGATCGCCGTGGAGGGCGGGACGCCGCCGGTCGCCTTCGCCTTCTGGCAGACATTGGCCGCCGCTCTCCTGCTGCTGGCCGCCGCCGCCTGGCGCCGCGCGCTGCCCCGGCTGGCGGCGCGCCACCTCGCCGCCTATTTCGCCATCGGGCTGTTCGGCATCGCGGCACCGGTGGCGCTCATGACTTGGCTCGCGCCGAAGCTGCCGACGGGCATCCTCTCGATGGTGGTGATCCTGTCGCCGCCGCTCACCTACCTGATCGCGCTGGCGCTCGGGCTGGAGCGTGTGCGCAAGCTGGGCCTCGCGGGCGTCGCCTGCGGCGTGGGCGGCATCCTGCTGATGGCGGTGCCGGAATTCTCTCTGCCCGAGCCGGGCATGGTCTGGTGGTTCCTGCTCGCCCTGCTGGCGCCGGCGTCCTTCGCGCTGACCAACAACCTCGCGGCGCTGATCGACCCGCCGGAGACGCCGGTGGTGACCTTCGCCGCCGGCATCGTGTCGGCCGCCGCACTCATGCTGGCGCCGGCGATGGCGGTGCTCGGCGAGACCTATGTCGTGCCGGGGCCGGCGGCCGTCGCCGATCTCGCGATCCTGGGCGCCGCCGCCGTCACCGTCACGATGTACGTCACCTTCCTCGTCATCGTGCGCGCGGCCGGGCCGGTGTTCTTCTCGCAGTTCAACTACGTGGTGGTGGCGGCCGGGCTCGGCTGGGGCATCCTGTTCTTCGGCGAGAGCCACAGCCCGCACGCCTGGGCCGCCGCCGCGCTCATGCTGGCGGGCGTGGCGCTGCTGATCCACTCGGCGCGGCGGTCGGGTGGCGCTTGACCGGGCGGGCCCTGCGCCCCATCTCTGCCGACAGGAGCGATGCGCGCACGGAGGAGGAAGGCATGAAGCGCCTGCACGTCAACATCGAGGTGGCCGATCTCACCCGTTCGGTCGCGTTCTACACCACCCTGTTCGACGCGGAGCCGACCGTGCTGAAGCCCGATTACGCGAAGTGGATGCTCGACGACCCGCGCGTGAACCTGTCCCTCTCGACCCGCTGCGGCCGGGCGCCCGGCATCGACCATCTGGGCATCCAGGTGGAGAGCGCTGCGGCGCTCGGCGCGCTCGCCGGGCGGCTCAAGGCGGCGGGCGCGGCGTGTACGGACCAGCGGGACGCCCGCTGCTGCTACGCGCGCGGCGACAAGACATGGGTGCGTGACCCGCAAGGCGTGGCGTGGGAGACCTTCCACACCACCGGGACCTCCACCCGCTACGGCGAGGATTTCGCCCCCGACCCCGCCTGAGCCGGCCCCTGTTTTCCGGCGCGTGGCTCGCCGGCCCCGCGCGCCGGGGCCGGGCCGTGCGCCGAAGCGCGCCGTGGTATGTATCGCCGGTCGAAACGGGGGAGGAGGCCGCGATGCCCACAGCCGATCTCGCGTTCATGACGGCCGGGGAGGCGGCCGCGGAAATCCGGGCGGGACGCGCGAGTCCGGTCGATCTCATGGAAGCCCTGCTGGCCCGGATCGAGGCGCACGAACCCGCCGTCGGCGCCTTCACGACGGTCTATCGCGACGACGCGCTGCTCGCCGCCGAGGCGGCGCACAAGGCGATCCGCGCGGGCCACGGCGTCGGCCCCTGGCACGGCGTGCCCATCGCCTTGAAGGACCTGATCGACATCGAAGGTCGCGTGACGACGGGCGGCAGCCGCCACTGGGCGGCGCGCGTCTCGCCGGCGACGGCCACCCTCGCGCGGCGGGCGATCGCGGCGGGCATGATCGTCCTCGGCAAGACCCACACGGTGGAGTTCGCCATGGGCGGCTGGGGCACCAACCGCCGCATGGGATCGCCCCGCAACCCGTGGGATCGCGAAACCCACCGCGCCGCCGGCGGCTCCAGCAGCGGCTCCGGCGCCGCCGTCGCCGCCCGTCTCGCGCCCTGGGCGATCGGCACCGACACCGGCGGCTCGGTGCGCATCCCGTCCGCCTGGTGCGGCCTGACCGGCCTGAAGACGACCATCGGGCGGATCAGCGCCGCCGGCGTGCTGCCGCTGGCCCCCACCCTCGACACGCCGGGGCCGATGGCGCGCTCGGTGGAGGACGCGGCCTGCCTCTACGCGCTGCTGCAAGGCCCGGACGCGGCCGACCCGCTGACGCTGCGGCGCGCGCCGGACGATCCGCGGCCTGCCCTCCGCCGGGGCGTGGCGGGGCTGCGCCTGGGCCTCCTGCCGGAGACGGAACGCGCCGGCCTCGACGCGGAGGTGCTCGCCGCCTACGACGCCGCCGTTGAGACCCTGGCGGCGGCGGGCGCGCGCACGGCTCCGCTGGCGCTGCCGCAGCCCACCTCCCGCTACGGCGCCCTGGTGGGCCGCCTGATCGGCGCAGAGGGCTACGCCCTGCTGGGCGATCTGGTCGACGACCCGGCGCTGCCGCTGGACGACGACGTGCGCCCGCGCATCCAGCTCGGCTGCGGTGTCTCGGCCGCCGACTATCAGCAGCTCCTGCGCGGGCGCGCGGACGACAAGCGGGCGGCGCTGGCGGCGTTCGAGGACTTCGACGCCTGGCTCACGCCGACCGTGGAAACGCCGGCGCCGCCGGTGGCCGCGATCGATCAGACGAAGACCCCGGCCCGCTTCACGCGGCCGGTCAACTGGCTCGACTGGTGCGCCCTCGCCCTGCCGAACGGCTTCACCGACGGGGGGCTGCCTCTTTCGCTGCACGTCGTCTGCCGCGGCCACGACGAGGCGACGGCGCTCCGCATCGGCTGGGCCTACCAGCAGGCCACCGACTGGCATACCCGCATCCCGCCGGGGTTCAACGGGTAGCGCCCTTCAGGGAACGGGGATTTCGGGCAGGTCGGCGGCGCGGGGGACGGCGCGGACGGGGACCGGCTCCGAGCGGCCGCGCACGGCCAGCGCGTGCAGCGCGTGGGCGCCCAGGTCGACGCCGGCTCGGCGCGCCACCTCCTCGGAGACGACGAGCTGGCAGCCGTAATCCTTGGTCGCCGTCTCGATACGGCTCGCCGTGTTCACGGCGTCGCCGATCGCGGTGAACGAGGTCGCCGTGCCGAAGCCCATCTCGCCCACGATGACGGCGCCGAGATGGATGCCGATGCCGATGCGGAGCGGCTCCCCCAGGTCGTTCCGCAGCGAGGCGTTGAGCGCCTCCAGCGCCGCCCCCATCTCCCGCGCGGCCGCGAGCGCCCGCCGGCACGCCTCCTCCGGCCCGGTGGCGGCGTCGAACAGCGCCATCACGCCATCGCCGATGAATTTGTCGATCTCGCCGCCGGCCTTCAGCACCGCCTGGCCCATGGACCGGAAGTAGCAGTTGAGCACGAACACCACGTCGTAGGGGAGCTTCTTCTCGGCGAAGCGCGTGAAGGAGCGGATGTCGGCGAAGAGGATGGCCACCTCGCGCTCGCCCTCCCGGCGGTCGGCGCGGCGGAGCACCTCGCGCGGGTCCACGTTGGCGAGGAGGAGGGGGGTGACCTCCAGGTCGCGGACAGGGCGCAGCTGGCAGGCCAGGCGGACGCGCGCGGGCAGGCCCGCCCGCCGCAGCACCCGCGCCTCCTCCGCGCTCGCCGGTGCCAGATGCTCGGCGCCGGTGCCGACGCGGACGCGGCAGGTCGAACACCGCCCCCGGCCGCCGCAGACGGAGGCGTGCGGAATGCCGGCCTCGCGACTCGCCTCCAGCACGGTCGTCGGCGGGCGGATCTCGACGACGCGCCCGTCGCCATAGGCGAGCCGGACCATGCCGCGCCGCCGCTCCACCGCGAGCCGCGCGTAGCGCGCCAGCACGACCAGCGCCAGGATGCCGCCCAGCACCGCCCAGCCGCGAAAGCGCCACGTCTCGTACCAGGCCAGCGCCTCCTCGCCGGGCCAGTTCAGCGCGGCGATGGCGTCCTCGAGCCAGAACGGGTCCGCGCGGGCGAGGGCGGCGATCTCCCGCCCCGCCGCCACGAAGCCCGCCGCCGCGGCGAGCGGCAGAATCACCGCGAAGGCGAGGAGCCAGGGCGCCGCCGGCCGATACCACCGCTTGAGCTTGATCCAGAAGTGCAGGCCCAGGCAGCCATGCCCCCAGGTGACCGCGAGCAGCACCATCTGGATCATGCCGTTCTCCGGCGTGAAGACCCAGAGGACGAGGATCTCGTAGGTGTAGTCGTCCACCGTGCCGAAAATCTCGTGCAGGCCGCGGGTCCCCAACACGTGCTGGACCAGCAGCAGCGGGATGGCGACGCCCAGCGCCACCTGGGCCAGCTCGGCGGGCTTCAGCCGCAGCGTGCGGCGCCGGTACAGGCTCCAGAGGACGATGGCGAAATGCGCGAGCAAGGCCCCGTAGAGCGCCACCGTGCCAGGCCAGCTGCGCCAGGCGGCGACGAACACGTCGCGCGCGGCCGCCAGCGCCTCCAGCGACGCCAGCCCCCAGGCGTGGTTCACGAGGTGCGTCGCCACGAAGACGAACAGCACCAGCCCGGAGCCGAGCCTGATCCGTTCCAGCACGGCCTCTCCCGCGAGTCCCGGCGCACAGCGTGCCAGGATCGCGGCGGCACGGCTATAGTGGCGCGCGGGAGGACGCGATGCTGACCATCGGCGAGAACGCGGAAACCTGGCTGGTCCACCGCCTGCTGGAGCGGCGCGCGGCGGAGCGCCCCGACCATCCGGTGATGCACTGGGAGGGGCGTGACTACGGCTACGCCGCGCTCGACCGGGAGGCCGGGCGCGTCGCCGCCGGCCTCGCCGCGCGCGGAATCGAACCCGGTGCGCGCGTCGCCACCATGATGGAGAACACGCCGAACCACGTGTCCGTCTGGTTCGCCACGGCGAAGCTGGGCGCCGTCGAAGTGCCCGTCAACACCGCCTGTCGCGGCGACATCCTGGCGCACATCCTGGGCAGCGCGAAGGCCGAGGCGATGGTCCTGGACGCGGCATTCGTCCCCATCGTCGCCGCCGTCGCCGGGCGCTGCCCCGCCCTCGCCACCTTCGTCGTGGACGGTGCCGCGGAGGAGGCGCGGCGCGCGCTTCCCGGCACCGTGCTTTCGCTCGAGGCGCTCGCGGCCGGCGGCGGCCCCGCCCTTGCGCGCGACGTGGCGGCGACCGACACCGCCTGCATCATGTTCACCTCGGGCACCACCGGGCCGTCCAAGGGCGTGGTCATCAACCACCACTTCGCGCTGTCCTTCGCCGTGGTCTTCAACGAGATCGTGTCCCTCGGCCCGGAGGACGTGACCTACAACTTCCTGCCCTTCTTCCACATCGCCGGGAAGTTCATCCTGCTCGGCACCATGCTCGCCGACTGCCGCATGGTGCTGCGCCCGCGCTTCAGCGTCGGGCGGTTCTGGCCGGAGGTGCGCGCGCACGGGGCGACGGTGACGGTGGCCGTGGGCGGCATCTGCCACATGCTCCACGCCGCGCCGCCGCGCGCCGACGACGCCGACAACCCGCTGCGCATGATCTACGCGGTGCCCAACCCGCACGACGTGCTCGAGGAATTCAAGGCCCGCTTCGGCCTGCAAATGACGGAAGGCTACGGCTCGACCGAGGCCAACATCGTCGCCTACACCCGGCCCGGCGAGGCGACGCCGAAAGGCGCCGCCGGGCGCGCCGCGCCCTGGTACGAGATCGCCATCGTGGACGAGATGGACCGCGAATTGCCGCGCGGCGCGGCGGGCGAGATCGTCGTCCGCGCGAAGCACCCGCACATCCTGATGGAAGGCTATGACGGCCTGCCGGCGGCGACGCTCGCGGCCTTCCGCAATCTGTGGTTCCACAGCGGCGACCGCGGCCACATGGACGAGGCGGGCTTCCTCTTCTTCCACGACCGGGTGAAGGACGCGATCCGCCGCCGCGGCGAGAACATCTCGTCGTTCGAGGTGGAGCGCCTCGCCGGCAAGCATCCGGCGGTGGCCGAGGCGGCGGCGGTGGCGGTCCCCGCCTCCGTCGGCGAGGACGAGGTGAAGCTGGTGGCGGTGCGCCGGCCGGGCGCGGTGTTGACGGAGGAAGCGCTGCTGCGCCACTGCGCGGCCGAGATGCCCTACTTCATGGTCCCGCGCTTCATCGAGTTCAAGGACGACCTGCCGCGCACGCCGACGCAGAAGGTGCGCAAGGTGGCGCTGCGCGCCGAAGGCGTCACGGCCGCCACCTGGGACCGGGAGAAGGCCGGCTTCAGGGTGACCCGTGACGGGCTCGCGCGCGGCGGCTGAGCGGCCGCCTGATTCGCGCGCGGCGTTCTCCGCCTGGCGGGCGGGCCGGGGAGCCGAGGCGGAGGCGCTCGCCCGCCGGGTCCTCGCCCGCGACCCGCGCGACGCGGGCGCGCATTACGTCCGCGGCCTCGTCGCCGCCGACCGCGGCGCGCTCGCCCGGGCGCGCTGTGCCTTCGAGGCGGCCGTCGCCCTCGCGCCGGACAAGGCGGGGCTGCGCATCGCCCTCGGTAATCTCATGCTCGGGCAGGGCGACGACGCGGCGGCCGAGCGCGCCTTCCGCGGCGCGCTGGCGCGGGCGCCGGGCTCAGGTGCCGCCCGCGTCAATCTCGGGACGGCCCTCAAGCGGCAGGGGCGGCTGGAAGAGGCCGTGACGTGGTTCCGCACGGCGCTCTCCCTCCATCGCGGCTTCCCCCGGCGGGACGGCGGCATCCTCGACCCGGCGCAGGAGGCGGCCTTCCGCACCGCCTCGCGGACCAGGCTCGAACACGACCTGGAACAGCTCGATTATCTGCTGGCGCGGGGCCGGGCGGGGCCGGCGCTGGCCCCGGCGCGGGACGGCCTCCGCCGGGTGCTCGCGGGCTTCGGCGGCGCGGACGCGCCCACGGTCCCGCGCATGCTGGACGCGGACGAGCAGCGCCTGATCGGTTCCTTCTTCAACCGGATGCTGCACCGCCCGCCGGAGGCGGCGGTCGCGCCCGTCCTCGCTCCCGGTCTCGACGCGGCGGCGCTCCAGCGGCGCTACGCCGAGGCCGCGCCCGCCCTCGTGGTGGTGGACGACCTGTTGCACGCGAAGGCGCTCGCCGCCCTCCGGCGCTTCTGCCTGGAGGCGACGATCTGGTTCGACTGCAAGGAGCACGGCGGCTATCTGGGCGCCTATCTGCACGAGGGCTTCGACCACCCGGTGGTGCTCGCCCTCGCTCGCGCGCTCGGCGAACGGCTGCCGCGAATCTTCGGCGGGCACCGGCTGGCCCAGGCGTGGGCCTTCAAATACGGCCAGGGCGGCGGCACCCGCAAGCATGCGGACGCGGCGGCCGTCAACGTCAATCTCTGGATCACGCCGGACGAGGCCTGCCGCAAGCCCGCGCGGTCGGGGCTGGTGGTGTACGACGCGGCGACCCCGCCGGGCTGGCGCTTCGCGGACTACAACCTGGACCCCGCGCCGCTGGAGCGCCGCGTCGCCGGGCGGGCCGCGGTGCGCGTGCCCTATCGCTGCAACCGCGCCGTGATCTTCGATTCCAGCCTGATCCATGAAAGCGGCGACGTCCGTTTCCGCCCCGGCTACGCCAACCGGCGGATCAATGTCACCCTGCTTTTCGGCGAACGCCGGGAGGCAAGTCCGTAGAACGCGCCATCGGCCCGCGGGGGGTCACGCCGCCGGGTCCTCCGACGGGAGCGGCGGCTTGCCGAGGATCATGTCGGCGGCCTTCTCGGCGATCATCATCGTCGGCGCGGCGGTGTTGCCGCTGGGGATCGCCGGCATGACGGAGGCGTCCGCCACATGCAGCCCCGCGACGCCGCGCACCCGGAGGGCCGCGTCCGCCACGGCGCCCGCGTCCGCGCCCATGCGGCAGGTGCCGACCGGGTGCCAGACGGTGGTGAGGTTGCCGCGCACCCAGGCGTCGAGCGCCGCGTCCGAACGGACGGCCGCACCCGGCGCGATCTCGGCGCCGCGCCATCGGTCGAACGGTGCCCCGCCCACGATCCGGCGCGCGAGCCGGACGGCGTCGCGCGCCACGCGGCGGTCGGCTTCGGCGCCCAGCGTGCCGGGGCGGATCGCCGGGGCGGCGTCGGGGTCGGCGGAGACGATGCGGACGGTGCCGCGGCTCTCGGGGCGGAGCTGGTAGCCATGGACGAGGAAGCCGTGGCGGCCCTGCTTCGCGCGCGTCACGTCCAGGGTGAGGCCGGGCAGGAAGGTGAGTTGCAGATCCGGCGCCTCCAGCCCTTCGCGCGAGCGGGCGAAGCCGCCAGCCTCCAGCGCGACCGAGGCGCCGGGGCCGGCGCCGAAGAGCCAGGCGCGCAGGCAGGCGAGGGCCGCCCGGTCGGGGCGCATCAGGCCGTAGAGCGTGACCGGCCGCGTGCAGGCGTACTGGACGTAAACGCCGGCGTGGTCCTGCAGGTTGCGCCCCACCTCCGGGCTTTCGGCGACGATGGGAATGCCGAGCGGGCGGAGATGCGCGGGCGCGCCGATGCCCGAGCGTTGCAGCAGCGCCGGCGAGCCGACGGTGCCGCAGGCGAGCACCACCGCGCGGCGCGCGCGAATCGCGCGAACCCGCCCGAGGCGGCGGCAGGCGACGCCCGTGACGCGGCGCCCCTCGAAGAGCGACGCTCGGCATGGGCGCGGGTCAGCACCCGCAGATTGGGGCGCCGGCGCACCGGTGCCAGGAAGGCTTGCCCGGCGTCCTCTCGCCGGCCGCGGCGGTAGCAGAAATCCTGCCGGCCCACGCCCTCCTGTATCGCGCCGTTGAAATCGTCATTGCGCGGCAGGCCGAGCGTAGCGCAGGCGCGCAGGAAGACCTCGTAAAGCGGGTTGTCCGAGCGCGCGCGCTCGACGCGGAGCGGCCCCGCCGTCCCGTGATAGGCGTCGCGGCGGGAGCCGTGCCCTTCGGCGCGTTTGAAGTAGGGGAGCACGCTCGCATAGTCCCAGCCTTCGAGCCCGCGGCGGTGCCAGTCGTCGTAGTCGCGGCGGTTGCCGCGCATGTACATCATGCCGTTGATCGCCGAGGTGCCACCCAGCACCTTGCCGCGCGGCCAGGGGATGCGGCGCCCGTCGAGATGGGGCTCGGGTTCGCTCTCGTAGTTCCAATTGACCGAACGCAGGAAGTAGGCGTGGCCGGCCAGCAGCGGGATACGGAGCGCCGGATGGCGCGCCTCGCCGCCGGCCTCGACCAGCGCCACCCGGTTCGCCGGATCGCCCGAGAGGCGGTTCGCCAGCACGCACCCCGCCGTGCCCCCGCCCACGACGACGAAGTCGCAGTCCATGCCCGCGCCCGGCGGCGCCGTCATGCGGCCGTCGTGAATCGCGCGACGGCGGTCAACGGGTTCCGGGATCGCCGGATGCCGTCGCGCGCGACTCCGGCCGGGAATGGCCTGCCCGCGGAGTGGCCGCCCCCGCCTCGCCCGCGCGCGGGCGAGGCGTCGCGGATGTCTGCGCGGGCGATGAGTCGCGGATGTCGATGACCGTCTTCACGAAGCCATCTTACCCCTGGCGCCGAACAGAGGGGAAACCGGTCCGCGCGGGCACCGTCGGGAGGCCTGCGAGGCCGGTTGCGCGCTTGCGGCGGGCGGGGCGGCGGCATAGCGTCGGCGCATGGCGAGCGCGCCTGCGTTCGAGACGCTGTTCAGTCCCCTCGCCCTGGGGTGCCGCCGGCTGCGCAACCGCATCGTCCACACCGCCACCGTCACCGGCCTCGGGCGGGAGCGCAGGGTCACGGACCGCCTGATTGCCTACCACCGGGCGCGCGCCGAGGGCGGGGCGGCGATGATCGTGAGCGAGCTCCTCAACGTCCATCCGACGAGCAGCGGCGCGCCCATTCTGGTGAGCGCCCACGACGAGGCCAATGCCGACGGCTTCGCGCGCTGGGCGGAGGCGGTCGAGGGCGCGGGCTGTCTGCTGATCGGCCAGCTCGGCCATATCGGGCGCCAGCAGCTCTGGGGCCTCGATTCGGTGCCGGTGGGCGCCTCCGCGCGGCCGGAGGCGCTCTACTGGAACGCCGCCCGCCCGCTGGCCGAGGCGGAAATCCCGGGGATCGTCGCCGGCTACGCCGAGAGCGCCCGGCGCCTGCAACGCGCAGGCTTCGGCGGAGTCGAGCTGCACGGCGCCCACGGCTACCTCATCGCGCAGTTCCTCTCGCCCGCCTGCAACGACCGGACGGACGGCTACGGCGGCGACTTCGCGGGCCGTACCCGCTTCATGCGCGAGACGCTGGCCGCCGTTCGCGCCGCCTGCGGTGCCGGTTTCATCGTCGGCATCAAGCTCCCGGCCGACGAGAAGCTGCCGGGCGGGATCGACCCGGACGAGGCCGCGCGTATCGCCCGCGCCGCCGCCGCGGAAGGCGTCCTCGACTATCTCTGCTTCAGCCAGGGCGCGTTCGGCCCCCGGTTCGATGCGCACCTGCCGGACATGCACTACCCGCCGCAACCCTTCCTCGCGCTGCACGCGCGGCTGCGTGAAGCGGCCGGCGGACGCCCGACGATCGCGCTGGGCCGTATCGAATCGGCGAAGGCGGCGGAGGCGGCGCTGGCGGCCGGGTCCTGCGACCTGGTGGGCTTCAGCCGCGTGCTGATCGCCGACGCCGACTGGCCGCGCAAGACGCAGGCCGGCGCCGGCGCGGTCCGCCACTGCACCTACTGCAACTATTGCTGGGGCGAGATTCACGCCGGCCGGCCGATCCGCTGCTTCCAGAACCCGGTGTTGGCCTGCGCGGGCGAGGCGGGCTGGCGGCCGCCGCGGGCGGCGGCGGGGCGGCGGGTGGCGGTGGTCGGCGCCGGCCTCGCGGGCCTGGAGGCGGCCTGGACCGCGGCGGCACGCGGCCACGCGGTGACCGTCTTCTCGGCGGGGCGGGAGCCGGGCGGCGCGGCGCGGCTCGAAGCGCGCCTGCCGGGCCGAGCCGAGGTGGCGGGGACGGCGGCCTTCCAGCACGCGCGCGCGGCAGACGCGGGTGCCGTCTTCCGCCTGGGCGAAGCGGCCACGGCCGATTCGCTGCGGGCCTTCGCGCCGGACGCGGTGGTGCTGGCGACGGGTTCCGTGATGCGCCGGCCGCCGGCGCTGGCGGCCGGCGCGGAGGCAGTCGACCTGCGGCGCGCCGTCGAGACTCTTGCCCCTGCCGAAGCCGCGGGCGCGGCGCCTTCGCCCGGCACGGCCGTACTGCTGGACATGGACCAGACGGCCGCCTGTTACGCGGCGGTCGACCTGCTGGCGCGGCGCTTCGCGCGCGTCGTACTTCTGACCCCGGCCGCCGAGATCGCCCGCTTCGTCAACCTGATGTCCCGCCTGGGCGTGGACCGGCGCTTGGCCCGGCTCGGGATCGACGTGCGGCGGCTGACCGAGCCGGTGGCGCGGGAGGGAGGCCGGGTCGCCTGCCGCCACGTGCTCACCGGCGCCGAAACCGCCATCGAAGACGTGGCCCTGCTGGCCTACGCGACTCCGCGAATCGCCCGCGACGGCCTCGCCGGCGCGCTGGAGGCGGCGGGAATCCGCACGTTCCGCATCGGCGACTGCCTGCTGCCGCGCGACGCGGCCTCGGCGATCCACGACGGCCACCGCGCCGCCCTGGCGCTGTAGGCCCCCTAATCGGGGATGGCCGGCGCGCCGGGGAGGAAGGCCGCGAATTCGCGTTCGACCGCCTTCGGGTCGCGCCGCATCGATGCCTCGATCTCGACCGAGTGGGCGCCGATCGAGACGTCCTCCCTCCCCTCCTCCAGCGCGTCGAGCAGGCTGCGCGCCACCGCTTCCGCTGGCTGCTTGTCGCCGCCGATGCCGGCCAGCATGGGCGTGTCGGTGGAGCTCGGGAAGACGGCGAGCACGTGGGTGCCTTGCGCGCGAAGTTCGGCCCGCATGGCCTGGGTCGCCGACCACGCCGCGGCCTTGCTCGCGGAATAGGGGCCGACGAACGGCGCGCTCGCCCGCGCCACCTCGGAGAGCACGTTGACCAGGGCGCCGCCGCCGTTCCGCGCCAGCAGCGGGGCGAAGGCGCGCGCGACGTGAAGGTAGCCCCAGAAATTGACCTCGAACAACGCGCGCGCGCCGGCGAGGCTTGGCGCGCCGACGATCCCCTCGAAATGCACGATCGCGGCGTTGTTGACCACCAGCGTGACGCCGGGGTGGGCGGCCGCGGCGGCGCGGACGGCCGCTTCGTCCGTCACGTCGAGGGGGAGCGGCGCGACGGGGCCTCCCGCCGGGAACGCCGCCCCGGCGAGCGGCCCCGGCAGGTCGGCGGCGAGGATGCGGCGGGCGCGGCGAGCGGCCAGTTCCGCCACCAGAGCGCGGCCGATGCCGCCGGCGGCGCCGGTGACGAGGGCGACGCTTTCGGAAACGCGCATCAGTCGCTCTTCGCCGGGTCGCGCACGTCGCTCTTGACGGTGGTCAGCTCGGTATAGCTGAAGATCAGCCCCGCGGCGTCGAAGCCGCCATCCACGTTCACCACGCCGCCGGTGACGTAGGCCGCGTCGGCGCTCGCGAGGAACAGCGCCGCGCCGGCCACGTCGGGGGCCTGGCCGAAGCGTTCGAGCGGGATACGCTCCAGGTAGCGGCGCTCCTGATCGGGCCCGAAGCTGGTGATGCCGGTGTCGATGGGGCCGGGCGCGATGGCGTTGACGGTGATGTTCCGCGGGCCCAGCTCGACTGCCATGATCCGCGTCATCTGGTGGAGGCCCGCCTTGGCGACTCCGTAGGCCGTGCGCCCGTAGCTGCCGCGCTGCCCGGAGATCGAGCCGATGTTGACGATCCGCCCGCCGCCCCCGTGCGCCGCCATGATCCGCGCCGCCCGCTGGGCGCAGAGGAAGGCGCTGGTCAGGTTGTTGCGCAGGACGCGCTCCCAGTCCTCCAGGGAGAGCGCCAGGAAGGCGCCGTGATGGGCGATCCCGGCGTTGTTGATCAGGACGTCCAGCCGCTCGCCGAAGGAGGCGCGCGCCGTCTCGAACAGACGGTCTGCGCCCGCGACCGTGCCGAGATCGGCCGCGCACGAATCGGCCTGCCCTCCGGCCTCCGCGATCTCCGCGGCGGCAGAGGCGGCGCGTTCCCCGTCGATGTCGGCGAGCAGGACATGCGCGCCCTCGGCCGCGAAACGGCGACCGATCGCGCGGCCGATACCGCGCCCGCCGCCGGTCACGATCGCGCGCTTCTCCCGCAGCCTCATGCGCCCGCCCTATCGCCTCGCCCGCGCCCGAGTCAACCGCGTCTGCGAGAAATTTCCTCGTTTGTTCTAATTTCCCGTTGCCGGTGCACGGGCAAGCGGCTATGGTCACGGGCGCCGAAGGGAGGGCCGTCATGCCGACGCTCGATTTCAAGGGCAAGCAGCAGATCTACGCCCACCATCTGACGGTGCCCTACCGCCCGCTGCTCCCCGACGCCGACCGTTCGCTGAATGCCAACGGGGCCGACGGCAATCTGATCATCCACGGCGACAATCTCGAGGCCTTGCGGGCGCTGATCCCGCGCTACGCCGACCGGGTGAAGTGCGTCTATATCGACCCGCCCTACAACACCGGCAACGAGGGCTGGTGCTACAACGACAAGGTGAACAGCCCGCTGATGCGGGCGTGGCTGGCGCAGAACGGCCGAGTGGACGGTGAGGACATGGAGCGCCATGAAAAATGGCTCTGCATGATGTGGCCGCGCTTGCAGCTGCTCAAGGAATTGCTGGCGGAAGATGGAGCGATCTTCGTTTCGGTGGACGACAACGAATGCCACCATCTGCGGATGGTGATGGACGAGATTTTCGGAGAGGGGAATTTCGTCGGAACCTTCGTTTGGGAAGGAACAGGGAAGAACGACGCGCGCTTCATATCGGTGGGACACGATTACATCTTGTGTTATGCGAGAGAGATGGAGTCGTTGAGCGCCAATGGCAATCGCTGGCGAGTACAGAAAGAAGGGATCGCCGAAATTTATCGAGTCGCCAAGGAATTGAAAGAAACGCATCTCGACGATTTCACCTCGGCTTCGGAAGAACTCAAGGATTGGTTTTCGTCTCTCGACAAAAAACACAAGTCTTGGGTGCATCGACACTACAATTGGATCGATGAAAGAGGAGTGTATTTCGCCGGTGACATTTCGTGGCCCGGCAGTGGCGGACCACAATACGAAGTCTTACATCCGAAAACCGGAAACCCGGTCAAAATTCCCGCCGGGGGTTGGAGATTCCCCCTTCAAGAAACGATGATGAAGGCTATAGAAGAGGATCGCGTCCATTTCGGCCCGGATGAGTCGCGCGTTCCCAATCTCAAGCGCTATCTGCATGAAACGGATGGTCAAGTCTTGACAAGCGTATTCTATCAGGATCGCCGCGCGGCGCATAAGAATCTGGTGAAAATCCTTCCCGATGAACAATTCGATTATCCGAAGGACGAACGAGTCATCAGCAGAATACTCGAATTGGTTGCATCGGATAACGATATCGTGCTCGATTCCTTCGCCGGCAGCGGCACGACGGCCCATGCCGTGCTGGCGCTCAACAAGGAGGACGGCGGCAACCGCAAATTCATCCTGATCGAATGCGAAGACCATGCCGATACCGTCTGCGCCGAGCGGGTGCGCCGCGTCATTCGCGGCGTTCCGGGCGCCAGGGACGCCGCCTTGCGCGAGGGACTGAGCGGTTCCTTCGCCTATTGCACGCTCGGCCCGCCGACCGAACTGGACGCGATGCTGACCGGCGAGGCGTTGCCCCCCTGGCCCGCGCTCGCCGCCTATCTGTTGCACACCGCGACCGGCGTGTCCGCCGGCCCCGACGACCTCACGCCGCTGAACGAGGCCGGGTTGTTCCACGAAGGCGATACGACAGATTATTACCTGCTTTACGAGCCGGACCTCGAATATCTGCGCGGACACGACGCCATGCTGAACACGGAACGCGCCGAGCGCATCGAGGCCGCCAACCGGGCGGGCGGAAAGAAAGCGGTCGTCTTCGGGGCGGGGAAATACATCCTCCAGAGCGAGCTGACGCCGATGGGCATCCTCTTCTGCCAGCTGCCCTGGGAACTGCTCGGCAAGGGCCAGGGAACGGGAGTGGAAACCTGACCCCGAACCTGTTCGCGCGTCGATCGCCCGCGGTTTTCCCGGGAGCGTCGCGATGGATTTGAAGGAATACCAGATTCGCGTGCTGGAAGCGTTTGTGCGCTGGCGCGACGCGCTCGAGGCCGCGGCGCGCGAATCGCACAAGGCCATCGCGGCGCTGGAAGCGGCCGGGGCGGAGGTCCCCGACTCGCTGCACGACTGGCCGTCGCGAGCCTGGGAGATGCTGGCGGAGTCGGACGGCTTGGCTAGGCACGTGCACCGCTCCGACGACGCGGGGCGCCCCATCCCGCATATCTGCCTCAAGATTCCGACAGGCGGCGGCAAAACCCTGATCGCCGCCGCCGCGCTGGCGCGGCTCCACCGCCAGACCGGGCTGACGCTGTGGGTCGTGCCGTCCCGCGCCATCTACGCGCAAACCCGGGCCGCGCTGCGCGACCGCCAGCACCCCTGCCGCCAGATGCTGGACCGCGCCAGCGGCCGCCGGGTCAAGCTGCTGGAAAAGGACGATCGGTTCTCGGCGCTCGACGCGGCGAACTACCACTGCGTCATGCTGCTGATGCTGCCCGCCGCCAACCGGCGAAAGGGGCGGGAGTTCCTCCGCATGTTCCGCGATTCCGCGCGCTACCCCAGCCTGTTCCCGGCGGAGGACGACGCGCCGGGCGAAGCGCGCCTGCTGGCCGCCCACCCCGACCTGGAGCGCGCGGCGGCGGGCGGCCCGATCAAGCACAGCCTGTTCAATGTCTTCAAGATGTTGCGCCCCGTGGTGGTGCTCGACGAGGCGCACAAGGCCTACGGCAGGAAGCGCGAGACGGGCGAGGAATTCGCGCGCGCGGTCAGCCGCCTCGACCCGCGCATGGTCATCGAGCTCTCCGCCACCCCCAACGAGGGCATCAGCAACCTGCTGGTGGACATCGGCGGTGCCGAGCTGAAGGCCGAGGAGATGATCAAACTGCCGGTGCAGGTGGAATCGTTCACCGGAGTCGCATGGAAGTACGTGCTGGAGCAGGCGCACGACGCGCTCGAACGGCTCGACGACGAGGCGCGGGATCTGGAAGCGCGCACGGGCCGCTACATCCGCCCGATCGCGGTGGCGCGCGTGGAGCGCACCGGCACCAAACAACGCGACGGCAAGCATGTCCACGCCGAGGACGTGCGCGAATATCTGATTCGCGGCCTGGGCGTGCCCGAACGCGCCATCGCGGTGAAATCGGCGGAACGCGACGAGCTCGCCCGGGTCGATCTCCTCTCGCCCTATACGCCGGTGCGCTGGATCATCACCCGCGCCGCCCTGATGGAAGGGTGGGACTGCCCCTTCGCCTATGTGCTGGCGATCCTGGACAACACCACCGCCAAGCGCGCCCTCACCCAGCTGGTCGGCCGCGTCATGCGCCAGCCGCACGCGCGGCGCACCGGCCGGGAGGCCCTCGACACCTGCCGTGTCTTCTGCTGGAACACCGATGTGGGCGAGGCGGTGGAGTCCGTCAAGCGCGGGCTGGAGGCCGAGGGGCTGACCGGTCTGGGCGGCGACGTCTTCGTCGGCGACGTCGCTTCCGGTACCGGCAGCGCGAACCGCGTGACAGTCCGCCGGCGCGAGGCATTCCGCGAGCAGGACATTTTCCTGCCCCGGGTGCTGCACTGTGACGGGGAGGACTGGCGCGAGCTCGACTATACGCGCCATATCCTGCCTGAAATCGACTGGGCTTCGATCGACGCGCCGGACCCGCGCGACAGCCAGGCCGAAGCCGCGCTGCGCCAGTCGGCCGCCGTCGATATCGGCGACTCGCCGCTCTCTGTCCACGCCGATCGCGTATTGGAGGTCGACAAGACCGTCCGGCTGTCATGGTTCGTCCGCCGCCTGTCGGACACGGTTCCGAACACCTGGCAGGCGGCGCGCATCGCACAACGCTTGGTCGCCAATCTGCGCGCCGACGGCGAAACGGACGGGGCGATATACGACCGGCGCGGCTGGCTGGCCTACGAGTTGCGGCGGCATGCGAGCCGCGAGGTGGAAAGACAGGCGGAGCGCGTCTTCCGCGACAAGCTCGGGCGGGGCGACATCTGCTTCGATCTCAATGCCGGCCAACGCAATTTCCGCATGGTCGAGACCTACGAAATCGCCGTGCCCGAGGACGCGGGCCTGCTCGCCCGGAAGAGCGGTGCACCCCTCCAGCTCAACCTGTTCGAGCCGGTCTTCATGCACCAGTTCGATTCCGGCCTGGAGCGCAATTTCGCGCGCTATCTCGACGAACAACGGGCGCTGCGATGGTGGCACCGGATCGCCGCGCGCCAAGGCGGCGATTACTATCTGAAGGGCTGGAAACGCGACCGCATATGGCCCGATTTCGTGGCACTCGCCGGAGAATCCGGGGGCAAGCCGCACGTGCTGGTGTTCGAGACCAAGGGCGTCCATCTGGACAACGCGGAGACCGCGTACAAGAAGCACGTGCTGGACACCCTCCAGGGCGCGTTCAATTGCGGCACGATGACCGTGCAGGACGGCCCGGCCAAGGGCACCTTCCGTCTGGTGTTCAGCAAGGACGAATTCCCCGCCGCGCTCGCCGAATAGGACGGCGGCCGGTAGCCCACGCGCACCGGCGAGGCTTTGCCGGCCCGGGAGAGGGCCGCTATGGTCGGCCGCGCCGCGGGGCCGGGGAGGAACCATGCCGACGGGCGATTGCGAGGGCGAGCGACGCACGCCGGAGACGCGGCGGCTCGCGGGCAAGACGGCGATCGTCACCGGCGCCGGCTCCGGCATCGGCCGGGCGACGGCGGAGCGCTTCGCGCGGGAGGGCGCGGCGGTCGTCTGCGCGGGCCTCGACGCCGAAGACAACGCCGCCACCGCACGCGCGATCGAGGATCGGGGCGGGGCCGCCGTCGCCATCGCGGCCGACGTCACGCGGGACGACGACGTGGCGGCACTCGTCGTCGGCGCCATCGAAGCGCTCGGCCATGTCGACATCCTGATCAACAACGCCGGCCAGGCGGTGATCGGCACCGCGGAGGACGTGGCGCGCGCGGACTGGGATCGCCAGCTCGACGTCAACGTCACCAGCATCTACCGGACGGCCAAGGCGATCTGGGGCCATATGCGCGCGCGCGGCGGGGGCGTGATCCTGAACACCGCCTCAATCGCCGGGCTGATCGGAACCCCCGGTCAGGTGGCCTACGGGACCTCCAAGGGCGCCGTCGTCACGCTGACGAAATGCCTGGCGCTGGACGGCGCCAAAGACCGCATCCGGGTCAACTGCATCTGCCCCGGCTGGGTGCGGACGCCGATGGTCGACTACCACCTCTCCCGACTCGACGACCCGGAGGGGTTCGCGGCGCGGCTCGAAAAGCTCCATCCCCTCGGCGTAGGCGACCCGGCTTCGGTCGCCGGCGGCTTCGTCTATCTCGCCTCGGACGAGGCCACGTGGATCACCGGAATCGCGCTCACCATCGATGGCGGCGTCAGCTGCGGGCTGATTCCCGAGTGACCGCCCGCCGCCGGAGCGAGGGGGCGGTATCGGCGGAGTAGCGGACGGAGCGATGGCGAAAACGACGAAAGGCGCGACCGGGCTCGGGCGCGCGCTCACCGATTACGGCGATCCCGCCTTCTCACTGTTCCTGCGCAAGGCGTTCGCGAAATCGATGGGCTACACCGAATCCGAGCTGGACCGGCCGGTGATCGGCATCGCCTCGGTGGCGGGCGACCTGGTGAGCTGCCATGGCACCGTGCCGCAACTGGTGGAGGCGGTGAAGCGCGGCGTGCTGGCCGCCGGCGGGCTGCCGCTGGCCTTCCCGACCATCGCGCTCGGCGAGCCCTTCATGAACCCGACGACCATGCTCTTCCGCAACCTCATGGCGATGGACACGGAGGAGATGATCCGCGCGCATCCGCTCGACGCCGTGGTGCTGATCGGCGGCTGCGACAAGACCGTGCCGGCCCAGCTCATGGCCGCCGCGAGTGCCAACCGCCCGGCCATCCATCTGGTCACCGGCCCGATGCTGACCGGCAGCCACCGGGGCGAGCGGCTGGGCGCCTGCACCGATTGCCGGCGCTACTGGAGCGAGCATCGGGGCGGGCGGATCGACGAGGCTGAGATCAACGAAATCGGCGGCCGGCTCATGCCTTCGGCCGGGACCTGCATGGTGATGGGGACGGCGAGCACCATGGCCTGCGTCACCGAGGCCCTCGGCATGATGTTGCCGGGCGGTGCGGCGATTCCGGCGGTACTCGCCGACCGCTTCCGCATCGCCCGCGAGACCGGCGCCCGCGCCGTGGCCCTTGCGGGCGAGGGGCTGACGCCCGACCGCATTCTGACTCCGGCTGCCCTCACCAACGCGCTCCAGGTGATGCTCGCGATCGGCGGCTCGACCAACGCCGTGATCCATCTCGCGGCCCTGGCCGGGCGCCTCGGCTTCGCCTTCGACCTGGACGGCCTCGACCGGCTCGGTCGGGAGACTCCGGTGCTGGTGGACCTCAAGCCCTCCGGCCGCCACTACATGGAGGACCTGAACCGGGCTGGCGGCTTGGCACCCGTCCTGCGCGCGCTGGCGCCCCGGCTCCATCTCGACTGCCTGACCGTAACCGGGCGCACCCTCGGCGCGGAGATCGAGGCCGCCCCCGCCCCCTGGGCGCAGGCGGTGGTGCGCGGGCGCGGCGCCCCGATCCACCCGGAAGGCGGCATCGCCGTGCTGCGCGGCAACCTCGCGCCGGGCGGCGCCATCGTCAAGCAGTCCGCGGCCACGCCCGCACTCTGCCGCCACACCGGGCGCGCCGTGGTCTTCGACTCGGTGGCCGACGTGGCGGCACGGATCGACGATCCCGCGCTCGACGTGACTCCGGACGACGTCCTGGTCCTGCGCAACGCCGGGCCCAAGGGCGCGCCTGGGATGCCGGAGGCCGGCTACATCCCGATCCCCCGCAAGCTCGCGGCGGCCGGCGTCAAGGACATGGTGCGCATTTCAGACGCCCGCATGAGCGGCACCGCCTTCGGCACCGTGGTGCTCCACGCCAGCCCCGAGGCGGCGGTCGGCGGGCCGCTCGCCCTGGTCGAGACCGGCGATTCGATCGCGCTCGACGTGGCGGCGCGGTCGCTCGTGCTGGACGTCTCGCAAGAGACCCTGAACGCGCGCGCCGCGGCTTGGCGCCCGCCGCCCCCGCCGTCCGGCGCCGAACGCGGTTACCTCGCCCTCCACCTGGCCCATGTCGAACAGGCCGACCGCGGCTGCGATCTCGACATCCTCGTCCCCTCGCGGGAACGCGGAACGGTGCCCCTCTGACACGGGGCCCCCCGGGGCGAGGGGCGGCCCGCTTCGGTCCGTCCGGTTTCGGCGCGCCTTCCCCTATGATCGCGCCGTGGACGGGGGGCCTCCGGATGAAGCCATCGATCACGACGGTGCTGGTGACGGGTTTCGGGCTGCTGATCGTGGTCGGCATGGCGCTCGTACAGGGCATCTCCCTGTGGACCGCCCAGAGGAACACGCTGGCGCTGCTCGAAGACGGCGCGCGGCTCGCCATCTTCTCTTTCGTCCGGCAAATCCGCGGCCATCTGCGGCCGGTCGAGGACGCGAATTCCTATATCGCGGGCATGATCGAGTCCGGCCGGCTCGACCCCGCGGACGACGAGCGCTTCGCGCAGGCGCTGCTGACGACGGCGGCGGCGGCCCGGCAGATCCTGGGCATGGGATTCGTGCACACCGACGGCAGGATCGTGCGCGTTCTCCGGGGGCGCGGCGTTTCCGAAGAGGCGCATGTCGCCGACCTGCCGGAGCTGGCCACCGCCCTGGCCGACGCGCGGAATCGTCCGCGCCGGCCGTTCTGGAGCGGCGCGGTATGGGAGGACCTCGTCGGCTCGACGCTTCTCACGGTGCGGACGCCGGTGTGGGAAGGCGACCGCTATCTGGGCGTGCTGCTGTCGGCGGTCACCGTCGGCGAACTGTCGCGTCTCATCGCCGGCGGGGACGCCCTCGGCGGCAACCTGTTCATCCTCTACGGCGATGACCATGTGCTCGCGCATCGCAACATGGCGGGCGGCTCCTACCGGCGGGACAAGGACATCCCTCTGCCGCGGCTGGATGAGGTGGGCGATCGTGTCCTCGCCCGTTTCCACAACCCGGACTTCCGGGAATTGCTCATCGATCTCGGCGAGAGGGTGAGCGGGCACGCGGTGACGATCGACGGCGACGAGTACGGGTTCGTCCACACGCGGCTCGACGACCTCGGTCAGGTGCCGCTGACGGTCGGGATTTACGTCGGCCCGGAAGATGGGTTCGGCGTCGAGTGGAACCGCCTGATCGCGGCCGGCATCGCAGGCAGCGTCGTCATCCTGGTGAGCGTAGCCATCGCCGTCTTCCTCGGGCGCCGCGTCAGCGCCCCCGTCAAGGCGCTCGCCGCGGCGGCGGGCTCGGTGGCGGCGCTCGAATTCGGCCGTGTCGCTCCGCTGAAGCCCAGCCGGGTGCGCGAGCTGGACGAGGCCGCCCGCGCCTTCAACAGGATGGTCGCTGGTCTGTGCTGGTTCGAAACTTACGTGCCGCGGCAGCTCGTCCGCCGCCTCGTCGAGCGCGATGCACCGGTGGTCTCGGAGGAGAAACAGGTGACCGTGATGTTCACGGACATCGCGGGCTTCTCGACCCTGTCGGAGCGGATGCCGCCGGCGGGGGTGGCGCGTCTCCTGAACGCGCACTTCACCATCCTGGTCGGCTGCATCGAGGCGGAGGGCGGCACGGTCGATAAATATATTGGCGATTCGCTCATGGCCTTCTGGGAAGAAGACAGCGCGAACGCGGCCGACCGGGCGTTCCGTGTCGCTGCCGCCATCCGCGCGAACGTTACGGCGGAGAACGCGCGCCGCCGCGCGGCCGGGGCCGACGCGGTCGCGATGCGGATCGGCATCCACACGGGGCCCGCGATCGTCGGCAATGTCGGCGCGGAAGGCAGGGTCAACTACACGCTGATCGGCGACACGGTGAACGTCGCCGCCCGGCTCGAGCAACTCTGCAAAGAGGCGGCGGTTGGCAGCGAAGTCGCCGTCCTGCTGAGCGGGGAAACGGCGATGCTCTCGTCCCGGCACGCCGTCCTCGCCTTTCGTGGCCGCTATCCCGTACGCGGTCGCGACGCCGACATCGAAGTCTACGAGCTGGAAGGGTGAGCCGGCGTGCAGCAGAGAGCGGTGCGCTCGCTCCGCTCGCGTACGGCCCGGCGGCTGTGCATTCAAGCTGTCAACGCGCTGCGTGACTTGAAAAACCAGAATTTTTCGAGAAAGCGCATTAAGGTGCGACACCGACAAGTACGAGTGGAACTGCCGGTACACCCCTGCCTTGGCGAATGACGTTCAGCAAATCGCGTTCATAATATGGCACACCCGACGACATTTCACGCTCCAATTCCTTCATGGGAAGTATCTCGATCCCCACGTCGATGATGTCTGAAACATAGAAGCTCAAATGCTTGACGAACAGGTCGTGAGCAACGAAGGCATACTTTCCAAGCTGAACCTCGACCGCAACACGATCCTTCACGAAATCGGTTTGGTTATATGACATGATTGGTTCGTATCCGGCTCTCTTGATCGCTTTCTTCTGGTTTTCCTCCGATTTTCCATGGGTGTTTCGCATGAGCTTTTCGTCAGACGTCACATAGAAATTCTTGCGGCGCTCGCTCCATTTCCGATTCTCGAGACCAGTCTTGAAGGCGCGGTTCATATCTCGGGGGGAATAAAGCAATCGGCCTTCTTGACGCCGCTCTTCCGACTTCTTGGTTCGACAAGATTCCGCATCGACCTCACGGATCACGGATTGCACCTCTTGCCACAGAGTCGGACGATGCACCAATAGATATTCTTCGCCATTCAGGTGCGAGTAGCGAGCGACGATCCGCATCAATGACCACCCCTGGGCAGGGCCGGGTCGTAGATGGGCTTGCCCATCGGGCGGGTGCGGAGGGCGCCTGCGCGCAATCGCTCCACCCTCTCGCGCGCGATCTCCACATATTCGGCAACGATGTCGCAGCCGTAGGCCGCGCGGTCATGCATCAGGGCGGCGATGACGGTGCTGCCCACGCCCATATACGGATCGAGCACCGCGTCGCCCGGGTCCGTCATCGACAACACCAGTCGCTCCGCCAGTTCGACTGGGAACTGGCACGGGTGGATCGTCTTCTCCGGGTGGTTGTTCTTGACGTTTGGGAACGACCACACGTCGCTCGGGTTCTTGCCCTTCGGGTTGCCGGAGAGCTTGCCGGCGTTCGGCCCCTTGAAGTGCCGCTTGTGAGGGTATTTCGACGGCACACGGATGCTGTCCAGATTCCATGTGTAGTCGTCGCTTCGCGTCCACCAGTTGATCGTCTCATAGCGGCCGGAGAGCCGCTTCGTGCAATGCAGACCGTGACCGAAGTGCCAGACGATGCGGTTGCGGAGCTTCAGCCCCTGCTCCCGGAACACGGGGTAGAGAATCGTGTCGAGCGGCGCGATCTCCCCGTTCGCGACATAGTTACCCACCTGCCAGCAGAGCGAGCCGCGCGGGTGCAGGAGCCGGACGCACTCGGCGACCACGCGCCGCTGCGCCTCGACGTAAGCCTCCAGTGAAGTCCTGGCTTCGTAGTCCTTCCCGAGATTGTAGGGCGGGGAGGTGACGACGAGCTTTATGCGTGCGTCCGGCAGCCGGCGCAGAAAGGCCAGATTATCCTCACAGGCGAGAACCGGCTCCCGGTCGCGCCTCATGTCTTCTTCACGCCGCGGAGGCGGCGGGCCCGGGCCTCAGCCGCCGTTGTCGAGCGCGGCGAGCAGGCGCGGCGGCGAGATCGGCAGGTCGGTCATGCGCAGGCCGGTGGCGTTCTCCACCGCGTTCGCGACCGCCGCCATCGGCGGGACGATCGGCACCTCGCCGACCCCGCGCACCCCGTAGGGGTGGTTCGGGTTCGGCACCTCGACGATCACCGTGTCGATCATCGGCAGGTCGGAGGCCACCGGCATCCGGTAGTCGAGGAAGCCCGGATTCTCGAGGCGCCCCTGTTCGTCGTAGATGTACTCCTCGTTCAGCGCCCAGCCGATGCCCTGCGCGGCGCCGCCCTGTATCTGGCCCTCGACGTAGCTCGGATGCACCGCGCGGCCGGCGTCCTGCACGGCGGTATAGCGCAAGACGGTGACCCGGCCCGTCTCCTTGTCGACCTCGACGTCGCACACATGGGTGCCGAAGCCCGGCCCCGCGCCCTGCGCGTTGATCGAGGCGGTTGCCGTGATCGGCCCTCCGGTCTTGCCGGCCTGGGCCGCGATCTCGGCCAGGCTCATGGGTTCGAACGCGCCGGCATTGCTGCCCGCGGGCTTGGCTTGGCCTTCCTCCCAGACGACCGCCTCGACCGGGATCTCCCAGATCTTTGCCGCCCGCGCCCGCAGCTCTTGCACCACTTGGCCGGCCGCCTCGACAACCGCCATGCCGGTGGCGAAGGTGACGCGGCTGCCGCCGGTGAGGAAGGTATAGCCGATCGAACTCGTGTCGGCGACCAGCGGCCGCACCTTGTCGGGCGCGATCCCCAGGGCCTCCGCCGCCATGAGCTGGATCGAGGCGCGCGAGCCGCCGATGTCCGGGTTGCCCTCGACCACCGTCGCCGTGCCGTCTTCGGTGATGTTGATGGTGGCGCAGGATTCACCGCCGATGTTGAACCAGAAGCCGGTGGCGATGCCGCGCCCCTGGTTCGGCCCGAGTGGCGCTTTGTAATGGTCGCTGTCGCGGGCGGCCTCCAAAGTTTCGACGCAGCCGATGGGGCCGAATTTCGGGCCGTAGAGCGCGCGCGTCCCCTCCCTGGCCGCGTTCCGGATGCGGAACTCCGCGGGGTCGATGGCGAGCGTCTTGGCGAGCTCGTCGATCACGGCCTCGGCCGCGAACTCGGAGATCGGCGCGCCCGGCGCGCGGTAGGCCGCGACCTTCGGGCGGTTCACCACCACGTCATAGCCCACCACCTCGGCGTTCTCGATGTCGTAGGGCGCGAACACGCACATGCAGCCGGGCTGGATCGGCGAGCCGGGAAAGGCCCCCGCCTGGTAAGCGAGCCAAGCCTGGGCGGCGGTGATCCTGCCGTCCTTCGTGGCACCCATCTTGATCTTCACCGCACCGCCAGAGGTGGGGCCGCTGGCGCGGAACACTTCCTCGCGGGACATCACCATCTTGACCGGCCGGCCCGCGAGCTGCGACAGCCTGAGCGCGACCGGCTCGAGATAAACGACCGTCTTGCCGCCGAATCCGCCGCCGATCTCGGATGGCGTGACCCGGATGTCCGCCAAGTCCATGCCGAGCAGGTTGGCGCAATAAGCGCGCACGGTGAACTGCCCCTGGGTCGTGCACCAAAGCTGGCACTGGCCATCCTCGCCCGCGCTCGCGACCACCGCGTGGGGCTCGATATAGCCCTGGTGGACCGGCTTTGTGGTGAACGTGCGCTCGACGACCGCGTCGGCGGCCGCGAAGCCGGCCGTGATGTCACCGCTCTCGAATTTGACCTTCTTGAAGACGTTGGAGGGCTTGTCGGGCGCCGGCTCGACGCCTTCCGTGATCATGTCCTCGTGGAGCAGGGGGGCGTCCGGCTTCATCGCCTCCTGCACGTCGATCACGTGCGGCAGCACTTCATAGTCGACCTCGATCAGCGTCAGCGCCCGCTTGGCGATGGCCGCCGTGGTCGCCGCCACCGCCGCCACCGCGTGGCCGTCATAGAGCGCCTTGCCGCGCGCCATGACGTTCTCCGACATGTCGCGGAAATTCACCTGCACCTCGCCGGCCGGCACCCACTGGGAGGGGACTTCCGGCATCTCGTCGCGGGTCACCACCGCCTTCACGCCGGGGAGCGCGCGCGCCTTCGACGTATCGATGGCGCGGATGCGCGCGTGCGCATGCGGGCTTCGCAGAACCTGGCCTGCCAGCATCCCGGGGAGCGAGAAATCGGCGCCGAATTTGGCCCGCCCGGTGACCTTGTCCACGCCGTCCGGGCGGACGTGGCGCGTGCCGACGTATTTGAGCGAACCGTTTCCGTTGCGGGCGTCCCGTTGGACGGTTGCCATGGTCTATTCTCCTCTCGCCTCGGCGGCCGTCGTGCGGCCTTGCGCGCGTGAACGCGCGACCGTCATCACGGCGCGGATGATCTTGTCGTACCCGGTGCATCGGCAGAGGTTCCCGGCCAGCCAATAACGGGCCTCCGTCTCCGTCGGGTCGGGGTTCTCGTCGAGCAACGCCTTCGCCGCGACCAGGAAGCCCGGCGTGCAGACGCCGCATTGCAGCGCCGCGTCCTCGAGGAACCGCTGTTGCAACGGGTGCAGCCTGTCGCCCTCGGCCATGCCCTCGATGGTGCCGATCGCGCGGCCTTGGGCCTCGGCACCCAGCATCAGGCAGGCGCAGACCAGCCGTCCGTCCACGGTCACGCTGCACGCGCCGCAATCGCCCGTGGCGCAGCCCTCCTTGGTGCCGGTCAGGTCGAGCTCGTCGCGGAGGACATCGAGCAGGGTCTGCTCGGCCGAACAGAGGAATTCCACCGGCTCGCCGTTGACCGTCGCGGAGACGTGGTATTTCGTCATCGCTTCTTCCTCGCGCGTTCGAGGGCGGCGAGCGCCGCGCGCCGCGCCAGCACCCCTGCCACCCTGATGCGGTATTCGACCGTTCCGCGCTTGTCGTCGATCGGGTCGCAGGCGGCGCTGGCGGCGGTGGCGAGGCGCGTCAGCGCGGCCTCGTCCACGGCACCACCGATCAGCGCCTTCGCCCCCGCCTCGACCAGCAGCGGCGTCGGCGCGACCGCGCCCAGGCCGAGCCGCGCATGGGTGCAGACGCCTGCCTCGTCCAGGGCGAGCGCGATGCCGGCACCGACCACGGCGATATCCATCTCGGTCCGCGGAATGAATCGGAGATAGGCGTCGCCCGAGCGCCGCGGCGGCTTGGGCAGGACGAACGACACCACGATTTCGCCCTTGCCGAGGGAGAGTCTGCCGGGCCCCGTGACCACATCCTCTACCGGCACGGAGCGCGTGCCGCCAGGGCCGGCCACCTCGCAGGTCGCGCCGGCGGCGATCAACGCCGGGACGGCGTCGGCCGCGGGCGAGCCGTTGCACAAATTGCCACCGAGCGAGGCGCGGCCCTGGATCTGGGTCGAGCCGATCAGTTCCAGCGCCTCGACCACGCCCGGCCACGCCGCCTTGACGGCGGCGTTCCTGCCGAGCACGGCACCCGACACGGCGGCGCCGATTCGGAAGCTGCCCTCGTCCGCCTCTACGCTCATCAGCGCCGGGATGCGCTTCAAGTCGACGATGAGCGCGGGGCGCACCACGTCGGTGCGCAGCTGGACCAGGAGGTCGGTGCCGCCGGCCAGTGCCCTGGCCGCGCCATCCGCCTCGGCGAGGAGCCGGACTGCGGTCTCCACCGTCTCCGGCGCCTCGTATCGCAGATCGGTCACGAGCTTCCTCCCCGTTCGACGCGGCGCGTTCGCGCGCCCTCTACTTACCCCAAAAAGAACGGCGGTTCACGGATTCATTCGCCCCACCCTTGCCGGCGGCGGGAACGGCCGTAAGCTTGGGGCTGGCGAGGGAGGCGCTCCGGGCGATGTTGCGTCTGAACCGGATCCTGGGCCGTGCGGGCGATGCCGCGTTCGCGGACAAGCTCCATGCGCTGGGCCATGAAGGCCGCGTCGAGTACATCGCCCTCGACGCGGCCGACACGGCGCGCCGGCGTCTGCGGGTAGAGACGGACAAGGGCACCGATTGCGCGGTCGCGCTCCCGCGTGCGCAGCGTCTGGCCGACGGCGCGGTGCTCCTTCTGGAGGAGGAACGCGCCGTGGTCGTCCGCATGCGCGAGACGACATGGCTCGCGCTCGCGCCGCGGGACGTAGCGGCGGCGCTCGATCTCGGCTACTTCTGCGGGAACCTGCACTGGCGCGTGCGCTTCCGGGGTGCCCTTCTCGAAGTGGCGCTGGATGGCGCGCGGGAGAGCTACATGGCACGCCTCGAAGCCCATCTCGCAGACGGCCGCGCGCGGCTGGTCGAGGAGCGGGGGAGCGGGTGACGGAAGGTGCGATCTGCGCGCGGGTCGGGATCGGCGGGCCGGTCGGCTCGGGCAAGACCGCCCTCATCGAGGGGCTGCTGCCGCTCTTCGCCGCCCGCGGCACCTCGCTCGCCGTCGTGACCAACGATCTCGTCACCCGCGAGGACGCCGAGCGGCTCCGGCGCGGCGGCCTGATCGCGCCCGACCGCGTGGTCGGCGTGGAGGCGGGCGCCTGCCCGCACACCGTGATCCGCGAGGATCCCACCCTCAACATCGAGGCGGCCGACCGCCTGGAGGAACGCCTGCGCCCGCTCGACCTGATCCTGATCGAGAGCGGCGGCGACAACCTCGCCTCCACCTTCTCCCTCGATCTGGTCGATTACTGGCTGTTCGTGATCGACGTCTCGGGCGGCGGCGACATCCCGCGCAAGAAGGGCCCGGGCGTCGTGCGGGCGGACCTGCTGATCGTCAACAAGAGCGACTTGGCGCCCCATGTTGGCGTCGACCTCCCGGCGATGCGGCGGGAGGCGGAGGCGGTGCGTGCGGGCAGGCCCGTGCTGGTCACCAACTGCCGCAGCGGCGAAGGCCTCGATTCCGTCGTGACCCGCCTCGCCCACGACGTCCTCATGGAGGCATAGCTCCGTCTTTCGGTGCGCGCGGCCGGGGTCAGTGCGAGAGGATCTGGCCCAGGAACAGCTTGGTGCGGTCGGATTGGGGGTTGTTGAAGAACTCGTCCGGCGTGTTCTGCTCGACGATCTGGCCGGCGTCCATGAAGATCACGCGGTCAGCCACCTGCGAGGCGAAACCCATCTCGTGCGTCACCACGAGCATGGTCATGCCGCTCTCGGCGAGATCGACCATGACCTCGAGCACCTCCTTGATCATCTCCGGATCGAGCGCCGATGTCGGCTCGTCGAACAGCATGATGGTGGGCCGCATACACAGCGAGCGCGCGATCGCCACGCGCTGCTGCTGGCCGCCTGAGAGCTGGCCGGGATATTTGTCCGCCTGCTCGGGGATGCGCACCCGTTCGAGATACTCCATGGCGATGCGCCGGGCCTCCGCCTTCGGCATCTTGCGCACCCAGATCGGCGCCAGCGTACAGTTCTCCAGCACCGTCAGGTGCGGGAACAGATTGAACTGCTGGAAAACCATGCCGACCTCGCGGCGGATGGCATCGATATTCTTCAGGTTGTTCGTCAGCTCCGTGCCGTCGACGACGATCCGGCCCTCCTGGTAGGCCTCCAGGCGGTTGACGCAGCGGATCAGCGTCGATTTGCCGGAGCCCGAGGGCCCGCAGATGACGATGCGCTCCCGGCGGGCGATCTCGAGGTCGATGTCGCGCAGCACGTGGAACGGCCCGAACCACTTGTTGAGGCCGGTGATGCGGATGATCGGCTCTTCCCCGTCCGCCGCGTCCGTTTCGTCCGCCCGCATGGGCGCCTCCCTAACGTTTCGTCGTGTCCAGGCGCTTTTCGAGGTTGATCGAATAGCGCGACATGCCGAAGCAGATGACGAAGAAGAACAGCGCCGCCAGCACGAAAGTCTCGTAGTCCACCTTGCCCAGCCAGTCCGGGTTGGTTTGCAGCAGACGTGCCTGGCCCAGAATGTCGAACAGGCCGATGATGATGACCAGCGTGGTGTCCTTGAACAGGCCGATGAAGGTGTTGACGATGCCCGGAATGGAAATCTTCAGCGCCTGCGGCAGGATCACCAGCCGCATCGACCGCCAGTAGCTCAGGCCCATCGCCTGCGCGGCCTCGTATTGGCCCTGTGGGATCGCCTGCAAGCCGCCGCGGATCACCTCGGCCATGTAGGCGGAGGCGAACAGCGTGATCATGATCATCACGCGCACGAGCTGATCGAGCGAGACCTCCGGCGGCAGGAAGAGCTGGAGGATGACGATGGCGACGAACAGCAGGGTGATCAGCGGCACGCCGCGGATGAATTCGATGAAGGCCACCGAGAAGATGCGCACCGCCGGCAGGCGCGAGCGCCGGCCCAACGCCAGCAGGATGCCGATCGGCAGCGACAGCACGATCCCTGTCAAGCCGGCGACCAGATTGAGCATGAAGCCGCCGAACTTGTCCGTGGTCACGCCTTCGAGGCCGAGCCCGCCGACCAGCAGGAACGCCGCGATCACCGGATAGGCGAGCGAGAACCAGCGCCCCTGGCGGGCGAAGGGCAGCCTGTCGCCGAACAACAGGTAGGCGAGCGCCGGCACCAGCAGGGCGACCGAGAGGTTGACCCGCCAGTAGGCGTCGGCCGGGTAGAAGCCGTAAAGGAACTGCTCGATGCGTTGGTCCAGCCAGGCCCAGCAGGCGCCCGCCTCGGTACATTCGGCGCCGCTGGCGCCGGTGAAGTCGGCGTCGATGAACGCCCAGTCGATCAACGGCGGCACGATCAGCCACAGCAGGCCGAGCGCCGCCAGCGTCAGCGCGGCATTCCAGGGGCTGGAGAACAGGTTGGCCCGCAGCCAGCCGAGCGGCCCCACGCTGGCGATGGGCGGCGGACGCGCGGGCAGCATCTCCGCCTGGGCGCGATGGAAGGGCCGCGCCGTCATCGCTCCACCAGCGCGATGCGCTTGTTGTACCAGTTCATGAAGGCCGAGGTGAGCAGGCTCAGCACCAGGTAGAAGGCCATGTAGATCGAGATCACCTCCAGTGCCTGGCCGCTCTGGTTCAGGATGGTGTCGCCGATCGAGACGATGTCCTGGTAGCCGATGGCGACGGCGAGCGAGGAATTCTTGGTCAGGTTGAGATACTGGCTGGTCATCGGCGGGATGATCACCCGCAGGGCCTGGGGCAGGATGATCTTGCGCATCGTCAGCCCGCGCCGCAGGCCAAGCGCGCCGGCCGCTTCCGTCTGCCCCTTGGAGACCGAGAGGATGCCGGCGCGGACGATTTCCGAGATGAAGGCGCCGGTATAGGTGGAGAGCGCCACCCATAGCGCCACCAGTTCCGGCGTGACGTTCAGGCCGCCCTTCAGGTTGAAGCGCTGGGGGACGGGCCGGTCGAAATCGAGCGGTTGGCCGAGGATGAAATAGACCGCCAGCGGCATGCCGACGATCAGCCCGAGGCCGGTCCAGCCGACGGGGAAGGGCCGCCCCGTCGCGTCCTGGCGCCGCCTGGCCCAGCGGGAGACGACGAAGGTCCCGGCGATGCCTGCCAGGATCGCCGCCAGCACGATCGCCGAACCTTCCTCGAAGATCGGCGCGGGCACGCGCACGCCGCGGTTGTTGAGGAAGACTGAATCGCCGATGGCGAGACTGTCGCGCACCGGCGGCAGCGCCAGCATGATGAGCCACCAGAAGATGATCTGGAGCAGCACCGGGACGTTGCGGGTGAATTCGACATAGACCGCCGCTGTGCGGCTGATCAGGAAGTTGTTGGAGAGCCGCAGGACTCCGGCCACGAAGCCGATGAGCGTGGCGGCCGCGATGCCCATCGCGGCGACGAGGACGGTGTTGGCGCCGCCGACGATGAAGGCGCGTCCGTAAGTGGAGGTGGACGAGTACTCGACGAGCCGCTGGTTGATGTCGAAGGAGGCGGTGTCAAGCAGGAAGCCATAGCCCGAGGCGAGGCCGGCGCGTTGCAGGTTGGCGATGGTGTTGGAGACGACGAAGGCGATCAGGAGCGCCAGCGCCACCACCAGCAGGATCTGGAAGAGCGCGCCCCGGGCGCGTTCGTCCGTCCACGCGCGGCCGACATCGAACCCGCCCCCGGCGGTCGCGGTCCTGGCCACCCTGCCGCCCTACGCGGCCGGCCGCGGCGCCGTCCTGCCCGGCGCGCCGCCGGGCAGGACGGCCATGGCGCGGACGCTAACGGATCGGGGGCGAATAGAGGATGCCGCCGTCCTTGTAGAGCGCGTTGAGGCCGCGCGCCAAGCCGAGCGGCGTGTCGGGGCCCACGTAGCGGTCGAAGATCTCCGCGTAGTTGCCCTCGGCCGCGATGGCGCGGACGGCCCATTGCGCGTCGAGGCCCAGCATCTCGCCCATCGAGCCCTCGGAGCCCAGCATCCGGTTCACCTCCGGATTGTCGGTGCCCTTGGCCATCTCCATGACGTTGGCCTGGGTCACGCCGAGTTCCTCGGCGCTGATCAGCACGTTCAGCACCCAACGCGCGATGTCGGCCCACTGATCGTCGCCCTGGCGCACCAGCGGCCCCAGCGGCTCCTTGGAGATGATCTCCGGGAACACCATGTGCGCGTCGGCGTCGGCGAAGGTCGTCTTGGTCGCGGCGAGGCCCGAGGCGTCCGTGGTGTAGACGTCGCAACGCTCCGCCTCGTAGGCGGCGCGCGCCTCGGCGTTGGTCTCGATCGGCACCGGCTCGTAGGTGATGTTGTTGGTGCGGAAGAAGTCCGCAAGGTTGAGCTCGGTGGTGGTGCCGGTCTGGATACAGATCGACGCGCCGTCGAGTTCCCCGGCGCTGGTCACGCCCAGGGACCTGCGGCCGATGAAGCCCTGGCCGTCGTAGTAATTGACGCCGATGAAGGTGAAGCCCAGGTCGACGTCGCGCGAGAGGGTCCAGGTGGTGTTGCGCGACAGCACATCGACCTCGCCCGAGGCCAGCGCCGGGAAGCGGTTCTTGCCGGTCAGGTTGACGTAGGAGATCTTGCCCGAATCGCCCAGGACGGCGGCGGCGAGCGCCTTGCAGTAGGCAACGTCGAAGCCCGTCCAGTTGCCATCGTCGTCGGTGAAGGCGAAGCCCGGCAGGCCGGTGTTGATGCCGCATTTGAGGGTGCCGGCCGCCTTCACGTCGTCGAGGGTCGCCGCCTGGGCCGGTATCGCCCCGGCGACCACCAGCGCACCGGCTGCCGCAATGGCACCGGCAATGTTTCTGAGTTTCATTGGTCGTTTCCCGTTCCGTTGGTGGTGATTTGCCGTACTCTAGCGTTTGCGCGCCCTTCGGGCAACACGCTCGTTCACTTCTTCCGGAGTGCAGGCCTCGTCGCGTGCCAAGCGCGCGCCTGCCGGCGCGATGCCCGCCTGTTCCCTCTTCTTCAACGCAGGAGCGGGGTCGGGGGGATGCCGCTCACTCCGGGGTCTGGCCGCCGGCGATCTCGCCGAAGAAACGGAAGAACTCGCTGTCCGGCGACAGCACCATGGTGGTGTCGTCATCGCCCAGGGATTCGCGGTAGGCCTGCATGGCCCGGTAGAAGGCGTAGAATTCCGGATCCCGGCCGTAAGCCTCGCGGGAGATGCGGTTCGCCTCTGCGTCGCCGTCGCCGCGCAGGATCTGCGCCTCGCGCTCGGCCTCGGCGAGGATCACCACGCGCTCGCGATCGGCGCGGGAGCGGATGCGCTGCGACTCTTCCTCGCCCTGCGCGCGGAACTCCTTGGCCTCGCGCTCGCGCTCCGTCTGCATCCGCTGATAGACGGCCTGGCTGTTCTCCTCCGGCAGGTCGGCGCGGCGGATGCGCACGTCGATCACGTCGACGCCGAAGCCGGTGGACTGGCGGTTCACCTGGTCGCGGATCTCGGTCATGAGCTTGGCGCGCTCGCCCGAGAGGACGGTGATCAGCTCGACCTTGCCCAGGACTTGGCGGGTGCTGGCGTTGAGGATCGCGCCCAGCCGCGCCCGTGCCACCGCCTCGTTGCCGACCGACTGGAAGAACCTGAGCGGATCGACGATGCGGTAGCGGATGAAGGCGTCGACCACGAGGCGCTTCTGGTCGCCCAGGATCATCTCTTCCGCCGGCGCGTTGAAATCCAGGACCCGCTTCTCGAAATATTCGACGTTCTGCACGAACGGCGTCTTGAAGCGCAGGCCCGGCTCGTCCGTGCCCCATTGGTTCACCACCTTGAGGGGTTCGCCCAGTTGCAGGAGGATCGCCTGCTGGTCCTCCCGCACCTTGTAGGTGGAAATCAGGATCAGCACGATGGCGACGAGAATCGCCGCGGTGGCGATGATGAATTTGGTCCGCGTGCTCATGGCTTACTGCCCCGCCTGCGCGTCCGCGCCCCGGCGGCGTTGCAGCTCCGGCAGCGGCAGATAGGGGACGACGCCGGAGTCGCTTTCCGCCGCGGAGTCGATGAAGACCTTGTCCATCCCGGCCAGCACCCCCTCCATGGTTTCCAGATACATGCGGCGGCGCACCACGGCGGGGTCCTTCGCGTATTCGGCGTGGATGGAGAGGAAACGGGCCGCCTCGCCCTGGGCCTTGGCGACGACCTCCTCCTTGTAGGCCGTGCCCTCCTGGACGAGCCGTTCCGCCGCGCCGCGGGCGCGCGGGATGATGTCGTTGCGGTAGGCCTCGGCCTCGTTCTTCGCCCGCTCCTGGTCCGCCCGCGCCGCCTGCACGTCGCGGAAGGCCGCGATCACCGCCTCGGGCGGCGCGATGTCCTGCGGCTCCACCTGGGTGATCTCGATGCCGGCGCCGTAATCGTCCAGGATCGACTGCGTGAGCCGGTGCGTCTGCTGGGCCAGCAGCAGCCGCTCCTCGGCGAGCGCCGATTGCAGGCGGGATTTGCCGATGACCTCGCGCATCGCGCTTTCCGCCGCGTCCTTCACCGTGCGCTCCGGCGCCTGGATGTTGAAGAGGAACCGCCCGGCGTCGCGGATGCGCCAGAACACGGTGAACTTCACGTCGATGATGTTCTCGTCGCCCGTCAGCATCAGGCTCTCGTCCGGGACGGGGCGGGTCACCGCGCCCCTGTTGGAATCGATCAGGGTGCGATAGCCGATTTCGGCGCGGTTGATCTTGGTCACCTTCGGCAGGATGACCGTCTCGAACGGCCAGGGCAGGTGGTAGTTGAGGCCGGGCTGGGTGGTCTGGGTCCATTCGCCCCAGCGCAGAACGACGCCTTGTTCGTCGGGCTCGACCCGGTAGAAGCCGGTGAGCAGCCAGATGCCGATCGCCACCAGGACGAGCAGCAGGATGCCGCGCGCCCCGCGCAGCCCCGGCATCCAGCGGCGGAAGCGGTCTTGGCTCCGCCGCAGCATCTCCTCGAGGTCGGGCGGGGGCGGCGGCTGGCGGCGGCCTCTGCCGCCGGGCGGGCGCCCGCCGGGGCCGCGGCCCCACGGGCCCTCTCCGCCGCCGCCTTGACTGGACCAGGACATGACGTCGCTTCTCCCTCGAGGCTATGCAAGCCGCAACCCGCGCCTTATAAGTCAAACCGTTCTTTCGCGCAACGGCGCGCCGCGGACGGGGCGGAATGATGGCGGCGGTCACCGAGAAGGACGTGCTGGCGGCGCTGGCCGGCGTCGCGGACCCGGCGCGTGGGCGCGACGTGGTGGCGCTCGGCATGGTCTCCGGCCTCGTGGTGAAGGACGGCAATGTGGGCTTCGCGCTCGAGGTGGAGCCGGACCGGGGCGCGGCGGGGGAGCCGCTCCGCAAGGCCTGCGAGGCGGCGGTCGAGCGCCTGCCGGGGGTGCTCTCCGTCACCGCCGTGCTGACGGCCGAGCGCCCGGCGCCGGCCGCCGCCCGGGGCGGGGGCGCGGCGGTCACCGGGGGCGGGAGCGCGGCCGGGCGGGCCGCACCGCCGCTGCTGCCCGGCGTCGGCAGCGTCATCGCCGTCGCCTCCGGCAAGGGCGGCGTGGGCAAGTCCACCACCGCCGTCAATCTGGCCGCCGCCATGGCCGCCCAGGGCGCGCGCGTCGGCCTGCTCGACTGCGACATCTACGGCCCCTCGATCCCGCGGATGCTCGATCTCGCCGGGCGGCCCGAGATGGCCGGGGAACGCCGCCTGCGGCCGATGGCCAATTACGGTATCGCCTGCATGTCCATCGGCTTCCTCGTCGCCGAGGACACCGCCATGATCTGGCGCGGCCCCATGGTCATGCAGGCCCTCGAGCAGATGCTGCGGGACGTGGAGTGGGGCGCGCTCGACGTGCTGCTCTGCGACCTGCCGCCCGGCACCGGCGACGCGCAGCTCACCATGGCCCAGCGGGTGCCGCTCACCGGCGCGGTGATCGTCTCGACCCCGCAGGACGTGGCACTGGCGGACGTGACCCGGGGCATCGCCATGTTCCAGCAGGTGGACGTGCCGATCTTCGGCGTCGTCGAGAACATGAGCTACTACGTCTGCCCGGAATGCGGCCACCGCGCCGAACTCTTCCACCATGGCGGCGCGCGCGAGACGGCGCGGCGGCTGGGTGCCGATTTCCTGGGCGAGATTCCCCTCGACGTCGACATCAGGACGACCTCGGATTCGGGCCGCCCCATCGTCATCGACCGCCCCGACGGCCCCCACGCCCGCACCTACCGGCGCATCGCCGCCGCGCTGATCGACAAGGCCGCCTCCGCCGCCGCTTCCGCCGACCGCGCCCCCCCCCGCATCGTCATGGCCTGACGCCCGCCGGCGCGATGCATACGGGGTTTATCCCGGTTCATCGAAAATCCGCCGCGGACGTGGAGAGGGCGACCGCTCTCGCCGCGGCGCCGCTCGACGCGGGGTTCTTCCGGGTCCACTACGATCGCTGCACACCGAGGCAGAGGGACCATCTTCGCGCGATGGTGCGGCTGGGCCCGGGGCCGCACAGGTCGGGCGACATCGCCGGGGTACTCGGCCGCGACGCGCCCGCAGTCGCGCCCTTGCGGAACCGGCTCGTCGCGAGAGGCATGACCTACGGCCCGGCCCATGGGGACACGGCCTTCACCGTGCCGATGTTCGATGCATTCCTGAACCGGACGGTGCCGCCGGGCGAGGCCGGCTGATCGGCTGCGGGTCTGGAGGCCGGCACCCCGCGAAAAAGCGAATTCAGATTTTGCGGGCCTGGCGGTGGCCTTCGTAGACCGCTTCGTAGGCGGAGCGGGGGGCGGTGGCGTCGCCGATGGTCTCGACGGAAAGGCCGCGGGCGGCCACCGCCTTGCCGAGGCCGTTCTCGGAGCGTCGCCCCGTCGCCATGACGATCCAGTCCGCCTCCAGCACGCGCTCCGCCTCCTCGTGGTGGACGTTGTAGAGCGTGACCGCGCGGCCCGCGATGCGACGCACGAAATGGTCCACGCACACTTCCACGCCGGCGCGGTAGAGCTTCGGCAGGATCCAGTCGAGATAGACGTCGAGGATGGTTTCCATGCCGACCATCGGCCAGCGCGTGACCAGGGTCACCGCGTCCGCGCCCCCCTCCCTGGCGGCGACGGCCGTCAGCGGGGCCACCACGTCGCAGAGATCGTCCAGCACCATGACCGTGCCGCGCGGTTTCGCCCGCCCCGTCGCCACGTCGTCCCAGCCCACGCAATTGCCCGTTTCCCAGCCCGGCAGGGCTTCGCCCGTCCAGCCCTGGAAGCCGTCCACCGCCACCCGCGACCCGGTGGCCACCACCACGTGGTCGGGGGCCACGGCCTCCAGCGCCCGGTCGAGATCCTCCTCCGTCACCGGCGCGCCGGTGACGATCGTCGCGCCGTTCTTCTCCGCCTGCGCCCCGAGCCAGCGACCGATCTCGCCGTATTCGGCGCGGCTCGGCAGCAGGGATTGCACGCGCACGTGGCCGCCGGTTTCGGCCTCGGCCTCGTAGAGCGTCACGGCGTGCCCGCGGGCGGCGGCGACGCGCGCGTATTCCAGTCCCGCCGGGCCGCCGCCGATCACCAGGATGCGCTTGAGCACCGGCGCCCGGTCGAGGGTGCCCTCGCCCCACGTCGCCTCGCGGCCCACGGCCGGGTTGTAGATGCACTGCACCCGCCCGCCCCGGCTCACGCTCTTCCAGCAGAAGTTGGCGGCGACGCAGGAGCGGATGTCGTCGGCGCGGTTCTCCTGCGCCTTCTTCGCCCAGTACGGGTCGGTGAAGAGCTGGCGGGCAAGGCAGATGGCGTCGCCGTCGCCGGCCTTCAGCAGGCGCTCGGCCACGTCCGGCGTGGTGATGCGGCCCACCAGCAGCACCGGCTTCGACGACACCTCGCGAATCTTGCGCGCGTAGCCGCGCTCCCAGCCGGCCTCGAACTCCATCGGCGTGTGGATGAAGGCGTGGTGGACGCCCGCCGAGACGTTGACGTAATCCACGTCCGCCCGGCGCTCGATCGCGGCCACGATGGTGCGCACGTCGTCGATGTCGAGGTCGCCGGGCCAGAAGGAGGTGGAGTTGATGCGGTAGCCGACGAATTTTTCCTCGCCCGCCGCCGCGCGCATCCGCGCCAGTGCCTCGACGGGGAAGCGCAGGCGGTTCTCCAGCGAGCCGCCCCAGCGGTCGGTGCGCTTGTTGTAGAGGGGGGAGATGAACTGCCAGGGCAGGTAGCCGTGGCTCAGATGCAGCTCCACGCCGTCCAGCCCCGCGGCGAGCGCGCGCGCGGCCGCCGCCCCGTAGGCCGCCAGCAGCTCCTCGATCTCGTCCTCGTCCAGCTCCTTCGGCGTCGAGGCGCCGGGAAACTCCCCGAGCGGCACCTGGCTCGGCGAGAGCGTATACCAGGTGGCGTCCGGGTCGTAGGCGGCCTCCTGCTTGTAGGTGGGGAAGCCGCGCACGCCCGAATGCCAGAGCTGGATGGCGAGCTTGCAGCCCTCGGCGTGGACCGCGCGGGCGATGCGCGAGAGCGGCTCGATCTGGCGGTCGTCGAAGAGCTGCGGCATGAGCAGCGGCGCCATGATCGAGCTCGGGTGGACGTGCGCCGCGCCGATGATGATGAGCCCGACTCCGCCCTTCGCCCGCTCGCGGTAGTAGGCGGTGGCCATGTCGGTGAAGAGCCCGTTCCACGGGTCCGAGACCCAGCTCGGGCAGGTGGGGGGGAAGACGACCCGGTTCTTGATCGTCGTCTCGCGGATCTGCCATTCCGAGAAAAGGTGCGGATAGGCCGCCATGTCACACTCCCTGCCCGTCGGTCCCGGTCATCTTACCCTCTGGCTACGGAGGTAGCCATGTGGCCATTCAGAAAGCCGGAACGGCGGCAATCGATCTCGTATGCCGACGCCATCATTGCGGCGGCGGAAGCGGCGGCCGGTATCGTCGGCCGGGCGCTGGCGGCGGCTTCCATCACGCCGGCGACGCCGGCGACGGCGGCCGTGACCCCGGCGGTGCTGCATACCGCCGGGCGCGAGCTTGTGACGCGCGGCGAATGGGTAGGCAGGCTCGCCTACCGGCGCGGCGGTCTGCGTCTTGATCCGTGTTCGCATTGGGACGTCCACGGCGCGACGCCGGACGAGGAAACCTGGAGCTACAACTTGACGCTCACGGGGCCTTCGGACTCGCGGGTGATCCGCGCGGCGGCGGCCGACGTCGTTCATCTTCGCTGGTCGACTCCGAGCCTGGAACCCTGGCGCGGGCGCGGGCCGCTGCAAGGCGCTTCACTCACCGGCCGCGTGCTGGCGGAAACGGAGCTTGCGCTTGGCGACGAAGCCGCCGGGCCGCGGGGCAATCTCATACCGGTGCCGGACGACCCCGACGCGGACGCCGAAGACGATGACGACAACCCCGAAAGCACGACCGCGTTGCGAGCGGTGATAACGGCGCTGAGGGGCAAGACGGCGCTCGTGCCGACGATGGTAGGCGGCTGGGGCGACGATGCGGAGGGGCCGCGGCAAGGCACGCGAGATTGGGACGTGCGGCGCCTGGGGGCCGCGCCTGGCCAACCCCTGGTCTCCCTGCGTGACGGGGCGGCCTTGGCGATTCTCGCGGCCTGTGGGGTGCCTGTGGAGCTTGTGAACGGCGGCGACGGAACGAGCTTGCGGGAAGCCTGGCGCCGCTTCCTGCATAGCACCGTGCAACCCCTTGGCGACATTCTCGCTGTCGAGTTGGCGCGCAAGCTCGACACGCCGGGCCTGGCGCTGTCCTTCGACGGCCTGTTCGCTTCGGATTTGAGCGGCCGGGCGCGGGCGTTTCAAAGCATGGTAGGCGGGGGCATGGACCCGGCGCGCGCGGCCGGGCTGGCGGGGCTGATGGAAGCCGAATGACGTCCGGGGGCTAGCCCAGCTTCCCGACGGCGGCGGCGATGAGGATGGCGAGCGTAACCCCGGCGATGCTGGACCAAAACTCGAGCTTGGTCATTAACCCGTTACGGGCGGCGCGTGCGGCTTCGGCTTGGGTTTCGGCAATCGCTTCGGCTTGGGCTTCGGCGATGCCGGCCGCTTTGAGCTTCTGGGCCGCGGCAAGCGTATCGAAGGGTTTGTCTGCCATGGCGCTAGCGCGACTCACTCGGGGGGCAATGCGTGATCGTCCCGGTTGCAAAAGTTGAGGTGGTGCCTGCGGTTTGGGGCGCGGCTTTTGAAGCAGTGCCAAAATCGACCTGCATCAAGGCGATGGCGCCGATAACGAGAACGGCGAATATCCCCATGCCAAGCCGGAAATCCGCCTTGGTCGCAAGCCTTCCCCGGGGAGTTGTCGAGTCTGTGTTCGCCATGACGCAACCCTTCCCGGCGGCTATTGCTTCCTTGCGCCGAAAGCGCCGGTTATCTCGAATTCGTTATCGGGTTGGCGAACAAAAGTACCGCCAATCTCTTCGTAGTTCGGGCCGTAGAAGCCGCCGAGGAAGCCTCCTTTGTTCCCATTTGCGCCAAAGGATGGGGGTTCATCGGTGGCATGGCCTGCCAAATCAATCGGTATGAGTTTGGCGCCCTGTACGTCGTCATACTCTATCCCGCCTGTCCAAGTCCAATCGGCAACCCCTTGGTCGGATATGTTCGAAAAAGTGATTGAAAAAGGATATTGTCCGTCGCCTGTATACCTGCCGCCCGGGTCTTCGCTGTGAGGAACGCCGGCCATAAGGGTAAAGGTAACGTCGCCAGTTAGCCGGCTTAGGTCGTCCCAGACTGCCGTTGCCTCGCTGTATGTGCATCCGTTACTTACGGGATGGCGGCACGGTTGGGCTGAGTGGTCGACGCCCCCACTATTACGCGGAGATAGTGGATACTTCACGCCAAGCATTCCGCCTTTCCAAGTGCCGATTGGGGGAGGGCTGGCGCCGCCAATTGTCATTTGCCCTGCGCTTGCGGCCATTCCGCCGAAATTTGCCGCATGGTAGTTGCCGGAACGTATGTAGGAAGGAATCGGGTCATCGAGAGGTAGGTACGCTATCGCACTATTGATTTGGAGGCTTCGATTCAGAAAGAAAGCGCTATATTCGAGATAGGCTACTTCGGAATCGCGATATTGGACCATCTCAATGGGGGGAGATAAGGGACGTCCCGCGTCGTTGAATCTGACTTTCAGCTGGTCTTCGGGGTTGTTTATGGTATTGGCGCTACATGGGCCGCTGTTGGAAATGTGGTATTGGTAGCAACTCCTCTGCGTTTTTGCTGAGGATATGTTGGGCCAATTGTTTTCGATAGGGTTTAGCCCGTAGCCGTTCTTGAATAGGATTTCCGCGCTGGCGAATCTCTGGTTTATGTCGTCGTGGTATATGGTTGGCAATTCTTGTAGTGGTGACAAGCCGCGAAAGACAAGACCCGTCCTGCTTTGGATATTGAAGAGTTCGTGAATGCGATGTTGGGCAAGATTGTCTCGGTTCAATTCCTTGCCGTTGCTGCCTTTCGGCAGTTCGGTTCCAAGAAGTACCCCACTTCCGCCGTGTATTACGGAGTCTTCCAGGCTAGGGCCGCGATTGTATCGTTTGAATTCAGGGGATTTGATGTGACCGTAATTTTCATTGTCAATGATGCGTTGGAGTGCGGCCAAGGGCGCGGCGCCGGGCGATGCGCCCATGTATGACGTGTTGGGCGGCGCCGGGGGCGTGGGCGCGGGCGTGGGGGTGGGCGTGGGCGAGCTACCGCCGGGCGTGGGATTCTGTGCCGTCTTCGCTGGCGTGCCGCCGCCGCCGCCGCACGCGGCAAGGGCGAACGGGATGGCGAGTGCGAGACAGAGGACGGGTGCGAGCTTGAAGGGGTTCCCGGTGCGCACCGTCTGTTCTCCCCGGCGGCGATTGCGACTAAAGCCAATGTGGCGGGCGGGGTGCGCCGTGAGCGCCGGGCCGAGTCGCGCGGCATGACGGGAGGATCGATTCGCGAAGAACGACATGGCCGGGGCCTCCTCTCGCTTCATGGAGAGGCCCCTATGGAGAGGCCCCTATGGAGAGGCCCCTATGGAGAGGCCCCTATGGAGAGGCCCCTATGGAGAGGCCCCTATGGAGAGGCCCCTATGGAGAGGCCCCTATGGAGAGGCCCCTATGGAGAGCTAGGTTCAGGATAGCATCGACCCGCCGGGCGCGTCAAGCGAAAAATTTCAAAAAATTCGACAGGCTCAGGGGCGGGCGGCGCGGGCGGCGTCGAAGAGGGCCCGCCGGCAGATGCCCTCGGGCGCGCCGCCGGCGATCTTGCAGTTCCATTGACCCGCCGGGTGTGAAGCGGCTCGCTTCCGTCGCCGCGATGGCGCGGCGCAAGCCAGCGGGCCGCGGCGTGGTATCCTTGGCCATGCCCGAGGCGCGCATCCGCGACGTGGCGTTGCTGGCGCTCTGCCAGGCGCTGTTCCTGACCTCCACCTCGGCGGTGATCGCCGCCGCCGCCCTGATCGGCCACGGCCTCGCCGAGACGAAGACGCTGGCGACGCTGCCGATCGGCATCCAGTTCACGGTGACGATGGCGGCGACCGTCCCGGCCTCGCTCCTGATGAAGCGCATCGGCCGGCGCGCCGGCTTCACCGTCGGCGCCTTCATCGGGCTCGCCGGCGCGCTCACCGCCTGTTGGGGGATCCTGGCCGGCGGCTTCGTCCTCTTCTGCCTGGGTTCGGCGCTGATCGGCGCGTTCAACGGCTTCGCCCAGTATTACCGGTTCGCCGCGGCCGACGCGGCGAGCGACGCCTTCAAGAGCCGCGCGATCTCCCTGGTGCTCGCCGGCGGCGTGGTCGCCTCGTTCGGGCCGCTGCTCGCCGACTGGTCGATGGACATGCTGGCGCCCGTCGCCTTCGCCGGGGTCTACGTCTCGGTGGCCGCGCTCTACGTCACGACCCTGGTCGTGCTCCGCTTCGTCACCATCCCGCCGCCGGGCGCCGAGGAGCGCAGCGGCGAGGGGCGGCCGCTGCCGGTGATCATGCGCCAGCCCGCCTTCGTCGTCGCGGTGCTCGGCTCGCTGATCGGCTACACGATGATGGCGCTGCTGATGACCGCGACGCCGCTGGCCATGCGGTTCTGCGGGTTCGGCTTTTCGGAATCGGCGCAGACCATCCAGTGGCACGTGCTCGGCATGTTCGCCCCTTCCTTCGTCACCGGGCATCTGATCCGGCGCTTCGGCACGCCGACCGTGATGGGGAGCGGCGCGCTCCTGATCGCGTTCTGCGTCGCCTGCAACCTTCAGGACGTGGCGCTGGTCAATTTCTGGCTCGGCGCGATTCTGCTCGGCGTCGGCTGGAACTTCCTGTTCATCGGCGGCACGACCCTGGTGACCGATCTCCACAGCCCGGCCGAGAAGGCGAAGACCCAGGCCGCCCACGATTTCATCGTGTTCGCTGGCGTGGCCGCGGCGGCGCTCCTCTCGGGTGCCGCGCACGAGGCCTTCGGCTGGCAGGCGATGAACTACGCCGTGCTCCCGTTCCTGGTCGCGGTGCTGGCAAGCCTGGCGTGGCTCGGCCGCCACCACGGCAGGCCCGTCGCCACGCCGGCCGGATGAGCCGGGTTATCCGCCGCCGATCCGGGGCAGGAAGCAGACCTCGCTGTCCGGCCCGACGGCCGCGAACAGGTCGTCCTGGTGGATTTCGGCATCGACCGCGACGGCCATGCCTTCCTCGAGCTCCCGTCCGATGCCGGCGTAGCGCGCCTCCAGAGCGCGGATCACCCCGCGGACGTCGCGCGCCTCGACCTCGGTTTCGGTGACGCCGCCGGTATAGCGCGCCAAGCTCGACGGCAGGACGACCCGGGCCAAGGCGCTACCGGCCGCCGCCGGTCCCGCGCGCGGGCGCTGGTTTATCGAGCCTCTGGCGATCCATGGCCGCAGCCCATCACGTTTCGTGTCCCGCCGCAAGGCAGCGCCCGGGCGTGCACCGTCGCCCGCGCCCGGCTACGGATCGCGCCCCAGGGCGGCCATCAGGTCGCGCCACTCGCGCGCGTTCAGCCCGCTCGTTTCCCGATCGACCGCGTCGCCGGCCACCATGCGCCTGACCACCGCGAGGGCGCCCGCCGAGAGCGACGCCGCGTCGTGCACGTAATCCCGGAACGCCTGGTACGTCTCCGGGACCCAGCGCTTGACGACGTCGCCCAGGATCGTCTCGGCATAGGCGCGGATTTCGTATTGCGCGTGCGCGTCGGCGCGGAGCGAGAGGAAGCGCAGCAGGTTGTGCAGGTCGCTCTTCCAGTAGAACTGCGTGTAGTAGTTGACGGGAAGCACCGTCCGCGCGAGCTCGCGGGCGAGCCCGGCGCGTGCCGGGTCCTTGCGCGCGCCGTCCCCGGTTTCGTTAAGCAGGGTCTCGTAGACGCGGTAGGCCCGCCCGGAGAGATCGTTGATGCGCTTCAGCGTGTCCTCGAGCTCCGCCGAATCCACCAACGCGCCTCGGCCCTGCCTGTTGGACTCCGATTGGGCGGCGGTCGCCTCGCGCGCCGCCGTCTTCATCTCGAACAGCGTGGGCGTCCTGTCCCGCTTCTTCAGCACCGAGCGGAGATGGGCCGCGTCAGGCACGTAGAATTCGCGGTCCAGGCGGGAATAGCGTGCGGAAACTTCGTTGACGCTGGCGGTGCGGTGCCGGAGCCACTGCCGCGCGACGAAGATCGGCAATTTGACGTGCAGCTTGATCTCGCACATCTCGAACGGCGTCGTGTGCCGGTGGCGCAGGAGGTAACGGATCAGGTCCCGGTCTTCCCGCGCCTTCCGCGTGCCGCGCCCGTAGGAGACCCGCGCCGCCTGGACGATCGCCGAATCGTCGCCCATGTAGTCGATCACCCGGACGAAGCCGTGATCGAGCACCTTCAGGGGCCGATGGAGGATGGCCTCCAGCGCCGGCACCGTGACGCGCCGGGTCTCGTGCGCCGCCGCGCGCGGGGCCTCGCTTCCGGCTTGCCCGTTATCGTCGATCGGCATCGTGTTCGGTGGTCCCCCGGCGGCATGGGTCGTGGCAGCCGATCGGCCGCGCCCTATCTACCACACCGCGGGAGGCGGCGCCTTGACTCCCCCGCCCGCCCATGCGCGCATCGGGCGCGCGGGGGACGGGGAGAAGGCGCATGAGCGGACTCTATGACGGCCCGATCGTCGATGCCCACCATCACCTCTGGGCGCTCGGCTCCGGCCGCTATTCGTGGCTGACCGGAGAGCCGCGCGAGGCGGTCTTCGGCAACACCGCGCCGCTGATGCGCGACTATGGGATTGCCGACTATCTGGCGGACATGGCCGGGGTCGCGCCCGTCAAGTCGGTCCACATTCAGGCGAGCTTCGACGATCCGCTCGGCGAAACGCGCTGGCTCCAGGAGGTCGCCGACGAACACGGCTTCCCGCACGGGATCGTCGCCTTTGCCTCCCTCGCCGAGCCGGGGGTCGAGGCCATCCTGGAGGCGCTGCGGGCTTACGCCAACGTCCGCGGCATCCGCCAGATCATGAGCTGGCACCGCAACCCGGCCTGGACCTTCACGGACCGCGCCGACCTCATGCGGGATTCCGCTTGGCGGCGAGGCTTCGGCCTGCTGCGCAAGTACGATCTCTCCTTCGACCTGATGATCTATTCCGGGCAGCTGGACGATGCGCTCGCGCTCGCCCGCGCTTTCCCGGACACGCCGATCCTCCTCAACCACACCGGCAGCCCCGCCGACCGCGACGCGGACGGCCTCAAGGGATGGCGCGACGGCATGGCCGCCCTCGCGCGGGCCGGGAACGTCGCCGTCAAGATCTCCGACCTCGGCGCCTACGACCACGACTGGACGGTGGAGAGCATCCGCCCCTTCGTCCTGCACGCGATCGAGGCCTTCGGCGTCGGGCGCTGCATGTTCGCGAGCGATTTTCCGGTGGCCGGGCTGCACGGCGGCGCGGACGCCGTGTACGACGCCTTCAAGGCCATCGTCGCCGACCTGGGCGCGGACGAGCAGCGGGCGCTCTTCCACGACAACGCGATCCGCTTCTACCGGCTGGACCGCGATCGGTAGAGAGGCCGGCCCCCGCGACCGGAACCGGGAGAAACCGCCCATGCCCGTATGCGAACGGTGATACACCATACGATCCTTCGATCTTTCCGGACCATGCGAAAGGCAACGAGGCGTTGCGGGGAACCGACGCCTGCTGGCGGTTGAACGAAGCCCGGTTCGAGTAAGGTCCGGTTCTATCTACCGATTGCGGACTGGATCGAATCGCGGCCCGGCGCCGACGAAGGCGTCGAAGCGGGCGAAGAAGGCCGCGCGGACGGCGTCGGTCTCCATCAGGAGTTCGTGGCGGGCGCCGGGAATCGTGACGAACGCGCAGTCGGGCAGGCGCGCGGCGAGGCGGACCTGGGCCGCGTTCGAGACCACCCAGTCGGCGCCCGCGGCGACGATCAGGACGGGCAGGCTGACGGCCTCCGCACCGCCCGGTCGCCGCAGGACGGCGGCCGAGCGCAGGGTGGCGGCGAGCCAGCCCAGGGTCGGCCAGCCGACGGCCAGCGCCGGGTTCTCGCGCAGCAGCGCCGCGTTGCGCGCGAAGCGCCGGCGGTCGCGGGTGAGCGGATTGTCGTCGAAGGCCGGCGGGTAGCCGGTCCCGCCCGGCGCGGCGCAGGCGCCCAGCCCGAACGCCGCGGCGCCGACGGCGAGCGCCGCGGCCAGCTTCCGCCGCGCAGGCCCCAGGGCGAGAGCGACCAGCGGCGCGGTGAGGACCAGCCGGGCCGCGAAATAAGGCGCGGGGCAGGGCGCGCCGAAGTGGCGGAGGCAATGGCGGAGGGCGACATGCGCCCCCATCGAATGGGCCAGCACCACGATCGGGCGCGGGGCGGAGGAGAGGACGATCCGCTCCAGGAAGCGGTCGAGATCCGCGAGATAGGCGTCGTAGCTCTCCACATGGCCCTTGCGCGGGTCGGCGAGCGCCCGGCCCGAGCCGCCCTGGCCGCGCCAGTCGAGGGAGAACACGGCGAAGCCCCGGGCCCGCAGGTCGCCCGCCGTCTCGCCATATTTCTCGACGAATTCGGCGCGCCCTTGCAGGAGCACCACGGTGCCCCTCGCCGCGCCCGCCGGCGCGGGCCAGATCGCGACACGCAGGCGTGGGCCGTCGCCGGCCTCGAGCGCGGCGCAGCGGGGGGACGGCCCGCGCACCGGGCTTCAGGCGCCGGGTGCGGCGGGAAGCAGGCCCTCTTCGCGCATCCAGGCGCAGAGGTCGGCGAACATGGCGCGCAGCGGGACGGGCTTGAAGCCCAGTTCGCGGGTCGCCTTGTCGCAGTTCAGGATCTGGGTCCGCTCCATCATGAACCGGACCTCCGGGCTGGCGGCCGGGTCGGGTTCGCGCGACGGCCGCGGCGGGCGGGCGCCGGTGAGTTCAGCGACGACGCGGGCGGCCTCCGCGAAGCGCGCGACGGCGCCGGCGAGGAGGTAGCGCTCGCCGCGTCGCCCCCGGTGGTAGGCGGCGATGTGGGCCTTGGCCGTCTCGTCCACGTGGCAGAAGCTGCCGCCGCCGGTGCCGACCGTGGCCATGGCACCGCGCGCGATGGCCTGGACGAAGGGGCCCCAGATCACCCGGTCATAGGGCCCGACCACGCTGCCCGGATTCACGCACACCGCGTCGAGGCCGGCGGCCGCCGATTCGAGCACTCTGTCTTCGGCCGCCTTCTTGGTGCGGAAGTAGTTGATCGGGATGGCGTCCGCGTTGGAGGGCGCGGTCTCGTCGATCTCCACGCCGTCGTGGAGGCCGAACGCGGCGCCGGTCGAGGTATGGACGAAGCGCCCGGCGCCTTTCGTCCGCGCCGCCTCGATCACCGCGCAGGTGCCGTCCACGTTGGCGCGGGTCTGGTCGGCGTCGCCCGCCGCCGCGAAGCTGACGCTGCCGGCGACGTGGAAGACGGCGTCGACGCCCTCCGGCATGGCCCGCATCACGGACTCGCGGTCCGCCACGTCGCCCACCGCGAGCGCCGCCGGGAAACGCCGCAGGTAGGTGAGGTCGGAGGTCGCGCGATGCAGCGCCGTCACCGACCAGCCGGCCTCGCCCAGCCGCTTCACCAGGTTCACGCCGATGAACCCCGACGCACCGGTGACGAAGGCGGTCTTCCCGATCATGCGCTTCTCCCCGTTCCGGCGGCGCGGCTCATCGCCAGATCGGCCTGCCGGTGCCCGGCAGCCCGTAGGACTCCCATTTGTCGGTCACCGCCTGCACGACGTCGTCGGCCATGCGGATGCGCGTCCCCCAGGTCCGGCTCGTCTCGGGCGGGAGCTTGGTGGTCGAGTCGAGGCCGATCTTGGCGCCGAGGCCCGGCTGCGGGCTCGCGAAGTCGAGATAGTCGATGGGCGTATTCTCGATGATCGCGATGTCGCGCGCCGGGTCCATGCGCGTCGCGACGGCCCACATCACGTCCTTCCAGTCGCGCGCGTCGATGTCGTCGTCCACCACGATCACCCATTTCGTGTACATGAACTGCCGCAGATAGGACCAGACCGCCATCATGATCCGCCGGGCCTGGCCGGCGTAGGTCTTCCTGATCGCGACCACGGCGATGCGGTAGCTGCACCCTTCCGGCGGCAACCAGAAATCGACGATCTCGGGGAACTGCTGCGCGAGCAGGGGGACGAAGACCTCGTTGAGCGCCTCGCCGAGGACGCTCGGCTCGTCTGGCGGGCGCCCGGTATAGGTCGAAAGGTAAATCGGGTCGCGCCGCATGGTGATGGCGGAAACGGTGAACACCGGGAAGGGCTCGACCGCGTTGTAGTAGCCGGTGTGATCGCCGTAAGGGCCCTCGTCGCGGTAGTCGTCGAGGCTGACGTGGCCCTCGATGACGATTTCGGCCTCGGCCGGAACCTCCAGCGGCACGGTCTTCGCCCGCACCAGCTCGACCTTGCTCCCGCGCAGGAGCCCGGCGAAGCGGTATTCCGAGAGCGTGTCCGGCACGGGCGTCACCGCCGCCAGGATGGTGCCGGGGTCGGCGCCGATGACCGCCGCCGCGGGGAGCGGCGCGCGCTTCGCCGCCGCCCAGCGCCGGTGCTGCTGGGCACCGCCCCGGTGCGCGAGCCAGCGCATCAGCGTCTTGTCGCGCTCCAGCACCTGCATCCGGTAGATGCCGAGGTTGTAGTCGTCTTCGCGGGCCCCGCCCGGCCCCTTCGTCACCACCAGCGGCCAGGTGATCAGCGGCGCCGGCTCGCCGGGCCAGCAGGTCTGAATCGGCAGGCGGGAGAGGTCGATCTCCCCGCCGGTGAGCACCACTTCCTGCGCCGGTCCGTCATGCACGGTCTTCGGCTTCATCGCCCGCACGGCATTGAGCAGCGGCAGCATCCCCACGGCCTCGCGCCAGCCGCCCGGCGGCGCCGGCTGGCGCAGGAAGGCGAGGGTCTCGCCGACCGCGCGGAGCTCGCCGGGTTCCCGGTTCATGCCCCAGGCGACGCGCTCGACCGTCCCGAACAGGTTGACCAGCACCGGCGCGTCGTAGCGTGCACCGTCCGCGCCCGTGGCGTTCTCGAAGAGCACGGCCGGCCCGCCTTCCGCGATCAGGCGGGTCTGGATCTCGGTCATTTCGAGATGGATGGAGACCGGCGCCGAAACCCGCTCGAGCCGTCCCGCGCCCTCCAGGCGGGTGATGAAGTCACGCAACGATCGATAGGCCATGGGCGCCCCGGTCCGCCGGGCTGCGTCGGCGCGTCGGGCCCCGCGAGCGCGGGCGGCGGGCGCGGAACCGACGCCATTCTACCGCCGCCCGCCGCGGGCGGCCAATCCGCCCGGGAGCCCGCACCGGAACGGGCCGCCGGCGGCGCGCCGGGACGCGCGGTTGACGGTCCGGGAAGGGGGCGGCATGGTGCGTGCGTCGGGGCGCGGGCGCGCGGGACGGGGCGGCGGAGCGGATGCCTTCCAGAGCGATCGAGGAGTCCCGCCCGCGCGCCGATCATGCGGCGCTGGCGAACGCCCTCCGCGCGCTGGCGATGGACGCCGTGGAGCGCGCGAAATCCGGCCATCCGGGTCTGCCGCTCGGGTTCGCCGACGTGGCGACCGTACTCTTCTGCCGGTTCCTGAAATTCGACTCCTCGCGGCCGCACTGGCCCGATCGCGACCGCTTCGTCCTTTCGGCCGGCCACGGCTCGATGCTGCTCTACGCGCTGCTCTACCTCACCGGCTATCCGGACATCGACATCGAGGAGATCCGGAACTTCCGTCAGCTGGGCAGCCGGACCGCCGGCCATCCCGAGCGCGGACTCGCCGCCGGGATCGAGACGACCACCGGACCGCTGGGCCAGGGGCTCGCGAACGCGGTCGGCATGGCGCTGGCCGAGCGGCACATGGCGGCGCGCTTCGGCGATGCCCTGGTGGATCACCGCACCTATGCCGTCGCCGGCGACGGCTGCCTGATGGAGGGTATCAGCCAGGAGGCGATCTCCCTCGCCGGCCATCTGAAACTCGACCGCCTGACCGTCCTCTACGACAGCAACGAGGTCTCGATCGACGGCCCGACCGGCCTCGCCTCCTCGGACGATGCCGTGGCCCGCTTCGAGGCCGCGGGCTGGCACGCCCGGCGGGTGGATGGCCACGACCCGGAGGCGGTCGCCGCGGCGCTCGCGGCCGCCGCGGCCGCGCCGGCCCCCTCGCTGATCGAGTGCCGCACGGTGATCGGCTACGGTGCGCCGACCAAGGCGGGGACGGCGGCCTGCCACGGGGCACCGCTGGGCGCGGGCGAGGTCGCCGGCACACGCGAGGCGCTGGGCTGGCCGCATCCGCCCTTCTCGGTGCCGCCCGACAGTCTCGCCGCTTGGCGCGCCGCCGGTGCCCGTGGCGCGGCGGCGCGGACGGCATGGGAGGCGCGCCGCGCCGCGCTGGCCGGGAACGACCGGGCGGCGTTCGACGCGGCCGTCGCTGGCACCGTGCCGAACACCCTCGGCGCCGCGCTGGCCGCGCTCAAGGAACGCCTGCTGGAGGAGCGGCCGGCCATCGCCACGCGGGCCGCGAGCAAGCGGGCGCTCGGCGCGGCGGCCGGCGTGCTGCCCGTCCTGCTCGGCGGCTCGGCGGACCTCTCCGATTCCAACGGCGCGAAGGCCGCCGGGATGAAGACGATCACGCCCGACGATTACGGCGGGCGCTACCTCCATTACGGCGTGCGCGAGCACGCCATGGGCGCGATCATGAACGGCATGGCGCTCCACGGCGGCATCATCCCTTATGGTGGCAGCTTCCTCGTGTTCACCGACTATTGTCGGCCCGCCCTGCGGCTTTCGGCGCTGATGCGGATCCGCGTCATTTACGTGATGACCCACGATTCGATCGGCCTCGGCGAGGACGGCCCGACGCACCAGCCTTGCGAGCATCTCGCGAGCCTCAGGGCGATCCCCAACCTCCTCCTGTTCCGGCCGGCCGACGCGGTCGAGACGACGGAGTGCTGGGAACTGGCGATGGCGAACGCCGAGCGGCCGTCCGTTCTGGTGCTGACGCGCCAGGCGGTGCCCTGCCTGCGCGAGGACGCCGCCGGCAATGCCTGTGCCCGCGGCGGTTACGTTCTGCGCGAGGCGTCGGCCCGGCGGCCGCAGGCGGTCCTGCTCGCGACCGGCTCCGAATGCGCGGTCGCGGCGGCGGCGCGGCGCACGCTCGAGGCGGACGGCGTCCCCACCCGGCTTGTCTCCCTCCCCTGCTGGGCGCTCTTCGACCAGCAGGACGAATCCTACCGCCGGAACGTGCTCGGCGATGCCGGGGCGGTGCGGGTCGCCGTCGAGGCGGCGAGCCCGCTCGGCTGGGACCGCTATGTCGGACCGGCCGGTTCCATGGTGGGCATGCGCGGCTTCGGCGCGTCGGCGCCGGCGAAGGACCTCTACGCCCATTTCGGCATCACCGCGGAGGCGGTCGTCGCCGCGGTGCGGGCGCGGTTGTAGCCGCCGTCGGAAGGCCGCCCGATCGATCCAGGAGAGTGTCATGACCACTCGACGCATCGGCTCCTATGTCGAGATCGCCCCCGGCATCGACCTCTATTACGAGGACGAGGGCGCGGGAGACGCGCTGATCCTCATCCCCGGCTGGACCTTCACGACCAGGGTCTTCGACCACCAATTCGCCGCGTTTTCCGACTCCCATCGGGTCATTTCGTTCGACCCCCGCAGCCACGGCCGTTCGACGGTGACGAGCGACGGCAACAACTACGCCACCCAGGCCGCCGATCTGGCCACCCTCCTCGATCATCTGAGCGTCGAGAACCCGGTCGTCCTGGGCTGGTCCGCGGGAGCGCTGGCCGCGTGGCACCATGTCCGCGAGCGCGGCACCGACGGGATTCGCGGGTTCGTTGCGGTCGATATGCCGCCGCTCGGCATGAGCGACGACCGACGCGACTGGGTCGAGGGCGCGCTCCCCGATCTGGCCGGGTTCTTCCAGGGCGTCCAGACCGCGCAGGGCCAGCGCCGCGTCATCACCTGGTATGCCGACAACGTCATGATCGAAGGGGAGATGACGCCGGAGACGACCGCGTGGATCGTCGAGCAGTCCCTGGCGACGCCACCGCTCGTCGCGGCCAATCTCATCGCCGACGTGTGCTTCGCGAACTATCTGGAAGAGGCGAAGAAGGTGGATGCGGAGGTGCCGTCGCTATTCTGCGTCGCCGACCATTGGGCGGAGACGGCCAGACCGTTTCTGGCCAGGCACTGCCCGAACGCGCGCGTCGAAGCCTTCGGCGGCCACATGATGTTCTGGGAATATCCCGAGAAGTTCAACGCGCTTCTCGCCGACTTTCTCGCCACGACCGGGTAAGGGCCCGTCGGGCTTCGGACCGGAGATTGTCTCTCCGGGCCACAAGCTGGTCGGCGAACAGGCGGTCTTCCTCCTCTCCTTCGGTCATACAGACCCGCGGCGTGCACCTTGAGCCGGAGCAAGCCCCGTGTGCGCGGGCCTCCAGCCCGCGCACCGAAAACCGGAACGAAACCCAGTAGGTCGGCTCTCGTAACCCCGGTTGGCGTGGTCGAGGCTTCGCCCGATGCCGGCACCGACGGCGGTTCCCACGAGAGTCCCTGCGGCGGTGGCGAGAACGCGGCCCTCACCCCCACCGATATCCTTGCTGACGAAAGCGCCGCCGACGGCGCCTCTTAGCGGGACCACCGGCAAGGCCGCTGCGGCGATGCAGAGCGCCCGCCGCCTCATGGCGTCAGGAGGCCGCCTCGTTGCCGGTTGCAAACACCCGCACCAGCGCCTCCATGGCCTGGGCGGCGAGGATACGCCCCACCCGTTCGAGATCGACCTTCCGTTCCTTCCCGACCCGGGCATAACCGCCCCGGACGGCGGTCCATTTCTTCCCGCGTTCGCTCTCGAACGTCGCGTCGTTGAAGAAGCTCGCCTGGAGCCTCCCTGTCTTCACATCGACGATTGAGATATGGAAGAAGGTCCCGGTCGGCGATTCGCCCGAGGGTGAGAGCGCGATCTGAATCAGGAGGTCGGCGTGCTCCATCAACGCGGTCGTCTCGACCAATTGGCGGTCCGCGACGTTTCCGGCCGGACCGTCGGCGAGCGCGCGCCGGGCTTCCGTCAGCCGCATGACCGCCGCCCGATCGACCACGGCCGCGCCCGCTTCGATCAAGGGCGTGAGGAAACCGGTCTGGAACTTGAACCCGGCGATTTCCGACAAAGGCTCCGGGCGCGCTCCCTCCCGCCGGGTCTCGATGCTCGCCGTCCATCCGCCCCTGTCGCGCCACAGGGAGGTCTTGCCGGCCTCCTCGGTCCGCACATCGCGGTTGCCTTCGACGACGAGCCGGCTTTCCGCCTCCATCTCGCGCAGGCGATCATCGAAGAGGCGGTTCCAGAATACGGCCAGACGCGGCAAGCCGGCCTGCCGATATGCTTGGCGGAAAGCCGTCGCGCGCGCGGCCGACGGGACCGCCGCCCGGCGAGTCTCCCCGGCCTCGCCCCCGGCGGGTTTCAGGACCGCCGGCGTTCCCGACCGGTAGAGACTCTTCCCGCCGTCTTCTGCCGCTGCGTTCACGACGGCGGCCGCGGCGCAAAAGACGGCGATGCCCGCGAGCGCGGCGAGTCTGCGTGAAAATGGGCGCGGTGTCACCGGCCTTCCCGGAGCTCGATCAGGTAGCTTTCGACGGCTGCGCCGGCGGTCGAGCGCGCCGAATAGCTTCCCAGTGCCCGCGCCGGAAGATGGACCCGGCTCCAGGCTGTGACCGGTTCGGCGTCCACCTGCCCGGCATCGAGGAAGTGGGTGCGCCCCTCGACCTGCAACGGATAATCGGTGCAGTTCACGAGCCGGGCGAAGACATCAATGTCGCCATTGTCGGCGCGGTGCGCGTCGTTCGTCTGCACCATGATCTTGTTGGTGATGGCCACGTCCGTGATGTTCACGGCGTTCAACGGCACGTGCGTGACCGACCCCGGAACCTGCGACACCAGGACCGGGCCCTCGGGCGGCGCGGCCCGTTTGATGGCGCGGAAGTCGCATTGCGGCTTCGGCTCCACATGTGCGGGGTGCTGGCACGCCGCGACTGCCAGCATGGCGACAGCCGCCGCGAGGATATACGACCGGGGAGAACCGATCGCGCGCACGACGACTTGGAACATCGTCCTCTATCCCGGGTTGCCGGGCTGCGACTTGGCCCAGGCGATGGCGCAGGACTCGTCGCCGCCGTAATGCGTCGGTCGGGTGTTCGCCGGGATACCCTCAAACTCCACGTCCGGGCGGGAAGCGGAATCGCTCCGGTACGTGCCGTAGGCCACCGTCTCCGGCAGGTTGTCCCACTGCCGCGTATCGGCGGCCGGCTCGGTCTCGCTCGCGGCGGCGCTCGCGAACAGTGAAAACAGGCCGGCAACAGCACCTACGGCGCCGGACATCTGAGCAGCATCGTAATCGCCAGTCGCCATCTGCATGGTGCTCATGGTGGTGGCCGCGGTCGACACCGCCATTCCCACCTCGGCCGCGTCCTCCATGCCCTCCTTGAAATTCACCTTGCCGGTCAGGATAGAGTCGAACTCCCGTCCTCCGCGGGTCATCGCCTGCCAAAGGACGCTCTCGCCGTTGGAGAGAAGCACCGAGCGGTCGTTCAGGCGAACCCTGGCCGATCCCGGACCGCGCGCGAGATTCCTCTTTATTTTCAGGAGTTCGTCGTGCTCGCCCTCCGCATACTTGACCGGTGCGTGGCCGAGCTCTGCCAGGACGAGCAGGTTGTCTCCCGCGTCCGGGACGTCCGGCGCGCCGTTATGCGACCTCGCTGCCGCATAGTCGTCCCTCGCGAGATTCGCATAGGTGTCCCTCGCGAGGGACACGTCACCGTTGCACTGCGACGCCCATCCATCCAGGTACTCCAGCAGCGCAAAGTCCTGCCGGAATTCTTCCTTTTCCGCCAAGGCGTCCTGGAGGGAACCCGATTTGAAACTGGCGCGAGCGTTCTCGTAATCGCCCTCCATCAGATAGAGAACGCCCCGGTAATAGTAGGCCATGGCCCGCTCGTAAGGCTCGCCGCGGAATATTTTGCGATCCTCCGCGGTGAACATGCCGCGGGCCTCCGCGGCCTCGTCGCTACCGCCGTACATCGTCTCGATGGTCAACAACGCCTCGTCGAACGTCTGCGCGGCAAGCGCGTTGTCGCCCGCGTCCATCGCCGCCACACCCGCGCGCAGCCGGTTCAGTACGTGGTTGCGCTCACCCTCGGTGACGACCTTTTCGAACACGCCATGCATTTCCGCCGGCTTGTCTTCGAGATAGGCGGTGAGCGCCGCTTCATCGTATTCAGGGGATGTCGAACATCCGGCTATTGCCAAGCCGGACAAAAGAGCAATTCCCATCGCGCGTTTCACTGTCTTCTCCTTTGAGTGGGGTTTTTTCGCGGCCGGTGCCCTACCGGTAGACGACATCATCCTGCCCGGCTTTCTTGAACTCGTACTGGTTGGTCCAGACGACGATGCCATTCTCCAGGTCCGTCATGCGGAAGACGATCTGCATGTACCGTTCGACGATCCCGTCCGCGGTGCGGGCGTCAAGCGAGGTGATGCGTCCGTTGAGGCGGTAGTCGGCGCCCGCCACCGCCTCCGTCAGCCCGGTGGTGCCGACGTCGGTCACGCCCTCCCGCTTGAGCTTGCGTTCCTTCTCCACCATGTCGGCGTGTTCCCGGTCGACGAACAGGATCCGCCCGTTGGCAGCGATCTGGAGCAGGGTCGCCAGCCGGTCGATGAGGAGGTTCTTGTTCAGCCGCTGCGAGCTCTGGTTCTCGAAATAGGCGGCGTCGACGATCACCCGAGGCGGTGTGGCGGCGTTGCCGAGCACCGGGTTGGCGAGCATGTGGCGGACCATCTTGTCCGTCATGCTCGCGATGTCCTGGGACTCGATGCCGGTGCCCCGGACCAAGCCCGAGGTGGCGACGTCCTGGTAGGCGGTGGGCGTGCCCGGCGCGTTCTTCACGCCCGTCGGCGCACAGGCGGCGGCGAGAAGCGAAGCCGCGATAAGGGGTGGGAAGAGGAAGCGCGGCGAGACCGCGCCGCCGAGGCTACTTAGCCGTCGTTCGGACGTCCGCGCATGTCGCGGGGGGGGGGGGGGGGGGTACGAAAGTATGCATGAAGGTAGTCTGCATCACTCGACGGAGCTTCGTCAAGAGCTTTGTCATCCTCGGCAAACGCGGCGCCTATCCGCCGGAATCCGCCGCCGTGCGGGCGCCGGCGGGGAGGGGCTCCGGCAACGGCACGAAGATCCGACGGCGCGCCGACGCCGCGACCGGACGGGCCTCGAACACGGTCTTGTCGGCCTCCACATAGACGACGCCGCCGAAAGGGCGCCCGAGATGCCGGCCGACCCGCTGCCAGAGGGCAGCGGCGCGGAGCACCGGACGCCAGCCGACCGGCGGCAGGAAGAGCATCGCGCCCCCGCCCACGGGCGCGAAGCGGTGCTCCCGCAGGAGGCGCGCGAGCTGCGACGCGCTGAACGGCGAGCCGTGCCCGAACGGCGTCGCCTCGGCGCGGGCCCAGAGCCCGCGGCGGTTCGGCGCGAGCGCCAGCAGGCGGCCGCCGGGCCGCATCACCCGCCAGATTTCCCGGAGCATCGGGCCGCGCCGTTCGCTGAACTCCAGGCCGTGCACCACCAGGATGCGGTCGATCGCGCCGTCCGGGAGGGGCAGTGCCGCGTCGTCGGCGAGCGCCGCCAGCCGGCCCCCGCTCTCGGGCCAGGCCATGACCCCCTGGCCCGCCGGCATCACCGCGAGGACCCGCTCCGCTTCGCCGCGGAAGAGGCCGAGGAAGGGCGTCGCGTAGCCGAGCCCCAGCACCGCCTCTCCGCGCACGTCCGGCCAGACGCGGCGGACTTGCTGGCCGACCGTGCGCCGCACGACCCAGCCCAAGCGGCTTAGGTAGAAGGCGTTGAGATCGACGACGTCCTGGTGCATCGCGGGCATGATAACAACCCGCCTTCCGGCGCGCGGGCTAATACATGTGGGTGCCGCCGTTCATCGTGATCGTCGCGCCGGTCGTCCAGGCCGCCTTGTCGTCCACCAGGAAGAGCACGGCGTGGGCCACCTCCTCTTCCGTCCCCATCCGGCGGATCGGGGATTTGTCGAGGATCTTGCCGAGGATGCGTGCCGGCATCGCGCGCATCATGGCGGTATCGACATAGCCCGGCGCCACGGTGTTGACGGTGATGCCGTGCTTCGCCCCCTCCAGGGCCAGCGCCTTGGTGAAACCGTGCATCCCCGCCTTGGCGGCGACGTAGTTGACCTGGTTGAGCTGGCCGGCCTGGCCGTTCATCGAGCCGATCTGGACGATCCGCCCGAAGCCGCGCGCCATCATGCCGGGATAGACCGCCTTCGCCATGTGGAAGACCGAGTCCAGGTTGACGCACAGGACGCGCCGCCATTGCTCCTCCGTCATGTTTTCGAATTTGTTGTCGGAGACGGTGCCCGCGTTGTTGATGAGGATGTCGACGGTGCCCAGTGCGGCCTCGACGCGGGCGACTCCGGCTCGGCAGGCGCTGCCGTCCGCCACGTCCCACCGGTAGGCGGGGATGCCCGTGGCCGCGCGAAACGCCTCCGCGCACGTCTCGTCGGCGTGGTAGTTGACCGCCACCGCGTGGCCCGCTTCCCGCAGCGCCCGCGCGACGGCGGCACCGATCCCTCGCGTACCTCCGGTGACCAGCGCTCGCCGTTTCATCCCGTCGCGCTCGCCGTCAATACATGTGGTGGCCGCCGTTCACCGACAGGGTCGAGCCGGTGACGAAGTCGGCCTCGTCGGCGACCAGGAACAGCACCGCCCGGGCGATGTCGTCGGCGCGGCCGAGCCGGCCCACAGGAATGCTGGCGACGATCTTGTCGAGCACCGCTTCCGGAACCGCGCGGACCATATCCGTGTCCACATAGCCGGGCGCCACGGCGTTCACCGTGACGCCGTGGCGCGCCCCTTCCAGCGCCAGCGCCTTGGTGAAGCCGTGGATGCCGGATTTCGCCGCGGCGTAGTTGACCTGGCCGTACTGGCCGGCCTGCCCGTTGATCGAGCCTACGTTGACGATCCGCCCGAAGCCGCGCGCCCGCATTCCGGGGAAGGCGGCGCGGCAGAGGTTGAAGCAGGAGCCGAGATTGGTGTCGAGGACGGCCCGCCAGTCTTCCGGCGTCATCGTGCGCAGCGTGGAGTCGCGGGTGATGCCGGCGTTGTTCACCAGCACGTCCACCGGGCCCAGCCCCCGTTCGATTCGGGCGACGCCCGCCTCGCAGGCGGCGAAATCGCGCACGTCCCATCTGTGAACGGCGATGCCGGTGGCCGCGCGGAAGCGCTCGGCCGCCGCGTCGTCCGCGTGGTAGTTGGCGGCGACGCGATAGCCTTCGCGCGCGAGCGCCCGCGACACGGCGCCGCCGATCCCGCGCGTCCCGCCGGTTACCAGTGCGACCCGCGCCATCCGTGCCCCCGTCCCGGCGTCCCGCCGGCCATTGCCCCGCGCGCCCCATATGGAACGGCACCGGCGGATTTTCAAGCGCCGGCGTGGGCCGCCATCCAGTCCGCGAGGCGGCGCCACAGGAGGCGCTTCGCGCGCGGGCTCGCCATCATGCCGATATGGCCGAGGGCGGGAGTCCAGACCTCGACCGCCGGCAGGCGGGCGCGCGCCGCCGCGGCCGCCGCCGGCGGCACGATGCGGTCGCGCGCCGGGACGACGATGAGAGCCGGCGCGGACACGCGCTCGGGCCGGACGGGCGTCCCGCCGACTCGCCACCTCCCTCGCGCCGGCGCGTTCGCGCCGTACCAGTCGTGCAGGCACTGCCGCGCGACCGGGCCGGCGAGGGCCACGCCGTCGTTCAGCCAGTCCTCCAGCACCACGAAGTCGCGGGCGGCGGCCGAGGCAGGCGCGAGCGCCGCGAAGGCGGTGAACTTGCGCGCGGCCTGGAGCGGGTCGAGCGCGGCGAACAACGCCTGGACGGCATCGGCCGGGAGCACACCGCACGTCTCGACGACGGCCGTCAACGCCGGCGTCAGGGCGGCCAGGAGGCGGGCCTGGGCGCCGCCGTCGGCGTGAAAATCCCAGGGCGTCGCCAGCAGCACCAGCGCGGCCACGTCCGGTCCGGGCGCGAGCGGCAGAGTCAGCAGGCCGCCCATGCAGTAGCCGGCGAGCACCACGGGCCGGCCGGCGTCGCGCCGGGCCGCGTCCAGCGCGGCGCCCAGGCGGGCGAGGATATAGTCGTCGAGGGCGAACGCCCGCTCTTCCGGGCCGGGTGCCCCCCAGTCGAGGAGATAGGGTCGCAGGCCGCGTTCTCGCAGGTAGCGGGCGAAGCTCCGTTTCGCCGTGAGATCGAGGATGTAGGCGCGGTTGACGAGCGAGGGCACGAGCAGCACGGGCGCACTCGCCGGCGCGCCGCCGAAGGCCAGGAGCCGCGTCCCGCCTTCGCGCCAGAGGACGGGCGGCTCCGCGAGGCGGCGGCGGTAGGGGTGGGCGCGGTAGCGTTCGATCCCTTCGAGAAAGCGCCCGACGCGCCCGGCCGCCTCGGCGCGGACGGCCGCCGCCAGCGCCTCAGGGTCGGCGCGCGCGAGGGCGGGCCGGAGCGCCGCCGCCCGCGCCTCGTCCCTCCAGAGCAGCGCGCCGCTCCGGGCGAGCGGCAGCGCCGCCGGCGCACTCGCCCAGGTCCCGATCGCGGCCCCGAGATGCAGCGCCAGCGGCCGCGGCCCACTCCTCCTCCCACAGATCGAGGAATCGCCGCGCGAGCGCCCGCGCCTCGCCGTCATCGCCGTCCCTGTCGCTTCCCACGCCCCCGTATCCTCCGCCGCCCGCGCGCCTTGGGGAGACGATAAATAACGGCTAACGGCGCGCGCGCATCAGCCGCTCCTTCTGGCGTTTCCAATCGCGCTCCTTTTCGGCGGCGCGCTTGTCATATTTGCGCTTGCCTGCGGCCAGCGCCAGCGAGAGCTTGGCGATGCCACGCTCGTTGAAGTAGAGGGCGAGCGGCACCAGGGTCGCGCCGCCGCGGCGCAGCGCGCCCAGCAACCTGGCGATCTCGCGCTTGTGCAGCAGCAGCTTGCGCGGCCTGAGAGGGTCGTGGTTGAAGGCGCCGGCGCCGTCGTAGCGGGCGATGTGGGCGTTCAGCAGATAGACCTCGCCGCCGCGTTCTGCGGCATAGGCGTCGTTGATGTTGGCGCGGCCCGCCCGCAACGCCTTGACCTCCGTGCCCGTCAAGCGGATGCCGGCCTCGAACGCGCGCTCGAGATGGTAGTCGCGGCGCGCCTTGCGGTTCTGCGCGACCTGCCGGCCGCCGGGGGCGTTCCTCCTGGCCACCGATCCGGGTCGACGCGCGACGGCGGCCTCAGTTCAGGACGCCGGCTTGGCGCAGCGCCGTCTCGATCCGTTCGCGACTGGCCGGGGCCGGGGCGGTCAGCGGAAGCCGCACCTCCGGCGCGCACTTGCCGAGCAGGGAGGCCGCGTATTTGACGGGAATGGGGTTGCTCTCGACGAAGAGGGCGTCGTGGAGCGGCATCAGCCGCTTGTGCTGCTCTGCCGCTTCCCCGGCGTCGCCGCGCGCCCAGGCGGCGAAGAACGCCGCGCACTGGCGCGGTGCGACGTTCGCCGTGACGGAAATGCAGCCATGGCCCCCCTGGGCGAGGAAGCCCAGCGCCGTGCCGTCCTCGCCCGAAAGCTGGCAGAACCCCTCGCCGATGGCGATGGCGGTCCTGGTCGGGCGGGTCAGGTCGGCGGTCGCGTCCTTGACCCCGACGACGTTGGGCAGTGCGGCGAGGCGAGCCATGGTCTCGATCGCCATGTCGACCACGCTGCGCCCGGGGATGTTGTAGACGATCTGCGGGATGTCCACGGCGTCGTTGACGGCCTTGTAGTGGGCGTACATGCCCTCCTGCGTCGGCTTGTTGTAATAGGGCATGACCAGCAGCGCGGCGTCCGCACCGGCTTCCCTGGCGTGGCGGGTCAGGCCGATCGCTTCCTCGGTCGAGTTCGAGCCCGTGCCGGCCACGACCGGCACCCGCCCGCCGGCGGCCTCGATGCAGATCTCGACCACCCGGCGGTGTTCCTCGTGGCTGAGCGTCGGCGATTCCCCCGTCGTCCCGCAGGGGACGAGCCCGGCGGCACCCTCCTCGATCTGCCAAGCGACGAATTCGCGATAGGCGCCCTCGTCCACCGCGCCGCCCCGGAATGGCGTGATCAGGGCCGTCAGATATCCCCGGAACATGCCGCCCTCCCCCGGTCGTGCATCGCGGCCGCCGCGAGGATAGTTTGGGCGTATCGTGGGAACAAGGTCGGGACCGGCGGGCCCGTGCGGCCGCCGCGAAGCGAAGCCCGCGCGCAAAGGGCCCGCGCGCAAAGGGCATGCCGCGCGGTGCATCCTCGCCGCCCTGCTGGCGCTGCCGCTGCTCTGGGGCGCCGCCGGGCGCGCCCTGGGCGCGGAGCCGCCGCTCCCCCTCGCTCTGCCGGGCGCGGAGATGGCGCCCGTCGCGCGCGCCTTCGACGCGGCGGCGCGCGGCAATTGGGAGCGGGCCCATCGCTTGGCCCGCGAGGCCGGTAGCCCCCTGAGCGCCCGGCTCCTGCGCTGGTGGGACTACAGCAGCGAGGGCACGCGCGCTTCGTTCGCCGCCATCGCGCGGTTCATCGACGAGAACCCGGACTGGCCGTCCCGGCGGGCGCTCCAGGCCGCCGCCGAGGCGGCGATGGCCGGGGCGGGCGTTTCCGACGCCGCGGTTCTCGCTTGGTACCGCGTGCGCGATCCGGTCAGCCGCGCCGGGCGCCTCCGCTACGCCGATGCTCTGCTCGGTGCCGGCGAAAAGGCCCGTGCCGCGAAATTCGTCCGCGCAGCATGGATCGAGGACAGCTTCGGCGCGCGGGAGCTCGCCGACACCCTCCGGCGCTACCGGTCGTTGCTGCGCCCGGCCGATCATCGCGCTCGCCTCGATCGCCTGCTCTGGGACGGCCGGAACCGCGCCGCACGCCGCATGTTTCGCCATGTCGATGCGGGCCAGCGACGCTTGGCGGAAGCGCGCCTCGCCCTGCGCGCCCGCGCCGGCGGTGTGGACGCGGCCATCGCCCGCGTGCCGAGGGCGCTGCGCGGCGAGGCGGGACTCGTTTACGAACGGCTCCGCTGGCGGCGCGAGAAGGGAATGGACGAAAGCGCCCGTGCCCTCTTGCGTGCGCCGCCGGAGCGGCTCGGCCCCCGTCCCAAACTCTGGTGGCGGGAGCGCGCGATCCTGGCGCGCCGCGCGCTGGAGGACGGCTTGGTTTCGGAGGCCTATGCCCTCGCCGCCGGCCACCGCCAGATCGCGACCTCCACCTTCACCGAGGCGGAATGGCTGGCCGGCTGGCTCGCGCTCCGCTTCCTCCGCGAGCCGGAACGGGCGCTCCGTCACTTCTCGCGCCTGCACGACGCGGTCTCGATGCCCGTCAGCCGGGCGCGGGCCGCCTATTGGGCCGGCCGCGCCGCCGAAGCGTTGGGCGACGCGGACGGCGCGCGGCTCTGGCACGGCGATGCGGCGGGCCATCCGGGCACGTTCTACGGCCAGCTTTCGGCCGCCCGCATCGCCGCGCCGGACGCACCCCTGCTGCGCGAATCCGACGCCGTCGGCGCGGCCACGCTGGAGGGCCATGCGCTGTTCGCCGCCGCGCGCCTCCTCTCCTCCCTGGGGTACGAGCGGCTGCTCGAACCCTTCATCGACCGCCTCGGCGCGCTCGCCCGCAACCGCGCGGACCACGACCTGATTTCGGCGTTTTGTCTATCGATCGGGCGCCCCGACCATGCGATCCGGGCGGCGCAGCAGGCCGCGCGGAAGGGATATGCCTCCGTCGAGCGGCTATTCCCGCTGGTCGCTCTGCCGTTCTCGCGGCGGGACGCCGCTCTCGAACCGGCGCTGGTGCTCGCGCTGGTTCGCCAGGAAAGCCGTTTCGATAAGGCGGCGCACAGCCGCGCGGGCGCCCTCGGCCTGATGCAGCTCATGCCGGGGACTGCGCGGGCCGTGGCGCGCCGGATGCGCCTGGACTACGCGCGCCGCCGCCTCACATCGGACCCCGCCTATAGCATGGCGCTCGGCAGCCGCTATCTCGGCAGCCTGCTCGAGAAGTACGGCGGCTCTTACCTGCTGGCCGTCGCCGCCTACAATGGCGGGCCGGGGAATGTGGGGCGCTGGCTCGCCGCCAACGGCGACCCCCGGCGCGACCCCGGCGTGGACATCGTCGACTGGATCGAGACGATTCCGTTCTCGGAAACACGGAATTATGTGCAGCGGGTCCTCGAGGGAACGCAGGTCTATCGCTGGCGTCTGGGCCGGCGGCCGAGCGTATTGAGCCTGGAGCGCGACCTCGCGCGCGGCATGGCGCGCCCGGTTCTCGCCGCCCGCTGCGCGCGCCCCGTCGGTGCCGGCCCCCTGGAACGCGCCGATCTTCGCGCGTTGTGCTGACGGGGGCGCTCATGCGGACGGGCGGCGCGCGATGTCGACCACGCGGGATTCCGCGATATCGACCACGCGGGATTCCGCGATGACGACCGCACGGGGTTCGGCGCCTGCGCCGGCGGTCGCGGCTTCCTTGCCGACGCCGGACGACGTTCGCGCGGCCGCGGAGCGCTTGGCGGGACGGGCGATCGAGACGCCGCTGCTGCGGGTCGATGCCCTCGACGCGCTGGTCGGCGGGCGCCTGCTCCTCAAGGCCGAGCCGCTTCAGCGCACCGGCTCGTTCAAATTCCGCGGGGCCTGGAACCGCATCTCCCGGCTCGATCCGAAGGCGGCGGCCGGCGGGGTGGTGGCCTATTCTTCTGGCAATCACGCCCAGGCCGTCGCCGAAGCGGCCGGCCTCGCCGGGCTGCCGGCGGTCATCGTCATGCCCGGGGACGCGCCGGCGACCAAGATCGAAGGCACGCGGCATCGGGGTGCGGAGATCGTGTTCTACGACCGCATCACCGAGCGCCGCGAGCCGATCGGCGAGCGCATCGCCGCCGAACGCGGCGCGACTCTGGTCAGGCCCTACGACGATTTCCACGTCATCGCCGGCCAGGGGACGGTGGGTCACGAGATCGTCCGGCAATGCGCTGCCATCGGTTGCCGACCCGACGCCGTGGTGGTCCCGGCGGGCGGCGGCGGCCTGATGGCCGGAGTCGCGCTCGCGGTCGCCGACGCCTGGCCGGAGACGGCGCTCCATACCGCGGAGCCCGAAGGCTACGACGATCACGCCCGTTCGTTCGCACACGGCCGCCGCGTGGGCGTGCCCTGCCGCCGGGCCGAGACCTTGTGCGACGCGCTGCGTGCGCCCCTGCCGGGCGCCCTTACCTTCCCCATCAACGCGGCGCGCGTGCGGGGCGGGGTCATGGCGAGCGACGCCGAGGTCGGCGCCGCGATGCGCGCGGCCTTCGCCCATCTCAAGCTCGTCGTCGAGCCGGGCGGTGCGGTCGCGCTCGCCGCGCTGCTCGCCGGCAGACTGGAGACCGCAGGGCGGACGACGGTCGCCGTCCTCTCCGGCGGGAACGTCGACCCCGCCGTCTTCCGCGCGGTCCTGGCCGGCGCGGACGCTAACGGGCGGGCGCCCGGTGTCTGACGGTGCCGAAGGTGAGCCCCCGGAGGAGCTGGTCCTGGAGGAGGAAGGTCGCGAGCACCACCGGGATCAGGAAGAGCGTCTCGATTGCTGCCAGCAGCCCCCACTCCACGCCGATGCCGCCCCCGACATTCGCGCCCATGGCGACCGGCACGGTCCGCGTCTCCGGCCCGGTCAACAGCAGCGCCATGAGGAACTCGTTCCACGTCAGCACGAGGCCGAGCGTCGCGGTCGCGGCGAGGCCGACCTTCACCCGGGGCAGGCAGATGCGGAAGAACACGCGCCATTCCGCACTGCCGTCGAGGCGCGCCGCGTCCTCCACGTCGCGCGGCAGCTCGTCGAAGAAGCTCTTCATGATCCAGATGGTGAAGGGCAGGTTGAACGCCGTGTAGAGCAGCACGATGCCGGGGTAACCGCCCGCGAGGCCGGTCATGCGGAACATCAGGAAGAGCGGAACGATCAGGACGATCGGCGGCAGCATCCGCGTGGTCAGGATGACGAGCAGGTAGGTGTCGGTGCCGCGCAGCGGCCAGCGCGAGAACCCGTAGGCCGCCACGGTGCCGAGAACCAGCGCCAGCCCGACGCTGGCGCCGGAAATCACCAGGCTGTTGACGAAATAGAGAGCGAACCCGGTGTCCATCGCCTCGCCGCCGCGGTAATGGACCCGCGCGAAGACGGCGGCGAAATTGTCGAGGGTCGGTGTGAAGAAGAAGGCCGGGTCGAGCACGTCGCGCGGGGATTTGAATGCCGTCAGGACGATCCAGAGCACGGGCAGGAAGTAGGCACCGCCGACCAGGGCGCAGGCCGCGGTGCGCCCCCAGCCGGCGCGGCCGATCCTGCCCCGCCGTCTCATGGCACCCGCTTCGCGGAGCGCGCCGACGCACCGCCCCGGCGATTCGTGCGGATCATGGGCAACCCGCGTTTCTCACAGGCTGCTTGGAAACCGAACGAGTCCTGGCTACGCTCCGTCTGCATCGGCTTCCGCTTCGGAACCTGACACATGCTTCGCAGGACACACTGTATCGGGTTCGCGGGGCCGCCGCCTCTCATGCCTCCGCGAAATCCGTGCTGACCCGCGGGCCGCCGGGGATGCGGGCCGGGGCCGCGGGAGCCGCGCCCTGCCTCGCGCCGACGCCCGCCGTCGTCGCCCGGGCCGGGGCGCTGCTCCGCCGCGGCGCGCTGGTCGTCTTGCCGACCGACACGGTCTATGGCCTCGCCGCCGACGCCACCCGCGCCGACGCGGTGGCGCGGGTCTTCCGCGCGAAGGGCCGTCCGCCGGACAAGCCGCTGATCGCCCTCGTCGCCACGCGAGAGATGGCGGCGGCCTGCGCCGATTTCCCCGCGTCGGCCCGCGCCCTCGCGGACGCCTTCTGGCCGGGCCCGCTGACTCTCGTCCTGCCGCGCGCCGCCGGCTCGCCCCTCTCGCCGCTGCTCGACCGCGGCGCCCGCGGCGTGTCGCTGCGCATCCCGGCCAACGAGACCGCGCGGGCGCTCGTCCATGCCGCGGGGCGGCCGCTGACGGCGCCCAGTGCGAACCGCTCCGGCGCGCCGAGCCCGTGCACGGCCCGGGAGGCAGCGGCTGGCTTGGGAGGGGCAATAGCGCTGACCATCGACGGCGGGCCTGCGTCCGCGTGCGGCGAATCGACGCTCGTCGAAATGACGGGGCAGCGCCCCCGCCTGCTCCGCGCCGGCGCCGTGGCGCTCGCGGCGATCGAGCGCATCATTGGCCCGCTCGACGGCGTTTCCCGCCAGCCGACCGGGCTGCAAGCGGCCGGCTGCGAAAAGGAGGCGACATGACGATCGAAGCACGCTTGAAGGAACGCGGTATCGTTCTGCCCGCGCCCCCGCCGCCCGCGGGCAACTATGTCGGCGCGGTGATCGCCGGGAATCTCGCGTTCGTCGCGGGCCACGGGCCGCGCCGCGCGGACGGCGGCTACGTCACGGGCAAGGTCGGCGCCGAGGTGAGCGTCGAGGAGGCGGTCGAGGCGGCGCGGCTGGTCGGCCTGAACCTGCTGTCGAGCCTTCAGGCGGCGGTCGGCACGCTCGACCGGGTCGAACGCTTCGTCAAGGTTCTCGGCATGGTGAACGCGGCGCCGGATTTCGAGGCCCACCCGGCGGTGATCGACGGGTTCTCGAACCTGATGGTCGAGATCTTCGGGAAGCCCGGCCGCTGCGCCCGCTCGGCGGTCGGCATGGGTTCGCTACCCTTCGGCATCCCGGTCGAGATCGAAGCGGTGCTCGCCCTGAAGGGCTGAACGCCGCCACCGTCTGGCGGGCGCCCGTTGCTGCCGCTATGGTCCGGGACATGACGCTGCCGTGAGAGCGACATGGCCGATCGTCCGCCCATTCTCGGGCGCTATCCGCAGACGCGCCTCCGCCGCAACCGGCGAGACGCTTGGTCGCGGCGTCTGGTTGCGGAAACGACGCTCACGCCCGACGACCTGATCTGGGCCGTCTTCGTTTGCGAGGGCAGCGGGCGCGAGGAATCGGTTCCGTCGATGCCCGGGGTGTCGCGCCTGAGCCCCGACCTGCTCGCCGAGCATGCGCGCGGCGCCTTCGATCTCGGCATCCCGGCGCTGGCCGTCTTCCCGCAGACGCCGGCGGAGCGCAAGACGCCGGACGGCGAAGAGGCGCTCGATCCGGAGAATCTCGTCTGCCGGGCGGTGCGCGCGGTCAAGGCGGCGGTGCCCGAGATGGGCGTCGTCTGCGACGTGGCGCTCGACCCTTACACCAGCCACGGCCATGACGGGCTCCTGCGCGACGGCCACGTGGTCAACGACGAAACCGTCGCCGTGCTGTGCGCCCAGGCGCTGAACCAGGCCCGCGCCGGCTGCGACGTGATCGCGCCGTCCGACATGATGGACGGGCGCGTCGGCGCCATCCGCCGGGCCCTGGACGAGGCCGGCTTCACGCATGTCCGCATCCTCTCCTACGCGGCGAAATACGCCTCGGTCTATTACGGGCCGTTTCGCGATGCGATCGGCTCGGCCGGCAATCTCGGCGGCACCGACAAGCGCGGCTACCAGATGGACCCGGCGAATGGCGAGGAGGCGCTGCGCGAGGTCGCGATGGACATCGCGGAGGGCGCCGACATGGTGATGGTCAAGCCCGGAATGCCCTATCTGGACGTGGTGTACCGAGTGAAGGCCGCGTTCGGGCTGCCGACCTACGTCTATCAGGTCTCCGGCGAATACGCGATGCTCAAGGCCGCTGGCGAGCGCGGTTGGCTCGACGGCGACGCCGCGCTCCTGGAGGCGCTGCGCGGCTTCAAGCGCGCCGGTGCTGACGGGGTGGTGACCTACGCCGCCCTGGAAATCGCCCGCCGCCTGCGCGGCTGATCGCCGCCGCCCCGGAGAGGTCCGCCCCGAACACCACGAGAAAGGAGGCCGATCCTGTCGAACCGGCCTCCTTTCGGATCGCCCGTTGCCGCAGCGCGGGGCGGTTTCATCTCTCGGGACGAACCCTTATCAGGTTGTGGCCCCGCAGTCTCCAAGTCGCCTCGGCATCGAACATCAGGGAGCAGGCAGGGTCAACCCCGAATCTATGAATTCCAGGATGCCGTTGCTATTCTGCCCACCGGAAGGATGGCGATATGAAACCCTTCGCCCGGATACCCGGCCCGTCCGACGATTTCGAGGACGAGGCGCAGAGGCGCGCCATCGACGTGGCCGTCGACAAGCGGCGTCGCGCGACCCGCAGGGCCAATCTCGGCACGTTCACCGGCTATCGCATCGGCCTCGACATCGGCAACGGCAATATCGGCTGGTGCATCCTCTTCGAGGATGGCAGGTGCCTTCGCTTCCTGACGGCGGAAGACATCGCCGACCATAACCGCGCGCTGCCCAAGGCCGCCACGCGCACGCAGATTCCGGGCCTTGCCGACTTCGTTCCCGTGGGCGTCCACAAGTTCGACGCGCGTGTGCCAGAGACGCAGAAGTCGTTGTCGAAGGTTCGCGCGGAGGCCAGGGCCTCACGCCGCTTGCTGGATGCCCGGCAGCGGCGGCGCCTGCACGTCCGAAGGGCTTTGCAAGACGCGGGGCTGTTACCGAAGGAGGGAGAGGACGAAGCGGGACACGTTCGCGTGAAATCGGACGTGCTCCGGGCCAAGCTGCTCAAGCCGGACTTCCAGGTCCATCCCCACGACCTGGGGCGGGCGCTCATGAATACGCTGAAACGGCGCGGCTACATGAAGCCGATCGGGCGCGCAGGCGCGGACGAAGGATCGGGTTTCGCAGCGAGAGCCGAGGAAAGGTATCGCGACGCGCTGAAGCGGTTCGAGTGCGAAACGATCGGCGCGTTCCTCGAGCGATGCGCTCAGGACGCCAAACGCGACAAGGTCCCATTCCGCAAACGTCACCGCTCCGAATGGCAGAGAAAGAACCGGAGAAGACCGCCGCAATTCGGGGACGAAACTCCGAGCTACGAAGTGTTCCAGTCCCTGTCTCCTACTTTCTCCTTGATACGTGAGGAATGTAGGCTGTTGCGTGAGAGATCGGGAGTCTCGATCGAGGATGACGCTTGGGCACGGATCGAAGTGGCGGCCGAGTTCCGTCGACCTCTCAAAAGCAAGACTCCTGGCAGGTGCCGCCATTTTCCCGCCCGGTATCGGTGTGTCGCGGCTCTGCCAAGCTTCCAGCGCTTCCGGATTCTGGAAAACATCAGCAACCTGCGAGATGGAAGCGGACAACCTCTGGATTCCGCATCTTTTGAAAAGGCACGAAGGCTGCTCGAAACGAGCGAGAAGATTAGCCTGGCCGGTTTGTGGCAGGAACTCGGCAAGAGGCTCAGGCTCGACCGGGGTGATGCCGCCGGGGCGCGTCATCTCGTCGGCGCCAGAACGGATGTCGTGCTCGGCAATGCCTTCGGAGAGGCATGGCTTGGCTTATCTGTCGAGTGCCGCGACGACTGGACGATGCGTTTTCTTCGCCGACACTGGCCGCCGACCGACGGAAGCGGAATTCGGGAGTGGACCGCCGGTGACGAGGAGGCCTTGAAACGCGACGCCGGGAGGGCGTTGGAACCGGGCGCCCTGGAAAGGACGGACGGCCCGGAGATATGGAATGCGTTCGAGGACAGGTTCACGGCGATGTCGGTGGAGGCGGCCCGGTTGCTGGCGGATTGCTACGCCCGCCGGCTTTCGCACGAGGAGCAACAGGAAGAGCTGCGGGAGGCTGACGCGCTGAAACCAGAGCTTCTTCTTTATGAAGGGCTTCCCTATTACGGCGAGGTGATGCCGGACGTAACCGTTCCGGCGGAGGGCTTCGCACCCGAGGAACGGACGGTGGCGGAGGAGAGGCAGTACGGTCGTGCCGCCAACCCGGACGTCCATGTGGTGATGAACCGGCTGCGCAAGGTCGTGAATGCCATCATCGACATGATGGGCGGCATTCTGCCGACGACATGCGTTGTCGAGATGGCCCGTTCGACATTCTCCGAAGTGCAAGCCGACTCCTATCGAAAAACGGCGAAAGCGCGCCAGAATTTGCGCGAGCGTATTGTCGCCGAGATCATGAACGTTTCCGACGTGAAGAGAGTGCCGAAAGGCCCTGCACTCGACCGGCTCGTGGATCGATGGAAGGCTGCCATCCGCCAGGGCTGGCGGGATTATGACGGATGCGAGATCTCGAGAAGCGCGCTGGTAGACGGCACCGAATATCAGCTCGATCACGTAAGGCCTGCTGCGTTCGGCGAAGGGCGGGAGAGCAACTTGTTCGTCTCTCGATTCAATCGACGGAAGGGCCGACGATTGCCCTGGAAGGCTTTCGGCGAGGATCCGGAGTTCCGGCCTGCTTTGTTGGCGTTTGCGCAGTTCGGCGTGACTCGCCAGATAAGGCAGATGGAAGAGGCCATGAGGAATCCGCCGAGGCAACGGCAAAGGCGGGAGCGCCTCGAGGCGGCGTTGGAACAGGCGATTCGGGAACGCGACCGTTTGGCCGAATTCGGAACGCCGCGCCCGGATGTTCTCTCGGCTCTCGAAAGGCCGCCAACCGTATCGGCGTCGGATGAGGGCAACGCGAGAACACGAGGAACACCGCCGTTCCGGCCGGGAGACCAAGCGGCGCTGTTCCGGCGCTTTCATCCCCATTACACATCGGGCGAGTGCAGGCCGGCCGCGCGAGATATCTCTAACATAGGCTGGTCCACCAAGCTTGCGCGACGGTATCTGCGCCACCTTGGAGCCGAATCGGAACCGATCAAGGCCTGGGCCGTCCACGCGCTTCGCTGCATGTTCGGCGTCGATAAGGATCGTAGCGATCATCGCAATCATGCGGTCGATGCATTTCTTGTGGCACATTTCGATAAACATGTTCTCAAACCCGCTTTCGATCGCATACGCCATGAGTATGCTTACGAGGAGCTGTACGAAACTCGTGCCCTGGAGGACTCTTTGAATCGGATTTCTGGTGGTGCGGCGTTGTTCAACGATTTCAAGGGTAATCTCGATCGGTTGGAACGAATTTTGCCGACCATATACACGGCTCATCGCGCCAATAATATCTGGAACCCCGAGAGCAAACCGGGCGGTTCATTCGGTTCGTTTGGAAAGGAGAACATATTTTCGTTCAAACCCGATATCAAGAAGAGAGAAGATCTGACGGATTTCTTTCGTAGAGAGGGAATCGTTGCGGATACCAAATCGGTTCTGACCAGGAAGGAGATACTTGCCCTGTACAGAGAGATGAATCGGAGCAACCCGAAGGAAAGACGTATCGCCAAGAATCTGGATGGGACAATCGAAGTTTCTCACCGGAAGGATGAGAGACATAAAATTGAGAGTGGGAAAATGCCTACAGCCTCTTCCCTCTCCAGGCAGGAAGGCGCATTTATCAACATCGATAGCAAATTTGCCATAGTGGGGGCAGACAAACGCGATCAGAGACGTGTTGTTTCGATAGCCGATTTTTCTCGGATGAACGCCGACGAACGCGCCACCGTGTTCGCAACGGGACAGCCGGTATTCCGTAGCGGCGATACCGTTGTGGAGGAAGGGAAAGAAGGAAGTGCGTTTTTGGTAACCGGTTTGAAAGGGGATAGTCGGTTGATCGCGTATCCAGTCAACGAAGTGAAACAGACGCAGAAGAAGGGATTCATAACGCCGAATCGGCGCATGATTCGCAAGTTCTCAAGCGATGTCCTCGGTCGACGGCTTCATAAGCTCGGAAAGAGTCCTCGAGGTCTCAAGCAGGTGCCATATCCGCTTCGAGACCGGCAATCTCGTCGTTGACGAGCGCGACGGGAACCACCGCACGTCTCTTCCCACCGGAGACCTGCTGGCGGTCGTGCTGGACAGCGAAATGGCGACGATCACCTCCTCGGTGCTCGCGGCCTGTGGTGAGCGCGCCATCCCGGTCGTCTTCTGTAGAAACCATCTTCCTGTCTCTCTGGCTCTGCCGGTGAATGCGGGATGGAACACCGGAGAGATACGCCGCTTACAGGCTCGCGCGCTGCGCGGGCAGGCCGCTGCCCGCCGCCTCTGGCGCCGCACCGTGCGGGCGAAGATCATCGCGCAAGCCGCACTGCTGGAACGGATCGGCTGCGGCGGCGCCCGCCGCGTTCGGCGCTTGGCGGAAGATGTGAAGCTGGACGGACAGGAGACGGTCGAAGCGCAGGCGGCCGCGATCTACTGGCGGGGTCTGTTCAGCGGATTCAGGCGTTCGAACCGGGAGGATCCTCGGAACCGATTGCTGAATTGGGGCTATGCCGTGCTCCTCGCAACCGTAGGGCGCGGTATCGTCGCGCTCGGCTGCGATCCGGCTCTCGGATTCGGCCATGCGTCCCGCACCAACGCCTGGGCGCTCGCTTCCGACCTGATGGAACCCTTCCGCCCTACCGTGGACGCGGCGGTGGCGTTTCGCGCGTGCGACCCGGATGACATCGATTCGCCATCCGTGAAATCGGCGATCCTGGAGCCGTTCTCCAACGATGGGGCGGTGAAGAGAACGGTCCTGGACGTGGTACGCGGTTACCGGGAGTTTCTGGGAGATGGGCGTGAAGCACATGTCCGATATCCGGATCGTCCGCTCCTCCCCTGAGGTTTCGGGAAGGCCGCGCTTCGTGTGGCTCATCGTCTTCTACGATCTGCCGGTCGTCGACAGCGAAGATCGCAAGGCCTATGCGCGCTTCCACAAGGACATCCGCAGGCGCGGCTACGAAATGATGCAATTCTCGGTCTATCGCAAGTTCGTAGGTGCCTCCGACAGAAGCGAACGAGAACGGGCCAAGCTTGTCGGACTTTGCCCAAACAGGGGGCATATTTCCGTGCTGCAAATCACCGAGAAACAGATGGGGAGGATGACGACCATCTGGAACGGCGGCCAGCGCAAGGAGGCCCCACGCCCCTCGCAACTCGTTCTCATTTAACCGGTGGGTGTGCCGATGCTTCCACCCATCTGGAAAAACTCAAGCCGAACAGAGAGTTATGCTCGGCTTGAGTGTAGCGACTTGGAGACTGCGGGGTCAACCGGACTATCCTGCCGCCCTATCCAGCCGGCGCGCCAGAGTGTAGCGACTTGGAGACTGCGGGGTCAACCGGACGCGCTCGGCGAAGGAGGCGCCGTCGCGGAGGAGTGTAGCGACTTGGAGACTGCGGGGTCAACCGGACCGACGAAGCTGCGCGCCCGGTATCCGCGCGCGAGTGTAGCGACTTGGAGACTGCGGGGTCAACCGGACTCCTACAAGGTGCTCGCGCCGTCTGAGGTGGAGTGTAGCGACTTGGAGACTGCGGGGTCAACCGGACAGACGAGGCGCCGGCCCGACTCGATGCCGAGAGTGTAGCGACTTGGAGACTGCGGGGTCAACCGGACCGCCTGGGGAGTCGGGTGCCTCCTCGCCTGGAGTGTAGCGACTTGGAGACTGCGGGGTCAACCGGACGTGGATGATGGTGACGGCGTTGAAGGCCGTGAGTGTAGCGACTTGGAGACTGCGGGGTCAACCGGACACCGGCCTTGACGCCCTCGTTGCTCGTTTCGAGTGTAGCGACTTGGAGACTGCGGGGTCAACCGGACCCCGGTCGCGTTGGCGGTGATGTTGCCGGCGAGTGTAGCGACTTGGAGACTGCGGGGTCAACCGGACGGAGCAGGTTCGTGATCCCAATGCCGGCCGGAGTGTAGCGACTTGGAGACTGCGGGGTCAACCGGACAACTTCCAGGCCGGGTCGCTGGTCGACTCCGAGTGTAGCGACTTGGAGACTGCGGGGTCAACCGGACAGGCCACACAGCGAGGCGGCCGTCTCCGCCGAGTGTAGCGACTTGGAGACTGCGGGGTCAACCGGACAACAGCGCCCGATACTCCCTCTCGATGCGGGAGTGTAGCGACTTGGAGACTGCGGGGTCAACCGGACTCACCGCACGCGGTTTCTCACTCATGTCGAGAGTGTAGCGACTTGGAGACTGCGGGGTCAACCGGACACGCCCACCCCGACGCCCGAGCCGGTGCCGGGAGTGTAGCGACTTGGAGACTGCGGGGTCAACCGGACAGTCGCGGTCCCGGTCCAGGTAGCGGCCGAGAGTGTAGCGACTTGGAGACTGCGGGGTCAACCGGACTCGAGGACGACGCGGCGGCCGACGCGGCCGGAGTGTAGCGACTTGGAGACTGCGGGGTCAACCGGACCGAGAATGCTGTGGGGTTCGACCGGTACAAGAGTGTAGCGACTTGGAGACTGCGGGGTCAACCGGACAGGATGGCCACATGATACGTCTGGCCTGCAGAGTGTAGCGACTTGGAGACTGCGGGGTCAACCGGACCTGAGGGCGCGGCGGAGGAGGCGGACGGCCGAGTGTAGCGACTTGGAGACTGCGGGGTCAACCGGACTAGAACAGCGGGTCCTCGTCGTTCCCCGTGAGTGTAGCGACTTGGAGACTGCGGGGTCAACCGGACTGGGACGGTCCGCTTGTCATCGATCATGGGGAGTGTAGCGACTTGGAGACTGCGGGGTCAACCGGACGTGCGTGGAGATGAGGCGGACCTGGCCGCCGAGTGTAGCGACTTGGAGACTGCGGGGTCAACCGGACTCGCTCTCCGCCCAGGTCAGGTACAGCGTCGAGTGTAGCGACTTGGAGACTGCGGGGTCAACCGGACGCGCTCCGCGGGAACCACGAGCGAGGTCGCTGGTGGACATCGGCCCATGCTACGATGGCGGCCCCGGGGGTAGGGAGCGACGTTCCATGCAGGACGACGGCGGCGGCGCGTGAGCGAAAGTACACGGTGCGGCACTTCTCGTCCCGGCGACGCCCCGGCCGACATCCGCCCGGCGCGCCCTCGCGGTTCTCGCTGCCGCCCTCGCGTCCCGGGTCCAGCCGCCGCCGGCGCCCGCGACGGAAAGCCGCCGCGGTGACCCTGGACGGACCGCTGAACGGCGTCACCGTGATCGACCTGACGCGCGTCCTGGCGGGTCCCTATTGCACCATGGTCCTGGCCGATCTCGGCGCTCGCGTCATCAAGGTCGAAAAGCCGGGGACGGGCGACGATTCCCGCGCCTTCGGTCCCTTCGTCGAAGGCAAATCCGCCTACTTCATGTCGATCAACCGGGGCAAGGAGAGCATCGCCCTCGACCTCAAGGCCGCGCCCGACCGCCGGCGCTTCGAGAGCCTGCTGGAGGGCGCCGACGTCCTCGTCGAGAACTTCCGGGCCGGCGCCATGGAGCGGCTGGGCTACGGTTGGGAGACCCTGCATCCGCGCTTTCCGCGGCTCGTCTACGCGGCCTGTTCCGGCTTCGGTCATACCGGCCCCTACGCCGGCCGGCCGGCCTACGATTTGGTGGTGCAGGCTATGGGCGGTATCATGAGCCTGACCGGACACCCCGGCGGGCCGCCGACGCGGGTGGGGAGCTCCATCGGTGACATCGTGGCCGGCCTGTTCACCGCCATCGGAATCGGCGGCGCGCTCTATCGGCGGACGACCTCCGGGACCGGGATGAAGGTGGACGTCTCGATGCTCGATTGCCAAGTCGCCATCCTGGAGAATGCGTTGGCCCGCTACTTCGCCTCGGGCGAGGTCCCGGGCCCGCTCGGCGCGCGCCACCCCTCGATCACGCCGTTCCAGTCCTACGCCACGGCCGATGGCCATGTGGTCGTCGCCGCCGGCAACGACGCGCTGTTCGCCAAGCTCTGCGCCGCGCTGGATCGCCCGGCGCTCGCCCGCGATCCGCGTTTCGTCGACAACGCCGCCCGCAACGCCAACATCGACGCCTTGCAAACCGCGCTCGAAGCCCGGCTGACGACCCGGCCGACCGCGCATTGGCTCTCTGTCTTCGCCGGCGCCGGCGTGCCCTGCGCGCCGATCAACACGGTGGAGGATGTGGTGGCGGATCGGCATCTGGCGGCTCGGAACATGATCGTCGAAGCGGCCGACGCCGTGGCCGGCCGGGTGCGGATGGCCGGGAACCCGATCAAGCTCTCGCCCTATCTTGACCCGCCCCGGCGCCCGCCGGCGCCCGATCTGGACGGGCACCGGCGCGCAATCCTGGGCCGGGCGGCGGAGTGACACCCGTGGCGCGCCGCGGGAGGCGCCGACGGCGGGGCTTCCGGCTCCGCTGGCTGGGCACTGGTGTCGGCGTCCTGCTGATCGCGATCCTGATCGCCGCCGGCGCCTGTTCCTGGCTCACGCTCCCTTCCTACGACGGCGAGGAGAGAGTCGCCGGGCTGGAGGCACCGGTGGAGATCGTCCGGGATGCCCACGCGATCCCGCACGTCTACGCCCGCTCGCCCAGGGACGCCGCCTTCGCCATGGGCTTCGTCCACGCGCAGGACAGGCTCTGGCAGATGGAGCTGCAACGGCGGATCGGCGCGGCGCGGCTTTCGGAAGTGTTCGGCGAGCGGGGCCTGAAGACCGACCGCTTCCTGCGGACGCTCGGCGTCTACCGGGTCGCCGAGCGCAATTTCGCGGCGCTCTCGCCGGCGGTCCAGGCGATCTACGAAGCCTACGCGGCGGGCGTCAACGCCTATCTGGAGGGCCGCTCGGGCCTGCTTCCGCCGGAGTTCGTGCTGCTCGGCCACGAGCCCGAGCCGTGGCGGCCGGCCGACAGCTTGGTCTGGCTCAAGATGATGGCTTGGGACCTGGGCGACAACTTCCGCGACGAACTCCTCCGCGCCAGACTCGCCGGACGGCTGGACGAAGCGCAGCTCCGGGACCTCTGGGCCCCTTATCCGGGAGATGCGCCGGAGTCCGGCGCGCCCGCCGCCGCGCGGCTTGGAATCGACGTCGCCGGCATCGATTTCGAGGCGCTGGCGGCGGCCTTGCCGGAAGGGCCGCCGGCCGGTCTCGGCTCCAACAATTGGGTGCTCTCCGGTGCCCACACCGAATCCGGCAAGCCGCTGCTCGCCAACGACCCCCATCTCGGGCTTTCGATCCCGAGCGTCTGGTATCTCGCCCACGTCCACGCCGGCGATTTCGAGATCGTGGGGGCGACCCTGCCGGGGCTTCCCTTCCCGGTGCTCGGCCGGACGGGCGATTTCGCCTGGGGCTTCACCAACACCGGGCCGGACGTCCAGGACCTGTTCATCGAGCGGATCGACCCGGACGACCCGGCGCGCTATCTGGCGCCCGGCGGCAGCCTGCCCTTCGAGACCCGCACCGAGACCATCCACGTCTCGGGGAGCGATCCGGTCGTGCTCCCGGTGCGCGAGACACGCCACGGGCCGGTGGTCTCCGACCTGATCGAGGAGAGCGATTCCTTCCTCGAGCCGGACCACGTCCTCGCCTTCGCCTGGACCGCCCTCGACGAGGACGACCGGACGGCCGGCGCGCTGGTACGCGCCGCGGGCGCCAGCGACTGGGACGGCTTCGTCGCGGCGCTCCGCGACATGGCCGTGCCGCAGCAGAACATCGTCTTCGCCGACCGCTTCGGGAATATCGGCTTCGTCGCGCCCGGTCGGGTGCCGGTCCGCGCGTCCGGCCAGGGGCACATGCCGGTGCCGGGGTGGACGGGAAGCCACGACTGGGTGGACCGGGTGCCGTTCGCCGCGCTGCCGCGCGCCTACAACCCGGCGAGCGGGCGCATCGTCACCGCCAACAACCGGGTGGTGGAGCCTGACTACCCGTTCTTCCTCACCGACGATTGGACCCCGCCTTACCGCGCCGGGCGGATCGAGGCGTTGCTCGATGCATCGCCGAAGCACGACGTGGAGAGCTTCATCGCCATCCAGCAGGACGTGACGAGCCTCGCCGCGGCGCGGCTGCTGCCGGTGCTCCTGGAGGCGGCCGCGCCGGAGAGCGATGCCGGGCGCCGGGCGCTCGACCTGCTCGCGCGGTGGGACCGCGTCATGGACCGCACCCGCGCCGAGCCGCTGATCTACGTCGCATGGCTGCGGGAATTGATGCGGGCGCTCCTGGCCGACGAGCTCGGCCCCGTCTTCGAGGACTACTGGAAGATCCGTACCGAGGTGCTGCATCGCATTCTGACCGAGCGTACCGGCTGGTGCGACGTGGCGGCCACCGATGAGAAGGAGGGCTGCGCTGCCGTCGCCGGTGCTGCGCTCGACGCTGCCCTGGCCGATCTGGCCGTCCGCTACGGCGCGGACATGGCCGACTGGCGCTGGGGCGAGGCTCATGTCGCCTGGATGAAGAACCGCGTCCTGGGGGAGATTCCCCTCATCGGCTCCTGGTTCGAGGTGAAGCTGCCGAGCGGCGGGGAAAAGGAAACGGTGAAGGCCGGCGGCTTCGACGTGAACGATCCCGAGCATCCGTTCGTGCAGAACCACGGCGCCGGCTACCGGGCCGTCTACGACCTGGGCGATCCCGCGCGCTCGGTCTTCATCCAGAGCACCGGGCAATCGGGGAACCCGTTCTCCCCCCACTACGAGGATTTCGCCGAAGCCTGGCGTGACGGGCGCTATCTGCCGATGCTGACCGAGCGCGCCCGCATCGACGACGGCGCCATCGGCACTCTCGTCCTGCGCCCGCGCTGACCCCGCCCAGAGAAGAAGGAACGACCCGTGGAATATCTGCATACGATGGTTCGCGTCGGCGATCTCGAGGAAGCCCTTGATTTCTACTGCGGCAAGCTCGGGCTGGTCGAAACACGCCGTTACGAAAGCGAGCAAGGCCGGTTCACGCTGATCTTCCTCTCGGCACCCGGCGACTTGGCGCGGGCGAAGAGCACCCAGGCGCCGCTGGTCGAACTCACCTGGAACTGGGACCGGGAAGAGCTCGCCGGCGGGCGCAATTTCGGCCATCTCGCCTATCGGGTGGACGACATCTACGAGACCTGCGCCGGGCTTCGGGACAAAGGCGTGACCATCAACCGCCCGCCGCGGGACGGTCACATGGCCTTCATCCGCTCGCCGGACGGTATCTCCATCGAGCTCCTGCAAAAGGGCGATCCCCTCACCCCGGCGGAGCCCTGGAAGAGCATGGAAAACACCGGGGAGTGGTAGCCGCCGTTCGCCCGCGCGGCGCCTCTCGCCCCGAGATCAGCGAATCCCGTTGGCGCGCTGAAGTTCGCGTATGTAGGCGGTCATCAGGGCGACGTCGCTCTCCGAGACGCCCGCGACGGGCGGCATGTCGCCGAATCGCCAATGATGCGCGCGGACGCCGTTGCGCACCGCGAATTGAAACGAGGCGTCGGAATGATGGCTTGGCTCATAGAGCCTGTGGACGAGCGGCGGCCCGTTGGCCGACCCGGCCGCGGCATGGCCATGGCATGCGATGCAGTTCTTTTCGAACAGCTTTTCGCCCGTCGCGGCCGCGGCGGACAATTCGGGGAGCACCGGAACCGCTCTCCCGTTATCGGCGGGAGGGCGCCCGTCGTCCGGCCATAGCGCCCATCCGGCCACGGCGGCGAGCAAGACGACCATGGCACCCGGGACGAGCCTGTTCGTTTTCATCGCCGGTCCATCGTCTGCCCGCCCACGCCATCGTCGCGCCGCTAATGGGCCGCGCGGGCGGCGGCGGTGCGTTCGTGGAGGGTGCGGAGCGCCGCGAGTTCCTTATCGGTCGGCGCCGGCGACACGGCGAGCGGTTCGGCAACCTTCAGGGGCCAGCCGGTGGCGGCGCGCGCGTCGTCCGCCGTCACGCCCGGGTGGACGCGGGTGAGCACGAGTTCGCGGCTCTCGGGATCGGGCGCCAACACGCCCAGATCCGTGATCACCCTGGTCGGCCCCAGGCCCGGCAGCCCGGCACGCCGACGCCAGTCACCGCCCACGAGATGACCGGCGGAGGTCACGAAATCGACCCGCTCGACGAAGGCGCGCGGCGATTGCCGGGCGATGACGAAGACCTCGCCGGCGAACGCCGCGATCTCCGGCGCGCCGCCCGCGCCGGGCAGGCGGACCTTCGGCCTCTCGTAAGGCCCGATGACCGTCGTGTTGATGTTGCCGTATCGGTCGATCTGGGCCGCGCCGAGAAAGCCCACCGAGATGCGCCCACCCTGGAGCCAGTAGCGGAAGATCTCCGGCGTCGAAACCACCGTGTCGGCAGTCTCGGCGAGCGCGTCGTCGCCGATCGAAAGCGGCAGGACGCCGGGCTTCGCGCCGATCGTGCCGGATTCGTAGATCAGCACCACGTCCGGCGCGTGCGTCGCGCGGGCCAGATTGGCCGCGGCGCTCGGCAGTCCGATGCCGACGAAGCAAATCGTGCCGTTGCCGAGCATGCGGGACGCGGCGACCGTCATCATCTCATCGGCGGTGAAGCCCCGTTCAGCCATGGGCGGCCCCGGCGACGCTCCGCTCGTAGCCGGCGAAATCGCCGGTGCCGAGCACGTGGCGCTCCATCCACGCGGTGAAGGTCTGCCGTTCGCGCGCGATCGCGTCCCAGGCCTCGTAGAAGCCGTTGTCCCGCCGGTAGTAGCCGAGCGCATAGGACGGGCGGGCACCGCCCGGCTCGGGACAGACGACGCTCACGGCCCAGCGCGGCAGCACCACGGCGTTCGCGCGCGGCTCCAGACGGCTCACGATCTCCTCGACCGTGACGATCGAGCGCCGGGCGGCGAGGATGGCTTCCTTCTGCACGCCGGAGATTCCCCACAGCATGACGTTGCCCTTGCGGTCGGCCTGCTGGGCGTGGATCACCGCGACGTCGGGGCGAACGGAAGGCGTGGCCGCGAGTTCTTCCCCGGTGAACGGGCAGGTGACGGTCTTGATGCGCAGGTTGTGCGCCGGCAGGTCCGAGCCGGCATAGCCCCGCATCACCGCGAAGGGCAGCCCGCTCGCGCCCGCGACATAGGCGTTGGCGAGATCGGCGTGGCTGCGCTCCTCGATCTCGAGCGCGAGGGGCCAGCCGTTTTCGACCGCGTCGCGGAAGCGGTGCAGCGAGCCGACTCCCGGGTTGCCGCCCCAGGAGAAGACCAAGCGGCGGACGCAGCCCATGCCGATCAGCTGGTCGTAGATCAGGTCCGGCGTCATGCGGACGGCCGTCAGGTCCTTGAGGCCGGCGCGGATCACCTCGTGGCCGGCGGCATGGGGAATCAGATGGGTGAAGCCCTCCATGGCGACCGTATCGCCGTCGTGGAGGAGGGCGCGCACCGCCTCCCGGAGCGGTACGATCTCGGCCATCGCCGCCCCGGTGCGGTCAGAAACGGACGGGGACGATCGGCGCCTCGCCTTTGGCGACCATCTCCGGCAGGGCCGGCGAGGCGTTCTCCCAGACCAGCAGCATCGAGCGCTTGGGTGAGAATCCCTGGTGGCGGATGTCGGCCGGCATACAGGCGACGTCGCCCGCGCGCATGGTAACCACCGCCCTGGGGTCGCCGCTCTCCTTGTCCTTGACCTCCCAGACAATCTCGTCGGACAGCTGGATGAACCATTCGACGCGGTCGTTGCCGTGCTCGACCGGCAGGGTGAATTCCTCCGATGTCGGGCAGAACAGGCTGTCCCGCAGGACAGTGCAGACGGAGGGGTTCCACGTCACGTCGGAGCGTGACAGGTAAGCGAAAAGGTTGAACGCCCGCACTTCCCCCTCGAATCCCGGCGCGACCTCGATCTCGGGCTCCTCCTGGGAGACGTCGGCGAACATGCGGTTGACGGGATAGCCGTTCGCGTCCGTGCGCAGCGGCGCGTCGCCGGGCAGCCCGACCATGCGCTTCGCCGTCACGCGCTCGCGGTCGAGCGCGTCCGCGTTGCGCCCGTCCTTGCGGCCGAAGGGCTGCCCCGTCTCCTGCGGTGCCGCGAACGGGTCGTAGCCGGCGTTGGTCCAGTCGTCGAGCATCGCCTTGAAGAGGTGCATCAGATCGTCGGAATCGATGGTCTCCCGGTAGTCGCGGCCATTGGCGCGGTAGGCGTCGTTGAAGCGCCCGACATAGAGCTCGACCCGGCCGTAAAGGTTGGTGGTGCCGAACACGTCGTCGAAGTTGAGCGTGCCGTAGAAGAAGTTCCACGCCACCACGCGCACCAGCGCGCGCAGGAAGGCATCCACCGGCATCAGATGCGTGCCACCGGGCCAGGCGATGTGGGCAAAATACTCGTCGCGCCGGAAGTCGAAGCCGCCGATGCGGAACGTCCGGTAGCCGGTGTAATTGTCGGGGACGGTGGCCTTATGAGTCGTCCGTGCCGCCATGGTTCTTCCCTCCGTTCTCCCGTCGCCGCCCCTCAGTCGGTCTGGCAGATGTCCGCCCATTTGTGGGCAGTGAGCGGTCCGTCAATCGATTGAAACAGGACGACGCTCGGACGCGCCGCCGCGATCCGGTAAGCCGTGCCCCCCGGCAGCAGCGCCAGATGGCCGCGCCCGGCCTTGATCCGCCCCATGCGCGGCCCGTCCGGCTCGCCGGCGAGCCGTCGGGCCCCGTCGCCTTCCGGCGCTGCGCCCGCGTGCCGGGCGAGGGTCACCTCGACGGCGCCGTCCAGGCACAAGGCGAACTCGTCGTGCCCCGCCGTGAACCACGGCGAGGCGCCCTCGGCGCGCATGATCTCGACGACGTATTCCATGTTCTTCGCCACGCAAACCCGCTCGAACGGCGCGGATTGGCGGGCGACCTCGAACACATTGGAAAAGACGTAGTTGCGCGGGTCGTCGTCGATGACGTGGACCCCGCCCTTGCGGTAGCTGTCGAGGGACCCGAGCTCGGTCGTGTATTCGCTCATGCGCCCTTCTCCCGCCGGTCGTCTCGCGCGCGACCTTCGCCTCCGTTCGTAGCGGGAACGATGGCCTTGTCAAGGGAGCGGGCGGCGTTCCGCCGCGATCGTGAATTCCACGTTGCCGCCGCGGCCCTTGATGGGGCTCGGCGTGACCCCGAGCACCGGCCAGCCCCGCTCCTCCAGCCAGGCGCGAATGCGCGCGCAGACCGCGGCGTGGATGGTCGGGTCGCGGACGATGCCGCCCTTCCCGACCTGGCCGCGCCCGGCTTCGAACTGGGGCTTGATCAGGGCGACCAGCCGGGCGCCGGGCGCGGCGAGTGCCAGGGGCGCAGGCAGGATCGTCCGCAGGCCGATGAAGCTCGCGTCGCAGACCACGAGGTCGATCGCGTCCGGCACCTGCTCCCGTGTCAGGCGGCGCGCGTTGGTGCGGTCCAGCACGACGACGCGGGGGTCGTCGCGAAGAGCGAGGGCGAGCTGGCCGTAGCCCACGTCGACGGCGAACACGCGCCGCGCCCCCCGTGCGCACAGCACGTCGGTGAAGCCACCCGTGGACGCGCCGATGTCGAGCGCCGTCAGCCCCTGCGGGTCGATCCCGAAATGCGCGAGCGCGTGGTCGAGCTTGATTCCGCCGCGTGAGACCCACGGGTGGTCGGCGCCGCGCACCGCGAGCGCGAGGTCGCCGGCCACCCGGAGGCCCGGCTTGTCGAGGCGGCGCTCGCCGGAGAAGACGCGCCCGGCGAGGATCAGCGCCTGCGCCCGCGCCCGGCTCTCGGCCAGCCCGCGTGCCGCGAGCAGGGAGTCGAGCCGGTTCTTGCCGGGGACGCGCCGGCTCAGTGCCGCCGTTCCACGATATAGCGGGCGAGGCCGCGAAGCGCCGCCGCCTTGCCGTCGAACCGGGCTAAGCCCGCGACGGCTTCGTCGACGAGTGCCCCGGCCCGTCGGCGCGCTTCCTCGGCGCCGAGCAGGTCGACGAACGTGGCCTTGCCGGCTGCCGCGTCCTTGCCGACGGCCTTGCCGAGGCTGGCCTCCGAGCCTTCGCGGTCGAGCAGGTCGTCGGTGATCTGGAAGGCGAGCCCGATCCGGGCGGCGTAGTCGCGAAGCGCCGCGCGGACCGCGCCGCGCTCGCCGGCAAGGATGGCGCCCGCCTCGCAGGAGAAGCCGAACAGTGCGCCGGTCTTGAGCTGCTGGAGCCGGATCACCTCGTCGAGACCGAGGACCCGGCTCTCGGCCGCCAAGTCGATCGCCTGGCCGCCGGCCATCCCCTCGCCGCCGGCGGCCCGGGCCAGCGCGCAGGCGAGCTCGGCGCGCACCGCCGCGTCCGGATGGCCCGACGGCGCCGTGACCGCCTCGAAGGCCAGGGTGAGGAGGGAATCGCCGACCAGGATCGCGGTCGCCTCGTCGAAGGCGACGTGGCAGGTCGGCTTCCCCCGGCGCAGGTCGTCGTCGTCCATCGCCGGCAGATCGTCGTGGACCAGCGAGTAGGTGTGCACCATCTCGATGGCCGCGGCGGCGTTGAGCGCCCAGGCGCGCGGGACGCCGAGAAGGTCGGCGCTGGCGAGGACGAGGAACGGCCGCAGGCGCTTGCCGCCGGCGAAGAGCGCATAGCGCATGGCCTCGAACAGGCGCCCGTCTTCGCCGTTCGGCTCGGGGACGAGCGAATCGAGGGCCGCGTCGACCGCGTCCGCCGCCTCGCGGAGCGCGGACGCGAGGGACGTCACGCTACCCCCGGGCCTCGTCGAACGGCTCCGTCCGGACATCGCCGGCGGCGTCGCCGTCTATCTTCTCGACGCGAAGCTCGGCCTGCCGCAGCTTGTCCTCGCAAAACTTCTTCAGGGTGACGCCGCGCTCATAGGCGGCGATGGCGGCTTCGAGGTCCGTCTCGCCCGTCTCCAGATCATGTACGATCGTTTCGAGCTCGCGCATCGCGCCCTCGAACGTCGGCCCCTCTCCGCCCGGTGCCGCCCCCTCGTCCATGCCGAAATTCTAGGCGCTGTCCGTCCCCACGGCAACCCGCACCCGGTCCGCCCGTCGGTCAGGAGGCCGCCATCAGGGCGCGGACGTGGGCCTGGGCACTCGCGGCCAGGGCCCGGAGGTCGTAGCCACCTTCGAGGGTGGAGACGACGCGCCCGTCGCACAACTCGCCCGCGAGCCGGGTCAGCCGGGTCGTGATCCAGGCGTAATCGTCCTCCACCAGTTCGAGCGCCGCCAGCGGGTCGTCCCGGTGGGCGTCGAAGCCGGCCGAGACGAGGATCAGCGCCGGCCGGAACGCGCGCAGCGCCGGCAGCAGGCGGCTCTCCATCGCGTCGCGGAAGGCCGCAGACCCGGCGCCCGGCGAGAGGGGCGCGTTGACGATGTTGCCGCGCCCCGTCTCGCTCGCCGCCCCGGTGCCCGGATAGAGGGGATGCTGATGCGTCGAGCCGAAGAAGAGGTCGCCGTCCGTCTCGAACGCGGCTTGCGTGCCGTTGCCGTGGTGGACGTCGAAATCGACCACGGCGATTCGGGTCAGGCCGTGCGCCCGCCGTGCCCGCTCCGCCCCGACGACGACGTTGTTGAAGAGGCAGAATCCCATCGCCCGCCGCGGCTCGGCGTGGTGGCCAGGCGGGCGGACTGCGCAGAAGGCGTTGTCCGCCTCGCCGGCGAGTACGGCGTCCACGGCCGCCGCCACGGCCCCGGCAGCGCGCCGGGCCGCATCACCCGAGGCGGGCGACATCGCCGTGTCGCCATCAATCGCCGTCCGCCCCCGGCTCGGCACGCGCGCCAGGATCGACTCGACCAGGTCGGGGTGATGCGCCCAGCCCAGGATCTCCGGGTCTCCCAGCGGCGCTTCGCGCCGCTCCAGGCGTTCGAAAGCACCGCCGGCGAGCGCATCGAGGACGGCGCGCAGGCGCGCGCCCGATTCCGGATGGCGCCGGCCCGGATCGTGCTCGACGCAGACCGGGTGGCTGAAAAGAACCGTCCTCGCCATCCGCATCCTCCCGCAGCGCCGCCAGCGTAACACGGCCAAGCGCCTTTCCGGGCTGGACCTGCGCCGGATAATCGCCACATTGGGCAACGGGCCCGCCGGAGTCGGGCGCGCCCGCTGCGACGGAGGGGTTGAATGCGCTTCCCGATTCCGATCTTGACGGCCGCTCTCCTCGCGGCGGCGCTGGGGGCGGCGTCGCCGGCGGGCGCGCATCTCACGGCGAGCGAGGTGCCCACTCTCGCCCCCCTCGTCCAGGGAAGCGCGCCGGCGGTGGTGAACATCGCGACCAAGGGGGAGACCCGGCAGCGGCGGCATCCCTTCTTCGACGATCCGTTCTTCCGCCGGTTCTTCGGCGACCGGCCGCGCCCGCAACCCCGGCCGCGGGAGGGCCGCTCCGTCGGTTCGGGCGTCATCGTGGACGCCGCGCAGGGCTACCTGCTCACCAACCAGCACGTGGTCGCGAACGCGGACGAGATCGTCGTCACCCTGGCGGACCGCCGGCGGCTCGAGGCCGAGCTCGTCGGCGCCGACCCCGGCACCGACATCGCGGTCCTCAAGGTGGAGCCGGAATCGCTGACGGCTCTCCCCTTCGCCGATTCGGACGAGCTGGAGGTCGGCGACCACGTGCTCGCGATCGGCAACCCGTTCGGGCTCGGCCAGACGGTCACCTCCGGCATCGTCAGCGCCGTCGGGCGCTCCGGCCTCGGCATCGAATCCTACGAGGACTTCATCCAGACTGACGCCTCGATTAACCCCGGCAATTCGGGCGGCGCGCTGATCAATCTCAAGGGTGAACTCGTCGGCATCAACACCGCGATCATTGCGCCGGGCGGCGGCAATGTCGGGATCGGTTTCGCGATCCCGATCAACATGGCGCGGCGGATCATGGACATGATCCTGACCCATGGCGAAATCCGGCGCGGCCGCATCGGCGTGCAGATCCAGGATCTGACCCCCGAGCTCGCCGAGGCGTTCTCCGTCGGCGACGGCAGGGGTGCCGTGGTGAGCCAGGTGCTCCCCGACACACCGGCGGAGGCGGTCGGGCTGCGGCCGGGCGACGTGATCGTCGGGATGAACGGCGAGCCGGTCGCCGGTTCGGCCGACCTGCGCAACAAGGTGGGCATGTTGCGGATCGGCGACGCGGTTCGTCTGGCCCTCGTCCGCGACGGGCGGCGCATGGAGGTCGGCCTCGAGGTGGGCGAGATCGCGGAGGCGAAGCTCCAGCCCGGCAGTCGGGCGCCCCGGCTCGAAGGCGCCGTCTTCGGCCGCGTTCTCGAGGACTCGCCGCTCTACGGGAAGGTCGACGGCGTGCTCGTCGTCGAGGTCGAGAGCAACAGCCCCGCCTGGAACGCCGGGCTCCGGGAAGACGACGTGATCACCACGGTCAATCTCGAACAGGTACGGGAGCCCGAGGACGTCCTGCGGCTCGCCGGTACGACCGACGGCCCGCTCCTGCTCAACGTCCGCCGTGGCGACGGTGCGCTCTTCCTCCTGATTCGCTGATTTTTTGGAGTGCGGCTCGTCGGGCCGCGGGTCTCCGGGCCTGCGCACCGGCGCCGCTCAGCCGCGTTCCTCCAGCGGGACGAAGCCGCGCGGCGGCGGGCCGGTGTAGAGCTGGCGCGGCCGGCCGATCTTCTGCTCCGGGTCCTCGATCATCTCGTTCCACTGGGCGATCCAGCCGACGGTGCGCGCCAGCGCGAAGATCACCGTGAACAGATGCGGTGGGATGCCGAGCGCCTTCAGAATCAGCCCCGAGTAGAAGTCGACGTTCGGATACAGCTTGCGGTCGATGAAATACTCGTCCTCGAGCGCGATCCGCTCCAGCGTCATGGCGATCTTCAGCAATTCGTCGTCGATCCCCAGGTCGTCGAGAACCTCGTGGCAGGTTTCCCGCATGACCGTCGCCCGCGGGTCGTAGTTCTTGTAGACCCGGTGGCCGAAGCCCATCAGGCGGAACGGATCGTCCTTGTCCTTCGCCCGCGCGATGAAGGCCGGGATGTCGCCGACCGAGCCGATTTCCTCCAGCATCCGCACGACGGCTTCGTTCGCCCCGCCGTGGGCCGGGCCCCAGAGCGTCGCGATCCCGGCCGCGATGCAGGCGTAGGGGTTGGCACCGGAGGAGCCGGCGAGGCGCACCGTGGAGGTCGAGGCGTTCTGCTCGTGGTCCGCGTGGAGGATCAGGATCCGGTCCATGGCGCGGGCCTGGATCGGGTTGACCCTGTAGTCCTCGCACGGCACCGCGAACATCATGTGCAGGAAGTTCTCGGCATAGGTGAGGTCGTTGCGCGGATAAACGAACGGCTGGCCGATGCTGTATTTGAACGCCATTGCGGCGAAGGTCGGTATCTTCGCGATCAGCCGGTGGGAGGCGATCAGGCGCTGCTTCGGATCGCCGATGTCGGTCGTGTCGTGATAGAAGGCGGCGAGCGCGCCGACCACCCCGATCATCACCGCCATCGGGTGGGCGTCGCGCCGGAACCCCCGATACAGATAGTTGATCTGCTCGTGCACCATCGTGTGGTGGGTGATGGTGTCGACGAAGGAGGCCTTTTCCACCGCGTTGGGCAGCTCGCCGTAGAGCATCAGATAGGCGACCTCGAGGAAGTCGCTGCGCGCGGCGAGCTCGTCGATGGAATAGCCGCGGTGCAGCAGGACGCCCTGCTCGCCGTCGATGTAGGTGATGTTCGACTTGCACGAGCCGGTCGCGGTGAAGCCCGGATCGTAGGAGAACTTGCCGGTCCCGGCGTAGAGCGCGCGGATGTCGATCACCTTGGGGCCGATCGTCCCTTCCAGGATCGGGAGCTCGACCGAACCCCCGCCCTCCCGGTCGGTCAGAACGGCGTTCGCCACCGGCGCTTCGTCGCCCTCGCGACGCTCCTCGTGACGTGCTGTGGACACCCGCTCCCCTCTCTCCACCCGGGCCACGCGCTCGCGCTGGCCGAACCCGCCGACCATACCCCGCCGCCGCGCCGTTTTCAATTTCGCCGATATTCCCCTTTGTTTCCGGCGCGCAGGCTATAGCAGATCGCGCAGCAGGGCGACGAGCGGCGCGTCGGCCGGCGGCATGGGAAAATCCCGGAGCCGCGCCGGCCGCACCCAGCGGAGTTCCTGATCCTCGCGCGGTGTCACGGCGCCCCGCCAGACGCGGCAGACGTAGAGGGGCATCAGGAGATGGAACCCGTCGTAGCCGTGCGACGCGAAGGCGAGCGGCGTGAGGCAGCTCCCCTCGACGTCGACCCCGAGCTCTTCGCGAAGCTCCCGGATCAGCGCCTGCTCCGGCGTCTCGCCGGGGCCCAGCTTACCCCCCGGGAACTCCCAGAGCCCGGCCATGGCCTTGCCCTCGGGCCGCCGGGCGAGGAGAACCCGCCCGTCGGCGTCGACCAGCGCCGCCGCGGCGACGAGGACGATCGGCCGCGCGCCCTCAGGAGCGGTAGTCGGCATTGATGTCGATGTAGCCATGCGTCAGATCGCAGGTCCAGACGGTCGCCGCGCCGGGCCCGGCGCCGACCTCGACGGCCATCTCGATCTCGGCCTGTCGCATATGGCGGGCCGCGGACGGTTCGTCGTAGGCGGGATCGACCCGCCCGCCCCGCGCCACCCGCCGGCCGCCGATCCAGATCGAGAGGCGATTCTGGTCGAGCGGCAGTCCGGCCTTGCCCACCGCCGCGACGATCCGCCCCCAATTCGGGTCCGCGCCGGCGATCGCCGTCTTGACCAGCGGCGAGTTGGCGATCGTCAGCCCGAGCCGCCGCGCCGCGGCCTCGGAAGGCGCGCCGCGCACGGCGATCGCCACGAATTTCCGGGCGCCTTCCCCGTCGCGGACGATCTGTTGCGCCAGATCGGCCATGACGGCTTCCAACGCCGCGCGAAAATCGCGGAGGTGCGGGTCGGCAGCCCGACCGATCCGCCGGTTTCCCGCAGCACCGGTCGCGAACAGGAGGCAGGTGTCGCTCGTCGAGGTGTCGCCGTCCACCGTGATGGCGTTGAACGACCGGTCGTTGGCCCGCCGCAGCGCCGGGCGCAGCACGGAAGCCGGGAGCCGCGCGTCGGTGAACAGGAAGGCGAGCATAGTGGCCATGTTCGGCGCGATCATCCCGGACCCCTTGGCGATGCCGTTGACGACGACCGGCGTGCCGGCGAGCGCGGCCGTCCGGGTCGCGCCCTTGGGGAAGGTGTCGGTGGTCATGATCGCGGCCGCGGCGTCCGGCCAGGCGTCCTCCGAGAGCCGCGCATGGAGCGCCGGCAAGGCGGCCGTCAGGCGCTGCGCCGGCAACGGCTCGCCGATCACGCCGGTCGAGGCGACATAGACCGCCTGCGCCGGGCAGCCCATGAGCGTCGCCGTCGCCATGGCGGTCCGGCGCACGACGGCGAGGCCGGCTTGGCCGGTCGCCGCGTTGGCGTTGCCCGCGTTGACGACGAGGGCGCGCGCCTTGCCGCCGGCGAGCCGGGCGCGGCACCATTGCACCGGCGGCGCGGCGGTGTGGGAGCGGGTGAGCACCCCTGCCACCGTCGTCCCCGGCGCCAGCGCCGCGAGCATGAGATCCGGGCGGCCGCGATAGCGCAGGCGCGCCTCGGCGGCGCCGAGACGGACGCCGGGGATCGGCGGCAGATCGGGAAAGCGCGCGGGCGCGAGCGGCGATGGCGCGGTCATCGCAGCCTCCGGCCCGGGTTCAGGCGTCCTCGTGGGCGTAGCGCAGGTCGTGTGGCGCCCGCCCGCCCAGGGCCGGGTCGGTGCCCGGCGGCTGGTAAGGCGTGCCCAGGGTGCCGATGTCGAGCGGCGTCTCCTGCCCCAACAAGCTGCGGGCGATGACGAGCCGCTGGATCGAGGGCGTCCCCTCCTCCAGCATGTTGATTCGCGATTCCCGGTAGAGCCGTTCCAGCGGATAAGGGTAGTCGGCGAAATAGGCGCGGCCGCCGACCACGTCCATCGCCTTGTCGGTCACCCGCATCACGGTCTCGAGCCCCAGCAATTTGGCGATCGACGCTTCCAGGGCGCACGCCTCTCCCCGGTCGATCCTGGCCGCCACGTCCTCGAGAACGAGGCGGAGGGCGTAGACGTCGCGGGCCATTTCGGCGAGCTCCGCCTGGACGGAGGGGCGGGCGGCGATGGGGCGGGCGAAGGTGACGCGCTTTCCGGCGAAATCGAGGGCGATGTCGAGGGCCCGTTCGGCGGTGCCGAGCGAGCTCGCGGCGACGAAGACGCGGCTCGGCTCCAGCTCGCCGAGGAAGACGTCGAGCCCGTCGCCCTCGCGGCCGACCATACTGTCCGCAGGAACCGGCGTGTCCTCGAAACGCAGGATGCCGTGCGGCGGGCCGTTGTTGCCCATCATGTCGGGCATCGGCTCGACCGTGAAGCCGGGTGCGCCGGTCGGCACCACCAGGGCCGTCAGCCCGCGGCGGTCGCCGCGCGCGCCCGTCCGGCAGCAGATCAGGTGGCCGGTGGCAAAGTCCGCGTTGGTGATGTAGTGCTTGGCGCCGTTGACGATCCAGCGGTCGCCGTCGCGCACCGCGTGGGTGCCCACGTCCATCCCGCTCCCCGAATTAGGCTCGGTGATCGCGAAGGTGAGGGACTGCTCACCGCGCGCGAGAGCCGGCAGCAGCGCCTTCTTCTGGGCCTCGGTGCCGTAGGCTGCAACCGCGCGGGCACTGGTGTTGTGGACGTGCAGCAGGACGCGGACGACGCCCGAGACCTTGGAGAATTCGGCGAGGAGGGGCAGGTAGCGGGCGCAGTCGAGCGCGATGCCGCCGTATTCCCGCGGGATCACCGCGCCGAACAGGCCGTGCTCGCGGAACTTGGGGAAGAGAGTCTCCCGCGGGAAGACGCCCGTCCGCTCCATCTCGCTCGCCAGCGGCTCCACCTCGCGCCAGAGAAAGTCGAACACGCGCTTGCGGTAGGTCTCGTAGTCGCCCGTCGCGTCGATCTCCGTCGTCATCCGCTCGCTCCCGTCATGCGCGACCCCGGCGGCTTGCCGTTTCCGTCGAAAGCGCTATCTATCGCACAAGGGAACCAGGGGCGCGAGGACGGGATGACCGAAACGGCGATCTTCGGCGCGGGGTGTTTCTGGGGCGTCGAGGCGGCGTTCCGCCGGATCGACGGCGTCGTCGAGACCTCCGTCGGCTACAGCGGCGGTCACATGGCCGCGCCGACCTATCACGACGTTTGCGGCGGCCGGACCGGCCACGCGGAGGTGGTGCGGGTGGTCTTCGACCCGGCGCGCGTCGTCTACGAAACACTCCTCGACCACTTCTGGCGGATGCACGACCCGACCCAGGTGAACCGCCAGGGGCCCGACATCGGCACGCAATACCGCTCCGTCATCTTCTACGGCTCCGATGCCCAGAAGGCGGCCGCCACGGCGAGCAAGGCGGCGCTGGTGGTGGCGGGACACCCGATCGCGACCGGGATCGAACCGACCGCCGCCTACTGGCCGGCCGAGGACTACCACCAGCAGTATTTCGAGAAGAACCGGCGCCTCCACGGCGGCCTCTTCGGCGCCTGACCGGCGCCTCTCGATACGGACAGCGATGCCGGCGACGCGAGCGGCAGCGACCACGGCGCGGGATTCCGTCGATCTGCTGGCCGCCCTCGCCAAGCGTGCGACGCGGCTCGGCGCGGCCGCCGCCGACGCGCTGCTCGTGCGCGGCGATGCCCTCGACGCGGGCTGCCGCCTGGGCGCGCCCGAGGAATTCGTACGCTCTGAGAGCCGTGATCTCGGGCTGCGGGTGTTCGTGGGCGGGCGGCAGGCCATCGTTTCTACCACGGACCACGCCGCGGACGCGCTGGCCGCGCTCGTCGAGCGGGCGATCGCCATGGCGCGCTCCGTGCCGGAGGATCCTCATGCGGGCCTCGCCGACCCGGCGTCTCTCGCCAGGGACTGGCCGTCCCTCGATCTTGTCGATAGCGGCGAACCCGATGCCACCGCGTTGATGACCCGCGCGCTGGAGGCCGAGGAGGCGGCCCGCGCCGTCGGCGGGGTCACGAACTCCGAGGGAGGCCGCGCCGGCTGGAGCCGGACGGAGACGACACTGGTGACGAGCGGTGGATTCGCCGGCGGCTATGCGGCCAGCCGGTTCTGGGTCAGCGCCTCGGTGGTGGCCGGCGACGGGACGGCGATGGAACGCGATTACGACTGGGCGTCGGCCGTCCACGAGGGCGATCTGGACGCCGCCGCGACGGTCGGCCGCGCCGCCGGGGCCAGGGCGGTGCGCCGGCTCGGCGCGCGCAAGGCGCGCTCGGGGCAGGTTCCCGTCGTCTACGACCCGCGCGTCGCCGGCGGGCTTCTCCGCCATCTCGCCGGCGCGATCTCGGGGCCGTCGATCGCCCGCGGCACGAGCTTCCTGAAGGATGCGCTCGACAGCCCGGTGTTCCCCCCCGGAACCGCGGTCGTGGACGACCCGCACCGGGCGCGCGGGCTGCGCTCCCGGCCCTTCGACGGCGAGGGGGCCGCGACGGGCCGGCGCGCGATCGTCGCCGACGGCACCCTCCGGACCTGGCTTCTGGACAGCCGCTCGGCCCGCCAGCTCGGCCTCGCCACCACCGGCCACGCCGCACGCGGTGCCGGCGCACCGCCCGCGCCTTCGCCCTCCAACCTGTCGCTGTCGCCCGGTGCCGTGAGCGTCGATGCCCTGATTGCTGACATCGCGGATGGCCTCTACGTCACCGAACTGATCGGCATGGGCGTCAACGGCGTGACCGGCGATTACAGCCGCGGCGCGGTCGGCTTCCGGATCGAACGCGGCGAGATCGCCTATCCGGTCAGCGAGGTCACCATCGCCGGCAATCTCGCGGACATGTTCCGCCGCCTCGCGCCGGCGGACGATCTGGCGTTCCGTTATGGAATCGACAGCCCGACCGTGCGCGTCGACGGCATGACGGTGGCCGGCCGGTGAGCGGCGGCGGCCCGGCCGGCCGGCCTCGCCCCGCCCGCCGCCGCGCGCCGGCACCGGGCGAGGCCCGTGGAGCCGCTTGACCCGCGCCTGCGGCCGGGCTCGACGAGGCAGCTCCTCGCGCGCCTCGTGCGCGACCACGTGCGGCCCTATGTCGCCCGGCTGCTGCTCGCCGTTCTCTGCATGACGCTTGCCGCCGGCGCGACGGCGGCGCTCGCCTATCTGATGGAGCCCGTGCTCGACGAGATTTTCATCGAGAAGGACCGCACGCTCCTCATAGCGGTTCCCGCCGCGGTCATCGCTCTGACGCTGGTCAAGGGTGCCGCCACCTACGGACAGGCCGTCCTGGTCGCCTTCGTCGGGCAGCGGGTCATCGCCGACCTCCAAAGCCGGGCCTTCGCCCATATTCTCCGCTTCGACCTCGCGTTCTTCCAGGACACGGCGTCCGGCAAGCTGGTCTCGCGGCTCACCAACGACGTCAACCTGATGCGCAACGCCGTGGCCAACGCGCTCACCGGCATGGTCAAGGATTCGCTGACCCTGCTGTTCCTGATCGGAGTCATGTTCGAGAAAGACTGGAAGCTGGCGCTGATCGCGTGCGTCGTCTTCCCCATCGCGATCTACCCCATCGTCAGGATCGGGCGGCGGATGCGCAAGGTTTCGACCTCGGCGCTCAACGAGCTCGGCCTGTTCACGGCGCGGCTCAACGAGACCTTCCAGGGCGCGCGCCACGTCAAGGCGTACAACCGGGAGCGTTTCGAATCGGCCCGCGCCGACCGGCTGATCGAGAGCGTGTTCGGGCTCGTCTTCAAATCGCTCAGGACGCGGGCCGCCGCGACGCCCATCATGGAAACCCTGGGCGGCATCTTCATCGCGCTGATGATCCTCTACGGCGGCTGGCAGGTCGTCGGGGGGGCGCTCACGCCGGGCGCCTTCTTCGCCTTCGTCACGGCGATGCTGCTAGCCTACCGGCCGCTCAAGGCGCTGGCCAACCTCAACGCCACGCTTCAGGAGGGTCTGGCCGCCAGCCAGCGCGTGTTCGACATCCTGGATACCGCCCCGCGAATCGTCGAGGCGCCCGACGCCCGGCCCCTGCGGGTCGAAGGCGGCGCCGTCTCCCTCGGCGGCGTATGCTTCTCCTACCGGCGCGGCGTGCCCGCCCTGCGCGACGTGACCATCGAGATCCCGGCCGGGAAGACGGTCGCGCTGGTTGGCCCCTCGGGCGCAGGAAAATCCACGGTGCTCAACCTGATCCCGCGGTTCTTCGACGTCGACCGGGGAGCGGTCGCGATCGACGGCACGGACGTGCGCGCGGCCACCCTGGAGAGCGTGCGCGACGCGGTGGCGCTGGTGAGCCAGGAGACGGTGCTGTTCGACGACACCATCCGGGCCAATATCGCCTACGGGCGGATCGGCGCCTCCGACGCGGAGATCGCCGGCGCCGCCCGGGCCGCCGGCGCCGCCCGCTTCATCGCCGCGCTCCCCGACGGCTACGACACGCTCATCGGCGAGCGCGGGGTGAAGTTGTCCGGCGGCCAGCGGCAGCGCCTTTCGATCTCCCGTGCCATGCTGAAGGACGCGCCCATTCTCCTGCTCGACGAGGCGACGAGCGCCCTCGATACCGAATCGGAACGCCAGGTGCAGGAGGCGCTGGCCAGGCTGATGCGCGGGCGGACCACCCTGGTCGTCGCGCACCGCCTTTCGACGGTTCTGGACGCCGACCGGATTCACGTGCTCCAGGGCGGCCGTGTCGCCGAATCCGGTACGCACCGGTCGTTGATGGCGGCGGGCGGCCTCTACGCGCGCCTCCACGCCATGCAGTTCGCGGCCGGCGAGGCCGCCGAGGGGGAATAGACATGGGCCTCGGCAAGCGCGTCGCGCGGAGCCGGTTCGCGACGGCGGCGCTGCCTTGGGCTTTCGCCCGCTATGTGGGTTTCGTTTACGCGACCAGCCGCTGGCAAACCCAGGGGCGCGAGGGGGCGGCGGCGCTGCTGCGTGCCGGCCGGCCCTTCATCGTCGCCTTCTGGCACGGCCGGCTGATGATGGCGCCGACGGCATGGCGGGAGGACACCGCGATGCACGTCATGATCTCGCGCCACCGCGACGGCGAGAGGGTCGCGCGCGCGGCCCGGCATCTGGGAATCGCGACGGTCCGCGGTTCGCGCACGCGCGGCGGGGCAGCCGCCTTGCGTGCCTCGCTCCGGGTGCTGAAGGAAGGCGGCTGCCTGTCGATCACGCCGGACGGGCCGCGCGGCCCGCGGATGCGGGTGCAGCCCGGGATCATCGCGCTGGCGCGCCTTGCCGGTGCGCCGATCGTACCGATGACCTGCGCGGTTTCACGGCGCCTGCTGGCCGACAGCTGGGACCGTTTCGTGATCGCCCTGCCCTTCAGCAAGGGCGCCTGTCTGTGGGGAGCACCGCTTTACATCGCCGCCGACGCGGACGAAGCCGCGAGGGAGACGGCGAGGCTCACCCTGGAGGCGCGGCTCAACGAGATGACGGCCGCGGCCGACCGCCTGGTCGGCGCGGCGCCGGTCGCACCGGCCGCGCCTGCCGCGCCGCACCGCGGCGGTACGGTGCGCGCACCGACGGCCGCCGGGGCCGGATGATCGACGTCCTCGTTACCCCGTCCAGCTACCGCGGCGCGAGCACGCTCGCCGCGCCGCTCGTCCACGCTTGGCTCGCTCACAGGCGCCGGCGGGGCAAGGAGGATGCGCTGCGCTTCGGCGAGCGGCTGGGGCGGGCGAGCCTGCCCCGTCCGGCCGGGCGTCTGGTCTGGATGCACGGCGCCAGCGTCGGGGAGGGCCTCTCGCTGCTGCCTCTCGTCGCCCGCCTGCGTGCGGCGTGTCCCGCGCTGCACGTCCTGGTCACGACCGGCACGGTCGCTTCGGCGCAGCTCCTGCGGCAACGGCTTCCGGACGGCGCACTGCACCAGTTCGTGCCCATCGACCGGCCGGGCGCGGTCCGGCGGTTCGCCCGCCATTGGCGGCCCGATCTGGCCGTCTGGGTGGAATCGGAGCTCTGGCCGAACCTCGTCCTCGAAACGGCCGCGCAAGGCGTGCCGATGCTCCTGGTCAACGCGCGCATGTCGGAAGGCGCCGCCGCCCGCTGGCGGAAGATGCCCCGCCTGGCGCGGCCTCTGCTCGACAGCTTCGCCCGCATCCTGGCGCAGACCGAAGCGGACGCCGGGCGCTTCCGGGCGCTCGGCGCGCGCCGAGTCAGCGTTCGCGGCAATCTCAAGAACGACGCGCCGCCTCTGCCGGCGGACGCCGACGCCGTGGCGACCCTGCGGCACGCCATCGCCGGGCGGCGGCGCTGGATCGCGGCGAGCACCCACGACGGCGAGGAGGCGATGGTCGCCGCGGCGCATCTGTCGTTGCGCGCGGCGTTTCCCGACCTTCTGGCGATCGTCGCCCCGCGGCACCCGGGGCGGGGCGACGCCGTGGCGCGGCTGTTCCGCCGGCGTGGCCTCGCCACCGCCCGGCGCTCGCGGAACGAAGCGATCACCCACGAGACGGCGGTTTATCTCGCCGACACGCTCGGCGAGCTCGGTCTGGTTTACCGCCTGGGCGAGGTCGCGTTCGTCGGCGGTTCGCTCGTGCCGCGCGGCGGGCACAACCCGCTGGAGCCGGCGCGGCTCGACTGCGCGATCGTGGCCGGGCCGTGGACGGGGAACTTTGCGGAAGCCCACGCGGCCCTGGCGGGTGCCGGCGCGGTCGTCCAGGTGGCCGATGCGGCGACGCTCGTGCGGTCGGTGGGCGCGTTGCTGGCGGACGAGGCCGCCCGGCGGCGTATGGGAATCGCCGCCGCCACCGTCGCCGACGGGTTGGGGGGCGCCGCGGACGCCGCCCTCGGTCTGATTGACGAGCATCTCGGACCGAGTCGCTCCGATGCGCGCACCGGCGTTCTGGGCGCGTGAACGCGGCGCCGCCGCCGTCGCGCTCGCGCCCCTGTCCTGGGCCCATGACGCCGCCGGGCGGCTTCGCCGTGGCCTGATCAGGCCGGTGCGCGCCGACGTCCCGGTGCTCTGCGTCGGCAACTTCACGGCCGGCGGCGCGGGCAAGACGCCGACCGTTCTGGCACTCGCCCGCCTGCTGGCCGAGGACGGCGTCGAGGCGCATCTCCTCACCCGCGGTTACGGCGGCAGGGAGCGCGGCCCCCTGCGGGTCGATCCCGCCTGCCACGACGCGCGCGCGGTCGGCGACGAGGCGTTGCTGCTCGCCGCGGCTGCGCCGACTTGGCTCGCCCGCTACCGGCCGGCGGGCGCCGCGGCCGCGGCCGCGGCCGGTGCGCGCCTCGTGGTGATGGACGACGGCCTGCAAACGCCGAGCCTGACGCAGGATATCTCGCTCGCGGTGGTCGATGGCGGGGCCGGGTTCGGCAACGGCTGCCTGATGCCGGCGGGGCCGCTGCGCGAGCCGCTCGCCCGCGGCGTACGCCGCGCGGACGCCATCGTCCTGATCGGGCCGGACCGGCACGGTGCAGTCGCCGCGCTGGGGCCGATCGAAGCGCCGGTCATCGAGGCCGCGCTGGTGCCCGGGCTCGAGGCCTGCGCGTTTCGGGACCGCGCTGTGGTGGGGTTCGCCGGGATCGGGCGGCCCGGAAAATTCTTCGAGACGCTCGCCGATATCGGCTGCGACGTCGTCGCCTGCTACGCCTTCGCCGACCACCACCGCTACCGCCCGGACGAGATCATGGACATCGTCGAACACGCCAGCGCACGGGACGCGGTGCCGGTGACGACCGAGAAGGACTATGTTCGGCTGCCGGAGGAGGCGAAGCCGATGGTCCGCACGCTTTCCGTCGCCCTCGAATGGCGCGACCCGGCGGCGCCGCGCGCCCTGTTGCGGCTGCTCGTGGCGCGTTCCCGCCGTGCGTAGGGCACCCTGGGCGCGCCGGGCGCGCCATCTGTGCGAGGGCCTCGCCGTCGCCCTCCTGTTCGCGGTCCTGCGCGCCCTTCCGGTGCGCTGGGCGTCGGCGCTCGGTGCCGCCGTCGCCGGTGCGCTCGGGCCGCTGCTCCCGGTTCACCGGCACGGCATCGACAACATCGCGCAGGCGTTTCCCGCGTTCTCGCCGGCCGAGGTCCGGCGATGCGCGCGGCGCATGTGGCGGCATCTCGGCCGGGTGGCCGCGGAATACCCGCATCTGAACCGCTTCTCGATCGACGCGCCGGACGGGCGGCTCGCGCTCGTCGGGCGCGCGCATCTCGCGGAAGCCCGCCGCTCGCCGCGCGGCGGCATCTTCTTCTCCGGCCATGTCGGCAATTGGGAGGTGGCCGCGCTCGCGCCCGAGCAGAGCGGCATTCCGGTCGCCCTGGTCTACAGGCCACCGAACAACCCGATCGTCGACCGGCTGATCCGGCGGGCCCGAGACGCGGTCGCGCGGCATCGGATTCCGAAAGGCGCGATCGGCGCGCGGGACATGGTGCGCACGCTCAAGGCGGGCAGGCACCTCGCCCTGCTGGTGGACCAGAAGTTCAACGGCGGAATCGCCGTTCCGTTCTTCGGCCGCGAGGCCATGACGGCCCCCTCCGTGGCGTCGCTCGCGGTGAAGTACGGGTGCCCGGTGTGGCCGGTCCGGGTGGAACGGCTCGCGGGCACCCGTTTTCGCATCACCGTGTTCCCCGCGCTCCGTATCCCGCGCGAGGGTTCGCGGGAAGAGAAAGTCCGCACGATCATGATCGAGGTGAATCGCATGCTCGAAGGCTGGATCCGCGATCGCCCCGAGCAATGGCTCTGGCTGCACCGGCGCTGGCCGTGCGCAGAGCGTTCTTGACACCTTCCGGCGAATCACCCTAACTCATACGACAGTTGCCGAATCGGGAGAGGACAATGCTTACGAAATCACTCGCGTCGCGGTTGCTGATCGCCGCCCTTCCGCTGGCGCTCGCGGCCGGCTGCCATTCCGTGTCGGACGAGATCACTGCGGCCAGGGACGTCGGCGAGGAAGCGTTGATGGTGGCCAAGGAGGCCAGGGACTCCGCCGGTCGCGCCATGATCGACATCCGCGATCTCAAGACCTCCGTCGCGGAGGCCAACCGCAACGCGCAGGCCGCGGCCGATGCCGCCGAGGAAGCGGCGATGGCGGCGGAAGAGGCGGCCGAGGCGGCGCGGATGGCCGCGGACAAGGCCGATCGCATCTTCCAGAAGAGGATGCGCAAGTAGCGGGCGAGAGGGACCGGCCGCCGAGCGGCGGCCGGTCCCTCTCGCATTTCCCATACCCCGTTCTGCGGGGAGCGTCGCGTTGATCCCCTCTCGCTTCGGGCGGATGCGGGCCGGGAAGCCTGCGCCGCGGGGAGGCCGCTAGTTCGTTGCGGCGGTGTGGCGCTGCGTCACTCGGACGGGGACGCCGGAGCGCTCCTCGACGACGCGCCGGATCGTGGACCAGTCCAGCCGGTCCCGGTGGCCGCCCGCGCGGGCGGCGATCCGGTAGAAGGCATCGGCCGGCGGCCGTTCGGCGGGTCGCGTGATGCGACCGCTCCTCTCCAGCTCGTCCGCCTGCGCGGGCTCGGGATGCGCCTCGACGTAGAGTTCACCATCGGCCCAGCCGATCTTGATGGCCTGATCGATGACATGGACCGGTGTGCCGACCGCGACCGCCTCGAACAGCCGCGCGATGTCCTCGGGATAGAGGCGGATGCACCCATGGCTCACCCGCCGCCCGATCCCCCAGGGCTGGTTGGTGCCGTGGATCAGGTATTTGGGCCAGGAGAAATAGAGCGCGTGGCTACCGAGGGGATTGTCGGGGCCGGGCCGGACGACCGTCGGCAGGTCCGGCTTCTCGGCCCGGATCGACTCCGGGGGATACCAGATCGGATTTTTCGCCTTCCGCGCGATTTCCGTGCTGCCGAGCGGTGTGCCCCACCCTTCTCGGCCGACTCCCAACGGGAATGTCATCGGCACCGCGTCGGGCGCGGCGAAATAATAGAGGCGATGCTCGGCCAGGTTGACGACGAGCCCCCGCCGCTCGACGTCCGGGAGGACATGTGCCGTCGGCAGCACGACCAGCGTGTCACGCCCCGGGACCCACGGGTCGACGCCGGGATTGGCCGCGACCATCTCCACGTAGCCCAGGCCGTTCACCCGCGCGATGTCGAGCAGCGTGTCCTCGTGGGAGGCGACCAGGGAGCGGACGCTCCCGATCACGTCGCCCGTAGGGCGAGGGGGGCCCCGGTGGTCGTCCGCCGAGGCTGCACCGGCGGCCGCGAGGAACGCCGCGGCCACCAGAAGCGCCGCGACGGCGAATGTACGCTTCCCCCGTCGGATCGGCATCACACGGCCTACGGTGCGCCGCCGGTCTCCACCGGCGCGTCCGCCCGCCCGCCCCATTCGCTCCACGAGCCGTCGTAGACGGCGACGTCCGGCGCGCCGACCGCGGCGAGGGCGAGCGCCAGGGTACAGGCCGTGATGCCCGAGCCGCAGGTCGCGACGACCGGACGGGCGGGATCAACGCCGGCTTCCGCGAAGACGCGGCGGAGCGTCGCCGCTGCCGCCAGCGCGCCGCCGTCGAGAACCCTGGCGAAGGGAACGTTGCGGCTGCCCGGAATATGGCCACGCGCGAGGTCCGGCCTGGGCCCCGGATCGGCGCCCGTGAAGCGCGCGGCCGCCCGCGCGTCCACCACTTGCGCACGGCGCTCGGTGAGGTTCGCGCGCATCTGCGCAAACGAGCGGACGAGCGCGTCGTCGCGCGTCGCCGTGAACGCCGCCCGCGCGGGCGCGGACTCTCCGCTCTCCACCGGGCGGCTTTCCGCCAGCCAGCGCGGCAGGCCGCCCGCGAGCACGGAGACGGCCCGATGCCCGAACACGCGGAACATCCACCAGACGCGCGCCGCGCTGTAGAGCCCCACGGTGTCATAGACCACGACGTGAGACCCGTTGCCCACCCCCAGCCCGGCGACGGCCTGCGCGAACGCTTGGGCCCGCGGCAGCATGTGCGGCAGTGCCGAATCCGGGTCGCAGATCCCGTCGATGTCGAAGAACGCGGCGCCCGGAATGTGGGCCTCGCGAAACTCGGCGCAGGCGTCGCGGCCCTCCGCCGGCAGGTGCCAGGAGCCGTCGAGGACGCGCACCGGGGAATCCGCGCGCCTGTGCTCCGCGAGCCAGGCGGGTGTCACCGTGAGAGGCGCCTCCCGGCCGCTCATGGGCGGCCTCCAAAGGCGACCGTGACGCGCCGGTTGTGCCTGCCCTTGTTCTCGATCTTGCGGACGGTCACGGGCCCGATCTCGCCGGTTCGCGCGACGTGGGTGCCCCCGCAGGGCTGGAGGTCGGTCCCGTCCACCTCGATGAGCCTGACGCGACCGCTTCCCGTCGGCGGCTTCACGCGCATGGTCTTCACCAGCGCCGGCTGCGCCGCGAGCGCGGCGTCATCGATCCAGCGCGGCGCCACCGCCAGATCCCGAGCGATGAGCGCGTTGAGGCGTTCCTCGATCTCCGCCTTGTCCAGCCGGCGCTCCGCGAGGTCGAAATCGAGCCGGCCCTTCTCCGCCGTCAACTGCCCGCCGGTCACCGGCGCATCGACGACCGCGCTGAGCAGGTGCAGGCAACTGTGCATCCGCATGTGGCGGTAACGGCGCTCCCAGTCGAGCACGGCGGTCACGCGGGTTCCCGGCGCCGGCGGCGCGGCCTCCGGGGCGAGCAGGTGAACGACGTCGTCGCCCGCCGCGCCCTTCCGCGTGTTCCGGATCGCGATCTCCGCCCCGTCCTCGCGGCGCAGGAGGCCGGTGTCGCCCGGCTGCCCGCCGCCTTCGGGATAGAAGACCGTCCGCTCCAGCCGGACGGCGCCCGGTTCCACTGCTGCAACCAGCGCTTCGCACTGGCGCGCGTAGGGCTCGGCGCGAAACAGGAGCTCAGTCGGTGGCGTCATCGTCGAGCCAGGGGGGCGTGGGCAGGCCGCGCTCGCGCAGAAAAGCGGGGTTGTAGAGCTTGCTGAAATAGCGGGTCCCGTAATCGCAGAGCACGGTGACGATGGTGTGACCGGGGCCCATGTGCCGGGCCAGACGGATTGCGCCGGCGATGTTGATCCCGGTCGAGCCGCCCATGACGTGGCCCTCGTTCCGCGCCAGATCGAAGATCAGGGGCAGGGCCTCCGAATCCGGAATCTGGAACGGGACGTCGATCGGCGCGTCCTCGAGATTCGCGGTAATCCGGCCCTGGCCGATGCCTTCCGTGATCGAGTCGCCCTCCGCCTTCAGTTCGCCGTGGGCGTAGTGGTTGTAGAGCGCGGCGCCCATCGGGTCGGCAAGACCGATTACGACCGCGGGATTCCGTTCCTTGAGCGCCATGCCGACACCGGCCAGGGTGCCGCCGGTGCCGACCGCGCAGATGAAGCCGTCGACCTTGCCGTCGGTCTGTTCCCAGATCTCCGGGCCGGTGGTTTCGAGATGGGCCTGGCGGTTGGCCACGTTGTCGAACTGGTTGGCCCAGACGGCGCCGTTCGGCTCCTTCCCGGCGAGCTCGACGGCGAGCCGGCCCGAATATTTCACGTAGTTATCGGGGTCCCGATAGGGCACCGCCGGCACCTCGATCAGCGCGGCCCCGCAGAGCCGGAGCATGTCTTTCTTCTCCTGGCTCTGGGTCTCCGGGATCACGATCACCGAGCGGTAGCCGAGGGCGTTGCCGACGAGCGCAAGGCCGATGCCGGTATTGCCCGCGGTGCCCTCGACGATGACCCCGCCGGGCTTCAACCGGCCGCTGCGCTCGGCGTCGCGCACGATGAAGAGGGCGGCGCGGTCCTTGACGGACCCGCCCGGATTCAGGAACTCGCACTTGCCGAGGATCGCGCAGCCGGTCGCCTCGGAGGCCCCGCGCAGGCGCACCAGCGGTGTCTTCCCGATCAGCCCGATGAAACCCGGCACCATCGTCATGGCGGCCCGTCACCCCCGAAGATCGCCGCGCACCCTATCGCGCGACGCCTGCCGGAATCAAGCGTGACCGCGGGCGCTTGCCGCTACGGGCGGGAGAGGACAGACTCGCGAGGGACATCGCGCGAGGGAGAGGCATGGACGCGCGCCCGCATATCGATCCGCCCTATCTGCTTTTCCTCGGCGACGCGCGCGACGAACTCGCCGCCAAGACCGCCCGCGGGGTCTTCGCGTGGCGGCCTGAGCTGTGCCTCGGGCAGCTCCGGTTCGACGGATGCAACGCCCGCCTGGACCTTCCCGAGATGACGGTCGAAGAGGCGGCGGCCGGGGGCGCCCGGACCCTCGTCGTCGGCGTCGCCAACCGGGGCGGCGTGATCGGGGACGACTGGCTGCCCACGCTGCTGGCGGCACTCGACGCCGGGCTCGATCTGGCAAGCGGGCTCCATTCGCGGCTCGGCACCGTCCCGGCGATTCGCAAGCGGGCCGAGGTGCGGCGGCGGCGCCTCTTCGACGTGCGCCATCCGCCGCGCGAATTCTCGGTGGGGTCGGGCACGCGCCGGGCCGGCAAGCGCCTGTTGACGGTCGGCACCGATGCCTCGGTCGGCAAGATGTACACCACCCTCGCCCTCGAAGCCGCGCTGCGCCGGCGCGGTGTCGCCTGCACCTTCCGCGCGACGGGGCAGACCGGAATCTTCGTCGCGGGCGAGGGGGTCTCCGTCGACGCGGTGGTCGCCGACTTCATCTCGGGCGCCGTAGAATGGCTCGCGCCGGCGAACGACCCGGACCACTGGGACCTCGTCGAAGGGCAGGGATCGCTCTTCCACCCCTCCTTCGCGGGCGTGACTCTGGGCCTGATCCACGGCGCGCAGCCCGATGCCATCGTCGTCTGCCACGAACCGACGCGGGCACACATGCGTGGCCTGCCGGGCTGGCCGCTGCCGGAAATCGGCCCCTGCATCGCGGCCAATCTCGAAGCCGCGCGGCTGACCAACCCCGGCGTCGTCTGCGCCGGCCTGAGCATCGACACCCACGGGCTGGCGGAGGCCGACGCCGGCGTCCTGCTCGCGGAACTGGCGGAAGCCCACTGCCTGCCCTGCGTCGATCCGATGCGCACCGGGGTCGGGCCGATCGCCGACCGCCTGGTGTAGCCGGCGGGGCGGTCCGTGCGGCGGAGTCTGTCCATCCGCCTCGAGTCATGGCCGCTTCGCGAGACCTTCCACATCGCCCGCGGCGCCAGGGTCGAGTCGCGCACGGTGGTGGTTGAGATCGCGGAGGGCGCGCATACCGGTCGCGGCGAGGCGACCCCCTACCCGCGCTACGACGAGACGCCGGAGGGTACGCGCGCGGAAATCGAAGGCGTGTGCCGGGCGGTCGAGGATGGTCTGACCCGCGCCGCCCTGCGCGCCGCGCTGCCTGCCGGTGCCGCCCGTAACGCGGTGGACTGTGCGCTCTGGGACCTGGAGGCGAAGCGCACCGGCCGCCGCGCCTGGGCGCTCGCGGGGCTGGTCCCGCCCCGCCCCTGCACGACCGCCATGACGCTCGGTCTCGACACGCCCGAGAACATGGCGCGTATGGCGGCGCGCCATGCCGCCCTGCCGTTGCTCAAGCTCAAGGTCGCCGGCGAAGGCGATCTCGCGCGGGTCCGGGCCGTCCGCGAGAGCGCGCCGAACGCGCGGTTGATCGTAGACGCGAACGAGGGCTGGGAGGCCGCGATGCTGGACGAGTTCCTCCCCGCCCTTCGCGCCCTCGGCGTCGAGATGGTGGAACAGCCGTTGCCGGCTGGCGCGGACGATACCCTGGCGGGCCGGCGCTTCGCGCTCCCCCTTTGTGCGGACGAGAGCTGCCACACGACGGCCGATCTGGCGCGCCTCGAGGGCCGCTACCAGATGATCAACGTCAAGCTCGACAAGACCGGCGGCCTGACCGAGGCGCTCGCGCTCGTGGCGGCCGCGGAAGCGGCGGGCTTCCGGATCATGGTCGGCTGCATGGTCGCCACCTCGCTGGCCATGGCGCCGGCGACGCTGCTCGCCGGGCGTGCCGACTACGTCGATCTCGATGCCCCGCTGCTGCTGGCGAGGGACCGCGAACCGGGCCTGCGCTACCGGGGCACGGTGCTGGAACCGCCGTCGGCGACGCTCTGGGGGTAGCCGGTATTTCTCATACCCCTGCCCCCGGGCGAGAACCGTCGGCAGTCGGCACGACGCGCCCTTGCGAAAACGGGGCTTCGCCATCTACCTTCGACTTGCAGATAGCGAAGGCGTCGCGCCGATGATGCGCCGCCGCGGACACCCGGACAGGATGTCGCCGGTCGCAGCCGGTACGACCGAGGGTCGGCTGACTCACCGGGATCTTATCCACCATGCTGAACGGTGGGCAGGTAGACAGCGCGATGGACACGCTTTTCGAGAGGGAAACGCCCGCAAGAACGGAGGGAGGTCCATTCCCCGAGCATGCCGAAAAATCCCACGAAAAGCCGCTTTTCCCCGACTTTCCACGTGGCCGTTTCGAGATCATCTACGCCGATCCTCCGTGGGATTACAAGGGCCAGCGGCAACATGCCGGGCCGGGGAGCCGGGACACGGGCGGGGCGGCGACGCATTATCCCACCGTGACGTTGGACATGCTTTGCGCGCTCGATGTCCCTCGCATAACGGCGCGCGACAGTCTTCTGTTCATGTGGTCGTCCAGTCCGCACCTGGATCAAGCGATCGCGCTCGGCAAGGCATGGGGGTTCGCATGGGCGACCATCGCCTTCGTGTGGGACAAGCAACGGGTTAATCCGGGTTTCTACACGATGAGCCAATGCGAGCTCTGCCTCGCCTTCAAGCATGGCCGGATACCATCGCCGCGTGGAGCGAGAAATGTTCGACAGCTTGTGAGCGTCGAACGCGGCGCGCATTCGCACAAACCGGACGAAGTGCGGAGGCGTATCGACGCCATGTTCCCGAGTGCCAGGAAAATCGAGCTTTTCGCACGCGACAACGCGGAGGGATGGACGTCCTGGGGGCTGGAAGCCGATGGCGTGCGAATGTCGCGGCAGCCGGAATGAATGGCGGATCGAAGGTGTTGCGCGCGACTGGGAGGCCGGGAACGATGCCCCATAATTCCGGGAAGCGCGCGAGAGGAGGCGTCCCCATGGCCGACTTTCTGAAGAAGACGCTCTCCGATTGGGAAGTGCGCGCGGCCGAAGAGCTGTCCGGAGTGGTGCCCGCATCCCTCGCGTGGCCGACCCCGGAGGGGATCGAGGTCAAGCCGCTCTACACGGCCGCCGATCTGGAGGCGCTCCAGGACGAGCCGGGGCTGCCCGGCTTCCCGCCCTTCACGCGCGGCGTCCGGGCGACGATGTTCGCCAACCGGCCCTGGACGGTCCGCCAATATGCGGGCTTCGCCACCGCCGAGGAATCGAACGCCTTCTACCGGCGCAATATGGCCGCCGGCCAGAAGGGGCTTTCCGTCGCCTTCGATCTCGCGACCCACCGCGGCTACGACAGCGACCACCCCCGGGTGCGGGGCGACGTCGGCAAGGCGGGTGTCGCGATCGATACCGTCGAGGACATGAAAATCCTGTTCGACGGCATCCCCCTCGACGAGGCAAGCGTCTCGATGACCATGAACGGCGCGGTGCTGCCGGTGCTCGCGGCCTACGTCGTGGCGGCCGAGGAGCAGGGCGCGCAGCCGGAGCAACTCGCCGGGACCATCCAGAACGACATCCTGAAGGAGTTCATGGTTCGCAACACCTACATCTATCCGCCCGAGCCGAGCATGCGGATCGTCGCCGACATCATCGCCTACACGGCCGCGCACATGCCCAGGTTCAACTCGATCTCCATCTCCGGCTACCACATGCAGGAGGCCGGCGCGACGCTGGTCCAGGAGCTCGGCTTCACCCTCGCCGACGGCCTCGAATACGTGCGTGCGGCGCGGGCGCGCGGCCTCGCGATCGACGATTTCGCACCGAGGCTCTCCTTCTTCTTCTGCGTCGGCATGAATTTCTTCATGGAGGTCGCGAAGCTCCGCGCGGCGCGGCTGCTGTGGGCGCGGTTGATGCGCCGCTTCGAGCCCGCGGACCCACGCTCCCTGATGCTGCGCACCCATTGCCAGACGTCGGGCGTCTCGCTGGCGGAGCAGGATCCCTACAACAACTTGATCAGGACCGCCTACGAGGCGCTCGCGGCGGTGCTCGGCGGCACTCAGTCGCTCCACACCAACGCCCTCGACGAGGCGGTGGCGTTGCCGACCGATTTCTCGGCCCGGATCGCGCGCAACACCCAGCTGATCCTGCGGCACGAGACCGGCGTGCCGAAGGTCGTAGACCCTCTCGGCGGCTCCTACTACGTGGAAGCGCTCACCGGTGCGCTGGCGCGCGAGGCGGCGGCGTTGATCGACGAGGTCGAGGCGCTCGGCGGCATGACCAGGGCGGTCGCCGCCGGGATGCCCAAACTCCGCATCGAGGAAGCCGCCGCGCGGCGCCAAGCGCGGATCGACCGGGGCGAGGACGTCGTCGTCGGCGTCAACCGCTACGCGGCCGGCAACGACGACATGCCCGCCCTTCTGGACGTGGACAACAAAGCGGTCCGCGAAGCGCAGGTCGCGCGCATCCGGGTCGTGCGTGCACGCCGCGACGATGCCGCCTGCCGCGCGGCGCTCGCGCGCCTGACCGAAGCGGCGCGCGGGGACGGCAACCTTCTCGCGCCGGCGATCGAAGCGATGCGCGCCCGCGCCACGGTAGGCGAGGTCTCCGACGCGCTGGAGGCCGTCTTCACTCGCCACCGGGCGACCGTGCGCGCGGTTTCCGGCGTCTACGGCGCGGCTCGGGGGCGAGACGAGGCGTTCGAGAGTATCCGGCGCGAGACCGCGCACTTCGCTGAAGCGGAAGGGCGCCGGCCGCGGATGCTGGTCGTCAAGCTCGGGCAGGACGGGCACGACCGCGGCGCCAAGGTGATCGCCACGGCCTTCGCCGACATCGGTTTCGATGTCGATATCGGCCCCCTGTTCCAGACCCCGGAGGAGGCGGCGCGCGACGCGCTCGAAAACGACGTGCACGTCGTGGGCGTGTCAAGCCAGGCGGCCGGACACAAGACTTTGGTGCCGGCGCTCGTCCAGGCGCTGCGCGGCGAGGGTGCGGGCCACGTGGTGGTCGTCTGCGGCGGGGTGATCCCGCCGGCGGACCACGGGTTCCTGCGCGAGTCCGGAGTCGCGGCGGTCTTCGGCCCCGGCACCAACATCCCCGACGCGGCGTCGGAGATCATCACGCTGATCCGCCCGAAAGCCGCCTGACCGCCGCCCCATGGCCGCTCTCGATCGGGAGGCGCGCGCGGACTGGCCGGCCCGGCGCTCGCACCTGCGGACGATCCGCACGCTGCTGCCCTATCTCTGGCCGCGCGGCTCCCTGGAGATGCGCGGCCGCGTGGTTCTGGCCGTGCTCCTCCTCGTCGGCGCCAAGATGGCGAACGTCTACGTCCCGATCCTCTACAAGGAGGCGGTGGACATCCTGTCCGACGACGCGGCGGTGGCGATCATCGTTCCGGTGGCCATCCTGCTCGCCTACGGCGCGCTCCGGGTGCTCACTGTCGCCTTCGGGGAGCTGCGCGATGCGGTCTTCGCCAAGGTCGCCGAGCGCGCCATCCGCACCGTCGCCCTCCGGGTCTTCGACCACCTCCACCGGCTTTCGCTCCGCTTCCATGTCGAGCGCCGCACTGGCGGCCTGAGCCGGGCCATCGAGCGCGGCACCAAGGGGATCGAGTTCCTGCTCACCTTCATGCTGTTCAACGTGCTGCCGACTCTGGTCGAGGTCGCCATGGTCTGCGGCATCCTCTGGGCGCTCTACGGGATCGCCTACGCGGCGGTGACCTTCGTCACCATCGCCGCCTACATCGCCTTCACCCTCTCCATCACCGAATGGCGGCTGAAATACCGCCGGCGCATGAACGAACGGGATAGCGAAGCCAACACCAAGGCGATCGACAGCCTGCTCAACTACGAAACCGTCAAGTATTTCGGCAACGAGGCGCACGAGGGGCGGCGCTTCGACACCGCCCGACGCCACTACGAACGGGCAGCGGTGCGCAGCAAGACCAGCCTGTCGCTCCTCAACATCGGCCAGGGATTGATCGTCGCCGTCGGCCTCACCGGCATCACGATCATGGCGGGCAACGAGGTCGCCGCCGGCACCATGACCATCGGCGACTTCGTGCTCGTCAACACCTATCTCCTGCAGCTCTATATCCCGCTGAACTTCCTCGGCTTCGTCTATCGGGAGATCAAGCAGTCGCTCACCGACATGGAGGCGATGTTCGGCATCCTCTCGGTCGAGCGCGAGATCGAGGACGCTCCCGGCGCGCCGCCGCTCAGGGTGAACGCCGGCGCCATCGAGTTCGACGGTGTGCATTTCAGCTACGACGCGCGCCGGCCCATCCTCCGGGGGGTGTCGTTCCGCGTGCCCCCGGGCGAGACCGTCGCCATCGTGGGCGCGAGCGGCGCCGGAAAATCCACCATCTCGCGCATCCTGTTCCGCTTCTACGACATCCAGTCCGGTGGTGTCCGGATCGACGGGCAGGACGTGCGCGCGGTGCGGCAGGGCAGCCTGCGCGCGGCCATCGGAATCGTCCCCCAGGACACCGTGCTCTTCAACGACACGATCCTCTACAACCTCGCCTACGGCCGGCCGGAGGCGAGCCGGGCGGAGATCGAGGAAGCGGCGCGGCTCGCCCATATCCACGATTTCATCGAAGGCCTTCCCGACGGCTACGACAGCGTGGTCGGTGAACGCGGCCTCAAGCTCTCCGGCGGCGAAAAGCAGCGGATCGCCATCGCCCGGACCATCCTGAAGCGCCCCCGCATTCTCATGTTCGACGAAGCGACGTCGGCCCTCGACTCCCGGACGGAGAAGGAAATCCAGGCCAACATCCGTGAGCTCAGCCGCGACCGCACGACCCTGATGATCGCGCACCGGCTCTCCACCATCATCGACGCCGACCAGATACTCGTTCTCGAAGGTGGCCGCATCGTCGAGCGGGGCCGCCACGGCGCGCTGCTGATCCGCGACGGCCGCTACGCCGAAATGTGGTGGCGCCAGCAGGAGACGGCGGAACTCAAGGAGGAGCTCGCGCAACGGCTTTCCGAGTAGGAGGGAACCGTCCAATGGCGCTTGCATCGCAGCCTGGCACGAACTAATAAGGAACATGCTTGGTCCATATCGCATGAAAGCGCTTGAGGACGACACGTGAAAGGACTGCCGCACCCCATCCCTTACCAGGGCAGCAAGCGCAAGCTCGCCCCCGTCATCGGCAGATACCTGTCGGAGAGAATAAGAGTGTTCTACGAACCCTTCGCGGGTTCGGCGGCCATGACCGTTTACGCGGCCTATCACCGGCGCGCGGAACGCTTTATCGTGGCCGACAGCTTCGCACCCATGGTGGCCCTGTTGCGCTCCATCGTGGAGGAGCCCGAGCGGACGGCCGCTCGATACCGGGAGGTATGGGAAGGCCAACAGGAGGGCGGTCACGGTTTCTTCAACGAGGTTCGCCGCCGGTACAACGAAGAACGGGATCCGGTCGATCTGTTGTACCTGATCTGCCGCTGCGTCAAGAACGCGGTTCGCTTCAATGGCTACGGGTGCTTTACGCAGTCGGTGGACAAACGCCGCCTTGGGATGCACCCCGACAAGATGCTGTCGGCGATGACAGGCGTTTCGTCCATTCTCCGGGGTCGCACCGAATTCCGTCTGGGCGACTGGCAGGAAACGTCGGCGGACGCCCGCCCTGACGATTTCGTGTACATGGACCCGCCTTATCTCGGAACTTCCATTGGCCGGGACAAACGTTACCATCGGCAGATCATGCGGGAGGAACTGGTTGTCGGGCTCGAAAACCTCCGGCGGCGGAACGTCCCCTTCGCATTGTCCTACGATGGCATGACCGGCGGGCGGGAGTATGGGCCGCCGCTACCGGAGTCGCTCGGATTGACTCGCCTTCTTCTCCACGCCGGAACCTCCTCTCAGTCCACCCTGTCCGGGCGCAACGAAGAGACGGTCGAGAGTTTGTACGTCACACCCGGTCTGGCGGGGTCGGTTAGCGATGTGGTCAGTTCGGACGCCGCGCAGGTCAGTTTAGACGTTTGACCAGCCTTTTGATCAGTGCAGCGACCGTGACATCCTCGCGCTCCGCCCGTGTGCAGAGTCTCTCGAACGCCTTTACCTCGGTTCCTCGCCATTCAATGTCCACACGACGAATTTGTTCTTCCGAAACGTGTGTATAGTTCTCGGGAGAAGCCCAGAAACAGGAGCGGCACACCGCTACGTCTCGCTTTTCCTGCCAATTATAGCATTGTTCACATGACCAGGACTTCGCGCGCTGGCTCGACGCATCCAGCAGCATATACTCCTCAAGACTTTTCTCGTTATGGACGTCTTCTCCGGCGACTTCATACGGCACACGATGATCGATTTGTAGATATCGTGCGTCCATCTGTTCACCGGTGATAGCCTCCCGCGAGTCGTACCGCTCTATCAGTGCATCGCGAAACGCTTTGGAGAACGCTCTTCGCCCCCCGATTCGCCCTCGCCTGATTTCATTCGGATCGGCGAAACGGTATGCGCCGATCCGTCGCCCGGTCTGTTCGCTCTTTATACGGTACGTTTCAAGGGGCACCCCGTTCTCCCGTACGTCACGGGCTGCCCGCGGTGGGTGGTCGTACCCGTAAAGGGTACGAAGCTCTTCGGTGGTGACGTAGCCATGTTTCAAGATATGGTCAATCACTGTGCGCGGGCGCTTGGCCGTCACCTTCTCGCATAGAGCGAGGATGCGGGAGGATATCTTCCGATTCGACATGTCAGTACGGTGCCATATGTTGCAACGTTGATCGAGGAGTTCTCGGTCTGGTGACAACTCGTCGCTGACCATGATGCACTGCCTGCCATTTCCTGCCCGGGCCGTCTCCCTGAGACAGATGGATCCACACCTACGGTTTCTCCGTCTGGCTCGGGCGTCCCGGGCAAGGAGAGGGCGGTATGGTAGCATCGGGCGCCATGACGAAGGGCGGGGGCGCGCGGGTTCCTCGGGCCGGCGACGTTCTCGCCGGCGACAGGCGGGCGCTCGCGGCGGCGATCACGCTGTTCGAATCGACCCGCGACGACGACCGCGCCGCGGCCGAAGACCTGCTCGATATCCTGCTCGCGCATTCGGGGAAGGCCATCCGTGTCGGCGTCTCCGGCGCGCCCGGCGTCGGCAAATCGACGTTCATCGAGGCGCTCGGCGGGCACCTTGTCGAACGCGGCCACCGCGTCGCGGTGCTCGCGATCGATCCGTCGAGCGCGCGCTCGGGCGGCTCCATCCTCGGCGACAAGACCCGCATGGCCTGCCTCGCGCGGGACGAAAGGTGCTTCGTCCGTGCCTCGCCAGCGAGCGGAACCCTGGGCGGCGTCGCCCGGCGCACGCGGGACGCGATGCTTGCCTGCGAGGCGGCGGGCTTCGACGTGGTGTTGATTGAGACCGTCGGAGTCGGCCAGTCGGAGATCGCCGTCGCCGACATGGCGGATCTCGTCATGCTGCTCGTCCAGCCCGGCGGCGGGGACGAGTTGCAGGGCATCAAGCGGGGCGTGGTCGAGATCGCCGACCTCCTCGTCGTCGCCAAGGCGGACGGCGCCCTCGCGGAACAGGCCGCCCATACCGAGGCGGATTTCGCGGCTGCCTTGGCGCTGCGCGGGGGTGAGGGGCCGTGGACGCCCCGCGCGATGGCGTGCTCGGCCGTGGAAGGCCGGGGCCTCGATGCGATCTGGGCCGCAGTCGAGCGCTATCGGGCGATCATGGCGCGGGGCGGCGCCCTGGAGGCGAAGCGCGCAGGCCAGGCCAGGGCGTGGCTCTGGCGCGAGGTCGAGGAATCGCTGATCGCGGCGCTGCGCGCCGACCGCCGGCTCGCGCCGGCCGCTGCGGCACTCGAGGCGCAGGCGGCGGCCGGGGAGATGGCGCCGGCTGCTGCCGCCCGCCGCATCGTCGCTCGTTTCCTGGCCCGCAAGGCGGAAGACGCCGAGTAACCACGCTGATTTTCCTGGTACGCGGGTATCCAAGCCCGCATGTCTTTTCTCGCGCTCCGCACACTCGAGCGGTGCCCTTGACCGGCGCGTCCGGCCGCCCTAAACAGGGGCCTCTTCCGCAGGCGGAGGTCGGTGCCATGGCGCGGCGTTGCGAGCTGACGGGCAAGGGTGTGTTGGCCGGCAACAATGTCAGTCACGCGCACAACAAGACCCGGCGGCGCTTCCTGCCCAACCTGCACAGCAAAGCGCTGCTCAGCGACGCGCTGGGGCGGATGGTGCGCCTGCGGGTCTCGACGAGCGCGATTCGCACGGTCGAGCGCAGGGGCGGCCTCGACGCCTATCTGCTGAAGACGCCCGATTCACGGCTTTCCGAAGGCGCGCGCCGCGTCAAACGGCAGATCAGGAACGCGCGCTCGGCGAGCGCCGCCGACTGACGCTCCTTCCCGGCGATCGGATGGACGCCACAAGGCCGGTATCGCACCGGTTCCGGGGCGTGAAGGCCGCCGTCGTGCAACCCCTGTGGCTTCCCATCCTCGCGATGATGGGCGTGATCGGGGTATCGAACGTCGCCGTTCAGTACCCGATCGGCGACTGGCTGACCTGGGGCGCCTTCACCTACCCCTTGGCGTTCTTGGTGGCTGACCTGACCAATCGGGCGCACGGCCCCGCCTGCGCCCGAACGGTCGCCTGTGTCGGTTTTCCCTTCGGCATGGGCCTCTCCGTCATCATGTCGGCCGCGGCCGACCTGCCGCTGATGGACGGCGTGCGCGTGGCGCTGGCCTCGGGCTTCGCCTTCATCTGCGCGCAGCTGTTCGACATCGCGGTGTTCCATCGCCTGCGCCGCGGCGTCTGGTGGCGGGCGCCGCTGGTCTCGTCGCTTTCGGCCTCGGCCCTCGACACGGCAATCTTCTTCAGTGCGGCCTTCGCTTTCACCGGCCTGCCCTGGATGACGTGGGCGCTCGGCGATTACGGGGTCAAGGTCGCCATGGCGGGCCTGCTGCTCATTCCGTTCAGGCTGCTCATGCCCCATCTCGCCCCCGCTCTCTACGCGGCGCGGCGCGCGGGGAGCCTGTCGTGAGCGCCGCCGCCGCGTTTCCCAACCTGCACTTGGTCGACCATCCGCTGGTCCGGCACAAGCTCAGCCATCTGCGTGACAAGGGGACGCAGACCCCGCTGTTCCGCGCGCTGCTGCGGGAGATCGCCTTGCTCATGGGCTACGAGATCACCCGACGGCTGCCCATGGCGTCCACGACGGTCGAAACGCCGCTCACCCGGATGGAGGCGCCGGTCTTGCGCGGCCGCAAGCCGGCGATCGTGCCCATCCTCCGGGCAGGTCTGGGGATGGCGGAGGGCTTGGCGGAGCTCCTGCCGACGGCCCCGATCGGCCATATCGGACTCTATCGGGACCCGGACACGCACCGGCCGGTGGAGTATTACGTGCGGCTGCCGGAGGACAAGGACCGCCTCTTCATCCTGGTCGACCCGATGCTGGCGACCGGCTATTCGGCCTCCTACGCCGTCGACTTGCTCAACCGCAACGGCGTCGGCGACGAGAACGTCCGGTTCATGGCGATGGTCGCCGCGCCGGAGGGGATGGCGGCCTTCAACGAACGCCACGCGCGTGTCGAGGTATGGGCCGCCAGCCTGGACACCCGCCTCGACGAGAAAGCCTATATCGTCCCCGGCCTGGGCGACGCTGGCGACCGGCTGTTCGGGACGGACCACCGTTGAGTCGCGTAGGGCGAGCGGCGAAGGAACCGCGAAGCAGCCCGGGCGCCGCTCCCCACCGCCCATCCAGTGTCTCGTATACATCAAATGAGGACACCGGCCATCGTGACAGATGCATGCCGTCACGATTTGAGGTATGATGAAGCTTTACACGCAACCCTGAATGGCGAGAGTCTGCATATGGTAGAATGCTTGCTTGGACACCGTCGCGCGGCTACTACTAGCCGCCGCGCCACCTCGGCGGTGCAACGCTGAGTGAGCCTACGGGCCATGTAGCGAAAGCCATCAGCAAATCCGGATCACGATCATCATGAGAACGCTCGATGAAATTTTGAAGGCTGCCCAGCCTGCAAGGCTCATTCCCACCGTCGCTGATTCCCGTAGGGAAGAGCGGATCGTATCCGTTCTCCTTGCCACCTTGCCCAAGGTTCGCCCATTTGCTGAGCAACTATTACAGCGTTGCGGTGAGAGAGTCGGCAAATCGTCCATGTTAACAAGTTACACAGAGGTTTATTTTCCTTCTATCGACGGCAGCAGAAAAGACCGGCCAGATGGTCTCTTGTGTCTCACGACACGCAAGGCTCGGTGGACCGCGATTCTGGAGGCGAAAATTGAAAAGGCGGAGATAGACGAAGAACAGGTGAGCAAATATGCGGATGTTGCGCGCAGATACCAAATCGACGCAATAATTACGCTGTCAAACCAACTGGCTCCATTGCCAACTCACCTTCCCTACTCCGTATCGAAGAGAATTAGCAACGTCAAATTTTTTCATCTTTCGTGGATTAGCATACTAACACAGGCACATCTCATCTTAAGGAATAAGGAAGAACACAACCCTTATCAAGTATTTATACTTGAAGAAATGACGCGATATTTCGATCATTCTAGCTCCGGAGTCAGGCGTTTTGATCAAATGCCCCCGGAGTGGAGAACGCTGGTTCTTGGTGTCCGAGATGGACGACAATTCAAACGGACTTCAGTGGAGATTGAGAATACCGTAGCGAGCTGGCATCAGGAAGAGCGCGATGTGTGTCTAATTTTGAGCAGACGTATTGGTGAACAGGTCAACATGCGCCGCCTCTCACGCAAACATCAAGCAGATCCTGCGCGTAGGCTTCGCGATGCATGCGATACGCTGGTTTCTTTCAAGGAGCTACGGTCCCAATTTAGTATACCGAATGCTGCGAACGACCTTGAAGTGACGGTAGATCTACAGCGCCGGACAATCTCTTGCTCCATGAAGCTCAATGCTCCCCTGGATAAAAAGCGAGCGGCGGCAAGAATAAATTGGATTCGTCGGCAACTTCGAGATATCGATAGCGAAAACACCGTAGTGCGGGCGTTTTGGCCCGGAAGAATACTGTCGACACAAGCGTCGTTAGACGACGTCAAAATGGATTCCAAATGCCTTGAAATTGAGCGACCTGGAATGGCACCGAAAGGTTTTGAAGTCGCTATGATAAGGAGCATTGCGGGTCGATTTTCTGGGCGCCGCACCTTTATAGAAGATTTGGAAAAGATTATACCCGAATTCTATGATAAAATTGGACAACATATGCGGCCTTGGACGCCGCCACCGCCATCTATCGATAAGGAAGATGCGATTCAAGCAGATGACGCCTCCCAATTGGAGCGACAGGATATCAGAGACGATGCTTCTTCCTTAGGAAGGGATCATCCTGACAGTTTTTCTGAGGGAAGCGATCCTGGCTCGTCAGCCGCAGGCAATCGATAGAGGTTCTCCAGAATCGTCGTGGGTATGTCGGGGAGAAGGTGCAAACTTAGAGCCGGCCGTGCTACGGCCATATCCTGAAGGGGTCGCAGATTGGGGAGTCTGACATATACAAAAACGGCTGATATGTGTCCCATGAAGCCGCTATTGATACTGCTACGACAGTTGTTTTGGCGCTGGCGCCCGCCGAGACTCACGTCGAGTCCTCTGCCGGGGATTTTTCGGGAAGGGGCCGAGCGCAATCGGGGACGATGACCGCCTTCGGACGCTCCCGCTCCCAGCGCATGCCGAAGCTGCAGCGCTCGGCGGTGATGCCGTCAAGGAAGTGGAAGGGGCGGTCGCGGCGGCCAGCGAAGCCCGGTGCCCGCATCAGGATCGCGTCGCCCGGCCCGGCGGAAATCGCGCGCGCGCCGCTGCCCGCGCGGTCGGCGCAGACACAGAATCGTCCGTCCCCGCTCAGCTGGAGGATGGCGACGAGGCCGCGGTAGCGCACATGGTCCCGGTGCGGTGTGATGCCGCGGGCGCCCGGCGGGTAGCGCTGCATCACGACGTCGTTGACCCGGAATTCGGCCAGCGGCGGCGTGGCCATCCCGGCCAGGGCGGCGGCGGTCAGGCGTTCGAAGGCGGACGCCAGATGCCAGAGGCGGTGCCCTTCGGGGATCGCGAGGCAGATATCGAAGTCCTGGTGGACGGCGCGCGCGCCTTCGCCGACGACCGGCTTGGCGCGGCGGAAGGCGAGGTCGGCCGACGCCGCGATCAGGGAGCGGCAGGCCGCCGGCGCCAGCAACGGCACGGCCACGGCGTCCTCGCGCGCGAGGCGGCCGAGCGCAGCCGCGACCCCCTCGCGCGTCGCGCGAAGCGCCGGCGGCGGCCTGCCACCGGGTGTGTTCTCGTCCTCCGACAACGCGGAAGCGCGATCGTTCCGTGACACGCCCCCTTCATAGCCATTAAGGTTTCGCATCGCCAACACGCGGGCAGAGGCCGCGCCACCGGCGGCGGCCGGAACGAGGGGAGAGCGGGGAATGCGGCAGATCGGCTACGCCATGCAATTCAAGGGGTCCGCCGGGCCGAAGCGCGGCAAGGAGAACGAACTCACGGCCCGGTCAGGCTCGGCCACCTCGAGCCTGACGAATTCCCTGGGCGCCCGCGGCCCGCGCTTCTCGATCAAGGACGGGCCGCGCGAGAAGGCGTCTTTCAAATCGAGCGTGCAGCTCCTCGAAGACGGGGCGTTCACCGAGACCGGAACCATCGATTTCGGCAAGGCCGGCAAGCTTCGTTTCAGCACCATCGGGACCGGCTGGATGGGGCCGAGCGCGGCGGAGGGCCTCGTCCACGGCGCCGTGACGTGGCGGGTCGACGGTGGCTCGGGGCCGTTGCGCCGCGCCACGGGGATCATCACTTCGAACTTCACCGTCTCGGAGGACGGCGACGTCGTCGGCCACCAATGGGGCGTCCTGTTCATAGATGGATGACGGAACCGACGTGACCGGCCGCCGCGGGGCGTGACCGGCCAAAGGCCCCGGGACGCCGCCACCCTGGTCCTGGTGCGCGACGGCGCGGGCGGTCCGGAAGCGCTGATGGGCCGGCGCCCGCGCCGCCAAGCGTTCATGCCGGGCCACTACGTGTTTCCGGGCGGCGGCGTCGAGTCGTGCGACCGCTGGGTGCGTCCGGCGACGGCGCTCAGGCCGTCGGTGGCGGCGCGGCTCGCGCGCGGGGCCACGCCCGCCCGCGCCCGCGCGCTCGCCGCCGCCGCGGTGCGCGAGACCTTCGAAGAGACCGGGCTCATGCTCGGCCGGCGGGCGCCGCCGGATGCCCGCCCGGTGCGGCCGGAATGGCGGGCGTTCCACGCCGCCGGGCTGGCGCCGGCGTTCGACAGGCTCGATTACATCTACCGCGCGGTCACGCCGCCGGGGCTGCCCAGGCGCTTCAACGCGCGCTTCTTCCTGGCCCGCGCCGCAGACGCGGCAGGCACGCTCAGCGGCAACGGCGAACTGCTCGATCTGCGCTGGGTGCCGCTCGCCGATTCCGTCGGGCTGCCGCTCCCCTACATCACCGAGGTCGTGCTGGAGGAGGTGGAGCACCTGCTCGCCGCGCCGCCGGACCCGGACGCCGACCGGCCGGTGCCGGTCTGCCTCCGCGTCGGCGCGGGCCACGTCCACCGGCACGAGTGAGCCCGTCTTTCCCGCGCCCTGCCCGCGAGCGAGGGACGACGCTCATTCTTCGGAGACCTTGACGAGCAGCTTGCCGAAATTGCGGCCGTCGAAAAGGCGGAGGAATGCCGCCGGCGCGTTTTCGAGACCTTCCACGATGTCCTCCTTGCAGGCGAGCCGCCCTTCCCGCAGCCAGCGCGCGAGGCGGCGGCGGGCCCATTCGTAGTCGGCGGCGTAGGAGAAGATGTTGAAGCCGCCCACCCGCGCCTCGGTGAACAGGATGTTGGCCAGGGGGCTCGCCACCTTCGGCCGTTCGGTCGCGTTGTAGTGGGCGATGCCGCCGCAGATCACGACGCGGGCGCCGTGGGCGAGATGCGGGTAGACGGCGTCGCTCACCGGCCCGCCGACGTTCTCGAAATAGACGTCGATTCCGTCGGGGCAGGCGCGGCCCAGCGCCCCCGCCAGGTCCGCGTCCTTGCGGTCGATGGCGGCGTCGAACCCGAGGTCGCGGACGAGGTAGCGCAACTTCTCGGCCGTGCCCGCGATGCCGACGACCCGGCACCCGGCGCGCTTCGCGACCTGCCCCGCCACCGCGCCCACCGCACCGGCCGCCGCGGAGACGACGACCGTATCGCCGGGCGCCGGCCGGCCGACCTTGACCAGGCCCAGATAGGCGGTGAGGCCGGGCATCCCGAGCACGCCGACGGCCGTCGAAAGCGGCCCCATGGCCCGATCCACCTTGCGCGCGCTCGCGCCCCTGGCGATGGCGTAGTCCCGCCAGCCGGTGTAGTCGTCCACGATGTCGCCCGGCGCGAAGTCCGGATGGCGGCTTTCCACCACCCGGCTCACCGCGCCGCCCACCACCGTCTCGCCGATGGGGATGGCGGGGTAGTAGCGCTCGTTCGTGCCGATCCTGAGCCGCATGTAGGGATCGAGCGAAAGCCAGATCGTCCGCACCAGGAGCTCGCCCGGCTCCGGCGTCGGGATCGGCCGTTCGACCAGCGCGAAATCCGATTCCCGCGGAGGCCCCTCGGGCCGCGCGGCGAGAACGATCTCGCGGTTCGTCTCCGCTGCCATGGCGTGCTCCCCCGTCCGCTCCGCGGCGAGTCTATGCCGGCGGGCGGCCAGGGCAAATCCGGGCGCGAATTCGGCTGTCCTCTCCGCGTCCCCACGATTACGCTGGGGGCCCGCGTCCGCCGCCGGGCGCGGCAGGAGGGGAGGCGACGGCCGATGAATCTCACCCCGACGGAGAGGGAGCGGCTCACCATCTTCATGGCCGCCCAACTGGCGCGCGAGCACAAGCGCCGCGGCATCCGGCTCAGCCACCCGGAGGCGCTCGCCTATATCTGCGACGAGTTGCTCATGGCCGCCCGCGCCGGCCGCGCGCTCAAGGACCTCATGGGCTACGGCGCCGAGCTTCTCACCACGGACGACGTGATGCCCGGCGTCGCCGACCTGATCCCGGTGATCCACGTCGAGGCGATGTTCCCGGACGGCGCCAAGCTGATCACCGTTCACCTGCCGATCCGCCCCGGCGCGAAGGACACCGAGGCCGCCCCGCGCGCCGGCGAAGTCATCGCGCCGGCGGGCGAAATCGAACTCAACGCGGGGCGGCGGAGCGCCCGGGTCGAGGTCACCAACACCGGCGACCGGCCGGTCCAGGTGGGCAGCCACTTCCACTTCTTCGAGGCCAACCGGGCGCTCGCGTTCGACCGGGCGGCGGCCTTCGGCATGCGGCTCGACATCCCGTCGGGTACCGCCGTCCGCTTCGAGCCGGGGCAGAAGAAGGACGTGGCGCTGGTGGCAATCGGCGGCCGCGGCCGGGTGACCGGATTCAACAGCCTGACGGAAGGCATGATCGATTCGCCGCAGGTCAGGGAGCAGGCGATCGCCCGCGCGAAGGCGCGCGGCTTTCGGGGAGCGTAGACCCATGGTGAAGATCGCGCGCGAGACCTACGCCCGCTATTACGGCCCCACCAGGGGCGACAAGATCCGCTTGGGTGACACCGCGCTCCTGGCTGAGATCGAACACGACCACACCGCCTACGGGGACGAGTGCTGGACCGGCGCCGGGCGCGTGATGCGCGACGGCATGTCCTACGACGCCCACACCGCCGCCGCCGACGGCGCCATCGACATGCTGGTGGAGAACGCCACCATCGTCGACCCGGTGCTGGGCCTCGTGAAGGCCGACATCGGCATCAAGGACGGCAAGATCGCCGGCGTCGGCAAGGCCGGCAACCCCAACACCCAGGACGGCGTGGACCCGGCCCTCGTCTGCGGCCCCAACACCACCTACTACCCCGCCGGCGGCCTGATCGTCACGCCGGGCGGGATCGACGTGCACGTCCACTGGATGTCGGCGGACCAGTGCGCGCACGCGCTGGCGAGCGGCCTCACCACCATGATCGGCGGCACGATGGGGCCGCTCTTCGCCATCGACTGCGGCGGGCCGTGGAATACCTGGCGGATGCTCGAGGCGGCGGAGGCGTGGCCGCTCAATTTCGGCTTCTTCGGCCGCGGCTCCTCCCACGATCCGGCGACCATCGCCGAGCATCTCGACGGCGGCATCATCGGCGTCAAGATCCACGAGGACTACGGCGCCATGCCGGCCACCATCGATGCCTGCCTGCGCGCCTCCGCCGAGCACGACTTCCCCGTCCAGATCCACACGGACACGCTGAACGAATCCGGCTTCTACGAGGATACGATGGCGGCGATCGCGGGCCGCACGATCCACATGTACCACACCGAGGGCTCGGGCGGCGGCCATGCGCCGGACATCATCCGCTGCAACGGCGAGCCCCACTGCCTGCCTTCCTCCACCAACCCGACCAACCCCTACACGGTCAACGTCTTCGACGAGCAGCTCGACATGACCATGGCCTGCCACCTGCTGCGCTACGACCTGCCGGAGGACGTGGCCTTCGCCGAGAGCCGGGTGCGCCACGGCACCATCGCGGCGGAGGACGTGCTGCACGACATTGGCGCCGTCGCCATGTTCGGCTCGGACAGCCAGGGCATGGGGCGGATCAACGAGGTGATCACCCGCTGCTGGCAACTCGCGAGCAAGATGCGCGATCAGCGCGGCCGCCTGCCCGAGGAGAAGACCGCGGACGCGGACAACGAACGGATCAAACGCTACATCGCGAAATACACCATCAACCCGGCGATCGCCTTCGGGATCGACCGCTACGTGGGTTCGCTGGAGCCGGGGAAGATGGCCGATCTCGTGACTTGGCGCCCGGCCTTCTTCGGCATCAAGCCGTTCGGCGTGATCAAGGGCGGCTTCGTCGCCTGGGGCGCGAGCGGCGATCCGTCGGGGAGCTATTTTCAGACCGAGCCCGTGATGATGCGCCCGCAATTCGGCCATCACGGACGCGCGCCGCAGACCTTGAGCGCGACCTTCGCGCACCGCCGGGCGCTCGACATCGACCTGCCCGGCCGCCTGGGCCTCGCCAAGCCAATCCTGCCCATCGGCGGCTTCACCAGGCTCACCAAGAAGGACATGCTGCACAACGACGCCTGCCCCGACATCCGCGTCGATTCCCAGACCTTCGAAGTCTTCGTCGACGGCGCGCTCGCGACCTGCGAACCCATCGACAGGATCACGCTGGGCCAGCGCTACCTGCTGCGATAACCGGCCGCGTGAACCGTCCCGCCCCCGCCGCTGCCGGGCGCCGCGCGGAGCCCCAGGCGGCGCTGCGCTTCTCCCGCGCGCCTGACGGGCGGAGCTTCGTCTCCCGCCAGCGGGTCGGCTACCCCTTCCACATCACCCGGCCCTTCTATCTGGACGAAGCGCCGCGCGGCGGGCTCACCCTCTACCTCCAGTCCGTCTCCGGCGGCATCTACCAGGGCGAGGACCTGCGGCTCGCCTGTGTCGCCGAACCCGGCAGCGTGGCCCACGTGACGACGCAGGCGGCGACCATCGTGCACCGGATGCCGGCGGCGGGGGCGCGGCAGACGGTGCACCTGGAAGCGGCGCAGGGCGCCTTTCTCGAATATCTGCCGGACCCGCTGATCCTGTTCCCCGGCGCGCGGCTCGAGTCCGTCCTGGACATCGCGGCCCACCGCGACGCCACCGTGATCGCGTGCGAAGGCTTCGCCCACCACGACCCCGGCGGCGACGACCGGCGCTTCGACCGGTTCCGGGCGGAGATGCGGCTCGGGGACGAAGGCGGGCGGCTGCTGGCGCTGGAACGCTACGCCGTCGCGGGCGCGCGCCTCGCCCTGGGCGCAGGCCAGTCCGCGCCCTGGCCGGCGCAGGGCGGGCTGGTCGTCGTCCATCGCGGCGCCGCGCGGGCCGCGCTCGGCGAGGCGCTCCGTGCGGCGGTGACGGGCGAAGGCGCGGTGTATGGCGGTGCCTCGGCGCTCCCCAACGAAAGCGGCGTCGCCGCGCGCCTCCTGGCCCGGGACGGCGCCGCCCTGCGCCGCGCCCTGGCGGCGGCGTGGCGCGCCGCCCGCCTCGTGCTCCACGGCGCCCCGCCCGCCGCCCGCCGCAAGTGAACGCCCCTTGAAAGCGCCGCCCGGCCCGCCAAGCTTGAACCCATGCACGTCCTGGTCATCGAGGACGACGTCGAGACGGCCTGCTACCTGCGCAAGGGCCTGGCCGAGAGCGGCCATGCGGTCGCGCTCGTCCACGACGGGCGGGAGGGCCTCGCCGCGGCGCTGGATCACCGCTTCGACGTGGCGGTGGTCGACCGCATGTTGCCGGGCCTCGACGGCCTTTCCCTGATCGAGACCTTGCGCCGCGAGGGGCGGCGGATTCCGGTGCTCGTCCTCAGCGCCCTCGCCCAGGTGGACGACCGCGTGCGCGGCCTCAAGGCCGGCGGCGACGATTACCTGACCAAGCCCTTCGCGTTCTCCGAGCTCCTGGCGCGGATCGAGGCGCTGGCCCGCCGCGCCGGCGGCGAAGGCGGCGAAACGCGCCTGCGCGTGGCCGACCTGGAGCTCGACCTCCTCTCCCGCGTCGTGACCCGCGCCGGTCGCGAGATCGCGCTTCAGCGACGCGAATTCGAGCTGCTGGCGTATTTCATGCGGCACGCCGGGCAGGTCGTCACGCGCACCATGCTGCTCGAACGGGTCTGGGGCTATCACTTCGATCCGCGGACCAACGTCATCGACGTCCATGTGAGCCGGCTCCGGCGGAAGATCGACAAGGGCTTCGACGTCCCCTTGATCCACACCGTGCGAGGCGTCGGGTACAGCCTCCGTGCCCGCGCATAGGCTGTTCCGGACGTCGACGTTCCGGCTGTCCCTGCTCTATGCCGGCCTGTTCGGCGCCTCCGTCCTGGTGCTGCTGGCGTTCATCTACTGGACGGCGGGGCGGGTCATCGACCGGCAGACCGACGCCACCATCGAGGCCGAGATCCGGGGCCTGGCAGAGCAGTATCGCGTGCGCGGCATCCGCCGGCTGGTCGCCGTCATCGGGGAGCGGAGCGGCGCCTACGGAGACCCGGAGGGCGTCTATCTCCTCACCGATCCCGCCTTCCGGCCGCTCGCCGGCAATCTCGGCGCCTGGCCGCGCGAGGCGCGCGTGCCCGCCGGCGGCTGGATCGACGTGGCGGCCCGGCGCGCCGGCGGCGAGGGAGCGCATACGATCCGCGCCCGTGTCTTCGTCCTGCCCGGGGAGTTCCGCCTGCTGGTCGGGCGCGACCGCCGAGGGCGCGCCGATTTCGAAGGGCTGATCCTCGACTCCCTCGGCTGGGCGCTCGGGATCACGCTGGTCCTGGGCCTCCTGGGCGGCCTCTTCATCAGCCGCCGGATGCTGCGCCGGGTCGATGCCGTGCAGGCGGCCGGGCGGCGCATCGTCCGCGGCGACCTCTCGCGGCGGATGCCGGTCACCGGCGCCGGCGACGAGTTCGACCGCCTTTCGCTCACGGTCAATGAGATGCTCGACGAGATCGAGACGCTGATGACCGGGTTGCGGACGGTGACGGACAGCGTGGCCCACGACCTGCGCAGCCCGCTCACCCGGCTCAAGTCGCGCATGGAGCTCGCCCTGCTGGAAGGCCGCGGCCACCGCGCCGCCCTGGAGCGGGCCATCGCCGAGACGGACGGCATCCTGCGCACCTTCGCCCTGTTGATGGAGATCGCCCGTGCGGAATCCGGCACAGGCCAGGTGGCCATGCGCCCGGTCGATCTCCGCGCCGTCGTCGCCGACGCCTGCGATCTCTACCGCCCGCTCGCCGAGGAGAAAGGGCGCGCGCTCGAAGCCGTGCTGGACGAAGGCGTCGTCGTGAGCGGCCACGCGCAGTTCCTCGCGCAGCTCGTCGCCAACCTGCTCGACAACGCGCTGCGCCATGCGCCCGAGGGCCGCATCGCCGTCGGCCTCGCCGTCCAGCCCGCCGGAGCGGCGCGCCTGACGGTGGACGATTCGGGGCCGGGGATTCCGCCCGCCGACCGCGCCCGCGTCCTGCGCCGCTTCGTCCGCCTCGACGCGAGCCGCACCACGGACGGCAGCGGCCTCGGGCTGAGCCTCGTCGCCGGCGTCGCGTCCCTCCACCGGGCGACGCTGGCGCTGGACGACGGCCCCCTGGGCGGCCTGCGGGTCGCAGTGACCTTCCCCCCGCCGCGCGCCGCGACCATTACCAAGACTTAATGCGGCGTCCATCGCCGCGCCATCCCGCCGTGCCATATGAACGGGGCGGCCGCCCCCGGGCGGTGCCGCTTCGCAGACACGGCAGGAAAGGAAACACGATGCGCACACTTTCGCCGACACGCAAACGCATGGCCGCGGCCGCCCTGGCTCTCGGCTTGGCCGCCGCGGCCGGCGCCGGCCTGTCCGGCTCCCTCAAGGCGGACACGCCGGCGCGAACGCCCGCGCCGGGGCCGGCCATGCCGAGCTTCGCGGATCTGGTCGAGGCGGTCAGCCCCGCGGTGGTTTCGATCGAGGTCGTCCACGCGGCCGGGGTCCTGCCCGCTGCCGACCGCCGGCAGGACGATCCCTTCCCGAAGCGCTTCAAGCGCTTCTTCGGCGAGGATTTCGCCAAGCGCTTCGGCGAACGCCGCGGCCCGCCGTCGCGGGGCGGCACAGGCTCCGGTTTCGTCGTCGATGCGGCCGGCTACGTCGTGACCGCCGATCACGTCATCGCCGGCGCGGAGACGGTGACGGTGATCCTGGACGACGGCGACCGCCTCGAGGCCGGGATCGTCGGCCGCGACCCGCGCACCGACCTCGCCTTGCTCAAGGTCGAGGCCGGCGACCCGCTGCCCGCGCTGCGCTTCGCGGCGCCCGGCGCCACCCGCGTCGGCGACGGCGTGGTGGCCGTCGGCAACCCCTTCGGCCTCGGCAAGACGGCGACGTTCGGGATCGTCTCGGCGCGCGGCCGGGGGACGGGCACCAGCCCCTACGGCGACCACTTGCAGATCGACGCGCCGATCAACAGGGGGAACTCGGGCGGCCCGAGCTTCAACCTGCGGGGCGAGGTCATCGGCGTCAACACGGCGATCGTCTCGCCGACCGGCGGCAATGTCGGGATTGGCTTCGCCGTGCCCGCGGCGACGGCGCGGGCCGTCATCGACGATCTCAGGGAGCACGGGCGGGTCATGCGCGGCTGGCTCGGCGTCCATATCCAGGAGGTGACGGCGGACATCGCCGACGGCCTCGGCCTCGCGCGGGCGGAAGGCGCGATCGTCACCCGCGTGCAGCCGGAAAGCCCGGCCGCGGCCGCCGGCCTCGAGCCGGGGGACGTCATCGTCGCCGTGGACCGGGAGGCGGTCGAAGGCCCGCGGGCGCTGGCGCGCGCGATCGCCGACATCGACGCCGGCTCTCCCGCCCGGCTCACGCTCTGGCGCGACGGCCGGTCGCTCGACCTGACGGCGACCATCGCCCACGCCGTCCCGCCGACTGCTGCCGGCGCGGACGGGCCGGCGCGCCTGGACGCTCTGGGCCTCCGGCTCGAGAACGCCGACCCGGCGCTGCGCGGGGACGATGACGCGCGGGGCGGCGTCGCCGTCGCCGGGGTGGCGCCGGGAAGCCCCGCCGCGCGCAAGGGCATCCGCCCGGGCGATACGGTCGTTGCCGTCGGCGGCGCGCCCGTCGGCTCCGTCGCCGAGGCGAACGCGCGCGTCGAAGCCGCCCGCGCGAACGCCCGCAAGGCGGCCCTCTTCCTGATGGAGCGAGATGGGCAGCGGCGCTTCGTGGCCCTCCCCTTCGAAGCGTCGTAACCCGAGGGACCCGGCGTTCCCCCCGCGCCGGGTCCCTCCCACCGGGGCGGTCTTCTTTCCGCTGCGCGGGCCTCCGCGAGCGCGGCTCCTCTATCGGTCCAGGTTGCGCAGCAGGTCGTTCACGAAATCGCGCAGTTCGGCATCCCGATCGCGCGGGGGCGGCGCGGGGCGGCGCCGTTCGGCCAGATAGGCTTGCAGCGCCTCGATGGCGTAGCCGCGCGCGGGGCGGGCCGGCGGGCCGGCGAGCGTCAGGCCGGCCGGCGGGGCCTCGGCGTGCCCGGCGAGCCGGAACAGCGCCGCCAGATCCACCTGCCACGCCGCCAGATCCACCGCGCCCCGGACCTCGCCGGTTCCGGCGGCGGCGACGAGCGCGAGGCCCTCGACGGCCGCCCGCCCGTCGCGCACCGAGAGCCGCCCTTCAAGGGAGCGGATGGCCGTCGCGCCGGTGGAGAGGGCGCGCTCCGCCGCCGCCGCGAAGCCGTCACCGCCCTCTTCCAGGCCGCGGGCGAGCGCCGCCAGGTCCACGCCCTGCACGGTGCCGCCCCGCGCCGTCACGGCCGCTTCCCCGGCCAGTCCTTCGAGCAGCGCGACTGGTGTCGCGCCGCTCGCCGAGAGGTGCCCTTCAACCGTCGCCCGGCCGGTCAGCGCGGCGATGCCGGCCGCGCGCAGGGCGGCGCCCGCGTCGAAATCGGAGAGACGGAAGCGCATGTCCGCGGACGGCACCGGCCCGCCGGAAAGGCTACCCTCGGCCGCCAGCGCCCCGCCGAAGAGCTGCCCGCCGAGCGACCGGACGGCGAGCACGCCCTCCGCTGCGGCGAGGTCGAGCGCGGCTCCCTCGATGCGGCAGCACCCCATGCGCAGCGCGTCGGCCTCGAGGGCGAGCGTCGCGTCGAGGCCGTCGAGAAAGGCCAGGTCGAGGGGCGCGTCGGCCCGCCGCCCGGCGTCTTCGGCGCCGGCGCCTCCCACCGCCGCGAGGTCGATTTCGCCGGTGCGGAGCGTGGCGCTGATCTGCGGCCGCTTCCCGTCCAGGCGGATGGCGAGCGCGCCCGTCGCCCGGGCGTCGCCGACGGCGGCCGCGAGGTCGGCAATATCGACTGCCTCCCCGTCCCCGGCGATGGCGCCGGTCAGGTGCAGCCCGCCGGCGCCGACGCCCGTCGCCGCGCCGAGCAAGGTCTCCGCGAAGGCGGCGGCGCGCGGGTGGCGGAGGTCGGCCGTGACCTGGTAGCGTGGGGCCGCGAAGGGGGTCTCGACCGTTCCGGCGACCTGCAGGGTCGCGCCGGCGGCCTCGGCGCCGAGAAGGACGATAGCCGCCGCCGGGCCGCCCTCGATCCCGGCCTCGATCGCGAGCGCGCCCAGCCTTTCGAGCGCCGCGCCCGGCGCGATCCCGGCGATCCGCGCGAGTTCGGCCGCGTCGGGCGCATGGAGCCGCAGGGCGAGATTCCCGACGGCCCGGTCGGGCAGCGCGGCGATCGTGCCCGAGAGTGACGCCTCGGCGGCGCGCGCGGCGAAGTCGACGTCGACGGCCAGCGCCACCGCGTCGCCCGCGAGCGTGCCGCGCAAGGAGACCGGGCCCAGCGCCTCGGGGCGGAAGCCGGACTCGATGTCGAGCAGCGCGGCGAGACCGGACAGCGACCGGGCGCCGCCTTCGAGGGAGAGGTCGACGGTCGTTTCCCGCCCGCGCGGGCGGGCGGTGCCGGCCAGCGAGAACCGCATGCCCGCAGCGTCCGCCACGGACGCGCGGCGCACCGTCACCCGGCCGTCGCGGAGACGGGTGTCGAGCGTGATTCCGAGCAGGCGGGCGCCGCCATAGGTCAGGGCGCCCAGTTCCAGCGCGAGTTCGGCCTCCACCCCGTCCAGCGCGGGCCAGCCGCCGTCGGCCCCGTCGCCGGCCCCGGCGGCGGGCAGGTAGGCGTCCGCGTTGATGGCGTCGACCGCGAGCGCGGCGGAGAGCCGCGGCCGATCGGCGAATTCCACGGCCGCCTCGCCCTCGATCCGCGTCGCGTCGATGCGGACATCCATCTTCGAGGCCGAAACCCGGTCTCCGCGCGCGTGGAGGTCGGCGCTCACGTCGATGCGGCGCAACCGATCCGCCGGGACGGCGGCGACGTCGAGGCCGAGCCAGGCCAGCACGGCGCGCAGATCGTCCGCTGCCATGTCGACGGCACCGGCGAAGGACGGGCCGTCGACACCGTCGGCGATCCGCCCGGCGAGCGTCACGTCCGCCCCGCCGGGAAGCAGGGCAGAGGCGCGGCGGACCGTGACCGCGCCCGCGTCGAGGGCCAGGATCGCCCGCGCTTGGCGCATCACGTTGCCCCGGTACGTCACGGTTTCGATCGCGAGGTCCAGCGACGCCGCGAGGCCGGCGGGGAGCGCGCGGAACAGGGCGGCCATGTCCGGCGCGGCGGTCGGGGAATCGGCCGGTTCCGCCGGCACCGGCGCGCCCGGCGGAAAGCCGTCGAGATCGAGCCGGTTCAGCGCCATCTCGAGCGAGAGGGACGGTGCCGTGCCGCCGCGCCAGGATACCGCGCCGGTCGCCTGGCTCTCGCCCAGCCGGATCTGGATGTCGTCCGCGGAGACCGCATCGGCGCGTGCGGCGACCGTGGCCCGCGCCGAGAACGCGCCCTCCGGCAGCGCCGCCAGGGGCACGCCTTCGAGCGCGACCGGGAGGGCGGCCAGGAGAGCGCCCGGGGCGGGCACCGTGGCCCGCACGGTGCCGTCGAACCCGGGCGCGCCGTCGAGCCCGCTTACCGTCCCTTCCAGCAGCGCACCGCCGGTGCCGTCGGCGAGGGCCAGCTCCGCCGTCGCCGGCATCGCGCCGTCCGCGCCGGTCGCCCCCGTCGCCAGTTGAAAGTCGAAGGCGGCACCCCCTGTCGCGAACGCCCCTTCGCCCCGGAAAGGCCCGTCGAGCGACCGCGCGGAGAAGACCGCGTCGATCCGTTCGATCCGCGCGGGCGGCCCCTGGCCCGCCGCCCGATAGACGATCGTGCCGTCCGTCACGGCGATCGAATCGAGCCTGACCGCCCGCTCGTCCGCGGCGCCTGCCGCGCCCTGGAGGAGCCAGTTGGGGCGTCCGTCGGCCAAGCGCTCCAGCTCGACGACGGGGGCGACCAGTGCGAGGCTGGTGACGGCGATCTCACCGCCGAACAGCGGTCCCAGCGCCAGCGCGAGATCGACGGACTCGATCCGCGCCATGTCGGGGGCGCCCGCGCCCGGAAGGTTGGCCAAGCGCAGGTTCGTGAGGGTGAGCGTCGGCGCGGGCAGGAGGGAGACCGCGATCTCCCCGTCGATCCAGAGCCGGCGCCCGGTGGCGGCTTCCACCCGCTCCGCGATCTCCGGCTTGAGGCGCTCCCAGTCGAGGAACGGCGGCACGAGGAAGAGGGCGGCGACGAGGAGCGCCAGCACCGCCAGGATGCCGTAGAGGACCTTCACCGCGCGGCGCGCCTCGGCGCGGGGCGGCCGTGCGCGGCGCTCGGGCGACCCCGGTTAACAGCCCGATTCATTTCGGCTAGGCTCGTCCGTCGATCGACCGGGTTGGACCGGGTGGAGACCCTCTCCCCTTAGACCACGTTTGTCGGCAAACCGGAAGACCCTATGGGCGATGTCGTCAACCTCAATCGGTTTCGCAAGCAGCGTGAGCGGTCCTCGACGTCGCAGCGGGGCGTCGAGAGTCGCGTCCGCGCCGGGCGCACGAAGGCGGAACGGCAGGCGGCGCGGACGGAAGCGGCGCGCGCCGATGCCGCCCTGGACGGCAAGCGCATCGAGCGCGGCGCGCGCGACGATGGCGACTGGACGCCGCGGGAATGACGCGCCCGCCCGCCCCGCCGCCTGCGCCCGGCGCGCGGTGACGCCGCAGGCCGGACGCGCGCCGTGTTCGGAGGGCGGAAGGGAAAGCGGGCCGCGGCTTGGCTGCCGGCCGCGCTCCTCCTCGCGCTGGCGCCGCAGGCGGCCCAGGCCGCCTGCACCGATACGCCGCATCCCGGCGTCGATTGGCGGCGCTGCTACCTCGACAACCGGCAATTCGTCGGCGCCGACCTCACCGGCGCGTCGTTGCGCGACGCCTTCCTCGCGCGCTCCGACCTGACGCGGGCGGATTTCACCGGGGTCGACGGCAGGCGCGCCAAGTTCACCGACGCCGTGCTCGTGGAGACCCTCTGGACCGGCGCCCGCCTGATCGGGGCGGACTTCACCAAATCGCATCTGGCGCGGGCGTCGTTCCGCGGCGCCGACCTCCGCCGCGCCCGGTTCTTCCGGGCGGATCTGCGCGGCGCCGACCTCACCGGCGCGCGGCTCGATGGCACCGATTTCCTCAAGGCGGACCTGAGCGGCGCGCGCTGGACCGACGGGGAGACGGTGTGCGCGGAGGGGGCGCGCGGGCAATGCAACTGACCGCCCGCCCCGCCCCGCCGCCCCGCGCGGCCGACCTCGCCCATATCGAGACCTGGATCTTCGATCTCGACAACACGCTCTACCCCTCGAGCTCGCGCCTCTTCGACCAAGTGGACCGGCGCATCGCCGCCTATATCGCGGATTGGCTGAGCGTCGACCGGGCGGAGGCCCGGCGGCTCCAGAAGAGCTATTTCCGCGAATACGGCACGACGCTGCGCGGGCTGATGGTGAAGCACGGCATGGCGCCCGGCCCCTTCCTCGAATTCGTCCATGACATCGACCTCTCGCCGCTCGCACCGAGCGCGGCGCTGGGTGCGGCGCTCGGGCGCCTGCCCGGACGCAAGCTGGTCTTCACCAACGCCGATGTGCCCTACGCCGAGCGGGTCATGGCGCGGCTCGGGATCGACCGCCATTTCAGCGCGATCTACGACATCGCGGCGGCCGACTGGTTGCCGAAACCCTTCCCCGGCGCCTACCGGCGCCTGACGACGCTGCACGCCGTCGATCCGGCGCGCGCCATCCTCTTCGAGGACATCCTGCGCAACCTGGAGCCGGCGGCGGCGCTCGGCATGGCCACCGTCTGGGTGCGCAACGAGGGCGCCTGGTCGCGTGCCGGCGACGAACGCCTCACGCCGGACTACGTGACGGACGACCTTCCGGCCTGGTTGGAGGCGATGCTGTCGTCGCCCTGACGGCGGCCGGGGGCGCGGGGAACGCGGAGGGAAGCCGGTGGACGCGCGAGAGAGCGAACGGGCCGTCGAGGCCGCCTGGGAGGACCGCGACTCGTTGAAGCCCGGCGCGAGCGGGGCCGCCGGCGCCGCGGTCGAGGCCGCCCTCGCCCTGCTCGACAGCGGCGCCGCGCGCGTGGCCGAGAAGCGGGGCGGGGCTTGGCGGGTCAACCAGTGGCTCAAGAAGGCGGTGCTGCTTTCCTTCCGCCTGGGCGGGATGGCGGTGATCCCCGGCGGGCCGGGTGAGGACACCCCGTGGTACGACAAGGTCCCCTCCAAATTCGCCGGCTGGGACGAGGCGCGCTTCCGCGAGGCGGGGTTGCGCGCCGTGCCCGGCGCCATCGTGCGGCGCTCCGCCTATGTCGCGCCCGGCGTCGTCCTGATGCCCTCCTTCGTGAACGTCGGCGCTCATATCGGCGGCGGCACCATGATCGACAGCTGGGCCACGGTGGGGAGCTGCGCGCAGGTCGGCCGGAACTGCCACATTTCCGGCGGCGCCGGCATCGGAGGCGTCCTGGAGCCGTTGCAGGCGAATCCGGTGATCGTCGAGGACGACTGCTTCGTGGGCGCGCGCAGCGAGGTCGCCGAAGGCATCGTCGTCGAACGGGGCTCGGTGCTGGCGATGGGCGTCTATCTCGGCGCTTCGACGCGAATCGTCGATCGCGAGACGGGGGAAATCCACCGCGGGCGCGTCCCTCCCTATTCCGTCGTCGTTCCGGGTTCGCTGCCGGGCAAGACGCTCCCGGACGGCACCCCCGGCCCCGGCCTCTATTGCGCGGTCATCGTTAAGCGCGTCGACGCCGGGACCAGGGCCAAGACATCGATCAACGAACTGCTCCGCGATTGAGGGGCGGCGGATGAGCGACGCCGAATTGCGGGACCCGCTGGCGCTGGCCCGCGCGCTGATCCGCTGCCCGAGCGTGACGCCCGCGGACGGCGGCGCGCTCGACATGCTCCAGGCGGCGCTCAGCCAGCTCGGCTTCGCCTGCCACCGCCTGCCCTTCGCGGAGCCGGGGTCGGCGCGCGTGGACAACCTCTACGCCCGCAGGGGGGAGGGTGCGCCCAATTTCTGCTTCGCTGGCCATACGGATGTGGTGCCGGCGGGCGACCGCGCGCGCTGGAGCCGGGACCCCTTCGCCGCCGCCGTCGAAGGGGGCGTCCTCTACGGCCGGGGTGCGAGCGACATGAAGGGCGCGCTCGCCGCCTTCGTCGCCGCGGTCGCCCGCTTCGACGCGGGCGGCAAGGCCGGCGGTGGCTCCATCAGCCTGCTGGTCACCGGCGACGAGGAGGGGCCAGCGATCAACGGCACGCGCAAGGTGCTGGCCTGGCTCGCCGCGCGCGGCGAGACCCTGGACGCCTGTCTCGTGGGCGAACCCACCAATCCGGAGACGCTGGGCGAGACGGTGAAGGTCGGGCGCCGCGGCAGCCTCGCCGGCACCCTCCGGGTCGCCGGCACTCAGGGCCATGTCGCCTACCCCCATCTTGCCGACAACCCGCTCCCCCGCCTGGTGGCGCTGCTCCACGCGCTGACCGTCCTGCGCCTCGACGGGGGGACGGAGAGTTTCCAGCCGAGCAATCTCGAGATCACCGAGATCGAGGGCGGCAACGAGGCGTCGAACGTCATCCCGGCGGAGGCGTCGGCGCGGTTCAACGTCCGCTTCAACGACCGCCATACCGGCGAGACCCTGGAGCGCCTTCTGCGCAAGGCCCTCGACGGGGTGGGCACGCCCTACGAACTGGCCGTCGCCGTGTCGGGAGAAGCCTTCCTGACCCCGCCGGGCCGGCTCAGGACGGTGGTGGCCCAGGCCGTCGCCGACGCCACCGGCCGCACGCCCGCCTTCGGCACCGAAGGCGGCACCTCGGACGCGCGCTTCATCAAGGACCACTGCCCCGTCGTCGAGTTCGGCCTGATCGGCCGCACCATGCACAAGATCGACGAATGCGTCCCCATCGCCGCCCTCGAAACCCTGACCAACGCCTACCTCCGCATCCTCGAACGCTATTTCGCCGAATAGCGCGAACGACAGGGCGGCGGGGTTATTCGGCAGCGGCGGCGGCGAAGTCGGGGGAGCGACCGTAGGCGGCGAGGCCGTTCACGCTGACGAAGCCGTCCCGCAGGTCGGAGAGCAGCGCCCCGTCGGTCCGCTCCTTCGGGTCGCCGTAGCCGCCGCCGCCCGGCACCCGGACCAGGATGCGGTCGCCGCGCCCCAGGCGGATGTTGACGAATTTGGTCGGGCTCACGGTGCCGAAGACCTCCTTGAAGGTGCGGAAATCCGCGTCGCTCACGCGCTTGACGAAGAAGCCGGTCGGCGCGCCGGGCGCGCCCTTCATGAGGCCGAAGGGCCCCTCCGTGATGCGGTCGGTGAGCGCGCTGACGCTGATCTCGTCGGCGACCACCTCGAATTCACGCCAGCAGCCGAGGCCGCCGCGCCAGGTGCCGGGGCCGCCGGAATCCGGGCGGATCTCGTAACGGAGCACGCGCAGCGGGAAGCGCGTCTCGAAGACCTCGATCGGCGTCGCCCGGATGGTGCTGGCGTGGGCGCAGCAGAGTGCGGTGTTGCCGTCCTTGCCGAGGCGCCCGCCCCAGCCGCCGCCCTCGAGCTGGTAGTGGGTCCAGTACTCGCCCGTGTCCGGGTGGATGCCGCCCAGCAGCAGGTTGCAGGCGGTGCCGCCCTCGGCCGCGCTCACCATCTCGGGCACGGCCTTGGAGAGCGCATGCTGCACCGCGGCGATGATGCGGGGCTGGCCTTCGGTGTTGCCGGCGACGCTCGGCGCGGGGAACACCGGGTTGGCCACCGTGCCGGGCGGTGCCACCACCCGCAGCGGCTTGAAGCAGCCGCTGTTCAGCGGCACGTCGCGGGCACAGAGGGTCTGGAGCACCGCGGTGCAGCCGGCGGCCGCGGTGGCGACGTAGGTCACGTTGATCGGCCCGCGCGCCTGTTCGTCGGATTCCGAGAGGTCGACCACGATCTCCTCGTCACGGATGTGCACGGCCGGGCGGAAGTAGAACCGCCTGGTGCTCACCCCGTCGTCCTCGAAATAATCCTCCGCCTTGTAGATGCCGTTAGGCAGCTTGCGGATTTCGTTGCGCATCCACTGCTCGGCGTGGTCCACCAGCGCGTCGCAAATCTTCTCGAAGGTGTCGATGCCCAAGCGCTCGACCAGGGCGCCCAGGCGCCGCTCGGCGGTGTTGAGCGAGCCGATCATGGCGTGGAAATCGCCCCAGGTGGTGTTGGGCGTGCGGTGGTTGGCGAGGGCGATGCGCCAGACGTCCTTCACGTATTCGCCGCGCGAGATCAGCTTCACCGGCGGCAGGCGCAGCCCCTCCTGGAATACTTCGGTCGCCGTGCTCGCGAACGAGCCCACCGCCATGCCGCCGATCTCGGCGATATGGGCGATGTTCGCGGCGTAGCCGATGAGCGTGGTGCCGACGAAGACCGGCTTCATCAGCAGATGCTCCGGCATGTGGCACTGGCCGCGATACGGGTCGTTGTGGACGATCACGTCCCCCGGCTCGATCGGCTCCTCCATCTCCTTCACGCAGAGCGGCACGGTGTGCAGCCCGGCGCAGATGATCGCCGGGTTCATCTCGGCCTGCCCGACCATGCGCAGGCGGCGGTCGAACAGGCAGCAGGAGAAATCCCGCGATTCGCTGAAGATCGGCGAATAGGCGGTGCGCACCATGGCGCTTTCCATCTCGTCGCAGATGTTGCCGAGGGCGTTGTTGACGACGGTCAGCGTGACGGGGTCGCGCTCCGGAGCGAGGCGCCCGGTGCCGAAGACGGCGTCGGCCGCGCGCGGCAGCGAAACGACCAGACTGCCGTCCGCGCCGACCTCGACGCGGCTCCCCGGCGGCACGAGCGTGGTCGAATCCATCTCGTCCACGATCGCCGGCCCCTCGATCGCGGTCCCGGCGGGCAGGGCGGCGCGCCGGTACACGGGCGTCTCCACCGGCGCGTCGCCGTCAAAATGCACCGCGCGGTGGGCATGCGGCGCGCCCGTGCCCGCTCCCGGCGCGCTGAAGGCTACCTCGGTGTGCTCCCTGCCGAGCGCGATCACCCGCACTTCCGTCATCTCGGCGACCTTGTCGCGGAGGGCGTAGCCGTAGAGCGCCTCGTGCTGGCGGTGGAGCTCCTCCAGCGCCCGAGCGAACGCGGCCTCGTCGAGGCGGAGCGTGTCGAGCCGCACCAGCTCGCCGAAATTCTGGCCCATGTAGCGCATGTTGATGAAGCCGGCGATCTGCGCCTCGCCTTCCAGTCCGTCGCGCGCGAGCTCGTCCGCCGCCTCGCGGGCCAGCGCCTCGAGCTGGGCGTTCAGCGCGTCCAGGTCCACCCTGTCGGAGCGGTGGTTCACCGTGCGCGCCCGGTCGACCCTGAGGTCCGTCAGCAGCGTGCCGAGGGCGGAGCAGAGGCCGGGATGGGGCGGCACCACGACCTTCCCCATCTCCAGCGGCGCGGCCACATCGACCGCGTGCAGCGGGCCGGCGCCGCCGAAGGCGATCAGCGCGTAGTCGCGATGGTCGATGCCGCGCTCGACGGTCATCAGCCGGATGGCGTCCGCCATGTTCTCGGCGGCCGTCTCCAGGATCGCGCGCGCGGTCTCCACCGGCGTCAGGCCGAGCGCTTGCCCCAGCGCGGCCACGGCGTCGTGGGCCTTGCCGGCGTCGAGCGCCATCCCGCCGCCCAGGAAGTAATCCGGGTCGAGCCGGCCCAGCACCACGTTGGCGTCGGTCACGGTCGGCTCCGTCCCGCCCTTGCCGTAGCAGGCGGGGCCCGGGTCGGCGCCGGCGCTGCGCGGCCCCACGCGCAACAGCCCGCCCGCGTCGACATGGGCGATGGAGCCGCCGCCCGCGCCGATGGTGGTGTAGTCGATGAAGAGCGCGCTCACCGGCACGCCCCATTCGACTTCGTATTCGGTGGTCGAGCCGAAGGCGCCGTCGGTGACGAGGCCCACGTCGCAGCTGGTACCGCCCATGTCGAGCGTGACGCCGTTGCCGCTGGCGTGGTCGCGGGCGAAGCGGGCGCCGGCGATCACGCCGCCGGCCAGGCCCGAGAGCAGCAGCTGGACCGGCGCGTCGCCGGCCGATTCGGCCTGGACGTGGCCGCCATTCGATTTCATCAGCGAAAGCGGCGCCTCGATCCCCTCCTCCCGGAGGGAGGCGGAAAGCCGGCCGACGAAGCGATCGATGATCCGCTTGACGAAGGCGTCCGTGATCACCGTCGCACCGCGCTGGTATTCGCGCCAGATCGGGCAGACGCGGCTCGAAAGCGACACCGGCAGATCGGGGAAGTGCGCCGCGAGACGGGCGCCGATGGCCTCCTCGTGGCGCGCATCGACGTAGGAGAAAAGGAGGTTGACGGCGACGGCCCAATCCGTGTCCGACTCGCGGGCGCGCCATTCCCCGATCCAGTCGCAGAGCCGCTCCAGCTCGGACTCCGCGAGGGGGACGAGGGCGTTGCCCTTGTGGTCCAGCCGCTCCCGGATGCCGAAGACGTGGCGGCGGCGGACGCCGGCGCTCGGCTTTTCCCAGGCCGGGTTGTAGGCCTCCTTGCGGGCGATCAGGCCGATGACGGGGACGTCCTGGACGCCGTCCGTCCCCACGTAGAGCACCGTCGCGCCCTTCTTCTGGAGACGAGCGTTGGTGGCGATGGTGGTGCCGAGCACGATGCGGCCGATGTCCGCGGGCGAGAGGCCGCTTTGAGCAATGGCGGCGAGCGGCGCGCCGGCCGGCTCGCGCGGAGTCGAGGGGACCTTGACGGTGTGGATGCGGCCGGTCCGGTCGTCGAGGGCGACCAAGTCCGTGAAGGTGCCGCCGGTGTCGATGCCGATCCTATACATCGGCCGTGCTTCCCGCGTCCGCCGCCGCGCTTTCCGCCCTCAGGCGGCGTTTCACGCCGGCGCAGCTCTCCTCGCAGAATTTCTCGCCGGGGAATTCGTCGTCAGCCCAGTATTCGCGCGCCATCATGATGCCGCAGAACGAGCAGTTGAAGATGCGCGTGTCGTACCAGGCGAGCGCCATCGGGACCCATTTGCCGCTCATCGCACCCCGCCTCCCAGGATCGGCCGGTCGCGGCGAAGGTTCCACTTCGCGCCGCGCCGGTCAACCGCCGGGGCCGGGCGGTGCCTCCCGCCAGCCGCGCGCCCGCTCGATGATGCGGACGTTCTCGAGCCCGTCTCGGGCGTCGACCGCGAGCGGTTCGCCCCGCGCCACCGCCCGGCTCACGTTCTCGACCTGGGCCTTGTAGGTATCGCAGGCCGCAAGCGCGACCGTGCGCGTCCGGGCGCCGCCGCGGATGGTGGTCACGCTGCCGGGAAGGCCTGCGAAGCCGCCCTCGATCCGACAAAGGCCCTCGCTGCCGAGCAGTTCGAGGCCGCCGCCGGCGGTGACGGCCAGTGACGCCGAGAGGGTGCCCAGGGCGCCGTTTGCGAAGCCGATGGAGAGGAAGGCGTAATCGGCGGAGCGCCCGAACGCCTTGTTGGAGAGGTGCGCCTGCACCGTCTTCGCCTCGCCCAGATACCAGCGGAGGAGGTCGATGAAATGGGTGCCGACGTCGCCCAGGACCCAGCAGCCCGAGGTCGCGTCGGCGAGCCGCCACCAATCCTCAGGCATGTCCGGGTAGCGATAATAGAACTGGCCGTGGACGCGGACGGGCTCGCCGAAGCGGCCCGCGCGCCAGTCCGCCTGCAAGGCCTTCAGCCTGGGGTGGTGGCGGCTGTTGTAGCCGACGGTGAGCAAGCGGCCGGCCTTCTTCGCGGCGCGCACCATGGCCCGACACTCGGCCACGGAGAGCGCCATGGGCTTCTCGCACAGCACGTGCTTGCCGGCCTCCAGGGCGGCCATGGCGTGTTCCTTGTGCAGGTGGTTCGGGCTCGCGATCCAGACGACGTCGACCGCCGGGTCGGCGAGGAAGCGATCCAGGTCGGTGTAGCCCTGCCCCGCGCCGTGGCGCCCGCGGTAGCGCGCGACGCTCGCCTCGCGGGAGCCGAGCGCGGCGACGAGCCGTGCCCCGCGCGCCGCGTTCACCGCGGGGCCCAGCACCATGTCGCTCCAGCCGCGTGTGCCGACCATTCCCCAGCCGACGGGTTTCGACGCCATGGCTCACCCTTCCCGCGCCTGCGTTGCCGGGCGATGGTAACAGCCCGGTGCGCCCCCGTCCCGTTCATCCGCGGCGCTGTCGTCGCCCGGTTGGTTGCAGGTGCCGGGGGCGGTAAGATCGGGCGGTACATTGAGGCGGAAGGAGACCATGCCATGAGACACGGCGATATCGTCAGCAGCCCCGACACGGTGGGCGTCGCGGTCTTTCAGTACAAGATGCCGCGCCTGCACACGCGCCGGGAGGTTCTCGACAACGCGAAGAAGATCGGCGAACTCATCGTCGGCGCCAAGGTGGGGCTGCCGGGGATGGACCTCGCGATCTTCCCCGAATACAGCACCCACGGGATCATGTACGACCGCCAGGAGATGTTCGACACGGCGTCCGAAATCCCGGGGCCGGAGACGGAGGCCTTCGCCGAGGCCTGCCGGGAGGCAAACACCTGGGGCGTCTTCTCGCTGACCGGCGAGCGGCACGAGGACCACCCCCGCAAGAACCCCTACAACACGCTGATCCTGATGAACAACGAAGGCGATATCGTCCAGAAGTACCGGAAGATATTGCCGTGGTGCCCGATCGAGGGCTGGTATCCGGGTAGCGACACCTATGTGAGCACCGGCCCGAAGGGGCTCAAGATCAGCCTGATCATCTGCGACGACGGCAACTACCCGGAGATCTGGCGCGATTGCGCCGTCAAGGGCGCCGAGCTGGTCGTGCGTTGCCAAGGCTACATGTACCCGGCGAAGGAACAGCAGATCATCATGGCCAAGGCGATGTCCTGGGCCAATTGCTGCTACGTCGCGGTCGCCAACGCCGCCGGCAATGACGGCGTCTACACCTATTTCGGCCACTCGGCGATCATCGGCTTCGACGGGCGGACGTTGGGCGAGTGCGGCGAGGAGGAGAACGGCATCCAGTACGCCCAGCTCTCGGTCTCGCAGATCCGCGACGCGCGCGCCAACGATCAGGCGCAGAACCACCTCTTCAAGCTCGTGCACCGCGGCTATACCGGGGTCTACGCCTCGGGCGAGGGCGACAAGGGCGTGGCCGAGTGCCCGTTCGATTTCTACCGCGCCTGGGTCGAGGACCCGCGGCGGGCGCAGCGGATGGTCGAATCCGTCACCCGCGAGTCGATCGGCGTGACGGGCTGCCCTGTCGACGGCATTCCGGAGCCGGGTACGCGCATGGCGGCGGAGTAGCCGCCGCCGCTTCATGCCCGCGCCGGCGGCATCGGTGGCCGCGCGCCATCGGTGCCGGCCGGCGCGGGCCGATGGCGCTCGGCATGGCGCACGACCTTCTTGGTGAGCGTCGGCAGCGCGTGGTCGGGGAATTGCGCCGGCGGGCACCAGACTCCGTCCCCGCCGGCGCTCCCGGCTTCGGCGGTGACAACGAGGAGTTCGATCTCGAAATGGGTGAAGCCGTGGCGGACGGCGCCGGGAAGCGGCGTCCACGGCCGCGCCTGCGGCGCGTGGCGCAGGGCGTCGGCCAGGGGCCAGGGCGACTCCCGCCAGGGCGTGGACGGCACCTCCATCATGCCGCCGAGCAAGCCCCGGTCGGGCCGGCGCCGCAGCAGTACCGCGCCATCCGGCCGTGCCAGCCAGAAGGCGACTCCGTGGCGCAGCGGCCGGGGCCGCTTCGGCGCCTTGCGGGGAAGGGTCTCGGCGATGCCGCGCGCGCGGGCCGCGCAGGCTTCTCGCCAGGGGCAGGCGAGGCAGGCGGGCCGCTTCGGGGTGCAGACGCCGGCGCCGAGATCCATCAGCGCCTGGGCGTAGTCGCCGGGCCGCCGCCGGGGCGTGAGTGCCTGGGCCAGGGCGTAGAGCGTGGGCCTTGCCTTCGGCAGCGGCGTCTCGACGGCGCGCAGGCGGGCGATCGCCCGCTCGACGTTGCCGTCGACGACGGTCGCCGGCCGGTCGTAGGCGATGGCGGCGATGGCCGCCGCCGTGTAGCGGCCGATTCCCGGCAGCGCCCGCAGCGCCTCCTCGCGCGCCGGGAATCGCCCGCCATGCTCCGCCAGGACGACGCGGGCGCAGCGATGCAGATTGCGCGCCCGCGCGTAATAACCGAGGCCCTGCCAGGCGTGGAGCACCTCGTCGAGCTCGGCGGCGGCCAACGCCTCCAGGGTGGGCCAGCGCGCGCGGAAGCGCGGGAAGCGCTCGGAGACCGTGGCCACGGTCGTCTGCTGGAGCATGATCTCGCTGAGCCAGACGGTGTAGGCGTCCGCCTGCATGCCCGGCGCGGCGCGCCAGGGCAGGCGGCGGTGGTGGCGGTCGTACCAGCCGAGCAGGGCGGCGGCGAGGCGCGCGGGTGCAGGCGCGGTCATGGTGGCCGCGTCTGCGTCACGGGCGCCGGTGCCGCGCGGGCGCCGTAAGACGATGCCGGCCCGCCGCGTGCGCGCGCGCCGCCTCGCCCGGCCGCTCTCCTGGGCGCTCGGCAAGGTCGCCGCGAAATCGTTCGAAGCGCGCGGCCTGGCGGCGGCGGGTATCGTCGGCGAGTGGCGGGCCATCGTCGGCGAGGCGCTCGCCGCCTGCTCCTGGCCGGACCGCCTCCAGCGGAACGGCACGCTCCGGGTTCGCGTCGCCGGCCCCGTCGCCGTCGAGCTGCAACATCTTGAGCCCCAGATACTGGATCGCATCGCCGCCTACTACGGCTATCGCGCGGCGACCCGGATCGCCTACGTGCAGGCGCCCCCGCTCGCGCCGCCCCCCCGCGTGCCCCGCCCCGCGCCGCCGCCGCTCGACCCGGCCCAGGCCGCGCGCGTCGACCGCGCCACGGGCGAGACCCGCGATTTGCGCCTGCGGCAAGCCCTCCGCTCCCTCGGCCGCACCCTCCTCGCCTCGCCCGATTCCTAGCCGCGCAGGCAAACACAGGGGCGAACGGTGTTCCGCCAACGCCCGGGTCCCCCGAAAAACGACACGAAATCACAAAGGCGGCGGGTCGGGGAAGGTGGGGATCATGGTCTGGATGAGGCGGCGGGCGGCGAGCGGCAGGAAGGTGGGTCGGGCGAGGATCACGCCGTAGCTCAAGGGGCGGATGGCCTGCGCTATACGCTCCTCGATCGGCACCATGTGCACCGCGTCGCGCTCTCCCACGCACATGTCGGGGACGAAGGCGATGCCGACGCCGCGCTCCACCAGCTGCTTGATGACGCTCCAGCCCCGCGTCTCCACGGCCACCTCCAGCGCCACGCCGAAATGCCGGGCCGCCAGCTCGCCCGCTTCGCGCGCGGACGTGCCGCGGGCCGGCATCACCATGGGGAAGGCCGCGATGTCCCGGGCGCCGGCGGTCCCGCCGCCCTTCGTCAGCGGGTGGCCGCGCGGGGCGATGAGCACGTAGCGGCAGGTGCGGAAGGGGTGGAAGTCGAGCCGCTCGGGCACGGTTTCCACCCCGCCCAGCGCGAAATCCACCTCGCGGTCGTGGAGCAGGCCGAGACCGTCCGCCAGCCCGCCCGTCCGCAGGGTCACCTTCACGCCCTCATGCACTGCCCGGAAGCGCTTGAGATAGTCGGGCAGCAGGAAGGTGGAGGCGGTGAGCCCCGCCAGCACGCGCACTTCGCCCATGGCCTCGCCGTTGACGTGTTCGGCGAAGGTCTCGGGCAGGCGCTCCACACCCTGCACCAGCGGCATGGCGAGGCGGTAGAGGCCGGCGCCTGCGGGTGTGAGGGTGATGCGCGGGCCACGGCGCTCGAAGAAGGGGGTCGCGAACTCGCGCTCCAGCGCCCGGATGTGCTGGGAGACGGCGGGCTGCGAGATGTCCAGCCGCTCGGCGGCCTTGGACATGCTCTCCAGCCGCGCGGCGTGGCAGAAGGCGCGCAGCTGCTTCAGCCGGTCGCCCGTGCGGCCCGTCCCCTCGCCTTCCGCCATGGCGCGCTCCGCTCGCGTGTCGAGGGAGAGTATAAGCCAGACGCCTCGGAAAAGAGGGGCGCCCGTCAGCGCTCCACTGGCACGAGGCGCCGGATCACGGCTTCGAGGGTGGTGCTCTGGCGCTTGAGCGCCTCCATGGTCTCCATGTGCCACCGGCCGTCGGCGCGGCGCTGTTCGGCGCGCGCCTCCATCCCCTCCACGTGCACGCCCTCGGCCGCAAGATGGCGGGTGATTTCACGGGCAATGCCGCGCCCGCCGCCGGTCACGAGCGCGCGCTTCGGCAAGTCGTCTCGGCGGGCGATGGGCTTGGCGGTGTTCAACGCCGACCCGCCGCGGTCGTTCTCTTATTTGCAGTGTGTGACGCGGCCTTCGCTGGCGCGTTTCACCACAGGCCCGTCGCGATGGCGTTGTTCATTCTTCCTCCGTGCCAAACCCGGCGAAACCGCGCACAATCGCGCCGCGCCCCCCAGCCCACCGCCGCGAATGAACCAATGCCCACCGCCGACTGGTATTTCGATTTTGTCTCCCCCTTCGCCTATCTGCAACTGGCGCGGTTCGAACGCCTGCCGCCCGACCTCGAAATCACCTTCCGACCCGTCCTCTTCGCCGGGCTTCTCGAACATTGGCGCCACAGGGGGCCAGCCGAAATCCCGGCGAAGCGGGTGCACACCTACAGGTGGTGCCAGTGGTACGCGGCGCGGAACGGCATTCCCTTCCGTATGCCGCCGGCCCATCCGTTCAACCCGCTGCGCCCGCTCAGGCTCGCCGTGGCCCGCGGGGCGGACGCGGCGCTGGTGTGGGCGGTCTTCGACGCCCTCTACGCCGAGGGCCGCGACCTCTCGGTCGAGCGGGAGTGGCGCGCCCTGGCCAGCCGCCTCGCCCTTCCCGATGCCGACGCCCTGGTCGCCCGCCCGGCGGTCAAGGTGGCGCTGCGGCGGAACACGGAGGAAGCCGCCGCGCGCGGCGTATTCGGGGTCCCCACCTTCGCCGTCCATGGCGAACTCTTCTGGGGCCTTGATTCGACCGATCTCGTGCGCGATTTTCTGGCGGCCCCTGCGCGCTTCCGCACCGGCGAGTTCGCCCGCCTCGCCACCCTCCCATCGCCCAGGCCCGCACCCTCCCGCCCCCGTAGTGCCCCGAAAGCGGCGGCCGGGGAAACGCGGGCTATCGGACCAGTAGTTCGAAATCCGCGCCCGTCATCGGCTCGTGCGCGTCCCAGGTGCCCCGCATCTCGATCAGAACCCGCTGCCTCGACGGCGCCGGTTGCGGATTGAGCCGCACCACATGCGCTGCGTAGTGTGGAGGCTCCGACATCGCCGCGGCCAGATCCTCCATCAGATAGTGCGGCGCCCAACCGATCATATGATAGTCTTCCGTCTGGATCTGTACTGCGAGTTGGGTCACCGGATTGGTCAACTCCAGCGTCACATACAGCTTCTCATTCTCTCTCAGGCGATCGATCCGTTCCTGGGACGACAGGTTCGCGTAGCGCCAGCCATGCAGGAAGAACCGGCATGTGAAGCATCCGCTGTCATGTTTCACGAGTTTCGGAAAGACTTCGTAAGCATCCGTGACACGGCTGCCGCCGTTCACCGACAGGATCTCGATCGGATCCGCACCATCCGGGAGGTCGATATTGCGCAGATAGTCGGCGCGATCGGGCCTTCCTGACGCGATGACCCGGTTCTTGAATAGCGGAAAAAGTTCGGAAGATTGGTAATCTCTGTGCAAATCGGGAAACTCCAGCAACGGAGGGAATTCCACCTCTTCTTTCGCCCGTTTCGCCCCGAAGATGTAACGAAAGCGATAGATCGGCTTCTCGACATCCGCGTCCAGTCGGCCCACAGGGAACCATCGCCTCGTTTTCGTGTCCTGCCACGCCAGGAATAACGTCCTGCTACTCATCAGACAAGCTCCCCTAGTCGTCGGAGATTGTGGCTCATCAACGCAATGGCGAACGCACGGGCCAGAGAGGTCATCCAGCAATCGGGAATCCGGTTCACGAGAGCACTCAAGAAAGTGCGATCCACGTTCTCCAGCTTTGCGAGGGCTGGCCGGAAAAGGTCCGGATAGTGCCGGACAGATTGCCGCACCAGAGCCAGCGGGCTCGGGCCGCGCGGTTCGTCTCCGGACCAATAGACGGCCCCGCGCCCTCTTTCGGCGTAGTCTCCCACCCGGTCTTCCTCCAATAGTCTGTTACGGCGGGTATCCGAGAGTTCTCGGCCCAACGAAGACGCATGATCGAACGAAGGTGCGATGAACCCTTTCCAGCCGCCGCCGACACGCCTGCGCAGTATGCCCCAATTTTCATGATGGCGGTCGGTGTTGCCGATCAGTGCATCCAGGACCATATATTGCGCGATACGGTTTTTCGCCAAAACAGCGGATTTCGTATCGAGAAAAACATCGTCCATTACTTCCAGAATATTATTTAAAGTGTGATGCGATTGATGAAATTTCTTATCAGGATCGTAGTCATGAACGACTCTCTCCAGCAACTGATTGCCGTGATACAACACCCTCCCTCCTCGGGAGAAGGATTCCGTCACCGATCCGCGCCGGTCCCCGAACCGCCCAAGTTCAACCCGCGCATGCGCGACCCGGAGAACAGACGCGACCTTCTCGGCAATTTTCTCAGCCCAATGTTCTCCGGCACCCTGCCGAGGGTATTTGAAGAGCCAGCGGTCTTCGCTCTCTTCCGGGTGTCGGTACCAAAACTTTTCCTTGCTTCCCATTTCCTCGGGTTTGCGAACCCATTCCGGCCGCACATCCATGATTGGATACGGGTCTAGCACGAGCACCGCCGTCGGGGCCGTCAACCGATGGCTTCGTCGAGGGCGTGGATCAGGCGTTCCACCTCGTCTGCCGTGTTGTAGTGGACCATGCTGGCGCGGACCACGCCGCCTCGGGCTGTGAGACCGAGGTCGCGGATGCAGCGGGCGGCGTAGAAATCGCCCGCGCGGATGGCGACCTTGTGAAGCCCGACCGCGCGCGCGATCTCGCCGGAGTCCCGGCCCTCGACCGTGAAGGAGAAGGTCGGTGCCCGCACGGTCCGGTCTGCCGTCGGCGGGCCGATGAGCCGCACGCCCCGCCGGGACGAGAGGAAATCGGCCAGCGGCCCGCCCAGCGCCTCCTCGTGCGCCGCCACCCGCGCAAAGACCTGCGCCAAGCGCTCCCGCAGCGGTGTGTCGGCCGCGCCTTCGTGGTGCGTGTGCAAGGCGTCGAGATAGGCGGTAATGCCGGCGAGGCCGGCCGTGAGCTCGTGGTTGGGGCCGCCCGGATTCAGCTTCAGCGGCAGCGCGTCCTCCAGGAAGAAGTGGTTGAGCGCCGCCGCCCGCTCCAGGTGTTCGCGCTTGCCGTAGAGGAGCGCGAGATGCGGCCCGTAGAGCTTGTAGGTCGAGCACAGGTAGAAATCGACGTCCCACGCCTTGACGTCGATGGCCCGGTGCGGCGCGTAGGCCACCCCGTCCACGCAAGCGAGGGCGCCGGCGTCGTGGATCGCGCGGACCAGCGCGGCCGCGTCCGTGAAGCCGCCGGTGATGTTCGAGCAATGGGGGAAGCAGACGAGGCGCGTGCGTTCCGTCAGCAGGGCGGCGAGGCGCTCCGGCGCGAGCGCTCCGGTCTGCGAGTCGAAGCGCCACTCGCGCACCGTGAGCCCGCTTTCCGCCAGCCTGCGCCAGGCGCCGCTGTTGGCCTCGTGGTCGAGATTGGTGACGACGATCTCGTCGCCTTCACGAAAGCCCGGGCACAGCGCCTGGGCCAAGAGGAAGACGTTCATCGTGGTCGAGGGCCCGACCATCACCTCCTCGGGCGTGGCGTTCAGCATCGTGGCCATGGCCCGGTGGCCCGCGTCGATCGCCGCCGCCGCCCGCGCGGAGGCCGGGAACGGCGCGCCCGGCTGGACTTGGCATTCCGTCATGTAGGCGCGGATGCGCTCCAGCGTCTGGGCAGCGGCCAAGGTGCCGCCGGCGTTCTCCAGCAGCGCCCACATGCCGGCGAGCGCTGGAAAATGCGACCGCGCGAAGACGGTGTCGAGAGGAGCAGCCGCGGCGGCCACCGGCGCCTGCCGCGCTATTCCGTCGGGCCGCCGGCCTCGGACCAAGCCTGGAAGCCGCCGACCAAGTTGACGGTGTTGGCGACGCCCATGTCCTGCAAGGTCTTGGTCGCCAGCGCCGAGCGCCCGCCGGACGCACAATAGACCACCAGCGTCCTGCCCGACGAGAGCGCCGGATTGTGCATCGGCGAGGCGGGGTCGGCGATGAATTCGAGGAACCCGCGCGGGACGGATTGGGCGCCCGCGATCGCCCCCGCCGCGTGCTCGGCGCGCTCGCGCACGTCGATGAAGACGGCGTTTCCGCCCTCCGCCAGGGCCAGCGCCCGGTCGACGGAGATGTTGTCGATCCCGGCCTGCGCCTCGCCGACCAGTTGCATGGCTCCGGTGACCATCGCGTCCTACGGCGCCTTGGCGGCGACCGCCTCGATCTCGACCAGCCATTCGGGGACGGCCAGCGCCGGCACGATGATCGCCGTCGAGGCCGGGCGCGTGCCGCCCAGCGCCTTCTTCCGCGCCGCCGCATAGGCCGGGAAGTTTTCCTCGCCGACGATGTAGCCGGTGATCTTCACGATGTCCTCCACCCCCATGCCGCCTTCGGCGAGCAGCGCCATGACGTTGGCCCAGGTTTGCTCCGCCTGCGCGGCGAAGCCTTCCGCCGTCGTGCCGTCGGGTCGCGCGCCCACCTGCCCCGCGGTGAACATCAGCCGCGCCCCCGCCGGAACTTCCAGCGCCTGGCTGTATCCCCCGCCGAACGCCTCGACGACGGTGCCCGGATTGTGCCGCTTCAACATCGCGGTCTCCTCTCCTCCTCGCTTCTCCCCGATTCTACATCACCAGTGCGGGCGGGAACATGACATTTCCGACGTTTCGCCGCGTTCGTTCCGCGCCTCGCGCCCCCGCGGACCGGAGACCCGCAGGCGCACCGGCGCGGGTGGAACGCCGGTGCTTCCGGTGCTATAAGGGCGGCGCGAGTGTTCCCCGGTAGCTCAGTTGGTAGAGCAAGCGGCTGTTAACCGCTGGGTCGCTGGTTCGAGTCCGGCCCGGGGAGCCACCCCTCTCAGGTCGCCGCGAAGGGCGCGCCGTCGAAGCACTCGCGGGTGGCAATCTCCTCCACGGAGCGGCGCTTCAGCTTCGTGAGCTGGCGCACCGGTTTGCCCAGAGGCACGAGGGCGCTCACGGCGAATTCGTCAGGGATGCCGAGGAGCTTCTTGAGTTCCGGCTCGGCGGCGATGGCGAGAGTCGTGATCGTGCCGCCGAACCCGGCTTGGCGGGCCGCCATCAGCAGGTTCCAGACGAAGGGATAGATCGACGCGCCGCTGACGACTCCGACCCGGTCGAGATACTGGTCGGTCGAGGCAACGACCCTGAGGTCGACGAGGACGACGAGCACCACGGACGCCCGCTTGTACGGCTCGATCAGCATCGCCGGCGCCGGCGTCTTCTCGATCGCCTCGTCTGTCAACGCCGTCGGCACGACGGTGTTCCAGGGGCGCTCGCCCGCGTCGATCTGGGCGCGGTAACGCTTCGCCGTCGGCTCGGAGAGCGCGGCGATCCGCGCGCGAACCTCCGGGTCCCTCACGACGATGACGCGGTTGCCCTGCCGGTTTCCGCCGCTCGGCGCGAAGCGGGCATTATCGAGAATCTCGTAGAGCAATGCGTCGGGCAGGTGGTCGCCCGTGTAGTCGCGCGCGGCGAAAGTCGTTCGCATGACGTCGTAGAGTTCCATGGCTCCCTCCGGCAGGCGCCTCCCGGCGCGCGGGGACAATGCACGCGCACGCCCGGCCCGGCAAGCGCGCGTCGATTGACAATCGCCTGCGAAACGCTATCTGATCGGAGGAGGGATCGCACGGGAGCCGCGACGCGCCATGGCACGAGCGTTCGACGCCGAGGAACCGGTCGCCCGGGGGGGCGCGATCACCCTCTCGGCCCGCGCCGCCCGGCGGATCGCCTCCCTGATCGCTGACGAGGCGGAACCGGGAACCATGCTCCGCGTCAGCGTATCGGGCGGCGGCTGCTCGGGATTCCAGTACGGCTTCGCCCTGGATACGAATCGCGCGCAGGACGACGTGGCGATCGAGCGGGACGGCGTGACCGCCCTCGTCGACAAGGTCTCGGCCGGCTACATGGCCGGTGCCGAGATTGATTACGTCGAAGACCTGATCGGCGCGGCCTTCCAGGTGAGGAACCCGAACGCCGTCGCGTCCTGCGGCTGCGGTACTTCCTTCTCCCTCGTCTGACCCGTGCTCCGGATCGCGAGCTGGAACGTCAACTCGATCAGAGTCCGGCTGCCCAACCTCCTGGACTGGCTGGGCACCGCCAGGCCCGACGTGGCGTTGTTGCAGGAGACCAAGACGCTCGACCGGAATTTCCCCCGTTCCGAGATCGAGGACTGCGGCTACAACCTCGCCGTCCACGGCCAGAAGGCCTATAACGGCGTCGCGATCCTCAGCAAGCGCCCGCTGGAAGACGTCCATGTGGGTTTGCCGGGGGACGAAAACGACGAACAGGCGCGATATATCGAGGCCACCACCGCCGGCGTCCGTGTCGCCACCGTCTATCTGCCGAACGGCAACCCGGTCGCCAGCGCCAAGTTCGCCTACAAGCTCGCCTGGATGGACCGCCTCCTGGCCCGCGCCGAAACCCTGTTCGCCCAGGAGGAGGCGGTGGTTCTCGGCGGCGACTACAACATCGCGCCGGCGGACCGCGACGTCTACGACCCGCCGGCTTGGCGCGACGACGCGCTCTGCCGGGTGGAATCGCGGGCGCGCTTCCGGGCGCTGCTCCACGGCGGCTACGCGGAGGCGTTCCGAGTCCTGCACCCGGGGAAGCGCGCCTACACCTTCTGGGACTACCAGGCCGGCCGCTGGCAGAGGGGCGAGGGCCTCCGCATCGACCACCTTCTGCTTTCGCCGGAGGCCGCCGACCGGCTGGAGGCCTGCGAGATCGACACGAGGCCGCGGGGCGCGGAAAAGGCCTCCGACCACGCGCCGATCTGGTGCGGCTTGCGCGAATGAGCGGCGCAAGCGCGATCCTGGGCGGCTGCCGCTGCGGTGCGGTGCGCTACCGCGCCGACGGGGGGCCGCTCTGGGCCAGCCACTGCCACTGCGCGGATTGCCGGCGCTCGTCCGGCGCGCCGGTTTCGACCTTCGTCGGGGTCCGGGCCGGCGCCTTCCGCTTCGAAAGCGGCGCCCCGGGCGCTCACGAGAGTTCGCCCGGGGTCGTGCGCAAATTCTGCCGGGACTGCGGCACGCCGCTCACTTACGAGGCCGCGGCCTATCCGGGCGAGGTCCATGTCATGGCCGGTTCGCTGGACGCGCCGGAGGCGATCGCGCCGCGGCGCCATGTTTTCGTCCGCGAGCGGCTCCCGTGGTTCGTGGTCGGGGACGACCTCCCCCGCCACGACACGCTGCCGCGCGGGGTGCCGCGGCCCTGAGCGCCGCCGCGCGACTCAGGCCGCGGCGAGGAACCTGCCGGCCTCGTAGCGCTTGCGCTTGGTCGGCCCCTTGCTGCCCCCGGGCTCCTTGGTCGCGTCGAAGTTCAGCTCGATGATCACCCCGCTCGGGTCCAGCACGAACAACTGCCACAGCTTGAAGTCCGGGACGTCCATCTGGCGCCACTCGCAGCGCTTCTTGATCAAGGTCTGCTTCATCTCGTCGAAGCCCTCGGCCCGGAGCGCGATGTGGTCCACCGGCGAGACGCGCTGGCTGTACCTGTAGTTGCCGTTGTGGGTCTTGGCAGCCTCGCCCCCGTAGATGTGGAACATGGTGTCGCCCATCTGGAGCCAGGCGCCGGGGAACGGGAAGTCGGGGCGTTCGACCCGTTCCATGCCGAGGACGTCGGTATAGAACGCCACCGTCTCCTCCAGGTTCTTCGACTTGATGGCCACATGGTGCAGGTCGAGCAACGGCATGACATCCTCCCTCGCGCAAGCCGAGTGTGGCCGCATATTAGCGGCTTCGCTCGCGCATACAACGGACGTCCCGCGCGACGGACATCCCGCGCGGCGGGCACCCCGCGGCGACCGGTCGCCGCGGGACCACGAAGGAAGGAGAACGGCCATGAGCGTCGCGCACGAGGAGCTGATCGTCTTCGACGGCCTGATTGTCGCCAACTGGTCGCCGGAGGTCTTCGCCGACATGCGCCGCGGCGGGGTGACGGCGGCGAACTGCACTTGCTGCGTCTGGGAGGGGTTTGCCGGGACCATGGCCAACGTCGCGTGCTGGAACGCCTGGTTCCTCGTCCACGGCGACCTGATCGTCAAGGCGCGCGGCACGGCCGACATCCGCGCGGCGAAGGAGGATGGCCGCACGGCGATCGTCCTCGGTTTCCAGAACACCTCCGCCTTCGAGGACCGGCTGGGCGCGGTCGAGATCTTCAAGGACTCGGGCGTGGGCATCGCGCAACTCGCCTACAACACCCAGAATCTCGCGGGCACCGGCTGCTACGAGAGCCGCGATTCGGGGCTCAGCGATTTCGGCCGCGAGCTGGTGGCCGAGATGAACCGGGTCGGCATGTTGATCGACCTGAGCCATGTGGGCGTGCGAACTTCGGAGGAGGCAATCCGGGAATCGGCGAAGCCGGTGGCCCTGACCCATTGCCTGCCGGCAGGCTTGAAGGCGCACCCCCGCAACAAGACCGACGCGCAGTTGCGCGCCGTCGCCGACGGGGGCGGCGTCGTCGGAGTCACGATGTTTCCGCCGTTCCTCCCGCGCGGTGTCGATTCGACGGTGGACGACTACGTGGCCGCGATCGATTACGTCGTCCGTTTGGTCGGCGAGGACGCGGTCGCGATCGGCACCGATTTCACCCAGGGGCACGGTGCGGATTTCTTCGAGTGGATCACCCGCGACAAGGGCCATGCGCGCAAGCTCACCGAATTCGGCACGATCGCGAATCCGCGCGGCCTGCGCACGATCGGCGAATTCCCGAATCTGACCGCTGCCATGAACCGGGCCGGCTGGTCGGGCGCGCGCGTCCGCAAGGTCATGGGCGAGAACTGGCTCCGCCTCCTGGCCGAGGTCTGGCACGAAAGGGCGTGACTCCCGCATCCGCAAAAGTGCGGAAGGAAGAAACCTTGCGGCACGGCACACTCCCGCTGCGCGGTCCCGTCGCGCACGCAAGAAGGCGTGCGGCGTCACGAATCCATCATCGGATTGAAACGCGGCCGTCGCGTTCCCCGCCTACATCCGGGCGCGACGAAACTTTCGGAGGCACGAGGCCGGGATGAAACGCGACGCTTGGAAACGCGCGGCGCGCGGCGCCACCCCCGACTGGATGCGTGCGCTGGCCGACCGGTTCCGCGCCGCGCGCCGCCGCCATCCCGAGGACGCGCTGGCGATCGTGTTCGACATCGACGGGACGATCCTGGACATGCGGCATATGGTCCGCCACGTGCTGATCGCCTATGACGGCGCGCACGGTACCGACCACTTCCTCGGCCTGAACGCGGAGGACATCGACGTTCACGAGAACCAGGTGGACCGCTTCCTCGCCGGCCTGAAGCTGCCGGAGGCCGAGCGCCGCGCCATCCACGCCTGGTACCTGGAGCGGCGCTGGGCCCCGGAGTCGATCCTGGCGTCGCACCGGCCCTATCGCGGCGTCATGGAGGTCATCCGCTGGTTCACGCTGCAACCCCGCACCCATGTGGGGCTCAATACCGGGCGCCCGGAGCCGCTGCGGGCGGACACCCTGCGCTCGCTCAACGCGCTGGGGCGGGAATACCGCGTCGCCTTCGACCCGGCCCTGCTGGAGATGAACGAACGCGGCTGGGAGGAGCGGGTCGCCGAGGGCAAGGCGGCGGCGCTCAAGCGTTTTCGCGCGCGCGGCTACCGCGTGTTCGCCGTCGTGGACAACGAACCGGGGAACATCGCGCGGATGCTGGAGGCGGACGAGGAGGAGGAAATTCTCTTCCTGCACGCCGATACGATCTTCCTGTCGAAGGCCGCCGGGACGCCCCGCACCGTGAGCGGACGGCGCTACGCGCTCGCCAACCTGATCTCGGAACGCGACATCCGGGGGTGGGTCACCCTAGTCTGGCACGGCGTCAACGACGCGGACAACCTCCGCCAGTTCCTGGCGTCCTCCGTCCACTGGGGGGAATGCGACGTCCGCCGCGACCCGCGGGGCCGGCTGGTCCTGCGCCACGATTCCTTCGAACGCAGTCCCTGGCGCCGCGACGAGCCCCGCCTGCCCCTCGATCGCCTGCTGTACGAGACGGCGCGCCACGGCAAGGCCATCAAGCTCGACCTCAAGGAGGGGGGAGAGGCGGTGGAGCGCGTGCTGGAGCAGGCGGCTCTCCACGATTGCGGCGACGACAGGCTGTGGTTCAACGGCGAGATCGGGACGCTCGGGAAATCCGGCTTCCGGCGCCTTGCCGCGGCCCGTCCGGGTGCCGTCCTCCAATGTCCGGCGGATTTCCTCGGGCCTCTCGCCGCGGCCGCCCCCGACGAGGCGCGCAGGCTCCTCGGCGTCCTGCGGGGATGGGGCATCGGCCGCTTCTCCATCGGCTGGCGCAACCGGCACCGCGCCGCGCTTTCCGAATGCCTGGAAAGCCTGGGATACGAAATCAACCTGCTACGGCGTCCCCGACCTGGAATCCTTCCTCCAGGCCGCACTCATGCTGCCGTGTTCGCTGGCGGCGGATTTCAACTTCCCGGCGTGGCACTACTACGGCCGCGGCTCGGGCGAGGAACGGGCCTACCATCACTACGACCTGCGCCCGCCCACCCACGAAAGCCTGCCCGCCGGCTGACTTTCTGTTCAGGGGCGCGGGCTTCGTGCAGGACGAGGCCCGTGCCCCCTGAAACCACCTCGAAAGGGCGCTGCGGGTGCGTCATCGGGCTGGCAGGTGCCGCCGCGCTGGCGTAGCCTCCGCACATGGGCATGACCACGACCGCAACCGGCTTCGACACGCTCGCCTATGCGCGTCGGCTCAAGGGAGCCGGCGTCGACGAAGCCCCAGGTTGAAGCGCACGCTGACCGTGCGCGATGCGATCACGGAAGGCGTGGCCACCAAGGCCGACATCGCCGACGTGAGAACCGACATCGCCCGCCTTGAATCGCGCTTGACCGTCCGCTTCTACGGCGCGCTGCTCGCGGCCGTCGCCGCCAACACCGGCCTCACCGTCGCCCTCATCAAGCTGCTTCCCTAGGGGCGGCGCCCCTTTTTTCAGGGGCGCGGGCTTCCCAGGCCCGCAGGCTTCCTTTTGCACCCTCCGGGCGCAGGCAGGCGCGCACCGGAGCGGGTTACTGGTCGACGACGAAGCCGTCGCGATGGGGGCGCATGGCGACCGGGCGGTGAATCGGCGGGCGGTCCCGCTCCGCGCCCGGCGCGATCTCGACGCCCAGGCCCGGCGCGCGCGGGATCGCGACGAAGCCGCCCTTCATCGGCGGCACGCCATGGACCACGTCCGAACCCAGAAGACGCGGGCTGCTCTCCATCTTCAGCGCCTCGAAGCCGGTGGTGTATTCCTGGATCGCGAAGTTGGGGATGGCGGCGGCCAGGTGGAGGCAGGCCGCGAGGCCGAGCGGCGAAAGCGGGTTGTGGGGTGCCACCTGGACGCAATGCGCCTCGGCCAGCGCCGCGACCTTCCGCGCCCCGGTGATGCCGCCGCAGAGCGCCACGTCGACGCGCGCGTACTGCGCCCCGCCCCGCGCGAAGAGGGCGGCGAAATCGTGCAGGGAGGCGTAGCGCTCGCCCGTCGCGATCGGCGCCCGCACCCGGCGCGCGATCCGCGCCATGGCGTCCACGTTCTCCGGGCGAATCGGGTCCTCGCACCAGAACGGCACGTAGCGCTCGATGCGGGGGATGAAATCCACCGCCTCCGCCGGCGTCAGGCGGCGATGGAGCTCCAGCAGGAGGTCGACGTCGTCCCCCAGCGCCTCCCGCACCTGGTGGACGGCCTCCACCGCGCGGCTCATGTTGCGCACGTGGGTCCGGAAGAACGGCCGGTCCTCGCTCTCGTCGAGGAACGGGTTGACGTGGCCCACGGCGTTGAAGCCCGCCTCCTTGAGGGCCGTGCAATTGGCCACCAGCTCCGCGATCGTCCTGCCGTAGGCGTGGCCATAGACGCGCGCTTCCGTGCGGCACGGCCCGCCCAGGAGGGAATGGACGGGCACGCCCAGGGCCTTGCCCTTGATGTCCCAGAGCGCGATGTCGATGGCCGCGATCGCCCCGTTGATCGCCGCGCCCTGGAAGTGGCTGAAGCGGTGCATGACGTTCCAGTGGCGCTCGATGCATCCCGCGTCCTCGCCGACCAGATGCCGCGCGTAGGTCTCGATGGCCGCGCGGGAGGCTGCGAGATGCCCCCAGACCCCGGACTCGCCGATTCCCACGATGCCGGCGTCGGTCTCCACCCGGACGAACAGGAACTGGCCGATCGAGAGGGGGCGGACGGCGGCGATTTTCATCCGGCGCTCCCGGTGCTCAAGGGGCGGGCTCGAGGCGCAGGATGGCGCCCTCCGGGTGATCGGTGAGCAGGTAGAGCAGGCCGTCCGGCCCCTGGCGGACGTCGCGGATACGCTCTTCCAGCTCCGCGAACAGGCGCTCCTCCGCCACCGCCTTCCCGCCTTCGATTTCGAGCCGGACCAGCAGTTCGGCGGAGAGCGCACCGGCGAAGACGCTCCCCCGCCACGCCGGGAAGGCAGCGCCGTCGTAGATCGCGAGGCCCGAGGGCGAGACCGACGGGACCCAGTAATGGACGGGCTGGGCCATGCCCGCCTTGTGGGTTCCCTCGCCGATCTTGAAGCCGGCGTAACTGCGGCCATAGGTGATGACCGGCCAGCCGTAATTGACGCCCGCCGCGATCAGGTTCAGCTCGTCGCCGCCCTTGGGGCCGTGCTCCACCGCGTAGAGGCGCCCCGTCGCCGCCTCGCGCGCCAAACCCTGCGGGTTGCGGTTGCCGTAGGCGTAGATTTCGGGGCGTGCGCCTGCCTGCGCGGCGAACGGGTTGTCCACCGGCACGCGCCCGTCGTCGTACAGGCGGAGGATGGCACCGGCCGGATCGTCCAGCGCCTGCGCCCGGTCCGGCTCCCCCCGCTCGCCGGTGGTGACGAAGAGGTAGCCATCCGCGAACAGCAGGCGGGAGCCGAAATGCCGCCCGCCGCCGTCGCGCGGCAGGGCCACGTAGATCTCCTCGAGCCCGGCCAGACGGTCGCCCGCGAGCCGGCCGCGGGCGACCGCGGTCGCCGCCCCGCCCTCCCCCGGGCTCGCGTAGGAGAGATAGACCAGCCCGTTCTCGGCGAAGCGGGGGTGCAAGGCCACGTCGAGCAGCCCGCCCTGGCCGCTGTCGTACACCTCGGGCACGCCGGCGACGGGCCGCGGGTCGAGCCGGCCTTCGGCCACGATGCGCAGGCGGCCGGGGCGCTCGGTCACGAGCAGGCGCCCGTCCGGCAGGAAGGCGAGGCCCCAGGGGTGCTCCAGGCCGCCCACCACCTTCACCAGGCGGACGCGGTGCTTCGCCGTCTCGTAAACGCCGAGCGCCTCGCCCGCAGCAGCCGACGCGGCGGGTGCGAGAAGCGCCGCCGCCAGAAGCGCCGCGAGGGGCGCGCTCGCTCTCAGGCGGCGAGGAGGTCGTCGATCCTGGTGCCGCACCAGCCCGCCTCGCGGCGGTGCCAGTAGCCGCTGGCGAGCCGGGTCGTCAGGATGCCGGGGGCGCCGTTGCCGAGCGGCGCATCGTCCACCGCCGTGACCGGCATGATGCCGCCGGCCGACGAGGTGGCGAACGCCTCGTCGGCCTCCCGCAGCTCGTCGGGGTGGACGGGCCGGGTCTCGCAGGGGATCCCCTCCCTCTCGCAGAGCTCGATCGCCGAGCGGCGCGACATGCCCAGCAGGCAGTTCGCGTCGGGGGTCGCACACACGCCGTCCTTCACCACCCAGATGTTGAAGCCCGGCCCCTCGGCGAGCATCCCGTCGGGGCCGCACAGGACCGCGTCGTCGCGCCCGGCCTCGTAGGCTTGGTATTGCGCCTGGATCAGGTCGGCCCAGTGGAAGTTCTTGCACCGCGCATCGACGGCCTTGCTGGAGATGCGCTCGACCGCCGACAGGTGCAGGTTGACGCCGGCCTTCGATTTCTCCTCGCCCCACAGCCAGACGTAAGGTGCTACGTAACAGACGAACTGGTTCTCGCAGAGCCGCGGGTCGCGTGACCCTTCCGGGTACTGGCCCCGGGTGACGTGCATGTGGATGTAGCCGCCGTCCTCCAGCCCGGCGCGCCGGGTGCATTCCGCGAGCAGCCGGGCGGTCTCCTCCTTCGAATAGGGGTTCGCGAGATGGAAACCCGCACAGGAGGCGGCGAAGCGCTCCAAATGCTCGTCGAGCTTGAAGATATAGCCCTTCCAGGCGGTGGTGACGTCGTAGACGACGTCGCTGTGCAGGAAGCCGGTATCGAAGATCGACATCTTCGCGTCTTCGAAGCCGACGAATGCGCCGCCGACATGGGCACAACCACTTGCCATGCGACCCTCCCGCCACGACCAAGGGGTGCCGACGGTAGCGGCGCCAGACGGGCGGGTCAAGCGCCCGCCGGCGAATCGGCGGCGGGGGAAAGATCACGCGGCGTCCGCCGGCCGCACGCGCGCGGCACGCGCGCGGCGATCTCGGCGCCGTGCTCCCGTTCGACCCGCGCGATGTCGTACTGGCGCTGGAGGCCGATCCAGAACGGCGCGCCGTTGCCGAAATAGAGGCCGAGACGCAGCGCGGTGTCCGCGGTGATCGAACGGCGACCGTTCGGAACGTCCGTCACGCGGCCCGACTGGACGCCGGGATCGAGCGCCAGCCGGTTGGCGCTCAGACCCCGCGCTTCGAGTTCGCGCTTCAACGGCCGGCCCGGGTGCGAGATCGGAAGCATGGCGTTCATCCTCCATGGCAGTCGACGATCTCGACTTCGCAGGCGTCCCCCGCCCGAAATTCGAAGCAGATACGCCAAGGCCCGTTCACCGTCATCGCCCCGGCGCGTCGCAGCGCCGATCATATCGGTTCGCCCTCGCCAAGGAGGGTGGGAAGGCGCCGTCTTCACTGCTCGCACACTGGCCGGACCGGCCGACGTCGGACGGGGAGCCCGTCGCCTTCGGGGCGTTCTCCGAGCCGCAACGGGGGGAGCTGACGGCCTGGGTGACGGCGCAACGCCAGGCTATCGCCGTCGCATACGGCTTCCAGGACGCCGGCGACCTGGCCGCCTTCGAGGCCGGCCTGTTCGGCCTGGCGTCCGACGTCGTGGTCCATGATCCGCTTACGGTCGGGGGCGAACCCTGCGGACCGGAGCGGTACGACTTCAACCGCCAGGCGTGGCGAGCCGAGGCACTCGGGCCGGCCTGGTCCGTCGTTCGAGACTATGCGCCGGGCGCGGCGAAGGCGGTGGCGCTTTCCAGGCTGGCGCGGTTTATGGCGGACTCGTCGCCCGGTATCGGGAGCGAGCAAGTCACCGGGTCCTATGGCGTGTCCGGGGAGGGCGGCGCGTCTTCGTCGGTGCAGCGTTCGACCACCTACGGGCGCTCGGACCGGCCGCTGCATCAATCCGGCGCTGCGGCCGTGCTGGCGCGCTGGCGGACGATACGCGCGGGAGCGGCCGGGTGATGCGCTGGCCGTGGACCCGCCCGGAACGCCGCGCTGAGAGCCTGGATTACGCGGCGACGATCGCGGACGCCTTCGAGGCCGCGGGAACGTCGCCTTCGAGAGCGGCGAACGCCGTCGCGGCGGCCGCGGCCGCGGCCGGGTGTTGGAGCCGGGCTTTCGCGGTCGGGATGCCGACGCCGGCGACGCCGGCCGTGACGCCGGCCGTGCTGGCCTGCATCGGGCGCGAACTCATCCTCCGTGGCGAGATCGTCTTCGACATTCGGATGAGCAGGGCCAGCCTGGCGTTCATACCGGCTTCGAATTGGGACGTCGAGGGGCGCGGGCCGGACCCGGCGACTTGGCGCTACCGCGTCTATCTCAACGGGCCATCCGGTACGACCGTCGCCATGCGGCCGGCGGCGGGCGTCGTTCATGCCGTCTACTCGGTGGACCCGGCGCGGCCGTGGGAAGGCGTGTCGCCGATCCGCCGAGCCAAGCTTTCAGCCGCGCTCGCTTCGAGCCTGGAAACCCGGCTGTCCGAAGAGGCGTCGGCTTCGACCGGGCGGGTGCTGCCCTTCCCCGACACCGGCGCGGACGCCGGCGACGCGGCCGGCCCACTCGCAACGTTGCGAGCCGACCTTGCGGCGCTCAAGGGCAAGACGGCGCTTGTGCCTTCAATGGCGACGGGCTGGGGCGAGGGGCGCGCCGGCGCTCCGAGAGGCATACAGGCAAGTCGTTCACTTGAGCGTTGCGCCGGTCGACAAGGCCGTCGCGGCCGAACTGGCGCTCAAGCTCGATACGCCGGGCCTGGCGTTCGACTGGTCCGGCTTGATGGCCGCCGACGTCGCGTCCAGGGCGCGGGCGTTCCAGGCATTGACCGGGGGCGGCATGGACGCCGGCGCGGCGGCCGCGGCGGCAGGATTGGAGGTCTGATATGGCGCGAACCGCCTTCTGTTCGAATTGCCAAGCCGTTCCTGCTCTACCCGCAGCATCATTCACAGGCGGGGAGCGGCCGCTTCGGGGAGTGCCGGCGGCGGGCTCCGGCCGCCGGCACGGACAACCGCTTCCGAGGTCATGCGACCTAGCCTATGATGAAGGCCGGCGACTGGTGCGAAGATCACGTCGAGGCGCCGTCCGAGCAGGCGGGAGGCTACTGCTTCTTCGCGCCGAAAGCGCCTATGTGACTACCAAAACTAAAAGCCCCGGCGGCTTCCTCCTTGCCGGTTGGTCCAAAGAATTGACCTCGAATTTCGGATTCAGCTGTGGATTCAGTAAAGTTACCGCCGCGTCCAAATTCGAGATTCGTGAATTTCCGATTCCCTGGCAAAGGCAACCCCTCTGAAAGTATCGGGTGAGAGGGTCTTGTCCAATCCGAGAATGTTATATCCAAATTTCCGGCACCGGAGGCATAGGATTCATCGCCAGAGGGGTAATCGGGATTCATCCGCACATCGATTCGGACCTTACCTTTGGAAACATATTTCTCCAGGTCGTTCAAAATATCCTCTATGCCGAGCTTGCTCCAGCGATTGTCGCTCGCTACGCTGCCTCCTGCTGCTACCACGAAGTTGGGAGTCGCAATCGCAGCCCCGGACCAAGTGCCGGAGATGGACGGGGGACTTCCAAATTGGCCGGTGAAACGACCCGGCGGACTCGGCGCAAGAACGCCCATCGCAATGGCGCCATGGGCAGAGACATGGGGCAAATAATATCCCGGGTCTTCGAACACGGGGACAGGCTTGCTTTCTCTCACCTTTAGCGCCACAAGGAACTGACTATGTTCAAGAACTCCACGATAAGCAATAACGTTGTAGCGCAGGTTGCGCAGATCCTCACTTACGTCACCGGACTGAGAGCTGGTTCGTATGCCGAGTTTATCGCTGTACACTTGAATTCCGTGAAGGTCTTCAGACGAACCTTCTAGGCCGTCGAACTCACGAAATTTGATTTCAGGATGGAGGCCGTAATCGACATCCCCAGACGTGCGTATAGCGGTGAAATCTTTCCAATGGACCCCTGGGCGGAGTATATCGTTGTAAGGATCGCGGTCGTCGTCGCCGAAAAGTTTCGCTTCCCGGACGAAAGGTCCCCTTGACTCAATGCCAGTAACCGTGGCGACCAAGATCCCGATGTTGCCTTCATCTGTCGTCGGGAAGGTCAATGAACCGATGGCAGAGGTTCCGCCCCCCGTTCCGGGCTGGCCGTCGTCGCCCGGCTGCGTTCCGCCGCCCGGATTGCCGCCATCCTCCCCCCTGTCGCTCGGCGGCGGTGCTGCCGCCTGGATCCGCGCCACCGTGAGCCGCCCCCCGGTCACGCGCGCCTGCCCCGACTCGGTATCCGCCGTCACGGCGCAGGCCGCGCCCCCCGCCGCGCAGGAGAAGCGCACGCCGCTGCGGTCCACGGATTTCCCCGCCGCCACGGTGAAACTCCCGCTCGAACCCGAATACTCTTTGGGCAGCGTCAAGGGGCGCAACGTTGTGGGCTCCCCCTCGACGGGCATCGCGCCCGGGCTTGCCACACCGCCACCCCCGCCGCCGCACGCGGCGAGCGCGAGGAGGCCGAAGGCGGCTGCCGCCGCCAGCGCGGTCTTGCGAGTCGAGAAGGGCATGGCGGGCTCCCTTGCTTCATCATGAAGGAACCCCCAAGATTATCACAAGGAAAAAATTCAGCGCCCGTCCTCTCCAGGTGCGCAGGGTTCAGAGGGACCAGGCGGCGCGGAGGCGGTCGCGGAGACCGGCCAGGCGCGACGGGGGTTCGTTGGAGAACACGAGCCGCAGATGGCGGCCAGCCCGCGCCGGCGTGCCCCAGCCGGTCATCGGCGTCGCGGCGACCCGGCCCTTCTCGAACAGGCGCCGCGCCGCGTCGTCCGGAGCCATCCCGAGCGCCGCCGTATCGAGCAGGAGCGACCAGCCGCCGTCCGGCCGGTGCGCCGGCAGGTCCGACAGTTCCGCAAGCAGGACGTCGCGGCGCGCCCGCCATTCGGCCACCGCCCGGGCCACGCCATCGTCTTCCGCCGTGAGTGCCGCCGCGGCGCCCGGCATCCCGATGCCCACCTGGCAGACCACGTTGGTCAGGCCTGCCAGCCCGATGTCCTTCACGATCTCCCGCGGCCCGACGACCCAGCCGACGCGCCACCCGATCATCCGGTATTCCTTGGAGACGCTGCCGACGGTCACGGTCCTCTCCGCGAGTTCCGGCAGGCGGGCCGGATGGCCGACGGGCGCGGGCGCATAGAGGATGCGGTCCATGGCCGCGTCGTGGAGGAGCCAGGCTCCCGTCCGCCGCACGACGCGGGCGATGGCCTCCCATTCCTCCGCCGAATGGACGATGCCGGACGGCATGGAGGGACTCATGGTGAGCACCACCTTCGTCCTTTCGCCTGCGGCGGCGGCCAACGCCTCCAGGTCGAGCCGCCAGCCGCCGTCCGCGGCCCGCAGCGGTACGAGGCGCGGCACGCCGCCGGCGAGGCGGATGCGGTTGAGCAGGCCGGCATAGGCCGGATCACTGATGACGACCTCGTCGCCGGGCTCCAGCATGGCGAGCAGCGCGTTCAGGATGCCCGAAAGCCCGCCCGCCGAGATCACGCATTCGGCGCGCCAGTCGTAGGCGATGCCGGTGTCCGCCAGCAGCCGGCCGGCCACTGCCCGCCGCAAGGCCTCCGTGCCGAGGAAGGGCAGGTAGCTGTTGGCTTCGTCGCGCGGTACCGCGGCGAGGGTGGCGTCGATGGCGGCCTGCGGCGGTGGGATGTCAGTATCGAGATTCTCCAGGCGCAGCATCTCGTCGTCGCCGGCGGCATCCGCCGCGGCGCCCATCCGGTCGACGCCGATGCCCGGGATGTCGCGCAGCCGCGAGACGGTCAAGAGGCGTGCCGCGGGATGAAGTTGGACCACGCCATGACGTAAGGATGCGAGCTGATCTCGACGATGTTGCCCCACGGGTCCTCGCAATAGCAGACCTTGTAGGGCTTGTCGGGCCACAGCTTCCAGACCTTGCTGCGTTGTCGGCCGCCGCTCTCGTCGATCCGCCTGGCGAGGCCCTCGATCTCCGGCTCCAGGATCGCGAGGTGGAAGATGCCGGTCTTCCAGTAGGCGAACGGCGTCTCCTGCGGCGCGTTGTCGGCGAACTGGAACAGCTCGATGCCGACACCGTCGGCGGTGGCCAGATGGGCGATCCGCATGCCCCGGAAGCCGGGGCCGAAAATGTCGCCGACGATCTGCCCGAAGTGGCTCTCGTCAGCGACCGCCTCCATCGGCTCCATCAGCACGTAGCAGCCGAGGATGTCGCGGTACCAGGCGAGGGCAGCGTCGATGTCCGGCACCGAGATGCCGACATGGTCCAAGGCGCGCGCCGTCATGCCACCGCCTCCCGGCCGCGCCGCGTGCCGTCCGCCCGCGCTCCCTCGCGTATCATGTCCGCTCCTCTCCGCCGCCGGTCATCGTAGTCCCATTCCCAGCCCGCGCAAGGAAGTGCGCGACAGGGGGTTATCCGGATTCATTCCCGGGTACGGGATGCCTCCGGGACGATCAAAGCGCCCGCAACGGTCTATGGCACTTCCGCCCCTTTGACGCATCGCTCAGGGCGCCCGTAGGCGAACCGTCCTTCCACGCTCCGATACGCCAGGGCGGCGGGTGCCTGTCCGCCCGGAACACTGACGTTGTAGAGCACGCACCCCCGCGGGCCGATACGCACCGGGGTATAGACGACGCCTTCCCGAACGACCGGAGAACCCAGGTCCGGCGGACCGGACATCCCCCGTTGGCTCGCACAAGCCGTGCCGAGCGCGGCGGCGCACGCAAGCGCCAGGACGGCAAGCCGGTTCACCGGAGTCACCACGTCAGCCGGTACGCGAAGCCGGCGTTCGCTTCATGCTCTCCGGGGACATGGCCGGCGTTCATCGCGCCGCCGACCGCGATGGCAACGCGCCCGCCCGCCGCCTTCCGTTCGTGACGAAGCGTCATGCGCAACTCCCGCGCTTCGGGACGGAGCGGAACCCGGTATTCGTCGTAAAGCCTTCGCCCGTTCTCCATCCTTCCGTTCTCCACGCGGAACGTTCCGGTGCCGGTTTCGGCGCGCAGCGGTTGCTCGACCGTGAACCCCGTGTCCTCGGTGCCAAGGTGCATCGACAACGCGGACAGCACGGAGGGCGACGCCTGGAAGATCGCGCCCTTCTCGTAGTGCGGCCGGCTTACCGCCAAGGTCACCGCGCCGTCCAGCCTCCAGCCATCCCCGAGGGCCTGCCCGAAGGCACGCGAAGCCCATGCCATGCCGGAGCGAAGGTCCGATCCGAACGCGCCGGACGTGTGTGCCCCAAGGTATTCGCCTTCGTCGAACCCGAGGCCGTACCCCCATCCGCCGGTCCGTGGTCGGCGCGCGACGCTCGCCGACGTCTCGCCAAGGCCCGCCACCCACTCGTCCCCGTCCGGCAACCCGGGCATTTCCGGCATCCTGACCGGCATCCAGCGCAACCCGAGAGCGTCCAGGCCGGTCGGCGGCGTGATCGCCCTTTCGGTCTCGTCGAACCGGGGAATCGGGGAACGGCCGGTCGCCCGCGTGGAGATGAGCGCCGACAGGGGGACCCAGAACGGAAAGTTCTGCTCGTCGAACGCGGCGAGTTCGATGCCAGCAGCGCGCTGCGCCACCGAACCGAACGCGGCGGGCACCTGGAGCGCCGTACCGTCGAGCGCATGTGCCGACTGCCCGGCGGACAGCGCGCCGACGGGCGAAAGCGCGGCTTCGATATCCAGATGCCCGGCGCCATAGGTTTCCAGGTCGGCATATCGCCCGCTGCGGTCCGCCGTATCGAGCATCCGCTTCACGACTTCCGTGTTGCCGCGCGTTCCCCGGAAGTGCTCCATCAGCAGGGCCAGCGCCCCCGAAACGACGGGCGCCGCGAAGCTGGTGCCGGTCACCCCGTCGCCGACGTCGCCGTTTCCGGGAGTGCTCGGGTCGGGCATGAGAGCCCGCACGGTGCCCGGCGCCGCGAGGCAGTAGTGCGGCCCGTGTTTCGCGGCATCCCAGTCCGGCGGAAGCGGGCCGCAGCGGTTGGATTCCCCGGCGATGGTGCCCGTTTCCGGGTCCGTCGCGGCGACGGCCAGGGAGTGCCCGCGCAACGCCGGGATGTAATAGGGCAGGTCCGCCCCCAGGCCGGACCAACGCTCTCCTTCGTTGCCGGCGGCGTAGACGAGGATGGTTTTCTCGGCATCGGGTCTGTCGGCCTGGAAGACGGCATCCAGATACTTCGGCAAATACCGCCGATACCACCGGAGCTCGGACTCGATCTCCCGGGAGACCACGTTCGGATCGAAGACCGCTGCCCCGTAGGATCGATTGATGATGTCGAACTTGGCGTAGTCGTCTCGGAGGGCGCTCGCCAATTGATTATCGAAGACATCACGATCCGCGGTTGGAAGCGCGACGATCGCCGATCGCAACACGCTGTTTGCGAGAGCGTCCGCCCTCTGATCGTCCGTCAGGTTCTGCGCGATCGGGATGATCGTCGCCTCCGGCGCGACGCCGAGATTCGTTCCGGCCGCGACCGAAGCGACCGCGGTCCCGTGCGCTCCTTGTGAACCGTAAGGCGTCGGCACTTCCCGCCATCGGAACAACCGCTCAATGGTGTTTTGTGCGCTGTAGTGCTCGTCGACCACGAACACGGTGTCGTCTCCGGTGGGCCATCCGGCCTCGGCCACGATCTGGCGCACCCAGCCGTTGGGCGCTTCGTCGTTCCCCTGACTGTCGGCTCTCCAGGTTCGGCATGAGGGGTTCCACACCCGGCACGCGCCGACATCGCTGTAGACCGAATCTCCGAACGGATGAATGTACGTCAGGCTCGCCCCGTCCGCCGCGCGAAGCTTCACCCTGTCGCCGAACTCCGCGCTTTGCGTGTAATCGACGATGCTGTCGTCGATCCCGATCCGCACACCCTTGCCGGTCAGACCCTGAGCGTAGGCATGGTGCGCGCCGACCCGCTCCAGCACGTCGGGCTGGTGCGTCGTGAAGCGCGCCGTCCCGAGGTGATGTGCGGGGGTGGAGGACGTCGAAGGCGGAGGGGTCGGTTCCGGGCGGGTTTCCGGCGCCGGGTTCGCCGCCGTCGGCGGCGCATCGCCCCCACCACCGCCGCCGCACGCGGCGAGCGTGAGAGCGAGTCCGAGCGCGGCCACGAGGGTCGCAAGGCGTTTCCCGGTTCCGTGCATCGTCATCCTCCATTGGGTTGCCGCGGCCGCGGCGCGCACCGGGTCTCGGTTGGCGCGCGCGATCCTAAGCGGGGGGGGGGGGAGTCAACGGAAGGACGCGAGTCTAAGGGCGGAAGGGGAAGCGGGCGGGGCCGGGCGGGCGGGCCAGCAGGGGCTGGACGCGGTCGATCCAGTCGCAGAGGACGGGGCGGGTGTCGCGGGGGTCGATCAGCTCGTGGAGGGAGAAGGATTCGGCGCGGGGCACGGGGGACTGGCGGGCCAGCATGAGCCGCTCCAGGCGCTCGCGCTCGGCCGCCGGGTCGTCCGCCTCGGCGATCGTGCGGCCGAAGGCGACGGCGACGCCGCCCTCGACCGGGAGCGCGCCGATTTCCGCCGAAGGCCAGGCGACGACGAAAGCGCCCGCGCCGAAATGCGCGGCCGCGGCGACGCCGTGGGCCTTGCGCAGGATCACCGTGGCCCAGGGCACCGAGCAGCGCGCCGCTGCCAGCACCGCGGCCGTGCCGAAACGGATGGTGCCGGCCTTCTCCGCCTCGCTCCCGATCATGAAGCCCGGCTCGTCCACGAGGCTGACGATCGGCAGGTGGAAGGTGTCGCAGAGCTCGATGAGGCGCCGCGTCTTGCGCGCGCCGTCGGCGGTCATGGCGCCGGCGAGATGTCGGCAGTCGTTGGCGAGCAGACCGATCGCATGGCCGGCGAGCCGCCCGAAGCCGGTGACGAGGCCGGTCCCGTAAAGCCGCCCGATCTCGAAGAAGGAGCCTTCGTCCAGCACCAGCGCGATGACGCGCCGCATGTCGTAGAGCCGGCGCCGGTTTCGCGGCACGATCTCCAGGAGCGCCTCGGCGCGGCGCGCGGGCGGATCGTCGGCCGCGGCGCGGGGCGGACGCTCCCAGACGTTCGGCGGCAGGTAGCTCAGGAAGCGGCGGATCTCGGCGAAGGCCGCCGGCTCGTCGGGGGCGAGATTGTCCACCGTGCCGTTTCGCGCATGCACCTCCGGCCCGCCCAGCGCCTCCTTGCTCGGGCGCTTGCCGAGGGCGCGCGCGACCAGGGCGGGGCCGGCCACCAGGACCTGCGATTGCCGCGTCATGACCGAGAAATGCGACGCCACCAGGCGCGAGGCGGGCAGGCCGGCGACCGGCCCGAGCGCCGCCGAGGCGACCGGCACCGTGGCCAGCGCCTCGGCCACCGAAAGGAAGCGCGGCGCTGCGTAAACCGGTGCGCCGGCCGTCTTCGCGCCGGTGCCGCCGACGCTGCCGCCGGCGCCTTCGTGCAGGCGCACCAGCGGCACGCGGTAGGTGCAGGCCAGGCTTTCGGCGTACACGCTCTTGCGCAGCCCGGCCTCGTTGGGTGAGCCGCCCTTGAGGGTGAAATCCTCGCCGCCGACGACGCAGCGGCGCCCGTCGATGGCGCCGAAGCCGAGCACGAAATTGGCCGGGGTGAAGCCGTGCAGCGCGCCCGCTTCGTCGCGGTCGGCATCGCCGGCGGCGGCGCCCAGCTCGCGGAACGAGCCGTCGTCCAGCAAGGCGGCGATGCGCTCGCGTATGGTGAGCCGCCCCTTCGCGTGCTGGCGGGCGACGCTCTCGGCCCCGCCCTGGGCCCGGGCCAGCGCGCGTTTCCGCGCGAGCTCCTCGACCTCCGCCCGCCAGCTCACGCGCCGGCTCAGGCGACGGCGCCGGCGGCGCGCAGCGCGGCGATCTCGGCGGGCGGGAACCCCGCCTCGGCAAGCAGCGCGTCGGTGTGCTCGCCGAGCGTGGGCGCCCCTCGGCGGAGCGCGCTCGGCGTCGCCTCGAAGCGAGCCGCCGGCCGCGCCTGACGCAACCTGCCCGCCGCCGGATGCTCGACCTCGACGAGGGTCCCGCCTGCCCGGATCTGCGGGTGCGCGACCAGCGCGTCGCGGGTCAGCACCGGGGCGCAGGGCACGTCCTCCGCCTCCATGCGTGCCATCCATTCGGCGGTGGTGCGGACGCGCAGCGCCTCCTGCGTGAGCGAAAGGCGGGCGTCGATGTTCGCGTCGCGGAGCGCCGGGGTCTTGAAGCGCTCGTCCTCGAGCCATTCCGGGCGCTCCAGGGCCCGCGCGAGGCCTGCCCATTCGCGGTCGCTCATCACGGCGACGCTCATGAAGCCGTCCTTCGTTTCGTAGATCAGGTCGATGAAGCTCGCCGCCCGCCGCCCGTCGCCGGGCGGCCGGTCGAGGAACGTCTGCCCGCCCATGTCCGAGGCCCAGAGGAAGGCGACCACCGCATCGAGCATCGAGAGGCGGACGTGCTGGCCCTTGCCGGTGCGCGCGCGGGCGAGCAGAGCCGCGGTGACGGCTTGTGCGGCGGTCACGCCGGTGAGCTTGTCCGGCAGGATGGTGCGGACGAGGCGCGGGCGGGCGTCGTCGGCCCCGCCCTGGATGGAGGCGAGGCCCGAGGCGGCCTGGATGACGGGATCGTAGGCCCGCTTCGCGGCGTAGGGGCCGGTTTCGCCGAAGCCGCTGATCGAGACGTACACGATCTCCGGGCACGCCGCGCGGACCGCCGCCTCGCCCACGCCGAGCCGGTCCGCCACGCCCGGGCGGAAATTCTGGATGAAGACGTCGGCGCCTGCCGCCAGGCGCAGGACGGCCTCGCGCCCGCGCGGATGCTTCAGGTCCACCGCGATCGAGCGCTTGTTGCGGTTGTTGTTGACGAAGTTGGCCGCCAGCCCGCCGGCGCGGTCGCCGCCGGTGCGCACGTGGTCGCCCTGGCCGGGCGCCTCCACCTTGATCACGTCGGCGCCCTGGTCGCCCAGCATCATGGTCGCGAACGGCCCCGAGACCATGGTGGTCAGGTCGATCACCCGATAGCCGTCGAGCGGCCCCGGCATGGCGTCCTCCCCCTTGGCGGCGCGCGCGATCGTATCCGCAACCCCGCCCCTTCCGCCAGATCGCCCTCCCCGCCCGGCGGGGATTTGGAGGACCCGCCCCTTGCCGTATTGCACGGTGTTGTCGCGGGCGACGGTGCGCACTGCGTGCAGGCACGGAAGGTCGCCGATCTGGTCGGGCAGGCAGTGGCGAGGAAGCGGTTGGCGGCCTCGATGGTGGTGATGCCGGCGAGCCACTCATGGCGTAATCCGTCCCGGTGCAGCATGCGGAGCCTGCGCTAAAAATGCTTGTCCCCCCCCCCCCCCCCCGTGGTAGCAGCGTCCGCACTTGCGAATCCGGCGGAGGGAAACCGATGCGTTCAAAGGTGATGGTTGTGGTTGCGTGCGGCGCCGTGCTGGCGCTCGGGGCCTGCAGCGGCAGCGGAAAGGACCGCATCTTCCAAAGTACGCTGGACGCCGAGAGGGCGAAAACCGCTGCGGAGAAGGCGAGGGCCGACGCGGCGGAAGCGGCGCTGGACGCGGCGGAAACGGCGCTGGCGGATCTGCGCACCTTGCTGGCCACCGCCCAGGAGGCGGGCACCACGGCCCAGCAGCGCGCGGCGGTGGTCGCCGCCCAGCAGAACCTGCGGCAGGTGCAGCAGGCCCTGGCGACGCAGCCTGCCAGCGCCGCCAAAACGGCGACCGATGCGGCGCTGGCGGCGGTCGAGACCGCTCTGGCGCGGACCGCCGAGGCCCTGGCGGCGACCGACGGCGCCATGGCTTCCGGAGCCGGCCTGGTTCAGCTGGCGAGTATGCACACTTCGCTGGACCGGGCGCAGAGCGCGCTCGACGACGCCCAGGCCAAGCTGAAGGAGGCGCTGGCGGCCGAACCCGATGCCGCGCTGCGCAACCTGCTCGCCCAGGCCCAGGGAACGCTCACCACCGCCCAGGTCTCCCTGCTGCCGCTGCTGCGGGAAGACTTGGCCGACATCCGCCGGCGGGCGAGCGATGCCGAGGCCGAACTGGCCGACGTCCGGCAGCGGGCAGACACCGCCGAGGCCGAACTGGCCCGCCTGACCCTCACCTTCGGCAAGGACCTGGGGCGCGACGGCCGCGAGGCCTCGAGGTCCGCACCGGCCGACGACGCCGCCATCGTCCTGACCCCGCGCCGCGCCGGCGTCGAGTGGAGGGCCAATACCGGCTTCGATGCGACGTCCCCGTCCTGGAGCACCCGCACCCGCTACACCATCACCGACTACGGCAGCGCGGGCACCGCCCGGCTGGCGATCGAGCAGGACGCGGTTCCCTGGACCGCCACCGCCGGCATGGTGATCCCCGGCGCCTCCGGCGACCCGGCGACCGTCGAGTTCCCCGGCCGCGGCGAGGTCTTCCGTGGCATAGGCTACAACCATCGGGAGTTCACGCTGCCCCGCCAAGGGTCCTACGGCCCGACCTCCGACGGCACCGCCGCGAACGCCATCTCCCGCATCGGCAGCGGCACCGGCCTGCGCGGCAACCTGAGAGGCCACGCCATCTCCTCCTTCCAGTACGACGCGGATTCCGGCCTCATCATGAAGTTCGGCGCCCTGCCGCCGGACCAGAGGCCCGAGGGCGCGCCCGCGGGGAGCGAGGGCAGCCTGATCTTCGGCGACCTGGAGGCGCTCACCGCCACGGGCCGCTACAATTGCGGGCCGTCCGGCGACCAGGCCTGCGACGAGGCCGGCACCCGCGACCTCACCGTCTCCTTCGGCGCCCCCTCCCGCGATCCCACCGGCGACCCGGCCTATCACTGGACCGTCGACGTGCCCGATCCCAGGTTGACCATCGCCGCCGGCGCGACGGCCACGGCGGCCAACCCGGCGACGCTGGCCGACCCGGACGGCGTCGTGGGCCGCTACCAGGCGCTGCTTTCGAACCATGCCGGCGTGGACGACAAGGGCACGGCGGCGGCGGGCGACGACAGCGAGCGCTATCTCCGCTACGCGGCCTACGGCCTGTTCCAGTTCATCGACTACCAGACCCGCGACGACCGCGTCGGCCGCATGCAGACCTTCCATTACGGTTTCGACGCCTTCGGCGCGCACAACCGGCTGCCGGCGGCGACGGCGGATTCCATCGCCGCCACCTTCAAGGGGCGGACCATGGCCTGGCTGGCGACGACCCACGGCAGCGGCGTCGTCGGCGGTCTGCACCGGATGCGCGGCAACGTCACCCTCCACACCTGCATCGGCGGCAGCGGCTGCCAGGCGAGCGACTTCACCGCGCCCACGGGCGCCGACAAGCCCACCGCTGCCAACGACTTCACTGGGGCCATCCACGACCTGGAAATCACGCTGCCCGGCGGCGCCTGGGGCAGCGGCGGCACCGCCGCCCACCCGAGCGGCTACTACGCCTTCCTCGGCGACATTCTGTTGGACGGCGACATCACCGCCAACGGCGCCTTCTCGGGCAGGGCGGTCCCGGACACCGCTATTTCCGACAGCCGGCGGACCGCCTCCGACGGCGGCACCCGGACCGCAGGCGCGGACACGCACGGCTACACGATCCGCGAGCAGGTGGGTGGCAACAGGGGGCTGGCGATGAACCAATTCTGGAACCACGGCCAGGTCGAGGGCGCCTTCTACGGCCCCGCCGACGCCCTCGAGGCCGCCGGCACCTGGTGGCTGCCCGCCGTGGGCAGCGATATCGTCAACAACGGCGTCCTCGGCATGGTCGGCAGCTTCGGCGCCGCCGCCTGCCCCGCCGACGCCTCGAACTGCTGAAGCGCCAGGGCGGCGGCCTCCCCCGCCGCCCTTCTCTCGCTCCCCGCCGCCTTTCGCTCCGGGCGCCGGCACCCTCATCGGCAGCTTCTGCGCCATTGGCGGACTTTCGCGAGTAAAGCAGGTTATCTCAGCCACTATCCCCCACCCACTATCCACTGGCCCGCGTCATTGGCGGACGTTCACGGGTAAAGCAGGTTCCGTTTTCTCTTCACATCCCCCGGCCCCGTGTTAGCCTCGACGCCCACGCACGCCGCGGGCGGGAAGACGCCATGCCTCCTTTCGGGCCTCTCGGCCCCAACGCGCCGCTGATCGGCCAGGCGGGGTCGCGGGGCGCGCTGTCGACGCCGGCGCTGGTGCTCGACCTGGACCGCCTGGAACGCAACGTCGCCTATCTCGCGCGCTATCTCGGCACGGCGCGGCACGGGCTGCGGCCGGTGGCGAAGATCCACAAGTCGGTCGAGGTGGCGAAGCGCCAGATGGCGGCCGGCGCGCTCGGCGTCTGCTGTGCCACCCTGGCCGAGGCGGAGGTCATGGCCGATGCCGGGATCGGCGGCGTGCTGCTCTTCTCGCAGGTGGTGACGGCGCCCAAGATCGCCCGCCTGGCCGCGCTCAACGCCCGGGCGGAGGGCCTGATCGTCGCCGTGGACGACGCCGGCGTGGTGGATCGCCTCGCCACCGCCGCCCGCGACTCCGGCCGGCCGCTGCGCCTGCTGGTCGATGTCGAGGTCGGCGGCCGGCGCACCGGCCTCGCCGCCATCGACGAGGCGGTGGCGCTGGCGCGCCGCATCGCCGAGACGGACGGCGTGCTCTACGCCGGCGTCCAGGGCTACAACGGCTCGTTCCAGCGGGAGCCCGATTTCGCCGTCCGCGCCGCGCAACAGGCGCGATGCACCGCGCCCCTGGCCGCGCTCCGCGAGCGGCTGGCCGCCGCGGATCTTGCACCCGGGATCGTCTCCGGCGGCGGCACCGGCACCTACGCGATCGACGCCCAAGCCGGCCTCTTCACGGAATGCCAAGCCGGAAGCTACGTCTTCATGGACGTGAACTACGCCGACACGCCCTTCGAGCCCGACAACCCGCACCCCTTCGAGACCGCCCTCTTCGTGCGCACCACCGTGATCAGCGCGCGCGACGAATTCGCAGTGACCGATGCCGGGATCAAGGAATTCGCGCGCGAGGATCTGACCCCCCGCATCGCCTCCGGCGCCGATCCGGACTCGCGCTACGCGCTGATCGGCGACGACCTGGGGCGCGTCACCGTGCCCGCGGGCGCGCGCCGGCCGGAGATCGGCGAGGCCCTCGAATGCGTGACTCCGCACTGCTACGGGACGCTCAACCTCTATGGCGTCTACCACTGCGTGCGGGGCGACACGCTGGTCGACATCTGGCCCATCGACGCGCGGGCGCAGTGGTAGCGCGCCCGCGGGCGGCGCCTCTTCTCGGGAGCGGGGGACGGAACGGTGGCGCTGCTCGAAGTCGAGAACCTGACCAAGATTTTCACGGTCGGCCACGGCGACGACCTGATCGCCGTCAACAACGTCTCCTTCACGCTGGAGCGCGGCGAGACCCTGGGCCTCGTCGGCGAGAGCGGCTCAGGCAAGACCACCGTGGGCCGCTGCGTGCTGCGGCTGATCGAACCGACGAAGGGGCGGATCGCCCTCGGCGGCGCGGAGATCAGCGACCTCGCGCCGGACCGCCTCCGCGCGCTGCGGGCGCGGATGCAGCTCGTGTTCCAGGACCCGTTCGGCTCGTTGAACCCGCGGCTCACAGCGTTCCAGACCGTGGACGAGCCGCTTGCATTGCACGGTGCGGCGCGGGCGAAGCGACGGGGCCGCGTCGCCGCCATGCTGGAGCGCGTGGGCCTCGGCGCCCACCTCTTCGACTACTACCCGGCGGACCTGACGGCGAGCGAACAGCAACGGGTGGGGATCGCGCGGGCGCTGGTCACGGAACCGGAATTCGTGGTGCTGGACGAGCCGACCTCCATGCTCGACCCGTCGGCGCGGGCGGAGATCCTCGACCTGCTCAAGGCGATCCAGAGCGAGACGGAGACGGCCTATATCTTCATCTCCCACGACCTCACCTCGGTCGCCAAGATCAGCCACCGCATCGCGATCATGTATCTGGGGCATATCGTCGAGCACGCGCCGACCGGGATCATCATGGACAGCCAGCGTCACCCTTACAGCCGCGCGCTCCTCTCGGCGGTGCTGTTCCCGGACCCGCGGCGGCGCCCGGACCCTTACGTCATCGAGGGCGAGATCCCGACGGCGATCAACCCGAAGCCGGAATGCCCCCTCTACGGCCGCTGCCCCATCCGCGAGGATGCCTGCCGGGAGGAGGTGCCGCCGCTGCGCGAGATCGAGGAGGCCCACTACTCCGCCTGCCGGCGCTGGCCCGACGTCGCCGCGTCCATGGCCGCCGCGGGCGCCGGTTAGCGGAGCGTGACGCTTTTCGTTCGGTTCCGAACGAGCGTTTGTTCTAATATCCACGCGATCCGACAGACGCCGGCCTGCACGCGGCGCGAAACGGGAGCCTGAGGGAGGGACGAGAATGACGCTGGGAAACATCACGAGACGCGGCCTCGGGGCCGTCGCGGCGGCGGCGCTCGCCGCCTCGGCCTGGACGCTGGTGCCGAAGCCGGCCGACGCGGCGCAGGACACGATGGTCATCGCCATTCCGGGCCTGCCGCAGGGCATCGACCTCGACAAGCACGTGAGCCCCCAGACCTGGAGCATGGGCGCCCAGGTCTTCGAGGACGGCATGAACTGGGAGTGGATCGACTTTCCCTATGCGACCGGCGACGCCTGGGATCCGTCAACCATCCCCGGCTTCAAATATCCCGACTACATGGGCCAGAAGGCGCTGCTGCCGGGGATCATCGAGAAATGCGAGCTGGAGCCGGACGGCAAGCGCGCCATCTACCACCTCCGCAAAGGCGTGATCTCGCCGTGGGGGAACGAGTTCACGGCGGACGACGTGATCTGGCGGATCGAGCGCGGCAAGGCCACGGGCGCGATCAACAACTTCCTCGAATTCCTGCTCAACCTGCCGGGCCAGACGATCAACCCGCCGGAGAGCGGCGGCTACGCCAGGATCGACGACCACACGGTCGAGCTCACCTCCTCGGCGGGGATGCCGCTCGCCTGCAAAGCGCTGACCAACTACTACAACGCTTGGCTCGATTCGACCGAGATCATGAAGCACGCCACCGACGACGACCCGTGGGGAGACAAATGGGTGGCGACCAACGGCGGCGGCTTCGGCGCCTACCGGGTGACGGAATGGACCCCGGGCAAGCGCGTCGTCATGGAGGCCAACGAGGCCTACTGGCGCGGCGCGCCGGAGATCAAGCGGATCATCTATCTGGTGGTTCCGGAATCGGCCAACCGCGTCGCCCTCCTCAAGCAGAGCAAGGTGCACATGGCCGAGGGGTTGACCCCCGACGAGATCGTGGCGCTGGCCGACGACGAGAACGCGCGGGGCGTCGCGGTGCGCGGCAACCAGTCCATGTGGATCATGATCAACAACGAGTTGCCGCCCTACGACAACGCGAAGGTCCGCCAGGCGATCAACCACCTCATCGACCGCCAGGCGATCATCGCCGACATCTACCACGGCATGATGAACCATTGGCAGGGGCCGATGCCGAGCACCTACCCCGGCTACGAAGGGCATATGAAGTACGACTACGACCCGGCCAGGGCGAAGGCGCTGCTCGCGGAGGCGGGGTTCCCCGACGGCTTCGAGGCCGAGCTCGCGTTCAACGCGGGTGACGCCACCCAGGAGGCGATCTCGGTCCTGCTCCAGAGCTCGTTCAAGGAGGCCGGCATCGACCTCTCGCTGAAGAAGCTGCCGGTCGCCGCCCATTCCGACACGGTGATGAGCAAGAAGGGCTCGCTGGCGATCTGGACCGACATGCCCATCCAGCCGGACATCAACTACGCGCTGAAGCTGGTCTGGCCGACCGGCGCCCTGGTCAACTACCACAACTTCTCCGACCCGAAGGTCGACCAGGTGCTGAAGGACGGCGAAGGCGTGGTGGACCCGGAGGCGCGCATCGCCGCCCATGCCGGCATCCAGGAGCACATCCACGATCTCGCCGGCGTGGGCTGGATCGGCGAGCACTATTTCGCCGTCGGCCTGTCGCGGAAGGTCAGCAACTTCCGCTGGTACACGACGCAGTTCTACCGCGTGGCGGAGATGTCGATCGCCGACTGACGGCGGTTCGTCGAGGCGGGCGCGCGTGAAGGCGCCGGAGGCGCGGGGCGGCGCTTGGCCGCCGCCCCGTTTCCTGCGCGGGCGCGGAAGGGGCTGAGCGGACGTCATGCGCCTCGCGCTCTATATCGGCCGGCGGTTCCTGTTCCTGGTCCCGCAGGTCTTCCTGATCTCGTTCATCACCTTCGTGCTGGTGCGCCTGCTGCCGGGCGATCCGGCGCGGCTTTCTCTGGGGCCGCTCGCGCCCGAATCGTCCGTCGAGGCGCTGCGCGCGAAGATGTACCTCGACCGGCCGATCCCCGAGCAATACGCGATCTGGCTGGAGAACGCCTTCCAGGGCGACCTGGGCGAATCCTGGGTCAACGGCACCGCCGTGCTGGACGACCTGATCCACCGCATTCCCGTCACCCTGGAGCTCATCTTCCTCGCGCTGATCTTCGTCTTCCTGATCCTGGTGCCGCTCGCCGTCATCACCGCCAGCCGGACGCGGAACTGGATCGTCCGGCTGTTCCAGAACGTCACCTTCGGCTACGGGATGCTGGCCGGCGCGCTCCCGGACTTCCTGTTGGGCCTGGTGCTGATCTTCTTCCTGTTCGCGGGCGCCGCCGGCCTGATGCCGGCCGAGATCCTGCCCGGGCCGGAAGGACGGCTCGGCATCCTCGATTTCGAGCCGCCCTTCGTCACCGGATCGATCCTGATCGATTCCCTGCTGGCCGGCGATTTCGGCGTCTTCTGGTCGGGCGTCCTGCACCTGATCATGCCGGTGTTCACCCTCGCCTTCGTCTATGGCGCGCCCATCTTCAAGATGCTGCGCAGCCAGATGGAAGGCGCGCTCAAGGCGGACTACACGACCTACGCCGAGGCGGTCGGGCTGGCGCCCCGGATCGTGCTGACCCGCGCCGCCCGCGTCGCCGCCGGCCCGACCCTGGTCATCACCGGCGTCGTGGTCATGTTCCTGCTGGGGGGCGCCGTGCTGGTGGAGCGGGTGTTCAACTACACCGGGCTCGGCCAGTACGCGGTGCAGGGCATCGTCACGGCCGACTACGCGCCGATCCAGGGCTTCGTTTCCTTCGCCGCGATCTTCACGATGCTGGTCTACTTAGCGGTCGACCTGATTCATTTCGCGATGGACCCGCGCATCAAGATCGGCGGCGTGCAGAATTAGGCGCGCGCCGTGTGGCTCCGCATCGAACGCACCCTGCGCGGCCTGCCGAAATGGCAGCTCGTGGTGCTCGCCATCTTCTTCGGCGTGATCTTCCTGACCGTTTTCGGCCCCTGGCTCGCGCCCTTCCCCACCGAGACCGCCGACCCCGCCCGGCGCCTGCTGCCGCCGGGCGGTGCCCACCCCTTCGGCACCGACGAGAACGGCATCGACATCCTCTCGCGGGTGCTGGCGGCACCGCGCACCGACGTGGTGATCGGCGTCGTGGCGACGGCGATCTCGGTGTTCCTGGGCTCGCCCTTGGGCGTCCTGGTCGCGCTCTACGAGAGCCGTGGCGGCGCCGGCGCGACCGCCTTCGCCGAGATCTTCATGCGGCTCCTGGAGGTGATCCAGTCCTTCCCGGTGTTCGTCTTCGCGATGGTCCTGGTCGCCGTCTTCGGCGGCAGCGTCACCAACATCATCATCGCGATCGCCTTCGTGAACACGCCGGTCTTCGTCCGCATCGTGCGTTCGGAGGTGCTGTCCCTGGTGCAGCGCCCCTTCGCAGAGGCCGCCAAGGCGACGGGAAACCGCGAGATACGGATCGGCTTCCGCCACGTGCTGCCGAACGCGCTGCCGACGGTCATCGTGCAGGTCTCGGTGACGGTGGGCTTCGCGATCCTGCTCACCGCGGGCTTGAGCTTCGTCGGCGCCGGCGTCAGGCCGCCGACGCCCGAGCTCGGGGCGATGATCGCCTCCGGCGCCAAATATCTGGAGATCGGGCAATGGTGGCCCGCGCTCTTCCCCGGGCTTGCCCTGGGGCTCACGGTCTTCTCCTTCGGCATCTTCGGCGAGATCCTGACATTGATCATGGAGCCGCGGGCCGTGCGCAAGGAGACCGACCGGCGGCGCGCGGCGGCGCTGGAAGCGGGCGAGGGCGGCGGCGCGGCGGCCCCGGCCGCGCCGGCGCTCTTCCTCGGGGCGGAGCGCGAACCCGTGCTGCGGGTGGACGACATGCGCGTGGCCGCGCCCATGACCGGACAGACCCTGCTGAGCGACATCCGCATCGGCCTGGGTGCCGGCGAGAGCGTGGGTATCGTCGGCGAATCCGGCGCCGGCAAATCGGTGCTGGTGAAGTCGGTCCTGCGGCTGCTGCCGCCGGCGCTCGCCGTCACCGCCGGCTCGATCCGCTATCGGGAGACCGACCTGCTGGCCATCGACAAGCGCGCGATGCGGGCACTGCGCACGACGCAGATCGCGGCGATCCTGCCCAACGCGAAGTCCCAGTTGAACCCGCTCACCACCGTCGGCGCCATGCTGCGAAGCGCCCTCCAGGCGCACGAGAAGATCGGCGCGAAGGCCGCGGACGCCCGCGCGGTCGAACTTCTGGAGATGGTGGGCATCGCGGACCCGGCGCAGCGTCTGGCGGCCTTCCCGCACGAGTTGAGCGGCGGCATGGCCCAGCGGGTGTGCCTCGCGATGGCGCTGATGTACCGGCCGAAGCTGCTGATCGCCGACGAGCCGACGGCCGGTCTCGACGTCACGATCCAGCGGCAGGTCCTCGACCTGACCCGCGCGCTCGCCGAGGAGGCCGGCACCGCGCGCCTGATCATCACCGGCGATCTGGGGATCGCGGCGCATTACTGCGACAAGGTGGCGGTGATGCAGGCCGGGCGCATCGTCGAGGCCGCCGAGACCCACCGCCTCTTCGACGACCCGCGCCATCCCTATACCCGCCACCTGCTGGACTGCGTCCGGGTGTGAGGTCCCGTCCCGCAACCCGGCGGATGGCGCTGCTGGCCCTGGCCGCCGGCGCCGGCTTGAGCGGGTGCGGGGACCCCGGAATCGATTGCTGGACCAGGGAGCGGGACCAAGCCGCGGCGCGGGAGCGGAGCGGCCCGATCCCCGAGATCCAGGCGGGGACGTATTCGGGCGAGATCGTGGTCGAAGACCCGGACAATTGGTGGACGGGTGCCCGGTTCACGGGCCGATCGTGCCGGATCGAGGTCGCGCACCGGGCGGATGGGACGTATGTCCGGACGCACTTTCTGGAAGCAGCCGTGAGGCTGCGCGCCCGCATGGGCCCGGGCCCCTTCTTCACCGGCGAGACGGCGGACGGAAAGGCGGTCGTCCTGCAACACCACCTGGGCCGCTCCGTCTCCCTGACGCTGACGCATTACGGCGCGGACGGGACCCTGAGCTACGGCGCCTGCGGCGAACAGGGCGCGCCCTATCTGGAGTGCCACGTCGGCCCCGAATAGAGGGTTTCGACGTGCGGATCTTCGGGCCCGCGTTCCCGAACAAGGACGACGCACCGGTCGCGCCCGCAGCGGCGGCGGAAGACGACGTGACGCTGCCCACCGCGTTGACTGGCCCGGCGGACGTGCCTGCGCTCCGGGATGCATTCACGGGGAGGGACGGGATAAGCGTCACCCAAGTCACGGATGCGGGGTTCGAGGACAAGGTCCTCAAGGCCGAGCGATACGTCGGCGAATACGGCCCAAGTAATACTTGGCACTATCTACCATCGGATGTGTGGGATCATAACCCCCGGTCGGATGATTACGTCGGTATTCATTGGTTTTCTTATCACTTTTTGCGCGATTGCATGTGATACATGCGGGTTTTAGATTTTTCAAATAACTGGTCCCGCCCCGTGCTTTGGGATTCCCATGGTCGACCTCCCAACCGCGGTCATCGTCACGTCTTCCATAGGCATTAAAATCCAAACGTTTTCTGCAAATGTGACATTTTCCCTTGTATTGAGATTTGTAAAAAATATGCTTGCGTTTCTCTACGTCATATCCCATTTGCGTTTCTCTCCCGGTCCCCTATCGCGGTTTATCGCGTGCCGGTGGGCGTCTATGGTTGGATCAAGCCGATGGCGAGGCCGGCGACGGCGACGATGAACGCCGCCAACCCGACGGTATGCACCCACAAGGCGTGATAGAGGTCCGCCTTGGTCGCAAGCGCGCTGCGCGACGCGCGGACCGCGTCCGCGATGGCTTCGGCATGTGCTTCGGCTTGAGCGTCGGCGATGCCGGCCGCCTTGAGTTTCCGAGCCGTGGCGAGCGTATCGGACACGGCCGTGTCTGCCATACTGCAAGCATGCCACGCACCGGGCAACGACGCAACACGCGGTCGGGCTTGCGCCGCCGCCAGTCCGGGCGAAGGCGCGTCAAGGCTTTTGATTAATCAGGTGTATATGGCGCCCTAAAAGAAGGCGACGCCGCTGTCCTTGTCGAAGACGTGCAGCTTGTCCGTGTCGAAGGCGAGGCGGCAGGGTTCGCCCGGTCCGCCCATGGGGCCGATCTTGGTCTTGACGGTGATCCGGTCCCCGCCGACATTCGCCTCCACCACCATGTCGCCGCCGAGCGGCTCCGTCACGAAGACCTCGCCCGGGACGTCGAGCGTGCCGTCCGCGCCGGGCTCGATCCTGAGATCGTCGGGCCGGATGCCGACGCGGACCGGCATCCCTGCCCGGCAAGCGGAAAGCCGCTCGGCCTGACGGTCCGAAAGCGGCAGGCGGAAACCCGGATGCGTGACCGCCGGCACGGCGTCCGTTCCTTCCAGGGTGCAATCGAGCAGGTTCATCGGCGGCTCGCCGACGAATCCCGCTACGAATTCGTTCTCGGGGTGGTTGTAGATGTCGCCGGGCGTGCCGAGCTGCTGGAGAACGCCCTCGTGCATGACCGCGATCCGGTCCGCCATCGACATCCCCTCGAGCTGATCGTGGGTGACGTAGACGGTGGTGGTCTCGAGGCGGCGCTGGAGATGCTTCAACTCGCCCCGCATGTGGGAGCGCAGCTTCGCGTCGAGGTGGGCGATCGGCTCGTCGAACAGGAACACTTTCGGCTCGCGCACGATCGCCCTGCCAATCGCCGTGCGCTGCTTCTGGCCGCCGCTCAGCTCCACCGGCTTGCGCGACAGCAGGTCGCCGATCTCGAGCATCTCGGCCGCCCAGCGCACCCGCTTTCCGATTTCCTCCCTCGGGATCTTCCGCAGCTTGAGCGGGTTGGCCATGTTCTCGAAGACGGTCTTGTGGGGGTAGAGCGCGTAGTTCTCGAACACCATGGCGATGTCGCGGTCGCGCGGCGGCAGGTCGTTCACCCGCACCTCGTCGAAGAAGATGTCGCCCGAGGAGATGAACTCGAGGCCGGCGAGCATCCGCAGGGTCGACGACTTGCCGCAGCCCGACGGCCCCAGGATGCACATGAACTCGTTGTTCCTGATGTCGAGATTGAGCGCCTTCACGGCGACCGTCTTGCCGTAATACTTCCACACATCGGCGATCGAGACCGCAGCCATCGCCACTCTCCCCGGCCTATTCCCGCACCGCGCCCATGGTCAGCCCGGTGACCAGGTAGCGGCGGATCAGCAGGCCCAGGAACATCATGGGCGCTGCGGTGACCACGCCCGCCGCCATGATCATTCCCCATTGAATCTTGACCGGCTGGACCAGCTCGGCGGTCGCCACCGGCAGGGTCTTGGCCCCGCCCGAGCCGATGATCGACGCGAACAGGAAGTCGTTCCAGCCGAACAGGACGCAAAGCACGACGAAGGCGCCGACCCCGGGCGCCACCAGCGGGATGATCAGCCGGAACGCCTGCCAGCGGGTGCAACCGTCGCACTGCGCCGCTTCCTCAATCGCGTAGGGCACGTTGTCGAAGAAGCCCTTCAGGATCCAGATCGCGAAGGGCAGGTTGAAGGTCGTGTAGGCGAGGATCAGGCCCGGCAGGGTGCCCACCAGCCCCGACGAGCGGAAGATCACGTAGAGCGGCACCATGACCGCCACGACCGGGGCCATGCGCGTCGAGATGATCCAGAACAGGAGGTCGCGCTTGCCGCGGAACTCGGCCCGCGACAAGGCGTAGGCGGCCATCGCGCCGAGCGAGACCGAGACGGCGGCCGAGCCCAGCGAGGCGATCACGCTGTTGCGCAGATAGGTGCCGAAGTGCTTCTCGGTGAACAGCTCCACGTAGTGCTGGCCGGTCGGCGCGAAGTCGAACATCACGCCGATTCCGCCCCAGTCGCCGACGGCCGGGACCTGGAACGCATCCAGCAGGTCCTTGAAGGACGAGACGACCATGATGAACAGCGGTAGCACGGTCCAGACGAAGAAGACGAAGAGGAAGATCGCCGTGAGCACCTGGACCGCGGTGCGCGCCGGCGAGCGGTAGCGGACGATCTCGCGCGAGGCCATCGCTATTCTTCACCGCTCGTCTTGAGCTTGCGCGTCGGGTCTTCGAACACCTTGGTGAGCACGAGGCCGAGGAGGATCGTCAACAGCAGGAGGGTGAAGGCGATTGCCGCGCCGCGCCCGAGCTCGAAGAACTTGAACGACACGTCGAACAGGTAGGTCGGCAGGATTTTGGTGGCGTTGGCGGGGCCGCCGCCGGTCATGATCAGGATCGTGTCGATAAACCGGAAATTGTCCATGAAGCGGAGCAGGATCGCGATCAGCAGGAAGGGGTAGAGGTTGGGCAGCGCCACGCTGAAGAAATTCCGCACCGGGCCGGCGCCGTCCACCATGTGGGCCTCGAGCTGGTCCTGCGGCACGCGCTTGAGCCCCGCCAGGGTGATCAGCGCGATGAGCGGGGTCCACTGCCACACATCGGTGGCGACGACCGCGAACATCGCCCAGAACCTGTTGCCGAGGATCGACCCGCCCTCGAGCAGGCCCAGGCTCTGCAACAGCCAGAAATACCAGCCGAAGGTCCCGTTGTAGAGGAACATGTAGAGGAAACCGGCGATCACCGGGGCCATCATCATCGGCATCAGGAAGATGGTGACCAGGACCTTCTCCAGGCGGCTGTTGTTGAGGATGACGGCGACCAGCACGCCCAGGCCGATCTCGATCGAGAGGCAGAGCGCGCTGTACTTGAAGAGCGTCAGCCAGCCGTGGGCGAACTTTTTGTCGCCCGCGAGCCGCGTGAAATTGTCGATGCCGGCCCAGACGTCCGGCTTGCCGGGCGCGAGCTGCACTTCGTGCAGCGTCATGTAGATCAGCCACCCGAAGGGGTAGAGCGAGATCGCCGCCAGCAGGAGAATCGCCGGCAGCATCAGCCACAACAGGTAGAACTGCGGCGGGCGGCGGTTGAAGTGCGCCGGCACGCGGTCGACGCGACGCACGCCACGCGCGGCTTCCCCCGCGGTGGCGTCCGCGGCCAGGGCCGTCATCCGCGCGGTCTCCGTTTCGTGCCATCCGCTCCCGGGCGCCGGGCGCGCTTACGCCCCGGGGCCGGGAGGGCCAACCCGCTCAGAGGTCGTGGATGGCGTTCAGCTCGTCGCGGATGGACTCGCACGCCTCCTGGGCGGAGAGCTCGCCCGAGATGCATTGCTGCGTGCCGACGCGGACGATCTCGTGGTACTCGTTCGACTTCGGCAGCTTGGGGCCCAGCACCATGTTGGGCGAGCGGATGCCCTTGTCGTACACGGCCTCGAAGGTCAGCGCGTTCGGCATCGTGGTCGGCCGGTTGCGCGCTTCCTTGACCTCCGGCACGTCGAGCACCGACTTCCGCGTCGGGGTGCCGCCGACGCCGCGCAGCACCATCAGCTGCGTGTCGTGGCTGCACGCCCAGCTCGCGAAGATGAACGCCGCCCGCTGAAGGTCCATCGGCGCGCTGCCGTTGATGCCGATCCCGCCGATGCCGCAATTGGTGGCGTTGACGACGTTGGCACCGCCGTCGACGTTCCAGGCCGGGTCGCCCTTCGGGCCCATCGCGTAAGCCGTTCTGCCGCCCGCGGCGACCGACTGCTCCGGGTCCTCCACGGAGGCCGCGAACTCGTGGTACTGGATCTGCATCGCGATCCCGCCCGCGGCATAGACGGTGTTCAGCTCCAGCGTGCCGTTGGTCAGGTTGTCCGGGTGGGAGGCGTCGGCCAGCGCCTTGTAGCCTTCCATCGCCTTCACCGACTGCGCGTCGCCCCAATTCGTCGGGCCCGGGTTCTTCGACCCCAGGGTGTCGTCGACCGCGAAGTCGAGCCACTGGTTCTGCGCGTACATGTGGCGCTGGATGTCGAGCTGCGTCGTCCAGCCAAAGGACCCGTGGTGTTGCGCGTAGCCGTAGGGGATCGCCGCGTCGCGCTCGTGCATCTTCCGGAAGAACGCGGCGATGTCGACCATGTTCCTGTAGGTCGTCTCGTCGGTGAATTCGAGCCGGTAGCCGTAATCCGCCTCGAAGTCCTTGGTGAGCTTCTCGAACAGGTCCTGCCGGTAGAACGTGCACGAGACCGCGCAATCGTAAGGGAAGGCGCGGATCGGGCCGCGTTCGTAATAGACGCCGCAGGCGTCCAGGTAGTTCTCGAACCAGACCTCGTCGCCGTAGCCCTGGGGGTCGAGGGGCAGCGTGTCGTCCATGGTGAATTCGTTGAGGTCGGCGTAGAAGTCGGCGAACGGCGAGCCGATCGGCTTGTCCTGCACGTAGTTCAGCTGGTAATCGCCCTGGCCGCTTCTCAGGTCGATGCCGACCTTCTGCTGTACCGTCGGCAGACCGTCGGTCAGAATCTCGACCTCGATGCCGGTGAGATCGTAGAACGCCGCGATGTTGTCACGGATGGCGAAAGACGGCGGCGTGTTCTCCGACATGAAGACGAGCTTCGATCCCTCGTACTGGCGCCACTTGGCGTCGTCCGACGACGAGGCGTAGACCGGCCGGCGTGTAATCATCGAGTTCATGCCGACCGCCAGCGAGCCCACGCCGAGGGCGGTCGCCACACCGCCGCCGAGCGCGAGAAACCTGCGCCGGCTGACCGGCTTGTAAAGGGCCTTCCTGGGGATGCTGAACATGGGCTTCCTCCCTGAGGTCGCGGTTGCGAAAAAGCGGCAGGGCCGCCCCGGCCGGCGCCGCGCGAAAACCCATCATGGAGACCACCTGCCCGAAGATCAAGGACACCCGCTTTTCGCTGTGTGGCGGCGGGGACGCACGCCACGGCTTCCGTCTCCCCGCCTGGGGGCGCGTTGACTGGCCCGGCGGGCAGGCCTACATTCCGGGATGCGTTCACGGGGAGGGACGGGATGAGCGTCACCCAGGTCACGGATGCGGAGTTCGAGGACAAGGTCCTCAAGGCCGAGGGGCCGGTTCTGGTCGACTTCTGGGCCGAGTGGTGCGGGCCCTGCAAGGCGATCGCGCCCCATATCGAAGCGCTCGCCGGCGAGATGAGCGACTCGCTGTCGGTGGCGAAGGTGGACGTGGACAGCAACCCCTCGACGCCGGCGAAATACGGCGTGCGCGGGATTCCGACCCTGATCCTCTTCAAGGACGGCGAGGTCGCCGCGACCAAGGTGGGCGCCATGCCCAAGGCCAAGCTCGCCGAGTGGGTTCGCGGCGCGATCTGACCCCACCGCTGCGCCGGGGCAGCACTCAGCCGGACGGCACTCAGGCGGCTGGAAGACCAGCCGCGGCCAACACCCCGCCGACCAGATAGAGCGACCCGCACACCAGGATGCGGCCGGGTGGCGCCGCGCTTGCCGTGAGGTGCCGGATCGCCTCGTCCATGCCGCCGGCCGCCTCGGCGGGGATGCCGAGGGCGCGCGCGGCAACGGCGATGTCTCCCGCCGCCGCGCTGGCGGCTTGGCCCGGCACGGGCACGGCGCGGAGCCGGCGCGCGAAAGGGGCAATCGACCGGAGAAAATCGGCCGGCGGTCTGGTGTCGAGCATCCCCACCACCAGGTCGAGCGGCCGGTCGGCCCAGCCCGCCGCCACGCGGCCGAGGGCCTGCCCGGCGGCCTCGTTGTGCCCGCCATCGAGCCAGAACGCCCAGCCGTCGGGGAGGCCGGGCCAGCGGATTTCCTGCAACCGGCCCGGCCAGCGCGCCTCCCGCAGCCCCCGGGCCAGGGCGGCGCGCGGAACGTCGAACCCGGGCAGGGCGCGGGCGCACGCCACGGCGAGCGCCGCGTTCTCGACCTGGTGCGCGCCGGCGAGACCGGGCAGGGGATAGAGGGCGGCCCCGCGCGCGTCCCGCACGCGCAAGGCATCGCCGGCCCGCGCGAACGACCATTCGCGATCCGGCCGCGCGAGCGGCACGCCGACGGCGCGGGCGATCCGTTCGATCGTGTCGGCCGCCGCCCGCTCCTGGCGTCCGACGATGGCGGGCACGCCGGGCTTGAGGATGCCGGCCTTCTCCGCCGCGATGAGCGCAAGCGTCTCGCCCAGATAGTGCGTGTGGTCGATCGAAACCGGCGTGATCGCAGTGAGTGCCGGGCGCTCGATCACGTTGGTCGCGTCGAGCCGCCCGCCGAGGCCGACTTCGAGCAGCAAGGCGTCCGAGGGATGCCGCTGGAAGGCATGGAACGCCGCCGCCGTGGTGATCTCGAAGAAGGTGATCGGGGCGCCGGCGTTCGCCGTTTCGCAATGGGCGAGGCATTTGGCCAGCGCCCCTTCGTCGATCGGCACGCCACCCAGCCTGATCCGTTCGGCGAAGCGGACCAGATGCGGAGACACGTAGGCGTTCACCCGGTAGCCGGCTGCGCGCAGCGCCGCTTCGAGATAGGCGACGACGCTGCCCTTGCCGTTGGTACCGGCGACGTGGATGACCGGTGGCAAGGCGCGTTCCGGATGGCCGAGCGCCTCGAGCAGCCGCCTCATGCGCGCGAGCGAAAGGTCGATGGCCTTGGGGTGGAGTGCGAGGAGGCGCGCGAGGATCGCGTCGCTCTCGCCCTGCGCCCGTGCGGGCGGCGCGCCGCCGGATGCGGAAACGGGCGGCATGGACAGGCCGGCGTCAGTCCGCGGGCGCAGGCGCCGGTTCGTCCACGGGCTGCGGGATGTCGAGCGCCGTCGGGGGCGGCGCGGCGACCTCCGCCGGCGGCTCCTTGTCGCGCAGGAGGGCGAGCAGGCCGCTCAAGGTCTCGCGCAACTTGTGGCGGTGGACCACCATGTCGACCATGCCGTGGTCGCGCAGATATTCGGCGCGCTGGAAGCCCTCGGGCAGGGTCTCGCGGATGGTCTCTTCGATCACGCGCGGGCCGGCGAAGCCGATCACCGCGCCGGGCTCGGCGATCGCGATGTCGCCGAGCATGGCGAAGGAGGCCGTCACCCCGCCGGTCGTCGGATTCGTGAGCAACACGATGTAGGGCCGCCCCGCCTCCTTCAGCGCGCCCACGGCGATCGTCGTGCGCGCCATCTGCATCAGCGAGAGCACGCCCTCCTGCATACGCGCACCGCCCGACGAGGGAACGACGATCAGGGGCGCCGTCCGCCGCTCGGCCAAGCGCGCGGCGGCGACCAGGCTTTCGCCCACGGCGGTGCCCATCGAGCCCCCGAGAAAGCCGAAGTCGAACGCCGCGATCACGGCCGGCGCGCCGCCGAGCGGGCCGTGGGCGACGACGATCGCGTCGTCGTGTCCGGTGGCGCCGCGCGCCTCGCGCAGGCGGTCCGTATAGCGTTTTCGGTCGCGGAACCGCAGCGGGTCCTCGGCGACCTTGGGCAGCGCGATGGTCTCGTGGCCGCCGTCGTCGAACAGGAGCGCGAGACGCCGGTCGGCGCCGAGCCGCATGTGGTGATCGCAGCGCGGACAGACCTGGAGGTTGTTCTCCAGCTCGCGGTGGAAAATCATCTGCTCGCACTTCTCGCACTTCTTCCACAGATCGCGCGGGATGTCGTGCTTGCGGAAGAAGCCGCTCACCTTGGGGCGTGCGAAACGATCGAGCCAGCTCACGAGGCATTCTCCTCCCGCGCCCGTCGGACGCCCGTGGCGAGCGCCCGCACCAGCGCGAGCGCGTTCTCCCGGCAGGCGGGTGTCGCGGCGCCGGACTCGTCCAGCCCCCGCTCGATCTCGCCGACCAGCGCCGAACCGACGACCGCGGCGTCGGCCACCCTGGCGACCTCGGCCGCCTGCGCCGGGGTCTTGATGCCGAAGCCCACGGCGACGGGCAGATCGGTGTGGCGCCTGAGCCGCGCGACCGCATCGCGCGTCACCGCGCCGGCCGCGCCCTTCGCGCCGGTGATCCCGGTGATCGCGATGTGGTAGACGAAGCCGCCGGCGTTGGCGAGGACGGCCGGCAACCGGGCCTCGTCGGTGGTCGGTGCCGTCAGCCGGATGAACGAAAGCCCGGCGTCCTGCGCCGGCAGGCAGAGTTCGGAATCTTCCTCCGGCGGCAGGTCCACGACGATCATCCCGTCGAGCCCCGACGCGCGCGCGTCGGTGAGGAAGCGTTCGATGCCGTAAATGTAGATCGGGTTGTAGTAGCCCATGAGCACCAGCGGCGTGGCGTCGTCCTTCTCGCGGAAGCGCCGCGCCAGGGCGAGCGTCTTGCCGAGGGTGATCCCGGCCGCCAGCGCGCGCTGGCCGGCGGCCTGGATCACCGGGCCGTCGGCCATCGGATCGGTGAAGGGCGAGCCGATCTCGACGATGTCGGCGCCGGCGCCCGCGAGCCCTTCGAGGATGGCGATGGACGTCTCGATGTCCGGGTCGCCCATCATCGTGAAGGTCACGAGGCCGGCGCGGTCTTCCGCGGCGAGCGCCGCGAAGCGCCGCTCGAGGCGCCCGCTCACAGGTCCGCCCCGGCCGCGCCGACGACGGTGAAGATGTCCTTGTCGCCGCGCCCGCACATGTTCATGACGAGGAGATGGTCCGACGGCAGGTCCGGCGCCATCTTGACCACCTGGGCGAGGGCGTGGGCCGGTTCGAGGGCGGGGATGATGCCTTCGAGCCGCGCGCACAGGTGGAACGCCTCCAGCGCCTCGTCGTCGGTGACCGAGACGTAATCGACCCGCCCCGAGTCGCGCAGCCAGGCGTGTTCCGGCCCGACTCCGGGATAGTCGAGGCCCGCCGAGATCGAGTGCGCCTCGTCGATCTGGCCGTGCTCGTCCTGGAGAAGGTAGGTCCGGTTGCCGTGGAGAACGCCGGGCCGGCCGGCCGAGAGCGAGGCGGCGTGCCGCCCGGTGTCGAGGCCCAGGCCGGCGGCTTCGACGCCGACCATCCGCACGTCGTCGTCCAGGAAGGGATGGAACAGGCCGATCGCGTTCGAGCCGCCGCCGATGCAGGCGACGAGCGTGTCCGGGGGGCGGCCCTCCGCCGCCATCATCTGTTCGCGCGTCTCGCGGCCGATGACCGCCTGGAAGTCGCGCACCATGGCGGGGTAGGGGTGGGGCCCGGCGACGGTGCCAATCAGGTAGAATGTCGTTTCCACGTTGGTCACCCAGTCGCGCAGCGCCTCGTTCATGGCGTCCTTCAGCGTCCGCGCGCCGGAGGTCACGGGGATCACTTCGGCGCCGAGCAGCTTCATGCGGAAGACGTTGGGCTTCTGCCGGCCCACGTCCATCTCCCCCATATAGACGGTGCAGGGGAGACCGAAGAGCGCGCAGACGGTCGCCGTGGCGACGCCGTGCTGGCCGGCGCCGGTCTCGGCGATGATCCGGGTCTTCCCCATGCGGCGCGCCAGCAATATCTGGCCGATGCAGTTGTTGATCTTGTGCGCGCCCGTGTGGTTCAGCTCGTCCCGCTTGAAATAGATCCGCGCGCCGCCGAGATGCGCGCCGAGCCGCTCCGCGCGGTAGAGCGGGCTCGGGCGGCCGACGTAATGGGCGAGCCAGCGGTCGAACTCCCGGGCGAAGCGCGGGTCGGCCTTCGCCGCGTCGTAGGCCGCTTCGAGATCGAGGATCAGCGGCATCAGCGTCTCGGCGACGTAGCGACCGCCGAAAATACCGAAATGACCCTCTTCGTCGGGGCCGGCCCGGTAGCTCGGGGGCACGTTGGCGTCCGCACCCGTCATGGGGCGGCGGCTGCGGCTGCGGCGAGAAAGGCGCCGATCCTGGCCGGGTCCTTGCGGCCGGGCGCCGTTTCGATCCCGGAGGAGACGTCGACCGCACGGGCGCCGCTGGCGCAGACCGCCGCGCCCACGTTCTCGGCGGTCAGCCCGCCGGAAAGCAGCCAGCCCGTCGCGACCGGCGGGGTCCGCTCGAACAACCGCCAGTCGAAGGCGTGCGCGTTGCCGCCCGGACGAGTGGCGTCGGCCGGCGGCGCGGCGTCGAACAGCATAAGGTCGGCGCAATCGCGGTAAACCGCCGCGCCGGCGATGTCGGCGGCCGACGAGACCTTGATCGCCTTGATGATCCCGCAACCGGTGTGGGCGCGGATGGCTTCGGCCCGCGCCGGGCTCTCGTCGCCGTGGAGCTGGAGGTAATCGGGCCGCAGGGCGGCGAGGATACCGTCGAGAAACGCCTCGTCGGGATCGACGACGACGCCCACGGTGGCGGTCCCCGCGGGCATGTCGGCGGCGATCGCCGCGGCGCGATGGGGCGAAACATCGCGGGGAGAGGGCGGGAAGAACACGAAGCCCAGATAGCGCGCGCCGCCCGCCAGCGCCGCGTCGACGGCGCCTCGGTCGCGCAATCCGCAGGTCTTCACCGCGATCGCCATGGCGGGCGAAGCCTACCCGATCGCCGAGGCCATTTCTTCGGCAATTCGCGCCGCGGCGGCGCGCGGATCATCGGCTTGGGTGATCGGCCGGCCGACAACCAGATAGTCGGCATAGGCGGCGCCCCGGCGCAGCGCATCCCCCGGCATCACGATGTGCGTCCAGTCGTCAGTCCTGGACCAGACGGGGCGGATGCCCGGCGCGACGAGCAGGACGTCGGGGCCGAGGCGCGCCCGCACCGCGCGGGCCACGTTACCTGGGGATTTCCAGCAGCTTGAGGTCGGGCCATATCGGGAGGCCGGCCTCCGCGACTCCGCCGCGACCGTTCTCGACCACGAACGTCGTGCCGAGCTTCACGCCGCCGGCCAGACTCTTTGCCAAGGCCCGCGCGTCATCGAGATCGCCGGTGTCGATCGCGCGGAACAGGCGTTCCATGTCGGCGCCCTCCTATGCGGCGTCCTTCGGCGCCAATGCTGCGGGCCCGCCGCCCCGCGCCGCCGCGTCGAGCCGTTCGCGGGCCACGGCCAGTTCCCGCTCCAGCGCCTGTGCCCGACGCCGGTTTCGCCGCGCGGCGCGGTGCCATTTGATGTCCAGCAGCCAGCGAACCATCGCGCCAGCCAGAAAGCCCACCGCGAGCGCCCCGACCGAAAGCACCCAGACCGGGACTTCCAGAACGTAAGGCAGCGGTTCGACGCTGACCGGCACGGCACCCCGGTTGGCGACCGCGAAGGCGATGACGACGATCGCGACCGCCGCGGCGATCGCCCAGGCGAACAGTTTCATGGCTCTTCCCGACGCACCGTGCGCGCCGCTGATGGAAGGGCCCGGCGGCGGCCGGCGCATCGAGCCCTGCGGCTCACGTCCTGTTCAGGCGCTCGCGCAACTCCTTGCCGGTCTTGAAGAAGGGCAGGAACTTCTCCGCCACCTGAACGGCCGTGCCGGTGCGCGGGTTGCGCCCGATCCGGGCCGCGCGCACGCGGACGGAAAACGCGCCGAAGCCACGCAGCTCCACGCGGTCGCCGCGCTCCAGCGCCTCGCCGATCTCGCGGAAGATCGTCTTCACCACCCGCTCGAAGTCACGGTGGTAGAGATGCGGGTCGGGAAACCGCTCCGCGAGCCGCTGCACGAGTTCGGATTTGGTCATGTCGGCCGATCCGCCGCCCGCTGTCTCCCCACGCGGCCGCCCGCGCGTTCGGTCGAGGACGCCGCTTTTCACTCCGCCAAGTCAGGGTGCCAAACGGCGATCAAGCCGTCAAGGGCGAGCCTTCGCACCGGCGGGAATCGCTCGAGCGCCGCACCGAGCAGGCCGACCAAGCCGCCCTCGTCGCGCGGGGCCACGTCATCCGCCGGAAGGGTCGCGGGCACGCCGCGGGCGCGCGCCAGCCACGCGCGGGCCTCGTCCTCGCCGCCGATGGCGTCGACCAGGCCGGCTTCGACCGCCTGGTTGCCGGTGAAGACCCGCCCGTCCGCCAGCGCCAGTGCCGTCTCCCGGTCGAGCGCGCGGCGCTCCATCACAAGGCGCAGGAAATACTCGTGGATGTCGGCCACCATGCCCGTCACGGCTTGGCGCGTGCCCTCGTCCAGCCGCTCGAACGGCGCCGGTTTCCCCTTGAGGGGGCCGCTTCGGATCGCTTCCGCGCGGATGCCGATTTCCTCCAGCAAGGCGGTGAACTCGGCGGTCTGGAAGAGGACGCCGATCGAGCCTGTCAGCGACGCTTCGCGGGCCAGTATCCGGTCGGCGGCAAGGGCCGCCATGTACGCCGCCGAGGTCGCCGTCGTGCCCAGGACGGCGACCACCGGCTTGGCTTCCGCGAGGGACCGCAGGCTCAGGTGGAGCGCCTCGCCGCCGACCGCTGTGCCGCCGGCGGAATCGAGCCGCATGACCACGGCCTTGACCGCGTCGTCGTCCCGCAACGCGGCGATGATCTCGTCGCGTTCCGGGTCGTCCACGATCAACCCGGATATCCAGAGCCGCGCGACGCGCTCCCCGCCGTCGCCGGGGAGGAAGATCGCGGCGCCGCCCAGGGCGAGCGCCACCAGCGCGGCGACGGCCAGGGCCCGCCAGACGGCGATGCCCCGCTTCAGGCGGCGGCGATCCAGCAACCGGTCGGGGTCGAGGCTCACCGCCCCTCCCGGACCGCCTGCCGCAGCGGCCCCGACACCCGGTCAGTCCGCCGGCTTCTGCCCCGCCGGCTCCTCCTCGCCGGGGGTTCCATCCTCACCCGCGGCTTCCGCATCCACCTGGACCGCGCGGGCGGCATCCTCCCGGGTCTTACGGTCGAGCGCCGCGCCGAGGATGTCGCCGAGGCTCGCGCCGCTGTCGGTGGAGCCGTATTCCTCCATCGCCTTCTTCTCTTCCTGCACTTCGAGCGCCTTGACCGAGAGCGCGACGCGCCGGCCGGCACGGTCGATCTTGACCAGCTTCGCGTCCACCTTGTCGCCCGGCGCGAACCGCGAGGGGCGTTGCTCGTCGCGGTCCCGGGCGAGGTCCGAGCGCCTGATCTCGCCGGGCAGCGAATCGAATATCTCGACCTCGATGCCGTGCTCGTGCACCGCCGTAACGGTACACGTCACCGCCTCGCCGCGGCGGGCCTCGGCCTTGTGGAAGGGATCGTCGTCGAGCTGTTTCAGGCCGAGCCCGATACGCTCCTTCTCCACGTCGACGCCCAGCACCTTGACCGTCACCCGGTCGCCCTTCTTGAACCGTTCCAGGGCCTGCTCGCCGGAGGAGACCCAATCCAGGTCGGAGAGATGGGCCATGCCGTAGACTTCACCGGGCAATTCCACGAACAGGCCGAACTCGGTGATGTTCTTGATCTCGCCCTCGACGACCACGCCCTCCGGATGGGCCTCGGCGAAGACGATCCACGGATTGTCGAGGCATTGCTTCAGGCCCAGGCTGACACGCCGCTTCTCGGGATCGACGTCGAGCACCATCACCTCCACCTCCTGGCTGGTCGAGATAATCTTGCCCGGATGGACGTTCTTCTTGGTCCAGCTCATTTCGGAAACGTGGACCAGCCCTTCGACCCCCGGCTCGAGCTCGACGAAGGCGCCGTAGTCGGTGATGTTGGTCACCCGCCCGACGAACTTGGCGCTCACCGGATACTTCGCCTCCACGCCCTCCCACGGGTCGGCTTCGAGTTGCTTCATGCCGAGCGAGATGCGCTGCGTTTCCGGGTTGAAGCGGATGACCTGGACGTTGACTGACTGGCCGATCTGGAGGGAATCGGACGGGTGGTTGACGCGCCGCCACGAAATGTCGGTGACGTGCAACAATCCGTCGACGCCGCCCAGGTCGACGAAGGCGCCGTAATCGGTGATGTTCTTGACCACGCCCTCGAGCACCTGCCCTTCATGCAGGTTCGCGATCAGCTCGTTGCGCTGCTCGGCGCGGGTGTCCTCGAGCACGGCCCGGCGCGAGACCACGATGTTGCCGCGCCGACGGTCCATCTTGAGGATCTGGAAGGGTTGATCGGTGCCCACCAGCGGCGCGATGTCGCGGACCGGCCGAATATCGACCTGGCTGCCCGGAAGGAAGGCCACGGCACCGTCGAGATCGACCGTGAAGCCGCCCTTGACCCGGCCGAAGATGACACCGGTGACGCGCTCGCCCTCCTTGTAGGCCTGTTCGAGCTTCTCCCACGCTTCCTCGCGCCGGGCGCGCTCCCGGCTGAGCGAGGCTTCGCCGCGCGCCGTCTCGAAGCGCTCGATATAGACCTCGACCTCGTCACCGACCTTGACCTCCGCCGGCTGCCCCGGTGCCGAGAACTCCTTGAGCGGCACGCGCCCTTCGACCTTGAGCCCGACGTCAATCAGGGCGGCTTCGTTCTCGATCGCGAGGACGGTGCCCTTGACGACGCCCCCTTCGAACTTCGGTTTGTCGCCCAGAAACGCATCGAGCATCTCGGCGAAGGACTCCTTCGGCGAGGCGGTTTCGGTCGCTTGCGCGGATTCTGCGGTCATCTGCTCTCCAAGGCGGGCGGTGGGCGCTCGCGCACGGACGCGCCCGCTCCTAACCGGCGGGGAAGCGTGCACCGACGATCGCCACCGCCCGCTCGAACACCTCGTCGGGGCCGAGGGCCGTAGTGTCGATCCGGCAGGCGTCCTCCGCCGGTCTCAGCGGCGCGACGCCGCGCCGACGATCACGGGCGTCGCGGGCCGCCATTTCATCCAAAACGCAGGATTCTATACCCTCGACTCCGCGCGACCGCAACTCGCGAAGACGGCGGGCGGCGCGTGTCGCGACGGCGGCCTCCAGATATATCTTGATCGGCGCGTCGGGGCAGACGACGGTCCCGATGTCGCGCCCGTCGAGCACGGCGCCGGGCGGCTGCCGGGCGAAGGCGCGCTGGTAGCCCAGCAACGCGCGGCGGACGGTGCCGTGGGCGGCCACGATCGAGGCTGCCGCGCCGACCGCCTCGTCGCGGAGCGCCGGATCCGCGAGGTCCACGTCGGTGAGAGCATCCGCTGCGCCCGCCGCCTGGGCGGCCTCGGCCGGGTCGCCGCCGCTCCGCAACAGCCGGAGCGCCACGGCGCGGTAGAGTGCGCCGGTATCCAGGTGCCGCAGTCCGTAATGCGCCGCGAGGCGCCGCGCCAGCGTCCCCTTGCCTGACGCGGCCGGCCCGTCGAGCGCGATCACCGGCGGCCGGTTTTCAGCCCGCGGCAATCGACGCTCCCAGCCGGTTCATGGCCCCGACGAAATCCGGGTAACTCGTTCCGATCATCGCCCCGTCGTCGATGCCCACCGGCTTCGTGCTCGTCATGCCGAGCGTCAGGAAGGCCATCGCGATGCGGTGGTCCCGCTCGGTCGCCACCGTGGCGCCGCCGGGTGGTGGCCTGCCGCGGCCCGCGATGTCGAGCCCGTCGGCGCGCGTCGCGACCTCCACCCCGACGGCGCGCAGGCCCGCCGCGACCGCGCTCAGCCGATCGCTTTCCTTGACCCGGAGCTCGGCGAGGCCGTCGAGCCGGGTCGTGCCCTTGGCGCAGGCGGCGGCGACGCTCAGGATCGGGTATTCGTCGATCATGGCCACCGCTCTCCCGGCCGGCACGCGGACCGCGCGGAGCGGTCCGGCGCGCACCGCGATATCGGCGACCGGCTCGCCCGCCCGCGCGCACACCGGCCCGATCTCGATCGCGGCTCCCATTTCGCGCAAGGTCTCGATCAAGCCGACCCGGCCCGGGTTGACGCCGACGCCGCGGATAACGAGGTCCGAGCCCGGCACGATCAGCGCCGCGACGAGCGGGAAGGCCGCGGCGCTGAAATCGCCCGGGACGGTCAGCGTACAAGGCGCGAGCTCGGGATGGCCGGCGACCCGGACGGCAAGGCTCCCGTCCGCCTCCGTCGCCGTGTCGACCCGTGCACCGAAGCGGCGCAGCAGGCGTTCGGTATGGTCGCGGCTGGGCGCGGGTTCGACGACGCGGGTCTCCCCCGGCGCGTTGAGGCCGGCGAGCAGCACGGCGGACTTCACCTGGGCCGACGGCAACGGGAGCCGATAGTCGATGGGCAGCGGCTCCTCGGCGCCGATGACCGCGAGCGGCAACCGCCCGCCGGTGCGGGAGACGAAGCGCGCGCCCATCCGCTCCAGCGGCTCGACGACCCGGCCCATCGGGCGGCGCCGGAGCGAGCGGTCGCCGGTCATGAAGGTCGTGAACGGGTGGCTCGCGCACAGGCCGGCCAGAAGGCGCGCCGCCGTTCCGGCATTGCCCAGATCGAGTGCGTTCTCCGGCTCGGCCAGCCCGCCGACGCCGACGCCGTGAACACGCCAGCTTCCGTCGCCGGCCGGTTCGACGGCGGCGCCGAGCGCGTGCAGCGCGGCCGCCGTCGCCGCGACGTCGGCGCTTTCCAGCAAGCCGCGAACGCGCGTTTCACCGACGGCGAGGGCGCCCAGCATCAGGGCGCGATGCGAGATCGACTTGTCGCCGGGAACGGCGCAGGCCCCTTTCAACGGGCGCGCGGCAGACGAGATCAGAGGGCGCGGCTCCGGCTCTTCGGCACGGTTCGCACCGCGCGCGTCCAGCATGAGCGAGGCGGCGGGCACGGGCCGTCTCTTTAGCACGGCGCCCGACCGCGTCAAGCGACGCGACTTCGGGTTTGGCGAGCGGCCGCAAACTTGACATTCGCCGGCGCGGTGGCTCGGGCGAGCAGGAGGCCCGCATAGCGGTGCGGGAATGGGGCGCCAAGCACGGCTGTCCGGGCTGCGGCGTGAAGTTCGACGACCTGCGCCGCGCGACGCCCGCGTGCCTCGGATGCGGCACTGTCGTCGACATCCAGACCGGCCGTCGAAAGCGGCGCCGCCCGCCACCGCAAGCGCCGCGTCCGGCGGAGGATCCATCTTGCACCGCGCACGCCGGAGCGCCTAGAGTCTGGCTCGTGGCCGCCCGTCGCGGCCCGTCCCTGGGGGGGGCCATAGCTCAGTCGGGAGAGCGCTTGAATGGCATTCAAGAGGTCGGGGGTTCGACTCCCCCTGGCTCCACCAGTTCCCCTTCCCGCCTATGCCACACCTTCCCGAGACTCGTTGTAATCCAAGGAATTCCCGCCGGAGCCAATCCTTGAGCGGCACGCTTGTTCCGATTTCAGAAAATCGTTCCCCCGGTGAGCGACATGACGCTTGCCGCGGGACTGCGCCGGCTCGGGATTGCCAACCGCGCGTCCGGCCCGGCGCCGTCAGACCACGCCGCGGTCGGCAAGGTGGCGGCGCATGGCGGCGACCCGGTTCGCGTCCAGTGGGTGTGTGCTCAGGAATTCCGGAAGCCGCCGGCGGCCGGCATGCTGCGCCATCACTTCCCAGAAACGGAGCGCCTCCGGCGCCGCGTAGCCGCCGCCGATCATGAAGTCAATGCCGAGCCGGTCCGCTTCGTATTCGTGTTGGCGCGAATAGGGGAGGAGGATGCCGAACGTCACGCCGACGCCGAGCACGGCGGCGATCTCGCCAGCGTAAGCGTCGTCGGACCGGGACAAAGCGGCGGAGGCGACCGCGACGCCGCCTTGCAAAAGCATCTGTTGGCTGAACCGCTCGGCGGCGTGGCGGCCGATCACGTGGCCGACCTCGTGCCCCATCACGGTCGCGACTTGGTCGTCGTTCTCCATGATGTCGAGGATGCCGGTGTAGAAACCGACCTTGCCGCCGGGCATGACCCAGGCATTGACCTGATCGTCGTCGAAGGCCACGAACTCCCATTCGTGGCGGTCCAGGCCGCTGTCAGGATATTGCCGCAAAGCGGCCGCGACGATCTGCGGCCCGACCCTCCGCAAGCGTGCATCCGCGCGACGCGGGGTCCGGGCCAGGACTTGGCGCCAGACGCCGGCGGCGAGCGCCGCCAGCTGGCCGTCGGAGACCAGCACCATCTGCCGGCGGCCCAACGCCGCGTTGCTCTGGCAGCCGGACAGGCCAGCGCCGGCCAAGGCGACGACGGCCCCCGACGCGAGGCCGGAAACGATCTGGCGCCGCGTCAGTTCGACGGGCACCGGCGGACAGGCTCGCGCGGGCGGGAGGCGGTGGTCGTCCTGGCCGCTTCCGCTGTTGCCCGTCCCGCCCTCGTCCCTGTCGGCGTCATCTTCCCTCGCCATCTTCTCCCTCCCCTCCGTTCGGGACCCCGCCGCTCATGGCGGCGCTGCCGTATTGGAATCCCCGTGCGCGCGGTTGGCAATCCGCGGCGGAGACCCGCGCACCCCGGGAGGCGGTAGCGCCGCGCTGGCCGATCCGGTACGTTTCCACCCGTTCCCTTTCGTTCCCGCTTCCCGTGCGGGGCGACCGTCGGGACGAACGAGAGGAGGCGAGTCGTGGCGATACCCCTCGCACCCCAACTGGTCGTCGACGCCCGGATGCTCTATTTCTGCTGGGTGCCGGAAGACCCGGCCGCAGCGGCCGCGCTGCTGCCTGCGGGCCTGATTCCGGCGGAAAACCAGGCGGTCTTCATCAACCAGTATGTCGTCGACGGCGACGAGCAGACCTCGCATTTCGGCGCCTATTCGCTCACCTATGCCGGGCTCGACCTCGCGGGTCTCGACCTCGATGACGGGACGCCGGGCCGTTGGTGGAGCCACTACCTGAACTCCAACCCGGTGATGCGGGAATACGCCTCGGCGCGAGGCGTTCCGGTGGCGCCCGGCCGCACGACGCTGGCCCTGGAGGGGGATCGTCTGACCGCGACCACATTCGTGGACGACCGGCCCATCATCCGCAGCACCGCGCGCGCGGGCGCCGGGATCGCGGATGTCGCCCGCGGCCATCTGCGATACATCACGGATGTGGGTGGCCGGCTCATGAGCGGCAACTACGCCTATGTCGGCGCGCTCGCCGAAGGATTCGAGCTTCTGTCGCTGGAATTCCTGGCCCCGGAGCATTCGTGTTACGCGCTCCGGCCCAGGGAGCCGCTCGAGGTCACCTTCGGCTTTTACGCGCCGCGCGCGTCGTTCTGCTATCCGGGCGGGGACGGGCCGCTTCACCCGGCCGGCGCCGCTCGGCCTCAGCGCCCCTCGTAACCCGGACAGGCCACGACGCCTGCCCGCGCGCATCCGCCGGCGATCTCGCGCTGGCGCCGTTGATAGGTCCAGGCGCGGACCGCCTCGTAATGGTCGGCGGCGTGCTCGACCAGGAAGTCCACCGGGTCGATGACCTCCTCGCGGCGCACGACGCCTTCGCCCAGGGCGAGCGAGAGACGGGGCATGTCGGCGAGCAGGTGCGTGCGCGGATCGAGGAGGCCGTCAACGCCGGATCCCAGCGCGTCGCGCGCCGTCGACGGGCCGAAGACGGGCAGCACGAGGTAGAAGCCGTCGCCCACGCCGTAGCGATGGAGCGTCTGGCCGAAGTCCGAGTCGTCGGCTTCGAGCCCGAGCCCGGTCGCCACGTCGAAGAGCCCGGCGACGCCGGCGATGCCGTTGACGAGGAAGCGCCCGACGCTCCTGGCCGCCCGCGTGAAATCCGCTTGCAGGAGATGGTTCGCGGCGACCACCGGCTCGGCCAGATTGGTGAAGGCGCGGCTGACCGCCTGCCTCGCCGGCGCCGGCGTCACGAAGCGGTAGACCCGCGCGAGCGGATCGAAGAAGGCGTAGTCGAGCGCCCCGTTGGCGTAGAAGAAAACCCGGTTCACGCCTTCGAGCGGGTCGTCGTAGCCGTCGGCGCCGCCCTCGCGCGGCAGGACCGGCCAGTCCGCCGGCCGCTGTTCGGGCGTCGGCGCATCGCTCTCTCCGGTGTTCTCCACCGACGCCGCGAACCCAGCCTGCCCGGGCGCGAGAGTCGCGAGAAGCAACGCCGCCAGCGCCGCGAGTCCGTTCGGGAAACCTCGCGGCCACCGGGGGCGAGGACCGGCTACCGGCGCACGCAATTGCGGTAGGTTTCCGGCCGGCGGTCGCGGAAGAACTGCCACGTGTCGCGGACCTCCCGGATCTGGTCGAGATCAAGCGCGGCGACCACCAGCTCGTCGTCTTCATCGCCGCCCTGCGCGAGGATTTCGCCGCGGGGATCGCAGAAGTAACTCGAGCCGTAGAAGACATGGTTGCCCAGGCTCGGCTCCGTGCCGACCCGGTTGTTGGTCCCGACGAAGATGCCGTTCGCGATCGCCGCGCCGACCTGCTCCAGCTTCCACAGGTGGTCGCTCACACCCTTGAAGGTCGCCGATGGGTTGAAGACGAGCTCGGCGCCGCCCAGGGCCAGCGCCCGCCAGCCTTCGGGGAAGTGCCGGTCGTAGCAGATATAGACCCCGACCTTGCCGACGGCGGTGTCGAACACCGGATAGCCGAGGTCGCCGTCGGCGAAGTAGTACTTCTCGTCGAAGCCCTCGATTTTCGGAATGTGAATCTTGCGGAACTTGCCGAGATACTGGCCGTCCGCGTCGACGACCGCCGCCGTGTTGTAGAACGCGCCGCCGCGGTCGCGCTCGTAAACCGGCGAGACGATCACCATGCCGTGCCGCTTCGCCGCGTCGCGCATCGCCCGGGTGGTCGGACCGTCCGGTATCGCCTCGGCGGCCGCGAACCACTTGTCGTCGATGGTCGCGGGGAAATAGGGCGCGGAGAAGACCTCCTGGAGCCCGAGCACCCGGACCCCCTGCCGCGCCGCGTCCTCGATCAGCGGCAGATGCGCGGCGATCATCCGCTCGCGGATCGCCTCGATCGATTCGGTCGCCGGGTCCCCCTTCAGGCTCATCTGGATGAGGGCCGCCTTGATCTCGCGCATGACGCGCCTCCTCTCCGCCGCCCGTCAGGCCTGCCAGGACGCGACCGCGCCGTAGGTGTCGGGCCGGCGGTCGCGGTAGAAGTGCCACGCCTCGCGCACCTCGCCGATCATGGCGAGATCGAGCGCGGCGGTGACCAGCGCGTCCCCGTCGCCCGGCCCCTGGGCCAGGATCTCGCCGCGCGGGTTGGCGAAATAGCTCGAGCCGTAGAAGTGGCCGTTGTTCCAGGGCGGTTCTCTGCCGACCCGGTTGTTGGTGCCGATATAGACGCAGTTGGCGACCGCCGCCGCCGGTTGTTCCAGAGTCCACAGATGGTCGCTCAGGCCGCGCACCGTCGCCGATGGGTTGAAGATCACCTCGGCGCCGTTCATGGCCAGCTCGCGCCAGCCTTCGGGGAAGTGCCGGTCGTAGCAGATGTAGACGCCGACCTTGCAGAAGGCGGTCTCGAACACCGGATAGCCGATGTCGCCGGGCTTGAAGTAGTACTTCTCGTAGAAACCCACGACATGGGGGATATGCATCTTGCGGAATTTGCCGAGATAGCGGCCGTCCGCGTCGACCACCGCGGCCGTGTTGTAGTAGAGGCCGGCGGCGGCGACCTCGTAGACGGGCACGACGATCGCCATGCCCAGGCGTCGTGCCTCCTCGCGCATCCTCTGGACCGTCGGCCCGTCCGGCACCTGCTCGGCGGCGCGGTACCATTTCGAGTCCTGCTCGGCAGGGACATAGGGCAGGTTGAAGAGCTCCTGGAGTCCGAGCACCTGCACGCCCTCGCGCGCCGCCCGCTCCATGAACGGGAGATGCGCCGCGATCATCTTCTCGCTGATCCGCTCGGGCGAGTCCGTCGCAGCATCGCCCTTGAGCCCCATCTGGATGAGGCCGCCCTTCACCACCGCCATCGCCGCGACTCCCGCGTTCTCACACCGGCCGCAGAGTACCGCCCGCCCGGCCGGCGGCAAAGCGAAACCGCCGCCCGGCTACGACATCATGGGGAAGGAGAGGTCGACACCTGCGCGGATGCCGGTCGGCCAGCGGGAGGTGACGGTCTTGAGCCTGGTGTAGAAGCGCACCCCTTCCATGCCGTGCATGGCGTGGTCGCCGAAGAGGGAACGCTTCCAGCCGCCGAAGCTGTGATAGGCGACGGGCACCGGAATCGGGACGTTGACCCCGACCATGCCGATCTCGACCCGGTTGGCGAATTCCCGCGCCGCGTCGCCGTCGCGGGTGAAGATGGCGACGCCGTTGCCGAATTCGTGGTCGTTGGCCAGCTGGACGGCGCTGTCGTAATCGGGCGCCCGCACCACGGAGAGCACCGGGCCGAAGATCTCCTCCTTGTAGATGCGCATCTCCGGCGTCACGCGGTCGAACAGGCAGGGGCCGACGAAATAGCCGTTTTCGTAGCCCTGGAGCGCGAGGTCCCGCCCGTCGACGACCAGTTCCGCGCCTTCTTCCACGCCGAGATCGACATAGCCCCGGACCTTCTCCAAGTGCGCCCGGGTCACCAGCGGCCCCATGTCCGCCTCGCCGTCAGTTCCCGGCCCGACCTTGATCCGGTCGATCCTGGGCTTGAGGGTCGCGATCAGCGCGTCGCCCACCTTGTCGCCGACCGCCACCGCCACCGAAACCGCCATGCAGCGCTCGCCGGCAGAGCCGTAGGCGGCCCCCACGAGGGCGTCGCCGGCCATCTCCAGGTCGGCGTCCGGCATGACGATGGCGTGGTTCTTGGCCCCGCCCAGCGCCTGCACGCGCTTGCCCTGCGCGCAGCCCGTCCGGTAGACGTATTCCGCGATGGGCGTCGAGCCGACGAAGCTCACCGCGGCGATGCCGGGATGGGCGAGGATCGCGTCCACGGCGGCCTTGTCGCCGTGGACGACGTTGAACACGCCGTCGGGGCAGCCGGCTTCCTTGAGCCACTCGGCGAGCATCATTGAAGCCGATGGATCCTTTTCCGACGGCTTGAGGACGAAGGCGTTGCCGCAAGCGAGCGCCACCGGGAACATCCACATCGGCACCATCGCCGGGAAGTTGAACGGCGTGATCCCGGCGACCACGCCGAGCGGCTGGCGGGTGGAGAAGCTGTCGATGCCGGTGCCGACGGCTTCCGTGAAGTCGCCCTTGAGAAGATGCGGGATGCCGCATGCGAATTCGACCACTTCGAGGCCGCGGGTCACCGAGCCTTCGGCGTCGGCCAGCACCTTGCCGTGCTCGCGGGTGATCGCCCGCGCCAGCGCCTCCTTGCGCCGCTCAACCAGTTCCTTGAACCGGAAGATCACGCGCGCCCGCCGCAGCGGCGGCGTCGCGGCCCAGTCGGGCGCGGCGGCAGCAGCGGCGGCGACCGCCCGGGCGACATCGGCCGCGTCCGCGAAGGGCACGCGGGCGACCGCCTCGCCGGTCGCAGGGTCGTAAACCGCGCCGAAGCGTGCACCCGCGCCGGGCACGGCGGCGCCGTCGATCCAGTGGCCCAGGGTGGTGGTCATGGCGTCTCCCGTTCCGGTTCGTGCGCGGAGCCTCTACGCGGCGAGCGCGCGGTCCGGCGCGAGGTAGTCGTGACCGAGGTCGAGCGCGACCGCTTCGTGGGTGACCCGGCCATGGCAGACGTTGAGTCCGTGCATCAGATGCGCGTCGTCGCGCATCGCCTCGCGCCACCCGCGCCCGGCCAGGGCGAGGACGAAGGGCAGGGTCGCGTTGCTAAGCGCGAAGGTTGAGGTGCGGGCCACCGCGCCGGGCATGTTGGCGACGCAATAGTGGAGGACGTTACCCACCTTGTAGGTCGGGTCGGCATGGGTGGTCGGTTCGCTGGTCTCGAAGCACCCCCCCTGGTCGATCGCCACGTCGACGACGACGGCGTTGCGCCGCATCCGCGGCAGCATGTCTCGGCGAACCAGCTTGGGCGCGGCGGCGCCGGCGACGAGGACGGCGCCGACCACGAGGTCGGCATGCAGGACGGCCTCTTCGATCGCCTGCGCCGTCGAATGGAGCGTCGTCGCGCCGGCGCCGAAAATCTCGTCGAGCTGGCGCAGGCGCGGAATCGAGCGGTCGACGATCGTGACCCGCGCGCCCATGCCCACCGCCATGCGCGCAGCGTGGGTCCCGACCACCCCGCCGCCCAGGATCGTCACGTCGGCGGGCGGCACGCCCGGCACGCCGCCGAGGAGGACGCCGCGCCCCCCTTGTTCCTTCTCCAGGCAGTGGGCGCCGGCCTGGATCGACATGCGGCCCGCGACCTCGCTCATCGGCGCCAGCAGCGGCAAGCCGCCCTGCATGTCGGTCACCGTCTCGTAGGCGATCGCGATACAGCCCGAATCGATCAGCGCGTCCGTCTGGGCCGGATCGGCCGCCAGATGGAGATAAGTGAACAGCACCTGACCGTCCCTGAGCAGGCCGCACTCCTCGGGTTGCGGCTCCTTCACCTTCACGATCATCTCGGCCGCGGCGTAGATCTCGGCCGGGTCCTCGGCGAGCGCAGCGCCCGCCCGTTCGAAGTGCTCGTCGAGCAGGCCGATCTCAGTCCCGGCGTCCCTCTGCACCAGGACCTCGTGGCCGTGCTGAACGAGTTCGCGCACCCCGGCGGGAGGGAGCCCGACCCGGTACTCGTGGATCTTGACCTCCTTCGGAACGCCGATGCGCAAGGCCGTCCTCTATTCCTTGGCTGGGCGGTGCGGGCGCGATTCTAGCCGGCCGCATCCGGTCGCGCGGGGCCGCCGGCGGCGGGCGTGTCGGCGTCGCGCCCGGCGCGGGCCCGGGCCTTTTCTTCCTTCTCGCGGCTTTTGCGGACCGCCTCGAGGAGTTCCGCCTCGGTGCAGATGCCGAGCAGGATCGGGTCCTGCGGGGCGATGTTCGGCGTGTTCCAATGGGTCCGGTCGCGCACCGCGTTGATCGTCGACTTGGTCGTGCCGAGCAGCTTGCCGATCTGCGCGTCGCTCAGCGCCGGGTAGTTCTTGAGCAACCAAGCGATGGCATTGGGGCGATCCTGCCGCTTGCTGACCGGCGTATAGCGGGCCCGCCGCGTCCGCTGCGGAAGGTCCGTCGTCGGCTCGCAGCCCTCCAGCCGCGAGTCCGGGTCCCGCTCGCAGCGGAGGATCTCCGCGCGGGTGAGCTGGCCGTTGGCGATTGGGTCGAGCCCGAGGATGCCGACTGCGACCTCCCCGTCGGCGATGCCCTGGACCTCGAGCCGGTGGAGGCCGCAGAAAGCCGCGATCTGGTCGAAGGTGAGCGACGTGTTGTCGACCAGCCACACGGCCGTGGCCTTGGGCATGAGCAGTTCCGCCATCGATGCGCCCCTTCCCCTCGCGGCGTTCCCTGCCGGCCGCCGGGGGCGGGGCGCCGCGACCTTCCGTTCACATTCCGATATTGTTGAAACGCCACATATATCGCCTTCCGGCCGGGCGCGTAAAGCGGCAGTTCATCGGTGCGCCCGTTCGAGGAGGATTTTCCCGATATGCGCGCCGCCCTCCATCCGGGCGTGCGCACGGCTCGCCTGCTTGAGGGGGAAGCGGCTGTCGATGACGGGCCGCACCCGCCCCGCCTCCACCAGCGGCCAGACCTTCGCCTCCAGCGCCGCGGCGACGCGGCCCTTGCTGGCGACGCTCTGGGGGCGCAGCGTCGAGCCGGTGAGGGTCAGCCGCTTCCGCATGAGCGGCATGAGGTCGAGCCGGCATTTCGCCCCTTCGAGGAACGCGATCTGGACCAGCCGCCCTTCCGTCCGCAAGGCGTCGATGTTGCGTTGCACATAGGCGCCGCCCACCATGTCGAGGACGACGTCGACTCCTTCGCCGTCGGTCAGCTCCTTTATGACGGCGACGAAATCCTCGGCCCGGTAGTCGATCGCCCGCTCGGCCCCCAGCCGCTCGCAGGCCGCGCATTTCCCGGCGGAGCCGGCCGTGGCGAGCACCTTGACCCCCGACGCCGCCGCGATCTGGATCGCCGTCGTGCCGATGCCGCTGCTGCCGCCGTGCACGAGGAGCCGCTCCCCGGCCCTGAGCCGTGCCCGCTCGAAGAGGTTGGTCCAGACGGTGAAGCAGGTCTCCGGCAGGGCAGCGGCATCGCGCAGGGGGAGCACCGCCGGGGCGGGTAGCGTCTGCGCTTCCGGCGCCGCGCAGTATTCGGCGTAACCGCCGCCGGTCACGAGCGCGCACACGGCATCGCCTTCCGCGTAGCGGCGCGCGCCCGGTCCGTGCGCCACGACGCGCCCCGCGACTTCGAGGCCGGGGATGTCGGATGCGCCGGGCGGCGGCGGATAGCCGCCCCGCCGCTGCATGACGTCCGGGCGATTGACGCCCGCCGCCGCCACCTCGATCAGCACGTCCCCGGGGCCGGTCTCGGGGAGAGGCCGCCTCGCCGGGCGCAGCACCGATGGATCGCCGGGTTTGGCGATCTCGACCGCCGTCATCTCCGTCGGCAATTCGGCCATGAATTCCTCCAGGGGGTCGTGCGCCGGGACTATACTCGAACCGGCGCCGGCCGCCGCAGGGGAAATGCGATGGACGAGGACGAAATCCGCGTTCCGCGCGAGCGGGAATGGGCGCCGCGCGCGCTCGACGACATGTCGGTTGCAGCGCTGCGCGCCTACCGCGCGCAGCTCGAAGCCGAGATCGAGCGGGTCTCCGCCGCCCTCGCGGCGAAGCGGGACCATCTGCGCGAGGCCGACGCCCTGTTCGGCGACTGACCGCCGGGTTTGCTTTCCTTTCTGCCGGCTGGGCGGGCGCTGCTATGGTGGCATTCTGTGTACGATTCGGGAGATGGACGAATGAAGCTCATGCGTGTTGGGGAGGCGGGCGCCGAGCGACCGGCGGTGCGGCTGGAGGATGGGCGGGTCGTCGACGTGTCGCGCGTCACAGGCGAGATCGACGGGGCGTGGCTCGAAGGCGGCGGGATCGAATCGCTCGCGGCGCGGCTGGCGGAGGGAGGCTTCCCGACCGTCGAGCCGGCGACGCGCGTCGGCGCCCCGGTGGCGCGGCCGGGGCATATCATCGCCATCGGTCTCAACTACGCCGATCACGCCAGGGAAGCGGGAATGGACCTGCCGTCCGAGCCGGTCGTCTTCTCCAAGGCGCCGAGTTCGTACGGCGGGCCGGACGATCCGGTGCTGATCCCGCGGGGCAGCGCCAAAACCGACTGGGAGGTGGAACTCGGCGTGGTGATCGGCAGGCGCGCCGAATATCTGGCCGACGAGGCGGCGGCACTGGCGCACGTCGCCGGCTATTGCATCTGCAACGACGTGTCGGAGCGCGCGTTCCAGCTCGAGCGCGGTCCCACCTGGATCAAGGGGAAATCCGCCAGGACCTTCTGCCCGACCGGCCCGTGGCTGGTCACCCGCGACGAGATCCCCGACCCGCAGAGTCTGGCGATGACGCTCACGGTGAACGGCGAAGTGCGCCAAAGCGGCAACACGCGCACGATGATCTTCGGCGTCGCCCATCTCGTCCGGTATCTCAGCCAATTCATGGTGCTGGAGGCCGGCGACCTGATCCTGACCGGGACTCCACCCGGCGTCGGCATGGGCATGAAGCCGCCTGTTTACCTGAAGCCGGGCGACGCGATGGCGCTTGAGATCGAGGGCCTCGGCCGGCAGCGGCAGGAGGTGCGCCAAGGGTGATGGGAAGAATCGTCGTTGCGGCGCCGATCGAGCGATTACCTTGGCGCCCTTTGCGGAGCGTACCGGCAGGAAATACGTTGGCACGTGATCCGGAGCTTCGCTGACAAGCGCACGGCGGCTGTCTTCGCCGGTCATGTCATTCGCGATCTCTCGACGCAGGTCCAGTGGCGGGTACGGGCGAAACTGTTGGCGATTGAAGGTGGCCGTCAGGCTCGACGACCTGCGGGCACCGCCCGGCAATCGTCTCGAAGCCTTGACGGCGCCCGCCGGGGGCAGCACAGCATCCGCGTCAACGAGCAATGGCGTGTCTGTTTCGTCTGGCGTAGCGGCGAAGCCTGGGAGGTCGGGATCGTCGATTACCGTTGAAGAACGGAGGAGCGGGATCATGGCCGTCGACCGCGAGGACTTGGACCAGTTGCGGGTGGTCCTTTCGGACGTGACCACTGGGTGCAGGCTCCCGCCAGTGCATCCCGGCGAGCTCTTGCGCGGTGAGTTTCCGAAGCCGCTTGGGGCTCAGCGTGTATCGCCTCGCCTAGGTACTCAAGGTCTCGCGCCCCCGTTTGAACGATATCGTCCTCGGCCGCCTCGCCGTCACGACGGACACCGCATTGCGCCTCGGCCGCTACTTCGGGACGACGCCGGAGTTCTGGCTCCGTCTTCAGACCCGGTACGATCTGGATGTCGCCGAACGGTCTCTGCGCGGCACGATCGAGCAGGAGATCACGCCGCGTGACGTTCGGAAAGTTGTCTTTGCGCAGCGGTGGGGTGCTTCGGTCAAGCAGAAACGGGCGAGACTATTTTGTTCAAGACTGGCAGTCTGCCATCAGACAATACGCAACTGTTTTGCCAAGTTCTTTCAATCTTTTCAAGTTCGTCGCATTCGAGCCAATAAAAGAAAAACGCTCTACCGTTACTTGTTTTCGAGATTTTTCTTGGATCATTCAAATGATCAATCAAGCGTCGCCGAAGATTCTTGGCGAGACCAATATAGAGAATATCTTCTTCAAATGTCGCCAATGCGTAACATCCGGACATTTCGGGAACGAAAATTCTTCGGTCGCGACGGAAATTTTCCCGACAGGAGGGCTTAGGGTTAAGATTTTCAATTTTCACAGCTCAATCTCCCCCATAGACGACTTGAGAAGCGCCGTATGCATTTCTTGAGCAACGCGATGTATAGCTGTGGCGTTCAACCCACTCGCTTTCCCTCCCGGAGTCCAAAAATGGGAATGCCCAACTCCCGCATACTCTCCATCAATATTCTCAAAACAAGCAGAAAGCATCTCTTTGATGACATCCACGGTGAACTTCTTGTTATCCTGAAGCTTCGTGAAAAGTGCAATGGAAAATTGGCAAAACAAATATACGCTATTATACTTATACAATACAGAGGCATTTCCGTCATCAAGCAGTTCTGCAACAGCTTTCCAGTAATTGAGAAAAAGTCTCTTCTCTTTGTCGAAGTCATTGAGAGCGGCAAGGGGATTGTTTGCTGTCAACACGTATCTGACGATCATTTTCACGAACGATCCCTGGTTTATCTTATTGCTTGGTGGGTCGTTGGCCATTTTTATTTTTCCGCACCATGGGGAATTAGCATCATTGTTCAAAAACTCCACAAGCTCAACAGCTTTTTTTACTTCTCCACCTTCCACAATACGTGAAATCCATTTTGGCAAACTTGGTAGGTTTTCAACGTCCACAGCCCTGCTCAATCGGGCCATAATTTGTTGTCCTACCGCTTGGTCTACACTCTTCTGCGTCGTGTTTACGATGTAGAAATGACACATCTGATGGAGCTTAGGTAATCCGACGGCGATATTGACCGGAACGGAGAACTCAAGCACACGATTATCCTTTTTGGCAGCAATTCTCAGGCCCTCCAGGCGATGTTGCCCATCCACGACGCTGAATGGCCCGATCATACCAGTGTTGATCAAGATCGTGTTTGTATCTGAATCAAACTCAAACGTTTTGTCTGTGGCCAAAAACACCGATGTCGGCAGAAAAGCATCCTGATGGTTTTGACCATTTACAATATAGTCCGCTAATTTTCTGGCCCTTGCTTGGTTCAGGAGCCGTTGGTAGCCAGAATCGTTCTCACTACTTGGATCCAGCGTCTCTACAGAATAGAAATTATCCTGAATCAGCGATTTGACTTTGATCGCCGTCGAAAAGAGAGTCAAGTCACCTTGCTGCACCTTGGCGGCCGGTAGTTTCAGTTCCATCGGAAAACCCCCTCTTACAGCAATGCTCGCATTGCAAGAAGCAGCCTTATGGCCGGAGAGTACGGCCGTGTCAAGTGAATTCGAAAGGAGTCGTCGATCTCGTGACCTCGTGCACCCCCGCCGGTGGCCTCCGATCCTTGATGAGCAATGGCCTCGGAAGGATCCGGTTTCAGCCGCTCACCCCGCCCCGGCTCCCGGCAACGGCCCGTCCTTCATGAAGGCGTTCAGGACGTTGGCCGTCACGCGGGAGGCGCTGTTGTCGCAATCGTTCCAGGGCAGGGCCTGGCCCCGGGCGATGGAGCTCGCGGACCAGACGGCGCCGCCGTTGGTGGTGGTGAAATAGGTCATGTCGGCGCGAACCCGGTGATCCTGGGTCCCGCCCATGCCCGGATAGTTGAAGGCGATGTCCTCCACCACGAGCGGGAAGTTGTCCGAGTGGCCCTCGGAGGACGCGAGCAAAAGCGTGTGCGGCGGCGTGCCCAAGGATAGGTCGTAGCGGTCGAACTCCACGCCGGCGGCGGCGCCGAAGGCGAGGCCCCGGTCGCCGATGATCTCCCCCTCGACGCCCTCGAAGATCCACGCAGCGGCGGGATTTTCGCTGTCCGGCATCCGGCGGTAGGGCATCGATTCGTCCATACCCTCCGAGGTGAAGCCGGTGCCGACCAGCTTCTGCGGCGCCCGCCCGCGGGCACGCCAGAGGCCACCGCGTTCGCCGTCGCTCGCCATGTAATGCTCGCCCGGCGCCGCGTTCCAGGCCCGCGAGCCCATGTCGAGCCGGCGGACCTCCATGACGTCGAGATCGCCTTCCCGGAAGCCGACGACCCAGTAGTAACCGTTGCCCGAGAGGTACATGAGCCGCCCGCCGCCGGCCAGATAGTCCTCGGTCGCGTCCATCATGTGCTTCGAATAGTATTCGGCGTGGGTGGCGTTGATGACGACGTTGTAGGGATCGAGGCAGGCCGCCCCCTCGCGGTGCAGGTCCTCGTCGGTGATCACATCGTAGGCGTAGCCCATGGTCTCCAGCCAGTAGATCACCGAGAGGTCGGCGGGGAACTGCCAGGGGACGACGGTGCCCGCCATGCGGTGCCGGGGCCGCATGTTGAAGATCGGCCGCCGCCGCGTGGAGTAGCACACCCCCGCCCCGTCGGCGTGGCTGTCGTAGCAGGAGAGGCCGTATTCCGGGCGCTCGCGCAGCGCGAGGTCCCACTCGTGGATGACGGGCACTTGGCTGCTCAGGACCTCTGACGCCGGATAGTCGAGGGCCAGCCGCTCGTTGGCGTAGGCGAGATAGCTGCACGTCGGCATCAGCATCGCGACGGGCGCGGACGGCGCCTTCGGCCGCAGGAAGAAGACCACGTGCTCGACCGCCCCGCCCGCCGTCAGGCGCGCGGCATAAACGCCGCTCTTCAGCGCCGGCACCTCTATCGAGAAGGTCGGCTCCCAGCCGCAATCGGTCATCGCGTCGTGATGGAAGTCGATGCCGCCGAACTGCGCGGGCCGGAACCGGAAGCAGTCGTCGCGGCCGTTCCAGTTGTAGCCGGTCATGGCGCGCACCGGCCGGTTGCGGCCCTCGCCGTGGAGGCCGTGGGGACCGGTATCGACGACGCGGTCGCCGATACCGGAATCGGTATAGCCCGCGGTCGTGTCCCAGGCGGCGAGCACGGAATCGGCCGGGGGCGCGCCGTCCCGCCGCAACCGGTCGAACTGCGCCCGGTCCAGCGCCGCGCCGGCGACGCCGCAACGGTCGATCTTTCCATCGTAGAGCAGTGTCGCGACCGTAGAGCAGTGTCGCGACGTCGCCCCGGTCCGCGTCGCGGCCTTGCGCGGCGGCCCACAGGAAATCCACCGCCGGCGCCGCGGGCGTCACGTCCAGCGCCGCCTCCTCGTGGCAGCAGAGCGCGAGCGGCACGATCTTTGAAAGATGGTTCGCGTAACGGTTCTCGACCGGCTCCTGGTAGAGCGTCGCCGCGCCGCTTGCCGGATCGAAGGACGCCGCGACCAGATACCACTGGCGCGGCAGCAGCATCACGGACGCCCGCACCGCCGCGACGGCCCGGCCGTCGCCGATGCGGAACTCGAGCGCGCCGCCCGCACCGATGCCGAGCGCATAGCCGCTCCGCCCCGCGACCGACCATCGGGTCAGCAGGCCTTGGGGGCCTCGCTCGGGCGCCCGCGGCCAGATGAACGCCCACAGGGTGAAGGGACCGGAGGGCGCGAGCCGGCCTTCCGGGTCGGCGACGCGGACGAAGCTGCCGACCTGTGTGTGCTGCGTGCGCACGGCGTGGACGCCGTTGATCGGCGCCTCGACCGCACGCTCGATGAAGCCCGGCCCGTCCGGGTTCTCGTCGCCGTGGATCAGGCGCACGAGCCGGACCTCCGCCTCCGTCGCGCCCTCGGCGCTCACCATGAAATCGAGCCGCTCCCCCGGCTTGGCACTGAAGCGGTCGCAATAGCCCGCCAGAGTGGTCTTCGCCATTGTCCGTGCCCTTCCTCTCAGGACTCCGTCTGGAAATCATACATGACTAGACAACCATGATCGAAGGCATGGTTGCGAATGTATTTGGTTTCTTCTGTTTCATTGTCTCGTCGGAATCCATCCCTTGGTTTCCGCATACCTGCGCCTTCGGCGCCATTCCCACGGCTCCATGACTTCACCAGAATGGATGTTAATTCCCTTGTGTTTCGCGATCCATTCATCCCTCTCGTACTGGCGTCCGTAGTAACTATAGGCGAACGCATGACCCTTCCGGACCATCCATGCATTCACGTCCGTTCCGTCCTCCAGAAAGAGTGTTCCGAGCGCGCGTCCGTACCAGCAAGTTCCCTCTATTTTACAATGAATTTCACGCCTCTTTAGCTTATTCCTAAGCGCTTTCGTCGCGATCTCACCGGGGCGATACCACTTCCCGTTCGAGGTCTTTCCCCATTGTTTCGTCTCCGGCGCATCAATTCCGGAAAGTCGGATCTCGATTCCTCGAATCACAATGGAATCACCATCAATTACTTTAGCAAAACCCTGTACATAATATTCGTGGTGATCCGAATTTATTGCGCGACGATTCAAATACTTGAAGATTCGAAATATCACGCAAATGATCACGAACCCGGCCACCAGTGCAAGCAGCGAAGGTCCGACAATTCCCTCCATTTTCAGGTCTCCTCGTTTCCCATCACGCGAAGCTCTTCTACTACCTCTTCATTGCGATATTATCAACAAAGCCAGTTAGTCATGTGGATAATTCCTCTCCGTTTCCATCAGTTCCTCGACGCGCTTGAGGAAGACGGCGTGCAAGGCGTCGTTCTTGTCCGTGTAGACCGGGTCGCCCACGTCCCTGGGCGGCCCGCCATTGCGGGCCGTGGTCGCCACGATCCTGTATTTCCGGTTCGGCTCCAGTTCGAACAGCGCGTATTTGCCATCGAGCGGCGCCCGGCGGAAGTAGTTCAGCACGCGCTCCAGCGCATCCGAATGCCGGCCCACCGGGTTGGCGCGGTGCTCCGCGATCAGCGCCGGCGTGATCAGGCGCCGCAGATGGGCGCGGAGCCGCGCGTCGAACCGCTGCTGGTAGATGCGGTCTCTGTCCCGGACCTCGGCCGTCTGCCCCGACATGCGCTCGCTCCTTCTCCTGTCGTCATCGCGTTCCCCGGCGCGCGGCCCCGACCCCGACCGGATCGAGGGATCGCCGGTTCCATGCTACCCTCCCGCGCGTGGAGTCGACGAGAGAGCGGGAACCGAGGGGCATGAAGGACATCGGCAGGCTCGGGGTCTGGATATTTCCGGACTCGCTTTCCGCCCGCGAGATCGCGGCGCTGGCACAGAACGCGGAGCGGCTGGGCTACGGTGCGCTCTGGTATCCCGAAGCCACCGGCTTCGAGACCTTCAGCTTCGCCGGCTTCGTGCTGTCCGAGACGGACCACCTGCGCGCGGCGAGCGGCATCGCCAATATCTATGCTCGTGATGCGGTCTCCGCTGCGGCCGGCCACGATTCGCTCAACGCCTTGTACGGTGATCGCTTCGTCCTGGGGCTCGGCGTTTCGCATGTCCCGCTGGTGGAAGGGGTCCGCGGGCACCGCTACGGCAAGCCGGTGGCGACGATGCGCGCCTATCTCGACGCCATGGACGCGGCCGCGCTCTCCATCTCGGCACCGGAACGCAACGTCGTCCTCGCCGCCCTCGGCCCGAACATGCTGGCGCTCGCCGGGCAGCGGACGCGGGGCGCGCATCCCTACAACGTCACGCCCGAACACACGGCGCGCGCCCGGTCGGTTCTGGGCCCGGATGCTTGGCTCTGCGTCGAGCAGAAGGTCTGCCTCACCGCGGACGCCGCCCAGGCCCGCCGCGTCGCCGCGGAGACGCTGACGCTCTACCTGCCGCTCCCCAACTACCGGAACAACTGGCTGAGCCTCGGCTTCACCGAGGCGGACCTGGGCGGCCGCGGCAGCGACCGCTTCCTCGACGCCATGGTCGCCTGGGGGAGCGCCGACGCGGTGCGTGCGCGGATCAGGGAGCATTTCGCCGCCGGCGCCAGTCACGTTTGCGTCCAGCCGCTCGATCCGGGCGGGACGGCGGCGCCGGACCGGAACGCGCTCGAGGCCATCGCGGCCCTCTGACCGGCCGGCGCGGGAGGCAAGAGCGTGACCGGCGCTGACCTCCTGGTGCGCATCCTGAAGGCGGAAGGCATCCGCCAGTGCTTCTGCTTCCCCAACAGCCCGATCATCGAGGCGATGGCGCGGGCCGGGCTCCGCGTGATCACCACGCGCCAGGAACGGGTGGCCGGCAACATGGCGGACGGCGTGTCCCGCTCGACCAACGGACGGGAGATTGGCGTCTTCACCGTGCAGGCGCTCGCCGGCGCGGAGAACGCCTTCGCCGGCGTCGCCCAGGCCCACACCGATTCGACTCCGGTGCTCTTCCTCCCCGGCCATCCCGGCACCTCCTACATCGACCAGCCGCCGACCTTCGACAGCACCGCCAATTACGGCGCGACGACGAAGATGGCGCGGAAGGTGCTGTCGCCTGCGCAGCTTCCGGGCGCGCTGCGCCAAGCTTTCACGGCGCTGCGCTCGGGCCGACCAGGGCCGGTGATGCTCGAACTGCCGGGCGATGTTTGCGCCGCGCCGCTCGCAGGCGAGCCGCCGCCTTACGCGCCGGTCAGGCGGATGCGCGCGGCCGCCGACGAGGGCGCGGTACAAGAGGCCGCCGAGCGGCTGGCGGCGGCCGAAACGCCGCTGATCTGGGCCGGCCAGGGCGTGCTCTACGCGGAAGCGAGCGCCGAGCTGCGGGACATCGCCACGCTTCTCGGCGCGCCGGTGGCGACGACGCTGCAAGGCAAGAGCGCCATGCCGGAGGCACACCCGCTGGCGGCGGGCGTCGGCGCCTATTCGACGACCGCCATGACGGCGCATTTCCTCGAGGCGAGCGACACCCTGCTCGCGGTCGGATCGAGCCTCACACGGGCGCCGTTCACGCCGGTGATCCCGGAGGGGAAGACGATCGTCCACGCGACGGCGGACCCTATCGACATCAACAAGGAATATCCCGCCGCCCTCGGGATCGTGGCCGACGCCAAGCTCTTTCTTGCGCAGCTCGCCGCCGCGCTCAGGCGCCTGGTCGGTGCCGGCCGCGCCGGGCACCGCGCGGAAACCGAACGCACGATTGCCCGCCTCAAGCGCGCTTGGCGCGCCGAATACGAGCCCCTCTTCGCCGACGAGTCAGCGCCCATCAACGGCTACCGCATGATGCGCGAATTGTGGGCGCTGCTCGACCCGGACGACACCATTCTCACGCATGAATCCGGCGCCTCGCGCGACATCCAGAGCGTCTTCTACGAGGCCGGCGCGCCGCGCAGCTATCTCGGCTGGGGCCAGTCGTCGCAGCTCGGCTTCTCGCTCGGGCTCGCCATGGGGGCGAAGCTCGCCAACCCGGACAAGCTCGTCGTCAACGTGATGGGCGACGCCGCCGTGGGCATGACGGGGATGGACTGGGAGACCGCCGCGCGCAACGGCATCCCGATCCTCTCCGTGGTCAAGCATGATTCGATCTTCTCCGGCTACGACCGCAACATCCCCGAGGCGGCGGCGCGCTACGGGGCGCGGACGCAGCGCGGCGACTATGCAGCGATCGCCGACGGCTTGGGCTGCCACGCCGAGAAGGTCACGGAGGTGGCGGCGCTCGGGCCCGCGCTGGCGCGCGCGATCCGCACCGTCCGCGACGGCCGCCCGGCGGTGGTGGACGTGATCACGGCGGAAACCCGCAAGCTCTCCCGCCTCGCCCCGACCTCGATCGGCTGACGCGGCGGCAGACTCTCGGCGGACATGACGCGATTCCTAAGAGATCGCCCCCGCCGGATGTACCGCCGCCGGTCGGAGAAACCCGGTCAGCCGCTCCACCCCGCTTCGCGGCCGTCGCTCGTCCATATCCCCCGGACGGCGGGTGCGCCGGCCGCCACGCCGGCGACGGGAGCGATGAAGGCACGGGTGACGAAGGCCTGGGCGCGGAAGCCGAAGATCACCGTGTCACCCACCGCGATGCGCTGGCCGGTGCCCGGACGGAGCTGGCCGTAATAATCGATCGCCGCCGGTTCGGGGATTTCGGCGGGCACCTCCTGGGAAAGCGCCGCCTCCGGGTCCCGACCGACGAGCGCCGTAAGCGGGTAGGGTTCGAACACCGGATCGACGTAGAGGCCGCCGCCGAAGCAATAGGCCCGGCCCTGGTGCAGGTGCGAGACCTCCGTCAGGTAGAGCATGGCGGGGCGCTCGGGCAGGTCGCCTGCCGCGTGGAGCGGGGTGGTGCCGGTCAGGCCGTGGCCGGGCTCCACCTGGGTCGCGCCGCCTTCCGCCAGCACCGCCATGGCCCGCGAAGACGTGGTCCCCGGCGCGTTGATCGCGAGGCCTTCCCGGCCCAGCCGGGCGAGACGTTCGGCGGCGCGGGTCATGGTCCGCAGATTGGGCGTCGGGCGGACAGTTCCGGCCGCGCGGTCGTAGAGCAGGGCGGGAAAGGTCGTGAGGCCGGCGAAGCGTCCGCCCGGCGCGCGGTCCAGCGCGTCCGCCGCTTCCTCGATCGCGGCGGCGTCGAAGCCCCCCTCGTGGCCCGGATAGAATCGATCGCCGGGCGCCTGGATGCGTGCCAGCAGCGCCTGCGTGTATCCCGCGCCAAGGGCGGCGCGCGCCGCTTCAGCGGCCTTCTCGACGTTGAAGACCGTCCAGTAGTCCGGGCGCATGTGGGCCGCCGCTGCGGCCTCGCGACGGGGGATCTGGCTCAGATGGCCGAGATGACCGAGCCGGTGCCCGCACCCGTGGATCGGTGTGGCGCAGGCCATGTCGACGGCGACGAAACGCGCGATGCCGCCCCGCCTCAGGGCGTCGAGCGCCGGCGGGTTGCGGCCGATCTGTTTGGTCATGGCGAACACCGCGAGGCCGAGCCGGGCCGCCTCCGCGCTCATCAGCGCGGCGTTCTCCGCCATGGCGTCGAGGTCGAGGAGATAGGTGTTAGCCGGCACCGCGCCCGCTCGGTGCAAGGCCACGGCCGCTTCGAGGAAGCGCCGGTTGCGGGCCCGCAACGCTTTCAGAAACATCCCGCGCCTCCGCCGCGGCCGCAAGCCTCGCGCCGCGTTTCGGCCCCATGGTACGGTGCGCCGCCCGCACCGCCGAGCGCGCGGCCGCTACGTGGAAGATACATGAGCGAGACCGGCCAGACGACGCCCGGCGCGGCGGCTCCCCTCTACCCGCTTGTCCGCCTCGCCGCGGCGCTGCTGCTGGTCACCGTCGGCGGTGCGGCCATGTACGCGACCATCGTCGCCCTCCGCCCGGCGTCGATCGAATTCGGGGTGGGGCGCGGAATCGGCTCGGTTCCCTACATGATGTTCATGGCCGCCGCAGGCGCCGGCGGGGTCATGATGGGCCGTTTGGCCGACCGCTTCGGGGTGATCGTGCCTGCCCTGATCGCCAGCGTCGCGATCCCCGCCGGGCTGGTCGCGGCCGCCCATGCGGCGGCGTTCTGGCAGTTCTGCCTGGCCCTGGGCGTGCTCTCCGGCCTGCTCGGCACTTCCGCCATGTTTGCGCCGATGGCCGCCGACATATCGCTGTGGTTCACCCGGCGGCGCGGCCTCGCGGTCGCCGTCGTGATCACCGGGAGCTACCTCGCGGGCGCGGTCTGGCCGCCGGTGGTCCAGGCCTCCCTCGACGCCCGCGGCTGGCGCGAGAGCTTCGTCGTGATCGGCGTCTTCGTGTTCGCCGCGATGCTACCGCTCTCCGGGCTGCTCTACCGCAGGCCCGCCCTGCCCCCGCCTAGCGGGACGGGCGCGGGCGCGGCGGCGTTCCGGCCGCTCGGCATGGCCCCCGGTGCGCTCCAGTCCCTGATCTGCCTGGCCGGGATCGGCTGCTGCGTCGCCATGTCCATGCCCCAGGTGCATATCGTGGCCCATGTGACCGATCTCGGCCTCGCCGCCCGGCGCGGCGCCGAGATGCTCTCCCTGATGCTCGGCTTCGGTGTCGTGAGCAGGCTCTGCTTCGGCTGGATATCGGACCGGATCGGCGGGCTGCGCACGCTGCTGCTGGGTTCGGTCGCGCAGGCCGTCACCCTGGCCGCCTTCCTCGGCGCCGACGCCCTGACCGCCCTCTACGTGGTCTCGGCGGCGTTCGGCCTGGCGCAAGGGGGGATCGTGCCTTCCTATACGATCATCATCCGGACGTTCTTTCCGGCGGGCGAGGCGGGCCGGCGGGTCGGGCTGTCGATGCTCGCCACCTTCATGGGCATGGCGCTCGGCGGCTGGATGGCGGGCGCGCTGTTCGACCTGACCGGCTCCTACACCGCGTCGTTCGTCAACGCCATCGCCTTCAACGTCCTCAACATGGCGATCGTCGCGGCGCTCATCCGCCGCCGGCGGGCGCGGGCCGCCTGACCGCCGCGCGTCGGTTCCGCCGCAGTACCTCGGTCGCCGGCAGGTCGATGGCGAGGGAATCGTCCTCTTCCGCACCGGTGATCGCCACGCCGTAGAGCGCCCGCGCCTGGGCGCGCGAGACGTAGCGCTCCTTCACGTCGGCGAGCACGCGCGCAGGCTCGCGCTCCAGCGGGTCGCCGTAGCCGCCGCCGCCGTTGTCGATCGCGCGCAGCCGCGCGTCCGGCTCGAGGCGGCAATAGGCGTCGGTTTCGTAGACCTCCCGCGTCCCGTCCGCCGCGATCTTCTCCTGGCACCCGGCCTGCGAGGGGAGGCCGCCGCGCACGCCTTGGGGCACGATGGTGAGCCCGTTGCAGATGTTGATGACGAGCATCGGGTCGCGGCGCGGGCCGAAGATCACCTCCGAGGCGGGGCCACCGCGCCGGCGCCCGGCGCCGCAGGAATCGGTGAGCGCCCGCACGCTCTCTACCTGGAACGGGAAGCGCTGCTCGTTGACCTCGATGCTGTCGCGATAGACGAGGCCGACGCTGACGGGGTTGACCAGCCCGTGCATCCCGTCGGTTTCGGCCGAGGCCGGCATACCGCCGGCCGACATGAACATCTGATTCACGTAGGGCGCGCCGCCGCGCCGCCAGTCCTTGCCCGAGCAGACCCCGGTGCCCGCGCCGTTGCAGAAATTCCCCTGGCTGAAGCCGTGGCCGTCGCCCAGCGAGGCGAAGGCGGACTGGATCAGGTTGATGATCATGTCGGTCATGTTGGTGGTTGCGACCGAGCAGCTGTGCGGAAAGCGCGGGATGCCGACCACGCAGTTTTCCCGCAGCAGCACCTTCAGGCGGCGGAAACTGCCGGCGTTGTGTGGAATGTCGGAATCGAGACAGGCGAAGACCGCCTGCGCCGCCGCCATCGTCGACGTGACCCGGGTGAGGTTCATGCCGGCGTCGACGCAATCGGGGTTGTCCCGCAGGTCGACCGTGACGAAGCCTTCCTCGCCGTCGATGTCGACCGCCACCTTGATCGGGATGCCGTCGGGCAGGAAGGGCCGGATCGGGTCGTGGCGGCCCGCGTTCTCGAGGCGGCCGCCGGGCAGGGCCCTGATGGCCTCGCGCGCGCGGCGTTCGGAATAGTCGAGCCACTCGCGCACGAAGGCGCGGACCGCCGGGGCGCCGTATTTCGCGACGAACGCCTTGAGCCGCCGCTCGCCGATCCGGGCCGCGCCGATGGCGGCGAGGTAGTCGCCGAACCACTGGTCGGGCACGCGGATGCGGCGCCGGCACATGCGGATCACGTCGGCCACGTCCGCGTAATCGCGCTGGACCCGGACGCAGGGGAAGATCAGCGCGCCTTCGTGGTAGACGTCCCGTGCCGCGGCGAAATAGGTGGTGGGCTGGCTGTTGCCGACGTCGGCCTGATGAGCCTTGACCCCCACCGTGAAGAAGTGTTCTCCCTCGTGGAACACCGGCACCAGGATCGTGTGGTCGGCGGCGTGGCTGTTGCCGCCGTAGGGGTCGTTGTCCAGGAAGGCGTCGCCCTCGCGGAAATCCGGATGGCGCTCGCGCATGATCCCAGTCTGGATGTTCATGCCGAAGACGTGGATCGGCATGGCCTCGGCCGTGGCGAGGACCTCGTGGTCGGCAGTGACGATCGCGCAGGAGAAGTCGCGGGCGATTCCGATGACCGCGGAGCGCGCGCTGTGCAGCACGGTGTTGGTCATCTCGCGGCAGATCGCGTCCATGCGGTTGGCCATGACCGCGAGACGGAGGGCGCCCACGGAGTCCCCGCGCGCCGCCGGGCGTTCGGCCGTCGATGCTTCGCTCATGGCGCGCCCCTCCCCGCGGCGGCCTCGCTGCCGCCTCAGCGTAGGCCATTCCCGCCCGCGCGGAAACGCCCCGCCCTTGTCCGGCGCCTCCAAACCGGTCACCATGAAGGGGGTGCGCGGCGCGGCCGCGCCACCGGGAGACGGCATGTGCGCGGAGGAAATCGATGAAGAACGGCACGAGCAAGCATCTCTACTTTCCGCTGTCGCGGCGCGACGTCATCAAGGGTGCGGCGGGGGCGGCGGCGATCGTCGGTGCACCGGCGGTACTCAAGGGTCTGACCCGCCAAGCGCGGGCGCAGGAGAAGGGTGTGATCCGCATGCTCTTCACGGCGCCGACCATGATCCCGGGCGACTGGACCCGCTTCGAGCAGGACACCGGGCTCAAGATGGAAGACACCGTGATCAAGGACGATCCCGGCATCTTCCTGACCGAGGTCGAGGTGAACGACGCCGGCGACCGGTTCGACCTGATCTCGACGCTCTCCGGCGTCGAGCAGAGCCTGATCGACGGCGGCTACATCATCCAGGCCGAGACCGGCCCGGTCGGCAACTGGGCCGGGATGCCGGACAGCATCAAGGCCATCCCCTATCTGGTGCGCGACCTGAGCCCCGACGGCGGCAAGGTCTGGGGGATGCCGCTCGCCATGAACGCGGACAGCTTCGGCTATCTCCCGGCCAAGCTGAACGAGCCGCGCCCGCCGGAGGAGGCGTCGTGGTCCCTCGTCTTCGACAGCGAGAAGACCATGGGCCGCTCGTCCACCGGCGACAACTACATCTATCTCTGGGAGGCGCTCGCCTATCTCAAGAACATCGGCAAGCTCGAGGTCAAGGACATCCTCAACCCCTCGCCCGAGGAAGCGAAGGCGACGGCGGATTTCCTGATCGAGCGCAAGCAGGCGGGGCAGTTCCGCAACTTCTGGAAGATCTTCGACGACCAGGTCGCCGACATGAAGAACGGCGAGGTCGACGCCATCCGTTGCTGGGAGCCGGCGGTGCGCGAGGCCAACAAGGCCGGCGGCGACTGGGTCTACGCCAACGCCAGGGAGTTCTACACCAAGTGGCTTCACGCTGCCTATATCCCGGCCCAGGTCGAGGACCGCGGCAATCTGGAAGAGGTGTACACGGCGCTCGACTGGTTCCTGAGCGGCGGCTACGCGGCGACGATCACGCCGCTCCGGGGCTATCTCAACGGCCGCCCCGACCTCGCCGTGGACTACGCCAGCGCCAAGGGCATGGACGACATCTCGACCGAGATGGAGGCGGCCCAGGCGAAGATGAAGCTCAAATTCGCCAAGGAGGACTTCTGGTTCAGCGCGGTGCCCGAGCACCTGCAGGAAATGCAGGCGCAGATGGACCGGGTCCTGAACGCCTAGTTCCGCCTGCCGCCCCGCCCCGCGCCGCCGGGAGTCGCGCGGGGCGGGCCCGCGATTCCGCCCGCGATGATCGCCGCGCCCGCCGCCCTGGAGGATTTCCCGCGCCGCCTGTTGCCGCGCCTGCCGGCGGGCGTCTGGTCACTTTCCGGGTTCGGCGTGGTCTGGTTCGGCGGCATCGTCATCCCGCTGCTCGCCGTCATCCTGGTCTCGTTCCTGCAAGGCCGCGGCATCCGCATCAACCTCGACCCGACCTTCCTGCAATACGAGAGGTTCTTCTCCTACGGCGGCGGCGAGCTGCTCGCCCGCTCCGTTCGCATCGCCGCGACCATCACCTTCATCGAGCTCCTGATCGCCTTCCCCTTCGCGCTGTGGCTGGCCAAAGGCTGCAAGAACGGCATGGTCCGGCTGCTCACCTTTACCGCGCTGACCGTGCCGTTCTTCCTGAGTCCGGCGGCGCGGGTCATCGTCTGGCGCTCGGTCTTCGGCATCAACGGGGTGGTCAACCAGGCGCTGCTGGCGACGGGCGCGGTGGACGAACCCGTCGCCTGGCTGATCTTCTCCGAGTTCGCCGTGCATTTCGGCTTCCTCGGCGCCTTCTTCCCGACCATGGTGTGGCCGATCTTCCTTTCCGTCAGCCTGATCGACGACGATTTCCTCGAGGCCAGCAACGATCTCGGCGCGAGCCGCCTGCGCACCCTCGTGCACGTCATCGCCCCGCTCGCCCTGCCCGGCGTCGTCGCCGGCATCGTCTTCACCTTCATCCCGATGCTGGGCGACACGGTGGTGGCCCAGCACATGGGCGGCAACAACGTGCTGATGCTGAGCGCCCAGGTGCAGAGCCTGATCGGGGTCTCCAACTTCCTGGTGGCGGCTGCGCTGGCCGCGGTGGTGCTCGGCATCATGCTGGCGTTCCAGGTCCTGCTCTGGGCCGCGCTCCGCCCGGTGGGCGGGCTCAACGAAGTGTTCGCGAGCCTGCGCCGATGACGGCGCCGGGGGGACGGCGCATGGGCAACGCGCCGGTGCGGCTGCCGCTCCGCCACCGGCTCGTCGACGCCCTGCCGCGGGGCGCCAGCCTGTTCTTCGGCTACGGCGTGCTCTTCATCCTCTACCTGCCGATCGTCTGGCTGATGATCCTCTCGATCAGCGGCGAGCCGCTGACAGGCATTCCCGGCGACTGGACGCTCACCTGGTACGAGGACGTGATCTACGCCGACATCGCCCAGCGCGCCGGCGAAGCCTATGGCAGCAATTTCCGCGTCGGCGAGCCGCTGATTCTCTCCATCATGCTTGCCTTCGCCACCGCGGCGGCCTGCGTGATCGGGGTCCTGATCGTGGGGCCGGTGCTGCCGCGGGTGAAGCGGCGCGGGCCTCTGCTCCTCGGCTTCCTGATGCCGCTGATGGTGCCGGGCATCGTCGCCGGAGTCGGGCTCTTCATGTGGTATCGCCTCGTGGTCCAGGTGAAGATGGGGGTCTGGTCCCTGGCGCTGGCGCATTTCGTCTGGGCCTTCCCCTTCGCGCTGCTCGCCATGCTGGTCGTCGCCTCGCGGTTCGACGACCGGCTCATGGAGGCGGCGGCGGACCTGGGGGCCACGCGCTGGCAGCGCTTCTGGCAGATCGAGGTGCCGATCCTGAAACCCGGCATCTTCGCCGCCGGGTTCTTCGGCTTCCTGCTTTCCTTCAACGAGCTGCCCTTCAGCATCTTCATGCGCTCGGGCCAGGACACGTTGCCGCTCTATCTCTGGATACAATCGGGCGCGCACAACACGACCGTGCCGTTGATCTACGCGATGAGCACGCTTGTGACGATCGCGAGCGTCGGCTTGACCTTCCTCGCGATCAAGCTCGCCTTCGGAGGAGGCCGCCATGGCAAATGACGAACCGGCCGCGACCGGGCAGATCCTGCTGGTCGAGCACGCGACCCACCGCTTCGGCGACGTCGTCGCCCTGGACGACGTGTCGATCGCGGCGCGGCGCGGCGAGTTTCTGACCCTGCTGGGCGAGAGCGGCTCGGGCAAGACGACCCTGCTCCGCATCGTCGCCGGGCTCGAACGGCCGACCCGGATCGCGCGGATCGCCATCGACGGCGAGGACGTATCAGCGATCCCGGCGTCGCGGCGGAACTGCACGACCGTCTTCCAGCATTACGCGCTCTTCCCGCACATGGCGGTGGGGCAGAACGTCGAATACGGCCTGCGCGTGCGCGGCGTGGGCAAGGACGAGCGCCGCCGGCGGGCGGAAGACGCGCTGGGCCTCGTCCGTCTCCTGGACAAATACGGCCGGCGGGTGCATCAGCTCTCGGGCGGCGAGCGCCAGCGGGTGGCGCTGGCACGGGCGCTGGTGACGGAGCCGGCGATCCTTCTCCTGGACGAGCCGCTGGGCGCGCTCGACGAGAAGCTGCGCGTCGACATGCAGGTCGAGCTCCTGGACCTCCACGAGAAGCTCGGCCTCACCTTCATCTACGTCACCCACAGCCAGGAAGAGGCGCTCACCATGAGCGACCGGATTATCCTGATGCGGCGCGGCCGGATCGTACAGGAAGGCCCTCCCACCGACCTCTTCGACCGCCCGGCGACCCGCTTCACCGCGGATTTCATGGGAGTCGAGAACCTGCTCGAAGGCGCGATCGAGAGCATGGCCGACGGCACGGCCACGGTGCGCATCGGCGCGCATCGCGTCAGCGGCGCGTGGAGCGGCCGGGGGCGGGCGGAGAAGGGCGCGCGGGCTTGCGTCGCCGTGCGCGCGGAGCGCATCCGGCTGGCCCCGGCCGGTGCGGCCGCGGACGCGCCCGGCGTGAACCGCCTGCCGTGCAGGACGGGGACGACGATCTACAAGGGCAAGTATCTCGACCAGACGCTGGAGACCGACATCGGCCCGATCAAGGCGCGGATCTGGGACCGCGGCGTCGACCTCGCCGGGTCGACGGCGCTCTGGTGGCGCGAATCCGAATGCGCCGTCACCGCCGCCGCCGATCCGGCGGACCCGCCGGCCGAGTCGCCGGCGGGTTGAACCGGGCGTCCGGGCGCGAACCAAGCGGAGCGGGCTACTGGCCGCTTGGCGCCAAAGGCGCCGGTGGTGAAGGCGCCCGCTCCGCCATGATAGATCGTGCCGGCGGCCACGGCGCGCCACCTTCAGTATCGCCGCCGCCGCGCCGATCAGCGTTCGCCGACATGTCATCTTGTGTTACCCTAAGCAGGGTTGAGTTGTGCGCGTTTCTCGCGCATATCGCGAACGCGGAGCCGGGGAGGATGGCCATGCACGAGGAACTTCAGAAGGAAGTGGATGCCAACTACGAGGCATTTCGACGGATGCTCCCGAATCTGCTGCCGCGCCACGCCAAGCGTTGGGCGCTGATGAGGTACGGCGAATGTATCGACCTCTACGACACGCTTCGGGATGCGCGCCTCGCGGGCAACCGCCTTTACGAAGACGGTATCTTCTCAACGCAGGAGGTCACGACTTCCATTGCCGATCAAGGCTGGTATTCACATGCCGGCCGTTAGCGGCGACTACGATCCCGATGTCGGTATTTTGTTGCAGGTGGGAATCCTCACGGGTGGAGCGGTCCAAGCGACCCAGAGAGCAGAAGACGTCGGAAACGACTTGGCGGTCTCGGGCGCCCAAGCACTGGGACTCGTCGATACCGGCGCATCGAAAACCTCCATCTCGCCAAGGCTTGCAAGCAGTCTCGGCCTCAAGCCGAGCGGCAAGACGTTGGTCCAAGGCGTGACGGGGGCGATGCAAGTCAACAGCTATGCCGTCGATCTCATGCTCGGCTTCGGCGCGCACTCGGCGGTGATCGAAAATCTTGAAGTCTGCGAGCTCGATCTAGGGCAGGCACGCTTCAATATGCTCATCGGCCGCGATGTTTTATGCCGAGGCGTATTGACGATGGACTTCGCCAGGCGCTTTACCTTTTCGATCTGACGGCCTTCACCTCGACTGCTTCCCCGCCGCCGGCGGGTTGAACCGGGCGTCCGGGCGCGAACCGGCGGGACGGGCCGATCCTTGCCCGGACGGGTTGCGGGTTACTGGCGCTTGGCCGCCGAAGGCACCGGTGAAGGCGCCGTCGCCGCGGTGGTAGATGGTGCCGGCGGTCTCGGCATGGGCCGGGCCGTAGAACGCGCCGTTGATCTCGGTGTAGCCGGCGTTGGCCAAGGCGTTGAAACCGCCAGTCTGGCTGACCGGCAGCCCCGACGCGGTGATCGACTCCACCGAGTGCGCGCGCTCCTTCGTGAGATTCTTGATCCCGGTGAAGCTGACGTCGACGCTGTTGGCGCCGGTGTTATAGGTGAGCGTGGAAGCGCCCAAGAGCTCGTCGCCGCGCACGCTTTCGGCGTGCGCATGGCCAACCATGACGCCCTTCCACGTCGCCTGCACCGGACGCGAACCGGTCAAATCGCCGCCGGCGACGCCATAGCGGGCGGTGTAGGTGACGAAGCCGCCCACATTGCCCGGAATGTGCGCGCCGCCGACCTTTCCCGTCTTGACGAACGAGGCGAACGCGCTGTGATCGAGCACGGTATCCGGGCGCGTCTGGCGGAAGAGTGTGACGCCGTCCTTCGTGACGAGGGTGGCGCGGTCGCCGATGTTCGACGCATCCCTGCCGATGTCGCCAAGGGTTTCACCGGCCGCCCACTCCAATATCTCAAACTCCTCATCCCCATCCATCTCCTTCTTCCGCACGGCGCCGAGACCGTCCGTCAACACGGTCTCACTGATGCTGCCGGCGAGGGGGAGAGGGGAGAACAGGTGGCGCGGTTTGCACTCGGCATTCGCACAGAGCGGGGAGAAGGACGATTGGAAGGTGAAGGTAGGCAACGCTTCCGCTTGGCTCTCGCCAACCACCTGCGAAACCGAAATGTGGTCGGCGCGCGCCATGATGTTGTCGACGAGGCGAGCGTTCTGGCGCAACGCGGTGTCCTGCGCGGCGCTCCCGCCGATCAACTTCTGCGCGCGGAGATCGAGCCTGGGGTGGTCGCTGCCGCCATTGCAGGCGGCGAGCGAGAGGGTGAGTCCGAGTGCGGCCACGAGGGCCGCAAGGGTTCGTCCGGTACCGTACATCGAGTCCTCCGTGTGGTCGCCACGGCACCGGCGGATGCCGGGCCGTTGCAAACACCACGGAAAGACGTGAGTCCCCACCTGTTCGCCGGGCCGGGGAGCTACCCCAAGCCTGATCGAAGGGCTGTTCTATTCAGCGGGCGGCCCGACGGATGCGGGCTTTCCGTAGTGTTTGCAGGAACGATCTTCGGCGAGGTGGGAGCGATCGTCAAGGAAAAAAACCGCAACGGAGCAATCAAGGCGCGGCGGCGAGGGCCTCGATCTCGATCAACCAGCGCGGGTCGGCGAGGCCGACGACGATCATGAGGGTCGACGCTGCCCGGTGGCCTTCCAGGTGGCGGTCCCTGATGGCGCGGTAGGCTGCGAGGTGGGCGCGGTCCACCAGCAGCGCCCGCACGACGACCAGATTCTTCATCGTCATGCCGGCGGTGCCGAGGAGGGCGGCGATGTTGCGCCAGACCTGCTCGTTCTGTGCCTCGACGCCCTCCGCGAGGGTGCCGTCGGGGGCGGTGCCGACCTGGCCGGAGATATGGAGCCAGCGCGCGCCCGGCCCGACTTCCGCCGCGTGGCTGTAGAACGAGGCGGGCGGCGCGACCGAGCCCGGATTGTGAAGCGTGATCATCGGCGGTCTCCCTGTGCGAGGCCCCGTCGGGGCAGCGCCCGGCATCCTGCCATGGGGGCGCGAATCGCGGGGGGCGCCGCCGGCCCCAACGGGGCGTCAGTGCAACGTTTCCGGTGCCCGTTCCGCGCCGGAGAGCGGGGCCGCGGCGGGGCCGGCCTGATGGTGGATCATGCGCCAACCGCCGGCCTCGCGCACGAAGGCGTTGGTGGCGGCGAGCGCGCCCCGCTCCTCCAGAACCTCGCGGCAGACCACGAAGGCGCCGGTGCCGAGCGGGAAGGCGCGGGGTGTCTCGCAGCGGATGCGCGGCGCGCCCGAACCGCCCAGAATGGCGGCCCAGCTCGCCATGACGGCCGCGCGCCCGAACAGCGGCTCCCAGCCCGGATGGATGCACGCCACCGGCGCTTCCCGCGCCCACAGCGCGTCCATGGCGGCGACATCCCGCGCGGCGAACGCGCGGTAGAACGCCGCGTTGGCGGCGAGCACCGCCTCCGCGATTTCCGCGCCGCGGGTCATGCGCCGGCGCTTCGGGTCGTGGACATCCCAGGTTTGGCGCGCATTTCCGATACCCCGGTGTCGCGAAACCGTGCGCCTCGTTTCAAGGCTGCCGCCGCGGCCGCTCCCCGAAAACCGCCGTGCCGATTCGCACATGCGTGGCGCCGAAGGCGACCGCCGTCTCGTAATCGGCGGACATGCCCATGCTGAGACGGTCGAGGCCGTGGCGGGAGGCCAGCTTGCGCAGCAGCGCGAAATGCAGGGACGGTTCCTCGTCGATCGGCGGAATGCACATGAGGCCGGCCAGGGGCAGCGCCAGTTCGTTCCGGCAGAGCGCGACCAGCGCCTCGAGGCCTTCCGGCAACACGCCCGCCTTCTGCGGCTCGGCGCCGGTGTTGACCTGGATGAAGCACGCCGGGCGCCGCCCCTGGCGCTCCATCTCGCGGGCCACGGCGGTCGCCAGCCGGGGCCGGTCGAGCGCGTGAATCGCGTCCGCGACCGCCACGGCGTCGCGCACCTTGTTGGTCTGGAGCGCGCCGATCAGATGGAGCGCGATGCCCGGCCATGCGGCCCGGAGAGCGCGCCACTTGTCCGCCGCCTCTCCCACTCTGTTCTCGCCGAAGGCCGTGTGCCCGGCGGCGAGCGCCGGCGTGATCCGGCTTGCGGGATGGCCCTTGGAGACCGCGATCAGCGTAATCCCGCCGGGCGCGCGACCGGCCGCCCGTGCCGCCGCCGCGACGGCTTCCCTGGCGGCGGCCAGACTGGCCGCGACATCGACGGCAGGCGGGCGCCCGTCCTCCGCGCGCGATTCCCTCCGGGAGGCCCCCGGGGCCAGTCGCAAACCGGACGAAGGCGATGGCATAGTGCGGAGCGGACACCGGGGATGGGCGAATGGCGGAAACGTTAGCAGAGGCGGCCGCGGGTCTCAAACGCGCAGCGGGGAGCGCCCTCCCGGCGCTGGTCCTGATGACCGATTCCGCGCGCCTTGCCGATCCGCTTCCCGCCGCCCGCGTCCTGCCGGCCGGAAGCGCCGTCATCCTGCGCCATTACGGCGCGCCGGGTCGCGAGACCCTCGCCCGGCGCCTCGCGGCCCTGGCGCGCCGGCGCGGGCTGCGGCTGCTGATCGGCGGAGATGCGGCGCTCGCGCGCCGGGTCGGCGCCGCCGGCGTCCACTTGCCCGCGCGCGCGGCGGCGCTTGCGCGCACCGTCCGCTGGCGGGCGGAGTGGCTGGTGACGATCGCCGCCCATTCGCCCGCCGCCTTGGAGAGGGCCGCCGGCGCCGGCGCCGACGCGGCGCTGTTGTCGCCGGTCTTCGCGACGGCCAGCCATCCGGCTGCCCGCCCCCTCGGCCCCCACCGCTTCGCCGCGCTCGCGCGGGCGAGCGCGCTCCCGGTTTACGCCCTCGGCGGAATCGCTCCCGCCCGCGCGCGCCTCCTCCGGGGCAGCGGCGCCGTCGGCATCGCCGCCATCGGCGGGCTCGTTCCACCGGCGCACGGCTCTCCCGACCGGGCGTAACCCGGCTTCCCGCCATCGGCATCGTCCGGGGACGCCGGCGCGGTGAAACCGAAAGAGCGACCGGTCGGGCGGCTCAGACGTGCCCGAACGCCAGCATGGCGTCGGCGACCTTGACGAAGGCCGCGACGTTCGCGCCCGCCGCATAGTTCACGTAGCCCGATTCCCCGGTTCCGTAGCGGACGCACAGATCGTGGATGCCGCGCATCATGGTCTCGAGGTGCCGGCGCAGGGTCTCGTCGTCCCAGGCGATCCGCGCGCTGTTCTGGCTCATCTCCAGACCGGAAACGCCGACGCCGCCGGCGTTCGCCGCCTTGCCCGGCCCGAAAAGGACGCCGTTCCCGATGAACGCATCGACCGCCTCCTTCGCGCTCGGCATGTTCGCGCCTTCGCACACCGCCTTGATGCCGTTGCCCACCAGGGTCTTCGCCTCCGCGCCGCCGATCTCGTTCTGCGTCGCGCATGGAAACGCCAGGTCGCATGCGACCCCCCAGGGGCGTCCGGGCCGGAACACGGCCGTCCTGGAGCGCTCCGCGTATTCCCGCAGGCGGCCGCCGCGCCCGGTCTTCAGCGCCTTGATTCGGTCGATGTCCTCCTGGGCGAGCCCGCCGGGCTCGAAGACGAAGCCTTCGGAATCCGAAAGGGTCAGCGGTGCGCCGCCGAGCTGGAGGATTTTCTCGGCGCAATGCACTGCTACGTTGCCGGCGCCCGAAAGGACGCAGCGCTTGCCCCGCACGCCGTCGCCCACGTGGTTCAGCATGTTTTCCATGAACAGGGCGCAGCCATAGCCGGTCGCCTCGGTGCGCAGCCGGCTGCCGCCGAAGGCCAGCCCCTTGCCTGTCAGCACGCCGGCGAAGCGGTTGGTGATCCGCTTGTACTGGCCGAACATGTAGCCGATCTCCCGCTCGCCGACGCCGATGTCGCCGGCGGGGACGTCGGTGTGCTCGCCGATATGCCGGTGGAGCTCGGTGATGAAGGACTGGCAGAAACGCATTACCTCGTTGTCGGACTTGCCCTTCGGATTGAAGTTGGCGCCGCCCTTGCCGCCCCCCATCGGCAGACCGGTCAGGCTGTTCTTGAACGTCTGCTCGAAACCGAGGAACTTGAGAATGCTGAGATTGACCGACGGATGGAAACGGATACCCCCCTTGTAGGGGCCGATCGCGCCGTTGAATTGCACCCGGAACCCCCTGTTGTTCCGGATGTTTCCTCGATCATCGGTCCACGGCACGCGGAAATAGATCACCCTGTCGGGCTCCGCCATCCGTTCGAGGATCTGCATCTCGTGATATTTCGGCTTGTCCACGATGTAGGGGAAGATCGAGGACGCCACCTCATGGACCGCCTGGACGAATTCGGGCTCGTGGGGGTTGCGCTTCCCGACGCCCGCCATGAAGCGGTTCAGGGATTCCTCCGTCCGCGCCGCGTCGCCGCGAGTCCCCGGCATGGCGATGGCTCCCTGGCGCCCGCTAATGCCGGAAGTGGCGAAGGCCGGTGAAGACCATGGCGAGGCCCGCTTCGTCGGCGGCCGCGATGACCTCGGCGTCGCGTTTCGATCCGCCGGGCTGGATCACGGCGGTCGCGCCGGCCTCGGCGGCGGCGCGCAGGCCGTCGGCGAAAGGGAAGAACGCATCCGAGGCGACCACCGCGCCCTTCGCGCGCGACCGCGCCTCACCCCCCGCTTCGGCAGCCTTCCACGCCGCGATCCGGGAGGCATCGACGCGGCTCGCCTGGCCAGCGCCAATCCCGACCGTCGCGCCGTCCCGGGCGTAAACGATGGCGTTCGACTTCACGTGTTTACAGACGGCCCAAGCGAAGAGGAGATCGGCCCGCTCCCGCGCGCTCGGCGCACGCTTGGTGACCGTCTCGAGGGCGTCGGGCGCGACGCGACCCTCGTCGCACGACTGCACCAGGAACCCGTCCGAAAGCGTGTGCACGGTGTGCCTCCGGCCGCCGCCGGCCGGGCCGCTCGGCGGGCCGGTCAGAAGGACGCGCAGAGCCGGCTTCCCGGCGAGGACGGCGCGCGCCTCCTCGTCGGCCTCGGGAGCGACCACCACCTCGGTGAAGATGCCGGTGATGGCGCGCGCGGTCGCCCCGTCGAGCGGCCGGTTGGTGGCGACGACGCCGCCGAAGGCGCTGACCGGATCACAGGCGCGCGCCTTCCCGTAGGCGGCCGCGAGCGTGCGGTCGAGGCCGACTCCGCACGGGTTCGCGTGCTTGACGATCGTGGCCGCCGGGTGCGCGAACTCGCGCACCAGGGCGAGAGCGGCGTCGGCGTCGGCCAAGTTGTTGTAGCTTAGCGCCTTGCCCTGGATCTGGCGGGCCTGCGCGATGCCCGGCGGGGCCGTCGGGTCGCCGTAGAGTGCCGCCGCCTGATGGGGGTTCTCCCCATAGCGCAACATCGCGCGGCGCGCGCCGCCCAGCACGAAGTGCGAAGGCAGCGGATCGCCGGCCGCGTTGGCGAACCAGCGGGCAATGGCGGCGTCGTAGACCGCCGTCTGCGCGAAGGCCGCCGCCGCCAGGCGCCGGCGCAGGGCGCCGCTGGTCGCGCCGTTCAAGGCCGCCATGTCGTCCGTCACGGCGGCGTAATCCTCGGGCCGCACCACCACGGCGACCTCGGCGTGATTCTTGGCTGCCGCCCGGATCAGCGCGGGGCCGCCGATGTCGATCTGCTCCACGCAGCTCCCGAAGTCGGCGCCGCGCCGCGCCGTCTCGGCGAAGGGGTAGAGGTTCACTGCGACGAGGTCGATGCCGGCGATCCCGTGCGCCCGCATCGCCGCCCGGTCGTCCGGGTCGCCCCGGCGGGCCAGGATGCCGCCGTGGATCGCGGGATGCAGGGTTTTGACCCGGCCGCCCATGACTTCGGGGAAGCCCGTGTGCGCGGACACGTCGGTGACCGCGATGCCCGCCGCGCGAAGGGCGCGTGCGGTCCCCCCCGTCGAAAGGATGGCGATGCCCTGCTTCTCGAGCGCCGCCGCAAAGGGCGCGAGACCGGTCTTGTCCCAGACCGAGAGGAGCGCGCGGGCGACGGGGCGTCCGCTGGTCATCGGCGGGGGCCGGTCACTGCGCCGCCGACCCGGCGCCGGCCGCGACGGGCGGAGACCGGCCGCCGGCGCGGTATTCCGGCACCATCGCCGCGACCAGCGCCAGCGCCTCCTCGGTGCGGCGGCCGCGCGCGGCGGCCTCGAGCCGGTCGAGCCGGCGCCGTACCAGCGCGAGGTCGGAGGAACGCGACTCGGCGCGCAAGATACCGGGAGCGTCGGTCTCGACCAGCAGTTCGGACGGGCGGAACAAGGTCTCGTGCTTCTTCTCGCCCGCACGGAGCCCGGTGAACGCGATCCGGATGTCCTTCTCCGGCGTCAGGCCGGCGAGACGGATCATCTGCCGTGCGAGATCGACGATCTTGATCGGCTTGCCCATGTCGAGCACGTAGATCCGGCCGCCTTCCTCCGCGACGCCGAGCGCCGACGCCTGCAACAGGAGCTGGACCGCCTCGCGTGTCGTCATGAAGTAGCGCGCGGCATCCGGGTCAGTAACCGTCACCGGGCCGCCGGCGGCGATCTGGCGCTGGAAGAGCGGCACCACCGACCCGGAAGAGCCCAGCACGTTGCCGAACCGCACCGTCACGGCGCGCAGGCCGCCGGCCGCCTCCGATTCGGCGAGCGCCTGACAGTAGCACTCGGCGATGCGCTTGGTGGCGCCCATGACGCTCGCCGGCGCGACCGCCTTGTCGGTCGAGACCAGGACCATCACCGCGGCACCCGCGGCGGCGCAAGCGTCCGCGACGTTGCGGGTCCCGATGGCGTTGGTCAGCATGCCCTCGTTGGGATTGGCCTCGACCATGTGAACGTGCTTGAGGGCCGCCGCATGGAACACCAGCTGGGGCCGCTCGCGGGCGAAGGCCGATTCGAGGCGGCCCGGGTCACGCACGTCGCCCAGGATCGCGGTGCGCGGCACGTCGGGACGGACCTCGCCGAGGTCGCGGTCGATCCGGTAGAGGTTGTGCTCGGCGTTGTCGATCAACGTGAGACGCGCGGGCGCGTCGGCGGCAATCTGACGCGCGAGCTCCGCGCCGATCGTGCCGCCCGCGCCGGTGATGCAAATCTGCTTGCCCTTCACCAGGGCGCGCAGCGCCGCCCGATCCAGCATGGTCTGCGGGCGCCCGAGGAGGTCTTCCAGGCGGAGCTGCCGCACGGCGATTTCGTGCGCGTCGCCGTCGCGGAAATCGGTCAGCGCCGGCAGGCGGGAGAACGAAAGGCCGAGCCCTTCGCACGTCGCGAGCAGGGCGCGGACGCGCGCCGGGTCGGGATCCCGCGCCGTCAGGATCAGGCGGCGCGGGTCCACGCCCCGCGCCCGGAGATCTCGGACGATGGTCGGCAGCGCGTCGGTCGTGCCCCGGATGCGAATGCCGTGGATGTGGCGTTTGGTCTTGCTCACGTCATCGTCCACGATGCCCACGACGCGGTAGCGGGACGACGCGCCCCGCGTGGTCGCCCTGATGAAGAGCTCGGCGTTGTCGCCCGCCCCCAGCACCAGAACCGGAACGCGCTCGGCAACGGCGACGCCGCGCCGGAGCACGCCGCTCAGGTTGCCGTCGAAGATCGCCCGGTAAAGCACCCGCGGCCCCAGAAGGAGCGCGATCAGGACGAACCAGGTGATGGGGAGAGCCGAGCGCGGATAAGCCTCGAGCCGGCTCAGCGCGAACAGGAGCGGCAGGAAAATCAGCACGGCGAGGCTCACGGCCTGCACCACCAGCATCACGTCGCGCAGCGCGATGTACCGCCAGAACCCGTGGTGAATTCGCATACGCCAGAAGACGAACGCGGAGATGGCCGAGAACAGCAGCACCCCTTCGACGATGAAGCCGCTCGACGCCGCCCAGAACGAGTCGTGCCCCCGGCGGAGTAGCAGGGCGAGCACGAACGCGGTGCCGGCCATGGCCGCGTCGTGAACCGCCACCGCGTAGACGCGGTTGGTGAGGGGACCTAGTCTGATGCGCCGCATGATGCCCGAGCCGCGGCGCGAAAATACCACAGTAAGGCCGCCACGAGAATCGCCCCCGCCGCGAGCGCCGCCGCGCCGGCGGAGGCGCCGAGCTGCGGCACCAGCGCCAGCCCGACCAGCAGCGCGTTGGCCCCGGCGATGGTCGCGGTCGTGCGCCCGTGGCTCCAGCCCGCCGCGACGACACGTTGATAGAAGTGCTCGCGATGCGCTTCCCAGATACGCCGACCGCGGAGCAGCCGGCGGAATAGGGTCAGCGTCGCGTCCGCCAGATAATAAGCGGGCAGCAGCAGCGCAGCCTGCCAGGCGCCTTCGGCGGCCAGCGCCAGCAGGAGCCAGCCGGCCAGATAGCCGAGCGGCACGCTGCCGACGTCGCCCAGAAAGATCTTCGCCGGATGCCAATTCCAGAGGAGGAACCCTGCCGAGACGCCGGCCAGGGCGAGCCCGAGCGGCCCCACACCGGGGGCCGCCGCGCCTAGCGACGCGAGCAGGAATACCCCCAGCCCGAGGCTCGCGCCTTCGGTGCCGCTGATCCCGTCGATCCCGTCCATGAAATTGAACAGGTTGACGAACCAGAGCCAGACCATCGCGGCCACCGCGTGGTCGACGACGACGGGAAGTAACCCCTGAAAAACCACGCCGCCGCCGGGCAGCGTCTGGACCCCGGCGCCGACTGCCACCGCCATGACGAGCAGGCGTGGCAGGGCCGGGAGGCCGCCCCGGAGATCGTCGAGCCAGGAGATCGCCGCCAGGGCGAGAGCGCCGACCAGAGGTACCCAGAACGGGCTTGCGCAACCGGCGCACGCGCCCGAGAGCCAGAGCGCGGCCCACGCCGAGAGCAGCACGCCGACGACCGCGATCCCGCCGCCACGCGGGACCGCCGCCGCATGGCTGGATCGCGCGTTGGGCCGATCCATCACGGCGTAATGCCGCAGCGCGCGCAGCACGAGGCCCGTCAAGACGGCAGTCGCCGCCGCACTTGCGCCGCCCGCCGCAAGAGAGGTCATGAGGCTCACGGGATTCGAGCCGCCGCCGCACCGGTTTCCACCCGCGGCTTCCGCCCGCTGTGGCGATGGCGCGCGCGATGTGTCACAATAGTGCCGAGCTCGAGAATGGCCATTCTCGAAAAACCGAGGAACGGCGATCTCCAGGCGAGCGTAGAAAGACCCACGGACGGATGTATTCGCGGCTCGACCCTTTTGCGCCGATCTTCGAAATCGGGGTCGACGATTACCTTGCCACCCTCGCTGCGAGACACGCCGGGCTCGAAAGGGCGATCGAGGAGGAGGCCCGCCGCCCCGCGCCGGACGGCCTCTCGCTGACCGATCTGAAGCGCCGGAAACTCAGGGTGAAGGACGAAATCGCGCGGCTGCGAACGAGACCGGTGAGCGTACCCCGCCGCACCGGCGCGGGAAGCCGACGCTGACGGTAAGCCGCGAATCGAGGAGTGGAAGCCCTCGACGCGACGCCGGCGCCAGCGGCGAGCGTGTCGAGGGCACTCCTGCCGGGGTGCCCGCCGACCGTGGCAGGCTCTCTCCCTCCGCGACCTGGAGGTCACCCCCCTCCTCCGCCGGGGTGCCCGCCGACCGTGGCAGGCTCTCTCCCCGGAAATGCCCAAGCACCGAAAAAACAAAGCATATCCCATCATGGTTGGCGATTGACAAAGCCTCGCGGCACCATCATGGTCGCCGCCCTGTAACGGTGCCGAGTCGGATTATCCGATACACACACCGGCTTTGGCGACCGTTCGCCATCGTCATCCGGAGGCTGGCCCCGGACATGCGCCACGGCTCTCGCCGGTGGATTTACGGAATGGCGGTCCTTGCGCTCGCGGTAGCGGCCGCCGTGGCACCCGGCTCTCCGTCGGCGGCGGCGACCGAAGCCGCATCCGACGGGCGAACTGCGCTCGAGACACTGCGGGTCGAACGCGGCGATACCCTGTCCGCCATGCTGACCGAGGCCGGTGTGGGCGCGGTCGATACCGATAGCGTCAGCAAGGCGATCCGGCGGAAAACGAACCTGCGCAACATGTCCGTCGGGCGCCAAGTCAGGCTTCTCTTCGGAACCGACGGCACCCGGCGGCGGACCCTGCTGGCGGCGAGCGTCGAAACGAAGCCGGGCCGCTTCGTCGAAGCGACTCGCACCGCGGACGGCTTCTATCGCGCGCGCCGCACCGCTTTCCCCCTCGCCCTCGCCCTTCCGCCGCGCGCCCGTCCGCCCGGCGGTAATGAACGGGGTCTGACGGTGCGGCGTCACGACACCATTGGCAAGATCCTGCGCGATCACGGGATCACCGATCGGACCATCGACACCGTCGTCGAAACGCTCCGCGGCCAATTCGACCCGCGCCGGTTGATGCCGGGTCAATCCATCGCGATCACCACGGGCCGCGGCGTCGACGGCGTGTTGCGGCTGGACGGCTTCGCCGTGCACCTTGAGGATGGATTGGCCGTCACGGTGGCGCGGACCGAGGACGGTGGCTTCGTGGCGCGCCGGACGACCGGGAATGCATCGCCGGATGCCGCGGTCCACGCGGCCGCCGGGCCCGCGCGCCCGGACGATGATCGACCGGCGGCCGTCCCCGGCGCCAGCGGCCGCACGACGGTTGGGGCTGCGACGGGCACCGCCGAGCCAAGTCCGCGCCGTGCGCTTCACCCGCCGCATCTCCGCCAGGGTATCGCCGCGCGACTCGTGAAAGCCCCGGCACGCGGCGCGGCCGCCGATCCGGCGCGGCCCCGCCGCGAGCACGCGGGAGCCAGCATCATCCGGGCGGGGAATGTCCGTGTTGGACGCCGTTTCGGCGGAGTCGCGGGCGCGCGTGCCCAGGACCGGCGGCCGGAGCCTTCGGGCGAAGTCGCCGTAGCGAGGAGCAGCAGCGGTTCGACGGAGGAACCGGTCGCGTCGCACGCCGACCCGGTTCCTGTTCCACCGGCGCTTCCACCATCGTTCGAGAAGCACATTGAAGTGCGATCGGGCGATACCTTGATGGCCGTTTTCAGGCGGCACGGGATCGACCGTTGGGAGGCGGACCGGGCCATTCGCGCGACGCGCAAGCTCTTCAACCCGAGGCGGCTGCGGATTGGCCAGGAGATCGTCCTGGTGACGGGCGTCGACCGGACCGGCGCGGACACCCTGGAGGCCGTCGGTATCCGTATCGACGCGGATCGGTTCGTCAGGGTGAGCCGCGCGCCCGGCGGGGCTTTCGAAGCGATGCACGTGGCGGCTCTCGATATCAACATCGATCGCCCCCCTGCGGCGGCCGGCGCGGCGGTCCCGCCGACGGAGGGTGCGCGACACGCGGGCGGTGCGGACCGGGCCGGCAACGGGCAGGCAACGAACGGCGCCGTGGTCGCAGGAGCGGCGCCAGTCGCGCCTGCCGACGAACCGCGCGATGCGATCATCGCCGCCGCTCCAGGCAGCGCGGTGCCCATACCCGCACCCGGCGATCCGGACGACGCGGATGACGGTCTGGTCCGGAAGGCCGTCGTCATCGGCAAGGGCGACACACTGTCCATCGCGCTGACGCGGGCCGGCAGCACGCGGGCGGACGCGGAGGACGCGATCGTCGCCTTTCGCGCGGTGCACGATCCGCGACGGCTACAGGTCGGACAGACCCTTTCCGTGGGGTTCGAGCCTGAAGGCGAAACGAATGGTGCCGTTCGGCTCGCCACGTTCACGCTGAGCGTGGCGCCGGATCGAGACGTGGTCGTCGCGCGCGGAGACGACGGCGTCTTCCTGTCCCACGAGGTGGAGCGGCCGCTCGAGCGCGTCCTACGCAGGCAGATCGGCGTGATCGAAACCAGCCTGTACCAAGCGGCGCTCGCCGTGGGCGTGCCGAACCAGGCCGTGGCGGAGCTGACGCATATCTTCAGTTTCGATGTGGACTTCCAGCGCGACATCCAGCCGGGGGACGGTTTCGAACTCCTCTACGAGGCCGCTTACGACCGAAACGGCGAATTCGTGGAGAATGGCCCTCTGCTCTACGCCACGCTCGAGGCCGGGAAGCAGGCGTTCGAACTCTTCCGCTACGAACCGGACGACGGGCCGGCGGACTATCTCGACAGCCGCGGACAGAGTGCCCGCAAGACACTCATGCGCACTCCGATCAACGGCGCCCGCCTTTCTTCGGGCTACGGGATGCGCAAGCACCCGATCCTCGGCTATTCGAAAAAGCATCTGGGGGTCGATTTCGCGGCGCTGAAGGGCACGCCCATCCTCGCCGCCGGAGACGGAACGATCGAGCGCATCGGCCGCGAGGGCAATTACGGGAAGTACATCCGTATCCGGCACAACGGCACCTACAGCACCGCCTACGCCCATCTCAGCGGTTACGCGAAAGGCATGAGCAAGGGCAAGCGAGTCCGGCAAGGCCAAGTCATCGGCTATGTCGGTTCCACCGGAATGTCCACCGGCCCGCATCTCCATTACGAGGTGCTGCGGAACCACAAGCAGATCAACCCGACGGCCCTCAAACTGCCGACCGGACGGAAGCTGGAAGGGAAGGAACTCACCGCTTTCCGCGAGCAGATACGCGAGATCAGGGCATTGCTCGCCGAGACGCCATCGACGACGCGCCTCGCCCACCGTTAGCGCAAATTTCTGGCCCCCGCTCCCGGGGGAAGGACGGTGTGCTCAATGCAGGGCGCGTCACGCCGTCACGCCGCGCTGGCGAGGGAGCCGGTCGATCCCCTGTTGATGACGAGACCGCTTCGGTCGGCCGATATCCGCACCGCCTCGCCTTCCTCCACCTCGCCGGCGAGGATCATGCCGGCGAGCGGGTCTTGCAAATTGCGCTGGATGACCCGCTTCAGCGGCCGCGCACCGTAGGTCGGATCGTAGCCCGCCTCGCCGAGCCAAGCGCGCGCCGTGGCGTCCATCTCCAGCGTGATCTTGCGGTCGGCCAGTCGGTGAGAGAGACGGGCGATCTGGATATCGACGATCGCGTCCATATGCCGACGGTCGAGCCTGTGGAACAGAATGATCTCGTCCAGGCGGTTGAGGAATTCCGGCCGGAAGCTCGCCCGCACGACGTCCATGACCGGGCCGCGCACCGTGCTCGAATCCTCTCCTTCCGGCTGAGCCGCCAGGATCTCGCCGCCGAGATTGGACGTCATGATGATCACGGTGTTGCGGAAATCGACCGTGCGGCCATGCCCGTCGGTGAGGCGCCCGTCGTCCAGCACTTGCAGCAGCAGGTTGAAGACGTCGCCATGCGCCTTTTCGATCTCGTCGAACAGGATCACCTGATAGGGCCGGCGCCGCACCGCCTCCGTGAGCGCCCCGCCCTCGTCGTATCCGACATAGCCCGGCGGGGCGCCGATGAGACGGGCCGTGGCGTGCTTTTCCATATATTCCGACATGTCGACTCGGATCATCGCCGCCTCGTCGTCGAACAGGAACACGGCGAGCGTCTTGGCCAGTTCCGTCTTGCCGACACCGGTCGGGCCGAGGAACAAGAAGGAGCCGGTCGGGCGGTCCGCGTCCTGGAGCCCCGCTCGCGCCCGTCGGACGGCGTTGCTCACGGCGGTCACCGCCTCCTCCTGGCCGACCACCCTCTCACGCAGCGTCCGCTCCATGTGCAGCAGTTTCTCGCGCTCGCCCTCGAGCATCTTGTCCACGGGGATACCAGTCCAGCGTGAAACCACGCCGGCGATGTGGGATGACCGGATGGCTTCGTCGAGAAGGCGTTCGTGTTCGGCCTTTTCGAGCGCGTCGAGTTCCCGCTCGAGTTCGGGAATGACCCCGTAGGCGAGCTCGCCGGCGCGCGCGAGGTCACCCTCGCGCTGCGCGATTTCGAGCGCGCTCCGCGCGGCGTCCAGCCGTTCTTTGATCTTCTGCCCGCCCGCGAGCCGTTCCTTCTCAGCCCGCCAGACGGCCGTCCGGTCCGCCGACTCCTTCTCGAGCGCCGCGAGCTCCTGGTCAAGCGCCCGTAGCCGGTCGCGAGATCGCTCGTCCGCCTCCTTCTTGAGCGCCTCGCATTCGATCTTGATCTGGATGATGCGCCGGTCGAGCTCGTCGAGCGCCTCGGGCTTGGAATCGATCTCCATCCTGAGCCGGCTGGCTGCTTCATCCACCAAGTCGATCGCCTTGTCGGGCAGGAAACGATCGGTGATGTAGCGGTTGGAGAGCGTGGCTGCCGAGACGATTGCGTTATCGGTGATGGCCACGCCGTGGTGGACCTCGTATTTCTCCTTGAGGCCGCGCAAGATCGACACCGTGTCGTCGACGGTGGGTTCCGACACGTAGACCGGCTGGAAGCGTCGCGCGAGCGCCGCGTCCTTCTCGACGTGCTTGCGGTATTCGTCGAGCGTCGTCGCGCCGACACAGCGCAGCGTGCCGCGCGCGAGCGCCGGCTTGAGCAGGTTCGATGCGTCCATCGCTCCTTCCGCGGCGCCTGCGCCGACCAGCGTGTGCAACTCGTCGATGAATAGCACCGTCTCGCCCGCCGCCGCGTCGGTCTCGGCGAGGACGGCCTTAAGGCGCTCCTCGAACTCGCCGCGGAATTTCGCGCCGGCGACCATGGCGCCGAGATCGAGCGCCAGCAGCCGCTTGCCCCGGAGCGACTCGGGAACATCGCCGTTGACGATGCGCTGGGCGAGACCCTCGACGATCGCCGTCTTGCCGACGCCCGGTTCCCCGATGATGACCGGGTTGTTCTTCGTCCGCCGCGACAGAACCTGCATGACGCGGCGAATCTCGTCGTCTCGCCCGATCACCGGGTCGACCTTGCCCTCGCGCGCCGCCTCGGTCAGGTCGCGGGCATATTTCTCCAGAGCATCGTAGCCATCCTCGGCGGAGGCGCTCTCCGCCTTGCGCCCCTTGCGCAGGTCGTTGATGGCGGCGTTGAGGGTCTGGGGCGTGACGCCGGCCTCGGCGAGAATACGGGCGGCAGGCCCCTCCCTGGCGAGCGCGAGGGCGAGGAGAAGGCGCTCGGCCGTGACGTAGCTGTCGCCGGCCTTTTTCGCGATCCCCGCGGCGGATTCGAAGAGCCGCGCCGTCTCCGGCGCGAGATATATCTGTCCGCTGCCCGCGCCTTCAACCCGCGGCAGCTTGTCGAGCGTCGCACGGGTCTTCTCCAGGGCGTCCGCCGGCCGGCCGCCGCCCGCCCGGATCAGATTGGCGGCGAGGCCCTCCGAATCATCGAGCAGCACCTCGAGCAGATGTTCGGGGGCGAAGCGCTGGTGTCCCCGCGCAACTGCGCGTTCCTGGGCCGCCTGCACGAAGCCGCGCGACCGTTCGGTGAATTTGTTGAACGCCATGCCCCTTCCCTCGCTGACCATTTACCGCCGGGAGCCGAATCGGCCCGCACGCCTCTGGCTCCGGTAGAGCTCGCGGCGGAGGGCCGGGTTTCGAAGCGGTCGATCGTCATATGGGTCGGTCGCGGCGACGCGGCAAGAGCACCGCTGTCACCGCCGAGGAAGCCGGCGGCAGCGAGGGGATGGTCAGGATGCTTGCGGCGCGTGCTCCGCGGGCGAGCTGGGCGTGTCGTCGCCTGCCGATGGGCGCTCGGCGTTTATCGTCGGTTGCGCCCGTTCTTCGTCCGGCTGTTGTTCTTCGCGGGGTTGGGGACCACTTGGCTGGACCGGTGTGCGGGGCGGCTGCTGGTCCCAGCCGTTGGCGGCAACCACGCGATAATAGTGTTCGGCGTGCTGGAAGAAGTTCTCCGCACCGATACGGTCTCCGGCCGAAAGTGCGTCCCGCGCCAGCGCCTGATACTTCTCGATGACCTGAAACGCCGTCCCTCGGATCTTCCCCCCGGGACCGTTGCTCTCGAAGGTCGAGCCCCGGCCGCGGAAGCCGGGACGCCGCCCGTTACCTCTGTGTCCGCGTGCGCGCTTGCTGTTTGGACCTTTCATGCTGATTGCCTTCTGCCCCTCAGAGTCTGTTTTGAAACGAGTGGAGTAGTTTCAATGCGTCGTCCCTGCTCGGTCCGCACTGTGGTCGCCCGCGCTTCGCGGACCGAGTGGAATCCATGACATGTTCCGGGACGGAAGTTCACACATGGCCATGCAACAAACCCCGATGGCGCAGGTTTCGGTCGCGTATGCCAGCCTCGTCGCCGAGCAACTCGGCGAGACCGCCCGAGCGGTCGCGATTCCGGAATCCCTCGAACCCTAACCGGAAGGGCGCGGTTTGCAACTCCTTATTTCGCCGACGCGCGGGGCCGGTGGCTGGCCGATGTGTCGTTCACTCGGGCGAACAGCAAGCACCGTTCGACGCCCGCCAGATCCCGACGGCGGCCGGTTTCCACGAGACCGGCCGCCTCGAACACCGCCGCGACTCCGGCCGCCATCCTGGCACCGATCTCGACTGCGGCGAAGCCGCGGGGGGCGAGGAGGTGGGCGATGCACGGCGCCAAGTGTCGGTAACCTTCGTACCCGTCCGGCCCGCCGTCCAGCGCGCGGCGCGGCTCGTAGCGGACGACCTCCGGGGCCAGAGACGCCATTTCAGCGGTAGCAATGTAGGGCGGGTTGCTCACGATGACGTCGAAATGGCCGATGAGTGGCGCCCCCCAGTCGGCGGCGAGAAACGACGCTCGGTCGCCGATGCCGAGGCGGCAGGCATTATCGCGGGCGAGCGAGACGGTGTCGACACCGGAGTCGATGCCGACCCCGACGGCGCCGGGCAGTTCGTGAAGGAGAGCGATGAGCAGGCAACCCGAACCGGTCCCGAGGTCGAGGAGGAACGGCCGCGGCGGAAGCGAGTCCGCCTGCCCCAGAACCGCCTCCACGATTGTCTCGGTCTCCGGTCGCGGCACGAGCGTCGAACCATCGACGGCTAAATCGAGACTCCAGAATTCACGTCTGCCCGTGATATGGGCGACGGGCTCGCGGGCAGCGCGGCGTCGTACGAGCGCCGCGAGCCGCTCGGCCTCGCCGCCGGTGAGAGGAGTGTCCGGTGCGACAAACAGGGCTTCGCGCATCAGGCCCAACGCGTGCTGCATCAGCAGGCGGGAGTCGCGGACGGGCCCGGCGATGCCTGCCGCCCCGAGGCGCCGGGCCGCTGCTCGCATCGCGCCGGCGCGCGTCACGGCGGCCGTGCCGCTCATTCTGCCTCCGCGAGGCGGGCCGCGTGGTCCGCCGTGATCAGGCGGTCGATGACCTCGTCGAGCGCTTCGCCGCTCAACACCTTGTCGAGCTTGTGCAGGGTAAGGTCGATGCGGTGGTCGCTCACCCGCCCCTGCGGGAAGTTGTAGGTGCGGATGCGCTCGGAGCGGTCGCCGGAGCCGATCTGGCCACGCCGCGCGGCGGCGCGTTCGGCCTCCCGGAGCGCACGCTCCCGGTCGTAGAGCCGCGCACGCAGCACCTTCATCGCCTTGGCCTTGTTCTTGTGTTGCGATTTCTCGTCCTGTTGGGTGACCACGATTCCTGTTGGCAGATGCGTGATGCGCACCGCGCTGTCCGTCGTATTGACGCTCTGGCCGCCCGGGCCACTCGACCGGTAGACGTCGATCCGCAGCTCCCTCTCGTCCACCGCGACATCGACGTCCCTGGCTTCAGGCAGAACGGCGACCGTCGCCGCGGAGGTGTGAATGCGCCCGCTGGCCTCGGTCTCGGGCACCCGCTGGACGCGATGCACGCCCGACTCGTATTTGAGCCGCGCATAGGCGCCGCATCCGACAACCGATCCGACCGCCTCCTTGATCCCGCCGAGGCCGGTCTCCGATGCCGACATCAGCTCGAATTTCCACCGCCGCACCTCGGCGTAGCGTTGATACATCCGCAGCAGGTCGCCGGCGAAAAGCGCCGCCTCTTCGCCGCCGGTTCCGGCGCGGATTTCGAGGATGGCGTTGCGTTCGTCGTCGGCGTCCTTCGGCAGGAGGAGCAGTTTGAGCGCGTGTTCCTTCTCGGGGATCGCCGCCCTCAGCGTGCCGAACTCCGCTTCGGCGAGCGCCCGCATCTCCGGCTCGTTCTCCGGGTCGTCGGCCATCGCGCGGAGATCGTCCGCCTCCTCTCGGGCGGCGCGCAGCGCGGCGATCGCTTCGACGATCGGCGAAAGCTCGGCATATTCCCGCGAGAGTCGCGCGCGCTCTTCCCGCGTCGGCGCCTGTTCAGCTGAGAGCGCGGCGACAAGCGCGCGATGGCGGTCGAGCACCCGATCCAGGCGCTCCCGGAAGCCTGCGCTGCCGTTCACCGCGCCCCCGTGTATCGGGCCAGAAAACTGCTGAGGTCTGCGCGCGTGATCTCGACCTGCTCTCCGCACTCGAGATCGCGAACGGTCACCGTGTCACGGCCGATCTCGTCGTCGCCCAGGATGATGGCCACGACCGCACGCGCCTGGTCGGCCCGTTTCATGCGTTTCGACAGATTGCCGCGATAAGTGAGCTCCACCGTGAAACCGTCGTGGCGAAGCCGGTGGGCGATCTCCAGCGCCGCGATTTCAGCGCGGCGGCCGAGCGGCACAACGGCGATCGGACGGACGGGCGCGTCGACGACACCGACAAGGGCGGCCAGCCGTTCGATGCCAGCGGCCCAACCGACGCCGGGCGTCGGCGGCCCACCCATGGTCTCCACCAAGCCGTCGTAGCGGCCGCCGGCCAGAACCGCGCCCTGGGCACCGAGCGCCCCGGTGGTGAACTCGAACGCCGTGTGGCAGTAGTAATCCAGACCCCGCACGAGCCCGGCATTTCGGACGAAGGCGACATCGATTCCGGCAAGACCGTCGCGGACGGCCTGGAAAAACGATGCCGCCTTCTCGCTCATGTGGGCATCGATCTTCGGAGCGTCGGCCAGGATCGCCCGATCACCCTCGTCCTTGGAATCGAGAATTCGCAGCGGGTTGCGCCGCAGACGCTCCCGGCTCTCCTCGCAGAGCGCATCCTCTCGGCTTCGCAGATAGGCGACGAGCGCTTCGCGCCAGGAGTGACGACTCGCCTCGTCGGCGAGGGTGTTCAGCTCGAGGGTGACCTTGTCGAGAATGCCCAGATCCGAGAGGAGATGCGCGCCGAGCGCGATCACCTCAACGTCCGCGAGCGGCTCGGCGATACCCATCAACTCGACGCCGACCTGGTGGAATTGGCGAAGCCGGCCTTTCTGCGGCCGCTCGTAGCGAAACATCGGCCCGGCGTAAAAGCTCTTGACGGGCAGACGCTGGCCGAGCGCGCCGCAGACCAGGGCGCGCGCCACGCCGGCGGTGTTTTCCGGCCGTAGCGTCAACTCGGCACCGCCGCGATCCAGGAAGGTATACATCTCCTTGGTGACCACATCCGAGGTGTCGCCCAGGGTGCGATGAAACACCTCGCTGAACTCGAAAATCGGCGTCGCGATCTCGGCGAAACCGTAGCGCGCGGCGAGTGCGCGTCCGCGCTCGGTCACATGGCGGTGGCGGCGCATGTCGTCCGCCGCGATATCGTGGGTTCCGCGAACCGGCAGCAGCTTGCGCACGAAGAGATTCCCGGGCGGCTCCGGCCCGCCGACGGATGAATGGCGGCGGGTCTACCAGCTCACGCCGACGGTTCCGACAGGCACGGCCGGCAGCCGCGGCGATCAGTTCCCGACACCGCCGGCCATCAGGCTGTCGGGATCGAGCGCGATATTCCGGCGGACCGCCCCGACAGGTCCGATCGCCGGTGCGAGCGCGTCATCGACACGGATCTCGAGACCGCCCGCGTTGCCGGTAAACATGACGAGGTCGGGTCGGTTGGGCACGCGGTAGGAATCGCCCGGATGCAGGACCCGAGTCAGAAGCAATTCGTTGTTGTCCGCTCCCCGGATCTGCACCCAACTGTCCGCGCGCGCCGTGATGACCACACGGGAATCGAGGTTTCCGCGTCCAAAAACTCTGGGAACGTAGGCCGGCTCGGTGGCGCTCGGGTCGGCGCGCGACGTCGGCTCTTCTTCGCGTGCGGCCCCGGTCGTGGCGTCGGCAGCCGCGGGCTCCACGAGTGCGACCGTCTCCACGGCATCCACAGACTCCGACGGGCCGGTGCTCGCGGGCGTCTGCGCCGACCCCAAGGCCGGATGTTCCGAAACCGGCTCGGGCGGCGGTACGCCGGTCGGGCGCGTCGTGGCCACGTCCGGCACCGCGCTCCTGAGCCGCGCGACGGCGGGCCGCCGGTCGTCCCGGGCGACGGTGTTGTCCGTCTCACCGGAGGCGGCTTCGCCTCCGGTCGCCTCCGGAAGCGGGTCGGCGTCCCGCGCGACGATGCCGGCCGGCTCCGACGGCACGGCCGGGGGATCGGCCGCCGCGCCGCCCTCGACGAGGACCTCGGCCAGGGCGGGCGCGCTTTCGACCGTTACGTCGTCAAGCGGCGTGGCGGCTATCGTCTCTTCCTGCCCGGCTGTTCCCACCGTATCACCGGGCGGCTGTCCAGCCGCGGCGGGCGTTTCCGCCGGCTCCGGCGGGGCCGCCACGCTCTCGACAGCGGTTTCGATCGCTGGTTCGATCGTGACCGGCGGCGTTTCGGTGCTCTCTCCTTCCGGAGGCGCCGCTGGCTCCTCGTTTCCACCGAGGCCGGCCGCCACGATCAGCCGGCTCGACACATCGGCGACCAGATCGGTGTCGAACCGACCCTCGCTCGCGTAGTATTGCCACCCCCCATAGGCGAGGCCGGTCAACACGAGAGCGATCAGGATGAGCCAGAGCCGGGGCCGCGGGGCCTCCTTGACGGGTGCCGGGAAGGCGAGCCGCTGTTGCTCCATGTCGAGCGCGCGCTCGCGCTTGTAGGTGCCCACGATCTCGTCGGCGTCGAGGCCGAGGAAGCCGGCGTAGCTGCGCAAGAACCCGACCGCGTAAGTCGTGCCGGGAAGATCGTCGAAGCGGCTTTCCTCCAGGGCCTCGAGGTAGGGCAGCTGAATGCGGAGCACGTTGGCGACATCGGACAGGTCGTAGCCCGCCTTGAGCCTCGCCTCGCGCAGGACAGTGCTGACGCTCGATATCGGGTCGCCCTGACGCTCGCCCACTTCGCGCAGAGACGGCCGCCCCGTCAGGGCCGGTTCGATCGGCTTGGACAGCGCTTGGCGGGGCTCGTTCATGATGCCCGTCTCATGCCCGGATAAACAACCGGACGACCGGCGGTCTTCCGCCGTGTTACGGCTCGGCTTCCGCTGTCGCCTTGCGCCTCAATCTCCTCGCAGCGTCCCAGGCACGGCACGATCATTCATTCAAACCGTTACGATGACTCGCAACCTACCATTGACCATTCCGTAACGCAAACCGAATAAGCACTGGCTGCGAATAATTTCCCCGAGTCGATCAATCCGTCGCTCCGAGCCGCGCGGCCGCTGTGATCACGTCTACGGCCTGATCGACCAGTTCGGCGATGATCGCGCTCGTCGGCTGCTCGGCGGTCACCATGCCGACGCTCTGGCCGGCCATCAGCGAGCCGCTCTCGACGTCGCCGTCGATCGCGGCGCGGCGGAGTGCGCCGGCCCAGAAGTGTTCGATGGCGAGCTGCGCCTCCTTGTGCTCGATCTCGCCGCAGCGAAAGCGCGCGATCGTTTCCCGCTGGAAGGCCTCGAACCGTTTGGTCGCGCCGTTGACGATCGCGCGCACCGGGATCACCGGGAAATCGGGGTCGACCTGCGCCGAAATCTGCGCGTCGCGTGCGCTCGCCCGGATCATCGCCTGTTTGAACCGGGGGTGGGCGATCGATTCCGTGGCGCAGACGAAGCGCGTTCCGAGCTGGCAGCCGGCGGCGCCCATCGCCAGATAAAGCGCCACCGCGTCACCGCGCCCGATCCCGCCGCCGACGAAGACCGGGACCTCGTCGATATGGGGGAGCACCTCCTGTGCCAGCACGTTGGTGGAAACCGGGCCGGTATGGCCGCCCGCCTCCATGCCCTCGATGATGAGCGCGTCGATACCCTGCCGGGCGAGCCGCCGCGCGACCGGCAGGGTGGGCGCGAAGGCGATCACCCGCGTGCCCGTGCCCTTCAGGCTCTCGACCGCGCGCCGCGGCGGAATCCCGCCGGCCAGGACCACATGCCCGACGCCCCGGTCGATACAGGTCGCGACAAGCGCGTCCAGCTCGGGATGCATGACGATGATGTTGACCCCGAACGGCTTGTCGCAGCGTTCGTGAACGCCGTCAATTTCCGCCGCGAGTTCATCGGGGCTCAGCGAGCCGGTTGCGACGACGCCGAAACCGCCGGCGTTGGAAATGGCGGCCACCAAGTTCCGTTCGGAGACCCACGACATCGCGCCGCCCATGATCGCGTAGCGGGTTCCGAGGAAGGCCCGTCCCCGCGCCCAGCAGGAATCGAGCCGCAGGCGCGCGCGTGCCTCAGGGCTCACGGCCATCCAGCCCGTAGGCCGCGTGCAACGCCCGGACCGCGAGCTCGGTATATTCCTCCGCCACCAGGACGCTGATCTTGATCTCCGAGGTCGAGATCACCTGGATGTTGATGCCCTTGTCGGCGAGGGCCGCGAACATCGTCTGTGCCACCCCGGCATGGCTGCGCATCCCGACCCCGATCACCGAGACCTTCACGACGTTCCGGTCGGCCGTCAGGCGAGCGAAGGACACGTCACCCTTCGCGCGCTCCAGGGCGGCGATCGAGCGTTCCAGATCGGCTTCGGTGACCGTGAACGTGAGGTCCGTCGTGCCGTCGGCGGAGACGTTCTGCACGATCATGTCGACGTTGACGTTGTCGTCCGACAATGGGCCGAAAATCCGCGCCGCCACGCCGGGGCGGTCGGCGACGCCGCCCACGGTGATTTTCGCCTCGTCCTGGCTGTAGGCGATCCCGCTGACTCGCTCCTGTTCCACGATCTCGTCCTCGTCGACCACGAATGTCCCGGCGGCATCGGTGAAACTGGAGGCGACCTGAAGCGGCACGCGCCGCTTCATCGCCAGTTCGACGGCGCGGGTCTGCAAGACCTTGGCGCCGAGAGACGCCAGTTCGAGCATCTCCTCGTAAGTGATCTTATTCAGCTTTCGCGCCGTCGCAACGATCCGCGGGTCGGCGGTGAACACGCCGTCCACGTCGGTGAAGATGTCGCAGCGGTCCGCTTCGAGTGCGGCGGCCAGGGCCACGGCGGAGGTGTCCGTACCGCCGCGCCCGAGCGTGGTGATGCGGCCGAGCGGCCCGATTCCCTGGAAGCCGGCGACGACCGGGACTTCCTTCCGCTCGAGGCGGCGCCGCAACTCTCCCGTTTCGATCGCCTCGATGCGGGCGTGCCCGTGCCCGCCGTCGGTACGGATCGGGATCTGCCACCCCAGCCACGAGCGGGCGGTGACGCCGCGGCTCTGCAACGCCAGGGCCAGAAGGCCGGCCGTGACCTGTTCCCCCGACGCCGCTACGGTGTCGTATTCCCGCGCGTCATGGAGCGGGCCGGTCTCGCGCACCCAGGAGACGAGCCGGTCTGTGACCCCGGCCATGGCCGACACCACGACGGCAATCCGGTCGCCGGTGTCGGCCGCCGCCTTGACCCGGTCGGCCACGACGTTGATCCGGTCGAGATCGGCCAGCGACGTGCCGCCGTATTTGTGGACAATCAGCGCCATGCAGTGGAGCTGGCCCGCGTGCGCCGGGGAAGAGCACCGGCCGCTTGCCGATGATGGAGTCGCCCTTACATACTGGCTCGCTACCGGCCGTGCAAGCCGGCGACCGGTACAGGGAGGGAAGGGACGCCGATGGCCGGGGGGCCGCGGGACGAGGCGACGCCGGGCGCCGGAGACCGGTCCGGCGCGGCCAGCGTCGATGCGGCGGAGATTGCGCGCTTCGCAGCGCTCGCGGAACGCTGGTGGGATCCGGACGGGCCGTTCCGGCCCCTGCACGCGCTGAATCCGGTGCGAATCGCCTGGGTCCGGGACGCCCTGGCCGCGGACAGCGGGCGCGACGCGACGGCGCTCCGGCCGCTCGCCGGTCTCAGGCTCCTGGATGCGGGCTGCGGCGGCGGCCTCCTGACCGAACCGCTGTGTCGGCTCGGCGCGTCGGTGGTCGCGATCGACGCGGCCTGCCGCACCGTCGAGGCGGCGAGGCACCACGCAGACGAGAGCGGGCTCGCGATCGACTACCGCTGCGCCACGGCGGAGGCGATGGCGGCCGGCGGCGAACGGTTCGACGCGGTGCTTGCCTTCGAAGTCGTGGAGCACGTCGCGGATCTGGATGCCTTTGCCGCCGCCTGTGCGGCGCTTCTCGCGCCCGGCGGAACGCTGTTCGTCGCGACGCTGAACCGCACCCTCGCGGCTTACGCACTGGCGATCGTCGCGGCGGAACGCATCCTCGGCTGGCTGCCGGCGGGGACCCACGACTGGTCGCGCTTCGTGCGCCCGGCGGAAATGGTCCATCTCCTGCGGCGGCACGGGCTGGCGGTGACCGACATGCGCGGCGTTTCCTACAATCCGCTGTCGCGCCGCTGGAGCCTGAGCTGCAACCTGTCGGTGAACTACATGGTATGCGCGCGCAAGCCCTCTGCGTAGTCGCGGCGGGGTGCGCTCACGTGTCGTGCCGCGGCACCCAGGGGATCTCGCCGATCTCGATTCCCTCGTCTTCGAGCGAGACGACCTCCTCCCGGGTCGCGTCGCCGTAGATGTTGCGGTGCTCGACCTCGCCGTAGTGGATCTTGCGTGCTTCCTCGGGAAGGCGCCCACCGACGTGGTCGAAATTGCGCTCGATGAACGAACGCATTTTGCGCAGCGTCGCGACCGCCTGCGCGACCTCCGGCGCCAAAGGCGGCCCCGGCCGGCGCGCCGGCGCCCGGCCCGGCGCCGGTGCTTCGCGCGCGCCCCTGCTGCCGACGGCGATATTCGGCGCCATGGGCGCTTTGGCGACCCGGCTGTCGCCGCAGACGGGGCAGGCGATCTCGCCGCCCCTCGCCTGCGACTCGTAGGCCACGGTATCGGCGAAATACGCCTCGAAGACGTGATTCTTTCGGCATTTGAGATCGAAGACGATCATCGACGGTATCCGGCTGGCCGCGGGACACGCCAGAGCCTAACACAACCCGGTGCGGAGTCGACGGGCGGTGCGGAAAGGGCAGCCTTTACGCCTTCATGACCCGTTCGTTGATCGCACTCACCGCCACGTGGGCCGCAAGGGCGGCGCCTTCCTGCCATCCGGGGAGGGCGGTGATCTGATCGCCGGCGAAATGGATCGCCCCGTCGGGCTTCTGGAGTGCCGGCGGTGACTTGCTTTCCGGCCAGCCGCCCTTCTGGAAGGGCGTCGTGGGCCAGGATTGGCTGATTCCGGATTCGAGTTCCGCCCCGTATCCGGGGTGGATGCGCTCGCCCTCCGCGATGGCGGCCCGCAGCCGCTCCGAGGGCGTCATGCGCGCGAAGCGCAGCCCCTGGCCGGGCCGTTCGTCCCAGATGTAGGCGCCAATGACGATCCCCTTGTCGCGGTGGTAGCCATAGGCCGGATACCATATCTGCGTGATGTCCTGGTCGGTCCACGAGATTCCGCCGTAGATGGCGTGGTCCTCCTCCCAGAAGCGACGGCGGGCCTGAAAGGCGATCTTGACGGCCGGGACGAAGGTCAGCGATTCGAGCGTCTCCCTGACCTCCGGGGAAAAGTCGTTGGGGATGTCCTTCAGCACCGGCGCCGGGATGGTGCAGATCGCGAAATCCGCTTCGAGAGCGTCGCTCACGCCCCGCCCGGCCGATTTGTGGACGATGCGCACGCCCCTCGGCGTCTTGCGGATCTCCTCGACGACGGTGCGATAGCGAATGAGCGGGCCGACGCGCCTTTCGAAGGCCTTCGCGATCGCGTCCATCCCACCGACCGGCTGCAGCAGCGTCGGGTTCTGGTTGAGGAAATCGTCGAAATGGAGCTTGAACCGCCAGAAATCCGACTTGAGCAGCGCGCTGAAATCCAGAGGGTCGTTCGGCTCTCCGGCGTTGAGCCCCGCGTTGACCCGTGCCCCCCGGTAGCCGCCACGGGGCGAGCCGACATAGAGGCGGTCCGGATTCAGGCCGCCATAGGCGACGAGCATGTCGAGGACGCGCTCCTTGTCCTCGCCGGTCAGAACGTCGTCCAGGGCATTGCGGTCGACGGCCTTGGCGAGCAGCTCGGCGATGTATCCGCGGGTATCGGTCAGGACCCGGCGGGACACGACGGACCTGCCGCCGAAGCGCTCCACGTTGTGGAAGAAGGTGGCACGGTTGTCGTTCGTGAAGACCTCGAGGGCGACGCCGAACGCCTTGCAATAGCCGAGGATCGTCCTGTGGTGGTGGGGAATGCGAGCCGGTCCGAGATTCGCGTACAGGTGGTCCCGGTCGTCAAACCCCACCCATTGCCGGCTGTCGAATTCCTCGATCACGTCGCCGCCGCGGGCCGTCTGGTTGCGCCCGCCCGCGCGGGCGGTAGCCTCCAGAATCGTGCAGCGGTAGCCCGCCTTCGACAGCTCGTAAGCGGCCGCCATGCCGGAGATGCCGGCGCCCAGGATGACGACGGTCTTCCCGTCGCCCACGCCTCGAGGCGCGTCGAGCGCGGACGCATGGGCCGTGCCGTCCCCGGAGAGCCCCAGCGCCGTCATGGTCCGGTAGACGGCTCCCACTCCGGCGGCGGCGCCCACGGCCTGGAGGAAGCGTCGTTTGGTCATGCGCATCGGCAGCGCTCCCCTGGCGCAGCGCCGGGGCGGAAACCGGCGCTCCGAAAGATCAGAAGTCCTTGAAGAAGAACAACATGCTGGCAGCCGCGATGGCCCATACGGCCGGATGGACGTCGCGGACCTTGCCGGTCAGGGCCTTCACCACGACGAAAACAGTAAAGCCGACGGCGATGCCGTAGGCGATGCTGAAGGTGAACGGCATGACCACGGCGGCGAGGATCGCCGGGCCGTAGTCGCTCACGTCCCTCCAGTCGATATCCTTGAGGTTGCGGGCGAAGAAGGTGGCGACGAAAACCAGCGCAGGCGCCGTCGCCCAGGCAGGGATGGTCTTGGCGAGCGGCGCCAGAAACAGGCACAGCAGGAACAGCGCCGCGCAGGTGAGCGCCGTGAGGCCCGTGCGCCCGCCCTCTTTGACGCCCGCACCGCTCTCGATGTAGCTGGTGGTGCTGCTGGTGCCGAGCAGGCTGCCGGCGGTGGTGGCGATCGAATCGGAGAACACCGCGCGGCCGATGCCGTCCACCGTGCCGTCCTCACGCACCTTGCCCGACATGTTGGCGACCGAGGTCAGTGTCCCGGCGGTGTCGAAGAAATCGACGAACAGGAAGGTCAGCACGACGATGATCAGGCCGACTTCGAACACCGAGGCGATGTCGAGCGCGAGGAAGGTCGGCTCGAGGCTCGGCGGCAGCCAGTCGCCGCCGCCCCACGTCGCGTCGCCGGTGATCAGGCCGATCAGCGTGATGCCGATGATGCCGATCACGATGGCGCCCGGCACCCTGCGCGCGTCGAGCACGATCATCACGATGAAGCCAAGGCAGGCGAGGGCCACGGTCGAACCGGTCGGATCGCCGACCGTCACCAGGGTCACCGGGTGGTCGACCACGATTCCGGCGTTCTTCAGGCCGATGAGCGCGAGGAAGAATCCGATCCCGGCGCCGACGCCCAGGCGCAGGCTCTTCGGTACGGCCTCGATGACCCATTGGCGGAACCTGGTCGCGCTCAGGACGATGAACAGAATGCCGGAGCAGAACACCGCACCCAGGGCCACCTGCCAAGCGTGGCCCATTCCGAGGACCACCTCATAGGCGAAGAAGGCGTTGAGGCCCATGCCGGGCGCCATGGCGACAGGCCAGTTCGCCCACAGGCCCATGATCACCGTGCCGATGACCGCCGCGAGGATGGTGGCGGTGAAGACGGCGCCGAAATCCATGCCCGCGTCCGAGAGGATCAGCGGATTGACGACGATGATGTAAGCCATCGTCAGGAAGGTGGCCGCCCCGGCGACGACTTCCTGCCGAACCGTCGTGCTGTTTTCCTTGAGCTTGAAGAGGCGATCGAGAAAGCCCATCGAGGTTCCCTCTCGGTGTCTGGCCGGGTTCGGCCTGACCTCGGCGCGCGGGTATCGATGACCGCGCGCCCGCGCAGACCATACGCCTTTCATCGCCGGTTTGTCACCCGCCGCTGTCCGGCTCGGAAAAGCGCGATCGGCCGGTCAGTAATCCCCTTTTCCCATCCGTCGCGGCTCGGCAACACCGCTCGGGTCGTTGAACGGGACTGGCGCGATGTCGGGCTCGGTCTCGATGCCGAGCACGGCGCAGAAGCTGCCGAGAAGCTGGTAGTAGCCGATCATCACCACGAGATCGACGAGGCCGGCATCGCCGAGCGCCGTGCGGAGCTCTTCGACCAGCGCGTCGTCCACCCCCTCGCTGCTTGCGACGAGGCGGCAGAGGCGGAGCGCCGGGCCGACCGGCGCCGGCTCGGACTCGATCGTGCACGTCCCCACCGTGGCGCGAAACTTCTCCGGCACCTTGCGGATGTGGTGGTTCCACTCGTAGACGTTGCCGACGGCCTGGGAGACGGTGCAGATGATCATCTCCCGCAAGTCCTGGTCCAGCGCCGAGTGCCAGCGGACGTGCTCGCCCACCGACGCCACCGCTTGCAGGGCGCCCGGGCTCCGGCCCATGACGGCGAACATGTTGGGCATGAAGTCGAGCTTTCGCGTCTCGACCACATGGTCCCAGATGTCCTTCCGGTCCGTCGGGAAGTCGTCCCGCGTCACCGGCGGCAGGCGTTGCGCCTCGGCGTAGCTGGTCATCAGCCTCTCCCCGCGGTCGTCAGTCCGCGAACGCCGCGATCATCGCCTCGTGGTTCGCAAGCGATTCCGCGCGGTCGATGAACGGCATCGGGCAATAGAGCAGCACGGTCTCGAACAGCCCCTCGAACCGGTCGAGCTGCGCCCGCACCTCATCGGGCGTGCCGGCCAGCGCCAGCGCGTCGATCATGTCCTCGGTCACGCAGTCGATCATGGCCGGCACGTCGTTTCGCGCCCAGGCGTCGCGGATTGCCGCCTTCTCGCGCGTGAACCCGGCCGGGTCGAGCACCTGGTCGAAATAGGGCAGGCGCGAGTAGAACGCGATCTGCGGTCGCACCCGCCGCCGGGCCCGCGCGCGATCCTTGTCGACCGAGCACGCCTTGACGGAACAGAGCTCGAAATCCGCGAGCGCGCGGCCGGCCTTCGCACGCCCCTGCTTGACGGCGGGGTGCACGACGTCGGTGAAATAGCGCGGCGTGTTCAGCACGTTCGCGATCACGCCGTCGGCCACCTCGCCGGCGAGCCGGAGCATCCCCTGCTGGACGGCTGCCAGATGGATCGGTGGCGGCGCGCAGGGCGGCGGCATGAGCCGGCGGTAGTCGCGGATCGTGATCGTCTCGCCTTCGTAGGCGATGGGCGCGTCCGGGCGCGCCCGCCACATCGCGCGGATCGCCCGCACGTAGTCCCGCATCCGCCGCGCCGGCTTCTCGTAGGGGATGCCGTGCCAGTTCTCGTTCCACTCCTTGGGCGCGGTGCCGAGGCCCAGCACGAAGCGCCCCTCCGTCAGTTCCGCCATCGACATCGCGCTGATCTCGGTGAGTGCCGGCGGGCGGGCGAAGACGGCGACGCCCGTGCCCAAGCGGACGCGCTTGCACGAAGCTGCGATGGCGGCCAGCGGCACGAAGGCGTCGCGCCCGAGCTCGGTCGTCCACACGCTGTCGGCGCCCGCGTCTTCGGCCATGGCCGCGAAGCGCACCGTCTCCGCGAGGGTGAGATTGTCGCCGCTGAAGAGCACGCCCCATTTCCCGCTCCACGTCATCGCCGCTCTCCCGCTTTCAGCCCGGCGCCGCCCGGAGCACCGCCGTCGCCGCCGCGTCCACCGAACCGTCGGCTGCGATCGCGACTCCGTAGTCGGCGCGCGCCCGCTCGGGCGTGATGTAGCCGTCGGCCACGTCGGCGGCGACTGCCTCCACGGGGCGCGTGAACGGATCGCCGAAGCCGCCCCCGCCGCCGGTGACCACGGCGACGCGATCGCCGGCCGAAAGCCCGCGATAGGGGACACGGGCGACCCGTTCGACGGCGCCGCCGCTTTCGATCCGCATGTAGTTGTTGGTGCCCCGGCCGCCGCCGTTCAAGCCCCAGGGCCTTTCCACGGAGCGGCCGATGCTGGCGTAGGTGTGGGCCTCGTCGCCCGCAATCTCGAACTCGCGGACTACGCCGAAGCCGCCGCGCTGCCGCCCGGCGCCGGCGCCGTCTTCGACGTTGAGCGCGTAGCGCCGGATGGCGAGCGGGAACTTGGCTTCGAACAGCTCGACCGAATAGTTGTAGGTGTCGCCGTCGGTAGTCGCGATCAGGGCGCTGGTGCCGTCGCCGGCGGCGGTCGCGCCCCAGCCGCCGATCGCGGGTTCGATGTGGACGTAGGTCTCGCCCGTCCCGGGATTGCGCCCGTAGAAATAGGTCCCGGCGAGACTCATGTAGCTGCCGGCGCTGAAGCGCTCCGGCGCGACATCGGCCAGCGCCTTCCAGGCGAGTTCGGAGGCATGGGCCGAGCCTTCGTAATACCAGCCGGTGGGTGCGGGCTTTTCCGCGGTGAACACCGTGCCCGGCGGGCAGACCAGGCTGACCGGTCGGAACCAGCCCTCGTTGGACGGCGCCTGCGGGTCCACCAGGGACTTGAACACCGTCTTGACCGCCGAATCGAGGGCGCCGAAGGCGCAGTTGACGGGGCCCGCCACCATCGCACTGCTGCCGGTGAAGTCGAAGGTCATCGAGTCGCCCCGGATGCGGACGACGACCGCGACGCGGAAGCGCGCGTCGGACACGCCGTCGCCGTCGATCCAGTCCTCCGCCGGGTAGTCGCCGTCGGGCAAGGCCACTACTGCCGCCCGGCTCAAGCGCTCGCTGGTCTCCAGGATATGGCCGAAGGCGCGCTCCACGGCGCCCGCGCCGTATCGCGCCAGAATCTCCCGCAGCCGCGTTTCGGCGATGCGCACGGCAGCGAGCCCGGCGTTGAAATCGCCCAGCGACTGCACCGGCAGCCGCACGTTCTCGCGGATCAACGCGATCACGTCGTCGATGACCGCGTCGTCCCGGCAAACCCGGATGCCGGGGAAGCGCACGCCTTCCTGGTAGATCTCGGTCGCGGTCGGCGAGATGCTGCCCGGCACCGCACCGCCTACCTCGCTCCAATGGGCGACCGAGATGGCGAAGGCGAAAAGCCGGCCGCCCACGAAGAGCGGCTTGATCAGCGCCATGTCGCAGCTGTGCGTCCCGCCCTCGAACGGGTCGTTGGTCATGAAGACGTCGCCCGGTCGGATGGCATCACCGTGCCTGCGCAGGATCGACCGCACCTGCGGCGCGAAGGTGCCCGTGAACAGGGTGATGCCGTTGGTCTGTACGATGAGCTGGCCGCGGGCGTCGCAGAGACCGCAGGCGAAGTCGAGGACCTCGTAAATCACCGGGCTCATCGAGGTCCTGGCGATGACGATCCCCATCTCGTCGGCGAGCGCGAGCAGCTTGCCCCGGATGATCTCCCGCGTCACCCCGTCCGCGTCGGCATCGTCCGCCGCCATGGCCCCTCCCCTCTTCCGGCGCGCGCGATTGTTCCCGAGGCGCCGGGGCCGCGCAAGCCGCGCGGTTTGGCCGCCTCGCCGCGTTTGCGCTAGATTGCGGCGCGGCAACGGAGGAGCCGCCAACCGATGGCCAGGATCGTCGAGGTTCGCGCGAGCGCGCATTCCTGCCCTTTCGACAGCGACCGCGTGCGGATGGGCCTGGGCACCAACACCAAGCGCGATTTCGTGCTCGTGCGGATCGTGGACGAAGGCGGCGCCGTCGGCCTGGGAGAGGCCCATCACGGGCAGAACCCGACCGCCATGGCGGCGGTGATCCAGGACGGCCTGGGCGCGCTCATCACGGGTGCCGACCCCCTCGACAGCGAAGGCATCTGGCACCGCCTCGACCGTCAGCAGGTCGTCACCCACGGGCTCGGCGCGGGCAGCATCACGGCGCTCGCCGGGATCGACAACGCCCTGTGGGACCTGAAGGGCAAGCTCCTCGGCCTGCCGATCTACCGTCTCATGGGCGGGAGCAGGAAGCGCATCCGCGCCTATGCGGGCGGCCTCAGCCTGGGCTTCAAGCCGCCGGAAGCACTCGAGGCCGAAGTCGGCGCCCTGGTCGCGCAGGGCTACACCGCGATCAAGATGCGCGTCGGCGACACGCCGGCGAACGACGCGATGCGCGTCGGCCATATCCGCAAGACCTTCGGCGACGCGCTCGACATTGCCGTCGATGCCGCGACCCGCTATGACCTGCTCGATATCCCGGAGGTGCTGCGCTATTGCGAGGAGAACCGGGTCTACTGGCTGGAGGAGCCCTTCACGCCGGACAACATCCCGGCCTATGCCGAGCTGCGCGCGCGCACCGCGATCCCCATCGCCGCCGGCGAGAACCACTATGCGCGGCCGGCCTTCCGCGCCCTCTTCGAAGCGCGGGCGATCTCCATCTGCCAAGCCGATTTCTGCAAATCGGGCGGCCTCAGCGAGGTCAGGAAGATCGCCGACATGGCCGCCGCCTGGCGCATTCCGATGGCGCCGCACACAAGCCATTCCGTGTTGAGCGCCGCCGGCAACGCGCATCTCCTCTCGGTGATCCCGAACGCCCTGATATACGAAGCCGACGTGGCCCGGGTGAACCCCTTCCGCACCGAGCTCGCCAAGGGGTACACGGGCGTCGCGGGCGGCCATATCGAACCGCCCGACGGGCCGGGGCTCGGGCTCGAGATCGACGAGGCGGTGCTGGAGCGCTATCCGGCGATCCCGGGCCCCTGCTACATTCCGGCCTGGGCCGCGCCGTAGGGCGCCGAACCACGAACCGGGGAGAGGAAGCGATGGCGACGACGCACGGGACGTTCCACTGGAACGAGCTGAAGACCTGGAACGCCGAGAAGGCCAAGGCGTTCTATGCCGAGACTCTCGGCTGGCAATACGAGACGCTTCCCATGCCGAACGGCTCCTATACGCTGTGCAAGGCCGGCGATTCGCCGGTCGGCGGCATGTTTGAGATGACTCCGGGCGTCGCATTCGACGGGCTGCCGGAGCATTGGTTCGCCTATATCGCGGTGGACGACGTGGACGCCCGGCTCGCCAGGGTCGAGGCGGCCGGCGGCACGATCGTCCACCTGCCCTTCGACGTGCCGGACGTCGGCCGCATCGCCATCGTCAAGGACGGCGCCGGCGCCGCCATCGGCTGGATCACCCCGGCGCGCCGGGACTGAACGCGAAGAACTCCCGGCCATCGCGACGTCGAGGCAAGCGTTCCTCGGCGGAATGCGCAGTCCGCGACGTCCGCCCCCGATCCTTCGAACGTGATGCCGGGTGGGGTGGCACACGCCGCGCCAAGGCGCGCCGTCGGGAGTCGGCGAGAAACGGACGACGTAGCGCGCTGCCTCCGGGGGTTGCCGGCGCGGTGATCGGCGAGATACTGGCCGGAGACGGATCGGGGAGGGCGCGCCATCTACGACGCGATCGTCGTCGGCGCCCGTTGCGCGGGCGCGCCCACCGCGATGCTGTTGGCGCGCAAAGGCCACCGCGTGCTGCTGGTCGATCGCGACCGCTTCCCCAGCGAGATGGGGCAATCGACCCATTTGATCCATCCCCTCGGCGTCGCCCGCTTGCGCGCCTGGGGCGTGCTGCCGGCGATCGAGAGGCGCGCCGCGCCCTTCACCGACTGGCGTGTCGACATGCACGGCATCGTGCTGGAAGGCGCGCCGCCGGCGGTGGAGGGCCACCAGACCTCTCACGGCCCGAGACGGCGGCTTCTCGACGGCGCCCTCGTCGAAGCGGCGGCGGCCGCCGGCGCCGAATTCCGCGCGCGGGTGCGGGTGGTCGATCTGATCGCGCGCGACGGCCGGGTCGCCGGCATCGCGGCGGCGGGCCGAAACGGACGGACCTTCGCAGAACGCTCGCGCGTCGTGATCGGCGCCGACGGTCCGGCCTCCGTCGTCGCCCGCCGCGCCGGGGCGCGGGAATCGCATCGCGAACCGATCGTCCAGAGCAACATCTGGACCTACTGGCGCGGCATCGCGCTCGACCATGTCCGGCTCTACATTCGCGAACGAGCCGGCGCCTTCGCCTTCCCGTCCAGCGATGGGGCGGTGCTGGTCGCCGCCAATCTGATGCATGACGAGTTCGTCCGCGCCCGGCGCGGGCGCGAAACGGCCTATTACGCGCGGCTGGCGGAGGTCGCGCCGGACCTGCGCGAAATGGTGGCCGGCGCCACGCAGGTGGACCGCCTTCACGCCGGTTGCACGCGGGGCTTCGTGCGCCGGGCGGCCGGCCCCGGTTGGGCGTTGGTCGGCGACGCCGGCATGAAGAAGGACCCGGTGACAGCGCAGGGCATATCGGCGGCGTTCCGCTGCGCTGAGATGCTGGCGGAGGCCGTGGACGATGGCCTCTCCGGCCGACGCCCGCTCGACGACGCCCTCGCTGCCTACGAGGCCGAGCGCGATCGCTGGCTGATGCCGTTCTACCGCTTCACCGCGCGGCTCGCCCGCTTCGCCAGGCCGACCGGCGCACAGGCCGCCTTCTATCGCGCGGCCCAGGGCGATGCCGCCATCACCGCCCGCCTTTTCGGCGCCGTGGCCCTCACCGAATCGCCGGAGACGCTGTTCGAACCGGACGGCGCGGCCGCTCAGCCCGCTTCCCGCAACCGCGCCCAGGAATCCCGCAGGCCGACGGTGCGGTTGAACACCGGGCGCGCGGGTGTCGAGTCCGGATCGCGGCAGAAATAGCCCTGCCGCTCGAACTGCACGGCCTCGCCGACGGCCGCATCGGCGAGGGCAGACTCCAGGCGGCAGCCGGTCAGCACGGTGCGCGACGTCGGATTCACGTCGTTCATCGCATCGCCTCCGCCCCCGGGCCGCGCCTTCGTGAACAGGCGTTCGAACAGCCGCAGCTCGGCTTCGAGCGAAGCGGTGGCGGAGACCCAGTGCAAGGTTCCCTTCACCTTGCGCCCGTCGGGCGCCCGTCCGCCGCGGGTCTCCGGATCATAGGTGCAGCGCAACTCCGTCACCGCGCCGGCGGAGTCCCTGATCACGCGCCGGCAGGTCACGAAATAGGCGTAGCGCAAGCGCACCTCGCGGCCGGGCGCCAGCCGGAAGAATTTCTTCGGCGGTGCCTCCATGAAGTCGTCCGCCTCGATGTAGAGCGTGCGGCCGAACGGCACCCGCCGCGCGCCCGCGGCCGGGTCTTCGGGATTGTTGACCGCGGCGATCTCCTCGGTCGCGCCCTCGGGATAGTTCTCGATCACCAGTTTGAGGGGCCGCAACACGGCGAGCCGCCGTTGCGCCGTCCTGTTCAGATGCGCGCGCACGACATGGTCGAGCATGGCCGCCTCGACCAGGCCGTCGCTCGTCTTGGAGATCGCGAGCCGGCTCACGAAATCGCGGATCGCCGCCGGCGGCACGCCGCGCCGGCGCAGGCCGCGCAGCGTGGGCATGCGCGGATCGTCCCAGCCGTCCACCCGGCCCTCCTCGACGAGCTGGGTCAGCCGACGTTTGGAGAGCACGGTGTGGCTCAGATCGAGGCGCGAGAACTCGTATTGCAGCGGCACCGTCGGCACCGGCAGCCGGGCGATCAGCCAGTCATAGAGCGGGCGATGGTCCTCGAATTCGAGGGTGCACAGGGAATGGGTCACGCCTTCGATCGCGTCCGACTGCCCGTGCGCGAAATCGTAGGTGGGGTAGATGCACCAAGCGTCGCCCGTGCGCGGGTGAGCGGCGTGAAGGATTCGATAGAGCACCGGGTCGCGCATGTTCATGTTGCCCGACGCCATGTCGATCTTCGCGCGCAGGACCCGCGCGCCTGCGGGGAAGGCACGAGCGCGCATCCGGCGGAAGAGAATAAGATTCTCGGCAGGCGGGCGGTTCCTGAACGGGCTGTCGCGCCCCGGTTGGGTGAGGGTGCCGCGGTAATCCCGGATCTCCCGCGCCGACAGGTCGTCGACATAGGCGTCGCCGGCCCGGATCAGGTGCTCGGCCCACTCGTAGAGGCGCTCGAAATGGTCGGACGCGAAATGGAGATGGCTGCCCCAGTCGAAGCCGAGCCAGCGGACGTCCTCCTTGATGGCCTCGATGTACTCGTGCTCTTCCCTGGCTGGGTTGGTGTCGTCGAAGCGGAGATGACAGCGGCCGCCGATTTCCGCCGGCACGCCGAAATTGAGACAGATCGATTTGGCGTGTCCGATATGCAGGTAGCCGTTGGGCTCGGGCGGGAAGCGGGTGACCACCTCGTCGTGCCGCCCGGCCGACAGATCCGCGCGGACGACCTTGCGGATGAAGTCCACGCCGGCCCCCCCGCTGGCCTCGTTGCCGGCCATGCGCTGCCGCTCCCGTTTCGCCGAAACCGGTCTTCTAACCGACGTTCGGCATGACCTCTCTGGCGAAGAGCTCCATCGAGGCCAGCGCGTCCGCGCCCGCGATGCCGGGCATGTGCATCCAGCAGATCATCTCGCTCGGATCGACGGCGGCCCGGTAATCGCGGATGCGACGCACCGCGAATTCCGGGTCGCCGATGATGTAGCGGTCCTTGAAGGTGGCGAACGCGACTTCGGCGGGATCGTCGATCACGCTGCCGTCGTCGCGCCGCAACACTCTGTCGCCGGCGGCGGAGGCGGCGCCATACAGCTCGCGGTAGAGGTAATCGACGGCAGGCGCGGCTTTCGCCTCCGCCTTCTCCATGGTCTCGGCGACGAACACCTGGCGGATGATCGGCCGCTCCGGGATCGTCCAGCCGGCGGCGGCAGCGGCAGCCTCGTAAGGCGCGTAATGCGCCTGGAGCTCGGCCAGCCCGTGGCGCGGCGACATGATCTGGACGCAGCGGCGGGCGACGGCGCGCCTGAGCGATCCCGCCGCCGACACGCCGTACCAGATCGGCGGATGAGGGCGTTGGACCGGCACCGGTGTGACGCGGCCTTCCGGCACCCGGTAATGGCGCCCTTCGAAGGTGAAAGCCTCCCCGCTCCAGGCGCGGGTCATCAGGTCGAGGGCTTCCTCGAACCGGGCCACGCGCTCTTCCCGCGGCACGCCGTGGGCGGCGAACTCCTGCGAGACGTAGCCGGGCGCCACGCCCAGCACGAACCGCCCGCCCGAAAGGTTGTCGATGACCGCCACGTCCTCGGCGAGCTTGAGCGGCGCGTAGAGCGGCGCGAGAAGGACGGCCGTGCCGACCCGCATGCGTTCGGTGACCGCCGCCGCGCCCGCCATTGCCACCAGGGGGCTCGGGCAGAAGCCGTCCCGCTGAACGTGATGGGAGGCCTGGAAGGCGGAGGCGTAGCCCAGCGCCTCCGCCCGCGGCAGGGAGCGAAGCATGTCCCGATAGGTCTGGTGGCTCTCGATGCCGCTCTCGGGCGGCACCTGGTGGGCGAAGAGCAGACCGAACTTCATCGAACCGTCCTCAGACGTCGCGGGCGGGCGGGGGCTCATCATCGCACCCGCCCGGCGGCTTCGGCAAACGGCGTTCGGTTCAGGCGAAGGCGCCCGGCGCCACGCCCGCGAGCCAGCCGTCGTCCACCGCCAGATTGTGGCCGTGTATGTGCGCGGCGTCCTCCGAACAGAGGAACAGCGCCGCCGCGGCGATGGCGTCCGGCTCCATGTAGCCGGTGCGGGTGGGCAGCATCCGGGCGAGGGCGGCGGTGAAGGCGTCGTCGCGCCACTGGTGCTCGGTCATCGCCGTGCGGACGAAGCCCGGCGCGATCGCGTTCACGTTGATCCCTTCCGGTGCGAGTTCCATGGCGAGGGCGCGCGTCAGGTTCAGGAGGCCGCCCTTCGCCGCGCAATAGGCGGGGGCGGAGGCGAACCCGTCGCTGCCGGCGATCGAGGTGAGGTTGACGATCCGCCCGCCGCCGCGCCGGCGCATGAGCGGGGCTGTCGCCTGGATCAGGAAGAACACGCCCTTCAGGTTGATATCGAGGTTCCGGTCCCAGTTCTCCTCCGTGGCCTCGGCAAGCGGCATTTGTTCGAAAACGCCGACGCAGTTGACCAGCAGATCGATGCCGCCGAGGTCCGCCGCCGCTTCGGCGGCCAACCGCCGGCATTCCGCGACCTGGGCCAGGTCCGCCACATAGCCGCGGGCGCCGGCGGCCGGGCTCTCTCCCCGGGTCGCGTCGGCAAGCGCGAGGCGCGCACCCTCGGCGGCGAAGCGTTCGGCGACCTTGCGCCCGATGCCGCCGAGGGCACCGGTGATCAAGGCGAGTTTGCCGTCGAGCCGCATCCTCGCGTCTCCCGCCCCGGGGGCGTCATTCCATAAGGCCGACCTTCTCCGGCGCGATCCTGACGATCACCCGCTTCTCGCCCGGCTGGCGGAACGGGTATTCGTCCACATCCATGTATTTCTTCGCCATCCGGTCGATATGCGCATCGGCGCCGTCATGCTCCATCGCCACCACCCGGCCCCGGATCATCGCCTGCCTGTACGGATTCTCGTGATCGAACACGGCCACGGCGACCCGTGCGTCGCGCCGCATGTTGCGCGGCTTCACGCGCCCTTCGGCGGTGTTGAAGACGACGTGCGCGCCGTCGGTGTCGACCCAGACGACCGTGGCTTGCGGCGAACCGTCGCCCATCAAGGTTGCCACCGTGGCGAAGTTCTTCCCTTCCAGCAGGGATCTGGCCAGCGCCGGCAGTTCCATGTCCCCCTCCGTTGTCGCGATGCCCCCGATAGCGGAGCGCGATCATAGCACGGCGCGGGCGCCGCGCCGTCGCGGCCCTCGCCGGCCGATTCCGCGGGCCTCCAGACTCAGGGAGATGGAAGGCGCTCGTGGCGCTGGTGGAGGAGCGGGAGAGTTGAGGGGCGCTCAGGACCAAGCAATGGCGCCGACGATCAGCACCAGGAGTGCCAAAACCGCGATTATCTTGAGGCCAATCGCGACAGCCTCGCGGATGATGTAGGCGACGATGGCGTCGAACCGATCTTCCATAGCGACAGACTACGAGGCGGCGGCGGAGGGTGTCAATGACCGACCGTGACGTCGGCACCGAGCCGCGCGCCGGGGAGTGCCCCTTCGTTGACGGCACCGTCGCCGGCGATGGTGGTACGGACCATGCGGCGCGGCCGGTCGGGGGATGCCCGAGGCCGCGATGCAGTGGTTGTCCCAGAGAGCGCGGTCGCGCCGCCGCTGTCCGGGACGATCTTCGCGGACAGCGCGGCGCCCTTGGCCGGGACGCGCCTGCAGGCGCTGTCGGTGTGCCACTCGTTGTTGCCCTTCGGCAGGAGGCCCTGGTCGCTTCCGCCCTCCCTGACGTTGGAGAGCACGATGATTCCTGGGCTGGACCCGACGTGGCGGGCGGTCAGGCTCCGCTCCAGAGGGCCGAACCGGCGGCTGAAGGCGACCTGCACCGCCTCGGAAAGAGGCTGGCCGGAAAGACCAGGACGGCGAATGCATGCCACGCGCGTTCGAGGGCAGCGAACGTGCTCTCGTCCAGCGCGGCGAGCCGGACGCCGCGGACGGTGGCGCCGGGAGTCGCGTCCGCAGGCGTGCTCTCGAGCGTCAAACCGCCTCCCTCGCGCGGCGTGCCGCCGGCGCTGTTCAGGCACCGCCGTCGTAGCCGTAGTCCCGGCGGGCACCGGCCGGCGTGATCCAGCCCTCGCGCAGGTCCTCGGCGATCGAGGCAGGGTCCCGCTCTCCAGCGGCGCCGTAGCCGCCGGCACCCGGCGCGACCAGACGGATGCGGTCGCCCGGTTCGATCTTCGCGTTGGCGAACTTGCTGGGCGAGGTCTTGCCGAAGGCTTCCGTGAAGGGGCGCCACTCGTCGCTCCCCGCCGCTTGGTGGAAGAGGCCGCCAAGCGCGCCGGCGCCGCCGCCGAGAAGGCCCCAGGGGCGTATCTTGTGCCGGTCGGAGACCGAGCTCACCGTGATCTCCGCTCCTACGCAGCGCAGGATCTTCGCCAGCGCGTGGGCGCCCCGGTAGCGCCCCGGGCCGGCGGTGTCCGGCTGCAAGGCGTATTCCTCGACCAGCCAGGGATAGCGCACCTCGAACACCTCGATCGGCACCATGCGCGAGTTGCCGTTGATGCAGTTGATGACCTCGTTGCCGTCGGCGAAGGAGCGCCCGCCCCAGGCCGCACAGGTGAAGTCGTAACACACGACGTATTCGCCGGAGCGCGGGTCGCGGGCGCCGAACAGGAAGTTGCTGTGAGTCCCGGCATCGGTCGCGAAGGCGCGGTCCGGCACGCATTTCGAGAGCGCGGCGATGATCGTGTAGGCGATGCGGATGTGGGTCTCGGTATTGCCGCCGACGCAGGTGGCGGGATAGTCGGCGTTCACCAGTGAGCCGCCCGGCGCCACGATCTTGATCGGCCGGAAGCAGCCGGAGTTCTTCGGGATCGACGGATCGGTGAGATGCAGGATCGCGTTGTAGGCCGACGACCAGGCGACGGAGAGCACCGCGTTGATCGGCCCCCGCGCCTGCCGGTCGGACTTGCCGTAGTCCACCACGATCTCGTCTCCCTGGACGTGCACGTCGGCGCGAATCCTGTACGGGCGGTCCTCGATTCCGTCGTCCTCCATGCAATCCTCGAAGCTGTAGAGGCCATCGGGAAAATCCCGGAGCTCGGCGCGCATCCGGGCTTCCGAGTAGTCCATGAGGTCCCGCACCGTTTCCCGGAATGCATCCGGTCCGTATTTCCCGATCAACGCGGCGAGTCTGGCCGCGCCCACGTCGACGGCACCGATCAAGGCGCGGAAGTCGCCGTAGTTCTGGCGCGGCGTGCGGTAGTTCGCGAGCAGGAGCTTCCACACCTCGACCACGTCCTCGCCGCGCTCCTTGATCTTCACCGGCGGCACGCGCATGCCTTCGTGGAAGATTTCCGTCGCCTCGCCGGCGAAGCCGCCCGGGACCATGCCGCCGACCTCGGCGACGTGGCCGATGGCGACGGCGTAGCCGTAGAGCGTGCCGGCGTGGAAGACGGGCTTGATGAAGGTGTGTTCCGGCGTGTGCATCCCGCCCCGGTAGGGATCGTTGTGGACGATCACATCGCCTTCCTCCACCCGGTCGTGGGGGATTTCCCGCGCGGAGGTCTGGAGGACGAGCGGCAGGCCGCCGATCTGCGAGGGGTTGAACTCGGCCACGGCGATCATGTCGCCGCGGGTGTTGCCGAGGCCGCAGGTGAAGTCCATGCCTTCGTTGAAGATCGTCGAATAGGACGTCTTCATCATGGTGATGCCCATCTCGCGGCAGATCGACACCATCGTCGAATCGATGATGTTCATGGCGACCATGTCCATGATCCGGGCTCCTCTCCGCGCCTCTCCCGCCGCCGGCGGCTATCCGGCACCCGTCACCCGGCGGCGCCCGGGCCGCGCCACAGGCGGAGGCCGGCGGCGCCCACCACGACGACGAGCAGCGGGTCGATGAACGCCCACAAGAGCGGCACCTCGCGGGCCATCAGGTCGCCGAACCAGTTCCAGAAGAACCAGAGGCCGAGCACCACCGAGGCGTAGAAGAGGACGTTCGTTTCCAGACGCCGCCACGGGGTTGCCCCCTCGGCGCCGGCGCCGTGCAGGCCGATCTTCCAGATCGCGCCGGCCGCCAGGGCGAGCAAGACCGCCACCGCCATGAACCAGTTCAAGACGCTCCATACGGGGTAGCCTGTGCTCCCGTCGTCGTAGAGCGGCGTGGCGACGAAATTCGCGCCGACCGCCGCCGCCGTCAGCAAGGCGTAGGCCGCCAGAACGCGGCGCGCGATCTCCATGACCCGTCCCCCTTTCCCGCACCGGCCGCGCGACCGAGCGGCGCCCGGACCCTACCATCTTCCGCGCCGGCGCGCGGCGCGCGTGGCCGATGAAGGATGCACGGCGGCGCGCGGGCATGGTAGCATTCACGAGAAGGAACCGCGGGCGTCCGCGGCGCCGACCCTCTTCACGACGACCAAGCACAAGCAAGGGAGACACCCATGGCCACCAAGATAACGCGCCGGCAGGCGCTGAAGGCGGGCGCCGCAGGGCTCGCCCTCACCTCAGCCATCGGAATCGCGCCGAAGTTCATCCGGCCCGCGCGCGCCGCCGGCTTGGCACCCGGCATGACCGGCGGGCCGACGGGGTTCGAAGGCGCGGAGCGCTACCAGTACAACGAGGGCATGTCCGAGGGCCGGGCGATCGAGGGGATGCGCAAGCTGAAGGCCGAGGGTAAGGCGCCGGAGAAGCTCAACATCCTGATGACCGACGGCGCCATCGGCCATTTCACCAATCCGTGGCCGCCGGACGGGCCGACGCTGCAATCCATCTGGGAAGCCGAGACCGGCGTGAAGCTCGAATTCTTCAGCGTCTCGCCCGAAGAGCAGTTCAACAAGGTGATCCAGGACGTCACCACCGGCTCGGCCGCCTACGACGTCTACACCTTCGGTTACGCGGCGATGGGTGACCTCTCGGAAGCCAACGGCATCGCGCCTCTCGGCGAATGGATCGAGAAGCACGGCGCCGACTTCGCCGACCCGGAGCGGGGGATGCCGACGCCGGAATCCTACGACATGCTCTACAAATACGGCGGCGAACCGATGTCCGTCTGCTACGACGGCGATGCCCAGGTCTGGGTCTATCGCAAGGACCTCGCCGACGATCCGCAGAACAGGAAGGAATTCGGCGACAAATACGGCTGGGCGCTCGGGCCGCCGCGCACCTGGGAGGAGACCGACCAGCTCGCCGAGTTCTTCACCTCCAAGGGAATGCTCGGCAACGGCAACATGATGAGCGCGTTCTGGGGCATCAGCACCTGGTACAACCGCTACGTGAGCAAGGCCAACCCCAATCAGCACCTGTTCGACAACGAAGGCAATCCGCTGATCGACAGCGACGCCGGAATCGCGGCCACCGAGGAACACATCAAGAGCCTCGACTGGTCGGACAAGGGCGGCCTCGCCTGGAGCTGGAGCGAGTATTACGGCAACATGGCCCAGGGCAACTCGTTCATGCTGGGCACGTTTTCGAATTGCCCGAAATTCCTGGATACGGTCAAGGAGGACGGCTCTCCGGCCACCGCCGTGACCGGCAAGATGGGCTCCTTCCTGCCGCCCGGACACCAGTTCGGCGAGGATCTGGTGCGCCGCTCGACGATCTATCTCGGCAACAACGGCGGCGTGTCAACCCAGAGCCAGTACCAGGAAGCGGCCTATCTGTGGCTGCAATGGTCGGGCTCGACCCGCATCTTCAGCCTGCTGACGGGCAATCCGGGCGGCTTCTTCGACCCGTTCCAGCTCGCCAATTTCCGGGATCCGCTGGTCATTCAGTCCTACCACGACTACCACGTGCCGATCATCGAGGGCACCGTGGCGCGCGCCGTGCCGACCATCGCCATCCCCGGCCAGTTCGCGATGCACAACACGCTGAGCGAGAATCTCGTGGCCGCCATGGTCGGGGAAATCACGGCCAGGGAAGCGATGGAAAACACCGCCAATTCGTGGCGCAAGCACCTCAGGAAGAAGGGTGAGGACAAGATGGTCGATCTCATCAACGCGGCCAAGTCGGGCTGGTCGACGGTCATCGACCGCGCCTGATCCGGCCGGCGCTTTCGCGTCCGGGGCGGCGGCCGCGCGAGACCCGCGGCCGCCACTCCACGGCCGGCGAGACCATGCCCAAAGCGTTCCCGTCCTGCCTCTGGCGCTACGCCCTGATCCTCGTCGCCGTCGGCGTGGCGCTGCTCCCGGTGGTGTGGATGGCTACCATGGCGTTCAAGCCGCACACCGAGTGGGTGTCCACGGCGGGCAGCCTGCACTGGCTGCCGCGCGAGCCGACCTGGAGCAACTTCGAATATATTTTCACGGGACGGACCGACGCCTATTCCATCACCCACGAACGGACGGCCGGACGGCCGATCCTGGCGAGCCTCGTCACCTCGCTCCTGGGAACCCTGATTGCCGTCGTCGCCGGAACCCTGGGTGCCTACGCCGTCTCCCGTTTCAAGGTCGGTGGCAACCTGCCGCTGGGGGTCCTGCAACTCCGCCTGTTTCCGCCGCTCGCGGTGATGATTCCGGTCATGATCATGTGGGCGTTCCTGGGCGCCATGGATTCCTGGTGGGGGCTCTCCCTCATCTACGGCATCGTCACCCTGCCCTTCGCCTTCTGGCTGATGAAGACGTTCTTCGACGAGGTCCCGCGCGAGATCGAGGAGGCCGCGCTGGTCGAGGGCTGTAGCTGGTTTCGCGTGTTCTGGAAGATCACGCTGCCGATGGTCAAGGCGGCCCTCGCCAGCACGACGTTGTTCGTCTTCATCCTCAACTGGAGCGACTACGTCATCGCCCTGCTGCTGACTCGCAAGGATTGGGTCACCATTCCGGTCTACATGAATTCGCTGTCCTCGGCGATGTCGGGGCAGATGTACGGCGCCAAGGCCGCTCTCGGCCTCATCGCCGCCCTTCCGCCGGTCGTCTTCGGCATCGCGATCCAGAAATATCTGGTGCGCGGCCTGACCTTCGGTGCCCTCAAGCAATGACGGCCGCCGCGCCCGCCGGCCCGCGGAGGAAAATCCGGAAACCCGTGCTCACGCCGCTGGAACGGGAAGGCCGGAAGCTCGGCCTCTACATGACTCTGCCGGCCCAGCTCCTGCTGCTCTTCATCGTCGCCTTCCCGCTCCTGATGCAGCTCTATGTGAGCTTCACATGGTGGGGGCCGCTCGACGGCAAGCCCTGGTACTACGCCTACGAGACCGCCAACCTGTTCGGCAATTACGGCGACATCTTCTCGGACGGGAAGTTGTGGGGGTCGATCGGCCGGACCTTCCTGATCGTCGCCGTGGTGGTGCCCGTCGAGTTCCTCCTCGGCCTCGGTCTCGCGATCCTTTTCGTCGAAAGGTTCCCCGGCAAGCGCGTGTTCTATTCGATCATGCTGATGCCGATGATGATCGTGCCCGCGGTGGCCGGCTACATGTTCTTCATGCTCTTCCAGAGCGCGGGCCCGATCAACGACCTGCTCGGCCGGATCGCCGGCACGGAAGTCGAGGCGCTCTGGCTCGCCGATCCGGCCCTCGCCATGATCTCGGTCATGATCGCCGACATCTGGCAGTGGACGCCGCTGATGTTCCTGATCCTGCTCGCCGGCATGGTCGGCGTGCCCGAGGACCAGATGAAGGCGGCGACGCTGTTGGGTGCGAACGCCTGGCAGCGCTTCTGGCGGATCGTCCTGCCGCGCATGAAGACGGTCATGATCATCGCGCTCGTCATCCGCACGATCGAGTGCATCAAGATCTTCGACATCCTCCACGTCATGACCGGCGGCGGGCCGGGCGTCGCGACGAAATCGATCTCCGTCTATATCCTCGACCTCACCTTCAAGGACCTCGAATGGGCCTATGTGGCGGCGGTGGGCCTGTTCGTCCTGGTCTGCCTGAGCGTGTTCGCGGTGCTCGGCCTGATCCTCATGGCGCGTGCGCAGCGGCGGCGCGAGGCGACGCCGGCGTAGCGCGAAGGCCGGACGTGCGGCTCGCCGGCAAGAACGCCATCGTCACCGGCGCCGCCTCCGGTATCGGCCGCGAAACGGCGCGCCGCTTCGCCGAGGAAGGCGCCGCGGTGGTCTGCGCCGACCTCGACGAAAGCGGCGTGGGCACCCTCTGCGCGGAAATCGCCGTGCAGGGCGGAACGGCGCTCCCGCTCCGCGTCGACATCACCAGCGAAGGCGACGTGGTGCGCCTGGTTGAGGCCGCGCTCGCCGCGCGCGGCACGATCGAGGTCCTCGTGAACAACGCCGGCGTCACCATCCTGGGCGGCGTGGCCGAGCTTTCCGAGACGGCCTGGCGGCGCGAGATCGACATCAACCTGACCGGCGCCTGGCGGGTCTCCAAGGCGCTGTGGCCGTGTTTCGCGGCGCGGGGCGGCGGCGCGATCCTGAGCACGGCCTCCATCGCCGGCGTCGTGGCGGCGCCCCAGGACGCCGCCTATGTCGCCTCCAAGGCGGGGCTGATCATGCTGACGCGCTGCATGGCGCTCGACGGCGCCAGCGTCGGAATCCGCGCCAATTGCGTCTGCCCCGGCTTCGTCGATACGCCGATGTTCGAAGGCTTCCTCGCCGAACAGCCGGCTCCGGCGGCGGCCCGCGCCAGGGCAGCGACCCGCACCCCGCTCGGGCGCATCGGGACGCCGCGGGACGTAGCCGACGGCTTCGTCTACCTCGCCTCCGACGACGCCGCCTGGATCACCGGCACCGCCCTCGTGATCGACGGCGGCCTCACCGCCGGCCTGCCCGGCTGACGGGCGGCTGGGCGTGACGCGGCCGCCGCCTCCAGAAGCCGGGGTGCGCGGCCGGCTCCCTCGTCGGCGAATCCCATGAGCCGCGGCGCCCGGGGCGCCCTGCCCCTGCTGCCGCTGGCGATGCTGCTCTTCGGGGCATGCAGCTACGCCATGACTTTTTCGCTCAACCGGATTGCGATCATGGAGGGCATCCCCGTCCTTCCGTTCGTCTTCTGGCAGGGTGTGGGCGCGGCGGCGGTCTCGCTGGCCGCGGCGCTCGTGACCGGGCAGCTGCCACGCCTGGGCCGGGTCTATCTCCGATTCTACTTCCTCTTCGGTTTCGTCGGCATCGCCCTGCCCTACACCCTGCTCGCGCTGGCGGCGCCCCGGGTGCCCGCGGGCGCGATCGCCCTCACCCTGGCCCTGACGCCGATCCTGACCTGCGTCTTCTCCGTCCTGTTCAAATTGGACGATCTTCACCCGCTCCGGGTCGCGGGCATCCTGTTCGGCCTCGCCGGCATCCTGGTGGTATTGCTGCCGGGGACGAGCCTCCCCGCGCCCGGCATGGCGCCCTGGCTGGCGCTGGCCTTCGGGGCGCCGGTCTGTTACGCTTTCGGCGCCGTTTCCGTGGTGCTCCTCCGCCCGCCGGGGAGCAAGCCGATCCCGCTCACCTGCGGCATTTCGTTCGCGAGCGCCCTCCTGATGCTGCCGGTCATGGCGGCGGGCAAAAGCTGGTGGTCGTTCGACGCCGGCATGACCGACGGCGCCTGGGCGCTGCTCGGCAGCGCCGCGATCACGGCGGTCTTCTTCGTGCTGGGGCTCGAGGTCATCCGCATGGCCGGGCCGGTCTTCTTCTCGACCAACGGCTATATCGGGACGCTCGCCGGCATGGGCTGGGCCGCGCTCTATTTCGGTGAAGTGCCGAGCCCGTGGATCGGCGCCGCCGTCGCGCTGCTTTTCGTCGGCCTCTTCCTGGTGAACCGCCGCCCCACGCCCTCCACTGCGCCTCGTCCATGACCCCCGCGCTCACGCGGCGCTGTCGAAGGCGGCGAAGGCCCCGGCCTCGATCGCGGCCCAGTCCATCTCCAGGCCGAGGCCGGGGTCTTCGCCCGCGCGCACGCCCCCCTGGGCGTCGAGCGCCAGCGGGTTCCGGGCGCCATGGTCGTAGGGTGCATGAGGCTCGGGGCGCTCGAACCAGGTGCAGCCGCCCATCCCCAGCATGACGTGCAGGTTGACGCGCTGGGCCGGCTGGAACCCGAACGACTGGATTTCCACCGGCACGCCCATGGCGCGGGCCAACCCCATCGCCTTGACCGCGGCGGTCACGCCGCCGGCGTTGCAGGCGTCACAGCGAAGCCGGGACCATGCGCCGCGGCGGAGGCCCCGTGCCCAATTCGCCGGCCCGACCAGCGTATTGCCCGCCGGCAGAACGTCGATCGCCACCGCCTCGTTGAGCGCCGCATAGGCGTCGAGGTCGGCATCGGGTAGCGGCGCTTCCATCCAGTCGAACGGCAGGCGGCTCAACGCTTCGCCCAGCCGTACGGCATCGTCGAAGCCGTAACCCTGCTCCAGATCGACCATGAAGCGCAGCCCGGCGGTGTCCGCCTCGGCCACCGCGCGCACCATGGCGAGATCGAAGGCGGGGTCGCCCTTCATGTGGAACTTGACCGCCCGGTAGCCCATGGCCGCGAGGCACCGCGCGTCGCCCAGATACGCCTCCATCGTCGCATGGGCCGGCGTGCTGGCGTAGGCCGGGATGCGCGATCGCGCGCCGCCGAGAAGCCGCCACAACGGTTGCCCGACGGCGCGCGCGTAGGCATCCCACATGGCGCCGTCGATCACGGAGATGGCCGGCCAGGGGCCGTCGCCTGCGTTCGCCAGCAACGCTTCCGTCAGCGCAGCGCGCTCGGCGACGCTTTCGCCGAGGACCGAACCCGCAAGCCGGCCGACGCCGTGGACGACGCCGCCCCCTTCCCAGTCTCGCCAGCCGCTCAGGAACGAAGCCGTGCCCTCCCGACCGCCGGCGAGGGTCAGGCGCACGACCTCCATGTTCACCTTCCGGGGCGCGTCGCGGCCGGAGAAGCGCACCGGCGGAGCGTCCGCCGGCGTCACGGCGCAGGCGCGGACGCGGGCGATGGCGAGAGCACCGGGTTTCACCGCTCGCGCTCTGCGCCTAAGATCGTCGCGGTCACGAAAATCCACCCCGCCGCCGGCCAGCGATGAACACCGCCCGCCTTCGCGACGTCTCCGACGACGCTCACCGACCCGAGGGGCATGCGGCTTGGTCCGCCCGTGCGCTCGTCGCCGACGGCGCACGCCTGCGCCGCGCGCTCGACGACGCCGACATCGGGCCGCTTCTGATGGTGCTCGTGCAACTCACCGGTGCCGAAGCGCTGCTCGACGAATTCGCGCCCTACCTTACCGGCCCGTGGGACTACGCGCACCATGTGCCGGAAGAACGGCAGCGCGCCGTGCGCGCGCGGCTGGTCGAGGTTCTGGAGGCCCATGCGGCCGAGGGCCGTTCCCTGCGTCGCGTTCCGTCCGCGCCGCTGCTGCGCCGGATGATGAGCGTCTGCGTCGGTGAGACGGTGCCGGCGGAATACGTCCCGATGATGCTGGAGGAGATGGCCCTCGAGGATCGGGACCCGCGGGGCATCTCCTGGCGCGCTGCGCCGCCGCGGCAGGCGCTCGAAGGCTTCAAGGTCGCCGTCGTCGGCGCCGGCATGTCCGGGCTCTGCGCCGCGATCCGCCTGCGCGAGGCGGGAATCCCGTTCGAGATCTTCGAGAAGAACGACACGGTGGGCGGCACCTGGTACGAGAACCGTTACCCCGGCTGCGGCGTCGATACGCCGAACCATTTCTATTCCTATTCCTTCGCGCCCAACCACGGCTGGCCCGATTTCTATTCCAGGCGCGACGCGCTCCAGGCCTATTTCGAACGCTGCGCCGACTCCTACGGCATCAGACCGTCGATCCGCTTCCGCACGGAGGTCGTGTCCGCCGCCTGGGACGAGGCGGCGGCCCTGTGGCGCCTCACGGTTCGCGGGCCGGACGGCGCCGAGCGACAGGCGCACGCGAACGCCGTCCTCTGCGCGGTGGGCCAGCTCAACCGGCCGAAGCTGCCGTCGATTCCGGGGCTGGACACGTTCCGCGGTCCCGCCTTCCACACCGGCCGCTGGGAGCACGAACACGATCTCCGCGGCAGGAACGTGGCCATGATCGGCACCGGCGCCAGCGGGATGCAGGTCGCGCCGACGATCGCGCCGCAGGTCGGGCGGCTCACGATCTTCCAGCGCTCCCCCCACTGGGTGGTGCGGAACCCGAACTACCACCGGTCGGTCGGCGAAGGCACGAAATGGGTCCTTCGGCATCTGCCCTATTACGCCAAATGGTATCGCTTCACCCTGTTCTGGGGCTTCGCCGACGGCATCCACGAGGCCTTGCAGATCGACCCGGCATGGCCGCACCCGGCGCGTTCGGTCAACGCGATCAACGAGCGCCACCGCCGGAGCATCCTCAAATGGCTGACCCGGGAGATCGGCGACGACCCCGCGCTCCTGGCGAAGGTCGTCCCCGACTATCCGCCCTACGGCAAGCGCATCCTGATCGACAATCACTGGTATCGGACGCTCAAGCGCGACAACGTTGCGCTGGTGACGGCGCCGATCGCGCGGATTACGCCCGACGCCATCGTCACCGGGGACGGCACGGCGCACCGGGCGGACGTCCTGGTGCTGGCCACCGGGTTTCATGCCGCCCGCATGTTGTGGCCGATGGAGATCACGGGCCGGGGCGGGTGCCGCCTTCGCGCGCTGTGGGGCGAGGACGACCCGAAAGCCTATCTCGGCATCGCGGTTCCGGGCTTTCCCAACTTCTTCGTCCTCTACGGCCCCAACACCAATCTCGGCCACGGGGGCAGCGCGATCTTCCACACCGAGTGCCAAGTGCGCTATGCCCTGCGCTGCCTGCGCGAGTTGATCGAGACCGGCCGGGCGTCCATGGAATGCCGCCAGGAGGTGCACGACGCCTACAACGAACGAGTCGACCGCGCCCACGAAGGCATGGTGTGGAGCCACCCCGGCATGGGCAACTGGTACAGGAACCGGCGCGGGCGGGTGTTCGCCAACTCGCCCTGGCGCCTGGTCGACTACTGGCGGATGACGGCCGAGCTCGACCCCGCCGACTTCGCCTTCCGTTAGGGCAGGCGCCGGGCGCGCCGCCCGTGCTGCGCATCCTCACCCTGAACACCGGCCTCACCCGGCTCCGCCTGTTCGGCCTTCCCCTCTACAGCGACGTGCCGCATGTCGACGCCCGCGCCGCCCGTCTCGCGCCTGCCCTGCGCGCACTCGACGCCGATATCGTCCTGCTGCAAGAGCTGGTCCCGGGCCGCGCCAAAAGGCGGCTCGCGGCGGAACTCGGCGAGCACTACGCCCATACCGCCGGCCTTGCCGAGGACAGCCGGTTCTACGGCACCGGCCTGCTGACGCTCTCGCGCCATCCCGTCGAGGCGGCATCCTGCACGCCCTTCGCCCGGCAGACCCTCGACGAGGGCCTGTTCGGCCCGCGCGGCGCGGTTTGCTGCACGGTGCGGATGCCCGGTCTCGGCCCTTGCCGCGTCGTCAATCTCCACGTCACCGCCGGCGGTGCCTGGTCGCGCGACCGCCGCCGCGCCGCCGCCTGCCGGCGCGCGCAGATCGCGGAAGCCGTTGCCATCGCGAGCGCCTCGTTCGCGGGCCCCGTCGTGCTCGCCGGCGACTTCAACAGCGATTCCCCGCCGCCGGCGGGGGACGGTTTCACGGACGCGGCCGGTGCGCCCGGCGCCACCGGAGCGGGCGGCACCTGGGACCCGGCGAACCCGCTCAACCGCGGCAAGGCGACCGGCGAAGCCCGTCGCGTGGACCGTATTTTCATCCGGCGGGGCGGCGGCAGGCCCGTCGCCGTCGCCAGCGCGCGCACCGTCCTGCGCGCGCGCATCGTGCCGCTTCCCGGCGGCGAAACGGTGCCGGTTTCCGATCACTACGGCCTTCTCGTCGAACTGGCGTCGGCATAGCCCGAATCCTCGTACCCCGCGCCCCGTGGAGACGCGCCCCGCAGAGAAACGCGGGCAGGCGTGCCGTTCCGCCTTCTCTTCGCCCGGCCGGCGGGCTAGGCTTCCGCGAAGGGCCGGGCGGCCCGCCAGTGGGCACCCCGCCCGGCCGTACAGGAGACGAGCCATGACCAAACCCGTGCTGAATCTGACAGGCGATCCCAGGGATCGCGGCCGCGTCCACGGCGAGACGATGTCACCCCAGATCGGCGAGAACCTCGAACGCTATCTCAAGCGCTTCGCGATTCTCGGCTTCGGTCGCGACGCGCTGATGGCAGAATCGGCGAAGTGGGCCGAAGCGCTTCGCCCGAAGGACCCGATCTTCTGGGAGGAGATCGACGGCGTGGTCGCGGGCTCGGGGCGCAGCCTCGAAGAGATCACGCTGCTCAACGTCCGCTACGAGATGCTCGTCAACATGATGAAGAGCGACGCGCAGGCGCAGTGCCAGCCCACCGCGCTCGACGCCTGCACGTCTTTCGCGGTGCTGCCCGAGCGCTCGAAGAACGGCGACACCATGATCGGCCAGAACTGGGACTGGGTGAAGGACATCAACACCGTCGTCTCGCGCGTGCAGCGGGACGACGGGCCGGACTTCATCCATATCGGCGAGGTCGGCACCATCGGCGGCCTCCAGGGGGTCAACGAGAACGGCATCGGCGTGGTCATCAACGCGCTGCTGACGCCGGAAGACGGCAAGTACGAGTACGAAAAGCCCTACCGGATGCGGGTGCGCGACATCCTCAACGCCCGCAACATGCAGGAAGCGATTCTCGGCGTCTGCGGCACCAACCGGTCGGTGTCCATGAACTTCCTGATCGCCCATGAGGACGGCATCGCCATCGACATCGAGACCAGCCCGGACAAGGAGGCCTTCATCTATCCGGAGGACGGGCTCCTGACCCACTCCAACCATTTCTGCGAACTCGACGTCGAATCGGAGGTGGTGAAGCTGTGGCCCAACACCATGTACCGCCACGTCCGCCTCGAGCGCCTGCTGCGCCAGTCGCAGGAGCTGGACACCGACACCATCAAATCGGCGATGGGCGATCACTTCTCCTATCCGCATTCGATCTGCGCGCACTATGACGAGGACGAGGCGGAGACGCTGCGCCTGCAAAGCAACCATTCGATCATGATTTCGCTGAAGCAGCGCACGCTCCACATCACCGACACGCAGCCCTGCCGGTCGGAATACGAGGCGTATCCTCTGGCCGCCTGAAAACCCCGCGGGGCGCGAAACCGGAGAGGGAGGCGGGTACCGTGTGCGCGTTCTGTGCCATGATGTCCGGCGGGACGCACTGGACGGAAGCGGGCAGCGACGCGGGCCGGACGGCGGAGGCCGAGAGCGGGCGGCCGCGCTATCTCGGGCGCCTCCGCCGCGCCGCGCTGATCGACCGCATCCTCGACCATTACGGCTGCGCGGCGGCGGACTGGGCGGGCAGCCAGTACGTCGTGCGTGGCCGTTCGGGCCGCACCGCCGTCGTCGCGCACCTGCCCGGCATCTGGGCGGCGGCGGAGGAGATCGCGGGACGACCGCTCGACCCGCTCGACCCGGCCCTGCTCTCCGCCCTCCGCCGCGCCGCCCCGGCATGAGGTGGAACGGGCCGCACACGGTGCACGGGTCTCCAGGCCCGCCGTTTTTTTCCTGCTTATCCGTAAGAGTCCGCCCTGGGAGCGGCGCTTTTTCACCCGGGGATGACTCTCACGGATGAGCAGGCTGCTTTTTGTGCGCACTTCGCGCGCATGGTGAAAAAACACGGCCCTTGCGTGGTGGGCCACGGTTGGCGATGGCGGCGACGAACGCGCGATTGACGGCGGCGGTTGAGGCGTATTTCGCCGATTTGCGGCGGGTGCGGGCGTCGGGCGGGGGGACGGAGGAGCGCTCCAGCTACGGGCCGCTCGCGGGGCTGCTGAACGCCGTCGGCGCTTCTCTGAGGCCCAAGGTGTTCTGCGTCCAGGAGCTTGCCAACCACGGCGCGGGCCATCCCGATTTCGGCCTCTATGCGGCGAAGCAGGTACAGAAGGGGCGCGCACGGGAAGGCCAGACGCCGGAACGCGGCGTGGTGGAGGTGAAGGCGCCCGGCGACGATGCGTGGCTGACGGCGGCTTCCGATCAGGTGAGCCGCTATTGGGGGCGCTACCGGCTGGTGCTGGTGACCAACACCCGCGATTTCGTGTTGGTGGGCGAGGACGCGGCGGGGCGGCCTTCGCGTCTGGAGAGCCTGCGCCTGGCGGCGAGCGCTGCGGATTTCGCGACCCGCCTGGAGAAGCCGCGCGCCTTCGCCCGCGACGTGGGCGCGGGGCTGGGCGAATATCTCGCGCGGGCGCTCGCACACCGGGCGGCACTGGCGGAGCCGCGGGACTTGGCGTGGTTGCTGGCCTCCTACGCCCGCGACGGTCTGGCGCGGGTGGAGGCGGCGGGGGAAGCACCGGCGCTGGCTTCGGTGCGCTCCGCTCTGGAAGGAGCGTTGGGGGTGCGCTTCGAGGGCGCGCGTGGGGCGCGGTTCTTCCGTTCGACGCTGGTACAGACGCTGTTCTACGGCGTCTTCTCGGCCTGGGTGCTGTGGGCGCGGCAGACCCCGCCGCCGACCGACGCTTTCCGTTGGCGCGAAGCGGCGTGGCTTCTCCGCGCGCCGATCCTTCGGGCGTTATTCCAGCAGCTTTCCGACCCCGGTCGCCTGCAACCGTTGGGGCTGGTGGAGGTGCTGGACTGGACGTCCGCCGCGCTGGACCGGGTGGACCGGGCGGCCTTCTTCGGGCGCTTCGACGAGGGCGCGGCGGTTCCCTACTTCTACGAACCGTTCCTGGAAGCCTTCGATCCTGATCTGCGCAAGCAACTGGGGGTCTGGTACACGCCTTCGGAAGTGGTGCGCTACATGGTGGCGCAGGTGGACCGGGCGTTGAAGGACGATCTGGGCGTCGCCGACGGCCTTGCGGCGGAGAACGTCTACGTCCTCGACCCGTGCTGCGGGACGGGGGCCTACCTTGCAGAAGTCCTGCGGCGCATCGCCGGCAACCTGGAGGGGCAGGGCCTGGGCGCGCTGGCGGGGGCGCGGGTGAAGCGGGCGGCGCTGGAGCGTGTGTTCGGGTTCGAGTTGATGCCTGCGCCGTTCGTGGTGGCGCATCTGCAAGTGGGGTTGGCGATGCAGGCCCTTGACGCGCCGCTGGCGGAAGACGGGACGGAGCGGGCGCAGGTCTTCCTCACCAACGCGCTCACCGGTTGGGAGCCGACCGAGAGGGAGAAGCAACTGGTCGCCTTCCCGGAACTGGAGGAGGAGCGCGACCGGGCGGAGCGTGTGAAGCGGGACCGTCCCATCCTCGTCATCCTCGGCAACCCGCCCTACAACGGCTTCGCCGGCGTGGCGATGGATGAGGAGCGGGAGCTTTCGGAGGCGTACCGTTCGACGAAGCGGGTGCGGCGTCCGGAGGGGCAGGGGCTGAACGACCTCTATGTCCGCTTCTTCCGCATGGCGGAGCGGCGGATCGCCGAGAAGACGGGCCAAGGTGTGGTGTGTTTCATCTCGAACTACTCGTGGCTGGACGGATTGTCGTTCACGGGGATGCGGGAGCGCTACCTGGAGGCGTTCGATGTGGTGCGCATCGACAATTTGCATGGTGATCGTATCGTCTCCGAATACGCACCCGACGGGCGGACCAGCGAAACGATGTTCGCCCTGCCGGGACAATCGCCGGGGATCAAGGTCGGGACCAGCATCGCGTTGCTGTCGAAATCGGGAACTGGCGCATCGGCGAGCGGGCGCGCCCTGTACCGAGATTTTGATCAGGCGCGCGCCGTCGACAGGCGGCAAGCGATGCTGAGGAGCCTGGATGCTCCCGACATCGATTCGGGTTATTCGGCTCTGAAACCCTCTCTTCGCCTCGGTTTGCCGCTCAAACTGGCGGCGGTGAGCGAAGGCTGGTTCGACTGGCCGGCGTTACCCGAGCTGTTCCCGGCGCACTTCCCCGGCGTCAAGACCAGCCGCAACGGATTCCTGGTCGACACCGATCTCGACCGTCTGAAGGCGCGCATCGCCGATTACTTCGATTCAACCTTGAGCCATGAGGAAATCGCCCGGCGCTATCCGCCGGCGATGAAGGATGCGACACGGTTCGACGCCCGCACGGTACGCGACGCGCTGCTCAAACGCGGCGGGCCGGACGCGGCCGGGTTCGTGCGTCATGCCTACCGGCCGTTCGACATCCGCTGGCTGTATTGGGAGAAGGACACGAAGCTGCTCGACGAAAAGCGCGCCGACTACAAGCCTCATGCGTTCGAGGGAAACCTTTGGCTGTCCGCGGCCCGGCATCTCCGAAAGGAGGAGATGGAACCGCAAGCGTATGTCACCGCGCATATGGGTTCGCTGCACCTGATCGAACGCGGCGCCAACCTCTTTCCCATATGGCTGCGCGACGACGACCTCGGCGGCAACGGCGAGGGCGCTCGTCGGGTCAATCTGAGCGAGGCGGCGCATTGCTATCTGAAACGTCTGGGTCTGGGCGTGGACGACCTGTTCCATCACGTCCTCGCCGTCCTCCACGATCCCGCCTACCGAGAGGCCAACGCCGGCGCGCTCCGCATGGAATGGCCCCGCATCCCCCTCCCCGGCTGGCCCGACGGCGGAAGCGACGACACCGCGGCAACCCTCGCCCGCTCGGCGGAACGCGGCCGCGCACTCGCGGCCCTCCTCGACCCCGAAACCCCCGTCCCCGGCGTCACCACCGGCACGCTGCGCCCGGAAGCCGCCGCCATCGCCGTCCCCACCACCACGCACGGCCGCAACATGACAGGCGATGACTTCGCCCTCACCGCCGGCTGGGGCCACCTCGGCCCCGGCGGCGCCGTCATGCCCGGCCAAGGCCGCGCCACCGAACGCCCCTACACCCCGGAGGAACGCGCCGCCCTCGGCGATACGCTCCCCACCCTCGGCGCCACCACCTTCGATGTGTCCTTGAACGCCAACGCCTTCTGGCGCAACATCCCCGCCAACGTCTGGCGCTACAAACTCGGCGGCTACCGGGTGCTCAAGAAGTGGCTCTCCTACCGCGAACGCCCCCTCCTCGCTCGCCCCCTCACCCCCGAAGAAGTCCAACACTTCACCGACACCGCACGGCGCATTGTGGAGATCATTGCCTTGCGCTTCGGCCGTTAGCCTTGCTTCTTCGGAGGCGGAGGCGGGGGCGGAGGCGGTTTGACGGCAGTCCCGGGTTTAGGCGACACGCCATCGGCTATACGCACGGGCTTCGTCGGTGGCGGCGTCGGTTCCTTTGCCATGGTTTACGTCCTTTCGAGCCGTTCAGAGTGTTCCATGAATTCCACCATTTCAACGTCGCCGGCGGGCACCAGAATGGCGGCAACGCCCGTTGCGGACGTTCGCTTCCCGTCCTCCAGCCATTCGCCCTCGGCGATTCGAAAATGGCCTTCGCCCGGGTGGCTGGGCCATTCTTCTGGCCAGCCGTAAAGGCGGCGTTCTCCTTTCATATGTAGCACGACATAGCACCGATGATGCCGCGCGAACGTGGAGTACCACTCGGATGGGTAAGAGGTTTCCCTGGTGATGCCGAGGCGGCGAAGAACGCGGTGTGCAACGTCCTTGTTCAAAACATAAGCTGCCAGAAACGCCAGAGCGACTGACACCATAACGGACAGGACGAACTCCCAGCCCTTGGTCCATTCGGTGCTCTCGTCCGTGCCGCCGATACCCAAGACGACCACCGCCGTGATAGTCTGCCCTGCCACCGTGAATATCAGGGCTTGAATGACACGGTCGAACGCGCCGGGCTTGGGATGTGACGTGAGCGAATAGAAAACCGCCGCCGCCACAAACCCCGGCAAGAGAAATCCGAGCACGCCGACGACTTCGCTGGATACCCAACTCATGCGCTTCCCTTACCAAAATTCCGCCTTGTGCGAAACGCCGAAACGGCCCCCCGGTTCGCCCCCGGACGCGCCGTTCAGCCCGTCGACAGCGGGGCAGGCCGCGGCACTCCCAAATCCGCCACCGGAGGCCGGAACCGCCTTCCGCATCGCCCCGATCCCCGCTCCCGAACGATAAACGCTTCTTTCGGTGCGCCATAATGAGGCCGCTGTGACGATGGAACGGTGCGACTTCCTGGTGATCGGCGCGGGCATGGCGGGGGCCTCGGCGGCCTGGGCGCTCGCGCGCCATGGCCGCGTCGTCGTCCTGGAGCGGGAGCCGATGGCCGGCGCCCACGCGACCGGGCGTTCCGCCGCCATGTTCACGGAGACCTATGGCGGCCCGCTTCTGCGCGGGCTCACCGCCGCCGGACGCGCCTTCTTCGAAAACCCGCCCCCCGGTTTCACCGAGACGCCCCTGCTGCGCCCCCGGCCGGTGATGCATGTCGGCAGGGCGGACCAGATCGCCGCCCTCGACCGGCTCTACGCGGAAAGCCGCCGCCTCGTGCCGACGGTCGCCCGCCTCGATTCCGCCGGGGCCCGCGCCCGCGCGCCGGTGCTGCGGGAGGGCTACGCGGCAGGCGCGGTGCTGGAGCCGCGCGCGGACGAGATTGACGTGGCGGCCCTCCATCAGGGCTTCCTGCGCGGCCTCCGCGCGCGCGGCGGAAGGCTGGCGACCTGCGCCGAAGCAACGGCACTTTCGCGCACCGGCGGCGTCTGGCGGGCGGAGACGACGGCCGGTGCCTGCGCCACCCCGGTGGTGATCAACGCGGCGGGCGCGTGGTGCGACGCCGTGGCGGTGCGCGCCGGCGTGGCGCCGATCGGCCTCCGTCCGAAACGCCGGACGGCCTTCACCTTTGACGGGCCGGCGGGCGATACGGGCGACTGGCCCATGGTGATCGACGTGGACGAGGCGTTCTACGTCAAGCCCGAGAGCGGCCGCATCCTCGGCTCGCCCGCGGACGAGACGCCGTCCGAGCCGTGCGACGCCCAGGCGGACGAACTGGATATCGCGCACGCCGCCGACCGCATCACCAAGGCGACGACCCTGGAAATCCGGCATATCCGCGCCAAATGGGCGGGGCTGCGGAGTTTCGTGCGCGATGGCGAACCGGTCGCCGGCTTCGACACGGCCGCCGCCGGTTTCTTCTGGCTCGCCGGCCAGGGCGGCGGGGGCATCATGACCGCCCCCGCCATGGCCGCCGCCACCGCGGCGCTCGCCACCGGCCGCTCCCTCCCGGTGCCGCTCCCGGCCTTCGGGATCGACGCCGCGCGGCTCGCGCCCGCCCGGTTAGGCCGAGTCTGAGGGCGCGGCGATGACGCGGATGCCGCCGTCGCGCGCGGCGTGAAAGAAGCAGGCGGGGCGCCCGGTGTGGCAGGCCGGGCCGGTCTGCTCGACCAGCAGAAGGACCGCATCGGCATCGCAATCGAAGCGCAGCTCGACCAGGCGCTGGACGTGGCCTGAGCGCTCCCCCTTGCGCCAGAGCCGCTTGCGCGAACGCGACCAGTAGCAGACGAAGCCGGTGGCCAGCGTCTCGCGTACCGCTTCCGCGTTCATCCAGGCGAGCATCAGCACGTCGCGCGATTCGTGCGATTGCGCGATCGCGGGCACCAGGCCGGCCTCGTTGAAACGCAGCCGCTCGATCACCCGCCGGGCCAGGTCGGCGTTCGCCGCCATCGGCGTCTCCTCCGGTCTCGCGGGGCGGCGCCCGAGGCTAGGGCTCCGTCCGGTGCGAAGCAACGACGCGGCCGCCCACCGCCGCGCCCGCCGCGCCGACGCCGAGGTTGAGCGCGAATAGCGCCAGCGCGGCGACCACGATGGACGGGCCGGACGGCGTGTCCCAGGCGAGCGAGCCGTGGAGGCCGCCGATCACGGAAGCCGCCCCGGCCGCGCTCGCGAGCAGCGCCATCTGTTCCGGAGAGCGGGCGAGGCGGCGCGCCGTCGCCGCCGGAACGATCAGCAGGGCCACGATCAGGACCAGCCCGATGATCTTCATGGTGATCGCGATCGCCAGGGCGATCAGGAGGGTGAAGGCGAAGCGCACCGCGCCGACTCGCACGCCTTCGGCGCGCGCGAGTTCCTCGTTCACCGTGATCGCCAGGAGCGGGCGCCAGATGAGCGCCGTCGCGGCGAGCACCGCGCCGCCGCCGCCGTAGATCCAGATCAGGTCGCTGCGGCCGACGGCGAGGATATCGCCGAACAGATAGCCCATCAGGTCTACCCTGCCGGCCTCGACGAAACCGAGGGCGACCAAGCCGAGCGCGAGGGCGCCATGGGCGAGAATCCCCAGCAGGGTGTCGGTGGCCAGCCGCTGCTGGCGCTCGAGCAGGAAAAACAGCAGGGCGAACGCCACGCAGACGATGACCACGCCGACGGTGAGGTCGATGTCGAGTGCGAGGCCCAGGACGATGCCGAGAAGAGCGCCATGCGCGATCGAATCGCCGAAATAGGCCATGCGGCGCCAGACCACGAAACAGCCGAGCGGGCCCGTCACGAGCGCCACGCCGACGCCGCCGACGAGGGCGCGGAGGAAGAAATCGTCGAACATCAGGACGCGCCGCCGCCGCGCTCTCTCCCGTCGATCGGCACCACCGCGCCGGAGAGATCGTGGCCGTGGTCGTGGGCATGGGTGTAGACCGCGAGCGCGTCGGCCGCGCGCGGGCCGAACAGCGCGATGTATTCGGGATGACGGCCGACCGCCTCCGGCTCGCCGGCGCAGCAGACGTGGCCGTTGATGCACACCACCCGATCGGTCGCACTCATGACCAGGTGAAGGTCGTGGGAGATGACCAGGACGCCGCAGCCGCGGCGATCCCGCAGCCGGCCGATCAATTCGTACATGGCGAGCCGGCCGCGGAAATCGACCTGCTGGACCGGCTCGTCCAGGACCAGGATGTCGGGGTCGCGCAGCAGGGCCCGGGCGAGCAGGACGCGCCGGAACTCGCCGCCCGAAAGGCCGCACAGCTGCCGGTCGATGACCGCCGCCGCGCCCACCTCGGCGAGCGCCGAGGCCGGGTCGCCGCGTCCGCGGCGCCGCGCCAGCGCCAGGAACCTGCGGACGGTGATCGGCAGAAGCGCGTCCGGCGCGATCTGCTGTGGGACGTAGCCCACCGCGACCCCCGGCGCGTGCCGGACCGCGCCGGCGTCCGGCCGGATCAGGCGAAGCAGGACGCGCGCCGCGGTGCTCTTGCCGGCGCCGTTCGGCCCGATCAGGCTCACGACCTCGCGGCGCCCCACCTCGATCGACACGCGGTCCAGGATCGTGCGTCCGCCGCGGCGCACGACGAGGTCGTGCCCGGAAACCAGGGACGCGCCGACCGCACCCCGCGGCCGGCGCGTCAGGCGCGGGGCGGCGCCGCCGTGCACTGCGGACATGTGCCGTGGAGTTCCACGATCCTGCGGGAAAGCGCGAAGCCGGCGTCGGCGGCCCGGTCGGCGATGGCGCGTTCGATGCCGTCGGCGTCCATCTCCGAAACCTCGCCGCAGCCGCCGCAGATGAGGAACTGGGCGCTGTGCCCCCGTTCCGGCCGCGGGCAGCCGACGAAGGCGTTGAGACTGTCGATGCGATGGATCAGGCCGTGGCCCATCAGGAAGTCGAGGGCGCGATAGACCGTCGGCGGCTTGGCCGCGCCGCGCCCGCCGCCAAGCGCAGCCAGGATGTCGTAAGCCTTGACCGCGCGGTGGCTGCGCCACACCAGCGCCAGCACCCGGCGCCGCAAGGGCGTCAGACGGGCGCCGCGGTGGCGACACACCTCTTCTGCCCGCGCGAGCGCGTCATCGACGCAGGCGCCATGCGCATGCCCGCTCCCGCGAAAGGCGGGCCCGATGCCACCTGGAGGCTCCATATCGCTTTCCAACCGTTCCGGCGATCGCGTCGTTCCGGCATCGCGCCGTTCCGGCGATCGCGTCGCGCCGCATGTTATGTTATATCCATCGTGTGCCCAAGAGCGGGCAGCATCGGCGCGGGGCGGTCGCTTTTGGAATCCTGGATTTCGGCTCGCGGAACGCCCGGAGGCGTGCCGTGATCGGCGGTGCGGCGCTCATGGGAGTCGGCGCCGCGGCGAGCTGGGGCGTCTCCGACTTCACCGCCCGGTTCGTCGGCCGGGCCGTCGGGGTCCCGCAGGCGCTCCTCGGCATCATGGCGATCGGCGGCCTCGTCGTCGGGCTCTACATCGTCGCCGACGGCACGGCCCTGCATTGGGACCTCTCCGGGCTCTGGCTGCTGGCGCTCAACGGCGTCGCCACCCTGGTCGCGACGCTCATGCTGTTCGACGCGCTGACCCGCGGCCCGGTCTCGCTCGGCTCGCCGATGGTCGCGAGCTATCCGGCGTTCGCCGTGCCGATGACGGTCGCGTTCGGCGCCCGCCCCGAGATCGTCCACTGGATCGCCATGGCCGCCACCCTCGGCGGTGTCTGGCTGGTCGCCCTCGCGGTCTCGCGAATCGAAGGCTGTGACAGGCCGGAATACGCGCCGGCGGTGCTGCGGCGCGCGGTCCTCATGGCGGTCGGCTCGGCGTTTTCCTTCGCCGTGGCCCTGGTCGCCGCGGATCAGGCGATCGCGCAATACGGGCTAGCGCAGACGCTCCTGGCGGCGCGCGTCGTCGGCGCCGTCCTCGTGGCCGGCGGGATGTTGATCATGCGCACGGCACTGCGCCTGCCGGCGAAGGCGTGGCCGTTGCTCATCGTCCTCGCGCTGATGGACGGCGCCGGCTACGTGTTCGTCTATGGCGGCCTCACGTTCGAGAATGGCGAGTTCGCGATCGTCACCAGCTCCGCCTACACGGTAGTGACCATCCTGCTGGCGCGGGCCTTCCTCCGCGAACGCATCGCCCCGCTACAATGGCTGGGCGTGGCGATCGTCGTCGCCGGAATCGGAACGCTCGCGGCGACGGGTTGACCCTGCCGCGCGAACGGCGAACGACCGGAAGGAACCGCATCGTGTCGGAGACCATCCAGGTCGCGCGGGACGGGCCCGTGACCACGATCGTCTTCGACCGGCCGGCGGCGCGTAACGCGCTCGACCGCACGATGGCCGACGAGGCGAGCGCCGCCCTCGCCGCCTGCAACGAAGACGGGAATTGCGGCGCGGTGGTGCTGACGGGCGCCGGCGACAAGGCCTTCTGCGCCGGCATGGACCTCGCGCTGACGCGCGGATTCGACGAAGCGGGCATGCGCGAATGGCTGGTCTGGCTGCGCGCCTTCTACGAGTCGATCCGGGGGCTCGACAAGCCCTGCGTCGCGGCGGTGAATGGCGTCGCCGCCGCGGCCGGCTACCAGATCGCCCTGCTCGCCGATTTGCGCATCGGCCATGCGGGCGCGCGCATGGGGCAGCCGGAAATCGACATAGGCCTCGCGAGCGTGCTGGGCGCCCACCTGATGGAAGCCCATCTCGGCCATTCGCGCACGGTGGCGCTGACCCTGAGCGGGCGGCTGATGGACGGGCAGGAATGCCACGCGCACGGGCTCTTTCACGCGCTCGTGCCGGAGCGGGAGGTGCGCGCGGCCGCCATCGCGGCGGCCCGTTCCCTCGCCGCGAAGCCGCCGGCCGCGATGCGGCTGACCAAGCGGCGCTTCCGCGAGGTCACGCAGCCGGGATTCGACGCCGCGTTCGAGGCCGCCATGCGCCTTCAGCCCGAAGCCTGGCGCTCCGGCGAACCGCAGCGCCTGATGGCGGCGTTCCTCGCGAAGCGGGGGCGCGAGTGAACGAGCGCTTCTTCCCTATACGCAGGTCCGCACGCGCGCGTTCCACCGGCGCGCTTTGTGCGGACTGGCGGGATACCCAAAGAAGACGATCATCCTTCTGCTTGACGTGAGTCCGAAGGGGGAGCAGGTTTCCAGCCACGGCCGCGTTCGGCCTGTCCGCCAGGAAGCAAGTGCCCCTAAGGGCAATGAAGCCGAGTGATGATGGCCCTGCTGCCCCGCGATATTCGCCCAAAAGCGCCTCCCATCAAGACGCAAGGGATCAAAACCAAGATCGTTCCTCTCATAGCACGTTCGATCAGGTGGCACGGAAACGGGCGATGGATCGAGCCTTTTCTCGGCTCCGGCGTCGTCGCATTGAACATTGCTCCTCAAAGGGCGATTCTTTCCGATACCAATGCGCACGTCATCAATCTCTATCGCAACATTCAGAAAGGAATCATAAACGGTCCGGTCGTTCGCCAGTATTTGCGTCGTGAAGGTGCTCTGTTGCTTGAAAAGGGAGAGCGTCATTATTATTCGGTAAGGGATCGATTCAATGAGAGCAGCGATTCACTCGATTTTCTCTTCTTGAGTCGTTCCTGCTTCAATGGAATGATGCGATTCAACCGCAGCGGCGGATTCAACGTGCCGTTCTGCCGGAAGCCGGAACGATTTCGCCCCGCTCTCATAACGAAGATCGTCAATCAAATCGAATGGGCACGCTCCGTTATGGACGGAAAAGACTGGCAATTCGCCGTTCAAGACTGGCATACCGCGCTTGCGGAAGCACAGCCTGACGATATTGTTTATTGCGACCCTCCCTATATCGGGCGCCACACCGATTACTACAATGGTTTCACGGAAAGCGATGGCGAACGGTTGGCCAGGATGTTGATCGATATGTCGATCAATTTTGCACTGTCCATGTGGCTTGAAAACAAGCATCGAAGGAATGAGTATGTAGAGCGTTGGTTTTCTCGTTTCCCACACTACACAATGTCGCATTTCTATCACGTGGGGCCCCTGGAGAATTTGCGTAGCGAGATGACCGAAGTCGTTGTTGTTTCCGAAGACGCTGCGGTTCCGCTTTGCGCCCCTTCCGTCCCGTCACCGACGTTATTTGAAGCTGCAGAATTCACCGATGGTTGAAAGTCCGTTCGAGCATCCGCGGCTCGCCCATACAACCGCCAATTTATTTCCTGCTTGTCCGTGAGAGTCCGACGATCCCGGCGAGAGATACTGCCCCGGGAGCGCCGGCATCGCGCGAAGCGCGGACAGGCCGCTATCGGAGGATCGGGAGTTCGGGAAGGGGGCGGGCCTTCGTTTCCACCGCCATAGCGTCACCGCCGCCCCGCGTCGCGGCCGCGCCGGTGCTCACACCACGCGCTCGCTCGCCGGGTCGATGAGGACGGCCCGGTTCATGTCCACATCCAGCGCCAGCGTCTCCCCCGGCCGTTCGGCGGCGGAGCCGTCGAGGCGCACGAGCAGCGACGCCTCGCCGAGATGAAAGTTGACCAGGGTGTTCGCGCCCATGGGCTCCACGATCTCGACCGTGGCGTCGATCCGCCCGCAGTCCGGTCGCGGGGCGGCGCCCGCCGCGCGGTACATGTGCTCCGGCCTGATGCCGAGCAGGATCTCGCGGCCGCCGTCGCCCGCGTGGCGCCCCGCCCGCGCCGGCGGCAGGGCCAGGCGATGGCCGTCGTCGATGCGCACCGAGACCGCGCCGTCCGCGACTTCGAGGCGCGCCGGGACGAAGTTCATCGCTGGCGAGCCGATGAAACCCGCGACGAAGCGCGTCTGCGGCCGTTCGTAAAGCTCCAGCGGCGGCCCCTCCTGCTCGATCCGGCCGTCGCGCAGGAGCACGATCCGGTCCGCCAGGGTCATCGCCTCGACCTGATCGTGCGTGACGTAGATCATGGTCCGTCGCATGTCCTGATGCAGGCGCTTGATCTCCGTCCGCATCTCGTCCCTCAGCTGGGCGTCGAGATTGCTGAGCGGCTCGTCGAACAGGTAGAGCTTGGCGTCGCGCACCAGCGCGCGGCCCATGGCGACGCGCTGGCGCTGCCCGCCGGAAAGCTGGCGCGGCTGCCGGTCGAGGAGGTCCGCGATCCCGAGAGCGGCCGCCGCCCGCTCGACCCGCGGGCGGATCTGGTCGGCGGGCGCCCCGCGCATACGCAGGCCGAAGGCGACGTTCTCGAACACCGACATGTGGGGGTAGAGCGCGTAGTTCTGGAACACCATCGCCACGTCGCGGTCCTTGGGGCGGACGTCGTTGACCACCGAGCCGGCGATCTCCACCGCGCCCTCGCTCACCTCTTCGAGCCCGGCGATCATGCGCAGGAGCGTGCTTTTGCCGCACCCGGAAGGGCCCACGAGGACGGTGAACGCGCGGTCCGGTATGTCGAGGTCCACGCCACGGACGGCATGGACCTTGCCGAAGTGTTTATGCACGCCGCGGAGCCTGACGCCAGCCATGCGCCTCCCCTAACCCTTGACCGCGCCCATGGTGATCCCCCGCACGAGAAAGCGTTGCAGGGTGGCGACGGCGAAGAACACCGGCAGCGTGCCGAGCACCGACATCGCTGCGATCTTGGACCAGAACGTCGATTGACCGCCGAAGTAATGCGTGACCTGCACCGGGAAGGTCAGCACTTCCGTCCGCGTGAGGATGAGCGCGAAGACGAATTCGTTCCAGGCGAAGATGAAGGTGAAGACGGCGGTCGCGAAGATTCCGGTGCGCGCCATCGGGAAGACGATCTTGCGCAGGGCCTGCCAGCGCGAGCAGCCGTCGGTGAGCGCGCTTTCCTCGACTTCGACCGGGATGTCCTCGATATAGCCCCGCATCATCCAGATCACGTAGGGCAGGTTGAAGGCGATGTAGAGGAGGATCAGGCCGACGTAACTGTCGATCCAGCCGAACCAGACGAAGAGCAGGAAGATCGGGAAGACGATCACGATCGGCGGGATCATGCGCTGGGAGATGATCCAGATCGCGAGGCTCTGCCCACCGGTCCTGAAGCGCGCGATGCTGTAGGCGGCCGCGGTGCCGAGCACCATGGCGGCGACGGTCGAAACGGTCGCGATGATCAGGCTGTTGTAGATCGCCCACACGTCCCCGTCCTTGAACAGCACCCCGAAGGCGCCGAGCTCGGGCTCCTCCGGATACCAGACCGGCGGCCGGGCAAAGATGTCGTTCGCCGATTTGATCGAGGTGATGAACAGCCAGTAGACCGGGAACAGGAAGACGAAAAGCACCGCCAGCGCCGCCGCGAAGCGCAGCGCGGCGCGGCGCCGGGCGCGAGTCAGCCAGGGCGAACGATAGGCGGGCACGGCATCCGTCATCGCGCGATCTCGACGCGCTTGAGGGCGAAGATGACCAGGATCGAAAGCAGAATGATGACGAGGAACGCCAGCGCCCCGGCATAGCTGGTCTCGAACTCCCTGAACGCGGTGATGTAGGCGTAGATCGAGATCGTCTCGGTGAGGTTGCCCGGGCCGCCCTTGGTCATCGTCCAGATGATGTCGAAGATCCGGAACAGGTCGAGCGCCCGGATCAGAATGGCGATGACCAGGACCGGCTTGATCACCGGCAGCGTGATCTTGAAGAAAATCTTCCAGAACGAGGCGCCGTCGATCTCCGCCGCTTCGACCAGGCTGCGATCCACGTTGGAGAGCGCCGCCAGCAGGATCAGGAACATGAACGGCGTCCACTGCCACACTTCGCAGATCAGGATCGCCGGATAGACCCATTCGGGGCGCACCAGCCACAGAATCGCCGTCGGCTCGCCGGTGAGCCAGCCGATGATCTGGTTGATCGGGCCGTACTGGTTGTCGAACATCAGCCGCCATGTGGCGCCCGCGACGATCGGCGAGATCACCGTCGGGATGATCAGCAGGGCGACGAAGAGCTGCTTGAGCGGCATCTTCTCGAGGAAGAGCTGCGCCATCAGGAGGCCGAGGACGAGCTCGATGGGAAGCGCCAGGGCGAGGATCAGGAAGGTGTGCCCCATGGACTCCCAGAGGCGGCCGTCGGTGAAGAGCGCGCCGTAATTGTCGAAGCCGGCCCAGGAGGTGTCTTCCGAGAGCATCGTGATCTGCTGGAAGCTCACGATGCCCGTGTGGATCAGCGGGTAGAGCCCGATCAGCAGGAGCACGATGATCGAGGGCGCGACGACGAGCCACTTGAAGTGCCTGTCGGCGAACAGGTTGGCGCGCCGGGCCATGTATCCGGCCGTGGCGGTGGTCATGGCCGGCCTTCCACCCCTCGCCGCGCCGGGAGCCGGCGGAGAGAACGAGGAGGCGCGGTGCGCGCCCCCTCGCCAAGGTCCTCAGTTGGGATAGGCGTTGGGCTTGGAGGCCCACTCCCCATATGCCGCCTTCTGCTTGTCGACGCCGACCTTCTCGGTGATGCCGTCCCACTCCTCGGCAACGCCGTCCAGGGCCGCCTGCGGGTCCTCGCCGGCGAGCGCCGATTGCAGGCCGCGGGCGAGCGCGTCCTCATAGGCGAAGGTGTTGATGATCGACAGGTCCAGAATCCCGGTTTTCGCTGCCTCCTGAAGCGCCGACAGGTAGTGCCCGGCATCGCCCCAGAGTGCCTTGTAGGAAGGCGCCTCGAAGTGCGACTTGCGGAACGGGTCGCGCAGCGCATAGGGGAGTTGCACCCGCTTCAGGCTGGTCTCGATGCTGTTCATCCACTGGATGAGCAGATAGGCCGCCTCCTTGTTCTTGCTCGAGGAGGAAACCCCGAGGGAGTAGCCGGCGGCGAGTTGCGGCGTGCCGCCCGGCGGCAGCGCGTAGCCGACCTTGCCGCCGACCACCGACTTCGGCACCCACGCGAACGCCTCGTGGTCGGTCCCGTAGCCGGCCGACCAGCGCCCGACCGGCGGCCACCACTGGGTCATCGCGATCTGCCCGGCGTTGAAGGCGGCCAGCGACTCCACGGCGCCCCATTGCTCGACGCCGGGGGGCATGGTGGTGTTGTCCTTGATGATGCCGGCCAGCGCCTTGACGCAGCCGGGGCCATTGATCGTCGCCTTCATCGTTTCGGCGTCGAAGAACTTGCAGCCGTTCACGCGGGCGCGCTCCTGGTAGAAGAAGTGCAGCAGGCCCTGCTGGCGCATGAAGCCGGCGCCGTACATCTCCGGGGCGAATTTGTCCGTCAGGAACTTGCTGATGTCGTAGAACTCGTCCCAAGTCCCGGGCGGCGCCAGATCGTAGCCGTGCTGCGCCTTGAACGCCGCCATGTTCTCCGGATCCTCGAAGACGTCCTTGCGGTAGTAGAGGATCAGGACGTCGCCGTCGTCCGGCAGGCCGTAGATCGTATCGCCGACTTTCATCCAGTTCTCGCGGAAGACGTCGCCGATGTCGGCGATCTCGGCGCGGTACTGGTACTTGTCGATATACCCGTCGAGCGGCTCCAGCGCGCCGGCCCGCGCCAGGTCGCCCATCCAGGCCGGCATGGCGTTGACCACGTCGTAGGCGCCGGTCTGCCCGCGGTGCTCCTGCATGATCTTCGTGAAGGCCTCGTTCACCGGGACCTCGACCACGTTGACCTTGATGCCCGTCAGCTCCTCCCAGAGCGGGCCGGAGAAATTCTTGGGGTCGAGCGCCTGGAGCCCGGCCTCCCACTGCACGGTGAGCGTCGTGCCGGAATATTTCTGGGCTTCGCGCACGGCGATCTCCGCGGCGCTCTCCGCCCAGGCGGCGCCCGCGCCGCCCCCGAGCAGGGCCAGGGCCGCGACGCCGCCGGCCGCGGATCGCATGGATTGCATCGTCATCGTGGTCTCCCTCCTGTCCGGCGCGGAACCGCCGCGCCCTCCTTACGACGCCCCGCGCGCCCGGCCCCCGCCCTTGCGCGGGCCCCGACACGCGGCGCGCAGCGCCATGATGCCCTCTTCGAGCCCACGCCGCACCAGCCAACTGTCGCCCGAGCAACAGAGAAAGTCGAAACCGCCCCGGTAGAGCGCCTTGCCGTTCTCGGTGTCGTCGTAGATGCGGCCGAGCGATTTGCCGTGCTTCCGGCACGCCGCGCTCACCGTCCGCATCGCCGCCTGGAACGCCGGGTGATCGAAGCGCGCGGGGAGGCCCATCGCCACCGAGAGGTCGAAATGGCCGATCCAGATGCCGCCGGCGCCGTCGAGCGCGGCGATCGCCTCCGCCTCGTCGATGCCCTGCGGGGTCTCGATCTTGGGGAAGAACACCACGTCCCGGTTGGCGGCGCGCAGCGTCGCCGCCGGCGGGCCGGGCGCGTAGCGGTCATGGGCGATACCGACGGCGACGCCGCGGTTCCCCTGCGGCGGATAGCGCACGTGGCCCAGGATGTCGCGGGCCTCCTCGGCGCTTCCCACCTTGGCCGGCTGGATGCCGTCCGCGCCCATGTCCAGCGCGCGGGCGATCATGTCGTAATCGCCGCCGACGGTCGAGACGACGACCGGCAGGCAGGCCGCCTGGTAGCCGCGCAGCATCCGCTTGAGTTGATCATGGTCGAAGCCGGAATGCTCCATGTCGAGCAGCGCGTATTCGCAACCGGCCGCCTTGAGGATCTGCCCCATGCCGGGGCTGTCGAACTCGATCACGAACGAGCCGAATTTGGGCCGCTTCGTGCCCATCATCGCGCGCAGCGCGGCGCCCGGCATCGCCTCCCCTATCCCGCCCGGCGGCGGCGGAGCGCGCCCTTGAGGTCGTCGATACCCCGGCGCAGGGTGTCCCGCAGCAGCCAGGCGTCGGCGGAATAGCCGATGAAATCGAAGCCCGCGTGGTAGGCGGCGACCCCGGTCGCGACGTCCGGCACGACCCGGCCGTAGGCCTTCTTGTGCCGGGCGCAGGCGCGGGCGGCCCGTTCGATCGCCGCCGTGAAATCCGCGTGATCGAAATCGCCGGGAATGCCGAGGGACACGGTGAGATCGAAATGCCCGATCCAGACGCAGTCGATCCCGGCGACGGCCGCGATCTCCTCCACGTTCTCGATGCCGCGCCGGGTCTCCACTTGCGCGAACACGGTGGTCCGGCGGTTGGCGGCACGCAACGCGGCGGCGGGCGTGCGCACCGGGGCGTAGCGGTCGTGGGCGATTCCGAGCGCGACCCCGCGATGGCCGAGCGGTGGATATTTCGCGTGGGCGACGATGCGCCGCGCCTCCTCCGCCGTGCCCACCATGGGGAGCATGATCCCCTCGGCGCCCATGTCGAGGGCGCGGGCGATGTGGTGGTAATGGCGCGAGGGCACGCGGACGATCGCCGGCATGGCGGCCGCCTGCATGTAACGCAGCAGCCGCTTCACGGTGGCGAAGCCGAAGCCCGAGTGCTCCATGTCGAGCAGCGCGTACTGGCAGCCGGCCGCCTTCAGAATCTGGCCGATGCCCGGTGACGCGAACTCGACCAGGAACGTGCCGAACTTGGCCCGCCGCGTGCCGACCATCTCCCGCAACGTGGTCAACGCCACCCGCTCGCCCCGCTCCCGTGGCTTCCGGCAGCGAATGTTAGCAGCAACGGGGCGCGCCGCCAGCCATTCCCGCCGCGGGGCGACGCGCGCGGGCGGGGGAGCGCCCGACCCCGGGGATGGTATGGTGGCCCGTTTCCCGGGCACGGAACGAGGAGGCGTTCATGTTCAGCTTTGCGCCGCGCACCGCCGTCGGCGCCGCGTGCGCGCTGCTTGCCTCTGCGATGCTGGCGTCGTTTCTCGCCTCCGGCGCGCCCGCATCGGCCGGGGAAGCCTGCACCGACGGCCGGCGCGCCCTCACCCTCGGCTTCTACGCCTACTTCTCGCCGGTCAGCCACAGCGCCGATCCAGATCCGGCCGCCGACGGCTTCGATGCGCATCGCGGCTACGAGGCGGATTTGCTGACCGCCCTGGAGGCCATGGAGGGCGCGGGGTTGTCGTTTTCTCGCCGCGCCATCGCGGCGTGGGACGGCATCTGGCTGAAATCGGCGCTCCCGGATTACGACATCGTGGGCGGCGGCATCACGATCCTCGAGTCCCGCACCCGCGACGCCGAAGGCCGCAAGGCAGTCGTCTTCACGAAGGGCCATATCGCCTTCCGCCAGTCGCTTCTCGTGCGCGCGGCGGAGGCCGGGGCCCTCGCGCGCCACGACGCGCTGACTGCCGCCATGCGAGTCGGCGTCCTCGCCGGCACGACGGGGGAGGCCCGCCTCCTGCAACTGACGGGGCTCGCGGATGCCGCCGGCGTCCTCGCCGCCGGCGTCCGCGTGGTCACGCCGAACGGCGAGGTCGTGGCGGACGGCAGCGCGGATTACGTCCTCGCCGCCGCCGGCGCATCGCCCGCTCTCGAAGGGCGCCGCCGCCTGCATCCGCCGTCCGAGGCGATGCCGCAGGTGATCTATCTCGGCGCCGAGGCCGGCGAAGCGGAACTTCTCGCGGCCCTGGAAGCCGGCGCGATAGACGCGGTGGCCCGAGGCGAGATCGGCAACCGCGGCGCGAGCCACGAGTCCGGCGGCGCCTTCGCAGTCACGGCCCTCGATCCGCAGGTCGAGCATGGCGGCTTCACGCTTTCCGCCGAAGACGAAGCGCTCGCGTCCTGCCTCGACGAGAAGATCGCGTGGTTGACCGACGACCGCCGCATCGGCTTCGCCGAATGGCTGGCCGACCGCGCGGTCTTCCTGGAACGCGCCCGGATGTGGAACGAGAGGACGGCCCGGTCGTGACGGCCCGCGCCCCTAACCGGGGGCGAGCGCCGCGAGCACCTCGTCGGCCGTCATCACGTCGCCGAATTGCTGGATGATGGTCTCCAGGGCGTCGCGGTGCTCTTCGTCCGAGAGCGCGGCGCAGCAGTCGGCGACCATGACCGTCTTGAAGTCGAGCATCATGGCGTCGCGCGCGGTGGATTCGCAGCAGACGTCGGTCTTGGTCCCGCCGATCAGGAGCGCCTCGATGCCGCGCTCCCGCAGCATCCCCTCCAGCGGGGAGGAGCCGGGGATGAGCGCGCTGTAGCGGTTCTTGAGCAGCACCTCGTCGCCGTCCGCGACTGCGAGCGCCGGCCAGAGCTTCTGGCCCTCGGCGCCCGGTGCCAGCCCGGCGACGGTGCGCGCCCGCGCCTCGTCCGCGACGAAATGGTCGAAGAAGCCGGGCCAGTCGGATTCGCCGCCCGCGCTCGCGTTGGCGTGGGCGACCCAGAAGATCGCCACCCCGCGCGCCCTGAGGCCGGCGGTGAGACGGTTGATGGCGGGCACGATCGCCCGCGCCGCCGGTACCTCGACCGGCGCGCCGGGTGCCAGGAAGGTGACCTGCATGTCGATGAAGACGGCGGCGGTCTTCGCCGGATCGAGACGCTCGAACAGATGCACCCGCCCGCGTCGCTTCACGACGCGCTCGATGATCGCCGGACGGATGGCGATGTCGTGCACGGCTACACGCGAACCACGTCGTTCAGGAAGGGATCGCCCGGCAGGGCCGACTCGGTATCCAGGAGGGCGCCGCAGCCCGGGCAGAAGAAACGGCGCAGCAGCACGCGCCCGGCATTGGTGTAGGCGGCGCCGGCGGCGCCTTGCATGGGGGTTTCGTCGAGCCGCGCCGCCGCCTTCCACGGTGCGCCCGCCGGCCCCAGCGCGTGGCCGCAGGCCATGCAGGCGACGTTGCGCGCGCCGTCGACCACCAGGGTGGCCGATATGCGCGTCCCGCTCATCCGCCTGCCGCCGGCGCCAGCCGCGCCGTGCGCAGGGCGCGGCGGCGGGATTCGGTGGCATCCGCATCGACCGCGCCGTCCGCCAGCACGACTCCGTAGATGCCGTCCGCCACCGCCTCGGAGACCGCCCCGGCCTCCACGTCCGCGCGCACCCGCTCGGGCGGGCGGGCGAGCGGGTCGCCCAGGCCGCCGCCACCGTCGGAACGGACGTAGAGCGCGTCCTCTCCCCCAAGCGGGAAGACGCCCCAGGAAACCGCCTCCTTCTCGCCCGTCATCTCTTCCAGCGAGCGGGGATGGGCGTTCGCCCCGGGGCGCGCCGCGTCGTCGTTGCGCACCCGGCGGAAGGCGCAGGGCGCGCCGGGGTAGCCGCCGCCGAGCCCTTCGCTCATCGAGAACTCGGTGCCCTTGCCGGAGACGACGTAGTCGATGCCGCCCTCGGGCGCGTCGTGGGGCACCAGGGCGAACTCGATCCCGTTGCCGCCTCGGTAGAGGCCGGGCCCGCCGGTGTCCGGCCGCGCACGGCGGAACAGGTAGCGCACCGGGAACGTCGCCTCGGTCGTCTCGACATTGGCCATGCGGCCGATGGGGTTGGGAATCTCACCGCCCACGTCGATGCCGTCGGCGCGGCCGCGCGCGCCGCCGGCGCCGCCGAAGGTCTCGGTCAGGATGCCGATCGCCTCCTGGCGGCGCTGGTTCAAGCCGAACAGGAAGATCGCGAAGTGACTGCCGTGCCAGACGGCGGTGGCCTCCCCGGCGTATTTCTCGCTCGCCGACAGCATCTTGGAGATGCAGGTGCAGGCGGCGTTGTTGACCGACTGGATCGCGCCGACGGTGGCGAGCGAGACCGGCGCCGGGCGCGTGCAGTTCACGATCGTCCCTTCCGGCGCGATCATCGTGACCGGCCTGAGAACGCCGTCGTTCCAGACGATGTCGTAGCAGAGCAGCGGGAAGAGCGGCGCGAAGAACCCGCCCCACGACGCCCAGTAGGTGCAGTTGATGCCGTAGCGCGACTGCGGGCTGGAGCCGGTGAAGTCGAAGGCGAGCGCATCGCCCTCCTTCGTCATCGCCAGCAGCACGCGGCAGGTCTCGCCCTCGACGTCGAAATACTGGCGCGATTCCCAGCGGCCGTCGGGCAACTCGCGGAGCCGCGCGCGGAACAGCGTTTCGGACTGATCGACCAGCATGGCGCAGGCGCGGTCCACCGGTTTGCTGCCGTATTTGTCGATCAGGGCGACCATGCGTTCCCGCGCCACGTTGTTGGCCGCGATCATGGAGGAGAGGTCGAGGGCCACCATCTCCGGCGCGCGCACCATGTTGAGCACGGTGTCCATGACGTCGCGGCGGATCCTTCCGCCCTCGACCAGCCTGATCCCGGGCGAGCTGAAGCCTTCGGTGAAGATGTCGCGCGACTCCGGGCTGAAGCCGCCCGGCACCATGGCGCCGATGTCGTAGACATGGACGAAACAGGCGCTCCATGCGACCAGCCTGCCGCCGTGATGGATCGGCGCGACGAGGTAGATGTCCGAGGTGTGGAGGGCTGCCGTATAGGGGCAGTTGGTGAGGAAGACGTCCCCCTCGCCGATGTCGCCCTCGAAGCGGCGGATCACGGCCTTGCACGCCTCCGCCGCGCTGGTCAGGTGATGCAGGAAGCCGACGCCGCCCATCAGCAGTGAGCCGTCAGCGCGATAGAGGGAGACCATGAGGTCGTGCCCTTCGTTGGTGATCGCGCTGCCCGAGACGTGCTTGAGGGTGATGACCGCCTCGTCGATGACGCGGAACAGGCGGTGGCGGACGATGGAGAAGGTGATCGGGTCCATGGCGCGTCTCAGGCGAGTTCCATGACGATGTTGCGGTAGGCGTCCATGCGGCCGGACTGGCCGTCCTGGAGGACGATGGTGGTGATCGGCGAGTGGATCACCGCCGGCCCGGGGACGACGTTGCCCGGCACCAGCCGGTCGAAATCGTAGATCTCCGCCGGCGCGAGGCCGCCTGCGGCCTCGACGAAGATGTCCCGCCGGCCTGTGCGCGCAGGCGCCGGGTCGGGGGCGGCGAGGGCGGTGGCCTCCAGCCGGGGCCGCTCCATCAGCCCGCGCGCGGTCAGGCGGAACATCGTCATTTCCATGCCGGCGGCGCGGTAGGCGGAGCCCGCGCCGAACTTGCGCTCGTAGAGCGCCTCGAAGTCGGCCATCAGGCGCTCGACGGCGGCGGTGTCCATCGGTGCCGCGCCGCGCACCGGCGTCGTCACCTCGTGCACCTGCCGCCCGTAGCGCAGGTCGATCGACCGCTCGAGGCGGATGTCGCTCTCGACGAAACCTTCGGCCACGAGCTGCGCGCGGGCGCGGGCCGCCATCGGCGCGTAGATCGCCTCGATCTCGCGGGCCGGGCTCGTCGCCGGCAGCGCCTTGGTGACGCTGTATTCGTGGACGACGTCCGCCGAGACCAGGCCGAAGGCGGCGTTCACGGAAGCCGTGTAAGGGATCACGATTCTTCGCACGCCGAGGTCGGCGCCGAACACGCCGCAGACGAGGCCGCAGGTGCCGCCGAAGGCGTGCAGCACGAATTCGCGGGGGTCGAGGCCGCGCTCGACGGTGATCTCGTGGATGAGATCGGTGATCTGCGCCGCGGCGATGCGGTAGATGCCGATCGCCGCCTCCTCGACGGCCAGGCCGAGCGGCCCGGCGATCTTCTCGGCGAAGACCCGCCGCGCCGCGGCGGCATCGAGGGCGATGGAGCCGCCCAGGAAGGTGCCCGGGTCCATGTATCCGACGAGCAGCATGACGTCGGTGAGCGTGGGTTCGGCGCCCCCCAGACCGTAGCAGACCGGCCCCGGCTTTGCGCCGGCGCTGGCCGGCCCGACGCGCGGCACGCCGGTGCCGGGATCCAGCGCGACGATGCTGCCGCCGCCGGCGCCGATGGACGCCACCTCGATCTTCGGTGCGACGTAGTGATAGCGGTCCACCATCGGCTCGCGGGCATAGTCGAACGCGCCGCCCCGGATCACGCCGACCTTGAAGGTGGTGCCCCCCATGTCGCAGGCGATGATGTCGTCGTCCCCCATGAGCCGTCCGAGATAACGGCTGCCGATGACGCCGGCGGCCGGCCCGCATTCGAGCATTCCGATGGCCCGGTCCGCCGCCTCCTCGGCCGGCAGCAGGCCGCCGTAGCCCTGCATGACCAGGAGCGGCCCGTCATAGCCTTCGCTCCGCAGCAGCGCCCGCAGGCCGGTGACGTAATCGCGGGCGATGCGCCCGGCATAGGCGTTGATCGCGGCGGTCGACGTCCGCTCGTATTCGCCGGGCACAGGCGCGATCGCGCTGGACAGCGTGACGTAGACCTCGGGCGCGATTTCCCGGATCAGGTCGCGGACCCGCTCCTCGTGGGCGGGATTGTAGAAGGACCAGAGGAAGGCCACGGCGATCGCCTCGACGCCGGCGCCCTCCACCAGCGCGCGGATCGCGCACCGCGCCGCCTCTTCGTCCAGCGGGCGCAGGACGGCGCCTTTGTAATCCACCCGCTCCGGCACGCCCCGGATCAGCGCGCCCGGCACCAGCGGCGGCGCGCGGTCGGTCGCCACCGGGTGCTTGATGCCGTCCTCCGTGAGGCCCGCCCAGCGGCCGTAGGCGCCGCGCGTGACGAGCAAGGTGTCCTCGAAGCCTTCGGTGGCGAGCAGCCCCGTCCTGGCGCCGCTGCGCGTCAGCAGCGTGTTGTCGACTACGGTCGAGCCGTGCACGAAGAGTGTGGTGCGCGCGAGCAACGCGCCCGGTGCCATCCCCATGCCGTCGGCGGCCTTGCGGACGGCGGCCAGCACGCCTGCGGCGAAATCGGGCGGCGTGGACAGCGCCTTGCCGAGGCGCACCGGCTCGCCGGGCGCGAACACCACCGCGTCCGTGCAGGTGCCGCCTACGTCGGTCGCGACGACATAGCGGGCGCCGCCCTCTCCGGCCATGCGCGACCTCTCCCTGCGTCTTTCGCCCCATCTTGCCGCCCGCGCGGGGGGAATCAAGCCGGCCGCTGGGGCGTTTCGGGCGCGCGGGGCGGGAAGCGTGGCGCTGCGTCCTCCGGGTCTCGAAAAAATTTCGAGGCGATGCACTTTTTGCCTTGACATAAGCTATGAGATAACATAAGGGAACTATATACTTGACGATCCTAGAGGCGGCCTTGGCTGTGGAAGCGGCTTATCTCGCCAAGGCTCAGGACGTGCAGCAGCTTGTTCTTGCCGGCTTGGCCCTTGAGCCACATTTCGGCGCCCTTGCCGTAACCCCCGCCGTCCAGGACGATGATGGTCGCAAACTCGTTCAGCTGGATCGACAACACCTCGAAAGGATACTTCTCCTCGACGCTGCCCGTCGAAGCCTGCCACTTGCACTGGATCACCAGGCAGTCCGGCCAGCGCTGCGGGTGGTAGAGCAGGAAATCCACCCGCCGGTTCTTGCCGTAGATGTCGCGCCCGATCGCGCATTGCTCGGCATATATCGGCTGGCGCAGGCTGCGCAGCGCGAAGAACCGCCCGGCCGTGACCCGCTCATACTCCTCCGACAGCAGATCGGAGATCGAGTTCTCGAGCGTGCGCCCGCGCCGGTTTGCGCGCGCCCCTCTAGCCATAGGTGGTGACGATGAGCTCGGCGACCGCCCCGCGCCCGGCCGCCCGGCTGGAGATCAGCCGCGGCGCCTCCGCCTCGTGGAGGAAGAATCTACCCCCCCCCCCCCCCGATACAGGCGGCGGATAAGCGGCGTGTCCGAGTTCGACATCATCACCTGCGCGCCGGCCCCGACCCATCCCTGGATCGTGTTGCGCAGCCGCTCCTGGTCCTCGGCGGTGAAGCCGCCGGGCTGGTAGCCGGTGAAGCAGTCGTCATAGGGCGGATCGCAATAGACGAAGTCGTCGGGGCCCGGCCGGACGACGTTCTCGAAGTCGCCGATGCGGATCGTCGCGCGGGCGAGCGCGGCGCTGGCCCGGCGCAGACGGCCCTCGTTGCAGATGTCGGGGTTGGCGTAGCGCCCCTTCGGGACGTTGAACCGGCCCGCCTTGTTGACCCTGTACAAGCCGTTGTAACAGGTCTTGTTGAGGTAGATGAACCGCGCGGCGATGGCGACCGCGTCGTCCGGGTCCTGGCCGCGCACGCGGAGATAGTGGCCCTCGTCGCGGCGGTGGGCGCTTTCGTGGCCGCGCAGCGTCTCGACCAGCTCGTCGACTCGGGCCTTCACGACCTGCCAGGCGATGACCAGCTCCTCGTTGAGGTCGGACAGGATCGCCCGGTCGATTCGGTCGGCCATGGTGAAGAACACGGCCCCGCCGCCGACGAACGGCTCCCAATAGGTTCCGATGCGGTCGGGGAAGCGCCGGGCGATGTCGGGGATCAGGGCGCGCTTGCCGCCGGCCCATTTGATGAAGGGCGCGGCCGGCGCGCGGTCGAGATAGGGCCGCTGGGTTCGCCGCAGCACCCGGTCGAAGGGAACGACGTCGTTCATGCCACAAGCCCCCGGTAGGTGAGCCTGACGGTGAGGCCGCGGCGGATCAAGCGCGTGACGCGGTCGGCGCGGCCCATGTCCCTTGCGTTCAACCGGAAGGCGCAGCCGTCGAGATAGCGCTGGGTATGCTTGCGGCTCCAATGATGGTGGATGCCGACATAGGCGCGCTTCACCAGCGTCCAGAACCCCTCGATGGTGTTGGTGTGGGCCCGGCCGCGGGCGTATTCGCCGCGCCCGTGATTGACGCGCTCGAGGGCATAGAAGCCGTCGAGGGCCGAATAGCCGCGGTGCTCGTCGGCATTGACGACCGACCCGAGGGCGACGTTTCGGAGCATGTGCGGCATCACGTCGGCGGCCCGCGCGGCGGGGACCTGGAAGGCGCGGGTCCGCCCGCCGCGTTCGGCGATCCCGAAGGCGACGGTCTTGGTCCGGGTGCTGCGGCCCTGGGTTCCGGCGGTTCGCTTGGCGGCGTGCTTGTTGCGCTCCTTGCCGCCGATATAGGTCTCGTCGACCTCGACGGTTCCGCCGAGCATCCCGCCGTCTTCGTTGCCGGCGGCGTGGCGGATGCGCTGGAGCATGTACCAGGCGGTTTTCTGGGTGACTCCGATGTCCTTGGCCAGCTGGACGGAGGAGATGCCCTTGGCGTGGCAGGTGTCGAGCCAGATGGCGGCGAACCATTTGGGCAGCATCTTGATCGGGCTGTCGGCGAAGATGGTTCCGGTGACGATGCGGAAGACGCGGCGGCACTCGCCGCATTTGTGCCGGCGCCCGTCGCTATAGTGGTAGATGCGCTCGTCGCCGCCGCAATGCGGGCACCAGGCGCCGTCGGCCCAGCGTACGGCCTCGAGATGGGCGAGACAGGCTTCGACGGTGGCGAAGCGCTGGGTGAATTGAAGCAGGCTGTCCATGGCGATCTCCTCTCACACCCGATATAGGGTATGATTTAGGGATCGTCAAGTATATAGTTCCCTAACATAATCTCTAATGTAGACTGAATTTTTAAAAAGGGCGAATCAATGGCTTCAAACCGCAAAACGAAGAACGATGTGCGGAAGCAGGCGACCCGGTTGGGGAGACATTGCAGAAGGCCGCTCTCCCCGAGCTCCCGCCGCATCGGGCAGTGCTCAGGAGGCTCGGCCCCGTGCTCGACGCCTTCTACGGAGAGGCCCGGGAGCGGGCAGGCTACCAGCGAACCCCGAAGAAGGCGATAGGAGAGGCCCACAGGACCTTCGGGCACCTCGTGTGCGCGGTCGGCCACGCCCAGGAGCACCTCGACGGCAACGTCAGGAAGGACGCGAGGAGGCTTCTGAAGAGCACGACGCACCCCGGCGTGTCCTTCGAGAATCTATCGCGTCGCGCCAGCAAGCATGCCGGGCTTGTCCTGAAGGCCGGCCGCCGGCGCGCGGACGAAGAGCGGGAAGCGTCGGTGCAGCCGGTCAATATCGGCCCCCGGCACCGCCTCGAGGAGCTCACGTCAAAGCGCAAGCTCCGCGCCGCGGGGAAGGCACTCGGCAACTGCCTGAGCGGCGGAGGGTCCCTGGCTGCGTACTGGAGCGAGGTCAAGGGAGGAACCGCCGAGCTCTGGGTTCTGCACAAGAAGAGCAACGACGGCTGGAAGCCCCACGGCCTCTTCCATGTCAACACGACCGGTCCGCGTGAAATCGTGGACTGCGAGGGACCGAAGAACCGCCTCCTCAAGCTCAAGCGCAAGGTTGCGGAGGCGGTCCTTCGCGCGCTCCGCGCCTCGGGTGACGACGTCGAAACCTTCACCCGGGTCGGAGCTTTCACGGCCCTTCTCAACGACCGGCCGAAGGTCGAACCATTCCATGTCGGGCAGCGTCGCATTCGGGTTTGGTGTTACCCGGAGGAGATCATCCTGAAGATTCGCCACCGGCCCGGTGGCAAGTCGACGTGGAGTCGCCTGTACCGGTGGGACGATACTTGGCTTGGCGACGACGAGGCGCTCGTCGGCATCCTCGCCGATCTTCTCCTTGCGCATGCTCTGGCTTCGGAGAACCGTTTTCCGGCACCCGAGGCGTAGCCGAAAGGGCTCGGTCGGAGCGGCGGCGCGTCGTGTGCCGCCGTTCCGACCTCCCCCCTCGTTCCTGCGGCGAGGGGCGGTGCACCGAGAACGAAAGGCCGGCCCTTCTGGCGTCCACCGCCCCCGCCCTGAACGCTTCCGGCCGTGCGATATCCTTGAACTGGCCGACAGGTTTCCCGGCCCCGTCTCCCGACATGGCGGTCCACACCATCATGCCGCGATCATGTCGCGACTTTCACCTTCCACCCGCGCAACCGAGGCGTCTGGCGGCGGGGGGCCGGCGGGAGTAGGATTTCGACTCGCGACATGACACACGGTCGGGGTGGGAGAGAATCATGAGCAGGCTCACCTGGGTTTCCGGTTTCGCGGCGCTGGCGCTGGCCGCGTTCGCGGGCGCCAACGTGGCGGCGGCCGACGAGCACTTCGCAGGCGCGGTCAAGGCGCGGATCGCGCATATGCAGCTCAACGGCTTCTTCATGAGCCAGCTCGCTGCCATCGCGAAGGGGGACGCGGAGTACGACCCGGCGCGGGCGGTCGGGGTCGCCGAGAACCTCCTGGCGCTCTCGACGATGGACGGCGCGGCGCTGTGGCCGCCGGGCTCCGGCAACGACAATCCGGCGCTGGCGGGCAAGACCCGGGCCAAGCCCGAGATCTGGTCCACCTATCCGCAGGTGGAGGAGAAGGCGTCGGCGCTCACCACCGCGCTGGAGACCATGGTCGAGGCGGCGGGGAAGGACCTCGCCAGCCTGCAAGCCGCCTTCGGTGCCGTCGGCGCCGGCTGCGGCGGCTGCCACCGCCCCTTCCGCGCACAGCGATTCTAGGAGCCGGCGCGGCGGGGTTCAGAAGGCGACTTGGTCGCCGCCCTTGAGGCCGAGCATCGCGCGGGCCTCGGCCGGAGTCGCGACTTCGAGGGAGAGGTCTTCGACGATCCGCCGCACCTTGGCGACCTGATCGGCGTTCGACTTGGCGAGTTCGCCCCTGGCGACGTAGAGGCTGTCCTCCAGGCCGACGCGGACGTTGCCGCCCATCATCGCGCCCATGGTGACGAAGCTCATCTGGTGCTTGCCGGCGGCGAGGATCGACCAGTGGTAATCGGTGCCGAACAGCTTGTTTGCGATCCGGCGCATGTGCATCAGGTTCTCGTGGTCCGCCCCGATGCCGCCGAGAATGCCGAAGATGGTCTGGACGAAGAGCGGCGGCTTCACCAGCCCGCGATCCACGAAATGGGCCAGATTGTAAAGGTGGCCCACATCGTAGCACTCGAACTCGAACTTGACGCCGTGGCCCTCGCCGAGCTCCTTCATGATGTATTCGATGTCCTTGAAGGTGTTGCGAAAGATGAAATCCCGGCTGCCTTCGAGGTGCTTCCGCTCCCAGTCGTATTTGAACGATTCGTAGCGCTCCAGCATCGGGTAGATGCCGAAATTCATGGAGCCCATGTTGAGCGAGGTCATTTCCGGGCTCGCGCGCCGGGGTGCGGCGAGGCGCTCGTCGAGGCTCATGCCCATGCCGCCGCCGGTGGTGATGTTGATCACCGCGTCCGACTGCTGCTTGATGCGCGGCAGGAACGCCATGAAGACGTCCGGGTCCGGCGTCGGACTGCCGTCCTCCGGGTTGCGTGCGTGCAGATGCAGGATCGACGCGCCGGCCTCCGCCGCGGCCACGCCGTCGGCGGCGATCTCGTCCGGCGTCAACGGCAGGTGCGGCGACATGGTGGGCGTGTGGATGGAGCCCGTGACCGCGCAGGTGATGATGACCTTGCTCATCCGTCTTCTCCGTTCATGTCCGAAAATTGAGTCCCTGCGTCCGATGATCTTCCTCGGCAAGATAGGCTATAGCGGAGTGTATTGTTTTCACTCAACTCCGTCGAGCCTGGAACCGAAGTCATTGAAATACCGGGAGTAAGGATGAAAATACACGTTGTCTTCCGAAAATACCCTTCTTTTCCCCTTCCAAGTTTTCCGATACCAATAGAAAGCCAGAATCGAAGATTCCCAACATTGAACATGAACCGATTATCCGCCTCTACTTTAAGAACGGTTCGATGAATGTTTTGCATTTTTGTCACCGCCATAACTATCATAACCGGAGCATTAGAGCCAGATAAATTCCAAACCTGTTCGTCTTTTCTGAATGACTTTATGTCACGCTTTGAGAATTGCCAACCTGCGTTCTCCTTCACTTCATCGTGATCTCTGTATGGATGGGTATGAAAATCTCCAAGAAAATGGTAATGGGGTGCCCAAAGGTTAAGGACTGAATCCTTTATGCGGGCAACATCTCCATCCACCCAAACGGAATCTTCATCTCCGCACGCCGACGAACTAACACTGAACTTGTCGATGTGAATGTACTCAATATCCTTGGACTCATCTGTACGCCGACCGCCCCACAAATAGCCATGAATTTCCGCACCCTCACGCTCATCTGTGAGGGCACTCCCCAGAACGAAAGATTCGCCGGCTGCAAGAACCATCTCTTCAAGAGCATGGTTCGATATTGTCACTTGGTGCTCCATTTTTCGCTCTTCCCATAAGCTGAGGTTCGCATCGCCATAAAATGTTACATCAAAGCAAGCCCTCCAGCAACGCCGCCAGCGCCGCCTTGCGTTCGAAGCCGGCGCCGGGGGCGTCGGTGAGACGGACGTGGCCGTCCTCGACCGGAGTCTCGTCGGCGAAGCCGCCGAAGGGCTGGAAGACGCCGGGGTAGGATTCGCAGCCGCCGAGCGAGAGACCGCCGGCGACGGCGAGAGCCAGGAGGTTGCCGCCGTGGGGCACGAAGCGGCGTGGCGCCCAACCCTCCTCCGCCATCATGGCTGCGATGTCGATGGCCTCGCCGACTCCGTAGGCGAGGGCCGGGTCGAATTGCAGGAAATCGCGCGCGGGCCGCAAGCCGCCGTGGCGCAACAGGTTGCGGGCGTCCTGCAACGAAAGCAGGTTCTCGCCGGTCGCCAGCGCATGGGGGTAGGCGGCGGCGACGGCGGCGTGCAGGGCGTAATCCAGCGGGTCGCCCGGCTCCTCGTACCACGCAAGGCCGTAGGGGGCGAGCGCCTCGGCGTAGCGGAGGGCTGTTCCCAAGTCGAAGCGGCCGTTCGCGTCCACCGCGAGCCGCGCGCCGGCGCCATCGAGCAGCGGCAGCACCGCCTCGATACGGGCAAGATCTTCGTCGAGGGAAGCGCCGCCGATCTTCATCTTGACCAAGGTGTAGCCTTGATCGAGATAGCCCCGCATCTCGGCCGCGAGGCCGCGGGTCCCCTTCTCCGAATCGTAGTAGCCGCCCGCGGCATAGACGGGGACGCAGCGCAGCGGCGCGTCGTTGCCAGCTTCCGCCGCGATCATGGCCCAGAGCGGCATGTTGCGGAGCTTGGCCGCAGCGTCCCACACCGCGATGTCCAGCGCCGCTGCGGCGACCGCCCGCTCGCCATGGCCGCCGGGCTTCTCGTTCCGCAGCATCAGGCGGCGGACGGCGCGCGGGTCGAGGGAATCGCCGCGCACCGTCGCATGGGCTTCCGGCGCTTCCAGGATGCGCGGTGCCAGGCGCTCGCGGATCAACGCGCTCTGGGCGTAGCGGCCGTTGGCGTTGAAGCCGAAGCCCACGACCGGCTTGCCGCTGCGCACCACGTCGGTGATCACGGCGACCGTGCTCACCGTCATCTTGCCGAAGTCGATGACGGCGTTCCGCAGCGCCGCGCCCATGGGCACGGCGGCGTCGCGGATTTCGACGATCCTCACGGCGCCTCAGGCGAGCACGGCTTCGGTGCAGAACCCATCAATCTCCCGCCTTCTCGCCTGCGCCTCCGCCACCGAGACCCGCCGGAAGCGGTAGAGCTCGTTGGGCCGGGACTGGCCGAGCTTCCACCAGGCGCAGGTGGGCACGCAGTAGGGATTGATGAAGCCGCCCAGGGTGAGTGTGTCCACCATCAGGATGATCGGCGTCTGGCCGCAGAGATTGACCGCGCCGATGGGGTAGCCGTGGTCGATGACGTTGGAGGGGTGGGAGCCGTTCTCCGGCGCCTTGTCGGTCGCCTTCCGGGTGAAGGTCCAGTCGGGGCCTTCGAGGCGGAAGCCGACGCGGTTGCTCTTCGGCGAGAGCCGCCAGTCGCTTTCGAGGAAGCGCCTGTGGCCGGCCTCGTCGATCCAGTCGTCGTTGGGGCCGGCGACGGCCTCGATCTCCCAGGCGCCGCCGCCCGCCAACGGCGGGCGATGGCTCTCGCGCACCCGGCGGCCCGGCGTGCCCGCGCCGCTCCCCAACGGGATCGTCCGCCCGGCCTTCAGCGGCGCGCCTTCGAGCCCGCCGCAGCCGCCGATCACGAAGGTCGCGCGGGAGCCGAGAAAGGCGGGCGCGTCGATGCCGCCGGCGAAGGCGACGTAGGCGCGTGCGCCCCGCACCGCCGAGCGCAGCGCCAGCGTCTGCCCGGCGCGGACGGCGACGCTCTCCCAGAGCGGAACCGGCGCATCGTCGAGCGTCGCCTGCATGTCGGCGCCGGTCAGCGCGACGACCGTATCGCGGTCGAAGCGGAGCGTGGGGCCGATGAAGGCGCATTCCAGCGCCGCTGCGCCGGGCGGGTTGCCGACGAGGAGGTTGGCGAGACGGAAGGACCAGTGGTCGATCGGGCCGGAGGGCGGGAAGCCCATGCCGAAGGCGCCCTTGCGGCCGGGATAATCCTGCACCGTATCCTCGAGGCCGGCCTTGAGAACGGTCGCGCCCATGGCTCAGAACCGCGCGCGCCCGTCGAGGGAAGCCGCCCATGCCTTGTAGGCGCGGACGGAGAAGCGCTGGTAGCCGGTCACGTTGAATTCGTAGCTCCCTTCTTCGACGCGGCGCGCGATGTAGTCGAACTCCTCCCGCCCGATCGGCACGAATTTGACCCGGTCGGCGGCGTCCAGCAGGACCACCCGTTCGCGATAGGCGGACAGCCGCGCCCGCGCGTCCCAGAGCGGCACCGGCGTGCGCCCGATCAGGTTGTAGCCGCCCGGACCGGGCGTCGTGTAGACGGAGGTCGAGAGCCCGCCGACTCCGATGGCGCCCAGGGTGGTCCAGGTGCGCGGCGGGTCGTATTTCGGCGAGGTCAAGGCGCAGCGCGGGTCGAGTGCCACCATGAGCGGCAGGCCCGGAGTCGAGCAGACGGCGACCACCCAATGCTCGGTGCCGGAATGGACGCGGACGAGTTGATGGGCGTCCTCGAGCCCGTTGAGCCGGGCGACGAATTCCGGGTCGCCGCCGCGCGGCGCGATGCGCCGGGCGTAGTCCTCGACGCAAGCCTTGGTCCACGGGTCCAGATACATGACCGGCAGATAGGCGAGCCGGCTGTCGAGCTCCAGATCCTCGACCGGGCCGAGCCCGTCGATCAGGCGGCGCAGCTCCTTCTCCAGGTCGGCCATCCCGATCAGGTCCGGGTCGTATTCGACGACCAGAGAGTTGTAGGAGGGGTTGGTGTCGATGACGCCCGCGGTCCCGTCTTCGCGCAGCGCGGCGGTCAGGCCGAGTGCCATGAAATTGAGGTCGATCCGCGCGTCGTCGCCGAACTGGACCAGCACGAAGGTGTCGCCGCCGGGCAGGAAGCGGGGTTCGTCGTAGATCACGAACCGGCCTTCTCGAGGCTGGACTCGGAGCAGAGCGCGTCGATCTCGCGCCGCGCCGCCTGGGCCTCGCCGACGGAGACCTTGCGGAAGCGGTAGACGTCGTTGGGCCTGGACTGGGCGAGCTTCCAGAACGCGGCCGACGGCACGGTGTAGGGGTTGATGAAGCCGCCGGCGCTGGGCCCGTCGTTGACCAGGATGATGGGGGTCTGGCCGCACAGGTTCACCGCGCCCACCGGGTAGCCGTGATCCAGGATGTTGGAGGGATGCTCGCCGTGCTCCGGCCCCTTGTCCGTGGCCCGCGCGGCGAAGCGCCACTCGGGGCCGGACAGGCGGTAGCCGGTGCGGTTGCTCCGCGCCTGGAGCACCCAGTCGCTCTCCAGGAACCTGCGGTGGCCCTCTTCGTCGATCCAGTCGTCATTGGGGCCGGCGACGACTTCGATCCGCCAGGACCGGCCTTCCGGAATCGGCGGCCGGCAGGTGGGGCGCACCCGCAGGCCGGTCGCGCCGGCGCCCGCGGCGTCCCCGAGGGGCAGGCGCTGGCCCGCCTTCAGGGCGTGACCCTCCATGCCGCCGACGCCGGCCATGTGGAAGGTCGCGCGGGAGCCCAGCACCGGCGGCGTCTCGATGCCGCCGGCGACCGCCAGATAGGCGCGGGCGCCGGTCCGCGCGAAGCCGGTTTCGAGGACCCCGCCGGCGGGAACCGCGAGGCTCTCCCATTGGGGGATCGGCGCGCCGTCGAGACGCGGCACCATCGCGGCCCCGGTGAGCGCGATCACCGCGTCGCGCCGGAACGCGAGGGTCGGCCCGAGGAACTGGATCTCCAGCCCGGCCGCGCCGGGGGGATTGCCGACCAGGAGATTGGCGAGCCGAAAGGACCACATGTCGAACGGGCCGGACGGCGGGAAGCCCTGCTCCCAGAAGCCGTAGCGGCCAGGGAAATCCTGCACGCTCGTCTCCAGCCCGGGCTTGACCACCTCCAGCACGGCACGCCCCTCAGAAACGCACGCGCATGTCGAGGGTCGCGAGCCAGGCGTGGTAGTCGCGGATCGAGAATTTCGCGTAGGCCGCCATCTGGTGTTCGTAGTCGCCCGCCTCCACCCGCGCCGCCACGTGGTCGTATTCGTCCCGGCCCACCGGCACGAAGCGCACGCGGTCGCCGGGGCGGAGCAGCGCCAGCCGGTCGCGGAACGCGCGCAGCCGCTGGGCGAGATCGAACACGGGCACCGGCGAATGGCCGATGATCTGGTAGCCTCCCGGGGTCCGGGCCGGGTAGAGGCAGGTGACGGAACCGCCGTAACCGAGGGCGCCCTTCGGCGTCCAGGTGCGCGGTGGATTGTATTTCGGTGCCGTCAGCCGGCAGCGCGGATCGAGCGCGATCAGCGAGGCGAGGCCGGGATAGAAGCCGAGCGCCGCTACCCAGTACTCCGTCGCCGAGTGGATGCGCGCGAGCTGGTCGCGGCTCTCCAGACCGTTGAGCCGCACCATGAGGTCCGGATCGTACTCCTTCTCCGCGATCCGGGCGCAATAATCCTCCCAGCAGGCGCGGGTGACGGGGTCGAAATAGAGCACGGGGACGGTGTAAAGCGGGCTCGGGAGCGCGACGTCCTCGAGCGAGCCCATGGCGCCGAAGACCGCGCCGATCTCGCGCACGACGTCGTCGTAGCCGATCCTCTCCGGGTCGTAGCTCACCACGATGGAGGCCATGTTGGGCAGCAGTTCGACGATGCCGTCGAGCGCGGCCGCGCGGACGCGGGCGGTCAGGGCGTGGACCAGGAAATTGAGATCGAAGTCGAGCTCGTCCCCGAGCTCCATCTCGACGAAGCGGTCGCCGCCCGGCTTGAAACGCGGTTCGTCGTAGATCATCCCGTGGCTCTCACGCGGCCCGGCCGACTCCCGACGTGGGCGGCAATTTGCTATCAGGTTCTAGCGCGATCCCCCAGGGCGCGCCAACCGCGCGGAAGGGAGGGCGCCATGCCGACGCTGGAACCCCTGACTTCGGAGACCCCGTGGCACCGCCTCACCACCACCGAGGCGGATTGGAAAGATGAAGACCCGCTCGTCCTCGCACGGCTCCTGGAGCAGCTCCTTCTGATCCGCCGCTTCGAGGAGCGCATCCTCGATCTGTTCAAGGCCGGCTGCGTGCACGGCCCCGCGCATGCCAGCATCGGCCAGGAAGGCGGCGCCGTCGCGGCCATGTCCACCCTCGCCGCCGCCGACAAGATCAACGCCACCCATCGGGCCCACCACCAGTTCCTCGCCAAGTTCCTGAACCACGCCACCCCCGCCGGCTACGACCCGCGCACGAGCGACTGGCCGGAGGCGATGCAGGAAGTGGTCCGCCGGTCGATGGCCGAGATCATGGGGCTGGCTCCCGGCTATTGCGGCGGGCGCGGCGGCTCCATGCACATGCGCCGGGACGAGGCCGGCGTGCTCGGCACCAACGCCATCGTCGGCGGCAACCCGCCGCAGGCGGTCGGCTACGCCCTGGCCGAGAAGCTCAAGGGCGGCGGCAATCTCACCGTGACCTTCTTCGGCGACGGCGCGATGCAGAACGGCGCGGCTTACGAATCGCTCAATCTGGCCGCGCTCTACGACCTGCCGATCGTGTTCTTCGTCGAAAATAATCTCTATGGCGTCTCGACCCACGTCTCCGAAACCACCCGCGAGACCCGGTTGTCGGCGCGCGGCCAGGGCCTCGCCATTCCCTCTGTCGAGGTGGACGGCATGGACGTGATGGCGGTGCGCAAGGCCATGCAATGGGCGCGCACGCGCATCGAAGGCGACGAGGGGCCGGCGCTGATCGAGGCTCTCACCTACCGCTATTTCCACCAGCACGGCCCGATGAAGGGCAGCGCCTTCGGCTACCGCGACAAGGCGGAGGAGGAGGCGTGGCGGGCGCGCGACCCGGTCGCGACCATGCCGAGGCGCCTGCTCGCCCTCGAGATCGTGGACGAGGCCGGGCTGGCGGCGCTGGAGAGCCGGGCGCGCGCGGCCGTGGACGAAGCGGCGGCGGCGCTGACCGAAACGGAGCCCGGCTCCAACCGGCTCCGCGTCGTGCCGGCGCTGTGGCCGGACGCGAAGCAGGTCGATGTCGGCATCCGCGGCGACCTTTCGGAACTGGCGGGCGCGCGCCGAATGGAGCCGGAGGACGTCGACCCGGCGGCGGCGCGCGAGATGACCTTCATCGAGGCGGTCGCCGCCGCGCAATTCCGCGCGATGGAGCGGGACGACACGGTGATCGTGCTCGGCGAGGACGTGCACCGGCTGAAGGGCGGCACGGTGGGCGCCACCAAGGGAATCGGCGAGGCCTTCCCCGAACGCCTGATCGGCACGCCGATCGCCGAAAACGGGTTCTGCGGCATGGGGCTCGGCGCCGCGGTGAACGGGCTGCGGCCCATCGTCGAGATCATGTACGCCGATTTCTGCCTGGTCGCGGCCGACCAGCTCTTCAACCAGACCGCCAAGGTCCGCCACATGTTCGGCGGCACCCACCGCGCGCCGCTGATCCTGCGCGCCCGGGTGGCGGCGGGCGGCGGCTACGGCTCACAGCATTCGATGGACCCGTCCGGCGTGTTCGCGCTCTGGCCGGGCTGGCGGATCGTCGCGCCGACGACGGCGTTCGACTACGTGGGCCTCTTCAACAGCGCCGTCCGCTGCGACGACCCGGTGGCGATCATCGAGTGCCAGGCGCTCTATCAGGGCGCGTCGCTCGTGCCGGACGACCTCGACTACTGCATCCCCTTCGGCAAGGCGCGGATCGTGCGCCCCGGCCGCGCCTGCACCGTGGTGACCTGTGCCAACATGGTGCCGGTGAGCGTGGAGGCCGCCGAGGCGGCGGGCATCGACGCCGAAGTGATCGACCTGCGCACCCTCGATCCGCTGGGCATGGACTGGGAGACCATCGCCGCCAGCGTGCGGCGTACGAACCGCCTGCTGATCGTCGAACAGACCGCCCGCGGCCCCTCCCTCGGCGCGCGCATCGCGCAGGAGGCGCAGGAGCGCCTGTTCGACTGGCTGGACCACGAGATCCTCCGGGTCACCGGTGCGCAGGCCGCGCCCGTCGTCTCCAAGGTGCTGGAGACGGCGGCGCTGGCCCAGCGGGACGACGTCGTCGCCGGGCTGCGCAGGGTGACGGAAGCGGCGCCCCCGCCGGACGCGGCGGCATAGCCGGCGGAGCGCCGGCCTCCATGCCCGCGCATTGGCGATATGATGAGAGGCGCCGGAGCACGATGGTCGATCCTGAAATGCCGCGTGAAGCCAACGTCGCCGAACCCGGCGCGATTCCGAAATCCCCGGTGACGATCGGTGGCGGAGGCGGCAGCGCCTCGCTCACCCTGGGCGATGCGATGACCTGCTACCGGCGCTGGCCACCCCCGACCGCCATCGTCGCGGACGGCCCTTACGGCCTCGCGAAGTTTCCCGGCGAACCCGATACCACCGACGACCTCGGCGCATGGTATGCGCCGCATGTCGCGGAATGGGCGCGCCGCGCGCGGCCCGACACGACCCTCTGGTTCTGGTGCTCGGAAGTCGGCTGGGCCGAAGCGCACCCGGTTCTCAAGCGCCACGGGTGGCGCTACAGGGCGGCGCACGTCTGGGACAAGGGCGTCGGGCACGTCGCCGGCAATTGCAACGGCGACACCATCCGGGGGTTTCCGGTCGTCACCGAACTCTGCGTGCGCTATGTCCGCGACGCCATGTTGACGACGGAAGACGGCGCCGCGCTTTCGATGAAGGCATGGTTGCGGCACGAATGGCGGCACAGCGGCCTTCCGCTTTCCAGGACCAACGAGGCGTGCGGCGTGGCGAACGCGGCGACGCGGAAGTATTTCACGCAATGCCGCCTCTGGTACTTCCCGCCCGCCGACAAGGTGGTCGCGCTGTCCGAATACGCAGCGAAACACGGCGCTCCGACCGCGCGTCCCTACTTCTCGCTCGACGGCGAGTCGCCACTGACCGAGTCGCAGTGGTCGCGGATGCGGGCGAAGTGGAATCACGCGCACGGCATTACCAACGTCTGGCGCGAGCCGGCGGTGCGCGGGGCGGAGCGCGTCAAGGCGAAGGGCGTCAAGGCCCTGCACATGAACCAGAAGCCGTTGCGCCTGATCGACCGGATCATCGCGGCGTCGACCGATCCGGGCGACGTGGTGTGGGAGCCGTTCGGAGGACTGTGTTCGGCTGCCGCCAGCGCGCTCCGTTCGGGCAGACATTGCCACGCAGCGGAGGTCGTTCCTGCTTTCTATGCGGCTGCCGTGAGGCGGCTCGGAGAGGAATCCCGGACTATCGAGCATGAAACCCCTGCCGCCGAAACCAACTGAACCCGACGAGGTTTGGGCGCATATCGAACTCTGGAGAGAGGTAAGGAAGGCAATTCTTGCACTGCCATCCCGCTTCGATTCGGAGCTCGTTATCTCGGGAGTTCTGGCGACGGATCTTTTTTCGTTCAATTCATCTCTCGGTGCGACGATCGAAGAGCAGGTCATCGCATCGCTAAACAAGCTTCGCTCCGTCTGGGATCCTCGTCGGACCTATGCTCTCTACAGTTTCGAGCGGCAGCCACAGACGTTCCCGGACGTGGTATTGCGCGCCGCCGCTCCCGATGTCGAACCGCGGGTGCTCATGGGCATCGAACTTAAAGGCTGGTACGCGCTGGCCAAGGAGAACGAACCCAGCTTCCGATACAAAACGACGCCAGCCGTCTGCGCCCCGGCGGATCTGCTCGTGGTCGTACCATGGGCGCTTTCTGGAGTGATCTCGGGTTCTCCTCGGGTGTTCACACCATACGTGATCGGCGCTCGCTACGCCGCGGAATATCGAAATTGGCACTGGGAAAACATGAAGAGCGGCAAAGGAGATAACTCGATCACCCTCTCGACCGTGACGACGTACTATCCGGCCAAAAGCGATATGATATCGGACCGTCCCGCCAGCGACCGAGGCGACAACTTTGGGGGATTGTATCGAAAAGTCACATCTGCCCGTTATTCCAGGGCTTCACGCTTGATGTTGATAGGGCGGAAGAACGCACTACGGACCTTTCGCATTGACGCTCCGGGTATATCGTATTCTCGCTCTATTTCCGCCTTGCTTGGCTGATAGTCATTGCCCCGCAGCGTGATTGTGCGCGGTTCCAACAATGGATACTTCCTCTTGCCCTTGGCACTCATTGGCTTGCCCTCCATTCGGCCATAGTGCGCCCGCCCTTGCTGCGGTTGCAGCCCGAACAGAGCATTTGAAGGTTGTCGGCATGGTCCGTCCCGCCGCGTGACCGGGGCAGGATATGATCCACTTCCATGATCCGAAACGGAAAGTGCGTTTCGCATCCCGCGCAAATACCCTCTTGCACGCCATAGAGCCGATGCCGATGCGTCCGGTAATTCGGAAGCTCGCCCAGGTCCGTCCGCAATGGCGGCGCGTCCATTGCCGTCGCACCGCCCCACAAACCCCGATCCTCGGCGATGCGTTCATTCACCAACCGGACCGTCAGAGGCGACAAGTCTATGCCGACCCAATGGCGTTGCAGGCGGTCCGCCGCCACCAGGGCCGTTGCGCAGCCGCAAAACGGGTCAAGCACTATGTCGCCTTCATTCGAGGATGCTTGAATGATCCGCTCAAGCAGCGCCAAGGGCTTCTGTGTTGGATAGCCCGTTTCCTCCCGGTTGGTCGTAGGGAACCAGCCTCGTCGGCTGGACAACTGCATGATGTCGGACCAGACCGTTGAAAGCGGCATTCCGGGGCTTTCGTCCAGATATTGACGGATCACCTTCCCCTTGCGGCTTCGCGTTTGATAGGCGCGCCCATCCTCGTCGATATGACGAAACCAGTCCCGGACGTACTTCTCGCTGTATGGCGTGAATTGCGGTCGATAAAGATGCTTGCCGTATTCGCGCGCATAGACCAGCAGGCAGTCATGAACCTTGATCGGCTTCTTGCCGCTCACGCGGCCTCCGGAGGGCGTCCCATAATTCCAGATGATCTCGTTGACGAAATTGCCCCGCCCGAAAATCCCATCCATTAGCAGTTTGAGATAATGCGAGGCAAACTGATTACAATGCAGGTAGAGGCTTCCGGTGGGTTTGAGAACGCGCCGCATTTCAAGCAGCCGGACGGCCATCATAATGCAATAGGCCATCATCCCCTTGCCGTGCGCCAGTCGGGCTGCCTCGATGACCGCATAGGCGGCCGGGTTGCGATCCGCAAGTTCGCCATGCTCATGGACGTCAACATCATCAAGCGTCCAAGCGTCCTTGAACGCGGCCCCCGCCGCCCGGCTTCCTATCGGTGCCTCATAGGTCCGGTTGCTATTGAACGGCGGATCGAGATAGATCAGGTCAACACATTCCGAGTTCATGCCTCGGAGAATGTTGAGATTGTCCCCGGTCCAAACCGCGCCGGAAGGGAAATTCGGGGCGGTCATCCCCGCGCCCCGCTTGACAGTCCGTTGTCGGCGGTAAGTTCGTGGTAGCGCAAACGCTTGCCCGTCATGCCCGCAACCACTACCGCCATTTGGTTGATCGTGTCTGCATCGCGGGCATTGTGACGACCGGCAAATTCCTGCACATACCGGTCAAGATGCTTCGTGCTAATCTTGTGGTAGACGCCTAGATGCCCGCGCTTGAGCATGGCCCAGAAACTCTCGATGCCATTCGTAGATGCCATGCCCCGGACGTATTCCCCGACGCCATGATTGACGGTTTCATGGACGTATTCGGGCATCCCGCGATAGGCGGCGGCTTCATCGGTGTAGAGCGTTGCGCCGGGCGCGACGGCTTCACGGACAAACCCATGCAGCGTTTTCGTGTTGGTCCCTTTGACGACCTTCGCCCAGACATTGTTCGTCTTCCGGTCCTTCGCCCCGGCAACCGGCGTCATGTCCATCCCGCCCCGCCCGGTGAGTTCCTTCCGTTTCGACGCGGGCTTGTTCTTCCACTTGCCGCCGATATGCGTTTCGTCGGCTTCAACCGGCCCCGCAAACGGCCCGGTCTCGGCGTCTCACGAGTTCGGATAAGGGAGAGGCTGCGCGAGATCGCCGACATCATATCGACTGATTAGCCTCGATGTAGCTTTCCAGATGTTTGGAGTAACGATAGGCAAGATCCGAGCTTGGCCTGCCGCGAGACAAAGAAACCGCGCCCTGCGCGGCACCCGCTGAACGGCACCCGCGCGATGCCGGGCTCGGACTCGATCGCTCGCGTCCCCACCCTGGCGCGGCCGTGTCTGACCGGTGCGCGCACACCGGTCAGTAGGGGACCCGGCCTTCGAGGTCGGGCCAGGCGCGGAATACGGCGAGGGCGTCTTCTCTGGGCATGTGGACGGTCGGGAGCGCGCGCGCCGCGACGGGTTTCACGAGTTCCTCATAAAGGAATTCGTCGTCGAAGCCGATGGCGGCGGCATCGGCGCGGGTGTTCGCATAAACGAGGCGGTCGAGGCGCGCCCAATAGATGGCGCCCAGGCACATCGGGCAGGGCTCCGCGCTGGAATAGATCGCGCATCCCGCGAGGCTGAAGGTCCCGAGCCTCCGGCAGGCGGCGCGGATCGCCACGATCTCGGCATGGGCGCTGGGGTCGTTGCAGGACGTGACCTGGTTGCAGCCCTCGGCGACGATCGCGCCGTCCTTCGCGATCACCGCGCCGAAAGGGCCGCCCAGCCTGCCGCGCATGCAGCGGTCCGAAAGCGCGACCGCGCGCCGCATGAAACGGTCCATTTCCGAATCCATGACGGGGGGTTCTCCTCTCCGCGCCCTCATTCGAATTCCCGTTCCAGAGCGTCGGCGAGGGCGAAGATGTCGATGCAGGCGCCATGGTGGGCAACGCCGAAGATCGGCGCCTCGCGGTCGGTGTTCACCGCGACGATCGTATCGACGTGCTTCATCCCGGCCAGATGCTGGACGGCGCCCGAAATCCCGAGCGCGATGTAGAGCTTGCAATCGGCGGCGACGGTGCCGGACTGGCCCACTTGGTGGGCTTTCGGCAGCCAGCCCGAATCGGCGACCGGCCGGGAGCAGCCGAGTGTGGCGCCAAGACGCTCGGCCAGGCGTGCGAAGCGCGGCAGGTTCTCGCCTTCCCCGACCGCGCGCCCGACCGAGAGGATGAACGCCGCCTTCGCGATATCGACGTCGGCGGGGGGCGCCGGCAGGTAATCCCGATGGCGGGCGGTACCGGGCACCGCGTCGAGGTCGACCGGGAAGGGCACGACCTTCGCCCCGCCCGGCCCGTCCGGCGCGGCGAAGGTCGCCCCGCGCAAGGTCAGCACGACCACGGGCTTGCCGGGAAAGCACAGGTCGACCGTCACCTTGCCCCCGTAGCCGCTGCGGCTCGCGACGAGTGCGCCCTCCTCGACCGCCAGCCCGAAGACGTCGGCAGCGAAGCCGGCGCCGAGGCGGGCGGCGACGGCGGGGCCGCAGGCCATGCCGGCGGCCGTGTGGCCGATCAACACCAACCGCGCCTCGCGCGCCTCGGCCGCGGCGCAGACGACCGCCTCGTAAAGCGCCGCGTCGAAATGCGAATCGGCCCGCTCGACCGTCAGAATCTCGTCCACGCCCGCCACGTTGGCGGCCGCGGCGAGCGCGTCCGTCTCGCGTCCGACGACGACGACGGCAAGCGGGCCGCCGAAATGGCCCTTGAGCGCCGTCGCAGCGCCGATCGCCTCCAGCGTGACGGCGCCGAGTGCCCCGTCGAAATGCTCGGCGACGACGAGGATTCCGCCGCTCATCGGTCCTCTCCCCGCTTCTCCCGGACAATGCCGGCGATGGCCCTGGCGACCGCCGCCGCGTCGCCCTCGATCATCGCCGCGCGTCCGGTCTTGGGCGGCTCGTAGACCCGGCGCACCACCGCCCCCGCCTGGTCGAGGCCGACGGTGGCGCCGTCGACCAGGGCGATCGGCTTCTTCCGCGCCTGCTTGATCATGCGCATCGTCGCGTAGCGCGGCGTGTTGCCGCCGGTCTGGATCGTCAGAAGCGCCGGCGCCGGAAGCGCGATGCGCTGCCGTGTCCCGCCTTCGATCTCACGGGTCACGGTCATTTCCCCGTCGCCGTCCCAGTCGACGTCGAGGACGACCGCGGCGTGGGGAAGACCCAGAATGCGCGCCAGCGCCGAGCCCGTGGCGCCCTGCGCGAGATCGGCGGATTGCGCGCCGGTCAGGATGGCGTCCGGCTCCTCCCGCACGGCGACGCCCGCGAGCGCGCGGGCCACGGTCAGGGGATCGGCGTCGCGCAAGGATTCGTCCCAGACCCGCACCGCGCGATGGGCGCCCTTGGCGAGCGCGCGGCGCAGGACGTCGTCGGCGCCCGCGGGGCCGACCGTGACCGCCACCACCTCGCCCGTGCCGAGGCGCTCGGTCAGCAGCAGCGCCGCCTCCAGCGCGGCGTCGTCCCATTCGTTCAATTCGTATTCGAAATGCGCGTCGGCGATGGCGCGCGCGCCCGCGTCGATGGCGAAGTCGGCGCCCAACGTGCCCACCCGCTTCACCGCGACGAGCAGGCGCGGCCCTTCCTTCGACGGCACGTCGTGGGGCGGCAATTCCGCCGGCGTGACCGGCACCGCGCGCCAGGGAAGGGGCGCCGGTTCGCCGCCGTCCACGGCGGGGACGGCGGACGCTGGCGCCGATACGGGCGCCGGCATCCTCTCGGCGAGCGCGCCCAGCACCCGCTCGGCCACCGCGTCGGCGAGCCGGTCGGCCGCCGCGTCGGCAATGCGGGCCGCGGCGGCATCGGCGATCCGATCGACGAGGGCCGGGAGTGCCCGAAGATCGAGCTTCTCCAGGTCGATCGCCTCGGCCACCAGCTCCGCCAGGTCCTGGACGACGAAATCGCTCTCGTGGCCGCTCGTCTTGCGGGCGTCTTCGAACATGGTCATGTCCTTGGGGCAGCAGACGACGAAGGCGTCGAGCCTACCCAGGGCCGCCGCTTCGTGCATCCGGTTCTCGGCGGGCTTCTCCCTGCCGGGCGGATCGGCCATCCAGATACGCCCGCCGCCGGCACCGCAGCAGAACGAATTGTCGCGGCAGCGCGGCATCTCGACCAGTTCGCAGCCGATCAGTTCGAGCACCCGGCGCGGCTCGTCGTAATGGCCGTTGAGCCGGCCCAGATGGCACGGGTCGTGGAGCGTCACCCGCTTGCCGAGCGGCTTGGTCACGGCAAGGCGGCCGCTTCCCAGGAGCGCGGCGAGCACGCTCGTGTAGTGGCGGATCGGCGCTACCGCCCCGTAATCGGGATATTCGTTGCGGATCGTGTTGTAGCTGTGCGGATCCGTGGTCACGATCTTCGAGAACCGCCGCGCCGCCGCCATCGCCGCCAGATTGTGCTCGGCCAAGGTCTCGAACAGCCCCTCCTCGCCCACCCGGCGCACGTCGTTGCCGGCGTTCCGCTCGCCTTCATGGAGCAGGCCGAAATCGACTCCGCCGGCGCGGAACAGCCGCGCGACCGTCCGCGAGACCGCCTGGTTGCGCGGGTCGTAGGAGGCGTAGTCACCGACGAACCAGAGATGTTCGGCGGGCACCGCCCGGATGTCCTTGACGGGGAATTCGAGCGCCGCCGTCCAGCCGGCGCGGGTCTTCGGGCTCTCGCCGAAGCTGTTGCCGCGGTTGGCGATGGCGTCGAGGGTGTCGCGCAACTGCCCCTCCATGGCGCCGTCTTCGACCAGGCGGCGGCGCATCTGCACGATCATCGGCGGGTGTTCGATCCCGACCGGACAGATCTCCATGCAGGCGCCGCAGGAGCGACAGGACCACAGCGTCTCGGCCTCGAGCACCGCGCCGACGAGAGGAGCGCCGCCGTCCGCGCGGGGCCGCGCGGCGCGGGCGCGCAGGTCGAGGATCAGGTCACGCGGGCTGAGCGGCGCGCCGGCGGCGGTCGCCGGGCAGGCCTCGTGGCAGCGGCCGCACTTAGTGCAGGCGTCGAAATTGAGCAGGTCCTTCCATGAGAATTCCGCGAGCCGGCCGATGCCGATCGCGCCTGCGGCGCCTTCCCCCGGGCGCGCCGGGGGGAGGCGACGCAGGGCCTCGTCGTCGCGGACCGAGAGGGAGCCCAGGACGGCGAGCAGGTGCCGGGCCTTGCTCCAGGGGATCGCGGCGATGAAGAGCAGGGCGACGATCCCGTGAAACCACCAGTTGGCGCGCCGGACGGCCGCCGCCAGCGCCTCGTCCATCCCGAGGCCCGTCATGGCCTGGGCAAGCGTCCAGCCGACCGGCGACCACGGCCCCCAGGGCGGCCGGTCCTGGGCGAGGCGAACGCCCTCCTGGAGAAAGCCGGTGAGCCCGATCAGGAGCAGCGCCCACAGGAACAGCGCATCCTCGATTCGCCAGGCGCGGGCGGCGGGCCGGAGCGCGGTTTCGCCGCGGTAGTCCCGTCGGTAGGCCAGCTTCGCGGGGCGCGTCCGCCAGCGACGCCACATCATGTAGCCCGTGCCCGCGATCAGGCCGAGGCCGGCCAGGTCGGCGATCAGGCTGAAGGCGAGATAGAACGTCCCGTGCCAGAAGGTGAAGCCGAACAGCGGCTCCGAGATGTCGTATTCGACCGTGATGATGCTGGTCGCGGCGAGCAGCAGGAGGAAGCCGTAGAGGATCGGCGTATGGGCGTGCCCGGCCGCCCGGTCGCGCCGACGGACGGTCCGTTGGGAGAAGACGTCGGCGAGCATCCGCCGGAAGCCGCGCCACGGGTGGACCGGCACCGGGCTCTTCCGCCCTCGCGTGTAACGGAAGATGCTCCAGGCGACGCCGGCCGCGCAAACTGCCATGGCCACGCTGGCCACGGCGTAGAAGAGTGCGTAGCCCAGCGGCGTGATCTCCCAGAAGAGTTCGCGGGTCTCCATGGCTCACTCCGGGCGCCGTTTCGGCACCGCAAGCGATGGTCTAGCATGGGGCCGGCGCACCGACGACGAGGCCCCACCATGAGGATCACGCCCGTCCACCACATCCCGCTCGAACCGGAATACAGGAGCCCGTTCAGCGCCGCCTTCGCGGTGGAAAACGCCAGGCTGCTGCTGTTCTCCGGTTGCGGGCCGATCCCGATCTACCACAAGCACCCGCACGACCCGGTGGCCGAAGCGGCATGGCTGGCCGGCGGCATCCGCGAGCAGACGGAGAAGACCTTCGCCAATATCGGGACCATCCTGCGGGCGGCGGATGCCGACTTCCCGGCGATCGTCAAGCTCAACATCTATCTGACCGACATGTCGGGCCAGGACGTGCTGAACGAGATATCGGCGCGCCATTTCGATCCGGCGAACCCGCCGCCGCGCACCCTGGTCGGCGTGACCGAGCTCGCCCATCCGAAAATGCTGATCGAGATCGAGGGCATGGCCGCAGTGCCGCTCGGCCGGTAGGATGCCGACGGTTTGCTCCGCCGCCGGAGGGGCGGCACAATCGCTGCGCGCGACCGCCGCCTGCGGAGCGGCCGCCGAGGGGGGAGTGGCGCCATGCGGAACGGAGTGCTCAAGGTCCTGGTGGTGGGCGTCGGCAATATGGGGCTCAGCCATGCCCTCGCCTATCGGAAGATCGAGGGGTTCGAGGTCGTCGGCCTGTGCAGCCGGCGCATCCGCGGGCGCAATGACCTGCCGGCCGAGCTGGCGACCCTGCCCCGCTACGACAATTTCGACGAGGCCCTTTCGCGATCCGAACCGGACGTGGTGTCCGTCAACACCTACCCCGACACCCACGAGGCGTTCTGCCTCAAGGCGTTCGACGCCGGTTGCCACGTCTTCACCGAAAAACCGCTGGCGACGACCGTCGAAGGCGCCCAGGCCGTGGTCGACAAGGCGCGGGAGACCGGCAGGAAGCTCGTCGTCGGTTACATCCTGCGCGTGCACCCCGCCTGGCAGGCGTTCATCGCTCGCGCCCGGACGTTGGGCAAGCCGCTCGTCATGCGCATGAACTTGAACCAGCAGAGCCGCGGGCCCGCCTGGAACTGGCATCGCAACCTGATGGAATCGCTGACGCCGCTCGTCGATTGCGGAGTCCACTACGTCGACGTCATGTGCCAGATGACGGGTGCCCGGCCGGTTCGCGTGCACGGCATCGGGGCGAAGCTCTCCGACGATACCAAGCGGCAGAATTACGGCCACCTCCACGTGGAATTCGACGACGGCTCCGTCGGCTGGTACGAAGCCGGCTGGGGGCCGATGATGAGCGAGGTCGCGTTCTTCGTCAAAGACGTGGTGGGGCCCAAGGGGAGCGTGAGCATCGTCATGCCGCAGGAGGGGCAGTCCCACGCCGCTTCCGACGACATCGATTCGCACACCAAGACGAACGCACTGCTCTGCCACTCAGGCGAGATCGACGATGCCAACAATTTCGTCCGCGAGGACGAATGGGTCGACATGGCCGACGAGCCCAGCCACCAGGAACTCTGCGACCGGGAACAAGCGTTTCTGCTCAAGGCGATCCGCGAAGATCTCGATCTCTCCGAACACATGGAGAGCGCGGTGAACAGCCTGCGCATCGTCATCGCCGCCGACCGGAGCATCCAGACCCGGGAGGTCGTGCCCCTCGCCTGAGGGAGACGGCACGGTAAGGAGATCAGGACATGGCAGAGGCGGATCTCGCGCTTTGTTACATGACGGCGAGCGAGGCGGTCGCGCGGTTCAAGGCGCGGACCCTCTCGCCGGTCGAGCTCCTGGACGCGCTGATCGCCCGCTCGGAGGCGGTCAATCCCAGGCTCAACGCCGTCACCTACGCCTTTTTCGACCGCGCCCGCGCGCAGGCGAGGAAGGCGGAGGCGAAATACGGGAAGACCGACGGCCGCCTCCGCGCCCTGGAAGGCGTGCCGGTCGCGATCAAGGACTTCCACCCGGTCAAGGGCGAGATCACGACCTTCGGCTCGAAGATCTTCGAGGATTTCCGCCCCGATTACAGCGCGCCCACGGTGGATCGTCTGCTGCGCGCGGGCGCCGTCATGCACATGCGCACCACGACGCCGGAGTTCGCCTATTCCGGCGCCACCCACAGCCCGCTCTGGGGGATCACCCCCAATCCGTGGAACCTCGACTACACCTCGGCGGCTCCTCCGGCGGCGCGGGCGCCGCGGTCGCCGGCGGGATGACCACCCTGGCCGACGGTACCGACGGCGGCGGCTCCATCCGCATCCCGTCGTCGGCCTGCGGCCTCTTCGGCTACAAGCCGCCCTTCGGCCGCAACCCGCTGGACCGGGATCACCCCTTCGAATCGATCCTCCACTACGGCCCCATGGTCCGCAGCGTCGCCGACGCCGCCCTGATGCAGAACGTCATGTCCGGCCCGCATCCGGACGATCTCTGCACCCTGCCGGGCAAGCTCCGGTTGCCGGCCGCCTACGAAGGCATCAGCGGCTGGAAGATCGCCTTCACCATGGACCTGGGCTATCTCCAGATCGACCCGGAGGTACAGGAGAACACCCGACGCGCGGCGCAGGTTTTCCGCGACATGGGGTGCACGGTCGAAGAGGTCGATCTCGGCTGGAACTTCGGCGTGCTCGACTGCTGGATGACGTGGTGGGAGGGCCTCTTCGCCGCCATCGCCGGCGATTTCCTGCCGCGCTGGCGCTACGAGATGGACCCTTACGTGGTGCGGCTGCTGGAGACGGGGCTCGGCCACAGCACCGCGCGCCTCTACCGCTGCCATGCCTTCCGCGGCTGGATGTGGCAGCGGCTCCAGCCGATCCTCAAGGCTTACGACGTCATGATCTGCCCGACCCTCGCGGTGCCGGCGGTCAAGGCCGATCACGACGACGCGGATGCGGATTTCCGCATCAACGGTGTCCGCTTGCAGGCCTATGTCGGCTGGGTCCTGACCCACGGCTTCAACCTGCTCAGCCAGTGCCCGGTGATGAGCGTGCCGACCGGCTTCGCCTCCACCGGCGTGCCGACGGGGATGCAGATCGTCGGCAGGCCCTTCGACGACCATGGCGTGTTCCGGGCGGCGGCTTCCTTCGAGGCCGCGACCCGGCCCTGGCACGAGAAGCGGCCGACGCTCGGCGATTGATCGCGGCGGACGACGGGAGGGCCGGATGAAGCTCTACAGCTGGGGGCAGGCGCCCAATCCGCGCCGCGTGCTGATCTATCTTGCCGAGAAGGGCATCGAGGTCGAAGTCGTCGAGGCCGGCGAGGGGGCGCGGCTTTCCGAGGATTATCTCGCCCGCTACGAGGGGCGTGCCGTGCCGATGCTCGAGCTCGACGACGGCACACAGATCGGTGAGTCGATGGCGATCTGCCGCTATTTCGAGGCGGAATATCCGGAGCCGCCGCTCTTCGGCATCGACCGGCGCGACCGCGCGGTCGTCGAGATGTGGGAGCGGCGGGCGGAGACGGAAGCTTTTCCCGGCGCCTCGGAGGTGTTCCGCAATTCGCACCCCGCCTTCGCGGGCCGCGGGCTGCCGGGCTTCGTCGAGCCGGTGGCCCAGATCCCGGCTTTGGTGGACCGCGGCAGGCAGCGCCTGGAGCGTTTCTTCCGGCGCATCGACGCGCGCCTCGCGGGCAACCCCTTCATCGCCGGCCCGCGCTTCACCGTGGCCGACGTCACCGCACTCTGCGCCACCGATTTCGCATGCAAGGTCGTGAAGCTCGCGGTCCCGGAGGAATGCGCCAACGTCAGGCGCTGGCACGAAGAGGTCTCGGCCCGTCCCAGCGCGGCGACGTAAACCGGATTTCCCGACGCCGCGCCCCCTATTCCTCCAGCACCAGCTCCTCGATCATGAGCGGCAGGCCGGCGGTCAGGCCGCCATCGACCACGAGGTTGGCGCCGTTGACGAAGCCGGCCTCGTCGGCGGCGACGAAAGCGACCGCCGCGGCGATGTCCTCGGGCCGGCCGACCCGGCCCACGGGATACCAGCGGGCGAGCTGCGCGAAGATTTTCGGGTTCTTCCGCCGCCGGATGCGCCAGGTTTCGATGTCGGTCTCGACCGTGCCGGGCGAGACCATGTTGGCGCGCACGCCCTTCGGCCCGTACTCGACCGCCAGCGACCGGGTGAAAGCGAGGAGCCCCGCCTTGGCCGCGCTGTAGGCCGGGTTGCCCAGCGCCATCAGGCCGTTGACCGAGCCGATGTTGACGATCGCGCCGCGCCCGCGCGCGACCATCCCCGGCAGCACGGCCTTGGCACAGATGAATTGGCCGTCGAGGTCGATCTCGATCTCCGCCTGCCAGTCGGCGAGGGCAGTGTTTTCGAGGTCGCCCTTGGTGGCGAAGGCGGCGTTGTTGACCAGCACGTCGGGAGCGCCCAGCGCCCCTGTCATGGCGGCGAGAGCGGCCTCGACGGAAGCGGGATCGGCGATGTCGGCGGTGAGCGCCAGCGCTCGGCCGCCGCCGGCCTGGATTGCGGCCGCCGTCGCCGCCGCTTCCTTCCTGCGCCGGTCCAGCACGCCGACGGCGGCGCCTTCCTCCGCCAGCCGGCGTGCGATGGCCCCGCCGATTCCGCCGGCCCCGCCGGTGACCAGCGCGGCCTTCCCCTCGTAGCGCGTCATGGCGCCTCCTCCAGCGCGGCGAGCGCCTCGCGCACCCGGTCGAGCGCGCCCAGCGCTACATGCCCGTAGTTGTAGAACGCGATTCCTGAAAGCCCGCTCGCCCGCAGTGCCCGGGCCGCCGCCGCCGTCTCCGCGCCGTTCGCGAGATCGGGCCAGGCTGGGCGGAGGATATGGTTGATCCGCGCGCTTTCGCCGGCACGTCGCCGCACGTCGCGGGCGTCGCGGGCCGCGGCCGCCGCGCTCGGCTCGTAGACCGGGACCTCCAGCGCGTCCGCCGTCGAGGCGAGCAGCTTGAGATCGCTCCCCTCGGACCACGCCGCGGCAGTCGGCCGCTGCACCGTCGGGATCACCGCGAGGGTGGTTTCCTCGGGCAGCGCCGTGCGGACTTCGGCCACCAGGCTGGCGACGAGCCGGCAGCGCCAATTCAGGAAGGCCGCCCATTCCGGATCCGCGACGAGCTCGGCGATCCACCATTCCGCGGCCACGTGGTCGGGGACGGGCTCCGGCCGGGCGAAGAACGAATCGAGCGCCGCGCGGGCCTGCCGGCGCAGGTGCCCGGCGTCGATGCCGGCGTCTTGCGCGGCGGCGACGGTGCCCTCCGAGAAGCAGAGGCCGAGGAGCCAGGCCGCCCAGCGGTTCATCGGCAGCAGGAAGAACTCGTGGTGGAAGCCGTGGTCGAACGGCAGGAACCCGGGCGTCTCCAGGACCAGCCCGTCCAGCGCGTAGCGCTCGGCCATGTCGGCGCAGAGCGTGACCACGAAGCGGCGCACCTCCGCGTAAGCCGGGCAGAGGCTGTAGGGATAGGAATCGCCGTAGCAGTTGCGCGCCGTGAATTCCGGGTGGCGCATCCCGAGCGGCGTGTTGTGCAGGCAGACCGTCCAGGCGACGCGCTTCATGTCGGGCGCTTCCGCCGGCAGCTCGGCGAAGATGTCGCGCTCGGCGGCCAGCCGGCTCTGGATCGGCCGGATGGCGCCGTAGCGCTCCGCTCGCGGCCGGACATAGACCGTCCCGTCCTCGGGGAAATACACCCGCCGTGCCGGGGCGTGCGGGCGCAGGAACTTGCCGGCGTGGTAGCTCGCCGCAAGGACGATCGTGTTGATGCCGCAATCGCGCATCCGGCGGAGGACCGTCCCGGCTCCCTCCTCGACCAGATCCCAGGGATAGGCGTACATGCCCCTGTACACGAGGCCCTCCGCGCGCGGCCCACGGTCTTCGTTCGGAGATTACATACATGGCCGGCCGGGTTTTCGCATGACCTTGCCGGGCGATCTTGCCGCCGATGACCGGGTAACGGAGCGTGACCGGGTAACGGAGCGCGGGAAAGGTCCACGGAAGCCGCTCGTCCCGGCGGCCGCATTCCGCGGATCGACGGATCCGGGTACACTCGGCGGGCACCGAAGAGTCTCCGCCATCGGGCAAGGCATTGTCGGACAGGGATTATCCGATACGGCGCCCGATGCATGGATCCGCGACCGGGGAGTGCGCATGAGCGAAAACGCCTTCGACGTCGTCGTCGTCGGGGCGGGGCCCGGCGGTTACGTCGCCGCCATCCGCGCCGCCCAGCTCGGCCTGAAGACCGCCTGCATCGAACGCGGGCCGACTCTCGGCGGCACCTGCCTCAATGTCGGATGCATCCCGTCGAAGGCGCTTCTCCATACCTCGGAGGAGTACGCGCACGCCGCCAAGGCGCTCGCCCGGCACGGCATCGAAGTCTCCGGAGTCCGACTCGGCCTTGCCGCGATGATGGCCCACAAGAACGACGTCGTGGAGGCGCTCACCAAAGGCGTCGCCGGCCTGTTTCGGAAGAACGGCGTCACCCGTCTCCGGGGGACGGGCCGCATCGTGGCGCCGGGGGCGGTCGAAATCGACGGCGAGGACCGGCGCCGCGTCGCCGCGAAATCGATCGTGATCGCCACCGGCAGCGCGCCCCAGCCGCTTCCAGGAGTGGCGATCGACGAGCAACGGATCGTGAGTTCGACCGGCGCTCTCGCCCTGGAGGGGGTGCCGCGGCGCATGGCGGTGATCGGCGCCGGCTACATCGGCCTCGAAATGGGCTCGGTCTGGAGCCGGCTCGGCGCCAAGGTCACGGTGATCGAGTTTCTTGACCGCGTCCTGCCGGGCATGGACGGTGAGGTCGCCAAGCAGTGCCAGCGCCTGCTGCGCCGTCAGAGGATCGCCTTCCGGCTCTCGACGAAGGTTACCGGCGCGGTGCAGACCGACGACGGCGTGCGGCTGGCTCTGGAGCCGGCCGCCGGCGGCGCGGCGGAAACCTTCGACGCGGACGTGGTGCTGGTGGCGGTCGGCCGCCGGCCGAACACCGAGGGGCTCGGGCTGGACGAAGTCGGAATCGCACAGGACGACAGGGGCCGGGTCGCGGTGGACGAGCGCTTCCGCACCAACATCGGCGGTATCTACGCCATCGGCGACGCGATCCGGGGGCCCATGCTCGCGCACAAGGCCGAGGAAGAAGGCGCGGCCGTGGCCGAGATCGTCGCGGGCAGCGGCGCCCATGTGAACTACGACGCGATTCCCGGCGTGGTCTATACCGCGCCCGAGGTCGCCGCCGTCGGCAGGACCGAGGAAGAGCTGAAGGAAGCCGGCATCGACTACGCGGTCGGGCGCTTCCCGTTCGCCGCCAACGGCCGGGCCCGCGCCATGTCCGCCACCGACGGCTTCGTCAAAATCCTGGCCCACGCCGCGACCGACCGGGTACTCGGCGTCCACATCATCGGCCGCGACGCCGGCACCCTCATCGCCGAGGCCGTGGCGGTCATGGAGTTCGGCGGGGCTGCGGAAGACATCGCCCGCACCTGCCACGCCCACCCGTCGCTCAACGAGGCCGTCAAGGAAGCGGCGCTCGCCGTCGCCGGTCGTCCGCTCCACATCTAGCGCGGGCCGTCTCGCCCCCGTCTCTGCGGGCCGCTTGCGGCTTGTTGCGGTGCGCGCCGTCACAGCGTTCGCAGGCCCGGATGCTCCTCGTCGGAATGGAGCAGGCGATGCCCGTTCTCCATGCAGAAGGTGGCGATCAGCATGTCGATCGTCTTGTGGACGGTGGCGCCCCTGGCGCGGAGCGCACGGTAATTCCGGGCACTGGCCAGGACGATCCCGCGTCCGACCATGGGTTGGAAAACGAGCGTGTCCAGCGCGGTGCGGGTGTGAAGATCGAAAAAACGCGGCGCGCCGAGGAGGATGCGTTTCCCTCGCCGCCGTCGGACGGCGAGGGAGAGAGTGGATAGTGGATAGTGGATAGCCGCAAGTCGCGCCGGCCCATCGGACGGTGGATCCTCGACCACAGCGAGAGGAGGTGAAGAGATGGAGAAGGGGCCGATCCCGCCGACTCTCCACTATCCACTATCCCTGCCGCCGCGGAGCGCCGACCATGAGCGGCCGCCGCGCACGCCGTGCGCGCAAGCGCTGCACGTTCCGCGCGCGCAGCCCGGGCACAGGCCCGCGCGCGGCGCCGAAGCCGGGCGCGGTGGCGGATCGCATCCCGTCCTGGCTCGCCTCCCTCGGCCCGGCGCAGATCCGCCGGCTGCTGATCCCCGGGCGCGCGGCCCCCTCATGACGCTCTATCCACTATCCACCGCGCCCGCTGTCGGCGGCCCTCTCCCTCGACGCCGCCCCCGTCGATCTCGGCGCCGTCCAGCGCCTCACCGGCTCCGGCCGCAAGCGTGCCTTCACCGTCGTCCGCACGGAGGTCGGCCGCGCCTACTCCGTCGCCGGCCAGGCCCGCATGGCGCAGGCCGCCAAGATGATCCCCAGCCTCCGCAAGCAATGGCGCCGCAGCGGCAAGGTCCATTCCCGCCTCACCCACGATCTCGCCGACGGCCAGATACAGCCCGTGGACGAGCCGTTCCGCGTGTCCGGCGGCCGCCTGATGTTCCCGCGCGATCCCGCCGGCCCTCCCGGCGAGACCATCAACTGCGGCTGCCAGTCCCTCCCCTGGATGGAGTCCTGGGACGTCCGCACCCCCGGCCGCCTCGACTACACCCCCGAGGAACTGGCCCTCGACCCCCGCAAGCGCGACCTCGAAGGCGCCCTCGCCGGCGAGACTCCGCCGGCGCCAGCAGCGCCCGCGCCGGCCCCGGCGCCCGATCCGCTCGCGATCCCCGACTTCCTGCGCCGCCCCGCGTCCGCGCCGCAGCCCGATCTCGACGCCCCCGGCGCCGCCGCGGCCCATACCGATCGCGCGCCGGAGACGGCCGACGCCTTCCGCGGCCGCCGCGATTTCGTGCCCGCGCAGGACCTCCCCGGCCGCGCCGCCGACTACTACTCCGACGCCGCGACCGAGAGCTCCTACGAGATCATCAACCGCCAGCTGCGCGCAGGCGAGCGCGTCTCGTCCGAGCGCGGGCGCAAGGTCGTGCGCGACATGCGCGCAGCCATGCGCGAGACCACGGAGGACCTCGAAGTCTGGCGCGGGCGCGGCTCGCGGAAGGACTACGCGGTCGGCGACGAAATCTCGGACCGCGCCTTCTCCTCCTGGTCGACGAGCTATTCGACCGCCGCGAATTTCGCCGGGGGCTGGGCGGGCAAGGCGGAGGGGACCTTGTACCGGGTGCGGCTCCCGAAGGGGTCCCGCGCGGTGGTCGAGAACGAAACCGAGCAGGAGGTCCTGCTCCGCCCCGGCTCGAAATACCGCGTCGCCGAGATCATCGACAACGCGGACAAGGGCGCCTCCAACCTTTACCGGGGGCCGTCGAGGGTGTACGTTCTCGAGATCGTCAAGGATGGAGCGGATTGATGGCAGGCATCGGCGATCGCATGGACGCTGGCTCGATCACCTTCCGCGACGGGAAGCCGATCGACATGCCCGGCGACCCCGTGCCCGACGACGCGACCCTGGAGCGCCTGCGCAAGCAGAACGAGGCGTGGGCGCGCGCGGTGCCCCAGACCGTCGGCGCCGAACCCCGCCCTCTCACCTGGCGCCGCGGCGGCGACGAGGAGGAAGGCGCGCCTTGACCGCCCGTCCGGTTGCGCGCTCCGGGGCCAAAAAGCGGCCGTTCGGGAACGGCGGGCTATTCGGGGCGCGACGCCGTGCGCCGGGAGGTCGGCAGTCGCGCGTTCCTCGATTTCGCGGCCGCCCGCGGGCGCGAGGGCGAGGAGCGCCCCGGCGCGCCGTTCACCTCTCGGCCGAGACCGTCGCCACACACCCACGCTTCGCCGGCTTCGATGCCGGGGATCGGCGGCGCGTCCAGCGCATCGTCGACGAAGGCGCGTGGACCGCCCGCGACAACCCCCCGCCGCGCGATTTTTTAACCGCGCCCGCCGAAGTGCCTAACTACCACGCGCCGGGAGAATAACTGTCGAGCGCCGCACGAATTAACAACAGGCCTGCCCAGCTTCCGCACTTCCGGGTCGCGGGCGGCCGCCAGGCGGTTCGAGAGCAGCGCGGCGGTCGCCGGCATGGGGCGCCCGCGCGACGACGAGGCCGGGACGGTCGAGAAGGATCACAGGAGCGTCGTCCCCCGGACGCGCCTCACGAGCCGCCCACCGCCCCCCGGCGCGACCGGGACAGGGCCGGTCGAGGGGGGTCACAGGAGCGTCCCCCGGATGCGCGAACGTGCTGGCCGCCAGCGACCGCCCCCCGGCGCCTCGCCCCCTCTTGCGACACGACTTTCGCCCAATTGCGACCCATTCTCATACGACACGACTTTTGCACACCCCCCGCCCCAGATTCCGCCAGATTCCGCAGGATTCCGCCAAATTCCACCCATATATCCCCGACGACACGACTTTCGTTCCCCTACACCCGCGGGCCATGGTGACCGATGCGGCGGCCCGCGTCCATGCCTCGCGCGGTCTTGAACGCCGCGCCTCGTGCTGCTGATATGGCCGCGCGGGATGGGTGGCCGAGCGGTTTAAGGCACCGGTCTTGAAAACCCGCTTTCAAGGCCCGCGCCATCAGGTCGTCGTCGATTTCGATGTTGGTGCGCATCGCCGCCCCATGTGTACGGAAGGTGAATTCCTACCCTTTGTCCCGGCAGCCATTTCAAGATATTTCATCGGCGGCTTGGAGGGCGGGCGAAACCGGGATAAACCGGCGAGCGCGGGAAGCGACCGGGGAGGAACCATGCGGCGGATCAGCGAAATGGCGGGGACCCGCTTTGACGGGGTGGCCAACCCCTACGTGCCGCCGCCGGAACTCGCCATCTCCGACAGGCTCGCGCTCCACCGCGACTGGGAGACCGATCTCGACCCGGTAACCTACGAGGTGATCCGGCACAACCTCTGGAACATCAACGAGGAGCACGGCGCGACCATCCAGCGCGTCTCCGGCTCGCCGGTGGCGATCTACGCGCTCGACCTCAACCCCTCGATCCTCACCGAGAACGCGGAGTTCGTCTATTTCGGCCCCTACATGCAGTACATGTCCGGGGTCACCGACACGCAGGTGAAGTGGATCCTGGAATACCGCAGCGACAATCCGGGGATCCGGGAAGGCGACATGTTCCTCGCCAACGATCCATGGGTGGGTGCCGCGCACCAGATGGACGTGATGCTGATCTGTCCAGTGTTCTGGGAGGGCGCGCTCTTCTGCTGGATCACCAACTGCCTGCACCAGTACGACATCGGCGGGATCACGCCGGGCAGCTTCTGCCCCGCCGCGGAGAGCGCGTTCGACGAGGGCATCCTCATCCCGCCGGTCAAGATCGTCGAGAACGACACGGTCCGCCGGGACATCGAGGAGCTCTACCTCCGCTCCTCGCGGAAGCCGGAGATGGTGGCGCTCGACTTCCGCGCGCAGCTCGCCGGCAACATGAGCGCGCGCGAGCGCCTGCTCCAGCTTGTCCGCCGCTACGGGCCGCGCACGGTCAAGGGCGTGATGAAGCGCATCATCGACAACGCCGAAGCCGCCTTCCTCGCCAAGCTTGCCCGGCTCCCGGACGGCGCCTGGAGCGACCGGACCTATGTCGAAGCATGCCGGCCGGGCGACAGACGCACCCACCGGGTGCAGATCACGGTGACCAAGAAGGGCGACCGGTTGATCTTCGACAACGACGGCACCGCGCCCCAGGACGGCGCGATGAACGCCACCTATTCGGGCTGGCGCGGCTCCGTCATGGTGGCGATCAACGAGCTCCTGGCGTGGGACCAGTATTTCGCGGTCGGCGGCGCGCTCCGCCATATCGACTTCGACCCGACGACGGGCACGCTCAACTGCGCCGACTTCCCGGCCAGCGTCTCGACGGCGCCCACGCAATCCATGGAGATCTCGCTCTACCCGGCCTACAACGCGATCTCCAAAATGCTCCATTCCGACGAAGCGCTGCGCGGCGACATCATGGGCATCGGCGGCACCAGCCAGTGGCCCGCCACGCTCTTCCGCGGCATCGACCAGTGGGGCGAACGTTACGGCTATCTGCTGATCGACCCGATCGGCGGCTCGATCGGCGCCTTTGCCCACGGCGACGGGATCAACACCGGCGGTCAGGCGCGCACGCCCATCTGCCAGCTGCCGAACGTCGAGCACAACGAGCAGAACTTCCCGCTGCTCGTCCTCTACCGGAAGGAACTGCCGGATTCCGGCGGCGCAGGCAAATACCGGGGCGGCCTTTCGGCCGAGACCTGCTTCATCCCGCACAACACCGAACGCATCACCCAGGACACTCTCTCTTCGGGCAACGCGACGCCCACCTCCACCGGCATGATGGGCGGCTTTCCCTCGACCACCAACGCCTACCGCTTCATCCGCGAGAGCGACATCCTCGAGCGCATGGCGGCGCGGCGCATGGTCGAGGACCATTCGGAGGTCGTCGGCCGGCCCGAGCATCTGGAACTCCGCCAGGAGAACTTCGATCAGCACCCGGCGGACGTCTACGCCGTTCGCTGGTCCGGCGGCGGTGGCTTCGGCGACCCGATGAAACGCGATCCGGCCATGATCCAGCACGACCTCCGGCACCGCAACGTCACGCCGGAGGCGGCGCGGGCTATCTTCGGCGCCGTTCTGAAGGAGGACGGAGAGACGGTCGATGCCGCCGCCACGGCGTGCAACCGAGCCGCGATCAAGGCCGCGCGAATCGCCCGCCTGGGCGACGGTGCGCCGCCGCCGGCCCCGCGCGGCGGTGAACGCCGGTTGCGCGCGACCGACAACCTGGACGTCTGCGGGGACGGCGACGGTGCCTACTGGGCCTGCGCCGACTGCGCCGCCCCGCTCGGCCCGCTCGACGCCAACTATAAGGAGGCCTGCCTCACCGAGATCCGCCCAGTCTCGGACTCCAACCCCCTCATCGGCGATCCCGCCCTCTTCGTCGATGACGCGATCGAATTCCGACTTTTCTGCTGCCCCGGCTGCGGCACGCTGATCGAGAACGAGATCGCCGTGGCGGCCGACCCGATCCTCCGCGACCTCACGATCGCCTTGCCGGCGGCCCGCGAAGAGCGCCGTGGCTGACTTCGCACCCTCCAACGCCCACGCGGACCTGATGGCCCGCGACGCCGGGCGCGTCTTCGGCTGGCGCTACGCACCCGCGATCCAGTTCGAACGGGGGGAGGGAATCCGGCTCTTCGACGTGGACGGAAAACCCTATTACGACCTCACCGCCGGAATGATGTGCAACGTGCTCGGCCATTGCCACCCCGAGCTGGTCGAGACCATGCGCGCGCAGGCGGGGCGCCTCTGGCACGAGAACTCGTGGTACTCGAACCCGCATATCGTGCGCTTCGCCGAGCGTATCGCCGGCACCCTGCCAGATGGGCTCGAGGTCGTGAACTTCGTGGTCACCGGCTCGGAGGCGAACGAGATCGCCATGCGCATGGCGCTCGCCGTCACCGGCAAGCACGACATCCTCTCGGTGATCCGCGGCCTCCACGGCGGCAGCCTCGCGGTCGAATCGGTGACCACCATCGGCGGTGCCCGACGTCGCAACCTCGGGCCGCTGCTGGCACCGGCCAACGCGCCCGCCGTGTACGCGCCCTTCTGCTACCGCTGCCCGGTTGGCCTGGAATACCCCGCTTGCGACGTGGCCTGCCTCGAACGCTCGCGCGAGCTCATCGACCACGTGACGAGCGGCGACATCGCGGCGGTGCTGGCCGAGACCATGCTGGTCGCGGGCGGCATGGTGGTGCCGCCGCCGGAATGGCTGCCGCGGCTCAAGGCGCTGGCCCAGGCAGAGGGTGCGCTGCTGGTGCTGGACGAAGCGCAGCTCGCGCCGGCGCGGACGGGGAAGCTCTGGGGCTTCGAACATTACGACGTGGTGCCGGACGTGGTCACCTTCGCCAAGGGCATGAGCGCCGGCCTCGCGATCTGCGGTGCGGTTACCACCCGCGAGATCGCGGAGCGGGTGCGGGGCAAGGCAGGGCTCCCCTGGGCCGGCACCTATTCGGGCGATCCTCTGCCGGCGGCGGTCGCCGACAAGCAGCTCGAGATCGTGCTGCGCGACCGGCTCGACCGGCGGGCGGCGGAGGCCGGCGCCGTTCTCGGGACGGCGCTCGAACGCCTGCGCGACGCCTGCGACGTGATCGGCGACGTGCGCGGCATGGGCCTCTACCGGATGCTCGACATCGTGGCCGACCGGGAGAGCCGGGCGCCGGACCCGGCCATGGCCGAACGCATCCGCCTCAACGCGGCGCTCAGCGGCGTGATCGTCATCTGCGTGAAGAACTTCATCCGCGTCTGCCCGCCCCTCACCGTGACCGGCGCGGAAATCGCCGAAATCGCCGACCGCCTCGCCCACGCCATTCGACGAAGCCTCGACGGCCATCCGCGGGACGTGGATTTCCGCACCACGAGCTCCCTCGCACCTGGCGCCCGCGCCACCGGGTAGCCCATGCACCGGAGCGCGTCCCGGTCAAGCCTTTCCGGCGGTTGCCGGCCCGACCGCCTTCCCGCGGCCGAACAACGCCGCGAGGTCGCCCTGGATGGCGAGCAGGCTCGGGACCAGGATCAACACGATCACGGTCGCGCCCATCAGGCCGAAGACGATGGTGACCGCCATCGGCTTCAGGAACTGGGCCTGCAGGCTGGTCTCGAAGATCAGCGGCAGGAGGCCGAAGACGGTCGTCACCGAGGTCAGAATGACGGCGCGCAGGCGGTCCCGCGCACCGCCGACCAAGGCCTCCATCAGCGGCTCGCCGGCCGTCTGGCGGCCGTGAATCGCGCGGACGAGGATGATCGAATCGTTGACCACGATGCCGGTGAGCCCGAGCAGCGCGACCACGCTGAGTACGGTGAGATCGAAGCCGAGCAACAGGTGGCCCATGATGGCACCGCCGGCGCCGAAGGGGATCACCGCCATGACGAAGAGCGGCCGCGTGTAGCTCGCGAAGAGCCAAGCCAGGACGAGATAGATCGCGAGCAGGCCGATGATGGCGCCCGTCCGCATGTCGCCCAGGGTCGTCACCTGCTCCTCTGCCCTGCCGCGGAACAGGAATTCGACGCCGTTCCGCCGCGCGATCTCCGGCAGCTCCTCGGCGCGCAGCGCGGCCACGACTTCGTCGCTGGTGGTAACCGACTCGTCGATCTCGGCGGTGACCGCGATCATGCGCCGGCCGTCTTCGCGGCGGATGGTCGCGAAGCCGGCCCTCTCGGCGAAGGCGACCGCCTCGGAGAGTGGGACCTCGACCCCGGACGGGCCGCGGAGATAGGCCCCCCGCAGGTCGCTCTCGGTCAGCGCGTCGCGCGGCAGGCGCACGCGGACGGTGACCTCGTCGTCGCCCCGCGAGAAGCGTTTGGCGACCGCGCCCTCGAAGGCCGCCCGCACTTGCCGGGCGGCGCTCTCGGTGGTGAAGCCGAGGGCGTGGCCGCGCGGGGTCACGGCGAGGACCATCTCCCGCTTGCCGTAGGGCGTGTTGTCCTCGATGGCGCTCACGCCGGGGAAACGGGCGAGGAGCGCACGGACTTCGTTCGCCGCCGTCTTGATCGCCGCGAGATCGTCGCCCGCGACGCGGATGTCAATCTCGCGGCCGGGCGGCCCGGCCTGCTGCGCGACGATCGTCATCGTCTCGAGCCCGGGCAGCGGGCGCACCCGCTCGCGCCAAGCGTCGATCAGGGCCTGCGTGCGGATGGAACGCCGGTCGGACGGCCGGAGCTCGACGCGCATGGCGCCGAGGTGGTCGCCGGCGCCGAGGACGACCGCATCGAAGCGGCCCACGGGCATGCCGACCTGGCCGCGCCGCACGGCGACGAGCCCGCCGGCCCCCTCGGTCAGCGCGGTTTCGGCCTCGGCCAGGGCGCGTTCGAGCTCGCCGACCATCGCGACGGTGGTCGCGCGCGGGGTGCCCTCGACGAAGGCGACGTTGGCGAAGACCGTGTCCGACTCCGGCGAGGGGAAGAAGACGAAGGAAAGACGCCCGCCCGCGATCAGGCTCAGGAGCACGATGAACAGCGCGATGGCGCTGCCGATCGTGAGATAGCGCCAAGCGATGCAGGCGCGCACGATGCGCGTGAAGAGGCCGTTTCGGAACGCCTCGAAGCGCGGGTTGAACCACCGCGCGAACGGGTTCTCCCGGCGCGGGTCGGTCTTCAACGCCACGCGCATGTGCCCGGGCAGCACCAGGAAGCACTCGATCAGGCTCGCGACGAGGACGGAAACGACGACCAGCGGGATCGCCGTGACGATCTGGCCGATGATGTCGGAGACCAGGAAGAGCGGCAGGAAGGCGGCGACCGTGGTGAGCGTCGCGGCCATGACCGGCGCCAACATGCGCAGCGCGCCGCGCTCCGCCGCCTCGACCGGACCGGCGCCGGCGGCACGCTGCGCCACGGCGTGCTCGCCGACGACGATCGCGTCGTCCACGATGATGCCGAGCGCCATGATCATCGCGAACAGGCTGACCATGTTGATCGATTGCCCGGTCACCATCATCACGCCGAGGGTGGCGAGCAGCGATACCGGAATCCCCACCGCGACCCAGAACGCGACCCGGCTGCTGAGGAACACGAACAGGACCAGGATCACGAGGGCCAGGCCGGTGCCACCGTTGCGCAGAAGCAGGTTGATGCGGTCCTGGAGGAGGGCGGTCTGGTCGTCGTAATGTTTGAGGGAGAGCGAGGGCGGCAGCGTCGGGGCGACGTCTGCGAGAAAGGCGTCGAGAATCTCCGACTGATCCAGTGTGTCGGAGCCGGAGGCGCGGCGGACGTGCAACTCGATCGCCGGGTCGCCACCGCGAAGGGCGATCGGATCGCGCTCGTCGAACCGCTCGGTGATGCGCGCGATGTCCCGGAGACGGACCTTGATGCCGGTCTCCCGCGAGACCACCTCGATGCGCCCGAGCTCCTCGACCGTACCGGCGAGACCCAGGCTGCGGATCTGCTTCTCGGTGCCGGCGGGGACGATCCCGGAGGGCAGGTCCAGCGAACTCGCGGCGATCCGTCCGGCGATGTCGCTCAGGGTGATGTCGAGCTGGCGCAAGCGCGCAGCACCAACCTCGACCCATATCTCCTGGCGCCTGCTGCCGTGCAGATCGACCTTGTCGATGCCTCTGGCCAGGAGCTGTTCGCGGATGTCCTTGGCGTAGGCGCGGAGCGACGCCTCCGGGTGGGGTCCGGAGACGATCAGCCGGCCGATGGTCTCGTACCCGTAGATCCGTTTGACGACGGGCTTCTCCGATTCCTCCGGCAGCGTGTCGATCAGGCTCACCGCCGTCTGGACGCTGGCCAGGGCGGTATCGAGATCCGAGCCCGGCTCGAACTCGACCGTCAGCAGGCCGACGCCCTCCACCGACTGCGAAGCGACGCGCTTGACATTGTCGAGGAAGCGGACCTCGGGCTCGATCGCGGCGACGATGTTGGCGTCGATATCCTCGGCGCTTGCTCCCGGCCAAGCGACGTTGACGGTCACCATATCGACGCGAAACGACGGGAAGAATTGGGTGTTCAAGCGGACGAGTGCGAGCACGCCGAAGATCACCAGGAGCACCATCAGCAGGTTGGCGGCCGTGGGGTGGCGCGTGAAGAACGCGATCGGGCCGCGGGCCGTCATCGCACTCCGACCTTGACCCCCGGTCCGATCTCGGGAAAGCGGGTCGCCGCGATGCGTTCGCCGTCGGCGATCTCGCCGACCACGACGACGTCGTTGCCGACGCGGGCGAGAAGCTCCACGAGCCGGGGTTCGAGTCGCCCGTCGACCACGGCGTAGACGGTATCCCCGCCGATGAGCGCGGTTTCCGGCAGGCGCGCGGCTTGCCGGTAGAGCCGATCCGGAATGCGCACCTCGATGAAGGCGCCCGGACGGAGCGGGGAGTCCGGCCCGGCGTCCGCGATCGGGGCATGAACGGTGACGCCGCCGCTCGCGGGATCGACCTCGCTCTGGGCCTGTCCGATCGAGGCCCGGTAGGAGAAAGCGCGGTCGCCTGCGCGCCAGACGACACGGACGGAGCGCCCGACGAGCCCGTCCGGTGCCGAGACCAGACGGCCGTATTCCGCGTCGCTCAGATGGATGCGGGCCTCGAGGCGTTCGAGGTCGAGCAGCCGGGCCACGCGGTCGTTCATCCCGAGGCGCTTGCCGAGAGCGGCGGAGATCGCCGTCAGGTAGCCATCGAAGGGCGCGGTGAGGCGGATGTTCTCGAGGTCGCGACGGGCACGGTCGAGAGCGACGGCGCCGCGCGTGAGAGCCGCCTGCCGCCGGGCCACGCGTGCCCGCAGCGCGACCACCCGGCGCTCGGCCAGCGCCGACGCGCGAGCGCGCTCGCCGCGCCGCATCGCGGCGTCGTCCAAATCCTTTTCCGAGCCGATGCCGCGGGCCGCCAGATCCGCGCGGCGGGCCACCTCGCGCTCGGCGATCTCGAGCAGGGCGTGCTCCTCGGCCAGGGCCGCCCTCTCGGCGTCGAGGTCGGCCTCGGCTTCGGCGAGAAGCGCTCGCGCTTCCGCGAGACCCGCTTTCGCCTCCTCGACTGCCGCCTCGTAGTCGAACGGATCGATCCGGACCAGGAGATCGCCTTCGCGCACGGTGCCGCCGTCAGCGAAGTTCGGGCCGACTTCGACTACCCGCCCCGCCACCAGGGCGCGCAATTCGGCGTCGCGTCGCGCGACGATCTCACCGAAGGCGGTGATTTCGGGCCGAATGTCGGCGATCTCGACGGTGGCGGCCGCGATCGGCCATTCCCGCTCGCGCGGCTCGGCCCGTTCAATCCGGGGCTTGGTCGCCTGGAGATAGCCGGCCACCAGCACCGCGCCGGCCAGAACCAGCAGCGGCAGCGTGATCTTCAGGATCCTGCGGCGGGACACGGGCAATCTCTCCTTCCGTCCGCAATATGGCCGCCCGCAAGGATTGTTTCAACGCACCCGACACTTGTACCGGTGCCCGGGCGCAGCGACAATCGCGGCCCCCCGACTAACGCGGTGAAGCGAATGCCCGGCGCGCGCTACAGCCCCGTCGAGATGACCGAGCGGCTCGTCTCCTTCGATACGACGAGCCGCGAATCGAATCTGGCGCTCATCCATTTCGTGCGCGACTATCTGGCCTCGCACGACGTCGACTCGACGCTGATCCACGACGAGAGCGGCGACAAGGCCAATCTCTACGCGACGGTGGGACCTGCCGGCGTGCCCGGTATCGCGCTCTCGGGCCATACCGACGTGGTGCCGGTGGACGGCCAGCCCTGGGACACCGATCCGTTCCGCCTCGTCGAGAAGGACGGCCGCCTCTACGGTCGCGGCACGGCGGACATGAAGAGCTTCAGCGCGGTGGCGCTGGCCCTCGTCCCCGAATTCGTCGCGCGGCCGCTCAAGACGCCGATCCATTTCGCGCTTTCCTTCGACGAAGAGGTCGGCTGTCTCGGCGCCCCGCTGATGATCGAGAAGCTCGGCAAGGAGCTCGGCATCAAGCCGCATATCGCGATCGTCGGCGAACCCACGAACATGGCTGTCGCCAACGCTCACAAGGGGGTTTACGCCTACACCACCAGGGTGCGCGGCCTGGAGGCCCATTCGAGCGCCACCCATCACGGTGTCAACGCCGTCCAGCACGCCGCGACGCTCATCTATTTCCTGACCGGGCTGGCGGGCGAGATGGCGGCCCGTGCCGAGCTCGGGAGCGGGTTCGATCCGCCTTACACGACGGTCCACGTCGGCACGGTCCAGGGCGGCACGGCGCACAACATCGTGCCGCTCGACTGCGCCTTCACCTGGGAATATCGCCTCATGCCGGGGGCAGACGCGGACGAAATCCGCACCCGCTTCGAGCGTTTCGCGACGGAAGAGGTCCTTCCGCTCATGCGGGCGGTCGACCCCGGCACCGCGATCGAGACGGAGCGACGCGCCATCGTCCCCGGCCTCGTGCCCGAGGAAGGGTCGCCGGCCGAGGCGATCGTCATGGCGCTGGCGCGGACCAACCATACCGAGGTGGTTGCCTACGGCACCGAGGCGGGGCAGTTCCAGGAAGCCGGCATCCCGACCGTGGTCTGCGGCCCCGGCAGCATCCTCCAGGCACACAAGCCGAACGAGTACATCGAGCTGAGTCAGGTCCGCGCCTGCGAGAGTTTCATGCGCCGTCTGCTCGACGAGGTCTGCGCCGCGTAGGGAGCCGCCGCCCAAACGCTTGGCATCGTCGCCAAGGTATATCGGTCCCGATGAACCGATGGGCGCGCGTATCCGTCGTCTTCCCTTGGTTCGAGCCGCCGAATGGGTAATCTTACTCCTTCTTTACCCGGAGGGATCGTGATGCCTGAACGGCTCACCACCACCGTTTCAACGAAGGGCTAGGTCGTCCCGCCCAAGGCGACCCGCCGGACGCTGCGTTGGACGGCGGGAACGCGGCTCGTCGTCGAAAATGCGCCCGACGGCGTGCTGCTGAAACCCGCGCCAGTCTTCGTCGAGACCCGGCCCGAGGAGGTGTTCGGACGCCTCGCCCGCGGCGGTGCGCCCAAATCCCTGGCCGAGATGGAGGCGGGGGTTTTGGCGAAAGCGAGGCGACGCCATGCGGGCGGTTGATACCAATGTCGTCGTCCGATATCTCACCGGCGACGATGCGGGGCAGGCCGCCAGGGCGAAGGCCGCGATCGACGCGGGGGACGTCTTCGTAAGCACGACGGTCCTTCTGGAAAGCGCGTGGATGCTGCGCAGCACCTACGACTTTGCCGAAGAGGAGGTGGCGACGGCCTTGCGTGCCTTCGCGGGCCTGCCGGGCGTCTCGGTAGAGAGTCCCGGCCCGACCGCCGAAGCCCTCGACCGCGTAGAGAAGGGCATGGATTTCGCCGATGCGCTGCATCTCGCCGCCGCCGCGCGATGCGAGGCCCTGCTGACCTTCGACCGCCGATTCCTCGAACTGGCCAGGGATACCCGCGTGAAAGTGGCGGAGCTTTGAGAACCGCTCGAACTGCGCGCCTGCGTGCGAAGCGCGAAAGGAAGGAGCGGCGGGCCCGGAGCCGCGCACCGTAAAACCGTATGCGCCGCGCCGGCGCGGCGCATACGCGGCGCCGATACATGTGCCCCTGCGCGCACTCCGCACGATGGTGCCGCTCTTTGTGCAGGATACGGTTGACGAGCGAAAACGGGAACGGGCAAGCTTCTTCCGTCCGCATGTGCGGGGGAGGCGGGGCCATGACTCTGCTGCGCGCATCCGTCATCGACGTCGGCACGGCGGAAGAACATCGAAATACACGAGAGCCCAAGCTCCGAACCGAGGGAGACGGATCATGAAACGAGCGAGAACCGCTGTCCTGGTGATATGCGCCACGGCGCTGGTGATGGCCAGCGTCTTCGCCCCGGCGCCGGCCGAGGCGAAGAAAGACAAGTACAAGGTGTTCGTCAGTGTCGGTTTCGAAGGCAACACCTGGATGGACGCGGCCCAGAATCTCATCCGCGCCATGGCGAAGACGAAGACGTTGAAGGATCGGGTCGAGATCAACATGCAGTCCGCCCGCGCCGACATCCAGACCCAGATCCAGCAAGTCAACGCCATGCTGCAAGGCGGGGCCGACATCATCATCCTCTGGCCGAACTCGCGCACCGCGCTCAACCGCTCGATCCGCCAAGCCTGCCGGAACGGTGTCATCGTCATGACCTTCGACGCCTCGGTGACCGAGCCATGCGCCTACCATATCGGACTCGATCAGACCTGGGCCGGCGCCGGGCCGGCTGAATATCTGGTCGATGCGCTGGGCGGCAAAGGCAACATCATCGTCATGGGCGGCATCGCCGGCCACTATATCGACCATGCTCGGACCGACGGCGCCAGGGAGGTGTTCGCCCAATATCCGGACATCCACATCCTCGTCGAAGCCTACAGCAACTGGAACAACGCCCACGCCCGGCAGGAGCTGACCAAGATCATTGCCACCCATGGCTGGGACAAGATCGATGGCCTGTGGACGCAGGTGGGCTGCTACATGTTCTCGCAGATCCAGGTCGAGGCCGGACGCGCCGACAAACTCAAGCCTTGCGCGGGCAACGGCACCAACGGCCATCGCCTGGCCATCGCGGAACCGGGGTCCGTTCCAGGCGCGCTCGGCATGAAGAGCAGCTCCATGGGTTCGCCCAACTGGCTCGGCGCCTACGCACTGAAGCTCGCCGTGGCCTATGCGGACGGCGGCCCCGAGCCGCCCCGATTCACCCAGGTGCCCATGCCCCTCGTCGAGCCCGGCCAAGTGGTGGTCTGCACGAAAGGTACGCGCGAGGAGATGCTTGCACGCAACTGCAACGCCTACCACCCGGATCTCGGCGTGCCGCCCAACTACTTCGTCGACGTCTGGCACCCCTGGGTGAGCGAGCTCGACTTGTTCTCGGCGCTTGAAGGTATGGTGCCGGCCGGTCAGTAGACGTCTCGAGCCGCGAGCCCGCGCCCCGACCGCCCGGCAGGACCGCGCCATGCGGAGCCCGTCGTTACGGGTTCCGCAGGCGCACCCTCCGCCGCCCTGACGCGCCGTGACGGGGAGCGCGTCTCGGGCGGCCGCGGTCGAGGTCGCCGGCTTGGGCAAGCGTTTCGGCGCCACCGTCGCCCTCGCGGACGTTTCGCTCGCCATCCGGTCCGGTGCCGTCCATGCGTTGCTGGGCGAGAACGGCGCCGGCAAATCCACCCTGGTGAAGGTTCTGGGCGGTCTGGTGCGGGCGGATGCCGGCGACATCCTGTTGTTCGGCATGCCCGTACGGATCGGCACCCCGCGCGCCGCGCATCGATGCGGCATCCAGACCGCGTATCAGGAAATCTCGTTGGTTGGGGACCTCTCGGTCACCCAGAACATGCTGTTACCCTACGAACCGGCGCGCTTCCTGGGCCAAGTGCGCCAGAGGCGCTCGGAAGAGCGCGTGCGAGAGGCGTTCCGGCGTCTCCGTCTGGACGACGTCGATCCACGCGCAGAGACAGCGGCGCTCGACCTGCCCACGCGGCAGAAGATCGAAATCGCCCGCGCGGTCTTCCGGGAGCCGAAGATTCTGCTGCTGGACGAGCCGACGTCGGCGCTCTCCGGCAAGGACGTCGAATGGTTGCATGACCTGATCGACAGCCTCAAGGAGCGCGGCGTCACCACGGTCTTCATCTCCCACCGGATGCAGGAGGTCCGGCGCTTCTGCGACCGCCTGACGGTGCTGCGCAACGGCAGGAACGTGGGCAGCTTCCCGGTCGCCGAAATCACCGAAGAGAAGATCATATCGCTGGTGATCGGCCGCTCGCTGGCGGCGACCTTCCCGAAGAAGCCGCCGCGCCCGGCGGTGGCGCGGATGCCCGCGGTCCTTTCGGCGGAGCGACTGGCCGCGGACGAGAGGCTGAAAGGCGTGTCGTTCGACCTCCGGCCCGGCGACGTGCTGGGCATCGCCGGCCTCGAGGGGATGGGGCAACGCGAGCTGTTTCTCGCGCTGTTCGGGGTGATCGCGCCCGCGGCCGGCGTCATCCGCGTCCGCGGCGAGCCCGTCACGCTCCGGTCGCCGCGCGATGCCCTGCGTGCGGACATCGGGATCGGCCTCGTGCCCGAAGAACGCAAGACTGAGGCCCTGGCTCTGCAAATGACCGGGCGCGAGAACGTCTCGCTGCCGATCATTGACCGGTTCAAGCGCTTCGGCGTCATCGACACCGCCAGGGAATCGGAGGCCGTCGCCCGCGTCCTGGACATGGTGCGGGTCGACCGGCGCGCGCTACATGCGGCGTGCCGGGTCCTCAGCGGCGGCAATCAGCAGAAGCTCGCCATCGCCAAGTGGCTGCTCACGGAAAACCGTATCCTGCTCATGTACGATCCGACGCGCGGCGTCGATGTCGGCACCAAGGCCGAGATTTACGCGATGATCCGCGCGTATGCGCGGGCCGGCGGTGCGGTGCTGTTCCATTCCACCGACGTGCCGGAGCTGGTCAATCTCTGCGACGAGGTCAGAGTCCTCTACCGCGGCCGCGAAGCCGCCGCGTTGAGCGGCGACGCGCTCTCGGAGGCCGCCGTCATGCGCGCGGCGCTCGGCGAAGGCATGAAGCGGTGAAGGGCGGCGAGGCGCCGGGGCGATTCCTCTTGCCGTGGAGCCGTCCGGGCCGTCCGTCCATCGACTGGTCGCGCCGCCGCGGCCTCGCAATCTCCGTCGGCGTCTTCGTCACGATGCTGATAGTCCTCCAGCTCGTCAAGGGCGAGGGCATCAGCTATTTCGACGTGAGTTCCATCACCACCGGCGCCGCGACCCTCGCGCTTGCGGCCGTAGGCGAGACGATCGTCATCCTGGCCGGTGGCTTCGATCTCTCCGCAGGCGCCGTGATCTCCCTGGTCAATGTCATGATCGTGCGGTTTCTGGGCGGCGCGCCGGCGTTCGCCACGGGAACGCCGGCGCTCTCCGGTGCGGAATTCATTGCGGCAGCGCTGACGCTCTCGCTCGCCGTCGGCGGCCTGGTCGGCGCGATCAACGGCTTCCTCATCGCTTTTCTCGGCCTGCAAGCGATCGTCGTGACGTTGGCGACGATGTTCATCGCCCAGGGTGCGGCACTGCTGGTGATGGCTCATGCCGGAGGCGAGGCGCCGTGGGAATTCAGCATGTTCTTCACGGGCGACGCGGTGGCGGGCGCCCTTCCCGCGCCCATCGTCGTGCTCGCGCTCGTCGTCGGGCTGTGGCTGCTCCTGAAGAATTCGCGCCTGGGGACGGGTATCTACGCCGTCGGCAGCGACGAAAACGCGGCGCTTGCGAGCGGCGCCGACGTGCGAATGACGAAGTTCTGGACCTACGCCATAGCCGGCATGTGCTATGGCGCCGCGGGGATGTTCATGACCGCGCAGATCGGCGCCGGAGATCCGCTGATCGGCGCCAAGTTCCTGCTCAAGATTTTCGCCGCGGTGGTGCTCGGCGGCACGCTGCTCGGCGGCGGGCGCGGCGGTTGTGTCGGCACCGTCTTCGGCGCGCTGACATTGACCATCATCCTGACGATCTTCCTGTTGCTCGGGATGCGCACCTGGTACGTGCCGCTTGCCGAAGGCGCCATCCTGATCCTCGCGGTGCTCGGCCTCTCGATGAACCGGGAGTCGCCGGCGATCGAGGCGGTCCGCTCCTGGGTGCGAACGCTCGCCGCAGGCGGTCGGATACCGCGCCCGGCAGGCGCGCGGGCAAGCGGGCGACAGGCCGTGCAGCGGGACTTGCTGCGCCGGATGGCCGCCCGCGACGATCCGGGCGAGAGCCGGCCGCTGGCCGGCTGGCTCACCCGGAACCGCGCCACGCTGCGCTACATCTCGCCGACCTACGCGATGTTCGCCGCCATCGTGGTCGCGACGATGATCCTCTATGGCGAGAGCCTGTCGGCGCTCGACTACCTCAACGCCCTCCTGTTGTTCACCGCCTTCCTCGCCATCCTCGGTCTCGGGCAGGGCGCGGTGATCATTTCCGGCGGGCTCGATCTCTCGGTCGCCTGGGCGATCACCTTCCCGGCGATCGTCGTCACCACCTACTGCTTCGGCGAGAACGGGCCGGCCTACTGGGCGGTGCCGCTGGCACTCGCTATCGGCCTCCTGATCGGTTTCCTGAACGGCATCGTCATCGTCCTGTTCAGCCTCTCGCCGATCATCGTCACCCTCGCCATGGCGGGGATCCTTGAGGGCGTCTCTCTCGTCTTCAGCGACGGCGCCCCGATCGGCGGCTCGCCGCCGGCCCTGCGCTGGTTTCTGTCCGGGCGGCTGCTCGGCATCACGCCGATCGGCTGGTTCCTCGTCGCCTTCGCGCTCGCGGCGACGGTCTTTCTCAACCAGACGGCCTTCGGGCGGAGGCTCTACACCGTTGGCAACAGCGTCACCGTCGCCCGCCTCTCGGGGGTCTGGACCGGTTCGATCGTCGTCGGCGTCTACATGCTGAGCGGCTTCTGCTCGGCGCTCGTCGGCGTGATGCTTTCCGGCTTCAGCGGACAGGCGTTCTTCGGTATGGGCGATCCCTTTCTGCTGCAATCCATTGCCGTCGTCGTGCTCGGCGGCACGCTCATCACCGGTGGGCGCGGCCACTTCATCGGTATCCTCGGCGGTGCCCTGCTGTTCACGGCACTCGGCTCGATGCTGTCGGGAACGATGCTGCCCGAGGCGGTGCGCAGTATCATCTACGGGCTCGTTCTTCTCGGAGCCGTCGTCGCGCTCCGGGAGCGTGCGGGCGCGTGAACCGTCGCGCGACGCGGCAAAGCGAGGAGAGGAAGATCATGGCCACGACGAAGGACATCCAGGTTTGCTTCAACCCTCATTTCGATTCCGTCTCGCTCTGGATCGGGTCGTTCGGCGGCGCCGATTCGCCCTGCGACATCTCGCGCGGCGTCTTCGCCGCGCGCCAGGGCGTGCCGCGCATCCTCGAAATGATGGAGCGCTACGGGATCAAGACCACCTGGGATATCACCGGCCATTCCATCGAGAGCTTTCCGAAAGAATCGGAAATGATCGTGAAATACGGCCACGAGCTGGGCGTACACGGCTATACCCACGAGAACCCGCTCGCCATGTCGCGCCAGCAGGAAGCAGACGTCCTCGACAAATGCATCGAGCTGGTGACGGCGCTCTGCGGCGTGCGCCCCGTCGGCTACGTCGCGCCCTGGTGGGAGCTGAGCCCCAACACGATCGACCTGCTCCTGGAGCGCGGCTTCCTGTATGACCGCAGCCTCATGGAGGACGACTACACGCCGCACTATCTGCGCAAGGGCGATCGCTGGACCAAGATCGACTACACCAAAGACGCCAAGGACTGGATGAAGCCCTGGGTGCCGGGCGAGACGGTCGATCTCGTCGAATTGCCGGCGAGCTGGTATCTCGACGATGCGCCGCCGATGATGTTCGTCAAGACCTTCCCCAACAGCCACGGCTGGGTCAATCCGCGGGATATCGAGGACATCTGGCGCGACCAGTTCGACTGGGTGTACCGCCACTACGACTGTGCGATCTACACCTGCGTGATCCATCCCGACTGCGCTGGCAAGCCCCAGGTGCTGATGATGCTGGAGCGGCTTTTCGACCACATGCTGGCCCATTCGGGCGTGCGCATGGTCACGATGCGCGAGATGGCCGAGGACTTCAAACGCCGCCATCCCTTCGACGGCACCACCGGGGGTGCGGGAAGCGCTTAGCCCGGATTTCTCGAAGATGTGAGGGGCATCCGCCTCCTCCGAACCCGATCGGGTGCGTTTTGCGAAGCGCTCATGCGAGTCCGGGGTTGGCGCCGACGCGCACCGGCCTGCTTCCATGCAAGCGCGTATCGTCCGCTCGACGGAGAAGAAGATGACCGGGGCACCACCCGAGGCAGAACCGGCCCTGCGCACCCTCGCCATGCCCGCCGACGCCAACGCCAACGGCGACATCTTCGGCGGCTGGGTGCTGGCGCAGATGGATTTGGCCGGCGCCGTTCCGGCGGTGGCCCGCGCCGAGGGCCGGATCGTCACGGTCGCGGTCGAGGCGATGCGTTTCCACGCGCCGATCGCGGTAGGCGACCTCGTGACCTGCTACGCGCGCGTGACCCGGAGCGGCCGGACCTCCATCACCGTCGCCATCGAGACCTGGGCGCGCCGACGGCTGACCGGCGCGGCGATCAAGGTCACGGAAGGCACCTTCGTCTACGTCGCCATCGACGAGGAGGGCCGGCCGCGGCCGTTGCCGCCGGCGGCAACGGCCGGGAGCGCCAGTGCGCAGGGCGTGGGGCTCGGTTAGGGTTGCGCGGGGGGACGGAGAGGCGCGCCATGCGGATTTCGTGCGAAGGCCGGCGGGCGGTGATCACCGCCGGGGGTTCGGGCATCGGGCGGGCCATCGCGAAGACCCTCGCGGCCAACGGGGCGGCGGTGTTCACCTGCGACGTGGACCGCGCTCTCGTCGAGGCAGCGAAGGGTGCCGGAAGCGGCGCGGTCGTGGCGGACGTGGCCGATCCCGCCGCCGTCGACCGGTTGTTCGAGGCAGCGGAGGCGGCGATGGGCGGCGTCGACGTGCTGATCAACAACGCCGGGATCGCCGGCCCGACGGCGCGGGTCGAAGAGATCGCGGTCGCCGACTGGGACCGCACGATCGCGGTCAACCTCTCGGGCCAGTTCTATTGCGCCCGCCGCGCCGTCCCCCTGATGCGGCGGGCGGGCCGCGGCACCATCGTCAACATTTCCTCGACCGCCGGCAGGCTGGGCTTCCCGCTGCGCCTCCCCTACGCGGCCTCCAAATTCGCGATCACCGGCCTGACCAAGACCCTTGCCCTGGAGCTCGGCCCCGCCGACATCGGCGTCAACGCCATCCTGCCGGGCTACGTTCTCAACACGCGCGGCGAGCGGGTGATCCGCGCCAAGGCCGAGGCCGCCGGCCGCACGGTGGCGGAGATGAAGGCGGCCGTCCTCGGCAACATCGCCATGCGGACCGGCGTCACCGAACGGGAGATCGCCGCTCTCGCGCTCTACCTCTGCTCCGAAGCGGGGCGCCACGTCTCCGGCCAGCTCCTCGGAGTCGACGCGGGCTTCGAGACCTATATGGGAATGGACGATCTCGACGTCACCACCCGTCGATGATCGTGCTGGCCACCGATTTCGGGCCGGGCGGCCCCTATATCGGGCAGGTCAAGGCGGTGCTCGCGCGGGAAGCCCCCGGCGTTCCCGTGGTCGATCTCGTGGACGACCTGCCGCCCTGCGATCCGGTGCCCGCAGCCTATCTGCTGGCGGCGCTGGCGCCGGCGTTCCCGCCTGGGGCGATCTTCCTCTGCGTGGTCGATCCGGGCGTCGGCGGCGCCCGGGTGCCGGTCGCCCTCGACGCGGGAGGGCGTTGGTTCGTCGGCCCCGACAACGGCCTCCTCGCGATCGCCGCCCGCCGTTCCGGGAACCCGCGCTGGTTCGCCATCGACTGGCGCCCGGCGGTGCTCTCCGCCTCCTTTCACGGACGCGACCTCTTCGCGCCGGTCGCGGTGCGGCTCGCACGCGGCGATGCCCCTCCCGGCACACCGCTCGAGGCCACACGGACGGTCGGCGGCGACTGGCCGGAGGACCGCCCGTCCGTCGTCTATATCGATTCCTACGGCAACGCCATGACGGGGTTGCGTGCCGCGCGCCTTCCCGCCGATGCCGTGCTCACCGCCGCGGGCCGCCGCCTGCGGCGCGCCCGCACCTTCTCCGACGTCCCGCCGGGCGCGGCCTTCTGGTACGCGAACGCCAACGGGCTGGCGGAGATCGCCGTCAACCGCGGCGCGGCCGCCCGCGCGCTCGGGCTACGGGTGGGGACGCCGGTCCGGGCGGAATGACGCGCTGGCGCCCCGATGGCGACCGAATCCGTGCCGGCGCGCTCGCCGATGCGGACCTTTCCCGCTTCGACCTGCGCGGTTTCCGCTTCCGCCAAGCGGACCTGCGCAACGCGAGCTTCGCGGGCAGCGACCTTCGCGAGGTCGACCTGTGGGCCGCCGACCTGACGGGCGCCGACCTGACCGCTGCGAACTTGCGCCTTGCGACCTTCAAGGGCGCCATCCTCCGCGGGGCGCGGCTCGGCGGTGCCGACCTCTGGAGCGCCGACCTCAAGGTCGCCGACCTCGAGCGCGCCGTGCTCGCGCGATGCAACTTGGCGCAGGCCGAACTCGCCGGCGCCAGAGGCCGGGGCGCGGACTTCAGCGGCGCCGATCTCTATTGCGCCGACCTGCGCCTGGCCGACCTGGCCTGCGCCAATTTCGGCCAAGCCGACGCGCGGCACGCCAAGCTGGAGGAAGCGGTGCTGGCCGGGGCCAATCTGCGCGCGGCCAACTTCTCCGGCGCGAGCTTCAGGCGCGCGCGCCTCGCCACCACCGATCTTTCGCACGCCTGCCTGCGCGAGGCGAATTTTCGCGAAGCGGACCTCGCGCGCGCGGATTTCCGCGGCGCGGATGTGGCGGATGCCTTCTTCGGCCAAGCCAATCTCGACGCCACGGCGATGCCGGACGGCACGCTGGAATCGGCCACCCTGCGCCACTGGCCGCGGGAGGCGTGAGGCCCCGGTCAGGGGCCCAGGTCGACGATGGCGGCCACCGGGCCGCCGCCCTGCGGGCCCTGGTGCATCGCGTCTACCGAGACGAACACGGCGGGGTCACCGATGGCCGCCGCCGCGACGCCGCCGCCGGCGCCCTTGGCGTGGCGGTGGTGGTGGACGTCCGAATCGTCCAGCATGATCTGGCGGCGCCCGCGCAGCTTGGCGGTCCGGTCCGCCTCGCACTTGATGAAGCAGTTGACGAGCCTGCCGCCGAGGTCCGCGGCGCGCGGGCGCGCAGGCAGGGCGAGGCCAGCATCGCGGATCGCGTCGTAAATGCCGTCGATGTCGAGGGCATCGCGCATCACGCCGTGGCCGATGCGGTAGCGCCCGCCTGCGCCCGGTGCGTTGCCGAACAGCACGATCTGCCCGCGATCGAGCTCGACGCCCGACGAGCAGGAGGCGACGGCGGAATAGAGGTCGAGATCACGGCAGACGTCCGCCTCCCGGAGCCCGCTCACCTCGCCCAACGCGACGGCGATGCCGAGGCCGGCGGTGCCGTTGGAGACGCCCATCGATTCGTGCACCGCGCAGGCCACGGTCTCGCCCTGCGCCTGCGCCTTGCGGACGGTATCGATAGTGAGCAGCGGCGTTTTGGTCTGCACGTAATGCACGTCCGCAGGGTCGTCGATTCCGGCGTCCGCCATCGCCCCGCGCACGGCGTCTGCGATCTTCTCGACCATCGCTAGGCGTCCGATGTCTTCGGGCCGGATCGGCGCGCTCATCGCCGTGCCCATGGCGAGGCGGCGGGCGTCGGCGGGGCCGGTCCGCCCGTCGCGCGCGAAGACGGTGGCATGTGGCGTGATCACCCCGTCGCAGCCGCCCGACCAGACCATGGAGATCGCGCCGATCTCGGCCGCCGTGCGCGTGCCGCGCCGCGCGAGGGCGCCGCGGAAGGCGGCGTCGGACAGGATGCGGGTGAAGTCGTTGACTCCGCCGTTGCCCTCCGTCTTGCCGATCACGGCGACCACGGAATCGGCCGTCATGCGGCCCGAGTCGATCAACGCCTCGAGGCCGGAGGCGTCGGAAACGGAGGCGATCTCGATCTTCACCGCGTCGATGGCCATGGGTCAGGACCAAGCCGTGACCTGCCGGGTCACGGTTTCGGCGACGACGCGGCCGCGCTTGACGACATGCGTGCGGTCGACCTGCCGCGTGAGCGCGTCGAGCGGATCCGCCGCATCGATGACGACGAGGTCGGCGGCGCAGCCGGGCGCCACGCCGTAATCGGACAGCCTCATGACCCGCGCGGCGGCGGTCGTCTGCATGGCGAAGACGGTCTCGATCTCGCCGGGTCGGCTCATATGCGCGGCATGACTGGCGAGGAGCGCGACCTCCAGCGGGTCGCCGCGCCCGAACGGGTAGAAGGGGTCGCGGATGCAGTCCTGCCCGCAGGAGACGTTGACCCCGGCCGCCAGCAGTTCCTTCACGCGGGTGATGCCGCGCCGCTTCGGCTGCGGGTCACCCCGGCCTTGGAGCATCAGGTTGGTCGGCGGGTTGACGATCATGTGCAGCCCGGCCTCGCGCACGCGCCCGATCACGCGCGCGGCGTAGTCCTCGTCGTAGCCGGCGAGGGCGCAGGTATGCCCCGCCGTGACCCGCCCTTGCCAGCCGTTTTCGATGGTCCGCTCGGCCAGCATCTCCAGGGTCTTCGCGTCCGGGTCGTCGGTCTCGTCCACGTGCATGTCGATGTCGGCGTCGTGGTGGCGGGCGATCTCGAAGGCGAGGGCGATATGCCGGGCGCTGTCCCGCCGGTTCTTCTCGTTGAACGGCATCCCGCCCACCAGGTCGGCACCGGCCTCCATCGCCCGCCACATCAGGTCGTCGGTGCCCTTGTCCTTGAGGATGCCTTCCTGCGGGAAGGCGACGATCTGGATGTCCGCGATGTCGCGGGTGCGCCGGCGCGCCTCGAGCACGCCTTCGAGCGGGCGCAGACCGCCGATGCCGTCCACGTCCACATGGGTGCGCAAGCGCGTCACGCCGTTGGCGACGGCGGCGCGGATCGTCCGCGTCGCACGCGCGGCGATCTCGTCCACCCGATAGGCCCGCTTGCGCTCCCAGACGATTTCGATCGCCTCGTCGAGGGTCCCCGACAGGTTGGCGCGCGCGCCGTCGTTGATCTGCGCCTTGTCGAGGTGGATGTGCGGCTCCAGGAAGCCTGGCACGCAGAGGCGCCCGCCCGCGTCGATGGTCTCGTCGGCCCGCGCCGCGCCGGCTTCGGGCGGGGCGATGAAGCGTCCGTCCTTCACCAGGAGGTTGCGCGATGCCGCTTCGGGCCAGACGCGCGCGTTCGCGATCGCCAGATCGACCCGGTCGTCCGCCATCGCCCGCCCCGCCTCCTCGCCGGCCCTCGCGGGCGCGACGGTAGCAGCACCGCCGCCGGCGCTCCAGGCCGCCCAGCTTGCCGCTGCGCGTGGGCGCGAGCACCGCAGGGCTGTATACTGGCTCTTCGCCGCTTGAACCGGAAGGACCGACCATGTTCGCCACCCGCGCCGCCTTGGTGTTCGTCCTGGCGCTGACCGTGGCCGCGCCCGTTCTCGCCGACGTGAAGAAGGATCTGTTCGTGGCGGCGCGGAGCGGGACCGCCCACGAGGTGAAGGCCGCGTTATCCGCCGGCGCAGCCCCCAATGCGCGCCTCAGAAAAACCCGCACGACGCCGCTCCATTGGGCGGCGGCGTTCAACCCCAACCCTTCGGTGATCGTAGCGCTCGTCGCAGGCGGCGCGGACCCGGACGCGCGCAGCGAAAGAGGCGCGACGCCGCTCCATTGGGCGGCGACGAGGAACGCCAACCCCGCAGTGATCGTGGCGCTCGTCGAGGGCGGCGCAAATCCCGACGCGCGCGATGAAACCGGCAGAACGCCGCTTCATGCGGCAGGGCGGAGCAACAAACACCCTTCGGTGATCGTGGCGCTCGTCGCAGGCGGCGCGGACCCGAACGCGCAGGACGAAAACCGCGCGACGCCGCTTCATGCGGCGGCGCGGAACAGCATAAGCCCCGCGGTGGTCACGGCGTTGATCAGAGCCGGCGCTGACGCCGGCGCACGCGACAACAGAGGGAAACTTCCCTTCTATTACGCAAGAAAATACAACAAGGTGCTGCACGCGACCGATGCCTACTGGCGGTTGAACGAGGGCCGGTTCAAGTAACGCGGAAGCCGGCGCGGCTCCCCGCGAGCGTGGTCTCCCGGCTTCGGACCCGGGCGCCCGTCCGGTGCGCCGGTTAGGGACGGCCGGGTGCCGGCGCCGCGGCGTCGGCGAGGCGCGCGAGGGTCTCGTCGCGGCCGAGTGCCGCCATGACAGCGAAAATCCCGGGCGAGGCGTGCGAACCGGTCAACGCGGCCCGCAGCGGTTGCGCGACGACGCCGAGCCCGACCGCTTCGCGCCGGGCGAAGGCGCGCACGGCCTCCTCCAGCGCGTCGGCGTTCCAGTCGGCGAGCGCCTGCAATGCCGCGCCCAGGCCGGCCAGGCGCGCCCGCGCGGGACCGTCCAGCAGCCGCGACGCCTTCGGGTCGGGCGTCAGGGGGCGCTCGGCGACCAGGAACGCCAGCCTGTCGGCGAGTTCGACGAGCGTCTTCGCCCGCGGTTTGACATCCGGCAGCAGGGCGGCGACGCGGCGGCGCCCGGTTTCGCCGGCGGCCGCCGGGTGGCGCGCCGCCAGCCGCGCCAGAGCATCGGCCAGCAGGTCCGCATCGGCGCTCGCCCGGATGTAGTGGCCGTTCAGGTTGCGCAGTTTCTCCGCGTCGAAGCGCGCGGCGCCTCGGTTCACCCCGTCCAGGCCGAACCATTCGATCGCCCGCGCGGTGTCGATGATCTCGTCGTCGCCGTGGCTCCAGCCGAGCCGCAGCAGGGCGTTGCGCATCGCAGCGGGCAGGATGCCGAGATCCGCGTAAGTCGAGATGGCGAGCGCGCCGTGCCGCTTCGAGAGCTTCGCGCCGTCCGGGCCGTGGATCAGCGGGATATGGGCATAGATCGGGGGCGTCCAGCCCAGGGCGCGGAACAGCTGGGTCTGGCGGAAGGCGTTGGTGAGGTGATCGTCGCCCCGGATCGCGTGGGTGATTCCCATGTCGTGGTCGTCCACCACCACCGAGAGCATGTAGGTAGGCGTGCCGTCGGCGCGCAGCAGCACCATGTCGTCGAGCGTTTCGTTCGCGACCGTGACGGGGCCTTGCACCTTGTCGTGGATCGCGGTCTCGCCCTCCCGCGGTGCCTTGAACCGGAGTGCCGGCGCGACTCCCGGCGGCACCTCTGCCGGGTCGCGGTCGCGCCAGTGCCCATCGTAGCGGACGGGGCGCCCGGCCGCTCGCGCCGCGTCGCGCATGGCCTCCAGCTCCTCGGGCATGCAATAGCACCGGTAGGCCCTGCCCGCGGTGAGGAGGTCCCGCGCGGCGCGGGCGTGGCGCTCCCGCCGTTCGGACTGGCGCACGATCGCGCCGTCCCAGTCGAGACCGAGCCACGCCAGCCCGCCCGTGATCGCGGCGACCGCTTCGGGCGTCGAGCGCTTGCGGTCGGTGTCTTCCAGGCGCAGGCGGAAGGCGCCGCCATGGCGGCGGGCGTAAAGCCAGTTGAAGAGGGCCGTCCGCGCGCCGCCGAGATGCAGCATCCCGGTCGGCGACGGGGCGAAGCGGGTGACGACGCCCATGTGTTTCTCACCCCTCGCGGAAGGCGTTAGGGTTGCCTCGGGACGGCATCGGCCGAGCCTTTACCACATCGGCCGGCGGGGCGCGAACGGCCGCCGCCTGCGCGGTCGAGCTTGCGGGACATCGGATGGCGAACGCGGCGAAGCGGATAGGGGCCGCGTTCGAGGCCTGCGCAGCCGGCTTGTGGGAGAGCTTCAACGCCCTGTGGGAGGCCGAACGCAACCGGCGGTTCCTCTGGGCGCCGGTTCTCTTCGGCGCCGGCAGCGGGCTCTACCTGACGCTGCCGGCGGAACCCGTCGGCTGGGCCGCGCCGCTGGCCGCCGCGGTCTTCGCGCTCGGTGCGGCGCTGCTACGCAACCGCCCGGCGCCGGCTCTGCGGCTGGTGGCCGTGGGGCTGACGGCCCTGGCCTTGCTCTCGGCGGGGGTCGTCGTCGCCGACTGGCGGGCCGAGCGGGTGCGCGCGCCGGTGCTCGCCGCGCCGGTCGGGCCGACCGGGGTCTCCGGGCGGGTGATCTGGGTCGGCGCCGGCGAGGGCACGCGGCGCTACCTTCTCGACCATGTCGAGATCGACGGTCTTGCACCGGAAGAAACCCCGGCGCGGGTGCGCATCAGCGTGCGCGGCGCGGAGGATGTCGTGCTTCCCGGGACGTGGCTTCGCGCGTTCGCCAGCCTGCGCCCGCCGCCGGTCCCAGCGGAGCCCGGCGCCTGGGATTTCGCGCGGCAGGCGTGGTTCCAGCGCCTGGGTGCCGTCGGATTCTCCCTGGGTGCGCCGGCGCCGGTCGCAGCACCCGCGGGCGAGAAGGGCGGCGGGCCTCTCGCTCTCCTCTCGTCGATTCGCCATACGATTTCGGCGCGCGTTCTCGCGGGGGCGACGGAATCGGCCGGCCCCCTCTCGGCGGCGCTGCTCACCGGCGACCGCAGCGCCGTCGGAAAGCCGGTCCTGCAGGCGATGCGGGACTCCGGAATCGCCCATCTCCTGGCCATCTCGGGCCTCCATGTCGGCCTCGTCGCAGGCCTCATCTTCTTCGCCCTGCGCGCCCTGCTGGCGCTCGCGGAGCCGGTCGCGCTGCGCTATCCGATCAAGAAATGGGCGGCGGCCGGGGCGCTGGTGGGCGCGGCGGCGTATCTCCTGCTTTCCGGCATGAGCGTGCCGACGCAACGCGCCTTCGTCATGGTCGGGTTCGTGCTGCTGGCCGTCATGCTGGACCGGGCGAGCCTGTCCATGCGCCTGATCGCCTGGGCGGCACTGGCGGTGCTGGCGATCGCGCCCGAAAGCCTGTTGGGCCCGAGCTTCCAGATGTCCTTCGCCGCGGCGACCGCCCTGATCGCGACCTACGAGGCGGCGCGCCGCCCGCTCGCCCGTCTCGCCGCCCGCGGCGGGCTGGCGCTGCGCCCGCTCGTCTACGGCGGCGGTGTCCTCCTGACCTCCCTGGTCGCCGGTCTCGCGACCGGCCCGTTCGCCGTTTACCACTTCAACCGGATCGCCGATTACAGCCTTCTGACCAACCTCGGCGCCGTGCCGATCACCGGTTTCTGGGTCATGCCGTGGGGGCTCGTCTCGCTCCTTCTCCTGCCCTTCGGCCTCGAAGGGCTGGCGCTCGCGCCGATGGGTTGGGGGATCGACGCGATCGTCTGGATCGCACGAGGGGTCGCGGCGCTGCCCGGCTCGGTATCGCTGGTTCCGGCGATGCCGGCGGCGGCGTTGATCGCATCTCCGTCGGCGGCCTGTGGCTCTGCCTCTGGCGCCGGTGCTGGCGCTTTCTCGGAATCGCGGCGATCGCCGCCGGCGTGCTGATGGCGGCCCTCGAACGGCGCCCGGATATCCTGGTGGACGGCGAGGCGCGAACGGTGGCGGTACGCGGCGAGGACGGGAACCTCTGGCTGTCCACGCGCCGGCGCGGGCGCTTCGTGACGGACACCTGGCTGCGGCGCGACGGGCAGGCAGAGCCGCTGACCTGGGTCGGCGACGGCGCCGACGCATCGGGAGTCCGCTGCGACGCGCTCGGCTGTATCCAGCGGCGCGGCGGCCAGACGATCGCGCTGGTGAACGATCCGCGCGCCCTCGCGGAGGACTGCCGCCGCGCCGACCTCGTGGTCAGCGCCGTCCCCGTCCGGGACCTGTGCCGGGGGCCCGAGACCGTGGTGGGCCGCTTCGACCTGTGGCGCGGCGGCGGCCATGCGCTATGGCTCGAGCCGGGCGGTGCGCACGTCGAAAGCGTGGCCTCCCGGCGCGGCGCGCGGCCGTGGGTCTTGCGGCGCCCGCAAGCGCGGGCGGCTCAGTAGCGACGGATGATGCCCCGCAGCTGACCCTGCACCTTGACCCGCCCGGGGCCGAAGATGCGCGTCTCATAGCTCTTGTTGGCCGGCTCCAGAGCGATCGACTCGCCCTTGCGGCGCAACCGCTTCAGCGTCACCTCGGTGTCGTCCACCAGGGCGACGACGATCGAGCCGTTGTCGGCCGTCTCGCCGCGTTCGATCACCGCCGTATCGCCGTCGAGGATGCCGGCGTCGACCATCGAGTCGCCGTCCACCTCGAGGGCGTAATGCTCGCCGGCGCCCAGCATCCCGCCGGGGACGTCGATATGGTTGCCCTCGTCGCGCAGCGCCTCGATGGGCATCCCCGCGGCGATGCGGCCGTAGAGAGGCAGGGTCACGCTCGCCTGGTCGTCGGACGAGCGGGCGCCGCCTCGCCCGGCGCGGAAATCGCCCTCGATCACGCTCGGGTTGAAGCCCGCGCCCTGCCGCGCCCGCTCGTCCTTCGGCGCGTGGGAGGGCGGCAGCCGCAGGACCTCTAACGCCCGCGCCCGATGGCGCAATCGCCGCAGGAAGCCGCGTTCCTCCAGCGCCGTAACGAGCCGGTGGATGCCGGACTTGGACTTGAGGTTGACCGCCTCCTTCATCTCCTCGAACGAAGGGGCCATCCCGCGCCGGTTGAAATAGGAATCGATGAACAGCAGAAGCTCCTTTTGTCTCCTGGTCAGCATCGAACCTTCCCCCTGCTTCGAACGAAAGCGCAACTGCGAAGGCCGTTCTATGTTGGTTCGATAACCCTGTCAACAACGATGCCACGGATGCCTGCTCCGCCCGGTGGCGCGCGTTGCCCGCCGAGAAGATAGCTGACCAGCCAGCATAGCCCGTCGCGCGCCGCGCTTAAACCCTTTGTTGCGTCCCGCTCCCCGGTGGATGGGAGCGGCGCCCGCGCGACCGCCTCATCCTCTCGCGGATCGAGCGAGCGAGCACCCTGAAGTCGTGGCCGGCATCCTGGACGGCAGCCGCGTGGGCGCCGATCGCGCCGTCGGCGGGCGTGAGCGCGAAGATGGGCTTGCGGGCTTCCTGGGCCATGGGAACCAGGCTCCGGTAATGTTTCACGGTCGCGAGACAATGCCCGTCCTCGTCCGGTGCAGCCGGGAACGGGCCTCGCTTCCGCCCGAGCAGATCCCGGGCATAGGCTTCGGGCATTCTCCTGACCCACTTGTCGTATGCCTTGACCGGACGGCCCAGCCGCACCCCGTGCTGCTGCACGACGTAGCCGAGCGGCTCCATCGCCCCCCACGGCAGCGAGAAATCGGGTTCTGCCCAGTTGTCTCGGCGCTTGGCCCAGTCGTCCCGCCACGCGGCCAGGGTCGGCCCGAGATTGCGCAACCCCTGAAGGGAAAACAGGTCGGCCCCGAGCGGTGCGACCACGTGATCGGTCGCGACCAGGGCGGAGCGGTTGAGCGCGCCGAGATTGGGCCCTACGTCGACGAGGACGAGCGAGGCGTCCATGGCCCTGGCGCCTTCCTGCATGACCTGCCAGAAGGCGGTCAGGATGCGAAACGGCCGATAAAGATTGGTACCGCCCAGCGCATTGGCCCATTCGCCGGACAGGATGTCCTCGAAGCCCGACAACGCCAGATCGCCGGGCACGAGGCCGAGGCCCTCCGATACCCGATGGATCTCGGGCGGGCGCAGATCGCCCACCTGAGTGAGTGGCTCCACGCATTGATGAATCGTCCGGTTGCCGGCCTGACCGTCCCACAGGGATTCCAGCCGATCCTCGTCGAGAAACGACGCGGTCAGATTGGCCTGGGGGTCGAGGTCGCAGGCCAGGACCCGTTCCCCCTCCTCGGCGAACATCCAGGCCAGATGGTAAGCGAGCGAGGTCTTGCCGACTCCGCCCTTGTTGTTGAAGAAGGCGAGAACGGGCGCGCTCATTGAGGCGCCTCCCGCAGATCGGGCAAGGCAGCGATGGTGGCAGATATGTGCGTCGGCTCAGCCACGAACGCGGGTTCGAGATGGCCGGCCTCGCGCAGAAGGCGCCGGGCGGTCGGGATGCCGACGCCGAACCTCTGGACGTAGCCCAGCACCTTCATCGCCTCGGCCAGATTCGGGTTCCGATAATCGGTGGTGCCGGGCCGTCCGAAGTTCCCCTCGGTGACGGCACCGAACGGCCCGCCGGGACTGAGGATTTCGATCCGGTCGTCGAACCACGAGACCCGGACGGGCGCGTTCGTCCCCTCGTAAGTCCGGTGCATGACCGCGTTGCGCGTCAATTGCCGCAGCGCGTCCAGCGGAAAACTCTCCGTCCGCCACTCCCTGTCCCGGCCCGTGAAGTCCACGCGGCGCCGGTTGTGGGCCTCGAGCTTTTCGTCCAGGCCACGCAACATGTCGGATATGGTTCCGTCGATCGCGGCCTCGTCGACGATGTCGTCGGACAAGTCTCGGCCGGCGACGCGCAGGAACTGGACATAGGCGCCGGGGACGATGTCGCGCGGGCGCTTGCCGACGACCAGCAGGCCGAGGAGCGTCGCGCGCGCGTCATCGACCGAGGCGATCATCTTGGCCGCGGCCAGCCGTTCCGGGAAGCTCCGGTCGTTGGCTTCCAGGGCCTCCCGGCTTACCGAGTTGGGCAGGTATTCCGCCTCGAACCGGCGCTGGTCGAGATCGGCGATCCCCGTCTCCGGTATCGGCGAGACGTCGAACGGCCGGTCGGCGGAGCGCCTCCGCTCATTGAGGAGCCGCTCTTCCTGGGCGGTGGCGACGCCTCTCCGCGGGCCGTTCCGCACCCATATCGTTCCTCCGTATCGCACCGGCGGGGAATCCGAGGGCAGGACGGTCACGACGGCGATGTCCGCCCCCCTGTAGCATCGCTTCTCGGCCAGCAGCGCGGGCGGGGGGAGGATGTTCCCGTCGCTTCGGATGTCCGCTAGCTGGCGGAGCAGCGTGTCGGTGACCCGGAGGCCCGACGGCGTGCCGTCGTCCCGCAATCCGACGACGACAGCCCCCACCAAGCCCGCGCCCGGCAGGTCGTTGGCGAACGCGCACACCGCTTGGCGGATCCGCTCCGGCGCGTTGCCCTGGAGCGTCTCCTTGAACTCGAGCCGCGCGCTTTCTCCTTCTTCGACGAGCCGCGCGAGCGCTTCGTCGTCGAGGCTCGGGGTTTCCATCGTCGTGAGCGTATGCCGTCCGCGCGGGTCACGCGGGGCAGTGGGTGAGGAGGGCGCCGCGTTCGTCGAAGCGCAGGGGCTCGGCAGGGCCGCGTACCTCTCCTGCGCCATCGAGATCGGCGGCGAGGGGTGGCGATACCAGGATCGCGTCGAGATGGAGGGTGGAGCGGATCAGGCAGAGTCGCGCGTCTTCCCCGTCGAGGCGCCAGCAGGTGCCGACCGCCGCTTGCAGGGCCGCCCGGTCGTTCGCCAGCACCGTCGGAATGCGCACCCGCTCGGTGAAGGTCGCGGTGCAGGCGTTCATGTACATGGCGTAGAGATCGAGGGAATCGGCCGCGCCCTTGGTCATGAAATCGGCCGCGCCGACGCCCAGACCGTTGCCGCGGGTCTCCTCCGTCAGCCCGAGAACCACCAGCTTGTGGATCGCCGGGGCCGGCGGATTGGCGCGCCCGCGGATGTCATGGCGGGCGGTGACCGCCGGGTCCATGCCCGTCCCGGAGATGTTTTTGCCGAGCCGCTCGACGGCCAGCACGTCGATCTGGGCAAAGGGCAGGCGGGGGACGTTGGCCTTCGCCTTCCGTAGCAGGCGGGCGTCGGTCTCGTAGAACGCCCCCGGCTCGGCGCCCTCGACGAGGGTCGCCTGCCGCGCCGCGTTCTCCACGATGGCGAGGCCGTAGGCGATCGGCGCGGCGTCGCTGGCGATGCGTGCCCATTCGGGTAGCACCTCCAGGTAGCCGCGGGCGCCGAGCTTGTGCACGAAGCGCGCCCCCTCCGCTTTGCCAAGGCCGATGGCGACCATCTTGGTCAGGCCGCTCTCCACCTCCCGGTCGAACGAGGTGTGCGATTTGACCCTGTTCACGACCAGCACCGCGTCCGCCTCTGCGGCGCGGCGATCGAAGCAGACGGGCACGCCCGCGCGCGTGGTGCCGAGCCGCACGACTTCCATGCCGGCCTCGACCGGGCAGCCCATCGCTTCGGGCGTGTAGCCGAGTTCGGCGAGGAGCTGCGCTTGGCCGGCGGCGGTGGCGCCGCCGTGGCTGCCCATCGCCGGCACGATGAAGGGCACAAGCCCGCGCTCCTTGAGCCAGGCGACCGCGGCTGCGACCACCACGGGCTTGCTCTTGATACCGCGGCTCCCGCAGGCAACCGCCACCCGGGCACCGGCCGGTAGTGCCGCCAGCCGCCGCGACTTGTCGAGGGCGGCACAGGTGGCGGCAGCCGGATCCGCCAGCGCCGGTGCCTGCGGATGGCGCAGGGCCACCGGCATGACCGGCGGCAGCGCCTGCCCCTCGAACTGGGGCAGCGCGATGGCGGGAAAGGTCGGGCTCGGCGTATTCCGCATAACGACTTCCTGCGACGGAGGGAGCGCCCAGGCTAGCACAGCGAAGCCCGTCCATTTTGTCTTGGGGCGCGGGCCCCCTGCTCCCTTTGTGCGCGCTTCACGCACATGCGGGCCCGGAGACCCGCGCTCCTCAGGCGCCGGGTTTGATTCCCGTGCCGATGCGGGTGTGGACGGCGAGATGGAGCGCGTCGCCCTCCCGGTAGCGCTGGAAGCCGGCGGCAACGGCCTCTTCAAGGGCGCAGCGCTCAGGCGCGGGCAAGCCGTCGAGGGCGCGGCCGAAGGCCATGTCGAACTGCGGCCGCCAGAAAGGCGCGTCGGCCGGCACGCGGGGCGCGAAGCGGACGGCGTGCTCCTCCACCTCCACCAAGCCGCCGGCCTCCAGTGCCGCGCGCAGGGTGCCGGGCGCGCCGAGGGCGAAGGGGCGGGCGAAATCGATGGCCTCGAGCGAATCGAGCGGCCCCAACGCCGCCTCGGCGGCCTCCGCGAAGACGGCGAACATCGTGGTGTCGTCGCGCGGCCCCCAGGCGAGCCCGGCCGCCCGGCCGCCGGCCTTCAGCACGCGCCGCGCCTCCGACACCGCCGCCGCCGGCTCCGGGCAGAACATCAGGCCGAACCGGCAGACCACCCGGTCGAAGGCGCCGTCGGCGTCGGGCAGGGCGCACATGTCGGCCGTCCGGAATTCGATGTTGCGGAGCCCCCGGGCCGCGGCGCGGCGTCGGGCGGCGAGCGTCATCTCCGGCACGAGGTCTGTGGCGAAGACCCGTCCCTCCACTCCGACCCGTTCCGCGATGTCGAGCGCGGGCTCGCCAGCGCCGGTGGCGAGGTCGCAGACCCGCTGCCCCGGCGCGATGGCGGCGGCCTCGATCAGCGGCGCGTTCATGCGAGCGGCCTGTTCGGCGATCTCGTCCGCCCGCCTGTCCCAGTGACGCCCGCGCGCGGCCCAGTCGGCGCGCACGCGCTCCGTCTCCCGCCGGGCCGCCTCCCCGTCCATGGCCGCGCACTCTCCCCGTCGGGGTGGCGGAATTCAAGACCCGTCCGTCATTGTTGTAGACTCGCCGCGCCACGCCGGCGGAGGGGGCAGTGCTGGAACTCGGGCTCGTCCTCGGCTATTCGGGCCGGGACTTCGCCATCGACATCGATCTGATCCGCGAGGCGGAATCGCTGAGCTACCGCTCGGTCTGGACCTCCGAAGCCTACGGCTCGGACGCCGCCACCCCCGCCGCCTGGATCCTGGCGCGGACGGAGCGGCTGACCGTCGGCACGGCGCTCATGCAGATGGCGGCGCGCACGCCGGCCTGCGCCGCCATGACGGCGCTGACCCTGCAAGCGCTCTCCGGCGGCCGTTTCGTCCTGGGCGTCGGGCCGTCGGGGCCGCAGGTGGTCGAGGGCTGGCACGGTGCGGCCTACGGCAAACCCCTGGCGCGACTGCGCGAATACGTCTCCATCGTGCGCAAGATCGTGGCCCGCGAGGCGCCGGTCGTCCACGAAGGCACCCACTACAGCCTGCCCTATCGCGGCCCCGGTGCGACCGGGCTCGGCAAGCCGCTGAAGAGCATCCTCCACGCCCGCCATCCGCTGCCGATCTACACCGGCGCGGTGACTCCGGCCGGCCTGCGGCTCGCGGGCGAGATCGCCGACGGGCTGTTCCCGCTCTTCATGATGCCGGAGCAGGCTTCCGTCTATACGGAACCGCTGGCGGAAGGCTTCCGCAAGGCCGGCCACGGCGCGCGCCGCGCGGGCTTTGCCATCGCCCCCTTCGTCGATGTGCGCATCGCCGACGACCACGGGGCGGCACTGCACGGGGTGAAGCGTTCGCTCGCCCTCTATATCGGCGGCATGGGCGCGCGCGGCCGCAACTTCTACGCCGACTACGCCCACCGGCTCGGCTTCGGCGCCGCCGCCACCCGCATCCAGGCGCTCTACCTCGCCGGCGACAAGGAGGGCGCCGCGCGGGCGGTGCCGGACGAGTTCGCCGACGGGGTCGCCCTGGTGGGGCCGCGGGATCGCATCCGCGCGCGCCTCGCCGCGTGGAAGGCAGCGGCGGCGGACGGCGCGGTGACGGCGCTCCTGCTCGCCGGTGCCGGCCGCGCGGAGCTCCGATTCGTCGCCGAGGAATTGCTGTAGCCAAGCGAGGAGGGCCGTCGTGGAGTTCTGGTACGGTCTCTATGGGATGCAGAGCCCGCGGGTCCACCCACGGGCGTGGGCCGGTCTCTACGGCGAGGTCGTGAAGCACGCCGAGCGGGCGGAGGCGCTGGGCTTCGACAGCTTCTGGCTCACCGAGCACCATTTCTGGTACGACGGCTACTGCCCATCGCTGCTGCCGGTGCTCGCCGCGATCGCGCGGCGGACCTCGCGGATCGGCATCGGCACGGGCTGCTCGCTCCTGGGCCTCCACGACCCGCTGCGCGACGCCGCGGAGAAGGCCACCCTCGACGTGCTCTCCAACGGGCGCCTGATCCTGGGCCTCGCGCCCGGCTACCGCGTCGAGGAGTTCGAGGGGCTCGGCATCGAGAAGAAGACCCGTGGCAAGCGCTTCTACGAGGCCGTTACGGTGATGAAGAAGGCGTTCTCCGGCGAGCGCTTCAGCCACCGGGGCGAATTCTTCAACTACCGCGACCTCCACCTGGAACCCGCCCCCCTCCAACGCCCCCATCCGCCGATCTGGGTGGGCGCCAACCGCTCTCCGGTGCAGGCGCGCAACATCGGGCGCCACGGACTCGGCTTCTGGGAAGGTCCCTCCATGAGCCTGGAGACGTTCCGGGCCAACGCCGCCGCCTACAGGAAGGCCGCGCGCGAGGCCGGCGTGCCCGAGAGCTGCGTCAAGGTGGCGTTGTTCCGCGACGTCTGCATCGCCGAGACCCGGGAGGAAGCGGAGCGGATCATGAACGAGGACCTGCTGCCGATGTACGAAGAGCAATACGTCGCCTACGGCTATGTCCCCAAGGCGTCGGGCGGGCGGCAGGCACTCCTCGCCCACCCGGTGTTCCGGGAGATCGTCGAAGCGTCCTTCGTCGGCACGCCGGCGCAGATCGTCCGCAAGATCGGGGCCTACCGCGCGGCCGTCCCCTTCGACCATTTCATGCCACGCATCATGCACATCAGCCAGAAGGAAGACCGCCTGTTCCGGCAGATGGAGCTCTTCGCTCGGGAGGTCATCCCCCATTTCGGAGGGGCGTCATGAGGACAGGGCTCTATTACGGCTGGGACCTGACCGCTGGCGCCGACGCGGCCGACCTTTACGCGGCGATCCTGGAGCAGGTCGAGCGCGCGGACCATCTCGGGTTCGATTCGGCGCTGATCGGCGAATCACACTTCGTGGAGGGCGCCCTTACGGCCTCGGCCCTCGAACTCCTCGGCGCGCTCGCCGGCTCGACCCGCTCCATCCGCTTGGGCACGGCGGGCCGGGCGCTGCCGCTCCAGCACCCGGCCCGCGCCGCCGAGGACTACGCCGTCCTCGACCTGCTCTCCAACGGTCGTGCGATCGCCGGCGTGGGCGCGGGCGGCGCGCGCGAGGGCTTCGCTGCCTTCGGCGTGCCTTACGAGGAGCGGATGCCGCGCTTCGCGGAGGCCCTCGACTTCATCCGCCATGCCTGGACCCACGATGCCTTCGCCTATGGCGGGCGCTATACGCGCTTCCCCGCGGCGGCGGCAGTGAACCCGGAGCGGCCGTTCGAGGCGGAACCCTACGTCACGCCGTTCCGCCTGCCCTGGGAGCGGGCCGGGGCCGGGACCGCCCATCTCGCGGTCACCCCGCGGCCGGTGCAAATCCCCCACCCGCCGGTCTGGATCGAGGCGGACGGGCCGGAGGCCGTGGCCCTCGCCGCGCGCACCGGCTGCGCGATCCTGCCGTGCCCGGGCGAGACCGACGCGCAGGTGACGGCGCTCTATGCCTCCTACGCCGCGGGCTTGGCCCGCGCGAATCGGAGCATGGTCGAAGTGGAGCGCCCGGTCGTCCGGGATGTCTTCGTGGCGCCCTCGCGGGAAGAGGCGGTGGAGATCGCAGGCCCGGCGTTCCTCGCTCTGCACCGCCACCGCGAAGGGTGCGCAGACCTTTCCCTCGACGAACTGCTCGAAGACCGTCTCGCGATCGGGGCCCCGGCCCATGTGTTCGACCGGCTCAAGACGCTCCAGCGGCGCGCCGGGATCAATCACGCGCTATGCCGCATGTTCGTCCCGGGCATCGATCACGCGGCGGCGCTGCGGAGCGTCCGCCTCTTCGCGGAAGAGGTGACGATGCGCCTGCGATCCTGACGCGGTCGCGCCCGCCGGCGGGCCGCCGTCTCAGACGATTTCGATGGATGTGGCCTGCGGCCCCCGCGAGCCTTGCACGATCTGGAGCCGCACCCGCTGCTGCGGCTCCAGATAATCGCAGCCCGAGCGGGCGAGGACCTTGGCGTGGATGAACACGTCCTGCCCGCCGCCGTCCGGCGTGACAAAGCCGTAGCTCTTGCCGACATTGTAAAACTTCACGGTGCCCTCGATTTCCTCGGTCGGACCGGACGGCTCGTCATGGCGCTGGCCCTGGAAGCCACCGGGGCCGAAACGCCGCGGGCGCTCGCCGCGCGGCGGGCCGACCACAGCGGTTGAGGTATCGACGGCATGGATGTGCGAGACCTGGGGCCCCTTCTGCCCCTGCACGACCTCGCAGGTCACGGTGGCGCCCTGCGGGAGCGTGTCGTGGCCGGCCCGCTCCACCGCGGACACGTGGCAAAAGACGTCCGGCGAGCCGTCGTCGGGCACGAGGAATCCGAATCCCTTGGTCGGGTTGAACCACTTGACCTGAGCCGTGACCTGGGAGCCGGAGGGAGGTTGTTCGAGATTGTCTGACATCGTTGGACCAACTTGTTTCCTGTGACACCTATCGCCTCGGCGGGTTCCCCCGCTTCTTCGAGCGTCCCATCATAGCCGCTTCCGCGCCCGCGCCCGATTCGATTTTTGCGGCACGCGCTTTTTTCGAGATGGCGGCTCTCCGGGCCCGCGCACTGCGGAACCGCCGGTTTGGCGTTGACCCCGGCCGCACCGCCGCCTTACGGTCGGCGGGAGAGGAACGGAAACACCGCCGGGGCGCGGCGGTACCGAAGGAGGTCGGAAGCATGTCGGAGTCGAAGGGAATCGCCTACTGCCAGGGGCGTTACATGCCGATCGAAGAGGCTTCCATCCCGATCCTCGACCCGGCCTTCCACAAGAGCGACGTCGTCTTCGACGCGGTGACCGTCCGCGACGGCGTGTTCTTCCGCCTCGACGACCACATGGCGCGCTTCTACGCCTCCTGCGAATACATCCGGGTCTCGCCACCGCACGCCGACGCCGAGATCAGGCATGTCATGGCGCAGTGCGTGGACAGGGCCGGGTTCGCCGATTCGATCGTCTACGTGCTCTGTACCCGCGGGCGCTATGCCGGCGGCACCGCCTTCGGAGACCCGAGAACCTCCACCAACGAGCTGATCGCCTACGCGGTGCCGTATTACACGCTCGTCGCCGCCGACAAGGTGACGTCGGGTGCCCATCTCTGGGTCGCCAGCACGCGCCGGGCCCCGGACGCCGCCATCAACCAGCGGTGCAAGAACTTCAACCGGATGGACCTGACGGCCGCCCATTTCGAGGCGCTCGATGCCGGCGCCGACCAGCCCGTCCTGCTCTCCACCGAGGGCCATCTCACCGAGGGGCCGGGCTTCAACGTCTGGATCGTCCGCGACGGCAAGGCGCTGACCCCGGGCGACAACCTGCTCGAGGGCATCACCCGAAAGACCGTCTTCGACCTCTGCGCGGAGATCGGGCTCGAGGCGGAAGCGGCAGCGCTCGGGCCCGAGGACCTCGAGCAGGCCGGCGAGGCGTTCATCTCGACCTCCGGCGGCGGTGTGATTCCGGTGGTGCGGGTCAACGACAAGCCGATCGGCAACGGCGCGCCGGGCATCACCACCGGGCGGCTCGCGGACCTCTACTGGGCCAAGCGCGCCGAAGGCTGGCACGCGACTCCGGTCGCCGATCTGCTCGAAGAGCCGGGGAAACGGGCGGCGAGCGCCTGAGCGCCGCTCACACGCCGGCGCCGACGCGCGACGGGGCTTCGGGCGCGACTGCGAAGAGCCCGCCCCAGCCGGCGATCCGGCCGGGGTCGATGCGGGCGAGGACGAGCGCGCCCCAGAGCGCGGCCGCTACGCTGTCGTAGACCGGCCGCCCCGTCTCCGCCTCCATGGTCGCGGCGTGCGGGGCGGCGTTCACGTTGGTGCAGATCGCGGCGACCGCCTCGGGCGCCGCACCGGCCACGGCACGGATCATGTCCTTCGCGGTCGCCGGCGAGATGGCCGCGTAGCCGAAGCCGTCGCCGTCGCCCAGATGGCGCTCGGCCACGCATTCGAAGCCTTCGCCCCGCCAAGTTTCCACGATCGCCGCCTGCACATCGCTCCGGAATGGCGTCACCAGACCGAACTTCCGGATCCTCCGGCTACGGAACAATTCCGCCAGCGCCAAGGTGGCGCTGGTCGCCGGAATGCCCGTCTCGCGAGCAATCGCTTTGCACAACGTCCGGTCGTGGGCGAGGCCGAGCCAGCTGCCGGCCGTGCCGTTCCAGCAGATCGCGTGGACCCGCGCATCGGCCAGGAGGCGCGCGGCCTCCAGCATCGGCGCGGGCGCGAACTGGGCTGCCGCGCTTTCGCCGAGCGCGACCCGATCCACCTTCACGCGGGTGAAATGCGCCGTCACCTCCGGCAGGCCTGCGAGCAACGCGGCGGTCACGGGCTCCACGACCGTGTTCAACGAAGGGACGATCATGCCGATGCGCGTGCGCTTTTCCGTCATTGCCGTCCTCTCCGCCACGACACCGGCGTCCGGACGCCAGTATCGGGAAGCGGGGGCCACAGTGCAACGCCGCGCCCCTCCGGGGCGGTGCGGACGGGGCGTCAGCGCGAGGCGTTGGGCGTGAACAGGCGTTCGCCGTCGATGCTGACCGCGCCGATCGCTGCCTGGCCCGCGGGCGAGAGAAGCCAGCCCACGAAGCGGCGCGCGGCCGCGGCGCGCACGTGCGGATGCACGGCCGGGCTCACGGCGATCACGCCGTACTGGTTTCGCAGGTGCGAATCGCCCGCAAGCAGCAGGCGCAGGTCGAGCGTGTCCCGCTGCTTCAGCCAGGTGGCGCGGTCGGTGAGGGTGTAGGCCGCCATCATCGACGCCGTGTTCAGAGTCGCGCCCATGCCCTGCCCCGCTTCCCGGTACCAGGTGCCGGAGGCGGCGGCGGCATCCCGGCCCGCGGCCTCCCACAGCGCGCGCTCGCGCTTGTGCGTGCCGCTGTCGTCGCCGCGCGACAGGAACGGCGCCTCCCGGTCGGCGATCGCACGGAGCGCTGCGGCCGCGTCGCTCGCGCCGGCGACTCCCGCCGGGTCGTCCGCCGGGCCCACGAGGACGAAATCGTTGTACATCAGGTCGAAGCGCACCGTGCCGTAACCCTCGGCGACGAACGCCTCCTCGGAGGCTTGGTGATGCACCAGCAGCACGTCCGCGTCGCCGTTGCGGGCCAGCCGGATCGCCTGCCCGGTGCCAACCGCGACCACGCGCACCGAGATTCCTGTCTCCTCCTCGAAGAGGGGCAGGATGCGGTCGAACAGACCGGAATTCCGGGTCGAGGTGGTGGAGGCGAGGACGATGAACTCGCCGGCCGTCGCGCCGGCCGCGCCCGCGGCGAGGGCCAGGGTGAAGGCAAGGCCACAGGCGACGAAGCGGCGGGAGAGCGGGGTGTGCGCGGCCATGGAGTCTCCTACGGCGGGGTCAGCTCGCGGCGTTCCCACCACAGGAGCTCGCCGCGCAGGAAGGCCCGGGCCAGCGGGTCCGCCGGCCCGGCGAAGAACGCGCCGGCGTCGACGCGTTCGAGCAGGCGGCCGCGATGCAGGAACATCACCTCGTCGGCGAGCCGGCGCGCCTGGCCGAGATCGTGGGTGGTCATGACGATCTTGGTGCCCTCGTCCGCCATCGCCACGATCACTTCCTCTATCACGTGGGTCGCCGCCGGGTCGAGATTGGCGGTCGGCTCGTCGAGGAAGAGCACCTGCGGCCGCAAGGCCCAGGATCGCGCCAGCGCCAGCCGCTGCTGCTCGCCGAAGGAGAGCACGCGGGCCGGCGTCCTGGCGAAGGCGCCGAGGCCGGTGCGTTCGAGCGCCTCCGCGATTCGCCGCCGGCGCAGCGGGCGGGCGATGCCGCGCAAGGAGAGGGCGAAATCGATATTGGCGGCGACCGAGCGGCGCAACATGATCGGGCGCTGCATCACCATCGCCTGGAAGCGCAACGGATCGCGACCGTTGGCGCCCCGCCACAGCACTTCGCCTTCGCTCGGCTGGATGAGGCCGTGGCAGAGGCGCAGGAGCAGGCTCTTGCCTGCTCCGTTGGGCCCGAGGACGATGGTCTTCGGCCCGCGGTCGAGGCGTACGGAGATCGTTTTCAGCAGCCGCTGGCGGCCGCCGTCGACGCTCGCGCCGCGCAGTTCGAGGGGCAGGATCGAGGGCTGTTCGATGGTCACGGCCGCTCCCGCGCCAAGGTGCTGCGCAGCAGGGAAGCGACGGCGTTCACGGCGATCGAGAGGGTCACGAGGACGAGTCCCAGCCCCAGGGCGAGGGCGAGATCGCCCTTCGAGACCTCCAGCGCGATGGCCGTCGTCATGACCCGGGTCACGTGGTCGATATTGCCGCCGACGATCATCACCGCGCCGACCTCCGCGATGGCCCGGCCGAAGCCCGCCAGCACGGCGGTGAGCAGGCTGTAGCGCCCGTCCCAGAGCAGCGCCGTGAGCGCGCGGCGCGGCGTGGCACCGAGCGAGCGGAGCTGCTCCTCATATTCGCACCACAGGTCCGCGATCGTCTGCCGCGCGAGGGCCGCGACGATGGGCGCCACCAGCAGCACCTGGGCGATGACCATCGCGGTCGGCGTGAACAGGAGTCCGAGGACGCCGAACGGCCCCGCCCGCGAGAGCAGCAGATAGACGACGAGGCCGACGACGACCGGCGGCAGCCCCATCAGAGCGTTGAGCAGGACGACCAGCGCGCCCCGGCCGGGGAAGCGGAACAACGCCGCCGCCGCGCCCAGCGGCAGGCCGACGAGGCTCGCCACGGCGACGGCGCCGACACTCACCTGCAACGACAGGCGGACGATCTCGCCCAGGTCGCGATCGAGATGGTAGACAAGCGCGAAGGCCGCCGCGAAGGCATCCCCGATATCGGTCATGGCCGCGCTATATGCGCCAAGGGCGGGCTTCGCGAAAGTGCGGACGGCGCGCCATCAGGCGCGCACCTCATGGGGCGGCGCGTGCGTTAGCTGGGCAACCGCTATACGGAACTCACGCCATGCTCTCGCCGTTCACCGGGAAACCCGCCACTCGGCATGAACGATGCAAGCGGTCAGCAGAATGCTTTTGACCGTGATCTTCGCGTCGGAACGATCGAGCGAAACGCGGGCGACGGTTTCACTCCCGACCACGCAATCCACCGTGGGGGCGTGCGCATTGAAAGCCGACGACGGCAGAGATTGGAGCGGACGGAATATCGTCGTCGGGATCTCGAGGAGTTGATAACGCCTCGGCCTCCGGTTCCGTTCGCGGAACGCGCGCAACATGATGATCGCGTCGACCGTCCCGGTGTAATCTCTCAGCAGTCCAAGAGTTCCTCTCTGTCCTTCCGCCGCCGTGCGCAAATCCTGTATCCAGGCAGCTTCGGTGAGCTTGGAGATATGGGCTGTCGTCTCCGACAATCGCTGGGCAGCCGTCGATTTGAGCGAAAGACGCCTTTCCGGCTCCGTTCCAACCTGGACCGTCAAATCGACGAAGCGCCGGGTCGAGTTTCCATCCGACGGAGGCGCAGGCGTTGCGAAATACCGCTTCGAAGCCGTTCAAGCCCAAAGGCTCGGTCGTCGTTCCGTGATGGACCGAAAGTGCAAGACCGAAATACTCGATCCAGTCGGGACAACGGGTGATCCACGTTCCTTGCGGATGCGCGTCGACTCGGGGCGGCGTCGCGAGGGCTTCCACCATCCGCGCGACGAACCGGACGGCCGCGGGTGAAAGACCGTCGAGCCGGACCTTCAGCTCTTCGCGGGTCACGCTTCCCGGAGCCGCCGTTCGATCAGGTCAACGAACGCTGGCTTCAACTCGATGCCGACCCACCGCCTGCCCAGATCGCGGGCGGCGAGAAGCGTCGTCCCCGCGCCGGCGTAAGGGTCCAGAACGGTATCGCCTTCCCGGCAGGCGGTCGCCACGCAACGGCACGCGAGCGTCATCGGCATCATCGCCGGATGGTCGTCGGCGCGCCCGTTCGCTCGATCGAGCGGTTCGGTGACGATGTCCCATACCGTGCGCAACCGTCGGCCGTTCGGGCCGCGCACGGCGTCGATGTCGTAGTAATAGTCCTGGTTCTTCGAGAACAGGAAGACCGTCTCGTGCGCCTTCGTCGGGCGGTCGCGGACCGACTCCGGATGCGCGTTCGGCTTGTGCCAGATCACCTCCGCGCGCAGCCACCACCCCGCTTCCTGGAGAGCGAAGGCCAGCCGCCAGGGAACGCCGATCAGGTCCTTGGGCTTGAGCCCGTCCGGCGTCGGCGGGCGGATGGCCATGGCCCGCGCCCGGTTCTTGCGGTCCGGCGCGCGGTAGCGGCGGTTCCCCGACGTGTAGGAATCCCCGACGTTCAACCACACCGTCCCATCGTCCGCGAGGACGCGCTTTATCTTCTCGAACGTGGCCGCGATGCCGGAAACGTAATCCGCCAGGGATTCGTCGCGGCCGATCTGCGCGTCTACGTCGTAATCCCGTAGTGACCAATAGGGGGGCGACGTCACCACGGTCTGCACGGAAGCGTCCGGGAGCAGGTCGAGCGCGTCGTCGGCCTTTCCGCATAGGAGGACCGATCGTTCGAGCGGGGCGCGAAGCGGGCCGGCGTTTCCGTCGATGCGAAGATAGCCAGCCGGCGTGGGTGATCCCGGGTGAAGCCAGGAAGCCTCCTCCCGGCCGCGCGGATCGTACATGGGAACGCCTGATGACGGATCGGCGATGACGCCTTATCTCCAGAGTCGTTTGAAGCCACCGGCGCTCGTTCCGTGCAAAGCGGCGACGGCCTCTGTGGACTATGCACCGATTCCTACGGCGGCTCCAGAAGCCGGTAGAGAAAACGACCCGCACACGGGGCGGCCACCTCGCCGTCGAGCGGGTCCAGAATTTAGCGCCGCGGCCCTTGATCCTGCGGACGGGCGGATCCAGCACGCGGCGGCGTCGCGCGATGGGCGGTCGTTCGCACGCGCGAACGTCCCCGATAAGGAATCGTTCGTCCGGTGCCGGGAGTCTCGGAGGCGGTTATCCCCCGCCCCGCTGGAAGGAGCGTTCCAGCCGTGCGAGATGCCGCGCGGGGTCAGCGTAGCCGGTATAGCGGAACCGCACCTCGGTCACCGGGAGCGCGAGCACGCCGATCCGCCGCTCGGACTCCGGCGAGAGCGTGATTTCGAGGGTGCGGCCGCCCTCGTCGAGGGTGACGGCGCCGTCGCGTGAGGCGAGTTCCCGCCCCCCGAGTGCCCGGCGCAGAAGGCGCAGGAAATCGCGATGGGTGATCGCCATCTCCTTCCGGAAAACCACCGTTTCCGGCATGGGCGGGTGGCCTTCCGGCGCGGGCTAACCGCCGGCCACGGGGGGCCAGACGGCGAGGGTGTCGTTCTCCCGCAGGGCGTGGCCGCCGCGCTCGCTCGGCTCGACGTAGAGGCCGTTCACCAGCACGATGGAGCAGTATTGGCGCGGCAGGTTGAAGCGCATGAAGACGTCTTCCGGCGTCGTGCCCTCAGGCAGGTCGAGTTCAATCTGGTTGTCCACCGCCCCGGCGGGCAGGTAGTCGCTCAGCAGGGCGTAGAGTTTGACGGTCACCTTCATGGCGCCGGCGCCGCTCACGCTTGGCTGTGGGCGACGTAGGCCTCCATCACGCGGTGCGGGTTTTCCAGCAGCCTGGCTTTCCAGTCGGCCAGCGCCGTCCTGGCCTGGATCAGGCCGCGGATCACGCCCACATGGTCCGTCAAGCCGATACCGAGCGCGCCGACTAGACGGTCGCCGTCGAATTCGAGCCGGAGATACTTGAAGGCGTCCTCATCCACCGCCCTGCCCGTTTCGCCGCCGGCCACCCCCTCCCAGCTGCCGAAGGAGCTCGAGATCAGACCGACCGTGGCGAGCACGTTCATGTTGAGGCTGCCCTTGTAGCGGGCTTCCTTGCCCAGCATGTTGAGTGCCGCCACCCGACCGTGCTCGGCGGCGGTCGGCTGGATGGCGTGCACCGAGTAGCCGCCGGTCGAGAAATCGGGGCCCTGGGCCACGTCGCCCGCGGCGAAGACATGGGCCACGTTGGAGCGCATATGCGCATCCACGAGCACGCCGTGGTCGGTCTCGACTCCGCTGCCTTCGAGGAAGCCGGTGTTGGGCGCGACGCCCACGGCCAGCACGACGAGATGGGCGTCGAGCCTCTCGCCGCCGTCGAGCACGACCGCCTTGTCGCCCGCTCCACCGTCGGCGGATTCGATGCGGGCGACCCGCGTCGAGGTCAGCACCCGGATGTTCCTGGCCTCGCACCAGCGCCGCAACATGCCGCCAGCGGTCGCGTCCATCATGCGCGAGACCATGCGGTCTTCCATCTCCACCACGGTGAGCCTGCCGCAGCGCTTGGCGAGGGCCTCCATGATGATGCAGCCGATGAAGCCAGCGCCGATCAGCACGACGTTCGACTCGCGCGTGGCGCGTTCCTCGATCGCGCGGCAATCCGCCAGCGTCCAGCAATTGTGGACGCCCGGCGAGTCGAGGCCCGGGATCGGCGGCTTCAGCGGCGCCGCACCGGTGGCAACGAGGAGGCGATCGTAGGCAACCTTCTCGCCGCCCTCCAGGACCAGCGCGCCGTCCGCCGCGGCGACGGACTCGGCGCGCCCCTGCCGGTAGCGGATGCCGAGGCGGTCGTAGTGGCCTTCCGCCTTGCGAAGGTGGGTCCCGCCCGCCTCGATCGAACCGTCGAGGACGTAAGGGATCGCCATCCGCGAATAGGGCGGCTCCGGCTCGTCGCCGATCAGGAGGATTTCCGCGGACCGGTCCCCCTTGCGCAAGGTCTCAGCCGCGACCACGCCGGCCGGCCCGGCGCCAACGATGACGTGCTGCATGGCGGCTCCCGCTCGGTTCGCCGCGCCGCCCTCCCGGCGCGGCGGCGGGGCGGCCCGGCCTAAAGCGCGAGCCGCTCCACGGTCTGGTTGCTCGGCACGCCGTCGCCGGTCCAACCGCGCACCTCGTAATATTCCGGCAGCATCTTGCCGAGGCCGTTGGTCAGGCCCTCGGCGGGGCCGGTCTTCGCGGCGTCCTTCAGGAGGCGCGCTGGCAGGGTGTCGTCCTTGCCGGTGAAGCCGGCGGCCAGATTGTACTGCCGTTCGAGGTTCCAGACGCGCTCGCCGACTTCGAGGAGCCGTTCCGTCGTCCACTCGCCCTCGCAGGCCGCGTCGATCTGCGGCGCGATGTCGTCAAGCGACCAAGCGAAGGTAGTAAACACGCAGAGGCCCGAGGAATCGACCGCCGAGGTGGCGTCCTGGAACGCCTTGACCAAGCCGGCCTTACCCTCGGTCACATGCGGGTCCGTCTTCTCCGGGACGCCCAGGATCTCGGAGGAGACGGTGTAGGCCCGCAGGTGGCAAGCACCCCGGTTGGCCGTGGCGTAGGCAAGGCCCATGCCCTGGATGCCGCGCGAATCGTAGGCCGGGAATTCCTGCCCCTTGACCGACATCGAGAGCTCGGGCTTGCCGTATTTCTCGCACAGCCGCTTGGAGCCCAAGCCGATCTCGGCGCCGAAGCCCTCGCCCTTGCCCGTCAGCTCCGCGAGTTTCGTCAGCGCTTTGGCGGAGCCGAAGCGGACCTCGAGGCCGCCGGTCTCCTTGTCGCCGATGGTGTTTTCCTCGTAGAGCTCCATCGCCGCGCCGACGGTGGCGCCGAAGGAGATCGGGTCGAGGCCCTGCTCGTTGCAGATGAAGTTGGCGAAGGTAAGCGCGTCGAGGTCGTCCACGCCGGTCGCCGCGCCGAGCGCCCAGGCGGCTTCGTATTCGAGGCCGCCGGAGGCGATCTGGTATTGCGGCCGCTCGGCCACCGTGTAGTGGCTGCGTTCGACCGTCGAAATGCGCCCGCAGCCGATGGTGCAACCGAAGCAGGCGGCGTTGGTCACGAGGTTCGGCTTGCCGTCCTTGCGCGGCTCCGCCATCGCCTCCGCCGAGATGTTCTTGGCGCCGTCGAACTGCACGTCCCGATGGTTGCGCGTCGGCAGGGCGCCGACCTCGTTGATCACATTCATCAACACCTGCGTGCCGAAGGTCGGCAGGCCCTGGCCGGTGACGGCGTTCTCCGCAAGCACCTTCTTGCCGTCGGCGGTGGCCTGCATGAAGCGCCCGAGATCGTCCACGGAAACCCCGAGCGTGCCGCGGATGGCCACCGCCTTGAGGTTCTTCGATCCCATCACCGTGCCCACGCCGGAACGTCCGGCGGCCCGGTGCATGTCGTTGACGATGCAGGCATATTTGACGCCCTGCTCGCCGGCGACGCCGATCGAGGCGACGCGGATCAGCGGGTCCTGATGCTTGGCCTTGATTCCCTCCTCGGTGTCCCAGACGGATTTGCCCCAGAAGTCGCCGGCGTCGAGCAGGCGCGCGTTCTCGTTCTCCACGAGGAGATAGACGGGGTTCGGGGACCGGCCCTCGAAGACGATCATGTCGTAGCCGGCGTTCTTCATTTCGTTGCCGAAGAAGCCGCCGGAGTTGGAGCAGGCGATGGCGCCGGTGAGCGCTCCCTTGGTCACCACCGAGTAGCGCCCGGCCGTGGAGGCGCAAGTGCCGGTCAGTGGGCCGGTGGCCATGATCAGCTTGTTCTCAGGGGCCAGAGGATCGACCTTGGGGTCGGTCTCCTCGACCAGGTATTTGGTGGCGAGCCCCCGCTGGCCCAGATATTTCTGCGCCCACTCCATGTTCAGCGGCTCGTTCTTGCAGGTGCCCTCGGTCAGGTTCACCCGCAGCAGATTTCTCGCCCATGCCATGATCGAGCCCTCCCTATGCCTCGGCCTGCGCGCCGGCGTCGGTCTTGGCGGCCCACTGGCGCATCCTGTCGAGGCCCGTCCAGTTGGCGTCGACATAGGTGATCGCCTGGGTGGGGCACGCCTTGGCGCACTCCGGATCGCCGCCACAGAGATCGCATTTGATCACTTTGCCGGTGGAGGCGTTGTAGTTCACCGTCCCGAAGGGGCAGGCGATGGTGCAGACCTTGCAGCCGACGCAGAGCGAATCGGAGACCACCTTGGCCCCGGTTTCGGCGTCCAGCGTGATCGCGTCGACCGGGCAGGCCTGCATGCACCACGCCTCGTCGCACTGGGTGCAGGTATAGGGCACCATGCGCCCCTGGTCGTGGAAGTTGAAGACCTTGATGCGGGACTTGGCCGGGTTGAACACGCCCTCGTTCTCGTAAGAGCAGGCCAGCTCGCATTGCAGGCACCCGGTGCACTTGCCCGGATCGATATGGAGTGATTTCAGCACGATCGTCACCTCCTGCCGCGCCAGACGCGGGCGCTCCCCGCCACTCTACACCACTCGGCGCCCGCCATGCACGGGTCGGCGAACCCGCCGGACGCTTGCCTCCATCCTCTCACGACTCGCCGCCGCCCGCCATCGCTTCAGCACCCGAGGCGATGGCCTCCACGATGTTGTGGTAGCCCGTGCAGCGGCAGAAATTCCCCTCCAGCCCGGCGCGAATCTCCCCTTCGCTCGGGCGCGGGTTGCGCGCCACCAGCTCGAGCGCGCACATGACCATGCCGGGCGTGCAGAAGCCGCATTGCAGCGCGTGATGCTCCTTGAACGCCGCCTGCATCGGATGCAGCGTGCCGTCTTCGCGGGCCACGCCCTCGATGGTGCGCACCTCGGCGCCGTCGGCCTGGACGGCCAGCATCGTGCAGGCCTTCACGCATTCGCCGTCCACATGGACGTTGCAGGCGCCGCACTGGCTGGTGTCGCAGCCGACATGGGTCCCGGTGAGGCCCAAGTCGTAGCGCAGGAACTCGACCAGCAGGGTGCGGGTCGAGACCTTGCGCGCGACCGCCTCGCCGTTGACCGTCATCGCGACCGAAGCCGAGGGCACGCTTCATCCTCCCGTGACGCCGGCGGCCTCACGCCGCCACGATGCGCAGCATACCCGCCCGCGCCCGCCGCGACAAAGCGTTTGTGGCGGCGGGCGCGGGCCTGTGGGCCTTGACTCGCCGGGTGCGGGCCGCATCGTGCGGGCGGAGGCATCGGGAGAGGAGACGGCTGTGGCCCAGGACGCAACGCGGGGCGCCGCCCGCGATCCGGTGGAAAAGGCGCTCGCGGCACTGGAGCGGGATGGCGCGCAGCACGTCCGTTTCGAATTGCCGGACATGCACGGCTCGGCGCGCTCCAAGCAGGTGCCGGTGGAGCGGTTCGCCGAGACTGCGCGCGCGGGCTTGAACATGTATGCCGGCATCGTCGCCTTCGATACGGCGTCCAACGTCATCCCGGGCTCGCACTACAACGAGGAGGTCAGATACAAGGACCAGACCTTGCGGCCCGACCTGTCGACCCTGGCGCCAGTGCCTTGGCTCGACCGGACGGCGAAGGTCATCTGCGACACCGAATGGGAAGACGGCGCGCCGCTTGGCGCCGCGCCGCGCCATGTCGCGCGTGTCCTGATCGACAAGGTGGCGGCGCTCGGTTTCGGGATTGAGAGTGCCCACGAATACGAGTTTTACGTGCTCGATCGGGAGACCCACCAGCCGCTCTTCGGCGGCGTCCACATTTTCAACAACCTGCGCAACGAACAGGTCCCGGCGATCCGCGCGGTCGTCGACGGCCTGCGCGCGGCGGGCATCCCGATCCTCACGGCGAACGCCGAATACGCGCCGTCCCAGTACGAGCTGGTCTATGGCCATGTGGGCGGAATCGCCGGAATCGACAACGGCTTCACCTTCAAGAACGCGGTCAAGGAGATCGTCCAGCACGCCGGCCACGTCGCCACCTTCATGGCCAAGCCGGCGGCGGGAATGGCGGGTTCCGGCTGCCACTACCACATCAGCCTGATCGACGAGGAGAGCGGGCGGAACGCCTTCTACGACCCGGACGATGCGAAGGCACTGACGCCCACGCTCAGGCATTTCGTGCAGGGCATCATCGACCACGGTGCCGCCTGCATGGCGCTCTTCAACCCGACCCCGAATTGCTACCGCCGCCTCAAGCCCCACACCTTCGCGCCCTCCAACGTCAGTTGGGGTGAGGAGGACCGGAGCGCGATGGTGCGCATCAAGCGGCCGGGGACGCCGGGGATGCACGTGGAGATGCGCGCCGCCTCGGCCATTAGCAATCCCTATCTCTGCGCTGCCGGCACCCTCGCCTGCGGGCTCCTGGGCCTGGCGGAGAAGCGCCCCCTGGCGGCGCAGTCCGCAGGGCCCAGCGAAGACGATCCGAGCCATCCGCCCTTTCCGGCCACCCTCGAGGCGGCGCTCGCCGCGCTGGAGGCTGACCGGGCGGTGGTGGAGATGCTGGGCGAGGAGTTCGTCTCGGTCTTCACCACGGTCAAGCGCGCCGAGCTTGCCCGCTTCAACGCCCACGTCACCGCGTGGGAGCGCGAGGAATACATCGAGATTCACTGACCGGCGTGGCTCGACGCCTACCGGAAATGCGGGATCACCTCGTCGGCGTAGGCCGCGACGATCCGCTCCTCGCCGCCGTTCGCGAGATAGATGTTGAACTGGGTGACGCCGGCGGCCGCGAGCGCCCGGATCTTCTCGACATGCGCGGCGGCCGGGCCGACCACGCAGAAGTCCTCGGTGATCTCGGGGCTCACATAGGCGCTGTTGTCCGAATCGCCGGCCGTGTGCCGGCTGTAGTCGTACCCCTCGTCGGCGCCGACTCCGGCGCGCCCCTCGATGTAGGCGGTCAAGCTCCGCGGCACGAGGCCGCCGTCCACGCCGTGGTGCTTGACGATGTCGGCCACGTGGTTGCCGACCAGGGCGGGATACCACTTGGTCCGCGCGATTCCCGTTTCCCGGTCGCCGACCCAGACCGGCGCGCACGACATGACGCGGTAGCCCGCCATGTCGCGTCCCGCCGTGCCGCCGGCCTCCCGCGCCTGCGCGCCCATCCACCGGCAGAGGCCGGGGTCCGCGAGTTGCGCGATCAGGCCGTCGCCGACGCGGCCGGCGGCCGCGAGCGCCCGCGGCCCGTAGGCCGCGACCCACACGGGCATCTCGTAGCCGCCGGTCCAGTCGAAGCGCACCGGCGCCGGCACCCCGGCGTAGCGGACTTCCTCGCCCCGCACCATCGCCTTCATCGCGCGGCAGAATGCCTCGAGGCGGGCCACCGTCGCCGGGCGCTTGCCGATCACCCGCACGGAGCTGTCGCCGCGGCCCGCGCCCATGTCGAAGCGCCCGTCCGACTGCACCGCCATGGCGGCGAACAGGCTGCCCGCGACTGACCAGTCGCGGATCACGGGGTTGGTCACGCAGGGGCCGAAACGAAGCCGCTCGGTGTGCTCGATGGCGACCGCCATCTGCGGGTAGAGGTCGCGCCACAGCACGTGGCTGTCGAAGAACCAGGCGTAGTCGAAGCCGGCGGCCTCGGCCTGCCGGCAGAGGGCGACGACGCGCCGCCTGTCGATGTCGCCGCGGAAGGTGACGGCGAATTCCACGGTCCTAACGCTCTTCCGGCCAGATGCGGATGCCCGCGTGTTTGAAGGCCGTCGCCTTCGACAGGTTGAGGCGGATAAGGAGGGGGGTCAGTGCCTCGATGCAACGGGCGTTCTCGGCCGGGCCGCAGTCATAGGCCCGCGCCCCGATGGCCGCGACCAGTTCCATCACCGCGCGCCGCGCGTCGCGGTCGTCCCCGCAGACGAGGACGTCGCAGTTGATCGGCCGATCGAGGGCGGCCAGCACCTGGGCGGAGACGTTGTGCAGCGCGCCGACCACGGCCACGGTACCGCCCAGCTGCGCTTGCGCCGCCTCCGTCGCCGAGCCCTCGGGCGGCATCGCGGCCTTTCGCGGATTGCCGTCCGCGAGCGGCACCGCCATGTCGAGCAATATCTTGCCGCGCAGCGAATCCCCGAGCCCTTCGAGGGTCGCCCGGTGGGCCGCCCACGGCACGGCGAGTGCGACGATCCGCTCCGCGGCCGCGGCCGCCTCAGCGTTCCCGGCGCCCGTGATCGCGCCCGGCGCGTCCGGCACGCCGGCGCGGAGGTCGGCGGCGATGGCGCGTGCCCGCGCCGCATCCCGCGAGCCCACCGCCACGTCGATCCCGGCCAGCGCGCAGCGCTGCGCCAGCCCTCTGCCCTGGGGGCCCGTTCCCCCGATCACGGTGATCGTCATGGCCGCTCCGCTATTCGTCGTAGGCGACGAGGGAGGAGACCGGCAGGTCGAGCCGGGCGCGGCCGCCGAGGAAGGTGAGTTCCACGATGAAGGCCGCGGCGGCGACCTCGGCACCGACCCGGCGGAGCAGCGCATGGGCCGCCGCCGCCGTGCCGCCCGTGGCCAGCAGGTCGTCGAGCAGCACCACCCGCTGGCCCGGGACGATGGCGTCGGCCTGCATCTCCACCTCGTCCTCGCCGTATTCCAGCGCATAGCGGTGGCCCACCGTGGCGCCGGGCAGCTTCCCTTTCTTGCGTACCATCACGAAGCCGCAGCCGAGCGCGTAGGCGAGGGGGGCCGCGACCAGGAAGCCGCGCGACTCGATCCCGGCGAGCAGGTCGGGTTCGTGGTGCTCGACCGATTCGGCCAGGCACCTGACCGTTTCCGCCCATGCTCCGGCGTGGGCGAGCAGCGTCGAGACGTCGTGGAAGAGAATGCCGGGCTTGGGGAAGTCCGGGATCTGGCGGATATGATCCCGCAAGTCGATGGCGCCGCGGCCCGGGCTCACTCGGCTGCCGTCGCTTCCTTGAGATAGGCGATCAGGTTCTGCCGGTCGGCTTCCTTCTTCACGCCCTTGAACGCCATCTTGTTCTTCGGGATGTAACCCTTGGGGTCGGCGACATAGGCGGCGACGGTCTCCTCGCTCCAGACGATCGCCGCGTCCTTCATCGCCGTCGAGTATTTCTTGAATCCTTCCGCCGTCCCGGAGGTGCGCCCGAAGAGGCCGTGCAGGTTCGGCCCGACCTTGTGTTTACCGCCCACCTCGATCGTGTGGCAGACCTTGCATTTCTTGAAGACCTTCTTGCCCTTGGCCGCGTCGGCGGCGGAGGCCGACGCGCCGGCCGCCAGGACGGCGGACGCCAGCGCGGCGGCGAGGACGTGTCGTGTGCGCACGGAGCGTCTCCCCGGAAGCAGGAGGGAGCGGGAGAATAGGGCGCGCACCCGGCCCTTTCAAGCCGGTGCCGCGGGCGCCGCGGCTATTCCGCCCGGTATGACTCGTCGAGGAAGAAGCGGCTGTCCTGCTCCTCGACGGAGAGGTGGCATTCGGCGCAGAAGGCGACCTTGCCGGCGCCCGCACCGCCCGTGCTGCCGACGACCTTGCCGCTCGGCAGAATCAGCGTGTAGCGCCAATCCCGCGTGTCGGCGTCGAACCCGGCCGCCATCTTCTCCATCAGGAACAACGGCCCTGCGGCCACTCTGCCGCCCTTGACGGTGAAGCTGTCCTTGGCGAGGACGGTCCCCTCCGGTGCCGGCCCGGCGTCCTCGAACAGGCCGTAGTTCGCCGCGCCCCGCGCGTTGGCGTAGTTGTTGACGAAGCGCGCGCCGTGGGTGTCGGAGACGTAGGGCCGGGCTGCGTAATTCTTCCAGGAGGAATACGCGCTCGCCCAGCGGTGGCCGGATTTGGCGTAGCCCTCGGCCATCGCCGCCTGGACGCAGGCATAGGCGTCCCTGGCCTCATCGGCCGTCAGCGCCACCTCGTCGGCGGCGCACGGGTTGGCCGCCGCACAGGGGTTACAGGCACCGCACGGGTTGCACGGATTCGCGGCCGCGCATGGGTTGCAGGCACCGCACGGGCTGCACGGGTTAGCCGCCGCGCATGGGTTGCACGCCGGGACGAGACGGGGAACCACGCATTCCGAGCCGACGGCGGCACCGGCCGCGCAAGGGCTGCACGGCTCGCAAGGGCTGCAGGCGGCCGCGCAAGGGTTGCACGGCCCGCAGGGGCCGCACGGGTTGCAGGCGGCGGACTGGAACGACCCCGCGTCGTAGGGCCGGGGGACGGCGGTCGGGTTCTCGCCCTCGGGCAGGCCGGTCGATCCCTGGCCACTTCCGGCCGCCACGCCGAACCCGATGACCACGGGGATCACCGTCCCCGCCAGCAAGCTGTTCCTGTGCCGCATGATCGTGGCTCCCATCATGCCTCTTCCCGATTGTCGGCGCTGCCCGCCCGCGCGCCAACGCTCCCAGCCTCAAATTGTCGTGACTTCCGGCGCGGGACAACCCGCCGCCGACGCACCGAAAACCGCGTAGTCTGGCGCGATGATCGCGGCGCTGTGTCTTCTCGTCGGAGCGGCGGCGGCCGTGGGCGCAGGCCCCGTCGGGAGTCACGTTCCGGCCCTGGTCGAGGTTCCCGCCGGGCCCTTCGTCGCCGGCTCCGACGCGGCCGAGCGGGAGGCGGCCTACCGCCTCGACGAAGCGGCCTACGGGCACGACCGGACCCGCGAGCGCGGGTGGTACGACCACGAACGACCGCGGGGCGCCCGACGGCTGGAGCGCTTTTTCGTCACGCGCACGCCGATCACGAACCACGAATACGCCGCGTTCGTGGCGGACACGGGCCACCGGGCGCCCGACGTCGACTCAGCGACTTGGCGCGGCTACCGGCTGGTGCATCCTTTCGCGCGCACCCGTCGCCATGCCTGGCGCGACGGCGCCCCGCCGCCGGGGCGGGAAGCCCATCCCGTGGTCCTCGTCTCGCACGGCGACGCCATGGCCTATGCGGCGTGGCTCTCCGCCCGGACGGGGCGCGTGTGGCGCCTGCCGACGGCGCTCGAATGGGAGAAGGCCGCGCGCGGCCCGGACGGCCGGCGCTTTCCCTGGGGCGACCGCTTCGATCCCGCGCTGCTCAACAGCCACGACGCCGGGCCTTTCGATACACTGCCCGTCGGCGGCTTCCCGGCCGGTGCCAGCGTGTACGGCGTGCTGGACGCGGCCGGTCAGGTCTTCGAGTGGACGGCGTCGCCGGGCAATCCGGGGCGCTTCCTCGTCAAGGGCGGCTCGTGGGACGACCGCGGCTGCGGCGTCTGCCGGCCCGCCGCCCGCCACGCCCGGCCCGCCGGCATCCGGCATATCCTGATCGGCTTCCGCCTGGTCGCGGAGCCGCACGACGGGGAGTGAGCGGCGGCCCGCCGGGCTGGAAAGGCCCGGGCTGCGGTCCTATTCTCCGATTTGGTCGACGCGCGGCGAGCGGAGCGACGGCGTGACGCAAGACCCGACGACCGCCGGGCGGCAGGAACGGACCCACCATCTCGACATGGCGACGCAGCCGGCGAAGCGGCTTCGCGCCATGCTGGCGGCCGGCGAGGAAATCCGCGAGGTCCTCCGCGTGCTCGGCAGGACGGGGGACAACGTGGTCGGCGAACTGCTGCGCGGGCAGGGGACATTCTACGAGTGGGACCACTACCCCAAAGGAGACGTCTACGACCGGGAGAGCCATGCGCAATACTTCTACCACGCCCATCCCGGCGGCCTGCGCGACAAGGAACACGGGCATTTCCACACCTTCCTGCGCGCCAGGGGGATGCCGCGCGGCATGAAGCCCGCCCGCCACCCGAATCGCGAATGCTGGCCCATGGGCGAAGACGCGCTCACCCATATCGTCGCCATCTCCATGGATTCGAAGGGCCTGCCGCTCAGGCTTTTCACCACCAACCGCTGGGTCACCGGGGAGACGTGGTATCGCGCTGCCGACGTGTGCAAGGTGATCGGCCGTTTCGCCATCGATCACGCGCGGCCCTCCTGGCCCGCCAACCGCTGGGTGAGCGCGATGGTCCGCCTGTTCTGGCCGCAGGCCGTCATGCTGCTCAAGGCGCGCGACGCGGTGATCGAGGACTGGCGCGCCCGCAACCCGGACGGGGACACCTTGGAGGACCGCCGCCTCGAAATCACCGCGCAGGCGGACATCGACGTGGAAGGCCAGATCGCCGCCGTGGCGGCCGCGCTCGCCGCGCGCTCCCGGGGCGCCGGGTGAACGCGCGCCCGGGCCGCGGCCCGTGCTGACGGCTTCGGGCCGCGACGCCCTGGTCGCGGAACTGGCCGCGCGGCCCGGCCATGAGAAGGTCCGCGCCCTGCTGCATCGCCTCCTCGTGGACGATCTGGGTGCCGACAGCCGGGACATCGATTTCGAGAAGCCGGCGCCCGAGGTCCGCGGGCGGATCGACGCCCTGCTCGGGCGGACGGTGTTCGAGCTGAAGTCCGATCTCAGGCGCGAGCGCAAGGACGCGGAAGAGGGATTGGCACGGTATCTCGCGGAGCGTGAAAGCCGGACGGGCGAAGCCTATGTCGGCATCGCCACCGACGGCGCGGATTTCGTCGCGTTCCTTCTCAAGGGCGGCGTCGCGGTCGAGATCGGCGCCTGCCGGACGGACCCGCGGGAGCCGCGCGCCCTGGCGGCATGGCTGCAAGGCGCGGTCGCCACGGGCGAGAACCTGCCGCCCGATCCGCATACCGTCGAGCGCGAATTCGGGCGCGAAAGCCTCGCGGCCCGGCGCGCCCTCAACGATCTCGGCGAACTGTGGGCCGCAATCGGGCAGACGCCCGAGGCACGCCTGAAGCGGGCGTTGTGGGGGCGCCTCCTGGGCCTCGCCTACGGCGTGGACGTGGGCGACGACGCCTTGTTCCTGCAACACACTTATCTCGTCGCCGTCGCCAAGGCGGTGGCCTGGGCGGCGCTGATCGGAGCGCCCCCGGCGGACGCGGCGGCCCTGCTCCACGACAAGGCGTTCTCGAATCTCGGCATCGCCGGCCAGAGCGAGTCCGATTTTTTCGATTGGGTGCTGGCGGACCGGGCGGGCGCGGCGCTGGTCATGCGCATCGCCCGGCAGGTGAACCGCTTCCGCCTGCGCGACATTCGCGTCGACATCCTCAAGGCGCTCTACGAGAGCCTGATCGACCCGGGGGCCCGCCACGACCTCGGCGAGTATTACACCCCCGACTGGCTGGCCGCCCGCATGGTCGAGGCCGCCGTGGACGCTCCGCTGAAACGGCGGGTCATGGACCCGGCCTGCGGCTCGGGGACGTTCCTGTTCCACGCGGTCCGGTCGGTGCTGGCGGCAGCGGCGGATGCCGGCATGTCGCCGGCGAAAGCGGCGCGGCGCGCGGTAGGGAAGGTCGCGGGGATCGACATCCACCCCGTGGCGGTCGTCTTCGCCCGCGTGACTTATCTGCTGGCCCTTCTGCCGGCCTTGCGCACGGAACATCCGGGCGAGTTGACCGTGCCGGTCTATCTCGGTGACGCGCTGCAATGGAATCTGGCCCGGACGGGAGAGAAGGGGCGGCAACCCGACTTGCTCGCCGGCGACAACGTGCTCGAGATCTTCGTCCCCCCGGTCACGGTGGCGGGGCCGGACCCCCGGCGTCTCGCCCCGGCGACGCTGCGCTTCCCGGCAGCCGTGGCCGCCGACGCCGCGCTCCTGGACCGGGTACTGAACGCCATGATCCAGTCCGCCGCGCGGGCCGAGCCGGGCGCCAACTTCGCCGCCTGGATGGAACAGGAGGCCGCCTCGGCCCGGCCGGAAGACCGCTGCGTCCTGCGCGAGACCTACGAGGTCATGCGCCGCCTCCAGGGCGAAGGCCGCAACCACATCTGGGGCTACGTCGCCCGCAATCTGGCGCGCCCGGTGTGGCTGGCGGCGGAGGCGCAGAAGGCCGACGTCGTGATCGGCAACCCGCCCTGGGTGTCCTACCGCTACATGAGCGCGGCGTTCCAGGCGCGCTTCCGCGAAGAGTGCCAAGCCGCCGGGCTGTGGGTGGGCGGCAAGGTGGCGACGCAGCAGGATCTAGCGGGCTATTTCTACATGCGCGCGGCGCTGCTCTACATGCGGAAGACCGGGAAGATCGCCCTGGTCATGCCCTACGCCGCCCTGTCGCGCCAAGCCTACGTGAAGTTCCGCGAGGGCGCGGTCCTCCAACATGGCCATCTCGTCTTCCACCTCCGCTTCGCCGGCGCCTGGACCTTCGGGCCGGAGGTAGGGCCGCTGTTTCCGGTGCCGAGCTGCGTACTGTTCGCCGCCCTCCATGCCGGCTCGGCACCCGCGCCCTTGCCCGGCCGGGTCGCGGCCTTCGCCGGAACACTCCCCACACGCGACGCCGACGAAGCCGCGGCGGACAGGAACCTGACCGATACGCTTTCGCCTTGGCCGGAGATGGCTGAAGGTCGGACGGGTTCGCACTACCGCCACGTCTTTCGCAATGGGGCGACGCTCGTTCCCAGGCGTCTGGTGCTCGTCGAACCGGTGCCCGTGACGGGAATGTTGCCTCCCAATCCGGAAGCGCCGCTGGTTCGCGGCCGGTCCGGCAATCAGGACAAGGCGCCCTGGAAGGAGGTGGAGCCGCCGCGGGGCGCGGTGGACAAGGCGTTCCTGTGGGCCGCGCTGCTGGGCGAATCCGTCGCGCCGTTCCGCGTTCTGCAACCGCATCTGGCGGTCGTTCCGTGGGACCGGGAGCAGCATCAACTGCTGGACGCGAAGAAAGCGCCGACGCGCGGCTTTCTGCGGCTGACGCAATGGCTGGAAAAAACCGAGACGCTCTGGGAGAGGCACAAGCGCGGTCGCCTGAGCCTTCGCGAACGATGCGACTACTACGGGAAATTGTCCTGCCAGTTCCCGATCGCGCCGATCCGGGTCGTGTACACGAAGTCGGGTACGAATCTCGCGGCGGCAATAGTTCGAGACGAGAGGACGGTTATCGACCACAAGCTCTATTGGGCGAGGGCGGAGAGCCTCGCGGAAGCGCGCTATCTCTGCGGCATCCTGAACAGCGAGGTGCTGCGCGCCGGTGTGGCGCCCTATCAGTCACGCGGCCAGTGGGGCGCGCGGGATTTCGACAAATATGTCTTCAACCTGCCGATTCCGCGCTTCGACGGCGGCATCGCGCTGCATCGCCGGATGGTGAAGGCGGCCCGGACGGCGGAAGACGTGGCGCGCGCCGTCGCCCTGGAGGAAGGCGCACACTTCACCCGTGCCCGCCGGCGCATCCGCATCGCCCTCGCCGAACACGGCGTCGCCGCCGAACTGGAGCGGCTGGCCGCCGCCCTGCTTGCCGGCGAATGAAGGTTCCGGCAGCCGCACGCGCCAGCCGCCCCGGCGGGAGCACCCGCTCCCACCAGGGGGCCGGCGATTCCAGCGGGCGCCGTCAGTTGGCGGCGCAGGGGTTGCACGCACCGCAGGGCTTGCACGGGTTGCAGGCCGCGCACGGATTGCAGGGGTTGCACGCCGCGCACGGGTTGCAAGGATTGCATGCGGCGCACGGATTGCACGGGTTGCAGGCCGCGCAGGGGTTGCAGGGATTGCACGGGTTGCACGACGCGACGACGATCGGCTTCTCGCCCGCGGACGCGGCCGAAGGCGCCAGCGCGGCGCCCGCCGCCATGGTCACGACGGTCACGGCGACGACGGTTTCCTTGATCATGGCTCTCCTCCTCATTCGCTCGGGCTCCGCGCGCGGGGGCGCAAGGCCGGGCGGAATAATGGTGGAGAGCGGCGCCCGATGGAAAGAGCCGATGCACCCTCGTCGCGAGGATGTGATCAGGCTTGACTGCTCCTCCCCGCTTCCGGACACCCGCGCATGAGCGACGACCGCCGCGGGCACGCCGCCCTGGCCCATCGCCTCGCGCTCGAAGCCGGGCGGGCGATCATGGCGTTCTACCGGAGCGGTGCGGCGGTCCGCACGAAGGACGATTCGTCGCCGGTGACGGAGGCGGACGAAGCGGCCGACCGCCTGATCGTCGGCGGGCTGCGCGAAGCCGTCCCAGACATCCCGGTGATTTCGGAGGAAAGCATCGGCGCGACCCGGGCGCCCGCCGGCGGGCGCTTCTGGCTCGTCGATCCTCTCGATGGAACGAAGGAATTCATCGGACGCACCGGCGAGTTCACCGTCAACATCGCGCTGATCGAAGAGGGCCGGCCCGTGCTCGGCGTTCTCCATGCCCCGGCGCTGGACGAAACCTATGTCGCCGACGGCGAAGGGCGGGCGGTGCGGATCATCGGCGGTGCGGCACCGCAGCCCGTCCGCGCGCGGGCGGTGCCGGCGGAAGGGCCGGTCGTGGTCGCCAGCAGCGCCCATCGCGACGCCGAAACCGATGCGTTCATCGCCGGGCAGCGCCCGTCGCGGATCGCGCGCGCGGGCAGCGCCCTCAAATTCGGCCTTCTCGCGCGGGGCACGGCGGACCTTTACCCCCGTTTCGGCCGCACCATGGAATGGGATACCGCAGCCGGGCACGCGGTGCTCGCCGCGGCGGGCGGCGACGTTCACACCGTGGACGGCGGCGCGCTGCGCTACGGCAAGCCCGGCTTCGCCAACCCCCCCTTCGTCGCCCGCGGCGCGTCTTCTCTTTAGATGTGCCGGCCGCCAGGCGCGCGCACCGGTTCGGTTGCGGCCGTGTGTGCGCAGGTATCAAGGCCGTCCGGCGGGGGAAGCGAAGGCTTGGCGACGGGCGGTTGGAAGGGGGCGTTGCGCCTCGCCCGTTGCGCCCCGTTGGTCGCGGGGCTGCTGGCCGCCTCGAACGCGAACGCCGAAACACTTGGCCCGGAGGCGGACAACCCGCACTTCCTCACCCTGATTCTGGAGAACGACAACTACACCCCGCCCCGGCAGGACAGGCATTACACCAACGGCATGGCGTTGTCCTACGGCTTCCCCAGAGGGCGGCAACCGGCGTGGCTGCGCTGGCTGGGCCGTCTGGCGCCACTCGCCGCCCGCGCCACGAACCGCGAATACGACATCGCCGTCGGCCAGAATCTCTACACCCCCGAGGCCTTCGCCCGGCCCGCACCGATACCGGAGGACAGGCCGTTCGCCGGCTGGCTCTACGGCGAGGTATCGACGACCGCGCACGCGCCCGGGACGGAAGAGCGGCTCGCCTTGAGCCTCGGCGTGGTCGGCCCCGCGGCCCTGGGAGAGACGACCCAGAAACGGCTGCACGACCTGACGGGGGACGAAGAACCGCAGGGGTGGCGCAACCAGCTGGACAACGAGCCCGCGCTCCTGCTGCGATGGGGGCGAAGCTGGTTCACGCCGCTGGCGACCGGCGGCGCCCTCAAATCGGATCTGGTCTCGCGCGTCGGCCTGAGCGCGGGAAACGTCGTCACGGAGGCCGGCGCCGGCGTGGTACTCAGGCTCGGCTCCGCGCTTTTCGCGCGGGACGTTCCGCAACGGCTTCAGCCGGGATTGTCGGGGCTCTCGGCACGCTTCGACAGCCGGGCGAACCGGATCGACTGGTCCATGTTCGCCGGCGCAGAGGCACGGGCCGTTCTTCGCAACCTGTTCCTGGACGGCAACACGTTCAAGGAGAGTCTGTCGGTCGATCGCGAGGTCTTCGTGCCGGAAGGAAGCGCCGGGCTCTCCCTGGTTTTCGGCCAGCTTTCCCGACCGGCGATGCTGTCGTTCACCTTCGTCTGGCGCGGCAAGGAATTCGACGGCCAGAGAAAGGCGGACAAGTTCGGCTCAGCGCAGATTTCCGTGCAATTCTAGAAGTGCCGCCTTCCGCCTCCGCGCGCCCCTGGCGCCTGCCACCGTCGCGCTGGTGTCATCGAGCGGTAGCGGGGGAGGGACTCGAACCCCCGACCCATGGATTATGATTCCACTGCTCTACCGACTGAGCTACCCCGCCCCGGGAGGCGCATCGCTATACGCGGCGGCTTCGGCACCGTCAAGCGCGGGGCTGCGGCCGGTGGAGCGGATCCAGCCGCCGCCCAACAGCCGAGCGCCGTCGTAGAGCACGCAGGCTTGGCCCGGTGCCGTCGCCGGCTCGGGCCGATCGAGCGTGACCGTAGCCCCACCGTCGGGTGCCAGCACCAGCCGCGCCGGCGCGCCCGGATGGCTGGAACGCAGCCGGGCCGTTACCGGGCGCGCCTCGCCGGGCGCGAGCGGTGCGCCGCCCAGCCAGTTGAGCGGGCCGGTGACGATGCGATCGCGAAGCAGCGCCACCCTGGGGCCCACCACGACCCGGCGCCGCGCGGCGTCGATTGAGAGCACGTAGAGTGGCTCCGGGCCGGGCAGGCCCAGGCCCCGCCGCTGGCCCACGGTGAAACCGGCGATGCCGCTGTGGCGCCCGAGCACGCGGCCGCGCGCGTCCACGATGTCCCCCGGCGCGGCGGTGTCGGGGCGCAGCCGCTCGACCACGGCGGCGTAGCGGCCGCTCGGCACGAAGCAGATGTCCTGGCTGTCCGGCTTGGCGGCGACGGGAAGGCCGCGTCGCGCCGCCTCCGCGCGCACCCGCTCCTTGGCCAGGCCGCCGAGGGGGAAGCGCAGGAAGGCGAGCTGCGCCGGCGTCGTCGCGAACAGGAAATAGCTCTGGTCGCGCGCGCCGTCGGCCGCCCGGTGGAGCGCCGGCCCGTCCGCTCCCTCCACCCAGCGGACGTAATGCCCGGTCGCCAGCGCCTCCGCCCCGAGATCGCGGGCCAGCGCCAGCAGGTCGTGGAACTTGATGCGTTGGTTGCAGCGGACGCAAGGGATGGGTGTCTCGCCCCGGGCGTAGGACGCCGCGAAATCGTCGATCACGGCCTTCTTGAAACGCGCTTCGTAATCCAGGACGTAATGCGGGATCCCGAGGCGGTCGGCGATCCGGCGGGCGTCGTAGATGTCCTCGCCGGCGCAGCAGGCGCCGGGCCGCGCCCGCGCCACGCCCGCGCCGGTGAGCCGCAGCGTGACGCCGATCACCTCGTGGCCGGCCTCCACCAGGAGCGCCGCGGCCAGCGAGGAATCGACGCCGCCCGACATGGCGACTACCACGCGCGCCCGCGCCGCGCCGGGAGCGGAAGGGAGGGAGGCCCGCCTCACGCGCCCGCCGCCGTGCCGCCTCGGGCGGCGTCCAGGCCCATCCGCCAGAACCCGGCCTCGAGCCGGGTCGCGGTGCGGAAGATCGCGGCCAGCCCGTCGAACCGCGCTTCCCCGCCGCGGCGCGCCGCCAGGGCGTCGAGCGCCCCGGCCTCCCTGTCGGCCGCGGTCTGGTACGCCGCGCCGGCATAGGTCTCGATCCAGCGGGCGTAAGGATTGCCCGCCGTCACGGTGGCCGGGTCGGCGGCGAGGCGGGCGCCGATCTCGCCGTAGCCCAGGATGCAGGGCGCAAGGGCGACCCGCAGGTCGAGCAGGTCGCCGGCCGTTCCGCGCTCCAGCACGTAGCAGGTATAGGCGAGGGTGGCGCCGTCCCGCTCGGTCACCTCCAGGGCGGCGGCGTCCGTGCCCCATTCGGCGCAGAAGGCGACGTGCAGCGCCATCTCCACCTCGACGATGGCCTTGAGCCCCTCGGCGGCGTCGCGGATCTCGTCCAGCCCGGCCGCCTTGTAGGCGGCGAGCCCGTAGGCGCGGGCGAAATCGATCAGGAACAGGTAGTCCTGCGCCAGATAGTGGCGGAACGCGGCCTCCGGCAAGGTCCCGTCGGCCAGGCCGTGCACGAAGGGATGCTCGACGTAGCGCCGCCAGTCCGCACCGGCGGCGTCGCGCAACGCCGCGAAGAAGCTGCCACTCATGGTCCCTCGCGTGCCGGCCGGGGCCGGGCGGCTTACGCCATCATGTTGCCGGTCTCGTCCGGCAAGGTTACCACGAGGCCGTCCAGCGACTCCTCGATGACGATCTGGCAGCCGAGCCGGGAGGTGCGGGTCAGGCCCAGGGCGAGGTCCAGCATGTCCCGCTCGTCCTCCTCGATGGCGGCGAGCCTGCCGAACCAAGCCTTGTCGACGATGACGTGGCAGGTCGAGCAGGCCATGGCGCCCTCGCACGCGCCCTCGATGTCGATGTCGTTGCGCCAGGCGATCTCCAGCACGGAATCGCCGACCGGCGCGTCCACCTCGCGGCGTGCGCCGTCCGGCGCGATGAAGGTCATCCGCGGCACCGCACCGCCCGTCACCCGGTCGCCGCCGAGACGCCGGCCTTCCAGCGGTTGGAGAGGCCGGCGTAGAGTGCCCGCCAGGCGCGCGCGAAGCGGTCGATCTCCCGCTCCGTGGTCGCCCAGCCGAGGCTGACCCGGATCGCGCAGCCGCCGATGTCGTCCGGCGCGCCGAGGGCGCGCAGCACGTGGCTCGGCTCCACCTTGCCGGACGAGCAGGCGGAGCCCGCACTGACCGCGGCGCCGGCGAGATCGAGGCCCATGACCTGGGTCTCGCTCTGCACCCCCGGCATGGTCACGCAGCTCGTGTTGGGCAGGCGCTCGGCGCCCGCGCTGAAGACGTGCACCGCCGGTTCCGTTTCGCGGAGGCGGGCTTCCAGCCGGTCGCGCAGGGCGGTGATCTCGCCGGCCCGGGCGAGGTCCTCCCGGGCGAGCGTCGCGGCGACGCCGAAGCCGACGATGCCGGCGCCGTTTTCCGTGCCGCCGCGCCGCCCGCGCTCCTGCCCGCCGCCGTGAACCAGGGGCGCCACGTCGAGGCCCGCGCGCACGACCAGCGCGCCGATCCCCTTGGGGCCGGCGAATTTGTGGGCCGACAGGCTCATCATGTCGACGCCGAGCGCGGCGAAGGAAAGCGGGATGCGCCCCGGCGCCTGCACCGCGTCGCAGTGGACCAGCGCGCCCGCGGCCCGCGCCCGCGCGGCGATCTCGGCCACCGGCTGGATCGCACCGGTCTCGTTGTTGGCCAGCATGACGGAGACCAGCGCATCCGGCCCGTGCGCGGCGAGGGCGCCGTCGAGCGCCGCCATGTCGACCCGGCCTTCCGCGTCGACGGGCAGGAGGACCAGCGTTTCCGCGCAAGCCTCGGCGGCGCGCAGGACGGCGGGATGCTCGATGGCGCTGGCGACGATCGTCGGCCGGCCGGCGCCCTTGAGCGCGGTGTTGTTCGCCTCGGTGCCGCCGGCCGTGAAGACCAGCGCCGGCGGTGCGCAATCGACCAGCGCGGCGATGCGCTCGCGGGCGTCCTCGATGCGCTTGCGCGCGGCCCGCCCGAAGCCGTGGACCGACGATGGATTGCCCGGCGCGCACAACGCCTCGGCCATCGCCTCCGCTACGGCGGGCTTGACCGGTGCCGTGGCGTTGTAGTCGAGATAGATCGGCGCGTCGTCGCTCATCCGGCGGCCCGTCGCGCGAGGTCGCCGGCGGGCGGCGCGGGCGTCGCCTCGCCGGCAGCCTTCCCGGAGTCGGCGAAAGCCGGGGCTTCGCCTTTTTCCAGTTCCGCCAAGCGCTTCCGCAGCGCGTCGACGTCCTCCGCCAGGAGCTCGACGGCGCGCGCGGTCGGGTCCGCGATGTCCGGCGACGGCGTGCCGTAGGCGTCGAAGCGCAGCCCGCGCGTCTTCCCCGCCGCCGCAGGGCGTGCCGGAATCCCGACCATGGTCGCGCCGGGAGGCACGTCCTTCAGGACCACGGCATTGGCGCCGATGCGCGCGTTGCGGCCCACCGTGATCGGACCGAGCACCTGGGCGCCGGCGCCGATCACCACCCCGTCCTCGACGGTCGGATGGCGCTTGCCGGGCGCCCAGGTCACGCCGCCCAGCGTCACGCCGTGATAGAGCGTCACGTCGTCGCCGACGACGGCGGTCTCTCCGATCACCACGCCCATGCCGTGGTCGATGAAGAACCGGCGGCCGATGCGGACGCCGGGATGGATCTCGATCCCGGTGACCACCCGGCCGACATGGGAGACGAAGCGGCCGAGAAGCCGGAAGCGGCATCCCCAGAGCCAGTGTGCCACGTGGTAGAAGAGGAGCGCGTGGAAGCCCGGATAGCAGAAGAAGACCTCGATCCGGGAGCGGACGGCCGGATCCCGGCCGAACACGCAGCCCGCGTCTTCCCGAATGCGCTTGAACATGATGCACCCGTTCGTATACCAATGGCCCGCGCGCGCCGCACGCGAGCCGCGCCCGCGGGCCGGCATCCCGGTGGATATAGGCTTCCCGGCCCGGCCGGTCAAGGTCCCGGCCTCGGCCCGCCGCCGGGGCCTGGGAAGATCGCCAAGCGTTTTCAACGGGATGGGACGGAGGGAGAGAACGATCCGCCGATGCCGGAAGTGATGATAAGCGGCCCGGAAGGCCGCCTCCAGGCGCGCTATCACCGGGCCGACGATCCCCACGCACCGATCGCCCTGATCCTGCACCCGCATCCGCAGCACGGCGGCACGATGAACAACAAGGTCGTGTACGCGCTCTACCAGGTGTTCCTCCGGAAGTCGTTTTCCGTCATACGCTTCAACTTCCGGGGCGTAGGCCGTTCGCAGGGCGGCTTCGACCAGGGCCAGGGCGAGTTGAGCGACGCCGCCTCGGTGCTCGACTGGATGCAGGTGCAGAGCCCGTCCGCCGACCGCTGCTGGATCGCCGGCTTCTCCTTCGGTGCCTGGATCGCCATGCAGGTCCTCATGCGGCGGCCGGAGATCGAGGGCTTCATCGCGGTCTCGCCGCCCGCCAACATCTTCGACTTCACCTTCCTGGCACCGTGCCCGTCGTCGGGGCTGATCGTCCATGGTGCCGCCGACCGCCTCGTTCCCGAGCCAGAAGTGGCGGTGCTGGCGAAACGCTTGCAGGACCAAAGCCAGATCGAGGTCGACTACCGCGTCATCGAGAACGCCAGCCACTTCTACGAGTCCGACGCCGACGCCCTGTCGGAGACGGTGGACCGCTACCTCGCCCGCCGCCTCGCCTCCGCACCCGTATAGGCGCGCGGACTCCGGACGCTGCCGGTGCTCACCGGCCGACTGCGCGCGTGAGCGCCTACGGGTCCCGCCCGATGACCGTGAGCGAGGCGCGGACGGCCCGGGTCACTCGGCGCGGCGGGCGGGGTGGCGGGTGCCGCCGCTCAGGGGGCGGGAGACGCCGGTGGTGCGCGGCAGGCCGAGGGGGAGGCCGCGCACGCTGCGCAGGGCGAGGAAGCCGAAGGCCTGCGCCTCCAGCGCGTCGCCCTGCCAGCCGATGCTTTCCACCGGATCGCAGGGCACGCCGAGGCGGGCGCGGAGCGCGGCCATGAGCGCCGGATTGCGACGCCCGCCGCCGGTCGCCAGCCAGCGCGCGGGCGGCGAGGGCAGGTGGGCCTGGGCGCGGCCCACGGCTTCCGCCGCGAAGGCGGCGAGGGTCGCCGCCCCATCGGCCGCCGCCAGCCCGGCGACCGGCGCCGGGTCGAAGGCATCGCGGTCCAGCGACTTGGGCGGCAGCGCCGCGAAAAAGGGGGCGGCCAGCAGGGCCTCGATGGCGTCGCGGTCCACCCGCCCGGCGCGCGCCAGCCGGCCGTCGCGGTCCATCGGCGCGCCGGTCCGCGCGCGGGCCCAATCGTCCAGCATGGCGCAGCCGGGGCCGGTGTCGAAGGCCAGCAGGTCGTCGTCGCAGGGGCCGCCGATCCAGGTGACGTTGGCGACGCCGCCGAGATTGAGCACGGCCAGCGGCGGGGCGAGCCCGTCCCGCCGAGCCAGAGCCGCGTGGTAGAGCGGCGCGAGCGGCGCCCCCTGTCCGCCCGCCTTCACGTCCGCGCTGCGGAAGTCGCCCACCACGTCGATCCCGAGCCGGCGGGCGAGGGCGGCGCCGTCGCCCAGCTGATCGGTACGGCCCGCGGCCGGGTCGTGGTGGACCGTGTGTCCGGGGAAGCCGACGAGCGCCACGTCGCCGGCGCGCAGCCCGGCCTCGGCGAGCAGGGCCCGGGCGGTCTCCGCGTGGAACGCCGTGAGCAGGCGCTCCGCCCGGCGCCTCTCTTCTCCGGCCCGCAGGCGACGCCGGACCGCTTCCCGGAAGCGCGCGCGCAACGCCTCGGGATAGGGGCGGGTGAGCCACGGACCGGTCGCCGCCACTGCGATCCCGTCGCTCTCGACCAGCGCAGCGTCGACCCCGTCGAGGGAGGTGCCGCTCATCAGGCCGAGCGCGCGAACCGTGCTCTCCATGTCGTTCCGCCGCTCCGCCCGCGCGTTGTCCGCTGCCGCCGCCCGTGTTACATCACGCGGGCGGCCTGAGCGACAGCGAGCGAATCAAGTGTTCACCTCCGATGTCATGCGCGTGCTGTCGGAGCGCGGCTTCATCCATCAATGTACCGACGACGCGGCGCTCGACGCCCTCGCCGCGCGCGGGCGCATCGCCGCCTATATCGGCTTCGACTGCACCGCCGACAGCCTGCACGTGGGCAGCTTGGTGCAGATCATGATGCTGCGCTGGCTCCAGAAGACCGGCCACCGACCGATCGTCCTGCTGGGCGGCGGCACGACGAAGATCGGCGACCCGAGCGGCCGCGACGAAGCGCGGGCGCTGCTGGACGACGACGCGATTGCCGCCAACAAGGCCGGCATCCGACGCTGTTTCGCGCGCTTTCTCTCCTTCGGCGACGGGCCGGGCGATGCGCTCCTGGTCGACAACGCCGACTGGCTCGATTCCCTGGGCTACATCGCGTTCCTGCGGGAGGTCGGCGGGCATTTCTCGGTCAACCGGATGCTGGGCCTGGACAGCGTGCGCCTGCGCCTGGAGCGCGAACAACCGCTGAGCTTCCTGGAATTCAACTATCTGATCCTCCAGGCCTACGACTTCCTCGAACTGTCCCGGCGCCGGGATTGCCGCCTCCAGATGGGGGGCTCCGACCAATGGGGCAACATCGTGAGCGGAGTCGAGCTGGCCCGGCGGATCGACGGGCGCGCGCTGTTCGGGCTGACCTCCCCTCTGATCGCGCTGGCCTCCGGCGCGAAGATGGGCAAGACCGCACGGGGCGCCGTCTGGCTCGACGCGGCGCGGCTCTCCCCTTACGACTACTGGCAGTACTGGCGCAACGCCGACGACCGCGACGTGGGCCGATTCATGCGCCTCTTCACCGAGCTCCCGGCCGGCGAGATCGCCCGCCACGAGGCGCTGGAGGGGGCCGAGCTGAACGAATCGAAGAAGCTGCTCGCGACCGAGGCCACCCGCCTCTGCCACGGCGCCGAGGCGGCGCGTGCGGCCGCGGAGACGGCGCGCCGGACCTTCGAGCAGGGCACCGCCGGCGTCGCCCTGCCGCTGGTCGAGATGCCGCGCGGCGCGATGGCGGCCGGCATCTCCGCCGTCAGCCTGTTCCAGAGGGCGGGGCTGTGCGCGTCGGGCGGCGAGGCCAGGCGTCTGATCCGGGGCGGCGGCGCGCGGATCAACGACGCGGTGATCCGATCCGAAACCCGCGAGGTCGGCATGGACGACGTGGGCGCGGACGGCCGGATCAAGCTCTCCGCGGGCAGAAAACGCCACGCGCTCGTCCGCCCGGCATAGGGCTCCCGGACCATGCCCGCCGGGCGGCGCCCGACGCCACCGAACGATCCCGCGCCGCCGGGAGAGCGTCACTCCGCGCCGCCGGGCGGCGACGACCCGATCGCGTTCATCGACCTGCGGGCGCAATACCGCCGCCTCAAGCCCGGCATCGACGCCGCCATCGAGCGGACCCTGGCCGACGGCCGCTTCGTCATGGGGCCGGCGGTCGCCGCACTCGAGGCGGCTCTCGCGGCGCGCGCTGGCGGCGGGCACGTCGTCGCCTGCGCGAGCGGCACCGACGCCCTGCTGATCCCGCTGATGGCCGCCGGCGTCGGCGCCGGGGACGCGGTCTTCGTCCCGGGCTTCACCTTCCCGGCGACCACGGGGGTGGCGGCGCTGCTCGGCGCCACGCCCGTGTTCGTCGACGTGGACGAACGCAGCTACCTGATCGACCCGGCCGACCTCGCGGCGCGGGTTTCGCGCGTTGCGGCGGCGGGCCGGCTGCGCCCGCGGGCGGTGATCGCGCCGGACATGTTCGGGCAGGCGGCGGACCATGCCGAACTGGCGCGGCTCGCGGACGAGGCGGGGATGATGCTGATCGCGGACGCGGCGCAGAGCTTCGGCGGGGCGAGCGGCGGCGTGCCGGTCGGCGCCCTCGCGCCGGTCACCTCGACCAGCTTCTATCCGGCCAAGCCGTTCGGCTGCTACGGCGACGGCGGCGCGCTCTTCCTGGCCGACGCGGCGCTGGCGGACGCCTGCCGCTCGATCCGCGAACACGGGCGGGGCGGCGGCAAATACGACATCGTCCGCATCGGCCTCAACAGCCGCCTGGATACCCTCCAGGCCGCCATCTTGCTCGCCAAGCTCGAGGCCCTAGATGACGAGCTCGCGGCGCGCGCGCGCGTCGCGGCGTGCTACGACGCGGCGCTGGCCGGGGTGGTCGACCTGCCGGCGCAGCTCCCCGGGCGCCGCTCGACCTGGGCGCAATACGCCATCTGCCTCGACCGGCGGGACGCCGTCGCCGCGCGGCTCCGGGCGCAGGGCATCCCGACCGCCGTCCACTATCCGCTGTCGATGCACCAGCAGCCGGCCTATGCGGCCTACGGCGAGGGCCCGGGTTCCCTGCCGGTGAGCGAGCGGCTGAGCCGGCGGGTGCTGTGCCTGCCGATGCACGCGGACCTCGCCGCGGCGACGGTCGCGCGGATCGCCGGCGCCGTCCGCGAAACCGCCCGCGACGGCTGAGGAGCGCCGGGTGGCCGCCACCGGCGCCGCGCCAGCGCCCACTCGCTGGGACGTCGTCCTGATGGCGTTGGGGGCGGGCGTCCTCGCGGGCTTCCAGGTCGGCAAGGTGCCGCCGGCGCTGCCCGTCCTGCGTTCGGCGCTGGGGTTCGACCTCGTGACCGCCGGCTGGCTCACCTCCCTCTACTACGCGATCGGCGCCGTCGTCGCGGTCGCCGTGGGGCTGCTCTCGGACCGCGCGGGGCCGCGGCGTCTGATGCTGGCGGGCGTGGCCTTCCTGGGCGCCGGCAGCCTGATGGGCGGGCTTGCGAGCGACGGCGCCTCGTTGCTCATCGCGCGCTTTCTGGAGGGTTTCGGCTTCGTCGGGGTGACGGTGACTGCGCCCAAGCTGATCGCCGCCGCGGCGCGGCCGCGGGATCACGGCCTCGCCTTCGGCATCTGGGGCGCCTACATGCCGCTCGGCATGGCGCTCGCCATGCTGCTCGCGCCGGCGCTGCTCGCCGCCGTCGGCTGGCGCGGCTTCTGGTTGGCGAGCGCGGCGCTGGTCGCGCTCTTCCTGGCGGCGCTCGCGTGGCGGCTGCGCCCGCGCTGCTGGCCGGCCGCGTTCGAATCACACGCGCTCGACTGGCCCGGCGTGCAGGCGACGCTGGCGCGGCCTTCGCTCTGGCTCTTCGGCCTCTGCTTCGCCCTCTACACCTTGCAGTGGTTCGCCATCATGAGCTGGCTGCCGACCTTCCTGATCGAGACCCAGGGCCGCTCGCCCGCCGGCGCCGCTGTCTGGGGCGCGGCGGTGGTGGGAGTCAACGCGCTCGGCAATTTCGCCGCCGCTTGGCTCATGCACCGGCGGGCGCCGCGCTGGGCGCTGATCGCCGCGGCCTTCGCGGTCATGGGCGGGGCGGCAGCCGGCGTCTTCCTGGCAGGCACGCCGGGCGGCCTGAAAATCGCGCTCGCCTTCGCCTTCAGCGCGGTCGGCGGCCTGTTGCCGGCGGCGGCGATCGCGGGCGCCGCCGTCCACGCGCCGGCGGCGACGTTCGTGGCGATGGCCAGCGGTTTCGTCGTGCAGGGGGCGGCGTTGGGCAGCCTGCTCGGGCCGCCGGTGCTGGCCGGCGCGGTCGAGGGCCTGGGCGGCTGGGCCGCGTCCTGGTGGCTGATGCCCGTCGTCTCCCTGGCCGGCCTCGCCCTCACCGCCGCCCTCACCCGCACCGATAAAGCCGATTAGGGCCGGGCGGTTTCGTCGGGGTGGGAAGGACTTTAGCATCGTCGCGCCGGGGAACGGGGGCGGAAGGGAGCGGCGGGTGAACAACAGGGAAGCGGTGCTTCAAGGGTTGCGCGCGGAGGCGTTGCGCATTCGGCGCAACACGTGGCGGGCGCTGCATGCCGCGGGCGCGGGGCATATGGGGGGCGCGCTGTCCGCGGCCGATCTCCTGGCGGCGCTCTACTTCCACCATCTCCGCGTCCGGCCCGAGGAAGCGGACTGGCCGGGGCGCGACCGCTTCGTGCTCTCCAAGGGGCACGCGAACGCGGCGCTGGCGGCGGTGCTGGCGCAGGCCGGCTTCATCGAGGACGGCCTGCTCGACACCTTCTACGGCTACGAATCACCGCTCGGCATGCACCCGGACATCAAGGTCGCCGGAGTCGAGATGTCGACCGGCGGCCTCGGTCACGGCCTCTCCATCGGCCTCGGCATGGCGCTCGGCGCGCGGCTGCAAGGGCAGGGCTGGCGCACCGTGGTGATGCTGGGTGACGGCGAGCTGCAGGAAGGCTCCAACTGGGAGGCGGCGATGGCGGCGGCGCACCTCCGGCTCGCCGGGCTCGCGGCCATCGTCGATTACAACAAGGTCCAGCAGAGCGGCCACGTCGCCGAGATGGTGGGGCTCGAGCCGCTTGCCGACAAATGGCGGGCGTTCGGCTGGGCGGTGCGCGAGATCGACGGGCACGACATGGCGGCGATCGTGGACGCGCTCGACGCCCTGCCTTACGCGCCGGACGCCCCCTCCCTGCTGATCGCCCATACCGTGAAGGGCAAGGGCACTCCCTTCGCCGAGGACAGCTATCTCTGGCACAACAACGCGGTGGACGACGCGGTGTATGAAAAGGCGCTGGCGGCGCTCGGGGAGCCGGCGTGAGCGCACCGGGGAAGCAGGAGCCTGCGCCAGCGCCCGACTGGGCGCGGGCGGCAGCCAGCCAGTCGCGCCTCGCCTTCGGCCTCGCCGTGACGGCGCTCGCCCGCCGGGACGAACGGGTGGTCGCGGTTTCCGCCGACACGCTCGACCTGATCGGCCTGCGGGGCTTCGTCGAACAGGCGCCGGAGCGGGTCGTGGACGTGGGCATCGCCGAGCAGAACGCCATGGGCGTGGCGGCGGGCTTGGCCACCACGGGGATGCGCCCGTTCGTCTGCGGCTACGCGCCCTTCATCGCCGCGCGGTCGATGGAGCAGGTGCGCAACGAGGTCGCCTATGCCGATCAGCGGGTCGTGATCGGCGCCGCCGCCAGCGGGGTTTCGCTCGCCGTTTCCGGCGGCACGCATCACGCGCTGGAGGACATCGCGCTCATGCGGAGCCTGCCGAACATGACGGTGATCGTCCCCGCCGACGCCCACGAGGCATGGCACGCGACGCTGGCGACCGACTCCATCGACGGCCCGGTCTATCTCCGCCTCGGCGGGCGCGTGCCCGAGCCTTCGGTGACGCCGGCGGAAGGGCCGTTCCGGCTCGGCAAGGCCGCCTGCCTGGCGGCGGGGGAAGACGTCGCGGTGATCGCCTGCGGTGCCATGGTGGCGCCGGCGCGCGCCGCGGCGGAGGCGCTGGCGGCGCGGGGCGTCGGCGCGCGCGTCCTGAACATGTCCACCGTCAAGCCGCTCGACGAAGAGGCGGTACTGGCGGCCGCGGCCGAGACACGCGGCATCGTCACCGCCGAGGAGCACCATCTGGTCGGCGGCCTCGGCGGGGCCGTGGCCGAGCTCCTCGCCTGTGCCCGCCCGACGCCCATGCGGATGGTGGGGATGCCGGACGAATTCGCGGTGGTGGGCCCGCTCGACCGCATCCGCGCCCGCTACGGCATGAGCGCCCGGCATATCGCGGACGCCTGCCTCGCCCTCCTCGCGTGAAGGCGCGCCGTCAGAGGGGCGGACGGGCGCCGGCCCAGGGGCGGGCGCGTTCGAAGGCGCGGGCGGCTTGCAGGACGGTCAGGTCGGCGAAGCGCTTACCGGCGATCTGGAGGCCGACGGGCAGGCCTTCCCCGGTGAAGCCGCAGGGCACCGAGGCCGCCGGGTGGCCGCCGAAATTGAACGGGTAGGAGAACTCCGCCCACATCAGCCAGTTCCAGGGATGTGCCGGCCAGTGTGCCGGCTGGAGCCGCTCGGCCGGGAAGGCGGCGACCGAGACCGCCGGCGTGAGCAGCAGGTCCCACTCTTCGAAGAAGCGGCACAGCGCCTCCACATAGGCGAGCTTGCGCCCGCGCGCCTCGATATAGGCGGTCGCGCTCACCCCCTCGCCCGCCCGGATGCAGGCGACGAGGCCCGGGTCCATTTGCGCCTCGAACCGGTCGAGGAGGGAGCGGTAGGCGTGGAGATGGATCGGCCACATCAGGCGGATGATGGCCGGTCCGTCCGGCCCGAACGGCACGGGCGGGGTTTCGACGGTGCAGCCCAGCGCCTCGAACGTCTCGGCGGCAGCCTGCGCGAGCGCGGCGACCTCGGGATCGACCCGCGCGTGCCCTAGGTCGGGGCTGAAGGCGACCTTGAGGCCCGCGATTCCGTCGTCGAGGCGCGCGGGATAGTCCGCCGGCGGCGCCTCCAGGCTGGTGTGGTCCCACGGATGGGGGCCGGCCATCGCCCGCAGCATGAGCGCGGAGTCGGCCACCGTGCGTGTCATCGGCCCGACATGGGAGGTGTTGTCGTTGTTCGGCACCGGCCAGTTGGGCACCTGCCCGAAGGTCGGCTTGAGGCCGAAGACGCCGCTGAAGTGGGCCGGCATGCGGATGGAGCCGGCGGCGTCCGAACCCTGGTGCAGCGGCCCGTAGCCGGCCGCGGCCGCCGCGCCCGCCCCGGCCGACGAAGCGCCGGCGTTGTAGCCGGGCTTCCACGGGTTGGAGGTGACGCCGGTCAGGGGGCTGCGGCTCACCCCCGTCCAGCCGAACTCCGAAGTGGTGGTCTTGCCGAGGAGGATGGCGCCCGCCGCCCGCAGCCGGCTCACCACCGGCGCATCGACCGTGGGCACGTGGCCCTTCAGGGCATAGGAGCCGCGCTCGGTGGGGATGCCGGCGGTCTCCGCCATGTCCTTGATGGTGACGGGGATGCCGTGCAGCGCGCCGTCCGCCTCGCCCCGCATCGCCGCCGCCTCGGCGCGCCGCGCGGCCTCCCGCGCCCGCTCGGCCGTGAGAGTCGCCAGGGCGTTGATCCGGGGCTCGCAGGCATCGACCCGCGCCAGCACCGCGTCGATCAGTTCGACCGGCGAGAGTGCCTTCCGCCGGATCAGCGACGCGAGCTCGGTGGCGGGTGCGAAGCAGAGATCGTCCGTCATCGTCGGCTCCTCGGGCGTCCGTCGGGGCCGCTGATCATGGCGGGGAAGGCCGGCACTGTCACCCGCGCGCCTTTGCGCGGGGCATCGCCCGGCTCTACGGTGACAGGGGGAGGACGAGGATGGCGGGAGAGGCGCTGGCGGCCGCGGCGGCGGTGGACGAGGCGCGGTTGTGGGGCCGCCAGATGGCGCTGGCCGAGATCGGCGCAACCGCCGCTGGCGGGGTGAACCGCGCCGCGCTCTCGCCCGAGGACAGGGCCGCCCGCAAGCTGATGATCGCGTGGGCGCGGGAATGCGGCTTCGCCGTCGCCACCGACGGCATCGCCAATCTCTACATCCGGCGGCCGGGGCGGCGGAACGACGCCGCGCCCGTGGTGACCGGCAGCCATCTCGACAGCCAGCCGCGCGGCGGCAAATTCGACGGCGCCTACGGCGTGGTCGGCGGGTTCGAGGCGCTGGAAGCCATCGACCGCGCCGGGGCGGAGACCGAGCGGCCCATCGAGGTCGCCGCCTGGACCAACGAGGAGGGCGGGCGCTTCCAGCCCGGCGCCATGGGCTCGGCGGTGTTCGCCGGCGCGCTCCGGCTGGAGGACCAGCGCGGCATCGTGGATCGCGACGGCATCGCCCTCGGCGCGGCGCTGGCGGAGACGCTCGCTTCCACCCCCGCCCTGCCGCGCCGGGATTTCGCCCGCCCCTTCGCGGCTTACGTCGAGGCCCATATCGAACAGGGGCCGCGGCTCGAAGAGGCCGGGCAGACGATCGGCGCGGTGACCGGCATCCAGGGCCTCTACTGGTTCACCGTGGAGGTGACCGGCGCCGAGGCCCATGCCGGGACGACGCCGTTGGCCGGCCGCCGGGACGCGCTGAAGGCCGCGCTGGCGATGGTCGGTGCGCTCGAAGAGCTGATGGCCGATCCGGCCGATACGGTGCGCTTCACCGTGGGCCGCTTCGAGTGCGAACCGGGCGCGCCCAGCACGGTGCCGAGCCGGGTGCTCTTCACCATCGACTTCCGCCATCCTGACCCCGCCGTGATCGAGCGCCTCCGCCCGGCCATCGCACCGCTCTGCCTGGCCCACGCGCGGGGCTGCGCGGTGAGCGTCCGCCCCACCATCGAAAACCCGCCCGTGCGCTTCGATCCGACGGTGATCGAGACGGTGGAGCGTTACGCCGACGCCTTGGGCCATTCCTGCATGAGGCTGCCCTCGGGGGCGGGGCACGACGCCGGCCACATCGCCGCTCTCTGCCCGACGGGAATGATCTTCGTGCCCTGCGCGGGTGGCCTGAGTCACAACGAGGCGGAGAGCGCGACCCCCGCCGACCTGGCGGCCGGCGCGCGGACGCTGGCGGCCTGTCTCGTCGACCTCGCCAACCGGGAGGCCCCGTGAGCGACCGGGAGCCGGGCTATGCCGGGTTCGACCCGGAGGCGATCGACGCCGCCCGGCCGGTGATCCGCGCCCGCCGCCACGCGATCGTCGCCGGGCACTATCTGGCGGCACAGGCGGGCTTCGCCATCCTGGAGGCGGGCGGCAACGCCATCGACGCCGGCGTCGCCGCCGGGATCGCGCTGGGCGTCGTGCACAGCGACCTGGTCAACGTGGCCGGCGTCGCGCCCATTATCCTCTACAGCGCGGCGCGCGGACGGGTCGAGACCATCAGCGGCTTGGGCCCCTGGCCGCGGACGATGACGGCCGACCTGTTCTGGCGTGAACACGGCGGGCGCATTCCGGAGGGGCTGCTGCGCACCGTGGTGCCGGCGGCGCCCGACGCCTGGATCACGGCCCTCGCGTGCCACGGCACCATGACCTTCGGCGACGTTGCCCGCGCGGCCATCGAACTGGCGCGCGACGGCTTCGTCATGTACCCGCTGATGGCCAGCGTCATCGCGAAGAAGGCCGACTCCTACCGCCGCTGGCCGTCGAGCGCGGCGATCTACCTGCCCGGCGGTCGGGCGCCGGCGACCGGCGACGTGTTCGTACAGGCCGACCTCGCGCGCACGCTGCAATACATGGCGGACGAGGAGCGCGCCGTCGGCGGTGACCGCGCGGCGGGCCTGGCGGCGGCGCGGGCGGCCTTCTACACCGGCGACATCGCAGCGGCCATCGTGGCCTTCCACCGGGAGAACGGCGGCCTGCTCGACGCGGCCGATCTCGCCGCCTTCCGGTCGGAGGTGGAAGAGCCGGTGTGCAGCACGATCGCGGGGACCGACGTTTACGTCTGCGGCCCCTGGTGCCAGGGGCCGGCGCTGCTCCAGGCGCTCCGCCTGCTGGACGTGGCAGCGCTGGCGCGGTGCGGCCACAACAGCGCGGAGGCCCTGCATGCCCTGGTGGAAGCGCTGAAGCTCGCCTTCGCCGACCGCGAACGCTGGTACGGCGATCCGCGCTTCATCGACGTGCCGGTGCGTGCCCTCCTTTCGGCCGACTACACCCGCCGCCGCCGGGCGCTCGTTCGCCCGGGCGAGGCGTGGCCCGGAATGCCGCCCGCCGGCGCGCCCTCGGGCGGTGCGGAAGCGGCGGGCAGCCCGCCGGAAGCGGCGACGGGGCCCGTCGCACCCGCGCACGATACCTCCTACGTCTGTGCGATCGACGAAGCGGGAAACGCCTTCTCGGCGACGCCGAGCGACGTCTCCTTCGACACGCCGGTGATCCCCGGCACGGGGCTCTGCCCTTCCTCGCGGGGCTCGCAAGCCTGGGCCGACCCCGCCCATCCCTCGGGCGTGGCGCCGGGCAAGCGCCCGCGGCTCACGCCCAATCCGGCGCTGGCGCTCCGCGACGGTGCCTTCCTCATGCCTTTCGGCACGCCCGGCGGCGACGTCCAGATCCAGGCGATGGTCCAGGCGTTCCTGAACGTCACGGTCTTCGGGATGAACCCGCAGGCGGCGGTCGAGGCGCCGCGCGTCGCCACCCACAGCTTCCCCAATTCCTTCGAGCCGCACGACTACCACCCGGGCCGGCTGCTCCTCGAAGCCCGCATTCCCGCTTCCGTGGGGGAGGCGTTGGCCGGCTGGGGCCACGGCGTCGCATGGTGGCCGGCATGGGCCTGGCCGGCCGGTGCCGTGTGCCTGCTCGTCAGGGACGCGGCGCGCGGCACCATCGCCGCCGGCGCCGACCCCCGCCGCCCCGCCTACGCCCTCGGCCGATGAGCGCCGGAAAAAGAAGCGGGGCGGTTCGGGACCGATCACGAGGGAGGGGATGATGGTGGCGATCCTGTTCGAGAACTGCGCGGTGTTCGACGGCGAATCGCCCGCGCTGCGCGAAGGCGCGACGGTGGCGGTCGCGGACGGACGAATCGCGGAAGTCGCCGACGGGCCGCTTCCGGGGCCGGCGGACGCGACGCGGATCGACGTCGGCGGGCGGACGCTGATGCCTGGCCTGATCGACGCCCATTTCCACGCGCTGCTCGCCGCCCTCGACGTGCCCGCCCTCGACGACATGCCGGCGTCGCTCCTCCACCAGCATGCGCGGCGCAACCTGGAGGCGGCGCTGGACCGGGGCTTCACGACGGTGCGCGACGCGGGCGGTGCCGACGCGGGCCTCGCGCGCGCCGTGGAGGAGGGGCTGATCGCCGGGCCGCGTATCCTGTTCTCGGGCCGCGCCTTGAGCCAGACCGGCGGGCACGGCGACATGCGGGCCCCGTCGCGTTTCGAGCCCTGCGGCTGCGCCGGCTACCGGGGGGCGATCGCGGCCGTCGCCGACGGGGCGGACGACGTGCGCCGCGCGGCGCGGGAGGAACTGCGCAAGGGCGCCCACCAGATCAAGCTCATGGTCTCCGGCGGCGTGCTGTCGCCGACCGATCCGATCTGGATGGACCAGTATTCCGACGACGAGATCCGGGCCGCCGTGGAGGAAACGGCGACGCGCCGCACCTACGTGATGGCCCATGCCCACACGGCGAGCGCGGTGCGCCGCTGCGCCGCGCTCGGCGTGCGCTCGATCGAGCACGGCACCCTGATCGACGCCGAGGCGGCGGCAGCCGCCGCCTCGGCCGGTGCCTTCGTCGTGCCCACTCTGGTCACGATCTTCGCCATGATCGAATCCGGCGCCGCGCTCGGCCTGCCCAAGGTGTTCGCCGACAAGCTCCAGGGGCTGGGCGAGGCGGGGCTGCGCTCCCTCGAAACCTGTCGCGCCGCCGGCGTGCGCATGGGCTTCGGGACGGATCTCCTTGGGCCGCTCCACGACCGCCAGTGCCGGGAGTTCCTGATCCGGGGCCAAGTCCTGCCGCCGGTGGAGGTGTTGCGGCAGGCGACCTCGATCAACGCCGCGCTGATCGGGAAGGAGGGGGAACTCGGCACCGTGGCGCCGGGGGCGGTCGCCGACCTCCTGGTCGTGGACGGCGACCCGCTGGCCGATCTCGGCCTGTTCCAGGAGCAGGGCCGGCACATTCCGGCGATCATGAAGGAAGGCCACTTCCACAAGGACGACCTGTCGCGCTGACGGCGGATGCGGGCCCGGAGGCTCGCGCCCTTCAAGGCTTCGCGCCTAAGGCTTCGCGCCGCGACCGAGTACGGGGAGCGGATCGTTGAGGAACGCCGGCACGTGGTCGCCCAGGCCCACGACCGGCTCTTCGCGGGCCGGTGCCTCGCTGCGCCCGCCGCCGCGCCGCCGCCCGCCCTTGGGGCCGCCCTCGCCTTGCGCCCGCCCGCGGCGGCTCCCCTTCGCGCGCGCCGGCGGCGGCTCGCGGCCGCTTCGCGTCTTCCGGCGATCGTCGGCCACGGCCTCCAGCATGGCCTCCAGCGCCACCGGCCGGCCGTCGGGAGTCTCGATCGGGATCTCGCTCTTGATCAAGGCGGCGATGGCGCCGACCGCCTCCGCCTCCTCGGGCGTGACCAGGGTGATCGCCCGGCCCTCGCGCCCGGCCCGCCCGGTGCGGCCGATGCGGTGGACGTAGTCCTCCGGGTTGTGCGGCACGTCGAAATTGACGACGTGGGAGACGGCTTCGATATCCAGGCCGCGCCCGGCCACGTCGCTGCAGACGAGGAGGTCGACCCGCCCTTCCTTGAACGCCGCCAGGGTCTCCGTCCGGCGATGCTGCACCATGTCACCGTGGAGGGCGCCCGCGTTCAGGCCCCGGCGCCGCAGCGACTCGCGGACCACGTCCACGTCCTTCTTGCGGTTGCAGAAGATCAGCGCGCTCTGCACCGCCTCGCGACGGAGCAGCGCCCGCAACGCCGAACGCTTCTCGCCCGGCTCCACCGCGATCATCGCGTGCCGCACCGTCCCCGCCACCGTCGCCGGCGGGGCCACCCTCACTTCCTTCGGGTTGATCAGGAAGGCCTCGCCCAGGCGCTTGATCTCGGGCCCCAGGGTGGCCGAGAACATGAGCGTCTGGCGGATGCGCGGAAGGGTCTTCACGATGCGCTCGACGTCCGGGATGAACCCCATGTCGAGCATCCGGTCGGCCTCGTCGATCACCAGGATCTTCACGCCGCCCATCATGATCCGCCCGCGCTCGAACATGTCCATCAGGCGGCCCGGCGTGGCGATCAGGACGTCCGGGTCCCTGGCCAGCGCGGCCTCCTGCAGGGAGAACCCTTCGCCGCCGATCAGCAACGCCTGCCTGGGGCCGCGGCCTGCGCCGTAGACGGCGAAGTTGTCGGCGATCTGCTGCGCAAGCTCCCGCGTCGGCGCGAGGACCAGGCAGCGCGGCATCCGCGGCTTGCCCGTGCCCGCGCCGAGAATGTCGATGATCGGGAGCGCGTAGGAGGCGGTCTTGCCCGTGCCCGTCTGGGCGCACCCCAACAGGTCCACGCCGCGCAGCACGAGCGGGATGGCCTTCCGCTGGATCGGCGTCGGCACCGTGTAGCCGGCACCGGCGACGGCGGTCAGGCGCTCGTCGCTCAAGCCGAGATCCGCGAATCCCTCGGTTGCTTCGCTCACGCCGCCTCTATTGGAGGTTCCCGCGCACCGGGAACAGCAGCGCGGCTCTTCCGGTGCGCCTCCAGCCCCGGAACGATGCCGGACTATGCCACGATTCGCCGGGAGAGGCAACCTCGAAGGCCCCGTGGCGGGGGGAGGGGATCCGGGGTAGACTGGGGAACCGCACCGACGAGGAGAGTCCCATGTCGCTCGACACCGCCCAGAACATCTCGCTCGAGGAGCTCGACAAGCAGGTCCTGCTCCATCCGGTGACTTCGATCGCCGAGCACCAGGAGACGGGCCCCATCGTCTACCGGAAGAGCGGCGGCGTGAAGGTCCACGACCGGCACGGCAAGGCCTATATCGACGGTGCCGCCGCGCTCTGGTGTGTGAACGTGGGCTACGGGCGGACCCGGCTCGCCGAGGTGGCGGCCGACGAGATGGCGCGCATCGGCTTCTACCACAGCTTCGGCGCCGCCTCGAACGAACCCCAGATCAGGCTCGCCGAGAAGCTCCTCGGCCTGCTCCACGAACATGCCGACTGCCACCATCTGGGCAAGATCTTCTTCGGACTCTCTGGCTCGGACGCGAACGACACCCAGTTCAAGCTCGTCCGCTACTACAACAACCTCCGGGGGCGGCCGGAGAAGAAGAAGATCATCTCGCGGATCGGCGCCTATCACGGCGTCACCGGCGCGGCAGGAAGCCTCACCGGCATCCCGCTCTACCACAAGGCGTTTGACCTGCCGTTCGACGGCGTGTTGCACACCGCCTGCCCGCACTACTGGCGCGAGGGCCGGGAGGGCGAGAGCGAGGAGGCGTTCGCCCAGCGCATGGCCGACGAACTGGAGGCGCTGATCGGGAGAGAAGGGCCGGAGACCGTCGCGGCCTTCATCGCCGAACCCGTCATGGGCACCGGCGGCGTCATCGTCCCGGGCGGCGGCTATTACGACAAGGTACAGGCCGTCCTGGCGAAGCACGATGTCCTCTTCATCGTGGACGAGGTGATCTGCGGTTTCGGGCGCCTCGGCACTTGGTTCGGCTCTTCCTGTTTCGGCCTGAAGCCGGACCTGATGACCTTCGCCAAGGGGCTGACCAGCGCCTACTTCCCGATGTCGGCGGTCGCCGTCTCTGACGACATCTGGAAGGTGCTTGCCGAGGGCTCCGCCGAGGTCGGCATGTTCGCCCACGGCTTCACCTATTCCGGCCATCCGGTGGGCGGCGCGGTGGGCCTCGCCAATCTCCGGATCATGGAGGAAGAAGACCTGGTGGGGAACGCCGCCGAGGTCGGCCCCTACTTCAAACGATGCCTGGTCGAGCGCCTGGGCGCCCATCCCAGTGTGGGCGACATCAGGGGCGTCGGCCTCATGCTGGGCGTCGAATACACGGCCGGCCCCGGCAGCAAGGCCGCGCCGGACATGAACCCGCCGGCCCACAAGCGCGTGGCGGCCGCCGCGCAGGAACGCGGGCTGCTCACCCGGGCGTTGCCCTTCCTGCCGGTCAACGCCTTTTCGCCGCCGCTCACCTTCTCGCGCCGGGACGTGGACGAAACGGTGGCGATCTTCGGCGAGGCGGTCGAAAGCGTCTTCGGCAAGGCCTGACCCACGCCGGCGAGAGGCGCCGTGGGCCTCCGCGTTTCCGTCGATACCGGCGCGCCTCGACCACCGCCATCGACGCTTCCCTCAAGCCGCAGGCCCCCCTAACGGAGCCGGTCGGCGCCGAGGGCGGTGGCGAGGGGGGTGCGGGCGCTGCCGCGCCGCGCGGGCTGCTGTTGCGATTCGTGAGGCCGCCAGCCGGTGAGGTAGAGGACGTGGAAGGTCGCCGGGACGCGGCCGCCCGGCAAGCCGAACCCCTCCCGGTAGCGGGCGGCCATCTCGCGGAAGGTCGCGCGCCGGGCGAAACGCGACCCCCGCCCCCGCGCCGCATTGCCCTCCCCCATGGCGCGCAGGTCGCGCATGAGCGCGCACGGGCTCGCGTAGGTGACCTTGAGGCGCTCGCCGTCCACCACGGGCAAGGCAAACCCCGCCCGCTGGAGGAGAGCGCCCGCATCCCGCAGGTCGGCGAAGGGAGACACGTGCGGGCGGGCGCCAGCCTCCCGGCGCGCTTCCGCGTGCAGGAACGAATCGCGCAGCTCGAACAGGGTCTCGCCGCCCAGCATCGCCGCGAGCAGCAGGCCATCGGGCACCAGCGCACGCCGAATCTGGATCAGCGCACCGGGCAGGTCGTCCACCCAATGCAGGCCCAGGGCGCTGACCACGAGGTCGAGTGAAGCCGGGCGGAGCGGCAGACGTTCCTCGTCGGCGACCAGGCGGTGCGGGCCGGACGCGCGGCGAACCATGGCATGGGAAAGATCGGCCTCGACATGCAGGTCGAGGGGACCGCGGGCGCGCAGGAGCGGCCCCAGCTGGCCGGTGTGGCAGCCCAGGTCGAGCACGCGAGTGAAGCGGCGCTTCACATCGCCCAGCCGCTCGCCCAACCGCTCGCCCACCGCGCGGAGCAGGAAGTCGCCGCCGCCCTCGAAGCCGGGCGCGGCGCGGTCTCGATGGGCGCGCAGGGCGGCGCGGTCGAAAACCGCCGCCGGGCCCGGCCGCTCCCCCTGTGCCATGGCGCCGGTTATGTCATGATCGCCGGCGGTTCGGAAAGTGCCTTGCCATGCCGGAGCGGACGATAGCGGGGCGATTGATGGCGGCCGGGCGGGCGCTCGCCCGCGATGGCCTCCAACTCGTCCTGCCGCCCGCCTGCCTCGCCTGCGAAGCACCGACCGACGCGGCGGGGACGCTGTGCTCGAAGTGCTGGGGCAAGATGGTCTTCGTCGCCGAGCCCTGCTGCGACCGTTGCGGCCTGCCCTTCCCGGTGGACACGGGCGCGGCCTGCACCAGCTGCAACCAGCATCAGCCGGCCTTCAAGCGGGCGCGGTCGGCGTTCCTCTACGAGGGCGTGGGGCGGGATTTGGTCCTCGCGTTCAAGATGGCCGACCGCTCATATCTCGCGCCCAAGCTCGCGGAGTTGCTCCACCGCGCGGCGATGCCGCTGCTCGCGGACACGGACTTGGTGGTGCCCGTCCCGCTGCACCGATGGCGGCTCTTCAGGCGGCGCTTCAACCAGTCGGCGATTCTGGCGCGGCTCCTAGCCCGCCAAGCGGGAAAGGCCGTGGCGCCGGACCTGCTCGTGCGCAAGCGGTGGACGGCTCCCCAGACCAAGCTTTCGCGCCGGGAACGGCGGCACAACCTGCAAGGTGCCTTCGCGGTGCGGCGCGGGCGCACGGCGGCCGCGGCCGGGCGCTGCGTCCTGCTGGTGGACGACGTGCTGACCACCGGCGCGACCGCCTCCGAATGCGCCCGCGCCTTGCAGAGGGCCGGCGCCAAATCGGTTTACGTCGCCGCCCTTGCGCGGACGGCCCTCGGCCGCTCAGGATGACGGGATACGCCACGGACGGAAGCCCATGACCGAGACCCTGCGAGTCGCCTGCGTCCAGCCCTCCAGCGGCCAGGACGTCGGCGCCAACCTGGAGGCCGCCGGCGCGCTGGTGCGCGAGGCCCGCGCGCGCGGCGCGGCGCTCGTCGCGCTACCCGAAAACGTGGCCCTCATGGAGCACCGGAGCGCGGTGCTGCGGGCGAGCGCTGCCCCGCTCGACACCCATCCCGCAGTCGCCTTCTTCCGCGCCCTGGCAGACGAGACCGGCGCTTGGCTGCTGGCGGGCTCGGTGGCGGCGACCACAGGCGACGGCCGCCTTGCCAACCGCTCGCTGCTGATCGACCCGGAAGGCACCATCGTCGCCGCCTACGACAAGATTCACATGTTCGACGTGGACCTGCCGACGGGCGAGCGCTACCGCGAGAGCGAGGCGTTCCGGCCCGGCGGGCGGGCCGTGGTGGCGGAAACCCCCTGGGGCGGTCTCGGCATGACCATCTGCTACGACCTTCGCTTCCCGCAGCTCTACCGGGCGCTCGCCCATGCCGGCGCGCGGCTGATCGCCGTCCCCGCCGCGTTCACGAAGCACACCGGCGAGGCCCACTGGCACGTCCTGTTGCGCGCCCGGGCAATCGAGAGCGGTTGTTTCGTCGTCGCGCCGTGCATGTGGGGCAGCCACTCCGGCGGCCGCGAGACCTACGGCCATTCTCTGATCGTCGATCCCTGGGGCGAGGTCCTGGCGGACGGCGGCGCGGGGACGGGCGTCGTCACGGCCGACCTCGAGCTCGCGCGCGCAGACCGGGTGCGGGCGGCCATTCCGGCGCTCGCCCACGACCGCGCGTTCCTCCCGCCGGCGCGCGAGTCAGCCGGCGGACGCCGCGCGCTCGGCTGAGCCCGGTCACTTGCGGGCGCAGAGCCGTTGCACCATCGCCGGCGCCGGCCGCGTGACCGCGACGTGCTCGTAGGCGACGACCTCGAGCTGCCCCGCCGCCAGCGCCAGCAACTCGCCGCGTTCGAGAAGGTAATCCGGGTTGCGCGGCCGGCCGAAGCGTTCGTTGCCCACGGCGAAGGTTTCGTAGAGCAGGACGCCGCCGGGCGCCAGGCAGTCGACGAGCGACGCGAGGAGCGGGCGGAACAGGTAGTTGGCCACGACCACCGCGTTGAAGTGGCGCCCTTCCAGCGGGCCCGGCCCGCCCTTCTCCAGGTCCGCCCGGACGATCTCGATCCCCGGATCGCCCGCCATGTCGGCCACGGCGGAGACGTCGATGTCGACCGCGGTGACGCGGTGCCCGCGCTCCCGCAGATGGCGGGCGTGACGCCCGGCACCGCAGGCGAGGTCGAGGACGCAGCCTTCTGCCTGGATCAAACTCGCGAAGCGGACGATCCACGGCGACGGCGGCCCCGGCCGGCGGTGTCCGGCACGGCGGGCGGGCTTCACGCCGCGGCCCTTGCTCCGGCGGGCGGCGGCGATACTCTTCTCCGGCGATGAGGAAGGCGCAGGTCGCGGCGTTCTTCGAGCGGCTCGCCCAGGAGATCCCGGCGCCGACCACGGAGCTCGCCTACCGCAACCCCTATACGCTTCTCGTCGCCGTGGTACTGTCGGCGCAGGCGACCGACAAGGGAGTCAACAAGGCGACCAAGGCGCTCTTCGCCGAAGTCGAGACCCCTGCTGCCATGCTGGCACTCGGGGAGGTGGGGCTCAAGGCGCACATCAAGACCATCGGACTCTACAACGCCAAGGCCCGCAACGTGATCGCCCTGAGCCGGGTGCTGATCGAGAAACACGGCGGCGAGGTGCCGCGCGAGCGGGCGGCGCTCGAGGCCCTGCCCGGTGTCGGCCGCAAGACCGCGAACGTGGTGCTCAACACGGTGTTCGGCGCGCCCACGATCGCCGTCGATACCCACATCTTCCGGCTCGCGAACCGGACCGGTCTCGCTCCCGGCAAGACGCCGCGCGCCGTGGAGGACGGCCTCGAGCGCGTCGTGCCCGACGCATTCAAGCGCCATGCCCATCACTGGTTGATCCTGCACGGCCGCTACGTCTGCAAAGCCCGAGCGCCCGACTGCCCCGCCTGCATCGTGCGCGATCTCTGCCGTTACGAGGCCAAGACGGAAGCGGAACCGCCGCCTGCCCCGGCGAAAGCGCGCCGGCGGAAGACGCGCCGCGCGAAAGGCCCCTGACAGGCGTCAGCCGCCCGCGCCGGCTCCGTCCGAGGCCGCGGCCGGAGACAGCCTCACGGGCTGGAGGTCGGCGTCCCGGTCGGCGGGGTCGTATTCCACGCTGCCGTCGAGGCGCCCGCCGCGTTCGATCTCCAGCTGGCCGTAGCGGATGGTCCCCGCGACCCGGCCGGAGGCCCGGACCAGCAGGCGCTTCTTCACCCTGATCTCGCCTTCGAACAGGCCGGCGATCTCGGCGTTTTCGAGCACCGCGGTGCCTTTGAAGGAACCGCCTTTCGCGATCTCCAGCTGGCGCCCGTTCGCCATCGTCCCCTCGACGGAGCCTTCGACCAACAGGCGGTCGCAATCGAGATTGGTGCAGCCCTCGATCACGGCTTCGCGCCCGACCGTCAGCCGCTTGACGTCCGCCTCCGTGCGCGCCGGCATCTCGGGCGGCACCGCATCCGGCGCGTGCTGTGGTACGTCCGGGTGGAAGCTGGCGGGCGCGTCGCCCGGGAACGCCCGCCGCGACTTGCCGCCGCGCGACTCCCGCGCTCGGGAGGCCTCGTCCTCCCGGTTGCGGCCCGCTTCGTCCGTCTCGCTCCCCTTGCGCCGGAACATCGCATCCTCCCCGCCACAGCGGCGACCCGGCCCGGTGCCGGCCTACCCGACAGTACAGGGAGACGACGCCTCCTGCCAGCCCGGATTTCCTCCGCCCCGCCCCGGCGCCTTGTCTCCAGGGGCGGGGCGCCTATAGTCGCCGCGCCACCGCCGGAGGGGACGCATGGGCCCGGACGCGCTCGATGCCGTCGGCATCGGCAACGCCATCGTCGACGTCATCGCGTCCGCCGACGACGCCTTCATCCGGGAAAACGGCCTCGCCAAGGGGTCCATGACCCTGATCGACGCCGCCCGCGCCGATACGCTCCACCGCCTCCTGGAAGCGCCGGTCGAGCGGTGCGGCGGCTCCGCGGCGAACACCATGGTCGGGCTGGCGCTCCTCGGCGGCACCGCCGGCTATATCGGCAAGGTGCGCGACGACGCCATGGGCGGGGTCTTCCGCCGCGACATCGCGGCCGTCGGCGTGCGCTTCCCGACACCGCCCGCGCCCGCCGGCGCGGCGACCGCGCGTTGCGTCGTCGTCGTCACTCCCGACGCCCAGCGCACCATGAACACCCATCTCGGTGCTTGTCTCGGGCTGGGGCCGGAGGACATCGACCCCGCCCTCGTGGCCCGCGCCGAGCTGATCCATATCGAAGGCTATCTCTGGGACCCGCCGGAGGCGAAGCGGGCCTTGCGCGAGGCCCTCGAAATCGCCCGCGCGAACGGCGGGCGTGTCTGCCTCTCGCTCTCCGATTCGTTCTGCGTGGAGCGCCACCGCGCGGCGTTCCGCGACCTGGTGGAGAACCGCGTCGACGTCCTGCTCGCGAACGAGGACGAAGCCATGGCGCTCTACGAGGTGGGGTCCTTCGACGCCGCGCTGCGGTGCGTGCGTGGGCATTGCGCCGTGGCCGCGCTCACCCGCGGCGCCCGCGGCTCGGTGGTCGCCGGCGGCGAGGCGGTGTACGCGATCGGAGCGGCGCCGGTCGCCCGCGTCGTCGATACCACGGGCGCCGGTGACCTCTATGCGTCGGGCTTCCTCTACGGCCTCGCCCGGGGGTTCGACCTCGCCCGCTGCGGCCGCCTCGCGGCGCTGACCGCCGGTGAGATCATCGGGCATTTCGGCGCCCGTCCGGAAGCGGACATCGCGGCCTTCGTCGCGGCCAGCGCGGGCCCTCTCCCCACCGGCCTGTCGTGAGAACGCGCGGAGGGGCTCCGTGGGACGACTGATCGACGGCGTCTGGCACGCCCGGGACCGGCGCACGGACGAGGACGGCCGCTTCATCCGTGCGGAGACGCGCTTCCGTGCGCGGGTGACGGCCGATGGCGGCGCAGGCTTCCCCGCCGTCGCCGGGCGCTACCACCTCTACGTTTCCCTCGCCTGCCCCTGGGCCCACCGGACGCTGATCACCCGCCGCCTCAAGGGCCTGGAAGAGGCGGTCGGCCTTTCCGTGGTCGACCCGGAGATGGGCCCGCAAGGCTGGGCCTTCTCGGAACGGCCGAGCTGCATCCCGGATCCGGTGCTGGGCGCGCGGTACTTGCGCGAACTCTATATACGCGCGGCGCCCCGTTTCAGCGGCCGGGTGACGGTGCCCGTCCTGTGGGACAGGGAGCGCGCCACCATCGTGAACAACGAATCCGCCGAGATCGTCCGCATGTTCGACGCAGCCTTCCCCGGAATCGCGGACGCGGCGGTCGCCCTCTACCCCTTGGAAGCGCGGGCCGAGATCGACGCGGTCAACGCGCGAATCTTCCGCGACATCAACGATGGCGTCTACCGCGTGGGCTTCGCCGCCGCCCAGGGCGCCTACGAGGAGGCGTTCGACCGCCTCTTCGCGGCGCTCGACTGGGCCGAGGGCCGTCTCTCCCGCACCCGCTACCTGTGCGGGCCGGCACCCACGGAGGCGGACTGGCGCCTCTTCACGACCCTCGTCCGCTTCGATGCGGTTTATTTCGGACACTTCAAGTGCAATCTGCGGCGGATCGCCGATTACCCGTGCCTCTCCAACTACCTGCGGGATCTTTACCAGGTCCCGGGCATCGCCGGGACCTGCGATTTCGACCACATCAAACGGCACTACTACCGGAGCCATCGGGATATCAACCCGACCGGCATCGTGCCGAAGGGGCCGGCGACGGACTTGGCGGCACCCCACGACAGGGAGCGGTTCGGGCCGCCGCCGGGCGATCAGCCGGTGCTTGCGTCCAGCGCGTAGCCGGCGGAGCGGACGGTCCTGATCAGATCGGGCTGCCGGTCGCCGTTCAGTGCCCGCCGCAGGCGCCGGACGTGGACGTCGACGGTGCGGGTCTCGATGAAGATGTCGGGGCCCCAGACCGAATCGAGCAGTTGCTCGCGCGTGAAAACGCGGCCCGGATGCTCCATGAGATGGCGCAACAGGCGAAACTCGGTCGGCCCGAGGTGGATTTGCGCGCCGTCGCGGGTGACCTTGTGGGCGGCCAGGTCCATGCGGAGATCGGCGTAGTGCAGCATCTCGTCGCCGAACGCCGGCCGCAGGCGGCGCAGGACCGCGCGGATGCGGGCCACGAGCTCCGCCGGTGAGAACGGCTTGACGACGTAATCGTCGGCGCCGCTGTTCAGGCCGCGGACCCGGTCCGCCTCCTCGCCGCGTGCCGTCAGCATGACGATCGGCACGTTGCGCGCCTCCGGCCGGCGCCGGATGCGCCGGCAGACCTCGATGCCCGAAAGCGTCGGCAGCATCCAGTCGAGCACCACCAAGTCCGGGCGCCGCTCCGCCACCATCAGGAGTGCCTCCTCGCCGTCGACGGCCTCGCCGACCTCGAAGCCCTCCTTCTCCAGGTTGTAGCGGAGCAGGGTGAGCAGGGCCGCTTCGTCCTCGACGATCAGGATGTAGGGTTTCATGGCCAGGGTGTCCCGGTTTCGTCTTTCGCGGAATGGTACGGCGTGACGTCGCCCTTGGGGCGTTCCTCGCCGACAGGCGTGCCGGTCACCGCGTAATTGACGATCTCGGCGATGTTGGTCGCGTGGTCGCCGATGCGTTCGATGTTCTTGGCGACGAACAGGAGATGCGCGCAAGGCGTGATGCGCCGCGGGTCCTCCATCATGTAGGTCAGGAGCTCGCGGAACAGGCTGTTGTAGGATTCGTCGACGTCCTCGTCGCGCCGCCAGACGGCCATGGCGCGCTCCACGTCCCGATCCCGGAAGGCGTCGAGCACCTCCTTGATCATGCCCTGGACCGTCCCCGCCATGCGCGAGATCGCATGGGTCAGGCGTATCGGGTCGATCTCGTCGATGGCGATGGTGCGCTTGGCGACGTTGGCGGCGTAGTCTCCCATGCGTTCGAGATCACTCGCGACCTTGAGCGAGGCGGCGATGGTGCGCAGGTCCACCGCGACCGGCTGACGCAGGGCCAGGATGCGCATCGCCAGCTGGTCGATCTCCGCTTCCAGCGTGTCCACCCGCCGGTCGTCGATGATGACCCGGGAGGCGAGATCGCCGTCGCGTCTGACGAGGGAGGCGATCGAGGCGGCGAGCTGCCGCTCGACGAGCCCGCCCATTTCGAGGACCGCGTTGTTCATGCGGTCCAGCTCTTCGTCGTAGGCCTTGACCGTATGTTCGGCTGCCATTGCCAAGCCCCCTTCTGCCGCCGGTGCGCTCAACCGAAGCGCCCGGTGATGTAGTCCTGCGTCCGCCTCTCGCGCGGATTGGTGAAGATCCGTTCGGTCTCCTGGAACTCCACCAACTCGCCGAGATGAAAGAACGCGGTGAACTGCGAGACCCGCGCGGCCTGCTGCATGTTGTGGGTCACGATGGCGATGGTGTAGTGCTGCCTGAGCTCGTCGATCAGCTCCTCGACCTTCGCCGTGGCGATCGGATCGAGGGCCGAGCAGGGCTCGTCCATGAGAATCACCTCCGGGCTGATGGCGATGGCGCGGGCGATGCACAGGCGCTGCTGCTGCCCGCCGGAGAGCTCGGTGCCGGGCCGGTGCAGCCTGTCCCGGACCTCGTCGAACAGGCCGGCCCGGCGGAGGCTCCGCTCGACCACGTCGTCGAGCGCGCGGCCCTTGCGGGCGAGGCCGTGGATGCGCGGGCCGTAGGCCACGTTGTCGTAGATCGATTTCGGGAACGGGTTGGGCTTCTGGAACACCATGCCGACCCGCGCCCGCAGCTGCACCACGTCGATGTCGCGACCGTAGATGTCCCGGTCGTCCAGGGTGATCGAACCGCTCACCCGGCAGATGCCGATGGTGTCGTTCATCCGGTTCAGGCAGCGGAGGAAGGTGGACTTGCCGCAGCCGGAAGGGCCGATCAGCGCGGTCACCTCGTTGGCGGCGAGGTCGAGATCGACGCCGAACAGCGCCTGCTTGTCGCCGTAGAAGACGTCGACGCCGCGGGCACGCATCCGCGTGGGCGCTGCCGTCCTGCCGGTGTCGTCACTCTCGCTCACGGTGGTCTCCTCGCCGCTACCAGCGGATTTCGAATTTGCGCCTGAGGTAGATCGCAGCGGCGTTCATCGCGATCAGGAAGACCAGCAGCACCAGGATCGCGGCCGAGACCTTCTCGACGAAGCCACGCTCCGGGCTATCCGCCCAGAGGAAGATCTGCACCGGGAGCGCCGTCGCCGCGTCGAAGGGGCCGCCGGGGAAGTCCACGATGAACGCCACCATCCCGATCATCAGAAGCGGCGCGGTCTCGCCCAGCGCCTGGGCCATGCCGATGATCGTGCCCGTCAGGATCCCGGGCATGGCAAGCGGCAGGACGTGGTGGAAGACGACCTGGATCGGCGAGGCGCCGACGCCGTAGGCGCCCTCGCGGATCGACGGCGGCACCGCCTTCAGCGCCGCGCGGCTGGCGATGATGATCGTCGGCAGGGTCATCAGGGTCAGCGTCAGGCCGCCCACAATGGGCGCCGAGCGCGGCAGATGGAAAACGTTGATGAAGACGGCCAGCCCCAGCAGGCCGAACACGATGGAAGGCACCGCCGCCAGATTGTTGATGTTGACCTCGATCAGATCGGTCAAGCGGTTCTTGGGGGCGAACTCCTCGAGATAGACCGCGGCGGTGACGCCGATCGGGCAGGCCAGCAGCAGCGTCACCAGGAGCGTGAACAGCGAGCCGACGATGGCGCCGCCGATGCCGGCGATCTCGGGCTCCCGCGAATCGGCGTTGGTGAAGAAGGCCGCGTTGAACGTCGTCTCCACCGCCCCGGCGTCGGCGAGCCGGTCGAGCCAGGCGATCTGCCGGTCGTCGAGGCGGCGTTCGTCTTCCGGCAGGGAGCGCGGCGCGCTCCCCTTGATCAGCATGTCGACGTCGCTCGAGGCGGTGAGCCAGACGCGGTGGGTCGCCCCCATGATCAACGGATCGTCCAGAATCATCGCGCGGAGCTCGAAGCGCGCGGCCGTGCTCACGATCCTGAGCAGCTTGCGGCGCTCGCGCCGCTCCGTCACCTCGGGGAAGGTGGCGAACAGTGCTTCGCGCAGGAGCCGGCCGTAATCCGCCTTCTCCACCTCGTCCCGGGTGGGCGAATCGCCCAGGCCCAGGAGCGCGGGATCGAAATTCACGTCGAGGGCGACCTGTGTCCGCACGAAGGCGGGGTAGCCCCTGGCGACGACGCTCCCGAGCAGGACCGCGAGGAAGGCCAGTGCGAGGCAGATGGCGGCAAGCCCGAAGGCCTTGAAGCGGCGTTCGGCACGGTAGCGGCGGCGCAGGCGCAGGCGCGTCCAGTCGGCGTCCTGCCACGCGCCGTCGCGCGGCGGCCGGGGGGCGTCAGTCATATTGCTCCCGATACGTGCGAGCGATGCCGAGGGCCACGACGTTGAGCGCCAGCGTCACGATGAAGAGCATCAACCCGAGGGCGAAGGCCGCGAGCGTCTTCGCGCTGTCGAACTCCTGGTCGCCGACGAGCAGGGTGACGATCTGGACCGTCACGGTGGTCACCGCGTCGAGGGGGTTGGCCGTGAGGTTGGCGGCGAGGCCCGCGGCCATGACCACGATCATGGTCTCGCCGATAGCGCGGCTGACCGCGAGCAGGCAGGCGGCGACGATCCCGGGGAGGGCGGCGGGCAGGATCACCTTGATCACGGTTTCCGACTTGGTGGCGCCCACCGCCAGGGAGCCTTCGCGCAGAGAATCGGGCACGGCGACGATGGCGTCGTCGCTCAACGACGAGACGAAGGGGATGATCATGATGCCCATCACGGCGCCCGCCGCGAGCGCGCTTTCGGAAGCCACGTCGAGGCCGATCCGTTCGCCGAAGCCCCGGATCGCCGGCGCGACGACGAGCGCCGCGAAGAAGCCGTAAACCACCGTGGGCACGCCCGCCAGAATCTCGAGGACCGGCTTGACCGAATTGCGAAACCGGGGGCGCGCGAACTCTGCCATGTAGATGGCGGAGAAGAGCCCGACGGGGAGTGCGACGAGCATCGCGATCACCGTGATCATCAAGGTGCCGGTGAAGAGAGGGATGGCGCCGAAGGAGCCGGTGCTGCCTACCTGGTCCGCGCGGATGGCCGTCTGCGGGCTCCATTGGAGACCGAAGAGGAAATCCCAGAACGGGACGATCGAGAAGAAGCGAATCGATTCGAAGAGCACCGAGAGGACGATGCCGATCGTGGTGACGATGGCGACGCAGGAGGAGAGGAGCAGGGCCGCGTTCACGACCCGCTCGACCTTGTTGCGCGCGCGCAAGCCCGGCGCGACGCGACGCCAGGCCCAGCCGAAGCCGGCCCCGGCGACGGCGAGCCCGAGCGCCAGCACGGCGGCGCGCGCTGTGGCCTCCATGCTGGCATAGCGGTCAGCCGCTGCGCGCAGCGCCGGATCGACCGTGCGGCTCACCGCGTCGCCCGACGCGAGATTGCGCACGTCGCTGAGCAGCAGGTCGATCATCGCCGGCGGCCGGTCCGCCACCTCGGGGCCGAGCGAAGACAGCAGCAGCGCCTCGAGGATCGGTGCCTCGGCGACGGCCCAGGCGATCAGGACGAGCCCCGCCGGAACACCGCACCAGAGCGCCACGTACCAACCATGATAGGCCGGCATGGAGTGCAGTCTGCCGGCGTTGGTGCCGACGGCACGAAGCGCGCGCCGGGGGCCCAGATAGAGGCCGAGAGCCGCCAGAGCCAGGATCGCGATGAGAAGGACGGTGAGCGACACGCTGTCCGGCCGTCGTTGCAGGAGTCGCCCGGCCGCGCCGGCGACGACGAACCATAGGCCCGCCGCCGGGCGACCTTATGGCGGTTCCGTGACAGATTTGTGACGGAAGGAGAGAGGCCGGTCAGCCAGGATTTTTCCTCCCCCGCCTACCGCGCGAGGCGGGCGCGTGCAGGCGGGCCGGCTCGATCGCGTGGTGGGCGACGAAGGGTGCGAAGAAACGCTCGCCCTCGCTCTCGCCCGGTTCCGGAGGCACCGGCGCGGCGAGCGTCCGGGCGGCGAAGAAGCGGACCACGACCGCCTTGCGGGCGTTTCCCGACTCCCAGTCGGCGGCGGCTTCTTCCAGCAGGAGGGCGGCCGCGAGCGTCTTCGCCATCCGCTCCATCAGCCGGTGCGCGTGGCGTGGCCCTTCGCCCGCGTCGCCCCGGACCAATGCGAGCAGGGCCGCGATCTCCCGGCGGGCACCAGCGATCAGGTCCCGCGGCGGGGCAAGGGCCGGGTGTTCGGCGCCCGCGTCCAGGATAGCGTCGAGCCGCGCCTCGAACGCCGCGAGGCCGGGCGCGCGGCCGCTCACGAGGCGCAACAATTCGAGAGCCTGGATGTTGGGCGGTCCCTCCCACACCGTCAGCACCTGGGCGTCGCGGAGGAGGCGCGCGGTCGGGTATTCCTCGGTGTAGCCGTTGCCGCCGAGAATCTCGATGGCGCGGCTGGCTGCCGCGATCGCCCATTCCGCCGTGAGATACTTGGCGAGCGCGGTAACGAGCCGCGTCCAGGGCTCCCCGCTTGGCCCCGCATCGAACGCCTCGGCCGCGGCGAAGGCGAGCGCCGTGCTCGCCTCCGATCGCGCCAGAAGTTCGACGAGGCGCTCCTGCATCATCGGGTAGGCGTCGAGGCGCCGGCCGAAGGCCTCGCGGGTCGCGGCGTGGTGCCGGGCTTCGACGAAGGCGCGCCGCTGCACGCCGGCCGACGCCATCGCGTTGTGGATACGGCTGTAGCCGAGCGCCGCCATCATCGTCTTCAGACCCTCCGGCGGCGGCGCCACCGTCACGGCCCGGGCGTCGTCGAGCTCGATCTCCCCGGTGGCCAGGCCGCGGGTGCCGAGCTTTTCCTTCAGCCGCCGGATGCGGATGCGGTTGGGCGCGCCGTCTGCCAAGCGCGACGGGACGAGATAGAGACCGAGCCCGGCACTGCCGGGCGGCGCACCTTGCGGCCGAGCGAGGGCGAGGGCGAGATCGCCGTCGGCGTTGCTGGCGAACCATTTGAGCCCGCGCAGCAGGGCGCCTTCCCCGGTGGGCCGCGCGACCGTCGCGGTGGCGCCCACGTCGCTGCCGCCCTGCTTCTCGGTGACCCAGGTGCCGCCGGTGGCCGCGGCGCCGTCCATGCGCACCAAGCCGGGCAGCCAAGCGTCCCGGACGCCCGCCGGCGCGAAACGGTCGAGGACGTAAGCCACGGCGCCGGTCAGCGTGACCGGGCAGTGAATCGAGATGTCGGCCTGCGCCAACAGGTAGCCCATCGTGAAGGTCAGCGCGAAGGGACGCCGCCCGGACCCATGGTTCAGCCCGACGACGCCGCGTGCATAGACCTCCCGGTGGACGGCGGCGTAAAGCGGGTTGTGGCGCACCGCGGAGCGCGGCCGGCCGCCTTCGTCCAGGGTCTCCAGGACCGGCGGGGCGAAGCGGTTGGTGTAGTCCGCCTGCGCCTCGACCTCCGTCGCCACCCAGGCGCCGAAGCGTTCGAGCCGCTCGGCGTCTGCTTCCGTCAGCCACGGCGCACGGCGGCGCAGCAGCGCTTTCAGGTTCTCGTCCGTCTCGTAGACGTTCTCCCTGTGCCGATCGGTCCGTTCCGCCATGGGTTCCTCGCCTCGCGTTCGCGCCGCCCGTCTCCATAGGGTTATAGTCGGTCGCGCGGTGCGGGCCACGGGCGGAACTGAGGAGGCAGCGCTCCCATGGGGAGGCTCGACGGCAAGGTGGCGATCGTGACCGGCGCGACGAGCGGGATCGGCGCGGCGACGGCGCGCCGCCTCGCCGAAGAGGGCGCGGCGGTGCTGGTCACCGGGCGCGACGAGGCGCGCGGCGCGGTGGTCGCCGGCGCGATTGCGGCAGCGGGCGGCGGTGCCCGCTTCCATCCCCTCGACGTAACCGACGAAGCCGCGTGGCGGGCGGCGATCGACGCGGTGCTGGCGGAACACAGGCGTCTCGACGTGCTCTTCAACAACGCCGGCGTCACGCGGGCGGAGCCGCTCGCCGAGGTCTCGCTGGCGACTTGGCGGCGGATCATGGCGGTCAACGCCGACGGCGTCTTCCTCGGCACCAGGAGCGCGATCCCGGCGATGCGGCGGACGGGCGGCGGCTCCATCGTCAACATGTCCTCGGTGCTGGGCATGGTCGGCACGGCGCATCTCGCCGCCTACACGGCGTCGAAGGGCGCGGTGCGCTCCTTCACCAAATGCGTGGCGCTCGAATGCGCGCGCGACGGCAGCGGCGTCCGCGTCAACTCGATCCATCCCGCCTTCATCGACACGCCGATGATGGCGGAGACCGCACACCGCATGTACGGCGACGCCGCCACCGGCGCCCGCGAATTCGGCAAGCTGCATCCGGTGGGCCATGTCGGCGAGCCGGACGACATCGCCAACGGCGTCGTCTATCTGGCCTCGGACGAGGCCAGGTTCGTCACCGGCACCGAGCTGGTGATCGACGGCGGCTACACCGCCGAATAGGGGATCGGTCGATGGCCGAGGGCTTCAAGGTGTACTGGCAGCCGGGCTGTTCGAGCTGTCTGCGGGCCAAGGAATTCCTGGCCGTCCACGGCGTCGCCTACGAATCGATCGACGTGCGGGCCCGGCCGGGCGCCATGGACGCGCTCGCGCGCCTGGGCGCCCGCTCCGTCCCGGTCGTGGCGCGGGGACGGCGCTTCGTCTTCGCCCAGGACCTGGACGAACTCGCGCGCTTCGTGGGCGTGGTGCACGAGCGGACGCCGCCGGCGCCCGCCGTGCTGGTCCGCAAGCTCGAGCTGATCCTCGCCGCGGCCCGGCGCTATCTCGGCCAGTTCCCGGAGGAGGCCCTCGCCACCTCCCTGCCGGGGCGCGACCGGACGGTGCTCGACCTCGCCTATCACGTCTTCGTCATCCCGGCAGCGTTTCTCGACGCCGTGGGCGGCGCTCCGCTCACTTTCGACTATTTCGAGCGCAAGCCCGGCGCCGACATGCGCTCCGCTGCCGCGGTCGCGGCTTACGGACGGACGGTGAGTGACGCGCTCGCCGCTTGGTGGCGCACCGCCGGCCCGCCCGGGCACTGGCCCGTGCTCGACACGTATTACGGTCGCCGTAGCGCCGAAAGCGTGTTCGAGCGCACCGTCTGGCACGCCGCGCAGCACGTGCGCCAGCTCATGGCCCTGCTCGAACGCCGCGGCATCGCGCCCGACGGCCCGCTCGGCGCGGACGCCCTGGACGGCCTGCCGCTCCCGGAAGGGGTCTATGACGACGAGGTCGCCCTCGCGCTGCGTTGACCGGCGCCCCGCCGCGCTACCAGCCGCCGGTTTCGAGCCAGCGGTCCACCTGCTCCAGGCGGTCGTTGCCCCAGAACATCTCGTCGCCGACGAAGACGGTGGGCGAGCCGAAGACGCCGCGCGCGAGCGCTGCGTCGTTCTCGGCGCGCAGCTGCTCTTTGACCGCCGCGTCGCCCAGCGCTGATTCCAGCGCCGCGCCGTCCACGCCGAGCCCGCGCGCGGCCGCCGTCACCGTCTCCGGCCTGCTCGGGTCGCGGTTCTCGGCGAAGTAGCCGCGATAGAGCGCCCGCGCCAGGGCGTGCGCCCGGGCGGGGTCGAGGTCGGTGAGCCAGTAGAAGGCGCGACAGGCGGCGACGCTGCCCACCGGGAACGGCTCGGGCACGACAAAGGGAATGCCGTGGAGGCGCGCCGAGCGCGGGATGTCGCGGCGCGCATAGGGGCCCTTCAGCGGCTGGTCGACCAGCGGGCTCCCGCCGATCTTCTTGAACACGGCACCCAGCATGAAGGGCCGCCAGACGACTGCGCGCCCGTGGCGGGCGGCGAGGGCGTCGATGCGCTCGGCGGCGAGATAGCCGTAGGGCGAGGAGAAATCGAAGTAGAAATCGAGCGCTTGGGCCATGGTTCCTCCGCTGGGCGGCGCCGTCATTCCGCGGCCAGCGCGCGGGCGATGACGAGGCGCTGGACGTCGCTCGTGCCCTCGTAGATCGTGCACACCCGCTGGTCTCGATAGATGCGCTCGACCGGGAAGTCGCTCAGATAGCCGTAGCCGCCCAGGGTCTGGATTGCCCGTGAGCAGACGCGCTCGGCCGTCTCGGAGGCGAAGAGCTTGGCCATCGAGGCTTCCTTGAGGCAGGGTCGGCCCGCGTCGCGCAGCCGCGCCGCGTTCAGGGTCATCAGCCGCGCGGCCTCGATCTCGGTCGCCATGTCGGCGAGCCGGAAGCCCACCGCTTGGTGCTCGATGAGCGGCTTGCCGAAGCTCGTCCGCTCGCGCGCGTAGGCGAGAGCCGTCTCGTAGGCCGCGCGCATGGCACCGGTGGCCTGCGCCGCGACCCCGATGCGCCCGCCTTCGAGATTGCCGAGCGCGATGGCGTAGCCCTGCCCCGGTTCGCCCAACATCAGGTCGGGGGCGAGCCGCAGGTTCTCGAAGACGATCTGGCAGGTGTCGTGGGCGCGCTGGCCCATCTTGGTCTCGTGGCTGGCGACCCGGTAGCCTTCGCTGTCGGTCGGCACGAGGAAGCAGCTGATGCCCTTCTTGCCGGCCTCCGGGTCCGTCACGGCGAAGACCAGCGCGAAGCCCGCCCTGGCACCGCTGGTGACGAACTGCTTGGTGCCGTCGAGCCGGTAGCCGTTGCCGTCGCGCACGGCGCGGGTGCGCAGCGCCGCGGCGTCGGAGCCCGCCTGCGGCTCGGTGAGGCAGAAGCAGCCGAGCATGTCGCCGCGGGCCAGCGGCTTGAGGAAGCGATCCTTCTGCGCGGGCGAGCCTGCTGCCAGCAGGCCGGCGCAAACCAGCGAGTTGTTGACGCTCATCGCGGTCGAGGTGCCCACGTCGCCGGCCGCGATCTCCTCCACCGCCAGCGCGTAGGACACATGGTCCGCACCGCCGCCGTCGAATTCCGGCGGCACCAGCATCCCCATCAGCCCCAGTTTACCCATCCGGGGCAGGAGGTCGTCGGGATAGCCGCCGTTCCGGTCCCAGTCGCTGGCGCAGGGCACGAGCGCGCGCGCGGCGAAATCGCGCGCCATGTCGCGGATCATCCGCTGTTCGTCGGTGAGGAAGGCGCCGTCGTCCGGCATGTCTAGAGCCGCTCGAAGGCGGCGTCGCGCGGCGTGAGGTCGGCACCGTTGATCGGGAGGATGTCCTGCGGGCAGCAGGAAAAGGCGAGCACCGCGTCCATCTCGGCCCGCAGCACCACATGGTCGCCGGGCCGGGCGACGGTCGGCTCGAACGCGATCGAGCCGTCGACGCCGACCGGAATGTTCATCCACATGTTCCAGGGAGCGGGCGTGCCGGGCACGACCATGCCGAGCGTCGCCAGGGCGGCGTGGAGGTTGTCGGCGCAATTGTCGTGTCCGGGAGCGCCGAGAAGGGCGTAGCGATGGCGGTCGCAGGCGGCGACCAGCGTGTCGTGGACGCCGGGCGAGGTGTCTTCCACGAGAGTCAGGATCGGGCGCCGCCCATTGGTGACCATGGTGTCTCCGGATTGCGGGGCGATGCGGCCGATGGCGACCCGCGAATGCTCCATCGACATGAACTCGGCGGCGGCGCGGGCGTTGAAGGCCCAGGTGTCGACCACCTGGGTGCCGTGGGTGTTGATCAGGCGGACGGCCGCGCCGGCACCCAACCGAAGCGCGCGGCCGCGCCGGGCGGGGATCGTCTCGCGCGCTTCCGGCATGGCCGGCGGTTCTAGTGGAGGCGCTCCACGGCGAGCGCTGTGGCCTCGCCGCCGCCGATGCAGAGCGCCGCGGCGCCCCTGTCGAGGTCGTGCTTCTTGAGCGCCGCCAGCAGGGTGACGACGATGCGCGCGCCGGAGGCACCGACCGGGTGGCCGAGGGCGCAGGCGCCGCCGTGGACGTTCACCTTGTCATGGGGGATGTCGCAATCGCGCATCGCCGCCATGGTCACCACAGCGAACGCCTCGTTGATCTCGAACAGGTCGACGTCCGCCATGCGCCAGCCCGCCTTGTCGAGCAGCTTGTGCAGCGCCGGGCCGGGCGCAGTGGTGAAGCGCGCCGGTGCCTGCGCATGCGTCGCGTGGCCGCGGACGGCGGCGAGCGGCACCAAGCCGCGCTTTTCGGCCTCGGAGCGGCGCATCAGCACCAGCGCGGCGGCGCCGTCGGAGATCGAGCTCGAATTGGCGGCGGTCACCGAGCCGTCCCTGGCGAAGGCTGGGCGGAGCGTCGGTATCTTCGCCGGGTCCGCCTTCGGCGGCTGTTCGTCGCGGGAGACGACGGCCTCGCCCTTGCGGCTCGCGACCGTGACCGGGGCGATCTCGCCCTCGAACGAGCCGTCATCGATCGCGCTCCTGGCGCGCTCGAGGGAGGCGATGGCGAAGGCGTCCTGCCGCTCGCGCGTGAACTGGTATTCGCGGGCCGTCTCCTCGGCGAAGGCGCCCATCAGCTTGCCCTTGTCGTAGGCATCCTCCAGCCCGTCGAGGAACATGTGGTCGCGGACGGCGCCGTGGCCCATGCGGTAGCCGGCGCGGGCGCGGTCCAGCAGGTAGGGCGCGTTGGTCATGCTCTCCATGCCGCCGGCGACGACGACGGAGCCGGAGCCGGCCGCGATCAGGTCGTGGGCGAACATCGCTGCCTTCATGCCGGAGCCGCACATCTTGTTGATCGTGGTGCAGCCGACGCCCTCGGGGATGCCGGCGCCGATCGAGGCCTGGCGCGCCGGCGCCTGGCCCTGCCCCGCCGAGAGGATGTTGCCCATGATCACCTCGTCGACGTCCTCCCCGGCGACGCCGCCTCGCGCGAGCGCCGCAGCAATCGCCGCGGCCCCGAGCGCCGGCGCCGGCGCGTCCCTCAGGTCGCCCTGGAACCCGCCCATGGGCGTGCGCGCCATGCCGATGATGACGACGGGATCGTCCTTCATGCACTGTCCCCCGCTCTCCCGGGGCGGTGGCCGCCCCGCGTGCGCCGCGATTGTCGACCCCGCCGCCGCCTGACGCAACACCCTTCGGGCGGCGTGAGACCGGTGCGCGGACGACCCGCCTACGCCGTCTCTTCGAACAGCTCGCGGCCGATGAGCATGCGGCGGATCTCGCTAGTGCCGGCGCCGATCTCGTAGAGCTTGGCGTCCCGCAGCAGGCGCCCGGTGGCGAACTCGTTGACGTAGCCGTTGCCGCCCAGTGCCTGGATCGCCTCGAGCGCCATCCAGGTAGCCTTCTCGGCGGCGTGGAGGATCGCGCCGGCGGCGTCCTTGCGGCTGGCCCGGCCGCGGTCGCAGGCGCGGGCCACGGCGTAGACGTAGGCGCGGGCCGCGTTCATCGTCGTGTACATGTCCGCGAGCTTGCCCTGCATGAGCTGGAAGGTGCCGATCGGGCGGCCGAACTGCGCGCGCTCATGGACGTAGGGCACCACAATGTCCATGCAGCTGCGCATGATGCCGAGCGGCCCGGCGGCCAGCACCGCGCGCTCGTAGTCGAGCCCGCTCATCAGCACGCGGCCGCCGCCGCCGACCGTCCCCAGCACGTTCTCCTCCGGCACCTCGCAATCCTCGAAGAGCAGCTCGCAGGTGTCGGAGCCGCGCATCCCGAGCTTGTCGAGCTTCTGCGCGGTCGAGAATCCGGCCATCCCCTTCTCGATCAGGAAGGCGGTGATGCCGCGGCTGCCGGCGTCCGGGTCGGTCTTGGCGTAGACGACCAGGACCTCGGCATCCGGCCCGTTGGTGATCCACATCTTCGCGCCGTTGAGGACGTAGCGGTCGCCCTTCTTCTCGGCCCGGGTGCGCATCCCCACCACGTCCGAGCCGGCGCCCGGCTCGCTCATCGCCAGCGCGCCGACATGGGCACCGGAAATGAGCTTCGGCAGGTACGCCCGGCGCTGCGCCGGCGAGCCGTTGAGCCGGATCTGGTTCACGCAGAGATTGGAGTGGGCGCCATAGCTGAGCCCGACCGAGGCCGAGGCGCGGCTTACCTCCTCCATGGCGACGACGTGTTCGAGATAGCCGAGTCCGCTGCCGCCCCCCTCCTCTTCGACCGTGATGCCGAGCAGCCCCAGCGCGCCGAGGCGCGGCCAGAGATCGCGCGGGAACGTGTTGCTCCGGTCGATCTCGTCGGCCCGCGGCGCGATTTCCCGGGTCGCGAAGCCTTCAACCGTGTCGCGGATCGCATCGGCAGTCTCGCCCAGGCCGAAATCGAGGCCCGGCAGGCGGTTCGGTATCATGATCGCGCTCCCCTCTCCCGGTCCGCCGCCGTCACAGGAGGATCGCAGCCGCCAGGCCCAGGAAGGCGAGGAAGCCGATCACGTCGGTGACGGTGGTGAGCAGCACGCCGGCGGCGGTCGCCGGGTCGATCCCGAGCCGCCACAGTGCGGTCGGGATGACCAGGCCGAACAGGCCGGCGGCCAGCATGTTGACGATCATCGCCGCCCCGATGACGACGCCCAGGGCGGTGTCGCCGTACCAGGCCGCCGCCGCGCCGCCAGTGAGGACGGCGAAGACGACGCCGTTGATGCCGCCCACCATCACCTCCTTCCCCAACACCCGCGGCAGGTTGGCCAAGGTGAGGTCCTTGGTGGCGATGGCGCGCACGGCGACGGTCATGGTCTGGGTGCCCGCGTTGCCCCCCATGGAGGCGACGATCGGCATGAGCACGGCGAGTGCGACCATCTGATCGATCGTCCCATCGAACTGGTAGATGACGTAGGACGCCAGGATCGCCGTACCCAGGTTGACGAGCAGCCAGGTGAAGCGCCCGCCGGCAGTGCGCAGCGCAGCGCGGGGGAGATCCGGCGCGCGGACGCCGCTGAGCCGCAGGATGTCCTCGCCCGCCTCCTCCCGGATCACGTCCACCACGTCGTCCACGGTGATGACGCCGATCAGACGGCCGCCCTCGCCGATCACCGGCGCCGAGACCAGGTCGTACCGGTCGAACACGTGGCCGACCTCCTCCTGGTCGGTCGCGGCGGGGATCGCCTTGAGGTCGGTGGCCATGATATCGCGCAGGAGAAGCGGCCGGCGCGTGCGCAGGAGCTTGTGGAGCGGGACGCGCCCGATCGGCTCGTGGCGCGGGTCGATGACGTAGATCTCGTAGAAGGCGCCCGGCAGGTCCCGGGCCTCGCGCATGTGATCGATGGTCTGGCCGACCGTCCAGAACGCCGGCAGCGCCACCAGCTCCCGCTGCATCAGGCGGCCGGCGCTGTCTTCGGGCCAGGCGAGGCTCTCCGCCATCCCGGCCCGCTCCGCGCCCGGGATCGCATCCAGGATGGCCGCCCGCCGCGGCGCGTCGAGGTCCTCGAGCACGGCCACGGCGTCGTCGCTGTCCATGTCGGCGATCGCTTCCGCCGCCCGCTCGGCGCCGATTTCGGCGATCAGCGCCTCGCGGATGCCGTCCTCGACATGGGCCAGCACGTCGCCGCTGAGCACGTCGTGGGCGAGCGCGACCAGGCGGCGGCGCTCGTCCGGGCGGAAGCGCTCGATCAGGTCGGCGGTGTCGGCGTCGTGCAGCGGCGCGAAGAGGGCGCGGATCCGGTCACCGTCGGCGGACGCGAGCGCACCGCCCACTTCGCGGACGAGACCAGGGGTGAGGCCGTAGAGCCCGTCCTTCCTGCCTCTTCCGGGCGCCGCGCCGCGCGCCTCCCGGCTCCGGTCTTCCGCCATGTTTCGCGCCTTGCCCGCCGCGCCTGCCCTGTGAGGTGCGCGGATTTTTGTCCCGACGCGGGCGAACGGCAAGGGACGCGCGCGCCGAGGGGGCGCGGCCCGGACGCTCTCAACACGATCCTGGACGAGCGCTAGAATCGGATGGCCCGGGAGAGGAGGCCACCATGGCGTTCGCGGAAGTCAACGGGGTCAGGCTCTGGTACGAGACGACGGGCGAAGGCGCGCCCGTGGTCCACATCCACGGCGCGGGCTTCGGCCAATTCAACTTCGCCACGGCGACGCCCGTCGCCTCGCGCTATTTCCGCTGCATCGATTTCGACCTGCGCGGCTACGGGCAGTCGGATCGCCCCCTCCAGCACTACGACATGGAGGTCTGGGCGGACGACGTGGCCGGGCTCCTCGACGCCCTCGGCATCGAACGCGCCCATATCCACGGCACCTCCATGGGCGGGATGATCGCCCAGGTCTTCGCCGCCAAATACGCCGGGCGGACGGACCGCCTCGTCGTCAACTGCTCCGCCGCCAAGCTCGACCGCGCAGGCCGGCTCACCTTCCAGACCTGGATCGACCTGGCCGAGGCCTATGGCTGCGGCGGCCGCCCGCTCGCGGAACTGATTGCCGTCCAGGCCCTCTCGCGGCGCTTCCTCGACGGGCCGGACGGCCCGGCCGCCATCGACATGATCCAGGACATCCTCGAGCGCTCCAACCGCAAGGAGGTCTATCAGCGCGCCTGCCGCGCGATGATGGAGATGGACCTGCGGCCCTTCGCCGGCCGCATCGCCGCCCCCACCCTGGTGATCGGCGGCGATGAGGACATCATGACGCCCTGGGACGTGGGGCCGGACGGCGCCGGGCAGACCTGGCTCGCCGAGAACATCCCGAACGCCGTCAAGCACGTCATCCAGGGCTCCAACCACTCGACGCTCTTCGACAACACGGAGGAGAACCTGCGGGTGGTGGTGAATTTCCTCCGCGGCCGGAACGACCTGCGCGCGCCCCTCGAAGGCTGAACCCGCCGGAGCGCCCCCGTGCCGGCAATCAGCCCGCGAGCGCCTGGACTACGTCGGCGCAGGACACCCGCTCGGCGATGTTCTGGAGCGCGTACTCCATGCCCGCCTTCTGCCACTCGTCGTCCACGGTGGAAGTGCCGTCGGTCAGCACCACGGCGCGGTAGCCGGCGTCCGCCGCGTGCCGGGCCGTGTGCTCCACGGAGAAGTTGGTCCAGGCGCCGGCGATGATCACGGTCTCCGCGCCGAGCCCCTTGAGCAGCGTGTCGAGGCGGGTGTCGTGGAAGGCGTTCATGCGCATCTTCTCGACCACGAGGTCGTCCGCCTGCGGCTCCAGCCCCTCCACCGGCGCGGCGCCCCAGGTCCCGCGCACCAGCGCCTTCGCCTCGGCAACGCTCTGGAAGAGCGGCGCGTTCAACTTCAGCCCCGGCGCGCCCTCCTCCACGACATAGTGGACGTGGATCACCGCCATGCCGGCGCGCCGCGCGGCTTGCGCGAGGGAGGCGACATTCGCCACCACGTTCTGCGACTTGGCGTGCGCCGGCGCACCGGACTCGGCGAAGGCGCCGCCCTCCGCGATCACGTCGTTCTGAAGGTCCTGAACGATCAGCGCGCTTCCGCGCGGGTCGATTGCGAGGGCCATGATCCGCCTCCTACATGTAGCCCAGGCGGTTGCCGGCGACCTTGAGGCCGATCCGGTAGACGGAGGTGGAACAGGTGCAGTAGAGGTCGTTCCAGCCGGGGCCGCCCCAGTTGAGGTTGGCCGCGTTCTCTGCCATGCCCAGCACGCCCAGATGCTCGCCGTCGGCCGCGAAGACCCAGAACCCGCCCGGCCCGGTCACGTAGACATTGCCGCGCCCGTCGCACTTCATGCCGTCCACGACGCCTTCCTCCAGGACACCGGTGCCGATGGACTCGGCGAAGACGCGGCCGTTCGTGAGCCCGCCGTCGGCACGCACGTCGAACACCCTGATGTGAGCGCGCGTGGTGTCGTTGACGTAAAGCAGGCTCTCGTCCGGGGAGAAGCAGAGGCCGTTCGGCTGGTCGAAATCGTCGGCCTCGCAGTGGAGTTCGCCGTTCGCCGCGATGCGGTAGACCGCCTGGAAGTCGAGTTCCTGCTCGCGCTCCAGGCCGAACACCGGCATCCGCCCGTAGGTCGGATCGGAGAAGTAGACCGCGCCGTCGGATTTCACCACCACGTCGTTCGGGCTGTTCAGCGCCTTCCCCCGCCAGTGCGACGCCAGCACCTGCCGCTCGCCCGCGGGCGTCTCGCAGACCAGCGCGCTGGTGACGTGCTCGCAGACATAGAGGTTGAGATCGCGGTCGAGGGTCATGCCGTTGCCCTTGTTGTTCGGGTGGCGGACCTCGCTCGCGCCGTCGGCGGCACTCCAGCGGCGGCGCGTGTCGGCGGGGATGTCGCTGAAATAGAGGCATTGTTCCCGCGGGTGCCAGATCGGCCCCTCGGTGAACTGGAAGCCCGCGCCCACCCGCTCGACCGCCGCGTCCTCCGCCACCAGGTCCAGCAGGCGCGGTGACTTGACCTCGATCATCATCCTCTCCCTGTTTACGTCCCGGTGCGCCGGCCGGCGCCTATGATCGCGTCGGCGTCGATCTCGACCAGCATCTCCGGCGAGACCAGCGCGGACACCTCGACCAGCGTCGAGCACGGAAAGTCGCCGGTGAAGAACTCCCGCCGCGCCGCCAGGAAGGCCGGCCGGTCGCGCGCGAGATTCTGGAGATAGACCCGCATCCGGATCACGTCGCCGAGGCCGCCGCCGGCGGCTTCGAGATAGTGCCGGATGTTGCGGAAAATGATCCGCGACTGCTCGCCCGCGTCGCCCACGGCCAGCACGTTGAAGTCCGCGTCGACGGCGACGAGGCCGGCGATGCAGACTTGGTTGCCGTGGCGCAGGCAGTTCGACCAGAGCCCCGGTCCGGGCTCGGCCACATGGGGCGTCCGCACGCGCTCGATCGCCATCGCCGCTCCTCCTCCCCCCATGATGCGCTTCCCGCCGCGCTTGTCCAGCCGCGAAAACCGTCGCCATAGGGCGCGTCGCATTGACTCGGTCAGGGGTGCGGCCTAGGATCCGGCGGCCGTCGGCGGCCGCGTGAGGGAGGCGGGTTTCCCGGAAGGCGTGTGCCGGCGGTATCGTCGTCCACGGGGAGTCGACCATGTTCGACAGCCTGTCCGGCAGGCTGGGCCAGGTCTTCGACGGGCTGACGCGGCGCGGTGCGCTCGGCGCGGCCGAGGTGGCGACGGCCATGCGCGACGTGCGCATTGCGCTGCTCGAGGCCGACGTCGCCCTGCCGGTGGTCAAGGACTTCACCGCCCGGGTCACGGAAGAGGCGGTCGGCGCGACGGTGCTGAAGAGCGTCGCCCCGGGCCAGCAGGTCGTCAAGATCGTCAACGACCATCTGGTCGAGATGCTGGGCGGGACGACCGTCGACATCGACATTGCCGCCGCCGCTCCGCCGGCCGCCGTGCTCGTGGTCGGGCTCCAGGGCTCCGGCAAGACGACCACCACGGCCAAGCTCGGGCGCTTCCTGAGCCGCAGCCGGCGGAAGCGCGTCCTCATGGCGTCCCTCGACACGCGCCGGCCCGCCGCGATGGAGCAACTCTCCGTCCTCGGCGGGCAGGCGGCGGTGGACGTCCTGCCCGTCGTCGCCGGACAGGACGCGGTGGCGATCGCCCGGCGGGCCATGAAGGCCGGTGCACGGGAGGGCTACGACGTCGTTCTGCTCGACACCGCCGGCCGCATGCATGCGGACAAGGCGCTGATGGCCGAGGCGGAAGCGGTGCGCGACGCCTGCCGCCCGGCGGAAACCCTGCTCGTGGCCGATGCCCTCACCGGCCAGGACGCGGTCAACGTGGCGCGTGCCTTCGACGAGCGGGTCGGCCTGAGCGGGATCGTCCTGACCCGGGTCGACGGCGATGGCCGGGGCGGGGCGGCGCTCAGCATGCGCGCCGTGACCGGCCGCCCGATCAAGCTGATCGGCACGGGCGAGGGGCTCGACGCGATCGAACCCTTCCACCCGGACAGGATCGCCTCGCGCATCCTCGGCATGGGTGACGTGGTCTCCCTGGTCGAGAAGGCGCAGGAAAGCATCGACCGGAAGGAGGCCGAGACGCTCGCCCGCAAGGCCCGGAAGGGGAGCTTCGACCTCGACGACCTTTCCCGGCAGATCGACCAGATGCGCCGGATGGGCGGCATGGAGGGCCTGCTCGGGATGCTGCCGGGAGTCGGCAAGGTCAAGAAGCAGCTCGCCGAGGCCAATGTCGACGTCGCCGTGCTCGATCGCAACCAGGCGATCATCGGCTCCATGACTCCGGCGGAGCGGCGCAACCCGAAGCTGCTGAATGGCGCGCGCAAGCGGCGGATCGCCGGCGGCTCGGGGACCTCCGTGCAGGACGTGAACCGCCTGCTCAAGCAGGTCAAACAGATGAAGGTCATGATGAAGAGGGCCGGCAAGCTCGGCGAGAAGGGCCTCGCGCGGGCCGGAATGCCGGGCCTCGTGCTGCCCCGCTGACAAGGAGAACGAAATTGTCCCTGAAAATCCGCTTGTCCCGCGCTGGCGCCAAGAAGCGCCCGTTCTACCGGGTCGTCGTGGCCGACAGCCGCAGCCCGCGCGACGGCCGCTTCCTGGAACGGCTCGGGACTTACGACCCGATGCTCGCCAAGGACCATCCCGAGCGCGTGCGCCTCGACGCCGCGCGCATCCGCCACTGGCTCGAGGTGGGCGCCCGCCCGTCGGAGCGGGTGGCCCGCTTCCTCGGCGAGGCGGAGATCATCCCGATGCCGCCGCGGCGGAACAACCCGAACAAGGGCAAGCCCAAGGCGCGGGCGCTGGAACGCCAGGCGGCGCGGGAGGAGAAGGCCAGGGCGGCCGCGGACTCCCCGCCGGCGCCTGCCGCCGGCGATGGCGACGATGCCGGCACGGAAGACAGGGCGCCGGCCGAAGGCTGACCCGCGCGACGCGGCGGCGCGAGCGGCGGAACCGGAGGCGCGAACGGTTTGCCTCGGGCGGATCGTCGGCGCCCACGGCGTCCGCGGCGCGGTGCGCATCAAGAGCTACACCGCCGCGCCGGACGGCCTCGCCGCCTACGGCCCTCTGCGCGACCGCGACGGCGTGCGGCGCTTCTCGGTCGCCGTGACGGGCCGCGCCAAGGGCGTCCTGCTGGCCCGCATCGAGGGCGTCGAGGATCGCGACGGCGCCGAGGCGCTGCGCGGTACGGAACTCCACATCGCCCGCGCGGCGTTGCCGACGACCGACGACGACGAGTACTACCACGTCGATCTCATCGGCTTGCGGGCGGAAACCGCAGACGGGGCTGCCTTCGGCCGCGTCGAAGCGATCCACGACCACGGCGCAGGCGACATCGTCGAAATCCGGCGGCCCGATGCCCCCCCCGTCCTCCTGCCGTTCACCCGCGCGCACGTGCCGACCGTCGATATCGGCGCCGGGCGCATGGTGGTCGCGCCGCCGGAGGAGACCACGTAATGGCCGCGCCGCCCCCGTCGTCCGTCTGGCTGGCGCAGGTCCTCACGCTTCACTCGGAGGTTTTCCCCGGCCCGCTCGGCGTTTCCCTCGCCGGGCGTGCCCTCGCCGCCGGCCTCTGGCGGCTGGAAACGGTGGACATTCGCGCCTTCGCGCGCGATAAACGCGGCTCCGTCGACGACCAGCCGTTCGGCGGCGGCCCGGGCATGGTCATGCGCCCCGACGTCCTGGCCGCCGCGATCGACTCGGTCCGTCGAGGCCGCGCGCCCGCGCCGCTAGCCGTCCTTTCGCCGCGTGGCGCGCCGTTGACGCAGGAGAAGGTGAAGGAACTGGCGGGCGGGCACGGCGTCATGCTGGTGTGCGGCCGTTTCGAGGGGGTCGATCAGCGAGTCCTGGAGAGCCGCGGCGCCGTCGAGATCAGCGTGGGCGATTACGTCCTCTCGGGCGGCGAGATCGCGGCGATGGCGCTGATCGACGCCTGCGTGCGGCTGTTGCCCGGTGTGGTCGGCCGCGGATCGTCGCTGGCCGAGGAGAGCTTCGAGGAAGACCTGCTGGAATATCCGCACTACACGCGCCCGCGCCTGTTTGAAGGTCGTGCGGTGCCCGAGGTCCTGCTTTCGGGCGACCACGCGGCGATCGGCGCTTGGCGCAGGGAACAGGCGGAACGGCTGACCAGGTCCCGGCGCGCCGATCTCTGGGCGCGGCACCGGGCGCGGCGGCCATTAGAGTGGCCATAGAATCGCGAGGGGATGCGGTGAACACGATCGAGAGACTGAACGCCGAGGCCGTGGCGAGGCTGGAGGCGGAGCGGGAGGTCCCGGAATTCGGCCCGGGCGACACGCTGCGCGTCCATGTGAAGGTGGTGGAAGGCTCGCGCGAGCGGGTGCAGGTGTTCGAGGGCGTCTGCATCGCGCGCAAGAACCGCAGCCTCAACTCCTCCTTCACCGTCCGCAAGATCTCCTACGGCGAGGGGGTCGAGCGCGTCTTCCCGCTGCATTCGCCCAGGATCGCCCGGATCGAGGTGATGAAACGCGGTGCCGTGCGGCGGGCCAAGCTCTATTACCTGCGCGGGCGGCGGGGCAAGGCGGCACGCATCGCCGAAAAGCGCGACGACCGCGGCGCGCGCAAGGCCGCCTCGCGCGCCGGCGCGGACGACTGACGGGTTCGCGCCGCGCTGGCGGACGGCGCGCGGGGGAGGAAACGATGGCCGGTCCCAGGACGCTCTTCGACAAGATCTGGGAGAGTCACGTGGTGGCCGAGAACGACGACGGCACCGCGCTGCTCTACATCGACAAACACCTGATCCACGAGGTGACGAGCTGGCTCGGCTTCGAGCGCATGGCCGAGGACGGGCGTGCCGTGCGCCGCCCGGACGCAACTCTCGCCGTTCCCGACCACGCGATCCCGACCAGGGACCGCGCGGCCGGCATCAAGGACCCGCTCGCGCGCGCCCAGGTCGAGGCGCTGGTCGCGAATTGCGCGCGGTTCGGGGTGCCGCTGATTCCGCTGGCCGACGCGCGGCAGGGCATCGTCCACATCATCGGCCCGGAGCAGGGGCTGACCCAGCCGGGGGTGACGCTGGTCTGCGGCGACAGCCATACCGCGACCCACGGGGCCTTCGGCTGCCTCGCCTTCGGCATCGGCTCCAGCGAGGTCGAGCACGTGCTGGCGACCCAGACGCTCAGCCAGAAGCGCCCGCGCAACATGCGCATCGCGGTGGACGGCGACCTTCCGTTCGGCGTCACGGCCAAGGACATGATCCTCGCGATCATCGGCGTCATCGGGACGGCCGGCGGCACCGGGCACGTGATCGAATATGTCGGGCCGGCGATCCGCGCCCTCTCGATGGAAGGCCGGATGACGGTCTGCAACATGACCATCGAGGGCGGCGCGCGCGCCGGGCTCATAGCCCCGGACGAGACCACCTTCGCCTATCTTGAAGGACGGCCGATGGTGCCACGGGGCGGCGACTGGGAGGCCGCCGTCGCCCACTGGAAGACCCTGCCCTCGGACGAGGGCGCTGCTTACGACAAGGAAGCGACGATCCACGCGCGCGAGGTCGCGCCGCAGATCACCTGGGGCACCAGCCCCGAGGACGTGATTCCGGTGACCGGCCGCACGCCCGACCCGACTGCTGCGCCGGACGAGATGCGGCGCGCGGCCATCGCCCAGGCCCTCGACTACATGGACCTGGAGCCCGGTGCGCCGATCGAGGGCGTCGCGGTGGACCGCGTCTTCATCGGCTCCTGCACCAACGGGCGGATCGAGGATCTGCGCGCCGCCGCCGCCGTCGCCCGGGGGCGGAAGGTGCCGGACGGCGTCGGCGCGATGGTGGTGCCCGGCTCCGGCCTCGTGAAGCGCCAGGCCGAGGACGAGGGCCTCGACCGCGTCTTCGTCGAGGCGGGCTTCGAGTGGCGCGAGCCGGGCTGCTCGATGTGCATCGCCATGAACGACGACAGGCTGGCGCCCGGCGAACGCTGCGCCTCGACCTCGAACCGCAACTTCAAGGGCCGCCAGGGCCGCGCCGGGCGCACCCATCTGGTGAGCCCGGCGATGGCCGCCGCCGCCGCCGTCAGCGGGCGCTTCGTCGACGTCCGGGAACTCGTGTCGTAGGAGGCGCGGATGCGCACCTTCACCACCCTTTCGGGGCCGGCCGCGCCGCTGCCGACGATCAACCTCGATACCGACCAGATCATCCCCAAGCAGTACCTCACCGCGATCACCCGCGCCGGGCTCGGCAAGGGTCTTCTCCACGACTTCCGCTACGACATGGAAGATCGGGAGATCCCCGATTTCGTGCTTAACCGGGCACCCTGGCGCGACGCCCGCATCCTCGTCGCGGGCGCGAATTTCGGCTGCGGCTCGAGCCGCGAGCACGCTCCCTGGGCGCTCGAGGATTTCGGCATCCGCTGCGTCGTCGCGCCGAGCTTCGCCGACATCTTCTTCAACAACTGCATGAAGAATGGGCTCCTGCTGGTCGTCGCGCCCGAACGCGACGTGGACACGCTGATGGCCGACGCCGGCGTTCCCGCGACCTGCACGATGACGGTGGACCTTGAAGCCCAGACGATCGCCCGGTCGAACGGCGAGGCGCTCGGCTTCGCGATCGAGCCGTTCCGCAAGCACCGGCTCCTGACCGGGCTCGACGACATCGGCATCACGATGGAGAAGGCGGCCGAGATCGACGCCTTCGAGGCGCGGCAGAGGATTGCCCAGCCGTGGCTCTACGGGCGGTGTGCCCCGTGAGCGCCAACAGGCGGATCCTGGTCCTCGCCGGGGACGGCATCGGGCCGGAGGTGATGCGCGAGGTCGAGCGGGTCATGGAATGGCTGGCGGCGCGGCGCTCCCTTTCCTTCGACGTGAGCGCGGGCCTGGTCGGCGGGGCCTCCTACGACACACACGGCACACCGCTCACGGACGAGACGATGGCGGACGCGCTCGCCGCCGACGCGGTGCTTTTCGGCGCGGTCGGCGGGCCCCGGTGGGACGACGTGGCGCGGAGCGCGCGGCCGGAGATGGGTATCCTGCGCCTGCGCAAGGAGATGGACCTCTACGCCAACCTGCGGCCGGCGCTGGTCTTCGACCCCCTGGTCGAGGCCTCGACCCTCAAGGCGGAGGTGATCCGCGGCCTCGACCTCATGATCGTGCGCGAGCTGACGGGCGGGATCTATTTCGGCGAGCCGCGCGGCGTCGAGACGCTGCCGGACGGGACGCAGCGGGCCTTCGACACCGACGTCTACAGCGCGCCGGAGATCCACCGGGTCTGCCGCGTCGGCTTCGAGCTCGCGCGCAAACGCGGCAACAAGGTGCATTCGGTCGAGAAGGCGAACGTGATGGAATCCGGCAAGTTCTGGCGCGACGAGGTGACGGCCCTCCACGCCGCCGACTACGCCGACGTGGCGTTGCACCACATGTACGCCGACAACTGCGCGATGCAGCTCGTCCGCCGCCCCAGGCAATTCGACGTCATCGTCACCAACAACCTGTTCGGCGACCTGCTGAGCGATTGCGCGGCGATGTTGACGGGCTCGCTCGGGATGCTGCCGTCGGCCTCGCTCGGGGCGCCCGACGAGAGCGGGCGGCGCAAGGCGCTCTACGAGCCTGTTCACGGCTCGGCGCCGGACATCGCCGGCAGCGGGGCGGCGAATCCGCTCGCGGCGCTCCTCAGCTTCACGATGATGCTGCGCTATTCGTTCGACGAGGCGGGGAACGCCGCCCTCGTGGAGCGCGCGGTGCGCGACGTGCTGGCGGCGGGCGCGCGCACCGCCGACATCGCCGGGGAGGGGGCGGAAGTGGTTTCGACCGCCGCCATGGGCGATGCCGTCCTGGGCGCCCTCGACAGGCTCGCGGCCTGAGCGTCGGGAGCGGGCCGTGGGCTATCGTGTCGCGGTCGCCGGCGCCACGGGGAATGTCGGGCGCCAGTTGCTCGCCGTGCTCGCCGAGCGGACGTTTCCCGCCGACGAGGTCATAGCCCTTGCCTCGCGGGATTCGGTCGGCAAGGAGGTCTCCTTCGGCGAGGACGTCACGCTTACGGTGCGCGACTTGGCGGCGTTCGACTTCGCGGGAATCGACATCGGCCTGTTCTCGCCCGGCTCGGCCGTCTCCAAGGCCCACGCACCGCGTGCGGCCGACGCGGGCTGCGTCGTCATCGACAACAGCGCGCAGTTCCGCATGGACGAAGACGTGCCGCTGGTTGTGCCGGAGGTGAACGCCGAGGCGATCGCCGGCTATCGGGCGCGGAACATCGTCGCCAACCCGAACTGCTCGACCACCCAGATGGTCGTCGCCCTGAAGCCGCTGCACGACCGCGCGCGGATCAAGCGCGTCGTCGTCGCGACCTACCAGTCGACCTCCGGCGCCGGCAAGAAGGCGATGGACGAGTTGTTCGACCACACCCGCGCGATCTACATGAACCGGCGCGAGGAGCCGCGCGCCTTCGGCAAGACCATCGCTTTCAACGTCGTTCCCCACATCGATTCCTTCCTCGCCGACGGCTCCACCGGGGAGGAGGCCAAGATGGCGCGGGAGACGCGGAAGATCCTGGGCCCGGAGATCGCGGTCAGCGCGACCTGCGTGCGCGTGCCGACCTTCATCGGCCATGCCGAGGCGGTGAACGCCGAGTTCCACGACCCGATCGGCGAAGACGAGGCGCGCGAGGCGCTGGCCGACGCCCCCGGCATCGTCGTCGTCGACCGGCCGGTGGACGGCGGCTACGCGACGCCGGTCGACTGCGCCGGCGAGGACGCGACCTTCGTCTCCCGCATCCGCCGCGACCCGACGGTCGAACACGGCCTCGCCCTCTGGATCGTCTCCGACAACCTGCGCAAGGGCGCCGCCCTCAACGCCGTCCAGATCGCCGAGGACCTGATCCGCAATCACATGTGACGCACCCGCGCCGCCGCGTTCGCGCCGGTTGGGTCGTGTCTCAGTTTGAAATCCCGAGGCCGCGCCCCGCGGCGCTTCGTATCGGGCACCTGGATCAGCAAACGCAGAGCGGAAAGCGGGTAGGATCCTGTGAGGGCTTGTCGTCGGAGGCGTGGATGCCGGGGGCTTGGCAAAGAGTGCTGGACGTAACGGCTCCGCCAGCGCAGGCGCGTGCCTTTCTCGAGGCCCTGTATGACCGTATTCCGGGCTGCCCGGTCTACTTTCGTAGCGCCCGTCAGAGGTCCAGCTCGGTCACCTTGTCGGCGTGGGCCTGGATGAAGGCGAGGCGGGATTCGGGGCGGCGGCCCATGAGGTCCTCGACCCGCCGCGCCACGGCCGTGGCCGCCGCCGGGTCTATCCCGACGCGCAGCAGCGTGCGCCGGGCCGGGTCCATGGTGGTTTCCTTGAGCTGGGCCGGCGGCATCTCGCCCAGGCCCTTGAAGCGGCCGATCTCGACCTTGCCGGCGCCCTTGAAGACGGTAGCCAGCAGGCGGTCGCGGTCGGCGTCGTCGCGGGCGTAACGGGTGGTGGCGCCGCGCGCCAGGCGGTAGAGTGGCGGCTGCGCCAGAAACAGATGGCCGCCGTCGATCAGGCCGGGGATCTCCCGATAGAAGAAGGTCATGAGCAGGGCGGCGATATGGGCGCCGTCGACGTCCGCATCGGTCATGACGATGACGCGCTCGTAGCGGAGCGCCGCCGCGTCGAAACGCCCGCCGGTGCCGCAGCCCAGGGCCTGGACCAGATCGTCGAGCTCCTTGTTGCCGCGCAGCTTGTCCGCGCTGGCGCTGGCGACGTTGAGGATCTTGCCGCGCAGCGGCAGCACCGCCTGGGTCTCGCGGTTGCGCGCCTGCTTGGCGGAGCCGCCCGCCGAATCCCCCTCCACCAGGAAGATCTCGGTGCCGCCCGCGGCCTCGCGCGCGCAATCGGCGAGCTTGCCCGGCAGCCGCGTCTTGCGGGCCGCCCGCTTGCGCGCGACCTCGCGATCCTTCTTGCGTTTGAGCCGCTCCTCCATGCGCTCGACGACGTGGGCGAGCAGCAGGTTGGCGGCGCCCGGGTCGGCCGAAAGCCAGTGGTCGAAATGGTCGCCCAGCGCGTTCTCGACCAGGCGGCCGGCCTCGGGCGAGGTCAGCCGCTCCTTCGTCTGCCCCTGGAACTGCGGCTCGCGCAGGAACACGGAGAGGAGGGCGCAGGCGCCGCCCATCACGTCGTCCGCGGCGATCTGGCCGGCCCGTTTGTTGCCGACGAGCGCGCCGTAGGCCTTCAAGCCCCGAACCAGGGCGGCGCGCATCCCCGCCTCGTGGGTGCCGCCCTCGCCCGTCGGCACGGTGTTGCAGTGCGAGGCGACGAAGCCCTCCCCGTCCTCCGGCCAGGCGAGCGCCCATTCGATCCGCCCGGCGCCGTCGTCGATCCCGCCGCTCCCGGCGAACGGCATCGGAGTCACCGTGTGGCGCTTGCCCAGGACGGTGTCCAGATAGTCGGACAGGCCGCCCGGATAACGCAGGACGGCCTTCTCCGGCGCCGCGTCCGCGTCGGCACGCAGGGCCGCGTCGCAGGACCAGCGGATCTCGACGCCGCGATGGAGGTAGGCGCGGGTGCGCGCCATCTCGTAGAGTAGCGCCGGGGAGAAGCGGCGGTCGGCGCCGAAGATCGCGGGATCGGGGCGGAAGCGGACCAAAGTGCCGCGCCGATTCCGCGCGGCGCCGGCATCCTCCAGAGGGCCGGCGGGCCGGCCGCGGGCGTAACGCTGCCGCCAGAGCCGCTGATCGCGCGCCACCTCGACGACGAGCGATTCGGACAGCGCGTTGACCACCGAAAGACCGACGCCATGAAGGCCGCCGGAGGTCGCGTACACCTTGTCGCCGAATTTGCCGCCGGAATGGAGGGTCGTCAGGATGACCTCAAGCGCGGAAAGGTTCTCGTATTTGGGATGCGGATCGACGGGGATGCCCCGGCCGTTGTCCTCGACTGATGCCGAGCCGTCCTCGTGCAGCGCCAGTTCGATGCGGCTGGCGTGGCCGGCGAGCGCCTCGTCCATCGCGTTGTCGACCAGCTCCACGAGGAGGTGGTGCAGCGCCTGCCGATCCGTGCCGCCGACATACATGCCCGGCCGCCGCCGCACCGGCTCGAGACCTTCCAGGACCTCGATGTCGCGCGCGGTGTAGCCGTTGCCCCGGCCTTCCGTCGAGTCGCGCGGTGACGCGCGCGCTTCTGTCGAATCCCGCGGTGACGCGCGCGCTTCTGTCGAATCCCGCGGTGACGCGCGCTCTTCTGTCGAATCCCGCGGCACCGGCGCCCGGCTGGCGCGCGCGGCCTTGCGTTTCGCGCCGGGCGCCGGCGCCGCGGGGCGGTCGAACAGGTCGGGGGAATCGGCCATGCGGCTCGGGCGGTGCGTTGAACCTGCGGCGGAGCCGGGTCTATGTTAGGGGAGATGGCGGTCCATTCCAACGACGTTCCGACATATCGTGGGTATCCGGCGGTGACCCCCAACAGATTGTCGTCTCCGACCGGCGGCGCGGCTCTCGATGGTGTGCGCGTCCGCGGGGGAGGACCGGCATGACCGCCGCGGCGTTGCGCGCCGTCGGCGCGCGCCATCTGATCCAGGGAGAACTGCTCCTGGACGTCGTGCCCGCCGCCGAAGGGCCGGTCTTCGTCCGCGCCGCCGGCACCGAAATCTTCGATTCCGAGGGCAAGGCGTATCTCGACTTCAATTCCGGGCAGATGTGCGCCGCGTTGGGCCACAACAACCCGCGGGTCACGGCGGCGGTTCGGGAGGGGCTGGAGGTCCTGACCCACGCGAGTTCCGTCTATTTCAACGAGCCGCAGCTCCGCCTCGCCGCCCGCTTGGCGGAGACCTTTGACGCCCCGCTCGCCCGTGCGCTCTTCATCCAGTCCGGCGCCGATTCCAACGAGGCGGCGGTGCTTTTCGCCCGACGGGCGACCGGCCGGCGCGGCATCGGCGCGCTCGATCTGGGCTTCCACGGCTATACCGACGCGACCCGCGCGCTCAGCTTCGCGGCCGCCACCGCCGGCCACGGGCCGACGATCCCGGACGTCCACGCGATTCCCACGCCCGACGCTTACCGCTCGCCAATCGGCGCCGAGGTCGCCGACTGGTGGGCGCCGCTGCTGGCGGTCGGCTTCGACCTGCTCGACCGCCAATGTCCCGGCGATCTCGCCGCCGTCATTGTCGAGCCGGTGGTCAGCGCCGGCGGCGTGATCGAGATGCCGCCCGGCTACCTGGCGGCGCTGAAGACGGGCCTCGCCGAGCGCGGCGCGCTGCTGATCCTGGACGAGGCGCAGACCGGGCTCGGCAAGCTCGGCACGATGTACGGCTACCAGCAGCACGGCGTGGTGCCGGACATCATGACGCTCTCCAAGCATTTCGGCGGCGGGCTGCCGATCAGCGCCATGGTGACGACGGACTCGGTGGCCGAGCGCGCCCTCGCCGGCGGCCTCACCTTCGGCCATTCCCATTCCTCCGACCCGATCGCCTGCACCGCCGGCCTCGCCAGCCTGGAGGAGATCCTGGCCTGCGACCTGCCGGCGCGGGCGCAAACGATCGGCGAACGCTGGCAGGCGCGCATGGCCGGCCTGCGGCAGCGCTTCCCCGCCGTCGGCGACATCCGCGGGCGCGGCTGCCTCCAGGGTGTCGAACTGGTGCGCGACCGCGCCGGCAAGGAGCCTGCGCCCGGCCTCGCGCAGGACGTCTACCGCGACTGCCTAGCCCAGGGCCTGCTCTTCTCCGTGCGCGGCCGGCATCGCAACGTGCTTCGCTTCGTGCCGCCGTTCTGCGCGAGCGACGACGAACTCGACCGCGCCGCCGGAATCGTGGAGCGCGCGCTCGCGCACCGCGCATGAGCCGCCCCGCCGCCGGGATCGCCCTTCTCGTCCTCTGCGGCGCCACGGTGCTGGCGCTGAGCAACGGGCTGCGCATCACCTTCGGCCTCTTCGGCACGCCGATGAGCCTCGATCTCGCGGTCTCGCGCGAGGTGTTCGCGCTCGCCATCGCCATCCAAAGCATCGTCTGGGGGGTCAGCCAGCCGGTCTTCGGCGCCCTCGCCGACCGCCACGGCGCGGCCCGCATCGTCGCCCTGGGGACGGTCGTCTATATGGGCGGTCTGGCCTGGATGGCGTCGGCGGAGAGCGCCCTCGGGCTGCACATGGGCGCCGGCGTGCTGGTGGGCCTCGGCATCAGCGCCACCGGCTTTGCGGTCGTGCTGGGCGCGGTCGGGCGCGCGGTGCCGCCCGAGCGGCGCAGCATGGCGCTGGGCATCGCCGCTGCCGGCGGCTCGTTCGGGCAGTTCGTCTTCGCGCCGTTGGGCGGTGCCCTGCTGGGCGGCTTCGGCTGGTCGGCGGCGCTGCTGATCTACGTCGCCCTCGCCGCGCTGATGGTGCCGTGTCTGGTCGGGATGCGCGGCCACCACGCCCCGCCGGAGGGGGAGGCCCAGACCTTGCGCGAGGCCCTGGCGGAGGCGCGCTCCCATGGCGGCTTCTGGCTCCTCTGCGGCGGCTTCTTCGTCTGCGGCTTCCACGTCTATTTCATCGCGACCCATCTGCCGCCGTTCCTGACGGACGCGGGGCTTTCGCCGATGCTGGGCGCGACCGCCCTCGGCGTGATCGGCCTCGGCAACGTCGTCGGCACCTTCGCGGCCGGCTGGCTGGGCGGGCGCCATCGCAAGAAGCACGTGCTTTCGCTGTTCTATCTGGCCCGCGCGCTGGTCATCGGCGGCTTCGTCGTGGCGCCGTTGAACGAGGCGAGCGTGCTCGTCTTCGCCGCCCTGATCGGGCTCTTGTGGCTCGGGACGGTGCCGCTCACCAGCGGCCTCGTCGCCCAGATCTTCGGCCCGCGCTATCTGGGCGCGCTGTTCGGCATCGTCTTCCTGAGCCACCAGGTGGGCGCCTTCCTGGGCGCCTGGCTCGGCGGCTTCGTCTTCGACCTGACGGGCGCCTACGACGCGGTCTGGCTCACGGCCTGCGGCTTGGGCGTGCTGGCGGCGGTGCTGCACTGGCCGATCGCCGACGCACCGCTCGCGCGCCCTGCCCGCCCGCCCGCGCCGGCCTGAACGGGCCGATGATCGTCTCGCCGGCGGATTTCGGCACCTGCTTTTCCGTATTTTTCAAACCTGTCGAGGGCTGGGAGTTTGACGGCCTTGGCGGGGTCCAGTACGCGGGCGACCCAGCCAGAGAGAGGCGCAGGATGGAAAACGGGAAAACCGGTTTCGCGCGCCGGGCGCGCGGCGCCCTGGTCGGGCTCGCGACAGGCAATTTGTTGGGGATACGCCATGAGGGGAAAAGTCGGGCATATATCGCACGACTATATCCCGATGGCGTGCGGGCGATCGAGGCGGGCAACGGGTGGCCCGACGACGACGATCTGGGACAGGCCATCGTCATCGCCGCAGCGGCGGCCAAGGGGCCTCTGCAACTCGACGATCTGGCACGGAGGTTCTGGTACTGGGGAGAAGTCAACGGCGCCGGAATGGGCGGTCTGACCCGGGACGCTCTCACCGGTTTCGGCGGCCATGAACCTCAGCGTCTCGCCCGCAATCGGCGGCGGGGAAGAGTCCGGAAACCGAACGGCGTGAGCGTGACCGACGCTTCACGCAAGGCCTGGAGGGGGTCGCGCGCCGGCAACGGGGCGGTCATGCGCTGCGCTCCCATCGCGGTTCGCTGGGCCTCGGAGCCGGAGCGAATCGTACGGGAAAGCATCGTCAGTGCCGTGCCGACCCATTGGGACCCTCGCTGCGGCTGGTCGTGTGCGTTGGCGAACCTGGCGATCGCAGGGGCTCTGCGCGGGGAGGAATTGAGCGGGCAGGCGTTGATGGAACAGGCGCAGAGCGGCGTAGAAGCGTCGATCGAAGAGCTTCGGCGGTTCGGATACACCGCGCAAGCGCCCACGAGTGTGCAGGAAACGGTGGAAGAAGCCGAGGAAACCCGTATGCGGACACTCGTGACCGACGTGCCCAACATGGGGTATACGCTGCTCACGCTCAAGGCGTGTCTGGTTGCGTATCGAGATTCGGAAAGCGTGGAGCAGGCGCTGCGGGCCGTCGTCGAAGGCGGCGGGGATACGGACACCAACGGCGCGGCCGTGGGGGCGGTCGTTGGCGCCAAATTCGGCCTGGAGGGTATTCCGGAAGACTGGCGCGCGCACGTCAGAGAGATCCGCGACGGGCGGATCCCCATGGAGGCGTATGCGGACCGGCTCGTCGAGGCGCTTTATCCGTGAGAGCCCTTTGACACCGCAGCTTGCAACACGCGCTCCGCCTTTTTCAGTTCCTCGACCGTCTTCTCCAGATCGAGACGTCCGTCACTGCCGGACTGACGCCAGTCGCCTTCCAGTATGGCGACCGTCATGCTCGTGCCGGAGCCGAACCGAGCGGGCTTTTTGATCGGCAGCCCCAGGGATTCTCCGGCATGCACGATTTGCTCGTGCCAATGCTGCCTGCGTTCGCTTCTCTGGTCAGAATCCTCGACCCAAATTTTGAAGCACAGCTTCTCCTGCTCGGCTTGCAGGTACACGTCACCTCCGGGTTCCCAATATAATGCGAGGAATCCACCCGCCGGATTTGAGACGTATCCCCAGTTCATATTTTTCTTGCTTCCTGGGTCAATCCTCTCCTCAAGACAGCGATAGAATCCCTCCCAAGCGCGCCACGACCACTTCTCCAGAGGCGTTTCCTTCCATGACTCGGTATCCTTTTCGAGTTCTTGAAGGTAATCGGAAAAATCATCCATGATTTCCGACTTGCACCGACCACACTTCTCCAGGACGCCGAGGAAATCTCCGCGCTCGAATACCTTGTAGCGCGGTTCGAGCTCTCGCGCCTCGACACCAGCTTTGTCGGCGCGGGACATGTTCCCGGTTTTCAGGAAGATCGGAAAAAATCTGTCCTTGGATGGCGTGATACACTTCCCTTCAACACAGGCACGGCCACCAAGAACAGCTTCATGGTATCTTCCGAGCTGGTCGCTGTGCTCGCGGGAATCCGTCTTGTCCTCAATGAGAAGGGCGTATTTGCCATTGATCCATGCGAGAACATCTATGCCGGACGCCTGCTGCTCCAGTTTGACGGTGCAAATGCCCTCGCTTGGTCCGGTGCTGCCGTGTTTTCCGAAGAGAGCCTTCGCGAAATTCTGGCCGGCCTCGTGGAGAGCTGGGCACGCTTTGGCGTAGCGCTCGTCGGCCCAGGACAGGAGCCAGCAGATCATCGCGTCCTGCGACAACTCCTTGCGCCCGTATTTGAAGAGGTTGGGTTTGGGTCGTTGTGAAGTCATGACATGTTCCTCCTGTTGAGGCGTGCGCGGGAGACTGGCGTGTCGGATGTTCTCCCGTCGCTCGTTCAGGCATCGCCTCCCTCTATGCGGTTGATGATGGGGATGACAGCTTTGGTTATCTCGACAAACTGTGTGACGAAATAATCCGTGATTTCACCGCTATCTCCTTCCAATTCCAACTCCCGGTAAATCTTCGGGAAGAGAGAGGGTTCCCAGTCTCTGTACTCCTCAACGTACTTCCACCATATATGCCAATCGCTGGAATTCCCGTGTTTGAGCTTGTTTGGTATCTCGCTATCGAGGTTTTCGCGTCGGGAACTGTCATCACCCTCCATATGCTTCCTTAGCAATGGCGATTGAACGTTGATATACCAATCATTCAGCCCATCCTCATCGGTTTGAAGACGGATGGAAGTTCGTTGTAGTCCCGCCACGTTAGTGGGGTTTCTGTACGGCTTCCAATTGTTAGAATACGCAGCTATCCAGTTGTGATATCGCCTACCGAACTTGTATTCACAGACCACCCCTTCCGGCATCTTCTCCTCTATCTTGCACAAGATTCTTTTCAAGAATCTCTCGCCAACTTCCTTCCTGAGATCGGGCCAGAGCGCATGAACGCAATGGGCAGTTTCGGCGTTTCGGCTATCGGAAAGAACGAAATTCTTGAAGGTGCTACTTTCGGTGAGCGTCATGGTATTTCCTCCGAATTGCCGTCGGCAAAAGGTCTCGGCCTCGCGCAGAAACCAGCGGAGCCGGTCCACATCGCAATTCCTTCGACAGTCCGCCAGCCAGTCCGTGAGGGAGAACGGCAAGCGGAAGCGATCGAATCTGTCATCCAGGTCGGCGGCTTGGTGGTACGGCATGATAACGAAGCGGCGAGTACCGTCGTGTTCCCCGAGTTTCGCGAGATCGGCTTCTTCGATGCTGTGCTCCTCCGGCCCCTCGCCCGTCGGTGACAGGTAGATCAACATGTGCTTGTCGTACTGCTGCTCCAGCCATTCGAGGTAGTCCTTCACTTGGTTCGGCTGGTCGGCGGCATACGGCTTGTTTTCGATGGCGAGGCAATGGCGTTCGTCGATTCGCACGGCGACGTCGAGGCGGCCCTTGCGGCCCTTATCGCCGATCGTCAATTCCACGTCGACTTGGCTGTCGTCGATTTTGCCGTCGACCTTGAACCCCACCTTGTCCAACAGAAGCTGTAGAAAAACGGTGCCTTGCCCGTGATTCCCTTCGGGATTCAGCAGGTCCGCGACGACTCGCGACAGCCCCAGCTCGTCCGTGCGCAGGTAGTCGAGAACGTTGAAGCGGCGGGCCAGCTGCTGATCCAGTTCCCGATCCAGCGCCCGCGCCGTCTCGAGGCGCGGCGCCAACTCGAAGAAAAAGCGTTCGAGATCGCCATGTGATTCCTCGCGGCTCATCGCCATCTACACCTTGCCTCGAGCGCTCGCCATACTCGTTCCGCCGGTGGAGGACCCTACCACGCCCGGTGATGCGCCGCAAGCGCCGCGCACATTCCGGCAAGGCACCGGCGGAGGCGGGCGGGTTTCTCGACCGTCACGCTCTCCCCCCAGGTGAAAAGATGCCAGCACATTTCGTCGAGGCCGCCCGCCTCGAACTGCACCGTAACCGTGCCGTCGACGTTCTCCTCCACCTTCTGGCCCGGATGGAAGAGGAAGGCGCCGGCATCCGCCGCCGCCCCGGGGTCGAACCGCAGCACCACCCGCACGGGCTCTTCCTGGAAGGTGCCGAACGAACGCCGCGCATAGGCCTCCAGGTCGAACGCCGGGTCCCGCTCGAAGGTCTCGACGCCGAGCCGGGCGTCGCTCGCGTTCGCGAGCCGCCACAGGCGGACGTCGCCGGCCCAGTCGGTCGGTCCCACCAGGAACGCGCGGTTCCCGTAGAGCAGGCCGTAGGGCCGGATGCGCTGCCGCCTCCGCCGCCCCGTCGTGCGGGAGAGGTAACGCAGGTCCACGACGCGGCGGGTCGTGATGGCTTCGCGCAAGAGCGCCAGCAGGGCGGCATCGAGGCGCGGCCGCGGCCCCGCCCGCATGGCCAGGCCCTCGGCCTGCACGAGCGTTTCGAGATCGGCTTCGAGCCGCGCCAGCGATTCGGGGCGCAAAACGGCGCGCAGCTTGACGGCCAGCGCCCGGAGCGCGGCCGCATGCTTCCCGAAGCCGGCGCGCTCCAGGGCCGCCGCCGCGGAGTCGAGCGCCGCCAGTTCCCCGGCGGAGAGGGAAACGAGGCGGCGCAGGGCATCCGACCGCAGCCGCCAATGCCGCCTGTTGTCGCCGCCGTCCTCCAATTCCAACGGCCCGAAGGCCGCCTCCACGGCGTCGCGCAGGCGTTCGGCCGTCCGCCGGCTGACCGCGAATCCGTCCTGGATGTCGGCGAGCGTCACCCCGCCGCGTGATCCCTGAAGGCGGACGGCCAAGCGCACGATGTCCGCCAGCCGCTCGTAGCGCATCCCGCCCTCTCCGGCTCCCGCTCCGGTTCCACGCCCGGCCACCATAGCGGGCGCGGGCACACCGCGGAACGGCGCGGGCGTCACCGCCGGGAAGCATGGCGACGCAGCGAACGGCACCAGCCGCGCACGCGAGACACGAACCGCCGACCAAAGGGCATCAACCGCCGATACACGCGGGTTTCCTTCCACCCCTCCTCGCCCCTTATGTAATCGAAAGGTGTTTTTCCATTGTCGTCCTTCGCCCTCGGATCCGCGCCGGCATCGAGAAGAGTCTCGACGGTGAGCCAAACGAAAGAACGAAACGGGCGGCGGGTCACGAGATGAAGCGGCGTCGCGCCGTCTTCGGTTCGCGCGTCCGGATCGGCCCCGGCCATAAGCAGCGCTTCGACGACGACGGGGTTTCCGTTCTTCGCTGCCGCCCTGTGCAGCGGCGCCGCGCCGTCCTCGGCTCGCGCGTTCGGATCCGCACCGGCTGTGAGCAGGGTCTTGATGACGGCAAGGGCGGCTCTGCGCGCCGCCGACTTATACAGCGGCGTCGCTCCGTTTATGACGTGTACGTTCGGATCGGCCCCGGCCGCCTCGCTCGCCATCGCCCTGTGCAGCGGCGTCTCTCCGCTTTTGGTTCGTGCGTTCAGGTCGGCACCCGCGGCGAGCAATGCCTCGACGACGACGGGATTCCCGTTCTTCGCCGCCGCCCTGTGCAGCGGCGTCTCTCCGTTTTTGGTTTGTGCGTTCGGATCGGCACCGACCGAAAGCAGTGCTTTGACGGCGTCGAGGGCCGCATTGTATGCCGCTGCCAGATGAAGCGGCGTCGCACCGTATTTGCTGCGCGCGTTCGGATCGGCGCCGGCCACAAGCAGCACCTCGGCAACGGCGTTCTCCCTGCTCCGCACCGCCCTGTGCAGCGGCGTCGCACCGTGTTTGTTCCGCGCGTTTGGATCGGCGCCGGCCACAAGCAGCGCATCGATGACGGCGTTCCTGTTGTTCCACACCGTCCCGTGCATCCGCACCGCCCTGTGCGTCCGCACCGCCCTGTGCAGCGGCGTCGCGCCGTCTTTGGTTCGCGCGTTCGGGTCGGCGCCGGCCGCGAGCAGCGCCTCGACGGCGGCGGAAGCCGCGTTGTACGCCGCCACCCTGTGCAGCGGCGCCGCGTCGTCTGCGGTTCGCGCATTCGGATCGGCGCCGGCCGCGAGCAGCGCTTCGACGACGGCGGGGTTCTCGTTCCACTTTGCCGCCCTGTGCAGCGGCGTTGCGCCGTCTGCGGTTCGCGCGTTCGGATCGGCACCGGCCGCGAGCAGCGCTTCGACGACGGCGGGGTTCTCGTTCCACTTTACCGCCCTGTGCAGCGGCGTTGCGCCGTCTTTGGTTCGCGCGCTCGGGTCGGCGCCGGCCGCGAGCAGCGCCTCGACGACGGCGGGGTTCTTGTTCCACTTTGCCGCCCTGTGCAGCGGCGTTGCGCCGTCTTTGGTTCGCGCGCTCGGGTCGGCGCCGGCCGCAAGCAGTGCCTCGACGACGGCGAGATTCTTGTTCCACTCTGCGGCCCTGTGCAGCGGCGGCCCGTCGGCAGCGTTTCGGTCGTTCGGATCGGCGCCGGCTGCGAGCAGCGCTTCGATGACGGCAGGGTTCCCGTTCATCTTTGCCGCCCCGTGCAGCGGCGGCGGCCCGTATTCACCCTGCGCGTTCAGGTCGGCACCCGCGGCGAGCAATGCCTCGATGACGGCAGGGTTCCCGTTCATCTTTGCCGCCTCGTGCAGCGGCGTCTCTCCGTATTTGTTCCGCGCGCTCGGATCGGCGCCGGCCGCGAGCAGTGCCTCGATGACGGCAGGGTTCTTGTTCTTCTCTGCCGCCCTGTGCAGCGGCGGCGGCCCGTCGGCAGCGTTTCGGTCGTTCGGGTCGAGGCCGGCCGCAAGCAGTACCTCGATGACGGCGGGGTTCTTGTTCTTCTCTGCCGCCCTGTGCAGCGGCGTCGCGTCGTCTGCGGTTCGCGCGCTCGGGTCGGCGCCGGCCGCGAGCAGCGCTTCGACGACGGCGGGGTTCTCGTTCTTCTCTGCCGCCCTGTGCAGCGGTGGCGGCCCGTCGGCAGCGTTTCGGTCGTTCGGGTCGGCGCCGGCCGCAAGCAGTGCCTTGATGACAGCGGGATTCCCGTTCTTCGCCACCGCCAGATGAAGCGGCGTCGTCCCGAGGAGTACGTTTCGTTCGTTCGGGTTGGCGCCGGCCGCAAGCAGCGCCTCGATAACGGCAGCGTTCCCGTTGCTCCGCGCCGCCCTGTGCAGCGGTGTCTCTCCGCTTCTGGTTCGTGCGTTCAGGTCGACGCCCGCGGCGAGCAATGCCTCGACGACGGCGGGATTCCCGTTGCTCCGCGCCGCCCTGTGCAGCGGCGTCTCTCCGCTTTTGGTTCGTGCGTTCGGGTTGACGCCGGCCGACAGCAAAGCCTCAACCTCGGCGGGGGGTCCGCCTGCTGCCGCGTCGTGCAGGGTGCGAAGCGCCGTCATGATCTCAACCGCCGATACAGGTCGGTTTCCTTCCACCGCTCCCCGTCCTTGATGTAGTCGAAAGGCATCTTTCCGAAGTCGTCCCTCACCTTCGTACCCGCGCCGCCATCGAGAAGGGCTTTGATGGCACGCCGGGCATGGGGAACGGGATCGTCGAAATGGCGGACCACACGATGAAGCGGAGTCCGACCGTTTCTGTCTCGCGCGTTCGGCGCCGCGCCGGCCGCCAGCAGCATCCGGACGCGGGTGTCCACGAAACGAACCGGTTCCGGCGGCCGGGGGCCCGGATAGATCGGCGTCCAGCCCTGTTCGGCATACGTGGCCAAGTCCAGCAGCGCCCCGACGCCAGGGTCTGCGAAACCATCCGGAGAGCGTCCTGTCGCCGATTCCAGCGTCCCGACCGCCAGATGCAGCGGTGTCACGCCGTTGTCGCCCGGCGCGTCCGGGTCGGCGCCGGCGGCGAGCAGTGCCTCAACCTCGGCGGGGGTTCCGCTCGCCGCGGCGTCGTGCAGGGTGCGAAACGCCGGCATGCGTGTCCGGTTTTCCGGCATCATCCGGCCTCCCGCGCCAGGAGCCGGAAGCCGACTCCCCGGGGCCGGTCCGGCTTGGCGTCGCATTCGGCTTCCAGCATCCTGGCCAGCGCGGCCGGCTCCCGCGACAGCCCCAGGATTTCGGCCTTCCTGTGCACCACCGCGAAGTCGCCGGGCGTGAGGGCGGCGAGGGAAGTGACCGCCGCCGGCGGCGCCAAGCCGAAGTAGCGGTGGAACGCCGCCTCCGCCTGTTCGGGCGAGAGGTAGTCGAGCGCGATCTTGAAGACGAAGCGCCGCAACGTCGCCGCGTCGAGATGGTCGCCGAAATTGGTCGTGCAGGCGAAGGGCAGGGGGTGGCTCTCCATCCAGGTCAGCATCTCGTTGACCTGGCTCACCTCCCATCCCGCCCGCGCGCCGCGGCGGTCGGCGAGCAGGGAATCGGCCTCGTCGAAGACGAGGAACGCGCCGGTGTCGCGCGCCTCGGCGAAGGCGGCGGCGATCTGCCGCTCCGTCTCCCCGACCCACATCGACTTCAGGTCGGACGCGCGCTTCTGCTCCACCTCCAGGCCCAGGCGTTCGGCGAGATGGCGGACGAACGCGCTCTTGCCCGTCCCCGGTGGCCCTTGCAGGCAGAGGGAGAAGCGGCGTTCTCCGCCGCGCGCGAGACGCTCGGCGAGCGCGACCGGATCGGTATCCGCCTGGACCAGGGAAAGGTCGAACGAAGCCGGCACCGCCTGGGGCGGAGTCTCGCACGCGAGGACGCGGGAAAGACCTTGCACCCCGCGCCGCACCGCTTCGAGGCCGCCGCCGGCGAGCCGCGCGGCGGCGGTGGCCCCGGCCGCCACGCCGGGGGTCGCCGCGAACTCCCGGGCCAGGGCGGACGCCTCCTCCGGCGTCGCCTCGATGCCGTGGCGCTCCAGCTGCCGCGCCCAGATGCGCGCCCGCACGGCGGGGGTCGGCGGGCGCAACTCCAAGGCGAACATCATGCGCCGCAGGAGGGCGGAGTCGACCGACCGGGCGTCGCTCATCGTCCACAGGGTCGGGGCCGGCGTCCGCTCCAGCAGCCGGTGCATGAACACCTTCGAGCCGCCGTGCCGGGTGCCGGGAGCGAACGACCGGCCGAAGAGCGCCCAGCCGGGCCAGGGTTTGGAAAGCAGGTCCTCCATCTCGTCGAAGAGAAGGAGCGAGCGGCCGCCCCGGGCGACCAGACGTTGCGCGAGCCGGAGTTCCTGGAGCCTCTCGTCGCTGCGCGGTTCGGTGCCGCGCTCGTCCGCTTCGCCGACGCTGTACAGCGCCGTGTCGAGCCGGGCGGCGAGCGCCTTGCAGAACTCCGTCTTGCCCGTCCCCGGCGGCCCGTAGAGGAGAACGTTGACTCCCGCCGCACCGGTCCGCAAGGCGCTTCCGATCACGTTTTCGATGTGGTCGCGGGCTTGGCCGATGTGGTCGAAATCCGACCATTCGAGTTCGCTCCCGGACGCCGCGCCCAGCAGCAGGCTCGTCACATCGCGCCCGTCGGCGTCGGGGACGGTGTCCAGCCGGCACAGCCGTCTGACGATCTCGATATCGCCGGCGTCGGCGGTGGAAACGAGCCCGGACCGGACCAGCGGCGCGTCCTCGGCGAGGCGACTCCGGATCGTATTGGCGGACAGAGCGAGGAAGGCGGACATGACCAAACTACTGAAATTCAAGCTGCGATGTCGCATGGAGGCGCGGATCAAGACGTCGTCGACCATCGACTCGACGAAGGGCTGCGTGCGGTAGCGCAGCTGGAACTCCAGAATGGCGACGTCCGTTCTGGAAAGATCCATCGTCTTCGCCAGCTGGCGAAGGCGCCGTGCCATCCGGTCGCGGTGCGCCCGCTCCGTCGCCGCGCACTCGTCCCGCAAGGCCTGCCCGAGGCGGCGCCACGTGCACACGGACATCCTTCTTTCCTCAAGGTTCGTCTTCTCCCCGTCCAGAAAAGAGGAGAAGCTTCCTCTCCCGAACGCCGCGCGGTTGTCACTGTCGGCAACCCATGCGGCCAGCCGCTCCGCTTCCTTGTCCCGGTGGTGGAAGCGGGCGGCGGCGTTCGCGAGGTAGAACGCAATCAGATGTCGTTCGTATGCGCTCGGCATGGTCCTCTCCCGTTTCATCGCGTGGAGGGACGCTACCGCAGGGATGCGTCATATTCGGACGCATCCCACGAGCAAAATTCAAAAAATTCGCACTATCGAACCGGCTGGCGCGGCGCGGCGGCGCGGACTACGCTGGGGCATGCTGTCCGTCTTCCGCCGCTGGCCGGCCGCGCTCCTCCTGGCGCTGTCCCTGGCTCTCGGCGGAGCGGACGCAGGCCGGGCCGACCAGACGCATCCGGAACTCGGCGCGTTGTTCCGGGCGCTCAAGGCCGCGGAGGACCCGCGGCGGATCGGCGCGCTCGAAGCGCGCATCTGGGGCCATTGGTTCAGCTCGGGCTCCCCGGCAGTGGACGAGATGTTCCGCCGCGGCGGGGTCGCGCTCGCACGCGGGCGCCTGCGGGAGGCGCACGCCTTCTTCGACGCGATCGTCGCGCGCCGGCCGGACATGGCGGAGGGGTGGAACCGGCGGGCGACCGCGCGCTACCTGATGGGTGACTACGCGGGCTCGATCCAGGACATCGCCGAAACGTTGGCGCGGGAGCCCCGGCATTTCGGGGCGCTCTCCGGGCTCGGCCTCTGCCATCTCGCGCACGGCGAGAAGGAACGGGCGCTCAGGGCCTTCCGGCGCGCGCTGCGCCACCACCCCCACATGTCCGCCGTCAGGCGGCACGTAAACCGGCTCCGCATCGAGCTCTACGGCCCGGAGATCTGAGGGAGAGCCGGACTGCGCCGTTCAGCGGCGCAGGACGCGGCCGGGGCGGGCGCCGGTCGGCGTGCCGCCTTCGCGGATGATCGCGCCGTTGACCATGACGAGATCGATGCCGGCGGCGGGCCGGGTCGGGTTCTCGAAAGTCGCCCGGTCGGCGACGGTCTCCGGGTCGAACACGACCAGATCCGCGCAGGCGCCGGGGCGCACGGTCCCCCGGTCGGCGAGGCCGAAGCGCTCGGCGGCGAGACCGGTCATGCGGCGCACCGCGTCCTCGAGGGTCAACAGGCCGAGATCGCGCGCGTAGTGGCCCAGGACCCGGGGGAAGGTCCCCCACAGCCTGGGATGGGGGTGCCTGTCGTGCGGCAGGCCGTCGGAGCCGATCATGCTGTGTTCGTAGGCGATGATGCGGCGCACGTCCGCCTCGTCCATCATGAAATAGATCGCGCCCGCGGGGCGCAGCCTCGCCGCCGCCGCGACACGGTCGAGGCCGAGTTCGCGAGCCGCCTCGTCCAGGTCGCGCCCCGCGAATTCCGGATGCGGCTCGGACCAGGTGACGATGACGCGCTCCACCTCGGCCGCGAGTTCCGGCAGCATCACCGTGGAGCCGGCGTTGTAGGGATAGACGTCGAGGCCGACCGGCTGCTTGGCCCGCGCCGCGTCGATCCGCGCCAGAGTCCGCGCGCTGCGCCCGGAATTGCGCCTGCCGGCGCATTTGTGGTGCGAGATCACGACGCCCGCGCCGGCGCGGCGGCCGATCTCGAAGGCTTCCTCCAGCGATTTCTCGACGCCGTCGTGCTCGTCCCGCATATGGGTGACGTAGAGGCCGCCGGCCGTGCCGGCGACCTCGGCGACGGCGGCGACCTCGTCGGTGGTGGCCGCCTTGTTGGGGCCGTAGATCAGCCCGGTGCTGAAGCCGAGCGCGCCGGCCTCCATGCCCTCAGCGAGGCGGGCGCGCATGGCGTCGATCTCGCCCGCCGTGGCCGGGCGGTCCACGTCGTCCATCGTGTCCAGGCGGAGGGCCGAATGGCCGACCAGGAGGCCGGCGTTGGCGGCGGCCGGTGCCTCGTCGAGCGCCGCCACATAGTCGGCGAAGCGCGGATAGCGGAACGCCTCGCGCCCGCCTAGCAGGTCCAGCGGCGGCGGCACGGCGCCGCCGAGCGTGAGCGGTGCCATGCTCACCCCGCAATTGCCGGCGATCACCGTGGTCACGCCCTGGCTGGTCTTGGGCGTCATGTCGCGATCGACCAGCAGCAGGTTGTCGTCATGGGTGTGGACGTCGATGAAGCCGGGGGAAACGATCCGGTCCGTGGCGTCCACCGTGCGCGCGGCCGCCATATCGTCCAGCGCGCCGACCGCGATGATGTGGTCGCCCGAGACGGCAACATCCGCCCGCGCCCGCGGCGCCCCGGTGCCGTCGACCACCGTACCGCCCTTGAACAGGACGTCGCATCGACTCGCGACGGCCATGGCCTCCTCCCGTCCCGCTTCCGCCGCCCGCACCATGACCGCGGCATCGGGCGCTGACAATAGCCTTGTGTCCACGCGCCGAAGCGCGTATGATGATGAGCTGCGACCAGCGGACGACCGATCACAGGAGAGAAGCAGATGGCAAGGAATGGCTTTATCCTACGCATGGCGCACAGGGAGAACCTCATAGATGAAGCGCTGAAGAGTGGTCATCTGATTATCGGATGGGCAGAAGCGTAAGGGCTTCTCGATTCGAATGAGTGGGAGGGATTTCGAGAAATTATTCATGGAAAGTACTACAGTGACGCTGCTAATAAGCAGCGCGCTGGCAGTGCTGCCGGGAATATGTGGGCGTCCATTCACGACATGAAGGAAGATGACCTCGTCGTCGTTCCACATGGTCCGAAGTTCTATGTTGGAAAGATTACCGGCCCTGCTTTCTGGGATAAAAGCAAGGTAGACGAAGACACAGCGTATCGTCGGCCGGTTGAATGGCAGAACGGGAAGAATGCAATTCCGAGAGATGTCGCCAAGTCCGCATTCATATCGTGTATGAGGACATGGAGGACAACCGCGGACGCCAACGTGAGCAAGATTGAAGACTGCTTGAAGCGAGCAGAGAGTGGTGAAACGCCATCCTTTGGGGCGGAGCTGCGGGACAGACTGTGGGAGGCGACTCTTGACGAAATACAAAATGGTTTTTATGGGGAATTTTAGTTTTGAACGCCTCATAAAATCTCTGTTATCGAGTCTGGGAGCAGTGCCAGAGCCGGAGATAGTTGCGCGAGGTAAGGACAGGGGAATTGATATTTACGCGACGTTCATGGTTGCAGGGGTTTTCCCGTGCGTTGTCGGCGTTCAGGCGAAACATTTCCAATCGAAACCGCCAGTAGAGGTCGCCGTCATACACCAACTGATCCGCGGCATCGAGGAAGGCGGAAAGCCGGTAAACCTTTGCCTTTCAGCGTTCGTTTGCACGGCAAGCGCCCATGGCAACCGGACATTGTGGGCGCGCGATTGCGGATGCGGTAGGTATGCGCGCCGTCCAATCGAACAAAGGAACCTCGCGATGAACCGCCGCGTGCTTGCCTTGATCCTGCTTTGCGGTGCGCTGGCGTTGCCGGTGCTTCCCGTTCACGCCGACGCGACGGACGATCTAGATCATCTGAGTCTGCCGACGCTCAGGCTGTTCGAGGCGGCGCTTGACGGAACCGCTTCCGAAGTGAAGGCCGCGCTTTCTGCCGGCGCGGACCCCGGCGCGCGCATGGAAGACGGCGATACGCCGCTTCATTGGGCGGCGCTCAACGCCAACCCTTCCGTGATAGCGGCGTTGCTCAAGGCCGGCGCGGACCCCGGCGCGCGCAACGAAGGCGGCGCAACGCCGCTTCATTGGGCGGCGAAAAACGCCAACCCTTCCATGATAGCGGCGTTGCTCAAGGCCGGTGCGGACCCCGGCGCGCGCATGGAAGACGGCACAACGCCGCTTCATGCAGCCGCGGCGGCGGAAAACGCCAACCCTTCCGTGATCCTGGCGTTGATCGAAGCCGGTGCGGACCCCGGCGCGCGCAACGAAGGCGGCGCAACGCCGCTTCACTTGGCGGCGATGCTCAACCCTTCCGCGATAGCGGCGTTGATCAAAGCTGGCGCGGACCCCGGCGCGCGCGCGAAAAACGGCGCAACGCCGCTTCATGCCGCTATCATGGCGGCGACGCTCAAGCCCGGTGCGGACCCCGGCGCAACGCCGCTTCACTTGGCGGCGATGCTTAACCCTTCCGCGATGCTCAACCCTTCCGCGATAGCGGCCGCGATAGCGGCGTTGCTCAAGGCCGGCGCGGACCCCGGCGCGCGCATGGAAGACGGCGCAACGCCGCTTCACTTGGCGGCGATGCTCAACCCTTCCGCGATAGCGGCGTTGATCAAAGCCGGTGCGGACCCCGGCGCGCGCATGGAAGACGGCGCAACGCCGCTTCATGCGGCGGCGGCGGGAAACGCCAACCCTTCCGCGATAGCGGCGTTGCTCAAGGCCGGTGCGGACCCCGGCGCGCGCACGGAAGACGGCGCAACGCCGCTTCATGCAGCGGCGGCGGAAAACGCCAACCCTTCCGTGATCCTGGCGTTGCTCAAGGCCGGCGCGGACCCCGGCGCGGGCGATGATGCCGGCAAGACTCCCTTCGACTATGCGAAGGACAACGAAGCGTTGAAGGGAACCGAAGCCTACTGGCTATTGAACGAAGCCCGGTTCGAGTAGGCCGGCGCCGGCGCGGGTGGTAGGGCAAATGACGGCGCGCACGCTTGCCGATTGCGTGATGGCGGCGCGGCCGCGTGGGCGCGATCGCGGGCGCGGGTGGGCGCGCCGGGCCGTGCGCTTCGCGGCGATCGCGGCGGCGATCGCGGGCGCCGGGCTTGCCGTGGCCGGCGCGTGGGGCGGCGAACCCCGCGAACTCACTGATCCGTTGCCGTTGCCGCCGGCGCGGGCGGAACCTGGCGAATACCGTTGGCCAATCGTGAAGGTGATTGACGGTGACACGCTCAAGGTAGACGCGCGCGCCGATATGCCGCCCGAACTCGCGAGGCTGAATGTGCGCTTGCGCGGCGTGGACACGCCGGAAAAGGGCGGGCGTGCGAAGTGCGACGCGGAACGGCGCGCGGGCCGGGCCGCAACCGCGTTCACGGCGGCGGCGGTTGCCAATGCGGCGACGGTGACATTCCGCAATCTCGCATGGGGGAAGTACGGCGGGCGCGTGCTGGCGGATGCGACCGTTGACGGACGCTCGCTCGCGGACAGTCTGATTATCGCGGGCCATGGGCGCGCCGGTATGGTGGTTACGTCGGGCGACTTCGGTGAGGATGCAGTTGCTGAAGCGCGCCGCTATGCGGAAGACAAGGGTATCCCGATCGAACTCGTCAACGGCAAGCAACTCGCTCGGCTGATTGTCGAGCACGGTCTCAAGGTGATGTCGTGAATACCGTGGCGTGCTTGAACCCGTGCGGCACGGTACTACTGTCCTGCCCCGTCACGGCCGAAGTAAAGTGGCCGTCGATTCGACTCCTTATCGTCACCCCGGGCGTCGCTGGCAACATCGCAGTCGCTGCGGCCGACTACCCGGCTTGCTGACCCATCGTCGCAATCCAGATGGAAAACCGAATTGGGGGTTGGACAGAGGCGCACATGGCCGCTTTGTCGTTCCCTGTCTCGCCCGTTTCACCACCCACCACGATCGCGGTGCCCCGTCCTGACGACGGCCTTACGCCGTTTCCGCGCGGCAGGCACCTGGAACGGTTGAGGAGGCCCCGGCCGGCGGGTAGCTTGGCCCGGCGACTCTACCGGAGCGCGACGGCCCTCCGCACGAACGAAAGGGAAGCTGGATGCAAGGCGACAAACGGATCATCGACATACTGAACGCGGTCCTGAAGAACGAACTGACCGCGATCAACCAGTACTTCCTGCATTCCCGCATGCTCGAGAACTGGGGCGTCGCCAAGCTCGCGAAATACAACCATGAGGAATCGGTCGACGAGATGCGCCATGCCGACCGGCTGATCGAGCGCATCCTGTTCCTGGAGGGCCTGCCCAACCTTCAGGACCTCGGCAAGCTCATGATCGGCGAAAGCGTCAAGGAGATCCTGGAATGCGACCTCCGGCTCGAGACCATGGCGATGCCCGTCCTGCGCGACGGCATCGCCCGGTGCGAGGAGGCCGGCGACTACGTGAGCCGTCACCTCCTGCGCGACATCCTGGAGGGCGAGGAGGAGCACGTCGATTGGCTGGAAACGCAGTTCGCGCTGATCGAGCGGGTCGGCATGGAGAACTACGTCCAGCTCCAGAGCGAGCCGGGCGAGAAATAGGAGACGCGGCGCCCGGCACCACCCGCGCGGGACTCTATTCGCCCTCGCCGCCGCGCAGGGGCGGATCGGCCGCGCCTTCGGGCGCTTCCGGCACGACTCCGGCGACGGCCGCTTCGGACCGCGACGGAGGAGCCGAGGCGGCCCTCGCGAGGACGCCGCGGACCGCGTCCGCCGCGGCAAGGATGTCGCGGGGTTTCAGGGAAGGCCAGTAGAGCATTCCAGCCCCCGATCGGGGCGCCGCGCCTCGTATCGCACACCGCCTCCGTCCGCCGGTTCCTCCCTGTGGATCCGGTCGATCAGCGCCTGCGCCGTCGGCAGGCAGCGGCCGCAGCGCGGCCCGGCGCCAAGCAGGGAATAGGCCCGCCGAGCACAGCGAACGCCCGCACGCGCGACGCCGGAAATCTCCGCGTCGCGATAGGCATTGCACACGCACACATACATCGACGGTACCTCCCAACACGACGATACATGAAAATGCGAATGATGGTCAATCACTTTGAGAATGCGAATCATCGTTATTCCCTTGTCGCGGTGGCGTGCTTGAACCCGCGTGGCGCGGCGACTACCGTTCGGTCCCTGTCACGACCAGCGCCGAGGGCTGTCGATGCGGCTCCTCCCCGTCGCCGCGGGCATCGTGGGCGGCCTCGCGGTCGCCGCGGCCGGCTACACGGGTTACTGGTTCGTCGCCGCCGGCGAGATCGGGGAGCGGATCGAGGCCTGGGCCGAGGTACAGCGGGCGCGGGGCCTCGAGGTCGAGAGTGCGGGCACCCGGGTGGCCGGATTCCCGCTCCGCTTCGATGTCACTCTCTCCGAACCGCGTGTCCGCGACACCGAGAACGGATGGGGCTGGGAAGCCGACGCGCTCCGCGCGCGGATGCGCCCGTGGGATTTCGGCGAAGTGACCGTCTTCCCCGACAGTCACAACGTGCTTCGGGTCCGGGATGGCAGCGAATGGCGCAGGATCGACTGGCGCACCGACGACGGGCGGCTCGTCCTTCGCCTGGACGGGACGCGGCGCGTCCACGGCGCCGCGCTGGAATTGCGCGGGGTCTCGGTGGAAGGCGTGTGGCGTCGCAGGGCGGCCCGCGTCGAGAGCCTGCGGGCCAGCGGCGCTCTCGCGGAAGGCGGAGAGGGCGACGAGGCTTTCAGGGTGATCCTTGCCATGCGCGATCTCGCCCTTCCCGACGACCTCGGCGAGGAGCTGGGCGAGACGCTCGCCTTCCTGGACATCGACGCGCGCGTCGTCGGGCCGCTCGGCGGGGGCGAGCAGGCGGGCGAGGCGATCGTCGCCTGGCGCGATGCCGGCGGGACTCTGGAGCTGGACGATTTCCGGGTCCGCTGGGGGCCGCTCGGGATCGAATCGAACGGGACCGTCGCCCTCGACGGCGAGATGCGCCCGACCGGCGCGCTGACCGCCGACATCATCGGCTATGGCGACGTGATCGACGCACTGATCATGAGCAATCTGATCCCCCTGGGCGACGCCTTCATCGCCAAGGTCGCCTTCAACCTGCTGGCCGACAAGCCGGAGGACGGCGGGCCGCCGGTGTTGCGGGGAATCCCGGTGACGGCCCAGGACGGCACGCTGTTCGTCGGCCCCGTGAAGGTCGCCGACATGCCGCCGCTCGGCCTGCGTTAGTCCGGCGACGGGCCATCCGGTGCGCGGGCCTCCAGATCCGCATTCGTGCGGCGGGCGGGCGCGCCGTGCTCCGGAAACAGCCTGCGAAGACCTTCCTCGGATGCGGCGCACACGCCGCGATCGGTGACAAGCGCCGTCACCAGGCGTGCCGGAGTCACGTCGAAGGCAGGGTTGGCGGCGCGGCTGCCGGCGGGTGCGAGGGCCACGCGCGTGTCACGGCCGGCCGGGTCGCGGCCGCCGACGGTCAGGACTTCGGCCGCATCCCGCTCCTCGATCGGGATGTCGGCGAGGCCGTCCCGCATGGTCCAGTCGATGCTCGGATGCGGCGCGGCGACGTAGAAGGGCACGCCGTTGTCGCGGGCCGCGAGCGCCTTGAGATAGGTGCCAATCTTGTTGCACACGTCGCCGCTCGCGGTCGTGCGGTCCGTGCCGGTGATGCAGAGATCGACCATGCCGCGCTGCATCAGGTGGCCGCCGGCATTGTCGACGACCACCGTGTGCGGCACGCCGTGCCGGCCCAGTTCCCAGGCGGTGAGCGCCGTGCCCTGGTTGCGCGGCCGCGTCTCGTCGACCCAGACGTGGACCGGCAGGCCCTCGTCATGGGCCCTGTAGAGCGGGGCGAGCGCCGTGCCCCAATCGACCGTGGCCAGCCAGCCGGCGTTGCAGTGGGTCAACACGTTGACCGGGCCGTCCTTGTCTTCGGCCGCGCGGGCGATCAAAGCGAGGCCGTGCTCGCCGATCGCGCGGTTGATCGCCACGTCCCCGTCGCAGAGTTGCGCGGCCCGCTCGTAGGCCGCCGCGGCACGGGCGTTCGCGCCGAGCGGGCGCAGGCGGCACGCCAGATCCTCCAGTGCCCAGCGCAGGTTGACGGCCGTCGGGCGGGTGCCGCCGAGCAGAGCGACCGCCCCTTCCAGGCCCGCGTCACTCGCGTCGGCGCGGAGGGCGAGCGCCACGCCATAGGCCGCCGTCGCGCCGATCAACGGCGCACCCCGCACTTCCATCGTTTCGATGGCGTGCGCCGCGTCCTCGACGCTGCGCAGCCGTCGCGTCGTGAAGCTGTGGGGAAGCCGCGTCTGGTCGATGATGACCACCGACCATCCGTCATCGTCGAGCCAGATGCTCCGATACGGCCGTCCGTCGACCTTCATCCCTTGCCGGCTCCCGAATCGCGCAGGCTCCGCCGGTTTCAGGACGAATCGACGCCGCCGGTGCCGCACCGCACGGAGGACGAAACCGCCCGGCGGCGTGGCAGGAAACGGCACCGGCGGCCTGGGGATAAACCTGTGCAAAACCCCGAGGATCGGTGCGCCGTCGGCACGCTCGGAGCGGCCCGCGCCCGCCGGCCGGTCACGATCCGGCCCCCGCTTTCGTCATCATGTCGTACCGGACCCGGTCGTGCGCCTTCACCGGATCCATGCCCTGCCGCACCGCCTCGACGATGCCGTCCTCGATGCTCTTGAAAAGCGTCGCGTGCTCGACGACCTCGGCCATGCGCGGTGCAGGGACGACGCAGACGCCGTTCTCGTCCGCCACGATCAGGTCGCCGGGCGCGACCGGGACGCCGCCCAACCGGACGCCGATGCCGTAGCCGGCACAGGCGCAGCGGTTGCGGATCGATTGCTGGATGAAGCCGCGGCCATAGACCGGCAGGTTCAGCGCCTTGTACTCGTCGATGTCGCGGGTGACGCCGTCGATCACGGTGCCGACGAGGCCGAATTGCCGGGTGGTGAAGCCGGCCACGCCGCCGTAGCTGTTCACGTCCATCCGCCCGCCCTGGTCGATGACGAGCACGTCGCCGGGATTGCCGCGTTTGATCGCCTCGAGGGTCCCGAGGACGGGCGATTCCGCCGCCTCGCCGGCGGGCACCAGCTTGAGGGTCGCGGCGGGGCCCGCGATCTTGCCGCAACCGCTCCAGAGGGGGCCGATCCCGCGCGGGGTGCCCGCGATGCCGGCCTTGTCGAGCCCGTCCGACAGGTTGGCGGTCGAGAGCTGGCGACAGGCCGCGAGGAGGGCCTTGCGGGCGCCGTCGGTCATGGTCGTTCGCCCTCCCGCCGCGGCTCGTCGAAACACGCCTCCCTGGCCCGGACCAACGCGGAGACGACGGTGTTGTAGGGCGCTTCGAGGCCGAGCGCCAGGGCTTCCGGCGGGACGGCGCCGTTGATCGCGTCGATCTCCGAACGGCGGCCGGCGAGGTGGTCGAGCAGCATCGAGGGGCGCGCGCCCGGTATCCTCGCGCCGAAATCCCGCACATAGGCCACCGGGTCTTCGAATTCGAGGCGAATGCCTCTGGCCCGCGCGACCCGATAGGCCTCGCGCGCGCAACCCGAGGCGACCGGCCAGGCGTCGGCATCCGCCATGATTTCTCCTACCGTCAGGCCGGTGAGTGCCGCCGTCCCGCTGAAACAGACGTTGCAGACGAGCTTCTCCCAGATCAGCTGGTCGATATCGTCGAAACACCTGACGGGGAACCCGGAGTCGCGCCAGAGCGCGGCGATGCGCTCCAGGCGGGGCGTGACCGCGCCTCCGGGCTCGCCCAGGCGCACCAGCTCCATGCCGTTGTGATGGGCGTGGCCCGGCGCCGTGATCGAGGCGCCGAAGCCGGCGACGACGCCGACGATCACGCGCTCCGGGCCCACGACCCGGGCGACCCTGGCGGCGCTGCCGAGCCCGTTCTGGATGGTCAGCACCGGGGTTTCGGGGCCGAGCAGGGCGCGCGCGGACGTCGCTGCCGCCTCCACCTGCGGTGCTTTCGTGGCGACGATGACAAGGTCGCAGGGGCCGACATCGGCGGGATCGGCCGTCGCCCCGATCGAGACCGTGCGGCATCCGCTTGCGCCTTCGAGCCGGAGCCCGTTCGCCGCGATCGCATCGACATGGGCCTGCCAAGTGTCGACCGCCCAGACCTCGTTGCCGGCGTCCGCCATGAGCGCGGCATAGACGCAGCCCATGGCGCCGGCACCGACGACTCCGACCTTCATGGCTCCCTCCCGCACCTGCGCGATGCGCCTCGATCAGGCCGCACCGCACGGGCCGACGCGCACGCCGTGCTGCTCGGACGACGCCTCCGCCAGCGCGACGAAGGCCTCGGTGGTCGCATCGGGTGCCGGCAACGCGGTCGGATCCTCGCCCGGATAGGCGCGCGCGCGGAGCGCCGTCGCGACCGGCCCCGGGTCCAGCAGCGTGACCCGCAGGGCGGTGCGCCGCACCTCCGCCGCGTAGCAGCGGACGAGTGCTTCGAGACCTGCCTTGCTGGCCGCGTATGCGCCCCAGAAGGCGGGCGTCTCGCGCGCGGCGGCGGCGGTGACGAAGATCGCCCGGCCTGCCGCCGACGCCCGCAACAGGGGGTCGAGACTACGGATCAGCCGCCAGTTCGCGCCGAGGTTGAGCGCCAGCGTTTCCTCCCACGTCTCGGGCGCGCAGTGCCCCACCGGGCTCAGCTGCCCGAGGATGCCCGCGTTGGCGACGAGGACGTCGAGGCGCCCGAAGCGCTCGGCGATGGCGCCGCCCAACCGGTCAATCCGGTCGCCGTCGCGCAGGTCGAAGGGGACGAGCGTGGCGGCCGCGCCCGACGCGCGCCGGACCGCGTCGTCCACCTCCTCCAGCCCGCCGGCGGTGCGCGCGACAAGGATGAGGCGCGCGCCTTCCGCGGCGAAGCGCCGGGCGACGGCGGCACCGATGCCGCGGGAGGCGCCGGTCACGAGGGCGATCCGGTCGGAGAGGCGCAACGGTGCCACCCTATCCGCTCCCGGCCAGCAGGGACAGTTGCGCTGGCGGTTCGTCGCCCCTCCCGTCCAACAGGGGAATCGGATAGTCGCCGGAGAAACAGGCATCGCAATACCGTCGCCGTACCGGGTCGCGCGCGCTTTCGCCCATCGCCCGATAGAGGCCGTCGATGGAGAGGAAGGCGAGGCTGTCGACGCCGATGGAACGGGCGATTCCGGCCACGTCGTGCCGCGCAGCCAGGAGCTGGTCGCGGGCCGGCGTGTCGACGCCGTAGAAGCAGGAATGGGTGGTCGGCGGGCTGGCGACCCGCATATGGACCGCGCGCGCACCGGCCGAACGCACCATCTCCACGATCTTGGTCGAGGTCGTGCCGCGCACGATGCTGTCGTCGACGAGGACCACGCGCTTGCCTTCAATTGTCTGGCGGTTGGCGTTGTGCTTGAGCTTGACGCCGAGATGCCTGATCCGCTCGGTCGGCTCGATGAAGGTGCGCCCGATATAGTGGTTGCGGACGATGCCGAGCTCGAACGGGAGCCCCGCTTCCGCGGCATAACCGATCGCCGCGGGCACCCCCGAATCGGGAACCGGCACCACGACGTCGGCCTCGACCGGCGCCTCGCGGGCAAGCTCTGCGCCGATCCGCCGGCGCGCCTCGTACACGCCGATTCCCTCGGCCACGCTGTCCGGCCGCGAGAAATAAACGTATTCGAAGATACAAAAACGCCGGGGGACGGGGCGGAACGGCTTAGAGCATTCGAGGCCTGCCCGGGTGATCACCACGAGTTCGCCCGGCTCGACCTCGCGCACGCGCGACGCGCCGATGATGTCGAGCGCCACCGTCTCCGATGCCAGGATCGTCGCGTCGTCGAGCCGGCCGAGAACCAGGGGCCGCACGCCGTGGGGGTCGCGCACGCCGATCAGGGCGTCCCGGGTGAGCGCGACCAGCGAGTAGGCGCCGTGGACGCGGCCCAGCGCCTCGATCATGCGGTCGGTCACGCTGGCGCGCCGACTGATCGCGACGAGGTGGACGATGACCTCGGTATCGGACGTCGACTGGAAGATGCAACCGCGCTCCACGAGATCGCGGCGGAGCGCGAGCGCGTTGGTGAGGTTGCCGTTGTGGGCGACGGCGAGTCCGCCAAACGCCAAGTCGGCGAACAGCGGCTGGATGTTGCGGGCCTCCGGAGCGCCGCGCGTCGAGTAACGGTTGTGGCCGATCGCAGCCCTGCCGCCCAGGGAATCGATCACCTCTCCCGAGGCGAAGATGTCGCCGACCCGGCCGAGCGCCCGGTGCGAATGGAAGAAAGCCCCGTCGGTGCTGACGATCCCGGCCGACTCCTGGCCCCGGTGCTGAAGCGCGTGCAGGCCGAGCGCCGCGTGCGCGGCCGCGTCCGGATGGCCGAAGATGCCGAAGATGCCGCACGCCTCGCGCGGCTTGTCGCCGCCGGCAGGGGCGCGGTGCACCGTCTCCCGTGTTCCCGCGGGCAGGGCGGTCATTCGTCGGTCTCGTCGACGGTCTCGCTCAAGCCGTCGAGCTGGCGGCGTTCCCGATCGCTGTAGCCGGTCTCGCCTTCCTCGTTCTCGCGCTTCGCCGGCACGGGGTCGGTGAGTTCTCGCACGCTCCGCTCGCGGCCGTCCTCGAACGTCTCCCCGATCCGCTTGGTTCCTTCCTCCGCGACCTCCTGCGGGACCACCTCGCGAACCGCGGACACGCCCTGCTTGATATACGGCATGGTCTTCGCCTCGGCGACCCAGGGAGGCCATTCGTCCTCCTGTACGAAGGAACCGAACAACATATAGGCAAGGCAGATCAGAACGGCGCCGCGCAGAACGCCGAAGATGAATCCGAGCGTGCGGTCGAGGGTACTGCCCGCGCCGCGCTGAATGTAGCCGGAAACGATCTGGCCCACGATCGTCAGGGCGGCGAGCACGACGACGAAGATGACGAGCCCGGCAGCCACGTCGGCGATCAGGTCGGAGGACGGGATCAGGTCGCGCGCGATCGGACGGGCGTGCGGGAAACCGAAGAAGGTCACGATGCCGGCGGCGATCCAGGCGCCGAGCCCGAACACTTCGCGCGCGAGGCCGCGCGCGAAGGCGAGAAGCGCCGAGATCACGATGGTCACGACAACCAGGATGTCGATCGGATTGACGGGAAGATCTGCCATCGGCCGTCAGGACACGCGCCGCGCCGCAGGGGGAAAGAGCGCGACCAGATCGCGCACGTGGGCGAGTCTCTTCTCGGTGATCGCGGTCGGCACCGCCTCGCCCTTGCCGCTGCCCGGCTCCGGCGTGAGGGCGCGGGTGAACCCGAGTTTCGCCGCCTCCTTGAGGCGCGCGGCGCTCTGGTTGACCGGCCGAATCTCGCCGGCCAGGCCGACCTCGCCGAAGATGACGGCGCCGTGGTCGAGCACCTTGTCCGCCGCCGAGGAGGCGAGGGCCGCGGCGACCGCGAGATCGGCCGCGGGTTCGGTGATGCGCAGACCGCCGGCGACGTTGAGATAGATGTCGCACGTGCTCAACCGCAAACCGGCGCGCGCCTCCAGGACGGCCAACACCATCGCGAGCCGGCCACCGTCCCAACCTACCACCGTGCGGCGCGGCGAACCGGCCGGGCCGGGTGCGACCAGGGCCTGGATTTCGACCAGGACGGGGCGTGATCCCTCGACGCCGGCAAAAACGGCAGCGCCGGGAACGGGTCCGCGCTCGGGATCGACGAACAGGCTCGACGGATTGGCGATTTCGACGAGGCCGCGATCCGTCATCTCGAAAACGCCGATTTCGTCGGTCGGCCCGAAGCGGTTCTTGATGGCGCGCACGATTCGGAACTGGTGACCGCGCTCGCCCTCGAAATAGAGCACGCAATCGACCATGTGTTCGAGCACGCGGGGGCCCGCGATCTGCCCCTCTTTTGTGACGTGGCCGACCAGGAGCAGGACCGTCCCCATGCGTTTGGCGAGCCGGATCAGCTCCTGCGCACTGCCGCGCACCTGGGTCACCGTGCCGGGCGCGGAATCGAGCGTATCAAGATACATGGTCTGGATCGAGTCCACGACGACCAGGTCGAACGGCCCTCCCTCCTCCAGGCTGGTCGCGATGTCGCGAACGTCGACGGCGGCCGCGAGCTTGACGGGCGCCTCGGCAAGGCCGAGCCGCGCCGCGCGCATCCGGATTTGTTCGATGCCTTCCTCGCCCGAGATGTAGGCGCACCCCACGTCGCGCGCGGCGAGCGCCGCCGCTGCTTGCAGAAGAAGGGTCGACTTGCCGATGCCGGGGTCGCCCGCGAGCAGGACGGCCGAACCCGGTACGAGCCCGCCGCCCACGACGCGGTCGATCTCGACGATGCCGCTCCGGCGTCGGGCGAGCGCGCCCGAGGCGCCGTCGAGAGGGGCCAGATCGATCTGGCGGCCCCTGGCCTTGCCCAGGCCGCGCGGCGGCGCCTCGCGCGGCGCCTCTTCCGACAGGCTGTTCCATGCCCCGCAGCCGTCGCACCGGCCGGACCAGCGCGCATGCGCGGTGCCGCAAGCGCCGCAGACGTAGCGCTTCTCAGAGCGGGCCACGCCGCGTCAGCCCGTCGGGGACGCCGGCGGAGGGCGCCGCTCAGCCGGCGGGCGCGACCGAGAGGTCGATGGGACCATCCGACCGGCCGTTGACGAATTGGTCCACATAGGGGTTGCCGCTGTGGTCGACGTCTTCGGCCGGACCCTGCCAGACGATCCTGCCGCCGTGGATCATGGCGATCCGATCCGCGATCTTGCGCGCGCTGGCCATGTCGTGGGTGATCGTGAGCGTCGTCGCTCCCAGATCGCGCGTACATTCGATGACGAGGTCGTTGATGACGTCGGCCATGATCGGATCGAGCCCGGTGGTCGGCTCGTCGAAAAGGACGATCTCGGGCCGGGTCGCGATCGCGCGCGCGAGACCGATCCGCTTGCGCATCCCGCCGGAGAGCGCGGCGGGATAGACGTCCGCCACGTCTGCGCCGAGGCCGACCTGGGCTAGGCACGACAAGGCGGTCTCCCGCGCGGCGCGGCGCGGCGCACCCTGGGCCTCGATCAACCCGAACGCCACGTTTTCCCAGACCGGCAGGCTGTCGAACAGGGCGCTGTTCTGGAACAACATGCCGATCTTGCGAATCGCGCGCGCGCGCGCCGTGCGGTCGCTCGAGACTTCCTCGCCGTCGATCGCCACGCTGCCCTGGTCGAGCCGGAGAAGGCCGAGCAGGCATTTGATCATGACCGACTTGCCGACGCCCGAGCGGCCGATCACCACGACCGATTCCCCGGCGCAGATTTCGAGATTGAGACCGTCCAGCACGACGTTGCGATGGAACGCCTTGTGCAATCCGCAGAGCGCGATCTTGGGCACGGCGGCTTTCATCGGGAGAAGAACGCCTCGGTGATGATGTAGTTGAAGATCAGCACCAGGATCGCGCTCGAGACGACGGCGTTGGTGGTCGCCTTCCCCACGCCCTGGGCACCGCCCCGGGAATGGAAGCCGTGATAGCAGCCCATCAGGGCGATCAGATAACCGAAGACGGCGGCTTTGACGAGCCCGGAGGCCACGTCCATCGCCTCCAGATACGCGAAGGTGTTGCCGATATAGGCGTCGGGGTTGAAGCCGAGCTTGTAGACGCCGACCAGATAGCCGCCGAACACGCCGATGATGTCGGCGACGAGAACCAGGAGCGGCAGCATCAGGAAGCCGGCCAGGAGCCGCGGCACGATCAAGTATTTGTGGGGATCGGTCGAGAGTGCGGTCAGGGCGTCGATCTGCTCGGTGACCCGCATCGTGCCGATCTCCGCCGCCATCGCGGCGCCCACACGACCGGCGACCATCAGCCCCGCGAGGACGGGGCCGAGCTCCCGGGTGATGGAGATCACCACCACCGTCGGGATCGTGCTCTCGGCCGAGAAACGGGAAAACCCCGTGTAGCTCTGGAGCGCGAGTACCATGCCGGCGAACAGGCCGGTCAGCCCCACGACTGGCAGGGAATAGAACCCGATCTCGACCATCTGACGGAGCAACAGGCGCGGGTAGAACGGCCGGCGGACGCAGTGTGACGTCGTCTCGAGCGCGAAGAGGGCAAGGCGACCGACTGCCCCGAACAACGCCAGGAGGCCGTGGCCAATGGCTTGCAGCGGGTTGCCCGTCACGCGCGGTTTCCATCGCGGCCGTTTGGCCCGGGCCCGTTCAGAATGGCACCTCGTCACCCGACGGTGGTGCGTGGGTTCTCTCGAGATTGCCGAACTTGGTCAACAGGTCGTTGAAATAGAGATCGATCTTGCCGATCGGGCCATGCCGCTGCTTGGCAACGATGATCTCCGCTTGGTTGTGGACACGATCCATCTTCTCCTGCCATTCGGCATGCTCGACGGTGCCGTCGGCCGGCTGCCGGCGGGCGAGATAATACTGTTCGCGGTATATGAACATGACGACGTCCGCGTCCTGTTCGATCGAGCCCGATTCCCGAAGGTCGGAGAGCTGCGGTCGCTTGTCGTCGCGCTGCTCCACCGCGCGGCTGAGCTGCGAGAGGGCGAGGACGGGCACGTCCAGGTCCTTGGCGAGCGCCTTGAGCCCCTGCGTGATCTCCGACACCTCCTGCACCCGGCTGTTCAGCCTCATGCTCGAGGTCGGGCGCATGAGTTGCAGGTAATCGACGATGATCAGCGAAACGCCGTGTCGGCGCTTGAGTCGCCGCGCCCGCGCCCGCAGGCCGGCGACGGTGAGCTCGGGCGAATCGTCGATGAATAGCGGCAGCGCCTCCATCTCCTGGCTCGCCCGCACGATCCTGCCGAAATCGGAATCGCGCACCTCGCCGCGGCGCAGCTTGTCGGACGGGATCTCAGTCTGCTCGGCGAGAATGCGCGTCGCCAGCTGCTCCGACGACATTTCCAGGGAAAAGAACCCGACCTTGGCGCCGTCGACGACCTTGGACTCACCCCCGCCGGCTTCTTCCACCCGGTGGCGCGAGGCCGCGTTGAACGCGATATTGGTCGCGAGCGCCGTCTTTCCCATGCCGGGACGCCCCGCCAGGACGATCAGGTCGGAGGGGAGAAGCCCGCCGAGAAGGCGGTCGAGATCGGCCAAGCCCGTCGGCGCGCCGGTCAGGTGGCTATCGCGTTTGTAGGCCTGCTCGATCATCCCGACGGCGCCGGTGAGCGAGTCGGCGAACTGCCGGAAGCCGGAGTCCACCCGGCCGTCCTCCGCGAGCCGGAAGAGTTTGTGCTCGGTCTCTTCGATCTGCTCCGCCGCCGGCCGGTCGAGCGGCGAATCGTAGGCGTCGTTCACCACCTCCTCGCCGATCGTGATCAGCGAGCGGCGCAGCGCGAGATCGTGTATGGCCCGCCCGTAGTGCTCGGCGTTGATCACCGTGACGGCGGAGCCGGCCAGGCGCGCGAGGTAGCGGGCGCCGCCAGCCTCCTCCAGCGCCGAATCGTTTTCGAAATAGTGCTTGAGCGTCACCGGATTGGCGATCTGCCCGCGCTCGACCATGCGCAGGACGGCCTCGAAGATGCGCCCATGCACGGGCAGGAAGAAATGTTCGGGCAGGAGAAAGGCGCCGACCGGGTTGGCGGCCTCGTTGTTGATCAGCAACGCACCGAGGAGCGCCTGCTCGGCCTCGAGGTTGCCGGGCAGCGAGCGGTAGCCCGCTATCTGCGCCGGGGCCTCTTCGAGGGAAGAGCGAGTCGCCATGCCCCCCTAATACACCCCGGCGGCTCCCCGCTCCACCGGCCGAGGGCGTGGATAACGGGAAGGGAATGAATCCACATCCTGTTCATAGCGGGAGGCATCTCCGATCCGACCGCCCGTACAACATCATGGGAGGCCGAGACAGGCACCACCCAGGGCAATTCGCGCCCCCGAGCCCGTCCCCTCTTCTGGCGCGCAGGCCTCACGCCGGGTGCGCGCGCTCCCAGTCGAGCATATAATCGCGCGTGAGGGGGGCGGCGTCCTGCCGCCGGGCGAGCTGGACCTGGGCCACCATGTGGTCCTGATGACGGAAGGCGGTTTCGGCACCCGCGAGGTAGAACTCCCACATCCGGCAGAACCGCTCGTCATAAATCGCCTTCACCTTGTCGCGGCTCGCCTCGAATTTGCGCGACCAGTGCTTGAGGGTGTCCGCGTAGTGAAGGCGGAGCAGCTCGACGTCCAGGGATTTGAGCCCCGTCTTCTCGAGCGCCGCGAACACCTCGGACAGCGACGGGCAATACCCACCCGGGAAGATGTATTTGCGGAGCCAGGGGTTGGTGACGCTCGGCCCGTCCCAGCGGGCGATGGTGTGGAGCAGGGCGACGCCGTCATCCTTGAGCAGCGATTCCAGCTTGCGGAAGAACTCCAAGTAGTGCCGGACACCGACATGCTCGAACATGCCGACCGAAACGATCCGGTCGTAGCGGCCCGAATCCTCGCGGTAGTCGCGAAGATGGAAGGCGACCGAGCCTCCGATGCCGAGCGCCTCGGCCTGCGCCGCCGCATGGGCTTGCTGCTCGCGGGAAAGCGTGAGGCCGGTCACCGCCGCCCCGGCCTCCTGGTGCAGGTAGATGCCGAGGCCGCCCCAGCCGGAGCCGATGTCGAGCACCGTGAGCCCAGGCCGGTCGAGGAGGAGTTTCGAGGCGAGATGCCGCTTCTTGGCGTGCTGCGCCTGTTCGAGCGTGTGGTTGGGACTGTCGAAATAGGCGCAGGAATATTGCCGGTCCGGGTCGAGGAAGAGGTCGTAGAGGTCGTCCGAGAGGTCGTAGTGATGGGCCACGTTGCGCCGGGCGCGGCCGACCGGATTGTGCTGCTGGAGCGGGCGGACCCAATGGGAGAGCCAGTTGCGCAGTCGGATCACGGTGTTTTCGTCGAGCAGGTGGAGGTTCGCGCCGACCAGATCCAGGAAGTCGAAGACGGTCGCGCCGTCCTCGACGGTCAGCGTGCCGTCCATATAGGCCTCGCCGACGACCAGGCGCGGGTTCCAGAGCAGTTTCCAGTGCAGCGCCTTGTCGTGCAGCCGGATGGTCACGCCGGGCCCCGGCGCGCCGGCGAAGGTGTGGAGCCTGCCCCGCGCGTCGACCACGCGGAGCGTGCCCCGCTTCATCAGCGTCCTGAGTAGGGGAGCGACGAGCACCGGCCAGCCTCTCCGTCGAGCGGGTCTTAGGCGCGGGAGTCCTCGTCGCCCGCGGCGTCACCCCCGGCGGTCTCGGGGGCATCCGCCGCTGTATTTGCCCCGCTCGCCGCGTCCTCCGGACGAACGGGTGCCGCCGCCTGTTCGTCGAAATTGCCTTTGGCGGCCACCGCCTCGTCATCGTCCTCGCCCGCGGCGAGGATGGTGCCGCCGCGGGCCTGGATCTCGGCCTCTTCCGGCGAGCGGGCAACGTTGACCTTGACCGTCAGGATCACTTCCGGATGCAGCGCGACCCGCACGTCGTGAATGCCGAGCGCCTTGATCGGGCGGTCGAGACGCACCTGCTGCTGCTTGATCTCAGCGCCGCACTCCGTCACGGCCTCGGCTATGTCGCGGGCGTTGACCGAGCCGTAGAGTTGCAGCGTGTCGCTCGCCTGCCTGATGAGGACGATGCTCTGGCCGTCGAGCCGCTCCGCCGCCGAACACGCCGCGTCGCGCCGGTCGCCGTTCAGCTTCTCCAGCGCTTCGCGCTCCCTTTCGAAGCGTGCCTTGTTCTCCGCGGTCGCGCGAAGAGCCTTCCTTTGCGGAAAGAGGAAGTTCCGGGCATAGCCGTTCTTGACCGCGACGATGTCGCCCATTCCGCCGAGCTTCTCGATCTTCTCGAGCAGGATGACGTCCATGCCTCGTCCTCCGGTTGGCGATCGTTCGGCGAAGGCCGCCTATTTGATGACGTAAGGCAGGAGCGCCAAGTGGCGCGCGCGCTTGATCGCCCGTGCGAGCGCGCGTTGCTTCCTGGCCGAGACGGCGGTGATGCGGCTCGGTACGATCTTGCCGCGCTCGGAGAGGAAGCGTTGCAGGAGCTTGACGTCCCGGTAGTCGATCTTCGGCGCGTTCTTTCCGCTGAAGGGACAGGACTTCTTGCGGCGGAAGAACGGCCGGCGCGGGAAGGAGACCATCGGCACCCCGCCGCCGCCGCGCCCGCCGCCCGGACCGCCGCGGCGCGCTCCTCCAAAGGGCGGCTCGCCGCGGGAGCCGCCGGCATGGGGCGGCCGGGCCTCGCCGGCGGGTTTCGCCTGTTCGGTTTCAACCATCGCCGCTCTCCCTGGCCTTGCCCTCGTCGGCGGGGGTGCTCTCGTTGGATCGCCCGGCCGGTTCCGCACCCTCGTCCGGGCGGGGCGGGGCGGCTTCGCGCCGTTCGCCGCGCGGGCGCACGCCCTCGCCGCGCCTGCCTTCTCCGCCGCGCCGGCGCCCGTCGCGCGAGCGGGTGAGCGGCGCCGGATTGGGATCCAGTTCGCTGACCCGCACGGTCAGGTAGCGGATGACGTCCTCGCTGATCCGCATCGTGCGCTCCATCGCGCTGATCGCAGTCGGCGGCGCCTCGATGTTCATGAAGTAGTAGTGGCCCTTCCGGTTCTTCTTGATCCGGTAGGCCAGGTTGCGCAGCCCCCAATATTCGGTTTTCGCGACCTCTCCGCCGGCTCCCTCCAGAACCTCACGGAATTGCTCGGCGAGACCGTCCACCTGTTGGGACGATATGTCGGGACGTGCGATGAAGGTGCTCTCGTAGAGCGGCATGAAACGCATTCTCCCGGATGCCGGTCCGGGCGAGTAGAAGCAATCCTCCCCCACGGGGCGGGGAACTCGCCCAGAGCCACAGACTATACAGGATCAGGGCGAGGGCGCAAGCGCGCTTGACAGTGCCCGGGCCGCGTGATCACTACGGCCCTGCGGCGGGCCGGCGCCCCGAAGGCGGACGGATGAAGAGAGCCATCGTATTTCCCGGGCAGGGCTCGCAGGCGATCGGCATGGGCCGCGATCTGCACGATGCGTTCCCCGCCGCCCGCGCCGTTTTCCAGGAGGTCGACGAGGCGCTCGACGCGCCCCTCTCGCGCTTGATCTTCGAGGGCGAGGCGGACGAGCTGACGTTGACCAGAAACGCACAACCGGCGCTCATGGCGGCCTCCCTCGCCGTGACCCGCGTGCTCGATGACGAAGGCGGCTGGCGAGTGGCGGAGCGGGCCTCGTTCGTCGCCGGCCATTCCCTGGGCGAATATACCGCGCTCGCCGCCGTCGGCTGCCTGTCGATCACGGACGCGGCGCGCCTGCTCCGGCGCCGCGGGGACGCCATGCAGAGCGCGGTGCCCGTGGGCGCCGGCGCGATGGCCGCATTGATCGGGGCGGATCTCCGCCAAGCCGAGTCCATCGCGCGCGCGGCGGCGGGCGGCGAGGTCTGCGTGGTCGCCAACGACAACGCGCCGGGCCAGGTCGTCGTCAGCGGCGCCGCGGCGGCCGTCGAGCGCGCCGTCGCCATCGCGCCGCAACACGGAGTCAAGCGCGCCGTGGCGCTGCCGGTGAGCGCGCCGTTTCACTCGCCGCTGCTGGCGCCGGCGGCGGAGGCGATGGCGGCGGCGTTCGCGCCGATCGACTTCATGCCGCTCGCCATCCCGGTGGTCGCGAACGTGACCGCCCGCCCGGTCGATGCGCCCTCGGAGGTGGCCGCGTTGCTCGTTCGGCAGGTGACGGCGATGGTGCGCTGGCACGAGAGCGTGCTCCACATGCGCGACGAAGGGGTGGAGGAGCTGGTGGAAGTGGGGGCCGGCCGGGTGCTCAGCGGCCTGACCAGACGGATCGACCGGGCGCTGTGCGTGCGCTCGGTGGGGACGATCGCGGAAGTCGAGGCGCTGCTCGCGCAAGCGTGACGGCCGGGACGCTCGGGGGCGGGAGGATGTTCGATCTTTCGGGAAAGGTGGCGCTGGTCACCGGCGCGTCAGGCGGCATCGGGCGGGAGGTGGCGGCGGCCCTCCATGCCCAGGGTGCGGCGGTCGCCCTTTCGGGCCGGCGGACCGACGCCCTGGAGGATCTCGCCGTCGGCCTCGGCGTCGGCGCCCGTCCGATACCCTGCGATCTCGCAGATCGGGACGCGCTCGCCGCGCTGCCGGTGCGGGCCGCGGAGGCGCTGGGGCCGGTCGCGATCCTCGTTCACTGCGCCGGGGCGACCCGCGACGGCCTGACCCTTCGCATGAAGGAAGAAGACTGGCGGGCCGTCCTGGAGGTCAATCTGGATGCGGGCTTCTTCCTGGCCCGCGCCTGCCTCCGCGACATGGTTCGGCAACGCTGGGGCCGGCTGATCTTCATCACCTCGGTGGTGGGGGCGACCGGCAACGCGGGGCAGGCCAACTACGCGGCGTCGAAGGCCGGGCTCGGCGGGATGGTCAAGGCGATCGCTGCCGAGGTGGCGGCACGCGAAGTGACCGCGAATTGCGTAGCGCCCGGTTTCATCGAGACCGCGATGACCGACGCCTTGCCCGACCGCCGGCGCGAGGCGCTCCTTCGGACGATCCCCGCCGGGCGTTTCGGCGAAGGCCGGGACATAGCCTCCGCGTGCGTCTATCTCGCGAGCGAAGAGGCCCGCTACGTCACCGGGCAGACGCTCCACGTCAACGGCGGGATGGCGATGGTCTGACCGCGGGTGCTCACGGTTTCGGGCATATGGAGTACGGTCAAGAAATATGGTACCAACCGCCCCGTCCGGCCGAGCGGAGTGGATCGAGGCGCGCGCGGTGCGTGCGCGGGGGCGCCGTCCGATGGTTCGGTCACCGCTCCGGTTCATGGAATCGTGCGAGGGAAAGGATACATGAGCGACAACGACATCGCCGCGCGCGTCAAGAAAATCGTGATCGACCATCTCGGTGTCGACGAGGAGAAGGTCACCGAGAACGCGAGCTTCATCGACGATCTCGGCGCGGACAGTCTCGACACGGTCGAGCTCGTGATGGCATTCGAGGAAGAGTTCGGCTGCGAGATTCCCGACGATACCGCCGAGAAGATCCTCACGATCAAGGACGCCATCGACCACATCGAGCAGATCACCTGAGCCCGCGGCCGGAGAGGCCGATGGCGGGAATGCGCACCGCCCGGAACGGCGACCACCGGAGAGCCCGCGATGCGAACCGCTGACCGGTCGCGCAGAGTGGTGGTCACCGGCATCGGGATGGTTTCGCCTCTCGCCAACGGCGCCCGCCCGAGCTGGGAGCGGCTGGTCGCCGGCCACTCGGGCGTCGGGCGCATCCGGTCGTTCGATCCCGCCGACCTGCCGGTCAAGATCGCGGCCGAAATCCCGACGGAAGGCGAAACCGGCGCCTTCCGTCCGACCGACTACGCACCGCCCAAGGACCTCCGCAAGATGGACGATTTCATCGTCTATGCCATGGGCGCGGCGGCGGAAGCCGTGGACGATGCCGGCTGGCGCCCCGAGGACGAGGAGAGCCTGGAACGGACGGGCGTCATGATCGGCTCGGGGATCGGCGGTTTGAAGACCATCGAGGAGGGCGCGGTCCTGGTGCACGAGAAAGGGCCGCGCCGGCTCAGCCCGTTCTTCATCCCGTCGAGCCTGATCAACCTGGCTTCGGGCCAGGTCTCGATCAGGTATGGCTTCCGGGGGCCCAATCACTCCGTGGTGACCGCCTGTTCGACCGGTGCCCACGCGATCGGCGACGCGGCGCGCCTCATCCAGTGCGACGAAGCGGACGTGATGGTCGCCGGCGGCACCGAGGCCGGCGTGTGCCGGGTCGGAGTCGCCGGGTTCGCGGCGTCGCGGGCGCTGTCGACGCGCTTCAACGACGAACCGGAGAGGGCGTCCCGGCCCTGGGACGAGGCGCGCGACGGCTTCGTGATGGGCGAAGGCGCCGGCTTGGTCGTGCTGGAGGAATACGCCCACGCGAGGGCGCGCGGGGCGCGCATCTACGCCGAGATCCTGGGTTACGGGCTGAGCGGCGACGCGCACCACGTCACCGCGCCGGCACCGGACGGGTCCGGCGGCTATCGCTCCATGAAACGCGCCTTGCGGAGCGCCGGGTTGAACACCGACGAGATCGACTACATCAACGCACACGGCACCTCGACGCCGCTCGGTGACGAGATCGAGCTCCAGGCCGTCAAGCGTCTGTTCGGTCGGGACGCGCGGCGCCTGTCGATGTCGTCGACCAAGTCGTCGATCGGTCACCTCCTCGGGGCGGCGGGCAGTGTGGAACTGATCTTCTCGATTCTCGCGATCGACCGCGGCGTGGTGCCGCCGACTCTCAATCTCGACACCCCCTCGCCGGGCTGCGACCTGGACCTCGTTCCGCACGAGGCCAGGGAACGCAAGGTTGAACGGGCGCTGTCCAACTCCTTCGGGTTCGGGGGCACCAACGCCACGGTGGTCGTCGGGCGGCTTTCGTAGCGCGGCATGAGGCGCACCGTCCGGTGGCCGCTGATCGGCGCGGCGGGCATCGTCGGCCTCGCGCTCGTCCTGCTGGCCGCCGGCTGGCTCCACGTCAGGAGCGCGTTCGACCGCCCGGGGCCGCTGCGCGAAACCCGCACGATCGTCCTGCCGCAGGGGCTCGGTGCCTGGGCCATCGCCGACCGGCTGGCCGAAGCGGGAGTCGTCGGCGACCCGACGCTCTTCGCCGCCGGCGTCTGGCTCGAAGGCCGGGAGCGCGCGCTCAAGGCCGGCGAGTATGCGTTCGAGGCGCTGGTCACGCCGTGCGGCGTGATGGAAAAGCTGGTCGCCGGCGCGACGGTCGCGCGGCGTCTCACCATCGCCGAGGGCCTGACCAGCGCCGAGATCGTCGCCCGGCTGAACGGCGCGCCGGGGCTCGTCGGCGAGGTGGCGGCGCTCCCGGAGGAAGGGACGCTTCTGCCCGAGACCTACCATTATGTGCTGGGGGACCGGCGGGACAGGATCGTCGCCCGCATGCGGGATGGCATGACGCGCGCGCTGGACGAACTCTGGCGCCGGCGCGACCCGGCGGTCGGCCTCGACTCGGCGTACCAGGCCCTGGTCCTGGCCTCGATCGTCGAGAAGGAGACGGGCGTCGCCGCCGAGCGGCCGGTGGTCGCCGCGGTGTTCCTGAACCGGCTGCGGAAGGGCATGCGGCTGCAATCGGATCCGACGGTGATCTACGCGCTGACGGCGGGGAAGGCGCCGCTGGGGCGGCCCCTGTCGCGGCGCGACCTGGCAATCGATGACCCCTACAACACCTATCGCCACGGCGGCCTGCCGCCGGGGCCGATCACCAACCCCGGTCGGTCGGCGATCGACGCCGTTCTGCACCCCGCCGATACCGACGCGCTTTATTTCGTCGCCGACGGCTCCGGCGGCCACGCCTTCGCCGTGACGCTCGACGAGCACAACCGCAACGTCGCGCGTTGGCGCGCCCGCGAGCGGCGGGCTCGGCGCTAGCGGGGAGCGCGCCAGCTTGAGCATTTCCAGCATGACCGGCTTCGCATGCACGGACGGGCGCGACGACACCCTCGGATGGCGTTGGGAAGTCAGGAGCGTGAACGGGCGCGGTCTGGATATTCGCTGCCGCATGCCGCCGGGGAGGGAACGGCTCGACCCGAAGGTGCGGGCGGCGGTCTCGTCCCGGCTCCGCCGCGGGAGCGTGACCGTGGCGCTCCAGCTCTCGCAGGCGCCGGGCGCTGGCGCGGTGCGTGTCAACAGAGCCTTGCTGGACGAATTAATCGCGGTCGCCGCCGAATATCGCGGCGCGGAGGGCGTCGGGGAGCCGCGCCTGGACGGCCTGTTGGCGTTGCGTGGCGTGATCGAACCCGTGGAGCAGACGCGCGGCGAAGCCCGGTACGAACAGCAGGAAGAGGCCATGCTCCGGGATCTGGACGACGCCCTCGCCCTGTTGGTGCGGGAACGACGGGCCGAGGGGGCGGCGCTCGCGGCCGTGCTCGCCGATCGCATCGCGGAGATCGAGTCGTTGACGCGGCAAGCTGAGGAACGGGCGGCGCGACGCCTGGCGCCGATGGGCGAGCGGCTTCGCGCGCAAGTGGCGGCGCTGATCGGTGCCGGGGCGCCGCTGCCCGAGGATCGGCTCGCCGCCGAGCTCGCCGTGCTGGCGGCCAAGGCCGACGTGACCGAGGAGATCGAACGGTTGACCGCCCATTGCGCGGCGGCGGCACGCCACCTGAAGGAGGACGGAGCGGTCGGGCGGAAGCTCGATTTCCTGGCCCAGGAGTTCAATCGGGAAGCCAACACGCTCTGCGCCAAGGCGTCCGACGCGGCGCTCACGGGTGTCGGCCTCGCGATCAAGTCCGCGGCCGATCGCTTCCGCGAGCAGGTCCAGAACGTCGAGTGACCGATGCGCGTTTCCCGCGATCCTCCGGACCTCGGGCGCCGCGGCCTCTTGCTGGTGTTGTCCTCGCCCTCGGGCGCCGGAAAGACGACCATCACCCGCCGCCTGCGTGCGCTCGAAGGTGACCGGCTGTCGGTCTCGATCTCGCACACCACCCGGCCGAAGCGGCCCGACGAGGTCGGCGGGCGCGACTACCATTTCGTCGACCGCGCGACCTTCGCCCGGCTCCGCGCGGACGGTGCGTTTCTCGAGCGGGCTGAAGTGTTCGGCCACTGGTATGGCACCGCCCGCGCACCGGTCGAACGATCGGTGGCCGCCGGGCGCGACGTCGTGTTCGACATCGATTGGCAGGGTGGCCAGCAGCTCGCGCAGGCGGTGCCGCGGGATCTGATCCGCGTGTTCATCCTGCCGCCGTCCTTCGCGGCGCTCGAAGAGCGGCTCAGGCGACGCGCGCAAGATGACGTGGCCGTCGTCGCGGCGCGCATGAACCGCGCCGCCGACGAGATGCGTCACTACGACGAATACGACTACGTCGTGGTCAACGACGACCTCGAGCGGAGCGTGGGCGAGGTACGGTCCGTCCTCCGTGCGGAGCGGCTGCGCCGCCGCCGTCTGGGCGCGCTCGACGGCTTCATCGAGCAGCTCACGGCCGGCGCGCGGCCGGCAGTGGGGTGACCCGCGCGACCGCGCCCCCGCCGCCGTCGAGGGCGCCCGGGGCGAGGGAGAGGGAGAGAAGCCGGCGCGGTTCGTCGAGGCCCGGAAGGTCGATCCCGTGGTCGGCCGCGGACGCGAAGCCGAAGCGGCCGAGATAGGCCGGCGTTCCCACGGCGACAACGGCTTCGTGGCCAGCCACCGCCGCTTTCTCGAGAGAGGCGCGCACCAGGAGTCGGCCGATTCCGCGCCGCTGGTGTGTCGGATCGACCGCGACGGGCCCCAGCAGCAGCGCAGGCCGCGCCGTGCCGATGACGATCGGCCAGTAGCGGATCGTCCCGACAATGCCCCCCTCGCCCTCCGCGACCAGGCAGAGGCCGCCGACCGGCGCGACGCCCTCGCGCAGGCGGTATGACGGTCGCGCGCGGCGCCCGCCGCCGAACGCGCGGTCCAGCAGGGCCTCGATCGACGGGCCGTCCTGCGGCCTCTCGGGGCGGACGGCGATCATCGGCCCGGGTTCTCAACGATGGGCGGCAACGGCGGGACGGCGTCGGCGACGGAATTCACTGCGCGCCTCTTCCGTCGCTGCCCAGGCGCGCGCGAGCGCGCAGAAATCGCCGATCGAAAGCTCCTCCGCGCGCGAATCCGGCGGGAGGCCCGCGCCTTGGAGCAGCGCCGATGGATCCGCCGTGAGGCGCCGCAAGGCGCGGCGCAGCGTCTTCCTGCGCTGGCCGAACGCCGCGCGCGTCACGGCGTCGAGCGCCCGTGCCGCCGCCGGCGCGAGCGGCACGGCCCGGGGGACGAGGCGAACCACGGTCGAGACGACGGAGGGCGGCGGCAGAAACGCCTTCGGGGTCACGTCGAAAAGCCTCTCACAGGTGCAGAGCCATTGCGCGCGGACAGACAGGCCGCCGAAATCGCGCCCGCTCGTCGCCGTGATTCGCGCGGCGACTTCCTTCTGGAACATCAGGGTCATGCTCTCCAGCCGTTCGACCCGTTCGAGCCAGCGCAACAGCAGCCGCGTGCCGATGTTGTAGGGGAGATTCGCCACGATCGCGAATCGTCCGCGGCCGAGAGTCGCCACGTCGAACGCGAGCGCGTCCCCCTCGATGACGGCGAGTCGGTCCGGAAAATCCGCCGCGAGATCGCGCAGGGCGGCGACGCAACGGCGGTCCTTCTCCAGCGCGACGACGCGGGCCGCGCCGCTCGCGAGGAGAGAGCGGGTCAATCCACCGGGGCCGGGGCCGACCTCCAGGACGGTGGCTCCTTCCTGCAATCGGGCGGAGCGGACGATGCGGCGGCACAGGTTTTCATCCAGCAGGAAATGCTGCCCGAGCGCCCGTCGCGGGCGCAGGCCGTGGCGGGCGACGACCGCACCGAGGGACGCGCCGCGAGCGGCCGGCGCCGGCTCAGAGACGGATGTCGACGAACGCCGCACGGCGCAGGTCGCGCAGGTAGCGGCGCGCGAGCATCTCCATCCTGCGGCCGGCGATGTCCTGCCGGACGGCGTCGCGGTCGGGGCGCCCGGCCTGCGCCTTGTCCCGCTCGCACACCATGAGGACCCGCAGGCCGCCCTCGTGGGGAAGCGGCGCGCTGGCGCGACCGACCGGCAGGACATTGGCGACGGTCCGGATATCGGCGGGAAGTTCCCGCAAGACGACTTGGCCCAAGTCGCCGGACTCGCCTGTGCCGATCGCACGCGCGCGGGCGAGCAACGCATCGCAACCGTCGATCTCCTGCAGACGCGCCAGGGCGCCATCCGCCTGGAGCGCCTCGGCCCGGTCGGGGGTTACGACGAGCTGGGCCAAGCGCACCCTGTCGTCGAGCGGGTCGGGCGAAAGCACCGTCCGGCGATCGATCAGGGAGACGATGTAATAGCCGTCGAACGCCCGTATCGGGCGGGAGATCGCTCCCGGCTCCATATCCGACAGGACGGCGTCGATCTCGCTCGGGAGCCGGCCCTCGACCACCCAGCCGACATCGCCGCCCACCGCCGCGGTGGCGCTCTGGGAGAACTGCCGGGCGATCCGGGCGAAACTGGCGCCGCCGGCCAGCTGGTCGTGAAGCCGCTCGGCGGCGGTGCGCACCGCGCCTTCCCGGTCGGGCGATTCGATCGCGAGGAAGATCTCCGCGACCCGGTATTCCGGTCGTCCCCGGTTTCCCTCGAGGCGGGCGATCGCCGCGTCGATCTCGTCCTCACCGACGGAAACAGACGCGCCGAAGCGGTGCCGCACGAGTTTGGACCAGACGATTTCCGCGCGCATCTGATCCTCGACGGCCGAGTCGTCGAGACCCTGACTCTCCAGAAAAGCGCCAAGCCCGCCGGGGGTGATGCCGTTGCGCTCTTCGATCAGCCGCATCGCGCTCGCGAGCTCCGCTTCGCCGACGGTCAGCGCCAGACGTTCCGCCTCCTGCATTTTCAGCCGTTCGTCGACCAGGGAGCGGAGGATCTGCGGCGCCAATTGCCGGCGGAGCGCCGGGCCGTCCCGCAAGCGGGACGCGGTGACCGCGATGTCGATCCGGGCCGCGAGGTCGTAAACGGAGATCACCTCGTCATTGACCACCGCGGCGATTCGCAAGGACTCCTGGCTGCCCGCCCGCTCGGCCGGTCCGACAAGCGCCGGAGCCAGCCCGAGCGCCAACAACAGGATCCTGGGGAGGGAGGAGAATGTCATGGCCGGCTTCAACCCGCGTGTTTCAAGAGAACAGTGAGGAGGAACCGCGTGTCCGGTTCGACGTCACGATCGCGCGTGAACGAGCGAACCATCCGCGTGTCGACGAGAACGCACTCGTCCTGATAGGAGAGGCCGACGCTCCAGTCGACCGTGGCGCCGGCGCCCGCGAGATTGCGGCGCGTCCTGGCGGAGAACGTCCAGCCGTCGAGAAACTCGGCCGCGCCGTCCAGGACGATTTCTTTGCGGTTGCCGGATGGCACCGTTCCGCCCTCCGCGTGCCGATCGACGTCCACATAGGTCAGGCTGCCGCGCAGCCGGTCGAGCCGCGCACCGAGATCGACCTCACTGCGCCGGACGGAGAAATCGTGGCGGTTGAAACGAAACCGATAGACGAGATCCGTCCAGGACAGGGGCCGCACGAAGACGCGGCCGACATAGTCGGACAACCGGCCCCGGAGCCCGCTTTCCGTGGGGAACGAACGGTCTTCCTCCAGACGGGCGACCTGCCCCAGCAGGGCGTCGACGCGCTCGCCTCCCCGACCGTGGAAACCGAGGTGTACGCCGTAATTGACGCGCGGTCCTCCCTCGACCCGGTCGAAGCCCGTAAAGCGATTGTCGCTGAACAGGTTGGCGTGGTTGAAGGCCAGCCCCCGGCTGTCCTCGTTGGGGATTTCGCCGGGATTGCCGCCGCGCGGGCTGGCGATGCCCTGGACGATCGGCTCGACCACCTGTCGCGCCGTGCCGATGCGGGCGACGAGGGGAAAGCGCCACTCGACCGCCGCCTCGGGGATGAGGCGCCCGGTCACGCGGGTCTCTCTCGCCCCTGAGGGGCGCGCGGGATCGCGCGGAACGGCGGTGTGGTAGAGGTCGCCGCGGAGGTTCGCGTCGAGACGAAATACGTGGCCGCCGTCCGAGACGAACGGCCGGTTCCAACCGCCCGTGACGGAGAGTCGCCGGCTGTCGGTTCCGGTCTGGCGTTCCAGCACCATGACGTTGCCATCCAGCGTGAGGTAGCCGCCCGCGCTGTCGGGAGCGCTCACGACGTTCGCATCGAGCAGGGGCAGGACGATCGGGATGCGGTCGTCATCATCGCCGGCGGTGAGGCCCTGGAACCAGTACCCGTCTCCGGACAGGACGCTGCGCCCGTTGTAGCTCTCCGCGAACAGGTTGGAGACCAGCTCGTCGTCCGGGAGGATGGCGTAGCGGCGAAGGTAGGTGTCGTCGAGGGCGCGTTTCAGATCGAACCCCCAACGCCACGTCGGATCGATATCGAAGGCGCCGTTGGTGAAGAGGTGGCCGCGGAACTTCCGGCCGTCCAGGCTTTCGGTGTGGGGGCGGGTAATGCTCCCGTCGATTTCGAAAAAGCCGTCGTGCGTGCGCTCCCGATATTCGCCGGCCAGCACGATGCCTTCGTCCGAAGTGAAACGCGGCGAGAAGGTCGCGTCCCGGTGGGGAGCGATATTCCAGTAATACCGTGTTTCCACGTCCAGGCCGAGCTCGCTGGAAATCCTGTATTTCGGCGCAAGCATACCCGAGGCGCGTTTCACCGTCGGGTCCGGATAGCGGAAGTAGGGCGTGTAGGCGATCGGGACCCCGAACAACTCGAGGGACGCGCCGCGGTAGGTCATGCTGCGTGCCGCCTCGTCGTGAACCGCCTCGCGGGCCCTGATCTGCCAGAGCGGCGGGCGCGCGTCGCCCTCCGGGCACAGGTTGCACGGGGAGAAGACCGCCTTGCGCATCACCGTGCGATTCCCGTCCCGGCGTTCGGCGCTGTTGGCGACGACGCGGGAGCGGTCGGCCAGCAACAGGCTCAACCGGTGGACCACGCCGTTCCGCAGGTCATCGGTGAGCGCGACTTCGTCGGCGAACAACGCGGCGCGCCCCGGTTCGATCAGGACGACGCCGCCCGATGCCGTCACCGTCCCCTCACGCCGCCGGTAGCGGAGGCGGTCGGCGCGCAAGGTCCGCGCACCCTGGGCGATCTCGACGTTGCCGGAGGCGATCACCGTATCGGTGCCTTCGTCATGGACCAGCGCGTCGGCGGTCACCACGACGGCACCCGAGAATTCGTTCGCGGGATCGGTCTCGCCGGTAGCCGTCGTCTGCGCGCCCGCGGGTATGGCGGCGAGCGCCAGAAGCCCAGCGAGGACGGACCGGAGGACGGTTTTCACAGCCCGGCTCTAGCCGTCCTCGATATGGAAGAGACTCGCGACGCCGAGCAGCGTGAAGATACCGGCAGGGGTCCAGGCCGCCAGCGTCGGCGGAATCTTGCCCGACAGGCCGAGTGCCATGGCGAGGTCGGAAACGATGTAGAACAGGAAGCCGGCGAGAAGAGCGCCCGTGACCAGCATCCAGGTGGCGCGGCGCGTGAGGCGCAGCGAGAACGTCGCGGCGACGAGAACCATCGCGCAAAGCAGGAGCGGCCCGGCCAGCAGCGAATGCCAGTGCAGGCGGTGCTTCACCGCCGAGAAGCCGGATTCCTCGAGCACGCGGATGAAATCCGGCAAGGCCCAGAACGACAGGGCTTCGGGCGGCGAGAAACTGTTCTGTATCCGCTCTACGGTGAGGTTCGTCCCTATGCGGGCGGTCGTCCGATACCGCGCCTCTTCGTCCGGGGTGCTGAAGAGGGCTTCTTTCAGGCTCCAGTATCCGTCCGCGAGCCGCGCTTCCGCGGCGTCGATGCGCCCCACGAACTTGTCCTCTCCGGCATAGAGGAAGATGACGACGGAATGGAGTGTCATCGTTTCCTGGTCGATGCGTTCGGCATGCACCACCGACTGGCCGTCTCCGTCGCCTTGCCGGAGCCAGATGCCGGATTTCGAGAGCGCGAGCAGGCTCGCGTCGCCACCCAGATACGCCGCGTCCATCCGCTCGTAACGCGACACCGCGACCGAGGCAAAGGGGTTGATCACCGTCATGGCGAAGCCGCCGAGCAAGATCGAGACGAGGAGCGCCGGGAACAAGAACTGCCAGACCGAGACGCCGGCCGCACGCGCCACGACCAACTCGTGGCTCCGCGTCATTCGCGCGAACGTCAGGATGCCGCCGACGAGCACGGCGAACGGCAGCGCCTTCTGGGCCATGAACGGGACGCGCAGCAACACCATCTGAAGAACGATGCCGAAGGGCACCGTCCTGCCCGGACCGGAGGTGCGGCGCAACAGTTCGACCATGTCGGCACTCGCAATCGTCGCCGCGAAAACCAGGAAGACGAGCGCCACGTTCAGCAGGTAGCGCCTGCCGAGGTAGAACGACATCGTCGGCGAAAGGCGCACCCTGCCCGAGACCCCTACGATCCGACGGAAGCGGGCGGAAGAACAACCCTGCGGGGGCGGCGGTGCAGGACGAGCACTGCCGCGCCGATCGCGACGGCGACGTTGAGATACATCAGCGGGATCAGCCGGTCGTTCCCGGCGACCGCGTTGACCAGGAAGAGGCCCGTGACCTGGACCGCGATGCCCGCGGCGATCGCCACGAGAATTCGGCGCCATTGTCCGCGCCGGTCGAGCTCGCCCGAGAGCAGGGCCGCAAGGCCGATCGCGGCGAACACATAGGCGAAGAGAGGCGAAACGATCCGGTTGTGCGCCTCGGAGAGGAACTTGCCGCGATGGCGCCGCGTGACCGCATCGTCTTCCTTCGAGCTGAACAGCTCGTGAAGGAAGCGCTCGCGCGGCTCGCGCCAGCGCGTGCCGGCGGCTTCAAAGACGTCCCCCAGGTCCATCGTGTAGCGTTCGAAGTGGAGAAGAGAGACCGCCGACGTTTTCCTGTCGACCTGTTGCCTGTTGCCGTTCGCCAGGATGAAGCGCGGCCCCTGGTCGGTGCGCGTCAGAACGCCGCTCTCGGCCATCATCGTGATCGGCTTGCCGGGGGTACGGCTGTCGTGAACGAGAATGCCCTTGAGAACGCCGCCGGCCCCCCGCGCGCGCACGTAGATGGTGAGGTCGTCCGTGAACGTGTTGAAGGCGCCGTCGCGCAGAAGGACCGCCGAGTGGTCGCTGCGCAAAACGAATTGCCGCTCCTTGAACGCGCGATGGCTGTTGGGCATGAGATACATCGTGGATGCATAGGAGAGGATGGCGACCGCGGTGGCGAGCAGAATGGCCGGCGCCGCCAGCGCCCACGGGCCGACACCGGCGGCGCGCAGGCCGACCAGCTCGCTGTCGGTGAAGAGCCTGTTGTAGACGAACAGCAGCGCGCAAAAAAGCGCCACCTGCAGGATCGCGCCCATGAACGTGGGCAGCAGCAGCACGCTCATGAACAGGAACGTGCCCAAGGACAGTCCCTTGTTGACGATCAGGTCGATGACGCGAAGCGACTGCGTCAGCCAGACGAGCGCCATGAGCCCCAACGCAACGAGCGCGAACGGGCCGACGAGCTGGCGCAGGATGTATCGTTGATGGCAGAGCATGGCGCATTATATCGGCTCGCGCCGACGGCGCGGGAAGGGAATGGCCGCACCCGCCGCCCTTCGGCCCCGGAAGCGGAGCGGCGCACCCCGAAGGCGGCACGCCACGAGGCGAGCGCCTCGTCCGAAGGCGTCGACCCGACCTTCAGGTGCCCGCGAGGGGCGGGCGGTGGCGCGGCCAGTTCGTGGCGGCCTCGAACGCCGCCGCCGCGCGGAACACCCGCCCATCGTCGTAGGTGCGGCCGACGATCTGCATGCCGGTGGGCACACCGTTCCGGGCGAACCCCGTCGGCACGCTGGCGACCGGGCACTGGTTCATCATGTTGAAGGGATAGGTCAGCAGCCAGCCCATATGCGGCTCCACCGCCTTGTCGTTGATCGTGAAGGCCGGGTCCCTGTTCGTGTGGTCCGCCGCGACCGCCGGCACCGCGAGGGTCGGACAGACCATGACGTCGTAATCCCGGAGGAGCGGCGCGAGCTTCTGGTACATCCAGCCGCGCGTGCGGCTGACCCGCTCGAACTCGACGGCGCTGACGCGCCGGCCTTTTTCGACCAGGTCCACGACTTTCGGGTCCATTTCGTAGCGCCATTCGGGCAGATAGTCCTCGAGCGCGCTCGCGAAGAAGACCTCGAAGAGCCGCAGGTACTGGCTCAACACGCCCGACGTCCAGCCGAGCGCCACCTCCTCGACCCGACAGCCGAGATCGCGGAAGACCTGAAGCGCCCCCAACGTGTTATCGCGCACCTCCGCATCGACCTCGACATAGCCCAGGTCCGGCGAGTAGGCGATCTTCCAACCCTCGATGCCCTCGGGGGCGAGCGGCAGGCGCACCCGCGTCCGCAGGGAGGCGATGTCGGCGTCGTGCGGGCCGGAGACGACGTTCTGAAGCAGGGCGGAGTCGGCGACGGTACGGGTCAGAACGCCAATCTGCACGAGGAAGACATGGGGCGCGGTGATGTCGTTCGGGTTGCGCCCGTAGGGCGGCTTGAAGCCGAAGACGCCGTTCACCGACGCCGGAATCCGGATCGAGCCGCCGCCATCACCGCCGTCGGCGATCGTCGTCATGCCGGCGGCGAGCGCACCGCCGCTGCCGCCCGACGAGCCGCCCGGCGTGTAATCGGGGTTCCAAGGATTGCGGCTCACGCCCCAAAGCGGGCTATGTGTCGTCCCGGCGTAGCCGAATTCGGGCGTCGTCGTGCGGATGTGGAGGATGGCGCCCGCGCGCATGATGCGCTCGGTGACCGGATAGGTGTGGTCCGGTCGGTTATGCTCCATGATCCGGGAGCCGATCGTGGTGATCTCGCCCTTGATGGCGTGGTAGTCCTTGCTCGCGAAGGGCAGGCCTTCAAGCGGGCGCAGCCGCCCGTCCGTCTTTCCGTAGCGCGCCTCCGCCGCCTTCGCCCGCTCCAGGGCACGGTCGAAATGGCTGTAGGTCACGAGATTGAGCGCCGGGCCCACCGCCTCGCAGCGGGCGATCACCGCCTCCATGAGCTCGACCGGCGACAAGGTCCGCGCCTTGAACGCCGCCAGCGCGTCGATGGCACTCATGTAGCAGAGGTCGAGGTCGGTGGCGATCATGGCCGGCCCTCCTTCGCGCCGCCTCGCCAGCTATTCATTGCTGCGGGCCTCGATTCCGTCGAGATACCCCAGCACCCGGTCCAACGGTTCGACGTCGCCGAACTTGGCGTCGATATCGAAGAGGTTCCATTCGACCACGCCGGGCACCCGGTCGCCGACGCCTTCCCTGACCACGATGGGGCGGAAACCTTCGGCGATCGCGTCCTCGGCGGTGTGTCTGACGCATCCCGCCATGGTCACGCCGGTAATCACCACCGTATCGACCCGCTGGGCGCGCAGATAGCCCGCCAGATAGGTGCCGTGGAACGCACTCGCGCGCTTCTTGACGATCACTTGCTCGCCACGCTTCGGCATCGGCGCGATGCGCTCGTCGATCCGGGCCTCGGGTGAACCCTCGCGCAGGGTCTCGACCGGGATCTTCAGGTGCCAGAGCCCGGTGTCAGAACGCGGCCCCTTCGGATCCTGGTAGGCCGTCGTGGTGTAAACCACCGGAATGTCCTTTCCGCGCGCCGCCGCCAGCAACCGCTGATTGGCCGGGATGATCTCTGCCATGTTGTCGCAGGTGAACGGGTGACCGGGCTTGGTCCAGGCGTTTGCGAGATCGATGATCAGAAGCGCGGGCCGCGCCCCGAAGCCGATACGGCGCTGGAAGCCCCGCACTCGGTAAATCTCCGAATCGGCGGCGAAGATCGTCTCGAGCGCCTGTCTGACTTCATCTTCGCGAGAAAGCTCTTCCGCCATTCCACCGCTCCCCGGCGCGACATGCCTGGAGGCCGAGTGTAGCCGCGGCGTCCGACGGCCGCCAGACGGGAGGCGCCGCGCGGTGGGCGCGGAACCGACGCGCTACAACGGCCGCAGCAGCTTGACCGGCGCACGTTCGAAGGTCTGGCGCCCGCGCTTGAAGCCGAGGAGGGGCGGGGCCAGTTTGGCGACGGCGGTGGCCGGATCGCGCGCATCGAGCACCACGAGATCGGCCGTCTTGCCAGGAGCCACGCCGTAGTCGTCGAGGCCGAGGATGCGCGCCGAGCGGCGGGTGATCATGTCGAAACAGTCGAGCATCTCGGAGCGGGCCCCGACATGGCAAACGTTGGCGTAGAGGTTCGCCATGCGGATCAGCGAGCAGTCACCGAACGGCGTGAACGGGTTCAACACGTTGTTCGACGAGAGCGAGCAATTGACCCCGTGGCCGAGCAGCCTGTGCGCGGCCGTGACTCCGCGGCGCACATTGGTCTCGTCGCCGCGCCCCATGAGGAAGAGATCAGTCGCGGGCAACACGGTCACCGCGACGCCGACAGCGGCCATGCGCGCCGCCGTCCGCGCCAAGTGCTCCGGCGCCGCGGCCGAGAGCTTGGTGACGTGGCCGACGGTGACCCGCCCGCCGTAACCGAAGCGTTCGGTCAGCGCGCAGACGTAATCGACGTCCAGCGCGTCGGCGGTCTCGCCGAAGTCGAGATGCATGTCGATGTCGACGTCGTAGGCGCGCGCGAGGGCAAACACGCGGTCGATCTGGCCGTGCGGGTCGCTGTCGGTATAGGGCGCCGCGCCGACCACCCGCGCACCCCGCTCCAACGCCTGCACCATGAGGTCGTCGGTGCCCGGATTGTTGAGCAGCCCTTCCTGCGGGAAGACGCAGACCTCGATGTCGATCGCCCAGCGATAGTCGTTGATCAGCGGCAGAACGCCGTCGAAGCTGCGCAGGCCGATTCCGGGATCGACCTCCAGATGGGTGCGCAGGTGGGTTGTGCCCTGCCCGATGCACATGTCGAGCACGCGGCGTGCCCGGCAGGTCACGTCCTCTTCGGTGAAGGCACGCTTGGCCGCGGCGACCTGCTCGATCGCCTCCGCGAGATCGCTGCTCTCCGCTTCGCATCGGTCGAGGATGCAGGCCTTGTCGAGATGGATATGGGTCTCGACGAAGCCGGGCGCGACGAGGTGGCCGTCTAGATCGAGGGCCGGCGCGTCGGCCTCGACGGCCGGCGCGATGGCGGCGATGCGCCCACCCGCGATGCCGATGTCGACGCGCGCGTCATCGCCGCCGGCGACACGCCCGCCGCGCAGAATCAGGTCCATCCGCGCTCCTTTCTCCGCCTCCGGAACACGAACGTTTCGACCTTTCAGCTCCCGCGGTGGGCGCCTAACGCAGCATGTAGCGCTGGGCGAGCGGCAGTTCCTCGGCCGGCTCGCAAGTCGCCAGCGCGCCATCGACGCGCACCTCGAAGGTTTCCGGGTCGACGGAAACCTCCGGACAGGCGTCGTTGTGCAACATGTGGCTCTTCGAGAGCTTGCGCGTGCCGCCGACGGGGACGGTGCGGCTGCCCAGGCCGAGGCGCCCGGCGACATCCGCCTCGACCGCGGCCTGGGAGACGAAACTCAGGCCGAGGGTCTCCTTGGCGCGGCCGAAGGCGCCCCATTGCGGCCGCATGAGGAGCGGCTCGCAGGTCATCAGCGCGGCCGCGCTGTCACCCATCGCCGACCAGACGATGAAGCCGCCCTTGACGACCAGCTCCGGCTTGATGCCGAAGAACGCCGGGCGCCACAGCACCACGTCCGCCAGCTTCCCGCGTTCGAGGGAGCCGACGTGGCGGTCGATGCCGAACGTGCGCGCGGCGTTGATGGTGTATTTCGCGATGTAGCGCTTGATGCGCTCGTTGTCGCCCCGGGCCGAGCGCTCGGACGGCAGCCTCCCGCGTTGGCTCCGCATCTTCGAGGCGAGCTGCCAAGTGCGGCAGATCACCTCGCCGATCCGGCCCATCCCCTGGCTGTCCGAGCCGAGCATGGAGATCGCGCCGATATCATGCAGCACGTCCTCCGCTGCGATGGTCTGCGCGCGCACCCGGCTCTCGGCGAAGGCCACGTCCTCGGGCACCGCCGGGTTCAGGTGATGGCACACCATGATCATGTCGAGGTGCTCGTCGAAGGTGTTCCTGGTGTAGGGGTTGGTCGGGTTGGTCGAGGACGGCAGGCAATTAGGCTCGCCGGTGATGCGGATGATGTCCGGCGCATGGCCGCCGCCCGCTCCCTCGGCGTGGTACATGTGGATCGTCCGGCCGTTGATCGCGGCCAGCGTCTCCTCCAGGAACCCGCTTTCGTTCAGCGTGTCGGTGTGGAGCTGGACTTGGCAATCCATCTCGTCGGCGACGCCCAGACAGCAATCGATGGCCGCCGGCATCGCTCCCCAGTCCTCGTGGATCTTGAGGCCCATGCAGCCGCCCGCGATCTGGTCGACCAGGGAATTCGGCCTGGCCGAATTCCCGCGTCCGAGAAACCCGAAGTTGATCGGCCAGGCATCCGCCGCCTGAAGCATTTTGCCGACATTCCAGGCGCCCCCGGAATCGATCCCGACGGTGATCGGCCCGAGCGAGCCGCCGAGCATCGTCGTGATGCCGCTCGCGATGGCGTGCTCGCAGAGCTGGGCGCTGTCGAAATGGACATGGACGTCGATGCCGCCGGGCGTCGCGATCAGCCCTTCCGCGTCGCGCACGGTGGTCGCGGCGCCGCAAAGCAACGCGGGGTCGACGCCGTCCATGATCGCCGGGTTGCCGGCCTTACCGACGCCGGCGATGGCGCCTTCCTTGATGCCGATGTCGCCTTTGACGATCCCCAGAACGGGATCGATGACGATGGCGTTCGAGATCAGCATGTCGAGGGAGCCGGCGGCGCTGTCGAGCCCGGCGACGAGGCCGATGCCATCGCGCAGCGTCTTGCCGCCGCCGTGCAAGCATTCCTCGCCCGGCACGCCGTAATCCCGTTCGATTTTCGCGAGCAGCGCGCTGTCGCCCAAGCGCACGCAGTCGCCGGTGGTCGGGCCGTAGAGCGCGGCGTATTCGGCGCGGCTCATTCTCGCCATGGTTCAAGCCCCTCTGAAACCGCGGGCGCGGGCGCGGGCCAGCGCCTCCTGCTTGACGCTTTCCGAGCGCCGGGACCCCCGGGTCAGGTCGTTGAGCCCGATCATCTCGCCGCTGCCGCCGAATTCGACCAGAGCGACGTCCTTGCTTTCCCCCGGTGCGAAACGCGCCGCGGTCCCGGCGGGGATGTCGAGGCGCATGCCGAAGGCGGCGGCACGGTCGAAATCGAGATGCTTGTTGACCTCGAAGAAGTGGTAGTGACTGCCGACCTGGACGGGGCGGTCGCCCGTGTTGGTCACCGTCACCGTGGCGCCCGTGCGGCCGGCGTTGATCTCTATCTCGCCCTCCGCCGGGATGATCTCCCCTGGGCGGACGTGCCCGGCGCAGTCCTTCTTGCCGGGCCGGATCGGGTCGTGGACCGTGACCAGCTTCGTGCCGTCCGGGAACGTCCCCTCGACCTGGAGCACGGGCATCATCTCCGCGACGCCCGGCAGCACGTCGTCCGTGGAGAGGATGGTCGCGCCGAATTCGATGAGCTCCGCCACCGAGCGCCCGTCGCGCGCGCCTTCGAGAATCTCGTCGCTGATCAACGCCACGGCCTCCGGGTGGTTGAGCGCGCAGCCCCGCGCCCGCCGCCTGCGCGCCAGTTCGGCCGCGCTGAAAATCGTGAGCCGCTCGGTTTCCGTCGGTGTCAGCAGCATCGCGGGATCCCTCGATCAGTTGGCGAACAAGCGCACCTCCGCGCTCTCGTGTCGTGCCGCGGCGACATCGGCGAGGGGCACGTAAGCCCGGACCCCGGCGAGTGGAGGCGCCGGTTCGGCGAGTAGCGCCGCAATCCTCGGCCGCAGGTCGCGCAGCATGATCTGGCCGTCGAGATGGCCGATCAAGCCGAGACGGAGGGCGGCGCCCAGAATCGTCACGCAAAAACCGTGAACGGAGACCGCCTCGGCACCCGCGAGATCGATCCCGGCGCCTGCCAGCACGACGCCCTGCACGACGGAGAGATGGCTGTGCGCCGCTCCTGCGCGCAAAGTGTCCCGATAGGCCGCCGCGCCCGGCGTGCCCATGCGCGCGTGGACGCCGAGCAGGGCCGCCCCGCCCCTGCGCGAACCCTCCCGGAGCTCCCGGGGCAGCGTCATGGCCTCCTGCAAGGAGTCGATCTCGGCAACGGCCGGCCAGTCACCGAACGCGCCGTGGGCGGCGGCCAGGAACCCGCGTTCCGACGAGGCCCAGCGCTCGAATACCTGCTCCGAGAGGAAGAGGGCGAGAGCCTCGGCGTCGGTCACGATGCCGTCGGCATGAAGGGTCTCCAGCCCGAGCGAGAACGACAACGCGCCGCTCGGAAAGAAACTGTCGCCGTATTGCAACACCGCGAGAGCGGCGCCCGGATCATGGGCGGACCGGCTCATCCTCGCCTCCCCCGACGGTACCGGATGCCGTATCCCAGCCTAACCCCGAGCGCGCCTGCGCCTCAACCCGGCTACTCGGACGCCCCCCGGCCCGCCGATGTTCCCGCAAGCCGGCGAACGATCCGGGCCGGCGACGATGCCTCGACAACATTGTTGCCTTTCTGGACGGCTCGGGCGTAAGATCGCTGCCATTGCGGGGTGCGGATTCGCCGAGGTGCCTTCATGGCTCGGAGTGGCGAAACCGCGCTGCGGGTTCTTCGGGTTGGTGCAAGCAGGGGCGAGGGCCCAATCGTCCGGTGATGCCGTGTTTCGACCGCAGGAGCAAGGACATGCCCGGAGGGGGCGCAGTTTCCGCCGCGGCGTACCACGGTCCGCCCGGGCGGCGACTTAGCCGCCCCTGAGCGGTACGCCGTGTTCGACCGGCATCGTTCAGGGAGTGCGCAATTCCGTCGCCATGTCGGGTTGTAAAGGGTGTTCATCATGACCGATGCACCGAACCGGATTCGAATCTTCGACACGACGATGCGCGACGGCGAGCAATCGCCGGGCGCCTCGATGAATCTGGAAGAGAAGCTCCGGATCGCGGAAGTGCTCGAGGAGATGGCCGTCGATGTGATCGAGGCCGGCTTCCCCATCGCTTCCAACGGCGATTTCGAAGCGGTTCACGAGGTTGCCAAGACGGTGCGGGAAAGCACCGTATGCGGCCTTGCCCGCGCCGCGCGGCGGGATATCGACCGGGCGGCCGAAGCGTTGAAACCGGCGGCGTCGGCGCGCATTCACACCTTCATCTCGACCAGCCCGCTCCACATGCGGGTCAAGCTGCAAATGGAGCCCCACGAGGTGCATGCCGCCGTGATCGACAGCGTGAGCTACGCACGCCGTTTCACGGACGATGTCGAATGGTCGTGCGAGGACGGCTCGCGCACGGAGCACGATTTCCTTTGCCGCTGCGTGGAATCCGCGATCAAGGCCGGCGCGGGGACGATCAACATCCCCGATACGGTCGGCTACGCCGTCCCCGAGGAATTCGGCGCGTTGATCGCCATGCTTTTCGATCGGGTGCCGAACATCGACCGCGCCGTGTTGTCGGTGCATTGCCACAACGACTTGGGACTCGCCGTCGCCAACTCGCTCAGCGCGGTGCGCGCCGGGGCACGCCAGATCGAGTGCACAGTCAACGGTCTCGGAGAGCGCGCCGGCAACGCCGCGATGGAAGAGATCGTCATGGCGCTTCGGACGCGCAACGATGTCCTGAATTTTGAAACCGGCATCAAGACCGAGAACATCATGCGCGCGTCGCGTCTCGTCTCGGCGATCACCGGTTTCGCGGTACAGCCGAACAAAGCGATCGTAGGGGCCAACGCATTCGCGCACGAAGCGGGAATTCACCAGGACGGCGTTCTCAAGGACGCGCAGACATACGAGATCATGACCCCCGAATCGGTGGGGCTCGTGCAATCCACCCTGGTGATGGGCAAGCATTCCGGCCGGCACGCCTTTCGCGAGAAGATGCGCAGCCTGGGCTATGCCGATCTCGGCGACAACGCGCTTCAGGAGGCGTTCGCACGGTTCAAAGATCTCGCCGACAAGAAGAAAGAGCTGTTTGACGAGGACATCGTGGCCCTCGTCGACACTGAGGTCGCGGGCGCGAACGACCGGATCAGGTTCGGCTCCCTTTCGGTCTCCTGCGGCTCATCGGGGCCGCAGGAAGCCGTCCTGGTCCTGGACGTCGACGGCGAAGAGAGCGAGGCGCGCGCCACCGGCAACGGCCCGGTCGATGCGACTTTCAACGCCATCAAGGCGATCTATCCGCATGACGCGCGGCTCCAGCTCTATCAGGTTCACGCGGTGACGGAAGGGACCGATGCCCAGGCGGAGGTGAGCGTCCGCCTCGAGGAAGACGGGCGAACCGTGAACGGACAAAGCGCGCATATCGATACCATCGTCGCCTCGGCGCTGGCCTACGTGCACGCGCTCAACAAGCTCGTGGTCAAAAGGCAGAAGACGGCGCCGGAGGCTCTGTCGGCATGAGGAACGGTCGCGGGCGCCGCTGGAATCGGGCGGGTGCCAGCCGGTATCTGGAGGGGAGGTTCGGTGCATGTTCTCGAAGTTGACGGGGTTTCTTTCCGCCGATATGGCGATCGACCTGGGGACGGCGAACACCTTGGTCTACGTCAAATCCCGGGGGATCGTGCTCGACGAACCGTCGGTCGTCGCCCTGGCGACGCGGAAAGGCAAGAAGCAGGTTCTCGCGGTCGGCGACGAGGCCAAACGGATGCGCGGGCGCACGCCCGGCAACATCGAGGCGATCCGCCCGCTCCGGGACGGTGTCATCGCCGATTTCGAAGTCGCGGAAGAGATGATCAAGCACTTCATCCGGAAAGTGCACAACCGGCGCAGTTTCGCAAGCCCGCAGGTGATCGTTTGCGTCCCTTCGGGTTCGACCGCGGTTGAACGGCGCGCGATCCAGGAATCGGCGGAAAGCGCGGGCGCGAGGCGGGTCTTCCTCATCGAGGAACCAATGGCCGCCGCTATCGGCGCCAACCTGCCGGTGACCGAACCGACCGGGTCGATGGTGGTCGACGTGGGCGGCGGCACCACCGAGGTCGCCGTGCTCTCGCTCGGCGGCATCGTCTATTCGCGATCGGTGCGGGTCGGCGGCGACAAGATGGATGAAAGCATCATCGCCTATGTGCGCCGGACCCATAACCTGCTTCTGGGCGAAACCACCGCCGAGCGGATTAAGACGCTCGTAGGATCGGCCTGCCCGCCGGAAGACGGTGAGGGAGACACGTTGAACATCAAGGGGCGCGACCTGATGAACGGCGTGCCCAAGGAAATCGTCATCTCCAGGCGGCAGATCGCCGAGAGCCTTGCCGAGCCGGTCGGGGCCATCATCGACGCCGTCAAGGTGGGGCTCGAAAACACCGCGCCCGAGCTCGCCGCGGACATCGTCGACAAGGGCATCGTCCTCACCGGCGGCGGTGCGCTGCTCGGGAATCTCGACTATGTGCTGCGCCACGCGACGGGGCTGCCCGTCTCGATCGCGGACGATCCTTTGCAGTGCGTCGTCCTCGGCACCGGCCGTTGTCTCGAACAGATGAGAACCCTCAAACGCGCCCTCCACGAGGCGTATTAGGCATCGCCGTCCCGGTCCTCACCGGCTTCGCCCGGGAGGCGCCTGACTCCGAAAAATGGTTCGAGTGAGAGTCGGCCGCGGACGCCTCTTCGTTCCAACCGTATCGGTCGGGGGATACGCCCCGCGCGTTATCTTTGCGTTCCTGGCGCTCGCCGCGATCGCTCTGATGATCTTGAGCCAGACGCAACCGCGCGTGATCGAGACCATGCGGACAGGCATTGCCGACGCCGCGGGCCCGGTCTTCGATCTCTTTTCGCGCCCGGCGATGACCGTAGTCGACGGGCTGGACGAACTCGACGCGATGCTGGTAGTCCACACGCGGAACGAGCGCCTTCGGCACGACAACGCCCAACTCCGAAAGTGGCAGGCGGTGGCGAAACAGCTGGCCCACGAGAACGACGCGCTCCGCGATCTCCTCAAGGCCGTTCCCGATCCACAGGCGCACTTCGTCACCGCCCGGGTCATCGCCGATTCCGCGGGGCCGTTCGTCCACATGGTCCTGGTCAACGCGGGGCGGTCCCATGGCGTCCGCGACGGCCAGGCGGTCGTCAACCACAGGGGCTTGGTCGGCCGGGTGCTGGAGGCGGGCGAACACACGGCGCGAGTCCTCCTTCTAACGGACCTGAACTCGCGGGTCCCGGTGATCGTCGAAGCGAGCCGCGACCGCGCGATCCTCACGGGCGATAACGGCCCGAGCCCCCGTCTCGCGTTCCTGGCGGCCGACGCGCGGGTCAAGCCCGGCGACTGGATCGTGACCTCGGGTGAGGGCGGCATGTTTCCGCCGGCGCTCGCCGTCGGCATCGTCTCGTCGGCGGGCGAGGGCCGAGCCACGGTCCAACCCTTCGTCGTCTGGGACCGGCTCGGATACGTCACGATCCTCGATTACGTCATTCCCGGCGTCCTGCCCGAGCCGCGCCGCACCGGGCGCGCGGGGAACCTCCGGTGAAGAGCATCTGGGCACACCGAGTGAGCCGCGTTCTGAGTGGCTCGATACCGCTCGTCGTCACGTTGCTGCTTGTCATCGCAAGCGCCCTGCCCTGGCACTTGCCTCTCTTCGTCGAGGTCACACCCGCCTTGGCCGTGGCGGCGGTCTTCTACTGGACCATCAATCGGCCGGATTGCCTGCCCCTTGCCGCGACGTTCTGCATCGGCCTCCTCCAGGACCTGCTCACGGGTACCCCGCCAGGAATGACGGCGCTGATGCTTCTCGCCGTCCAGGGCTTCGTCGCCTCTCAGCGCACCTTCTTTCACGGCAAGCCGTTTCTTGTCGTCTGGTGGGGTTTCGCGCTGGTCATGCCGGCGGCCGGCCTCATGAGCTGGGGTGTCGCCTCGGCCTATTTTCAGGCGATCGTCCCGCCGCTTCCGATCATCGTGCAAGCCGTCCTGACGATACTCTTTTTCCCGGTGCTTGCGGCGTTCTTCAACCGCGTCGGTGCGCTGATCGCGCACCCGGCGGGCTGAGATGCAAGGCGAGATCGGGCGTTCCGCCCTGTTCACGCGCCGCGCGGTCCTGGTGGGCGGCCTTCAGGCGCTGCTGATCGCCGGCCTCGCCGGCCGGCTCTACCAGCTCCAGATCGTCGATTCCGAGCGCTATGCGATGCTGGCCGACGAGAACCGAATCGACACCCATCTTCTGCCGCCGTCGCGCGGCCGCATCTTCGACCGTTTCGGGCAGCTCCTGGCCGGAAACCGCCTGAACTACCGGCTAATGCTGATTCCGGAGGCGACGCCGGACCTCGACGTGGTGCTGACGCGGGTCGCGGCCCTCGTGCCGCTGGACACCCACGAACGGGATCGGATCGAACGCGAGGTCCGGCGCAAACGGAGCTTCGTTCCCGTCATGGTGCGCGAACACCTGACCTGGAAGGAAGTCTCCCGGATCGAGGTCAACGTCCCCGATCTGCCGGGGGCCATGATCGAGGTGGGACGGAGCCGCCGCTATGCCTTCGGTCCCGACACGGCCCATGTCGTGGGCTACATCGGTGCTGTCGGCGAAGCGGAGATGGAAGACGATCCAATGCTCGCTCTGCCCAGTGTCCGCGTGGGGAAGAGCGGCGCCGAGAAGGTGCTGGAGAAATCCCTCCGCGGCAAGGCCGGCACTCGGCAGGTCGAAGTGAACGCCTACGGCCGCATCGTCCGCGAGCTCGCCCGACAGGACGGCCAGCCGGGCGACGACCACATGCTGACGATCGACCTGGGGCTACAGCAATACGCCATGGCCCGCTTCGGCGACGAAAGCGGATCCGCCATCGTCATCGACGTCCATTCGGGGGAGATCCTCGCGCTCGCGTCGATCCCCAGCTACGACCCGAACGCCTTCGCCACCGGTTTGAGCCGGCGAGAATGGAGCGCCCTGATCAGCCATCCCCGCCTGCCGCTCAACAACAAGTCGATCGCCGGCCAGTATCCTCCGGGCTCCACGTTCAAGATGATCGTGGCGCTGGCGGCGCTTGAGAGCGGGGCGGTGGGGCCGGAGCAGCGCTTCTTCTGTCCGGGCTTTCTCGAACTGGGCAACCACCGCTTCCGGTGCTGGCGGCGCGGCGGACACGGGAGCGTCGCCATGGTGCGCGGCATCGCGGAGTCGTGCGACGTCTATTTTTACGAGGTGGCCAAGCGGGTCGGCATCGATCGAATCGGGGCGATGGCCGTGCAGTTCGGCCTTGGCGAAAAGCTCGACATTGAGCTTCCCGGCGAGCAGCCGGGCCTGGTGCCCACGCGGGAGTGGAAGCGCGCGGCGCGCGGCGCGCGCTGGCATGTGGGTGAGACGCTGGTGGTCGGGATCGGCCAGGGCTACATGCTGACGACGCCGCTCCAGCTCGCGGTCATGGTCGCGCGCATCGCGAACGGCGGCATCGCGGTCGCGCCCCGCATCATGCGCGGAGTCGTCCGCGGCGGGCGGCCGATCGCACCGCGGCGCGAGGCGTTTCCTTCGCTGGCGATCTCTCCCGCCCACTTCGACGTCGTCCACGAGAGCATGCGCCGAGTGGTCAACGAACCTGAAGGGACGGCCTATCGCGCGCGGATCGACGAGCCCGCCTTCGCGATGTGCGGCAAGACCGGAACCGCGCAGGTCCGGCGGATTTCCGAGCGCGAACGCAGGACCCGCGTGCTCAAGAACGAGGAGCGCCCGTGGGAGGAGCGCGATCACGCCCTTTTCGTCGCCTACGCGCCGGTCGAGAGGCCGCGCTATGGCGTCGCCGTCATCGTGGAACATGGCGGAAGCGGCTCCGCCGTCGCAGCGCCGATCGCGCGCGACATCATGCGCGAGGTCCAGCACCGCGACCCGTCGGGGCGGGGCGACGCGCCGCTCCGTCCCGATCCCGCGACCGCCTAGAACGGGACCATGGTGCAGGCCGACATCCGCAACCAGCGAAGCCTGACAATCGCGGAGCGTGTCCTTCGGCTCAACTGGCTCGTGATCCTGCTGATTTGCGGCATCGGCGCGGTCGGCATCGCGATGCTGCTTTCCGCCGCCGGCGGTTCGGTCGAACCGTGGGCGTACCGGCAGACGATCCATTTCGGCGTCGGCCTGATCCTGATGCTCGCGGTGTCGCTGACCGACATTCGCCTCTGGATGCGCCTCGCCTATGCGTTCTACGGCCTTACGTTCGTCCTGCTGGTCGGTGTGGAGCTGCTCGGGGCGGCGGTCATGGGCGCGCAGCGCTGGGTCGACCTCGGCGTGATCCAGGCGCAGCCCTCGGAGCTCATGAAGATCGCGCTGATTCTCGCGCTCGCGCGCTATTTCCACGGCGCGTCGCTCGACGACATGCGCCGCCTGCGCGTGCTCGTTCCGCCGGTCCTGATGATCCTGGCGCCCGCGGCGCTCGTCCTGCGCCAGCCGGACCTCGGGACGGCGGTGCTTCTCGTTCTCTGCGGCACGGTCATGGTGTTCCTGGCAGGGGTGAAGCCGTGGAAGCTCGGCGCGGCCGTCGCTGCCGCCCTCGCCGTGGTGCCGATCGCCTGGCAGTTTCTCCACGATTATCAGAAGGCCCGCGTCCTCACCTTCTTCGATCCGGAATCGGACCCGCTCGGCGCCGGCTATCACGTCATCCAGTCGAAAATCGCGCTGGGCTCCGGCGGCTTGCTCGGAAAGGGCTACCTCAAGGGCACGCAGAGCCACCTCAACTTCCTGCCGGAAAAGCAGACCGATTTCATCTTCACGATGGTGGCCGAGGAGTACGGTTTCTTCGGCGCCGGCTTCCTCCTTCTTCTCTACCTCTCGATAGTGATCTGCGGGATCATGATTTCCACCCGAAGCGACAACCACTTCGGGCGCCTCCTTGGCATGGGGGTGACGGTCACGTTCTTCTTCCACGTCTTCTTCAATATCGCGATGGTGATGGGGTTGCTGCCGGTCGTTGGCCTGCCGTTGCCGCTGATGTCCTACGGCGGCAGCGCCATGGTCAGCCTGATGCTGGGCTTCGGCTTTCTGATCTGCGTCCATGTCCACCGCGATATTTCCATCGCGCGCAGACCGGCCTCCGGCCCGCCATAGGCGTCGCGCCCGGGCGGGGCCGTCAAACGATGTCGGCCCGGACCGTGCCGAGCCCGGCGATCTCGTAGGCGAAGCGGTCGCCCGCGTCGGGAAACCGCGTGGCGAGCGTGCTCCCGGTCATCACGATCATGCCGGGCGCGAGCGCCGTATCCCGGCCGGCGAGCCCGTTGGCGAGCCAGACCAGAGATTGCAGCGGATGCCCCATGGCCGCGCCGGTGACCGCCGGCTCCGGCGGCGCGTCGTTGACCCGCAGCGACACCGGGGTGCGCGCGAGGTCGAACGCGCGCCAATCGGTGCAGCGCGGACCCAGAACGACACCACCGCACCACGAATTGTCGGCGAGGACGGAAAGTGCGTCGAGGGCGCCATAATCGGCATGACGGTCGTCGATCAGTTCGAATGCAGGCATGCACGCCTTGACCCGGGCTTCGGCGGCGCCCAGCGAGAACGGCGCGTCCTCGGGGAGAAAGGCGCCGCCGATTTCAACGGCGAGCTCGAATTCGATCCCGAGATGAACGAAATCGGCGCGCGCGACCTGTGCCGGCGAGTGCCTCACCGTACTCGCGAAGATCGCCCCGCTGATCGGCTGGTCGATGTCGCAGAGCGCCCGGATTGCCTCGGAGGTGAGGCCGACCTTATAGCCGGCGATGGCCCCGCGCCCCGCTCCAGCGTAGCGCTCGTTGAGCAGGCGCTGGACCAGATAGCCCTCTTCAAGGGAGCCGGGACGCTCGGCACCCCGGAGCGGGCGGAACGGTCGCCGTTCCGCGTGCTCGGCGAAGAGCCGGTCGGCGAGTGCCGCAGCCTGTCCCTCGCGTTCCGTCATGCGCTTCCCTATCCCCGAAACTACGGATTGTAGATGCCGACTCCGAAGACGTAACCGTCGTGCGCGACGACCCAGCTCGCCTTGGGTTCGATCTCCCCGGTCGCTGGGTTGCGCCATCTGTAACGGGCCCATCCGCCGTCCGGCGCGGCGGCATCGAGGACCGCCCGGCCGATGTCGACGCCGTCGGCGTCCATGAACCCGAGCGAGCTGCGGCCGATCCGGGAGGGCGACGTATCCCGGCCGATGGCGACGGTTACGGCGTCTTCGTCGATGACGAACACGTAGAGGTCGCGGTCGCGGAACATGGGTGCCGGGTCGTCGGTGAATTTGGTGAACGCCGCCTCCGTGCCGACCTCGTCGTAATAGGCGACGGCCGCGGCCACCATGGCCTTCGCCTCCGCCGCCGTGCCGGGCCCTTCGCCGGCGTGGGTCGCCGGCGCGGCGAGCAGGACCGCGAGAAAGATCCAGACCGCCCGACGCAGCCGGCTGCAAACACGCGAGATGCGAGGCATGGCTGACCTCCCTTTCGTTCGGCACCGCGCGGGACCGCCCAGCGGCAAACGGCTCGCACGCTAACGAGTGGAGGCGATGGCGTAAAGCGTGCTCCCCTCGCCGATACGACTCCCCGCGTGCGCAAGCGCATCCAGGACGGGACGGCGCGTCCTGTCTCGCGGCCGCCCGCCGTGCTAGGGTCCGTCGCGCACCGCCGCGTCCCTCCACGCCATCGGGAGCCATTGTCATGACCTTCGAAAACCGCTGCAAGAAGAAGATGCTCGCGGGCGAGCCCGCACTCGCCGCCTGGCTCTCGATGGGCAGCCCCATCGCCGCCGAGATCGTCGCCAACGCCGGTTATGACGCCGTGGTCATCGACCACGAGCACGGACCGGGCGACCTCCTGAACGCCATCGGCCTGATGCAGGCGGTGGGCGAATCCGGAGCGACGCCGATGATGCGGGTGCCGTGGAACGATATGGTCTACATCAAGCGCGCCCTGGATATCGGTGTCATGGGCATCATCGTGCCCTATGTGCAGAACGCCGCCGAAGCGGAGGCCGCCGTCGCCGCCTGCCGCTATCCAACGGACGGCGTGCGTGGCGTCGCGCCTCACGCCGCCCGCTGCTCCCGCTGGGGAGCCCGCCTGAAGGATTATCTCGACGCCATGCCCGACAACCTGCTGATCGCCTGCCAGATCGAGACGGAAGAGGCGGTCGGCAACATCGAGGCGATCGCCGCCGTCGAGGGCGTCGACATGCTGTTCCTGGGCCCGAGCGACGTTTCCGCCAGCGTCGGCCACATGCTCCGGCTCGAGGAACCGGCGGTGACCGACCTGATCGAACGCGCCGAGAGCGAAATGCGGGCGACGGGGAAGCTGCTCGGTACCGTCCCCCGGCCCGGCAAGTCCGTCAACTGGACCTTCGCGCAGGGCTACGACATGGTGATCGCCGGCAGCGACGCGCGCCTGCTGCAGGACGCCGCCCGCGCTCAGGCCGACGGCTTCCGCGACGACCCGCCGAAGAGGCGTTGAGCCTGCCGGCTCACGGCGTCATGTAGCGGGACCCCTCTCCCGGTGCGCCGCGGCAGACGACGCGGCCGGCCTCGACCAGATGGATCAGGTGGGCGAGCACGGTGCGAGCGGCAGCCTTGTGGAGCCGCTGGTCCAGCCCGCGGTAGAGCTTGGCGACGATCTCCGGGATCGTCATCCCGTCAGCGCCGACGCTGGCCAGGATTTCCGCCTCCCGCCGGCGTCGGTGGTCATGGAGCCGGCGCACGTACCGCGCCGGTTCGGGTATGGGTGCGCCATGGGTCGGCCAGTAGGTCTCGATCTCGCGCGCCATGAGCTTGCGCAGCGACGCCATGTAAGCGCCCATGTCGCCGTCCGGCGGCGAGACCACCGTGGTCGACCACCCCATCACATGGTCGCCTGAGAACAGCGCCCGTTCCTCCGCGAGCAAGAAGCAGAGGTGGTTGGAGGTGTGTCCCGGCGTGTGCACGGCCTCCAGCGTCCAGCCCGCACCGGCGAGGACCGCCCCGTCCGCGAGGCGGTGGTCCGGCGCGAAATCCCGATCCGCCCCCTCTTCGGCGGCGGGCCCGGCGCCGCCGTGCGGGCCGTAGCCGTAGGTCGGCGCGCCGGTCGCGGCCTTCAGGTGCCGGGTCGCGGGCGAGTGGTCGATATGGGTGTGGGTGATGACGAGGTGGGTCACGGTCTCTCCGCGCACCGCGTCGAGCACGGCATCGACATGTTCGGCCAGGTCGGGGCCGGCGTCGATGACGGCGACGGCGCCGCGTCCGACGATGTAGGTGCCGGTGCCGTGGAAGGTGAAGACGCTCGGGTTGCGCGCGACCACCCGGCGGACCAGCGGCGAGACCTGCGCCGCCTCGCCGTAGGTGAAGTCGAGCTCCCGAACGAAGGGGATGGCTTGGCTCATGCGCCGGCGCTCCGGCCGTCGCCGCCGCTCCGGCCGTTCGCGCGGCGCATCGGTGGCATGCCCGGTCATGGTCGCGAGGCCTCCGCGCCGCGGCGCCCGGTTGAACGGCACCGGGCGATGGGTATCATCGCCCCGCCGCCGGCGTCAATGTCGGGGAACCACCTGTGCCCATCGATCCGCCCGAAATCGTCGAGGTGACCGACATCACCGTCGCATGCAACGGCGGCGGTGGTGTGCTCGGCCATCCGCGCGTGTTCCTCAACCTGGAGGCCGAAGGCGCGATCGACTGCCCCTATTGCGACCGGCGCTTCGTGCTGGCCCGCGAAGCGTCCGGCGGCTGAGACGGCGCTGTGTCGCGGGCGTCCTCCACAGGAGCAGCGCCGCGAAGCCGCCGGCCCCGGAGAGCACCGCACACGCCCAGTAGGCATCGGCACCCCAGGCGGCGTAGAGCGCGCCCGCTATCAGCAGCCCGGCGCCCAGCCCGACGCCGCCGGTCAGTGCGGAGAACAGCGACTGCGCGGTGTTCGCCGAGGCGGCCGGCACCGCGCGCGCGATGAACGCCATGGCGCCGAGATGCATGGCGCCGAAGGTGAAGGCGTGCAGGCACTGGGCGAGGGCCAAGGCCCAAAGCTCGGTCGTCGTGGCGAGCGCCGCCCAGCGCACCGCCCCGGCGGCGGCGGCGAGCCCGATCAGCCCGACCGGCCCCAGGCGGCGGACGACCGGCCCGCCGCACGAGAAGAGGACCACCTCGGCGACGACGCCGGCCGCCCACAGGAGGCCGACGATCCATTCCGCGATCCCCGCGCCGATCCAGTGCAGGGTGGAGAACCCGTAGAACACCGCGTGCGAACCACTGATCGCGGTGGTGGCAAGGACCATGAGGCGAAACCGACGCTCCCTCAGCAGGCCCAGGATCGGCGCCGACGGCGCGGCACCTGCGCCCGACCGCTCCGGCATCGCCAGGGCGCCGACGGCCAGCAAGGCGGTGGCGGCGAGCACCATGGTCACGATCAGGTCGGCAGAGGGCGCGGCTTCGATCTCCAGGACGGCCCCGCCGGCGGCAGCGGCCGCGAGGTAGGAGAGCGAGCCCCAGAGCCGGACCCGGCCATAGCCGGCCTCAGCCGGGACCGTGCGGAGCGCGATGGTTTCGCCGAGCGGCAGCACGCCGGCATAGGCCAGCGTGAAGGCGGTGCTGACGATGAAGACGGGCCAGAATCCCCAGGTCCCATAGAAGGCGGCCGCAGCCGGCAGGCTGGCGAGGGCGCAGGCGACCAGCGTCCCGCGCGTGCTGCCCCGGCGGTCGGCGAAGCGGCCGATGAAAGGGCCGGCAGCGGCGCGGAGCAGCAACGCGAGCCCGAGCGTCAGGCCGATTTCGGCGACCGAAAGCCCGCGCGCCTCCAGGAAGAGCGGCCAGAACGGCAGCGCGATTCCCGCCACCAGGAAGTAGGCGGCATAAAAGGCGGAAATGCGCGCCGCGGCATGGGGAATGGCGCCGGGAGCGGGGGCGGGAGGAGGCATGGGTTCGGACGGGGCCGGTCGTCTGTGCGCGGGCCCGCCCGCATGGCATAGTGACACCCGCCACCCGCCGCAAGCCCCGCGTTTCCGAGAGCACAGCACCGGAGCCCCGACCGTGAACGATCCTGCCCCCGCCGTCCGCCACCTCTATCTGATCGACGGATCGGGCTTCGTGTTCCGTGCCTTTCACGCGCTGCCGCCGCTGACCCGGCCCGACGGAACGCCGGTCAATGCGGTGCTCGGATTCACCAACATGCTCTGGCGAATCCTGCGCGAGACCGATGCCGACTACGCGGCGGTGATTTTCGACAGCGCCCGCCGCACCTTCCGCAACGACCTTTTCGCGGACTACAAGGCCAATCGGCGAGAGACCCCGGAGGAGCTGATCCCGCAATTCCCGCTGGTTCGCGAAGCCGCCCGCGCCTTCGCTCTGCCGGCGATCGAGCTGGACGGTTTCGAGGCCGACGACCTGATCGCCGCCTACGCGCGGGCGGCACGCGACGCGGGTGCCCGCGTCACCATCGTCTCTGCCGACAAGGACTTGATGCAGCTCGTCGAAGACGGCCGGGTGACGATGTACGACTACTTCAAGAACAAGAAGATCGGCCCGGCGCAGGTGCGCGAGCGCTTCGGGGTGGACCCGGAGCGTGTGATCGACGTACAGGCGCTCGCCGGCGACAGCACCGATAACGTGCCCGGCGTGCCGGGGATCGGGATCAAGACGGCGGCGCAGTTGATCAACGACTACGGCGATCTCGACCGCCTGCTCGACCGCACCGGCGAGATCAGACAGCCCGCGCGGCGCCGGAACCTGACCGAGCACGCGGAGACGGCGCGCCTCTCCCGCACGCTCGTCACCTTGCGCCGGGACACGCCTCTGCCGCTCCCCCTCGGCGCGCTGGCCCGTCGCGAGCCGGACCAGGGCGCCCTGCGCGCCTTCCTTGGCGCGAACGGTTTCAAATCGGTCGCGGCGCGGATCGACTCATCCGGGGATGCCGGGCCTGCGGGCGAAACGGCGGCGGATGCGGTCGCGGACTTCCCCGCCTCCTACCCGCTCGTCGATGCACCCGCCGCGCTCGGCCCGTGGGTGGAACAGGCCCGGCAGAGCGGCCTGCTGGCGCTCGAGGCGTTCACGACGGCGGGGACTCCGGAGGAGGCGCGCATCGTCGGCTTGGCGCTGGCGACGGCGCCGGGCCACGCCTGCTACGTGCCCCTCGGGCCGCCGCATTCCGGGCGAGCCGTGGCCCAAGTCCTGGGCGCGCTCGCCCCGGTGCTGACCGAGGCCGGCGTCCTCAAGCTCTGCTTCAACGCCAAACGGCTTCTGCGCCTGTTCGCCCGGCATGGCCAGGGGCTCGCGCCCATCGACGACCCGATGCTGGTTTCCTGGCTGCTGGACGGAAGCCTCCACGGCCACACGGTCGAGGATCTGGCGCGTCTCCATCTCGACCGAACGCCGTCCTCCCTGGCCGACCTCCTGGGTAGCGGCCGCAAGCGTGCCGCCATCGAGGAGGTCCCGCCCGAGACGTTGCGGAATGTCGCCTCCGCACGCGCCGATATGGCGCTGCGCGTCCACGCCGCCATCCGCCCGCGCCTCGTCGCCGACCGCCTGACCGCGGTTCACGAGCGCATCGAGCGCCCGCTGGTGCCGGTGCTGGCGCGCATGGAGTCCGCCGGCATCCTCGTCGAGCGGGCCGCCCTCGCCGCCCTTTCGGCGGACTTCGCCGAACGGATCGAGAGGCTGGAACGGCAAATCCACGCGCTCGCCGGCCATCCCTTCACGATCGGCTCGCCCAAGCAGCTGGGCGAGGTATTGTTCGACGAGATGGGCCTGCCGGGCGGGCGCCGGGGCAAGTCGGGTGCCTACGGCACCGGCGCCGATATCCTCGAAGGCTTGGCGGCTCAGGGCCACGACCTGCCGGCGCAGGTGCTCGACTGGCGCCAGCTCGCCAAGCTCAAGAGCACATACACCGACGCCCTGACCGATCGCATCGACCCGCAAACCGGGCGGGTCCACACGACCTACACCATGACCGCCGCCAGCACCGGACGGCTCTCCTCGAACGACCCCAACCTCCAGAACATCCCGATCCGCACGGAAGAAGGGCGCCGCATCCGCCGCGCCTTCCGCGCCCCGCCGGGCCATGTGCTGCTCTCGGCCGACTATTCGCAGATCGAGCTCCGCATCCTCGCTCACGTCGCCGGCGTCGGCGCACTCAAACGGGCCTTCCGCGACGGCGTCGACATCCACGCCTCGACCGCGAGCCAAGTGTTCGGCGTGGCGCTCGACGGCATGGACCCGATGGTGCGCCGCTCGGCGAAGGCGATCAATTTCGGGATCATCTACGGCATCAGCGCGTTCGGGCTGGCGCGCCAGATCGGCGTCCCCCAGGCCCAGGCCCGGCGCTACATCGACGCCTACTTCGCCCGCTACCCGGAAATCGCGGCCTACATGGAGCGCACCAAGAAGGCAGCCCACGCCCAGGGCTTCGTGACCACGCTGTTCGGGCGCAAATGCCGGCTGCCGGGGATCAACGATCGCAACCCGGCGCATCGCGCCTTCCAGGAGCGGGCCGCGATCAACGCGCCCATCCAGGGCGCGGCCGCCGACGTGATCAAGCGGGCCATGATCCCGATGCAGGCGGTGCTTGAAGGCGCGGGCCTGCGCGCCCGCATGTTGCTGCAAGTGCACGACGAGCTGGTCTTCGAAGTGCCGGAGGCGGAGGTCGAGGCGACGGGCGCGACCGTCAAACGGGTCATGGAAGGTGCCGCCGATCTCGACCCGCCCCTCGCTGTTGAGATCGGCACCGGCCCGAGCTGGGCCGCCGCACATTAGGCGCGGGGCGCCCGCGTTGCGGTGGCGGCGGCGGGCCGCTAGCTTCCTGCGAACGATATCATCGGATCATGGCGACGAGGCTTTCCATCGCGCCCGAAAGGGAGGCCGTGCGCGCGCCCTCCAAGGCGGCGCGGCTGCGCGCGCTCCTGCAGGCGCCCGCGCTCTCCTTCATCATGGAGGCGCATAACGGGCTCTCCGCGAAGATCGTGGAGGAGGCGGGCTTCGAAGGCATCTGGGCTTCCGGGCTGTCGATGTCGGCGGCCCTCGGGGTGCGCGACAGCAACGAAGCCTCCTGGACCCAGGTCCTCGAAATGCTCGAATTCATGGCCGACGCTACGGACATCCCCATCCTGGTCGACGGCGACACCGGCTACGGCAATTTCAACAATGTTCGCCGCCTGGTGCGGAAGCTCTGCCAGCGCGGCATCGCCGGGGTCTGCATCGAGGACAAGCTCTTCCCCAAGACCAACTCGTTCATCGGCGAGAACCAGCCGCTCGCAGACATCGACGAGTTCTGCGGTCGCATCAAGGCGGGCAAGGACAGCCAGAGCGACGGCGACTTCCAGCTCGTGGCGCGAATCGAGGCGCTGATCGCCGGCCGGGGCATGGACGAGGCGCTGCGCCGGGCCGACGCCTATCGCGAGGCCGGCGCCGACGCCGTGCTGATCCACTCGAAGAAGAGCACCGCCGAGGAGATCGTCGGGTTCTGCACCGCCTGGGGCGGGCGGGCGCCGGTGGTGATCGTGCCCACCACGTACCACCGCACGCCGACGCGGGTCTTTCGCGACGCCGGCGTCTCCCTCGCGATCTGGGCCAACCACAACATGCGGGCGGCGGTCGCGGCGATGCGCTCGGTCAGCCGGCGCATCAGGGAAGGCGAGTCGCTCGCCGCCGTCGAGGCGGACATCGCACCGGTGCGCGACGTGTTCGACCTCATGGGCCAAGCCGAACTGGCGGCGGCGGAAGCCCGCTATCTTGCCCCGCGCGGCGGCGGCCACCGCGCGATCCTGCTCGCCGCTTCGCGCGGCGGCAAGCTCGGGCCACTCACGGAGCGGCGCCCCAAATGCATGATCGACGTGCGGGGCGAACCGCTGATCCAGCGCCTGGTCGGAACGCTGAGCGAGGGGGGCCTGCGCGAGATCACGGTGGTGCGCGGCTATCGCAAGGACGTGCTCGCCTTGGCGAACGTGGAGGCCGTCGACAACGACCGCTACGCCGAGACCGGCGAGGCCGCGTCCCTCGCCTGCGCGGCGGACAGACTCGACGGCCCTTGTGTGATCTCTTACGGCGACATCCTGTTCCGCCGTCCTATCCTCGACGCCCTGCTTGCGGCCGAGGGTGACATCGTGACGGCGGTCGATGCGAGGGCCCGTGCCGGCGACGCCCGCGCACCGGACCGGCAGGTCGACTGGGTGCGCTGCTCGCGGCCCTTCACGGGCGGCTATCTCGACGACGCGCGCGTGACCCTGGAAGCGATCTGGAGCGAGGCCGCGGACGCGGCGACGGCCCACGGTGAGTTCATCGGCCTCGTCAAGGCGACGGCGGAAGGCGCGGCGGTGATCCGGGCCGCGCTCGACTCGCTCGCCACGGAAGGCGCCCTCGACGGTGCCGACCTGCCCGATCTCTTCGCCCGCCTGATGGCGCGCGGCGTCGTCATCGACGTCCTCTACGTCACCGGCCACTGGCTCGACGTGGACGATGCCTTCGACCTCGCCAGCCTGCGCAACCTGGTGTAGCCGCCGCCCCGCCGCCCGTGATTCCGGCCGACGCCTTCCTCGAACCCGCGCGGGCGCGGGGCTTCGATTTCTACACCGGCGTTCCCTGCTCCTTCCTGACGCCGCTGATCGACCGGGTGATCGCCGACCCCGCCCTCGCCTATGTCGGGGCGGCGAGCGAAGGCGAAGCGGTGGCGATCGCCGCCGGCGCCTGGCTCGCGGGCCGCCGCACGGTCGTGATGTGCCAGAACTCCGGGCTCGGCAACGCCGTCAACCCGCTGACCTCGCTCAACCATCCGTTCCGCATTCCGACCCTGATGATCGTCACCTGGCGGGGCGGCCCCGGCCTCCGGGACGAGCCGCAGCACGCGCTGATGGGCCGGGTGACGGAATCGCTCCTCGATCTCGTCGGGGTTTCCCGCGCCGGCTTCCCGAAGGAGGCCCGCGCGGTGCCGGCGGCGCTCGCCGCGGCCGAGCGCGCCATGGCGACGTCCGCGTTGCCCTTCGCGTTCGTCATGGAGAAGGGCTCGGTGCGCCACGACGGCCTCGACCAGCCGGCGCCGGCGAGCCACCCGCGCGGCACGATCGAAGACCTCCGGACCGGCGGTGCCCGGCCGTCGCGGGCCCAACTCCTGCGCCGGGTTCAGGAGCTCGTGGCACCGGAGGCCGCCATGGTCGCCACCACCGGCAAGACCGGACGCGAGCTCTTCACCCTGGAGGACCGCGCCCAGCAACTCTACCAGGCGGGTTCCATGGGCTGCGCCCCCGCCATGGGCCTCGGCATCGCCCTCGCGTCGGCGCGGCCGGTCGTGGTGCTGGACGGCGACGGCGCGGCGCTGATGAAGCTCGGCACCATGGCGACGATCGGCGCCTGCGCCCCCGGCAAGCTGCTCCATGTCCTGCTCGACAACGGCGTCCACGATTCGACCGGCGGCCAGGCGACCGTCTCGCCCAACGTGGATTTCGCCGCCGTCGCCCGCGCCTGCGGCTATCCGCGTGCCTGGCGCTGCGACGACGAGGAGGGCTTCGCCCGCGCCTTCGAGGCCGCCGTCGCCGGCCCCAAGCCGGCGCTGGTCCATGCGCTGATCGCGCCCGGCTCCCTCGCCGGGCTGGGGCGCCCGACGATCGCACCCCGCGACGCGGCGCGGCGTTTCCGCGCCTTCCTCGCCGGCTGATCCGGCCGCGCGGCTGCCCCGGCGTGCCTCACGCGGGCGCGGCCGCGCCACCGCAGCTGCCGCCGCCGAGCACGCAGAAGCGGGCGCAATGGGGATGGTTGAGCCGCACCTCGCGGGCCGCGTCGGCGAGGCTCGTGCCCATCTCGAAAGCGTCGTCGTGGGACAGCAGGGTGCAGGGGAGCACGACGGGCCGGGCGGCGCCCCTGCGTTTCACGACCATGCGGGCGCTCGCGCACATCATCGCGCTCGGGCGCACGCCGAGAACGCCCCAGCAGGCCTCGGTGATCTCGGGCACGTCCGCGGTCGCGTCCATTTCCGGGAACAGCACCAGCCGGCGCCGGTCCCAGGCGTCGAGGGCGATCCCCAGCCGCGCGAACAGGGCGGCGTAGCCGCGGCGCAGGCCGGCCTCGTCCTCGCCCCAGCGCGTGCGGCCGGCGATCGCGGGCGCGAAGCCGTTCCGGTCGAGCCAGCACAACCCCTCGATCGTCGGCTCCCAGCTTCGCGCGCCGCGCTCGCGCGCGTGCAGCGCCTCGGTGTAATGATCGAGCGAGACCCGGAGCGAGAGCCGGTGCCCGTAGCGGCGGCGCAGCCGCAGGAGCGCATCCGCATGCTTCCTCATCGGGCGCATGGCGTTGGTCAGCACCAGAGCGCGCAAGCCGCGCCCGAGGGCCTCGGCGAGCAGGGCCGCGATGTCCGGGTTCATGAACGGCTCGCCGCCGGTGAAGCCGACCTCCTCGAGCGGCCAGCCGTCGCGGACCGCCTCGTCGAAATAGGGCCGTATGTCGGCCGGTGTCAGATAGGCCAGCCGATCGTTGCGGGGGCTCGATTCGATGTAGCAGTTCGCGCACGCCAGATTGCAGAGCGTTCCGGTGTTGAACCAGAGCGCGCGCAGCCTGGCCAGAGGCACGGCCGCCCGCGGGCTGCCGTCAGCCGTGACCAACGGATCCGCGAATTTTCCCGGCGTCGCGTGTGGCGAGAGCGCCATCGCATGTTCCCTCGGGCGATGCTCGCCGCACTTCACACGGCAGCCCGGGCCGGTCAAGTCACGATTCCGCGATCCCTTCTTCACCCGGTGCGGCTGTTACACTGAAGGGCGGTGCGGCGGTGGGGCGGCGAACGGTGCCGGAGCGCGAAGGCAACAGGCTGACGGGGCGGGTGCGCCGCTATGCGCGCGTCGGCGCGTCGGTGGGCGGCGTCGCCGCGCGCATGGCGGGCCAGCGCTATCTCGGCCTGCCCGCCAACCGGGCGCGCAACGCGGCCGAGCTCAAGCGCGCGTTGGGCGGACTCAAGGGGCCGCTGATGAAGGTTGCGCAGCTGCTCGCGACCGTCCCCGGTGGTCTGCCCGACGAATATGCCGAGGCGCTGGGCACGCTCCAGGCGCGGGCGCCCGCGATGGGCTGGGGATTCGTCAAGCGGCGCATGGCCGCGGAGCTCGGTCCCGACTGGCGCGACGCCTTCGCCGGCTTCGAGCCGGAAGCGTCGGCCGCGGCATCCCTCGGCCAGGTGCATCGCGCCACCGGCCATGACGGCGCGTCGCTCGCCTGCAAGCTGCAATATCCCGACATGGTCTCGGCGGTCGAGGCCGACATCCGGCAGCTCAGGCTGATCTTCGCGCTCTATGCCCGCTACGACCGGGCGATCGACACCGGCCCGATTCATGCCGAGATCGCGGCACGGCTTCGCGAGGAGCTCGACTACGAGCGCGAGGCCCGCCACATGGCCCTCTACGGCGAAGTCCTGGAGGGAACGCCGGACGTCCACGTGCCGGCGGTCGAGCCGCGCCTGTCGACGCGGCGCCTGCTGACCATGCGTTGGCTCGATGGCGCGCCGCTGCTTCAGGCCAGGGATGCGCCGGCCGCACGGCGCAACGCCATCGCGCGGCGCCTGTTCCGCGCCTGGTACGTGCCGTTCTACAGCTATGGCGTGCTCCACGGCGATCCCCATCCCGGCAACTACACCGTCCGACCGGACGGCGCGATCAACCTCCTCGATTACGGTTGCATCCGCGTGTTCGGGAGCGGCTTCGTGCGCGGTGTGATCGATCTCTACCGCGCGGTCCGGCGCCGGGACCGCGCCCTCATGGTGCATGCGTTCGAGACCTGGGGCTTCGGCGGGCTGTCGAACGAGACGATCGACGCACTGGCCATCTGGGCCGATTACATCTACGGCCCGCTGATCGACGACCGCACCCGGTTGATCGACGAATCGGGGAGCGGCCGCTTCGGCGGCGCAGTCGCCGCCAGGGTGCACCGGGAGCTCCGCCGCCTCGGCGGAGTCGCGCCGCCGCGCGAATTCGTCCTGATGGATCGGGCGGCCATCGGGCTCGGCTCCGTTTTCCTGCATCTGAAGGCCGAGCTCAACTGGCATCGGCTGTTCGAGGCGCTGATCGAGGACTTCGACGCGGACGCGCTGGCCCGCCGCCAGACCGCCGCCCTCGCGCGCCGCGGCGTGCTGGGAGCCTCCTGAACCGGGCTTGGCAAACGCCATCCGGCGGGGCATTGTGCGGCCCTCTCCGGGGGCTGGAAGGGCGCGGCATGAAGATCGGTGTTCCGAAGGAAATCGCGCCGGGCGAGACCCGCATCGCTGCTTCTCCCGATTCCGTCAAGAAGTTCTCCGCCCTGGACGTCGAGGTGCTGATCGAAAGCGGCGCCGGTGCCGGCGCGCAGATGTCCAACGAGGCGCTGGCCGGTGCGGGCGCCAGGATCATGCCGGACGCGGCGGCGGTCTATGGCGAGGCGGACTTGGTGGCCAAGGTCCGCGCCCCGCTCCAGGGCGGGAACGGCGCCGACGAGCTCGCGCTCGTCAGGCCCGATGCGGTGCTGGTGGGCCTGCTCGCGCCGTTGCAGCACCGCGCCGAGGTGGCGCGCTACGCCGCCCGCGGCGTGACGGCCTTCGCGATGGAGCTGGTGCCGCGCATCAGCCGGGCGCAATCGATGGACGCGCTGTCCTCGCAGAGCAACATCGCAGGCTACAAGGCGGTGATCGACGCGGCCGGGCGTTTCGGCCGCATCCTGCCGATGATGATGACCGCAGCGGGCACGGTGGCGCCTGCGCGGGTCGTCGTGCTGGGCGCGGGCGTCGCCGGGCTTCAGGCAATCGCGACGGCGCGCCGGTTGGGCGCGCTGGTCTCCGCCTTCGACGTGCGGCCCGCCGTCAAGGAGCAGGTCGAGAGCCTCGGCGCCAAATTCGTTTCCGTCGATGCGGACGCCGGCGCCGCCGAGACCGCGGGCGGCTACGCGCGCGAGATGAGCGAGGACTACGGGCGGCGCCAGTCGCAATTGATCCACGAGACGTTGAAGAACCAGGACATCTGCATCGCGACCGCGCAGATCCCGGGCAGGGAGGCCCCGGTGCTTGTCACCGAGGCGATGGTTGCGGACATGAAGCCCGGTTCCGTGATCGTCGATCTTGCCGTCGAGACGGGCGGCAATTGCGAATTGAGCGCGTTCGACCAAGTGGTGGTGCGCCACGGCGTCACCATCGTCGGCCACGCGAACTACCCGTCGCGGGTGCCGGTCGATACCAGCGCGCTCTATGCGCGCAACCTGTTCAACTTCATCATGCCCATGATCGACCGGAAGAGCCGCGCGCTCGCGATCGACTGGGAGGACGAGGTGATCAAGGGAGCGCTGCTGACCAGGGACGGCGCGGTGGTGAATCCGGCGCTCCGGGAGGAAAAAGGGGCCTGACCGTGGAGCACGTCCTGGCCCTGCATCCGCTCGTCATCGCGGTGACGATCTTCGTCCTCGCGGTGTTCGTCGGCTACTATGTCGTCTGGAGCGTCACCCCGGCGCTGCACACGCCGCTGATGTCGGTGACGAACGCCATTTCGAGCGTGATCATCGTCGGCGCGCTGCTGGCGGCGACGCCCGCGGAGGGCAGCCTCGCCAAGATCTTCGGCGGCGTCGCCGTGGGCCTTGCGGCGGTCAACATCTTCGGTGGGTTCACGGTCACCCAGCGCATGCTCGCGATGTTCAAGAAAAAGAAGCAGGGGCCGCCTTCATGAGCCCCGATCTGTCGGCGATCCTCTATCTGATCGCCGGCGTCTGTTTCATCATGGCCTTGCGGGGCCTTTCCTCGCCGGCGACGGCGCGCAGCGGCAACCTGTTCGGCATCGCCGGCATGGTGATCGCCGTCGGCACCACGTTGGGCCAGTCGGGAGTCGAGGACTATCTCTGGATCGTCGTAGGGATCGCGATCGGCGGGCTGATCGGGACGGTGATCGCGCTGCGCATCCAGATGACCGCAATGCCGCAGCTCGTGGCCGGGTTCCACAGCTTGGTCGGGCTCGCTGCCGTCCTCGTTGCCGCGTCCGCCTATTACGCGCCGCAGACCTTCCACATCGGCGTCCCCGGTGACATCCGGCTCGTCAGCCGGATCGAGATGGCCTTCGGCGTGGTGATCGGCGCCCTCACTTTCACCGGATCGATCGTCGCCTTCGCCAAGCTCCAGGAGCTGATGCCGAGCGCGCCGCTGACCTTCCGCGGCCAGCACGCGCTCAACCTCGCCATCGCGCTCGCGATCGTCGCCACCGGCGTCGTCTTCGGCATCGACCAGCACGAGAGCGCGTTCTGGGTCATGACCGGGCTCGCCCTGCTCTTTGGCGTGTTGTTGATCGTCCCCATCGGCGGTGCCGACATGCCGGTCGTGATCTCGATGCTCAATTCCTATTCGGGCTGGGCGGCGGCCGGCATCGGCTTCACGCTCGAAAACACGGTGCTGATCATCGTCGGCGCGTTGGTCGGCTCCTCCGGCGCGATCCTGAGCTACATCATGTGCCGCGCGATGAACCGCTCGTTCGCCAGCGTCATCCTCGGCGGCTTCGGCACCGGCTCGTCCGGCCCCGTCGTCGCCGCCGACAGGACCCACAAAGCAGGCAGCGCCGACGATGCGGCCTTCATCATGAGCAACGCGGGCTCCGTGGTCATCGTGCCGGGCTACGGCCTCGCGGTCGCCCAGGCCCAGCACGTGGTGCGCGAAATGGCCGGCCTTCTCCAGAAGAAGGGCGTCGAAGTGCGCTACGCCATCCACCCCGTGGCGGGGCGGATGCCGGGGCACATGAACGTGCTGCTGGCGGAGGCCAACGTCTCCTACGACGAGGTCTTCGAGCTCGAGGACATCAACAGCGACATGCCCAACACCGACGTGGCCTTCGTGATCGGCGCCAACGACGTGGTCAACCCGGTGGCCAAGACCGATCCCGGAAGCCCGATCGCCGGAATGCCGATCCTGGACGTCGAGCTGTGCAAGACGGTGCTCTTCGTCAAGCGCTCGCTGGCCCCCGGCTATGCCGGCATCGACAACCCGGTGTTCTACCGGGACAACACGATGATGCTGTTCGGGGACGCCAAGAAGATGGTCGAGGAGGTCGTGAAGGCGCTCTGACGCGGCGCGTCCGGCCCGCCGCGGGTCACTCCTCCCGCTGGGCACGCTTGCGGGCCAGCTTCCGGGCGCGGCGGACGGCTTCCGACCGCTCCCGCGCCCGACGCTCCGAGGGTTTCTCGTAGTGGCGGCGCATCTTCATCTCCCGGAAGATCCCCTCCCGCTGCATCTTCTTCTTGAGCGCCTTCAGCGCCTGATCGACGTTGTTCTCTCTTACGACGACGTGTACCAAACTCTTCTCTCGCCTCCTTCGGTTCGCGCGACGCCTCGATTGGCGTTCATGCTCTATAGCACGCCGGAGCGGCGGCGTGAAAGCGCCGCGCGTCTCGGTGTACGGAAAGAAGAACGCGGGCTCGGAGGCCCGCGCACCCGAAAAATCCCGGGCTCACGCCTCTCCGCTCTCGGCCGGCGGCAGATAGACGGTGACCGTGGTGCCTTCGCCGGGGACGCTGTCGATGGCGAGGGCACCACGGTGACGGTTCACGATGTGCTTGACGATGGCGAGACCCAGGCCCGTGCCGCCGAGTTCGCGCGAGCGCGCCTTGTCCACGCGGTAGAAGCGCTCCGTCAGCCGCGGCAGGTGCTCGCGCGGGATGCCCGCGCCGCGGTCTTCGACGGCGACGGCAACGGCGCCGTTCCCCGCCGCCCGCCAGCCGTCGGCGCTTGGTGCTTGCGCGAGGCGGCGCGCCCGCAGCGTGACGGTGCCGTGGGCGTCGCCGTATTTGATCGCATTGTCGACCAGGTTGAGGAATACCTGGGTCAGCTCGTCGCCTTCGCCCGTGACCGGCGGCAGCCCCTCCTCCGCCTCGACGGCGATGGAGACACCGTGCCGCTCCGCCTGCCAGGCGAGGGTGTTGCTGACATGGGCCAGAAGCGCAGGCAGCGGCACTTCGGCGGTCGGCGGCGTGTGCTCGTTCATCTCGATGCGCGACAGCGAGAGCAGGTCGTCGACGAGGCGCGTCATTCGTTTCGCATGCTGGTCCATGATCGCGAGGAAGTGCTCGCGGGCCTCCGCGTCGTCCCGCGCCGAGCCCTGGATAGTCTCGATGAAGCCGACGAAGGTGGTCAACGGGGTGCGGATCTCGTGGCTCGCATTGGCCACGAAATCGGCCCGCATCCGCTCCGTCCGGCGCACCGCGGTGAGGTCGACGAGGGCAAGCAGCACGCTCGCGCCGTCGGTGCCCGGCTCCGGCAGGCGGGCGATACGAGCCGCAAATATGCGCTCGACCGGCGCTTGCAGTGTGAATTCGATGTCGCGGCTTTCGCCGCCGCCGATGGCTTCCTCGATCGCCGCGATGAGCGCCGGGTCGCGCACCGCGGCGGCGATGTCGCGCCCGATTCCGTCGCCGCCCAGGAGGGCGTCCGCCGCCCGGTTGGCACGCACGATCTTGCGCTCGCCGCTGAGCACGAGGAGCGGTTCGGGCAGCGCGTCGAGGGCGCGTTCGAGCGCCGCTCGCTCGCCTTCCAGCCGCGCCCTGCCCTGGGCGCGGTCGCGGACGAGGCGCTCGACCGCGCCTGCGAGAGCGCGGGTGAACGGGCCCGCGGGCGCGACCGCCCGCTCGGCCGCCGCCTCCCGCCCGAGTGCCGCCTCGACGTAGCGCGCGAGCGCGGCGAGCTCCGCCTGGAGGAGGCCCAGCCCGGCCGCCGCGATCAGCCCGAGCCCCGCCCAGGCAGGGACAGCCACGACGAGCGGGACTGCGCCCAATGCCGCCGGCACCAGGAGCGCAGTCGCCAGCACGAGCGCCGCCGCGAGGCTGGACCGCGCCCACCGGCCGGGCGAGAGGGAGTGAGGCACCACCGGTCTCGGCTCCTTCGCGGTTGCCGCCCGCAAGCTTACCAAACGCCGCCGCGCCGCCTGTGACAGGAACATGAAATCGCGCGCGGGCCGTTGCTGCGGGCGGGCCGTGGTAGGTTCACCCCATGCCGGGGGACGCCAGAAACCGAAGAGCGGGTGCCACCGGGGCGCGCGGCAAGCCGCGGGTGCGGCGCGTAGAGCCGGCGACGCCGATGATGGTGCAATATCTCGAGATCAAGAGCGCTCATCCGGACCACCTGTTGTTCTATCGGATGGGCGACTTCTACGAGATATTCTTCGACGACGCACCGCGCGCCGCCGAGGCGCTCGACATCGCGCTGACCGAGCGCGGCACCCACGAGGGGCGTGCCGTGCCGATGTGCGGCGTGCCCGTCCACAGCGCCGAGAGCTACTTGCAACGCCTGATCCGCAAGGGCTTCAAGGTCGCGGTGTGCGAGCAGGTGGAGGACCCGGCCGAGGCACGCAAGCGCGGCCCGAAGGCCGTCGTCCGCCGCGAAGTCGTCCGGCTGGTCACGCCGGGGACGCTCAGCGAGGACGCGCTGCTCGACGCGCGGGCGGCCAACTACCTCGCGGCGCTGGCCCGCGCCGAAGGCCGGCTCGCTCTCGCCTGGAGTGACATGTCGACCGGAGAATTCGCCGTGACGGCGGTCACGGAGGCGTCCCTGCCGGCGGCGCTCGCCCGGCTGGAGCCCGGCGAGCTGCTGGCGCCTGAGCCCCTGCTCGAGACGCCGGCGCTCTTCGAGCTCTTCGCCGAGTGGAAGTGCGCCCTCACGCCGCAGCCGCAGGCGCTGTTCGACAGCGCCGCGGGCGAACGGGCGCTCGCCGAATTGTACGGCCTCGCCTCCCTCGACGGCCTCGGCGATTTCGCCCGCGCCGAGAAGGCGGCGGCCGGTGCCATCCTCGCCTATCTGCGCCTGACTCAGAAGGGCAAGCTTCCCCGGCTCGGCCGGCTCCGCGCGGCATCCGAGAGCGAGACCATGGCGATCGACGCCGCGACCCGCCGCAACCTGGAACTCACAGCCGCGCTGGATGGGGGCACCGTAGGCAGCCTCCTCGCCGTCATCGACCGGACGGTCACCGGCGCCGGCGCCCGCCTCCTGCGCGCGCGGCTGACGGCGCCGCTCACCGATCCCGCCGCCATCGGCGAGCGGCTCGACGCGGTGGCCTTCCTGGTCCAAGGCGAAGCCGCCCGGCAGGGCTTGCGGGAGGGCTTGCGCAGATGCCCCGACGTCGAACGCGCGCTCTCCCGGTTAAGCCTGGGGCGCGGGGGTCCGCGCGACTTGGCCGCGGTGCGCGACGCGCTGGGCGCGGTCCCCGATCTCCGGGCCGCCCTCCGCGCGGGCGCTGCAGGCGACTTGCGGGCGCCGCCGCCGGCCCTCGAACGGGAAGCGCGCGCGCTGGGCCACCACCAGGCCATCGTCCAACGCCTGGAGAAGGCGCTCGTGGCCAGCCCGCCGCCGAGCGTGGCCGACGGCGGCGTCATCGCCCGCGGTTACGACCCGGCGCTCGACGAGACGGTGACCCTGCGCGACGAGAGCCGGCGCCTGATCGGCGCCCTGGAGGCGCGCTACCGCGCGGCCACCGATGTCGCCGCGCTCAAGGTGCGCCACAACAACGTGCTCGGCTATTACGTCGAAGTGCCGACGGGGCGCGCGGAGCGTCTGCCCGAGGCGTTCATCCATCGGCAGACTCTGGCCAGCGCGGTGCGCTTCTCGACGGTCGAACTGGGCGAACTCGAGGGCCGCATCAACAGCGCCGCCGACCGGGCGCTGGCCCTGGAGCGGGCGCATTTCGACGACCTTTGTGCGGACGTCCTCCGCCGCTCGGAGGACGTAGCCCTCGCTGCCGGCGCCCTCGCCGCGCTCGACGTGGCCCAGGCGCTGGCGCTGCTCGCGGTCGAGAGACGCTACGTGCGGCCCGCTGTCGACCGGACGGGTGCCTTCGACATCCGCGGCGGCCGGCACCCGGTGGTGGAGGCGCTCGGCGTTGGCGCGGATGCCTCCTTCGTGCCCAACGACTGCGACCTCGGCGCGGGCGCGCGCATCTGGCTGGTGACCGGCCCCAACATGGCCGGCAAGAGCACCTTCTTGCGGCAGAACGCGCTGATCGCGGTGCTGGCCCAGATGGGGTCGTTCGTCCCCGCGGAGGCGGCCCGCATCGGCGTGGTCGACCGGTTGTTCTCCCGCGTCGGCGCGGCCGACGACTTGGCCCGCGGCCGTTCCACCTTCATGATCGAGATGGTCGAGACCGCCGCCATCCTGAATCAGGCGGGCGAACGGGCACTGGTCATCCTGGACGAGATCGGGCGCGGCACGGCGACCTATGACGGGCTTTCCATCGCCTGGGCCGCGATCGAACACCTGCACGATTCCAACCGCTGCCGGGCGCTCTTCGCGACCCACTATCACGAACTGGTGGCGCTCGCGCGGAAGCTCGACCGCCTCGCCTGCCACACCATGCGCATCAAGGAGTGGCAGGGCGCGGTGGTGTTCCTGCACGAGGTCGCGCCCGGCTCCGCCGACCGCTCCTACGGCATCCACGTGGCCCGCCTGGCCGGCCTGCCGGAGCCCGTGCTGGCCCGCGCGGAGCAGGTGCTGGCCCTGCTGGAAGAGGGGGACCAGGCAGGCGCCGCCGCCCGCCTCGCGAACGACCTTCCCCTTTTCGCCACCCGCCCGGCGGCCCCGCCCGCCGCCCCGCCGGACCCGCTTCGCGCCCGCCTGGAGGCGGCGGACCTCGACGGCCTCACGCCGCGCGCCGCCCTGGAGCTCCTCTACGCCCTTCGCGCCGCGCTCGCGGCGGAAACCGAACACTCTCCCTGAGCCGTGCCGCGTCGCGGGGGTGCCGACATCCTCTCTTTTCGCTACGCGGGCTACAGGAGCACCTCGACGAAACCGATGGCGACCAGGACGGCGGCGATCAGGATCGCCAGCACGATGGCGCCGACGCGCAGCACCCGGGAGAGCGGGTTCCGGGTGTTGGCGAAGGGCACGAGGTTGAAGGCGAGGCCGCCGGCCACCACCATCACGCAGCCGGCCGAATAGAGCGGCCGCCATACGGGCTGGAAGATGAAGACGATGGCGAGCAGGCAGAGCCCGATGATCGCGAGCACGATCAGCCGCGCCGTGCGGCGGGACATCGCCGGGCGTGCCTTCGCCGCGCTCACGACGCGATCCTCGCGCCGTCGCGGTCGAAGAGGTGGAGCTGCCCGGCGACCGGCGCGACATGGAGCGTCCCGCCCACTGCTGCCCGGACGCCCCGGCTCGTCACGACCCTGAGGTCGTCCGCACCGATCCGCAGGTGGATCAGGGTCTCCGCTCCCATCGGCTCGACCAGATCGACGCGACCGCCGATCGTCGCCGGGCCGGTCCCGGCGCCGAGCGCGAGGCCACGCGGGCGGACGCCGACGGTGAGAACGCCACCATCCCCGCCCGTGCGCCTGCCACCCTTGGCGGCGCCTTCCACGGGCAATGCGACCTCCTGGTCCAGCATCCGCACCGTCCAGGTGCCTTCCTCGGCCCGGATGACGCGGGCCTCGATCAGGTTCATCTGCGGCGTGCCGATGAAGCCTGCGACGAAGACGTTGCTGGGCCGCGCAAAAATGTCGTGCGGGCTCGCCACCTGCTCGATGATGCCGTCGCGCATGACAGCGATGCGGTCGGCGATCGTCAACGCTTCGATCTGGTCGTGGGTCACGATCACGGTCGCCTTGCGCAGGCCGTTCAGAAGCCGCTTGATCTGCCCGCGCATCTCCTGGCGCACCGCGATGTCGAGCCGGCTCAGCGGCTCGTCGAAGAGGAAGCATTGCGGGTCGCGGACGATGGCGCGGCCCACGGCGACGCGCTGCTTCTCACCCTCCGCGAGGCGTCCAGGCACCCGGTCCAGAGCGTGGGTCAAGTCGAGCAGGCCGGCGATCTCGCGCACCCGGCGGTCGATCTCCGTCTTGCTCGTCCGCTCGGCGTGAAGCGGGAAGGCGAGATTCTCAGCCACCGTGAGGCTCGGATAGAGGGCGTAGAACTGGAACACCATGGCGATGTCGCGCTCCGCCGGCGCCAGGTCGTTCACCCGCCTTCCGGCGATGAAGATGTCCCCTTCCGTCGCATCCTCCAGGCCCGCGATCATGCGCAGCGTCGTCGTCTTGCCGCAGCCCGACGGGCCCAGCAGGCACATCACCTCGCCGGCCTCGACGTCGAGGTCGATCCGGTCCACCGCCGCCAGCGCGCCGAAGCGCTTGGTCAGCCGCTTGAGCTCGATGTCGGCCATCGCCCGCCCCCTACCGCCTGATGGTGCCGAAGGTGACGCCGCGCAGGAGCTGGTTCTGGAGCAGGAAGGTGACGATCACCACCGGGATGAGGAACAAGGTCTCGATCGCGGCCAGCAGCCCCCAGCGCACGCCGATGTCGCCGCCGATGGTCTGCGCCATGGCGACCGGTACCGTGCGCGTGTCGCGCCCGGTCAGCAGGAGCGCGAAGAGGAACTCGTTCCACGTGAGGATCAGGCCGAACACGGCCGTGGCCGCGATGCCTGCCTTGACTTGCGGCAGGCAGATGCGGAAGAAGATCTTCGTCTCCGAGCTCCCGTCCATGCGCGCCGCGTCCTCGACCTCCCGCGGGATCTCGTCGAAGAAGCTCTTCATCATCCAGATCGTGAACGGCAGGTTGAAGGCGGCATAGAGCAGGATGATGCCGATGTAGCTGCCGGAAAGCCCGCTCACGCGGAACATGATGAAGATCGGGATGATGACGATGATGGGCGGCAGCATCCGCGTCGTCAGGATGATGAACATGTAGGTGTCGTTGCCCCGGAGCGGCCAGCGCGAGAACCCGTAGGCCGCGACCGTGCCGATGACCAGTGCCACCGCGACGGACGCGCCGGCGATGAAGATGCTGTTGAAGAAGAACAGATCGAAGCCGGTATCCACCGCTTCGCCGCCGCGCTCGTAAGCGCGGGAGAAGACGTTGGCGAAATTCTCCAGAGTCGGCGTGAAGATGAATTTGGGTGGCGTCGACAGGGCGTCCGTATGCGTCTTGAACGCCGTCAGGATGATCCACAGCACCGGGAAGAAGTAGATGAAGCTGATGACTGTCGAGACGGCCGTCCGCCGCCATCCCGCCTTGCCGATTTCGCTCCGCCTGCGCGCCATGGCTCAAGCCTCCTGCGCCCTTCGTTGCACGAAGAACAGGTAGAGGTTCGTCAACACGATGACGACGAAGAGAAGGATGTAGCCCAACGCCGCTGACTGGCTCGTCTTGAAGTACTGGAACGCCACCCGGTAGACGTAAACGGCGATGGTCTCGGTCGAGGTCCCCGGCCCGCCCTCGGTGATGAGAAACACGATGTCGAAGAGCTTGAACGCCTCGATGGTGCGGAACAGGATCGCCAGCAGCAAAAGCCCCCGGATGTAGGGGAAGGTGATGGTCCAGAAGCGCCGCCACCAGGAGGCCCGGTCGATCTCGGCAGCCTCGTAGAGGTGTTTTGGCACGCTCACCAGACCGGCGAGGACGAGCAGCATCACGAAGGGCGACCACATCCAGACGTCGGCGAAGATGATGCCGGCGAGTGCGCCTGTCTCCGAGCCGAGCAGGATGAACGGCTCGCCCGTGACCGATTTCACCGCCTGACTCAGGAGCCCGAAGGTGGGCTCGTAGTAGTAGCGGAAGAAGGCGCCAACCGCGACGAAGCTCAGCATCATCGGCGTCAGCACCAGCATCAGCAGCACACGCCGGCCGGGGAAGGTCTTCTCGAACAGCAGCGCGAGGAGGAAGCCCACCACGAGCTGGAGCAGCACGTCCACTGCGACGACCAGCGCCGTCGTCTGGAAGCGCTCCCAGACCACCGGGTCCGTCAGCACCTTCTCGTAGTTCCTGAACCAGACGAATTCCGGCTCCTTCGTCCGGTTCGCCCGGTAGCGGTAGAAGCTGAGCCCGAACGACCAGAGCAGCGGGAAGATGTTCATCAGGAAGAGCACGGCAAGCGCCGGCGAGACCAGGAGCGGCCCCCGGTTGCGCGCGAAGAAGCGCTCGAGGAAGGTCCCGTGCTCGGCGTGATACGCGGCCATGCTTACGGCGCGGCCTGGTCTGGATGTCTCGAACCGCTTGGGCGCATCGGGGGATGTCAGTCCATCGGGATGCGGATGACGGCACCGCCCATCACGTCACCCGCTGCGGCGTCGGGGCGCGGGGAGTCCTTGTGGGCGTCGTGGCAGACAACGCAGGATTCGGCGACGGCGTAGTCGGGATAGACGGCGGCGAAGTAGCGCTGGCCGCCGCCAACAGCGCCGCGGCGCTGAGCGTGAACCCGATGGAGGCGGAGGCCTTTCGCTTCACGGCATTCTTTCCAGTGGGCCCCCGATCATGGGCGGTGCGGGGGCGGGCGGTCAACGGTCGGGGCCTGTGCACGGCGGACCGCCCGGTCGATGCTTTCGACATGGAAGGGTGGACCTCCCCACGAAGTTTCGGGCGATCGGGCCGGCATCCGCGAGCGCGTCGATCGCGAAGCCGAGGCCGCGGCAGTCGAAGCCGACGGGGCGGATCATCTACTCGTTCGGCCGCAGGACGTCGTTCGGGTGTGATTCGTCACGATCCTTCCCCGGCGCTCGATCCTGGCCATCTGATTCCCGGCGGCGCCTCGCCGGCGCGCTTCGCCTGCTACGGCGCGTGGTGGGCACCGCCGAAATAGGCTTGGCTGTGAAAATCGTCGTGGCAGGGCGCGCAGGCCGTCTCGATCTGGTTATGGGTGTTGGCCCGGATGCGGAGTGCGAGTTCGCGATCGCCCGCCATCGTGCCAGGCTCTCGCCATGTGGCGCATGTTGTGGGAAATCGGCTGGTTCGGCGCCGTCGTCATCGCGGCGGTCGCCGGCGGCGCCTTCGCCTTGCTCGCCAGTGGCCTCGGCATCATCAACGCCATCTGGTAGCGCCGCCCTAGCCGCCGAGGCGGGCGCCCATCAGCGCCGCCAGGGTCTCGATCTCTTCGCGGTGGCGGGCTTCGGCCGCCTCCCAAAAGCGTTCGATCTGCCGCTATATCAGGCGGCGGGCGATGTCGGCGTGTCCGCGTCCGTGTCCGGCGCGGAGGAGCGCATCGAGGACCACAGCGAGCGCAACAGGCTCGCCTGCGCCCGGTCGCCCGCCCGATCAGCCCGAGCCAGACGGTGGCGTGGTCAGCGATCGCCGCGTCGAACGCCGCGCCGCTGGGGAGCGGCGCAATCAAGCGCGTCCTTCTGAAGCGGGAGGAGCGTGCCGTCCTCGCCGCTCAGCAGCAGGACTGAGGACTTCGGCGAAGGTCGGCATGGCGGGGCCGGCCCGGGGGCTTCCGCTCCGATCAAAGGCCGCCGCGCCAGCGGTGTGCGGGGAAAAGGAGGGCGGCCCCCGCAGGCGGCCGCCCCGGTATCGTGACCGGCCGCTACTCGATGCGGCCCGCGTCGCGCAGCAGCTCGTCCTGGAACGCGGCGATGTTGTCCAGCGCCTGCTTCGCCGTGATCTGGCCGGTGATGGCCTTGTCGAATTCCTCCTGCTGCTGCACCAGCAGCTCGAAGAACTCGGGGATGTGCCAGACGTCCTTCTGCCAGTCCAGGCTCGGGCCGAAGGCGTGGTTCCACGGCCGGTAGGTCATGTAGGTGTCGGCCGAATAGACGCTCTTCAAGCCGCTCTGGCCGCCGCGGCTGGCGAACTCGTTCTGCACTTCCGTGGAGAGCCACCATTTGCAGAAGTCCACCGCCTCGCGGACGATCTCGTCGCTGTTCCAGGTGGTCAGCACGAAGGGCTGCCCGCCGATGTTCGACCAGCGCACGATCTCGTCGCCCACTTTCAGGCCGGGCATCCGCGCGAAGTCGACCTTGTCGTGGACCTTCGAGGTGTCAGGCGAGATCGCCGATTCGCCGAAGCCGATCCACTGGATGATCCAGGCCACCTTGCCCTCGCGGAACAGCTCGTCGACCTTGAAGATGTCCATCGTGCCCGTCTTGACCACCGGGGGCATGTATTCGAGCAGCGACAGGTAGTGCTCGAACGCCTTCACCGCTGTGTCGGAGTTGACCACGCCGAGGGCTTGGCCTTCCGGCTCCTTGGTTTCGTCCCAGATGTTGCCGCCGTGCTGCCAGATGAAGCCGTTGATCTGCATGCTCGAGAAGTCGTAGCCCTTCCCGGCTTGGTAAGCGATGCCGTAGAAATCGTCATTCAACGCCTCTCCAGCGAGCATGTCGCCCGACTTGCGGCGGAAGAACTCGCCGAAGTCGCGCACCATGTCCCAGTCGGCCTCGTTCATCGCCTGCGGCGCGCAAGGCAGGTCGTAGCCGTACCGCTCCTTGAACGCCGCCATCTCGCTGGCGTCACAGAACAGGTCCTTGCGGTAATAGACGACCAGCACGTCCGGCATCTGGGGGAAGCCGTAGTAATTCTCCGTCCGGTGCGGGTAGGTGGAGTAGGACGCCACCAGGTTGGGGTGCAGGTCCTCGAAGATCGCCTGCAGCTCGGGGTCGGCGTCGATGAACTCGTTGAGCTTCATGTAGTAGCCGCCCTCGATGTTAGCGCCGAGCCACTGGCTGTCGCTCACCGCCATCTGGTACTTCTCCTCGCCCGAGGTCAGCGAGGCCGCGAGCCTCGTGTAGTAGTCGGGCCAGGGGATGAAGTCGATCACCAGCTTCACGTTGTTGCCGCTCGGCGCCTTGTAGCTCTTGTTCGCGAGATCCTGCATGATCCGCGTCGGCGGCCAGTCGGGCGCCGCCATGTTGATGGTGATGTCCTTCGCCTGGGCGTTGCCGCCCCACAGGCCGGCGCAGAGGAGCGCCGCGGCACCCGCGAGGAGCGCCGCCTTTCCCTTCGCCATCAATTTCATCTTCATCTCCCGTATCGGTCCTTGCTGCACCGGGGGCTCCCCGGGCGCGACGCCTATCCTATGCCACCAGGATGCCGGAGTCGCTCATGAAAAGTCGCGCGGCGGCGGCCGGGAAGGCGATGCGTATCCCGTCGCCGGGCACGTAGCCCGCGCCGGCGGCCTCCGGCACCACCATGCGGAGCGCCGTTCCGCCCGTGTCGAGGTCGAGCACGGTGATGTCGCCCTGCGGCTCGGTGATCGCGACCGTGGCCGCGATGCCCTCCCCGTCCGCCGCCAGGGCGAGGTCGTGCGGCCTGATGCCGACCAGGAGCTCGGCGCCCGCCGGCAGTGCCCGCAAAGGCGCGCTCCAGGCGCTCGCGTCGAGCTCCATGAACGGCAGGACGACCGCGGGTCGCCCGGCGGTGCCGGGCTTCAATGTTCCCTTGACGAGGTTGATCGGCGGGTCGCCGACCAGCGCGGCGACATGGCGGTCGACCGGCGCGTCGTAGAGGCGCTCGGCGCCGTCGCACTGGGCGATCCGCCCGTTCCGGATCACCGCGATGCGCTCGCCGATACCGAGCGCCTCCAGCTGGTCCGGCGTCGCGTAGAGCGTGGTGGTGCCGATCTCGCGGTGGAGCCGCTTGAACTCGGCGCGCATGTCATGGCGGAGCTTCGCGTCGAGGTTGGTGAGCGGCTCATCGAAGAGGAAGAGTCGGGGGCGGCGGATGATGGCGCGCCCGATGGCGAGGCGCTGCTGCTCGCCGCCGCTGAGCGACGCCGGGCGGCGGGCGAGCGTGTGGGTGATACGCAGCAGCTCCGCCGTCTCCCGCACGCGGGTATCGATCTCGGCGCGGCGCAGTTTCATCTCGCGCAGCGGGTAGGCGAGATTCTGGAAGGTCGTGAGATGCGGGTAGAGGGCGAAGCTCTGGAACACCATCGCCATGTCCCGCCGCTTGACGGGGACACCGGCGAGATCGCGGCCGTCCATGGAAAGCGTGCCCCCGCCCGGCGTCTCCAGTCCGGCAACGATCCTGAGCGTGGTCGTCTTCCCCGCCGCGCTCGGCCCGAACAGGACGAAGAATTCGCCCTCTTCGACATCGAGATCGACGCCGCGAAGGGCCTCCACGGCCCCGTAGCTCTTGCTCACCCCGCGCAGGCGAAGATGGCTCATCCGCTCCGTCCGTCCCGCTCGGGCGGCCCGCCTCGTCCGCCCGTGCCCACCATAGCATCGAAACCGCCGCCGGGCGGGGACGCCGTACGCCGGGTCCGCCAGTGCCGGATCAGGCGGGGCAGGAAGGCGGCTAGGCCGAGCGCGGCCAGGCCGAGGAGACCCTTTTCGACGAGATCCTCGCCGCCCGCCGCGAGCTCCCGCCCGGCATAGCCGAGATAGGCGTAGGCCGCGCCGCCCGGTGCCATGAACAGGAAGGACGCGACGACATAGGGCGCGAGCCCGATGCGTGTCAGGCCCAATGCGTAGTTGAGCACGTTGAAGGGAATGAACGGGATGAGCCGGGTCATGGCGACAAAGCGCCAGCCTTCTGCCTCGACTCCCTCCACCACCCGGCGCGCCCGCGCCGGTGCCCGGCGGGCGATCCATTCGCCGAACAGATGGCGGGCCGCGAGGAAGGCGATCGCGGCACCCGCCGTCGCCCCGAGCAAGCCGAAGAGCGTCCCCAGCCAGGGGCCGAAGAGGGCACCGGCGGCAAGCGTGAACAGCAGGCCGGGGACGAAGAAGACGGTCGCCACCGCGTAGGCGCAGATGAAGACGGCCGGTGCCCAGGGGCCGAAGCCGGCGACCCATGCCTGGAGCGCCGCCGCGTCGATGTCATCCCGCCACAGCACGGCGACGGCGACTCCGGCCAGGATGGCCGCGCCCGCAAGCAGGCGGAAGACCGTCCGCCGGTCGAGGCGAAAGTGGGGCATGTTCATGCCGCGGCGGTCGGCGTGGCAAGGACGTTCATGCCCGCCACTATTGGAAGGGCAGCACCGGCCCGCCAATAAAATTATCTTGAGAGGGCGACGGCGCCCGCCGCCGCTGGCCCGCTACCAAGCGAAAGTCGCGAGTGCCGCACGGGGTCTCGCGCCGTGCGCCCGGCAGGCTTCCTCCAGGGCCGGCGGCGGCGGTGCTGCGCCGCGGGGCAGACCAAGGGCGGCGCCCAGCAGACCACCCGTGACCAGAAGCGAATCGAGGCCGGCCGCGGCCGCCCCGGTGATGTCGGTCGCAAGGCCGTCGCCGACCGCGAGTACCCGCTCCGGCGTGAGGTCGAGCGCCGCCAGAGACAGGGCGTAAACCTCGGCGTGGGGTTTGCCGAAATAGTGCACGGCACCGCCCAGGGCCTCATAGCGCGCGGCCAGGGTGCCGGCGCAGAGCTCGCGCCGACCGAGGCGGATCACCAGCCGGTCCGGATTGACGCAGACCATGGGCAGGCGACGGGCGGCGGCCCGGGCCAGAACCGGCTCGTGCGCTTCGACACTGCGGTGGCCGTCGTCGAGACCGATGCCGAGGAGGAACGACGCGGCGGCGACGTCGTCGGTCGGCGCATAGCCCAGCCCCTCGAGCAGATCGGCCGAATGGGCCGGCCCGAGCAGGCGGAACGCCGCGCCCAGCCCGCGCGCCGGCGCCCGCGCACGGGCCGCAAGGGCGCGCCGCGCCGCCTCGCCGGAAGACACCACCGCGTCGTAGAGCGCCGCCCCGACCCCCTTGCCGGCGAGAACCGCCGCGACCTGCGCGGCGCGGCGCGGCGCGTTCGACAGGAACACCACCCGCTTGCCCGCCCAGCGCAGGCGGCGCAGGCACTCGACCGCCTCGGGGTAGGCCGGGCCGCCCTGGTGCATCACGCCCCAGACGTCGAGAAGGAAGCCGTCGTAGTCCGCCGCCAGCACGGCCAGGCCGGGAAGGACCGGGACGGCGCCTCGGCGCGGGCGCTTCCGGCCGCTCGGCCGCGACGTCACGCGACCCCCGCCGTCGCGCGGGGCGTGGCCAGGGGATCGGTCAAGGGGGGCGGCGCCTCTCGGGTTTCAATGAGGGTCAGACTAGCCTCGCCGCGCGGGCGGTCAAGCCGCTTCGGGCTTCCCGCGGCGCGCCTTTTCAAGCCCCGGGGCGATGGCATAGAGTGCCGGTGCCGGTGGCGCCGGTCCCGCGGCCATGAAGGGGATCGCTCGTGAAGCGCGCGGGCTACATCACGCTCATCGTCGGGATCGCGCTGGTCATCGGCCTCGTCTGCTACCAGGGGGCCGGCGACGTGGCCGGCGCGATCGCCGCGGCCGGCTGGGGTCTGGCCGCGGTCGTCCTGCTCCGTCTGGCGCCGATCGCCCTCGACGGCTATGTCTGGCGGCTGCTGTTTCTCGCCGGCCGCCGGCCGCCGGTCGCCACCGCGCTCTGGGCGCGCTGGATCGGCGAGGCGATCAACACCCTGGTCCCGGCGTTCCAGGTGGGCGGGGCGCTGGTCCGCTCGCGGCTGATGGTCATGCGCGGCATTCCCGGCCGTATCGCCGGCGCCAGCGTGGTGGTCGACCTCACCCTCAGCACGCTGACGCAGCTCCTCTTCACCCTGGTCGGCATCGGATTGCTGCTCGCGCATTACGGCAACAGCGACATCGCGAAGGGCGTCGGCGCCGGCGTCGCCGCCGGCCTGGCGGGGGTCGTCCTGCTCTGCGTGTTCCAGCACCGCGGCCTGTTCGGCGCGGCGGTGGGCCTCGTGGCGCGAATCGCCAGGGGCCGGGCCTGGGACAACGCGATCGTCGGCGCCCAGGCGCTCGACGGCGCCATTCTCGACCTCTACCGCCGGCGCTGGCTGCTCGCGGCCAATGCCGCCGGCCAGTTCGCCGCTTGGCTGCTCGGCGCGGCCGAGATTTACGCCGCCCTTCATTTCATGGGCCACGAGGCGTCGGTCGCCGACGTCCTGCTGCTCGAAAGCCTGATCCTGGCGACGCGCATGGCGGCGTTCTTCGTGCCCGGTGCCCTCGGCGTGCAGGAGGGCGTGTTCGTTCTGCTGGGCGGCGTCGTCGGCCTGGGGCCGGAGGTGGCGCTGGCACTTTCCCTGATCAAGCGGGTGCGCGAGCTCGCGATCGGCGTCCCCGGCCTGATCGCCTGGCAGATCGCCGAGGGCAGGAACCTGCTGCTGCGCGCCGGGCCGCGTTCCGGCGACCGTCCGGGGTTCACGGCGCGGCGGTTCCTTCGCTAGAATGGCGCCATGTTGCGGTGCACCATGGCGCGCCGCACAAAGGCCGCGTCCAGGAAGCGTCGCCATGCCCGACCACACTCCCGCCCGGCGCCTGACGGTCCGCGATATCGCCGGCGCCAAGGGCGGTGCGCCGATCGTGAGCCTCACCGCCTATACGGCGCCGGTCGCGCGAATCGTGGACCCGGTGGCCGACCTCGTCCTGGTGGGCGATTCGCTCGGCATGGTGCTCTACGGGATGGAGACGACGGTGGGCGTCACCCTCGACATGATGGCGGCCCACGGCAAGGCCGTGGTCGGCGCCACGCGGCGGGCCTGTGTCGTCGTCGACATGCCCTTCGGCTCCTACCAGGAATCGCCGGCCCAGGCCTTCGCCAGCGCCGCACGGCTCGTGGCGGAGACGGGCTGCGCGGCGGTCAAGCTCGAAGGCGGAGGCGAAATGGCGGAGACCGTGGGATTCCTGACGGCCCGAGGGGTGCCGGTGCTGGGCCATGTCGGGTTGATGCCGCAATCGGTCAACACCGCCGGCTTGCGGGTCCAGGGGAAGACCGAGGAGAGCGGCGCCCGCATCCGCGCCGATGCCCGGGCGATCGAAGCGGCCGGCGCCTTCGGCGTCGTCATCGAGAACACGGTCGCGCCGCTGGCCGAGGCCCTGACCCGTGCGCTCGCGATTCCGACGATCGGGATCGGCGCCTCTTCCGCCTGCGACGGGCAGATCCTGGTCACCGAGGACATCGTGGGCCTGGCGGGCGGGCGGGCGCCGCGTTTCGTCAAGCGCTACGCCGCCCTCGACGAGGGCTTGGCGGAAGCGGTGCGCGGCTATGCCGGGGACGTTCGCGCCCGGCGCTTCCCCGGCCCCGAGCACGTCGCGGACCCGGCGCCGGCGGCGAAGCGGCGCGCTGGATCGAACGCCTGACGGGGCCATGCCGCCCGAGGCCGCTCCGGTGCCCGCGCCGCTGGCCGTCCTCGAGAGCGTCACCGGCTTGCGGGAGACCGTCGCCCGCTGGCGCGCGGCGGGCGGGACGGTGGCCCTGGTGCCCACCATGGGCGCCCTCCACGAGGGCCACATGGCGCTGGTCCGCGCGGCCCGCACCGACGCCGCGCGCACGGTGGTCAGCCTCTTCGTCAACCCGGCCCAGTTCGCGCCGGGCGAGGACTTCGCCCGCTATCCGCGCGATCTGGCGGCGGACCTCGCCAAGCTCGCGGCGGCCGGGGTCGATGCGGCGTTCGCGCCGCCGGTCGAGGCGGTCTATCCGCCGGGCTTCGCGACGACAGTCACGGTGGACGGCGTCACGGCCGGGCTGGAAGGCGTCGCGCGGCCGCATTTCTTTGCCGGCGTCGCGACCGTCGTCACCAAGCTCCTGCTCCAGTGCCTGCCCGACATGGCGGTCTTCGGGGAGAAGGACTACCAGCAGCTCGTCACGATCCGCCGGCTGGTACGCGACCTGGACGTCCCCTGCCGCGTCCGGGCGGTGCCCACGGTGCGCGCGGCGGACGGCCTCGCGCTCTCGTCGCGGAACGCCTATCTCTCTCCGCCCCAGCGCGCCACCGCCGCGACGCTGTTCCGCGTGTTGCGCGGAATGGCGGCGGCGCTCGCGGACGGCGCGTCCGTGGGCGCCCAGGAGGCCGCCGGCGCCGCCGCGCTCACGGAGGCCGGCTTCACCGCCATCGATTACGTCGCGGTGCGCGACGCCGAAACGCTGGCGCCCGTGGAGCAGATCGTGGCGCCGACGCGCGTGCTCGCCGCCGCCCGGTTGGGCTGCGTACGGCTCATCGACAACGTGGTCGTCGGGTGATCTTCCGGGTGCCCGGTCACTCCGGCCCAGCGTTCGCGTCGTCGGGCACCGAGTCGATGCCCTCCCGCCGGCGTGCGTCGAAGAGGAGAGTCTTCGCCGCCCAGAAGATCCCGAACGACAGGATCAAGGTGGCCAGGGCAACGAGCAGCGGCAGTCCGAGATCCCAGGGCATGGCGGCGGCGCGGTTTTCGATCCCAGCGTTCCATAGCTGCGCCCGCCGCCGCCGTCAAGCGTTGGTAGTGTCTCAGTTTGAAATCCCGAGGCCGCGCACTGCGGCGCTTGGTGTCGGGCACCCCTTGATCGAGAGATGCTCCTTGCGGGAAGCGCTTGATTTCAAACTGAGACACTGCTCGCGCCCGCAGGCGCGCCCCTCTTTGAGCGGGCGCGGGGGAACCATTATGGTGCGCGCGGTGGGCCGACGACGAGGGTAGAACCGATGAGCGAGGAGACGGGAGACGCATCGCGTTTCACCGGTGCGGACGACCGGGTCATCGAGTGGTTGCGGGACAAGGGCGTCGCGCGGGTGCGGCTCGAATATTGCGACTACGGCGGCGTCGCCCGCGGCAAGGCGATGGACCTCGTGCATTTCGAACACGCGCTCGAACACGGCATCGCCTTCTGCGCCTCGGCCATGGCCTTCGACATCGGCGCCGACGTGGTGCCCGGCACCGACTTCGCCGAAACCATCGGCTACGGCGATTTCGTCGCCAGACCGGACCTTTCGAGCCTGCGCCTGCTGCGCCACGAGGCCGACACCGCGCTCGTCATGGGCACGCTCCACTGGCCTGACGGGCGCCTGGTCGAAGGCGACCCGCGCAACGTGCTGCGGCGGGTGGCGGCGCGCATGGAAGAGATGGGATACGACGCCCGGTGCGCGCCGGAGTTCGAATTCTACCTTCTGGATGCCGACCACGAGATGGTGGACGAAGGGGTCCAGTGCTACTCGATGCAGAAACGCACCCAGTTTCTCGCCGAGGAATATTCCCTGCTCGACGCCGCGGCCGCCCACGGGCGACTCGAATGCAGCCACTACGAATGGGGCCCCGGCCAGTACGAGGTGAGCATCCGCCACCGGCCGCTCCGCCAGATGGCCGACGACGGCCACCTGTTCCGCACCACCATGAAGGAGGCGGCGATGCAGATGGGCCGCCGGGTCACCTTCATGGCCAAGCCGTTCGACGGGAAGACCGGCAATTCCTGCCATTTGCATCTTTCCCTGGTGGACAAGGGCGGGGCCAACGTCTTCGCCGCGCCGGCGCGACCGCTCGCCATCAGCGACACCTGCCGGCACTTCATCGGCGGCGTGCTCGCCCGCCTGAGCGAGCTGACGGCGCTCTTCTTCCCCAATTCGAACTCCTACCGGCGGTTGGTGCCGGGCGTCTTCGCGCCGATCTCCCTGGCCTGGGGCGTCGACAACAGGACGGCGGCCGTCCGCCTGATCAACGAGACTCCGGCGGCGACCCGGCCGGAGCTGCGGGTCTGCGGCGGCGACGTGAACGTCTACCTCGCTTTCGCCGCCTATCTCGCGGCCGGTCTCGACGGGATCGCCAGGCGGACCGATCCGGGGCCGGCCGCGGAGGGCGATCTGGACGTCCAGGACGTGCCTCGCCTGCCGGATGACTGGGGCGCCGCCCTCGACGCCTTCGAAGGCTCGGCCTGGGCCGGGGAATGCTTCGGCGAGGCGTTCTGCCGCAACTACGCCCGCGTCAAGCGCCACGAATACGACGCCTTCCGGCGCCAGGTGCCCGCCTGCGAGCGCGCCCGCTACGTGGAATGGCTATAGCGCCGCGCCGCGCATCAGCCGCGGCAGGTCGCCGACCAAGCCCATGGCGTGGCGCATGAAGAAGCGCTTCGCCGGCGGCAGCCGGTCGACCGCGGCGAGGCCCAGGCCGCGCGCCAGACGGAGCGCCGGGTCGTCGTTGGAGAACAGGCGGTCGAGGCCATCGGTGACGGCCATGAAGGCGAGCGAATCGAAACGCCGCCGGCGCTGGTAGCGGGCCAGCAGGTCGGCCGCCCCGATGTCGAGGCCGAGCCGGGCGCGATCGACCACGAGCTCCGCCAGAACGGCGACATCGCGGACGCCGAGATTGAAACCCTGCCCGGCGAGCGGGTGGATGGCGCGGGCGGCATCACCCAGGAGAGCGAGGCGCGGCGCCGTGTAGCGCGCGGCGTGGGTCAGCGCCAGCGGGTAGGTCCAGCGCGGGCCTACGACCTCGAGGGCGCCGAGAAAGTCGCTGAAGCGCACCGCCAGGGCCCGCGTGAAATCCGCCGGGGCCGCCGCCGTCAGAGCGCGGGCGCGGGCGGTGCTCTCGGTCCAGACCAGGGACGAGCGGCGGCCGCCCGTCATCGGCAGGATGGCGAAGGGGCCGGCGGGCAGGAAACGCTCGTGGGCGATGCCGCGGTGCGGGCGTTCATGCGCCACCGCGCAGACGATCGCGGTTTGCCCGTAAGTCCGCCGTGCGGCCCCGATCCCGGCGCCCGCGCGCAGGCCGGACCCGGCGCCGTCGGCAGCCACCGCGAGCCGTGCGCGAAGGCGCCCGCCGCCGGCGAGACGGACCAGGGTCCAGGCGCCGGAAGGCTCCAGCGCGGCGACCGTTTCCGGTGCCAGATGGCGAAGCGACCGAAGGCCGGAAGCCCGGTCCAGCAGGGCGGTCCGGAGCCGCCGGTTCTCGACGATGAAGCCCAGCGGTTCGCGGCCCAGCGCCGCGTGGTCGTAATGCAGGAAGAACGGCCCATCGCCATCCGAGACGCGGATCTCCAGGATCGGTTCGGCGGCGGCGCGCAGCGCCGGCCACATCCCGATCCCCTCGAACACCCGTTTGGAGCCGAGAGCGATCGACGACACCCGGCCGTCGAAGGCGGTATCGCGCATAGCGGCGGGCGCGGCGCCGTCGACGACGACCGTTTCCAGGCCGCTGCCGGCGAGCGTCACACCGAGGGTCAGCCCGGCGAGACCGCCGCCGACGATGACGACATCGGCGATCCTGTCCATGTTCCCTCGTTCGCGGCCGGCGGCCTTCATTCTGACGCGGGAAGGGCCGTCGCGCCATGACGCCTCTCCTTCCCCCGCCGCCCGAACGCCGGGGCGCGGGGTTTTCCTAATCCTTTCGTATCTCAGCTAAGGAGGTGAGGGGATGGCAGGACTTTGACTGTGCGTTGGACGGGCGGGAGAAGGGGGCGGTGGAGGAGCTGGCGCGCGTACGCGCGCCAGCGGTTAGAATGCCGGTGCGGGAGAGCGCCCGCCGCGCCCGGCCTCCGCGGGCCGGCCCGCCTCTTGCGCGCGGCGGCAACGGCGGGAGGGAGCGATGACGATGACGTTCGCGGGCCAGGCGGCGCTGGTGACCGGCGGCGCCTCGGGGATCGGGCGGGCGACGGCGCTGGCGCTCGCCGCCGAGGGAGCCAGCGTGCTCGTCTCCGACATCGACGAGGCCGGCGGCGAGGCGGCCGCGGCGGCGATCCGCGAGGGAGGCGGCAAAGCCGAATTCGCTTACGCCGACGTGGCCCACGCGGCGCAGGTCGAGGCCCTGGTGGCGCGCTGCGCGAGCGCCTTCGGCGGCCTCCATCTCGCCTACAACAACGCCGGGATCGAAGGGCCGCGGGCGCTCCTCCCCGAGCAGGACATGGCGGACGTGCGGCGCGTCTTCGCGATCATGATCGACGGCGTGTTCCTCTGCATGAAGGCGGAAATCCCGGCCATGCTGGAGAGCGGCGGCGGGGCGATCGTCAACGCCGGCTCGATGTGGGGCCTCGCCGCCTATCCGCGGTGGTCGCCCTACATGACGGCGAAACACGCGGTCTCCGGCATGACCAAGGTCGCCGCCCTCGAATACGCGACCCGCGGCATCCGGGTGAACGCCGTGGCCCCCGGCCCGATTCTGACCCCGCTGCTGCTCCGCGGCTGGAACGACGACCCGGGCGAAGCGGCGGGCCGCGTGCCGATGGGCCGCATCGGCCGCCCGGAGGAGGTAGCGCAGGCGGTGGTGTGGCTGCTCTCGGACAAGGCGAGCTTCGTCACCGGTCACATCCTCCCGGTGGACGGCGGGATGCTCGCGGAAAAGGGCTGACGCCGCGCCCGACGCGCCGCTCAATCCCGCCAGAAGCGGGGGACGAACAGCACGAGCACCGTGAAGAGCTCGAGCCGGCCCAGCAGCATGGCGAAGGAGAGCAGCCATTTCGCCGGCTCCGGCAGGGGCTGGAAGGTGCCGGAGGGGCCGATGGTGGGGCCCAGTCCCGGGCCCACATTGGCCAGCGCCGTCGCCGCGCCGCTGATGCTCGTCACGTAGTCGAGGCCCATCAGGGCGAGGCCCATGGCGATCACGCCGAAGCTCACCACGAAGAGGAAGAAGAAGCCCATCACCGCCGGCGGCACGCTCTCCGGAATCGGGCGCCGGTTGAACTTGGTGAGGAAGACCCCGTGCGGCTGGATGAGCTGGCGGATCTGCACCAGGGCCGTCGCCGCCAGGACCTGGATGCGAAAAACCTTCACCCCGCCGGTGGTGGCGCCCGTGCAGCCGCCGATGAACATGAGCAGGGTGAAGACCGGCAGGGCGAAGCTGCCCCAGGCGGAGAAATCGGCGGTGGAATAGCCGGTACCCGTGAGGATCGAGATGCCGTTGAAGGCGGCTTCGCGGAAGGCGTCCGTGGCCGTGGCGCCGTTGGCCGCCATCTGCCAGCCGGCGAGCGCGAGCAGGAAGAACAGCACCAGGCCGAAGAACCAGCGCACCTGCGTATCCCGCAGCAGTGCGCCGGCGTTGCCGCGCACGGCTCGCAGGTAGAGCACGAAGGGCAGGGAGCCCAGCACCATGTACACCATGGCAATGCCTTCGATGGCGGCGCTGTCGAAATGGCCGAGCGAGGCGTCGGAGGTCGAGTAGCCGCCGGTCGCGATGGTCGTCATGGCGTGGCACAGGGCCTCGAACGGCGTCATGCCGGCGGCCCAGTAGGCGAGGCCGTTGCCGGCCGTCAGCAACAGGTAGATCAGCCCGACCGCGCCCGCGAGCTGGGCCGCGCGCGGCAGCACCTTGCCGGAACTGTCAGACGACTCCGTGCGGAACAGCTGCATCCCGCCGATGCGCAGCATGGGCAGGATGGCGATTGCCGTGACGATGATGCCGATGCCGCCCAGCCATTGCAGGAGCGCACGCCACAGGAGGATGCCCGGCGGTGCGTCGTCGAGGCCGACGATGACCGTCGACCCCGTGGTGGTGAGCCCGGACATCGCCTCGAAATAGGCGTCGGCGTAGCTCAGGTTCAGGTCGGAGAAGGCGAAGGGAAGGGCGGCGAAGGCGGCGACCACGACCCAGCTCACGGTGGTCAGGACGAAGGCTTGGCGCACGGTGAGCCGGGTATCCCGGCCGCGGTTGGCGAGGGCGAGGCAGGCGCCGACGAAGAGCGTGAAGACGCTGGCCGCGAGGAAGACCCGCCAGTCGGGGTTGGCGGTCGCCCCGTCGGCGACGGCCGGCAGCGCCATGGCGAGCGAGAGCGTGATCAGCAGGATGCCGACCACGAAGAGGACCGGGCGGAGGTCTCTGACCGAGCCCATCGGGGCTGTCCACGCCCCCGCGCCGGCGCAAGCGCCGGGCGTCGCGCCCTAGCGCGGCGTCGCCGGGGCCGCGCCGCCGATCATGCTGAGGAACTCCCGGCGGGTCTTCGGGTCCGTGCGAAAGGCGCCCAGCATCCGGCTCGTCACCATCATGACCCCCTCCTTGCGCACGCCGCGCGCCGTCATGCAGTGGTGGACGGCCTCGACCACCACGCCGACCCCGCGCGGCTGGATGACCGACTCGATCGAATCGGCGATCTGCCCGGTCAGCTTCTCCTGGATCTGCAGGCGCCGCGCGAACACGTCCACCACGCGGGCGAGCTTGCTGATGCCGATTACGCGGCGGTCCGGCAGGTAGCCGATATGGGCGCGGCCGACGATGGGCGCGATGTGGTGTTCGCAGTGCGAGCGGAAATCGATGTCGCGCAGCACGACCATCTCGTCGTAGCCGTTCGTCTCCTCGAAGGTGCGGTGGAGGATTTCGTAAGGGTCCTGGGCGTAGCCGCTGAAATATTCCTCGAACGCCCGCGCCACCCGCTTGGGCGTGTCGCGCAGCCCTTCCCGCGCCGGGTCGTCGCCGGCCCAGCGGATCAGCGTGCGGAGCGCCTCCTCGGCGGCCTCCTTCGTCGGCCGCGCGACGGGGCGCGGGCGCGCCGGCTGGTTTTCATCCACTGCTCTCTCCTCGTCGTCTCGGGTCTGCGGCCGGGGCCTGAATTCGCGGCCGGGGGAGCTCAGTTGAGCCGGGCGGGTGTGTCCGGTGAATCGAGCGAGAACGCCGGGATGTCCACGTCGAAGCGCTCGCCGTCCTGGGTTTCCATCTGGTAGGAGCCGACCATGATTCCGGTCGATGTGTTGAGCGGGCAGCCGCTGGTGTATTCGAACGCCTCCCCCGGCTGGAGGACGGGCTGCTCGCCGACCACGCCCGCACCCCGCACCTCCTGGGTGCGGCCGCGGCCGTCCGTGATCTGCCAGTAGCGGTTCAGCAGCTGGACGGTCTTCCGGCCGTTGTTCCGGATGCGGATGTGGTAGGCGAACACGAAGTGGCTGTCGTCGGGCTCCGATTGCTCCTCGAGATAGAACGGCTTGACCGTAATCTCGATCGCCCGCGTCTCCTTCTGGTACATCCTGGTCCTCCAAGGCGCTCCGGGGACAATATCGGCCCGGCGCGGGCGTTTGTCCAGGGCGGGCGGTGCGGAGCCTTCCCGATCCCTCCCGATTCGGCGCGGTGCGTGCCGATTAAGCGATTGACGCAGGGCGCTGCTCCAGGCAGCGCTCAGCCTTCGTTGGAATCGGAGTAGATGTAATCGCGGAAACACTTCCGAAATTTTTCGGCCGGGTGGACTCCTTGGTCGTACAGACCGTGTCCGAAGAAGCTCGCGGTGGCGATACGCAAATCGGCATTGGGGCACTTCGGAAGGTTTTCGAGGGTTTTACTCAGCCCACGTTTGTCCGGATCGTGATTTGCCAACAATAGCAATAAGACCGGCGGTTCATTTCTATCGCTGAAGCTTTTCAAATCCTTTTCGCAATTCATGAGATCCAATTTTCGCTTCTGATTGAAGACCTTTACCATATCCTCTTTCAGACATTTCAGAGCACCGGGATCGTTCAGAAAGTCATTGATATCCTTAATGTGCTTGCATAGTCCCGCGGAGCCTTCCAGCGCATCATCACCATATTTCATTTCGACAAAAACGAGTCGTCGTCCGCTTGCCTTCTGGCGCACATGCGGTTTCGAAGGCCAATGTGCAGCAATCATATCGAACTTCCGCTGACCGATTTCGTACTCGATGTCACAAACATAGTAATCGGTCGATCTCGCGATTCTTGAGAAGCTGTTTTCACGCACAACAAGTTGTTGAAACTCGCGCTCACCCTTTTCTACTACTGTGGCAAAATAGTGGTCCATCGCTCGCTTGAGGCACGGCGACACGTTCAGCCATTTGACGATGTCGTCTTTCTTTCGGATCTCACGCTCGGGGAGCTTGACGATGTCGGTTTTTCTTTTGAAATATTTTTCATTGAATTCGACAAGATAGAAATTATCGGAATTCTCCTCAACCTTCATTAGGCATCCACCCCGGTAGTAGACATCGACATAACTTCCTCGCAACTCCAGGCAGAGAGTGTGATCCGATCGCACTTCTTCCGTCAGAGGGGCCAGCATTCCACTTTCAAGGTCTTTCAGAAACCGGTCTTTCAGTGCGCGCATTCGTCTTCTCCCTTCGGGTTCAAACATCCCACCACGTGCCATCGTCCCGCCGGACGACGTTCTCGAAGAACTCCCCGAACCGGTCCGTCTCGAAGGAGTGTATCGGCACGAGCGCGCGCGGCGCAAGGGCGGCGGCGAAGCGTTTCAGGTCGGCCACCGAGGTGTGGCCAGAGGTGTGGAGGGGGTGCCAGGGGATGCCGTGGTCTTCCAGCCATTTCAGGACTTCGCGCGAGCTATCCTGCTCCAGATAGCCCTCCCACATCGAATAGGTGAGCGCGGCCCCGTCCAGCACCGCCTGGACGCCGCAGTCGCTCATCGCCATCGGGCGGAACAGCATGACGGACCGCCCGGCCAGATCCGGCAGTGCCTCCGGGAAGACGCGGTTCGCCTCGTACCGCTTGAGGGTGCCGAACAGCTCCTTCTCCTTGATGAACACCCGCTGGCCATGCGGAATGTAAAGTTCCACATCGGCCCAATCGGATTGCGGGATGCTGTCTCGGCCCGCCGCCTCCAGCACGACGGCGGTGTACAGGTCGATCAGGAGCACGCGGCCGGTCCGCTTGGCGGCGCGGAAGATCGTCACCAAACGGTCGATGTTCTGCGACGAGGTCCAGACGAAATGCAGACCCTTCGTCTCCCGAAACGCCTGGGCGAACGTGCATTCGAGAGCGTCCTCGGTCGCGAACCCCTCGTCCGTCCCCGTTCGCCCGATGGTCGTTCCCTCCATCAACAGAATGTCGATATCTCCCGGCGGGTTCGCGACCATCGCCTCGAACAGCTTCCTCTTGCGCCCGTGCCCCCGGAAGTCGCCGGAGTAGAACACCCGCTTGCCACAGGCCTCCACCAGCAGCGCGTAGGCGTCGAACGCGCTGTGATCCACCAGATACGGCGTGACGCGGAACGGCCCGATCTCCACCGGCTCCCGGAGCGCGATGAAGCGGGGAGCGGCGAAGGCATGGCCGTTCGGAACCCAGACGCTGGCCGCCTTCAGGATGTTGTGCGCGTCCCGGCCGATATAGACCGGGACCTCCGGGCGGATGTGCCGAGCCAAGCCGTAATGGTCCTGGTTCGGCGTTCCGGTTCGCCGCGCCTCGACCCGCCGGACGCCCCTCCATGGCCCCGCTCTCTGGCGTCCGGGCGGTCCGGGACCCTATAGTACGCCCATGGCGCAGCCGGCGGAACGAGCGGAGGCGGCCGGGGGCGCGGCCTTCGAAATCGATTCGGCGTTCCGGCCCGCGGGCGACCAGCCCGAAGCCATCGCCAAGCTCGTGGGAGGCGTGCGCGCCGGAGAACGCGACCAGGTGCTGCTCGGCGTCACCGGCTCCGGCAAGACCTTCACGATGACCCACGTCATCCAGGCGTTGGGCCGGCCCGCCCTGATCCTCGCGCCGAACAAGACGCTGGCCGCCCAACTCTACGGCGAGATGAAGGCGTTCCTCCCGAACAGCTCGGTCGAATACTTCGTTTCTTACTACGACTACTACCAGCCGGAAGCCTACGTCCCGCGCTCGGACACCTATATCGAGAAGGACGCCTCGATCAACGAGCATATCGACCGGATGCGCCACGGCGCGACGCGCGCGCTGCTGGAGCGCAAGGACGTGGTGATCGTCGCGTCGGTTTCCTGCATCTACGGCATCGGCGCCGTCGAGACCTATTCCTCCATGTCCGTCGCCCTGGCGCGCGGCGCGCGCATCGACCAACGCGCCCTGGTCCGCCAGCTGGTCGAGTTGCAGTACCGCCGCACCGGCCAGACGCTGGCGCGCGGCGACTTCCGCGTCCGCGGCGACCTGATCGAGCTGTTCCCCGCGCATTCGGAGGACCGCGCTTGGCGCGTCTCGCTCTTCGGCGACGAGATCGAGGAGATCGTCGAGTTCGACCCCCTGACGGGGACGAAGACCGACCGCCTCGCCCGCGTGCGAATCTACCCGAACAGCCACTACGTCACGCCCCGCCCGACCATCCGGCAGGCCATCCGGCAGATCAAGACGGAGCTCGCGGCGCGCGTCGAGGAATTCCGCGCACGCGGGCAGTTGCTGGAAGCCCAGCGGCTGGAAGAGCGCACCCGGTTCGACCTGGAGATGATGGAGGCGACGGGCAGTTGCGCCGGGATCGAGAACTACTCGCGCTATCTCACCGGCCGCAAGCCGGGCGAGCCGCCGCCGACCCTGTTCGAATACCTGCCGGAGAACGCGCTCCTGATCGTGGACGAGAGCCACGTCACCGTGCCCCAGCTCGGCGGCATGTTTCGCGGCGACTTCCGGCGCAAATCGACACTGGCCGAGTTCGGCTTTCGCCTGCCGTCCTGCGTCGACAACCGGCCGCTCAAATTCGAGGAATGGGATGCGATGCGGCCGGAGACGATCTTCGTCTCGGCGACACCGGGCGCGTGGGAGATGGAGCGCACCGGCGGGGTCTTCGTCGAGCAGGTAATCCGCCCGACCGGCCTGATCGACCCGGTCTGCGTCGTGCGCCCCGTCGAACGCCAGGTGGACGACCTGATGGCGGATTGCAAAGCGTGCGCCGGGCGCGGCCTGCGGGTGCTGGTCACCACCCTCACCAAGCGCATGGCCGAGGACCTGACGGAATATCTCCACGAGGCCGGCATCCGCGTGCGCTACCTCCACTCCGACATCGACACCATCGAGCGCATCGAGATCATCCGCGACCTGCGATTGGGCGCCTTCGACGTGCTGGTCGGCATCAACCTCCTGCGCGAGGGGCTCGACATCCCGGAATGCGGGCTGGTGGCGATCCTGGACGCCGACAAGGAAGGCTTCCTGCGCTCCCGCACCTCGCTGATTCAGACCATCGGGCGGGCTGCGCGCAACGTCGACGGCCGGGTGATCCTCTACGCTGACGAGATGACCGATTCGCTCGCGACCGCCCTGGCGGAGACCGAACGCCGGCGTGCCAAGCAGCAGGCCTACAACGCCGCCAACGGGATCACACCGGAGAGCGTCCGCAAATCCGTCGCCGACATCCTGGAAGGCGTGTACGAGGCGGACTACGTCACCGTCGATACCGGCGCTGCCGAAAACGCGCTCCTCATCGGCCACAATTTCGACGCCTACATGAAGGACCTGGAGGCGCGCATGAAGGCGGCGGCGGGCGATCTCGAATTCGAAGAGGCGGCGCGGCTTAGGGACGAGATCCGCCGGCTCAACGACCAGGACCTGGGGATCGGCTCCCCCCGCCGCGCGCCCGAAGCGGACGGCGCGGGCGAGGCGCGGCGCGGACGCAGCCGCGCGGGCGCGCCCGGCACGAGGGCCAGGCGCGGCAAGGCCTCCCGGCGCCGCTCCGCCCTCGGTTGAGCACCCGCCGCCCATGGTGCCGCTCTCGGTCCTCGACCTGTCGCCCATCGTGGAGGGCGGCGACGCGGCGCAATCCTTCCGCAACACCCTCGACCTGGCGCGGCACGCCGAGCGCTGGGGCTACCGGCGCTACTGGCTGGCCGAGCACCACAACATGACGGGGATCGGCAGCGCGGCGACGGCGGTGCTGATCGGCCACGTCGCCGGCGGAACGAAGACGATCCGGGTCGGCGCCGGCGGCGTCATGCTGCCGAACCACGCGCCCCTGGTCATCGCCGAGCAGTTCGGCACCCTGGAATCGCTCTATCCCGGCCGTATCGACCTCGGCGTCGGCCGCGCGCCGGGGACGGACCAGCTGGCCGCGCACGCGCTCAGGCGCACGCTGACCGGCGACGTGAACGACTTTCCGCGCGACGTGGTGGAGCTCCAGAGCTATTTCCGAGGCGCGGAGGGAGGGCCTGCGGGTCCGGCCCCACGGGTGCGCGCGGTGCCGGGCGCCGGCCTGCGCGTGCCGATCTGGATTCTGGGCTCCAGCCTCTTCGGAGCGCAGCTCGCGGCCGCCCTCGGCCTGCCCTACGCCTTCGCCTCCCATTTCGCGCCCGCCGCCCTGACGCAGGCGATCGAGGTCTACCGCGAGAGCTTTCAGCCCTCGGAACAATGCGCCGAGCCTTACGTCATGCTGGGCTTCAACGTCTTCGCTGCGGAGACGGAGGAAGAGGCCGCCTTCGTGCGCAGCTCCGCGCAGCAAGCGGTCCTGAACCTGCACCGGGGCAGCCCCGGCCCGCTGCCGAAGCCGGCGGCGAATTTCGAGGCGAGCCTCGCGCCGCAGGAGCGCGCCGTGCTCGACCGCTGGTTCGCCTGCACCGCCTCGGGCGCACCGGACACCGTGCGGCGGCAGCTGGGAGAATTCGTCGCCCGCACCGGCGCCGACGAGATCATGGTGAATTCCAACATCCACGCCCACGCCGCCCGCCTCCGCTCCTACGAGATCGCGGCGTCCCTCGCGGTGTGATCGCTTCCCATTATCTCGTCGGGGCACCGGTCATGCTGAAAGCCTTCATCACTTGGTCGATCCAGATATCCTCTTTCTTCCCCTGTGGATGCTTGGCGACGACGAGGCTCGCCGAGTTTCCCTCCGGATAATGCAATCGCCCCTTGAGCTCGACGTGTTCCAGATCATCATCGTCTTTGCTATCAATGCAAAGCTCCTCGAGAAATGGTTCGGCCCACTCCAACCCGGTGAGAAGAAGTAGACGACCTGGGCGAAAAACATCAATTTCGCGCTTGAATGAGGATTTGCAACCTTCCAGCTGAAGACGACGAAGCTTCGCACCGGGATTACCGCTGGTTGGAGAGAGTTTGTACAGATTCGACCACACCAGCCAAGAAGAGAAGTTCGACTCATCTTCAGTTATGGGTATGTACGAGATCACTTTCTGAATAACTCTCCAGAAAGCAGAGCGTTTGGTATTGTACTTCGATCCGTACTTCTCGCTATACTTGGTGTTTCCCCACAGCTCCTCAACCCATACCATGGGGCATTTTCCTTCGGGATCGCTGTTTTCCCTGACGACCTCCTGAGTGTACTCCTTGCGTGACTTGTCGCTGCCAAGACAATTCCAACGGATGCGAGTTCTCCAATCGTTCGTCGCTCGTCCGACAACCATCAGTCCACCGGACTCGTATAGATCTCCCCTCATCGGCAAAAAACCTGTCAAGCAATTTGGCCCGTCTGCTTCCGCTGCTCCGACCGGAGCGAGGATTTCCTTCTCAAAAATGCGGATGATCTCCGGATCCAGCTTCCCTCTCATTCTCCGTTGCCTCCGATGTTTTCGCCTCTTGGCGTCACCCTACAGCGAGTTCGCCCTTTCGCCAAGCGCGAATCCAGGCCATGCAGTGTTCGTCGCGGCCCAGGATGACGTCCTCGGCCAGGCGGTGGCGCGGGGCGGGGCGGTCGCGCGCGAAGAGCGCTGAGGGCGGGCTCGCGACCGGGTCCATGATGCCGCCGTCGGCGCCGGCCTCGACCGCGAGCAGGGCGAAGGCCTCGTTCAGCAGCCGGCGGGCCGGCAGGCCGAACGAAACGTTGCTCATGCCGCCGGTGATGTGGAGCGCGTCGCCGAACGCGGCGCGGAGAGCGCGGATCGCATCCAGGCAGTGGCGGCCGTAGCGGCCGTCCACGGAAACCGGGAAGACCAGCGGATCGACGTAGACGTCACCGGGCGCGAAGCCCTTGCCGCCCGCGGTCTCGATCATGCGCGCGGCGTTGGCGACGCGCGCCTCGGCGCCGTCGGGCATCCCCTTCTCGCCGGCCGCCGTCACCACCACGCAGCAGTTGTGAGCGCGCGCCAGGTCGAGCGCATCCAGGCGCTCCAGGGAGGCGGAGTTGAGCATCGCCCGCGCGCCGCCCGGCGCCAGCGCCTCGAGGCCGGCGCGGATCACGTCGATGCTGGAGGAATCGATCGAGAGCGGCAGTGCCGTCATGCCTTGGGCGGTGCGGGCGAGCCAAGCCATGGCGGCGGTCTGCACCTCGAGCTTCGGCGACATCTCGTCCACGTTCAGGTCGAGGAAGGCGGCGCCCGCCTGCTCCTGATGGCGGACCAGGGCCTCGATGTAGCGCCGGCCCTCGGCCGGGTCGCCCGCCGCCGTCTCCATCGCCGTCTCGATCGCGATCTGGACGTGCTTGACCCGCCCCTCCTCGTAGTCCTTGGTCTTCTTCGCTGCTGCGGGGACGGGCAGGGCGCGCTCCGCGCCGTCGGCCGCGCGGTAGAGGACGGCCTCCGCGCCGTCGCGCGTGGCGATGCGCCGGCCCTTGCGGAGCACGATGCGGGTCGCGTGGATGTTCTCGCCGATCGCGACGAACGGCGGCGCGGCGGTCATGCGGGCTCTCCTTGCGGCGCGAGGACGGACGGCATGGGCTTGAACTGGCAGCCGTCCACGAACAGGTCGAAGAAATCGGGCGTGGTCTCGAGTTCGACATGCTCGATGGCCTGGACACGGCGTTCGAGCGCCCGGCGCCGGCTGCCGGAGAGCAGAATTTCGCGCGCGCCGCGCGCCGCCGCGTTGCCGACCTTGACCACCCGCTCCTCGGGCACCGGCGCCAGCAGGCCGATGGCGCTCGCATTGCGGACGTTCACGTAGTTGGCGAAGCCGCCGGCCAGGTAGAGCCGCTCGACCGCCGTCGGAGCGACGCCGAGCGCCCGCATGACGATGTACTGGCCGCAATAGTTCGCGGCCTTGGCTTGGCCGAGATTGCTCGCGTCCTCCCTGGAGAAGGTGATGCCGTGCTCCGGCACGACCGCGATCTCGAATTGCTTGCGGTCCGCCGCGAATACGCCCTTGGCCGTGAGCCGCCCGGTGCGCCGCAACTCCGCCAGCAGATCGATCAGGCCGGAGCCGCAGAGCCCCACCGGCGCACCCCCGCCGATGGTCTCCCATGCGGCCTCGCCGTCGGCACCCAACCGCACCGCTTCGATGGCGCCGTCGCAGGCCGGCATCCCGTAGCGCACCAACCCGCCCTCGAAGGCCGGCCCGGCGGGACAGGAGGCGGCGAGCATCCGCCCCCGGTGCTTGAGGACGACCTCGGTGTTGGTCCCCATGTCCACGAGCATCGCCGTCTCCGCGCCGGCGAACGCCTCCTCCAACGCCGCGAGGCCGGCCGCCGTGTCCCCGCCGACATGGCTCGCGATCAGGGGCAGGCCGTAGGCGCGCGCCTGCGGGTTGGTGCGCAGGCCGAGCCGCCTGGCCTTCGCGCGGAGCGCGGTATCGGCCCGTTCGCCGGCCAGAAACGCCTTCTCCACCAGCGACTTGTACGGCCTTTGACCGATCCCCTGGACGTCGAGCCTGAAGAGGATGTCGCGCATGGTCGGGTTGCCCGCGACCACGATTTCGTAGAGCGCGTTGCGCCCGACGCCGAGCCGCGCGCAGGCCTCGGCAATCGCGCGGTTGATGGCTGAGGCGGCGGCCTTCTGGAGCTCGCCGGCGTCGTCCTCCCGGTCGTAGGAGATGCGGTGCATGACGTCGCTGCCGCCGAAGGCCTGCGGGTTCTCGAAGGCGGCGCCGTGGACGCTGCGCCCGCTTTCGAGGTCGACGAAATCCAACACCACCGTCGTCGTGCCGAGATCGATGGCGAGCCCCAGGAGGCGCCCGCGATAGCGGTCGATCGGCGCGCCGTCGTAGAGGACTTGATCCCCCCGCCGCGTGACGAGCGGATCGAACGCCGCCGGCGCGCCTTGCTCCGGGAGGGCGAGGATGCGCGGGCTGCGGCGCAGCGGTGCGAACGCCACGTCCCGGTCGGTGCGTGCGACCACCGCCTGGCAGGCCAGCCGGTAGCGTCCGCGCAGGAAGCTCTCCGCCTCCGTCCGCGCGTTGAGCGAGTCTTCGCCGCGAGTCACTTCGACCACGCATTCGTGGCAGCGGCCGTTGCGCTGGCAGGAGGTCGGCACCTCGACCGCGAGCGCGTCGGCGTGGTCGAACAGGGTCAGGCCGGCGACGAGCGGGCGCCTCTCGCCGCCGTGGGCGATCGTCCCCGGGCCCGCCGCCGGTTCCGCGTCGCGGCGCCGCGCCGCCGCGCGCCGCCGGATTTGCCCGAGCCGCGCCTTCGCCCGGTCGCGGGCGCCGGGGTCGGTCTCCCAAGCTAGGCGGTAGTCGAAGGCGCCGTCATGGCCGCAGGACGGGCGCTCTCCGGCGGCTTCCGACGGAAGCCGGTTGCGGCAGTCGAAGGCGGCGGTGCAGCGGTCCGCGCGGTCGCGGTAGGGGCAGCGATTCCGCGCCTGCGCGTCGGCGTGGTCGACGATGCCGGAGAAGATTTCGGTGAGGCGGTCCAGCCGCTCCTGGTAGTCGCGCCGGCTGATTTTCCGCAAGGGCGGCCTACCCGCGCTCTTCCATCAGCCGCTTCGCGAGGGCGACGCAGGACAGCGCGTCCTTGCCGTAGCCGTCCGCGCCCATGTCGTCGGCGAACTCCTGGGTCACCGGCGCGCCGCCGACCATGACCATCACATCGTCGCGGAGGTCGGCGTCGATCAGCGCCTCGATCGTCCGGCCCATGTTCGGCATGGTCGTGGTGAGCAGGGCCGACATGCCCAGGATCGGCGCCCGGTGCTCCTCGATCGCCTCGATGAACTCGTCCTCCGACGTGTCCACGCCGAGATCGATCACATCGAAGCCCGCGCCGGAGAGCATCATGATGCAGAGGTTCTTCCCGATGTCGTGCAGGTCTCCCTTCACCGTGCCCATGATCACGGTGCCGACGGGGTCGACGCCCGAGGCCGAGAGGATCGGCTCGATATGGGCCATCCCTGCCTTCATGGCCCGCGCGCAGGCCAGGACCTCGGGCACGAAGATGAAATTCTCGCGGAACTTGATGCCGACGATGCCCATCCCGGCGATCAGCGCGTCGTCCATGATCTCGAGGGCGTCGGTGCCCTCCGCCAGCGCTTGCGCCGTCAGCGCGTCGACGGTTTCGTTGTCGCCCTCGATCAGCGCCGCCGCGATGTCCTGCATCGGCGGGCGGACCCGCGCGAAGAGCGCGACGTTCCGCTCGCTCTCGTCTGGCCGTTCGAGGAACTCCTCGATCTCGGCGCGGATGCGCGCGTTGGCGATGTCGGACAGCTCGGCCATGCCGCACTCGACCGTGAAAGCTGGCGATCCTATGGCCGATCAGTGCGGGCGGCCATGCTCTTCGTGCCAGTCGCGCACCGCCCGCGGGATCTCGCGCAGGTTCTCGACCGCTGTCTGGAGGGGGATGGCACATTCCGGCCCCACCGCCTGTACGCCGGCGTCGAGATTCGCGTAGACCTCCCGGCGCACCGTCTCCGGCCCCTTGGCAAAGAGCGTCTCCGGGTTGTTGATGTTGCCCACCAAGGACACCCGGTCGTCCATGGCCGCCATCGATTCGCCCGGCTCGTTCCTGGAATCGAAATGGAAGGCGGCGATCCCCGTCTCGGCGATGTAGCCCATGCGGTCCACGGTGCGCCCGCAGATGTGGAGGATAAGCGGCACCGGCAGGCGCTCCACGAATTCGATGTGGAGGTCCTTGAGATAGCGCCGGTAGTAGTCGGCGCTCACTAGGTCGCCGGTGGCGTGGTCGGGAAGCGTCAGCGCGTCGGCGCCCGCCTCGATCTGCGCCAGGCCAAACTGCACGGTTGCCTCCTTCATGCGGTCGAGTGCGCGCTTGGTCTGGCCCGGATCGTCGAGCGACATCAGGAGGAAGGGCTCGACGCCGAAGCAGTGGTAGCCCAGGGTCCACGGCCCCATGGTCTTGCCGATGACCGCGACCTCGTCGCCGAATTCCTTGCGCAGGAGACGGATCGCCTCGATCACGCAACGCATGTCGGGATGCAGGAGGAAGTCGTTGGGGATGCGGACGTCGTCCACGTCCTTCCAGATCGGCTCGCGCATGCGCACGGTGGGCCAGTTGTCCTTCTGCTCCCACTGCATCTTGCAGCCGAGAGCCGAGGATTCCTGGATGATCGAGAACACCGGCATGACGCTGTCGAACCCGAGCTCGGTATGGCCGGTGGCGGCGAGGCGGGCCATCAGCGCCGGGTCCCGGTTCGCGAGCGGGAAGGGCGCGTCCACCAAGTCCATCAGTTCGACGGTCGCCACCGACGTGGGGTTGCAGACCGGCGTCCGGTCCACTGCCTCGCGCCGCAGCGCCGCGAGCACACGCGCGCGGCTGGTCATGGAGGGCACCGCTGTCATCGTCTTCGCTCCTCCCGGGCTTCAGACCCCTTGTTGCGCGCTCGGCGCGGCGAGGATGCCGCGGGCGGCGGCGGACTCCGCCTCGCGCATGGCGGCGCGAACGTTGAGCGCCCGGCCGAGCAACAGGCCCACGAGCGCATCGTGCGCGTGGCCGCAAGGAAAGCGCGCCTCCGCCGGCGCTACGGACTCCATTTCAGCGAGCCTGACAAGGCCGCGGGCCACGCCGTCCGCGCGCCGGGCCGCCTTGGCGCCGCCACGGGCTTCGATCCGGTAGTGCCCGTCGCCCAAACTCGCGGCGGTGATGGCGAGATCGTTCTTCCGGTCGTGGACGCGCATCGGCTGCGCCGCAAGCGCGGCGCCCGGCGCCCGCTTGCAGGCTTCGAGGAATAGCCGCTTCGCCGCCGTCCGGTGCTCGGCGCCGCACGCGAAGGCGAACCGCCCCGGCTGTCCGGGCGCGGGTTCCATCCCACCGAGCGCGGCCATCGCCCGCGCCACGAAGGCGAGTCGCGCCTCGACCCCTTCCCTGCCGCTGTAGCTGTGCGGAAGGAAGCCGCAAACGCCGTCCGCACCCGCGCGCTGATACAACGAGAGGCTGATGTCGTGGAAATGCGGGTCCATCGAGACCAGCTCGATCCGCGTGCCGAGATCCAACAGGCGACCCATCGCACCCTCGCCGCTTCCGTCGCCCGGCCAAGAGTTTCAGATCGCACGGGCGGAAACAAGGGCAGCGAAAAAGCGAAAAGAGGCGGGAGGCGAACGCCGGGCGTCAGGGGTGGGCTTTCGGCGGCGTCGCGGCGTCGCTTTTTTCGCGGTGCCGCGTCCTGCCCCCGTCGCGCGGCAACGGCGCGCCGGCGGCGCCGTTCCACAGGAGGCCGGGGCGGGGCAGCCGATAGTAGTTGGACGGGCTGTCGGGGTCGCCAGCAGGTTTCGCCGCTGCCTGCGGCGGGCGGACGAAGCGCCCGAGGGCCGCCTCGCAGTAGGCGCGCACGCGCTCGATGCAGGACCAGCGGCGTTCCAGGCGTTCGCAAACTTCGCCGGTCACGCAGCTGCCGGCGAAGGGATCGACGACGAGGTCACCGGGTTCCGTCAACATGCGGACGAAGTATTCCGGAAGCTCCGCCGGGTAACGGGCGGGGTGTGGCTTGAGACCCTTCGCCTCGCAGTAGCGCAGATAGAAACTGTTGCTCTCCGTATTGGGGATCGCGATGAGGTTGGGTGGGATGGCGGCACCGTTGTCGGTTCTGAATTTCTCGCTGATATCGTGGCCAGACGGGCGCTTGCTGGCCTTGTAGCCTTTGGCCAGCAGGTCCTGCATACTCGGGCTGTAAGGTTGAAGGACCCGGCGGTTGCTCGCCTTGGGCCAAGGGGTCCTGGAGAGCCACCATACGGTATTCACCGCGTCCTTGACGCGAATCCGGCGGACCGTGACCCACTCCGCCGGCGTTGGGAGCCTGGACGGGTTCCACCAGTAGAAATCCTGCGCCAAATGGAACCCCAGCTCCTCGCACAGCATGACCAGAAGCTTGAAGTGATAGAGGTTGCGGGTGGGATAACCCTTGTTCCACGCACCGCCGATGTCGATGACCAAGCTGCCGCTGCTCTTGAGGACACGCCAAAACGCGGCGCCGAACGGCTTGAACCATTCGACGTATTCGTTCGCCTCGACGTTGCCGTAATCCTTCTTGCGGACCAGCCCGAAGGGCGGGCTCGTCACGATCAGGTCGACCGAATCGCTCGGGCAAGTCGCGAGCACGTCGATGCTGTCGCCGTGAACGATCCGCCCGAAGCGCGTTTCGTGGAAGCTCCCGGCGGGCTGATGTGTTTCTCCTGCCACGGTTGGATTCCTGCAACGGGATCTCCGGACAAATATATCGACGACAGACGCCGATGGCAGCAGCAGACTTTACGGTATCCCCCGCATCGGCTCCAGTTTTTCGCGCAAAACCTCCTCAAACTCCTGTTTCCTAACGGTGCGAGCGGCCAGCAGCTTATCGGTCGCCGCCTCCAGCGTGAGTGCCTCCCAATGGTCGGTACACAAGCGGAAGTCCGATACTTTGGTAACGAGCCACAACACGTCGCCGTCGTTCAGATCGTGACTGGCATTCGGCGATGGGCCGCCCATCGCCTCGAAAAACGGTCGATCCACGGCAACCGCGATCTTGGATCCCCATCGCCGCAACGTCGGGCCTTTCACCTGGAGTTGAGGCATAAGCCGCTTGGCACTCGACGACCGCCAATCCGGCCGACGAACAGAACTGGGGTAGGACGGTCTCGGATCGGCGCTATCGAGCAGCGCACGAAATTCTTCTTCCATGCCCGGTCCGGAAAAATAAACTGCCTGAATTTCAAGTCCGAACCACGTCAAGCCGCCATCGATCTCGGCAAGAACGATATCAATTCGACCGGCGGCCTTGCCGGTCACCGTGCTCGTCATGAAAGGAATTTCTCGCGCAACCATCGCTGCGTCGTCTCGGAAGCCGACGATGTCGGCCAACCATTTCACGATAATCCGATCTTGCTCGAATCTGATGGGACAGACGATCACAGGGTCCCCTTCGGGTGCGCCCATGTGCGCTCCATTCCGAGCGTATCTCTGGATCGTGCAAACGCCTCCCTTCTTGCTGCAAACCATCGCCCGGAACGGACACTGCGGCGGAGCGGTTTCGCCCAAAGCCGTTGCTGCCAATTCCCGTCGCTCTCCCGGCGATAGCGCAAGAAAGGGGCGTCCGTACCATTCCGCGATGCCGTAACGGCTCACGACAACAGCCGCTTCCGAGTGATGACGAGCTCCTGCATGGGAGCGTGATGTCCGTTCTTCATCGTCACGGTCTCCGCGTGGAAGCCGTGCCGGCGGACGAGCGCGGTGATCTCGTCCGAGCAGTCATAGGTCATGAGGAAATTCGTGCCGCTCTCTGCGAGAGTGGCGAACAGCGCGGCGTGATCGACCGTGTGGTGGGCGTAGAGGCGGGCACCAGCACGCTTGCCGCCGGCCGCCGTATAGGGCGGGTCGATGAAGGTGGCCAGTGGCCGATCGCCAGTGGTCGGTGGCCGGCGACCGGCCACTGGCCACCGACCACCGGCTACCGTGTCGAGCAGCCGCATCCCATCGCCCTCGATGAACATCAGCCGGTCGGCGTGCTGCTGGATCGCCTGCAGGCGCTCGATGAGCGTCTCGGGATACCAGCGCGAGGCTGTGCCATGGCCGTTCTCGCCCCGTTTGATCAGCGCCGCGCCGGGGGCCAGCACGCCGCCGCGCCGCGTCCGGTTCAGGACCAGGGTGCGGAAGCCGTGCTCGACCACGTCGTTCGGGGCGCGGTTCGCCAGCCGCTCCACCGCCTCCCGGCTCGGCGTGAATTCGCGGACGCGCGCCATGAGCGCGTCGCCGTGCCGCAGCGCCGCGCGCCAGAAGGCGGACACGTCGGGGTCGCGCTCGACCAGGAGCGCGCGTTCGGCCAGCCCCTCCATGACTGCGGTGAGCGACACGACAGCGCCGCCGGCGAACGGCTCGACGATCTCTCGGTGCGGCGCGCCCGTCGCCTTCAGCCAGGCGCGGACGTGGGGGATCAGCCACGTCTTGCCGCCCGGATAGCGCAAGGGGCTGCGCTGGGGCACCTGGGCGACGTTGGCCGCGGGGATGGGGGAAGCGGGGAAGGCGGCGTCTCCCCGCTTGGCCGTGCGCCCGCCGAGCAGAGCACGGGCGGCTTCGCGCCCTGCCTCGTGCGTGCTTCGCCTTACCGCCGCTTCGTCCATGCGGGCCACCGCCTCGGTCTCCCCTCGCCCGACACCGCGCGCAGCATCGAGGGCTGTTCCATTCAGCGGGCGACCCGACGGAGCGGGACCCCGGTGTTGCTTGCAGGAAAACTCCTGGCAGGAAGGTGAGGATTGGTCAAGGACGTGAGCTTGGCCGCCCTCGGTGCTTCCAGGGCAGGGGATGTTGCGACCGATCCTGGTCCGGGTTGCCGGGTCGTTCGCGTCGAACTTGGCGTGGCGGACGGCGCCGCCGCCGGCCGCCGGCTGCTTCCCCCCTCGGTCGCGCGTGTCGCTTCGGCGCTACGACGCTCGCGCGGCGGTGGCCTTCGGCCAGGGCCGCTCCCCGTAACATTCGCGGAGGGCGGATTTGAGGAATTTGCCGGTGGAATTCCGCGGGATTTCGTCGACGAAGACGTAGTCATCGGGGAGCCACCATTTGGCGAACCGCTCCGCGAGATGGGCGTGGAGCGCGGCCGCGTCGGCTTCCGCGCCCTCCTTCAGGGCGACGACGGCGAGCGGGCGTTCGTCCCATTTCTCGTGGTGCACCCCGATCACCGCCGCCTCCCGGACGGCGGGATGGCCTATCAGCGCGTTCTCGAGATCGACCGAGCTGATCCATTCACCGCCGGATTTGATCAGGTCTTTGGTGCGGTCGGTGATCTTCATAAACCCTTCGGAGTCGACCGTGGCGACGTCGCCGGTGCCGAACCAGCCGTCTTCGGTCCAGCGGTCGCCCGGCTCGTCCGGGCGGTAGTAGCCGGCGGCCACCCACGGCCCGCGCACCTGCAATTCGCCCATGGTCTCGCCGTCCCACGGCGCGACGCCGGCGTCGTTGACCAAGCGCATCTCGACGAAAGGCATGGCCGGCCCCTGCTTCGCCCGGTAGGCGTACTGCGCGTCCCGGTCGAGATCGTCCATCGACGCCTTGAGGACGGAGGCCGTGCCGATCGGCGTCATCTCCGTCATGCCCCAGGCGTGGATGGTGCGGATGCCGTGCCTGTCGAAGCCGCGGATCATCGCCTCGCTCGCCGCCGAGCCGCCGACCACCGTGCGCAAGGCCGGGTCCAGGCTCCACCTGCCGGGCGCGGCGTCCAACGCCTGGAGAACCCCATTCCAGATCGTGGGGACGCCGGCCGCCAGGGTCACCCGTTCGGCCGCGCAGAGGTCGAGCAGGCTCGCCGGGTCCAGATGGGGCCCGGGCAGGATGCAGCGTGCTCCGGCCATGGCGACGGCGTGGGTCAGCCCCCAGGCGTTCGCGTGGAACATGGGCACCACCGGCATGACGCGGTCCCGCTGGCGGATGCCGAAGGGCTCGGTCATGCAGAGCGCGAGGGTGTGCAGCACCATGGCGCGGTGCGAATAGACCACGCCCTTGGGCCGTCCGGTGGTACCGGAGGTGTAGCAGACGCCGCAGGGTTCCGCCTCCGCCAGCCGCGGCAGGTCGTCCTCCGGAGCACCAGAAGCGAGCAGGTCCTCGTAGCTCTCGCAGTTCCCGGGCACCGGCGCGCCGGAGAGCGGCGCCACGAAGACCCGCTCGGGCGCGATGTGCGGCCTGATCTCCTCGAACATCGGCAGGAGTACGTCGTCCACGATGAAGAACCGGTCCCCGGCGTGGTTCGCGATATAGGCGATGTCGCGCGGGTGGAGCCGGAAGTTGAGCGTGTGCAACACGCCGCCGGCGCAGGGGATGCCGAAATAGGCCTCGTAGTGGAGATGGGTGTTCCACATCATGGTAGCCACCGGCTCGCCGCGCTTCAGCCCGGCCTGCCGCAGCGCCGAGGCGAGCCGCCGGGCGCGCCGGGCGAAGTCGCCGAAGCGGTAACGATGCGTCGATTTGTCGGGCAGGCGCGTGACGATCTCGCCGTCGCGCAGCAGCGTGCCGGCCCTCTCCAGGAGGTGGGTGAGGGTGAGCGGATAATCCATCATGGTCGCGTGCATGGGCGCCTCCCCGCGCGCGCCGATGATGCCGAACCCCCGGCGGCTCTTCAATCGCGGCCGGAATGATCACCTTTAGGGCTAGGCTGGCATTAGCGGGATTTTCGAATCGCCCCCGACGACGGAGGCGAGTCGGTCACCGATCCCCCCGCCGCGCGTGACGGCCCGCCGTCCGGTGCCGCGACGGCGCTCGACCCGTGGGACGACGATGGCAACGACAGACTCTCCTGCCACGAGGCGCGCCGGCACGGCATCGCGCCAGTGTCGCGCGGCCACCCACCTTATGCGTTCATATGCGACGGCGGCAGCGATGGAGTCGTGTGCGAATAACGTGCTCTCGCATTCATCGCAGAGCCGGCGGGTTTGACAGTCCCGGGCCTTTTTCCTAGCGTCGCCGGCGGGGTACGGGGCGGCAGGCGGTGCCGGCCTCACGGGAGAGCGACGTGACGATCGGGGCGGTCCTTCCGGTCAAGGATCTCGATTGCGCCAAGCAGCGGCTGTCGGGCCTGCTGTCCGGGGCGGCGCGCCGAGCGCTGTGCCGGGCGATGATCGAGGACGTGCTGGAGACCCTGTCGCGGGCGTCCGGCTTGACCGAGGTCGTCGTCGTGACGCGCGACGCGGCGGCGCGGGCGCTTGCCGGGCGCTACGGGGCGCGGGTCCTGACCGAGCCGTCGAACGCCGGCCAGACGGCCGCCGTAACCAGGGCGGCGCGGGCGCTCGCGGACGCCGGCGTGGATGGCCTGCTTCAGGTGCCGGGCGACGTCCCGGCAGCGCGCATCCAGGAAATCGAATCGGTCCTGCGTGCCCACGGGCGGGCGCCGGCGGTAACGTTGGTGCCGGCGCGGGACCGGCGCGGGACCAATTGCGTGCTCTGCTCGCCGCCCGACGCGCTGCCCTTCGCGTTCGGCGGGGACAGCTTTCCGCGCCATCGCGACGCGGCACAGGCGCGCGGCATCGCGCCCCGGGTCGTCCGCCTCCCCGGCCTCGGACTGGACATCGACACGCCGGACGATCTGCGCGCGTTCCTCGCCGCACCGGTCGAGGGCCGTACCCTCACCTGTCTTCGCGAGAGCGGCATCGCTGCCTGTCTCCCGGTTCCCGACGCGGCCTGAGCCCGATGCGCCCGGCGATCGGTGATCTGCTCGAGGCGGTGCGGCGGGGGCACCGGCCGAGCGCGGCAGAGGCGCGCGCCCTCGGCGCCGAGACCGACCTCGCGCCGCTGCTCGAATGCGCGGCCGCCCTCCGCGACCAGGCGCACGCGGACGCGGTGACCTATTCGCGCAAGGTCTTCATCCCGCTCACCCATCTCTGCCGCGACGTCTGCCACTACTGCACCTTCGCCCGGCCGCCGCGCCGCGGCGAGGCCGCCTTCATGGCGGCGGACGATGTGCTGCGGGTCGCCCGCGCCGGCGCGGCGGCCGGCTGCAAGGAGGCGCTGTTCACCTTGGGCGACAAGCCCGAATTGCGCTACCGCGCCGCGCGCGAGAGCCTCGCTGCGCTCGGGCACGAGAGCACGCTTTCCTATCTGGCGGCGATGGCGGCGCTGGTGTTGGAGAAGACCCCGCTCCTGCCCCATCTCAATCCGGGCGTGCTGAGCCGGGCGGATCTGCGGGCGTTGCGCGCCGTCTCGGCATCTCAGGGCATGATGCTCGAGAGCGCAGCGGAGCGGCTCTCCGCCAAAGGCGGCCCGCACCACGGCTCGCCCGACAAGCGCCCGTCGGTGCGGCTGGAAACCTTGCGCCTCGCCGGCGAGGAGGCGGTGCCCTTCACTTCCGGCATCCTCATCGGCATCGGCGAGACCCGAAGCGAGCGGATCGATGCCCTGCTCGCCCTGCGCGACGCCCACGATTCCTACGGCCACATCCAGGAGATCATCGTCCAGAACTTCCGCGCCAAGCCCGGGACGCGCATGGCGTCGGCGCCCGAACCGGACATGGGCGACCTGCTCTGGACCGTCGCCGTCGCGCGCATCCTGTTCGGCCCCGCCATGAACATCCAGGCGCCCCCCAACCTGAGCCCCGGCGCGCTGGCCCGGCTCGTGTCGGCGGGGATCAACGACTGGGGCGGCGTGTCGCCGGTCACCGCCGACTACGTCAATCCCGAGGCCCCGTGGCCGCACCTCGATGCCCTGGCCCGCGAGACGGCGGCGGCCGGAAAGACGCTGACCGAACGGCTCGCCCTCTATCCGGCCTATGCGGCGGCGGGTGACCGCTGGCTCGCGCCGGCGCTGCGCGGGCGGGTGCTGAAGATGGTCGACGCCGGCGGCTATCCCAGGACGGATGCCTGGGTGGCGGGGGCGCACGAGGCACCGCCGGCAGCACCGGCCCCGGCCGTGGCTGCCCCCGGGATCGATCGGCTGCTGGCGCGCGCGGAGGCCGGCGACGGCCTGGGCGAGGACGATCTCGTGCGCCTGTTCGAGGCCCGCGGCGCGGCGCTGGAAGCGGTTCGCCGCGCCGCCGACGGGTTGCGCGCGCGGGTCAACGGGCCGGCGGTGAGCTACGTGGTGAACCGCAACATCAACTACACGAACGTCTGCTACTTTCGCTGCCAGTTCTGCGCCTTCTCCAAGGGCAGCCTGAGCGAGAACCTGCGCGGCCGGCCCTACGACCTGCCGTTGGAGGAGATCGTGCGCCGCGCGCGCGAGGCCTGGACGCGGGGGGCGACCGAAGTCTGCCTCCAGGGCGGCATCCATCCCGGCTACACCGGGCAGACCTATCTTTCGATCTGCCGCGCCATCAAGGCGGCACTGCCTCGCATCCACGTCCACGCCTTCTCGCCGCTGGAGGTCTGGCAGGGCGCGGCGACGCTCGGCCGTCCGCTCCCGGCCTTCCTCGCCGACCTGCGCGCGGCGGGGCTGGGTTCGCTGCCGGGGACCGCCGCCGAAATCCTCGACGATTCCGTCCGGGCCGTCATCTGCCCCGACAAGATTGCGACCGATCAGTGGCTCTCGGTGATGAAGGCGGCCCACGCCGGCGGCCTGCGCAGCACCGCCACGATCATGTTCGGCCATGTCGATTCGGCGCGGCACTGGGCGCGGCATCTGTCGCGCATCCGGGCGCTTCAGGAGCACACCGGCGGTTTCACTGAATTCGTGCCGCTGCCCTTCGTGCCGATGGAAGCGCCGCTCTACCTCAAGGGCCGCGCCCGCAGGGGCCCCACCTTCCGCGAGGCGGTTCTCATGCACGCGGTGGCCCGGCTCGCGCTCCACCCGGTGATCCCCAACATCCAGACCTCATGGGTCAAGATGGGGCCGGAGGGTGCCGCCGCCTGCCTCGCCGCCGGCGCCAACGATCTCGGCGGCACGCTGATGAACGAATCGATCACCCGCGCCGCCGGCGCCCGGCACGGCCAGGAATTGCCGCCGGCGGAGATCGAGGCGCTGGTCGAAGGACTGGGCCGCAGGCCGGTACAACGGACCACGCTCTACGAACCGGTGGCGTCGGAACGCCGGGCCGCCGCGCGGGAAGCGCCGCCGCTCGCGCCCGTCGTGAACGCCCCGGCCCGGCGCTACGAAAGGCGCCCGGCCACGGCCCTGGTCCGCCCCGGCCTCCCGGCTGTCGACACGCCCCGCGTCCCCGGATAGACGAGGAGCCCCCGCGATGCCCGGTTTCACCGTCACCGCGACCAACCACACGAGCTTCACGGTTTCCAACCTCGACCGCGCCATCCGCCTGTTCCGGGACGTTCTCGGCTTCGCGCTGTTGAACCGCTCGCCGCGCGATCCGGCGTTCATCGAGCGGGTGGTCGGCGTCGCGGGCGCGGATATCGAGGTCGCCTATCTCCAGGCGCCGGGGCATCGGCTCGAGTTGATCGAGTATCGCGGCCCGGCCGACCGGAGCGCCGTCGAGTCGCGCCCCTGCGACGCGGGCTTCGCCCACATCGCCTTCGACGTGAACGACATCGACGCGGCGATCGCAGCCGTGCGGGAAGCCGGCTCGGAGCCGCTTGGCGCGCCGATCACCGTCAACGCCGGCCCCAACAAGGGCGGCAAGGTGGTCTATACGCGCGACCCCGACGGCATCACCGTGGAGTTCATCCAGAAACCGACGGGTGCTCCCTCCGGCCCGTAAGCGGGACGGAGGCGCGCCAGCAGCGGCCCCTTCCTCCGCCGTTCCGCGCGGGCGGTGCCGTCATCCGAGCCGGGCGATGGTATAGCGCAGCAGGCTCACGAGCCGCTGCTTGTCGTCGGCCGACAGGCCGTGCGTCGCGACGGCGTTGACCTCCAGGGCTGCGGGAACGAGTTCGTCCCGCAGCAGGCGCCCGCGTTCCGTCAGCACGACGCGCCGCCGCCGCCGGTCGCCGCCGTCGGAGAGGCGCCGGACCAGCCCGTCGCGTTCCATGCGATGGAGCGTCCGCGCCGCGGTCGGCTCCTCGATCCGCTGCCGGCGGCCCAGCTCCCTCTGGGTCAGGCCGTCCTCTTCCCAGAGGAGAAGCAGCATCGACCATTGCGCGACCGAGACGCCGTGGCGGCTCAGACGCTCCTGGAGGGCGCGGGCGAAAAGGCGGGCGGCGAGCGGGACGAGATGGGCGGCGGCCTCCTCGGCCACGAATGTCCGCGCGCCATCCGCTTCGGCCTCGTCCCGGGCCGCCGAGCGGCGGCGCATGACGGCATAGGACACGATGCTCTCCAAGCGGCCCGCGCCGGGTCAGACCCTGCCTTTCCAGGGCACCAGAAGCCGTTCCAGCCGGCGCATGAGAAGGTCGAAGGAGTAGGCGATGATGCCGATGACGACGATTCCCATGATCACCACGTCGGTCACGAGGAACTCCGACGCGCTCATGATCATGGCGCCGAGCCCCTCTTCCGTCGCCACCAGCTCCGCGGCCACCAGCGTCGTCCAGCCGAAGCCGATGCCGATCCGCAGCCCCGTCAGGATTTCCGGCATGGCGCCTTTGAAGACGATATGCCACAGCACCTGCACCCGCGACGCGCCCATCGAATAGGCGGCGTGGATCTGTTCGATCACCACCGAGCGCACCCCGGCGCGGGTGTTGAGCACGATCGGCGCGAACATCGCGAGGAACAGCAGAACCAGCTTCTGCGTCTCACCGATGCCAAGCCAGATGACGGTCAACGGCAGGTAGCCGAGCGGCGGCAATGGCCGGTAGAATTCGACCGGCGGGTCGAAGATCCCGCGCGCGATCCGGTTGGTTGCCATCGCAATGCCCGTGGGAATCCCGATCACGACGGCCAGCAGGAAGGCGCCGAAGATGCGCACGATGCTGGCTTCGGTGTGTTGCCACAGCGTCCGGTCCTGGTATCCCTCGGTGACCACCAGGACGAACTTGTCCCACACCGCCCCCGGCGCCGGCAGGAACAGCGGCTCGATCGCGGGCGCCGCGCCCGCGGTGGCGAAATACCAGGCGGCGATCAGCGCGGCGACGGTGACTGCCGCGACATTGAAGCTCCTGCCGCGGCCCGGCGCGCCGTAGGCTTCGCCGGGCTTCGCCGGGCCGGCGGCGAATACCGCCGAGAGGCGCCGGAGTGCGCTCGGGTGCGCGCGGTCAGCGCCGGACATCGACATTCCCGCCGGCGATCTCGTCGCGCCGGACGATGGCCAGGATTTCTTCTCGCATGGCGATGAATTCCGGCGTCGACTTGATCTTGCGGCTGTCCTTCTCTTCGCGGTAGCGGCGGCAGAAATCGAGTTCGTATTGATGCGCGATGCGGCCCGGGCGGGGCGACATGACGATCAGCCGGGTCGCCAGGAACAGCGCCTCCTCGACGCTGTGGGTGATGAAGAAGACGGATTTGCGGGTCTCCCACCAGATGTCGAGGATCAGCTCCTGCATGTTGTCGCGAGTCAGCGCGTCGAGCGCGCCGAGCGGTTCGTCCATCAGCAGGACCCGCGGGTCGCAGGCCAGCGCCCGGGCGAGGCCCACCCGCTGCTGCATCCCGCCGGACAATTCATAGATACGCCTGTCCTCGAACTCCTTCAGGCCGACGAGGTCGATATATTTCCGCGCCGCGGCGTGGCGCGCGTCCTTGCGCACCCCCTGGAGCTTGAGTCCGAAGGCCACGTTCTGGAGCACCCGGAGCCAGGGCAGCAGCGCGTGTTTCTGGAAGACCACGCCGCGGTCCGCGCCCGGCCCCGAGACGGGCCGTCCGCCTATCGTCACCCGCCCCGAGGTCGGCTGGATGAAGCCGGCCAGGAGATTGAGGAACGTGGTCTTGCCGCAGCCCGACGCGCCCAGGGCGACGATGAAATCGCCGGGCTCGATAGCGAGCGAGACCTTCTCCAGGGCATGGACGCTGCCGCCGCGCTCCATGGGATAGACGACGCTGACCTCCTCGGCGCGGAGGACTGCCGCGCCGACTCCCTCGCCGGCCGTCGCGCGCTCGGACAAAGGTCTCCCTCTTTCGCGGCTGCGCGCCCGGCGCCGCTCAGCAGCCGCCGATGGCCGCCTTCACGAAGGCGTCGGTCACCGTGACGCCGTAATCCGGCAGGAGTTCGTCGACGTTCTTCTCGGCCTTGAGGAAGTGTGCGGTCGCCTCCAGCGCCGCCGCCGCGCCGCCGCCCAGCCAGGCCGGGCCGGCTTGCTCCTCGAGGGTCGGGAAGCCGGTCCGCTGCAGGATGCCCGCCACGGCGGCCTCGTCGCCCCCGATCAGCTTGACGATCTTGGCGGCGTTCTCGGAGCCGGGCGCGAACGCGCCGGGGTCGTCGCGCCACGCCGCGTCGGCCGCGGCGATGGTCCGCACGAATGCGCACATGAAGCCCTCGTTGGCGGCGGCGAATTCGTTGCGCACCACCATGCCGTCGAAGGTCGGCCTGCCCCAGTCGGCCAGCTGCCCGGCCGTGATCAGCACCGTGCCCGTTTCCAGGATGCGGCTCAGGGCCGGCCCCCAGACGAAGGCCGCGTCGATGTCGCCCCGCGTCCAGGCCGCGGCGACGGCGTTCGGCTGCATGTTCAACAGCTCGACCTCGCCGCGGTCGATGCCGAACTGCTCGAGGGCGAACAGGGTGTGATAGTGGGCCGTGGAAACGAAGGGGACGCCGATCCTCTTGCCCTTGAGGTCCTGCGGCGCGACGATGCCGGCGCCGTCCCGCACCACCAACCCCTCGGCGTCCTCGATGGTCCCGACGATCCAGAACAGCGTAATGGGGAGCCCCCTGCTGACTCCCGCGGCGATCGGCGACGAACCGGCAAGCGCGATGTCGACATGGCCGGACGCCATGGCCGTGATGACCTTGGCGCCGGAATCGAACCTCTTCCACGCGATGTCGTAGCCGGTGGCCGCCTCGAAGGCGCCGTCGACGATGGCGACCTTCCAGGGGTTCATGATCAGCTGGTAGCCGATCGTGACTTTCTCCTGCGCCTGGGACGGCACCGCTGCGCCCGCCAGAGCCAAGCCCACGGCCAGACAGGCCGCGGCCGCTCTCGACGCCTTGAAGATGTCCGGCATGGCTCGCTACCCCTCTTCGTTGCGGGTCTGCCTCCGCGCTCCGGTTTCCCGCCCGTCGACATGTTCGCGACGGCGGCGAAGGCACCCGCCCTCCGCCACGGACTCGCCCTTCGATCCTGTCCTGCACGACGGGGGCAGATCCGGCGCGCGCCGGTCACTCTAGGCCGCCGGGCGCCGGGGCTTCAAGTGCCGGGCGGAAGAGGCGGTGTCGCGAAAAGGGCCGTTCTCGCGCTCGGTGGAACGGCATCGGCGCCGCTGATATGCTGCGACATGGTGCGCGCGGTTGGCACGCGGCGGACACGGGGGACGCGGAGATGGCGGAACGGATGGTCGATTTGACGTTGACGCTGACGGACAACATGCCCGCGCACAAGCTGTTTCAGCGCCCCGTCATCGTGCCCCACTACACCCATGCGCAAACCCGCGAGCAGTTCGTGCTCGGGACCGAGGACGACAGGCTCTCGTTCGCGACCACCTACATGGGCATGATCGACCATATCGGGACCCACGTGGATGCATTCTACCACGTCAATCCCGACGGGGCGCCGGTGGACCGGATGCCGCTCGACATGTTCATGGGCAAGGCGGTCTGCTGGGACCTGACTCATATTCCCGATCTCGGAGACATCGACGTGGCCGATTTCGAAGAAGCGGAGGAGAGGGGCGGAGTCAGGGTGGACGGCCATATCGTGTTGCTCAACACCGGCCTCCACAAGCGCCACTACCCCGACGTGAAGTCGGTGTGGAGCAACCCCGGCATCACCGCGGCCGCGACCCATTGGCTCGCCGACCGGGGATCCAGGCTGCACGGCGTCGAAGGGCCTTCGACCGACAAACCCTCGGACAACCTGTTCCCCAACCACCGGGTCTGCCGCGATCGCGGCATCGCCCACTACGAGTGGCTGATCAATCTCGAGGCGCTGGTGGGCAAGGGCGAGTTCATGTTCTACGGCCCGCCGATCAAGATTGGGAACGGCAGCGGCGCGCCCGTCCGCGCCTGGGCGATTCTCGAGGAATAGGCGGCCCGGCCCGCGGGCGGGGGCCGCGGCGGTGCCCCGCGTCGATTCCAGGGCGGTCGACGAACGCATTCCAATCACCCTCGTCACGGGCTTTCTCGGCGCCGGCAAGACGACCCTGGTCAACCGGCTGTTGCGCGCACCGGATGCCGGCCGGATCGCGGTCATCGTCAACGAGTTCGGCGAGATCGGGATCGATGGCGACCTCATCGCCCGCGCCGGCGAAGACATGCTGGAGCTCGTCAACGGCTGCATCTGCTGCGCCGCCCGCGGCGACCTGATGGACGGCCTCAACAGGCTCTTCCTGCGCAAGGTGGGGCTGGCGGAGCCCGCCATCGACTTCGACAAGATCGTGATCGAGACCACGGGCATCGCCGATCCGTCGCCCCTGGCCCGGCTCTTCTACACCGACATGAAGCTCGACCTCACCTTCCGGCTCGACGCCGTGCTGACCGTCGTGGACCTGAAGCACGTGACCGGCCAGCTCGCCCGCTCTCCGGAAGCGGAGAAGCAGATCGCGATCGCCGACAAGCTGATCTTCAACAAGCGGGATCTGGTGGACGACAAGGCGTTTTCCGAAGCCGTCGCGGCGGTCGAGCGCCTCAACCCCTTCTCGGTCAAGGAAGTCACCAGCCGCGGCGCCCTGCCGGTGGCGCGCCTGCTCGACCTCGACCTGTTCGAGCCGAAGCGGCGCGACGACATGGTGGGGGCATGGATCGGCGCCGACAGGCCACCGCAGGCCGGCCACGACCATCCGCATACCGAAGGCGTGGGCGCCGTCTGCCTGCGGAGCCGGGAGCCGCTGGAGTGGAACGCGCTGCTCCGCTTCTTCCTCGCCCTGACGGAGGAGATGGGCGAGGACCTCTATCGGGTGAAGGGTTTGGTCCACTTCCAGAACGTGGACAAACCGGTCGTCCTTCAGGGCGTGCAGGCGACCTTCAGCCCGCCGACCTACGCCGAATCCTGGCCCCGCGGCGACGTGGAGACGCGGATCGTGGTGATCGGTCGGGGCCTCGACGCGGCGGCGCTGGAAGCGCGGTTCGCGGCCTGCGTGGCGCGGCCCGAAACCGCGCTCGACCGCGGCCTGGGCGCGATCTGATCGGGAGCGCACGATGAGCTTCGCATACATGACGGCGCTGGAATTGAAGGCCTTGCTGGCGGCCCGCGCGATTTCGCCGGTCGAGCTGGCAGAGGACACGCTGGCCCGCCAGGACGCGCTGGAGCCGGAGATCAACGCCTTCGTGACGCGGACCCCGGAACTGGCCCTCGAAGCGGCGCGCGCTCAGGAAGACGCGCACGCCAGGGGCGAGGCGGCAGCACTCGGCGGCCTTCCCGTCTCGGTCAAGGACTTGGTGGCCATGGCGGGGGTGCCCTGGACCTTCGGCTCCCGGCCGTTCGCCGACAACGTGGTGGATTTCGACGCGCCGTCGGTGGAACGGATCAAACGGGCCGGCGGTTGCATCGTCGGCAAGACGACGACCAGCGAGTTCGGCTGCAAGGCGGTCTGCGACAGCCCCCTCACCGGAATCACGCGCAACCCGTGGGATTTGTCCAGGACCCCGGGCGGCTCCAGCGGGGGCGCCGCGGCGAGCGTCGCCGCCGGCCTCACGCCGTTCGCCCTGGGCACGGACGGCGGCGGCTCCGTCCGCATTCCGGCGGCGCTCTGCGGCCTGTTCGGCATCAAGGCGCAGTTCGCACGGGTGCCGATCTTCCCGGTTTCGGCCGCGCCGACGCTCTCCCACGTCGGCGCGCTCGCGCGCACGGTGCGCGATGCCGCGCTGCTGCTCGGCGTCATGGCCGGGCACGACCCGCGGGACGCCTTCAGCGTCGCGGAGCCGGTGCCCGATTTCCTCGCCGCCTGCGACCGGGGGGCGAAGGGCTTGCGGATCGCCTGGAGTCCGACTCTCGGCTACGCGGCGCCCGATACCGACGTCGTCGCCGTCTGCGAAGCCGCTGCGCGGCGGTTCGAATCGCTCGGCTGCACGGTCGAGCCGGTCGAAGGCGTGTTCGATTCCGACCCGGTCGAGATCTGGATGGCCGAGTTCTATGGCGGCATCGGAACCAAGCTGAAGGACCTGATGGCTGATGCGCCCGACCAACTCGACCGGAGCGTGGTCGGGACTCTGAGTACCGGCCTCGATCGTTCGATGACCGACTTCTTCGTTCAGGTCTTCGCGCGCTACGAGCTCCGTGAAACCGTGCGGCGGTTCTTCGAGGGCTACGACCTGCTGCTGTCGCCAACGCTGCCTTGCGCCGCGTTTGGCGTGAGCCGCGACACGCCGCCCGGCCGCGAGGCCCGCAACATCGTCTCCTGGGTCTACTACACTTATCCGTTCAACCTGACGGGGCAGCCGGCCGCCTCGATTCCGGCCGGCTTCACCGAAGGCGGGCTTCCGGTCGGCCTGCAAATGGTCGGGCGGATCAACCGCGAGGTCGATATTCTGCGCGCCGCCGCGGCGTTCGAGGAAGCGGCGCCCTGGGCGGACAAGCGGCCCGGCCTTGGCCGGTAGGCGCCCTGACCGCGAGGCGCGCCTCGCCGCCGCGCTGCGGGAGAACCTGCGCCGGCGCAAGCGACAGAAGGCCGCACGCACCGCCGCGGAACCCCGCTGCCGCCCGAACCGCCTCTACTTCGGCGACTGCCTGGACGTCATGCGCGAGGATGTGGCCGACGAAGACGTCGACCTGATCTATCTCGACCCGCCCTTCAACTCGAAGCGGCTCTACAACGCCTTCATCGGCGGCGCGCAGTGGATCGCCTTCAAAGATACTTGGCGCTGGCACGAGGCAGTGGACGACTTCCACGAGGTCGCCGGGCGGGTGGAGACCGCGCCTGTCATGGAGGGCCTGCGGCGCATCCTGGGCGAGGGGCCGGCGCTCGCCTATCTCGCCTACATGGCCAACCGACTTGCCGAATGCCGTCGCGTGCTCAAGCCTGCCGGCTCGATCTATCTCCATTGCGACCCGACCATGAGCCACTACCTCAAGGTGCTCATGGACGCGCTCTTCGACCGCCCCAACTTCCGCAACGAGATCGTGTGGAAATACGGACTGGGGGGATCCTCCCGGAAATGTTGGTCGAAGAAACATGACGTAGTGCTCTTTTACACGAAGGGGCGCGGTTGGCATTTCGACAAGCCACAAGAGCCGGCAACGTCAGACAAGATGGCTGGACGACTGAAGGGTGTGACCGACGTGTGGGACATACCGTCGATAAACAATAGGGCCAAGGAGCGCGTGGGTTACCCGACGCAGAAGCCACTGGCGCTGCTGGAGCGGATCGTGAAGGCGAGCTCCCGCGAGGGTGACGTGGTGCTGGACCCGTTCTGCGGCGGCGGCACCACCCTCCACGCCGCCCAGGCGCTGCGCCGACGCTGGATCGGCATCGACATGTGCGTCAACGCCTGCAAGGTGATCGAGCGGCGCCTGCGCGGCCACTTCGACCGTCTGTGGGAGGATGTGGCGTTCCTCGGCATGCCCAAGACCGCCGAGGACGCCAGGACGCTGGCCGGTCAGGACGCCTCCCGCTTCGAGCGGTGGGCGGCGGCGCTGGTGGACGGCATGGAGCCCAATCGCAGGCAGCGAGGCGACGGAGGGATCGACGGGCGCGGGCGCATCGCCATCCGCAAGGGCCGCTTCGTGGACATCGTGAGCCAGGTGAAGGGCGGCGCCACCGGGCCGGGGGATGTGCAGGCCTTCAACGGTGCGCGCCAGCAGGCCGGGGCCGACATGGGAGTCTTCATCTGCTTCGCCGGGCGCGTGACCCCGCGCACGCGCGACGCCGCCGCCAGCACGGGCCGCTTCCTGGACGCCCCGGTGGTGCAGATCTACACGGTCGAGGACTATTTCGAGGGCCGTGCGCCCATCATGCCCAAGGCGACGTGAGGGCCGTCGCCGTTCCGGCGATCCTCAGAACATGACGTCGCCCGAATTCGCGCCGAAGGTCTGGCCGACGTAGATCGCGCCACCGGGGCCCGCGAGAAAGGCCACCGTTTCGGCGATTTCCCACGCCTCGCCGAAGCGCCCGAGCGGGAGCTCGGCGGCCTTGGCCTTCTGCCACTCCTTGGAGATGTCGTCGAGGATGGCGGTGTTGCACGGGCCGGGGGCGACGGCGTTGACCCGCACGCCGCGGCTCGACACTTCAAGCGCGAGCGACTTGGTGAGGCCGATGATGCCGGCCTTCGCCGCCGCGTAATGCGCGAGTTCGGGCCCGCCCTTCTGGCCGAGCTGGGAGGCGGTGTTGACGATCACGCCCTCGCCCTTCTCCAGCATCGGGCCGAGCGCCTCGCGGTCACACAGGAAGACGCCACGCAGATGCACCGCCACCATGCGGTCGAAATCCTCGACCGAAATGTCGGCGAACGGCGCCTGATGGGCGTAGCCGGCATTGGCGAAGAGCAGGGTGCAATCGCCGAAGGACTCGCGACAGGCCGCGAACATGGCCTTGACGTCGGCTTCGTTCGCGACATCGCCGCCGATCGACTCCGCGCGCCCCTGGCCGGCACGGACTTTGTCCGCCGTCCGCCGGGCATTGGTCTCGTCGATGTCCTGGCACAGGATCGGGATTCCCTCCTTGGCGAGCCGGACGGCGGTGGCTTCTCCGAAGCCGCTGCCGGCGCCGGTGACGACGGCGATGTGGTCCCGCATTTCGATCATGAGCTTCGACTCCTTCGTTTGCCTTGTCCCGCCCGGGTTCGTCCGAACACACGCCGGAAGATGGTATCGACATGAGCCAGATAGGTCTCCGGCGCCATGAGTGCGGCGAGCGCCGCGGGTTCAAGCACGGCGGAGACCCGTGAATCGGCGACGAGCGCCGCTTCGAAATCACCGCCGGTCTCCCAGGTTTCGAGCGCGATCTCCTGCACGATGCCGTAAGCGTTCTCACGCGCGAGCCCACGCTCCACCAGCGCCAGCAGGATGCGCTGGCTGTGGACGAGCCCGCCCAGGCTTTCGAGGTTGCGCCGCATGGCGGCCGGGTCCACCGCGAGTCCGTCGACCACGGCGGCAAGCCGGGCCAGCGCGAAATCGAGCGCGATGGTCGCGTCGGGCGCGAAGACCCGCTCGACCGAGGAATGGGTGATGTCCCGCTCGTGCCAGAGCACGATGTTTTCGAGCGCCGGCGCCACGGCCGCGCGGACGATGCGGGAAAGCCCGGTCAGATTCTCGCTCAGGATCGGGTTCTTCTTGTGGGGCATCGCCGAGGAGCCTTTCTGGCCCTGGCCGAACGCCTCTGCCGCCTCGCGCACCTCGCTCCGCTGCAAATGCCGGATCTCGGTCGCCAGGCGCTCGACCGCGCCGGCGACGACGCCGAGCACCGCGAAGAACGCCGCGTGGCGGTCGCGCGGGATGACCTGGGTGGAGACCGGCTCCGGCGTGAGGCCCAATTTCTCGGCGACATGGGCCTCGACGGCCGGATCGACGCTGGCGAAGCTCCCGACCGGCCCCGAGATGGCGCAGGTCGCGATCTCGCGCCGCGCCGCCTTCAACCGCTCGCGGGCACGGGCGAATTCGGCGTAGTGCCCCGCCAGCTTGAGGCCGAAGCTGGTGGGTTCGGCGTGGATGCCGTGGCTTCTCCCGATGCAGAGCGTCTCCTTGTGTTCGAAGGCGCGGCGTTCGAGCGCGGCGGCCACCGCCGAAACGCCGCCTTCCAGCAAGGCGCCGGCGCGGTCGAGCTGCACGGCGAGGCAGGTATCGAGAACGTCCGACGAGGTGAGGCCCCGGTGGATGAACCGCGCCTCCGGCCCGACATGCTCCGCGAGATTGGTGAGGAAGGCGATCACGTCGTGGCGCGTCTCGCGCTCGATCGCTTCGATCCTCGCCGGGTCGAGGATGGCGTCGCGGTTCGCGCGTATCGCCCCGGCGAGCGCACGCGCGGCCTCCGCAGGCACCTGGCCCAGCGCCACCTGGGCGTCGAGTGCATGACGTTCGATCTCGAGCCAGATGGCGAACCTGGTCCGCGGTGCCCAGATTTCCGCCATTTCCGGGCGGGAGTAGCGCGGGATCATGGGGCGCGGCGGTCGGGGATCGAACGCGCTCCTCTCTTGTCGGCGGAAGGCGTGGCTGGGGCGCCAGGATTCGAACCTGGGATCACGGGACCAAAACCCGTTGCCTTACCGCTTGGCCACGCCCCACGCGGGCCGCCTTTTACCACGGGCCGCCGCGGCGCGGAAGCGGGCGGGGCGACGGCCCTTTGAGCGCGCGCCCTATCGACCCGGTATGCTTGAGTCTCCGGGCCGGCGTTTTCTCCGCCGCGCGCATGCGAGCCCGGAGGGCTCGGTCCCTGAACGAGGGTGCGACAGGGCGGTGAGCTTGTCGACCAGCGCGTCCAGGGGTTCGGCGCGGAAGAGCAGGCCGTTGCGCTTGATGGCATCGGCCGCCCAGGCCAAGTCCGCCCCCTCCTGGGTCGAGAAGCGCACCAGCGGCGCCACGGGGCGGGATTCCAGCCGCCAATAGCGCTGCCGCCCATCGCCGCGCTCCACCACCTCCAGTGCCCCGAAGGCGGTCTCGACCGCATCCTGCATCCTCTCCGCCGTGCGGCGGCTTGACGGCGAACTCCTTGCAGATACTCCCGGTCGTCATCCCGCTCCGCCGCCCTTGCAACAGGATGGCGAGACGCAGTAGATCGGCGATGCGCTCATGACGCATGGGGCGAGCGTTTAGTTCGTCCCAGACCGTGCTTATTCGTCCATCGTGGCGGCAGTGACCAGGGCCATGCGGCGAAGAAGTTTCTTCAGCTCATCGGAATGCAAGATTTTGATGCCGTTCTCGCGCTCGATTTCACTTAGTTTTAAGCCTTCAGGTGGCTTGGCTTCCGTCACAATAACGATTTTCTCGACGATGCGAAGATCCCGATCCTTTTTCCAGCCCTTATCTGCCTTCTGAAGCTGCGTTATCGCGCCACCTATGTTGCTAAAGACGCCTTTCCAATCCTTGACCTGCATGGCAATGCCGTATTGCACGCTTTCCAGAGGGCTGGGCATGGTAATGAGAACGTCCGTTCCGTGCTCGCTTTCTTTTGGGCCACCGGTCCTTTCAACTTGAAAATATGGAAACAAGGCCTTCAAGCCCTCTACGAGGGCATATTCCCAACCAATATTGGCGAACTGGCTGTGCAGTTCTTCATGAATCTTGGTCTCAATATCGTCATTCACAGAGTCCATGGCACGTCGAATTGCATCGGCGTAACGGTCTCTGCGCTCTTGGTCGTTGATGAGATCAGTGGGCTCTTGCTCGAGAAGGTTTTCTATGCCTTCTCTGCGGTGGCTCATGTTCCAGAAACGAGAGCGGCATTTTAGAGTGCTGGCAACATCTTCGCTCACATGTTTGTTATGGCGGCTGAAGTGTGTGCGACATTCCGCGGGAAACTGGTGTCCGTAATCACCTTTTTCTTCATCGATTTCGAACCGATAGCCAGTGTCCCAGTCTTCTGTTGCCTCTGCGATGGTGACGGTCCCCCATTCCGGTATGCGGGGAATCAATATGATGTCTTCCATTTTGACTTCATCGTACATGCGAAAATTAGCTCGCAATTCCCGTGGGGTATTTTCCCGATTCCCGCATCTGAGGTTATGGCCCTTTTCATGACCCCAACCTTGTCGGAGTACTTGCTTCTCCTTCAGCTCGGTGTTGTAGTAATCGGGGTATACGTCGGGATTGTCCACATCGACGCGAAAGCCCCAATATTGCTTCTCTCTGGACATCGTTTTCTCCTCACCTTGCGATGATGGTATGCGACTTCCCTTCTATCACCTTCACCCACTCCACCTCTCACCGGAAGCCGATCTTCTGCACCTGCCCCAGCTTGGCACCGCATTCAGCGTGCGGCAGGGTGGGCGGCGCCTCGGCGTCTGTCAAGCGATGTTCACCGTTCGCTTCCGCCCACCCTATTTCTGTGCACCGGCCTCCCGAGCAGTTCCCCCTTCCCCGGGCGAGCGGCAGGTCAGGGGGCGAGGGAGCGGGAGACCAGGGCGGAGAGGCGCTTCGTGAAGGCCGGCGGATCGGGCACTGGCTCGCCTTCAAGGATGAGGGCTTGGTCCATCAGCAGGTGCGCGGCGTCCTCGAGGGCGTCGGTGGCGCCCTTCCGTCCCACCATGTCCGCGAGCGCGCGGGTCAGGTCGTGCGACGGGTTGATCTCCAGCACACGCTTCTGCGTCGGCACCTCCTGCTTGTGCTGGCGCAGCAGGCGTTCCAGGTGCATGTCGAGATCGCCTTCGTCGGCGACCAGGCAGACCGGGCTGTCGGTCAGGCGTTCGGAGGCGCGCACGTCCTTCACCGCGTCGCCCAGGGTGAGCTTCACCAGGGCGATCAGCTTGTCCATCTCGCCCGGCGCCGCCTTGTCCTTTTCCGACGCCTCGCCGTCCTTCCCTGTGCCGGCGGCGGCGAAGCGGTCCAGGTCGGCCGCCCCTTGGGTGACCGAGCGGAGCGGCTTTTCCGCGTAGGCGCCGACGGCCGGCAGCCAGAATTGATCGACCGGATCGGCCATGAGCAGGACGTCGATCTCGCGCGCCCTGAACCCCTCGATCTGCGGGCTGCGGCGGAGCGCGCGCGCATCCTCGCCGCTCACGTAGTAGATCGCCTCCTGCCCCTCCGGCATGGCCGCGACGTACTCGTCGAGCGAGAGCCAGCGGTCGCCGCCCCCCACCGATTGGAAGCGCACCAGCGGCAGCAGCCGGTCCTTCTGCTCCGCATCCTCGTAGAGCCCCTCCTTCAGCACCGCGCCGAAATTCTCCCAGAACGCGCCGTACTCCTCCGGAGACTTCTTGGCGCGCTTGCCGAGTTCCGAGAAGACGCGCTTGATCAGGCCGGCGCGGATCTTCGCCAGGATGGGGTCGTGTTGCAGGGTCTCGCGGCTGACGTTGAGCGCGAGGTCGCTGGTGTCCACCACGCCCCGCATGAAGCGGAGCCAGGAGGGCATCAACCCCTCGCATTCGTCGGTGATGAAGACCCGCTTGACGTAGAGTCTGACCCGGTGCTGCCGCGCCGGATCGAACAGGTCGAAGGGACGGGAATCCGGAACGAAGAGCAGCGCCGTGTATTCGATCCGCCCCTCGGCGCGAAGGTGGATGGTGTGCCACGGGTCGCCCGGCATATGCGCGATGTGGTGGTAGAACTCGCGGTACTGCGCCTCGTCGATCTCGTTCCGGGGGCGGCTCCACAGGGCCGAGCCCTCGTTGATCATTTCCTTCTGGCCGTCCTGGTTCTCGAGCCAGATCGGCAGGCCGACATGGTCGGAATAGGCCTTGACGACCGTCCGCAGGCGCGCGGGCTCCAGGAACTCGCCGGCGTCCTTGCGCAGGTGGAGCGCGATCCGCGTGCCCCGTGCGGCCTCCGGCTCCGGCGCGACGGAGAACGATCCGGCGCCATCGGAGCGCCAGCACCAGCCCTCCTCCTCGCCGGCCTTGCGCGTCGCGACCTCGACCCGCTCGGCGACCATGAAGGCCGAATAGAAGCCGACTCCGAACTGGCCGATGAGCCCGGCCGCTTCGTTCTCCCGTCCTCCGGTGCCCCCTTCCTCCGCCATCCGCTTGACGAACGCCTCGGTGCCGGAGCGCGCGATCGTGCCCAGATTCTCGATCAGCTCGTCACGGCTCATGCCGATGCCGTTGTCGGCGACCACCAGGAGGCGCTTCCTCTTCTCGGGTTTGATCGTCACCGAGAGCGACGTGTCGTCGCCCATGAGCTCGGGCCGGGCGATCGCCGAATAGCGCAGCTTGTCGCAGGCGTCCGCGGCGTTGGAAACCAGCTCCCTGAGGAAGATCTCCTTGTCGCGGTAGAGCGAATTGATCATCAGGTCGAGCAGCTTGCCGACCTCGGCCTGGAATGCGTGGCTCTCGCCCTCCGTCTTGGTCATGGACCCCTCCCCTCCGCCGGCGGTACGGGGCGCTATATGTGGCCGACACGCGAAAGGTTCAAGGCGGTTCGCGGCTTCCGGTCGGGGTTGCCAAACCGGGCCCGGCTGCCGATTCTGCCGCCATGGTTCGGCACGATGCCGAGGGCGCGCCGGTCGTCGCGCTGCTCGGCCCGACCAACACGGGCAAGACCCATTTCGCGGTCGAGCGCATGCTGGCCCACCGCACCGGTACGATGGGCTTCCCCCTCCGCCTCCTCGCCCGCGAGGTCTACGATCGGGTGGCCGCGGCGAAGGGGGCAGGCGCGGTTGCGCTGGTGACGGGCGAGGAGCGGCGCGTCCCGGCCCGCCCGCGTTACTTCGTCTGCACCGTCGAATCGATGCCGCTCGACAGGCCGGTGGAATTCCTGGCCGTGGACGAGGTCCAGCTCGCGGGCGACCGCGAACGCGGGCACGTGTTCACCGATCGCCTGCTGCGCGCGCGGGGCACGGCGGAGACGATGTTCCTCGGTGCCGCGACGATGCGTCCGGCGCTCCGGGCGCTGGTGCCGGAGGCCCGGTTCACGGACAGGCCGCGGCTTTCCACCCTGGCGCACGAGGGGCACCACAAGCTCGCGCGCCTCGCGCCCCGGAGCGCCGTCATCGCCTTCTCCACCGATTCCGTGTACGCGCTGGCCGAGCGCGTCCGGGGGTTGCGGGGCGGATGCGCGGTGGTCCTGGGTGCGCTCAGCCCGCGCACGCGCAACGCGCAGGTGGCGCTCTACCAGGCGGGCGAGGTGGACAGCGTGGTGGCGACCGACGCCATCGGCATGGGGCTCAACCTGGACCTCGAACACGTCGCGTTCTCGGGCTACCGGAAGTTCGACGGCCGCGCGGCGCGGGCCTTGACCGCCGCCGAGATCGCGCAGATCGCCGGGCGCGCCGGGCGCCATCTCGCGGACGGCGGCTTCGGCACCACCGGCACCGCCGCGCCTTTCGCGCCGGCCCTCGTCGCGGCCGTCGAGAATCACCGGTTCCCGCCGGTGCGGCGGATCTATTGGCGCAATACGGCGCTCCGGTTCGATTCCCTCGCGGCCCTCCTCGAATCGCTGGCCGAGCCGCCGCCGGTACCGGGGCTTCGGCGGGTCGTCGATGCCGGCGACCACCGAACGCTGTCGATGCTGGCCCGAGACCCGGCGATCGCGGCCGCTGCGACCGGAAGCGACCGGGTCGCGCTCCTCTGGGAGGCGTGCCAAGTCCCGGATTTCCGGAAGACGCGGGCGGAAGACCACGCGCGTCTGGTGCGCCGGATCTACCTTTCCCTGGTGGACGGCGGACGCCTGCCGGAGGCGTGGGTGGCGCGCGCGATCGAACGGCTGGCGCAGACGGAGGGGGATATCGACACCCTGACGGCTCGGATCAGCCATGTGCGGACGTGGACTTATGTCGTCAACCGGCCGGGGTGGGTGGACGGCGCGGACGCCTGGGAAGGGCGGACCCGATCTCTGGAGGACGCCCTCTCCGACGCTCTGCATGCGCGGCTGACGCAGCGGTTCGTCGATCGGCGGACGCGCGCCCTGCCGCGCCGCGCCCGCGATGGGGAGCCGCTCTATGCCGTCGTCGGCGAGAGCGGCGAGGTCACCGTCGAGGGAGTCCGGGCGGGCGCCTTCGAAGGCTTCCGCTTCCGTCTCGATCCCGAGGCCGAGAGGAGCCGCGCGCTCGCCGCCGCCGCCCGGCGCGCGGTGGAGCGCGCGCTGGCGCGTCGGGTCGCGGCGCTGACAGCGGATGCCGACGACGCCTTTTCCCTCGGCCTCGCGCTCCGGGCGGACGCCGCGCCCCGCTGGGGCGAGATCGGCTGGCGCGGCGCGGCGGTCGCCCGGCTTGGCCGCGGCGAGACCCCCTTGCGGCCGCAGGTCGTGCTGCCCCGCGAGGACGGTCTGAGCGCCGCGCTGCGCGAACGGGTGCGCCGCCGCCTCCTGGCTTGGCTGGAGCGGCGCTTGCGGCGCGACGCGGGGCCGCTGATCGCGCTCGGCGAGGCGCCGCTCCGGGGCGCCGCCCGCGGCATCGCCTTCGCCCTGACGGAGGCGCTCGGTTGCCTGCCGCGCCGGGCGCTCGCGCCCCAGCTCGCGGCACTCGACGAGGCCGGGCGCACGGGCCTCGCGGCCGCTGGCGTGCGGCTCGGCATGCTCAACCTGTTTCTCCCCGCCATGCTGAAGCCGGCGCCGGCGCGGGCCGCCGGGCTGCTCTGGGGGGTGTGGAACGACGCCGAGGGGCCGCCGCCCACCGCCGGCGCGGCGGCTTCGATCGCGCGGGACCGTGCGGTTCCCGAAGGCTGCTACGCGGCGTTGGGCCTTTCGGTGCTGGGCCCGCGGGCGGTCCGCGCGGATATCGCGGAGCGTCTCGCCTTGCGCCTCCGCAGGGCCGCGCGGCGCGGGCCGTTTCCGGTCGATCCCGGAATGCTCAAGCTGGCCGCGTGCAAGCGCGCCGAATTCCCCGACGTCCTCGCCGCCCTCGGCTACGAGTCGGTGGGACGGGGCGACGACGGCCGCGCGCGTTACGCGAGGCGCGCGGCACCCGCCGACCGGGCCGCCGGGCCAGGGCGCCGAAGGCACGGGGCCGATCCGGATTCGCCCTTCGCCACGTTGCGTGCGTTGGGCACCGCCGCGCGCCCGTCGTGAGACCGGCAGGGGCCGTTTCACCGGAGAGCCGGCTCGATGCGTGGCTCTGGCACGCGCGCTTCTTCAGGACCAGGGGATTGGCTCGGAGGGTCTGCGAAGCCGGGCGCGTCCGCGTCAACGGGCGGCGCGTGACCAAGGCGCATCGGCCCGTCGGCCCGGGCGACGTCCTCACCTTCGTCCAGGGCGTGAAGGTGCGGGTCGTTCGTGTTCGCGCGGTGGCGCCCAGGCGCGGCCCGGCCCGCGACGCCCGGTGCCTCTACGAGGAGATCGAAGGCGATTGACGCCGCTACGGCGCGCTAGGTGCGCGAGCCTCTTGAGTCCGCGGTTGCCGATATGATACGGAGCGGCCGTGATCGATCGCATCAAGACTCTCCTGAGTGCGCGTGTCGAGAACGACGCCGCTGCGCCCGGTCCGGACGCGCTGCGGCTCGCTGCGGCGGCGCTGTTGGTGGAGGCCGCGTGCATGGACGGCCATTTCGACGGAGACGAGCGCACCGCCGTCCGCGCCGCGCTCGGCGCGCGGTTCGGGCTGAACGACGCGGAGGCCGAGACCTTGATCGGCGAGGCCGAGGCGGCCCACCACGAGGCGACCGATCTGCATCGCTTCACGCGCACCGTCAACGAACGCTACGACCACGCGGACAGGCTGGCGGTGATGGAGATGATGTGGGAGGTAGTTTATGCCGACGGCCGGTTGCACGCCTACGAGGCGAACCTGATCCGCCGTGTCGGCGGATTGCTGCACATCAGCGACCGGGAACGCGGCGATGCGCGCAAGCGCGTCCTCGCGCGGGCGGCAGCGCCCGCGCCGGCCTGACGGGGCGCCCGGGGTCGGGCGCACGAGCGGAGCACGGAGTCGATGACGTATCTGGTGACCGAGGCCTGCATTCGATGCAAGTACCAGGACTGCATCGAGGTCTGTCCGGTGGATTGCTTCTACGAAGGCGCGAACATGCTGGTGATCCACCCGGACGAGTGCATCGATTGTGGCGTCTGCGAGCCCGAATGCCCGGTCGAGGCGATCATCCCGGATACCGGGGGCGACGACGACGCGGAGCGTTGGCTCGACGTCAACCGGAAATACGCCGAGGTATGGCCCAACATCACGCGCAAGGGCGACGTCCCGGCCGACGCCGACGATTTCAAGGACGAGAAGGGAAAGTTCGACAGTTATTTCTCCGACAAACCCGGAGAGGGATCGTAGGGCGGGCGGTGCCGCCCCCCGGTCGCGCCCGCGGCGAACAGGAACCCCGGATACCGTGAGCGGCAGGACGAAAGCGAAATCCGAGGCGGCGGGTGCCCGGCAACCCGCCGCGAAGGCCGCCAAGGGCGCGCGGGCCAAGGCCCCGGCGCGCCCGCGGAAGGCAGGCGCGAAGCCGGAGGGCACCAAACAGCGGCCGGCTTCCGGAGGGAGGGCCGGGGCGGAGCGCCGCCCCGAGGCGCCCTCTGCGAAGGCGGTGCGCGCCACCAGGGCCGGGAAGGCGGCGAAGGCGAAACGCCCGGCGAAGGCCGCCGACGCGCCGAAGCGGAAGAACGAGCCGAAGCGGAAGAGGAAGACGCGGAAGGTGGGCGGCTTCGCCGTCGGCGATCACGTGGTCTATCCCGCGCACGGGGTCGGCCGGATTACCGCCATCGACGAACAGGCCGTCGCCGACCAGACGCTCCAGATGTTCGTCGTGGCGTTCGAGAAGGACAAGATGACCCTCATGGTGCCGACCGCCAAGATCGAGTCCGCGGGTATGCGCCGGTTGAGCTCCCGGGAAACCATGGACACGGTCCTCTCGACCTTGCGTGGGCGGGCACGCTTGCGCCGCGTCATGTGGAGCCGACGCGCCCAGGAATACGAGGCCAAGCTGAACTCCGGCGATCCGGTGGCGATCGCGGAGGTTCTTCGCGACCTGCATCGCAATGCCGGCCAGCCCGATCCGTCCTACAGCGAGCGCCAGATGTACGAGGCGGCGCTCGACCGTCTGGCGCGCGAATTCGCCGCCGTGGAGAAAACCGACACGGAGCAGGCCGCGAGCAAGCTCGAAGACGTCCTGCGCGCGGCGTAGGCCCCGGCGACGGCGACCCGAGGTGAGACAGGCCGCCAAAGAACGTTTCGCGACGATTCGCGGCGGTTCGCGAATCTGGGCGGTGGGGGCCGTGCACGGCGAGGCGGCGAAGCTCCGGCGCCTGCACGCCGCGCTGACGGAGCGGTTCCGGCCCGGCGATCGAATCGTCTATCTCGGCAACTATCTGGGGTGGGGGGCCGGAGTCACCGACGCCCTCGACGAGACGGTGGCCTTCCGCGCCTCCCTGCTGGCGGTCCCCCATATGGGCGTTTGTGACGTCGTCCACCTCCGGGGCAGCCAGGAGGAGATGTGGCAAAAGCTCCTCCAGCTCCATCTGGCGATCGAACCGGAGGCGGTCTTTCACTGGATTCTCGACCGCGGCGTCCGGCAGACCCTGGAGGCTTACGGTTGGGGGGCCGACGCCGCGGGCCGCAAGGTCCGTGCCGGCGCGCGGGAAATCGCCCGCTGGACGAATGAGATTCGCGCCGGCATGGAGCGGCATCCGGGGCATCGCGAGCTGCTCGGAAGCCTCCGGCGCGCCGCCTTCACGGAGGATGGCGGGATTCTCTTCGTCAACGCCAATGTCGATACCACGCGGCCTCTCGACGCCCAGAACGACGCCTTCTGGTGGGGCGGCGAGGCGCTCGCGCAGACGACCTCGCCCTATGGCGGCTTCAAGAAGATCGTCCGGGGGTTCGATCCCGCGCGGCGCGGCGTCCGCCTGGACGCCTACGTCGCGACGGTCGACGGCGGCGCCGGCTTCGGCGGCACCCTCTCCGCCGCCTGTTTCGATCCCGAGGGCCGGGCGCTCGACCGCATAGACGCCTGACGTCGACCGTTCAAGGGACACGCTTGGGACGCGGCGCCGGGAAACGCCGGCGTCGGCGCCCTGCTCGACCTCGTGGCCAGCCCCTTCGCCTGGATGCGGGCCGATCCGGCCCGGCTGCGGCGCGATGCCGGCACCCGGCGAGCGCGCGGGCCGGCTCGAAACGGGACCGGGCGCATGGACGGGGTCGAGGTCCCGAGCCAGGCGATCGGCACCGAGCGCTCGAAACGCGGCGGAGGAAGTCACTCGAACCGTCGCCGCCTGCGTTCGTTCGACGCTGGCCGGAAGGGCCGGGCCCTGCTACAAGGAGGCGCCCTCCCCAACTATCCGATCGCGACATGAAACAGGCCGCGCGCACGGCCCGCGTCGAGCGGGCGACCAAGGAAACGAGCGTTGCCGTCACGGTCGATCTCGACGGCCGCGGGCGCGCGCGAATCGCGACCGGAATCGGCTTCCTCGACCACATGCTCGAACAACTCGCGCGCCACAGCCTGATCGACATCGAGTGCACGGCGAAGGGCGATCTCGAAGTGACGCTGCACCACACCGTGGAGGACACCGGCCTCGCCCTCGGCGAAGCCGTGAGCCAGGCGCTCGGCGAGCGGCGCGGCATCCGGCGCTACGGAAGCGCCACGATCCCGATGGACGAGGCGTGTGCGCGCGTCGCGCTGGACGCGAGCGACAGGCCCTATCTGGTCTGGCGCGTCCGCTTCGCGAAACCGCGGATCGACGGCATGGACACCGAGCACTTCAAGGAGTGGTTCCAGGCCTTCGCGCAGACGGCCGGGCTGACGCTCCATGTCGAACTGCTCTACGGTGAGAACAGCCACCACATGATCGAGGCCTGCTACAAGGGCCTTGCCCGCGCCCTGCGCCAGGCGATCGAGCCCGACCCGCGCATGGCCGGCGAGATCCCCTCGACCAAGGGCGTGCTCGGCGGCCCGCGGCGGTGAGCGCGGCGCGCTTCTATACGGTCCATCTGCCGGGCGAGGACACCGCCGCTCTCGGGCGCGCGGTCCTCGTGCGGGAAGGCTTCAATTGGACGGCCTTCTTCTTCGCGCCGTTCTGGGCGCTTGCGGAGGGGCTGTGGCTGGCGGCGGTCCCGTTGATCGCCGTGCTGGCGGCGCTGATCGCCGCACCGGCGGCCCTCGGCCTGAGTCCCGTCTGGCCCGCGGTGCTGGGCCTGGGCTACGGCGTGCTCGCCGGCCTGTCGGCCAACGACTGGCGCCGTGCCGGACTCGCGTCGCGCGGCTACCGCATGGTGGAGGTGGTCGTCGCGCCGGACCGGGCGGGCGCGCTCATCCGCTACGCCGAGGCCGCGGAGCGGCCGGCGCCGGATCCGGCGCCGGCACGCCCGGCGGCGGCCACGCGCCCGGCGGGCGGGCTCGGCCCGGGATTCTGGACGTGACGGGCCATGACCGTCGCCATCATCGATTACGGCTCCGGCAATCTGCGCTCCGCCGCGAAGGCCTTCGCGCGCGCGGCGGCCGATCTCACGCCCGCGCCGCCGGTGCTGGTGACGGACGATCCGGAGACGGTGCGCAAGGCGGAACGGATCGTCCTCCCCGGAGTCGGCGCCTTCGCCGATTGCAAGGCGGGCTTGGCCGCCCGCGCCGGCATGATCGAGGCCCTCGAAGAGGTGGTGCTGCGCGGCGGCGTCCCCTTCCTCGGGATCTGCGTCGGGATGCAGCTGATGGCGCGCGTCGGGCGCGAGCACGGCGCCCATGAAGGGCTCGGCTGGATCGACGGCGAGGTCGCGGCGCTCGCGCCCGCCGACCCGGTGCTGAAGGTCCCCCACATGGGATGGAACGATCTCGAGATCGCCCCCGGCGGCCACCCGGTGCTGCGCGGCTTGGCGCGCGGCGCCCACGCCTATTTCGTGCATGGCTACGGCCTCTCCTGCCGCCGCGCCGGTGAGGTGCTGGCGACCGTGGATTACGGCGGGCCGGTGACCGCCGTCGCCGGCCGCGACAACCTGGTCGGCACGCAATTCCATCCCGAGAAGAGCCAGGCGGTCGGCCTGACGGTGATCGGGAATTTCCTGCGCTGGCGGCCATGAGCGGGGACTCCCCGGCGGCGCCCCGGATCGAGGTCGCCATGGTCGAACGGCTGGGCAAGCGCGACCTCGCCGAGCTGTGCGATGCGGCCTCCGACGCGATCAACGACGGCGCCGGGTTCGGCTGGATCCGCCCGCCGCAGCCTGCCGCCTTCGAGCGCTACTGGCGCGGCGTGACGGTGGTGCCGGAGCGGCTCCTCCTCGTCGGGCGGCTGGACCGCGTGGTCGCGGGCTCGGTACAGCTCGTCTCGGCGCCGCCGCAGAAGGAGGCGTGGCGTCTCGCCTGCCTCATCGATACCCACTTCGTGGCGCCCTGGGCGCGCGGACACGGCCTCGCCCGGGCGCTGCTCGAGGCGGCCGAGGCCGAGGCGGTCGCCCGCGGCTTCAAGGTCATGAACCTGAGCGTCCGCGAGACCCAGGACGCGGCGATCCGGCTCTACGAATCCCTCGGCTTCGTGCGCTGGGGGACGCACCCCAAATACGCCTTCGTCGATGGCAAGCCGATCGCCGGCCACTACTATTGCAAGGACCTGCCGGAGCCCGCCGCGCCATGAGCCGGGCGGCGCAGGCGGAACACCCGGGCCCACCGTGATCCTGCTGCCCGCCATCGACCTCAAGGACGGCCTCTGCGTGCGGCTCGCGCAGGGGGACATGACGCGGGCCACCGTCTTCTCCGACGATCCGGCGGCGCAGGCGCGCGCCTTCGCGGCGGCGGGAGTCGCCTGGTTGCACGTGGTCGATCTCGACGGCGCCTTCGCGGGGCGTCCGGTCAACGGCGGCGCGGTCGACGCGATTCTCGATTCGGTGGAGGTTCCGATCCAGCTCGGCGGCGGCATCCGGGACATGGACACCGTCGAGGCGTGGCTCGAACGCGGCGTGCGCCGGGTGGTGCTCGGCACCGCGGCCGTCCGCGACCCGGACCTCGTGCGCGCGGCCTGTCGGACGTTTCCCGGACGGGTGGCGGTCGCCATCGACGCGCGCGACGGCCGCGTCGCGGTCGAAGGCTGGGCCGAGAAGACCGGGATCGACGCGCTGGCCCTGGCGCAGCGCTTCGAGGACGCGGGCTGCGCCGCGATCGTCCACACGGACATCGCCCGCGACGGCGTGCTCGGGGGCATCGACGCGGCGGCGACCGCGGCGCTGGCGCGCGCAGTCTCGACGCCGGTCATCGCGTCGGGCGGCGTCGCGTCCTACGCCGATCTGGCCGCCGTCAAGGCCCGCGAGGCCGACGGCATCGCCGGCGTGATCTGCGGCCGCGCACTCTACGACGGCCGCATCGACTTGGCGCGCGCCCTCGCGCTTCTGGCCACCCGGCCCGCGCCATGCTGAAGATGCGCGTCATCCCCTGCCTCGACGTCCACGCCGGGCGGGTGGTCAAGGGCGTGCGCTTCGTCGATCTCGTCGATGCGGGCGATCCGGTCGAGCAGGCCCGCATCTACGACGAACAGGGCGCCGACGAACTGTGCTTCCTCGACATCACGGCCTCCCACGAGGGGCGCGATACGCTCCACGACGTGGTCGCCCGCACCGCCGAAGCCTGCTTCATGCCGCTGACGGTCGGCGGCGGCGTGCGCACCGTCGGCGACGTCCGCGCCCTGCTGCTGGCCGGCGCCGACAAGGTGTCGATCAACACGGCGGCCGTGAAGAACCCGGCATTCGTCGCCGAGGCGGCGGAGAAGTTCGGCACGCAATGCATCGTCGTCGCGCTCGACGCCAAGCGGGCGGCGGGCGGCGGGTTCGAGATATTCACCCATGGCGGGCGGCGTCCCACCGGAATCGACGCGATCGCCTGGGCGCGCCGCATGGCCGCGGCCGGGGCCGGCGAGCTCCTGCTGACCTCGATGGACCGGGACGGCACGCGGGGCGGATTCGATCTGGCGCTCACCCGCGCGGTCACCGACGCGGTGACGATCCCGGTGATCGCCTCCGGCGGAGTCGGCACCCTGGACCATCTGGTCGAGGGGATTCGCGACGGCCACGCGACGGCGGTGCTGGCGGCGTCGATCTTCCATTTCGGCACCCATTCGATCGGCGAGGCCAAGGCGCATATGCGGGCGGCCGGGATTCCCGTCCGGCCGTGGTCGCCGGCGGAGGCGGTGCGGTGACCGGGCGCCGGGAATCTGCTACGGAGGACGCGGCGGGCCACGGTCGGGACGACGCGATGGGCGAGGCAAGGGCGGGCGACGTTCTCGGCGCGCTGTTCGCCGTCATCGAGCGGCGCAAGGGCGGGGACCCGGACGTCTCCTACGTCGCGCGGAGCTTCGCGCGCGGCACTGAGCATATCGCGAAGAAGGTGGGCGAGGAGGGCGTCGAGACGGCGCTCGCGGGCGCGCTCGGCGACCGGGCGAACGTCGTCGCCGAAAGCGCGGACCTGCTGTTTCACCTTCTGATGCTGTGGTCGGCGACCGGAGTCGCGCCGGCCGATGTGCTCGGCGAGTTGTCGAGGCGGCGCGGCGTTTCGGGGCTGGCGCGCGGCGGGCGCGGGCGAGCGGCGGGAGAACGCGGATGAGCTACGACCACGACAACATCTTCGCCCGGATCCTGCGGGGCGAGATCCCGAACGATACCGTCTATGAGGACGACGCCGTCCTCGCCTTCCGCGACATCGCCCCGCAAGCGCCGGTGCATGTCCTGGTGATCCCGAAGGCGCCTTACGTCTCGCTCGACGACTTCACGCGGAACGCCTCGGAGGAAGAAGTCGGTCGCTTCTTCAAGACGGTCGGCGCCATCGCCCGCGATCTCGGGCTCACCGGGCAGGGCTTCCGCACGATCGCCAACACCGGCGGCCACGGGGGCCAGGAAGTCCCCCATTTCCATGTCCACCTCTGCGGCGGCCGCCGCCTGGGCCGCATGATCCCTCCCGCCTGACCGGGGCGCGCTTCGGTGCGCGCCGTAGAGGAGAGGCGGGCTATCCGTAGGGGCCGATGCGGCGGTAGGACAGTGCCTCGGCAATGTGCAGGCGGCCCACGGATTCGGCGCCGGCCAGGTCGGCCAGGGTGCGGGCGACACGGAGAACGCGGTGGTGACCGCGGGCAGACAGCCGCAGGCGGTCCGTCGCCTCCGCGAGCAACGCGCGGCCGGCGTCGTCGGGCCGGGTGATCCGCTCCAGCGTCTCGCCTTCGGCCTCGGCGTTGGTGCGCGTCCCGGGAGATACGCCGAGCGCCTCGAAACGCGCGCGTTGCACCGCGCGGGCGGCCTCGACGCGCGCGGCGACCGCCGCCGAGCCTTCCGCCGGCGGCGGCAGGGTGAGATCGGCGGCGGACAGTTCCGGCACCTCGACGTGAAGGTCGATGCGGTCGTAGAGCGGGCCGGAGATCCGCACCTGGTAATCCCGCGCGCAGTGCGGCGCCCGCGAGCAGGCCCGCGCCGGGTCGGACAAATAGCCGCAGCGGCAGGGATTCATCGCTGCGACCAGCTGGAAACGCGCGGGATAGCGGACATGCGTCCTGGCGCGCGCGATCGTCACCGTGCCGCTCTCGACCGGCTGGCGCAGCGCATCGAGCACGCCGCGGGAGAACTCGGGCAACTCGTCCAGGAACAGGACTCCGAGATGGGCGAGCGAAATCTCCCCCGGGTGGGCGCGGGGGCCGCCGCCGACCATCGCCGGCGTCGACGCCGAATGGTGCGGGTCGCGGAAAGGTCGTGTCCTGGTCAACCCGCTTTCGTCGAGGAGGCCGGCGACCGAGGCGATCGTGCTGACGGTCAATGCCTCCTCCGGGTCGAGCGGCGGCAGGATGCCGGGCAGACGGGCGGCGAGCATCGACTTGCCGGTGCCGGGCGGGCCGATCATGAGGAGGTTGTGGCCGCCGGCGGCCGCCACTTCGAGCACGCGCTTGGCCGTTTCCTGCCCCTTGATGTCGGCCAGATCCGGATAGCACGGCCGGTCGGCGCGGAGCGCGTGCACCGGCGGTGCCTGGAGTTGCACCCCCTTGAAATGGTTAATCAACGACAGCAGGTCGGGCGCGGCCACGACCTCGCCACCGCCGGCCCAGGCCGCTTCGGCGCCGTTCGCGGCGGGGCAGATCAGGCCGAGCGCCCGCGCGTTCGCGCCGATCGCGGCCGGCAGCACGCCGGCGGCCGCGATCAGCGCGCCGTCGAGGCCGAGCTCGCCGAGCGCGGCGTAGCCGATGAGCTCCTCCGCGGGCAGCACCTCCATGGCCACCAGCAGCCCGAGGGCGATGGGAAGGTCGAAGTGGCTGCCTTCCTTCTGCATGTCCGCCGGCGCGAGATTGACGGTGATCCGCCGCGGCGGGAGGGAGAGCCCGAGGCCCGAGAGCGCCCCGCGGACCCGCTCCCGACTCTCGGCGACCGCCTTGTCGGGCAGGCCGACGATCGTGAACGCGGGAAGGCCCGCGTTGATCTGCACCTGCACGTCGACGGGCAGCGTCTCGATGCCCTGGAAGGCCACGGTGTTGATATGGGCGACCATGCGGCGTCTTCCCCCGGCCGTTGCGCCTCCGGCGGCCGCGGCCGCCGTCCCGGGCGCGGCCCGCCGTCGGCCGGGCCCGCGCGTTCTCCCGATCTTATCTTCCGCGCCGGCGAAGCGCACGGGCGGGCGGCCCATACGGACGCCTCCGCTCTCCCTCCCCGTCCGTTCGCACCGGCGGGGAAAGGCGGTTCCGTGACCGGTTCGTCAACCCGCTGCTTCAGCCCTATGTGACCGTGCAGGGGCTGGCGGAGAAGCTCATCGATCGCGCCCTGCTCGCCGAGCCCGGTCGTTGAGGCTCATGCGATCGCGCCATCGGGATTGCCGGGCGCGCGAACGGCGCCCGCGCGGCGGGCCTCGATCGCGTCCCACACCAGGGCCTCGATGCGGGTGCCGTCGAGGCGGTTTATTTCCTGGATGCCGGTCGGCGAGGTGACGTTGATCTCGGTGAGGTAACCGCCGATCACGTCGATGCCGGCGAAGACCAGGCCGCGTTTGCGGAGCGCCGGCCCGATGGTCGCGCAGATCGCGCGCTCGCGGCCGGTCAGCGCCGTCTTCTGCGGCGTGGCGCCGACATGGAGGTTGGCGCGGGCCTCGCCGGCGGGCGGAACGCGATTCACCGCGCCGACGGGTTCGCCCTCCACCAGGACGATGCGCTTGTCGCCTTCGCGGACCGCCGGCAGATAGGCCTGGGCGATGATCGGCTCGCGGGAGAGGGTGGCGAACATCTCGAGCAGGGCGTTGAGGTTCTCGTCTCCGGGTGCCACGTGGAACACGCCGGCACCGCCGTTGCCGAACAGCGGCTTGAGGACGATGTCGCCGTGCTCGGCCCGGAAGTCGGCGATCGGGCCGGGCTCGGCGGTGATCAGGGTCGGCGGCGTCAGGTCGCCGAAACGGGTGACGAAGAGCTTTTCGGGCGCGTTTCTCACCTGCACGGGGTCGTTGACGACCAGCGTTTCCGGGTGGACGTGCTCCAGCAGGTGGGTCGCGGTGATGTAGGACATGTCGAAAGGCGGGTCCTGGCGCATCAGGACGACGTCCATGGCGGCGAGGTCGATGGTCTCCGGCGCGCCGAGGGTGGCGTGGTCGCCGTCCCGGTTCCGCACTTCGAGGGGGCGCATGGAAGCCGTCGCCCGGCCCGCCCGCAACGACAGATGCCGGGGCAGGTAATGGAAGAGCGCGTGGCCGCGCGCCTGTGCTTCGAGGGCGAGGGCGAAGGTGCTGTCCGCCTCGATGTCGATGGCCTCGACGGGATCCATCTGTATGGCCACCGAGAGAGTCATGCCGCGCCCGCGCCGCTCAGTGCAGGCCGGTCTTCAGCTTGGCCAGGGCCGCTTCGGCGTGCGCCCGGGCGGCGTCCGGCAGGCCGCAGGCGAGGCCGCGCTCCAGCGCCCGGACGGCGTCCTTCATGGTGCCGAGGCGGGCGCGCAGAATGCCGAGTTCGTGCCAGACGCCGCCCGCCTCCGGCGCGATCAGCAGCATGCGCTCCAGGATCGCGGCGGCCCGCCCCGCGTCGCCCGCCTGGAGCGCGCGGGTCTTGATGTTGTTCTGGAGCCGCAGGAGGATCGCCCGGTTGCCGACCGGCGCGTAGTGGGACGGCTCGAGCTCCGCGTCGGCGCCGCGGAATTGCTTCAACAGGCCGCGCAGATGGCCGGCCTCGAGCGTCTGGCCGCGATGGAAGGGGTCCACGATCAGCCGGCGGTCCCGATCGTCCAGGCGCACCAGGAAATGCCCGGGGAAGGCCAACCCGTCCACCGCCCAGCCCTGCGTCCGGGCGATGTGGATATAGAGGATGCCGAGACTCACCGGCAAGCCGGCCCGGCGGTCGATGACTCGCAGGAGGTTGGCGTTCCCGGGGTCGTCGTAGCTCTCGGTGTCGCCGGCGTAACCGTTGTCTTTGAAGAGCACCGCGTTGAGATGGCCGCGGCGCCGTTCCAACGGCTCGTCGGCGCCGCTGCGCGCCGCGACGCCGCCGGCGAGCCGCCCGATATGGGCGCGGTAGCGCGCCAGGCGCGCGTTCGGGACGTCGAGGGCGCCGAGCAGGAGCGCGGTATCGGCCAGATCGATCGAGTCGTCGGCGCGTGCGCCCACGTCGCGCAGCGCCCGCTCGATCGCCGCCTCCGTCATCAAGGGGTCGCCTGGCGGCGCGGATCGTCTTTCAGGATCACGTGGCTCACGACGCGGCGCACGTCCTCGATGGCGCGCGCGTGGCCGATGACCGTCTCGAGCTCTCGCTTGTCCTGGGCGATCCCGATCACGTATACGACACCGTTGACGGATTCGACGTCGTAGTTGACCGACAGGACGTCCATATCCAGGAGGAGGCGGCTCTTGAACTGCGTCGAGATCCAGGTGTCGCGGGCATAGTCGAGGACTCCGCCGTCCGGGGCCACCTGGAGCTCGTTGATCACCTCGCGGACGCCGGTGGCCTTCCAGGCGAGCTGGATCGCCCGCACGCGGTCCTCGCGCGTCGGCACGGAGCCCTTGAGCAGCACGCGGCCCTCGACCACGCCGAACGAGACGTCGCCGTAGAGCTCGATGTCGTCGTCGAAGAAGATATGGTTGAGCTCGGTGCGGATCGTCAGATCGTCGATCACGTCGCCGACGGAACGCTCCTCGACGACGGCGATCCCCGCTCTCGCGGCCGCCCCGGCCGCGAGCCCGCCGCAGCCGGGGAGGCTCAGGCCGGCGAGCGCCAGAGCGGCCGCGGCGGCCAGGAAAACCCCTCCCGGGGAAGCCGGCCGGCGGCGGCCGGCGGCCGTGCCACCTGTTCCCATGCGGCCTCCTTCGCCGCCTCACCCCGCGCCGTCGGGTCGCCAAGCATCCGCCACACGGCGCGGCCAGCGCCAGGGAGTCACCACCATGACGTCGAATCGGAGCGCAAGCTTGCGCCATCTCGGGTGGCGCGACAAGAACACCGTCGCCGCCCGCTCGATGCGCATTCGCTGGCGGGCGGTGATCGCCTCCAGGGCCTCGCGCGCGTCCCGCCGACGCTTCACCTCGATGAAGGCGAGGAGGGCGCCGCGTCGCGCGACGATATCGATTTCGCCAACCGGAGTCGCGTAGCGCCGCGCGAGGACACGCCAGCCGCTGAGCCTGAGGCGCAGCGCACACAGCCGCTCGGCGGCGCGGCCCTTGCGCTCGGCCGCCCGCCGCGCCGCTACGGTGCGCATCCGCCCCGCGCCCGGGCGCGGGCCAGCGCCCGCGCATAGACGGCCCGGCGGGGGCGCCCGGTTTCGGCACCGAGCGCCGCCGCTGCGTCGCGAACCGTCCCCGCCTCCAGCAACGCATCGAGCCGCGCGTCCAGGTCCGCGTCGGAGAGTGCCGGCGCTTCCCGCCGCCCGTCGACGACGACCACGATCTCGCCCTTAGGCGCGCCGCTCTCGGCGTAGTGCCGGGCCAGCGCCACGAGGGTTCCGCGCCGCATCTCTTCGTGGCGCTTGGTCAGTTCACGGGCCACGGCGGCCGGGCGCGGCCCCAGAAGCGCGGCCATGTCCGCCAGCGCCGCCGCCAGGCGGCGGGGCGATTCGAGCAGGACGAGGGTCGCGTCGAGCGCGTCCAGCGCGGCGATGGCCGTCCGCCGCGGCGCGCGGCGGGGCGGCAGGAAGCCGCCGAAATAGAAGCGGTCGGTCGGCAGGCCCGAGAGGACGAGCGCCAGCAGCGGCGCGCTCGGGCCGGGGCAGCCGGTCACCCGGAGGCCGGCGTCGAGTGCCGCACGGACCAGCTTGTAGCCGGGGTCCGAGATCAGCGGAGTCCCGGCATCGGCGACCAGGGCCACGGAACCGCCGTTCGCGAGCGCCCGGATCAGCGCCGGGCGGACGCGCGCCGCGTTGTGCTCGTGATAGGAGACGAGACGCGCGTCGATGCCGTGGCGCGCGAGCAGCCGGCCGGTATGGCGGGTGTCCTCGCAGGCCACGCGGTCGACGGCGGCGAGCACCGAGAGCGCGCGCCGTGAGACGTCGTCCATGTTGCCGATCGGGGTGGCGACCAGCCACAGGCCGGCGCCGGCCGGCGGTTCACGCGCCGGTGCGCGGCGCCGCCCCTCTTGGAAACCGGACGAATCCCGGCTAGGCTGGGCACCGCTCGCTGGCGTCATGGGAGCTCCCTCGGACATGCGCGGACTTCGCGCCCGGCCGCCGGCCGGCCGGCGGTGCGCGGGGCTGATGGCCGCCGGTCTCATGCCCCTCCTCCTGGCGGTCGCCTGCGCCCCGTCGAGCGTACCCCCGCCGGCGGAGGAGGGCCAACCGCCCGCCGTGGAAGCGGCGGTGCTCCCCGAATCGGGCGCCTCGCCCGCGGCGGAGGCGGCACCGGAAGAGGAACGGGCCGCCGCCGCACCCGGCGCGGACGCCGACCCGCCGCTCACCGAGGCGAATGCGGCACCGGGCCCGGCGGCCGCGAGTCCGCCGCCTTCGGAACCGCCCGCCGCGGCGCGCGCTCCCGCCGTGCCCGGTGCCGACGCGGCGGCGGTCGAGGCCGCGTCCCACAGCGTCCGGGTCGGCCTTCTTGTGCCGCTTTCCGGGCGCTACGCAGCGGAAGGCGAAGCGTTGTTGCGCGCGGCGCAGCTCGCGCTGTTCGACGCCGCCGACGAGGCGTTCGCGCTGTTGCCGCGCGATACCGGAGGCTCGGCCGCGGGTGCCGAACGGGCGGCCCTTTCGCTGCTCGGGGAAGGCGTCGATCTGATCCTCGGTCCGCTGTTCGCCGACGGGGTGGCCGCCGTCGCTTCCCATGCCCGCGCCCGCGGCGTCGCCGTCGTCGCCTTTTCGACGGACCGGGCGGTGGCGGGCGGCGGCGTGTACCTGCTCGGCCATGCGCCGGGCCCCCAGATCCGCCGGGTGGTCGCCCATGCCGCGGCGCGCGGCCATCGGCGGCTCGCCCTGCTCGCGCCCGAGACCCGTTACGGCGCGGAGGTCGCGGACGCGGCGGTGGCGGCGGCGGTGGCGGTGGGCCTCGCGCTCACGCGCGTTCGCCACTATGCGCCGGACGGGTCGGACGCGGCCCAGGTCGTTCGCGATCTCGCCGACTACGATCGCCGCTCCCGGGCATTGGAGGCGGAACGGACGTCGCTCGCCCGTCGGGACGACGCCGCCGCGCGCCGCGGACTCGCGCGGCTCTCCGAACGCGACACCCTGGGTGCCGTCGGCTTCGACGCGCTCCTGCTGGCCGACGGCGGCGCCCGGCTCAGGCAGGTCGCCGCCCTGCTTCCCTATTACGACATCGATCCCGCGGAGGTCCGGCTGCTGGGAACGGGTCTCTGGGAGGACCCAGCCACGCTCGGCGAGCCGGCCCTGACGGGCGGCTGGTTCGCCGGCCCGGGCCCCGCCGCGCGGCGGGATTTCGAGGTGCGCTACCGCCGGGTCTTCGGCGAAGCGCCGGGGGCGATCGCCTCTCTCGGCTACGACGCGACGGCCCTGGCCGCCGTGCTGGCGCGGGCAGGCGTGGGGCTCGGCGCCCGCGCCATCGGCGCCCGCCGCGGCTTCGTCGGCGTCGACGGCCTCTTCCGCTTCGACGCGGACGGGATGGCGGAGCGGCACCTTGCCGTCTTCGAGGTCGGCGGCGCGGGCGAGACCGTCGTCGTCGGCCCTGCGCCCGGGCGCTTCGATCGGGAAGCGGACGCGCCGGCGCGCCCGGGGCTCAGCGAAGGAGCGCCGCGAGAAGGCGGTTGAGGAGGGGCCGGCCGGCCTCGGTGGCCCGCAGGCGGCAGGCGTGATCTTCGAGATAGCCGGCGGCGGCGAGCCGGGCCATGCGACCGCGGTCGATCACCCGGTCCGGCGGGCAGCCGGTCCGCCGCGCCAGGCGCGCGAGCGGCACCCCTTCGCGAAGCCGGAGCCCCATCATCACCATCTCGCGGGCCTGCTCGTCGGGGGGCAGCGGCCGCGATTCGGCGGTGCCGTGGCCCGCGCGCTCGACCGCAGCGAGCCAGGTTTCGGGACCGGCGTGCTGGCGCGTCGCGTACCGGGCGCCGTTCGTCTCGATGCGCCCGTGGGCGCCCGGGCCGACGCCGACATAATCCTCGTAGCGCCAGCAGGCGAGGTTGTGGCGGCAGGCTTCTCCGTCCCTCGCGTGGTTCGATATTTCGTAGGCCGGAAGGCCGGCCTTCGTCGTCAACGCCTGGGTCAGGTCGTAGAGGGCGCGGCCCGTGTCGTCATCGGGGAGCGCGAACGCGCCCTCGCGCCGAAGGCGATGGAACGCCGTGCCCTTCTCGACCGTGAGTTGATAGAGGGAGAGATGGCCGTCGGCGAGCGCCAGCGCCGCCGCCAGCTCCCGGCGCCAGGCGGCCGGGCTCTGGCCGGGCCGGGCGTAGATGAGGTCGAAGGAGACACGCGGCACGACGCGCCGCGCCAGTTCGACCGCGCGGCGCGCCTCCAGGGCGCCGTGCTGGCGCCCGAGGAAGCGGAGGGCGTCGTCGTCGAGCGCCTGGACGCCGAGCGATATCCGGTTCACCCCGGCCGCGCGGAAATCCCGCAACCGCGCCGCCTCGGTCGAGGTCGGGTTGGCTTCGAGGGTGATCTCCGCATCGGGCGCGAGGGTCCAGCGGGACGCTACCCGGTCGAGCGCCGCGGCCACGGTGCGCGGCGACATCAGCGACGGCGTGCCGCCGCCGAAGAAGACGCTGGCGACCGCCGCCTCCGGCAGCTGCGCCGCGAAGTGGTCCAGTTCGCGGCAGAGCGCGCGCTGCCAGCGCGGCTCGTCCACGCGCTCCCGCACGTGGCTGTTGAAATCGCAATAGGGGCACTTCGCGCGGCAGAATGGCCAGTGGACGTAGACGGCGAGCGCGCGCGGTGGGGTCACGGGTCGTGCGGCAGGCAGGCCGCCGCCAGTCGCGCGAAGGCGCGGGCGCGATGGGTCAGCGGCTGCTTCGCGGCCGGCGCCATCTCGCCGAAGGTGCGCTCGTGGCCGGCCGGGACGAAAATCGGGTCGTAGCCGAAACCGTGCCCGCCGCGGGGCGGCCAGGCGAGCGTGCCGTCCACCCGGCCCTCGACGGTCTCGCAATGCCCGTCGGGCCAGGCGAGGGAAAGCGCGCACACGAAGGACGCCGCCGCGTCGGCGGTCGCGACGCCGCGCGCGGTCAGCGCCGCGTCGACGCGCGCCATCGCCGCCCGGAAATCCCGCGCCGGGCCGCCCCAGCGGGCGGAACGGACGCCCGGTGCCCCGTCGAGGTCGGGGACGACGAGGCCCGAATCATCGGCGAGCGCCGGTTCTCCGCGCACCGCCGCCGCGCGCGCCTTGAGCGCCGCGTTCGCCCGGAAGGTATCGCCCGTCTCCGCCGGCTCGGGGAGGCCGCGGGCGGCCGCGCCGACCGCCTCGATGCCGTGCGGGGCCAGAAGCGCGGCGATCTCGGCGACCTTGCCTCCGTTGTGGCTGGCCACGACCAAGCGCGCCGTCGCGAGACGACGGGCCATCAGCGCGCCGCGAGAGCGGTTCGTTGCAGCGCGACCAGCCACGCCGCGCCCGTGCGGGCGAGGCCCAGCATGGCGAGGAATTGCCGTTCCGAGAACGGCGCCTTCTCCGCCGTGCCCTGGACCTCCACGATCCCGCCGTCGGCGGTCAGCACGAAGTTCGCGTCCGCCTCCGCCGTGCTGTCCTCCGCGTAGTCGAGGTCGAGCACCGCCGCGCCGCCGACGATCCCGCAGCTGACCGCCGCGACCTGGCCCAAGAGCGGCAGCCGGTCGAGCGCACCATCGGCGACGAGGCCGGCCAGCGCGGCGTGGAGCGCCACATAGGCGCCGGTGATGGCGGCGGTCCGCGTCCCGCCGTCGGCCTGGATGACGTCGCAATCGAGGACGATCTGGCGTTCCCCCAGCGCCTCGAGATCCGCGACGGCGCGCAGGGAACGTCCGATCAGCCGCTGGATCTCGTGGGTCCGGCCGCCCTGGCGCCCTCGCGCCGCCTCGCGCCCGGTCCGCGCGCCGGTGGAGCGGGGCAACATGCCGTATTCCGCCGTCACCCACCCGCGCCCGCTGTTGCGGAGGAACGGCGGCACCCGCCCTTCGAGGCTCGCGGTGCAGAGCACCTGCGTGTCGCCGACGCGGACGAGGCAGGAGCCCTCGGCGTGTTTGTTGACGCCGGGTTCCAGACTCACCTCGCGCATTTCGTCGCTTCGACGGCCGGAAGGGCGCATGGCGTGGACGGTCTCCGCCGGCGCGCCGGCCTCGCCGCGCACCGCCACGACGACCCTACCGCCCCGCCCCGTGCGCGTCCAGCCGCGGAGCCTTCCGCCAAGGGAATCGCTTTCCTGCCTGTCCTTGAGGGTCCACCGTCGATCCGCCATGTTTCTGGCGCAGCTGCGGGAATGGGGATGGCCGATGACGCCGGCATCGCATTCGGTGCCGAGGCAAGCGGCGAGAGAGGGAAGGCCGTGAACGCCCTGAACATCGGCAACTTCATCTGGGGCATCGCCGACGACGTGTTGCGGGATGTCTATGTGCGGGGGAAGTACCGGGACGTCATCCTGCCGATGACGGTGATCCGCCGTCTCGACGCGGTGCTCGACCCGACCAAGGGCGCCGTGCTGGAGATGCACGAGCGCCTGAACCGGGCGGGAATCGTGAACCAGCATGCGGCCTTGTGCCAGGCATCCGGCGAGGCGTTCTACAACATATCGCCCTTCCGGCTTCGTGATCTTGCGTCCCGCGCGCGCCGCCAGAGCCTCAAGGCGGATTTCGAGGCCTATCTGGACGGCTTCTCGCCCAACGTTCAGGAGGTCCTGGACAAGTTCAAGTTCCGCAACCAGATCCCGACGCTCGTGGAGGCGGACGCGCTCGGCTTCCTCATCGAGAAGTTTCTCGATCCGTCGATCAATCTCGGCCCCAGGCCGGTGTTGAATCGGGACGGAAGCGTGCGCCTGTCCGGCCTCGACAACCACGCGATGGGAACGATCTTCGAGGAATTGATCCGGCGCTTCAACGAGGAGAACAACGAGGAGGCCGGTGAGCACTTCACGCCGCGGGACGTGGTGACTCTCATGGCTCATCTGGTGTTCATGCCGGTCGCCGACGCCATCGAATCGGGCACTTGGCTCGTCTATGACGGCGCCTGCGGCACCGGCGGCATGTTGACGGTGGCCGAAGAGACGCTGGTCCGGCTCGCGGCCGAGCACGGCAAGGACGTCTCAGTCCATCTCTACGGCCAGGAGGTCAACCCGGAGACCTACGCCATCGCCAAGGCCGACCTGATCCTCAAGGGCGAGGGGATGGAGGCCGACAACATGGCCTACGGTTCGACGCTCTCCGCCGACGCCTTCCCGGCGCGGGAGTTCGATTTCATGCTGTCGAATCCGCCCTACGGCAAATCCTGGAAGGCGGACCTCGAGCGGCTCGGCGGCAAGAAGGGCATCCGCGACCCGCGCTTCGCGATCACGCACGGGGGCGATCCGGCATACGGCCTGGCCACGCGGTCCAGCGACGGCCAGATGCTGTTTCTCGCCAACATGCTGAGCAAGATGAAGGGAACTTCGCCGCTCGGCAGCCGCATCGCCGAGGTTCACAACGGCTCGTCGCTGTTCACCGGCGCCGCCGGCTCCGGCGAGAGCAACATCCGCCGCTGGATCATCGAGAACGACTGGCTGGAGGCCATCGTCGCCCTGCCGCCCAACATCTTCTACAACACCGGTATCGCGACCTATGTCTGGGTCTTGAGCAACCGCAAGGCGCCCGGGCGGCGCGGCAAGGTCCAGCTCATCGACGCCACGGGCTGGTTCGCGCCGCTGCGCAAGAACCTGGGCAGGAAGAATTGCGCGCTCGCCCCCGGCGACATCGAGCGCATCCGCGCCGCGTTCCTCCGGCTGGAGGAGAGCGAACATTCGAAGGTCTTTCCCAACGGGGCGTTCGGCTATTGGAAGGTGACGGTCGAACGGCCGCTGCGTATCGAGGAGGCGGACCCGAACCGCGCCTACAAGGCCGCCGAGATCAAGACGCTCAAGGAGAGCGGCACACGCGGCGAGAGCGCGCCGCCCGTCGTGAGGAAAATCCATAAGCGGGGAGTCGCGGCCGACCCGCCGCGCGGCCTGTTCGCGACCGCCGTCAATGGTGCGCCCGCGGTGGTGGAATACGAGCCGGACACCGACTTGCGCGACAGCGAACAGGTGCCCTTGCTGGAGGAAGGCGGCATCGAGGCGTTCTTTCGGCGCGAGGTGCTGCCCTACGCGCCCGACGCCTGGATCGACGACTCGAAGACGGCCATCGGCTACGAGATTTCCTTCACCCGGCATTTCTACAAGCCGAAGCCACTGCGCGCGCTTGAAGAGATCGAGGCCGACATCCGGGTGCTGGAGAAGGAGACCGAGGGGCTTCTCGACGACCTTCTGGCAGGGCATGGTTGAGGGCGTCGCCGGCGCCCCACCGCGTGGCCCCGCCACCCGCCCATACGATCGTCAGCCGATAACATGCGCGGCGCCCCGCCGCATACTGTCGCCAGTCGATAATATGGATGGCACTCTGCCTCATACGATCGTCAGCCGATAACATGCGCGGCACCCCGCCGCATGTTATCGTCAGAGTACACTATGGGGAGAGCCGGGTCTCGGCGGGGACGGGCCATGACGGATGCAGGCGAAGCGAACGGCCGGGGCCGCGCCGGCCGTTACGTCCTCCAGCCTGCCGGCTACCGGGCGTTCGTTCCCGCTCCGTTGCCGCCGCGGCCGCCGGTTCGCATGACGGGAACCGTGCAGGCCCGGTTGTCGGCGGCCGACCGCGCCCTGGGCCGGCTGGACGGCGCCGTCCACACCTTGCCCGAAGCGGACCTCTTCGTATTCATGTACGTGCGCAAGGAGGCCGTGCTCTCCAGCCAGATCGAGGGCACGCAAAGCTCGCTCCGGGATGTGCTCGCCGCCGAGGCGCGTCTTGTATCGCCCGGCGGCGCCGGGGATGCGGGTGAAGTGATCAACTACGTGGCGGCCATGAACCACGGCCTCGAACGGTTGCCCGGCCTGCCTCTGTCCGTGCGCCTGATCCGCGAGATGCATGAGAGGTTGATGCGGGGCGTGCGCGGCGGCCGTTCGGCACCGGGCGAACTGCGCCGGTCGCAGAACTGGATCGGCCCGCCCGGCTGCACGCCGGGCGATGCAGTCTTCGTCCCGCCTCCCTTCGAGGAGGTGCCGCGTGCGTTGGGTGATCTGGAGGCCTTCCTCCACCGCGACGACGATCTTCCCCCGCTCGTTCGGGTCGGGCTGGCCCATGCGCAGTTCGAGACGGTTCATCCCTTCCTCGACGGCAACGGCCGGGTGGGGCGGTTGTTGATCGCGTTCTTTCTCTGTGAACGGAAAATCCTTGCGAAACCGGTCCTCTATATCTCGCATTTCTTCAGGCGGCATCAGGCCGAGTATTACGCGCGTCTTCAGGCGGTGCGCGACAGCGGCGATTGGGAGGGTTGGCTCGCGTTCTTCCTGCGCGGCGTGGCGGAGGTCGGCAATGAGGCCGTCGCGACGGCCCGGTGCATCCTCGATCTGCGGGAGGCGCACCGCGCCGCCGTCACCGCTCACTTCGGGCGGGCCGCCGGCAACGGCCATCGGGTGCTCGAAGCGCTGTACCGGAAGCCCGTGGTCACGGTTGCCGACGTCCGGGACATCGCCGGCCTCAGCTACCCGGCGGCGAACAACCTCGTCGCGCGCCTGGTTTCGATCGGGATTCTGGAGCCGTTCGGCGATCGCAAGCGCAACCGGGCGTTCCTCTACGGCGCTTACATCCGCGTCTTCGCGGACGATCCGGAACCCGCGTCCGGCGAGGGGCAGGCGGCATGACGGGTGCGCTCAAGCCCTATCCGGCCTATCGCGACAGCGGCTTGCCGTGGCTCGGCCGGGTGCCGAAGCATTGGGAAGTGCGGCGGTTAAAGGACCATGGGACACTTATCTCCGGTACAGGATTTCCACATTCACACCAGGGGCGAGACGGAGAGGCTTTGCCATTCTATAAGGTTGGTGATTTGGCATCATGCGATGACAACATACATGTCGATGCGGCTCCAAATTCCATATCTTACGAAACAGCCACCCATTTACGCGCAACCGTGGTTCCAAAAGGAGCGATAATATATGCAAAGATAGGAGAAGCACTACTCCTAAATCGAAGAAGAATAACAAAAACTTCGTGCTGCATAGATAACAACATGACCGCTTTTGTTCCGAACAACAATAATTTAACAACAAAATGGGCGTTTTATTGGACCTGCATTCTCGATTTCGGCTCTACATATAATCCAGGGGCAGTACCATTTATAGGAGAAAGAAATCAAGCTATGTTACCAATGTTGATCCCCCCTCTTGATGAACAATTTGCCATCGCCCGCTATCTCGATCATGTCAGCGCGCGCGTCGATCGCTATATCGGCGCCAAGGAACGCTTGATCGCGCTGCTGAAGGAGCGGAAGCAGGCGATCATCGATCGCGCGGTGACACGCGGCCTCGACCCGAACGCGCCGATGAAACCGACGGGCATGGCCTGGATACCGGAAGTGCCGGCGCATTGGGAAGTACGACGACTAAAACAAATTTGTCGGATGGAATACGGTGACTCGCTCGCCAGCGAAGCACGTCAGGAGGGCACTGTTCCAGTTTTCGGTTCAAATGGGTGTGTGGACTTCCACAACGTAGCGAACACAAAAGCACCCTGTATAGTTGTCGGTCGAAAGGGGTCTTTTGGAAAAATAAACTACTCCGATGTTTCAGTATTCGCAATTGACACGACGTTCTTCATCGATAGCCGCTTTTCGTTCTCTGATATTCGCTGGCTCTACTTCCTATTGAAATGGTTACAGCTCGACGACGTAACCAAAGACTCGGCGATTCCTGGTCTTGATCGGGAGGATGCTTATCAGCGCCTTGCACCTTTGCCACCAGTCTCCGAACAAGCCGCCATCGTCGAACACCTTGAACGGAGCACCGCCGTCATTGATACCGCCATCGATCGTGCGCGCCACCAGATCGGCCTCCTCCGCGAATACCGTGAACGCCTGATCAACGACGTCGTCACCGGCAAGCTGGACGTGCGCGGGGTCCATGTCGATGGCCACGATCCCTCTGAAGAGACTGCGGCCGGACATCGGCGGGGATCCTTGACCGGGGCGTTCTCGGGTTCCGACGCGCCGGGCGCCTGACCGTGTCGGCTCCCGCCGATCCGTCGATTTACCATATCGTTCATGTGGACCGGCTGGCCTCGATCGTCGCCGACGGATTCCTGTGGTGCGATGCGGAAGCGGCGAGGCGCCGGTCGCCGGGGACCGTCATCGGCATGTCGGAGATCAAGGCGCGACGGCGCAAGCGGGTATTGAACAGCCATCCCGGCCTCCGGGTCGGCGACTGCGTGCCGTTCTATTTCTGCCCGCGCTCGACCATGCTCTATGTGATTTACAAGAAGAACCATCCGAACCTCGCCTATCGCGGCGGCCAGAAGCCCATCGTCCATCTGGAGGCGAACCTGCGTGAGGTGGTGGCCTGGGCTGAGGGCGAGGAACGCCGATGGGCCTTCACCCTCTCCAATGCGGCAGCTGGCTACAGCGAGGACCTCTGCGATCTGGCGCAACTCGACAGAATCGACTGGGAAGCGGTCCAAGCCAGGGACTGGGCAGGTCGCATGGACGAAAAACAGGCGGAGTTCCTGATCGAACGTTCCTTCCCGTGGGCGCTCGTCCGGCGCATCGGCGTGTACTCGCAGGACACGTGGCGGCGCGCCGGCGCGGTCGTGCAGGGGGGCGGCCACCGGCCGGCTGTCGAAATCGTCTGTGATTGGTATTATTGAGACCGGGGAGCAGCAGCGATGATCCGTTTCACGGCTGGCGACATCCTTGCCGAAGACGCCGAGGCCCTGGTCAACACGGTCAATTGCGTCGGCGTCATGGGGCGCGGCATCGCGCTCCAGTTCAAGAAGGCGTTCCCGGACAACTTCAAAGCCTACGCCGCGGCCTGCGAGCGCGGGGAGGTGAAGCCGGGCCTGATGTTCGTGTTCGAGACGGGCGCCCTCGCCCCCCGCTATATCGTCAACTTCCCCACCAAGCGGCACTGGCGCGGCCGGAGCCGGATGGAGGACCTGGAGGCCGGGCTGAAAGCGCTGGCCGCCGAGATCGAGGCCCGGAACATCCGCTCCCTCGCCATCCCGCCGCTGGCCTGCGGCCTGGGCGGCCTCGCCTGGGACGACGTGCGCCCGCGCATCGAAGCGGCGCTGGCGGGCTTCGATGATCTGAAGGCCGTCGTTTTCGAGCCGGACGGCGCGCCGGAAGCGAAGGATATGGCGCGCCTGCGAGAGGCGCCGGAGATGACTCCCGGCCGCGCGGTGCTGGTGGGGCTGATGCGCCGCCATCTCGACGCCATGCTCGATCCCTTCATGACCCTGCTGGAAGCGCACAAGCTGCTGTACTTCATGCAGGAGGCGGGTGAGCCGCTGCAACTCCGCTATGCCAAGGCGCCCTACGGTCCCTATGCCGAGAACCTGCGGCACGCCTTGCACAAGATCGAAGGGCACTTCATATCGGGCTACGCCGACGGCGGCGACGCGCCGGACAAGCCGCTGGAACTCGTCCCCGGCGCCATTGAGGACGCGGAGGCGGCGCTCGAACGCGCGGGCGAAACGCGAACGCGCTTCGAGCGGGTGGCCAAACTGGTCCGCGGCTTCGAATCGTCCTTCGGCCTTGAACTCCTCGCGACCGTCCATTGGACGATGACACGTGAGAGCGCCAGGACGACGGATGACGTGGTCGCCCGCACCTATGGCTGGCACGAACGCAAGAAGCGCTTCACCCGCCGCCAGATCGCGCTCGCGGAGGCGCGGCTGCGGGAGAGGGGCTGGGCCGGCGCCGCGGCGCCCGCGCCCCGATGACGGCCGACACGAGCGAGCGGGGCCTCGAAACCCTCATCGTCCGCTCCCTGACCGACGAAGGCGGTTACGTCGCCGGCGACGGGAAGGATTACGACCGCGACCACGCCATCGACACGGCGCCGCTCTTCGCCTTCCTGCGCGCGACTCAGCCCGAGGCCGTCGCGGCGCTCGGCATCGACGCGGACGGGCCGGCGCGCCTCCGCTTCCTCCACCGCCTGGCGAGCGAGATCGACAAACGCGGCGTCGTCGACGTGCTGCGCAAGGGCGTCCGGCACGGGCCGGCATCGGTGGAACTGCTCTACGGCGCGCCGACCCCCGGCAACGCCAGGGCCGAAAGGCTGTTCGCCGCCAACGTCTTCGGAGTCACGCGCCAGCTTCGCTATTCGAGAGACGAAGCCGGGCGGGCGCTCGACCTGGCGCTGTTCGTCAACGGCCTGCCGGTCGCCACCTTCGAGCTCAAGAACAGGCTCACCGGGCAGACGGTCGAAGACGCGGTCGCCCAGTACCGGCGCGACCGCGACCCGAAGGAGCCGCTGTTCCGGTTCGGCCGCTGCGTCGTCCATTTCGCGGTGGACGACCGCGAGGCGCGGATGTGCACGCATCTGCGGGGCAAGGATTCGTGGTTCCTGCCCTTCAACAAGGGCTGGAACGACGGCGCGGGAAACCCGCCGAACCCCGAGGGCCTCGGGACCGACTACCTGTGGAAGGAGGTTCTGACCAGGGAGAGCCTGACGGACGTCCTTGAGAATTACGCCCAGATCGTCGCGGAGGCGGGGGCACCGGGCGGGAAGAAGAAGCGGAAACAGATCTTCCCGCGCTTCCATCAACTGGACGCGGTGCGCCGGCTGCTGGCGGATGCCGCCGCCTCCGGCGCGGGCCGGCGCTACCTGATCCAGCATTCGGCGGGCTCGGGCAAGAGCAACTCCATCGCCTGGCTCGCGCATCGGCTGATCGGCCTGGAAACCGGCGGCGCGCCGACGTTCGATTCCGTCGTCGTCGTCACCGACCGGCGGGTTCTCGACAGGCAGATCCGCGACACGATCCGGCAGTTCGCGCAGGTGTCGTCCATCGTCGGCCACGCGGAGCGGGCCGGTGCCCTCCGCGGGTTCCTGGAGAGCGGCAAGAAGATCGTCGTCACGACGGTGCAGAAATTCCCCTTCGTCCTGGACGAGATCGGCGACGAGCACCGGGGCCGAAGGTTCGCCATCGTCATCGACGAGGCGCATTCGAGCCAGGGCGGCCGGGCGACGGCCACCATGCACATGGCGTTGGGGGAGGGCGCGCCCGGCGCCGCCGAGGACGACGTCGAAGATGCCATCAACCGCCTGATCGAGGGGCGGCGGATGCTGCCCAACGCGAGCTACTTCGCGTTCACCGCCACGCCGAAGAACAAGACCCTGGAGATCTTCGGAACACCCGCGCCGGAGGGCGGAGCGGTGAAGCACGCGCCCTTCCATGCCTACACGATGAAGCAGGCGATCCAGGAGGGGTTCATCCTGGACGTGCTCGCGCACTATACGCCGGTCGAGAGCTACTACCGGCTGATGAAGACGGTCGCGGACGATCCCGCGTTCGACGCCGGCAAGGCGCGCGGCAAGCTCCGGGGCTACGTCGAGTCCCACGATCCCGCGATCCGCCGGAAGTCCAAGATCATGATCGACCATTTCCACGAACGGGTGATCGCGCGGCGCAAGATCGGGGGCAGGGCGCGGGCCATGGTGGCGACCGGCGGCATTCAACGGGCGATCCGGTATTTCCACGCCTTCGAAGATTACCTGAAGGAACGCAAGAGTCCCTGGCGGGCCATCGTCGCCTTCTCGGGCGAGCACGACTACGGCGGGCGGAGCGTGACCGAGGCGTCGCTCAACGGCTTCCCGAGCAACAGGATCGAGGAAGAGATCCGGAAGGACCCCTATCGCTTCCTGATCGTCGCCGACAAATTTCAGACCGGCTACGACGAGCCGCTCCTGCATACCATGTACGTCGACAAGATCCTGTCCGGCATCAAGGCCGTGCAGACGCTCTCCCGCCTGAACCGCGCCCATCCGCTCAAGCACGACACGTTCGTGCTCGACTTCATGAACGACGCGGACGGCATCGCCGCCGCGTTCGCCGACTACTACCGCACGACCATCCTTGGCGAGGAGACCGACCCGGACAAGCTGCACGACCTGAAGGCGGCCCTGGACGGATACGGGGTCTATTCCGCCGGGCAGGTCGATGCGCTTGCGTCGCTCTATCTCGGCGGATGCGCGCGGGGCGCGCTCGATCCGATTCTCGACGCCTGCGTCGCCGTCTACGTGTCGGCGCTCGACGAGGACGGCCAGGTGGACTTCAAGGGAAAGACCAAGGCATTCCTGCGCACCTACGGCTTTCTGGCCACGATCCTTCCCTACGGCGATCCCGGATGGGAGAAACTCTCCCTCTTCCTGAACTTCCTGGTCCCCAAGTTACCGGCTCCGCGGGAGGAGGACCTCTCCAGGGGCATCCTGGAGGCCATCGACATGGACAGCTACCGGGCCGAAGCCCAGGCCTCGATGTCGATCGCCCTCCCGGACGAAGACGCGGAGATCGACCCCGTGCCGGCGGGTACCGGCGGCGAATTTCACGAGCCTGAGATCGATTTGCTCAGCAACATCCTTGAGGACTTCAACAGGATGTTCGGTGACATCGATTGGAAGGACGCCGACAGGATCGGCAAGGTGATCGCGGCGGATCTTCCCGCCAGAGTCTCGGCCGACCGAGCCTACCGGAACGCCATGACGAACTCGGACGAGGACAACGCGCGCATCGAGCACGACAGGGCGCTCGAGCGCGCGGTGGTCGATCTTCTCTCGGACCACACCGAACTGTTCCGGCAATTCAGCGACAATCCGTCGTTCAGGACGTGGCTGGCCAAAGCGATATTCAGGGCGACCTACGTTGAAGCGAGGTGATACCAGACGGAAAGACCGGATGCCCCGATGCGGGGCGCCGATCAACGACGGGAGAGGGCGGACGCGCGCCCGAGCCGTTGCGTCTCCGGCCGCTCCAGGAGCGCGCGGAGATGGGCGGCGAGGCGCGTGGACCACATGTCCACCGCCTCGGCGGTGCGGATTCCGTCGTTGCGGATCTCCATGAGGAGGTAGGGCAGGCCCCGGCTCTCGGCGTGCTCGGGCACGGTGTAATCGGTCAGTACGCCGAAATCGTAGGGTTCGTTGGCGCCGACGACGAACCCCTCGGCCCGCAGGCGCTCGATCATGGGCGCGGCCATGCGGCGGTCGTTGTCCCAGCAGATGCCGATCTGCCACGGTCGCGGGGCGCCGTCGGCCATGCGCGGCGTGAAGCTGTGCACCGAGATCAGCGCCGGCGTCGCGCCGGCGGCGACCATGCGGTCGAGGGCGGCGCGGATCGCATCGTGATAGGGCGTGAACAGGGCATCGACGCGCGCAGCGACCGCGGCCTGATCCAGGTTCGCGTTGCCGGGGATGGGAATCGAATCGCTCTCGGCCGGGATGCGGTCGGGGGCCGATGCGGGACGGTTGCAATCGATCACGAGGCGGGAATAGCCGGCGAGCACGGCAGGCGCGTCGAGGAGCGCGGAGAGGCGCCGAGTCACCGCCGCCGCCCCGATGTCCCAGCCGATATGCTCGGTGCGCGCGGCCGCGCTCAGGCCCAGGGTCCCGAGCGCGGCGGGGAGGGCGCAACTCGCGTGGTCGCAGACGAGGAGCGCCCGCGACCTCCCCCGTTCGTTGAGTGATTCGAAGGCCGGCGGGTCTTCCGGCCCCAGCAGCGCCGCCGTCATTCCGCCGGCAGCCGGTAGATGCGCCGCGCGTTCCCGGCGCCGATCATGGCAGCGATCCGAGCGGCTTCGTCGGCCGGGCATTCGCCGTCGTCCACCCAACGGGCGAGGGCGTCGGCGAGCGCGGTGCGGAAGCGCTGCGCGCCCAGATAATAGAGTTCGGAAAGGCCGAAGGCGTCCGAGCTGTAGAGCTGCTTGGTGAAGGGCGCGAGTTCAAGCGCCTCGTCCATCACCCGCCGGTAGCTCGGCCCGACCCAGTTCAGCGCGAAGCCCACGTCGAAATAGACGCAAGGGAAGTTCTCCGCCATCAGACCGGCTTGGCGATGAAACGGATAGCAATGAAGCAGCGTGATCGGGAAGCCCCACGGTTCCACCGCCTTGACCCAGGGCGTGAGATAGCTGGGGTCCACCCGGTTCAACTCGATGTCCGGGTCACCCATGCCGATATGGAACTGGATCGGGAAGCCGCGCTCGCGCGCGATGTCGGCACCGGTCCAGATCAGATGCCGCTCCAGCACCGGATCGACGAGGCGCGCCTTGCCGGAGCGCTCGATCTCGGCGAGCCAGCGCCCAGCCGCCTCTTCCACCTCTCCCGCACCGGGCGGGTCGTAGTCGATGCGGAGCGTGGCGCGATAGGCCAGCACCGACTTGAGGCCGGCGACCTCCCCGGCGGCGGCGCGCAGGGCCTCCTCGACGGCGCCCGCGTAACCCGAAGCCGGCGGCCGGGCGGAGGCGACGCGCTCGGCGACCACTTCCATGCGCAGGATTTCGCGGGCCGGCGCGCCGGCGAGCGCGCCGAGCGCCGTGAAGCCGCAGAGCGCCTCGGGCCGGTTCCCGGTATCCACGAGATAGGTGCCGATGCCGGAGCCCGTGAGGAAACGCCGGTTCACCTCCTCGGCGCCGAGCGCCTGCCGCCGCGCCACGTAATCCGCCGGCGCGCAGAACTTAGGCAGGTCGAGGACCGGCGCGCACCACCGGCGGATGGCGAGCGCGACCGGCTTGTCCCAATGGCTGGTGCCTGCCGGCGCCGGCGCGAAGGCCTCGCTAAGCAGATCCTCGAACCGCTCCGCCTCCAGGTCGACCGGGACGACGCCATGGCAATGATGGTCGACAAGCGGCACGTCGTTTCCGTCAGGCATCCCACCCCTCCCGATCACACCTTCGATCCACGTCGCACGCGGCCGCCCCCGGCCGATGGCGCCTGCGCGTGGGGCACGAACCGGGACGGCGAAGCGGCGGCGAACCGGCCGGGCAGGCCCGGAGGGACGCGGCCCGGCGCGGCCGCCGCGCGGCTACAGGAGCGCCATGTCGCTCAGGAGCTTCTCCGGATCGCCGGCTCGTCCATGTTGTCCCCGGTCACCACCTGCGCCGGGATCGCGGGTTTCACCTTGCTGGCCGTTCAGCGCCTTGTCCATGGCGTACACGCCGTCGTCGCCCATCTTGAACGGGTCCGGGGGAATTAGGGGGTCGATAGGGCCCTCCTTGAACAGCGCGAACTCCCCGGCCGAGGAGTCGAAGGCGACGATGCACAGATCGCGCCCCTTCTGCTTGGCGAGCTGCCCGGCACCGGCGCAGGCGCCGTAGAAGCCGGCGAGGTCCGGTCCGCCGTGTCTCCGCCGCCGCCAGTCGTCGACGTGGACGGCGCCGATCAGGGTAGCGCCGATGGCGACGAGCTGCCAGAAGGCATACACGCCGAGCGCGTTCAGTCCGTTGCGCAAGGTGGCGATGATGAGCACCCCGATCAGCGAGGCGATCAGGCTCCCCTGGCCGCCGAACAGGCTGGTGCCGCCGATCACGACGGCGGCGATCGAATCGCGCTCGTAGCCGACGTCGCCCGCGAGGTCGTCGCCCGCATCAACCCCGAGCTTCGTCAACCTGGGAGAGCCAGTCCGGTGGCATTGACCGGCCCGGCTCGCGCCGCACGGGGTCTTGTCAACCCCATCGTGCTGCGGGTATCGTTCCCTCCCGGCTTTGCCCGAGCGGCGAGGACGAGCATGAGCGGGTGGACTCTCGACGACATCCCGTGGGAGCGGTTCGACTGGTCCCGGCTCGACCCGGACATGGTCACGATCGCCAAGGCGGCGTGCATGGTCGAGCACCACAGTGCCGACTACGGCAAATACCTGTGCGGGGTGTTCCACGACGACCCCGCCTTCTGCGCCGACGCACTGAAATGGGCGAAGGAAGAGGTTCAGCACGGCCGCGCGCTCAGGCGCTACGCCGAGCTCGCGGATCCGGGCTTCGATTTCGACGCGGTGTTCGCACGCTTCGTCGCCGGCCACGCGATCGACGTCGAGGCGCGCGAATCGATCCGCGGCTCGCGCTGCGGCGAGCTGATCGCCCGCTGCATCGTCGAGGTCGGCACCTCGGCCTATTACAGCGCGCTGCGCGACGCCGCTACCGAGCCCGTGTTCCGCGCGATCTGCAAGCGCATCGCCGGCGACGAGTTTCGCCACTACAAGCTCTTTTACGACGCCATGAAGCGCTACCGGGAAAAGGAAGGGCCGGGCCTGCTCGGACGGGCCCGGGTGGCGCTCGGACGGCTGTTCGAGGCGGGCGACGACGAGCTCGCCTACGCCTACCATTGCGGTGCCGGCACCACGGACCCCTACGACCGCCGCCGGTCGGTCCGCGCCTATGCCGGGCGGACACTCCCGCTTTACCGCGAAGGGCACGTCCGGCGCGGCGCCGGGATGACGCTGAAGGCCATCGGCATCAGGCCCCAAGGATGGCTGGGCCGGGCGCTGTCGGCGCTCGCGTGGCACGCCCTCAGGCTGTACGCCCGCCGTCTGGCGCGCGCGGTGGCGAAAGGAAGGGACGAAACTCCGCCACCACGGCTTCGTACAGCGCCCGCTTGAAGGAGACGGCGTTGGCGCAAAGGTCTTCGGCGCGTGACCAGCGCCAAGCGCTGAATTCCGGGTGCGCCGTCGCGATGTCGATGTCGGCGTCGGTCCCCAGGAAGCGGGCGGCGAACCATTTCTGCTCCTGCCCCCGGTAGCGCCCCCGCCAGACCTGTCCGATCAACGCGGGCGGGAGGTCGTAGCGCAGCCAGTCCTGGGTTTCCGCGACGATGTCCACCAGATGCGGCGCGACTCCTGTCTCCTCCTCGAGCTCCCGGAGCGCCGCGTCGCGCGGCGTCTCGCCGCGGTCGATCCCCCCCTGCGGCATCTGCCAGGCTTCCTGCGCCCTGTCGATGCGGCGGCCGACGAAGACCCGCCCCTCGGCGTCGAGGAGGACCACGCCGACGCCGGGCCGGTAGGGGAGGACGCTCCGCGCCGTCATGACGGCGGCCGGGCCCGGAGGCCCGCGCAACGGCGCACGCGCCGCCCCCGCTAATTGACCGCCGTGCCGGAGAGCAGCCGGAGGCCCCGCAGGAGGTCGAGGGCACGGGCCAGCTGGTAATCGTCCCGGGCCCCGGCCGCGTCGTCCTCGGCGCCCTCCGGTAGCGGGCCTGTCTCCCCGGATTCGTCCAGTCCGTCGTTGTCGAGGCGGCCCCGCAAATCCACCTCGCGCCGCTGCCGGTCCGGCGCGACCGGCGCCACGCGCGCCTGCTCCACCACGATGTCCGGGTCGATCCCTTCCGCCTGGATGGAGCGGCCGGAAGGCGTGTAGTAACGGGCCGTCGTCAGGCGCACCGCCCCCTGCTCGCCCATGGGAAGGACGGTCTGCACCGATCCCTTGCCGAACGACCGCGTGCCGAGCACGATCGCCCGCCGGTGATCCTGCAGCGCGCCCGCCACGATCTCGGACGCCGACGCCGAGCCGCCGTTGATCAGCACGACGAGCGGCAAGCCGTCGATCAGGTCGCCGTTGCGCGCGTTGAAGCGCTGCACGCTGTCCGGGCGGCGGCCGCGGGTCGAGACGATTTCCCCGCGCTCCAGGAACGCATCCGAGACGGCCACCGCCTGATCGAGAAGGCCGCCGGGGTTGTTGCGCAGGTCGAGCACGGCCCCGCGCACCGGATCGTTCCGTTCCTCCCGCAGATCGCCCACGATCCGTTCGAGGTCGTCGGAAGTGCGCTCCGAGAAGGAGGAGATGCGCATGATCATGACGTCGTCGGCCATCCGCGCGCGCACCGAACGGATCTTGATGATCGCGCGGGTGATCGGGATGTCGAGCGCCTCGTCGACGCCCCGGCGCCGGATCGTCAGCGTGATCTGGGAATCGACGGGGCCGCGCATCTTCTCGACCGCCTGTTCCAGAGTCAGGCCGAGCACCGGCTCGTCGTCCATATGGGTGACCAGGTCCCCCGCCTCGACCCCGGCGCGCTGCGCCGGCGTGTCGTCGATGGGCGCGATTACCTTGACCAGGCCGTCCTCCATGGTGACCTCGATCCCGAGCCCACCGAACTCGCCGCGGGTCTGTATCTGGACTTCCTTGAAGCTCTTGGGATCGAGATATTTCGAGTGGGGATCGAGAGAACTCAACATGCCGTCGATGGCCGCCTCAATCAGCTCGGAATCGCTCACTTCCTCGACGTAATCGCGGCGGACGCGCTCGAAGACGTCGCCGAGCAGGTCGAGCTGCCGGTAGGTTTCGGCATCCTCCGCCGCAACCGGAAGGGCCGGGAGAACGAGCGCCATCAGACCGGCCACGCCGGCCGCCAAATACCTTCGCATACGATCCCCGCCTGTATGAGGCCGCGTCGGTGGTGGGCGATGGTAGCCCCCGCCACGGCCTCCAATCAACCTTGCCGCGCGGCTGGCGGTGCCGGGCCGCCGCCGCTCAGGCGATCTCGGCCGCCACTTCGTCGGAGAGCGGATGGGCGAGGCGGGGGAGCATCTCCCGGGGGCAGATCTGCCAGAAGGCGCCGATCTCGAGGGTCCAGTCGGCAAGCAGGCGCTCGCTGTGGCGCGAGCGGGTCTCGGCATGGTGCTCCGCGACCAGGGCGCGGCATTCGTTCTCCCAATGCCGGTTCGCGATCCGCTGCCAGACCACCGTATCGGCGTTCACCCGCCGCTCGAAGGAGCCGTCCGGGTCGTAGACGAAGGCCATGCCGCCGGTCATGCCGGCGGCGAAATTGTCGCCGACCGGCCCCAGGATCACGGCGGTGCCGCCGGTCATGTATTCGCAGCCGTTCGAGCCGCAGCCCTCGACCACGGCGCGGGCGCCGGAATTGCGCACACAGAAGCGCTCGCCCGCCTGGCCGGCGGCGAACAGCTTGCCGCCGATGGCGCCGTAGAGGACGACGTTGCCCACGATCGTGTTCTCGTTGGAGACTAGCGGGCTCGAGGTCGGCAATCGCACGACGATGGTGCCGCCGGAGAGCCCCTTGCCCACATAGTCGTTGGCGTCGCCGATCACCACGATCTTGAGTCCCTGGACGGCCCACGCGCCCAGCGACTGGCCGGCCGAGCCGCGCAGGCTCACGGTGAAGTAGCCGGGCGGCAGCCCGGACATGCCGAAACGCCGGGTCAGGTGCGACGAAAGCCGGGCGCCGATCGAGCGGTGCGTGTTGCGGATCGTGTAGGCGAGTTGCGTCTTCTCCGGGACTTCCAGCGCGTCGTCGGCGTCGCCGATCATCTGCTCGTCCAGGGTCCCCGGCACCTCGATCCGGCCCTCGCGAGCAGAGTGGCGGGGCCGGTCGTCCGGGTCGGCCCGGACGAGAAGCGGGTTCAGATCCAGATCGTCGAGGTCGGCGCTGCCGCGGCTGACTTGGCGGAGCAGGTCGGTACGCCCGGTGATCTCGGCCAGCGTCCGCGCCCCGAGCGACGCCAGGATCTCGCGCACCTCTTCGGCGACGAAGCTGAACAACGTGACGACCTTCTCCGGCGTGCCCTCGAACTTGGCGCGGAGCGCCGGGTCCTGGGTGCAGATGCCGACGGGGCAGGTGTTGCTGTGGCACTGCCGCACGAGGATGCAGCCCATGGCCACCAGCGAGGCCGTGCCGATGCCGAACTCCTCGGCGCCCAGCATGGCGGCGATGACGACGTCGCGGCCGGTCTTGATGCCGCCGTCCACCCGTACGGTCGTCGTGTGCCGCAGGTGGTTCAAGGTCAGCACCTGATGCACCTCGGCCAAGCCCATCTCCCAGGGAACGCCCGCGTATTTCACGCTGCTCTGGGGGGACGCGCCGGTCCCGCCGTCGTGGCCGGAGACGAGGATCACGTCGGCCTTGGCCTTGGCCACGCCCGCAGCCACGGTGCCGATGCCGGCCTCGGCCACGAGCTTCACCGAAACCCGCGCCCGCGGGTTGATCTGCTTCAGGTCGTAGATGAGCTGCGCCAGATCCTCGATCGAGTAGATGTCGTGATGGGGCGGTGGCGAGATCAGCGTTACGCCGGGCGTCGCGTGGCGCAGCCGGGCGATTTCGTCCGAGACCTTGAACCCCGGCAACTGGCCGCCCTCGCCGGGCTTTGCCCCCTGGGCGATCTTGATCTCGATCTCGCGGCAGCGGTTCAGATATTCCGCAGTCACGCCGAAGCGGGCGGAGGCGATCTGCTTGACCGCCGAGGAGGCGTTGTCGCCGTTCTCGCGCGGTTCGAAGCGCGACGGGTCCTCCCCGCCCTCGCCGCTGCACGAGGCCGCGCCGATGCGGTTCATGGCGATCGCGAGCGTCTCGTGCGCCTCCTTGGAAAGTGCGCCGTGGGACATGCTGCCGCTCATGAAGTGCTTGCGGATGCGGGTGATCGATTCCACCGCCTCGAGCGCGATGGCGGGCCGGTCGGGCTTGAAATCGAGCAGGTCGCGGACATGGACCGGCGGCAGCGCGTGGACGCCTTCGGCGTATTTGCGGTAGCCAGCATAGGAATCGCCGGCGAGCGCCGCCTGGAGCCCGTGAATCAACCGCCCGTCGAAGGCGTGGACCTCCCCCGACCGCCGGTACTTGAAGAGTCCGCCCACCGGCAGCACCACCCGGCTCTCCTCCCAGGCCTTGCAGTGCTGCTCCAGAACGCGGCGCTTGATGCCGTTCAAGCCGATTCCTGAGAGCCGCGCGGTCATGCCGGGGAAGAAATCGGCGACCAGCGCCCGGCTCAGCCCGACGGCCTCGAAGTTGTAGCCGCTCCGGTAGGAGCTCAGCACCGAGATGCCCATCTTGGAGAGAATCTTGAGCAGCCCGGAATCCACCGCCTCCCGGTAGCGCCGCTCGCATTCCGCGAGGCTCCGGTCGCCGAACAGCCCGCGCTCCCAACGGTCCGCCACGCTTTCGAGTGCCAGATAGGGATTGACCGTGGTCGCGCCGACGCCGAGCAGGACCGCGAAATAGTGCACGTCGAGGCACTCGGCGGCGCGCACGTTGATCGAAGTGAAGGTGCGAAGCCGTTGCCGCACGAGGTGGCTGTGGACGCCGCCGGCCGCCAGGATCATCGGGATCGGCGCGCGCTCCTGCGAGACGCGCTCGTCGGTCAGGACAAGGTGGGTGGCGCCGCCGCGCACCGCCTCCTCCGCCTCGCCGCGCACGCGCGCGACGGCGGTCGTGAGCTGGCGGCCGCCGGACGCCGCGTCGAAGGTGCAATCGATGCAGGCCGTCCTGTCACCCAGGCGGTCGCGCAGCGCCGCGAACGCGCCGTTGGTCAGGACCGGCGAATCGAGCTGAATCACCGCCGTCCGCTCCGGCGTTTCGGCGAAGACGTTGCCCATGTTGCCGAGCCGGGTCAGCAGGCTCATGACGCTGTATTCACGCAAGGAATCGATGGGCGGATTGGTCACTTGGGCGAACATCTGCCGGAAGTAGTGGTGGAGCCCGCGATACTGGCCGGAAAGCACGGCGAGCGGCGTGTCGTCGCCCATCGAGCCGGTGGGCTCCCTGCCCTCGTCCGCCATGGGGTGGAGCACCATTTCGAGCTCCTCCATGGAGTAACCGACCATGCGCTGGCGCCGGCGGAGGTTGTCGCGGGAGAACATCCGGGGCGCCGTGCTGCCTGCGACGAGGGCGCTTGCGTCGACCACATCGGCGGCCCAGTCCGCGTAGGGCTTGGCGGCGGCGAGCGCGTCCTTGATCTCGCGGTCGTGATGGAGGCGGCCGGCGGCCAGGTCCACGCAGATCATCTGCCCCGGCCCGAGGCGGCCGTTCTCGACGACGCTCTCCGGAGCGAGCGGGACCATGCCGGTCTCGGAGCCGACCACCAGCAGGCCGCCGGCGGTGACGCTGTAGCGCATGGGGCGGAGCCCGTTGCGGTCCATCCCGGCGAGGATCCAGGTGCCGTCGGTGGCCGCGATCGCCGCCGGGCCGTCCCAGGGCTCCATGAGGCAGTTGCAGACGTTGTAGAAGGCGCGGTGGCTCGCCGGCATCCCCGGCTTCCTGGACCAGGCGTCCGGGATCAGGAGGCTGTGCGCCGCCGGGACGGAGCGGCCGGCCCGGACCAGCGCCTCGAAGACCGCGTCGAGGGCCATCGAATCCGAGGCGTCCGGCTCGATCAGCGGGAAGAGATCGTTGTTGTAGGCGCCGAAAACGTCGCTGGCGGCCCGCGTCTCGTGGCTTTCCATCCAGTTTCTGTTGCCCCGGATGGTGTTGATCTCGCCGTTGTGGGCGAGCATCCGGAAGGGCTGCGCCAGGCGCCATGTCGGGAAGGTGTTGGTCGAATAGCGCTGGTGGAAGATCGCGAAGCGGGACACGAAGCGTTCGTCCAGGAGGTCGGGATAGAACGCCGTGAGCTGCTCGGCCAGGAACATGCCCTTGTAGATGACGGAGCGGGAGGAGAGCGAGCAGACGTAGAAGCCGGAAACGTGGCGCTCGAGGACCTGCTTCTCGATGCGGCGGCGGATCACGTAGAGGTCGATCTCGAACTGGTCATCGTCCGCGCCACGCTCGTTCGAAATCATGACCTGCTCGATTTCGGGCCGGCTGGCGTTCGCCTTCTCACCGATGACCGAGGAGTCGATCGGCACTTGGCGCCAGCCGTAGATGCCGTGGCCGAAACGCAGGATCTCCGTCTCGACGATCCCCCGGCAGATGTCCTGGGCGCCGAGATCGGTCTTGGGCAGGAAGACCATGCCGACGGCGAGCCGGCCTTCGTGCGGCGCGTGGCCGGTGTTCTCGACGTGCTTCTTGAAGAAGTTCTGCGGGATTTCGACGTGGATCCCGGCGCCGTCGCCCGTCTTGCCATCGGCGTCGACCGCGCCCCGGTGCCACACCGCCTTGAGCGCGGCGATGCCCGCCTCGACCACGTCGCGCCGCGCGGCCCCGTCGAGCGCCGCGACCAGCCCGACTCCGCAGGAGTCGTGCTCGAACGCCGGATCGTAAAGGCCCGCCCGAGGCGGCGCCTCCCCGCCCCGGCTCACGGCCCCGGCTCCCCGCCGCCGGTGCGGGCCTGGATGTAGCGGTGGATCGAACGCGCGGCGTCGCGGCCGTCCTTGATGGCCCAGACGACGAGCGAGGCACCGCGCACGATGTCGCCTATGGCGAAGACACCGTCGAGGCTCGTCATCATCGTGCGCCAGTCGATCAGCAGCGTTCCCCAGCGCGTCGTCTCGAGGGTCGGCGCGTCGAACAGGGACGGCAGGTCCTCCGGGTCGAAGCCCAACGCCTTGATCAGGAGGTCGGCGTCGATGGCGTAGCTCGAGCCGGCGATCGGCTGCGGAATCTGGCGGCCGCCGGCGTCGGCGACGCCCAGATGGATGCGCACCGCGCGCACGCCTTCGACGCAGGCTTCGCCGAGCACGGCCTCCGGCGCGGAGAGCCAGACGAATTCGACGCCCTCTTCCTCGGCGTGGGTGACCTCCTGCATCGAGCCCGGCATGTTGGCGCGGTCGCGCCGGTAGAGGCAGCGGACGGAACGCGCGCCCTGGCGCACCGCCGTGCGCACGCAGTCCATCGCCGTATCGCCGCCACCCACGACGACCACGTCCTTCCCCCGCGCATCCAGCGTGCCGTCGTCGAAGGCCTGCACCGAATCGCCGAGCCCCTTGCGGTTGCTCGCGGTAAGGTAGGTCATCGCCTGGAAGACGTTGCCGATGCCGATGCCCGGCACCTTGATGTCGCGCGCCTTGTAGGCGCCGGTGGCGATGACCAGCGCGTCGTGCCGCGCGCGCAGATCGGCGAGCGAGCAATCGCGGCCGACCTCGACGTTCAGGTGCATCCGCACGCCGCCCGCCGCCAGCAGGTCAGCCCGGCGCCGCACGATGTCCTTCTCCAGCTTGAAATTGGGGATGCCGTAGATCAGCAGGCCGCCGATCCGGTCGTAGCGGTCGTAGACGTGGACTTGGTAGCCGTGCCGCCGCAGCTCCTCGGCGGCGGTGAGCCCGCCCGGGCCGGCGCCGACGATGCCCACCGATTGCGGCCGCTCGGCGGTCGGCACGGTCGGCTCGACCCAGCCGTTGCGGAACGCCGTGTCCGTGATATAGCGCTCGACGGCGCCGATGGTGACCGATTCGAAGCCCTTCTCGATGACGCAATTGCCCTCGCACAGCCGGTCCTGCGGGCAGATGCGGCCGCATATCTCGGGCATGTTGTTGGTTGCCGACGAAACTTCGTAGGCCTCCCGCAGGCGCCCCTCCGCCGTCAGCGTGAGCCAGTCGGGGATGTTGTTGGAGACCGGACAGTGAATCTGACAGAAGGGGACGCCGCATTGCGAGCAGCGCGCCGCCTGCTCGGCTGCCGCCCCGGGGCGAAAATCGTCGTACACCTCGCCCCAGTCGCGGCGGCGCAAGGCCGGCGCGCGCTTGTCGGGATGGCGCTGTGCCAGAGTCACGAATTTGAGCATCTTCGCGGTCACGCGCCATCTCCCGCCGCTCAGGCTCCACGCCCATTGCACGCGACGCGGCGCGCCGTGTCAAGCCCTCGGCCCGCTATAGGACAGTACTAATGCCCTAATAGAAGAGTTTTGCGCTCGGTGCCCACGGAGTCAAGCGAGGAAGGTCTCCTTCGCCCTCCGGTTATATCCGAAACAGGACTAAATGCCGTTGTCGCGCCGCTATCGGCGATCGGAGAGCGGTGGTATAAGCCCGCCACGCCGCTTCGCGTTCCGCTCAACCGTCGGGCAGGCGCTCGTGCCGTTCCATCATCTCGCCGTCATCGCGGTCGTCCAGGGCATCACCGAGTTCCTGCCGGTCAGTTCGTCCGGGCATCTCGTGCTGATTCCGGCCGCCGCCGGCTGGGCGGATCAGGGGTTGGTGCTGGACGTAGCAGTCCATGCCGGCACGCTGGCGGCGGTGGTGGTCTATTTCCGGCGCGACCTCGGGCGGGTTCTCGCCGGCGCCATGGGCATCGGCCGAGGCGAGCGGCGCGCGGGCCGCGCGCTCGGCCTCCGCCTGGCGGTCTCGGCCGTGCCGGCCCTCGCCGCCGGCGGCGCGATCGCGGCGCTGGCCCCTTCGGTCTTCCGCGACCCGGCGATCGTCGGCTGGACCACCCTGGGCTTCGGCATCGTGCTCTACGCCGCGGACCGCTTCGGCATGACGATGCGCCGTGTCGCGGACATGTCGTTACGGGACGCCGTGGTCATCGGCCTCGCCCAGGCGCTCGCCCTCGTTCCGGGCACGAGCCGCTCCGGGATCACGATGACGGCCGCCCGTTTCCTGGGTTACGAGCGCACCGAGGCCGCCCGCTTCTCGATGCTCATGTCGGTCCCGGTCATCGCCGCGGCCGCCCTCGCCGCCGGCTGGGAGCTGGCGCGCCGGGGCGATGCGGTGGTCGCCGCCGACGCGGTGCTCGCGGCGGCGCTGTCGTTCGCGACAGCGCTGGCGGCCATCGCCGCGCTGCTCGCCTTGCTCCGGCGGACGAGTTTCACGCCCTTCGCGATTTACCGGGTGCTGCTCGGCGCCGCCCTTCTGGGCTGGCTCTACTCGGCCTGAGCGGGGCCGTCAGCCCGCTGGCGCGGAAGAATCGGTGCGGCCCCGGCGGTAGGCGTCCAGATAGGTCGGCAGGACGAGCTCCGCCGCGGTGGCGGCGATGCCGAGGTCGGCAAGCCCGCGCGCATCCGGCGCGACCACGTTGTCGAGCTTCAGCAGCGTCACCTGGTCGGGGGTCAGCGGCGGGGCCGGGGCGAGGCGGAGAAGCCGGGCGAGCGCCGACGCGGCGAAGAAGGGGACGGGGAGTGCCAGCGCCTTGCGGCGGGTCTCTGCGCGGACGAGCGCCGTCAGCTCGGCGTAGCTGTAGACCGAGGGGCCGCCGAGCGCGTACACCCCGCCGGGCGGCGGGTGGGCGTCGAGCACGCGGTGGGCGGCCTCCGCCACGTCGCCCACATGGACCGGCTGGAAGCGCGTCGTCCCGGCGGCGAAGACGAAGCGCGGGAAGAGCCCGTCCAGCTCCAGCCGGGGCAGGCCGGCGAAGAACAGCGGCATCACCGGGGCTAGGCGCAGCAGCGCCGCGAGGCGGTTGAAGAATCCGTCCTCCGGCCCGAACACGAGGCCCGGCCGGAAGATCGTGGCGGTGGGGAACGCCGCGCGCACCGCGGCCTCGCCGGCCGCCTTGGAGCGCGCGTAGGCCGAGGGCGACGCGGCCTCGGCGCCCAACGCCGAGACGTGCAGCAGGCGCGCGGCGCCGGCGTCTGCCGCCGCCCGCGCGATGCGCCCGGCCGCCTCCGCGTGGACGGCGGCGAAGGTCTGCCGGCCGCGCTCGTGGAGGATGCCGCACAGGTTGACCACCGCATCGGCGCCCTCGACCGCGCGGCGGACGGATGCGTCGTCCCGCACGTTGGCCTGGAGCGGCACGACGCGGCCCACGTCGCCGCAGGGGCGGAGGAAGCCCGCTCGCCCCGGGCGCCGGGTGGCGACGCGGATGCCCCAATCCTCCCGCGCCAAGCGCTGGACGATGTGCCGCCCGAGGAAACCGGTCCCGCCGAAGATCGTGACGATGCGCAAGACGCCGCCCGCCGTGCTGCTGACTCGCCCCGTCTCTTAGGACAACCCGCCCCGCTCGGCCAGCGGAAAAATGAGCCGCCGGTGTGTGGGCGGTGTGCTCTCCCCGGTATGCGGGCCTCCGGCCCCCATAAGGTAAACAGATAAGAGATATGATCCAGGCGGTAAGGGAGACCAGGATTGGCTGCGAAGATTTGAGAAGTTCCGGCTAGAGGCGGCCTCGTTTGCACAGAGCGGCGCGCAAAAGATTAAATGCTGCGTTCCGGTCCCATGCTTTCCCACAGGAGTTTGCCGTCGTCGGAGCGCCATTTCTCAGGATGATTAGGATACTCCTTCAGAAGCGCAGAGTATTCTTTCTCCCTATAACCATAACGAATTTTCACTAAGATAAGTCCTTTCACGCTTTCTATTAGCACCCGAAACTGTTCCTCATCCTGGCGACTCTGTTCAGCCTTCTGTTCAGCCTCATCATGCTCTTTCTTCAGGCGACTCTGCTCAGCTTGCATTCGCCTGAATGTATCGGAATATCGAAATGGCCTACCGTAGTAAAAATAGTAAGAAGCTCCTGCCTCACCACTACCCGATTCGGCAATACTTAGAGCGATGTCGCCAAGCAAATCGCGGATTTGCACCAGGAGGTGATTCGTTTCGCTTTGACGGTCGGTCATATCCGTTCTCCGACGCGGTGCCCGAGCGGCGTGCGTGTCCCATGGGCCGCCCGAGTCGGCCCGCGCCATTGTAGGGCTTCAGTCGAAATCGTCAACCTTCTCCCGCCGCTCCGGCCGCACGGGGCTTCCGCCCGCTGAAAGGCCGGTGCTTTCAGTTCTTGCTGCGGTCCACCAGCCGCCCTTCCGCGATCCACGGCATCATGGCGCGGAGGCGTTCGCCGACCTCCTCGATCGGGTGTTCGGCGGCGCGCGCGCGCATCGCCTTGAAGGACGATTGGCCGGCCGCGTTCTCCAGCATCCATTCGCTGGTGAAGCGGCCGTTCTGGATGTCCGCCAGGATCGCCTTCATGCGCGCGCGGGTCTTGTCGTCGACCACCCGGGGCCCGCGCGTGTAGTCGCCGTATTCGGCGGTGTTGGAGATCGAATAGCGCATGTTGGCGATGCCGCCCTCGTACATCAGGTCGACGATCAGCTTGACCTCGTGGAGGCACTCGAAATAGGCCATTTCCGGCGCGTAGCCGGCCTCGACCAGGGTCTCCCAGGCGGCGGTGATCAGGGAGGTCAGGCCGCCGCACAGCACGACCTGCTCGCCGAACAGGTCGGTCTCGACTTCCTCGCGGAAGGTGGTCTCGATGATGCCGGCGCGCCCGCCGCCGATCCCCGCCGCGTAGGAAAGGCCGATCTCCTTGGCGTTGCCGGAGGCGTCCCGCGCCAGCGCCAGCAGGCAGGGCACGCCGCCGCCGCGCTGGTATTCCGAGCGGACGGTGTGGCCCGGCCCCTTCGGCGCGACCATGAAGACGTCGAGGTCGGGCCGCGGCTCGATCAGGCGGAAGTGGATGTTCAGGCCGTGCGCGAAGGCCAGGGCGGCGCCTTCCTTCATGTTGTCGCGCAGCACCTCGTCGTAGAGCCGGCGTTGCAGCTCGTCCGGCGTCAGGACCATCACCACATCGCCGAAGCGGGCGGCCTGTTCGATGTCCATGACCGCGAGGCCCGCGGCTTCCGCCTTCGCCGCGCTCGCCGAGCCCGGCCGCAGGCCGACCGCGATCTCCTTCGTCCCGCTGTCCTTCAGGTTGTTCGCGTGGGCGAAGCCCTGGCTGCCGTAGCCGATGACGGCGACCTTCTTCGCCTTGATGAGGTTGAGGTCGGCGTCCTGGTCGTAATACACCCGCATCGTGCCGTCTCCGTGTTGGCGTTCCTTACGGTCGATCGTCGTGTCGAAGCGATCCCTTGCCGCGCGCGATGGCGACCACGCCCGTGCGCGAGATCTCGGCCAGCCCGAGCGGCGTCATCAGCCGGATGAAGGCGTCGATCTTAGCACCGTTGCCGGTCATCTCGAACACGAACGAGTCGATCTCACTGTCGACCACATGGGCCCGGAAGATGTCCGCGATCCGCAGCGATTCGACCCGCCGATCGCCGGTCGCCGCGACCTTGATCAAGGCCAGTTCGCGTTCGACATAGGGGCCCTGCTCGGTCAGGTCGGAGACGTGGTGGACCGGTACCAGGCGGTCGAGCTGGGCCGCGATCTGCTCGATGACCATGCGCGAACCCGAGGTCACCAGGTTGATGCGGGAGAGGCGCTTGTCGCGGTCGACCTCGGCGACGGTGAGGCTCTCGATGTTGTAGCCGCGCCCGGAAAACAGCCCGATCACCCGCGCCAGCACGCCCGGCTCGTTCTCGACCAGGACGGAGAAGGTATGGCGTTCGGCGCGGTCCTCCACGGCGTCTCCTTCGGCTTTTCGTCCGGCGGGCCGCGCTAGACGAGCACCATGCCGTCTTCCGAGCGCTCCTCGAGTTCGCCGTGCTCGGGCCCCAGCTTCATCTCGTAATGGGCGGCACCGGCCGGAATCATCGGATAGACGTTCTCTTCCTTGTCCACGAGGATGTCGGCGATGACCGGGCCGGGCGTCTCGATCATCGCCTCGATGACCCCGTCCACCTCCTCGGGCCGACGCGCCGCGAGGCCGGTCGCTCCAAAAGACTCCGCCAGCTTCACGAAATCGGGCAGGGAATCCATGTAGCTCTCGGCGTAGCGGCCGCCGTGGAAGAACTCCTGCCACTGGCGCACCATGCCCATATATTCGTTGTTCAGCAGAAAGGTCTTCACCGGCAGCCGGTACTGGATCATCGTCGAGAGCTCCTGGATCACCATCAGGAGCGAGGCTTCGCCGGCGATGTCGATGACCAGCGAACCGGGATGAGCGACCTGCACGCCCATCGCCGCCGGGAAGCCGTAGCCCATGGTGCCGAGGCCGCCCGACGTCATCCACCGGTTGGGCGCGTCGAATTTGAGGAACTGGGCCGCCCACATCTGGTGTTGCCCCACCTCGGTGGTGAAGTAGACGTCCCGCCCCCTGGTCGCCTCCTGGAGCCGTTCGAGGGCGTATTGCGGCTTGATGACGCTGGCGGACCGCGCGTAGCGCAGGCAGTCGCGCTTGCGCCATTCGTCGATTTGCCGCCACCACGCCGCGAGCGCCGCCTTGTCCGGCACCGCGCCGCGCGCCTTCCAGCCGCTGAGGATGGCGTCGAGCGCGAGGCCGGCGTCGCCCACGACGGCGAGGTCGACCGGTACGTTCTTGTTGATCGAGGAGGAATCGATGTCGATCTGAATCTTGGTCGAGCCGCGCGAGAAATCGGTGAGCCGGCCGGTCACCCGGTCGTCGAAACGCGCGCCGACGGCCACCATCAGGTCGCATTCGGCCATCGCCATGTTGGCTTCGAAGGTGCCGTGCATCCCCACCATGCCGAGGAACCGGTCGTCGTTCCCCGGATAGCAGCCGAGGCCCATCAGCGTGTTGGTGACCGGGTAGCCGGTGAGCCGCACCAGCGCTGCGAGGCTCGCCGCCGCGCCCGGGCCGGCGTTGATCACGCCGCCGCCGGCGTAGAAGAGCGGGCGCTTGGCCTCCGCCAGCAGCGCGACGGCCCGCGCGACGGCGTCCGGGTCGGGGTCGCGCCGGGGCCGGTAGGAGCGATGGACCGGGCCGTCGTCCGGGAGCACGCCGTCGGTATAGGGCGCCCTGGCCATGACGACGTCCTTCGGCAGGTCCACCACCACCGGGCCGGGGCGGCCGGCAGCCGCGATGTAGTAGGCCTCGCGCAGCACGCGGCACAGGTCGCCCACCTCCTTCACCAGGTAGTTGTGCTTGGTGCAGGGCCGGGTGATGCCCACGGTATCCGCCTCCTGGAAGGCGTCGTTGCCGATCATGTGCGTCGGCACCTGGCCGGTCAGGCAGACGATCGGCACGCTGTCCATGAGGGCGTCCGTCAGGCCGGTGACGCTGTTGGTGGCGCCCGGCCCCGAGGTGACGAGCACGGTGCCGACCTTCCCCGTGGAGCGGGCATAGCCCTCCGCCGCGTGCACCGCCCCCTGCTCGTGCCGCACGAGGACATGGCGCAGGTCGTTCTGTCGGAAGATCGCGTCGTAGATCGGCAGCGTCGCGCCGCCGGGATAGCCGAACACGACGTCGACGCCGAGGTCGACGAGCGTGCGGACGACCAGCTCGGCTCCGGCGAGCTCGGCGCGGGCGCGCTCCTCGACACTCGATGTCACGATGATCTTCCCCGTGGCCCGCGCGCGGCCGGCCCCGCCGCGTATCGGCGGCGGAGGGCGGACGGTAGTCCCTCAGCCGCGGCTGGTCAAGAGCAGACGCTCCACGAGAGCGAGCGATTGTCGTTTCGATTCCGCTCGGTAACGATAAGGCAGAAGGGCGGCTTCGGCCATCTGGTGGCGGAACCAGGTGGTCTGACGCTTGGCGTAGCGGCGCGTCGCCTGGCGGGCGAGCGCGACCGCCCGTTCACGCGGGACGGCCCCCGCCAGATGGTCGCGGAGCGGCCGCACGCCCACCGCCTTCATGACCGGCAGGCCCGGGTCCAGGCCGCGGCGGAGGAGGCGGGCCGCCTCGGCGAGCGCGCCCGCCGCCATCATGCGGTCGAAGCGCGCGTCGCAGGAGTCGTAAAGCGCGGGGCGGGGCGGGGCGAGGACCACCGCGGCGGCGCGGCCGGCATAGCCCTCATGCCGTTCGGCCTGCCACGCGGCCAGCGGCCGGCCCGTCGCCTCGAGCACCTCGTAGGCGCGCGCGACGCGCTGCGTGTCGGCGGGCGCGAGGCGCCGCGCTGTTTCCGGGTCGCGCGCGGCCAGGCGGGCGTGCAGCGCCGCCGTGCCCTCCCGCGCCCGCAGCGCGGCGACCTGCGCGCGCACCGGTGCGGAGACCGCCGGCACCGGCGCGAGGCCCTGGAGGAGCGCCCGGAAGTAAAGCCCCGTCCCGCCCACCAGGATCGGCAAGGCGCCGTCGCGCCGGATGCGTTCGATCTCCGCCAGGGCCATGGCGCGCCAGCGGCCGGCCGAGCAGCGCAGCGCCCCGTCGAGCACGCCGTAGAGCCTGTGCGGCGCGCGCGCGCGCAAGCTGGCGTCGGGCCATGCGGTCAGGATCGGCAGGTCGCGATAGACCTGCATGCTGTCCGCGTTGACGACGACCCCGCCGAACCGCTCCGCGACATCGACCGCCAGTGCCGATTTCCCGCTCGCCGTCGGCCCGCCGATCAAGAGGAGGGGAAGGTCGCCGCGGGCCGCTCCGGCTTCCGTCGTGAATGCCGGAACCGTCGCGCACCCCCCGACCCGTCGCGCCGTGGTCCCGCCCACGCTCCAACCCGGACAGGCGCCTAGAATCGCTCCAGCCACAGGTCGAGGAAGCGGTCGAGCCAGCGATGCACCGCCGGGTCGTAGCGGGCGGCGTCGGCGCGTTGGGTGGCGGGGGAAGGGACTTCGGGGCGGGCCAGGGCGGCCTGCGCCTTTTCGCTCGTCACCCAGCGTTCGAGCGTCGCGGGGACCATCTCGGGGTGGAACTGGATGCCGAAGGCGCGCCGGCCGTAGCGGAAGGCCTGGTTGCTGAACAGGGCGCCGGTCGCCAGCAGCGTCGCCCCGCGCGGGACGTCGAAGCCTTCGCGGTGCCATTGATAGGCGTGCATGGGCGCCGGGAACAGCGGGCAACCGGGCCTCGCCGGATAGATCGGCTGGTAGCCGACCTCACACTTGCCGTCGGGATGGCGGGAGACGGTGGCCCCGAGCGCGCGCGCCATGATCTGGGCGCCGAGGCAGATGCCGAGGATCGGCGCGTCCGCCTCCACCTGGCTGCCGACCCAGCCCGTCTCCCGCTCCAGGAACGGGTGGGTCTCGAGGTCGCAGGCGCTCATCGGGCCGCCGAACACCACCGCCGCGTCGTAGCCCTGCGGGCGACCGCCGGCGAGCGGCGGCAGCGCGTCGCCCGCGAAGGTGCAGCGGACCTCGGTCGCACAGCCGCGGGCCGCAAGCGCCGCACGCACCTTGCCGGGCGCCGCACGCTCGGAATGGGTGACGAGGACGATCTTCGCGCTTTGGTCGGGCATCGGGAGTCAAAGTCGGGCGGGGCTGTTTACCAATCGAAGGACGCGGGCCGCAAGCGCCCGCGAACGCCGAGTCAGCCGGGCGGCCAGTCCGGCGGCGCCGGCGCGGCGTCCGACGGGGACAGCCAAGTGACGTGCCCCATCTTGCGGCCGGGGCGGGTCTCCGTTTTGCCGTAGAGATGGAGGTGGGCGGAAGGATCCGCTGCCAGCGCCGGCCAGCGTTCGACGTCCCGGCCGATCAGGTTCTTCATGACGGCGCCGGCGCGGCGGGCGGTGGAGCCGAAGGGCAGACCGCAAACGGCGCGGACGTGCTGCGCGAACTGGCTGGTTTCGCAGCCTTCGATCGTCCAGTGGCCGGAATTGTGGACCCGCGGCGCGATCTCGTTGACCAGGAGACGCCCGCGGCCGGTCACGAACAGCTCCACGCAGAGCACGCCGACGTGGTCGAGCCCCTCGGCGATGCGCGTTGCGCTCTCCCGCGCCGCCGCCGCGCCCGCCGGCGCGATTCCGGCCGGCGCGCGCGTGACGTCGAGGATGCCGCCGACATGGCGGTTCTCGACCGGATCGAAGCAGGCCACGGCGCCCTTCGGCGAACGGGCGGCGACCACCGATATTTCCCGCTCGATCGCGACCCGCGCCTCGAGGATCGCCGGTCGCCGCCCGATCCCCTCCCAGGCGCGCGACAGATCGTCACCCGCCGCCAGCGCGGCCTGTCCCTTGCCGTCATAGCCCATGGTCCGGGTCTTGAGCACGGCCGGCCGGCCGATCGCCCGGTCGGCGGCTTCCGCATCGGCGGCTTCGTTCAGCGCGGCGTAGGCGGTCGTTTCGAGACCGAGGCCGCGGACGAAATCCTTCTCGGCGATCCTGTCCTGGCAGACGCGGAGCGCGCCGGCGCCCGGCCTGACGGGAACGCGCGCCGCGAGCCGCGCCAGCGCCGCCGCCGGCACGTTCTCGAACTCGATCGTCGCCACGTCGACTGCCGCGGCGAAGGCGTCGAGGGCCGCCGGGTCGTCGTAGGCCGCCACCGTTTCCGCCGCCGCGACCTGCGCCGCCGGGCCACCGGCCTCGGGCGCGAAGACATGGCAGCGATAGCCCAGGGCGGCGGCCGCGAGCGCCAGCATCCGGCCCAGCTGGCCGCCGCCCAGGATGCCGACGGTCGCACCGGGGGCGATCACGGAGACGGCGTTTCGGCGACGGCGGCGGTCTGCCGGGCGCGCCACGCATCGAGTGCCCCGGCCACCCGGTCGTCCGCGAGCGCCACGATCGCCGCGGCGAGCAGCGCCGCGTTGACGGCGCCGGCGCGCCCGATGGCGAGGGCGCCGACGGGCACGCCGGCGGGCATCTGGACGATGGAAAGCAGGCTGTCCAGCCCGCGCAGGCTCCCGCTCTCCACGGGCACGCCGAGCACGGGAAGCGGCGTCATCGCGGCGATCATGCCGGGCAGGTGCGCGGCACCGCCGGCGCCGGCGACGATCGCCCGGAGCCCGCGTCCGCGGGCCGCCTCGGCATAGGTGTAGAGGCGCCTGGGCGTGCGATGGGCGGAGACGACGCGACTCTCGTGGGCGACGCCGAGCGCCTCCAGGGTCTCCGCGGCATGACGCAGGGTCTCCCAGTCGGACTGGCTCCCCATGACGATCCCGACGGCGATACGCGCCTGGGCCATGCCGCTCCCTCTCCTCAGGTCCGCGGCGCGGGGCCGCCAGCGCAGCATAGGGCCGCCGCCTCCCGGCCGCACCTCCCGCCCATCGGTCCGATCTCGATGCCGTGTCGCGCGGGCGGACGGGTTCTGCTATCGTGGATTGCCGTTTTTCGCGGGGCGGTCGTCGTCCTGAAGAGGAGAGGCAGGCCATGACACGAAGGAGCCACGAGCCGGGGCGCGCCGGCCACACCCGCCGCCACGTTCTGAAGGCCGCCGGCATCGCCGGCACTGCCGCCGTGGCCGCGGGCTTCCCTGCCATCGCGCGGGCGGCGGACAAGGTGCGGATCGGCTATGTCAGCCCCAGAACCGGGCCGCTGGCGCCCTTCGCCGAGGCCGACGCGTTCAACGTCGCCGCCGTGCTCGAGGCGATCGGCGGCAAGGTCGACGCCGGCGGCAGGAGCCTCGACGTGGAGATCGTCGTCAAGGACAGCCAGTCGAACCCGAACCGCGCCGCCGAGGTCGCGAGCGAGTTGATCCTCTCGGACGAGGTTCACCTGCTGTGCGCGGCCAACACGCCGGAGACCACCAACCCGGTCGCCGACCAGGCCGAGATCAACGAAGTCCCCTGCGTCACCACCCTGTGCCCCTGGCAGCCCTACTTCTTCGGGCGCGGGGGCGACCCGGCCGCCGGCTTCCGCTGGACTTGGCACTATTTCTGGGGCCTCGAGGACGTGATCGCCGTCTTCCTCGACCTGTGGAGCAAGATGGAGACGAACAAGACGGTCGGCGGGCTGTTCCCGAACGACGGCGACGGTAACGCCTGGGGCGATCCCGAACTCGGGTTCCCCAAGCCCCTCGCCGCCGCCGGCTACACCCTGGTCGATCCCGGCCGCTACCAGAACCTGTCGGACGATTTCTCGGCGCAGATTTCCGAATTCAAGGACAACGGCGTCGAGATCGTCACCGGGGTGGTCCTGCCGCCGGACTTCACGACCTTCTGGACCCAGGCCGCCCAGCAGGGCTTCCGCCCGCGCGCGGTGACGGTGGGCAAGGCGCTGCTCTTCCCGGCCTCGGTGGAGGCGCTGGGCGAGGCCGGGCACAATCTGAGCTCGGAGATCTGGTGGAGTCCGTGGCACCCCTTCGCCTCGAGCATCACCGGCCAAAGCTGCGCCGCCCTCGCCGCCGCCTTCACCGAAGCCACCGGCAAGCAATGGAGCCAGCCGGTCGGCTACGGCCACTCGCTGCTCGAGGTGGCCCTCGACGTGGTGGCGCGGGCCGCCGACGTGAGCGACCCGGAATCCGTGCTCGCCGCGCTGGTCGCGACCGATCTCGCGACCGTCGCCGGCCCCGTGTCCTGGGGCGCCGGGCCGGTGAAGAACGTGGCCAAGATGCCGCTGGTCGGCGGCCAGTGGCGGCGGACGCCGGACGGTCCCTTCGCCTACGACCTCGCCATCACCTCCAACGCGGCGGCGCCGCAAATCCCGGCCAACGCCGAGATGGCGCCCATCGCCTGACGCGCAGGACCTCCCGCCCGGCGCCGGTCATGACGGGGCTGCTCGCGCTCGAGGAGGTCTCCAGGCGCCTCGGCTCGGTCAAGGCGACCGACCGCTTCAGCATGACGCTGGCGGAGGGCGAGGCGCTCGGCGTGATCGGCCCCAACGGGGCCGGCAAGAGCACGATGTTCAACATCGTCACCGGCGGCGTGCGGCCGAGCGCGGGACGGGTCTTCTTCGCCGGTGCCGACATCACCCGCGCACCGGCGCACGAGCGCTGCCGCATGGGGATCGGGCGCTCCTACCAGATCCCCCATCCCTTCGCCAACATGACGGTGTTCGAAAACCTGCTGGTGGGCGCGGCCTTCGGCGGTGCCCGCTCCGAGGCGGCGTGCTACGAGGATTGCCACGGGATCCTCGCGCGGACGGGCCTCCTGGAAAAGGCGAACAGGCCGGCCGGTTCGCTCACCCTGCTGGAGCGCAAACGGCTGGAAATGGCGCGGGCGCTCGCCACCCGGCCCCGCGTGCTGCTGCTGGACGAGATCGCCGGCGGGCTGACCGAGCACGAATGCGCGGCGCTGGTCGAGACCATCGCGGACATCCACCGGAGCGGCGTCGCGATCGTGTGGATCGAGCACGTGGTCCGCGCGCTGATGCGGATCGTGAGCCGCCTGGTCGTCATCAATTTCGGGCGCAAGCTGGCCGAGGGCGCGCCGCAAGAGGTGATGGCCAGCGCCGCGGTGCGGGAGGTCTATATGGGGATCGGCGCCGCATGAGCGCGCCGTCCGGGACCATCCTGGAGACCCGCGCACTCACCGCCTTCTACGGCGATTTCCAGGCGTTGTTCGGGATCGCGCTCGCCATCGAGCGCGGCGAGACCGTGGCCATCGTCGGCGCCAACGGCGCCGGCAAGTCGACGTTCCTGCGGAGCGTGGCCGGGCAGCTCCCCTCGGCGCCGGCGCAGGTGATCTTCGCAGGCGAGGCGGTGGGCCATCTCCCGGCCTACGCGATCGTCCGCCGCGGTGTCGCCCTGGTGCCGGAAGGGCGCCTTCTCTTCCCCTCGCTCTCGGTCGAGGAGAACCTGCGGCTCGGCGCCTATGCCGGGCGCCGGGGGTTCTGGGGCCTGGAGCGCGTCTACGGCCTGTTCCCGGCGCTGCGCGAACGCCGCGCCGTGCCGGGCACCGCGCTGAGCGGCGGCGAACAGCAGATGTGCGCCATCGGCCGGGCGCTGATGAGCAACCCGGCGCTGCTCCTCTGCGACGAACTCAGCCTCGGCCTCGCGCCCGTGGTCGTCCGGCAGCTCTACGCCGTCCTGCCCAGGATCGTCGCGCAGGGGACGACGGTGGTCGTCGTCGAGCAGGACATCGACCGGGCGCTGTCCGTAGCGGACCGCGTCTTCTGCTTTCGCGAGGGCCTGATCGCCCTCCAGGGCCGGCCTGAGAGCCTCGCCCGCGCCGACATCGGCCGCGCCTATTTCGGGGTGTGAGGCGCGATGGACTGGCTCGACGCCATCGTCCAGGGCGTGTTGCTGGGGGGGCTCTACGCGCTGTTCGCGACCGGCCTTTCGCTGATCTTCGGCGTGATGCGGCTGGTCAACATCGCCCACGGCGATCTCATCGTGCTGGCGGCGTTCCTGGGCCTGGCCGTGGTTCAGGGCACCGGCCTTCATCCGCTGCTGAGCCTGGTCATCACCGTGCCGGCGATGGCGGGCCTCGGCTACGCGCTGCAACGCGGCATCCTCAACTTCACCCTCGGGCGCGACATCCTGCCGCCGCTGCTGGTGACCTTCGGCCTCTCGATCGTGATCCAGAACGTCCTGCTGGAGGTGTTCTCCGCCGACACCCGCCGGCTCCAGATCGGCGCGCTGGAGACGGCGAGCATCGCCGTCGGCGAGCGGATCGCGATCGGCTGGTTCCCGCTCCTCGTCTTCCTCTCCGCGCTCGCCGTGATCGCCGGCTTGCAGGTACTGCTCTCCCGCACCCGCCTGGGCGCCGCCTTCCGCGCGACTTCCGACGACCGCGCCACCGCCGCCCTGATGGGGGTGAATGACCGCCATGTCTTCGCCTTCGCCATGGCGCTCGCGCTCGCGGTCGTGGCCCTCGCCGGGACGTTCATGGCGATCCGCACGAATTTCTCGCCGGCGATCGGGCCGGCGCGCCTGCTCTATGCCTTTGAAGCCGTGATCATCGGCGGCCTCGGCAGCCTGTGGGGGACGCTCGCCGGCGGCGTGATCCTGGGCGTGGCCCAGGCCGTCGGCGCCAAGTTCCACCCCGGCGGGCAGCTCCTCGCCGGCCACGTCGCCTTCCTGCTGGTGCTCGTGGTCCGGCCCAACGGCCTCTTCCCCAGGACGCGCGACCGGTGACTCCTGCGCCCTGGCGCGTCGAGCGCGGCACGCGGGCCAGCCGCTACGGCGCCCTCGCGGGCCTTGTGGGCCTCGCGGTGCTGGTCTCGCTCCCCTTCTGGGGCGGGCGGGCGGACATGCGGACCATCGTGGAGATCGCGTATTACCTCGCCCTCGCCCAGCTGTGGAACCTGCTCGCGGGCTATGCCGGGCTGGTCTCCATCGGCCAGCAGGCGTTTCTCGGCCTGGGCGGCTACGCGCTCTTCGCGCTGGCGACGAACGCCGGCGTCCACCCGCTGGCGGCGGTGCCGCTCGCCGGGGCGGCGGCCGCGCTCTTCGCGGTGCCGACGGCGTTCGTCGTCTTCCGCCTGCGCGGCGCCTATTTCGCCATCGGCACCTGGGTCGTGGCCGAGGTGTACATGCTCTCCTTCGCCCAGGTCCCGGCCTTGGGCGGCGGCTCCGGCATGAGCCTGCCGGCCGCCGTGGTCAAGGGCATCGCCGCAAGCCGCCTGTGGCGGGAGACGGCGGTCTACTGGACGGCGCTGGCGGTCGCCGTCGGTGCCGTCGCGCTGGTCTATCTCCTGCTGCGCTCGCGCCACGGCCTGGCGCTGACGGCGATCCGCGATTCCGAGGCCGCCGCCGGCAGTCTCGGCGTCGACAATTTCCGCACCAAGGTCTGGGTCTACATCGTCGCCGCGGCCGGCACCGGCATGGTGGGCGCGCTGGTCTTCCTCACCAAGCTCCGCATCTCGCCCGAGGCCGGCTTCAGCGTGGTGGACTGGACGGCCAACGTCATCTTCATCGTGGTGATCGGCGGCATCGGCACGATCGAGGGGCCGATCGTGGGCGTGATCGTCTTCTTCCTGCTGCGCGCGCTGCTCGCCGATTTCGGCAGCTGGTATCTCATCGTGCTGGGCGCCGCCGCCGTCGTCATGATGCTGCGGGCGCCGCAGGGCCTCTGGGGCCTCGTCGCCGAGCGGCTCGACCTCCGCTTCTTCCCGGTGCAGCGCCGCCTCGTGTTCGACCCGACTGCCTTCTCCTTCGTCGAGGCTTCCCACGGCAGGAAGGAAGAGCGCCGATGATCCTGATCGCCCTCGGCGCGAACCTCCCGACCGCGCGACACGGCCCGCCGGCCCGGGGGCTGGACGCCGCGCTCGACGCGCTCGCGGATGTCGGGGTGCGGACAATCGCCCGTTCCCGCTGGTATCGCAGCGCGCCGCTGCCGCCGGCCGGGGGCCCCTGGTTCGTCAACGGCGTGGCCAGGGTGGAAACCGCGCTCCCCCCGCGGGCGCTCATGGCGCGCCTGCTTTCGGTCGAGGCCGCCTTCGGCCGGCAGCGGAGCGTGGCCGGCGCCGCCCGCCCGCTCGATCTCGACCTCCTGGATTATCGCGGCCGCGTCATGCGCTGTGCCGCTGGCGACGAGGGACCGGCCCTCACCCTGCCCCATCCGGGGCTCGCGCACCGGGCTTTCGTGCTCGCGCCGCTTGCCGAGGCGGCCCCCGAATGGCGCTATCCCGAGACGGGCGCCACCGCCGCCGCTCTCCTCGCGGCCCTGCCGTCGGGCCAAGTCGTCGAGCCCCTCGAACCCGGCGCGAACGATCATACCGACGGGTGGTGAGCGCGGGTGTGCGACCTTGCCGTGAATGCGTGCGATCATGCGAGGCCGTATTTCCCATGCACGCCATCGACGAGCCAGCGCAGTTCCGGTGCTTCGGCCATGGCGGACATCAGACTCTGCCAACTGGCGCGGCGAAGAAGCCCGGGTACACGGCACGCCGCCAGCGCCGCGGCCCATTGCCTTTCGGCCTCACCCTTACCGTGGAACGCGGGGTTGCGGGCATCGTAAAGGACGAGCACGTGTCCGCCGGTCGGGTTGAGGTCGCCGTTCGGAGAGACGGTCGCGGCGAGCGCGTTCCGGGCCAGCTGATAGACGGTTCCGAACGGGCAGGGACGGTGGTCGCGGTCACTTGGCCAGTCGAACAGCGCGGGCAGATAGTCCCAGTAGCGAATTCCGATCTCCGTGAGAGCACAGCGGCTCTGGCGGCCGCGCTGAATCCGGTAGTTCCCGTCGCAGTGCTGTTTGGGCCAAGCCGGATAACCGGGCCGAAGTCGCGGACGCGAACAGGTGCCGAATGCCGGCTCGGTGAATTTGCACTCCACGGCGATCCGCCTCTCCGGTCCGCTCAACAGCGCGTCCACGCTGGTCCGTCGGCCTTTTCCTTCTCCCAGGCAGCGCATCTCGTGCTCGAAACCGAGCGTCCAACCGCGGGCGTTCTCGTAGAAGGCCGGCCGTCCGCACCCGTCGGACAGGTTCTGGAGCAGATCCAGGCGGTCGAACGCCCGAATCGCGCCGAATACGCTTTGCGTCAAAGCCTGGGAGCTCTTCAAGCTGTGGAACGATGGATGCCGCTGCTCCTGCGGGATGGCGGCGCGGATATCCACCGCCCGCGCTCCGTCCAGCGGAACCAGAACGTTTCTGGATTCGAATTCCCTCGCCAGAACGGGCGGACGACCTTGCCGCGTGCCTCCGTCGAGTTGGCCCGGATGAATCCGGTCGGCCCAGGCCCATAGCGTGTCGCGCACCGCCTTCTGATAATCGGCGTAACGCGCCATCGCATACCGGCTACGCCGATGCGGCAACGCACCACCGAAGGGAGACGCATCGCCGGGCCGGACGGGATAGAGCGCGCGGGGATCGGCGACGTCATCGTGGGCCATGCATTCGACGGGAACGCCGAGCGTGCTTTCGATGTCCCGGACGAGTTCGGCGAACGCCGGCTCCCATTCTCTCGCAGCCTTGCGGGTCGAACCGGAAAGGGTCAACCAACCGTGCCACCACGCTTTCGACGCGAGTATCTGCACGATCGGCGGTTTCTCGACGATTTTCACGTCGAAGCAATTCTTCGCTTCCATCGTGATCGTCTCCAGATTGGCCTCGACGATGGCGGCATAGCGAAGCCCCTGCATCAAGGCTGCCAGGGGAGTGTCACCCCGTTCATTTTCCGGCTTTCTCTTCAGTTCTATCACCGTGAACCGGCCGCTATCCGTGACGCCGACCAGATCGATCTTGCCAATAGCGTTGTCCGATTGCCTGGCTTGCAGAGGAAATTGATAATCGAGAAATCGAAATCTCTCACCGCTGGCGTTTGTCCAGAATCCTTTGAGGGCATAGAAGCGGAATGCCAGGTGCTCTTCGCCTCGGTTACTGGTTCTCTTCTCCGCAGAAACGCCGTCGTGTTCGACGAAATAGCTTTTGCCTCTGTTCGCGCGCCTCGGAGCCTGCTCGATCAATCTCCCGTATTCGCTGCGAAGAAGCCGTCGGTCGAGACCGGAAATGGCGGTCGCCAGCCCCGTCGTGTGCCCGGAATTCCCGAAGAGCAAAGAGTAATCTCCTGGAGAGAAACCTGGCATTTGTGCGCTCCGTTACCTGCGGCGCCCGCTCACGGCTTCGCCAGGAGGCCGCCGTCGACGACGAGCTCGGTGCCGGTGACGAAGGAGGCTGCGTCGGAAAGGAGGAAGAGGATGGCGTTCGCCATGTCTTCGGGCGTGCCGAGCCTGCCGAGGGGGATCGCCGCGGCCACGGTCGCGCCCATGGCGGGGTCGTCGCGCCAGCGCTGCTGCATCGGGCTCAGGGTGGGGCCGGGCAGGAGCGCGTTGGAGCGGATGCCGTCGCCCGCGAATTGGATAGCGAGCGATTTCGACAGCGCCAGCAGGCCCGCCTTGGAAGCCTGGTAGGCGTCCTGCGGCGCCGCGTCGCCGCGCAGGCACTGGATGGTGGAGACGTGCACCATCGCGCCGCCGCCGCTCCGCTTCATCAGCGGCACGGCATGGCGCACCGTCAGCGCCGCGCCCGTGAGGTTGATGGCGAGGACGTCATCCCACACCGCCGGGTCCATCTCGACCACGGACGTGTCGCGGCCGAACCACAGCACGCCGGCGGCGTTCACCAGATAGTCGAGCTGGCCTGCGGCTTCGTAGCTCCCGGCCAGTGCCTGAGCGATGTCCTCCTCCGAACGCAGGTCGGCCCGGACGTAGCGGGCGCCCGCCGGGAGGCCGTCCGGTGCGGGCTTCACGTCGAGGAGCGTCGCCTGCGCACCGGCGGCGACCAGCTCCTGCGCGACGCGCAGGCCCATGCCGCCAGCGCCGCCGGTCACGAAGGCGTTGCGCCCGGTGAAGTCGAAGCCGAGGCCGCTCATCGCCCGTCCTCCGCCGCCGGATCGTAGCCGAGATTCGGCGCGAGCCACGTCTCCGCCTCGGCGAGGGTCATCCCCTTGCGCCGGGCGTAGTCCTCCACCTGGTCGCGCCCGATCTTGCCGACGCCGAAATAGACGCTTGCCGGGTGGCTGAAATAGAAGCCGCTCACGGAGGAAGACGGCCACATGGCGAAGCTCTCCGTCAAGCGGATGCCGGCGCGGGCCTCGACGTCGAGGAGTGCGAACAGCGTCTGCTTTTCCGTGTGATCCGGGCAGGCGGGATAGCCGGGTGCGGGCCGGATCCCGCGATAGCGCTCGCCGACCAATTCGTTGTTCGCGAGCGCCTCGTTCGGCGCGTAGCCCCAGAGGGTCTTGCGCGCTCGCTCGTGCAGAAGCTCGGCGAACGCCTCCGCCAAGCGGTCGCCCAGTGACTTGACCATGATCGCACCGTAATCGTCGTGGGCGTTCTCGTAATCGCGCGCGACCTCCTCGACGCGGTCGCCCATGGTGACGGCGAAGGCGCCCAGATGGTCGGCGACGCCGGAATCGCGCGGCGCCACGAAATCCGCGAGCGCATGGTTGGGGCGTTCGCGCTCCCGCGCCATCTGCTGGCGCAGCGTGTGGATCGTCGCCACCGGGTGCGCCCGCTCGCCGTTGGCGAACAGCAGAATGTCGTCGTCCACGCTGCATGCGGGCCAGAAGCCGATGGCGGCGCGCGGCGCGAACCACCGCTCGCCGACGATCCTGTCGAGCATGGCGGTGGCGTCGTCGAAGAGCCCGCGCGCCGCCTGGCCGACCGTCTCGTCGTCCAGGATCGTGGGGTACTTGCCGGCCAGTTCCCAGCTTCGGAAGAACGGCGTCCAGTCGATATAGGAGACGAGAGCGCCGGCCGTGACGTCGTCCACGGTGCGGACGCCGACGAAGCTCGGCACCGGCGCGCGGTAGCGCCGCCAGTCGGGCCGCGCCCGGTTGGCGCGGGCCTCGGCCAGGGAAAGGAAGCGCCTGCCCGCGCGCCCCCGCCCGTGCGCGGCCCGCATCGCCTCGTAATGCTGCCGGATCTCGGCGGCGAGCGCGGGGCCCTGGTCGCGGTCGAGCAGCCCGGCGGCCACGCCGACGGCCTTGGAGGCGTCGGCGACATGGACCACGGGGCCGCCATAATTGGGCGCGATCTTGACGGCGGTGTGCATCCGGCTGGTGGTGGCACCACCGATCAGGAGCGGGAGTTCCAGGCCCTGGCGCTCCATCTCGGCGGCGAGCCGGCACATCTGGTCCAGGCTCGGCGTGATCAGGCCGGAGACGCCGATCAAGTCGGCCTTCTCGCGCCGGGCGGTCTCGACGATGTCCACCGCCGGCACCATGACGCCCAGGTCGATCACCTCGAAATTGTTGCAGCGCAGGACGACGCCGACGATGTTCTTGCCGATGTCGTGCACGTCGCCCTTGACGGTCGCCGTGACGATCTTCCCGTTCGCGGAAGGCGCGGTGCCGCCTTCGCGTTTCTCGGCCTCGATGAACGGCACCAGATGGGCCACGGCCTTCTTCATCACGCGGGCGCTCTTGACCACCTGCGGCAAGAACATCTTGCCATCGCCGAACAGGTCGCCGACGACGTTCATGCCGTCCATCAGCGGGCCGGTGATGACGGAGAGCGCCCGGTCGGCCCGCCGGCGCGCCTCCTCGCTGTCGTCGACGATATGGTCGGCGATGCCGTGGACCAGCGCGTAGCGGAGCCGTCCTTCCACGTCCTGTTCGCGCCAGGCGGCGGCGGCGTCTTCGTCCCGCGCGCCGGTGCCGCGATAGCCTTCGGCGACCGCGAGCAGCCGCTCGGTGGCGTCGGCCCGCCGGTTCAGGAGCACGTCCTCGACGGTGGTCCGCAATTCGTCGGGGATGTCCTCATAGACCGCGAGCTGGCCGGCGTTGACGATGCCCATGTCCATGCCGGCCCGGGTCGCGTGATAGAGGAAGGCCGCATGCATCGCCTCGCGCACGGCGTCGTTGCCGCGGAACGAGAACGAGATGTTCGAGAGCCCGCCGGAGACGCGGACGTGGGGGAACGCCGCCTTGATCCGGCGGGCGGCCTCGATGAAGGCACGGGCGTAGTCGTCGTGCGCGTCGATCCCGGTGGCGACGGCGAAGATGTTGGGGTCGAAGACGATGTCGGAAGGGGCGAATCCCGCCTCCTCCGTCAGCAGCCGGTAGGCGCGGGCGCAGACGGCGAATTTGCGATCGGCCGTCTCGGCCTGGCCTTCCTGGTCGAAGGCCATGACCACCACGGCCGCGCCGTAGCGCTTCGCCAGGCGCGCCTGTTCGAGGAACGGCGCCTCCCCCTCCTTGAGGCTGAGCGAGTTGACGACGGGCTTGCCGGCGACGCGGCGCAGCCCGGTCTCGATCACCGACCAGCGGGAGGAATCGATCATCACGGGGACCCGCGCGATGTCGGGCTCGGCGGCGGCCAGGTCGAGGAAGCGGGCCATCGCGGCCTCGGCGTCCAGCATCCCCTCGTCCATGTTCACGTCGATGATCTGGGCGCCGTTCTCAATCTGCTGGCGTGCGACTTCGAGGGCGGCTTGGTAATCCCCCGCCACGATCAGCTTGCGGAACCGCGCGGAGCCGGTGACGTTGGTGCGCTCGCCGACATTGACGAAGGTGCTGCCGTCCTCGCGGCTCTCGAACGGCTCCAGCCCCGCGAGGCGGAGCCTGGGCGGGTTCTCGGGCGGGCGGCGCGGCGGACGCCCGGCAACGGCCTCGGCGATCGCACGGAGATGTGCGGGCGTCGTGCCGCAGCAGCCCCCCACCAGGTTGACGAGGCCGGCTTCGGCCCATTCGCCGATCTGCGCCGCGGTCTCGTTGGGCGTTTCGTCGTAGCCGCCGAATTCGTTGGGAAGCCCGGCGTTCGGATAGGCGCTGACCCGCGTGTCCGCGACCCGGGCGAGGTCGGCCAGATGCGGGCGCATGTCGGCCGCCCCGAAGGAGCAGTTGATGCCGACGGAGAACGGCGCGGCATGGGCGAGCGTGAGCCAGAAAGCCTCGACCGTCTGCCCGTTGAGCATCCGCCCGGCGCGATCGGTCAGCGTGCCGGAGACGAGGATCGGCAGGCGCTCGCCGATGGCGTCGAAGACGTCCTCGAGAGCGATCAGCGCCGCCTTGGCGTTCAGCGAATCGAAAATCGTCTCGATGAGGAGGAGGTCGACTCCGCCTTCGATGAGCGCCACTGCTGCTTCGCGGTAGGCGGCGCTCAAGGTGTCGAAGTCGATCGCCCGCTTGCCCGGATCGTTCACGTCGGGGGAGACGGAGAGCGTCTTGTTGGTCGGCCCCAGGACGCCGGCGACGAAACGCGGGTGCCCGGTGCTGGCCGCTGCGTCGGCGGCTTGGCGCGCGAGCGCGGCGCCGGCCCGGTTGAGCGCCGGCACCGCGCAGCCCAAGCCGTAGTCTTCCTGGGAGATATGGTTCGCGTTGAAGGTGTTGGTGGTGACGATGTCCGCACCGGCGTCGAGGAAAGCGGCGTGGATGTCGCGGATCGCCGCCGGGCGGGTCAGCGACAGGAGGTCGTTGTTCCCGGCGAGCTCACCGTCGTGGGCCGCGTACCGTTCGCCGCGAAAATCGGCTTCGCCCAGACCGAGGCTCTGGATCATGGTGCCCATGGCCCCGTCCAGCACCAGCACGCGCTCCGCCGCGGCCCGTTCGAGGGCGGCGAGGCGCCGTGCGCGGGCGCTGCTCACGGGGCGCCTCCCGCCCGGCGTGCGGGCCGCGCGCGGACCCCGAGCGCGTGGCAGATCGCGCGGGTCAGCTCGGCGCGGTTCAACGTGTAGAAATGGAATTCACGGACGCCGTGCCTCACCAGCGCGCGGCATTGTTCGATCGCGATCCATCCGGCGATCAGCCGCCGCGTGTCCGGGTCGTCGTCGAGCCCCCCGAACTGGGACGCGAGCCAGTCGGGGACGGTGATGCCGCAGCGAGCCGCGAAATCCATCAGGCGGGCGACGTTGGTCACCGGGAGAATGCCCGGCACGATCGGGGCGCGAATCCCTGCCGCCGCCGCCGCGTCGCGAAAGCGCAGATAGCGCTCCGTGCCGAAGAAGAACTGGGTGATCGCCCGGTTGGCGCCGGCGTCGAGCTTGCGCTTCAGGTTTTCGAGGTCGGCCGCCGCGCTCCGCGCCTCCGGGTGGCCCTCTGGATAGGCCGCGACGCTGATCTCGAAATCAGCGACGCGCTTGAGGCCGGCGACCAGTGCCGCCGCATTGTGGTAGCCCGCGGGGTGGGCCGCGAAACGGGCGGCTCCCCGCGGCGGGTCTCCGCGCAGGGCGACTAGGTGCCTGATGCCGGCGTCCCAGTATCCGCGCGCCGTCTCGGCGATCCCGTCCCGCGTGTCGCCGACGCAGGTGAGATGTGCGGCCGGCGTCAGGCGCGTCTCGGCGGCGATGCGGGCGATCGTCTCGAACGTGCGCCGCCGGGTCGAACCGCCGGCGCCGTAGGTCACCGAGACGAAACGCGGTGCCAGCGGCCCGAGCCGTTCGACGGCGGCCCAGAGCCGTTCCGCCAGCCGTTCCGTGCTCGGCGGGAAGAACTCGAAGGAAACCGCGAGCGCCGGCGGTGTGGCGGCCGGTGCCGGCTCTTCGACGAAACGGGGCGCAACGGCGCTCACCGAGCGCCTCCGCGTCCGCAGGTCCGTGCTTGCCGGCACCCGGTTCGTTTCCCGACCGGCGCCCGCTTGGCGCCGTTTCGCTCCGCCACCGCGCCTTGCTCCGATGGTTTCACCGAATCAAAATACCCGCCGCGGCTTTGCCGGGCGGGTCCCAACGCTTTAGCCGCATTTCTTGAGCGCCCGCAAGCTGTCGCTTCAAATCGGCGCTGGGACGGATTCAATAGGGCAGGCGCCGCGCGGTGTCAAGGAGCCGTTGCGCGCAAGCGCCCGTCGAGGGTCGCGATGAACGGGCTGGACCGCCGGCTGAGCGTCGCGCCGATGATGGCGTGCACCGACCGGCATGGGCGCTACTTCCTGCGCCTGGTTACCGCCCGGACGCTTCTCTACAGCGAGATGGTCGGAGCGGAGGCGGTGCTGCACGGCGACCGTTCCCGGCTGCTCGGCTTCGACGAGGCGGAACGTCCGCTCGCCCTGCAACTCGGCGGCTCGGAGCCGGGCGTGCTCGCCCGCGCGGCCGAGATCGGCCAAGCCTTCGGCTACGACGAGATCAACCTCAATGTCGGCTGCCCCAGCCCCCGCGTGCGGCGTGGCGGCTTCGGCGCCGCCCTGATGGCGCGGCCCGCTCTGGTGGCGGACTGTGTCGCGGCGATGATGCGGGCGGTCGACCTCCCGGTCACCATCAAATGCCGCATCGGCATCGACGGCCGCGGCACCTACGAGGACTTGAAGGCGTTCGTCGGGCGCGTCGCCCAGGTGGGCGTCCGCAGCTTCGCCGTGCACGCGCGCATCGCCGTTCTCGAGGGGCTGAGCCCGGCGGAGAACCGCGAAATCCCGCCGCTCCGTCACGGCGACGTCCACCGCCTGAAGGCGGATTTCCCGGCCCTGGAGATCGTTCTCAACGGCGGCGTCACCAGCCTCCGCGCCGCCGAGAGCCACTTCGACCGGGTCGACGGCGTCATGATCGGCCGCGCCGCCTATAGCGACCCGACGATGCTTCTCGCCGCTGACCGGCTCATCTTCGGAGACGCTTCCCGCCCGCAGCCGAGCCGCCACGACATCGCCCGCGCCATGCTGCCCTACATCCGACGCATGACGGCCGGTGGCGCCCCGCTGCACGCCATCGTCCGGCACATGCACGGGCTCTTCGCGGGCCTGCCCGGCGCCCGCGCCTGGCGCCGCCATCTCGCCCAGCGGACTCACCGCCCGGGCGCCGGCGCCGAGGTCATCGAGGACGCCCTGGCCCTCGTCCCCGAGAACATCGCCCGGGCCCGATGATCCACCGAGATTTTCCCGGTGCGCGGCTTTCCAGGCCCGCTGTTTTCGTTCGCGTTCCGCGCGACCACGGCCCCGGAAAGCCCGCGCACCGGGGCACCGAAACCGGCGTTGACTCGGGCTGCGGGGACGACGATAATCCGCTCGCCGTTCGGGGCGCGCGGCGGACCTGCCGTCGTGCGCCCTTCGTGCCATGGGAGGCTCGAGGGTGGCTCGTATCGCCGGCGTGAACATCCCGACGAACAAGCGGGTGGAGATCGCGCTCACCTATATCCATGGGATCGGGCGCACCAAGGCTCGGCAGATCCGCGAGACGGTCGGGTTGCCGGGCGAGAAGCGCGTGAGCCAGCTCAGCGATGCCGAGGTCATTCGCATCCGCGAAGTGATCGACCGGGAATACATGGTCGAGGGCGACCTGCGTCGTGAGGTCGCGATGAACGTCAAGCGCCTGATGGATCTCGGGACCTACCGCGGCCTCCGGCACCGCCGCGGCCTGCCGGTGCGCGGGCAGCGGACCCATACCAACGCGCGAACGCGGAAGGGCCCCGCCCGCCCGATCGCCGGCAAGAAGAAATAGAGGGTCGCCTACGATGGCCAAGCCGACGCGAACGCGGCGCCGCGAACGCAAGAACATCTCCTCGGGCATCGCCCACGTCAGCGCCACGTTCAACAGCACCATGATCACCATCACCGACGTGCAGGGCAACGCCATCGCCTGGTCGTCGGCCGGAAGCATGGGCTTCCGCGGCTCGCGCAAGTCGACTCCCTACGCCGCCCAGATGGCGGCCGAGGAAGCGGGGCGCAAGGCGACCGAGCACGGCGTCAAATCCCTCGAAGTCGAGGTCAAGGGACCGGGCTCGGGGCGCGAATCGGCGCTGCGGGCGCTGCAAAGCGCGGGTTTCACGATCACGGCGATCCGCGACGTCACGCCGATCCCGCACAACGGATGCCGTCCGCCCAAGAGGCGGCGCGTCTGACCTTCGTTTCCCGCCGCGCGGCGCTCGTCCGCCGCGCTCGCGAACGGGCGAACGACGCCGAATCATACGGGGTGTTTCAGCGCCATGCAGAAGAACTGGCAGGAACTCATCAAGCCGTCCAAACTCGAGGTGACGCCGGAGGGCGACGGGAAGCACCGCGCCCGCATCGTGGCCGAGCCGCTCGAGCGCGGCTTCGGCATGACGCTCGGCAACGCGCTGCGCCGCGTCCTGCTGTCGTCGTTGCAGGGCGCGTCGGTCACGTCGTTGCAGATCAACGGCGTGCTGCACGAATTCTCGTCGCTGCCGGGGGTGCGCGAGGACATCACCGATATCGTCCTCAACGTGAAGCAGCTCGTGCTCCGCATGCACGGCGAGGGGCCGAAGCGGATGACGCTCAAGGCCTCCGGGCCCGGTGAAATCACCGCGGCGCGGATCGAGGCCGGCCACGGCATCGAGATCGTCGATCCGGACGTCGTCATCTGCACGCTCGACGAGAACGCCGGGATCGACATGGAATTCACGGTCCAGACCGGCAAGGGCTACGTCCCCGCCCCGCAGAACCGGCCCGAGGACGCACCGATCGGGCTGATCCCGGTCGATGCGCTCTACAGCCCGGTCAAGCAGGTCGCCTACAAGGTGGAGAACACCCGCGTAGGCCAGGTCACCGACTACGACAAGCTCACGATGCGGGTCGAGACCAACGGAACCGTCGCGCCGGACGACGCCGTGGCGCTCGCGGCACGCATCCTTCAGGATCAGGCCCAGCTCTTCGTCAACTTCGAGGAGCCGCACGCGCTGCCGAGCCACGAGAGCGCGGGCGAGCCGGGGTTCAATCCCAACTTGCTGCGCAAGGTCGACGAGCTGGAACTGTCGGTCCGCTCCGCCAACTGCCTCAAGAACGACAACATCATCTATATCGGCGACCTCGTGCAGCACTCCGAGTCCAAGATGCTGCGGACGCCCAATTTCGGACGCAAGTCCCTCAACGAAATCAAGGAAGTGCTCGCCGACATGGGACTCCAGCTCGGCATGGAAATTGGTGACTGGCCGCCCGAGAACATCGAGGAGCTGGCCAGGAAGATCGACGAGCCCTACTGACCGGGGGCGCGGAGTCGCGGGCCTTCGGAGGAGACCGGTCATGCGCCACCGCCACGGCGGACGCAAGCTGAATCGGACGTCGAGCCATCGCCGCGCGATGTTCCACAACATGGCGACCTCGCTGCTCAAGCACGAGCAGATCCGGACCACGCTTCCCAAGGCGAAGGCCCTGCGCGGCGTCGTCGAGCGGATGATCACGCTCGGCAAGCGCGGCGATCTTCACGCGCGACGCCAAGCGCTCGGCTATCTCAACGACGAAACGGTGGTGCGCAAGCTGTTCGACACCCTGGGCCTCCGCTACACGGAGCGGCCGGGCGGCTACACCCGCGTGCTGAAGGCCGGCTTCCGTTACGGCGATTCGGCACCGATGGCCGTCATCGAGCTGGTCGATCGGGACGAGGCGGAGAAGGGCAAGGATTCCGGCCCGGTTCCGGCCGACGAAGACGCGGAAGAGGCTGCGGAACCCGAGGCGGCTCAGGCTTAATGCCCACACCCTCAACGCCTCTCCCGTTTATGTGGCCGCTTGTTTTCTGTTAGAGAGGCGAGTGAAATTCGTGAGCTGCTCGACGAAATAAGGCGTTCAGGACGGCAGCAACAGAAAAGACTACGGGGCATTCTTAGGGAGAAATATAATTTCTACATTAGGAATTTCGATAAAAGCCGCAAAGGATTCGGCAGGGCTGATTTCGATTCGTGTGTTGCCGAGGGTCGAATTACTATCGAGGGCTGATTGGCAGTGGAGTCGTCGAGCCGTTCGATCGAGAAAATCCTACAGCGAGCATATTTCCATTCGCCTTCAATGTCAACCTCTACAAACGGCGCGACCTGATCGAACGCATGTTCTGAAGGCGCAGGGGCTGGCGGCGCATTGCCGCCCGATACGACAGTCGCGCACACTTTCTTCAGCGCCATATGCATCGCTGCCATCGTCATCTTCTGGATTCGCGCTCAGGTAGGGAACGCCTGCTTCAGTTCGGCGACTTGGCCATCGGTAAGCGTGCGCACCGGTGCGCCGCGCAGCAGCAGATGCAGCTTCGCCGTCTCTTCGAGCTCCTCGGCGGCGTAAACCGCCTCGTCGAGCGCGTTCCCGGCCACCACGGGGCCGTGATTGGCGAGCAGGACGGCATGATGCGCACGGGCGAAGCCGCGCACCGCCTCCGCCAGTGCGCGGTCGCCGGGCCGGTAGTAGGGAACCAGCGGCAGCCGTCCGACCCGCATCACGTAATAGGCGGTGATCGGCGGCAGCACGTCCGCCGGGTCGACGTCGGCCAGACAGGAAACGGCGACCGCATGGGTGCTGTGCAGATGCACGATGGCGCGCGCTTCGGGCCTTTCCCGATACATCGCGTGGTGCAGGAACGCCTCCTTGGAAGGCGGGTCGCCGGAGAGATGGCCGCCGTCCGGCCCGAGCTTCGCGAGCCGCGCCGGATCGAGCCGTCCGAGGCAGGAATTGGTCGGGGTGACGAGCAAGCCGTCGTCGAGCATCGCGCTGATGTTGCCCGAGGCGCCGCAGCCGAAACCTCGGGCGAACAGGGATTTGCCGTGCTGCGCGATCCGCTCGCGCAGCACCGCCTCCCTCACGGCAGGACCTCGAACGCCCTGGCGAAGAAGTCCGGGCCGCCGAAATTGCCGGACTTGAGTGCCAGATGGAGCCTGGGGACGCCGACGCTCATCGTCCAGGGCACGCCCGGGTCGATCTCCGGTCCGATGCGCAGCGCCCGGATGCCGAGCGCGCCGACCACGGCGCCTGCCGTCTCCCCGCCCGCCACCACCAACCGCCCGACGCCGGCCGCGACCAAGCCCGCCGCGACGCGCGCCAGGCAACGTTCGACCATGGCACCGGAACGCGCGACGCCTAACCGCCGCTGAATGCGCTTGACACGGCGCGGCGCGGCGCTGGCGTAGATCAGGACGGGCCCGCCGGCGAGGAGCGGCTTGGCCCAGGCGAGCGCGGCATCGGTGACCCGCTTGCGCGCGGCGAGGGCCTCCGCATCGACGAAGAACGCCGGGCGCCGCGCCCGCATACGTTCGATCTGGCAGAGAGTCGCTTCCGAGCAACTTCCGGCGATCACCGCCGCGTGGCCCGAGGCCGCGGGCAGGGCGGCGGCCTCTCCGCCCGACGCGAGAAGCCCGTTCTTCCTGTAGTTCGCCGGCAATCCCATGGCGACGCCGGAGCCGCCGGTGACCAACGGCAGCCCGGCGCAAGCCGCGCCGGTCGCGGCCAAGTCCTCGTCCGCGACGGCATCGACCACCGCGTACCCGAATCCGGCCTCCCGCAACGCATCGAGCGCGCCGCGGATGGCTTCCGCCCCCTCGCGGACGGTTTCGTATCCGACGAGCCCCACGGGGCGCCGTGTCTGCGCGCCCAGCACCTTGACGAGATCGGACTCCCGCATCGGCGTGAGCGGGTGGTTGCGCATCCCCGATCTCTCGAGCAGCACGTCGCCGACGAACAGGTGGCCCTTGTAGACGGTCCGCCCGTTGGCCGGGAAGGCCGGGCAGGCGATGGTCAGCCCGCCGTCGAGAGCGTCGAGCAGGGCATCGCCGACCGGCCCGATATTGCCGCGACTCGTCGAATCGAAGGTCGAGCAGTATTTGAAGAATATCTGTCGGGCGCCGCCACGTCTGAGCCAGCCGAGCGCCGCCCGGGAATCGCGCACCGCCCTGGCCGGCGCAACGGTGCGCGATTTGAGCGCCACCACCACGGCGTCGGCATCCGGCACCGCGGCCTCGGGAGCGGGAACGCCAATCGCCTGCACGGTGCGCATCCCTTGCGCGACCAGCGTGTTACAGAGGTCGGTCGCGCCCGTCAGGTCGTCGGCGACGGCGCCGAGCAGGAGCCCCGCGGCGCGTCGGCCCGCCATGGTCAGGCGAAGGCCTGGATGCTGGTCTGTGCCCGGCCCAGGATCAGGGCATGGATGTCGTGCGTGCCTTCGTAGGTGTTGACGGCTTCAAGGTTCATGACGTGGCGGATCACATGATATTCGTCGCTGATCCCGTTGCCGCCATGCATGTCGCGGGCGGCGCGGGCGATCTCCAGCGCCTTGCCGCACGAATTGCGCTTGACCAGGGAGATCATCTCCGGCGTAGCCCGACCTGCGTCGAAGAGCCGGGCGACTCGGAGGCAGGCTTGCAGGCCGATGGCGATCTCTGTCTGCATGTCGGCGAGCTTCTTCTGGACGAGCTGGTTGGCCGCCAGCGGCTTGCCGAACTGCCTGCGTTCGAGGGTGTAATCGCGGGCGGCGTGCCAGCAGAACTCGGCAGCGCCCAGCGCGCCCCAGGCGATGCCGAGCCGCGCCCGGTTGAGGCAGCGGAACGGGCCGGCGAGGCCGCTCGCGCCGGGCAGCTCGTTCTCCGCCGGGACGAACACGTCGTCCATCTGGATCATGCCGGTAGGCGAGGCGCGCAACGCGAATTTGCCCTCGATCTTCGGCGCCGACAGCCCCGCCATGCCCCGCTCCAACAGGTAGCCCCGGATCGTGCCCCGGTCGTTCTTCGCCCAGACCACGAAAACGTCGGCGATCGGAGAATGGGTGATCCAGGTCTTCGTACCGGAGAGGCGAAAGCCTCCGTCCGCGGCGCGCGCGCGGGCGGCCATGCCGCCCGGGTCGGAGCCGAAATCGGGTTCGGTCAGGCCGAAACAGCCGACCGCCTCACCGGCCGCCAAGCGGGGCAGCCAGCGCGTCTTCTGCGCCTGGGTGCCGTAGGCGTCGATGGGATACATCACGAGACTCGACTGTACGCTCATGGCCGAGCGGTAGCCGGAATCGACCGCTTCCACCTCCCGCGCCGCGAGGCCGTAGGCGACATAGCCGACTCCGGCGCAGCCATGGCCCTTGACGGTGGCACCCAGGAGCCCCAACGTGCCCATCTCGCGCATGATCTCGCGGTCGAAACGCTCGCGGCGGTTGGCCTCGAGAATGCGCGGCATCAGCTTTTCCCGGGCGTAGTCGCGCGCCGCGTCCCGCACCAACCTTTCGTCTTCGCGGAGCTGGTCGTCGAACAGGAACGGATCGTCCCACCGGAAGACCGGCTTTGCGGGGGGCGGCGCGGCCTTGGCGACAGCTGCGGTCTGGCTCATGGTTCTCTCCCGGAGAGGCGCCGTTGTAGCATTCGCGCGGGGGCGCACCAAGCCTGCCGCGCCGCGATCTCCGGGGGGTTCCGCCGATGCCTGCCGACTCTCGCTCCGCCGGAGAGTCCGGAGCCGCCGCCCGCGCCAGCCCCGTCATGCTCGGCATGTTGTTCGTCCTCGGCGTTTCCTTCGCGCTGGCGGTGTCGCTTAACCGCTTCGCGACGACCGGCGGCGTGCCCTTTGCGCCTTACGTCTTCTGGCAGTCGCTCGGCGGGGGTGCGGCACTCATGGTCATGGCGGCCGCGCTGCGGCGGCTGCCGCCGCTCGACCTCCCCCATATCCGCCTCTTTCTCGCCACCGGTGCGCTGAACCTCGCCTTCCCCTACCTGCTCCTCGCCTGGCTCGGGCCGAAGGTGCCCGCGAGCCTGCTCGCGCTGGGCATGGCCCTGGTGCCGATCATGGTCTACGCGCTGGCGCTGGCGCTCCGTCTCGATCGCTTCCACCCGTTCCGTTTCGGCGGGATCCTGCTCGGGTTCGCCGGTATCCTGCTGGTGCTCGTGCCTCGGGCGAGTCTTCCGGCGCCGGGCATGGCCGGCTGGGTGGCACTCGGCCTCGTCCCGTCGCTCTCCTATGCCGTTAACGCCGTGCTGATCGCCCGGTGGCGGCCACGGAAGACCGACTCCCTGCCGCTGGCCGGCGGGCTCATGCTGGCCTCGGCCGGGTATGCGTTCCTGGTGATGGCGGCGGGCGGGGAGTGGTGGGCCTTCGACGGGGCGTTCGGCGTCGGCCACGGGGCGACGATCGGCGCCATGGCCAACAACTGCGTCTCCTTCTACCTGGTCCTCGAAGTGATCCGTCGGGCCGGGCCGGTGATATTCTCGACCGTCAACTACATCGCCACGCTCGCCGGCATGGGCTTCGGCATCTGGTTCTTCGGCGACGCGCCGAGCGCCTGGATATGGGGTGCGGTGGTGCTGATGTTCGCCGGCCTTTTCCTCGTGACGACCACCGGCTGCGGGCGAACCGGTTGACTCGCGCTTCTACTTGGTCGCGCGCTTGCGCTGCCGCTGCGGCGTCCGCTTCTGCCCGAGGCCGATCTCCTTTGCGAAATCGGAGCGCCGCTTGGCGTAATTGGGCGCGACCATCGGGTAGTCAGGATCGAGCCCCCATCGCGCCCGATATTGATCGGGTGTCATGCCGTAGGTCGTGCGCAGGTGGCGCTTCAGCATTTTCAGTTTCCGGCCGTCCTCCAGGCAGATCACGAAATCGGGCGTCACCGACTTCTTGATCGCGATGGCGGGCTTCGGCTTTTCGGCGGGCGCCGCCGTGCCGCCCTGGGTCTGCCGCAGGGAGGCGTGGACGTCGCGGATGAGGTCCGGGAGCTCGGCCGAGGAGACCGCGTTGTTGCTCACATAGGCGGTCACCACGTCCACCGTCATCCGCAGCAGGTCCTGGTTCCGGCCGGGATTTTCGGTTTGATCGCTCATACCCGGTGTTTTACTGTCGTTCACTGGACTCGTGAGCAGCAGTCATATTGACGGTGTCGGAAAGATTGTCAAACATCAAACTGGACGGCCGCCGGCTCGTGCGGGATCGTCTGTCGAGTGCCGTCGCGACGCGCCCATGCCGGACGAGAGAATCGCGATCGCTTCCGATCACGCAGGGGTCGGGCTCAAGGCGGTGTTGCGCGCCGACCTGGAGGCGCTTGGCCACGCCGTCCTCGACCTCGGCCCGGACGACGGCGGCGCGGTCGATTATCCTGACTACGCGCGCGCACTGGCGCGGGCGATCGAAACCGGCCGCGCGGGGCGCGGCGTCCTGATCTGCGGGAGCGGCATCGGCATGAGCATCGCCGTCAATCGCAGCCCGGCGGTGCGCGGCGCGCTCTGCCATGACGAGGAGGCGGCGCGGCTGGCACGCGCCCACAATGACGCGAACGTCCTCGCCCTCGGCGCGCGCCGCATCCCGGAAGACACCGCCCGCAAATGCCTGCGGACCTTTCTCGACACGGCTTTCGAAGGCGGGCGCCACGGCCGGCGCGTCGCCAAACTCTCCTGAACCGGGCGCCGCGGGGGATCGGCCGGTCATGGCAGTCTCGCCCCTCGCGGGGGACCGGGCGGCGGAGACGGACTCTTTCTTTTCCCGCTCGTTGCGGGAGGCCGACGCGGCGGTGCATGCGGCCGTCGCGGGCGAGATCGAACGGCTGCGAACGACCATCGAGCTGATCGCCTCCGAGAACATCGTAAGCCGGGCGGTCCTTGAAGCCCAGGGCTCGGTGCTCACCAACAAATACGCCGAAGGCTATCCCGGACGGCGCTACTACGGCGGTTGCGAAAACGTCGATATCGGCGAGCGCCTTGCCATCGAGCGCGCGACCCGGCTCTTCGGCTGCGGTTTCGCGAACGTGCAGCCCCACTCCGGAGCGCAGGCCAACCAAGCGGCCTTCTTTGCCGCCATGGAGCCGGGCGATACGTTCCTCGGCATGTCGCTCGCCGCCGGCGGGCACTTGACCCATGGTGCTGCGCCGAACCTTTCGGGCAAATGGTTCAAGGCAGTGCAATACGGCGTCCGCCGCGCGGACGCCCGCATCGATTTCGACGAGATCGCCGCCCTCGCCCAGGCGGAAAGACCCAAGCTCATCCTGGCCGGCGGCTCGGCCTATCCGCGCATCATCGATTTCGCGCGCTTTCGCGCGATCGCCGACGCGGCCGGGGCGCTCTTCATGGTCGATATGGCCCATTTCGCAGGGCTCGTCGCGGCCGGGGTCTATCCGAGCCCCTTTCCCCACGCTCACATCGTCACGACGACCACGCACAAGACGCTACGCGGTCCCCGCGGCGGCATGATCCTGACCGACGACGAGGCGCTGGCGAAACGGGTGGACGCCGCGGTTTTCCCCGGGCTCCAGGGAGGGCCACTGGAGCACGTCGTCGCCGCCAAGGCGGTGGCGCTGGGCGAGGCGGCGACTCCCGCCTTCAGGGACTACGCCGGGCGCGTCGTGAACAACGCGCGGACCCTGGCCTTGGCGCTCGCCGCCCGCGGCTACGACATCGTCTCGGACGGAACGGATACCCACCTCCTGCTCGTCGATCTCCGCTCCAGGGGGGTGGCGGGAAAGCGCGCCGAAGCGGTGCTGGAACGGGCCGGCATCACCTGCAACAAGAACGGCGTGCCCTTCGATCCGGAGAAGCCCTGGGTGACCTCCGGCATCAGGCTGGGCTCGCCGGCGGCCACCAGCCGCGGCTTCGGCCCGGTCGAATTTCGCCGTATCGCCGGCTGGATCGCCGACCTGCTGGACCGGGAAGCCGACGCGCCGGGCGGGAGCGCAACCGCCACGCTGGAGATCCGGGATCGGGTGCGGGCGTTGTGCGACGCCTTCCCGGTCTATCCGGGCCACGCCTGAGCGGGGAGGAGCGTCATGCGCTGTCCGTTTTGCGGAAACGACGACACGCAGGTGAAGGATTCGCGGCCGACGGAGGACAGCACGGCGATCAGGCGGCGGCGCCAATGCGTCAATTGCGCCGGGCGCTTCACGACCTTCGAACGAATCCAGCTCCGCGAGCTCACGGTGATCAAGAGCGGCGGCCGGCGGGTGCTGTTCGAACGCGAGAAGATGGCGCGGTCGATGCGGATTGCCCTGCGCAAGCGGCCGGTCGAGCCCGAGCGGGTCGACCAGATCGTCACCGGCATCGTGCGCCGGCTCGAGAGCCTGGGCGAGGCCGAGGTCCCGAGCACCGTGATCGGAGAGATGGTGATGGACGCGCTCGCGAGCCTCGATCAGGTCGCCTATGTCCGCTTCGCCTCCGTTTACCGGAATTTCCGTGAGAAGAAGGACTTCGAGGAGTTCATCGGCGGCCTGAGCGACGAGCGGGCGTGAGCCGATGACGCAGGCCGCCTCGGCCCTTGACCGCCGCTTCATGGCGGCGGCGCTCGCGCTGGCGCGGCGCGGTCTGGGCTCGGTGTGGCCCAACCCGGCGGTCGGCTGCGTGATCGTGCGCGGCGGGCGAATCGTGGGCCGCGGCTGGACCCAGCCCGGCGGCCGGCCCCACGCGGAGACCGAGGCGCTCGCCCGCGCTGGGGAAGCCGCCCGCGGCGCCACCTGCTACGTCACCCTGGAGCCCTGCGCCCACCGCGGCGAGACGGGCCCTTGCGCGGAGGCGCTGATCCGGGCGGGGATCGCCCGCGCCGTGGTCGCGCTCGCAGACCCGGACTCGCGAGTCGACGGCCGCGGCATCACCGCGCTGGAGGCGGCCGGGGTCACGGTGACGCGCGATTGCATGATCGACGAGGCGCGGGCCGCGAACGCGGGCTTCCTGTCGCGGGTGGAGCGCGGGCGCCCGCTCGTGACCCTCAAGACGGCGACCAGCCTCGACGGCCGGATCGCCGCGCGCACCGGCGACAGCCGCTGGATCACCGCGGCGCTGGCGCGCGCCCGCGGGCATCTGCTGCGCGCCACCCACGACGCGGCGGTCGTGGGCGGCGCCACCGCCGTGGCCGACGACCCGGCGCTGACCTGCCGCCTCCCCGGCATGGCGGATCGCAGCCCGGTGCGCGTCGTGATCGACGGCGCGGCCCGCCTGCCCGCGGGTCACCGGCTGCTGGCCAACGCCGCTGCGCAGCCGACGTGGATCCTGTCCACGCCCGCGCTCCTGGGCCGGGAACGCCGCGCCGCCTACGCGCGCACCGGCGCCTGCGTCGTGGAAGTGGCGACGAGCGCGGACGGGCGCACCGATCTGCGGGCCGCGCTCGAGGCGCTGGCCGCGCGCGGCCTCACCCGCGTCCTGGTCGAGGGTGGCGGGCGTCTCGCGGCGGCGCTGCTCCGGGCCGGCTTGGTCGATCGGATCGCCTGGTTCCGCGCGCCCGCCTTGATTGGCGGCGACGGCGTCCCGGCGCTCGCCGGGTTGGAGGTAGATCGCGTCGCAGGGGCGCCACGCTTCGCGCGCGCTTCGGCGGTGCTCGTCGGCCCCGACCTGGTGGAAATTCTGGTTCCGGCGTCCGGGTGATGTTCACGGGGATCGTCACCGACGTCGGCTCGGTGCGCGCGGTGACCGGGGTAGAAGGCGGTGACCGGCGGCTTGAGATCGAAACCGCCTACGACACCGAAACCATCGCCATCGGCGCGTCCATCGCCTGTTCCGGGCCGTGCCTCACGGTGGTGGACAAGGGACCGGGATGGTTCGCCGTCGACGTTTCGGGCGAGACGGCGGGCCGGACCACCGTCGGCGGCTGGCAGGCGGGTACGCGGGTCAACCTGGAGCGCGCCCTCCGGCTGGGCGAGGAGGTCGGCGGGCATCTGGTCACGGGCCATGTCGACGGCCTCGGGGTCGTCGAGGCCGTGATGCCGGACGGCGGCTCGCTGCGCCTCTCGGTGTGCGCCCCGACGGGGTTGGAGAAGCTGATCGCGGCCAAGGGCGCGATCGCCCTCGACGGGGTGTCGCTCACGGTGAACGAGGTGGACGGCGGGGCGTTCGGAGTCAATCTCATCCCCCATACCCGGGCGGCGACCACCTTGGATGCCCTCGCGCCGGGCGACCGGCTCAATCTTGAGATCGACCTGATCGCGCGCTACGTTGCGCGCCTGCACGCACGGAGCTGATGGTCCAGATGCCGCGAATCGCGCCGGCGTACGCCCTCGCGTCGGTCGAGGAGGCGGTTGAGGAATTCCGCAACGGGCGGATGATCATCCTCGCCGACGACGAGGAGCGGGAGAACGAAGGCGATCTGGTGATCCCCGCCCAGATGGCCACGCCCGAGGCCATCAACTTCATGGCCAGATACGGGCGCGGCCTGATCTGCCTCGCCCTCAGCGCCGAGCGGGTGTGCGCTCTCGGCCTGGAACTGATGCCGAAGCGCAACGAATCCCGCCACGACACGGCCTTCACCGTTTCCATCGAGGCGCGCGAGGGGATCACGACCGGGATCTCCGCCTCGGACCGCGCGCGGACGATTTCCGTCGCCATCGACCCCAACCGCGGGCCGGACGACCTGACCTCGCCGGGGCACATCTTTCCGCTCGCCGCCCGCGACGGCGGCGTGCTGGTCCGCACCGGGCATACGGAAGCGAGCGTCGACATCGCGCGCTTGGCCGGCCTCAACCCGTCCGCGGTGATCTGCGAGATCATGAACGACGACGGGAGCATGGCGCGGATGCCGGATCTCGTGGCCTTCGCGCAACGCCACGACGTGAAGATCGCGACCATCGCGGACCTGATCGCGTACCGGCTGCGCCATGACGCGATCGTCGAGCGGGTGCGGGAGACCGCGTTCGATTCCCACCACGGCGGCCCCTTCCGTATGCTCGTCTATGCCGACACCGTCGAGAAGATCGAGCATGTCGCGCTTGTGAAGGGGAACGTGGCGGATGGCGGGCCGGTGCCCGTGCGGGTGCATGCGTTCAACCTGCTCGACGACGGGCTCGGCGCCGCCGCGAGCGAGCACACCGGCAAGCTCCAGGCCGCGTTGCGGACCGTCGGCGAGGAGGGCCGCGGAGTCGTGATTGTCATCCGCGAGCGGCACGGATCGCCTATCCCGGATCCCGTTCCCGCCCGGCGCGACGGCCAGGACGCCGGCGGCCTGCGGGACTACGGAGTCGGGGCGCAGATCCTTATCGATCTCGGCGTCCGCGACCTGATCCTGCTGCACAACACCCAGTGGACCATCGTCGGCCTCGACGGCTACGGCCTCAAAGTCGTGGGCCGGCGGCCACTCCCGGACGGGGCGCGACGCGCCGGGTCGGACGCGCGCCATGGTTGAGCGTGTCCTCGTCCTCGATTCGCGTTTCTACGGCGACATCGCCGATCAACTGGTCGCCGGCGCCGCCGCCGCGCTGGACGCCGCCCCGGAGGCGCCGCGCCACGAGCGGATCAGCGTTCCGGGGGCTTTCGAGCTCCCGGCAGCGCTTGCCATGGCGATCCAGAGTGGCCGTTACGACGGCTTCGTTGCGCTCGGCTGCGTGATCCGCGGGGAGACCAGCCATTACGAGCACGTCTGCACCGCCTGCGCTGGCGGCCTCGCCACCCTCTCCGCGCGCCACGGCATTGCCCTCGGCTTCGGCGTGATCACCGCCGGGACCCGCGATCAGGCCTGGGAGCGGGCGTCGGTCGAGCGGCGGAATTGCGGCGCCGCCGCGGCGCGGGCCTGCCTCGCGATGATGGCGGTGCGCCGCGCCCTTGCGACGCGGACGCGGGAGTAGCCGCGGTGTCGGCCGGGGCCGCCACCGACCGGGACGGAGCGCCCGCCCGCCAGCGGCGCAGCGGCGCGCGGCTCGCCAGCGTCCAGGCGCTTTATCAGATCGAGCTGTCCGGCCGGCCGGCAGACTCGGTGATCGAGGAGTTTCTGCGGCACCGCGTGGGCTGCGACCTCGACGGCACCCGCTTCGCCAAGCCCCACCGCCGCCATTTCGAGCACACCGTGCGCGAAGCCGCGGCGAGGGCCCAGGAGATCGACGCCCTGGTGGCGGACAGCCTCGCGGAGAGCTGGAGCCTGGACCGGCTGGGGGCAGTCCTGCGCGCCCTGATGCGGGCTGCGGCCTGCGAGCTCTTCACCTGCCCCGAGGTGCCGGCCCGCGTGGTCATCGACGAATATGTCGAACTCGCCCGTGCCTTCTTCTCCGGCCGCGAGCCCGCCTTCGTCAACGGCGCGCTCGACACCCTGGCGCGGCGCCTGCGCGCGGTCGAGATGGCGGAGGCGACGGAGGATGACGAGCCGCCTCGAGGAAAGTGAGTTCGACCTCGTCCGCCGCCTGTTCGCGCCGTTGAGCCGCGCCGGGCCGGGCGCCTTCGGGTTGCGCAACGACGGCGCGACGGTGGCACCGCCCGCCGGTGCGACGCTCGTCGTCACCAAGGATCTGATGGTGGCCGGCGTGCACTACCCGCCGGACGAGGAGCCGGCGGTCGTCGCCCGGCGGCTCCTGCGCGTGAACCTTTCCGATCTGGCGGCGATGGGCGCGGACGCGCTTTCCTACGCGCTCGGCCTCGCCCTGCCCCGCGACCTCCCGGCGTCGTGGATCGAGGGTTTCGCCGGCGGTCTCGCCCTCGACCAGGCGCACTTCGGCGTGGCGTTGATCGGCGGCGACATGGTGGCAGGTGCCGGCCCGGCGGTGCTGTCCCTGACCGCCTTCGGCGCCGTGCCCCAAGGCGCGGTGCTCATGCGCGCCGGCGGTGCTGCCGGCGACGACCTCTATGTTTCGGGCACGATCGGCGACGCAGCCCTCGGCCTCCGGGTGGCGCGCGGCGGACTGCGGACGCTCGCGCCGGCGGACCGTGCCTTCCTCGCCGAGCGCTTCCGCCTGCCCTCTCCCCGGCTCGCGCTGGGCCAAGCGTTGCGCGGGGTGGCCTCCGCCGCCCTCGACGTCTCCGACGGGTTGATCGCCGATCTCGCCCATCTCTGCGAAGAATCGGGCGTGGCGGCCCACGTTTCGGCGGAGGCGGTGCCTCTTTCCGCCGCCGCCGCCCGCGCCCTCGCCTCGCCCGAGGCTGGGATCGCAGACCTGCTGGCGGGCGGCGACGATTACGAGCTCCTGTTCGCAGTGCCCCTCGCTCGGCGCGGGGCGGTGGAAGCCCTGGGCCGGGCCTTGGGCCTGCCTCTCGCCCGCATCGGCGCCTTGGTCCCCGGCCGCGGCGTCAGAGTCCTCGACGCCGCCGGCCGCCCGCTCTCCCTCGAACGCACCGGCTATCGGCACGTGTGGTCGTAATATCCGCGGCCGCCACTCACGACCGCCTTTCGGACGCAGCATCGCAATGGTCCCCAAACTGTGCTGACGGCAGTATCGTACAGGGCTTTGCCCAGAATATCTTGCCCTCCGGCGAGATCACATGTTTCACACAGAAGGGACGGCACGTTCTTCTTGATAAAATCCTCGTTCCCCGGGTTGACGACAAGATCGTCGAGAGGCTTGTTCAGGAACAAGTTAAGGTTGGATGCGTAGAATCGATCAAGAGGGTTGTTGCGGGCATAATAATCAATGCTTCGGATTCCCAGTTGCGCCCGGCGCGCCCGATACGCTGCCATGCGGACATCTTTCTATCGGGGAAGTTCGCGAGGATGATTCCACCAAAGTCGCCGATGTCGATTCCGAGTTCGAGCGCATTAGTGGTAAACACCAAACGTACCGAACCGTTCTTGAGGCCGGCCTGAGTATCGTGACGTTCATCCGTGTAAAACCCGCCCGAGACACCTTGGCCTCTTCAGAGTGGACATGAACCGCGCCCGATTGGCGGAGTGTGTTGATTTTCCGAATTGTAATTAGGTGACAATTTTCTGCAAACCTTCGTGTCGGACAAAAGGCCAATGCAGACTTTCTTCTCTGTAGACAAGCGAGCCCCGCTTTGACCGTTCGCAGCTGAAGTTGATGGTCGAAAATATCCGGCTGTGTGAAGTAAAAATTTTCAATGGTCGGATACTGTTGCTCGCGCTAATTTCGTCGAACGACAATCCGATGAGATTGTGTGCGTATTCCCCAGCATTCACGCAAGTCGCCGTGCTCAGAAAGAATTAAAGCATCGGTCAACGTTGAAGGCAGACGATCAAATACTTTCTTGTCGGCATAGGTCGGGGAAATAGCGTCCAAAGCCCTTATCGGCAACCACATCGTTTCCGGAATCGCCGTCGCGCAATGCGTCGAATCTCCCCAATTCCTCCAGTAAGCATTCCATTGATGATCTCCTGTCGGACTTGGTGGAGACTAGCAGAGCAGGTCGCCGCCGTCCACTTGATGCGTCTAAGGTCGCCCGTTCGGGTCGGACTGCGGCGGGGCGCCTTCCGGTGCGCGGGGCATGAGGCAGAGGCGGCCGCGTTCCACCGCGAGCGCCAAGCGGCCGTTTACGAGGTTGAGCGCGGCGGCGCCGAAGAGGTCGCGGCGCCAGCCCCGCAGGGCAGGGATGCCCTCCTCTTCCCCGCCCGAGATCCGCTCCAGGTCCTCGGTGCTCGCGATCAGCCGCCCGGCGACGCCCGACCGCTCGCTCTCGAGCGCCAGCAGCACCTTGAGGAGGGCCGTCGTCGCCTCGTGGCCTTTCGGCACCCGGCGGCGTTGCGGCGGCTCCGGGCATTGTTCGTCCGGGAGCGCCAAGCCCTGCGCGACCGCCTCCAGAAGCGCCCGCCCGGTGGCACCGCGAGCAGTGCGTTCGCTCACCGAGCGGAGCTTGGCCAGCGCTTCGGCCGTGGCCGGGCGCTGCGCCGCGATCTCGGTCAAGGCGTTGTCGCGCAGCACCCACGGGCGCGGCAGATTGCGGCGCTGGGCCTCCCTCTCGCGCCAGGACGCGAGCGCGTGCAGGACGGCGAAGAACCGCCGGTCGCCGCCGCGCACCTTGATCCGCCGCCACGCCTCGTCCGGGTCGCTCCGATAGGTCGCCGGGTCGGTCAGGACGGCGAACTCCTCGTCGAGCCACGGGCGCCGCCCCGTCCGCTCCAGCTCGGCCGCGAGCTTTTCGTAGATCGTCCTGAGATGGCTCACGTCCGAGAGCGCATAGCGGACCTGCCGCTCGGTGAGCGGGCGGCGCGACCAGTCGGTGAACCGCTGCGTCTTGTCGATGCGCGCCCCCGCCAGTTTCGTGGCCAGCGTTTCGTAGCCGACGGAATCGCCGAAGCCGCAGACCATGGCGGCGATCTGGGTATCGAAAAGCGGCCGCGGCATGCCACCGGCGAGCGGTAGCAGCACTTCCACGTCCTGGCGCGCCGCATGAAAGACCTTGACGACCGGCGCCTCCGCCAGGAGCGCGTAAAGGGGCGCCAAGTCGATTCCCGCCGCCAGCGGATCCACGGCCACCGTTTCGCCGCCGGGCGCGCCGATCTGCACCAAGCACAATTCGGCCCGGTAGGTGCGCTCCCGCATGAACTCGGTGTCGACCGCGATGAAGTCTGCGCCGCGCCACGCCGCGCAGCGCGAAGCGAGCGCCGCGCTCTCGGTGATTACCGATGGCTCACCCATGGCGCGCGGGCACGACCGGAGGCGGAACGAAAGCGATCGCGGGAATCGAGGGCATGGGCGCTCCCTCTAGTTTACGCCAAACGGCCGCCGCGGGCCAACGAAGAGTCGTCGCGGTCTCCGGCGCTTGACGTCGTCGCGGCCTCCGGTGCTTGACAAAGCGGCCGGTTCCATGCGCCTTTCCGGCGCGGTCCGAGTGTGGGTCGCGCTCCACGAGGCCCCCTCATGCACCGATACAGAACCCATACCTGCGACGCGCTCCGGCCCTCGGACACGGGCCGGGCGGCGCGCATTTCCGGCTGGGTGCACCGGGTGCGCGACCACGGCCATCTCGTGTTCGTGGACGTTCGTGACCATTACGGCGTGACCCAGTGCGTGGCGGAGGCCGGCGCGCCGATGTTCGACGCGGTGGCCGCGCTCAAGCCGGAGACGGTGGTGACGGTGACCGGTGCCGTCGCGGCCCGCGACGCCGAGACGGTGAACCCGAAGATCGAAACCGGGCAGGTCGAGATCCGCATCGCCGACCTTGTCGTGCAGAATGCCGCGGAAACCCTGCCGCTGCCGGTCCACGGCGAACACGACTACGGCGAGGAGACCCGGCTCCGCTACCGCTTCCTGGACCTCCGGCGCGAGCGCATGCACCGTAACATGGTGCTGCGCAGCGCGATCATAGCCAGCATCCGCCGGCGCATGATCGAGCAAGGGTTCCTTGAAGTGCAGACCCCGATCCTGACGGCGAGCTCGCCCGAGGGCGCGCGGGACTTCCTGGTGCCGAGCCGGCTCCATCCCGGCTCCTTCTACGCGCTGCCGCAGGCGCCCCAGCAGTTCAAGCAGCTGGTCATGGCCTCGGGCTTCGACCGCTACTTCCAGATCGCGCCCTGCTTCCGCGACGAGGACGCCCGCGCCGACCGCTCCCCGGGCGAGTTCTACCAGCTCGACGTCGAAATGGCCTTCGTCGAGCAGGAGGACGTGTTCCAGGCGGTCGAGCCGGTCATGCATGGGGTCTTCGCGGAGTTTTCCGACCGCACCGTCACGCCGCCGCCCTTCCCGCGCATTCCTCACGCCGAGGCGATGCTGCGCTACGGCACGGACAAGCCGGATCTGCGCATCCCGATCGAGATCGTCGACGTGACCGCGCCGTTCGCGCGCGAGGAAGTGGCGTTCAAGGCGTTCAAGGGCACCATCGCGAAAGGCGGGGTGGTGCGCGGCATTCCCGTCAAGGACGTCGCCGACCGGCCGCGCAGTTTCTTCGACCAGATGATCAGCTTCGCCCAGGGCCTCGGCGCGCCGGGCCTGGGCTACGTCGTCTTCGCCGACGGTACCGGCAAGGGGCCGATCGCGAAGTTCGTCCCCGACGCCGTCCAGCGCGAGCTTCGCGCCATCGCCGGCCTGGGCGACGGCGACGCGCTGTTCCTGAGCTGCGACAGCCCGGACGCCGCCGCGGCCTACGCGGGCGCGGTGCGCGCCGAGCTCGGCAAGCGGCTCGATCTGGTCGCGTCCAACGCCTACCGCTTCTGCTGGATCGTCGACTACCCGATGTTCGAGCACGACCCGCAGACCGGTGCCATCGGCTTCAGCCACAACCCGTTCTCGATGCCGCAGGGCGGGCTGGAGGCCCTGGAGGGCGGCGACCCGCTCGCCGTGCGCGCCCACCAATACGACATCGTCTGCAACGGCGTGGAGCTCTCCAGCGGCGCGATCAGGAACCACCGGCTCGACGTCATGGTCAAGGCGTTCGAAATCGCCGGCTACGGCGAGGACGAGGTGAAGCGGCGGTTCGGCGCGCTTTACAACGCCTTCCGCTACGGCGCGCCGCCCCATGGCGGCATCGCGCCCGGGATCGACCGGATCGTCATGCTGCTCGCAGACGAGCCCAGCATCCGCGAGGTCATCATGTTCCCGCTGAACCAGACGGCGCAGGACCTGATGATGGGCGCGCCGGGGCCGGTGCCGCCCCGGCATCTGAAGGAACTCGGCCTCGTGCCGGCGCGTCCGCCCCGCCGGGAGGCGCTGCCACCGGGGCGGGAAGGGTAGAACGAGGGAGGCCAGGCATGGTCGAGGGCTACGATGAGATCACGCGGGCGGTGCAAACCTACTTCGACGGGCTCCACGAGGGCGACACGGAGAAGCTCGGCTCGGTGTTCCACCCGGCCTGCCATCTCTTCGCCCATGAAGACGGCGCGCTTCTCGACTGGTCGCGCACGCACTGGTTCGAGGTCGTGAACGGGCGCGAATCGCCGGCGGCGCGAGGGCTGGCGCGGCACGACCGGATCGTCTCCATCGAGATGGCGGACGCGAACACCGCCGCCGTGACCTGTGAATGCGCGATCCCGCCGCGCTACTTCACCGACTTCCTCACCTTGGTCAAGGTCGGCGGCGCTTGGCAGATCGTCTCCAAGTCCTTCCGCTTCGAGACCCACGAATAGGCTCAGCCGGCACCGCCGCGGCGCCAGGCCGCGAGCGCCGCGAGGCCGGGAAGGGTCATGTCCGGTGCGGCGGCGACGGCGGGCGTGGCGCCGCCGCCACGGCCGGCGCGGCGGTCGATCCAGCAGGTGGCGAAGCCGGCCGCCTGGGCGGGGCCGATGTCGTGGAAGAGGCTCTGGGCCACGTGGAGAACCTGCCCCGGTGCGATGCCGCGTTCCGCCAGCAGCGCCGCGGCGCGCGCGAAATGGGCCGGCGCCGGCTTGTAGCTGCCCACGTCGTCGGCGGTGACGACGGCATGGAACGGCTCCCCCAGACGCCGGGCGCTGTGGGCGAAGGACGCGCGGTCGACGTTCGACAGCACCATGAGCACCGCCCGCTCCCGAAGGGACGTCAGCGCTGCCACGGAATCCGGGAAGGGCGGCCAGTCGGCGATCGATGCGGCGAAGGCGCGGGCGGCCTCGGCTGCGGCCGGGACTCCGAAATCGCCGGCGATGGCCGCGAAGGTGCGGCGCAGCACGTCGGGATAGGGAAGCGCCGGACGCAGCGCCTCCAGGCGGTGCTCGTGGCGGGCGAAGGCGGCGAGCAGCGCGTCGTCCTCCGCGTCCAGCCCGCCCGCGTGCAAGGCCCGGAGGATGCCGCTCTCCCAGTCGATGAGCGTGCCGTAGCAGTCGAAGGTGAAGGCGCGGAAGGCATCGGGCTCCATCTCTTCACTCCGGTCGTGCGGGGCCCAGATGCGCCCCGAGGAAGGCGAGCATCCGCGCCTGCGAGTCCCGCCGCGCGGCGACGTTCTCCTCCACCCTGTGACCTTTGAAGACGAACGACCCGCCGATGGGCAGGTCGAAGGAGTGGTAGGCGTCCGGGTAGATCTTCAGCGTGACCACATCCGCGTATTGCCGGTGGACGTCATGGCACAGGGACACCGGTGTCCAGTCGTCCCTGGCGCCGATCAGGATCAGGACCGGCCGATCGATGAAGCCCATTCGGCAATAGGGATAATAGGCGACGGCGGCGGCATAGCCGCTCGTGCTGCCCGCCAGGGACAAGGCGGTCGTGCCGCCGTGGGAGAAGCCGACGACGCCGATCCGCGCGGCATCCACGAAGGGCAGGGAGGCCAGATGGTCGAAAGCGGCGAGCGAGTCGCTCATCTGCTCCGAAAGGCGCGGCCGCGCGCAGGCGTCGGCGATACCGCGCGGGCCGAAGCTGTCCACGATGAGCGTGACGTAGCCGTTGTCGTTGAGCAGCGCGGCGTGCCGGGTGAGGCCGCGCCACACCGTCCGATGGGAGGTGTTTCTCTCCAGCCCCGTGCAGCCGTGCAGCAGGACGACGGCGGGGAACGGCCCGTTGCTCTCCGGTTTGGCGAGCCACGCCGCGAGGTCCGCGCCCGGCGCGCTCGCTCCTTGCGGCTGGCAGGCGGCGAGGCCGAGCGCGAGGACCGCGGCCAGGGAACAGACGGCGCGAAGCCGCCATCGCGGGCGGAGGCAGAAGAAGAAAACCTGCATATCCGTGACAGTCATCCTCGGGTGAAAAGGCTCCGTTCGCCTGGAGGCGCCGGGAAAATGCGGCCTCCATCAGAGGACTCTCACGGACAAGCAGGAAAGAAAAGGGGGTGCGTGTTGCGCGCACCCCCAAGTTCCAGTGGCTTATGACCGCGGGAGATGGACGGTCGTCAGGAACAGCCACTGGTGGTGCCACAAGTCACACACTTCATGCAGGTCCCGTTGCGGACCAGCGTGAAGTTGCCGCAATCGTCGCAGGCCTCGCCTTCGTAACCGGCGCCGCGCGCCCTGCGGGCGGCGCCGAGGCCGCCGGCGCGTGCCGGCGCGGCCGCCACGGCCGGGTGGAGCGCGACCGTCGCCCCGCCATGCGCGCGCTCCCGCGGAGCGGCGGCCGCGCGCGCGCCGTCGTCGTTGGCGCCGCCGGTGAGGACCAGGAGGTTGGAGCGAACGTAGCCGGCGCTCACGGGGCCGCCGGAGAGGCTCTTCGCTGCGCCGCCGCCCTCCGTCCGCGGGGCGCGCGTCGCTTCCTCCTCGCCGCCGCCGATGGTGTCCGGCAGCAGGTCTTCCGCCTCGGCGTGGGAGAGGTCGCTGCGACCGAGATAGGAAATCGCGAGCTCGCGGAAGATATAGTCGAGGATGGAGGTGCTCATCTTGATTGCGTCGTTGTTCTGCACCGTGCCTGCCGGCTCGAACCGGGTGAAGGTGAAGGCATCGACGTATTCGTCGAGGGGGACGCCGTATTGCAGACCGATCGAGATCGCGATCGCGAAGTTGTTCATGAGGCTGCGGAAGGACGCGCCCTCCTTGTGCATGTCGACGAAGATCTCGCCGAGCGAGCCGTCCCGGAATTCGCCGGTCCGCAGGTAGACCTTGTGGCCGCCGATGGTGGCCTTCTGGGTGTAGCCGCGCCGGCGGTGAGGCAGGCGCCGCCGCTCGCCTTGGTGCACGACCTGCCGGACGATGCGCTCGGCCGCGCGCAACGGGTCGCGCTGGTCCACCGGCCGGGCCGGCGCTTCCGGCTCGTCTGCGGAATCGTCCGCCTCGTCCTCGCCCAGGGCCAGCCCGTTGAGCGGCTGGGAGAGCTTGGAGCCGTCCCGATAGAGGGCGTTGGCCTTGAGCCCCAGGCGCCACGAAAGCGCGTAGGCGTTCCGGCAATCCTCGACCGTCGCGTTCGCGGGCAGGTTGATGGTCTTGGAGATGGCGCCGGAAATGAAGGGCTGAGCCGCCGCCATCATGCGCACGTGGCTTTCCGTGGAGAGGCAGCGCCCGGACCCGGTGCGTCCGCAGGGGTTGGCACAATCGAAGACCGGCAGATGCGCCGGGTCGAGATATGGCGCGCCCTCCAGCGTCATCGCGCCGCAGCAATGGACGTTGGCGGCCTCGATCGCGCGGGCGTCGAAGCCGAGGGCGCCGAGGAAGTCGAAGCCCGGCGCGGCCAGCGCCGTTTCGTCGAGACCGAGCGCGCCGGTGCAGAACTCCTCGCCGAGGGTCCATTTGTTGAAGGCGAGGCTCACGTCGAAGGCCGATCCGAGTGCCTCCTCGATACGCGCGATGGCTTCGGGCGGAAGGCCCTTCCGCGCCAGCGCCTCGTGGTCGATCGCCGGCGCGCCGGCAAGGGTGCCGTGGCCCACGGCGTACCGCACGATCGCGTCGATCTCCGGCTCGGCGTAGCCGAGCGCCTTCAGGGCCTTGGGGACGCTGCCGTTGATGATCTTGAAGTAGCCGCCGCCGGCCAGCTTCTTGAACTTCACCAGCGCGAAATCGGGCTCAATGCCGGTGGTGTCGCAATCCATGACCAAGCCGATGGTGCCGGTCGGCGCGACCACCGTGGCCTGCGCGTTGCGGTAGCCATACCGCTCCCCCAACGCCAGCGCGTGGTCCCACACCCGCAGGGCAGCCTCGCCCAGGGCGCGGTCGAGAAGAGCGGCGCGGTCCAGCGTCACGGGCGGGATGGCGAGCCCCTCGAAGGCGTCGACCTCGCCGCGGGCGGCGGCCCGGTGATTACGCATGACCCGCAGCATGGCCTCCCGGTTATCGGCGAACGCCGGGAAGGGGCCGAGCTCGCTGGCCATTTCGGCGGAGGCGGCGTAGGCGGCGCCCGTCATCAGGGAGCTGACGGCGCCAGCGAACGCCCGGCCTTCGGGGCTGTCGTAGGGCAGGCCGCGCGACATCAGGAAGCCGCCGAGGTTGGCGAAGCCCAAGCCCAGGGTCCGGTAGCGGAAGGAGCGCCGGGCGATCTCGCGGGACGGGTACTGGGCCATCAGGACCGATATCTCGAGCACGACCGTCCACAGGCGCACTGCATGCTCGAAGCGCGCGACGTCGAAGCCGCCGTCGCCGCGCTGGAACGCCGCCAGGTTGAGCGACGCGAGATTGCACGCGGTGTCGTCGAGGAACATGTACTCGGAACAGGGATTCGAGGCGTTGATGCGCCCCTCCGCCGGGCAGGTGTGCCAGGCGTTGATCGTGGTATCGAACTGGATCCCCGGATCGGCCGACGCCCAGGCCGCCTCGGCGATCCTGTCCCAGAGCGCACGCGCGTCGACGGTTCTGGCCACCTTGCCGTCGGTGCGCCGGATCAGGTCCCAGGTGCCGCCGGACGCTACCCGCTCGAGGAACGCATCGGTCACCCGGATCGAGTTGTTGGAGTTCTGCCCCGACACCGTGAGATAGGCTTCCGACTGCCAGTCGGCGTCGTAGACGCGAAAATCGATTTCGGTGAAGCCCTGCTCGGCCCATTGGATGGCACGGCGGATGCAGGCCTCCGGCACCGGCGCCTTGCGCGCCGCGCGGACGGCCCTGCGGAGCGCCGGGTTCGCGCGGGCGTCGAACCGCCGTTCCCCTTCGCCCGCGCGGCAGGCGGCGACGATGCGGTTCAAGTGGGTATGCAGGAGCCGCGACCCGGCCACCAGCGCGGCGACCTTCTGCTCTTCGGCGACCTTCCAGTCGACGTAGGCCTCGATGTCGGGGTGGTCCACGTCGACGATGACCATCTTGGCGGCGCGCCGCGTGGTGCCGCCGGATTTGATGGCGCCTGCCGCCCGGTCGCCGATCTTGAGGAAGCTCATCAGGCCGGAGGACTGGCCGCCGCCCGAGAGCGGCTCGCTCTCGCCGCGCAAAGTGGAGAAATTCGTCCCCGTGCCGGAGCCGTATTTGAAGAGGCGGGCCTCGCGCACCCAGAGGTCCATGATCCCGCCCTCGCTCACGAGGTCGTCGTCGATGCTCTGGATGAAGCAGGCGTGCGGCTGGGGGTGCTCGTAGGCCGACTCGGCCTCCTTCAACGCACCGCTCTCGAAGTCGACGAAGTAGTGCCCCTGCGCCGGCCCGTCGATGCCGTAAGCCCAGTGCAGCCCGGTGTTGAACCATTGCGGCGAGTTGGGTGCGGCGACCTGGAGCGCCAGCATGGCCGTGAGCTCGTCGTAGAAGGCGCGGGCGTCGGCCTCGCGGTCGAAATAGCCGGCCTTCCAACCCCAATAGGTCCAGGTGCCGGCCATGCGGTGGAACACCTGCCTGGCCGAGCGCTCGCCCTGGGCGGGTTCGTCTACCCCCGCGCCGCAGTCGCCGCCGTCCGGCACGCTCCGCCAGAGCCAAGCGGGGACGTCGCCTTCGGGCATGGGCTTGCGCCGCTTGGCGATGCCGGCCTTGCGGAAATATTTCTGGGCGAGGACGTCGGAGGCGACCTGCGACCAGCCGGCGGGGACTTCCACGCCCTCCTGCCGGAACACCACGGACCCGTCGGGGTTGCGGATCTCGCAGGTGGTTTCCCGGAACGCGATTCCGTCATAGGGCGATTCGCCTTCCACCGTGAAATGGCGCGCGATGCGCATGTCCTCGCCCTCGAAATCTTGGGTGCTTCAGGGGGCACGACCACAACTGGTAGCATAGGACCCCAGGGGTGCGCCCCCTGTCAACCATATTTTGTGATGAAATTGCGGTGGAACCACAAGATGCCGGATCCAGTGGCCACGGTCGCGCGCGGTGGCGGTTCCCGGGCAGTGCCGCGCAAGGCCGGACACCCTCCTGTGCACCCGGATGCGCCGGTGCTCTCAGGGGCGCTGCGCCTGCGTGACGATTCCGGCGCGCGCCATGGCCGCGCATTCGTTCGCTTCGTAGCCCAGCTCCCGGAGGATGTCGGTGCTGTGCTCGCCCAAGGCCGGCACGCCGGGCACGACCCGGCCGGGCTCGTCCGCGAACTTGATGGGGATGCCGAGATGGGCGGCGCCGTCCTCGTCGCCGCGTTGCACCATGCCGCGCGCGGCGAGGTGGGGGTCTTCGAACGTCTCGTCGAGGGTAAGGACCGGCGCGAAGCAGATGTCGCGGCCGGCGAACCACGCGATCCATTCGGCCTGGGTTCGCCCGGCGAAGGTTTCCTCGAGGAAAGCGTGAAGCGGCGCCTGTGCCGGGCCGGCGGGCGCCCGCCCGAGCGGGATCAGGTCCGGGCGCCCCACCGCCTCCAGGAAGCTGGTCACGAATTTGGTCTCGCTGCCGGCGAGGGCGACGTAGCGGCCGTCCCTGGTGCGGTAGGGGCGGTAGAACGCCGCTCCGCCCAGGGTGCGCTCGGCTCGGGGGTCCGGCGCCCGGCCCTCGGCGAATACCGTGCCGGCGAGAGGCGTCGTCCACGGGAGGACCGCATCGAACATCGCGAGGTCGATATGGTCGCCCCGCCCGCTGACTTCGCGACGCAGCAACGCCATGAGGATGCCGGCGAGGGCCGTGAGCGCACCCGCCATGTCGGAGGGCGGTGGGCAAGGGATGGCCGGCGCGCCGTCGCGCCCCACGCCGAGGCTGGCGACGCCGGCGAGGGCGTTGACGCCGAGATCGTGGGCCGGGCGGTCGCGATAGGGCCCTGACTGGCCGAACGCCGAGATCGAGGCGTAGACGATGCGGGGCGCACGGGCGCGGACGGCCCTATACCCGATCCCCAGGCGGTTCACCACGCCGGGGCGGAAGCTCTCGACGATCACGTCGGCGGTCTCGGCGAGACGCAGGAAGGCCTCGCGCCCGGTGTCGCTTTTGAGGTCGATGGCGAGGCTTCGCTTGCCGCGGTTGGCGTTGCGGAAATAGACCGTGATCCCGGCTTCGCGCGGCCCGATTTCGCGCGCCGGGTCGCCGCCCCGCGGGTCCTCGATCTTGATCACGTCGGCGCCGTGATCGGCCATCGCCCCGGCCAGATACGGCCCCGGCAGGAACCGCGAGAGATCCAGCACCCTGATGCCGTCGAGCTTCATCGTCCGCCTCCTTTCTCCCCGCTCGCCGCGCCTCCGCCGGGACAGCCCACCGGTAGCCCGCATTGTGGCCGGAAGGGACAGGCAGCGGCGCGCCTCGCAAGCCACGGGTAGCCGCGCCGAAGCAAGCCGCGCAAGGCCCTTCGACGAAGCCGGAGCAATAGAGCCCCGGAAACCGGCGCCTACTTCCGCAACCTGACTGACCGCGCCCACTGGGCTTCAATGAGGCCGGGGCAATAGAGCCCCGGAAACCCGCCTCGGCCTTAGTAGCCTCGACAGCGGCAGCAATCGCTTCAATGAGGCCGGGGCAATAGAGCCCCGGAAACGCATCTCGGCGGCACGCGCCGGCTCCGGCAGCGCGCCGCTTCAATGAGGCCGGGGCAATAGAGCCCCGGAAACGGCGGCCGCCGCGACGGCGAGGGCACAGCTCGTCGAGCTTCAATGAGGCCGGGGCAATAGAGCCCCGGAAACGATGCAACTCCAGTCGGCCGCCGGCCCCGCACCGGGCTTCAATGAGGCCGGGGCAATAGAGCCCCGGAAACAACCCGTCCTATGACGCGATGCCTACGCTTCGCGCGAGCTTCAATGAGGCCGGGGCAATAGAGCCCCGGAAACCTGGCGATGGCGGATCAGGAGAACCCGAAACCTGGGTCGGGCTTCAATGAGGCCGGGGCAATAGAGCCCCGGAAACCCTGAAAATCACGACCGAGAGCAGCTTGCTCAGACTGGCTTCAATGAGGCCGGGGCAATAGAGCCCCGGAAACACCGGCGGACGCGGAACCTTCAAGGGGGAAGTAGTAGCTTCAATGAGGCCGGGGCAATAGAGCCCCGGAAACCCGACGGCATAGCGCCAGGCATTATGGTATCGCTGGCTTCAATGAGGCCGGGGCAATAGAGCCCCGGAAACAGATCATAGGCATACCTAGCCATAGCAAAAAACAACCAGCTTCAATGAGGCCGGGGCAATAGAGCCCCGGAAACACACCAAGACCGCGATGAATACATGGCGGTCTCGAACGCTTCAATGAGGCCGGGGCAATAGAGCCCCGGAAACGACCGAAGACCCGGCCGGCAATATCGAACGCTATCTCGCTTCAATGAGGCCGGGGCAATAGAGCCCCGGAAACACTCCTCGCTCGGCGCGGACGTCGTCGACCGGCAGTGCTTCAATGAGGCCGGGGCAATAGAGCCCCGGAAACGAGGCAGACCGCCTGCTCGACGACGGCTTGACCCTCGCTTCAATGAGGCCGGGGCAATAGAGCCCCGGAAACCCGGGTGGTTGGGCTTGCGCGCCCAACGACTTGACGGGGCTTCAATGAGGCCGGGGCAATAGAGCCCCGGAAACCTGTCGCTCCAGAGACCTGGCACGACCGACAAGGAAGCTTCAATGAGGCCGGGGCAATAGAGCCCCGGAAACCGACAGGGGCCACCACGTCGCCCATACCGGGCGCTAGCTTCAATGAGGCCGGGGCAATAGAGCCCCGGAAACGCCACGACCTGACGGCGGCGCGATGAGTGTCACGAAGCTTCAATGAGGCCGGGGCAATAGAGCCCCGGAAACCCTCGGCACCATCGGCGGCATTGTAGTTGGCAGCACCGGGCTTCAATGAGGCCGGGGCAATAGAGCCCCGGAAACGGGTAGGGCGATCGCCCACGCAAGGGTCACGGCGCCGCTTCAATGAGGCCGGGGCAATAGAGCCCCGGAAACGCCGTTAGCCCCCAACCCCAACCCCTAGGAGCAAGCCATGCTTCAATGAGGCCGGGGCAATAGAGCCCCGGAAACTTGCCGGCGCTGGCCAATCCCCAAGGCCAAAGCGACGGGCTTCAATGAGGCCGGGGCAATAGAGCCCCGGAAACCCGGGCCATCCATTCACGACTCGGCGGGTTTCGCCACAGGCTTCAATGAGGCCGGGGCAATAGAGCCCCGGAAACCAGTTGCAGCGGCTATCCCGGCAGTCAACGACAAGGTGCTTCAATGAGGCCGGGGCAATAGAGCCCCGGAAACGCGTGCGGCGCGACCGCACACGCCATGCAAGAGCGGCTTCAATGAGGCCGGGGCAATAGAGCCCCGGAAACGCGACGGTCCTCTGGAACGGCTCCTGCGACAACACGCTTCAATGAGGCCGGGGCAATAGAGCCCCGGAAACGATACCGCCTAGGTCGCGTCCGGCGTCCCTCTGGCGCTTCAATGAGGCCGGGGCAATAGAGCCCCGGAAACCGACGCTCGCTCGAGGAGCGCCAGGCGCTCGACATGCTTCAATGAGGCCGGGGCAATAGAGCCCCGGAAACGGCGTTCGCCCCCACCGTCGCGTCGTAGTTGCCGACGCTTCAATGAGGCCGGGGCAATAGAGCCCCGGAAACGAGGAATACGCCCGTGTCTTCCGCGCCCTCGGCGTGTGCTTCAATGAGGCCGGGGCAATAGAGCCCCGGAAACGGACCCCAACTGGTATTCCGGCAAGTGGCCTGGCTTGCTTCAATGAGGCCGGGGCAATAGAGCCCCGGAAACCAGGAAGTTGATCGCCCGCCCGTCCAGGTCGTTGATGCTTCAATGAGGCCGGGGCAATAGAGCCCCGGAAACCGGTTCGTCGAAGCGCTCCGGGTGCAGCTTGATCTTGCTTCAATGAGGCCGGGGCAATAGAGCCCCGGAAACGTCCACCTCGTAGAGCGTCCCATACTTGCGGCCCCGGCTTCAATGAGGCCGGGGCAATAGAGCCCCGGAAACCAAGCCCGTGCAAGCGGCCTAGGGAGGTGGCCATGGGGCTTCAATGAGGCCGGGGCAATAGAGCCCCGGAAACACTGGCGAAATTCACGCTTGTACTGCGGCGGAAGAGCTTCAATGAGGCCGGGGCAATAGAGCCCCGGAAACCAGACCAGTCTGCAGGAGGCCACCGAGGCCGCCCTTGCTTCAATGAGGCCGGGGCAATAGAGCCCCGGAAACCCAGGCGCGGATCACTCCACATGATGCAGCACAAAGCGCTTCAATGAGGCCGGGGCAATAGAGCCCCGGAAACCGACGCTCGCTCGAGGAGCGCCAGGCGCTCGACATGCTTCAATGAGGCCGGGGCAATAGAGCCCCGGAAACGCGGTCACCGACCTCGATACCTTCCTCCGATACGAAGCTTCAATGAGGCCGGGGCAATAGAGCCCCGGAAACGCCACGACCTGACGGCGGCGCGATGAGTGTCACGAAGCTTCAATGAGGCCGGGGCAATAGAGCCCCGGAAACCCTCGGCACCATCGGCGGCATTGTAGTTGGCAGCACCGGGCTTCAATGAGGCCGGGGCAATAGAGCCCCGGAAACGCGCCTCGTCGTGCCCCGCACCGGCGAGCGCGGCGGGCTTCAATGAGGCCGGGGCAATAGAGCCCCGGAAACGTTGCACATTGCCAATATGGGGAAACGGCAATCTCGCGTGCTTCAATGAGGCCGGGGCAATAGAGCCCCGGAAACCTCGAATTCGCGCGGCCCCAGCTGCCCGATCTCGCGGCTTCAATGAGGCCGGGGCAATAGAGCCCCGGAAACTCGCCAGCGCCGGGGCGATCGCCGGCGACGAACGGTGCTTCAATGAGGCCGGGGCAATAGAGCCCCGGAAACTCCGAGAGGGCGATGATCAGGTCGCGCTGCGCGGCCGTGCTTCAATGAGGCCGGGGCAATAGAGCCCCGGAAACGCCGCTCGTCCCGGCGCCCGGGACGGCGATGGACTAGCTTCAATGAGGCCGGGGCAATAGAGCCCCGGAAACGATGAGGCCGCCGCCCGCGTCCCGGAGGTCCCTGATGCTTCAATGAGGCCGGGGCAATAGAGCCCCGGAAACTCTCTGCCCAATTGGGCAGTGCCAATTAAGTGGATCTGCTTCAATGAGGCCGGGGCAATAGAGCCCCGGAAACGGCGTAGGTGGTGCCGCCGACCGGCGACTGACCACCGGGCTTCAATGAGGCCGGGGCAATAGAGCCCCGGAAACGGGGTTTGCTGCGCGAGGGTCCGCTTCGAACAGGCCGCTTCAATGAGGCCGGGGCAATAGAGCCCCGGAAACCCGCGCGCCCCGCGCGCACCCCCGGCTGGCACGAGGCGCTTCAATGAGGCCGGGGCAATAGAGCCCCGGAAACGACGCCTTCGACGGGTTGGAGACACTCAAGAACCTGGCGCTTCAATGAGGCCGGGGCAATAGAGCCCCGGAAACATGCCACGGGCGTGGAGGCGGAGTATGCCGCTGCGGAGCTTCAATGAGGCCGGGGCAATAGAGCCCCGGAAACATCTCGCGTTCCCTCGCGGCCGTGAGTGCGGCCCGCCGCTTCAATGAGGCCGGGGCAATAGAGCCCCGGAAACCCCGTTCGCCCGCTTCCACGATCTGCCAGTAGAGAGGCTTCAATGAGGCCGGGGCAATAGAGCCCCGGAAACGGGGCGAATGATGGCGACGAAGGGCGCGCCGGCGGCGGCTTCAATGAGGCCGGGGCAATAGAGCCCCGGAAACTCCCAACCGGTGAGTCGTGAAGGACGGGTCACGCTCGCTTCAATGAGGCCGGGGCAATAGAGCCCCGGAAACTTGACACACCGGGCGGTTGTGCCAAAATGCCAAGTAGCTTCAATGAGGCCGGGGCAATAGAGCCCCGGAAACGGAACGCAGCCGCGCAGAACAGGGCATACATGCAGGGGCTTCAATGAGGCCGGGGCAATAGAGCCCCGGAAACTACGACGATGTGTTTCAAACTGGCCAGCTGGATCACTTGCTTCAATGAGGCCGGGGCAATAGAGCCCCGGAAACGCTGCATAACGGGCCGGTGGCAGGGCTGTCCGTAACGGGCTTCAATGAGGCCGGGGCAATAGAGCCCCGGAAACTGACTCGACGGCAGCCACCACACACAAGGCGAAATGGCTTCAATGAGGCCGGGGCAATAGAGCCCCGGAAACCTTGGAACGCCCGCGCACGGCCCGACAGGTCGCTGGCGCTTCAATGAGGCCGGGGCAATAGAGCCCCGGAAACAAGGCCACGCGGCGCCGTCGGCATCGTCACCCCACAGGCTTCAATGAGGCCGGGGCAATAGAGCCCCGGAAACGGCGCGGCTTGAAGTCCGGGCGGGTGCGCCGTCACGCGCTTCAATGAGGCCGGGGCAATAGAGCCCCGGAAACCCGCCTTCAAGGCCGGGGGGTCTACGACTATGACGAGCTTCAATGAGGCCGGGGCAATAGAGCCCCGGAAACACATTCTCAAGCCGTCCGACACCGAGTCGAAGTACTACGCTTCAATGAGGCCGGGGCAATAGAGCCCCGGAAACGTCTGGTTGCCAGAGCCGCACACGAACTCGTGATGGCTTCAATGAGGCCGGGGCAATAGAGCCCCGGAAACGGGGCTTCGGGCAAGATCGATCCGCTGGTTGCTTGCTTGCTTCAATGAGGCCGGGGCAATAGAGCCCCGGAAACATCCGCCAGCGCCTGGTAGAGGGGGGCGAGGCGAGCGGGCTTCAATGAGGCCGGGGCAATAGAGCCCCGGAAACGCATCAACAGCGAGACTGCCTGGGCGGGGGCAAGGCGCTTCAATGAGGCCGGGGCAATAGAGCCCCGGAAACGCGCGCGAGGCACGGGCGAAGATGGTGACTGACACGGCTTCAATGAGGCCGGGGCAATAGAGCCCCGGAAACCGGCGGGCGATGGCGTGGGGGCGTCGTGGTGGGGGGGCTTCAATGAGGCCGGGGCAATAGAGCCCCGGAAACTTCGTCATGACCCCGAGCCTGCACGCCCGCCTTGTGGCTTCAATGAGGCCGGGGCAATAGAGCCCCGGAAACCGGCGACCGAGCGCCGCCGCGTGGCGAGCACCCCGGAGCTTCAATGAGGCCGGGGCAATAGAGCCCCGGAAACGATGCGGATCGCGCGGTGGTCGTCGACGATGTCGTCGGCTTCAATGAGGCCGGGGCAATAGAGCCCCGGAAACGAGGAGTCCAGGCAGGTCACGCGGCGCCCTCGCGCACGCTTCAATGAGGCCGGGGCAATAGAGCCCCGGAAACAAGGACACAGGTGTGGCAGGAATGCCACACAGACCAAGCTTCAATGAGGCCGGGGCAATAGAGCCCCGGAAACCTTCGGGGGCGGGCGGCCTCACCGCCCGCCCCCGACACGCTTCAATGAGGCCGGGGCAATAGAGCCCCGGAAACCGCATGCTGGCGGGGCCGTTGATGACCGTCGCCGGCGCGCGCTTCAATGAGGCCGGGGCAATAGAGCCCCGGAAACAACGCGACTCCGCAGGCGAGGAGCGCCCACATCCCCGCTTCAATGAGGCCGGGGCAATAGAGCCCCGGAAACAGATCGGATCGCATATGTCCACCCCCCCCCCCGGCCCAAAGCTTCAATGAGGCCGGGGCAATAGAGCCCCGGAAACGAGAGGGACGATAAGACATTCAGACACCCGCGAAGATCGCTTCAATGAGGCCGGGGCAATAGAGCCCCGGAAACGACGGCGAGCAGATCCGCCGGGCAGCGTGCATCATCAGCTTCAATGAGGCCGGGGCAATAGAGCCCCGGAAACGGTGTCGAGATAGGAAGCCTCCTCATACAGCACAGGAGGCTTCAATGAGGCCGGGGCAATAGAGCCCCGGAAACGATAGTTCGCTCGCACTCACAGAGTAGATCATACACCGCTTCAATGAGGCCGGGGCAATAGAGCCCCGGAAACCCCCATGGGACCGGGGCCCGCGCCGACAGCCTGCATCGCTTCAATGAGGCCGGGGCAATAGAGCCCCGGAAACGGCACTGGCCAAGGACATCTAGCATGGCCAGGTACACGCTTCAATGAGGCCGGGGCAATAGAGCCCCGGAAACGCCACGGGGCCACGTGATCCCCGTGCCCGACGATCCCGCTTCAATGAGGCCGGGGCAATAGAGCCCCGGAAACCGACCCTGATACGCTCCTATGTTGACATGCCGACGGCGGCTTCAATGAGGCCGGGGCAATAGAGCCCCGGAAACGGTTGTCACCGTGGGGCGTCTACAAAATCCTGGGCCGGCTTCAATGAGGCCGGGGCAATAGAGCCCCGGAAACGCGGCCCGGCGCGCCAAGGACGCGGCCCGGAAGGCACAGGCTTCAATGAGGCCGGGGCAATAGAGCCCCGGAAACTCACTCGCTCGCGTCGGGCTTGGCGTCGGCCCCGTGCTTCAATGAGGCCGGGGCAATAGAGCCCCGGAAACCGCCTCATGAGCGGCGACGCTCCATTGCTGGTTGCGGCTTCAATGAGGCCGGGGCAATAGAGCCCCGGAAACCCGACCATCGGAGACAAACTTATGGCACGAAACCGAGCTTCAATGAGGCCGGGGCAATAGAGCCCCGGAAACGCAGACTGCTGGAACTCACGCTTCAATTGAGGCGGCAGCTTCAATGAGGCCGGGGCAATAGAGCCCCGGAAACGGCGGCGCCAGCGGAGGCAGGCCGTGTTCGAGCCGGTGCTTCAATGAGGCCGGGGCAATAGAGCCCCGGAAACCTTGAGGAAATTGCCGACAGTCTTGAGTCCCTTCTTGGCTTCAATGAGGCCGGGGCAATAGAGCCCCGGAAACGAACCGGCTCGTGCTGCCGGGCTCGCGGGCTTGATGGCTTCAATGAGGCCGGGGCAATAGAGCCCCGGAAACACCGTGTGAATCGTCGTCGAGATCGAGCGAGTTCGTGCTTCAATGAGGCCGGGGCAATAGAGCCCCGGAAACAAAGGTGCTGTGATGGACGGAACGCTCTACAGCACCCGCTTCAATGAGGCCGGGGCAATAGAGCCCCGGAAACGGCCCAACCGGTGAGTCGTGAAGGCCGGGTCACGATCCAGGCTTCAATGAGGCCGGGGCAATAGAGCCCCGGAAACTCATCCGACCACCCCCGCCGTGTGCTTCCTCCATGGGCGGGCTTCAATGAGGCCGGGGCAATAGAGCCCCGGAAACGCTGCTCGGCGCCGATCCGCCGGGCGCGGACGAGATGCTTCAATGAGGCCGGGGCAATAGAGCCCCGGAAACAGCGCGCGCGCCAGCGGCGGCGGAGTCGCCATCTGGCGCTTCAATGAGGCCGGGGCAATAGAGCCCCGGAAACAGGCCCGTGAAAAGGCCGAGGCCCTGGCGTCCAAGCTGCTTCAATGAGGCCGGGGCAATAGAGCCCCGGAAACCGTACCACCAACCCCGCTCCGCCGGCGCAAGCGTGCGCTTCAATGAGGCCGGGGCAATAGAGCCCCGGAAACGCACGCCCGAAGCCCCGCCGCCCGTCCCACACGCCGCTTCAATGAGGCCGGGGCAATAGAGCCCCGGAAACTCACACGGGGCTAGGCGACCCTCAGCGTCTGCTCGGAGCTTCAATGAGGCCGGGGCAATAGAGCCCCGGAAACGAAGGGCTGCCCGACGAGCGATACCGGGAACTGTGCGCTTCAATGAGGCCGGGGCAATAGAGCCCCGGAAACCCGGCAAGATCGCCAGCGGACCCAACGAAAGCGTCGTACGCTTCAATGAGGCCGGGGCAATAGAGCCCCGGAAACGGTTGTCGGGGCTTCCGGCCCACGTCATGCCGGCGTCGCTTCAATGAGGCCGGGGCAATAGAGCCCCGGAAACGGCCCTGGACGTCGAGATTGCCGACGCGGAGAAGCGGGCTTCAATGAGGCCGGGGCAATAGAGCCCCGGAAACCGAGGCTACCAAGGCGACTGAGGCGCCATCCTCGACGCTTCAATGAGGCCGGGGCAATAGAGCCCCGGAAACTCGGTGACGGCGAAATCTGGAAGCAGAACGGACGCTGGCTTCAATGAGGCCGGGGCAATAGAGCCCCGGAAACCTCGGGTTGTTCGTGATCGTGGTGTCGGCGTCATGGTCGATGGCTTCAATGAGGCCGGGGCAATAGAGCCCCGGAAACGCCGGGCGGCGACCGCCTCCCCGAAACGCCCATGGCCGCGCTTCAATGAGGCCGGGGCAATAGAGCCCCGGAAACGAGAGAGCCATGCACGCACGGTTGACAATCAGCAGCGCGCTTCAATGAGGCCGGGGCAATAGAGCCCCGGAAACAATCGGATGGGCACATCTGTCGCTCCTGGAGCGTGCGATGCTTCAATGAGGCCGGGGCAATAGAGCCCCGGAAACCCAAGAAGTGTGACGGCAAGTCGTGGCCGGTCACACAGCTTCAATGAGGCCGGGGCAATAGAGCCCCGGAAACGTCGGGAAGGACGACACCTACCCGATCGGTGACGGCGCTTCAATGAGGCCGGGGCAATAGAGCCCCGGAAACGGTCGTCTTTTCCAAGCAGATCAGGCTACTATAGGTCGCTTCAATGAGGCCGGGGCAATAGAGCCCCGGAAACGCTTGTGCCTCGCCAGCAGGACCTCTCCTTCAAGAGGGCTTCAATGAGGCCGGGGCAATAGAGCCCCGGAAACCACCAAGAGCAGAGACATGAACAACACCAGTATTATTGGCTTCAATGAGGCCGGGGCAATAGAGCCCCGGAAACGTTTTCTGGAGTCCGCCGCTGAGGAACCCGACCCCATGCTTCAATGAGGCCGGGGCAATAGAGCCCCGGAAACAGGGCGAAATCTGGAAGCAGAACGGACGCTGGCACATGCTTCAATGAGGCCGGGGCAATAGAGCCCCGGAAACTGCGTCCGTGATGCTCGACGCATTCCAGGGCGTCGTCGCTTCAATGAGGCCGGGGCAATAGAGCCCCGGAAACCAAGAACGCGAAGCCTTGCCCCGGTGCGCTTGTCTTGCTTCAATGAGGCCGGGGCAATAGAGCCCCGGAAACCGTCGGGCTTGCCTTGAAGGGCGGGTGAAAGCGAAGCGCTTCAATGAGGCCGGGGCAATAGAGCCCCGGAAACGCCGCAGCCGGCCCTTTACGACGCCGCCACCGATTGCGCTTCAATGAGGCCGGGGCAATAGAGCCCCGGAAACGTTGCACATCGACCGCCTTGCCGTGACGGCCGCCCAGATGCTTCAATGAGGCCGGGGCAATAGAGCCCCGGAAACTCACCGTATCGAGCAGGGCCACCCGCCCCACGGCTTTGCTTCAATGAGGCCGGGGCAATAGAGCCCCGGAAACGCCGTCGGAAGCCGCGAGACTCTTGCCCGCATGGATTTGCTTCAATGAGGCCGGGGCAATAGAGCCCCGGAAACCAAGAACGCGAAGCCTTGCCCCGGTGCGCTTGTCTTGCTTCAATGAGGCCGGGGCAATAGAGCCCCGGAAACCGTCGGGCTTGCCTTGAAGGGCGGGTGAAAGCGAAGCGCTTCAATGAGGCCGGGGCAATAGAGCCCCGGAAACGCCGCAGCCGGCCCTTTACGACGCCGCCACCGATTGCGCTTCAATGAGGCCGGGGCAATAGAGCCCCGGAAACGTTGCACATCGACCGCCTTGCCGTGACGGCCGCCCAGATGCTTCAATGAGGCCGGGGCAATAGAGCCCCGGAAACTCACCGTATCGAGCAGGGCCACCCGCCCCACGGCTTTGCTTCAATGAGGCCGGGGCAATAGAGCCCCGGAAACTTCCGCCCGTCGGGTGTGAGGCATCCTCGGAGGGTGCGCTTCAATGAGGCCGGGGCAATAGAGCCCCGGAAACATCGGGGAGAAGCTGCGTCGGAAGCCGTCCCTGCCGGAGGCTTCAATGAGGCCGGGGCAATAGAGCCCCGGAAACCTATCTGTCCGTCTGTCGGCTCGGGGGTGCGGATTTTGCTTCAATGAGGCCGGGGCAATAGAGCCCCGGAAACCGCTCGCGCCATCCGCTCCCATGCGGCGGCGCCTTCCCCGCTTCAATGAGGCCGGGGCAATAGAGCCCCGGAAACAAGGCGCGTTGGGAATGGCGGCGCTGGCTCCCGTCTGGGCTTCAATGAGGCCGGGGCAATAGAGCCCCGGAAACGGCGTGCGGGTGCTGCGTGATCCGTATTCGGACAAGCCGCTTCAATGAGGCCGGGGCAATAGAGCCCCGGAAACGCCCCGCCCGCATGCGGAATCAGACCTTCGAACCTCGCTTCAATGAGGCCGGGGCAATAGAGCCCCGGAAACTCGACGGGTTCGGGAAGGCGCGGATTCACCATGTGATAGCTTCAATGAGGCCGGGGCAATAGAGCCCCGGAAACTAGGTCTGGGCGGTCTCGTCATGCCGCTTCATGCCCAGGCTTCAATGAGGCCGGGGCAATAGAGCCCCGGAAACGAAGCTGACGTTCGGGCGGTCACGCAGGAGCACCATTCCGCTTCAATGAGGCCGGGGCAATAGAGCCCCGGAAACTTGCCGGGGCTGTCACTTCGCGAAAACCGCTGGGGAGCTTCAATGAGGCCGGGGCAATAGAGCCCCGGAAACCGCCCCGCCATCGCGCAAGGGCTTCACATGATCGACCTGCTTCAATGAGGCCGGGGCAATAGAGCCCCGGAAACTATCACATGGTGAACCCGCGCCTTCCCGAACCCGTCGAGCTTCAATGAGGCCGGGGCAATAGAGCCCCGGAAACGCGCCGGCACCGGAAGGCCGGGCCGGGGGGGGACCAGAAATGCTTCAATGAGGCCGGGGCAATAGAGCCCCGGAAACTGGGACGGGCGGCGGGGCTTCGGGCGTGCGGGTGTGGCTTCAATGAGGCCGGGGCAATAGAGCCCCGGAAACCCACCTGATTCCCACCCGCTGGGAGTCCATGGTGGCGCTTCAATGAGGCCGGGGCAATAGAGCCCCGGAAACAACACAACATCGCCATCATGGGCATTGTCGGGATAGACGTGCTTCAATGAGGCCGGGGCAATAGAGCCCCGGAAACGCAGCTGATCCTGATGCTGCGTGCTGACAGCAAAGGGGCTTCAATGAGGCCGGGGCAATAGAGCCCCGGAAACGTGCGCGACCAGGCGTCCCACGTGGCGAATCCGGCATCGCGCTTCAATGAGGCCGGGGCAATAGAGCCCCGGAAACCCCGGCCCGCCGGCTTCCCTTGCGCCGCTGGCCACCGGCTTCAATGAGGCCGGGGCAATAGAGCCCCGGAAACGGGATCCGTTGCGACCATCTTTCCTTCAATCATCCCGGCTTCAATGAGGCCGGGGCAATAGAGCCCCGGAAACGCCGAGCGCGACCTGGCGGAGCTGATACCCCCGCCCGCGCTTCAATGAGGCCGGGGCAATAGAGCCCCGGAAACGCCGCGCCCTCGCCGCCAACTCGCACGCCGTCTGCAAGCGCTTCAATGAGGCCGGGGCAATAGAGCCCCGGAAACAGCACCTTCGCGGTTCCCCGCCTGGTTGCAATCTCAGCTTCAATGAGGCCGGGGCAATAGAGCCCCGGAAACGCTATCTCTCAAGACCGGGATCGCGACGGATCGGCTTGCTTCAATGAGGCCGGGGCAATAGAGCCCCGGAAACGCCGCCCGTAGGGCCGGGGGTTCCGGGGGCGCCTCAGGCTTCAATGAGGCCGGGGCAATAGAGCCCCGGAAACGACCTGACCTAGGAGAGAGCCATGCACGCAAGGTTGAGCTTCAATGAGGCCGGGGCAATAGAGCCCCGGAAACTTCGTGTCGGGGGCGGGCGGTGAGGCCGCCCGCCCCCCGCTTCAATGAGGCCGGGGCAATAGAGCCCCGGAAACAGCAGCGGGAGCGGAACCGGAAGCGGCGCGCGGTGCGGCTTCAATGAGGCCGGGGCAATAGAGCCCCGGAAACAGATCGGCTCGCATGTGTCCACCCCCCGCCGCCCACAGCTTCAATGAGGCCGGGGCAATAGAGCCCCGGAAACAGTCGCGGCGACGGAACCCCACAGCCAGGAGCGGCGGCTTCAATGAGGCCGGGGCAATAGAGCCCCGGAAACGGGTTCTCGTGTTCGGCGCTTCTCGCCCGTGCCTGGTCCGCTTCAATGAGGCCGGGGCAATAGAGCCCCGGAAACCGTTCCGCAGGGGGGCGTTCCGATGAGCACCCCAGTGGCTTCAATGAGGCCGGGGCAATAGAGCCCCGGAAACGATGGAAATCTACAGGGACCTGTACGCCGCCTATACGCTTCAATGAGGCCGGGGCAATAGAGCCCCGGAAACGGAGTGGGCCGCCCTTGCCGCTTCGGACATCGCGTCGCTTCAATGAGGCCGGGGCAATAGAGCCCCGGAAACCCTTCGCGCGACGCTGCAATCGGAAGCGAAGGCCGCGCTTCAATGAGGCCGGGGCAATAGAGCCCCGGAAACCCAGCCGCACGGCGTCTCCCTCCACCTCCTCCCGCGCCCGCTTCAATGAGGCCGGGGCAATAGAGCCCCGGAAACTGCGCCGTCACGTCCTCCACGGTTAGGGAGAATTCCTCGCTTCAATGAGGCCGGGGCAATAGAGCCCCGGAAACCGAGCTTCCCGCCGACGACGTTAAGGCGAAGCCCCGCGGCTTCAATGAGGCCGGGGCAATAGAGCCCCGGAAACGCCGCCCGCTGCGGCCGTCACGTCGTACCATGGCTGGCTTCAATGAGGCCGGGGCAATAGAGCCCCGGAAACGCCGCCCGCCGGCGTGACGGCGCCTGGCTCGGGCGATAGGGGCTTCAATGAGGCCGGGGCAATAGAGCCCCGGAAACGCGGAAGCTCGTCCCGTCACCGACACGCCGTCGCTGTCGCTTCAATGAGGCCGGGGCAATAGAGCCCCGGAAACGGCGTGCTGGCGCATCAACATCTGCGGGGACGTGGACGCTTCAATGAGGCCGGGGCAATAGAGCCCCGGAAACGACGCACGCAAGCCCGACGCCGTACAGGCGGCCGTCGCGCTTCAATGAGGCCGGGGCAATAGAGCCCCGGAAACTCGGCGAGCGCCGCCTCGACCGTGCGGCGGAAGCTGGCGCTTCAATGAGGCCGGGGCAATAGAGCCCCGGAAACGCCGGGGGCGTCGGTGACGGTTGTCATCGTTGCCCGGCTTCAATGAGGCCGGGGCAATAGAGCCCCGGAAACCGCCCTCGCCGCAACTTCCTGCCACGCGACACTATCGGCTTCAATGAGGCCGGGGCAATAGAGCCCCGGAAACGCAGGCGCTCAGGTGGATCGAGACGCTCCGGAACGAAGCTTCAATGAGGCCGGGGCAATAGAGCCCCGGAAACTGCGACATTGCGACCGTGGGCTTCGAGGCGGGGGAGCTTCAATGAGGCCGGGGCAATAGAGCCCCGGAAACCTTCGGAGACAAGTGGACGTGGGACGCGGACGAGTACGCTTCAATGAGGCCGGGGCAATAGAGCCCCGGAAACGCATTGCCGTCCCTCGCAGTCGACGCCATGCCGTGGCGCTTCAATGAGGCCGGGGCAATAGAGCCCCGGAAACTTAAGGAACACTCACCTCACTAAGTACGACGGGGGTGCTTCAATGAGGCCGGGGCAATAGAGCCCCGGAAACAACCGCGAGACCTACATCGACAGCGATGCCGACATCGCTTCAATGAGGCCGGGGCAATAGAGCCCCGGAAACAGTGTCAATGTCCAACGCCTGGAGATCCAGTTCGCCAGGCTTCAATGAGGCCGGGGCAATAGAGCCCCGGAAACCTATCGTGAAGCGGAGATCGTCCTGGAGCTCGTCCGGCTTCAATGAGGCCGGGGCAATAGAGCCCCGGAAACCCAGAGTGGCGGATCCACCTCGAGGGAGACCTGATACGCTTCAATGAGGCCGGGGCAATAGAGCCCCGGAAACGCAGGACGGGCGCCTTCCATATAGACACACGCCGTCTGCTTCAATGAGGCCGGGGCAATAGAGCCCCGGAAACTTTCTGTTTCCCAAACACCCAGCGATATTCAGCGAAGCGCTTCAATGAGGCCGGGGCAATAGAGCCCCGGAAACCCGCGTCAAGGGCGGGATGTTCCGCCTGGGGCATTCGCTTCAATGAGGCCGGGGCAATAGAGCCCCGGAAACGACGCTTTGCCATGATGCACCTCCGAATCGACTATGCGCTTCAATGAGGCCGGGGCAATAGAGCCCCGGAAACGGCGTGATCACGCGCCTTAGAGGCCTCGCCAGACTCGCTTCAATGAGGCCGGGGCAATAGAGCCCCGGAAACAGGGAGCAGCTTAGCCAAGCGAGCAAGAGTGCCTTGATGCTTCAATGAGGCCGGGGCAATAGAGCCCCGGAAACGACGGAGGCGCGTATCGACATCGAGGATGCCTACGAGCTTCAATGAGGCCGGGGCAATAGAGCCCCGGAAACAGACGCGAGGCGAATGACACCTTCCCATTCACCTTCGCTTCAATGAGGCCGGGGCAATAGAGCCCCGGAAACGATGCAGCCGAGAAGCTGCACGACGCCATGCTCCGGGGCTTCAATGAGGCCGGGGCAATAGAGCCCCGGAAACCTGGACCTCAACCTGAGAAGGGTCACCAACAAAAGGCTTCAATGAGGCCGGGGCAATAGAGCCCCGGAAACGGAGCAGCGAGAGAGGCTATGGGCGCTATCGGCTTCAGGCTTCAATGAGGCCGGGGCAATAGAGCCCCGGAAACCAATCAAATGGACTAGACATCAGGTACGACGCGGATCGCTTCAATGAGGCCGGGGCAATAGAGCCCCGGAAACGACGGAAGAGCAGGGCAGGAGGGTAGACGCGGGCGAGGCTTCAATGAGGCCGGGGCAATAGAGCCCCGGAAACGAGGACGCTCACTGGTACCTTCGTCTCGCGCTGCCGCCGGCTTCAATGAGGCCGGGGCAATAGAGCCCCGGAAACGAGATGGGTGACTGGACTGCGGATGTCCGAAGCCGTGGCTTCAATGAGGCCGGGGCAATAGAGCCCCGGAAACGTAGACACACGCACGCTGGACATTGCGGGCGCTGACGCTTCAATGAGGCCGGGGCAATAGAGCCCCGGAAACGCGTTCAGAGACAACGGTGAGGGTATCGAAGACACCGCTTCAATGAGGCCGGGGCAATAGAGCCCCGGAAACCGATTGGGATCATTACAGCCGGCAGGCAATATACGGGCTTCAATGAGGCCGGGGCAATAGAGCCCCGGAAACGACCCTCGTCGTACCTAGTGAGGTGAGTGTTCCTTAAGCTTCAATGAGGCCGGGGCAATAGAGCCCCGGAAACACACCGGCCTCGGCGCCAGGGCCCTCGACGCACACGCGCTTCAATGAGGCCGGGGCAATAGAGCCCCGGAAACCAGGAAAGATTTTTGATCTTCTCTCCTGCTCGAGACGCTTCAATGAGGCCGGGGCAATAGAGCCCCGGAAACCACGAGGAGACGGAGGATCAGTACGACCAGCAGGCTCGCTTCAATGAGGCCGGGGCAATAGAGCCCCGGAAACGATGCCGCCCGGATGGATAAGTTGTTTCCTGGAACGCTTCAATGAGGCCGGGGCAATAGAGCCCCGGAAACCACCAGGATGAGCAGAGGCTTCGGCCTGCAGATGGTGCTTCAATGAGGCCGGGGCAATAGAGCCCCGGAAACCTCCGTCTTGAGACGGGCGCGAACCTGTTCGACCGTGCGCTTCAATGAGGCCGGGGCAATAGAGCCCCGGAAACACGGGCTCGGGAGACATGGTCTCGTCACTGGCAGCGCTTCAATGAGGCCGGGGCAATAGAGCCCCGGAAACCCATCAAACGCTCCCATCTGATAGCCATACATCTCGGCTTCAATGAGGCCGGGGCAATAGAGCCCCGGAAACCGAATACTTTGCGCTCATCAACAACCGTCAAGGTATCGCTTCAATGAGGCCGGGGCAATAGAGCCCCGGAAACACCGTGCGGCCGTGATCTGCATGTTCGTGTCGGCGCGGCTTCAATGAGGCCGGGGCAATAGAGCCCCGGAAACACCGCGAGACCTACATCGACAGCGACGCGGACATCGCTTCAATGAGGCCGGGGCAATAGAGCCCCGGAAACGCGACTGGCAAAGCATCGTCGACATGCCGCATTGGGAGCTGCTTCAATGAGGCCGGGGCAATAGAGCCCCGGAAACGCACAGGGGATTGTTCAGCTGAGGCGCACCGGAACCAGCTTCAATGAGGCCGGGGCAATAGAGCCCCGGAAACGGCCACCTTATAACCCATTGTAGCCCATAGCGGATTTTGCGCATTGTCGAGCGCGTCTCGTTTCATGTCCGGTAGGTGCCCGGATCAGTGTGGTGGCGATCTTCACGATGTCAATAACCCCAACGGGAGCAAGGGCCTTGGCGTTTTCGAACGCTCCCCGGTCGCGCTGCGCCTGTGGACCGCTCGAATCCGCGCGGCAGGACCGCCCCGGCGCGTTTCGATCGAGCGCATCATATCACGATCGCTTGCCTTTCAATAGCAGCGAACGTCTTGCCGATGCTCGCGACGGCCAGCTCCGTCTTCTCCGCGGGACCGACGTCGATCAGCAGGACGTGGTCCTCGCCCGTCTTGACGATCTCGCGCAGGCGCGTCTCCAGCTCCGCGCGGCGACGGCGCGACAGGCGGCACTGGAACACCGAGAGTTGCAGCCATTCGCCGAAGCCGTTCATGGTCTTGAAGACGCGGCGCCACCGCCGGGCATCGGCGATGTCGTAGGCCACGATGTAGGTCCGTTCGTCGTTCATGGTGGCGCGCCTCACCGCGGCAGGTAGTGGGGATAGTGCGGGAGCTCCCCCAGGAGATGCCGGGTCAGCAGCCGAGCCTGCATCGTCAACAGCCGGCGCATGCTGAGCCGGTAGCCGAAGACGGGATGGGTGGTCTCCTGCGACAAGCGCCGTTCGAACGCGGCAACGAAGCGACGACGCCCCGCGGTGGTCAGCGCCGTCCCGGTGGCGGCGACGATGAAATCGCCCGACGAGACCTCGCCCGTGTTGACGGCCGAGAGCACGACCGAATCGGCGACGAGCGGGCGAAACGGTTCCATGATGTCCAGCGCCAGGGAGGGCCGGCCGTAGCGCGGCGCGTGGAAGAAGCCACGGTAGGGGTCGAGCCCGACTGTGGCGGCGGCGACCGTCATATGCCGGGTCAGCATGGCATAGGCCAGGGACAACATGGCGTTCACCGGATCGGTCGGCGGGCGGCGGTTTCGGGCTTCGAAACGGAACGATGTGACTCCGCCCGGCCCGCCGGAGTCGCCGGCCGCCCCACCCGCCTCGGGCGGCGCCAGCAGGCCGGCGAAGGCGCGAAAATAGGTCGCGGCGGCGTCGCCTTCGAGGCCCAACAGTGCGTCCAGGGAACCGGCGCCGGCGGCCGACTTGCGCGCCGCGTCGAGCCGGGCGAGCACCGCGCCGCGGGCGTCCTTCTCGCCCCGCCAGTTGCGCCGCAGAATGGTCCTCTGGTTGACGATCTTGGCGGCGACCAGATCGCGCGTGAAGCGGAGGCGGAAACCGTCGTCGAAGCTTGACCGGTATTGCGCGATGCGGACCTCGACGTTGCGGTGGCCGACGCCGTGAGCGACCCCGCGGAACCAACCGCCGTGGCTATGGAAGGCGACGGGGATTTCGCGCTCCATGCAGGCCGCCAGCGCGGGCGCGGTGATCGAAACGTTGCCGAACAGCGCGACGTCGGACACCTCGTTCAGGCGCACCGTGGTCTCTTCCTGTTCGTCGTCGGCGACCTTGAGGGTGTCACCCTCCTTGGTGACGCGCGCCCGCTGGGACTGGATCACGAGCGGCAATGCCTCGTCGGCGGGGACGGCGATCGGCCGCGGCGCGAGATCCGAGCCGCCGAGCGCGCGCACCTCGTCGGGAAGACAGATCGAGACCAGGGCGCAGCGCGGGCATTTGGGGCTGTCGCGAAGCGGCGGCGGGATGCGGCCGTTGGAGACCGTGAGCCGCAGCCGGCTCACCGCGTCGCGTGCGGCCGCGCGCAAGTCGTCGTCGAGCGCGACACGGACCCGCTCGCGGCCCTCCGCGTACCAGATCGCGCCTTCCTCCACCCGGTAGCCATGCTCCTCCAGCAGCAGCGCCTGGAGGCATACCTGGACGCGCTCGGGCTCGTAGGCCCCGCGGGCGACGTGCGGCCGCTTCCCCCGCTTGTAGTCGACAGGCGTGACGGCCCCGTCCGCGGCCTCGGCGATGTCGATCTTCGCGATCACGCCGAGCCTTTCGGAGGACAGCGTGAGAGAGCGGCTGACGATCTTCTCGTCACCACCTTCGCCCTCCAGCGCTGCGGGCGCGGGCAGCGGCTTGCCCGCCCGGTCGACCCGGGTGTGGACGCGCCGCCCGTCCACGGTATCGGCGCTTTCCGCCCATTCGGCCTGCCCCCACATCAGATAGGCCAGACGCGGGCAATAGACGAATTCGTTCACCATCCGCGCCGGAACCAGCGGTGAGTCGCCGATCGCCGGCGGCGCGGGGAGGTGGAGTTCCAATTGCTGGGAGGTCATGGAGCGGCTCCCGGTGCCCACCGTGTTTCGGTGGGCTTGCGGTCGCCTTGCCTTGGGTGGCGAGGCCGGGTAGACACCGTGGAGTATCGGGAAGACATGCCGCCATGTCCAAACGCCAGGGAAACGACCCCAAACGCCTGATCGCCCGAAAGGGCACGATCGCCCCGGGCATCCTGGAACACTTGGCGGGCGAAATGCGTTACGTCGGCAGCGCCCACCACAAGCGCCAGCCCGCCGATTACGGCTTCCATCCGCCGGTGAATCCGCGCAGGAACAAGTCGATGTGCGGTGCCATCGAGAAGGCTCAGGCACAGGCTCTTTTCCGGGAAGGCATCGGGCGGGGGATGGTCAGCGGCTTCCGCAAGAACGGGCTGCCGAAATACGTCTGGGCGGTCGATTCCAATGGCCGTGCTTACGAAGCCGTATTGGGAAGCGGCGGAGACTATCACGGTTACATGCTGGGTCGCGAAGACCCGGGCCGGCGCGGCGTGATCGAGGAATGGCGCGAGAGATGCCCCACGTGCTGACGATCGCCCTATCTGCCCTCACCGATGAGGAAGCCTCGCCCGACTCGGCGGAGGAACGGGCGACGCTCGGCCTGTTCACGATGACGGTGAACAGCCGACATCTCACCATGATCGAAGACACCGACCGCCGGGAGTTTCGCCACGGACCTCGCCTTGCCGCCTATCCCATCGCCGAGTGGCTCGTTTGGAACTGGTGGCGGTTGCGATGGGAGCTCGGGCGGCCCTCCGAGGAAAAGGCCGCGCACGACTGGGATTTCGCCCACCGCATGGCGGCCATCGGCGGCGGCTATGCTTGGCCCAACGTCACGATCTTTTCGGACGGGCTGCTGTCGTTCCTCGCCTCCGAGCCGTCTCCGGAACCGGATTCGGTGCTGTTTCCCTATGTCGGCGCGGCGCACCCGGAAGCGATCCCGGCCGCCGGCCTCGAGGCCGCCATCGACGACTTCGCGACGGACGTCCTGGCCCGTCTCGACGAGCGGGGAGTGCGGGCGACGAACCTTCACCGCCTGTGGAACGACCTGACGGCGGAGCGACGGGACCCGGAACTGGCGCGCTTCCGACGGCTGGAGGCACAGCTCGGCTGCGACCCGGATGCGGCCGACGCAGCCACGATCCGCCGCCATCTCGCGGGCACATCGGAATTCGGAGAAGAGGCGTGGGGTGAAGTGGCCGCCGACGCGGCCCTGCGCGGCCGCGCCCTGGAAGACATGATATCGGCGGAAGGCGTCGCGGACATCGCGCGGCGGCACGGGTTCGACGCCGACCCGAGGGATGCGGTGGCACCAGCCCGTGCGGCGGGAACGCCACGGTCGGGAGAAGCCGAAGCTTGGCGCGTGGGATACGGGGTCGCCCGGGAGATCCGCGACCGGGAGAGGCTGGACGGGCAGCCGATCCCCGACACGCGGCTCGCGGCCCTGGCGGGAACGACGCCCGACGCGCTCGTTCGGACGCACCGGCGCTCGGACGGCCTGTGCTTCGCGCTCGACGGGTCGGGCGGCGGCGCGCGCTTGGTGCTGCGGTCCAGATGGAAGACGGGCAGGCGCTTCGAACTGGCGCGCCTGATCGGCGACCGCGTGCTCGCCGCCCGGGCCGATTGCCCCGCCGAAACGCTATTCCCTGCGACGCGGACCTATCAGCTACCGTCAGAGGACGCAGCGTGCCTTCGCCGCCGAACTGCTGAGCCCCTTCGCCGCCGTGGACGACCTGCTGGCGGACGACCTCTCCGAAGACAGACAGACCAGCGTGGCCAAACATTTCGGCGTCTCGCCGATGACGATCCGCATACGGCTGGTGAACCACGGCCGCCTCGACCGGGAGGATGCGCCCGAGATTGGGGGTAGTCGTTTGCTGGAGGGGTCGCCGTCCAGCCCGTATGCAGCCGAGGCTGTCGAGCCCCCCTCCCCCCGCTCCAATGAGGCCGGGGCAACAGTGGCCCCGGAAGTTTTGGCATCGCGCCCATCAGCACCTGTGGCGCTACATGCTTCAATGAGACTCCATACCGATGGCATGAGGTGCCAGGCTGCTGGTTCGGCAGCCCGGCACCTTCCCTATCATGCTACTCGCACGGTCGTCAATGGCTTCATGTACCGCCATATGTGCCCATTGACGAAGCGACCAGGATCGAGGTAGTGATGATCGGAGCGGCTACCTCAGACCATGAAGCGATGAACCGATCCTCTACATCAGACGAGACAGTCGCCGCGCTCGACGACTCCCTCCTGGCCCAGCTGGGTGGGCACTCACGTTTCGTGCGCCTGTCCCGACAGACAGCCGCCAAGCAGAGAGAGCGCCACCCGGATGTCACACTTGGTGACTACAGCCGCTTGCAGAAGGTGATCAACCAAGGGGCGGCAATCTTGGAGAAGGACCGCACCTTGGTGTTCACGGCGGAGCTCGACGAAGGCAAATGGTGGCGAGCCGTCGTCAAATGCACGGATGATCGGCGCCAGACCTTTCTCGTCACGTTCCACCGGATCAAGCCGAATCAGGTCGCCGCCGCCTATCGCCGCGGCCGCCTGATTCGCCCTGGGGGGAGATAGCGGCGCCCGGAGGTGCCCAAAATCTCCTCACGCAGCCGAAGCCACGGGTCTAGGTCTTGGCTCGGGCGCCTGAAACGAGATATACAGGAGCAATCATGGATCGCAAGCCTTTCCTGTGGACCGCCTCCAGATTCCGGCGGGGAGTCGTGATGCCGAGGTTCGATTTCGATACCGCCTTCGAGGCGCTGGCTGGGTACCCGCCCTTCCCGTGGCAACGCCGGCTGTTCGGGTTGCTCGCCTCGGGCTGCCTGCCGTCGGCGGTCGATATCCCGACAGGCCTCGGCAAAACCGACGTCATGGCGCTCTGGCTGCTGGCGCTGGCCGGCGGCACACAGTTGCCCCGGCGACTGGTCTATGTCGTCGACCGGCGCGCGGTGGTCGATCAGGCCACCGCATTCGCCGTGCGTATCCGGGACACGCTGTGTTGCCGCGACGATCTCGACCCGGTGCGCCGGGCACTCGGCCTCGACGGACGGCCGCTGCCGATCTCCACCCTGCGCGGCCGCTATCGCGACAATCGGGAGTGGCTGGAGGATCCGGCCGCGCCCGCAATCGTCGTCGGCACCGTCGATATGGTCGGGTCACGGCTTCTGTTCTCGGGCTATGGCGTCTCCCGGCGTATGTGGCCCTACGAGGCGGGCCTGATGGGCTGTGACACTCTGGTGGTGCTGGACGAAGCGCATCTCGCCCGCCCGTTCCACCGCCTGCTGCAAACCATCGAAAAGAGGCGCTCCGTGTTCTCCGGCCCGGCGGCCAGCCCGGGACTGCCACCCCTCTTCCGGATGCTGCCGCTGTCGGCAACGCTGTGCGGCGAAGAGGAGTCGTTTCGTCTCAACGACGAGGATCGGGAGAACGGGATCGTCCGCAAGCGACTGAATGCGGTCAAGGCGCTGTCGATAGGGAATCTCGAAAGCGGGGGGAAGCAGGACGATGCCCTCGCTGGAGCGTTCGCCGAACGGGCTTGGCGGCTGGCACAGGAGGAAACCGCCGTGGGAGACAGGCCGCCGCGCATAGTGATCTACTGCGACCGGCGCTCGGTGGCGGAGAAAGTGGAGACCAGCCTCAAGAAGCGGATCAAGGAAGAGGAACCCGAAGCCAAGGCGATCCTGTTCGTCGGTGGGCGGCGCGTGCATGAACGGGAAGGAGCGGCCGGAGACTTGAAGACGCACGGTTTGATTGCCGATAGCGCCGCCGCGCCATCCGCTCCGGTGTTTCTGGTCGCGACGTCCGCCGGCGAGGTCGGTGTCGATCTCGACGCCGATCACATGGTCTGCGATCTGGTGGCGTGGGAACGCATGGTGCAGCGGCTCGGCCGGGTGAACCGACGCGGCGCGGGAGCGGCGCAGGTGCTGGTGATCGACCAAGGGCCACCGGAAGAGAAGGCATCGAGCAAGGACGGAATCGCCCGCCACAAGGCCGTGCGGAAGCTGCTTGAAGCCCTGCCGCGGGCGGAAACAGGCGATCGCGACGCTAGCCCCGCCGCGCTCTCTCGTCTTCGGGAGGAAGTGAGTGCCGGGGAAATCGAAATGGCCTCGACGCCGATGCCCCTCTATCCGGCGCTTTCCCGACCCCTGGTCGATGCCTGGGCGATGACCTCGCTGGCCGAACACACGGGCCGGCCGGAAGTGACGCCTTGGCTGCGGGGTTGGGTGGACGACGAGCCGCAGATGACCATCGCTTGGCGTCACTGCTTGCCGCTGCGTTTCGAAAGCGACGGAAGCCATGACCCTATCGAGATACCCAAGAGCGAAATCGAGGCGTTCTTCGAGAACGCCCCGCTGCAAACCGAGGAACTGCTCGAAACCGAGACGCGGCGGGTCGTGGACTGGTTGAGGAAACGAGCACGCAAACTCTTGAGAACACTCCACAAAAGGGCGGAGGCTGCCCCTTCGACAGACGGGGCGACGGGTTTCGATCTCCTTCAACCGATACGACAGGACATTCCTGTCGCTTTCCTGCTTGATTACGGAGGGAAGCTTGATCACGGAGGGAAGCAGGAGGCAAAACTCGATTTGAATAGCGTGCACGACCTGCCCGTGAAGGAACTGAATCGAAGGCTTGCCGGACGGAGGATGGTAGTGGATGCCCGGCTTGGCGGGGTCGAAAACGGATTGCTGGCCGACGGCCGTGATGAGCCGGTGCCGACGATCGAAGATAACTGGGGCAAAGTCCGGGGAGAGAATCCGTCGGCCATTCGGGTCCGGCCGGTGCGCGGGAACGAGTCCACGGAGCCCGAAGCACTCTGGAACAAGACATTTGAAATGCCGTACCTGGTCTCTCCAGAAGGGGAGCCTCAAATCCGGCTGATCGTCGAGAAGCGGTACGATGCGGAGGACAATGAAGAAATCCGATCGATGGCTCCGAAGGCGCAGCCCCTGAACGAGCATCAAGCGTGGGTCGCGGACGAGGCGATGCGCATCGCGGAGGAGATCGGTCTTTCGGAGGGAGATCAGACGATGCTTGCTGCCGTCGCCCGCCACCATGACGATGGAAAGGCGGCTCCCCGCTGGCAACGTGCTTTCAACGCCGACCGAAATGGAGGCCCCTATGCCAAGACCACCGGTCCATTCAACCGCCATGTTCTGAACGGCTACAGGCACGAGTTCGGATCGATGCTCGACGCGCAACGCCGCGGCCTCGACGGAATCGAACGCGGCACTCCACGGTTCGAGCTGGCATTGCATTTGATCGCGGCGCATCACGGCAATGCCCGCCCCGCCATCGAGATCGGGGGCTGCGACTCCTTGCCGCCGAGCGCGGCGGCAGGCGAGGCGCGCGAGATCGCCATGCGCTTCGCACGGTTGCAGCGACAGTGGGGGCCGTGGGGTCTCGCTTGGTGGGAGGCGCTGTTGCGAGCCGCCGATCAACGGGCGTCCAGGCGTCTGAAAGAAGAGGCGGCACGAAAACCGATGGGGAAGAGGGAACAGGCCACCTCGGAATCGGTCGCGCAACGCGATTTGTTTACGGCCAGTGCGGAGGGGACGCACTAGATGGGCAAAGCCTCGATTCCAGTCGATCTCGCTAATCCGGGCCAAGTGTTCGCTTGCCTCGGCTTCGTCGAAGCCGCCGACGCCCTGCTCGGCGAGGTGTGGGGCGGCTTCGACTGGCGCCACGATGTGTGGTTCCGTCTCGAATCGACCGGTGACGCGAACCCGGTCGAGCGCGTGCTGCGTTTTCTCGAAGAAGCCGAGGTCGTGTCGTTGGCACCGCCCGGTTCCGACAACCACACCGAGAAATGGGACATTGACACCGTGTCGGCCCGATCACGAGCGTTCCCGTTCGGTGATCCGCGGAGCCCGGCCACCCTTCCGGCGCGACTTCAGGACCCCGTCGGGAAATCGATCGTGATCGACTATTGGGGCGAGGAGACGCAGAGGACGCGGCGGGATAATGTAAAATTCTGGGCTGGTTCAGGCGGTTATCCGGGCGTCGGGCTGGTGCGCGATGCGCTTAATCTTGTGCGTGGCCGCACGGCGGATCATGTCAGCGACCCGTTTTCGCTAGCGGCGGAACAAGGGAGTAGTTTGCGTTTTGACTGGCGGCGTGATTACGTGCCGATCGACTCTGGATTCTCCCCCAACGCACACGACGGCGTGACGATGCAAGGTTATCCGATCGTCGAACTGATGGCGGCAATTGGAGTCACGCATGCTCGGCCGCTACGGCGTGACAAACTGAACTACAGCTACGGCGTCGCCGGCGTGTCCGACACCGATCTGTACGACCCGATGTTTCTGCGAGCGACTCTTGGTTCGTTGCACCCCCTTCTTCCCGGCATGCCCTTCCGCCGGTTCAGCATGCATCTAAACTGGCCCGGACAAGAAGGTCAAGCCCGCTGTATCACCAACGTCATCGAGGAGACCCTGTCATCATGATCGAATTCAACGACGACCTCGCCGAGCGCTGCGCTAACGAATCGACGGGACCCGTCGCTCTGACGATGCAGCAGAAACTGTTGCCCGTGGAAGGCGCCGATTCGGTGATCTTCCCGCCGACCTATGCTCCAGCCCATGCCGGCGCCAAGACTGGCTACAACATCGATAAGTTGTCCGATGGCACCAAGGTAGCTACCATCGATAGCGTAGGTGCTCAGGCCAACCGAATGGAGCCTCTGTTCAAAGAGAATCCCCAAGCGGTGCTGGTGCCCCAGGTGACGATCACCTACGGCAACGAGAAGTCCGTTTCCCTCCTTGAAGCAGGGCACCGGCTGGGCGATGCGCTGGTTCGCTCGACGGCGCTTGCGAAAGACGCCAACCGTGCTTTCACGGCGTTTCAGGATACCGGAGATGTCGATGCGATCGCGCGATTGGCACCGACGTCGCTGGTGTTCGGCGCATGGGATTCCCGCGATACGCAGGCGAAGCTGCCGCGCGTCGTACAATCCGTCATCCGCGCCTGGGACGTCGACGAATTGACGCGCTCGGCACAATACAACCCGCCGGTTGATTACGCCAAACTTGGCGTATTCGGAGAAGCCGACAGGAACAAGCAGGAAGGGGACGCGAAAAGCCCCTTGGCGAAGCGCGGCTTTGTCCATGTTCCGTCGACGGGAGAACATGGTGGAATCGTCGTTCACGGCGAGATACGCCGTGACGTAACGGTCAATCTGATCGCTCTCCGACGACTGCGAGGGGAGGATGGCGCTGCGCTGCGCCGTTACGTTCTCGGCTTGGCGCTGGTGGCGGCGACCGCGCCTCTCGACGGCTTCTTGCGGCAAGGTTGCCTCCTCACGCCCGATCCGGATGTTTCGGCCATGTGGACGACGGTCGACCGAGACGGAAAGCGGGCGCCGGTTTCTCTGGACGAGAGCATTGCGCTCGACCTCGCGCAGAAGGTGGCGAAGGCATTCGGTGTCGGCGAGAATCGGACGGTCGAGTTTGATAAGAAGCTTGCTCAGGCCGATGCGAAAAGCGACACGAAGAAAAAGACTTGAGCCATGATGCAAGCGCTTGTCATCGCGGTACGGTTCCACGAGGGCCGCTACCACGGAATGGGCGATTGGCCGCCCGCACCGGCGCGACTGTTCCAAGCACTGATGGCCGGGGCGGCCCGCGGTGCGACGGTGCCGCCCGATGTTCGAGACGCACTCGGCTGGCTGGAGCGCCTGCCGCCGCCGGTCATCGCGGCGCCGCATGGTCTCCGCAGCAAAGACTATACCAGCTTCGTGCCCAATAACGATCTCGACGCGGAACTGTCGAAGGGGAAGACGCCCGATCTGGATAAGGCGGTGGCCGCGGTCCGCGTCGGCAAGCGGATCCAGCCTGTCCTGTTTGATGCCAAATCGCCGATCCTCTATTGCTGGCCCGTCGTCGCTCCCGATGCGCGAGCGACGACGCTTTGCGCGATGGCGGAGAATCTCTATCAACTTGGCCGGGGGATCGACATGGCTTGGGCCGAAGCAGCGGTGACCGACGCCGACGAGGCGGAGGAACAGCTAGCCGGTCATGGCGGGATCGTCCATCGACCTTCGGGAGGCAGCGGAACGGAGCGGAGCTTTCTTTGCCCCCGCCCCGGAACGGGAGCAAGCCTGACCGAGCGTTTCGAGAACATGCGAAACCGCTTCCGTGTCGGCGGAACCAATCGCAAGCCGGTGCGCGTTTTCGTGCAACCGCCCAAACCGCTGCTGGCCAAGATCACCTACGACGCCCGTCCGCACCGGCTCGTCTTCGACCTGCGAAAAGGCACCGACACCTTCGCCCTTGGGTCTTTGAGCGAGTGGTCTTTGAGCGCGGCAGCGGTGCTCGTCGAAACGGTGCGCGACAAGGCGGCGGTTCTTCTCCGAGACGCGGTGCCAGACCTCGCGGACAGCATCGAGCGTTACTTGGTCGGCCGTGGTGCAACCGACGCGGACAAGGCGATGCGGGTGCGGATCACGCCGATTCCGTCTGTCGGTCATCCCGACGTCGTGCCGGCAATCCGCCGTGTCGCCGTTTACGTCCCGCAATCATGCCCTCTGAAGGCAGACGATCTCGCATGGGCTTTTGCACAAATATCCTGGGCGGACGGAGACGGCGTGATTGAGAGGGAGTTGCGCCGTGCCGGCGACGACCGGATGGTCGATCGTTTCGAACAGCGGGGGAAGCGTTGGCGGAGCGTGACGCCGCTCGCCCTGCCGATGGCGCGCCGGCGGCGGATCGAACCGACCCGCCGGATGGACGAGAGGAAAGCCGGGCACGAACGGGCCGCCGAGGATGCGCGCGCCGCGGCGGCCGTTCGCCAGGCGTTGCGCCACGCCGGGATTCGTGCGCCGGCCGATGGAGTGCGCGTACAACGCGAACCGTTCGACCGACGCGGCGAGCGCGCCGAAGCGTTCGCATCCGGAACGCGCTTCCCCAAGGAAGCGCTCTGGCATGTCGAGATGGCTTTCGCCGAACCGGTCGCGGGGCCGCTCGTGTTGGGCGACGGACGCTATCTCGGCCTCGGACTCATGCGCCCGAGCGATTCGGCGCGCGACGTGTCGGCCTTCGTCATAACGGACGGGCTTGCCGACGGCACCGGACCCGTGCCGGTCGCGCACGCCGCGCGCCGGGCGATGATGGCGCGGGTGCAAGACAGCCTGCCGCCACGCGAGCAGCTCCCGTCCTATGTGAGCGGCCACGCAGCAGGCGGCGCGCCGGCCGGCGGCGGCGTTCACCGCCATGTCGCCGTTCTCGCCGACCTGCCGCGCCAGCGCATCCTCTACCTTGCGCCCAACCGCATGCAGCGTCACGGCGTGAAGTGGCAGGAAATCGCGGACGACCACCGCCTGATGACGCGCGCCCTGGAGGGGATGGACATCCTGCGCGCCGGCCGAGCCGGCCTGTTGAGGCTCGCGCCTGCGCTGGTCGACGAGGATGGCGACCCGCTGTTCGCCCCGTCGCGGGTCTGGGAAAGCGTGACCGAGTACGACGTAACCCGCCACCGCCGCCGCCTCGGCGACGAAGAGGCGCTGAAGGCCGACGTCGCCGCCGAGCTCCGGCGTTGCGACTGGCCGATCCTGGTGCCGGATGCCATCGAGGTTCTCGCGGCGCGACGCGGGCCACGCGGTGGGCTTGCGGGCCGCCTTCGCCTCGTCTTCCCTACAGCGCGGACTGGGCCGCTCGTCATCGGCCGCAGCGCGCACAAGGGCGGCGGGCTATTCGCCGGGCGCCCACCGGATGCCGTCCGGCCTCTTCGCTTCCTCGCCCGCGAGTGACTCTAGCGGTTCCTTTCGTTCGGTTTGAGCAGCCCGAACGAAGCACAAAAACGACAGCGGGCCGGGAGACCCGCGCACCGGAGAAACGCGGCGCGCCGGGCCGCCCCTGCTTGATCGGGGTGGCGGGGTGTGGTTGGCTGGCCCGAACCGCCGTCGAGGCCCGATGCTTCCGCACCGCACCTATCTGTTCGCGCCCGGCAACCATCCGCGCAAGGTCGCCAAGGTGTTCGGCGCCGGGGCGGATGCGGCGGTCCTCGATCTGGAGGACGCCGTGGCGGCCGCGGAGAAGGGAGCGACCCGGGCCGCCGTCGCGGCGGCGCTCCGGGAGCCCCGGGACTGCCTGGGCTATGTCCGCGTGAACGCGCTCGATACCGACTACTGCCACGGTGATTTCCACGCCGTCGCAGGGCCCGATGTGGACGGCATCATGCTGCCCAAGGTCGAAAGCCCCGGCCAGCTCGAAACCGCCGACTGGCTGCTGGCGCAGCTCGAGCGGGAACGGGGCCTCGCCCGCGGCGCGATCGACCTGCTGCCGATCGTCGAGACCGGGCGCGGGATGGCCGCTGTGGACGCCATCGCCGGGGCGGGCACGCGGGTCAGGCGGCTCTCCTTCGGCGCCGGCGACTATACCCGCGACATGGGGATGGTCTGGACAGCCGCCGAGGCCGAACTCGCCCACGCGCGCGCGCGCCTCGCCCTCGCCTCCCGCGCGGCCGGCCTGGAGCCGCCGATCGACACGGTCTTCATCGACCTGGCCGACGCGGAAAACCTGGAGCGTTCGGCGCGGACGGCTCTGAACGCCGGCTTCCAGGGCAAGCTCTGCATCCACCCGAAGCAGGTGGCGCCGGTGAACCGAGTCTTCACGCCGAGTGCGGCGGAAGTCGCCCAGGCGGAGAAGCACGTCGCCGCCTTCAAGGAAGCCGAGGCGGCCGGCTCCGCGTCGATCCAGGTCGACGGTTACTTCATCGATTACCCGATTGTCGAGAAGGCCGAGCGGCTGTTGCGGATCACGGAGGCCATCCGGTGCCGGGAACGGCCGGCGGCCGAAGGGGCGTAGGATGTTCATGTCCGCCGAGGATTACCGGGAGTCGCTCAGGCGCGCGGCGCCGCGGGTCTGGCTCGACGGCGCGGCGGTCGAATCGGTCGCCGACGAGTCGCGCTTCGCGCCGGGCGTCGCCGCCGTCGGGCTGACCTACGACTTCGCGCGCGCGCAAGACCACCGGGATACGATGGCGGCGGTCGAGGAGAGCACGGGCGCGGCGGTCAACCGCTTCCTCCACATCAACCGCTCGACCGACGACCAGCTGCGCAAGCTCGAGGCGGTGCGCCTCGTCTGCCAGCACACGGGCTGTGCCCAGCGCTATCTGACGCAGGACGGCCTCAACGCCATCCACCAGACGACCCACCGGATCGACGCCGAAACCGGGAGCGACCTGCACCGGCGCTTCCTCGCCTATCTCCACCGAGTCCAGGCGGAAGACCTCACCCTGGGCGTCGCCATGACCGATGGCAAGGGCGACCGCGCGCGCCGCCCCCACCGGCAGACGGTCCGGGATTCCTATGTGCACGTCGCCGGGCGCCGGCCGGGCGGCATCGTCATCCGCGGCGCCAAGGCGATCGTCACCGGTGCGCCCTACATGCACGAGTTCCTCGTCATGCCCTGCCGCAACATGACCGAGGCGGACGCAGCCTTCGCTGTCTGCTGCGCGGTGCCGGTGGACGCCGACGGGCTCACCGTCATCGCCCGTCCGGCGGGGCGGCCGGGGGAGGCCGCGGCGGCGTTCAGCGCCAGATACGGGCAATCCACCGGAGTCGTCGTCTTCGAAGACGTGTTCGTGCCGTGGGAGCGCGTGTTCCTGGCCGGCGAGTGGCGGTATTCGCAGTTCCTGACGCAGGCCTACGCGACCCACCACCGGCACTCCTGCATCGGCGCCCGCGCCGGCTTCGGCGACCTGCTGATCGGCGCCGGCGTGCTGATGGCCGACGCGAACGGCGTCGCGGTGGGCGAGACGCGCCATCTGCGGGAGCGCATGGTCGAGCTGATCAAGATCGTCGAGGGCTTCTACGCCTGCGGCGTCGCCGCCTCGGTCCACGGCGCGGCCGACGCCTCGGGCTGCGTCGAGCCGGACCGGGTGTTCGCCAACATCGGCAAGCTGCTGCTCTCCACCCAGATCTACGACATGCACCGGATCGCCCACGAGGTCTCCGGCGGGCTGGTGGTGGCGCTGCCGGGGCCGGACGAGGACCACAACCCGGCGACCGCCGCCACCCTTGCCGAGATGCTCCGCGGCCGCGCCGACCTGCCCTACGCGCGGCGGGCGGCGGTCGCGCGCCTGATCGAGGACCTGACGGCATCCGGCACCGCCGGCTGGTACTCGGTCATCAGCCTGCACGGCGGCGGTTCGCCCCAGGCCGCGGGGCTGGAGATCTTCCGCAGCTACCCGCTGGAGGAGAAGGCGGCGCTGGTGGGCAGGCTGCTCGACCGGGGCGTGCTCGCGGAAGGCGCCGCCGGCGGCGACCGCCGGCAGCCGGGGCGGTGCTGCCCGACCGGCTGCCGGGCGCCGTCGGAAGCGCCGGCGCAGCCCGCGCGGAATCGACAGGACAACGGGGAGGACGCAGGATGACCGTCGAACGACGCCTTCAACGCCTCGAGGACATCGAGGCCATCAAGCAACTCATCGCGCGTTACGCCAAGGCCGCAGACCACAACGGCGACCCGGCGATGATGGCGCCGTGCTTCACCGAGGACGCGGTGTGGAACTGCGAGGGCATCGGCCGCTGGGAAACCCGCGACGGCATCGCCCGGGGCCTGCGCGAGGTCTGCACCACGAGCATCCCGTGGGCGCTCCACTACATGACCCAGCCGATCATCGAGGTCGCGCCCGACGGCGCGAGCGCCACCGGCGAATACTACCTCTGGGAGCTCGCGAAGGTGGCACCGGAGGGCGGCGGGCCGGCCGCCGACACCTGGATCGGCGGCTGGTACGAATCCCGCTTCCGCAAGGAAGGCGGCGAATGGCTCTTCTCCCACATCGAGCTGATCCTGAAGCTCCTGAGCGAGGCCGGGAAGCCCTCCTGGGAGACGCCGATCCCGCCGTGGAAGCCGTGAAAGGCTGTCCCGGAACAGGCCGCTGACGCCATCCGATCCCGGCACGCGGGCCTCGTCGCGCCCGGCGTGAAACGGTTCCGCGGGCGCGGGCGTGCACCGTCGAAGGGTAAAACGATGCTGGCTCTTCACCCTGAGGAACGAACCTGGCTGGACGAGTACCGAAAGGCACTCGACGAACAGCATCCCGGCGCGGTCCTGCGCATGGTCATACACGGCTCCAAGACGCGCGGTGAAGCCCGGAAAGACAGCGACCTCGATGTCCTTCTCGTGGTTGGGAACGGCACCGGCCACATCAAGCGTTCTTTGCGGGAGATCGGATACGAGTTGGCGGCGGCGTCCGACGCCGTGCCGTCGATTCTCGCCTACACCCAAGGAGAGTGGGAAGACCGGAGAAGACGCGGCTACCCCTTTCAGCAGGCCGTGGAGCGCGACGGGGTCTCCGTCCTGTGAATCGTGACGTCGTGGCGGCGGACTGGCGCCGATCCACGCAATCGTTGCAGTCCGCACGGGGCGCGTCGAAAGGCGGTGGTCGCAATATCTGGCCAGGAGTTTCGACGATCGACTGATGGCGGACTACGATGCGGGAACTTCCTTCACCGCCGAGGAATCCCGGCTCGTGCGCGGTGACGGATGAGACGGCCGCCGGCTTCGATGGGGAGGCGGCGTCGCCACGGCCAGGTTCGTCGCCGCCCGCTCTGCGCGCGTTATTTCGGGGCCATCCTGAGGGCACCGTCGAAGCGGATCACCGAGCCGTTCATGAAGCGGTTCTCGACGATATGGGCCGCGAGCGCCGCGTATTCCCCGGCGTGCCCCAGGCGCTTGGGATAGAGCGTCGTTTCCACCAGCGACTGGCGCACCGGCTCGGGCAGGCTCGCCATCATCGGCGTGTCCATCAGCCCGGGCGCGATGGCGTTCACGCGGATGCCGTCGCGGGCGAGTTCGCGGGCGAGCGGGATGGTCATCGCCGCGACACCGCCCTTGGAGGCTGCGTAATCGAGCTGCCCGATCTGGCCCTCGAAGGCGGCGACCGAGGCGGTCGTCACGATGACGCCGCGTTCGCCGTCGTCGAGCGGCGCCAGGGCGGCCATGTCCGCCGCGGCCAGCCGGCAGGAATTGATCGTGCCGATCAGGTTGACGTGGATCGCGCGGGTGAGTTTGTCGAGCGGGCTGGCGGTTCCGTCGCGCCCGACCAGCTTGGCCCCCGGCGCGATGCCGGCGCAGGCGACCAGGATGCGCGCCGGGCCCAACGCCGCGCGGACAGCGGCGACGGCGGCCTCGTGGCTCGCCGGATCGACCACGTCGCAGGCCGCGGCGACGCCGCCGATCTCGCCCGCGACCGCGCGCGCCCGCTCCTCGTCCCTGTCGAGGACGCCGACCTTGGCGCCCGCCGCCGCCAGGCGCCGCGCCGTCGCTTCCCCGAGGCCGGAGGCGCCGCCGGTGACGAGCGCCGTGTGTCCGCCGATGTCCATGGCCCGCTCCCGCTGCCGTTCGCCCCTCCATAGCAAACCCCGCACCGGATGCAAACGCGCGGCGCGCTTATGCGGGCGCGGACGGGCCGGCGCGGGCGAGGCGCGCCTCCCGCCGGGAGAGGTAGACCGCGCTCGCGACGATGACCGCGCCGCCGATCCAGGTCCAGAAGGCCGGGAACTCGTCGAACGCGAACCAGCCGATCAGAACGGCGAAGGGGAGCCGCGTGAAGTCGAGCGGCACGACCGCCGTCGCCTCCATGCGCGAGAGGGCGCGGGCCATGGCGAAATGCGCGAGGGTGAGGACGATGCCGATGCCGCAGAGCCAGCCGAGCTGCGCCGCCGTGGGCGAAGTCCAGAACCATAGCGCCGGGCCCAGTGAAAGCGGTGTCATGATGGCGTTCATGTAGAAGACGATCGCGAGCGGCGATTCGGCGCGCGCGAGCAGACGCACCAGGGCCATCGAGACGCAGAAGAACAGCGCCGCGAAGATCGCCAGCAGGCCGCCGATGGTGAAGGTGTCGGCGCCCGGCCGCAGCACGATCAGGACGCCGGCGAAGCCCGCGAGCGTGGCGAGCCAGCGCCGCGGCCCGACCCGCTCGCCGAGCATGAGGATGGCGACCGGGATCATCCACAGCGAGACGGTGAAGTTGAGGGTGACGGCCTCGGCCAGCGGAGTCATCCGCAGCGCCGAATACCATGCCCACATGGCGCAGATGCCGATGCCTGCGCGCACGGCGAAGAGCCGGAAGCGTCCGGCCCCGAAGGCACCGAACCCGGCGCGGGCCATGAACGGCAGCAGCACCGCGGCGCCGACGACGTTGCGGAAGAAGGCGATCTGGAACACCGACAGCTCCGCCGAGAGATGGCGGATTGCCGCCGACATGCCGGCGAAACAGGCGCAGCTGAAGATCATCAGGAGCACGCCTTCGAGGGCGCCCCGGCCGGGCCGGGGCGGCGGTCGCTCCTTCAGGTCCCTGGGCATGACGCGGCGCGCACCATGCCACAACCGCCGCCTGCGCGGCAGCGGCGGCGAGCGGCGCGCCGCCCCGGATCAGGCGCCCGGCAGCGGGCGGTCGCGGAACATCTCGCGCAGGCGCGACTTCCGGATCTTGCCGGTCGCGGTCAGCGGCATCTCCGCCACCAGGACCACGTCGTCCGGCAGCCACCATTTCGCGACCTTGCCGGCGAGATGGCCGTTGATGCTCTCCCTGCTCGGCGCGCGGCCCTCCCGCGGCACGACGACCAGCAACGGCCGCTCCTCCCATTTCGGGTGGCGGACGCCGATGACGGCGGCCTGCTTCACGTCCGGATGGCCCATCGCCGCGTTCTCGAGGTCGATCGAGCTGATCCATTCGCCGCCCGATTTGATCACGTCCTTGGTCCGGTCGGTGATCCGCATGAAGCCGTAGGCGTCGAGGGTGGCCACGTCGCCGGTCGGGAACCATCCGTCGGCGTCCAGCCTGTCGCCGCCCTCGCCCTTGAAGTAGCCGCTGGCCGCCCAGTTGCCGCGCACGGACATGTCGCCGAAGGTCCTGCCGTCGCGCGGCGCAGGCTCGCCGTCGGCGCCCGTGATCTTGAGCTCGAGGCCGAACTGCACCCGGCCCTGCCGGGCGAGCACGGCACGGCGTTCTTCCTCCGGCAGCGCATCGAGCGCCGGCGTGGGCGTCGCCAGGGTGCCGAGGGGCGAGGTCTCCGTCATGCCCCAGAGCTGGTGCACGGTCACGCCATATGGGTCGGCCAGCCGTTCGATCATCGATTCGGGCACCGCCGAGCCGCCGATGGCGACCCGCTCGAGGGAATCGACGCGCTTGCCGCTTTCGTCGAGGTAGTCGAGCAGCATGGTGAAGACGGTGGGCACGCCGAGCGCGAAGGTCACGCCCTCGCCCTCGATCAATTCCTGGAGGCTCCGCCCGTCCATCCTGGTGCCGGGCAGGACCATGCCGGTGCCCGCGAGGCAGCCCAGATAGGGCAGCGACCAGGCGTTGCCGTGGTACATGGGGGCGATGGGCATGATCGTGTCGTGCGCCGAAAGCCCCATGGCGCTGTTCTGGCACGCCGCCATGGCGTGCAGCAGGGTGGAACGATGACTGTAGAGCACGCCCTTGGGATTGCCCGTGGTGCCGGAGGTGTAGCAGAGCGAGGAGGCGGTCCGCTCGTCGAAGATGGGCCAGTCGTAGTCAGCGCTTTCGCCCGCGAGCAGGGTCTCGTAGCAGGCGGCGCCGGGAAGGGAGGTGGCCGGCATGTGCGCCTCGTCCGTCATGACGACGTAGCGCTCGACCGTCGGCAGGCGGTCGGCGATGCCCTCCGCGAGTTCGACGAAGGTGAGGTCGAGGAACAGCGCCCGATCCTCGGCGTGGTTGACGATGTAGACGATCTGATCGGTGAACAGCCGCGGGTTCACCGTGTGAAGCACGGCGCCGGCCCCCGAGACGCCGTAGAAGAGTTCCAGATGCCGGTATCCGTTCCACGCCAGCGTGCCGACCCGGTCGCCGCGCCGGATTCCAAGCCGGCCCAGGAGATTGGCGAGTCGCCTGGCGCGCTGCTCGCATGCGCCGTAGCCATAACGGTGGATCGCGCCCTCGACGATGCGCGAGACCACCGGGCGGTCGCCGTGATACTCCGCCGCGTAGCGGATCAACGACGAGATCATGAGCGGGATCTCCTGCATGAGGCCGTGCATGGCTGTCCCTTCACGCGGTCAGTTATCACCCCCCATGCTAACACCTCCACGGCGGCCCGGCGTGATAGGATAGCGGCGCGCGTCACGGACGGCCGGGGAGGGCAAAGATGAAGCTGGAAGGAAAGGTCGCGTTGGTCACGGGCGGCTCGTCGGGAATCGGCGAGGCGATCGCGCTCAGGTTCGCCGCCGAGGGCGCGCGCGTCGCCGTCGCCGGCGCCGCCGACATCGGCAAGGCGCAAGGGGTGGCCGACCGCATCGCGGCGCAGGGCGGCGAGGCCAGGGCGTTCGTCGCCGACGTGACCCAAGTAGGCGCGGTCAAGCGTCTCGTCGCCGACGTGAAGGCCGCCTTCGGGCGCATCGACATCCTGGTCAACTCGGCCGGCATCTTCGAGCCGACCCCGGCGGGCGAGACCAGCGAGGCGGAGTACGACCGCCTGATGGACATCAACGTGAAGGGCACGTTCTTCGCCATCAACGAGGTCGCCCCCCTGATGCGCGCGCAGGGCGGCGGCAAGATCGTCAATCTCGCCTCGGTCACCGGCGTCATGGGGTTCAAGACCTTTTCGGTCTATTGCGCCTCGAAGGCGGCGATCAACGCCCTGACCCGCGCCCTGGCCCTCGAGCTCGGCCCCCACGACATCGCCGTGAACGCCATCCTCCCGGGCAACACGGCGACGCCGATGAACGTGAAGATCCGCACCGAGCCGCAATACAGGGAGATGCTCGACGGCATGGCGGCGGTCACGCCGAGCAACCGAACCTATTCGGACCCGGCGGACATGGCGGCGGCGGCGGTCTTCCTCTGCTCGGAGGAAGGCCGCGCGGCGCACGGCTCGCTCCTGCTCCTCGACGAAGGCATTTCCTGCGGCATCTGACGGGCCGGCCATGGCCGCGGACCCGGAGGCCGCTCCGCCCGGCAAGATCCGCACCGCGGTGACCCATCTCGCGATGGACGCCGTGCCCGGAACGCCGCGCCCGCCTTGCCCGCCCGGCGTCGCGGTCCGCCGCCGGCGGGACATGCCGGTCGCGGACTATCTTCGCCTCTACCGGGCCGTCGGCGGAGACTGGCTCTGGTGGCAGCGGCTGGTGCTCGACGAGGCGGCGCTCGCCGCGCATCTCCGGGCGGACGCGACCGAACTCCACGTGGCGGAAGCCGCCGGCGAGGCGGTCGGCTTCGCCGAGCTCGACCGGCGGCCGGTGCCCGACGTCGAGCTACGCTATTTCGGCGTGATCGGTCCCCGGATCGGGACGGGGCTCGGCGGTTGTCTGCTCGCCCATGCGCTCGCCGCTGCCTGGCGGCACCGGCCGTGCCGCGTGATCCTCGAAACCTGCGACTGCGACCATCCGCGCGCGCTCGGCTTCTACCGGAAGCACGGCTTCTCCGTCGTCCGCCAGGAGACGGAGGTTTTCGACGACCCCAGGCTTCGCGGCCTGCTGCCGCGTGATTCGGCCCCCCACGTCCCGCTGGCGGCCCCGCCCGCGCGCTGACGGGGTTTCCCGCGCGTTCGGGTGGAGGGCGCTCGATGCCGGCGCCCGCGCGGCTGCCCGCTTCGTCGGGGGCGCGCGCCGCGGAGGGTGAGCGATGCGACCGGGGAGAGTCGATAGGGACGAACAGCGGATACGGGGAATCGCCGCGGCGGCTTTCAGGAACCACTACGACCGGTCCTGCTGCAAGGCGGATGTCCACCCGAAGGTCGACGCCGTGGAATCCGCCATCGCGCGCCGCGCGGCCAAGTCGACATCCAACACCGCCGAGCTTTCGCCGCCCACGTGCTGTTCCGGCACCGGCCTTCGTAGAATGCCGCGGCTGCGGCGCGCGCGGCCGGTGTTCCGGCGGCACACCATCCGGTATAGTCGGGGCGCGAGACGGCCGCGGGAATCGAGCCGGGGCCGGATTCGCAGAGGAACGGGAGGATCGGCATGAACGAGACGAGGGGGAAACCGGCCATCTCGCGCCGGGACGTGTTGAAGGGCACGGCGGCCACCGCGGCCGTGGCCGTCGCGGCGAGCGGCCCGCTGGCCGCGACGGGGCGGGCGCAGGCCGCGTCCACGACGGTCAAGGGCTACGGCGTCACGACGTCGCAGCTCAAGGACTGGAGCATCATGGAGAAGGCCATCGGCATCACGATGGAGTTCACCGGAACCAACGCCGACATCGGCGTGTTCATGCGTGACGTCATCTCGAACGACCTTGGCGAGACCCATGACATCTTCATCTTCGACGGCGGCACCGAGGACGTGCTCGGGCCGCAGGGCTACTACGCCGAGGTCATCGAGGACCACCCGGCGCTGACGCTCTGGGCGCGCACCTCCGACGACTGGAAGCGCACCGACCTTCTCCAGGACAACGACGGCAAGCAATACGGCGTCCCCGTCATCGGCAACGCGGACAGCTTCGGTTACTTCCCCGAGGCGATCGGGGCCAACCCCAACGGCCTCGACGAGATCGGCTGGAGCAAGATGTTCGAGGACGAGGACACCAAGGGGCGCGTGTCGCTGGACCGCAGCTGGTTGCTTTCCAGCCCCGAGGTCGCCAACTATCTCAAGCATCACGGCCGGGCGGAGATCGCCGACGTCGCCAACATGACGGGCGAAGAAGCCCGGGTGGTCGCCGACTTCGCGGCGGAACGCAAGCGCGCCGGGCAGTTCCGCTCCCTGCACGCGGCCTTCGAGGAGCAGGTACAGCTCCTCAGCAACCGCGAGATCGATCTGATCAACTGCTGGGAGCCGGCGACCAAGGAGGCCAACAACATCCTGGGGCCGGGCACCGTGATCTACGCCTTCACGGTCGAGGGCTACTACAAATGGGGCCACGGCGCCTACGTCCACACCAAGGCGCTGGAGCGCGACAACGTCGACAACATCTACAAGGTGCTCAACTACTACATGACGGGCGAGTACCGTGCCTATCAGGCGATCCAGCGCGGCTACGCCGGCCCCAACATGGACTTGGGCGTCAAGTACGCGGAAGAGAACGGCTGGCCGCAGGAGCAGGTGGACGAGCTCAAGTGGACCGAGGTGAAGGTCAACCGGAAGTTCGAGAAGCCGTTCTTCGGCAAGCCCGCGGCGCCGAACTCCGACGTGATGGAAGAGGAGTGGCAGCGGTTCCTGAACGCCTGACCGCGCCGCCGGCCGAGTGACGGCCGCTCCGGCGCGCCGCCCGCTCGCGCGGGCGTGGCACACCGGAGCGGCCCGCGCGGCGACCGATGTCGGAGACGGCCCGTAAGGGTTTGATGGGCACCCTTCGCGCCCGCTACACCAACCTCTTCTCGGGCGGGTGGGTGGTGCCGGCGTTCGTGGCGGCATGGGTGATCATCGTCATCCTGCCGCTCCTGATCATGGTCGCCCACAGTTTCTTCGAGATGAAGAACTACCAGGTGTCCTACGACGCCTCGTTCAAGACCTGGGATTCGCTGATCGATTCCGGGCGCTGGATCGCGGCGGTACGCACGCTGCGCGTCGTCCTGGTGCTCACGGTCGTCGAGTTCCTGATCGCCTTCCCCTTCGCGCTGTGGCTGGCGAAGGTCTGCAAGTCCAAGGCCACCAAGGCGGTGATCATCACGCTGCTGACCATCCCCTTCTTCCTCGACCCCTCCTCGCGCACGATCATCTGGCGCGCCATCCTCGGCAAGAACGGCATCATCAACACCGTGCTGATGGAGACGGGCGTCATCGCCGAGCCGATGGAGTGGATGCTGTTCTCCGAGTTCGCGGTGCATTTCGGGATGCTTGCGCCCTATTTCCCGACGATGGTGTTCCCCATCTTCCTGGTCGTGAGCCTCATCGACGACGAGTATCTGGAGGCGGCCCGCGACCTGGGGGCGAGCAAGGGACATGTGCTGTTCCATATCATCCTGCCGCTTTCGCTTCCCGGCATCGTCGCCGGCGCCGTCTTCACGATGGTGCCGTTGATGGCGACCTGGGTGGAGCCGGAGATGCTGGGCGGCGGCTTCGTCAACCTGCTGGGGCCCTCGGTCGAAGCCGCCATCCGCAACCTGAAATACCCGACGGCCGCCGCGCTCTCGGTGTTCGTCATCATCCTTCTGGCGGTGCTCCTGGCTCTGCTGGTCCTGGCGACGCGCCGCCTGGGCTCCATCGGCGACGTCTTCCTGGCACTGCGGCGATGAACGGGACGGCGCCGCGAAGGGTGGCCGCGACCATCGACGGCCAGATCGGCCACGGCGGCGCGCTGCTCTGGCGCCGGGTTTCGGGCTGGCCGCTCTGGCCGGGGCTCGCCAAGTGGCTCGGGCTGATCGTCATCCTGCTGATGTACGTCCCGCTGGTGTGGCTCGCGGTGATGTCGTTCAGCGGGCGGCCGCTTTCGGGCATCCCCTACCCGCTCACCATGGAGCACTACGACGAGCTGATGGGCGGGTTCGAGAAGTGGGGGGAGCCGCTCTACGAGAGCGTCGCCATGGGGGTGGTGACGGGCCTCGTCTGCATGGTCGTGGCGACCGCGGTCGGGCGCGCCATGCCGCGGATGCGCAAGCCCGGCGGGGTGATGCTGATCGCGCTGATCCCGCTCTTCGTGCCGGGACTCACCATGGGTGCCGCGCTCTTCATCTTCATCCGCTCCTTCCTGGACCTGCGGCTCGGCCTGTGGTCGATCTTCGTCGGGCACCTGGTGTGGTCGCTGCCGTTCTCGCTGCTCCTCGTCCTGATCATCGCGACGCGCTTCGACTACCGGCTCCTGGAGGCTGCGCAGGACCTGGGCGCGACGACGTGGCGCCGCTTCTGGGACATCGAGTTCCCGATCCTGCGCCCCGGCATCGTCGGGGCGGGGATTTTCGGCTTCCTGCTTTCCTTCAACGAGCTCTTGCGCTCGATCTTCCTGCGCGGCTCGGAGACGACGATGCCGATCTACAACTGGACGATGACGGCCTCGCACCAATCGCAGGTGCCGATCATCTTCTCTCTCGCGACGATCATCCTGGGTGCCACCCTCCCCATCCTGGGCGGCTTCTTCTGGCTCCTCTTCGCACGGCTCGACAGGGGGTGAGTGGGACGCGGCCGGGCGTGCTCTCAATCGCCGCCGACATGATCGACCGGCAGGTCCGCCAACCTGTCGAACGCGCGCCCGCCCATTTCGAAATAATCGCGGTCCCTCTCGGTCCCCGTGGAGCGGTAGCCGACTGCTTCCGCCGCTGCGAGCGTCGAGCCGCTTCCGGCGAACGGGTCGTGGACGATGCCCAGGCCGAGCGGCAGGGCGGCCCGCACGATCCGGCGCAGGAACTTCTGGGGCTTCAACGACGGGTGCGGGGCGATCGCCTTTTCCCTTCCGCGCGCTGGCGAGCAGGGAATCACGTCCCGGAACGGCTCGTCATCGGAGACCCGTCGCAAGCCGCCCGCGCCCCAGCGCCGCAGATTCGCCGCGACCGTGCCGTCGAGCGGCTTGCGAAAGATGCCCCACGGTTCCCAGCACGAGCGCGGCATCACGGTCACGTCGCGGAATTCCCGTTCCGCGCCCTTCGGACGGTCTCCGCCCCGCAAGGTCTGCACGAGCCGGATGACTTCACCGCGCTTATCGAGCCCGGCCGCTTGAAAGGCGTGGAAGGTCACCGTGGACAGCAAGGGGTTCGACGCGACGAACATGTGGCCGCCCGGCACGAGCGCCCGCGCCGCGGCAAGGGCGAATTCGCCGAAGAAGGCGTAAAGCTCGTCCGTCTCCCGCCGGGACAGCACCGTGAAGCGTGGCAGCGGGCGCCGTCTGGCCCCGTCCCACGATGGCGGAATCCGCCATACGCCTCCCTGTCCGGCCCGCATCTTCGCGTGGTTCTCCCGCTCGTATTCGACAAGGCCGTAGGGAGGGTCCGTCACCACGGCGTGAATCGCGTTCTCCGGGAGTCCGCCGAGCCACTGGATGGCGTCGGCCAGCACGCAGGTGGCCCGCTCCGAAAGGTGCACGCGCCGCTGGGCGCCGTGGTTCCGCACGACTCGCCACGCGGCGTCGGTCGCCTCGACCAGCGCTTCCGCCCATGAGGTCCGCGGCGCCCCGCCCCGAAGAACGCTATCGATCCGCGCGAGGTCCGTCCCGGCCATGGCTTCCGCCGCCCCCGTCCGTCCTTTCCGGGCCGGCATTTTGCCGATATGCCCGGAGCATTTCCTCGAATAAGGCGTTAAGCTTGAGTCCCCGGCTCGCCGCTTCAATCTTGAAAGCGCGCGCGACGTCGGATCGGAGTCGCAAACTGATCACAGTGCTTTGCACATTCGTCACCATGTGCCTATTCAGACACATCGACGTCTAGACGTCAAGACTCGTCCGTTTGCCGGAAGCCGCGGTCCCGTGCCCTCGTATCCAAATCTCGACTGGTTCGATCGATCCGTACCCCTTCCGTCGGGTCTGGAGGTCGGTCATATTCGAAAATCTGTCGACTATATCGAAAAAGAGGCAGATGATCTGATTGACATTTACCTTGAGCAGCGGAACGTCTTCAGCGCGATCATAGGTATTTTCGGAACCAAGGCGCTCGATACCTTCAGTATTTACGAGAAGGTCAAGCATACATTCAAGGCGCAGCAGAGATTCCCCGATTTGAAGCACCGTTCGAGCGGGCCGAACCCGCAACCCCGTTACTGCCTTGAGAGCAAGGCCAGCAAACGACCTTGGTCGATACAATCTCATTACGATCATGAGGGTTGGTATGTCGTGTGGCGTTATCTTGTCGATCCTACGCACTCCATCGCGACCGATCGATCGGTGCTCATCTGGCGCGTCGACATCGTCTTTTTGATCAAATCCAATTGGAAATACGAAGGCAGTACGGCCGGCACGAGCGGCGGCGGGCGGACTCACACGTTCGGCGTCGTCAAACCCGCCAAAGTGCTAAAAGACAAGGCGGTCTACGTGCGACCGGACATCAGGTTGTCCGGCGGAAAACCAGTCCCGATCTGACGAAGCTCACAATAGACGCCCGCAGGTTCCTGTTCGCGGCCCTGTGCCGTCACCCATCGCGCAGAATGTCGAAGGCGATGCTGATGCGCGCGCCAGGGCCCGCGAAGGGGAGGGTGCGGTGGAACATGTAGGAGGGGAAGAGCAGCATCAGGCCCTCCTCGGGCTTCACCAGCTTGGTTTCCGGCTCCACGCGGATTGCAAAATCCCAATAGGGGCGGCCGAACTCGATCCAGCCGGCGTGAGCGGCACCGAGGTCGGTGACGATCTCGGGCAGGCGCACGTAATAAACGCCGCTGAGCCAGGCCGACGGGTGGATGTGGGGCACCTGGAAGGCACCGGCGTCGAGGACGACTCCCCAGGCCGTGGCCTTGAAGCGCGCCGGCGCGGCGGCCACGAAAGGATGATCCGGCGCCGCCGGGAGAGCATCGCGGTATTCCTCCACCGCCCGCGCGACCGCCTCCCGGAACGCCGCGACGGCGGGCGCCACGACGGCGGTCGCGGCGCCGGGGAAGAGTTCGCCCGTGCTCTTGCCGCCTTCCATCGAGTAGCTCGCGGGCGCGTCCCTCAGCGTCGGGTGGTTGCGGACATGGGCGGCCAGCGCCTCGTTGAAGGCCGCGACGCTCGCGAAACCCGCCGGCGGCACACGGCGCACGGGGCGGAGGAAGCGGTCGAAATCGAGCAGCGCCCGCGCCGCTGCCGCGTCACCACTCTCCCGCAGGGCGATGGCCTTCATCGCGAGCGCGCCGCTGGCGCCGGGGTAGCGGGCGAGATGGGCATCGCAGGCCGCGACGGCGGCGTGTGGGTCGCCCCCGTCGAGATGGGCGTGGACGTGGCGGGGCTTCCCCACTGCGAACGACGCATCGAGGATGTCGGCCTTCAGCACCGCCGCCTCTTCGTAGGCTCGCACCGCATCATCGAGCGCGTCCAGCGCGTAGAGGGCGCTGCCGAGGGCGAAGCGGGCCTCGGCGTTCTTCGGGTCGAGCGCGATGGCGCGGCGGAAGGCGCGGGCCGCCGACTCCGGCTCCCCCTGGGCGTGGTGGACCAGCCCCACATACAGGACGGCGCCGGCGTGGTCGGGGCGAAGGCGGGCGGCCTCGGCGTAAGCGGCGGCGGCGCCGTCGAGATCGCCCGCGCCGCGCCGCACATGGCCGAGGTTGAGATGCGCCTCGGCCATGGCCGGGTCGAGCGCGAGCGCGCGGCAGTAGACGGCAGCCGCTTCGTCGAGACGGCCCGCCGCCTGGAGCGCGTTGCCGAGATCGTTGTGCGCGCCGGCGTCGCCTTCGTCGAGCGCGACCGCGCGGCGCAGCAGCGCCACGGCCTGGTCAACATGGTCGAGCTGAAGCGAGACCACGGCGCAGGCCTTCAGTGCCTCCCGGTGGTCGGGCCGCACGGCGAGAACGTCGCAGTAGAGCGCCCGCGCCTCCGCGAGCCGGCCGGTCCGCCGATAGCGCGCGGCCCGCCGCACCGCCTCGCGGACGCGGGTCGGCGACATCGCGGGGCGGGCGGGCCGCGCGCCCGTCCCTCGCCTGCTGCCCTCCGGCGCCATGCCCCGCCCTCGATGAAACGCGACGCGCGGGAATGCTAGCACGGCCGGGAACCGGCCGGTGCGCGAGTGGTAAATGCGGGCCCGGAGGCCCGCGCACCTGAAAAAACCCGACCGTTGATAGTAGTCTGGGAGCGGGCGGGCACTCGGCCGCCGGAAGAGAGGGGAGGCTTCGCGCATGGACGTCATTCTGAAGAACGCCCTCGTCGCGCACGAGGACCAGCCGGTGCGGCGCGCCGACGTCGCCATCGAGGGCGAACGCATCGCGGCGGTCGAGCCGGGGATCGCGACGGAGGCCGGCACCGTGATCGATTGCGCAGGCCGCCTCGTCTCGGGCCCGTTGATCGACCCGCACGTCCATCTCGACGCCGTTCTCACCGCGAGCCTCGAAGCCAACGTTTCGGGCACGCTGCACGAAGGCATCGCGATATGGGGCCGGCAGAAGGAAAACCGCGACGTGGAGGCGGTCAAGGCGCGGGCGCGGCAGGCGATCGACTGGGAAGTGGCCCAGGGCGCGGGCTTCATCCGCACCCATGCCGACACTTCGGACGAGAGCCAGCTGTCGCTGCGAGCGCTCCTCGAAGTCAAGGAAGAGGTGGCGGACCGGGTCGACCTTCAGGTCGTGGCCTTCCCTCAGGACGGCATCCACTCGCATCCGGGCGGGCCGGAACTCTTCCGCCGTGCCCTCGACATGGGGCCGGACGCGGTGGGCGGCATCCCGCACAACGAGGCGACGCGGGAGGCGGGCGTGGCCAGCCTCGAACTGATCTTCGACGAAGCCGAGAAGCGCGGCCTCCTGATCGACGTCCATTGCGACGAGATCGACGATCCGAACTCGCGCTTCACCGAGGTGATGGCCCACCAGTCCTACTACCGCGGGATGCAGGGCCGGGTCACGGCGAGCCATTGCGCCGCCATGCATTCCTACGCCAACGCCTATGCCTTCCGCCTCTTCGGCTGGCTGCAAAAGGGCGGCTTGAACGTCATCGCCAACCCGTTCGACAACCTGATCCTGCTCGGGCGAGAGGACACCTACCCGAAGCGGCGCTCGATGACGCGGGTGAAGGAGCTCTGGCAGGCCGGCGTCACCGTCGGCATCGGCCACGATTCGATCATGGACCCGTGGTACCCGCTCGGCCGGGGCGACATGGTCCAGGCGGCGTCGCTCGCGCTGCACGTCTGCCAGATGTCCGGCACGGCCGAGATCGACGCTTGCTTCGACATGGTGACTTGGCGCAACGCCGCCATCCTCGCGCTCGAGGACTATGGCGTGGCGCCCGGTTGCCGCGCCGATCTGGTCGTGTTCGACGCCGCGAGCAAGGCCGACGTGCTCCGCCTCAACCCGGCCTGCACCCACGTCTTCAAGTGCGGCAGGCTGGTCGCCGAGACGACGCCCGCCGCGCGTTCGGTGATGGGCGCGCCCGTCGACCTGCGGGCGCCCGCTTGAGCCCGCCCGTCAGGCCGCCCGGTCGTCAGGCCGCGCCACCGCGCCAAGGGCGAGGCGGCCCCGGTCGGTGAGCCGGCACACCATCCAGCCGGGGGCGACGGGGTTGCGGCGCCACGGCGCGGCCCATCCCTTTTTGATGCAGGAGCGGATCGTACGCCTGTCGATCCGCTGCCCCTCGTCGTCGAACAGCGGCAGCTTGCCGCCGGGCTGGTCGAGGCCACGGCGGAGCCAGCGGCGCTGCCGGTCCGTCAGTCTCGCCACCCCATCGTTCTCCCGTTCTCCCGGGGAAGGAGAGTAGCGCGGTCGGGAAAGGCGGGCCAGCCCGCCTACAGGATTTCGAGCGGCGCGGCGCCGTCCGGCGGGGGGAAGGCGGCGTCGAGGGCGGCCAAGTCGTCCGCGTCGAGGGTGATGTCGAGGGCGCCGCGGTTCTCGTCCACATGGGCGATCCGCGCGGCCTTGGGCACCACGAACGCATCCGCGTGCCTGAGCGTCCAGGCGAGGGCGACCTGCATCGCCGTCGCGCCGTGCTTCCGGGCGACGGCGGCGAGGGCACCGTCATCCGGCAACCGCCCCTGCTCGAGGGGCGAATACACCATCAACGGCAGGCCGTGGCTCTCGCACCAAGCGCGCAGCGACGCCTCCGGCCAGCGCCGCGTGAGGTTGTAGAGGATCTGGTTGGTCTGGCAGGCGGTGCCGCCCTCGGTCTCCCACAGCGCGGCCATGTCGTCGGTGTCGAAATTGCTGACCCCGAAATGGCGGATCTTGCCGGCGTCCCGCAGGGCGAGAAACCCTTCGACGGTTTCGGCAAGCGGCACGCCGCCGCGCCAATGCAGCAGGTAGAGGTCGAGATGGTCCGTCGCCAGGCGGTCGAGGCTGGCTTCGCACGCCTTCGCCAGGCGCTTGCGCCCGGCGTTCTGCGGCAGCGCCTTGCTCACCAGATAGACCGCGTCGCGCTGCCCGCGGATCGCCTCGCCCACCACCCGTTCCGAGCCGCCGTCGCCGTACATCTCCGCCGTGTCGACCAGCGTCATGCCGCGGTCGAGGCCGTGCCGCAGCGCCGCGACCTCCGCGCTCGCCGCCGCGCGGCGCTCGCCCATGCGCCATGTCCCCTGGCCGAGCGCCGCGACCGCATCGCCCGACGGCAGCGTCACCTTCCGCATGACGGTCCTCCCTCGAGTCTCCATGGCCACCCTAACACGGGGTTCCGGCGACCGCCCCGCCGCCGTAGGATGGCGGGCGCGGCCGCGAGATCGGGAGGAGCCGCCATGCCCAGCGCCAAGGACGTCCTCAAGACCACCTGTCCGCGCGATTGCTACGACGCCTGCGGCATCGTCGCCATCCGGCGCGGCGGCAGGATCACCCGCGTGCTGGGCGATCCGGACCACCCGGTGAGTCGCGGTGCCCTCTGCGGCAAATGCGCGCTCGCCTACAACGGCGTGTTCCGCGACCCGCAGGCGCGGCTTCTGCGCCCCCTGAAGCGCGTCGGCGCCAAGGGCGAAGGGCGCTTCGAGGCGGTCGATTGGGACGAGGCCATCGAGGCCGTCGCGACGCGCCTCGCGGCGATCGCCGAAGGCGCCGGCGCGGACAAGATCGTGCACGCGCATTACACCGGCACCTGCTCCCTCATCGCCGGCAACTTCCCGCTGCGTTTCCTGGGGCGGCTCGGCGCGCGCGAGGTCGAGCCGGACACCGTCTGCAACATGGCCGGGCATGTCGCCCTCGATTACGTCATCGGCAGTTCCGTCATCGGTTTCGATCCGCGCACCGCCGGGGACGCGCGCTGCATCGTGGTCTGGGGCGCGAACCCCTCCGCGTCGGCCCCGCACCAGCACAAGCACTGGCTGAAGGAGGCGCCGGGCGCGGTGGTCGTCGTCGACCCCGTGCGCCACCCGACGGCTGCACGGGCCGACCTGCACCTGCAGCCCTTCCCCGGCAGTGACGCCGCCCTCGCCTTCGCCATGCTCCACGTGCTGGCCCGCGACGGGCTGGTCGACCGGCCGTTCCTCGATGCCCACACCGTCGGCTGGCGCGAGCTGGAACCGACGCTCGCACCCTGCACCCCCGCCTGGGGCGCAGCGCGGACGGGCGTCCCGGCGCCCCTGATCGAGGAGGCGGTGCGCCTCTACGGCGCGGGCCCCTCCCTGCTCTGGCTGGGTCAGGGGCTGCAACGGCAGAGGCGCGGCGGCAACGTGGTGCGCGCCTGCGCGCTGCTGCCCGCTGCCACCGGCAATTTCGGCAAGCCCGGCGCCGGGATGCTCTATCTCAACGGCAGCGGCCGGAAGGGGGTGGACGGCGACTATCTGAGCGGCGCGGCGCTGAACCGCAGCCCGCCGAGCTTCAGCCAGATGGCGCTCGCGGCGCGCCTGGAAGACCCGGCGGACATCCACGCCTTCCTCTGCTGGAACATCAACCCGGCTGCCTCCAGCCCCGAGCAGGCGCGGCTGCAAGCGGCGCTCGCCCGCGAGGACCTCTTCACCGTGGTGGTGGACCTGTTCCAGACCGACACCGCCGACTACGCGGACTACGTCCTGCCCGCCGCGTCCTTCCTCGAGTTCGACGACCTCGTCTCGGGCTACTTCAACCTTTCCTTCTCCGCCCAGGCCAAGCTCCAGGAGCCGCTCGGCGACTCGCTGCCCAACCAGGAGATATTCCGCCGCCTCGCCCGCGCCATGGGCTACACCGAGCCGGCGCTGTTCGAGAGCGACGAATCGATCATGGAGGCGGTCATGGACCAGGTCGGCATCGCCGGCTCGTTCGCGGATTTCAAGGCGGCCGGCACCGTGTTTCCCGCGCCGAAACCGGTGATCCAGTTCGCCGATCTCGCCTTCCCGACCCCCAGCGGCAAGATCGAGATCGCGTCTGCGCGCGCCGAGGCAGACGGGCATCCGCGGCTGCCCGCGCCGGAGGCCGACGCGCGCCCGGCGGCGGGAAGGCTACGTCTGCTTTCCCCCGCCTCGCCGTGGCTGATGAACGACTCCTACGCCAACGACGGGCGCGTCGCGGAGCGGCTCGGCCCGGCGACGGTGACCATCCATCCCGACGATGCCGCCGCGCGCGGCTTGGCGGCCGGGCAGCGGGTGCGCCTTTCCAACGAGACCGGCAGCCTGGAGCTCGCGCTGGCCATCGCCGATTCGATCCCGCGCGGCGTCGCCCTCTCCCCCAAGGGCCGCTGGCCCCGCCGGGAGCGCGGCGCGCGGGCCAACATCAACGTCCTGAATCCGGGGCTCAAGTCGGACATGGGCGAGAGCAGCTGCGTGCACGGCGTCGAGGTCTCGGTCGAGGCCGTTTCGGTCGAGACCGTCTCGGTCGCGGTCGCCGGCGGCTGAGGCGCGCCGCGCGCGATGCGGAGGTTCGCCGTCACGCCGGACCCGGACGACCCGCGTCTCACGCGCGCGCTCGAAGGGGTGGACCAGGACGGCGCGGCCGTCACGGCCCGCGTCGTCGAGGAGCGCCCGCTCACGCTCTTCCTCAACGGGCAGGAGATCGTCACCATGATGACGATCCGCGACCACCCGGAATATCTGGCGCTCGGCTATCTGCTCAACCAGAACATGCTGCGCGGGGACGACGCGGTGACCGCCGTCGACTACGAGGAGGACATCGAAACCGTCGTCGTCCGCACGGCGCGCGCCACCGATTACGAAGCGACCCTGCGCAAGAAGACCCTGACCTCCGGCTGCGCCCAGGGCACCGTGTTCGGCGACCTGATGGAGCGTTTCGACGCGGTGGCGCTGGACCCGGACGCCCGGCTCCGGACGTCGTGGCTCTACGCTCTAAGCCGGGCGATCAACCGCCAGCCGAGCCTCTATCTGGCGGCAGGCGCCATCCACGGCTGCGTGCTCTGCGCGGAAGCCCGGCCGCTGATCTACATGGAGGATGTCGGGCGGCACAACGCGATCGACAAGATCGCCGGATACATGTTCCGGCACGGCATCGGCGGACGCGACAAGATCATGTACACCACCGGGCGCCTGACCAGCGAGATGGTCATCAAGACGGTGACCATGGAGATCCCGATCCTGATCTCGCGCTCGGGCTTCACCGCCTGGGGCGTCGCGCTGGCCCGCCGGGTCGGCCTCACCCTGGTCGGCCGCGCGCGCGGCAAGCGCTTCGTGGCGCTCTCCGGGGCCGGGCGCCTCGTGTACGACGCCGATGCGTCCGCGGTCGCCGAGGAGGCCAGGCGGCACCGGCGCAAGGGGAGCCTCGAAGCGGCGGGCACGGCGCCGGAACCGCCGCCGTGAGCGCCTACGCCGCGCTCACCCCGGTCCTCGTCCTGACCGGCTTCCTGGGCAGCGGCAAAACGACGCTGCTCAACCGCCTGCTGCGCCATCCCGCGCTGGGCGACGCCGCCGTCCTCGTCAACGAATTCGGCGAGATCGGCATCGACCATCAACTCGTCGAGACGGTGGACGAGAGCACCGTGCTTCTCTCCAGCGGCTGCCTGTGCTGCACGATCCGCGACGACCTGAAGCAGGCCGTCCTCGAGATCCACGACAAGCGCGCGCGGGGCGTTGTGCTGCCGTTCGGCCGCGTGATCGTGGAAACCACCGGCCTCGCCGACCCGGCGCCGATCCTGGCGACCTTCATGAACGACGTGTCCCTGCGCCATCATTACCGGCTCGCCACGGTCGTCGCCACCGTGGACGCGGTCAACGGCCGGGCGCATCTCGACCGCCAGGAGGAATCGGTCAAGCAGGCGGCCGTGGCTGACCGCCTCGTGCTGACCAAGACCGATATCGCCGATCCGGCGGCGGCCGGGGTGCTGCGCGGCCGCCTCGCGCGGATCAACCCGTCGGCCGAAATCCTCATGGCCGGTCACGGCGCCGTCGAGGTCGAACCCTTGCTCCGCGCCGACGTCTACGACCCCGCCGCCAAGGGCCGCGAGGTGCTGCGCTGGATCGAGGCGGAGGCCGCGCGCCCCGCGGCGTCGCACGGCCACGGCGCTGGCCGGCATGGCGCGAGCCGGCACGACGAGCGCGTCCATTCCTTCTGCCTGGTCCATGACGAGCCGGTGGACTGGACCACCTTCGGCATCTGGCTCACCCTGCTCCTGCACACCCACGGCGGGGAGGTCCTTCGGGTCAAGGGCCTGTTGAACGTCGCGGGTGTCGACACGCCGGTGGTGATCAACGGGGTGCAGCACGTCGTCCATCCGCCGGTCCACCTCGACGCTTGGCCAGACGCGGACCGCCGCTCGCGCGTGGTGTTCATCGTGCGCGGCCTGGAGCGGGCGCGGATCGCGGAATCGCTCGCCGTCTTCAACCGCTTGGGCGGCGGGCCGTCGTGACCGGTGGAGGCGCGGGCGCGCGCTCAGTCGCCGAGCAGACGGGCCATGCCGGGCAGGCGTTCGACGACGGCGACCGGCGCGCCGCCGGCGAAGAAGGCGGGCGTGCCGATGCCGACGAAGGGCACCCCGGCCAGCGCCGCCTCGTGCATGTCCGTCCGGGAGTCGCCGGCGAAGAGGGCGCCCCGTGCGGCGATCCCGCGGGCCTCCAGGAAGCCCCGCATGAGCACGTTCTTGGGTGTCTGCCGTGTCGCGGCATGAACGGAGGCGAGGAAGCGGCGGAGGCCCAGCCGCTCGAGCTGGCGCTCGACCTCGGCCTGCGGCACGCCGGTCACGACCGCGACCGCGCGCTTCGCCGCCTGCGCGGCGATGAAGTCCCGGACGCCCGGGAAAAGACCGACCGCAGCGTTGATGGCGTCGATGCGCCCGAGGAACGCCGCCTCGATTCGTTTCCGTGCCGGGGCCGGCAGCGCTTCCCCCGTCAGGTGCTCGTGGATGCGGTCGAAGACCAGCTCGCGGCCGCTTCCGGCGTGGCGCCTGAAGCCCTCGATGACGGCGCCGCGCTCGCGCGTCAGCGGCGCGAAGGCGTCGGCCATCGCCTCGGCCTTCGCCGTCATGCTGTCGGCGATCACGCCGTCGTAATCGAGAAACAGCGCCTCGACGCTCATCGCTTCCCCTCCGCCGCGGCGCTCACGCCGCCCGCACGGCCCGCGCCGTCCCGGCCTTCACGGCCCGACCGGACGGGAAGCGGGCGGGCCCATAGCCCGATCCGGATTGCTGGCGCACGTCGCCGCCATCCGGGAAGCAGCGGATTTCAGTCGCCGTCGCCGTCCGCCGTTTGCCGCGCTGTCCGCCCAAGCCGGCGCATCCAATCGCCATCATCGCCCATGGCCTACCAACCGCCCCGGTCTACTCGAACCGGGCTTCGTTCAACAGCCAGTAGGCTTCGGTTCCCTTCAAGGCTTCGTTGTCTTTCGCGTAGTCGAAGGGAACCTTGCCGTCATCATCGCGCGCGCCGGGGTCCGCGCCGCTTTCGGTCAACACCGTAATCACCAAAGGGTTGTGATTGCCGGACGCACCCGCCGCCGAATGAAGCGGCGTTTCGCCGTCTTTATCGCGCGCGCCGGGGTCCGCGCCGGCAGCGAGCGCGGCCTTCACCTCGGAAGCGTTTCCGCGCTGTGCCGCCTCGAACAAATCGCGGTTCACGCCAGGGTCGGCGTGAACGGGAAGCGCCGGCAACGCCAGCGCACAGGAAAGCAGGATCGAAGCAATCAAGCGGATTGGATCAATGCCTTTGGCCATGGTGTTGCTCCTACAAGGTCCATGCGATGCATGGCGCCGCCGCCGGCGGTTCGATCGCATCCGTTGCCGGTGCGCCCGCCGCGTCCGGCATGGCGTGCAAGGCGTCCCACGGTGCGAAGGCCCTTGCCTCGCCCACGACGGCAACGCCGAACGACACGATGCAGGGAAGCTCCGCGCCCTCGCGAGGAACCGGCTTCGGCCCGTACACCCGGAACAACGGCGCACCGCGTGCGAAGCGCACGCATTGGAGCATGAACGCCGGGCGGCTCGGTATGTCTCGCGTGCGCGGCGGTTCCGGGTTCCCGGCCATCATGTTGGCAATCAACGGCCGAAGCCGTGCCAGTGTGTCGGCGCCCACTTCCGCCCGCTCCGTCAACGCCGTATGCCCGCTCGCGAGCGTCACGTCGTTCCAAAGCTGTAGATGGCACTGGACACCCGAGATGTAGCGCGATTTCGAGAGGCAGGGCGAGTTCACTGCGCAAGTCTTCTGCGAAGCAGGGATCAAGACGAAACATTTGTTCGTTCGGTTGACCCAAAGCACGATTCAGCAATATGAACCGCTCCTTCCGATTGAACGATTTCAGATGTTCGATCACATCAGACATGGAAGTTTCCGTTTCTGATCGAAGATTGAAAATCTCCACCCGAAGGCTTTGCCGACTTCCCCGCCTCTTCATCGCCATCGCAGCACCGCGTCAACCCTCTGTCGTCCGCCCGCCAACGATCCGAGCCGGCAGCGAACCGGTCCAGCCCCCGCGGCGGCGATCACGGTATAGACCCCCTTGAGCGCCGGTGCGGTGGACGGAGCGCCGGGCACGGTTTGACGCAAGCGCCGTCTTGCCGCAAAACCGCCGCGACCGCCGCACAGGGTACAGGATGACGGCCCCGCACGAGAGGCTTCGGGAGAGGCTCGGCGACCCCGCGCTCTATCTCGACGATCCCGCCGACACCGCGCGTTACGCCAGGGACTGGCCCGGCAAGCACATCGGCGCGACGCCCCTGGTGGTGCGCCCGCGCTCGACTGAAGAGGTGTCGGCCGTGCTCGCGGCCTGCGCCGAACTGGGCGTCCCGCTGGTGCCCCAGGGCGGCAATACCGGGATGGTGGGCGGCGGCGTGCCGCGCGACGGCGAAGTCGTCGTCAGCACGGAGCGCCTCGCCGCGATCGAGGATTTCGACGAGAGTGCGGCGACGGTGCAGGTCCAGGCCGGCGTCGTCCTGGAAGCGCTGCAAGGCTTCCTCGCCGAGCGCGGCCACACGATGCCGGTGGACCTGGGCGCGCGCGGCTCGTGCCAGATCGGCGGCATGATCGCGACCAACGCCGGCGGCCTGAAGGTGCTGCGCTACGGCCATATGCGCGAGCAGGTGCGCGGCCTTGAGGTGGTGCTCGCGGACGGCACCGTGCTGCGCGGCCTCAATACGCTGAAGAAGAACAACACCGGGCTCGACCTCAAACAGCTCTTCATCGGCTCGGAGGGCACGCTCGGCATCGTCACGCGCGCCGTGCTCCAGGTGCGGCCGGTGCCTGCGGCCTTCCAGACGGCGCTCCTGGGCATCGCCCGCCGCGCCCTGCTGCCCCCCCTGCTCGCGGCCGCCCGCGCCCGCTTCCCCGGCCTTTCCTCGCTGGAGTTCATCGACGGCCGGACGGTGACCTATGTCGAGCAGGCCGATCCGGGCTTCCGCCTGCCGCTCGCCGGCGGGCGGGAGAGCTATGTCGTGATCGAGGAGGAAGCAGCGGCGGACGACGACGCCTCGCGCGAGGCGTTCGTGGGCCGGCTCGAAAGCCTGTCCGCGGACGCGCTGATCGCGGACGCCGCGGTCGCTTCCTCCGAAGCCCAGACGCGGGCGATCTGGACCGTGCGCGAGGCACCGCCAGAGATCGTGAGCCGGCGCGGCCTCACCCACAAATTCGACGTGACGGTGCCGCCGGGAGCCATCCCGCCGTTCCTGGGCGAGATGGAGGCGGTCGCCGGCAAGGTCGGCGGAGTCGACCCGATCCTGTTCGGCCATCTCGGCGACGGCAACGTACACGTCAACATGGCGCAGGGCGCGGGCGTCGCGGACGGCGATTTCCGGGCCCGGGAGGGCGCGCTCGCGGACGAGATCTACGGCATCGTGCGTGCGCGCGGGGGTAGCATCAGCGCCGAGCACGGCATCGGCGTGATGAAGCGTGCCTACCTGCCGCTCTCCCGCACGGCCGAGGAGATCGCCCTCATGCGCGGCCTCAAGGCGGCCCTCGATCCGGGCGGCATCCTCAACCCGGGCGTGATCCTCGCGCCCTGAGAGGCCGCGCGCCGGGCAGGCTTACGATCCGAGATTGCGGGCCGCCGCGATTTCGCGAATCGCCTGTTCCGTCACGTCGACGCAGCGGTCCAGCATCTCGCGGGTGGCGACCAGGGCCGGGCTGAACTCGATCGCCGTGCCCTCCTCGCCGCCCAACACGCCGAGATCGGCCATGCGCCGGGTGATCGCCTTGACCGTATCGTCGGCGAAGGGCGCCTTCGTCTTCCTGTCCGCGGTGAAATCGACGCAGGTCCACATGCCGAGACCGCGCACGTCGCCGACGATCGGCAGCGCCCGCAACCGCTGCATGGCCTCGAGGAAGTAGGCGCCGTTCTCCCGCCCCCGCTCGATCAGCTCCCCCTCCTCGATGATGGCGATCGTCTCGAGCGCCGCGGCGCAACCGCCGGGATGGCCCTGATAGGTCTGGACGTGATTGAAGACCGGCAGCGTGTCGGCGATTCGCCGGCTCGCGGTCGAGGCGCCGATCGGGAAGTAGCCGCCGGTGATCGCCTTGGCGGTGCTCATGATGTCGGGCGTGACCCCCCAATGCTGGAGCGCGAACCAGCGCCCGGTGCGACCGAAGCCGGTGATCACCTCGTCGCCGATCAGGAGCACGTCGTATTTGTCGCAGATCGCGCGCACGCGGGGGAAGTAATCGTCCGGCGGCACCTGGACGCCGTCCCCCTGCATGACCGGCTCGGCGATGAAGGCGGCGACCGTTTCCGGTCCCTCGTGGAGGATGTGCTGCTCCAGGAAATCGACGCAGAAATCGGACACCTCGGAGGGGTCCATGCGGAACGGGGTGCGGTAGAGCGTGGGCGCGGGGATGCGGCTGTAGCCGGGCACCCCGGGCTCGGTGATGGCGCGGGTCCCCAGGTAGTCGGTGCCGCCAATCGCCCCCATGGTCGCGCCGTGATAGGCGTTCCAGCGCGAGATGATCTTGTGGGCGCGCGGCTTGTCGCCTTTCGCCGCGTGGTATTGCTTGGCGAGTTTGATCGAGATCTCGTTCGCCTCGGAGCCGCTGCCGCCGAACGCCGTGGCGACGAGGGAGCCCGGAGCGAGCGCCGCCATCTTCGCCGAGAGCCTGACCGTCACGTCGGCGACGTTGGTGAAGGTGCCGGCGTAGTGGAGTGCCATCAGCTGGTCGTGGATCGCGCGAGCGATGCGTTCCTGGCCGTAGCCGAGCGCGCCCGCCCTAGTCTGGCAGCTCATCATGTCGAGATAGGTTTTGCCCGCGGCGTCGGTGATCTCGAGCCCCTCGGCGCTCGAGAAGATCATCGGGCCGTCCGCACGCACGTCCTGCTTGCTCGCAAGCGGGAACAGGTAATGCTCCAGTGCGTCGCGGGTCAGTGTATCGAGATTGGAAGCCGCCATCCGCTCGCTCCCCCGGATCAGTTGCCGCCGGCGATATTGGGCCTCCACTGAGCCGCGTGCAACCCGGCCGAAAGCGTTTGCCGCCCGCCGCGCGCCTTCGATATAGTGTCCCCTCTGCACTTCACGCGAACGGTCGGCAGCGTCCCGACGGGAGAATTTGGGAGCGCCACGGAGGGAGGGATCGACGATGCGCATCACATGGCTGCACCGACTGCTCGTTTCGCTTCTGACCGTCATGGGCACGGCCGGGGCGGCGCAGGCCGAAGATCTCCTGGTCCTCGCGGACGACATCCCGGCGGGCCTCGATTACGACGGGCCGTCGGCCTCGCTGATCCCGACCTATGGCGGGATCGCGAACCTGCTCGATCCGCTGGTCTACTACGCGCCGGGTGCCGTGAACGACGAGGGCGTGCAACTCCTCGATTTCAACGCCTTCGAAGGCAGGCTCGCAGAATCCTGGAGCTACGACGCGGACTCCCTCACCTGGACCTTCAATCTTCGCAAGGGCGTCAAAGGCTGCGGCGGTGCCACGTTCGACGCCGACGACGTCCTGTACACGTTCGCGCGGGCGAAGTCGGTCAGCGGCGCGGCGCCGATCGGCTGGTTCCTCGCCAATGTCGGGTCGGTGGACGGCTTCACGCCGGCGGTCTTCGCGCCCGACGAGGCCGGCGCGGCGGCGCGGGCGCTCGGCGACGAGGTCAGGAAGGTTGACGATTATACGGTCCAGATACGCCAGTCCGGGCCGAACAAGCTGTTCCTCCGCGTGCTCACGGTTTTCGGTCTCTACATCTTCGACAAGGAAACCATGGAGGCCAACGCGACCGAGGAGGACCCCTGGAGCCACACTTACGCCAACAGCGTGAACGCGCCCGGTTTCGGCCCCTGGTGCCTCGACAGCTGGGACAAGGGCGCGGGCTTCACCGTGACGGCGAACAAGGACTACTATCGCGGCGCGCCGGCGTTCGACCGGATCGTGCTCCGCAAGGTGCCGCAGAGCGCGAACCGGGTCGCGATCCTGCGTTCCGGCCAAGCCCGGATCGCCGAGCGCCTTACGCCCAAGGAATACGACAGTCTGCGCACGGCCGGCGGCGTCAAGGTCATCGGCACCTACGGCAACGAGAACCTCTTCCTTTACGTCAACTACCATGTGCCGCCTTACGACAATCTGGCGATGCGCAAGGCCCTCGCCCATGCGGTCCCTTACGCCAAGATCATCGACACCAGCTATTTCGGCAAGGCGCGAAAATGGCCGGGCATGATCCCGACGACCTATCCGGGCTTCCACAAGGCCTCGGTGCAATACGGATACGACCCGGAAAAGGCCCGGGCTTTCCTCGCCGAGGCCGGCTACCCCGACGGCAAGGGCCTCGAGGCGTTCCAGGATGCGCTGCGAATCACCTATATCGCCGAGAAGGAATCGGTCCTCGGCCCGACGGCGACCGTCCTCCAGACGGCGTTGCGCGACGTCGGTATTCCGATGGAGCTCGACCCGATTCCGCAGACCCAGTACGGCGACCGGGAGCTGGTCAAGAAGGACATGCCGCTCGGCCTGACCGACCATGTCAAGCCGATCGGGGTGGATGCCGCCTACGGTATCCTCCTCAGCTACGTGACAGCGGCCAAGGGCGGGATCATGAACGCCATGAACTACAGCAACGAGGCGGTTGACAACGCGCTCTTCTCGACGCTGAACGAGGCCGACGACGCCAAGCGGGCGGCGACTCTTGCCGACATCCAGGAGACGCTAATGGAAGAACTCGCGATGGTCCCGATCCTCGAATACAAGACCCACTGGGCCCTCTCCGACGAGATCGCGGGCGTCGTCTGGCATCCCGACAACGCGCTGCACTGGTACGACTTCAGGCCCGTCGAGTGAGACGCCGCCGCACCGGGAGGGTCGGCACGGTGGAAATGGCGCTCACGAAGGACCGGACGGCACTCGTCGTCGTCGACATGCAACGGGCCTTCCTGTCCGCCGACGGCTCGTTGGCGAAGGCCGGCATCGACATCGCCGGGCTGAAGAAAGCGCTCGAGCCGTGCCGGCGTCTCCTCGCTTCGGCGCGCCGTGCCGGCGTCCCGGTGATTCACACCCGCTACGTCTACCGCCCGGACTATACGGACGGCGGCGTTCTCGTGAAATACATCATGCCCCAGCTCCGGGAGGTCGAGTCCCTCGCCGCCGGCACGTCGGACGTGGAGATCGTCAGCGAACTGGCGCCGGCCGACGGCGAGATCGTGATCGACAAGAACCGTCCGAGCGCCTTCTACGCGACGAACATCGAACCGATCCTGAACGGCCTCGGAGTCGACAGCCTCGTCGTCTGCGGTGTGACCACCAACATCTGTGTCGAGACCACGGTACGCGACGCGAGCCAGCGCGACTACAAGGTCTTCGTGCCCAGGGACGCGACCGGCGAGCTCGAACAGCTTCGCTACGACGGCGCGCTCGCGGGCATGGCGTGGGTCTTCGCCAAGATCGTCGATTCCGACGACGTGATCAGCGCCTGGGGTTGAGCGATCGGGGATCGAGCGTCCCGCGGCCCGACGACCGTCGGAAGCCGCGCGACGGCGCGGCGGCCGCGGGAAGGGCCGCAGCGGTGCGGCGCATGGCCCGCGCCGCGCGGTGAATCGCCCACGGGTCGAGCGCGATGATCGGCCGTTTCGTCCTCCGCCGACTCCTGATCGCCGTCTTTCAGCTGCTCGGCGTCGCGCTGGTCGTCTTCTTCCTGATACGCCTGCTGCCGGCCGACCCGATCGCTCGGCTGGTCGGGTTCAACGCCAGCGAGGAGGCCTACGCCCAGGCTGAGCGATCGCTCGGCCTCGACAAACCGATCTTCGATCAGCTGGCTGCCTTCTTCGGCTTCTCCACCGACGGCACTGCCGACGGACTCGCCGACGGCAGCCTCGGCCGGTCGTGGGTGACTAACGACCCGGTATTCCTCGAGATCGGGCGCTTCCTGCCGGTCACCCTGGAGCTGGTCACGTTGAGCCTCGTGATTTCGTTCTTGATCGCGATCCCGCTCGGCATGAAAAGCGCGACCAAACCCGGTGGTATCGCCGACCGCATCGCCTTCGTGTGGGGCCTTTTCGCCGGCGCACAGCCCGATTACTGGTGGGGGCTGCTGTTCGTTTTTCTTTTCTTCTTCATTCTCGGCATCGCGCCGCCGCCGCTCGGCCGGATCGACCCGCTTCTCGTCCGGCCGAGCGTGATCACGGGTTTCCTGACCGTCGACTCGCTGCTGCACGGCCGTCTCGATATCTTCGTGTCCGCCCTCCATCACCTGATGCTACCGATTCTGACCCAGGTCTTCGTGGTTTCGGGTGCGATCACCAAGATGATTCGCCAGAACATGGTGCGGGTGCTGCAATCGGACTACATCCTCTACGCTCGTTGCTGCGGCCTCTCCAGGGCGGAGATCGGACGTTACGCCTTGCGCGCCGCGCTGACGCCGGCCATCACGCTGGTCGGCATTTTCTACGGCGTGCTGCTGAGCGCCGCCGTCACCGTGGAACTCGTCTTTTCGCTTGGTGGCATCGGCGAATACGCGATCCGCTCCATTCTCTCTTTCGATTACCCGGCGATTCAGGGTGTGGTTCTCGTCGTCGCGCTGGTCTCGCTCGTCATCTACCTGCTGCTCGACGTCATCCACGCCTATCTCGACCCGCGGGTGAAATATTGATCCGGGAGCGCGCCGCATGAGCGATCCCGCGCGCGTGCCGGACGACGTGCTGCCGACCGCGGGCCGGAACGGTCTTCTCGCCCGCCTGCGCGGCGACCGGTTCTTCCTCGCCGGGGCGATGATCGTCGCCCTCTCTCTTTTTCTCGCCGCTTTCGGCCCCTTGATCAGCCCTTACGATCCACTGCGCTCGACGGGCGATATTTCGGTGCCCCCGCCGCCGATCGAGGCTTGGCCTCGCCTTCTCTACGAAACGGTGAGCGGCGCGCGCGAGGCACCGCCCCACTGGTTCGGAACGGATCAGTCCGGCCTCGACGTCTTCTCGCGGGTCATCTCGGCGGCGCGCGCGGACATGACCATCGCGCTGGGCGGAGCGCTGATTTCGCTCGTGATCGGCACGCTCCTCGGGCTGATCGCCGGTTTCTACCGGAACTGGGCGACCGAGTTCATGATGCGCGTCTCCGACGTGCTCCAGTCCTTCCCGGTTTTCATCACCGCGATGATTCTGGTTGCTCTTTCCGGGCGCCAGACCGGCAATCTCGTGCTGGCTCTGACTCTCGTCTACACACCGATCTTCGTTCGCCTGACCCGCGCCGAGGTGATGGCGCAAAGCGCACGCGGCTACGTTCAGGCGGCGCTCGCCGTCGGCAATTCCCGCTGGACGATCGCGATCAAACACGTCCTGCCGAACTCGCTCGTACCCTCGCTCGTCCAGATGTCGGTGACCATCGGGTTCGCGATCATCCTGACCGCCGGCCTCAGTTTCGTCGGCGCCGGCGTCCGTCCGCCCACGCCCGAATGGGGCAGCATGATTTCGATCGGCGCACAGCAACTGATTCTTGGCGAATGGTGGCCTTCGGTCTTTCCCGGAGTCGTCATCTCGATCATCGTGCTCGGCTACGCTTTCGTCGGCCACGGCATTGAAGCGGAGTTCCGCGAGACATGAGCGCCGCGGACGCGGGTGTCGACCGACGCGACGCGATCCTCTCGGTCCGCGATCTCACCGTGACCTTCGCCGGTGCCGACGGCGCCGAACACGTGGCCGTCAAGGATTTCTCGCTCACGATCGGGGCCGGCGAGTTCGTGGGCATCATGGGCGAGCCGGGCTGCGGAAAGTCGACCGCGGCGATCGCGATGATGGGCTTGGTTCGCCCACCCGGACGTATCGACGGTGGCGAAGTCCGGTATCTCGGACGGGACCTCCTCACCACGAGCGAGGCCGAGCTCGACGCGATCCGCGGCAAGGAAATCGGCTTGGTCGTCCAGAACCCGCGCACGTCGCTCCATCCGATGCTGACCGTCGGTCGGCAGATCGAGAACGTCTATCGCGCACACAACCGCGTCGGTCGGAGGAAGGCCCGGGGGCGCGCCATCGAGATGTTGCGGCTGGTCGGGATCAACGATCCGGAGCGGCGGATCGAATCCTACCCTCACGAGCTGTCGACCGGGATGACCCAGCGCGTGCTGATCGCCATGGCCATGAGTTCGGCTCCAAAGCTCCTGATCGCGGACGAACCGACCAGTGGCCTCGACGTCACCATCCAGGCGCAATTCCTCGACCAGATGTGGGAAGCCGCCAACCGGACCGGATCCGCGGTGCTGCTGGTCACGCAGAATCTCGGCATCGTCGCCAACTACTGCGACCGTGTGGTCGTCATGGAGCGTGGCGCGATCGTCGAAGCGAACACGGTTCGGCTCTTCTTTACCGAACCCGAGCACCCCTACAGCCGGCGCATTCTCGCCTTGCAGCGGAGGGGCGCCGCCGGACTATCGCGAGACCCGCCGCCCGACCGAGCAGCCGTCGAACCACTGGTGGTTTCGGTCGAAGGTCTGGGCAAGGACTTCGACATTCGCGGGTCGCGGGAGAAAGTCCATGCGGCCGACGACGTCTCCTTCACCATTCACCGCGGCGAAGTCGTCGGGCTGGTCGGCGAGAGCGGCTCGGGCAAGACGACGGTGGGGCGTTGCATCGTGCGCCTGGAGGAGCCGACCCGGGGCACGATCTCGTATCGGGGCGAGCGCGTCAGCGCCCTCGCGCAAAAGGCGTTCATGCCGTTCCGTCGTGCGATGCAGATCGTCTTTCAGGACCCGTCCGATTCGATGAACCCGCGGTGGACCGTCGAGCAGATACTGACGGAGCCGCTGGACATCCATACGTCCCTGACGCCGGCCGAGAAGAGCGCGCGGGTGTCCGAGCTTCTCGAGATGATCGGGATCGATCCGGCCGTGCGCGGGCTGCGGCCGCGTCAGCTTGGTGCCGGCCGCCAGCAGCGGATCGCGATCGCCCGTGCCATCGCCACCGAGCCCGCCTTCGTCGTGCTCGACGAACCGACCTCCGCCTTGAGCCCGGAGACGCGCGCGGAGATCATCCGGCTGTTGATCACGCTTTCGAGAGAACTCGATATCGCGTACCTTTTCATTTCGCATGACCTGACCACGGTCGAGCACCTTTGCGATCGGGTGGTGGTGATGTATCTCGGGCAGATCGTCGAGGCAGGCACGCGGCCGCAGGTGTTTCGGATGCCGCTCCATCCCTACACCAAGGTGCTGCTGGCCTCGCATCTGTTCCCCGACATCGCCGATCGTCGGGTCGACCGCGCCGAGCGGGCGACTCTCAGGGGCGAGATTCCGAGCCCCGTCGCGCTGCCGGAGGGCTGCTATCTTTACGGACGCTGCCCGAGCCAGGTGAGTCGTTGCCAAGCCATGCCGCAGCGTCTCGAAGAGGTCGCGGACGGACATTCGGTGCGCTGCTGGCGCGCCGCGTCCGGCGAACTCGCCGCGGAGCCCGATGCCGCGACGGGGGCGCACGATACGTGAGAGAGCGGGGGAACCGAGGGGAGCGAACGCGATGAAGGCTATCGACATCGTCGTCAACCCGTTCACGCCGCAGGAGGTGGAACGGGGGCAGACCGGGATCGACGATGTCTTCAAGGATCAGATCCGGATGCCGGCGGAGATGCGTAGTGGCGTGACCATCGACGATTACGTCGAGAAGATGAATCGCGCCGATATCGAGCTTTCGCTGATGATCGCGGTGCGCGCGGGCGACATGCGCGTCGCCGGCTCGTTCGAGATTCCCTACGAGCGTGTCCACGAGATCTGTGAGCGCCATCCGACCCGCTTCGCCGGGCTCGCGGGGATCGATCCCTGTCGCGGTATGCAGGGCCTGCGCGATCTCGAATCGGCGGTGCGCGACTACGGTTTCGTCGGCGCCCACCTCTATCCGCACTGGTTCGAACTCGCGCCGGATCACGCGAAGTACTACCCCTACTATGCGAAGTGCTGCGAGCTCGACATCCCGATCATGATGCAGGTCGGTCATAGCCTCGTCTATACGCGGGAGCGCCGCATGCGCAGCGTGGGGCACCCGATCTGCCTCGACCAAGTGGCGTGTGATTTCCCGGAGCTCAAGCTGCTCGGCATCCACATCGGCATCCCGTGGACCGACGAGATGATCTCGATGGCGTGGAAGCACCGGAACGTGTTCATCGGCGTCGATGCCTATGCGCCGCGCTATTGGCCGCCCCAGCTGATTCACTATCTCGATACCTATGGCCGACAGAAGGTGCTGTTCGGCACCGACTGGCCGGTGATCGACCCGGAGCGCGCGGTGGCCGAGATCGCCGCCCTCGATCTCCGCCCCGAATCGCGCCGCGCCTTGATGCGCGACAACGCGCTTCGCGTGTTCGACCTGCCGCGAATCGCGGCGGCGGGCGGCGCCTAAAACGGCGCCATGGCGGACGGCTCTCCGGGCAGGCCCGCAACCTACCGGTCGGCCACGATCGAAACCGGTATTCGCACGGCGGCGCAGCGCACGCCCGCCAAGACGGCGCTCCGGGAGGGCGCGCGCGGACTGACTTACCGGGAGCTGGTCGAGCGGATCGACCGTGTCGCCACCGGCGCCCGGCACGATCTCGGCCTAGCGCGTCGGGACCGGGTGATGCTGCTCGCGCCCAACCGCCTCGAATATGTCGAGGTCGTCGCCGGTTTCTCGGCGATGGGCGCGACGGTCGCCACGATCAATCCGCGGCTCTCGACGGGCGAGATCGACGCGATCTGCCGCGACTGTCGGCCGCGTGTGCTGGTGGTCGACCGGGCGTTCGAGGAACGCGCGCGGGGTGCCGCGCTCGACGGAATCGAGCGTGTATTGGTCATCGGGAAAAGCTACGACGAGTGGCTGGCCAAGGCGAAGCCCGCTGCGCCGGCGGACACGCCGGAGGAGTGGGAAGCGTTCGCGATCTCCTACACCTCGGGCACGACGGGGAAGCCCAAGGGCATCGTGCTCTCGCATCGCTCCCGAGTCCTTTCCTGCTTCGGCATGGCGGCGGAGTACGGCTGTTACGGACCCGACGACAGCCAGCTCGCCGTCGCGCCCCTGTTCCACGGCGGCGGCTTCGTCTTCGCGCTCGCCAGCGTCTTCTTCGGCGGCACGTGCGAGGTCCTCCCGCAATTCGATCCGGAAGAGGTGACGCACAAACTCTGCGACGGGGGCTTCACGGGCACCTTCATGGTCCCCACCCACTTCCACGCGATCCTGAACCTGGAGGAAAAAACCCTCGCGCACTACCAGAACCACCGGCTCAAGGGCCTCGTCTCCAACGCGGCGCCTCTACCGCAAGTCACCAAGGAACGGATCGTGCCGCGGCTCGGTGAAGGCGTCCTTCATGAGACTTATGGCTCGACCGAGGCCGGCATCGTGACCAACCTGCGCCCGGCCGATCAGCTCCGCAAGAAGAACTGCGTCGGTCTTCCCTTCGTCGGCAATCGCCTTCGCTTGCTGGACGGGAAGAACCGGACGGTCGCGCCGGGAAAGCTCGGGGAACTGTTCAGCACGTCGCCCTATCTGTTCAACGGCTATTGGGAGAAGCCGGAGGAAACTGCGGCGACAATGCATGAGGGATGGGTCTCGGCGGGCGACATGGCGTACCGCGACGAGGAAGGTTACGTCCATATCGTCGACCGCAAGAAGGACATGATCATCTCCGGAGGCGTCAACATCTATCCCCGGGAGGTAGAAGACGTTCTGTCGCGGCACCCGGCCGTCCGGGAGGTCGCCGTCGTCGGCGTGCCGGACGGTTATTGGGGCGAAAGGGTCAAGGCCTTCGTCGTGCCGCGTGCGGGTGCGACGCTCTCGCCGGAGGAGGCGATTGCCTTCGGCAAGAAGAGCCTTGCGGCCTTCAAGGTGCCGAAGGAGGTCGCTTTCATCGACGCCCTGCCGCGCAATCCGGCCGGCAAGATCCTCAAGCGTGTCCTGCGGGAGAAGAGCGCATGACCGGCGCGATCGAGCACCGCTTCGCGACCAGCGGCACGCGCCAAGTCATGATGCGGCGGGCCGGGAGCGGTCCGCCGGTTCTTCTGCTTCACGAATCGCCGCGCTCTTCGGCCGCGTTCCTCCCGATGATCGAGGCGCTGGCCGACCGCTTTACCGTGATCGCGCTCGACACTCCGGGCTACGGCGGCTCCGACCCGCTACCCCTGCATCGGCCGCAGATCGCCGACTACGCCGATGCCGTGGCCGGGACGCTCGACTCGCTCGGTCTCGAGCGCGTCGCGCTCTTCGGTCGCCATACGGGAGCCGCCATCGCGATCTCGTTCGCGAACCGCCACCCCGGGCGCACCTCGGGCGTCGTGCTCGAAGGCTGCCCGATCTTCACGCCGCACGAGATGGAGGAACTGGTCGCGAGCTACCTGCCGCCGTTCCGCCCCGTCTGGGACGGCAGCCATGTCGCCTGGCTCTGGAGTCGAATCCGCGATCAGTTCAGTTTCTTCCCGTGGTATCGCCAGGGGCCGGCATCGCGCCTCGCGATGGACATGCCTCGGCCGTCGATCCTGAACCGGATCGCGACCGATTTCCTACTCGCCGGTGACGGCTATCGTGTCGCCTACGAGGCGGCGTTCCGCTACGACGGTGCCGCGGCGGCCGCGTCCGTGCCGGTGCCCGCGCATTTCATCGCGACGGAGAACGACGTCCTCTTCGCGCATCTGGACCGTCTTCCGCCCTTGCCTGCTCACGCGCACGTCCACCGCCTGACGGACGCCGGCCGCGTGGCCGCGGTGGGCGATCTTCTGGCCACGCTCGCCGCCGGCGAGGCCCCGCCGCCGCCGGGCGAGGGCGGTGCGCGCCGCTTCGTCCATGTCGGTGATTCCTCCCTTCTGGTCCGCCAATGGGGCGCCGAGACGGCGCGCCCGCTTCTGCTCGTGGCGGATCTGCCGGGCTCGTCGCGCCAACTCGCGCCGATCGCCGCGTGTCTGGCGAAACACCGGCGGGTCGTCGCCATCGACCCTCCCGGTCACGGCCTTTCCTCGCCCGCGCCGCCCGCGCGATGCGACGGCGGCGTCGCTTCGGTGGCGCAGGCGGTGGATGCCCTCGGGCTGCGACGCTTCGATCTCACCGGGATCGATATCGGCGCTTGCGGCGCAGCCCGCCTCACGGCGCTTCTGGGCTCCGGGCTCGACTGCCTCGTGCTGATCGACCCGCCGCCCGACCCGACCGGCCTCGCGCGACAGGAGGGCATCGACCTTGCCCCTTGTCCGAGCGGCACCCACCTGCTCGCCGCTTGGTACATGGTGCGCGATTCCCTGCTCTATCGGCCCTGGTTCGCGCCCACGCGCGCCACCCGAAAAGCGGTCGAAATCGGGGTCGATGTGCCTGCCCTGCACGAGCGTTTCGTCGACACGGTCGTTTCCGGCCCCGCCTTCGCCCGCACATGCCGCGCGCTCTGCGACCGGCCATGGCCGGCATTGCTTGAGCCGACGGCGGCGGACACGACGGTCGTGGTCGGCGACGGTATGCCCGACGCCCCCGAACAGGCCGCTCTCGCCGCGCGCCTCGGCGCCCGCGTCGTCGAGGCGGCGAGCGGCGCATGCGGGTATGCGCGCGCGATCATGGCCGCCCTGGACGCTCGGTGACCGCCGGCCTTGCGGGGCGGCTCGCCGATCTGGTCGGCGCGGCGAACGTCATCGAAGGCGCGGTGGAACGCGCCTATTACGCCCACGACATCGCCGGGCCGGCGGCCCACGAAGCGCGCCTCGTCGTTCGTCCGTCGAGCGTCGAAGAGGCCGCGGCCTGTATCGCGGCACTCACCGGCGCAGGCTGCGCCCTGACCGTGCGCGGCGGCGGCCATTCCTACACCGGCGGCTACGGACCCACGCGCGCGGGCGCGGCGATCCTCGACCTGAGCGGTCTCGACCGGATCGTCGCGGCAAACGAGACCGACGGATGGATCACCGTGGAGGCGGGCTGCACCTGGAGCACGCTTTACGACGCGCTTGCGGCCAGCAGGCGCAGAACGCCGTTTTTCGGTCCTCTCTCGGGCATCGTTTCGACGGTCGGCGGAGCCGCGTCGCAGAACGCGGCGTTCTTCGGCTCCGCGCGCCACGGTCCGATGTCGGCGAACGTGCTCGGCCTCGACGTGGCGACGGCGGACGGGACGATCATGCGCCTCGGCACGGTCGACGGGCGGGATTTCGCACGCGATTTCGGACCCGATGCGGTCGGGCTCTTCCTCGGCGACGGCGGCGCGCTCGGCGTCAAGCTGCGGGTCACCATGCGGTCGATTCCCGCGCTCGCCGCACTCCGGTTCGCGTCCTTCGCGTTCGAAAGCTTCCGCTCCGTGATCGACACGCAGATCGCTCTCGCGGGCCTGGACGACATCGCGGACAGTTACGGCTTCGACTCCGGAGCACACCAGAACATGCGCCGCGCGGGCTTCACTATCGGCGAGCAGGCGGCGGCCATGGGCGATGTCGCGAGCGCAGGCGGCGGCCTCGTCCGCGGCCTCACCACGGCATTCAAGACCGCGGCGCGCGGGCGGCGGGCCCTGACCGACATCCACAATTCGCTCCACCTCGTGATCGAAAGCACGAGCGAGGCGGCGGCGGAAACGGCTTGCGCCGCGGTCGCGGCCTGCGCGGAGGATCGCGGCGGCGCGGCGATCCCGGACACGATCCCCCGGTTCACGCGGGCCAAGCCGTTCAGGCCGCTCAAATCCCTTCTGGGGCCGGACGGCGAAAGGTGGTTGCCGCTCCACGGCCTGCTGCCGCCGTCACGCGCGAAGGCCGCCGCGGATGCGGCGCGGCGGCGGCTTTCCGAAAGCGAAAGCGAGATGGCCCGGCACGGCGTCCGGGTCACGTGGCTCACTACCCAGGTCGCCGACCGTCTCCTCCTGGAGCCGCAGTTCTTCTGGCCGGACGCGCTCACGCCGTTTCATCTGCGCGCCGTGACGCCGGCGCAGAAAGAGCGTTTCGCGAACCGGGCGCCCAACGAGCGCGGCCGCGCGCTCGTTCACGAACTGCGCGCGGCTCTGGCCTGGGTGCTGGCGGAGCACGGCGCGATCCACTACCAGATCGGAACCTACTACCCCTACCTGCGGCGAATCGACCCGGGCCAGCGGGCGATTCTCGAGGCGGTCAAGCGGGCACTCGACCCGGAGCGCCTCATCAACCCCGGCGTCCTGGGTCTTTGATCGGGCTTCTACGCCGTGGCCGGCGCCCCGATCGGGCAGTGCGCTTCGCGCTCCACCAGATCGTAGACGAACAGGAACTTCGCCACCCCGGTCAACACGCCCGCGATCATGCCGAGCTCGAAAATCTGCCCGTCGTCGAAATGCGCGGACAACGCGTCATGGAGCGTCTCGGTAAGCCGCCCCTGCATGTTGGGAAGCGCCATCTCCGCGGCGAGGCGCAGCACCGCCCGCTCGCGCGCGGAGAAGACGTCACTGCTCTCGTCCATGATGGCGTCGAGTTGGGCTTGGGTGACACCGGCGCGCTGCGCTGCCTCCACGTTGCCCTTGTTGCAGAAGGCACAGCCGTGAGTCATCGAGAGCCTGTAGCGCAGCAGTTCCTTGGTCCTGACGTCTACGGAACCGCCATAGAAAACGGTTCCGTAGAAGCTCCCGAAATACCACTCGAGCATGTCGGGCGCATTGGCGCCGACCTCGAAGAACGTCGCATCGCCCCCCTTGCTCTCCTGCAAGGCACGGCTCTTCCGATAGGCGGCCCGCAGCCGCCGATCCATGTCCTCCGGCGCGACCCGGCGCAGCAAGGGATCGGGCACTGTCTCCTCCCCGCGGTTCGACCATCGTCGATATGGTGCGAACCTTCGCATGAAACGCGCACCGGCGGCCAGCATGTCGCCGCGGACGAGAAGGCCCCTTCACCCGGGCGCGTCGGGCGCCTGCCGGAACGGTCCGTGCTTCTCCAGGACCGCCCGTTCCGCGTCGACCTGCCGGCTCTCGTGAACGAGATAGCGCGCGACCGCGTCTCGCAAGCCCTCGTCGGCGACCCAATGGTTGGAATAGGTCGGCACCGGCAGGTAGCCGCGCGCCAGCTTGTGCGGGCCCTGGGCGCCGGCCTCGACGCGCTTCAGGCCGCGCGCGATCGCGTAGTCGATGGCGCGGTAGTAGCAGGCCTCGAAATGCAGGAAGCGGTGATCCTCGATACAGCCCCAATTGCGCCCGTAGAGCGTATCCGCCCCGGCGAGGTTGAGCGCCGCGGCCACCGGCCGGCCGGCCCGCTCGACCATGACCAGAACCACCGAATCGCCCATCTTCTCGCCGAGCAGGCTGAAGAACGGGCGCGTGAGATAGGGGACGCCCCACTTCCTGCTGCCGGTCTCCCGGTAGAAGGCGAAGAAGGCGTCCCAATGACGTTCCTCGATGTCGGCGCCCGACAGGGTCTCGATGGAAAGACCGGCCTCGGCGGCGACGCGGCGCTCCTTGCGGATCTGCTTCCGCTTGCGCGACGCCAGGCTGTCGAGGAAATCGTCGAAACTGCCGTAACCCTCGTTGAGCCAGTGGAACTGCATCCCCGTGCGCCGCAGGAGCCCAGCCCCGCCCATCAGGTTGAACTCGGCTTCGGTGGGGAAGGTGATGTGCAGCGAGGAGGCGCCGAGCCGCCCGCAGAGCTCGATGCAGGCCCCGAGCAGGGCCGCCCGCGTGGCACCGGCGCCGGGGCCCTCCGGTGCCAGCAGGCGCGGCCCCGTCACCGGCGTGAAGGGAACCGCCGCCTGGAGCTTCGGGTAGTAGCGGCCGCCGGCCCGCTCGAACGCCTCGGCCCAGCCGTGGTCGAAGACGTATTCGCCGTAGGAATGGCTCTTGAGATACAGCGGGACGGCGCCGAGAACGGCGCCCGCGCCGGTCTTGAGGACGACGTGCCGGGGGAGCCAGCCGGTCTCCGTCGTGCTCGAGCCGCTCTCCTCCAGGGCCGAGAGGAAGGCGTGGCGGACGAACGGGTTGGCGGTGCCGGCGCAGCGATCCCACTCGGCGGGCGCCACCGCGCCGATCGAGGGAAGGACATGAGCTTCGAGGGCGGCGCCCGCCTCCCCGTCCACTGCCATGCTCAGACCATCTTCAGGCCGGAGGCCGCGAGGTCGCGCAGGTCCGTCTTGAGGTGGATCAGCGCCGGGCCGCCGGCGTCCAGCGCCCGCGCCAAAGCGGGCGCGAAGGCGTCGGTGGTCTCTACCGTCCAGGCGCTGGCGCCCCAGGCCCGCGCCACCGCCGCAAAGTCCGGGCTGTCGAGCGCGACGCCGTAGGTCGCCTCCCGGCCGCGGCGCCGGTATTGATGCATGGCGATGGTCCCATAGGCCGCGTTGTCGCACACCAGCACGACGATGGGCAGCCGGTTCGAGACCGCGGTGATCAGCTCCTGCCCGGTCATGCCGAAGCCGCCGTCGCCCACGAGTGCCACCACCCGCGCATCCGGACGCGCGAGTTGGGCGCCTATGGCACCGGGCACGGCGTAGCCCATGGCGCCGCACGCCGGCGCCGCCTGCGCCAGCGGTCGTTCGTAAGGGTAGTAGCGGTGGAGCCAAGTGGAAAAATTACCGGCGTCGTTGACGACCGTCGCGTCCGCCGGAAGCGTCGCCGCCAGGGTGCGCACGACCGCCGCGAGATCGACGGCGCCGAGCACCGGGGTGCCGTCGCCGCGCCGATAGGCTTCGAACGCCGCGCGGTGCGCCGCCAGCCAGGTGCGCCGCTCGGGCGGCACCGGCGCGGCGGCGGCCAGCAAGCCATCGAGCGTCGGCGCCGAGTCGGCGTAGAGGCGCAGATCCGCGCCGGCGGCGGCCAGGGCCTCGCGATCGGGATGGACGTGGATCGTGAACCGGCTCTCGCGGAGCACCGCGTCGTCGACGGTGGTCGCAAGGTCGAGCCGGGTGCCCAGCGCGACCACGAGGTCCGCCTCCTTCAGCAGGGCCTCCTGGTAGGGCGCGAGGGCGAGCCCGAGCATCCCGAGGCAGGACGGGTGCGCGCACGGCAACACCCCCTGGCGGCGAAACGCGCTCAGGACGCCGCAGGCCTGGGCCTCGGCGAAAGCGGCGAGGCGCGCGTTTGCCCCCTCGAAGCTCACCTGCTCGCCCGCGATCACGACGGGGTTGCGGGCGGCGGCGATTCGCGCCGAGGCCGCGCGCAGCGCGTTCACCGCGGGCAGGCGCAGGCACCGGGGCGCGGGGTCAGGTACCGGGGAATCCCCGGCGGTGCCCTCGGTCGCGTCTTCCGGTAGCGAGACGATGACCGGGCCGGGGCGGCCGTCGAGCGCGATCCTGTGGGCCTCGGCCGCCGCAGGTGCCACCTCCCGCGGCGCCTGCGGCTCGAACACGGCCTTGGCGAGCGGCCCGAACATCCCGCGGTAGTCGACCTCCTGGAAGGCCTCGCGGCCACGCTGGGCCGTCGGCACCTGCCCGACGAAGAGCAGCAGCGGCACCGAGTCCTGGCGCGCGACGTGGACGCCGATCGCGGCGTTGGTCGCGCCCGGCCCCCGGGTCACGAAGGCGATTCCGGGCCGCCCCGTGAGCCGCCCCTGGGCGCAGGCCGCGAAGGCCGCTCCCGATTCATGGCGGGTCACGACGAGCCGGATCGTCTGCCGTGCCGCCCGCAGCGCCTCCAGCACGGCCAGATAGCTCTCGCCGGGGACCCCAAAGGCGGTATCGACCCCGTGGGCAGCCAGCGTCTCGACCAGCGCCGAGCCGCCGGTCCGGCACCGCCCCTCGCTTCCGCCCTCCATGCTCCCTCTGCCCCCTCTGCTCCGCGCGGGGCGCGGATACCGGCGCGCCCGCTTTCTCCTTATGCCGCGACCGCCAGCGGAGGCCCGACGAACCGCCGGTCGACGGTGAGGAATCGCAACCCCTCTTCCTGCGCCTGGACGAGGAGCAGTTCGTCGAACGGGTCCTCGTGCGCGAGAGGAGGGGCGAGCGCGCCCGCCGCGTGGTGCATGGTCGGCGGCAGGAACGTCATCTCCTGCCGCCGGAGCAAGGCAACGACGGCGTTCGGGTCGAACGGGCTTTTGCGAGCACCCGACGGGTGGCAGGCTTGGTACTTCAGCCGCATCTCCCAGATCGACACGGCGCTCGCGTAGAGCCGCGCTTCCCGTTCGGTGAAAAACCGCCTTTCGGCATCGGAGAGCGTCCCGGCCGCCTTCACCAAGTTGTAGAGACAGGAGGTGTCGAGGAGGACTCGCAGCGGCGTCGGCCCGCTACGCATCGTCGAGCCCGAGCGCCCGGCGGCTGAACGCCGGGTCGTCGAATTCCGCGGGCCATCCTTCCCTTTCTTCCTCGAGCCCGAGCTGCCGACGGTCGTCTCCCAGCGCGGAGAACCGAGCCTTCGCGTCGCGCAAGGCATATTCCATAACAGGGTCTCCACGAGGACCCGGCAACTGCCACACCCTGTCCCCTCACGCCTCCCAACACAAGACCACACCGTGACTACATCGGCACGTTCGCCATCGGCATGCAGGCTGCCATGGCGAAAGCGTCGGCTTTTCCGGTGCGTGGGTCTCCAGGCCCGCCTGCTTCTCGTGTGTGCGCCTGCGCAGCGGGGCCTTGGCCGGGATCATGCGGCGCGTTTCGTGGCGGCGGTCTTGCGGTCGGGCGCGCGCGGTTCTTCGTCGAAGAGCGCGGCGAGGTTCTCCGTCATCGTGCCGCCGAGTTGCTCCGCGTCGGTGATGGTGACGGCGCGGCGGTAATAGCGGGTCACGTCGTGGCCGATCCCGATGGCCAGGAGCTGCACCGGCGAGACGGTCTCGATCCAGGCGATCACCGCGCGCAGGTGGCGCTCCAGGTAGTTGCGCGCGTTGACGGAGAGCGTGCTGTCGTCGACCGGCGCGCCGTCGGAAATCACCATCAGGATGCGCCGTTCCTCCGGCCGCGCCAGCAGGCGCTCGTGCGCCCAGAGCAGCGCCTCGCCGTCGATGTTCTCCTTGAGCAGGCCCTCGCGCAGCATCAGCCCGAGGCCGCGGCGGGCCCGGCGCCACGGCTCGTCGGCGTTCTTGTAGATGACGTGGCGGAGGTCGTTGAGGCGCCCGGGGCCGCGCTGCCGCCCCTCGGCGAGCCAGCGCTCGCGCGACTGGCCGCCCTTCCAGGCGCGGGTGGTGAACCCCAGGATCTCCACCTTGACCCCGCAGCGCTCCAGCGTGCGGGCCAGGATGTCACCGCTCATCGCGGCCACCATGATCGGGCGCCCGCGCATCGAGCCGGAGTTGTCGAGCAGCAGCGTCACCACCGTGTCCCGGAAGGCCGTTTCCTTCTCGGCCTTGTAGGAGAGCGGGTGGAGCGGGTTGGTCACCACGCGCGAGAGCCGCGCGGTGTCGAGCAGCCCCTCTTCGAGGTCGAACTCCCAGGAGCGCGTCTGCCGCGCGAGCAGGCGCCGTTGCAGCCGGTTCGCGAGGCGGCTGATGACTCCGTGGAGCTGTGAAAGCTGCTGGTCGAGCTGGTGGCGGAGCCGGGTCAACTCGTCGGCATCGCAGAGCTCGGAGGCGGTCACCACTTCGTCGAACTGGACGGTATAGGCCTTGTAGGGCGGCTCCCGCCTCTGCCCCGGCTCCGCGCCGGGATACAGGCGGCCGGCTTCGTCGCCGTCGTCCTCGCCCTCGCTCATCGAGGCGTCCGCATCGTCGTCGGCTTCTTGCGCGGCGTCGGCGTCCTCGCCCGCCTCCGCGTCGGCCTCGCTCTCGCCGTCCGGGTCCATCTCCTCGCCGCGCTCGGCTTCGCCCGGCTGGCTCGCGTCGTCGTCTTCCGTCTGTTCCGGGCTCGACTGGTCCTCCGTGTCGTCCGGGTCTTCGACGTCCTCGTCTGCGAGGTCCAGATCCTCGATCAGCAGCCGCGCGTGCCTGGCGAAGGTGGCTTGGTCGTGCATGGCGCGCGCGAGGTGCCGTGCCCGCGCGCCGCCCTTCGACTCGAACCAGGGCCGCCAGAGATCGGCCATGTGGCGGGCGGACGCCGGCAGCGCCCGGCCGGTGAGCGTCTCGCGCATCAGGAGGGCCAGCGCCTCGGCGATCGGGATTTCCTCGGGTGCGGCGCTCTGGCCGTGGCCCTTGCGGCGACAGTTCTGCTCGAGGGCCGAATCGAGATTGGCCGCGACGCCCGCGAGCCGCCGCGCGCCGACGGCTTCCACCCGCGCCTGCTCGATCGCGTCGAAGATCGCGCGCGCCGCCCTACCGCGCGGCCGCGCCCGGGCGTGGGCGGCTTCGTCGTGATGGCGCAGCCGCAGCGCCAGGGCGTCGGCCGAGCCGCGCACCAGCTCCACGTCCAGCGGGTTGAGCTCGCGCGCGGGGAACGGCAGCTGGACATGGCCGCCCGCGACCCGGGGCTGCTCCGCGTCGAACGAGACCTGGAGCACGCCCTCCGCCTCGCCGGCGATCGCCCGCAGGGCGGCGCCGACGGCCCGCTGGAAGGTCTCGACCGGGCTTTCCCGCCGGGACACGGGCGCGGCCCCGCTCAGGCCCTGGGCCCCGCCGGCGCCGAAGATTCCGGAAGTTCCATCCCGAGGCAGCGCTGGAAATACTCGGCGACGATCGGCCGCTCCATTTCGTCGCACTTGTTCACGAAGGTGGTGCGGAAGGCATAACCCACGTCATCGAAAATGTCCGCGTTCTCCGCCCAGTGGATGACGGTGCGCGGCGACATGACGGTGGAGACGTCGCCCGCCACGAAGCCCGCGCGGGAGAGCGCCGCCACCTCCACCATCGCGTGGATCAGCTTGTGGCGCTCCTCGGTGTCGTAGGAAGGGACCTTCGCGAGCACGATGTTCACTTCCTCGTCGTGGTCGAGATAGTTGAGCGTCGCCACCAGGTTCCAGCGGTCCATCTGCCCCTGGTTGATCTGCTGCGTGCCGTGGTAGAGCCCGGTCGTGTCGCCGAGACCCACGGTGTTGGTGGTCGAGAAGATGCGGAACGCCGGGTGCGCCCGCACCACCCGGTTCTGGTCGAGCAAGGTCAGCTTGCCGTCGACCTCCAGGATGCGCTGGATCACGAACATCACGTCCGGACGGCCGGCGTCGTATTCGTCGAAGACGAGCGCCGTCGGGTTCTGGAGCGCCCAGGGCAGCAGCCCCTCGCGGAACTCCGTCACCTGCATGCCGTCGCGGATGACGATGGCGTCCTTCCCGATCAGGTCGATGCGGCTGATGTGGCTGTCGAGGTTGATGCGGATGCAGGGCCAGTTGAGGCGCGCCGCCACCTGTTCGATGTGGGTGGATTTGCCCGTGCCGTGGTAGCCCTGGATCATGACCCGGCGGTTGTGCGCGAAACCGGCGAGGATGGTCAGCGTCGTGTCGCGGTCGAAGCGGTAGGCGGTATCGATCTCCGGGACGTGGTCGGACGTCTCCGAGAAGGCCGGCGCGTCCATGTCCGTATCGATCCCGAACGTCTGGCGGACGGAGACCCGGATGTCCGGCACCCGCGGGCCCCCGTCGCGCGCCTCTGCCTCGCTCTGACCCATGATTTCCCCCTGCATAAAGAAAGCCGCCACCGGCGGCCGCGCCAGCATAGGCCGGGCCGTCGCGCAGCCTACGAGCATTCCTTCCGCAAATAGTTATAGGCGTGGTTAATGCGCTTCAAAAGCTCCTCCGACTCGCGCGACCCGCCGTTGGCGTCGGGATGGTGCCGCTTGACCAGCGACTTGTAGCGTCGCTTCAACGCCTCCAGGTCGAAGGGAGGGGCCAGATCGAGCACCGCCAGGGCCGCCCGCCGCACCCCGGGCGTTCCGGGTGCGGAGGCGGCGCCCTGGCGCTCCTCCCGCGCCCCGTCGGGACCGAGCCATTCGCGCCGGAAGGCCCGGAACGCCGCGTCGAGGTCTTCCCGCCGGCCCCCGTCCCGGGTCCGCCCGAGGGGCCAGGTCGGGCGGTGGCCGGTCACGTCGTCGCGCTGGAAGCGCTCGATGTCGCCCTGGCTCCACCCGGCGAAGAAGTTCCACGACCGGTTGTAGGCGCGCACATGGTCGAGGCAGAACCAGCGGTAGGAGCGCAGGTCGTTCGGTGCACGCGGCGCGCGGTGGTCCGCCGGACGGCCGCAGTCGAGGACCTCGCACAAGCGGACGCGCGCCTCTTCCGTCTCGAACCAAGTGCCGCCTTCCATCCTCCGGCTCCCGTCTCGCAACCCACTATGCCGCTCGGGCCCGGGCGAGACAACCTTGACCGGCCGGCAGCGGCGGCGCCAGGATGGGCGCGCGCGACGACGCAGCGGAGAATGTCCGGGATGTCGGTCCAGGCTTCCATCCGGCGCAAGCTGGGCTGCGCGCTCGGCCCGCTTCGCCTCGACATCGTGGACGAATCGGCGCAACACGCCGGACACGCCGGCGCGCGGCCCGGCGGCGAGACGCACTTCCGGGTGGAAATCGTCTCGCCCCGTTTCGCCGGCCTCTCCCGCATCGCCCGCCAGCGCCTGGTCCACGCCATCCTGGCCGAAGATCTGAAAACCAACATCCACGCCCTGGCTCTCAAGACCCTTGCGCCCGAGGAAGATGCGCAAGCGCCGTAGCCCCCGCCCGCCGGAGGGCTACCGGGCCATGCGGTGGTAATCCGCGTTGGGGCGCATGTCGATGGCGGCGGCGAGGCGGTTGGTCATGTTGTAGAAGCCGGCGACTTCCGCGATGTCGAAGATGTCCGCGTCGGTGAATCCCGCCGCGCGCAGCGCCGCCCGGTCAGCCGCGCCCACCTCGTCGGGCCGCGCGCTGAGTTTCCACGCGAAATCGAGCATCGCCCGCCGGCGTGCGCTCAAGGGCGCCGCGCGATAATTGGCGACAAGCTGGTCGCCCAGGACCGGATCGCCGGAGAGTGCGCGGACGGCGGCGCCATGGGCGACCAAGCAGTAATGGCAGTGGTTCACGCAGGAGACGACGACGGCGATCATCTCGCGCTCCAGCGTGGAAAGGTCCGATTCCCCGAGCATCAGCTCGTTGTTGTAGCGGCGGAACAGCTCGAACTTCCGCGGCCGCAGCGTGTAGGAGCGGAGGACGTTGGGGACGAAGCCGATCTTCTCGAGGCATTTGGTGAAGACGGCGCGGATCTCCGGCGCCACCTTGCGCTGGTCCGGCAGGCGCAGCCCGTGGACGGGGTTGCCCCCGCGCGCGCGCCGTCGCGCCGACACGTCCCGCCTCCGCCCTAACCGCACTGCGCGCGATGGCGCAGCAAGTGATCCGCCAGCACGCATGCCATCATCGCCTCGCCGACCGGCACCGCGCGGATACCGACGCAGGGATCGTGCCGCCCCGCCGTCGAGATGTCCGTTTCCGCACCGGCGCGGGTGACGGTGCGGCGCGGGACGCGGATCGAACTGGTCGGCTTGACGGCGAAGCGCACGACGAGAGGCTGGCCGGTGGTGATGCCGCCCAGCACGCCGCCCGCGCGGTTGCCGAGGAAGCGCGGCGCGCCCTTTTCCATACGGATTTCGTCGGCGTTCTCCTCGCCGCTCAGTTCGGCCGCGGCGAAGCCGGCGCCGATCTCCACGCCCTTGACGGCGTTGATGCTCATCATCGCGGCGGCGAGGTCGGCGTCGATCTTGCCGTAGATCGGCGCGCCCAGGCCGGCCGGCACCCCTTCGGCGACGACTTCGACGACGGCGCCCACCGACGAACCGGCGCGGCGCGTTTCGTCCAGCAGCGCCTCCCAGGCGGGGACGGCGCCGGCATCGGGGCAGAAGAACGGGTTTCGCGCCGTTTCCGCCCAGTCCCAGCGGTGCCGGTCGATGGCTTCGGCGCCGACCTGCACGAGGGCGCCGCGGACGGCGACCGCTTCCCCCAGGATCTTGCGGGCGACCGCGCCGGCGGCCACCCGCATCGCCGTTTCCCGCGCGCTGGCCCGGCCGCCGCCCCGATGGTCGCGGATGCCGTATTTGGCGTCGTAGGTGAAGTCGGCGTGGCCCGGGCGATAGACGCCTTCGAGCGCGGCGTAGTCGCGGCCGCGCGCGTCCTCGTTCTCGATCGCGAGGGCGATGGGCGCGCCGGTCGTGCAGCCCTCGAACACGCCGGAGAGGATACGCACGCGGTCGGGCTCCCGGCGCTGGGAGACGAACCGCGAGCCGCCCGGCTTGCGCCGGTCGAGAGCCACCTGGATGTCGGCCTCGGCCAGGGGGAGGCGCGGCGGGGTGCCGTCCACGACGCAGCCGATCGCCGGGCCGTGGCTCTCGCCCCAGGTCGTGAAGCGGAAGAGGGTGCCGAAGCCGTTGCTTGCCATGGGCGGCGGCGGGCGTGCCCGACGGCGGCCCGCTCCTTACGCGACCGCGATGTCGGGCGCGTCCGGGTGCTTCATGCCGACCACGTGGTAGCCGCAATCGACGTGGTGGATCTCCCCGGTGACGCCGCGTGCGAGGTCGCTCAGCAGGTAGGTGGCGGCACCGCCGACCTCCTCGATGGTGACGCCGCGCCGGAGCGGCGAATTCAGCTCGCTCCACTTCAGGATGTAGCGGAAATCCCCGATACCCGACGCCGCCAGCGTCTTGACCGGCCCCGCCGAGATGGCGTTGACCCGGATGTTGCGGCCGCCCAGGTCGGCGGCGAGATAGCGCACGCTCGCCTCCAGCGCGGCCTTGGCGACGCCCATGACGTTGTAATGCGGCATCCAGCGCTCCGCGCCCATGTAGGTGAGGGTGAGCAGGCTGCCGCCGCTCTCGCCGATCAGGGTCGCCGACCGCCGGCAGAGCACGGTGAACGAGTAGCAGGAGATGCGCAGCGTCGTCTGGAAGTTGTCGAGGGTGGTGTCGACATAGCGCCCCTTCAGTTCCTCGCGGTCGGAATAGGCGATCGCGTGGACCAGGAAGTCGAGCCCGCCCCAGCGGCGAGCAAGCGCGTCGAACACGCCGTCGATGCTGCCCTCGTCGGTGACGTCGCACGGCAGGAGGAAGTCCGCGCCGACCGATTCAGCGAGCGGCCTGACGCGCTTCTCGATGGCCTCGCCCTGGAAGGTGAAAGCCAGTTCGGCGCCGTGCGCGGCCAACGTCCGGGCGATGCCCCAGGCCAGGGAACGCGCATTGGCGACCCCCATCACGACGCCGCGCTTGCCCGCCATCAGCGGCGCCGCGTCTGTCGCAGGCGCTTCGTTTCCGGCGGGTTGCGGCATCCCGCCCCTTCTCGCGCCGTTCGCGCGGTCCTTCAGTCGACGATGCGCCAAGTTCCGTCCGGGTTGCGGCAGGCGGTCCCGTAGGCGTCCACCGTCTCTCCCCCGACGGTCACCGTCGTCTGGTATTCGCGGCAGGGCTCGCCCGAATCGGCATGGACCGTCCTGACCGGGGTCACCGTCCCGTGATTGCCGCTGTCCGGATTGGCCCAGCTTGTGGCTTGGCCCGTCCGTCCGGTCTCGAGTGCCTCGCCCGTCGCCTGCGCGGCGTAGAGCTCGTCCGCCTTGTCGAGCGACTTGCCGATCTCCTGGCCGATGAACGCGCCGAGCAGCACGCCGGCGCCGGTGGCGACGAGCTGGCCCCGGCCCTTGCCGATCTGCGAGCCGGCCAATCCCCCGGCGGCCGCGCCGCCGAGCAGCCCGAGAGTCTCCTTCGCCCCCATGGCGTATTCGCCGTGCTTGCACGACGCGAGGCCCGCCACCATGCCCGCCGACAGGATCCCGACGGAAAGCAGTTTGGCGATCTTCATGACGGTGGCTCCTTCCGCTCGTTCCGTTCGCGCCGCCCCGCCGGACGGCGGCCGCGAGTATGCTATAAACGAGGGACGGAATCCATCCGCCGCCGCAGCGGGTGGGCCGGCACGCGGCCCTTGAATCGGAACGCGCCCCGCATGAACGCCCGCACCGCGACCACGCCCGCGATCGAGCCGGCGGAGGCGCGGCTGATGCGTCGGGCGACCGGCCTCGCGGTCGCGACCGCCGCCCTGCTGATCGTCGGCAAGGCCGGCGCCTGGCTCGCGACCGATTCCGTGAGCCTCCTCTCCTCGCTCGCCGATTCGGTCATGGACGTGCTCGCCTCCCTGATCAATCTCCTTGCCGTGCGCCAAGCGTTGAAACCGCCGGATCAGGAGCACCGCTTCGGCCACGGCAAGGCCGAGCCGCTCGCCGGCCTGGGCCAGGCCCTGTTCATCGCGGGTTCCGGGATCTTCCTCCTGGTCGAGGCCGCCGGCCGCATCGCCGAGCCGGTGCCGATCGAGCGGGAATTCGTCGGCATCGCCGTCATGGGAGTCTCGATCCTTCTCACGCTGGCGCTGGTGACCTACCAGCGCCGCGTCGTGCGGCGGACGCGCTCGGTGGCGATCGCGGCCGACTCCCTGCACTATGCCTCGGACATCCTGGTCAATCTCGGCGTGATCGTGGCGCTGGTCCTGGCGGCGGTTCTTGGCTGGCGGCTCGCCGATCCGGTCATCGCGATTCTGATCGCGGGCTTCGTCGTCTATGCCGCCGTCCGCATCGCGCTCGGCGCGTTGGGCCAGCTCATGGACCGCGAATTCCCGGACGCAGAGCGCGAGCGCATCCGGGCGATCGTGCTGGAGCATCCGGATGTCCGCGATTGCCACGATCTCAGGACCCGCCGCTCGGGCATCGATTCGTTCATCCAGGTCCATGTCGAGATGGATCGCTCGCTCACCCTGTTGCAGGCGCACGCGATCTCCGACGCCGTGGAGGCGCGCATCCGCCGCGCCTTCCCGCGTGCGGAGGTTCTCATCCACGCCGACCCGGACGGCATCGAGGAGACCATGCCGGGCTTCGCGCGGCGGTAGCGGCGATGCCGCGCTGGGCGAGCGGGCCGGTCGGGCAGCCGGCTTGGTGGCGGGAGGCACGGGCCGCGCTGGCCGCCGCCGATCCGGTGATGGCGGCGCTCTGCGCGCGCTACCGGGGGGAAGGGCTGACGGGCCAGGGCGACCCGTTCCTCACGCTCGCGCGCGCCATCGTGGCGCAACAGATCTCGGTCCGCGCGGCGGACAGCATCTGGGCGCGCCTGGAGGCCCGCGTCGGGACCGTCTCGCCGCCCCGCATCGCCGCCCGCTCGGAGGGGGCGTTGCGCGAAGCCGGCCTTACCCGCCAGAAGGCCCGCTACCTCCGCGACATCGCCGCCGCCTTCGCGGACGGGCGCATCGACCCGGCGCGCTGGCGGGAGGCCGACGACGCGGCGGCGATCGCTGCGCTCGTCGCGCTGCGGGGCGTCGGCCGCTGGACCGCCGAGATGTTCCTCATCTTCCACCTGCAACGGCCGGACGTGCTGCCGTTGGCCGACATCGGCGTGCGGCGGGCCGTGGCCCGGCACTACGGCGAGGCCGCCGGGGCGACCGCCGAGGCCGTCGAAGCCCGCGCCCGGTGCTGGCGCCCCTGGCGCACCGGCGCCGTCTGGCACCTCTGGCGCAGCCTCGACCCGCTCCCCGTCGCCTACTGACCACGCTCCCGGTGCACCGACCGGGCTACTCCCTGTAGTCGGGCTCGGTCTCGTCGAGCATCCGCTTGAGCCCCGCGAAATGGTCGACCGCGTAGCGGTGCATGTTGTCGCTCGACATCTGGCGCGCGGCCTCGGCCTGGACGTCGTCGGGAATCCGCGCCAGCGGGCGACCCGTGCTCATGGCGAGGATCTGCGTCATCGCCGCGCGTTCGAGGTAGTAGAGATCGTCGTAGGTCTTGGCGACGTGGGGGCCGCCCACCATCACGCCGTGGTTGCCCATGAGCAGGATGTCCGCGCGCCCCAGCGCCGCCGCGACGCGCGCCCCCTCGTCGCCGTCGAGGGCGAGCCCGCGGTAATCCCGGTCGTAGGCGATGCGATGGCAGAAGCGGAGCGCGGTCTGGCTCGCCGGCTCCAGCCGCCCGTCCTCCGCCATGGCCAAGGCCAGCGTGTGGGGCTGGTGGGTGTGCATCAGGCACCGCAGGTCGGGCCGTGCCGCGTGGACGCGGGCATGGAGATGGACGGCCGTCTCCTCGGCCGCGCCTGCGCCCGAGACGACGGTGCCGTCCAGGTCCACGACCAACAGGCCGCTCGCACGCACCCGGCTCCAGTGGGTGCCGTAGGCGATGAGGAGGAAGCGGTCGCGCCGCTCCGGCAGCATGAGGGTGAAGTGGTTGCAGATTCCCTCGTTCAGACCGTGGCGACAGGCCAGCCGGTAGGCCGCGGCCAAGTCGATGCGCGCCACGCGCTCGGCGTCGTTCATCCTTCCTCCGTGCCAAGCCCGGCGAAACCGCGCACAATCGCGCTGCGCCCCCCAGCCCACCGCCGCGAATGAACCAATGCCCACCGCCGACTGGTATTTCGATTTTGTCTCCCCCTTCGCCTATCTGCAACTGGCGCGGTTCGAACGCCTGCCGCCCGACCTCGAAATCACCTTCCGACCCGTCCTCTTCGCCGGGCTTCTCGAACATTGGCGCCACAGGGGGCCGGCCGAAATCCCGGCGAAGCGGGTGCACACCTACAGGTGGTGCCAGTGGTACGCGGCGCGGAACGGCATTCCCTTCCGTATGCCGCCGGCCCATCCGTTCAACCCGCTGCGCCCGCTCAGGCTCGCCGTGGCCCGCGGGGCGGACGCGGCGCTGGTGCGGGCGGTCTTCGACGCCCTCTACGCCGAGGGCCGCGCCCTCTCGGTCGAGCGGGAGTGGCGCGCCCTGGCCGCCCGCCTCGCCCTCCCCGATGCCGACGCCCTGGTCGCCCGACCGGCGGTCAAGGCGGCGCTGCGGCGGAACACGGAGGAAGCCGCCGCGCGCGGCGTGTTCGGGGTCCCCACCTTCGCCGTCCATGGCGAACTCTTCTGGGGCCTTGATTCGACCGATCTCGTGGGCGATTTCCTGGCGGCCCCTGCGCGCTTCCGCACCGGCGAGTTCGCCCGCCTCGCCACCCTCCCCATCGCCCAGGCCCGTACCCTCCCGCCCCCGGGCTGAAGAACGGCCGAGCCGTGAACCAGGAGAGCCGGCGAACGAGGGTTGCACGGAAGGATGTCCTGTGCTGACCGGGCAGAAGCGCGAGCCACAGAAGCGCGTTTGGCGCGGTTACTTTCAGCAACCTGCCACAATGGAAACTGGATCAGACCTTACTTTGGGCAGACGGGGCAGCAAATGCGAGCACGGCGCCCGCAAGCAGCACTACGGCGAAGCGTTTCATGGTCAGTCTCCTCGGGTTGCCGCCTGGACCATCCAGGCGGTCAGTTGCAGTCGGCCTGTAGGCCGACTCTGCTCAGCTCACGCTGCTCACTGGGGAATACTGCACGGTCATAGGGAATCTTCCCGTGGTCGTCGCGCAGACAGGGATCGGCCCCCTCTTTCAACAACACTTCGGCCGCCGGGGAATTGCCGAACTCCGCTGCGAGATGGAGTGGGGTCTTCCCGGCATCATCACGCACGTTGGGGTCATCGACGTACCTGAGCACGAAGCGCATAATCTCCTTGGGGGTTTCGGAGTTTCGCGCCACCCAGTGCAGGGGGGTCTCTCCGAGACCATCACGCACGTCAAAGTCAGCGCCGGCTTCCACGGCGTCCTTCACGTCGTTGAGCGTGCCCCACTTCACAGCCTCCCGCAGGTCTGCGTAGGACGGCTCCGGGACGCTGAAGACGGCCTGGGAGGAGCCCTCCTCGCTCTCGGGCGTAAAGACGGCGACCACCACGATCACCACGGCGATCAGCCCCGCCACGCTCACCCCAGTCCACATCAGCACCTTCTTCCACAAGGGGCGGCGCTTCTTCGGCTTGTCGTTCGTCTTCATAGTCCTCTCCTCTCGTGTCAGTGCCCGACGGGACGCACGATGTTTCCCAGTTCCCGCATGATGTCGGCCAGCGCAGGCGCCCTGGACGGGTTCCTGACCAGCCCATCCGAGGGGCTGTAGCGAGGGGCGTCGGCAGGCGCTCTGCCCGGCGTGCGGATCCACGACCGGTCAGGCAAGCTTTCCGTGGCAGTGCTTGTACTTCCTGCCGGAGCCGCAGGGGCAGGGGGTGTTGCGGCCGATCCTGGTCCAGGTCGCCGGGTCGTTCGCGTCGAACTTGGCGTGGCGGACGGTGCCGGCGCCAGCCGCCGGATGCTTCCCCCCCTCGGCCGCGCGCGGTGCGGGCGCGCGGCCGCCGCCGGCGGCGACGGGTTCCAGCTCCCGGTCGCCTGCGGGCGGGAGCGCGCCGCCGGCCAGCGCCGGGTCATGGCGGGTTTCCAGCGTCTTCTGCGCGGGCCGCTCCGGCAGGGCAGGTTCCGGTGTGTCGGGTGCGGCCATCCGCAACTCGACATGGCTCAAGATCTGGGTGACCTGCTCCCGCAGGTTGCCCAGCATGTTCTCGAACATCTCGAAGGCTTCGCGCTTGTACTCGTTGAGGGGGTCGCGCTGGCCGTAGGCCCGGAGGCCGATTCCCTGCCGGAGATGGTCGAGGGTGAGGAGGTGGTCCTTCCAGCTCTGGTCGAGGATCTGGAGCAGGAGGCTCTTCTCGGCGATGCGCCAGACGTCGGCCCCGTAATTGGCCACCTTGGCCGCAGCATGGGCGTCCGATCTCTTGACGATGCGGTCGCGGATCTCCTCGTCGGCGATGCCTTCCTCGTCCGCCCATTCCTTGATCGGCAGATCGACGCCGAGGAGCCGCCTACAGGCGTCGTGCATCCCGTCGAGAGCCCATTGCTCCGGATAGGCCTTCTCCGGGATGTGGTCGTCGACGATGGCATCGACCACCTCGTGGCGCATGTCGACGATGGTGCTGGAGACGTCGTCGCTGCGCATCAGGTCCTTGCGCTGTTCGTAGACGACCGAGCGCTGGTCGTTCATCACGTCGTCGAACTTCAGGAGGTTCTTGCGGATTTCGTAGTTGCGTGCCTCCACCTTCTGCTGCGCCTTCTCCAACGCCTTGTTGATCCAGGGATGGACGATCGCCTCGCCTTCCTTGAGGCCGAGTTTGGAGAGCATGGTGTCCATGCGCCCGGAGCCGAAGATGCGCATCAGGTCGTCTTCGAGCGAGAGGAAGAACAGGGAGGCGCCGGGGTCGCCCTGCCGGCCCGACCGCCCGCGCAACTGGTTGTCGATGCGCCGCGCCTCGTGCCGCTCGCTGCCGACGACGAGGAGGCCGCCGGCGGCGAGCACCCGCTCGCGTTCGGCCGCCACCTCGCTTCGGATACGGGCGGCTTCGCGCCCGTCCGTGTCCTCCCGGTCCTTCAGCTCGTCGGCGATGCGGAATTCGGCGTTGCCGCCGAGCTGGATGTCGGTGCCGCGGCCGGCCATGTTGGTCGCGATGGTCAACGCACCGGCGCGGCCGGCCTGCGCGATGATATGCGCTTCCCGTTCGTGGTAGCGGGCGTTGAGCACGTTGTGGGAGATCGACTTCTTCTTCAGCCGCTCGGACAGGAGCTCGGATTTCTCGATGCTTGTGGTGCCGACCAGCACCGGCTGGCCCCGCCCCCGGCAGTCTTCCAAGAGCGCGATGATCGCGTCCCGCTTCTCGTCCGAGGTGCGGTAGACCTCGTCGTCGCGGTCGTCGCGGATGCAGGGCTCGTTGGTGGGGATCTGGATCGCGTCGAGGCCGTAGATGTCGCCGAATTCCGCGGCCTCGGTGGCCGCCGTGCCGGTCATGCCCGCGAGCTTCGGATACATGCGGAAGTAGTTCTGGAAGGTGATCGAAGCCAGGGTCTGGTTCTCCTGCTGGACGGGCACGCCCTCCTTGGCTTCGAGCGCCTGATGCAGACCCTCCGAGAACCGGCGCCCGGGCATCATCCGCCCGGTGAATTCGTCGATGATGACGACGCGCCCGTCCTTGACGATGTAGTCGGTGTCACGTTCGAACATCTTGTGGGCGCGAAGCGCCTGATTCACGTGGTGGACGATCGAGACGTTCTCGATGTCGTAGAGATTGGGGCTGCGCAGAAGGTCGAGCTCGGCCAACAGGGTCTCGGCGCGCTCGGCGCCCGCGTCGGTCAAGGTCGCGGCGCGGGCCTTCTCGTCGATCTCGAAATCGTCCTCCTCGAGCCGGGGGATCACGCGGTTGACCTTCTGGTACATCTCCGAACTGTCTTCCGACGGGCCGGAGATGATGAGCGGCGTGCGGGCCTCGTCGATCAGGATGCTGTCCACCTCGTCGACGATGGCGAAGTTGAACGCCCGCTGGACCATGGTCTCGAGCGTGAACTTCATGTTGTCGCGCAGGTAATCGAAGCCGAACTCGTTGTTGGTGCCGTAGGTGACGTCGGCTTCGTACCGGGCGCGTCGCTCGGCGTCGTCCAGGCCGTGCACGATGCAGCCGACCGTGAGCCCCAGGAACTCGTAGATCTCGCCCATCCAGGCGGCATCGCGCCGGGCCAGATAGTCGTTGACCGTGATCACGTGCACGCCCTTGCCTTCGAGCGCGTTCAGATAGACCGGCAGGGTCGCGACGAGGGTCTTGCCCTCGCCGGTCGCCATCTCAGCGATCTTGCCCTCGTGGAGGACGATCCCGCCGATCAGCTGGACGTCGTAGTGGCGCTGCCCGAGCGTGCGCTTGGCCGCTTCCCGGGTCGTGGCGAAGGCTTCGACGAGCAGGTCGTCGAGGGACTCGCCCGCCGCGACGCGCTTCCTGAACGTTGCGGTCCTGGCGCGGAGGTCGCCGTCGCTCAACGCCTCGAGCGACGGCTCGAGATCGTTGATGGCGCTGATCTGGCGGGCATAGGTCTTGACGATACGGTCGTTGACCGTACCGAACAGCTTCTGGGTTAGCCCCTGAAACATGGCGGGATCTCGACGCTCCGCGGTCGTTCTCGGGGTCGACGACCGCCGCCGGACAGATAAGCGCGCGCCCCCACCCTGTCAACGACGCCGGGAACGGCGCGCGGGCCCGGGCGCCGCTTCAGCACTTGCGGATCGGGCGGGCCGGCTTGCCGGCGAGCGCCGGGCGGAGCGCTTCCCATGTCTTGAAGATGGCCTCGTGCGCCTGCCAGGTCTCGTCGCTCAGGATGCGGGCGATCACCAGATCGCCCAGCCGGGTGACACCCGCCTCCGTGCCCTCGACGCCCGCCACGGCATCGTGAACGCCGTCCTCGGTGCCGGGCGGCAGGTCGGGCGCGTGGGCGAAGACCGTCGCCATGTGCCGGCGCCCGCGCCACAGCCGGTCCAGCGCGGCGATGGTCTCCGGGGCCGTCGCGACCAGCCGGTCGAGCGCGACGGGGCGCCCCTCGACGGCGATACGGAACTCGGAGACCAGACGGTCGAACGCGAAGATCTCGCCATCGCCGTAGTGGACCCGGCCGGCCGAGATCATGTCGGTGGCAAACAGGCGGGACGACGGCGTCATCGCGACCCGGGTGGTCCGATGGATCCGGCTCTGCGCGAAAGGAATCGCCTCGTCGGGGCAGAATTCCAGAAGCGCCTCGGCGCCGACATGGAGATCCACGATCTCGCGCGACACGCCGCCGCCCGGGCATTTGTAGAATTTGCTCGATGCGGTGGTCGTGAAGAGCGCGCGGGTGCCCGGCTCGAGCACGGCGTGGAAACGCGCGGCGTCGCCCTCGACGAAGCCGCCGCCGCTGTTGACGATCAGCATGAACGGCTCGTCGTCGTGATCCTGGTAGTGATAGCCCTGCCACTGGAAGGGGATGCGCCAGCGCAGCGGATCGATCTCCGTGCGCCCGTTGCGCGCGAGCGCGTGCACGTTCATCAAGGCGTGCTTGCCGACGATCCAGGCGGGATCAGGCTGCGTCGGCGCGGCGCCCGGATTCGCCATGCCCTTCCAGAAACAGAACGTCGCGCTCGATCCAGGCGATCACCGCCGCCAGGCCCTCGCCCGCGCGCATGTTCGCGAGGATGAACGGCCGGTCGCCGCGCATCTTTCTCGAATCGCGTTCCATGACGGAGAGGTCGGCGCCGACGAACGGCGCGAGATCGATCTTGTTGATGACGAGGAGGGGCGACTTGGTGATGCCCGGCCCTCCCTTGCGCGGGATCTTGTCGCCTTCGGCGACGTCGATCACGTAGATGTAGCTGTCGACCAGCTCGGGGCTGAACGTCGCCGCGAGATTGTCGCCGCCGCTTTCCACGAACACGATGTCGAGATCGGGGTAAAGGCCCGCCATCTCCGCGATGGCGTGGGCGTTCATCGAGACGTCCTCCCGGATCGCCGTGTGCGGGCATCCTCCCGTCTCGACGCCGGCGACACGCTCCGGCGCGATGGCCCCGCTCCTGACCACGAACTCCGCATCTTCCTTGGTGTAGATGTCGTTGGTGATCGCCGCGAGGGAATAGGCGCTTCCCATCTCGCGGCAGAGCGCCACCAGGAGCGCGGTCTTGCCGGAGCCGACTGGCCCGCCGATTCCGATTCTGACCGGTTTGCGCATTCGAAAGTCTCCCTGGCTCCGGTTCCGGCCATCCTATCACGACATGCAGAGCCGCGTGCGCAGGCGCTCGTGTGCCATGCTGGCGATGTCGAGACCGGCAGTCGCACTGCCGAGATCGTCGATTCCCGCCCGGCACGCCTCCGCCGCCGCGTCCGTCAAAAGCGGCCAGGCGTTCCGGACGATCCGCTGCCCCGCGATCTGGCCAAGCGGAATCAGCCGCACGCCGACGCCCACCAAGTTGGACAGGGCGGTCTGGAGAAAGACGAGAACCGCATCCCGCTCGTCTATGCCTTGCGCCTTCGCCGCCGCGCCGAAGACGACGGCTTGGTGGCCTTCGCAGCGCCCGTCACCGACCGCCGTGGCGAGCGTCTCCAGGGAGCCCGGGGAAAAGACCTCGCGCAGCGCGCCGAGCAGCGCCCGGCCCGTCTTGAAGGATGCCTCGCGTGATTCCCGGCTCAGCTTGAGCGCGCCAACGGTCCAATCCAGCGTGACGAGGGCGTCGATCCGGCCTGCCGCGGCGTATCGGTGGGCGTGCGCGACCGCGGCGCCGTCGGCGGATGCCACGCCATGGCGGAGCCAGTCCCGGCAGGCGCGGTCGAAACCCGCCGCATCGTGAAGGGCACCGCCGTCGATCCAGGTCTCGAAGCCGTAGGAATGGTTGAACGCGCCGGTGGGAAACGACGCATTCGCGACCTGGAGCAGGTACAGGAGCCGCGTCGCCCCGTCAGCGATCATGGCGGTGAGGGGCGCCGTGGGCACCGTAGCGCCGGCCGACGAACGGCATGGTCCGCGCCTCGAAGGCGATCCCGAGGCGGCCGAGCAGCGCTGCCACCATGGGGTCGACCGGCGTCAACATGCCCTCGTCCGTGAAGCGGACCGGCCGGTGCAGGTTGCCGAGCTGATAGCCGGCGACGCCCCAGCCCCGGGCGTCGCCAGGGCTGACGAGGTAGAGCGCCTCGGGCGCGGCGCGCACCACCAGCGCCGTCCCTTCGTCGAGCGTCAGCACGTCGCCGTCGTTGAGCTCGTTGCCGCGTGGGAGCGAGATGCGCACGCGACGCCCGCTTCGGGAACGCCCGGCCATGTGGGCGCTGGCACGCTCCTCCGACGTGAGCAGGATCGGGTCCTCCGCCGTGATCCTGTCGCGCAGGGTCTCGACCGTGCCGAGGACCGCGGTGACGACCGCCATGGGCGCGACGCCCCGGCGCGGCCGCGCCTAGCGGAAGTAGAAGAGCTGCGTCAGCGGCAGCGTCTTCGCCGGCTGCACCGTGATGCGCTCGCCATCGACGTAGACGTTGTAGGTCTCGGGATCGATCTCGATGTCGGGCAGCGCGTCGTTGTGGATCATGTCCCGCTTCGAGATCGTGCGGCAGCGCTTGACGGGCTTCAGCTGCTGGGTCTCCAGCTTGTCCTCGAGGCCGTTGTCGAGCGCCGCCCTGGTCACGAAGGAATAGCTGGTCCGCCGCGGGTTGACGCCGAGGGAGCCGTATTGCGGCCGGTATTTGAGCGGCTGGCCGGTCATCAGCGACCCTGCCGGGTCGCCCATCACCGAATGCGAGATGAAGCCGCCCTTGAGGGTGACCTCCGGCTTCGCGATGAAGAATTCCGGGCGCCAGAAGACGAGGTCCGCGAGTTTGCCGGGCGTGATGGAACCCACATAGGAGTCCACGCCGAAGCAGATGGCGGGGTTGATCGTGACCTTGGCGAGATAGCGCTTGAGGCGGAAATTGTCGTTGCCTGCGCCGTCCTCCGAGAGCCTGCCGAAGCGGACCTTGTTCACGGCCGCGAGCTGGAACGAGCGTTGCGCGCTCTCCGCCGCCCGGCCCACGCCCTGGCTGTCTGACCCGATCATGCTGATCGCGCCCATGTCGTGCAGCACGTCCTCGGCACGCATGGTCTCGGCGCGGGCACGGCCCTGGATGAAGGCGATGTCCGTCGGCACGTTCTTGTTCAGGTTGTGGCAGGTGATCAACATGTCGATTTCTTCGTCATACGTGTTGATCGAGAACGGGTTGGTCGGGTTGGTCGAGCTCGGCAGGAGGTTCGGCTCGCCGCAGACCCGCATCATGTCCGGCGCGTTGCCGCCGCCGGCGCCTTCGCAGTGGTAGATATGCATGACGCGGCCGTTGATCGCCGCGATCGTGTCCTCGTAATAGCCGGTCTCGTTCAGCGTGTCGGCGTGGATCTGGACCTGGAAGTCGAACTCGTCGGCGAGCTCCATGGTGGTCTCGATGGCGGCCGGCGAAGACGACCAGTCCTCATGGATTTTCAGGCCCGTGGCACCGGCGAGGAGCTGCTCGACGAGCGATCCCCGCGTCGCGGCGTTGCCCTTGCCGAAATTGCCGAAATTCAGCGGCACGTCGGCCATCGCCTCCAGCATCCGCTGGATGTTGAAGACGCCCGGACACTCGATGCCGACGGTCTTGGGCCCCGAGCCGCCGCCGATCACGGTGGTGAAGCCGGCGTTCTGGTACTCGTAGAGCTGCTGCACGGAATCGAAATGCGGGTGGATATCGACGAAACCCGGCGTGCAGATCAGGCCTTCCACCGAGAGGATGTCCGTGTTGGGCGAGACGACGAGGCCGGGGGTGATGTTCATGGTGTCCGGGTTGCCGGCCTTGCCGATGCCGACGATCTCGCCGTCGAGGACGCCGATGTCGCCCTTCACGACGCCGAGGATCGGATCGACGATCACGGCGTTGGTGACGACCATGTCGAGGCCACCGTCGCTCTGCTTCCACTTCGACGCCTGGCCCATGCCGTCGCGGATGGTCTTGCCGCCGCCGAAGACGAGTTCGTCCCCGTAGGTCGTGTAGTCGTGCTCGATCTCCGCGACCAAGCCGGTGTCTGCGAGGTGGATCCTGTCGCCGGTGGTCGGCCCGTATTGCGCCGCATAGTCCGGACGCGCGATTTTCATGCTCATGCCGCCGTTCCCCCGTCGTCGCCCGCGCTATCCCTTGCGTGCCTTGCGCCCGGCGGTCTTCCCCTTGCCGCCGAATTTCCGGTCGGGCGGCGTCGAAACCGGGTAGCGGTCGCCCTCGAAGCAATAGCCCTCGGCGGCCAGGCGGCGCATCGTCCGCTCCCGGACGATGCCGGAACGGACCGATCCGTTGGTCATGTTGTTCATGCCGTAGGCGACCTCGCGCCCGACATAGCCGGTGATCCGCACCTTGCGGCTTTGCCCCGGCTCGAAGCGCACGGCACTGCCACTCGGCACGTCGAGGCGCATACCGAACGCCGCCTTCCGGTCGAACGCCATCGCCTTGTTGCACTCGGCGAGGTGGTAGTGGGCACCGATCTGGATGGGTCGGTCGCCGGTGTTGACCATGACGATGTCGCGCGCCGGACGGCCCGCGTTGATTTCGATCGCGCCTCGCGCGAAGTCGATCGCGCCGCATTTCCCCGGCTCGCCGACGTCGAACGCCTCCTGCGGCACGACCGATTTCGGTGGCGGCGGCGGGCGCCATTTCCTCTCGGCCATCGCGTCTCTCCTGGCTTCGCGCGGGCGCCTAATCCCGGATCGGGTTCATCACGGTGACGAGCTTCGTCCCGTCCGGGAACAGGGCCTCGACCTGCACGATCTTCATCATCTCCGGCACGCCGGTCATCACGTCCTTCCGTTTCAGGATCGTGGCGCCGTATTCCATCATGTCGGTCAGCATGGGAATGCTGCCTTCCCGCGCCCGCTCGAGGATCTCGTCGCAGATCAGCGCGACCGCCTCGGGGTAGTTGAGCTTGACGCCGCGATCGAGCCGGCGCCGGGCCATTTCGGCGGCGGCCCAGATCTGGATTCGCTCCTCTTCCCTTACGGTGAGGTGCATGTTCCCCCTCCCGATTCGCGGCTTCGGCCTCGCACGCGGCGCTCCGGCGCCGGCGTCACCCCGCCGCGAGCGCTCAAGGCATCAGGCCGCCGGCGGAGAGGCCCGCGAGGATCGCGATGGCCACGACGACCAAGCCGAGCACGGCCACGTAGGGAATCCGTGCCCGGGTCAACTCTTCGAGTGAAGGTCCGTGCTCGTCGCTCATCGCTCCCTCCTTCCGCGAAGGCGCACGCCGCAGGGTGCCCCAAATGGCGCGGCGGCGCCAGCCCTACTCGGCGGCGGCGCGGGCGTGAACCGCGGGCGCCAGCGGCCGCAATGCGTATCCCCTCTCCGACAGCGTCTCGCCGATGACCCGCGCGAGGTCGACCGCGTTCGGGCCGTCGCCGTGGAGGCAGATGCTGCGCGCCGAGATGGCCACCGGTGCGCCGTCGAGGCTGAGCGTCTCGCCCTTCTCCAGGAAGCGGCCGAGCTTGCGGCGCGTCTCGTCGAGGTCGGCGCCCTCGTTGGAGCGTTTGAGGACGAGGGTGCCGTCGTCGTCGTAGGGCAGGTCGAAATAGAGCTCCGGCACCACGTCGATCCCCATGTCGGCGGCGATTCTGGTGACGGCATGGCGCTCGACTGGTGCCGGGTAGTAGAGCATCGGCGCCGGGCAGAGGTCGATCACCGCGCGGGCGAAGGCTTCGCCCAAGGCTTCGTCCCCGTTGAGCATCTTGTAGAGCGCGCCATGCGGCTTGACGTGGTGGAGCGCCATGCCGCGCGCCTCGAGGGCCGCGCGGAGCGCGCCGGTCTGGTAGACGACGTAGGCGTAGAGCTCCTCCGGTGTGATCGCCATGACCCGGCGCCCGAAGCCCATCAGGTCCGGCAGCCCCGGATGGGAGCCGACCGCCACGTCGTTCTCCCGGGCGAGATCGACCGTCTTCAGCATGGTGACGGGATCGCCGGCGTGGAAGCCGCAGGCGACATTCGCCGTCGTGACGTGCGGCATGAGCGCCTCGTCCGCGCCCATGGTCCAGTTGCCGAAGCTCTCGCCGCAATCGATGTTGATGTCGAAGGTCCCAGCCATGCCCCGCTCTCCTCGCGCGCTTCCGTCACCCCGCATCATGCCCCGTCCCGCCCGCGGCGGGAAGCCCCGAAGGAGGGTATCCCCGCCCGGCGTTGACGGCCGCCCCGTCCGGGCGTATGGTCCCGCGCATGACGACGGGTCACGACGTTGCGTTGGCGGATTTCTTCACCGGCCTTGACTCCGCGCTCGACCGGGCGCGGCGGACTCACCAAGCCGATCTGGCGGCATTCTTCGCCGGCCTCGGCCCCGTGGTCGCCGCCGCGCGGCGCGCGCAAGCGGTGCTCGACCAAAAGCAGGCGGTGTTCGACCGCAGAGTCGCGCCGCGGTTCTCCGTCTTCCTCGGCCCGCGTCGCGCCGACGATGACTTCAAGGAGCGGGAAACCGACCTGTCACGCGCCTTCGGCGGGCTCCTCGACCCGGCGGGCACTCATGGACAAGGTGACGTGTTCCTCCGGCTGTTCCTGTGCGAGATCCGCCTCTCTCTCACCGGCAAATTACGTAAAGATTTTCCGTACTCGAACACTCAAGGATGTAAAACTCATCTTGAGTATTCGACGGATAAGGGGCGGATCGATATCGTTCTGGAAATGCCCGGCAACCGCTGGATCGGGATCGAGAACAAGCCACGGGCTGTCGAACAGCCGGACCAAATCAAGAATTATATGTGTGATCTTCGATCCAAGACAGAGGCTGCGTGGGTCTTGTACTTGAGCGGCAACGGCAACGACCCGGAGACTTTGCCGGAAAAAGGTAAAGAACGCTGCTTGACGATGCCCTATCGAACCCGCGGCGAAAAGCCACCATCGGTCGAAAATTGGATCCGGCGGTGTTGGGAGCAATGCGAAGCCGAACGAGTACGCTGGTTCCTGAAGGGCTTTCTTGAGTACGTCGAGGAAAACTTTGCGCTGGCGGACAGGCCGGGGGCGTAACGAGGAGGAGCGAGATCATGACGTCTGACATAATCCGTGACGCCACCGTGGAGCACATTATCGCCAGCGAGCAACATTTCGATCTCGCCTTCCGCGTGGAAGAGGCGATGGCAATCGTTCGAAAGCGTTTGGTCGAAAAGGTTGTGAAGGATGTCGAGAAGAAATTCTCCGAGAGTGATTGTTGGAGGGTGGTTTCCACTCATTACGGCGACGTTCTGAAAACGCACCGCAGTTTGATTGTGTTGCGGAAGAACGGTTGGTATGAGCACGGTAACGAGGATCCGACGACGGGAATACATTTGTCATCTTATAAAAACTTTTCTCCCCCCTACGTCTGTCTCCATCTTCACAGGTCGTACACTGATGAGAAGGGAGAACATATTGTTGAAAGATTCAAAGGGTTTGAAACCTATGAGCGTAACTCAGAAAATAAGCTGCACGAAGGTATAATGTGGAAAAATGTCCCCGGTGACTGGGATTGGCAGAACCAGAATTTCTTCAAGCGGGCGGTGGATTCGGCTTCGGAAAAGCGTGAGGAGATCGTCAAGCGATTTGTCCGTATGATAAACAACATGGCAGCGGATATCGATGCTACGATGATGGATTTGGGCCGTAACCCCTGATCCAATTTGGCCTCGATCATCCAGTTCAACCCGGAAATACCTCGTCGATCACGGTGGTGTACACCGCCTTGGTTCTGGCGTCGAAGCAGGCGAAGACGATCCGCTCCAGCCCGCCGCCGTGCTCCAGGTAATCCCTGGTCTCCGCGACGGCGATGCGGGTGGCTTGGTCGAGCGGGTAGCCGTAGACGCCCGTGCTGATGGCGGGGAAGGCGATGGAGGCCAAGCCCTTTTCATCGGCGATGGCGAAGCAGCGGCGGTAGCAACGCGCCAGCAGGCGCGCTTCGTTTTGCCCGCCGCCCTGCCAGACCGGGCCGACGGTGTGGATCACGTATCCGGCCGGCAGGCGGTGGCCGCCGGTGATCTTCGCGTCGCCGGTCTCGCAGCCGCCCAGGCTGCGGCATTCCTCGAGAAGCCCGGGCCCCGCGGCGCGGTGGATGGCGCCGTCCACCCCGCCGCCGCCGAGCAGCGCTCTGTTCGCCGCGTTGACGACGGCATCCACCGCCAGCGTGGTGATGTTGCCTTCGAAGGCCTCGATTCGCGCGCGCATGGCCAAGCCTCGCGTCATGACGCCGGCTCCTTGCCCGGCCTCCCCTCCGGCGAGCGCGCCCACCAGGCCCGTGTAGACGATCCGGCGCAGCTGGCTGGCTTGGTACCCGTCGCCGCGAGCGTCCGGCAGACCTGCAGATCGGCGTCGTACTGGGCCGAGTCGATCTTGGCGGGGTCCACGGTGGGCGCGTAGCGGCTCACGACGTCCGTGCCGGACGTGTAAGCCGCCGTGGCAAGCAGGGCGCCTGCCAGCAGGGTAAGGGTGAAGTACCTCATGTTGATCTCTCCTTGGTTTCCGCCTGGACCATCCAGGGCGGTCAGTTGGTGTGCTTGGTCACCGGGGCCTTTATGCCCAACCCATCGACCACGTAGGTGTAGCTGTCGTTATTGCAGGCCACGACATAGCGACCCTTCCATGACAACGGAACCGAGTTCATGACGGTCAGCGTGTCGCAGGGATACCCGGAGCGCTGGACCGTCTTCACGGACGCCTGCCCGAACTCCAGGAGCTTCCCCGGCGCATAGGTGGCCGACATCTCCGAGGCGGCGTGCCCCGTCATCGTCTGCGCGACCCCGGACTGCAAGATGTGCGGCTGGCACTCTTCCAGGATGTGCGAGGCGGCAGGCGTGGCGAGGGCCATGCCTCCGATCGTCAGGGTGGCCAGAATCAGGGTCTTCATCGCTTCCTCCTCTAATGCCTGGACACGACCCAGAAACCGTTCGCATTCTTGTCGATGTTGTAGGAGTTGGCGTAGTTGTCGCAGGTCATGAAGAAGCCGCCCCGGCCATTCTTCACGCGGCTCTGCAGCCCGTGAATGGTGTGGCAGACGCCTCCCCGCTCCTTCACCAGCCTCACGAAGTACTCGACGCGAGAGGCCGATTGCCTCGTGATCATCTTGTTGTCGACCTTCGCACCAGCGATGGTCGCCGGCAGCCTCTGCGCGGCCTCCGAGGGCGAGTCGTCGCGCTCGCACGTCGCGATCATGATCACGACGATGATCACGCCTCCGAACGCCAGGCCCAGCAGCACTTGCTTCCACACCGGCAGCGTCATTTTCGATTTCGTCTTCATGTCCGTTCCTCCCTCGGTTGTCAGCGCCCACTCGGGCGCACGATGTTTCCCAGTTGCCGGATGATGTCGGCCAGCGCCGGCCCTTTGGTCGGGTTCCTCACGAGCCCATCCGAGGGGCTGTAGCGAGGCGCGTCGGCCGGGGCGAAGCCCGGGGTGCGTGCGCGGAACGTGCTACGCTTGCGGCGCTAGGCGGCACCGCATACGAGCCGATGAGAACCAGGACGGCGCTGAAGATTCTCGCTCACCTGGTTGCCCTCGCCGGCCTCTTTCTGGCGTTCTCGGGCGCCATGTTCCTGGGGCTCCAGGTCGCCCCTCTCTACGGCAACATCGGCGTTGGCGTCACCGTAGCTCTGGCCGCGCTCTACGTCTATGTCGGCTTCGTTCGGCAGTAGCCCGTCGTGCGGCGGTCAGGGCGCGTGACCGAAACTGCGGGACCATCGCGCGCGCAGGGAAGCGTGCCGGCGGTCGGCACCGGCCGCCAACGAGAGGGCGGCGTCGCCGTCCGGCGTGACGCGCAGGGCGGCGGACGCGGCCTCGTACCAGCCGCTGCCGGCGATGGAGACCGGGCCGAAGACGGTCTCGGCCTTGCCGCCGAGGAAACGGTCGGCGGTCGCGGAAAGCTCCAGCTCGACCGTTGGCGTGAGACGGAAGCGTTTCCGCGCGGTCAGGCCGAGGGCCGTCCCCTCGACGGCGCGCACGAGCCGGCCGGCCGACCACTGCCGGGAGAGACGGAGGAAGACGTTCCGGTGCCCGACGTCGGCGTCCAGGGCATGGGCGCCGTCATAGCCGAACGCGCCGCCGAGACCGAAGAATCCGCGTCGCTTCCCGTAAGCGGCCGCAGCGAAGAATCCGCCCGCCGTCGCGTAGCCGCCGCCGAAAGCGTTGGCGCCGTCGTCCCCCGAGACGACGGGGAAGAATCCGGTTTCGACGGGCACGCCGGCCGGGACGCCGGCGGAAAAACCGGTGGCGGCGAACAGGCCCGGCCGCACGGTCGCGAGTGCGACCGGCATCCCGCCGCTCCCGGTGAACGATCCGCCGACTCGAGCGTCTCCGGGGAACGACAGGCGATTCATGGCGGCCGGCGCGACGATCGCGCCCACGCCCACCACCCGCCACTCGCCGTTCTCGTCCAGCTCGGTCATGCAGGAGAAGTCGGCACGGCCCAAGCCGGAAAGCCCGGGCGCCGCCCGCGCGCACGCCTTCGCCAGCCGGATCAGGTCCGTGCCTTTCGTTTCCGGGAAGACCGCCAGGACGGAGGCGAGCGCCGACGCGACGTTGGGCGCGCTGTAGGACGTGCCGGAGACGGAAACCGTGCCGATGGGAAACGCATAGGGCGCGTAGAGGCAGCTCTCATCGACGCCGGTGCATCCGGTGGACTCCGGATGGCGCTCGACGCTGCCGTCGTCGTTCGCCCTGTAGCCGCCGACATACAGCACCTTGTCCGCCGCGAGGGCGGCGCGGACGTTCGCGAAATTCCGGGCCATCTCGTCGGGGGGAAGGAACGCCTCCCGCCCGTCGTTGCCGGTGCTCTGCACCACCGCGAACGGCAGGGAGGCGCCTTCCAACCCGACCATGTCGTTTCCCAGGGGCTTGATCGACACGGAGACCAGCTTGACGGCGGGGCCGATGCGGCGGCGCAGATCCCGGGTTTGCGCCGCGTCCCCCACTTCCTCCGTCCCGTGGAGCATGAACGGCATGGCGCCGCGCGGATCGTCGCAGTCGCCGTGCACGATGTACGAGCGGCAGGCGACGGTGCGCACCTGGTTCGCGTGAAGGTCGTTCGGCGGTCCGTACTCCGCGATCGCGTACATCCGGGCGACCTCGGCCTGGGTCGCCCGGATCGCGTCGAGCGGAATCCGATCGATTCCGGGTGCGGCGAATGCCCCGCGCGTCGTCGGCACCGGCTGCGCCGGCGGCGCGGCAGGCGCCGGCCGGGGCGTCGCGGTGGACGCTGGCGGCGTGCCGTCCCCGCCACCACCGCCACCACCGCCGCAGCCGGCGAGCAGGAGGGCGACGAGCAGCGCCGGGATCATCCCGCACGCCGCGCCTCTCGCGCGCATCGCCCCACCCACGCGAAGACCGGAACGGCCGCTCAGGGAGCGCGTCCCGGCCCGTCGCCGGTGCGCGGAACGACGCGCAGCTGGGTGATCCGGTTTCGCTGGCGGGCACGGACCTCGAAGGTGAAACCGTGTAGCGTGAAGATATCGCCGACCTCCGGGATTTCCTGGGCCTCGTTCAGAACGAGGCCGGCGATGGTCGTGGCCTCTTCGTCGGGCAGATCCCAGTCGTGGCGCCGGTTGAGATCGCGGATCCCGGCGGTCCCGGGGATCAGGAACGAGCCGTCCGGCCTTTCGACCACGCCGCCGGAGGCCACGTCGTGCTCGTCTGCGATCTCGCCCACGATTTCCTCGATGACGTCCTCGAGGGTCACGAGGCCCATGAGCGAGCCGTATTCGTCGACGACGAACGCGCAGTGCGCGCGCCGCTCGCGGAACGCACGGAGCTGCTCGCCGAGCGGCGTCGTCTCCGGCACGAACCACGGCGGCGTGACGATCGCCATCACGTCGAGCCGGTCGAGATCATTGAGATTGGCGTGCACCGCGCGCAGCAGGTCCTTGGCGTGAAGGACGCCGACGATGTTGTCCGGCCCGTTCCGCCAGACCGGGAGCCGCGTATGGGGGCTGCGGACCGCCCGGTCGAGGATCTCGGCCGGCGGCGCGGCGGCGTCGATCATTTCCATGTTCTTGCGGTGGCTCATGACCGAGCCCACCTCGACCTCCTCGAGGTCGAGAATGCTGTCCAGCATGTCGCGCTCGTGCTTGACCACCGCGCCCTCTTGCGCGTGCAGCGCGATCGCCCCGCGGAGCTCCTCCTGCGCGGCGTCCGCCGCCCGCGACCGCCGGGGAGCGCCGAGCGCCCGCAGGGCGGCGGAGACGATCAGGCGCACGGCGGCGACCATGGGCGAGAGAAGCCATACGACCGGGCTCAGCAGCGGCGCGACGCGGAGCGCCGCGCGGTCGGCGTCGCGGATCGCGTAGGTTTTGGGCAGGACCTCGGCGAAGATCAGGATCACGACCGTCATGCCGACGGTCGCGTAAGCCACGCCGGCGTCGCCGACGAGCGAAATCAGCACGCTGGTCGCGAGCGCCGAGGCCAGGATGTTGACGGCGTTGTTGCCCAGGAGGATCGCGCCGATGAGCCGCTCGCGGTCTTCCGTGAGCCGCGTGACCGCCCGTGCGCGCCTGTCGCCGGCGCGGGCGAGGTGGTGGATGCGCGGGCGGGAAGCTGCGGTCAACGCGGTCTCCGAGCCCGAGAAGAAACCGGACAGCGCGATCAGGATGCCGATCGCGCCGATGGTGATGGCGGTCGCCGTCGTCATGGTCGTGTCGCGAGTCGTGGTGGGATGTCAGCGGGTGGCGCGGGACGGGGCGTTGAACGCGCGCTCGAGCACGGTTTCGAGGGCCTGCCGGGGCACGTCCTGATCGAGAAAGGCGCGCCCGATGCCGCGCGTCAGGACGAAAGTCGTCTTCCCGTCCCGGACCTTCTTGTCCCGCCCCATGAGATCGATCAACGCCTCCGTGTGCCGCCGGCGGCTTGGCAGGGTGCCGGCGTCAACGGGCAATCCCACGGTGCGGAAATGCGCGGCGACGCGCTCCGCGTCGCCGGTGCCGCAATGACCGAGCAGCGCGGAGAGGCGATGGGCCAGCACGAGGCCGAACGCCACTGCCTCGCCGTGCAGCAGGGAGCCGTCGTAGCCCGCGGCGGCTTCGAAGGCGTGCGCGAAGGTATGGCCGAAATTGAGCAGCGCTCTCTTTCCGGCTTCGCGCTCGTCTTGGGCGACGACCCGCGCCTTGGCGCGGCAGGCATACGCCACCGCGGCCCGCCGGAGCACCCGGTCGCCGCCGACCAGCGCCGGCCCATGCCGCTCGAGCCAGTCGAAGAAAGCGGCGTCGTCGATGAGGCCGTATTTCGCGAGCTCGGCGTAGCCGGCCAGAAGCTCGCGCTGCGGCAAGGTCTCCAGGGTCTCCACGTCGGCCAGCACGAGGACGGGCTGGTGAAAGCTGCCGATCAGGTTCTTGCCGTGGCGGCTGTTCACGCCGGTCTTCCCGCCGACGGCGCTGTCGACCTGGGCGAGGAGCGTGGTCGGGATCTGGACGAAGGGCACGCCGCGCAGGAGGACGCTGGCGGCGAAGCCGGCGAGGTCGCCGACGACTCCCCCGCCGAGGGCCACCAGAATCGTCGTCCGCTCGATTCCGCGGCCGAGGAGGTTTTCGAGAACCGCACCCAAGGTGGCGAAGTCTTTGCTGCCCTCGCCGGGCGCGACCACGAGGTCCGAACAATCGAAGCCCGCCTCCCGCAGCGCGCCTATGGCCGCATCGAGATAGAGCGGGGCGACAGTGCTGTCGGTGACGACCACCGCCGACCGCCCGGGCAACCGGGAGGCGACGTGATGCCCCGCCTCGCGCAGGAGGCCGCTTCCGACCAGGACGTCGTAGCCGCGCTCGCCCAGTGCCACCCGCACCGATTCGGTTCGTCGGCCCGGCTCCGGGTCTGGCGCATTCATGGCGCCGCGCCACGATGCGCGTCGAGCGCGCGCAGCACCGCTTGCAGCGTCCGCTCGTGCGGCCCGTCCACGCTGTCCACGACGATGTCGGCCTCGGCGTAGGTCGGATGGCGCTCGTCCATCAGCCGGCGCAACACCTCGCGTGGCTCGCCCTTCGCGAGCAGGGGGCGGCCGTTCCGTCGCGAGACCCGCGCCATGAGGAGGTCCAAGTCCGCCCGCAACCATATCGAGATACCTGCTGCCCGGATGGCCGCTCTGGTTTCCGGATCCATGAACGCGCCGCCGCCGGTCGCCAGAACGTGGGGTGATCCGGCCAGCAGCCGGGCGATGACCTTCCGCTCTCCGTCCCGGAATGCCGGCTCGCCGTGTATCGCGAAGATGTCCTCGATCGAACAGCCGGCGGCGCGCTCGATCTCGGCGTCGGCATCGACGAAGGGCATCCCGAGGCGCGCGGCAAGTCGGCGGCCGATGGTGCTCTTGCCCGCGCCCATCGACCCCACGAAGACGATCGAACATGCGACGGGCGGGCGCGCCGCCTCGACGGTCATCGCTCGGGCACGGCGCCGCGCATTCGCCCACCGCACCGTTGAAACGCCGCGGGCGCGCCAGTAAACTGCAATCTTATCACCATATTTCCATTCTAGCATAACCACGCCGCGAAGACCCGCCGACTCTCCGAGACCGGGAGGACATGCCCATTTATCTGCGCGTTATCGCAATTCTACTCCTGCTCCTTATCGGCGGCGGGCTCGCCTTCCTGCTGACTTGGGACATTCCGCCGCCGCCCGGGCCGATCGAGAAAGTGCTACCTGATGAACGGTTCGATTCGTAGCGTTCCCCGCGGCTTGGCGATTTGCGCGGGTCTCCTGCTCGCCGTTGCCGCGGGCGGAGCGGCGGGACAGGAAGACGACGAACCGCTGCGGCTGATTCCCCTCCAGCAGGAAGAGCGAAGCGAGGCCGACGCTCCTCCAGCGAGCGAAGACGTGGCGGTGCCCGAATCGGCCTCGGGCGACGGGATCGTGGTGGGAACGCTCGACGCGATCGAGCCGGAGCCGCCCGCGATCGGCGTTCCCCTGCCCGGGATGGAGCCGTTCCCGGTCGATTCATGGTCGGGCGCGCGGGCGGCGCGGATCGAGATCTTGATGGCCCGCCTGCCGGTGGCCCCGCCGTCCTTCGCCATGCGCCGGCTGGCGCTGAGGCTCCTCGCCTCGCCGGCGCACCCGCCCGCCGGCGGGGGCGAGCCGGGCGCGTTCGCCGCGTTGCGGGCCGGGCGCCTCGCCGCCATGGGCGCGCGGGATCATGCGGCCGCTCTTCTCGCCCAGCCCGGAGTCGGGAGCGATGAAGAAGTCGTGGCCCGGCTCGAGAGCGACCGCCAGCTGGCGGCCCTCGACTACGACGCGGCCTGCCGGCAGGTCGCTGACATGGTGAACCGTTCGCGCGATTCCCATTGGCGTCGGGCGCTCGTTCTCTGCCAGGCGCAGGCAGGCCGGCTCGAAGCCGCGACGCTGGGCCTGGAGCTCCTGCATGAATCGGATGCCCCGCCGGATGTGGCCTTCGACGACACGATCCGCGCCATGGCGGGACTGACGGAACCGGTCATCGACGGGTTCGACGCGCCGACTCCGCTCCGCATCGCGGCCCTGCGGCTCGCGCAGATCCCCATCCCCGAGGCGACGGTGGCCGCGGCCGCGCCAGACCTTCTGCCGGCAATCGCCGGTGCGCCCGAATCGCCGCCGCGGACACGGCTTCTGGCGGCGGAGCGGGCGGAGGCCGTCGGCACCTTGCCCGTTGAAACGCTTCGCGGGCTCTACCGGGAAATGGCGTTTTCGCCGGAAGAGCGCGCGGATGCGCTGCGGCTGCTCGATTCGCTGGAGCCCCCCTTGGCTCGCGCGCTGATGCTTCAATCCGTCGAGTCGGAAGAGAACCCGACGACGCGGGCCGAGCTTCTCGCTGCCGCGCTCTCCTTTGCCGAGGATGGAGATGCCTACGGGACGATGGCGCGCGTCCTCGCGGAACTCGTGCAGACGATCCCGGTCGCGCCGGAATACGGTTGGTTCGGCGGCACCGCCGGGCGGGCGCTGATCGCGGCGGAAGACCGCGAGGCGGCGGACGCCTGGTACGGGCTCCTCGTCGAGCGGGCGCCGTTCGACGAGGAAGCGGCCGGTGGCGAGCGGCGACTCTGGCCGCTGACGTTCCTGCGCGGCGGCCGGGACGGCCAGGCGGGAGCCGCTCTCCAGGAGCGGCTCGCACGGGAAACGGCCGATGACGGCACCGGCATGCCGGCGCGGGCGCGCTGGCTGGCCGTCCTGCTCGACTCCCTGGGATACGAAGTGGCGCCCGCGGTATGGGACCGGCTGCTGGCGGACGATTCGGGCGGGGAGGCGCGCGGGCCGGCGCCGGTGCCGGCGCGTGTACTGCGCGCAGCGGCCGGGAACGGCCGGCTCGGTGAGACCGCGCTGCTGGCCCTGCTCGCCCTGGGGGAGGGCGGCCCCGCGGCGGCGGATCTCATGTCCGTCGGACTGGTCGTCTCGAGCCTCGCCTCCGTCGGGCTCCAGGCGGATGCGCGTGCGATCGCCCTGGAGGCGGCGCTCGCGGCGGGCCTCTGAACCGCGTCCCGCCGTGACGGCCGAGACGGAAACCACCCCGCGCGACGGCGCCGCGATCGAAGCGTTTCTCGAAATGCTGGCGGCCGAACGCGGGCTCGCGCGCAACAGCATCGACGCCTACCGGCGCGATCTGGCCCGATTCGCCGCCCATCTGGCGCCCCGCCGCGTCGGCCTGGAGGCGGCGGACACCGCCGACCTGCGGGGATTCATGGCGGCGCAGCACGAATCGGGCGCGTCCGCCCGTACCGCGTCGCGCCGGCTTTCGTGCCTGCGCCAGTTCTACGGATTCCTGCTTTCGGAGGGGCGGCGCCACGACGATCCCACGAGCACCGTCGACACGCCGGCGCTCCCGCGCGCCCTGCCCGGCGTCCTCACCGAGGACGAGGTCGAAAGACTGCTCGCGGCGGCGGACCCCGAGGGCGGCACGGCGGCCGGCGCGCCCAGGCGCAAGGCCGACGGCCTCCGCCTCCGGGCGATGGTCGAGCTGCTCTACGGCAGCGGCCTGCGCGTCTCCGAGCTGGTGGGCCTGCCGCTCCAGCCGATATCGGACGAGACGAACAGCTTGCTGGTGCGCGGGAAGGGCGACAAGGAGCGCCTGGTTCCACTCAGTGCCCCCGCCCGCCGGGCGCTCCGGGCCTATATCGCCGTGCGCGCAGATCATCTGGCGGGCGCTTCCTCCCGCTGGCTGTTTCCTTCCCGCGGTGCGAGCGGGCACGTCACCCGCCACCGCCTCGCGCAGATGCTCAAGGTGCTGGCGCGCGCGGCGGGGATCGAGCCTGCGCGCGTTTCGCCTCATGCGTTCCGCCATGCCTTCGCCAGCCATCTGCTGGCGAACGGGGCGGACTTGCGGGCGGTCCAGAAAATGCTCGGGCACGCCGACATCGCGACGACCGAGATCTACACCCATGTCCTCGACGAGCGGCTGAAGCGCTTGGTCCAGGCGGGGCACCCGCTGGCCGGAGGCGCGGGCAGGCGGCGGGCGGAATAGGCCGCGCCCGTGCTATACAGGGGCGAAGCGAGTCGACGGATCCATGAACGGCTATCTCGACTTCGAAAAGCCGATCGCCGAGATCGAAGGCAAGATCCAGGAGCTGCGCCACCTGGGTGACGACAGCGGCGTCAACATATCGGACGAGGTATCGCGTCTTCAGGGCAAGGTCGACCGGCTTCTCAAACAAACCTACCACCGTCTGACGCCGTGGCAGAAGACGCTCGTCGCGCGCCACCAGCACCGGCCCCATTGCAGCGACTACATCGACCGGCTGATCACCGGCTTCACGCCGCTCGCGGGCGACCGCGCCTTCGGCGATGATCGCGCGATCATCGGCGGACTGGGGCGGTTCCGCGGTTACACGACCATGGTCATCGGTCACGAGAAGGGAGCCGACACCGACGGCCGGGTGGCGCACAATTTCGGGATGCCGAACCCCGAAGGCTATCGCAAGGCGGTGCGTCTGCTGCGCCTCGCCGCGCGGTTCGGCGTGCCGGTGCTGACCCTGATCGACACGCCGGGCGCGCATCCCGGGGTCGGCGCGGAAGAGCGCGGCCAAGCCGAAGCCATCGCCCGCTGCATCGAGGCGAGCCTCGAGATCGAGGTGCCGGTCGTCGCCGCGATCGTCGGCGAAGGCGGCTCCGGCGGCGCGATCGCCCTGGGCGTCGCCAACCGGGTCCTCATGATGGAGCACGCGATCTATTCGGTGATCTCGCCGGAGGGATGCGCGTCGATTCTCTGGCGGAGCGCCGAGCACGCGGAGGAGGCGGCCGAGGCCCTGCGCCTCACCGCGACGGACTTGCACGCGCTCGGAGTCGTCGATGCGGTCGTGCCGGAACCGGTGGGCGGTGCCCATCGCGACCCTGCGAAGGCGGTCAATGATGCGGGCGCGGCGCTCGAACGGGCGTTCGCCGGGCTCCGCGGCCTGAGCGGCGCAGCGCTGCGCGACCGTCGGCGGGAAAAATTCCTGGCGCTCGGAAGGGCCGACGCGCAGTAACGGCTCCGCCCCCGCAGCGATAGCGGCCGATCTTGCGCGCGATTCCCTCCTATTCGCCGCGGTAGAGCTCCCACGCGCCTTCCTCGCCGGTCAGGAGGCCGCTCCCTTCGGGGATTTCGCCCGGCGGCTCTTCCCACTTGGCGGGATCCAGAGGCTGCCCGCACGCCGCAATTCCGAGCGCCGCCGCCGCGAGCAAGGCCCAGGCCAGCGGCAACCCGCCGGTCCCGCGCCCGGCCGGGTTCGGGCGAGGAAAATGCGTCATCCCGGTGTCAGTCGGTTGCGTCGTCCACGGGCGTTTCGATGCGGCTTCGCAACTCGCGCAACAGGCCGTCGAAGCCCTTGCGGTTGATGACCGAGGCGAACTCGACCCGGTGGGTGTGCAACATGCTGATGCCTTCGACGTTCACGTCGATCACCTTATGGCCGCCCTCCCTGGGGCGCACGCGGAAATCGATCGTGACCGGGTTTCCACTCCCCGGACTCTCGATGCGCGCCCGCACGATCCTGTCGCCGCTTTCGTCCGGGATCACCTTCTCCACGGTGAACCGCTCGCCGCCGTAGGAATCGAACCGGCTGGCGTATACGCGCACGATGAAATCGACGAAGACGCGCGCGTATTCCCGGCGCTGCGCCTCGCTGGCGGTCCGCCAATGACGCCCGAGGACGAACCGACCGACCATCGGGATGTCGAACCCCTCCACCATGAGGGCGCGAAACGCCGCCTCGCGCTCCGCGAAGGAGGTATGGGCCTTGTCCCGAAGGACCTGGATGGTGCGCTCGCCCAACCCGTCGATGAACACGGCGGCCGGATCGTCTTCCGCGGCACCGGCCGTCCGGAAGCCGGTCGCCGGCCACAGGACGACCGCGGCGGCGGCAAGCGTAAAACCGCGTCGAGACACCAAGGCGTTCACGTCGAATCGCCCCCTTCCCCGTTGGAGCCTTCCGCAGGTTATTCCCAGCCCTCCGCCTCGTCCATATCCATGTCCGGTATCGAGATCGGGGCCGGCGCGCCGTCCCGGATCGCATTGGCGCGGTATTGCCGGTAGAACCCGCGCATCGCGGCATAGAAATCGACCGACGTCTCTTGCAGGACCTCGAACGTGTCGAGATAGTCCGCCCGCCGCGCCATGCCGCCCAGGGCGGCGCGCGCCAGGGCGGGCGTGTCGTCCAGGACACGGCCCGGCGGATCCGCCACCCAGTCGACCGCGAAGCCCAGCGCGTCGCGGGGATTGGACGGCCCGAGCAGCGGCAGCATCAGATACGGCCCCTCGTCCACGCCCCAGGAGGCGAGGGTCTGCCCGAAATCCTCAGGTGCCCGCTCCCACCCCCAGCCTTCCGCTACGTCGAAGACGCCGCCCAGCCCGAGCGTCGAATTGACGGCGAAGCGCCCGAGCGACGTGCCCGCGCGCGTGGCCTTGCCCTGGAGCAGGTTGTTCGCGGCGGCGAGCGGTTCGCCCAGATTGTCCAGAAGATTGGAGACGCCGCGCCGGACCGGGGCCGGGAGCGCCAGCACGTACAGTTCGGCCGCCGGCTTCAGCAGCACGCCGTCGATCACGCCGTTGATGCCGAACATCGCGCGGTTGTAGCCCTCGAGGGGGTCGTTCGCGTCGTCCGGGCCGGCGGCGGCGCAGCCGGCGAGAAGGACCGCAGCGAGCAAGAGCGCGAGATACGGCCGCGCGGGCGCGACCGCGCGGCCGCCTCCGGCTCTCCCGGCCGCACGGTGCGGCGTCATGCCCCCTTGGCGGCGGCGAGGACGCCTTCAGCAAGCCGCCCCGTCAGCTCCTGGAGGCGGTCGAACCGCGATTCGAAGGTCCCGATCCCGAGGGTCAGCGAGCGGAGCTCGACAATCAGATCGTGCATCTCCGATTGCGGCATCTGGCTGGTGGTCTCGTCCCATCCGGGCCAGTCCTCCCGCGCCGAGAAGCCGAGCACCTGCCCTCGGCGGCCGGTCACGAGGCGCTGGACGTTCGGCGTGAATTCATTCGGCACGGATATCTTCACCTCGCAGATCGGCTCGAGCAGGACGGGATCGCATTTGGGGAGGGCTTCGGCCATCGCCATGCGGCCGGCGGTCTTGAACGCCTGCTCGGAACTGTCGACGGCGTGGTGCTTCCCGTCGGTCAGGGTGACCGACAGATCCACGACCGGGAAGCCGAGCGGCCCGCTGCCGAGATAGTCGCGCACCCCCGCCGCCACCGCTGGAATGTACTGGCGCGGGACGGCACCGCCGACCACCGTGTCCTGGAACGTGAACCCGGACCCCCGCGGCAGGGGCTTCACGTCGATGTGGACATCGCCGAACTGGCCATGGCCGCCGGTCTGCTTCTTGTAGCGCGCGTGTTGGGACACCGCCTTGCGGATTGCCTCCTTGTAGGCGACCTTGGGCCTTCCGGTTTGCAGCTTCAGCCCGTATTTGCCGGCGAGGCGGTCGAGCGCGACCTTCAGATGCATCTCGCCCTGCCCGTGGAGAACCGCCTCCCGGGTATCCGGATTCTGCTCGAACCGCAGCGACGGGTCCTCCTGGGCGAGGCGGCCCATCGCGCCGGAAACCTTGACCTCGTCCTCCCGCTTCGCCGCCCGCACGGCGCAGGCATAGACGCCCGGCGGAATCCCGGCGCGCGTGAGAGGCTCGACGCCTGCCCCGTCGGCCGGCGCGATGGTATCGCCCGTGGCGACGGATTCGAGCCGCCCGAGGCCCACGATCTCGCCCGCCTCGGTCGAATCGATCTTGGTCTGGTTCTGCCCGAGCATCCGGTAGATGCCGCCGATGCGCGCGCCGTCGTTGAGGATTGTCCCGTCCTTGAAACGCCCCGCCCAGATGCGCGCGAGGGAGACCTTCCCGCCATGCTGCGTGATGTAGGTCTTGAGGATCTGTCCGATCGCGGTGCTCCCGGCATCGGCTGCTACGCGCCGCGCCCCGGTGGCGGCGGGCGCGAGATCGATCAGGGTCTCCACCAGGCGGCGGACGCCCCAGTCCCGTTCGGCCGAACCCATCAGCACCGGCACGACCTGGTCGTTCGCGAGCGCCGTGCGCAGGCAGGCCCGGAGCTCGGGAGGCTCGGGAATCCTGTCCTCGAGCAGGTTTTCGAGGAGCGCATCGTCGAAATCGGCGAGATTCTCGAGGAGATGCGTCCGCGCGGCGTCCCGGCGCTCCTGGATGGCGCCGGGCGCCTCGATTTCGCTCGCCTTCTGCCGGTCCCCGTAGCGGTAGGCTTGGCCGCTGACGAGATCGAGGTAGCCCGTTACGGCGTCGCCGTCCCGGATCGCGACTTGGCAGGGCACCAGCGGCTTCCGTCCCACCGGTTTCATCGCCTCGATGAGGTCGCCGACGCGCACCGTCGCCTCGTCGATCCGGTTGATGAAGAGGAGGGAGGGAATGTCGTGCCGGGCCAGGAAATTAAACAACCGCCCCATGGTCCAGACCCGTTCGGTGTCGGGCGGGCAGACGACCACCGCGAGATCGACGCCCATGAGCGCATTGGCCGTCTCGGCGAAGAATTCGATCGACCCGGGACAATCCAGCACCGTGAAACGATGGTCGCCGCAGGAGAACGTGGCGGCGTTGACTTCCACGCTCGACTGGCGCGCCCGCGCTTCGTCGGACCAGTCGCCCACCGTGTTGCCGTCCACGACCCGGCCCTTGCGGCCGATCGTCCCGGACACGAACAGCAGGCTCTCGAGAAGCGTCGTCTTGCCGCTCGCGAACGGGCCGACGAACGCGACGTTCCGCGCCATCGTCGAATCGGTCATGCGCTCTCCCTTCGCGCCGGTGTGCACCGGTCGGTCGTTCTTGCCGCGGCATGTTTTCAGCGGCCCTGCCGAATTGCAACCGCGGTCGCCGCCGGCAGGCGGGCCGGTTCTTGATGCGGTATGGGGCAGACCGTATTCTGCCGGCTCGCGGACCGGAGCGCGCGCCATGCGGGGAGCAACACGGGATCGGCGCGCGCCTCCGCCGCGCCGGGAGGCCCTCGATTGAGCATCTGGGGCAAGCTGATCGGAGGCGCCGCGGGATTCGCGCTGGGTGGCCCCATCGGCGCCATCGTGGGCGTGGCGGCTGGCCATTTCGTCGACCGCATGGCCGGCGCCCGGCGCGGCGGGCGCCTCGCCGCTCCGGGCGCCGCGGCTTCCGACACCGCCACCAAGCAGACCGCCTTCTCCGTCGCGCTGATCGTGCTCGCGGCCAAGATGGCGAAGGCCGACGGGCACGTCACCCGTGAGGAGATCGTCGCGTTCAAGCGGGTCTTTTCCGTCCCCGATTCCCATGCGCCCGCGGTCGCGCGCATCTGGGACGAGGCCAGGCGCGAGGCGACCGGGTTCGAACCCTATGCCGAGCAGATCGTCGCGATCTTCCCCCATGACCACACGGTGCGGGAGGAGCTTCTGGGCGCGCTCTTCCAGATCGCCATGGCCGACGGCACGCTCCACGACGCCGAGCGCGCCTATCTCGCCAAGGTGGCCGCCATCTTCGGCTTCGACGAACGGGCCTTCGCCCGCGTCATGGCAGGCCACATGGGCGGCGGCAAGAGTGACCCTTACGAGGTCCTGGGTCTCGATTCCGGCGTCTCCGACGACGCGATCCGGAAGACCTATCGCCGATTGATCAGGGAGCATCACCCCGACAGGCTCGTCGCGCAGGGGATGCCCGAGGAGATGATCCAGGTCGCGAACGAGCGGATGGCCGCGATCAACGCCGCCTACGAGCGGATCGCCAAGCTGCGCGGGCTGCGCTGACCGCGCCGTCGGGCCGGGCCACCACCGGCGCGCGATGCAGCCGAGCCATATCCCGATCGCGGTCGGCACTGCCCTGCTCTGGGGCTTCGGCTTCGTCACCAGCAAATACGGCGCGGACCACATGCCGCCGCTGTTCTTCCTGGCGCTGCGCTTCGCGCTGATGACGCTGGCGCTGGCGTGGTTCGTCCCGCGGCCCACAGGGCGCTGGCCGGCGGTCGCGGTGTTCGCGCTGACCATGGGCGTCGGGCATTTCGGCCTGTTCTACATCGCGCTCAACCTCGGCGTGGCGGCCTCGACGGCGGCGATCATCTGGATCACCCAGGTCCCCCTGAGCGTCCTCCTGGCGGGTCTCGTCCTGCGCGAGCGCCCCGGCTGGGCGGCGGTGCTGGGAATCGCGATCGCCTTCGCCGGCGTCGTCGTCCTGGTCGGCGAGCCGAGGCACACCGGCAACGCCCTGGGGATCGGGATCATGCTCGCCTCCAGCCTCGCCTGGGCCATCGCCAACGTGCAGGCCAAGCGTCTGGCCGACATCCCGCCGCTCGCGCTGAACGCCTGGATGTCGGCGGTCTCCGCCGCGGCCCTGTTCCCGCTCTCCTTCGCCCTGGAGGAGGGCCACCTCGCGAGCCTGCTGCGACGGGACTGGCTCCTCTACGGCTCCCTGCTCTACCAGGTCGTGGGCTCGACCATGCTCGCCTACTGGGCCTGGTACTACCTGCTGGCGCGCAACCGGGTCGCCACGGTGGCCGGCTTCATGCTGCTCGTACCCGTGGTCGGCGTCGTCTTCGGAGTCCTGATCCTGGGCGAGCCGCTCACCTGGCAGACGATCGCGGGCGGCTTGGCGACCGTTTCCGGCGTCGCGCTCGTCGTCCTGCGCCGCGATCGCGCGCCTGCGGTGCGGGCCTCCTGAACCGGCGCGCCCCGCCATGGCGAGAGAGCGAATCGGCGGTCGAGCGGCGGTCGAATTGCCGTCGCCCAACAGCGACGCCCGCCCTCGCGGCGCGCCCGTCGATACGCTCGTGCTGCACTATACCGGCATGGCCTCCGCCGAGGCGGCGCTGGCGCGGCTCACGGATCCGGCCGCCAAGGTCAGCGCGCACTGGTGCATCGGCGAGGATGGCACCCTCTGGCGTCTGGTGCCCGAGCACCGGCGCGCTTGGCACGCCGGGCGGAGCCTGTGGCGCGGCCGCCCCGCCGTGAACGACCGGTCGATCGGGATCGAACTCGTCAATCCGGGGCACGCGCTGGGCTACCGGCCTTTCCCCCGCGCCCAGATGGACGCCCTGATCGCCCTCGCGCACGCCATCCTGTCGCGCCACCCCATCCCCCCGCGCAACGTGGTCGCCCATGCGGACGTGGCGCCGCTGCGCCGCGCGGACCCGGGCGAGCTCTTCGACTGGGCGCGGCTCGCGCGGGAAGGCATCGGCCTCTGGCCGGAGGCGCCCGCCGGGATGGTCGCCGCGGGCCCGGCGCTGCGGCGCGGCGACCGGGGCGCGGCCGTCCGGCTGCGGCAGGCGCGCCTCCGGGATTTCGGTTACGGCCTCGCCGCGGACGGCGATTTCGGCGCCGTGACCGAAGCGGTCGTCCGCGCCTTTCAACGCCATTTCCGGCAGACCCGCGTCGACGGCGTGGTCGACGCCGGCACCGACGCCGTCCTTCGCCAGCTGAGCGCACGGCGCGGCGCCTGAGCGCGCGACGGCCGGGTGCGCCTGCTCTACAATGCGTTCGCGGAACCGGGAGGCGGGCGATGGGCGACGTCGTCACCGTACACGAGGTGGGCTTGCGCGACGGCTTGCAGAACCAGCCGCGCGTCGTGCCGACGGAAGGCAAGCGCCGCCTTCTCGACGCCCTGCTCGACGCCGGCCTGCGCTCGGTCGAGGCGGCGAGCTTCGTCTCGCCGAAGGCGGTCCCCCAGATGGCGGACGCGGCGGCGTTCTACGCCCGGCTGCCGCAGGACCGCGGCGTCTCCTACGAGGCGCTGGTGCCGAACGAGAAGGGCTACGAGCGGGCGGTCGAGGCCGGTGCCACCACGGTCGCGCTGGTGCTCGCCGCCACCGATGCGTTCAACCGGCGCAACATCAACATGTCCCTGGACGAGGCGATCCGGGTCAACGAGGCGGTGATCCGGCGCGCGGCGGCGGACGGCATCCGCGCCCGCTCCTACCTCTCGGTGGTCGCCGCCTGCCCCTACGAAGGCGTCACCCCCCCGGAGACGGTGATCGACCTCGCCCAGCGCATGTTCGACGCCGGCGCCGACGAGCTGGCGTTGGGCGATTCCACCGGCGCCGGCAACCCGACGCAGATGACCCATCTCTTCGAGACCCTGGCGCGACGCCACAGCCCCGAGCGCCTGGCCGGCCATTTCCACGACACGCAGGCAATGGGCTTGACCCTGACCTGGGCCGCCATCGGCTGCGGCATACGGAAATTCGACGGCTCCATCGGCGGCCTCGGCGGCTGCCCCTTCGCTCCCGGCGCGACCGGCAACCTGGCCACCGAGGACCTCGCGTTCATGCTCGCCGAGGCGGGCTTCGAGACCGGCATCGACATCGACGGCTTGCGCCGGGCGGTTGCGGTCGCCGAGGAACTGACGGGCCAACGCCTCGGCGGCCGGATCACGCCCTTCCTCGAAGCCCGGGACAGGCGGCGCGCGTAAGGAGCACCGTCCGGCGGCGCTCTCGCCACGATCAATCCGCGTCGGGCGGCGCGGCGGCGGCGAGGGCGAAGGTTCGTTCGATGTAGTCGGTCAGCGCCCGCAACGACCGCTTGATCGAGCGGTCGCCGGTGTCGATGACGAGCTCCGGCCGCACCGGCGGCTCGTAAGGCGCCGACACGCCGGTGAAGTCCGCGATCTTGCCGTCGCGGGCGCGCCGGTAGAGCCCCTTCGGGTCGCGCGCCTCGCACACTTCGAGCGGCGCGCGGACGTGGACCTCATGGAAGCCCGGCGCCCCGTCGCCGCGGCCGGTCGCCTCGCGCGCCCGCTCGCGGTCCGAGCGGTAGGGGGATATGAAGGCCGTCAACACGATGAGGCCAGAATCCGCGAACAGCGCGGCGACCTCGCCCACACGGCGGATGTTCTCGGCCCGGTCGTTGGGCGAAAAGCCGAGATTGGCGTTGAGTCCGCCGCGCACGTTGTCGCCGTCGAGCACGCGGACTTGGTAGCCCTTGCGGAACAGGTGGAGCTCGGCTGCCACGGCGAGGGTCGACTTGCCGGCGCCCGAGAGGCCGGTCAACCAGACCACCCCGCCCCGGTGCCCGTTGCGGCGGGCGCGGTCGTCGCGGCTCACGGCGTGTTCGGTCACCGAGATGTTGGCCGACTTGCGGGCGATCAGGGGCCGCTGGTCGGGATAACCCCTCATGTCGACGACCCCGCCGCCGGCGATGTCCCGGCCCTGGACGAGGACGAAACGGCCCGTCCGCGGGTTGGTGGCGTATTCGTCGAGCGCCAGCATCGCGCGGGTGCGCAGGACGACCTCGGCGATGCCGTCGCGCGCCACCTCGGCGGCCTCTCCGCCGCTGGCGGCGGCCGGATCGTCGATGTCGATCAGACGGTCGATGGATTGCACCTCGACGGGGGCTTCCGTCGTCGCCAGCCGCAGGAGGCAACGGGCGCCCGCGCGGAGCGGTTCACGCCCGAGCCAGAAAAGCCAGGCGCGGAAGACGTCGGTCTCGATCGGCGGCCGGTCTCGGTGGCTCGCCGTCTCCCCCCGCTCGATGAAGAGCGGCTCCTCGAGGAGCAGGCCGACGGAGCGGCCGGCGGCGGCTTCGGCGAGGGGCGCCGGTGCGTTCCACGCTTCGATGCGGGTGATGCGGGCGGTCTTGTTCGACGGCGAGAAGAGCACCTCGTCGCCCGCCCGCAGACGGCCGCTTTCGACGCGCCCGGCGACGATCCGCCGCTCGTCGAAATGGTAGACGTCCTGCACCGGCATGCGGAAAGGCAGGTCCTCGCGCCCGCCGGGCGGGGCCAGCGCGTCGAGCGCGCCAAGCAGGCTCGGGCCGGCGTGCCAGGGCATGCGCGGGGAGGGCCGCACCACGTTGTCCCCGTCGCGCGCCGCGATCGGCACGACCTGCCGCGGCGCCGTCCCGAGCGCCCCCAGATAGTCGCGGATGCCGGCCTCGACCGCGGCGTAACGGCGGGCGTCGAAACCGATCGTGTCCATCTTGTTGACGGCGACGATCGTCTCGCCGACGCCCAACAGGTGGAGCAGGTAGGCGTGGCGGCGCGATTGTTCGCGGATGCCCTCATCCGCGTCGATGACGAGCACGCCCGCATCGCAGGACGCCGCGCCGGAGACCATGTTCTTGACGAACTCCCGATGCCCCGGCGCATCGACGATCACGTAGTCGCGGCGGGGCGAGCGGAACCAGACATGCGCCGCGTCGATGGTCACGGCCTGGTCGCGCTCCGCCTGGAAGGCGTCCATGACGAAGGCCCATTCGAAGACCATCGCGCGCCGCCGGCACATCGCCTCGACGGCCGCGACCTTGCCTTCGGGCAGCGCGCCGGAATCGTGGAGAAGCCGGCCGATCAGGGTCGATTTGCCGTGGTCGACATGGCCGACGAAGACGATCCTGAGCGGTTTCCCCCGGCTTTCGGAGGCGGCGGGCGCGGGCGTCGCGGCCCCGCCGGGTGCGGGTGGAGGCATCGCTGCCCGGCCCCTACAGGTAGCCGTCTGCGCGAAGGCGCTCGAACGAGTCCTCCGCCTCGTGGTCCATGGCGCGGCCCGCGCGCTCGGGGACGGTCGTCTCCTCCAGCTCGGCGATGATCTCAGCGACCGTGGAGGCGCGGCTCTCCACCGGGAAGGTGATGTCCTTGTCGCCCAGGGAGCGATAGCGCTTGCCGTCCCGCGCGTAATAGAGGGAGATCACGGGAATCCCCTCCCGCGCCGTGTAGCGCCAGATGTCGATCTCCGACCAGTGCAGCAGGGGGTGGATGCGCAGATGGCAGCCCGGCGGGACGTCGGTCCCGAACTGGTCCCAGAATTCGGGCGGCTGGTCGCGGAAATCCCACTCGCCGGCCTCCTCGCGGGGGCTGAACACGCGCTCCTTCGCGCGCGTGCCCTCCTCGTCGCGCCTGATGCCGGCGAGCACGCCGGTGAATCCCTCGGCCGCGAGGAGGGCCTTGAGGCCCGCCGTCTTGCGCGCCGCCGCGCGCGCCGCCGGCGGCAGCGACGGATCCACCGTCTCCACCAGCGGGCATTCGGCGGTGATGAGCGTCAGGTTCCAGGCCTTCGCGTAGCGCGCCCGGAAGGCGTACATCTCCTCGAACTTGCGCCCCGTATCGACGTGGGCGACGGGGAACGGCACATGGCCGAAGAACGCCTTGCGGCACAACCAGATCAGCACGTTCGAATCCTTGCCGAGCGACCACAGCAGGGCCAGCCGGCCGATTCGCGCATAAGCCTCGCGGAGGACGTACACGCTCTGCGACTCCAGGACGTCCAGATGCGCGTCGGCCGCCGCCGGCCCGCCGCCCGTCCCCGTCATGGAGACGCCGCCGGGGAGGCGCTTCCACTGCCCTCGGGCAGGTAGCCGAAGCGTTCCATCTGGACGCGGTGGCGCGCGACCAGGCGGGCGACTTGGCCCTCGTCCAGCGCCGCCCGCCAGCCGCCGGGTTTGCCGGTGCGGAAGAAACGCGCCTGCGCCGGCGTGCGCTCGACGAATCCCTGTGCGTCCTCCTGCGCGCGCAAGGCGCGGAAGGAGGAATGGCGCACGGCGCGCTCCAGGCGCTCCCGAGGCGGCTTGACGCCGAGAAAGGCGGCGATGGCCCGGAAGGTGGGGCCCGGGCGGCGGCCCATGTCCTCGTAGCGCACGACGTGGAGCCCGGGATGGACCCAGCGCGTCCAGCTCTCGACATGGCTGGACCAGTCGCTGTGATGCTCGGGCACGTGGGTCTCGGAAGCCGGAGTCTCGAAGCCGTTGGTCTCCATGAGCGCGATGATGTCGTCCACCGGACAGCCCAGATGATAGGCGTAGGAAAGGGCAATATCGAGGGGGTTGCGCACCACGTAAAGCGCGCCGGCCGTCAGCGCCTGGGTGATCATGGGCGTCCCGGCCACCTCGACCAGCGCGTTGTGGGTCTTGACCATGACGGTATCGGGCGCGCTCCCGGCGATGAGGGTGTGGACCTCGGGCCGGAGGCGCGCGAGCTCGGCGCGATCCAACGCCGTCGGCGGGCGCGGGTCAAGGCGGCGGAACCAGTGCGCCTGGCTGTCGCCGGCGGTGAGCGCGGACATCCGGTTGATGTCGAAGGGCGCGCTCGGGTTGCGGAAGAGGTTGTGCAGGAAGGCGCGCAACCAGGTGTTGCCCGATTTGGGATAGGAGGCGAGCCAGAGAATCCTGCTCATCGGCCATGGCCCGGGGCGCCGGCCCGCTACGCCTCGCCCGCCTTCGGGGTCGTGCCGTAATCCGGGATATCGGCCTCGGCGTCGGTGGCATCGCGCTGGTGGCGGACCGCCTCGCAGAGGCGCTCCCAGTTCTCGTCGCTCGTCTCGTGGGCGAGTGCGTTCTCGGCTTCCCCCAGGGCCGCGGGGAGCTCCACCCAGCGGCGCTGCATCTCCAGGGCCTGGGCCAATTGGATCCGGGCATCGGCGAGGCCGGCCCGCGCGCGGTCCGCCGCCCAGTCGAGATAGCGCGCGCCGCTGCCCACGAGTTCGTCGACCGCGCCGCCGAAACCGCGCCGGGCGAGCTCGTCCGCCAGCGTCGCGTCATCCTTCGCCCGGTCCCGTTCCGCCCATTCCACCAGCGCTGCCAGCAGGTCGGCGAAACGCGCCGTCTCGAAGCGGAGCCCGGCCAGCGCCTCGCGTTGTTCGACCGCGAGTTCGGGGAAATTGAGCAGCGTCTGGAGCAGCGTGCACTCGCGGCGGTGCGCCGTGCCGCGCGCCTTCGGCCCCAGGGCGGCGCCCCGCGCCACCGGCGCGTCGGCCACGGGCGCCGCCGCCCGGCGATCGTCCCGCCGCCTTGCGGCGGGCTCCCGCAGCAGCCGCCGGAAATGGCCGATGTAGTAGAAGCGGAGATCGCGGTCGGGGATGCGCGCGATCCGCTCGCGCAGCCGCTTGTCGGTCGCCGCCCGTGCCTCCGGCGTGTCGAGCGCGCGGCCGCCGGTGGCCGTCTCCCAGAGCTTCCCGGAAAGGGGAGTGGCGGCGTCAAGGATCGTGGCCATCGCTTGGCGACTGCCTTCGCGGACCACCGTGTCCGGGTCTTGCCCCGGGGGCAGGGTGGCGAAGGAAAGGGAGCGGCCCGCACCGAGCAGCGGCAGTGCCCGTTCGATCGCGCGCTCGGCCGCGCGCGCGCCGGCCTCGTCGCCGTCGAAACAGAGGACCGGCGTTTCGGCGAGCCGCCACAGGGCCTCGAGCTGGCGCTCGGTCAGGGCCGTCCCGAGCGGTGCCACGGCCTCCGCGAGGCCCGCCCGGTGCAGCGCGATCACGTCCATATAGCCTTCGACCACGATCGCCCGGCCCGCCTTGCGGGCGGCGGGTGCGGCGAGATGGTGGCCGTAAAGCACGGCGCCCTTGCTGAACAGCGGCGTCTCCGGCGAGTTGAGGTATTTCGGCTCGCCGGAATCGAGGGCGCGGCCGCCGAAGGCCACGATCCTGCCGCGCCGGTCGCCGATCGGGAAGAGCACCCGCCCGCGAAAGCGGTCCTGGGCGCGCCCGCCGTCCCGCGGTGCGACCAGGAGCCCGGCCGTCAGCATCGCCTCTTCCGCGATGCCCTCCTTCGCCAGCGCGGCGCGCAGGGAGGCGCGGTTGTCGGGCGCGTAGCCGAGGCGGAACCGTGCGACCGCCTCGTCAGCGACGCCGCGGTCGGCGAGATAGCGCCGGGCCGGCGCCCCGCGCGGGCCCGCCAGTTCGGACTGGAACCACGCCGCGGCCGCCTCGACGACGCCGTAGAGCGACCGGCGCTTCTCCTCCCGCGCCTCGGTGCGCCGGTCGCGCGCGGGCATGGCGAGGCCGGCCTCGCCCGCGAGCCGTGCGACCGCCTCGGCAAAGCCCAAGCCCTCGTCGCGCATGACGAAGCCGATGACGTCGCCATGAGCACCGCAGCCGAAGCAATGGAAGAAGCCCTTGTCCTCGCTCACCGTGAAGGACGGGGTCTTCTCGTTGTGGAAGGGACAAAGCCCGATCGATTCGCGCCCGCGGCGGGTCAGGCGCACGCGGCGCCCGACCACCCCTTCCAGCGGGGTCCGCGCCCGGATTTCGTCCAGGAACTGCGCCGGGATCGTCATCCGTTCGAGCCTCGCCCGTGCTGCGTCGCGGCCCGGTAGCCGCCGGGGGATCACATCGGGGCGAGCATCTCCCTGACCAGCCCGCTCGCCTTGGCGAAATCCATGCGCCCGGCGTATTTCTCCTTGAGGCACGCCATCGTGCGGCCGATGTCCTTGATCGTGCGCGCATCGAGGTCCTTGACGACGCCGCGCACGGCCGAGGCCAGATCGTCCCCCTCGAGTGCCGGCGGTAGGAAGCTCTCGATGACGGCGATCTCCTCGGCCTCGCGTTGGGCGAGATCGACCCGGCCGCCGCGTTCGTATTGCTCGATGCTCTCGCGCCGCTGGCGGATCATCGTCTGCAACAGCGCCAGGATCTCGCCATCGGACAGGCCCGCGCCATTGCCCCGGCCGCGCGCGGCGATGTCGCGATCCTTCAAGGCCGCGAGGATCAGCCTGACGGTCGCCACCCGACAGGTCTGGCGCGCCTTCAGCGCTTTCCTGAGCGCGTCGTCGAACTGCCGCCGCAGCATATGCGTTCCTCCCCCGGCCCTGGGCGTGAGCGGCGACTATAGCCCCCTGCCGCCCCCGTTCAACCGGCGATTTGCGCCCGACGGCCGCGCCACTGCCGACAGCCAAAGAGACCCTCGCGTCTCAATATATCCCGAACCAGGACACGATCTTGACGGGCGCGGCGCGGCGGCTAGAGTGGGACGCTCCACTGGCCGGATCGGGTGGCGGCGAGGCGCGCCCGGCCCGCGGGAACCTCGATGTCCGAGGCCGGATCGATCACCGCCACAGCGGCGCTCGCGCTCACCGACGGAACGGTGTTCCGCGGCCGCGGCCTCGGTGCCCGCGGCGAGGCGGTGGGCGAGGTCTGCTTCAACACCGCGATGAGCGGCTACCAGGAAATCCTGACTGATCCGTCCTACGCGGGGCAGATCATCGCCTTTACCTTTCCCCATATCGGCAATGTCGGGACCAACGACCACGACATCGAGGCCGCGGCGCCGGCCGCGCGGGGCCTCGTGCTGCGGGCGGAAGTCACCGCGCCCTCGAACTGGCGCGCGGCGCAGCCCCTCGATGGCTGGCTGGAGAGGCGCGGCCTGGTCGGTATCGCCGGCGTGGACACGCGGCGGTTGACCCGCCTCTTGCGCACCCAAGGCGTGCAGAACGGCGCGCTCGCTCATGCGCCCGGGGCTATCGACGAAGCCGCACTCGTCGCCAGGGCCCGGGCCTGGCCGGGGCTCGAGGGCATGGACCTTGCGCGCGAGGTGTGCTGCCGCCAGCCTTACTACTGGGAGCAGACCGCTTGGCGCTTCGAAGACGGTGGATACGGGACGCTCGCCACGCCGCGCCGTCATGTGGTGGCGGTCGATTACGGCGCCAAGCGCAACATCCTGCGGTCGCTCGCCCGCGCCGGCTGCCGGGTGACGGTGGTGCCCGCGACCGAGAGCGCCGCGGCGATCCTCGCGCGGGAGCCGGACGGGATTTTCCTCTCCAACGGCCCCGGAGATCCGGCGGCGACCGGTATCTACGCCGTCCCCACCATCGAGGCGTTGATCGCGAGCGGGCGGCCGATCTTCGGCATCTGCCTGGGCCACCAGCTCCTCGCGCTCGCGTTGGGCGCCAGGACCAGGAAGATGTCCTTCGGGCACCGGGGCGCCAACCACCCGGTCAAGGAGCTGGCGACCGGACGGGTCGAAATCACCAGCCAGAACCACGGTTTCGAGGTCACGACCGATTCCCTGCCGAGCGGCGTCGCGGCGACCCACGTCTCGCTCTTCGACGGCACGCTCGAAGGCCTGGCCGTCGAGGGCCGGCCGATCTTCTCGGTCCAGTACCACCCGGAAGCCTCACCCGGCCCGCAGGACGCGCAGCATCTCTTCGGCCGGTTCGTCGCCTCGATGGCGTAGGGGGCGACGATGCCACGGCGCACCGACATCGCGTCGGTCATGGTGATCGGCGCCGGCCCGATCGTCATCGGCCAAGCCTGCGAGTTCGACTATTCCGGCACCCAGGCCTGCAAGGCGTTGAAAGACGAGGGCTACCGGGTCGTCCTCGTGAATTCGAACCCGGCGACGATCATGACCGATCCCGAGTTCGCCGACGCCACCTATGTCGAGCCGCTCGCGCCGGACATCGTGGCGAAGATCGTCGCCGCCGAGAAGCCCGACGCCCTGTTGCCGACGATGGGCGGGCAGACCGCGCTCAACACCGCGCTGGCGCTCGCCGACGACGGCGTGCTCACGCGCCACGGCACAGTTCTGATCGGCGCCGCGCGGGAGGCGATCTCCATCGCCGAAGACCGCGAGTCCTTCCGCGCGGCGATGGCCGAGATCGGCATGGAGTGCCCGCGGAGCCGGAGCGCGCGCACCGTGGAGGAGGCGCGGTGCGCCCTGGACGAGGTGGGATTGCCGGCCATCGTCCGGCCTTCCTACACCCTGGGCGGCACCGGCGGCGGAATCGCCTACAACCGCGCCGAGTTCACCGAGATCGCCGGTGCCGGGCTCGACGCCTCGCCCGCAGGCCAGATCCTCGTCGAGGAATCGGTGCTCGGCTGGAAAGAGTTCGAGATGGAGGTCGTCCGCGACCGGGTGGACAACGCGATCGTCGTCTGCTCGATCGAGAATCTCGACCCGATGGGCATCCACACCGGCGATTCCATCACCGTGGCGCCGGCCCTGACCTTGACGGACAAGGAATACCAGCGCATGCGCAACGCCGCGATCGCGGTGCTGCGCAAGGTCGGCGTCGAGACCGGCGGCTCCAACGTCCAGTTCGCCGTGAATCCCGCGGACGGACGGCTGGTGGTCATCGAGATGAACCCGCGGGTCTCCCGCTCGTCGGCGCTGGCCTCGAAGGCGACCGGTTTTCCCATCGCCAAGGTCGCGGCCAAGCTCGCCGTCGGTTACACGCTGGACGAGATCACGAACGACATCACCGGCGTGACGCCCGCCTCCTTCGAACCCAGCATCGACTACGTGGTCACCAAAATCCCGCGTTTCGCGTTCGAGAAGTTTCCCGGCGCAGACCCTCTCCTCACCACCTCGATGAAGTCGGTGGGCGAGGCCATGGCGATCGGGCGCAACTTCTGCGAATCGCTGCAAAAGGCGCTCCGCTCCCTGGAGACCGGCCTGACCGGCCTCGACGAAATCGACGTTCCCGGCGGCGAAGACGGCAACGCGGAGGCGGTCCTCGCGGCGCTCGGCCAGCCACGCCCGGATCGCCTGCTGGTGATCGCCGAAGCCTTCCGCCGGGGCATCGGAATCGACGCGGTCTATCGCGCCTGCACGGTCGATCCGTGGTTCCTGCGCGAGATCGCCGGGTTGGTGCAGGCGGAGGCGGAGGTCCGCGCCCACGGGCTGCCGGCGAGCGCGGCGGCGCTGCGGCGGTTGAAGGCGCTCGGTTTCGGCGACCAGCGGCTGGCCACCCTCTCCGGCACGGATGCCGGGACGGTCGCCAGGCTGCGCGCGGACCTCGGCGTCCACCCCGTGTTCAAACGGATCGACACCTGCGCCGCGGAGTTCGAGTCGCGGACCCCGTACATGTATTCCTGTTACGAAACCGGGGCGGGCGGGGCGTCGCCCGAATGCGAGGCCGACCCGAGCCCGCGGCGCAAGGTCATCATTCTGGGCGGTGGCCCGAACCGGATCGGCCAGGGCATCGAGTTCGACTATTGCTGCGTCCACGCGGTCTACGCGCTCAAGGAAGCCGGCTTCGAGACCGTCATGGTCAATTGCAATCCGGAGACCGTCTCGACCGATTACGACACCTCCGATCGGCTCTATTTCGAACCTCTCACCATCGAGACAGTGCTCGATATCGTCCGTGTCGAGCGGCGCGCAGGCCACTTGGCCGGGCTCAACGTCCAGTTCGGCGGGCAGACGCCGCTCGGGCTCGCCAAGGCGCTCGAAGCGGCTGGTGTGCCCATCCTGGGAACTGCGCCGGACGCGATCGACCTCGCGGAAGACCGCGAACGCTTTCGCGCGCTGCTCGACGATCTGGGGCTCAGACAGCCGGAGAACGAGACCTGCGCCTCGCTCGAGGAGGCGCAGGCCATCGCCGCCCGCATCGGCTATCCGGTCGTGGTCCGCCCTTCCTACGTCCTCGGCGGGCGGGCGATGGAGATCGTCCACGACGACGGCGGTCTCGCCCGCTACATGCGCGAGGCGGTGCGGGCCACCGGCGACGGCCCGATCCTGCTCGACCGCTATCTCAAGAACGCGGTGGAGGTCGACGTCGATGCGCTCGCCGATGGCGAGAACGTCGCGGTCGTCGGGATCATGGAACATATCGAGGAAGCGGGTATCCACTCCGGCGATTCCGCCTGCGCCCTGCCGCCACACTCGCTGGATGCCGGGACGCTGGCCGAGATCCGGCGCCAGACGATCGCGCTCGCCCGCGCGCTCGCCGTGCGCGGCCTGATGAACGTGCAATACGCCGTGCAGGCGGGCGTCGTGTACGTGCTGGAGGTCAACCCCCGGGCCAGCAGGACCGTCCCCTTCGTCGCGAAGAGCATCGGCCGGCCGATCGCGAAACTGGCGGCGCTCGCGATGACCGGCGCGCGGCTTCCCGATGATCTGGCGGACGGCGGCGCCGATCCGGCGCATGTCGCCGTCAAGGAGGCCGTCTTCCCGTTCGCCCGATTCCCCGGTGTCGATCCGGTCCTCGGGCCGGAGATGAAATCCACCGGCGAGGTCATGGGGATCGACCGCGATTTCGGTGGCGCCTTCGCCAAGGCGCAGATCGGCGCCGGCATGTCCCTGCCGACCGCCGGGCGGGCCTTCATCTCCGTGCGCGACGACGACAAGGCGACGGCAGTCGCGATTGCCCGCGGCCTGGCCCGTCTCGGATTCGACATCGCGGCCACCGGCGGCACCCGCGCCGCGCTCGAACGCGCAGGGATCGCCGCCGACCGCGTCAACAAGGTGCAGGAGGGCCGCCCGGACGTGGTCGACGCCATCAAGGACGGCACGATCCAGCTCCTCGTGAACACGACGGAGGGCGCGCGGGCGCGCGCGGCCAGCTACCGGCTGCGGCGGGCGGCGCTCGAGCGGCAGGTCCCCTACTTCACTACGCTTGCCGGCAGCCGCGCCATGATCCAGGGTATCGAGGCGCTGAGGGGCGGCGGCCTTGATGTAGCCCCCCTCCAGTCCTACGCTGGGCAGCACCGGAACGCTGGCGGGTGACGCCGACGGCTCCGCCGCCGGCCAGCGCGGGGTCCGACGGCGGGGATTCGACCATGGACAAGCATCTGATGACGCCCGAGGGGCATCGGCGCCTCAGGGACGAGCTGCGCCGGCTCAAGGCCGAACGCCCGCACATCGTCCGGGAGATCGCGGCGGCGCGGGAACACGGCGACCTTTCCGAGAACGCCGAATACCACGCGGCCAAGGAGCGGCAGGGGCTGACGGAGGCGCGCATCAAGGAAATCGAGGCGAAGGTCGGCCGGGCGGAGGTCATCGACGTCTCGATGCTCTCGGGCGACCGGGTCCAGTTCGGTGCGACGGTCTCGATCGTCGACGAGGATACGGAAGCCGAGAGCACCTACCGGATCGTCGGCACCGACGAGGCCGACGCGAACGAGGGCCGCCTCTCTATCGCCGCACCGCTGGCGCGGGCACTGATCGGCAGGAGGGTCGGCGACTCCGTCGAGATAGAGACCCCGGGAGGCCGCCACACCTACGAGGTCACCGCCATCGCCTTCGGCTGACTCCGCGCATCCCCAACGCGCTCCCGGTGCGCGAGCGCGTCAGGTGTTGACGTCTACCACGATGCGGCCGCGCACGCCGCCTTCGAGAATCTCTTCGGCCCGCGCCGTCACTTGGTCCAGCGGCACGACCGTGGTCATCGCGTCGAGCGTCTCGCGCGGCATGGCGCTCGCCAGCCGTTGCCAAGCGGCGTGCCGCGGCGCGCGAGGGCACATCACGGAATCGATGCCGAGCAAGTTCACGCCCCGCAGGATGAACGGCATCACCGTCGTCTTCAACCCTGCTCCGCCCGCGAGGCCGCAGGCGGCCACCGATCCGCCGTAGCGCGTCTCGGCCAGGACGTGGGCCAGCATCGCGCCGCCGACCGCGTCGATGGCACCGGCCCAGTGTTCCTTGAGCAACGGCTTTTCCGGCGCTTCGGCGCGGGCGCCCCGCGGCAGCACCTCGCTGGCGCCGAGGTCGGAAAGGTAGTCGCGGCATTCGGTGCGGCCGGTGATGGCGACGGGCCGGTAGCCGAGGCGGGCCAGCAGGGCGACGGCGATGCTGCCGACGCCGCCCGCGGCGCCGGTCACGGCCACCGGGCCGGCGCCCTTCTCGATCCCGGCGCGTTCGAGCGCGACAACGCAGAGCATCGCCGTGAAGCCGGCCGTTCCGATGGCCATCGCCCACTTGCTGTCGCAGCCGTCGGGGATCGCCTCGAGCCAGGCGGCCGGGACCCGGGCGCGCTGGGCGAAACCGCCCGGATGGCGCTCGCCCACGCCCCACCCCGTGAGCACCACCGGCTGGCCCGGCGCGAAGGCGGGCGAATCGCTCCGCTCGACCGTGCCGGCGAAGTCGATTCCGGCGGTCATCGGCGGCCGCCGCACGATCGGCGCGCGGCCGGTCAGGGCTAGGCCGTCCTTGTAGTTGAGGCTCGAATAGTCGATCCGCACCGTGACCTCACCCTCAGGAAGGTCCGCTTCGGCCAGGGTGCGCAAGGCAGCCACGGTTTTGCCGTCCTCGCGATCGACCACCAGTGCCCTGTAGCTCTCCATCGTTGTGCCCCCGATGCGTGTCCCGGCGGCATCTTGGCGCACCGCCCAGCGTTATGCTAGTATTCGCCAAACGAGGGTGCCACGCCCCGCGTCGCGAACGGTCCAACGGGGGCGGTGCCACACCGCACCGGGAAGAGACCGCCGGGGCTTTCAGGGAGTTGGAAAGACAAGTGCCAATGCCGAACGTGACGAAATCTGCACGTACCATCAAGCTCGCCATCGCGGGAGTTGGGAATTGCGCGAGCTCTCTGGTCCAGGGCATCACCTACTACGGGAATTACGGCGCTGAGGCCCCGCCAGGCCTGATGCACCCCGACATCGGGGGCTGGGGCCCGGGCGATCTGGAGGTCGTCGCCGCGTTCGACGTCGACCGCCGCAAGGTCGGGCGACCCCTGGAAGAAGCCATCTTCGCCAAACCCAATTGCACCATGGTTTTCCAGGACGAGCTGCCGCGTTCCGGCGTCACCGTCGAGATGGCGCCCGTTCTCGACGGCGTCGCGCCGCACATGGCGGATTGTCCTGACGACGAGGCGTTCCGGCCGGCCGATCTGGGTCCGGTGGACGTGGCCGCGGTCTTGCGCCGCACCGGCGCGGAGGTGTTGGTTTCCTACCTGCCGGTGGGGTCGGAACGGGCGTCGCTGCACTACGCCCGCGCCTGTCTCGACGCGGGCGTCGCCATGGTGAACTGCATTCCCGTGTTCATCGCCTCGGATCGGGCATGGGCCGAGAAGTTCAGGCGGGCCGGGGTGCCGATCGTGGGCGACGACATCAAGAGCCAAGTCGGCGCCACGATCACGCACCGGCTGATGACCCGCCTGTTCGGCGACCGCGGCTACGCGCTCGACCGTACCTATCAATTGAACACCGGCGGCAACACCGACTTCCTCAACATGAAGGCGCTGGACCGGCTGGCTTCGAAGAAGACCTCCAAGACGGAATCCGTCCAGTCGCAGCTCGACGGGCGTCTCCGCTCCCGGGACATCCACATCGGCCCGTCCGACTACGTGCCGTGGCAAGGCGACAACAAGGTCGCCTTCATCCGCATGGAGGGGCGGGGATTCGGCGGCGCGCCCATCGAGCTGGAGATGCGCCTCTCCGTCCAGGATTCGCCCAACAGCGCCGGCGTCGTCATCGACGCTGTCCGCTGCGCCCGGCTTGGTATGGCGCTCGGCATGGGCGGCCCGCTGGAGGCGCCGTCCTCCTACTATATGAAGTCGCCGCCGGTGCAGATGCGCGATTCCGTGGCCCGCGACGAGTGCGACGCCTTCATCGAAAAGGGGCGCGCGGTGGCGCCCGCCGCCGGCATTATGGCGGCCGCGGAATAGGCGTGTGGTGGCCGTCCAGGCCGCGGACACCCGGCAAGATGAGCGAAGAAGCGCCCGTCGCCGACGTTTCCGCGCATTTCGCGAAGGTGGCGGAGGTCTATGGTGAGGTCCGCACCACCGACCCGGCACCCGTCCTCTACATTCGCGACGCCCTGGCGGGCTTCGCGCGCGTGCGCGCGGCCGACATCGGATGCGGCGACGGCCGCTACGACAGGCTGTTGTTCGATCACATCGCCAACCTGCGCATCATCTGCGTCGACGCCAGCGCGCCGATGCTGGAGCGGCTCTCCGAAAGCCTGACCCGCGCGGGCATTCGCGATTTCGCGACCCGGTTGTCCGACGTGGATGATCTGGCGCTCGAAGACGAGTCCCTGGACACCGTTCTCTCCTTCAACGCGGTGCACCATTTCGACGTCCCCGCCTTCCTGGCCAAGGCGAGCCAGGCGCTCGGCGCGGGCGGACGCCTCTTCATCTACACGCGCACGCCGGCGCAGAACGCCGCCAACCTTTGGGGGCGCTTCTTCCCGCGCTTTACCGAAAAGGAATCGCGTCTCTACGCCGCCGAGGCGCTGGAAGGCTGGATCGCCGCCGAATCCGGCCTCGAGATCGTCGAGACGAAGACGTTCCGTCACGCGCGGACGGCGAGTCTGGAGCGCTTGCTGGCGCAGGTCCGGAGCCTGCACTATTCCACCTTCTCGCTCTATGGCGAGCGGGAGCTCGAAGAGGCGTGCCGCGCATTCGAGGCGCGCATTCGCCGCGCGTTCGACGATCCCGACGCCATCAGCTGGCACGACGAGAACGTCATGCTGCACGCGGCCAGGGCCTGATCCCGGACACCCGCCTTGACAGCGCGGGGGGTCGGGGCTACAGTGTCACCCTCTGCGGGGAAATGAGGGACAGAACGCGACTGCGATGCCGACACTCTCGCTGCCGGACGGCTCGGCGCGTTCGTTCGAAGCCCCCGTGACGGGCGCCGATCTGGCGGCGGCGATCGGACCGGGGCTCGCCAAGGCAGCCCTCCTGGTCGAGGTCGACGGCGAGCTACGGGATCTCTCCCGGCCGATCGAGACGGATTCGGCAGTGCGCGTGATCACAGCGCAGGATGACGCCGCGCTCGAGGTCATGCGCCACGACGCCGCCCATCTCATGGCGCAGGCCGTCAAGGAACTCTACCCCGGCGTCCAGGTGACCATCGGCCCGGCCATTGAGGACGGCTTCTATTACGATTTCGCTCGCGACACGCCCTTCACGCCGGACGATCTCGAGCGGATCGAAGCCCGTATGGGCGAGATCAAAGGCCGGGACGAGGCGATCGTCCGCGAAGTGCGGTCGCGCGACGAAGCGGTCGCGCTCTTCGAAGGGATGGGCGAGCATTACAAGGCGGCGCTGATCGCGGCGATCCCGGACGGCGAGCCCATCACCCTTTACCGGCAGGGGAGGTTCATCGACCTGTGCCGCGGCCCCCACTTGCCCTCGACGGGGCGGGTCGGCGTGTTCAAGCTTCTCAAGATAGCCGGCGCCTACTGGCGAGGCGATTCGCGCAACGAGATGTTGCAGCGCATCTACGGCACGGCTTGGCCAGACACCGAACGGCTGCAGGCCTATACGACCCGCCTCGCGGAGGCGGAAAAGCGCGACCATCGGCGCCTCGGGCGAGAAATGGGCCTCTTCCACTTCCAGGAAGAGGCCCCGGGCGCGGCGTTCTGGCACCCGAAGGGGTGGACGTTGTTCCGCGCCCTGGTCGACTACATGCGCGCGCGCCAGGACCGGGCTGGCTACCGCGAGGTCAGCACGCCGGAGATGATGGACAGCGCGCTCTGGGAGGCGTCCGGCCATTGGCAGACCTTCCGCGAGCACATGTTCACGTCGCGAACCGAAGACGGTCGGCATTTCGCGGTCAAGCCGATGAATTGCCCCGGCCACGTACAGATCTACAAGCGCGGCATCAGGAGCTACCGCGACCTGCCCCTGCGGGTCTCGGAATTCGGAAAAGTCCACCGCTACGAGCCGTCCGGGGCGTTGCACGGCCTTCTTCGGGTGCGCGCCTTCAGCCAGGACGACGCTCACATCTTCTGCACGCCGGAGCAGACCGAGGAGGAATGCCGCGCCGTGGCCGCGCTCTGCCTCGACATCTACCGCGATTTCGGTTTCGACGACATCCGGATCAAGTTCGCCGACCGTCCGCCGAAACGGATCGGCGCCGACGACGTCTGGGACCGCCTGGAAGCGGCGCTCGAGGGGGCGCTCGACGGCATGGGGCTCGACTACACCCATAATCCGGGCGAGGGCGCATTCTATGGGCCGAAGCTCGAATTCGTGCTGCGCGATGCGATCGGCCGGGACTGGCAGTGCGGCACGCTCCAGGTCGATCTCAACCTGCCGGAGCGTCTGGACGCGACCTATGTCGGCGAGGACGGGGAGCGCCACCGGCCTGTCATGCTGCACCGCGCGCTGTTCGGCTCGCTGGAGCGGTTCATCGGCATCCTGCTGGAACATTACGGTGGCCACTTGCCGCTCTGGCTGTCGCCGACGCAGGCCGTCGTGGCCACGATCACCGACCAGTGTACGGCTTACGCCGAAAGGGTGGCGGTGCGCATGAGGAGCGCGGGCCTCCGGGTCGAGGCCGATCTGCGGAACGAGAAGATCGGCTACAAGGTGCGCGAGCACAGCGCGGCCAAGGTTCCGGCGATCGTCGCGGTCGGCGCGCGGGAGGCGGCGGACGACACGGTGTCGGTGCGCCGGCTCGGGCCCGGGGGGCAGGAAATTCTTGCGCTGGAAGAGGCCGTCGCTACACTCCGCGCGGAAGCGGCGGGCCCGCTCGGCCGGTCGGACCGGCGCGAGAGGGGAGAGGGAACGGCGCTCTCCGCGAAAGCCGGCGACAATGGCTCGGCCGGTGCCACGACGAGGGGAGACAGGGAATAGCAAGACATCCGATCGCGGCGCCGCCGCCGCGCCAGGGGCCGCGCGTCAACGGCGACATCGAGGCGGCAAGCGTCCGTCTCATCGACCAGAACGGGGGACAGGTCGGCGTCGTCGCTGTGGAGCGCGCTCTCGAACTCGCCGACGAGATCGGTCTCGACTTGGTCGAGGTCGCGCCCGATGCGTCACCGCCGGTGTGCAAGCTCCTCGACTTCGGGAAATTCAAGTACGAGGCGCAAAAGAAGGCCAGCGAGGCCCGCAAGAAGCAGAAGACCATCGACATCAAGGAGGTCAAGTTCCGCCCCGGCATCGACGCGGCGGACTACGACGTCAAACTGCGCAACATCCGACGGTTCCTGGACGAGGGCGGCAAGGTCAAGGTGACCATGCGCTTCCGCGGGCGCGAGATGGTGCACCAGGACATCGGCATGAACGTCCTGTGGCGCGTGCGCGACGACCTCGAAGAGCTCGGAAAGGTCGAGCAGATGCCGAAGATGGAAGGGCGCCAGCTCACCATGGTCATGGTCCGCAAGTAGCGCTCCCACGGGCCGCTCCCGGTGCATATCGGAGCGCGCGACAGCCTTGAAATCGTTCGGTGCCCGGAGTAAAAGACGGCTCTCCACCGGGAGCGGCGAGACTCCGATGTCCAAGCTCAAGTCGAAGAGCAGCGCCAAGAAGCGATTTACCGCGACGGGGCGGGGCAAGCTGCGGCGTCGGGCCGCCTGCCATCGCCACAATCTGACCAAGCGGGCGAAGAAGGTGAAGCGCAATCAACGGCGCGCGCTCGCACTCGCCGCCTCCGACGCGGCGGTCGTGCGGCCGTTTCTGCCCTATCTCTAGAGGACGGCGGAGAAACCCCATGGCACGGGTGAAACGGGGCGTCACCACCCAGGCGCGGCACAAGAAGGTGCTGAAGATGGCCCGCGGCTATCGCGGGCGCGGGCATTCGAGCTACCGCGTCGCTCTCGGGCGTGTCGAGAAGGCGCTGCAATACGCCTACCGGGACCGCCGCGCCCGCAAGCGGCGTTTCCGCGCGCTCTGGATTCAGCGGATCAACGCCGCCGCCCGCGCGCACGGCCTGACCTACTCCCAGTTCATGCGTGGCCTCGCCCTTGCCAAGGTGGAAGTCGACCGCAAGGTCCTGGCCGATCTCGCGGTCCGCGAACCGGGGGCGTTCAAGGCTTTCGTCGAGCAGGCGCGGGACGCGCCGCGGGCACCGACCGGCTGACCGGCCACCGCTCCGCCGGGGCGCGCCCGCCGGAAGACGATTCTTGGAAAACCTCGACGCACTGGAGGAGGAGTCGCGCGCGGCGATCGCGGACGCCACCGACGTGGCGTCGCTAGAACGGGCGCGGGTCGCGGCACTCGGCCGGAGATCCCGCTTGGCCCGGGCGCTGAAAGGGCTCGGCGACCTCGACGCAGATGCTCGCAAAGAAGCCGGCGCCCGACTCAACCGGATCAAGGCCGCTCTCGCCGATGCCGTCGATGCGCGCCGGGATGCGCTGGAGCGCGAAGTGCTCGACCGGCGGCTCTCCGCCGAACGCTTGGACGTCACGCTCCCGCCGCGCCCCGAGGCCGAGGGCGCCCTCCACCCCATCGGCCGGGTGCTCGACGAGATGATCGCGATCTTCTCCAACATGGGATTCCGGGTCGTCGAAGGGCCGGACATCGAGGACGATTTCCACAACTTCACGGCGCTCAACATCCCGCCCGAACACCCGGCGCGCCAGATGCACGACACCTTCTACTTCGGTGCTGACGCGGCGGGAGAGCGCATGTTGCTGCGAACCCACACCTCGCCCGTGCAGATCCGCACGATGCGGGCCGAACGGCCGCCCCACCGGATCATCTCGCCGGGCCGCACCTATCGCTGCGACCACGACATGACCCACACCCCGATGTTCCACCAGATCGAGGGGCTGGCGATCGACGAGGAAATCCATATGGGCCACCTCAAGGGGTGCCTCGTGGATTTCGCCCGGGCGTTCTTCGAGGTTGCGGATCTGCCGGTGCGATTCCGCCCTAGCTACTTCCCGTTCACGGAACCCTCTGCGGAGATGGACATCGGCTGTTCGCGCGAAGGAGGGGGCTTACGCATCGGCAAGGGCGCGAACTGGATGGAGATCCTGGGCTGCGGCATGGTGCATCCGAAGGTGCTGGAGATGGTCGGGCTCGATCCCGAACGCCACCAGGGCTTCGCCTTCGGCCTCGGCGTCGAGCGCTCGGCCATGCTGAAATACGGCATCCCCGACCTGCGGAGTTTCTTCGACGCCGACGCGCGCTGGCTGCGCCATTACGGGTTCGGGCCGTTCGACCCGCCGGGCCCGGCCTCGGGGTTCGGCAGGTGAAGTTCACGCTGTCCTGGCTGAAGGCGCATCTGGAAACGGAGGCGCCGGCGGAGACGATCGCGGACAGGCTCACGGCGCTCGGCCTCGAGGTGGAATCGGTCGCCCACCGGGGCGCCGCGCTCGATTTCTTTACCGTCGCCCGGGTGATCGAGGCGCGGCCCCACCCGAACGCGGACAAGCTCAGGCTCTGCTTGGTCGATACCGGCGCGGGGCGGGTCGAGGTGGTATGCGGGGCGCCGAACGCGCGGGCCGGCATGAAGGGCGTCTTCGCGCCGGTCGGTGCCACCATTCCCGGTAGCGGCGCCATCCTGAAGAAGGCCAGGATCCGCGGTGTCGAGAGCCATGGCATGCTCTGCTCCGAGCGTGAGCTGGGTCTGGGGCCCGACCACGAGGGGATCGTCGAACTCGCCGCCGACGCGCTGGTGGGCGCGCCCGCCGCCCGGGCCATGGGCCTGGACGACCCCGTGTTCGACGTCGCGGTGACGCCCAATCGCGCCGATTGCCTCGGCGTCCACGGCATCGCCCGCGATCTCGCGGCGGCCGGCCTGGGCTGCCACAGGGCCGGCGCTGTCGCGCCGCTACCGGGGTGTTTCCGAAGCCCGGTCGGCGTCAACTTGGAGGTCCCGGGCGGCGAGAACGGCCCCTGCCCGCTCTTTCTCGGCCGCTACGTGCGGGGGGTGCGGAACGACGAAAGCCCGCGCTGGCTCAGGAACCGCCTCGAATCGATCGGCCTTCGCCCGATTTCGGCGTTGGTCGACATGACCAATTTCCTGACCATCGACCGAAACCGCCCGGTCCACGTCTTCGACGCCGGCAAGGTCGCCGGCGATCTCTGGCTCCGGCTCGGCTGCGGCGGCGCCCGCTTCGACGCGCTCAACGGCAATGAATACATCCTCGATGACGAGATGACCGTGATCGGCGACGAGTCCGGCGTGATCAGCCTGGCCGGCGTCATGGGTGGTGCGGCGACGGGCTGCACTATGGAGACCACCGACGTCTTCATCGAGATCGCGTTGTTCGACCCGATCCGCACGGCAGCGACCGGCCGCAAGCTCAACCTGGAGAGCGACGCCCGCTATCGCTTCGAGCGCGGCGTCGACCCGGCCTTCGCGGCGCCCGGCATGGAACTGGCGACGCGCCTCGTGCTTGAGCTCTGCGGCGGCGAGCCGAGCGAGGTGGTGGTGGCCGGGGCGGTGCCGGCGTGGCAGCGGGAGATCGTCTTCCGGCCTTCGCGGGTGGGCGTTCTCGGCGGCGTGGAGATCGGGCAGGCCGGTTCGGTGGAAATCCTGTCGGCGCTCGGTTTCGCCTGCGAGGAACGGGAGGTCGATGCGCTGATCGTGCGCCCGCCGCCCTGGCGCGCCGACGTGGAGGGCGAGGCGGATCTGGTCGAGGAGGTGCTGCGAATCGCCGGCTTCGACCGCATCCCGGCGGTTTCCCTGCGCCGGCCGCACGGTGCCGGGGGCGCGCGCCCCGCGTTGTCGCCGGCGCGCCGCCGGCTCGGCGCCGCGCGGCGCGCCCTGGCGGGGCGTGGCCTGCTCGAGGCGGCTACCTGGTCGTTCATGCCGCGCCGGCAGGCGGTGCTGTTCGGCGGGACCGACGCGTTGGCGCTGTCAAATCCGATCAACGCCGAGCTCGACACGATGCGCCCGTCGATCCTGCCCAATCTGATCGCTGCCTGCCGGCGCAACGCCGATCGCGGCATCTCCGACACGGCATTTTTCGAAGCCGGTCCCCGATACGCCGGCACCGCCATGGCGGACCAGCACACGGTCATAGCCGGGGTCCGGTCGGGCGCGGCGGTGCCGCGCAACTGGCTCGGCCCCGAACGCCCGGTGGACCTGTTCGACGCCAAGGCGGATGCCCTCGCTGCCCTCGCCGCGGCCGGCGTCGCCGCCACGACCGTGCAAACCAGGGCCGAAGGCCCGGCTTGGTACCATCCCGGCCGCGTCGGCACCCTCGCGCTCGGGCCGCGCCGGCTGGCCGCGTTCGGCGCGCTGCATCCAGCAACCCTGAAGGCGCTCGGGGCGGTGGAGCCGATGGTCGGTTTCGAGATCGCGATGGACGCACTGCCGCAGGCCAAAGCGAAGGCGACCCACGCCCGCTCGCCCCTGGAGGCGTCCGACTACCCTGCGGCCGAACGCGATTTCGCGTTCATCCTCGACGAAGGCGTCCCGGCGGCCGATGTCGAGCGAGCGGCGCACAACGCCGACAGGGCGCTGGTCCGCGCGGTGACGCTCTTCGATGTCTATGCCGGCGAAGGGATCGCGTCGGGCCGGAAATCCCTGGCGATCACCGTCCGGCTGGAGTCGAAGGAGCGTACCCTGACGGAGCCGGAAATCGACGCGGTGGCCACCCGGATCGTCGCCAACGTCGCGAAGACGACGGGGGGCGTGCTTCGCGGCTGACGGGCCTCCGGCACGTGACACGGACAGCATCCATGATCGACCTCGCGCGGATCCGCAACGTTGCGATCATCGCCCACATCGATCACGGCAAATCGACCCTCGCCGACCGGCTGATCGAGCGGTGCGGTGGGCTGCAAAAGCGCGAGATGACGAGCCAAGTGCTCGATTCGATGGAGATCGAACGCGAGCGCGGAATCACGATCAAGGCGCAGACCGTGCGTCTGGCTTATCGTGGTGCCGACGGTGCGGACTACGTGGTGAACTTGGTCGACACGCCCGGCCACGTGGATTTCTCCTACGAAGTGAGCCGGTCGCTCGCGGCCTGCGAAGGCTCGCTGCTGGTGGTCGATGCGACCCAGGGCGTCGAGGCGCAAACCCTCGCCAACGCCTACCAAGCGGTCGAACACGACCACGAGATCGTCCCGGTGCTCAACAAGATGGATCTCGCCTCGGCCCAGCCGGCGCGTGTGAAGGAGCAGATAGAAGACGTGATCGGCATCGATGCGGCCGGCGCACTGGAGATTTCCGCCAAGACGGGGCAGGGAATGGACGCCGTGCTCGGCGCGGCGATCGCCCGCCTGCCCGCGCCGACAGGCAACGTGGACGCGCCGCTCAAGGCCCTTCTGGTCGATAGCTGGTACGACTCCTACCTGGGCGTGGTGATCCTGGTCCGCGTGCTGGACGGCCTGCTCGAGCCGCGCATGGGCATCCGCATGATGGCGTCCGGGGCCACGCATGAAGTCGAGCGGGTCGGTGTGTTCACGCCGAAGAAGACGCTCGCGGACGGCCTGGGTCCGGGCGAGATCGGTTTCATCACGGCCGCCATCAAGGACGTCGCCGACTGCGGGGTGGGCGATACGATCACGGCCGTGCGCCGGCCGGCGACCGCGGCGCTTCCCGGCTTCCGGCCCAGCGTCCCGGTCGTCTTCTGCGGCCTGTTCCCGGTCGAATCGAGCGATTACGAGCGGTTGCGCGAAGGTCTCGCCAAACTCAGACTCAACGATTCGAGCTTCCACTACGACGCTGAAACCTCGCCGGCGCTCGGCTTCGGCTTCCGCTGCGGCTTCCTCGGGCTGCTCCATCTGGAGATCGTGCAGGAGCGCCTGGAGCGCGAGTTCGATCTCGATCTCGTCGCGACGGCGCCCAGTGTGATCTACCGCGTGGTGTTGACCGACGGCCGACAACTCTCCCTGCACAATCCGGCCGACATGCCCGACGCGACGCGGATTGCCGCTGTCGCCGAGCCCTGGATCCGTGCCACCGTCCTGGTGCCGGATCGCCATCTCGGCGGGATCCTCGCGCTGTGTGAAGAGAAGCGCGGCATCCAGTGCGATCTCACCTATGCCGGGAGCCGTGCCATGGTGGTCTACCGGCTGCCGCTCAATGAGGTCGTGTTTGACTTCTACGACCGCCTGAAATCGACCTCGCGAGGCTATGCGAGCTTCGACTACCGGCTCGAGGATTACCGCGAGAGCGACTTGGTCAAGCTCGCCATCCTCATCAACGGAGAGCCGGTGGACGCGCTCGCCCTGATCGCGCACAGGGGCCAAGCCGAGAAGCGCGGCAGGGCCTTGTGTCTCCGGCTGAAAGAGCTGATTCCGCGGCAGTTGTTCAAGATCGCCATCCAGGCGGCGATCAGTGGCCGGGTCGTCGCCCGCGAGACGGTCAGCCCGCTGCGCAAGGACGTGCTCGCGAAATGCTATGGCGGGGACGTCTCGCGCAAACGCAAGCTGCTGGACAAGCAGCGGAAGGGCAAGAAGCGCATGCGTCAGGTCGGCAACGTCGAGATCCCGCAGGAAGCCTTCCTCGCCGCGCTGAAGATGGGCAGCTGACGCGGCGGAGAGCCGTCAACGGGAGAAGCCGCCGCGCGGCCGGCGGCGGCGCGCGAGCCAGAGCAACAGGACCGCCGGCACCAACGGGATGGCCCAGGCGGGGCCGAGCAGGACCGGCAGTGCTGCGTCCGACCATAGCCAGGAGGCGACACCCTTTTCGATCAGCGCCTGGAAACCGACGAGGCTGTTGCCGTCGATTCTGGCCCAGATCTCGCCCGCGGCGATGAAACGCCAAGCCCCGGCGCCGACGGCGGCATAGGCCTCATGGCAGAGGGCGGCGAACGCCACCGCAAGCAGGGCCGCTCCAATCATCCGGCCGACGATCACGCGCTTTTCCCTCCGCAGCGATGCCCGCCCACCTTATTGCAGAGCAAGGCGTTCTTGCTATTGTTTCGCCGCTGGGGAGGGGTGGCCGAGTGGTTTAAGGCGCACGCCTGGAAAGCGTGTTCACCGAACGGTGTCCGGGGTTCGAATCCCCGTCCCTCCGCCGCTCCGCGCTGTCGAGTGTCGCCTCAACCGACGGAAATTCCATGGAAAATCGCGCTGCGGTTGTTGGGGGTTGCCGGTTATTGGCGTATGTTCGCGTATCGAGTGTCGGGTTGGATGTGGAGCAGCGCGGCGGCAGGCGGAGAAGGCGGCAGCGATGGCGAGAATCGGCGTCGACGTAGGCGGGACGAACACCGATGCGGTGCTGATGGACGTCGGCGCGGTCGTGGCCTCCGTCAAGGCGCCGACCACGGCCGACGTCGGCGCGGGCGTCGTGGCCGCGATCAGGGACGTGTTGGCCCGCTCCGGAGTCGCGGCGAGCGCGATCACCGGCGTGATGATCGGCACCACCCAGTTCACCAACGCCATCGTCGAACGCCGCCGCTTGGTGCCGGTCGGCATCCTGCGCCTTGCCCTGCCGGCGACCGAGAGCCTCGCTCCCCTGGTCGACTGGCCACGGGATCTGGTCGCGGCCGTCGGGCGCAACGTCCATATGGCCCGGGGCGGCTACGAGGTCGACGGACGCGAGATCGCACCGCTCGACGAGCGCGCGGTCGCCGGCATCGCCCGCGACATCCGGGCCAAAGGCCTCGACTCGGTCGCGATCTCCTCGGTCTTCGCCCCGCTCAACGGCGCGCAGGAGGAGCGCGCGGGCGAGATCGTCCGCGCCGAACACCCCGACGCACGGATCACGCTCTCCAACGAGATCGGACGCGTCGGGCTCATCGAGCGCGAGAACGCGGCGGTCATGAACGCCGCGCTGGTCGATCTCTCGACCAAGGTCGTGGGCGCCTTTCGCGAGGCGCTGAAAGCGCTCCGCATCGAGGCGCCCTTCTTCGTCAGCCAGAACGACGGCACGCTGATGAGCGCGGCCTATGTCGAACGCTATCCCGTCCTGACCTTCGCCTCCGGCCCCACCAACAGCATGCGCGGCGCGGCCTTCCTCTCGGACAGGAAGGACGCGGTGGTGGTCGACATCGGCGGTACGACCACCGATGTCGGCGTGCTGGCCCGCGGTTTCCCGCGGGAGTCGGCCGTCGCCGTAGACGTGGGCGGCGTGCGCACCAATTTCCGTATGCCCGACGTGCTGGCGATCGGCCTGGGCGGCGGCAGCCTGGTGCGCGACGGGGACCCGCTGGCCGTCGGACCGGAATCGGTCGGCTTCGAATTGACGGGCAAGGCACTGGTCTTCGGCGGCGACACGCTGACCGCCACCGACATCGCCGTCGCCGGCGGCCTGGCCGACATCGGCGACCGCGCGGCCGTGGCGGGGCTGGATGGAGCCTTCGTCCGACGCGCGCTCGACCGTATCCACGCCATGGTGGAGGATGCCATCGACCGCATGAAGACCAGCGCCGAGCCCGTGCCTGCGATCCTGGTCGGCGGCGGCGGCATCCTGATCGACCGTGACCTGGCCGGAGTCTCCACGCTCGGCGTACCCGAGCATTCCGCGGTCGCCAACGCCATCGGCGCGGCCATCGCCCAGGTCGGTGGCGAGGTCGACCGGGTCTTCTCCTACGAGGAGGAGGGGCGGGAAAACGCCATCGCGCGGGCCAGGGAGGAGGCCACGGCGCGGGCCATCGACGCGGGCGCCGCATCCGACAGCATCGACATCATCGAGGTCGACGAGATCCCCCTCGCCTACCTGCCGGGCGCCGCCTGCCGGGTCCGGGTCAAGGCGGTCGGCGATCTCGCAGGCGGCTGAGGGAGGCGCGCGGCGATGAAGATGCGTCTCGATCTGCTTGCGGATTTCCTGCGCGGCACCGCCTTCCTCGGCACCGGCGGCGGTGGCGATCCTTACGTCGGCGGGTTGATCCTGCGGCAGAAGCTGGAGGAAGGCGCCGACATCGAGATCGTGGACCCGATGGTCCTCGACGACGACGCCTTCGTCGTCTCGGTCGCGAACATGGGCGCGCCGACCGTCATGGTCGAGAAGATCCCGAGCACGCGCTCCATGGTGAACTGCCTGCACACGATGGAGCGCGAGAAGGGCCGCAAGGCCCAGGCCCTGGTCGCCGCCGAGGCCGGCGGCATCAATGGCACCCTGCCCATGGCCATCGGCGCCATGACCGGCCTGCCGGTGGTGGACGGCGACGGCATGGGTCGCGCCTTCCCCGAGCTCCAGATGTGCACCTTCGGCGTCTATGGCGTGCCCGCCTCGCCCATCGTGCTGCGCGACGAGCACGACAACGAGGTGATCGTCCGCGCCCGCAGCAATCTGGAAGCCGAACGGTTCGCGCGCACGGTCTGCACCCGCATGGGCACCAAGGCTGAGATCGCGCTCTACGCCATGTCGGGCAAGAAGACGAAGGAGACCGGCGTCCTCTACACGACGACGCTGGCGATGGAGATCGGTCGCTCGATCCGCGAGGCGCGCGAGACACAGAGCGACCCCTTTGCCGGGCTCGCGCGCTACTTTGCAGAGTCGCGGGACAAGCGGTTCTGCACGGTCCTGTTTGAAGGCAAAGTGGTCGACCTGTTGCGCGAGACGACCCGCGGCTGGGCCATCGGGCGGGTGATCTTCGAGGGAACCGGCGTCAGCGCAGGCCGGCTCGAAGTGCGCTTCCAGAACGAATTCCTGGTCGCGAAACAGGGCGACCGGACGCTCGCCATGGTGCCCGACCTGATCTGCGTCCTCGACCAGGAGAACGCGGAGCCGATCACCACCGAGGGCCTCAAATACGGCCAGCGGGTTCGCGTGGTCGGCGTGAGCGTGCCGCCGGTGATGCGGACGCCCGAGGCGCTCGCCGTCTTCGGTCCCCAATATTTCGGTATCGCCGACGTCTACACGCCGATCGAGACCCTCACCGCCGCCCGCTGACTCGCGGCGGCGTTCAGTCGAGCAGAATCTCGCCGCTCTCGACCGTCCAGCCGACGGTGACCGCGCTGCCGTCGGCCAGGTCCGGCTGGTCGGGCCGGTTGGGGACTTCCGCCACGATCTCCTGGCCCTCGAGCCGCATCCGGTAGCGGACGATGGCGCCCTGATAGCTGCGGCCCATGACCGTCGCCCGCGCGCGGGGGCCCCGGACGGCTTCGGCCGCCGCGCCGATCAGCACGCGCTCGGGCCGCACCACGAAGCCCACGGGCTGGCCCTTCGCGATTCCGTCGCGCCGGGGCGCGGCGATCTCGACGCCGCCGATCGCGACCCGGCATTCCCGCTCGCTCAGCGACGCCACGGTCGCTTCGAGGATATTGGATTCGCCGATGAAGTCGGTGACGAAGCGATCCGCCGGATGCTCGTAGATCGTGTCCGGCGCCCCGATCTGGACCACCCGCGCCCGGTTCATCACCGCGATCCGGTCGGACATGGTGAGCGCCTCGCCCTGGTCGTGGGTGACGTATACCGTGGTGATGCCAAGGGACTGCTGGAGCGCCTTGATCCAGTACTTCATCTCCTCGCGGAGCTTTTTGTCGAGCGCGCTCAAGGGCTCGTCGAGCAACAGGATCCGGGGCTCGGTGACCAGCACCCGAGCGAGCGCGACCCGCTGCTGCTCGCCGCCGGACAGCTCCCGCTGGTAGCGCCGCTCGTAGCCGCCGAGGTTCACTTGGTCGAGCGCCCGTTCGACGCGGGCGCGGATCTCCCGTCTCGGCGCCTTCCGCATCTTCAGGCCGAAGGCGATATTGTCGAAGACATTCATGTGCGGGAAGATCGCGTAGTTCTGGAAGACGATCCCGATCCCCCGCTTCTCCGGCGGCAGGAAAGTCATGTCCTCGCCGCCGATGAACACCCGGCCCTCGTTGGGGCGGACGAACCCCGCGATCATGCGGAGCGTCGTCGTCTTGCCGCAGCCGGAAGGGCCGAGCAGCGAGAAGAACTCGCCCTCCTCGACGCGCAGGCTCACGCCTTCGACCGCCAGCGTCTCGCCGTAGCGCCTGGTCAGGTTCGCCAGCTCGACGTCCGACACGCCCTTCCCCGTCCATGCCCTGCGGAGGAAGGCGGCGGGAGCCGGAGCGCGCCGGCTCCGCCGCGGCTCCAAAGCGGCCTCAGCCGCCGAAGATCTCGTTCGTGGTCTCGACGATGTCGTCCTCGTTGTCGAGATACCAGTTCCAGTCGGGGATCCAGAGGCCCTCCATGGCACCGCTCTCGTTGACCACGCCCTTGCTCGCGAGGTTGGCCGCGACCGGCGCCTTGCCGTTGGTCGGGCGCAGATAGAACGTGGCGCCGCTCTTCTCCTGATAGGCGGGCGCCAGCGTCTCGTTCATGAGCGCGAGCGCCAGCTTCTTCTGCATCGGCTGCGCGTAGCGGCTGACGGTCTTGGTCTGGGTTAGGATCGGCTTGCGGATTTCCCAGATCACGGGCGCCACCGGGATCTCCTTGTCCATCTGGAGATAGACCTCCCCCTCCCACTGGACGCCGACGTGGACCTCGCCGCGCTCCACCAGGGTCTGCATGTTGCCGGTGAAATCGCTGATCTTCATCGGCATGGCGCGCCGCATGGCGTCGAAGCCGGCCTCCATGTCCTCCGGCCCGTCGCCCCAGGCGACGCTGGCAGTGATGAAGAACACCATCTGCAAGGTGTTGGAAGTGATGTAGGTGGCGCGGTTGCCGGCGAAGCGGTCCTCCCAGAACGCCTTGAAGTCGGCCGGCGCGGGGTCGACCAGATCTGTCCGGTAGACGTAGGCGTACTGGCCGAAGGCCCAGGTGACGCCGATGCCGTTGTCGAAGGCGAAATCCCAGCAATCGGCCGCGTTCGGCACATTCGCCCTGATCTCGTCCACCGGCAGGAAGTAGTCGCCGGCCCGCGCGGTCTTCATCATCTCCGGCAGGTTCCAATTACACATGTCGAAAGCCGGCTCCTTGGGGCCGCCGGCGACGTATTTGGGGAACCATGGCCAGGAGGAATCGTAGGCGATCTTGCAGTTGTAGGTCTTCTCGAACTCGTCCAGCATGGCGCCGCGGACGAATTCCTCCCAGAAGCCGCCCCATTCGCCGAGGTTGAACGTCGCACCGCCAGCGTCGAAGGGCTGGCCGTCCCAGTGCACGTCCTTGGACCAGGCGTGGTTGATGTTGAATGGGCCGAACTTGGCCGACGCCGCGACGGCCCCGGCCGCCGCCGCGCCCTTGAGCACAGACCGCCGGGATGGCCCGGCCCCGATCGTCGGATTCTTCCTGGGCATCGTTCTCTCCCTCCCTCGGTTGATCACGAGAACTTGATTCCGGCGAAGCGCCGGATGTTGATGAGCCGCGACGTGAGGAGCATGGACACCACGACCAGCGCAATGGCGAAGATCCCCGCCGCAGCCGCCGTCGGCTCGAAGGTGTATCGCAGCGAAATATAAAGCGCGATCGGCAGCGGCGTATAGTTCGGCGTGCTGAGGAAGAGCGAGACGTCGAACTGGCCGAACGACACGATGAAGGCGAAGATCGCGCCGGCCGCCACGCCCGGCCCGATGATCGGCAGCGTCACCTTGCGGAAGGCCGTGAGGGGGCCCGCGCCGAGGCTGCGGGCGGCCTCCTCCAGGGCGATGTCGAAATTGAAGAGCGCCGCCGAGACGGTGCCGATGACGTAGGGTGCCGTCACCAGCACGTGGCCGATGATCAGGCCCGGCAGGGTGCGCGAGAGGCCGATCCCGCTCGATACGTAGAAGACGTAGAGCGCGAGGCCCAGCACGATCCCCGGCAGGATCAACGGCGAGAGGAAGTAGGCGCGCAGCAGGTTGCGGCCGGGGAAGGCCACCCGGGTGAGGAATATCGCCGCCATGGTGCCGAGGGTGGTGGAGATCGCCATGACGACCACCGCGAGCCACAGGCTGAAGACGTAGGCGTCGAGGAACTCGCTCGCGCGGAAGAATTCGAACACCCAGCGGAGCGAAAGCCCCTCCGGCGGCCAAGTCAGGTGATCGCCCGAATTGAGCCCGGCCAGCACCACGATGACGACCGGCAACAGCAGGACGATGAAGGCGATCCAGGCGCCGATCTTGAGCGGCAGCGCCACGGCCGGCTCTTCCCCGGCCCGGCGCCGGCGGAAGAGCCGGAAGGCAGGCCGCGCCGCCGCCACCTTACGCCCGCCCCCCGGCGGTGCGCGCCGCGAAACGCTGGTAGACGTAGACCGCGACCATGCTGGTGACGAAAAGGACCACGGCGATGGTCGCGCCGTACTGCCATTTCCCCATCTCGGCGATCTGCTGGTAGATGTGGAGCGGCATCACCACCACCTTCCAGCCTCCCATCAGCGCCGGCACGACGTAGGACGAGATCGAGATCGCGAAGACCAGCAGCGTGCCGGCGAGGATCCCCGGCATGCTGAGCGGAAAGACGATGCGCCAGAAAGCGGTCCAGCGGTTGGCGCCCAGGCTCCGCGCAGCCTCCTCCAGCGACGGGTGGATGCCGCGAATGATGCCGATCAGCGACAGCACCATGAACGGCAGGGTGAACTGCACGAGCCCGACGACGGCGCCGAAGAAATTGTACATCAGCGGCAATGGCTCCTCGATCGCGCCCAGGTCGCGCAGGATGCCGTTGACGATCCCGTTGTCGCCCATCAGCACCATGAGGCCGAACAGGCGGATCACCATGTCGAGCTGCATCGCGCTCAAGACGAGGATCATGTAGAAAGTGTTGCGCCCTGGATGCTTGGTCTTGGCGACGAAGTAGGCGAGCGGATAGCCCAGTGCGAGGGTGCAAACCGAGACCAGCGCCGCCATCCCGATCGAGCGCAACGCGGCCTCGTAATAGAGCGCGCGGTTGAAGAAGCGGATGTAGTTCTTGAGCGTGAAATCCCACTGGATATCGACCACGCCCGCGACCGACTTGTCGAACGAGATGAGGAACAGCGAAACGGTCGGGATGACGAAGAAGATCAGGAAGAATGAGAAGGCCGGCAGGACCAGCCAGAACACGCGGTTGCCGGCCAGGAAGTCCCGGAGACGACGCGCAGGGAACACGGCCGCCGCCTGGGCCGTCGCGACCGCCATCCCGTTCTCCCGTGCCCGTCCCGCTCGTCAGACCGTCACCACGATCTTGCCCGTCTGCCGGTTGGATTCCATGTAGCGGTGGGCTTCGACGATCCGCTCCAGCGGAAAGGTCCGGTCGACGATCGCTTCGAGCGCGCCCGAAGCGACGCGCTCGTGCACCCAGGCGAAGCAGGCCGCGCGCTTCTCCGGCAGGCGGACCGTGTCGAACAGGCTGTGGAACTTGATGTCCAGCCGTTTCGCGAGCATCGGCAGGATCGGGATGTCCACGGCCTCGGTGCGTAGGTTGCCGTAGTTGACGATGGTGGCGCCGGGTTGGGCCGCGTCCACGAGCGCCCGCAGGAAGCGCCCGCCCACCGGGTCGTAGGCAACGGTGAAGCCCCGGCCGCCGGTGATGTCCTTGACGCGCCGGGCGAGGTCTTCCTCTTCCGTCGCGACCACGTGGTCGGCGCCGGCTCCTCGCAAAAAGTCCGCCTTGTCCGCCTTGCGCGTCGCCGCGATGACCGTAGCACCGACGAGTTTGGCGATCTGCAACCCGCCAAGCGCCGCGCTGCTGCTGGCCGCGGTGACCAGCAGGATGTCGGAAGGGGTGAGCGCCGCGTGGTCGATCAGCCCGCCCCATGCGGTCGCGTACTGGCACCAGATCGCCGCCCCCTGGACTGGCGAGATCCCGTCGGGGTTGCGCGCGACGGTGAAGGCCGGGACGACCGCGCTCTCGCCGTAGACGCCGTATTTGACGACCGAGTCCGTGGTCCAGTTGCCCCACTCGTCCCACGAGAGATAGGGCACGGCGGCGACGCGGTCACCGATGGCGAAGCCGGAGACGCCGGGCCCCAGCGCGTCGATCGTGCCGCTGGCCTCGAGGCCGATGCGTGAGGGGAAGGACGGCGCCGCGACGTAGTGGCCGGTGCGAAACATGATTTCTGCCCGGTTGAGTCCGATCGCCTCCACTTCGATGCGCACCTCTCCTGCCCCCGGCCGCACGGGCGCCTCCTCTCGGATATCCAGAACCTCCGGCCCGCCATGCCGGCCGAACCGAACCACGCGCGCCATCCGACGCCTCCTTCCCCCTGTCCCGCTCCGACGATACAACATCCCGACGGTCCGCACCCGGTGCGCGGGCTGGAGATGGCGGAAGGGGGTCCGTGCTGGTGTCGTTTCTCGACATCCCGGAAGCCGTGACAGAGGGCACCACGGAGCGGGAGGCGCTGGCGGAAGCGCCGGCGCTAGCGGTATGCGCGGACGGAAGGCCGGAAACGTCGCGTGTCGCCCCGCCCGCCGGAGCGCGGGTCCTCTCACGCCCGTCGGCGCGACGTGCGCACGGAAGACGGCGGGCCCGGAGACCCGCGCATCTCGAAGAAGGGGGAGGCGCCGCCGTCACGCCTTGCGCCAGACGGTGGCAAGCCAAGGTTGTTCGGCGCGGGAGCGGCCGGGCGGGCGGTAGTAGTGGCGCAGTTCCGTGAAGCCGGCGGCGGTGACGTAGGTGCGCCATGCTTCCAGGTCGTGGAAGCAGCCGTAGCGGCCGCCGGCCCAGCCTTCCTCGTTCGCCCCCCGCGGGTTGGAGGAGAAGAGCACACCGCGCGGCTTGAGGGTCGCCGCGAGAGCGGCGAGGACGCGGGGGAGTTCGCTCCGCGGCACGTGGAACAGGGCGGCGTTCGCGAAGATGCCGTCGAACCGTTCCGGCGGCAGGTCGAGGACGAGGAAATCCTGATGCAGCACGGGGCAGAGGCCGTCGGCGCGGGCCATGGCGACGAGGGCGGCGGAACCGTCGAGGCCCGTGGCCTCGTGTCCGAGGGCGGCGAAGCGGCGCAGGTCGCGGCCCGGCCCGCAACCCAGATCGAGAATCGCGTAAGGCGGTGCGCCCTCGATCGCCTCCAGCAGGGCGGCCACGTTCTGGCTTACGTCGTGGTCGGCCGTGCCGCGGCGGTAGGCGTCGGCGATGCGGTCGTATTCGGCGAGCGTGCGCGCCGCGGCTTCGCGGGCCGCCGCGGCCGCTTGCGCGTCGCCAGCTCCTTCGCCTAGGCTCCCCGGCGCGCGGCCCCGGGTGCTGCCGTGCGGCCCCTGCGTCATCGGCGCAGGCCGAGGGGAGCACGAACGGCCGGGCCGGTCCAATCCCCTTCGGGCCGGGCGCGCGGGGCGGGGGAGGCCGCATGACCCGACTCTCGAACAAGCCCGTCATCGCGCCGGAGACGCTCGCCTGCCTGAACGCGCTGGAGCGCAAGGTGCTGTGGCTCTCCGCCTGGACGGTCCACAACGCGAACCATCTGCGCCCCGCCCGCGACGGCCTCAAGGTGGGCGGCCACCAAGCCTCCTGCGCGTCCGTCGCGACCCTGATGACGGCGCTCTATTTCGACGTCCTCGGGCCGAACGACCGCGTCGCGGTGAAGCCTCACGCGAGCCCGGTGTTCCACGCGATCCAGTACCTCTTCGGCAAGCAGACCCGGGCCAAGCTGGAGAATTTCCGCGCGTTGGGCGGCGCGCAGAGCTACCCGTCGCGGACCAAGGACAGCGACGACGTGGACATCTCCACCGGCTCGGTCGGCCTCGGCGTCGGCATGACGCTGTTCGCCTCGATGGTGCAGGACTACGTGCGCTTCCACAAGTTCGCGCCCGCGCCGCACGCTCCCGGCCGCATGATCGCCGTCATGGGCGACGCCGAGCTCGACGAGGGCAACGTCTTCGAGGCGCTGCTCGAAGGCTGGAAGCACGACGTACGCAATCTCTGGTGGATCATCGACTACAACCGCCAGAGCCTGGACCGTGTGGTCTCGGACCGGTTGTTTCAGAAGATCAAGGATTTCTTCCAGGCGGTGGGCTGGGAGGTGGTGATCCTGAAATACGGCTACCGCCAGCAGGCCGCCTTCGCGAAGCCCGGCGGCGCAGCGCTGCGGGAGTGGATCGACGACTGCCCAAACGAGCTCTACTGCGCGCTCACCTTCAAGGGAGGCGCCGCTTGGCGGGCACGCCTCTCGCGCGACATCGGCCACGTGGCGGGCATGAAGGCGCTGCTTGCCGGCTACGACGACGACGGCCTTCAAGACCTGATGACCAATCTCGCGGGCCACGACGTGGAGGCGGTCCTGGAAGCCCTGCATGCGGCCCGGTCCGACGTCCCTCACTGCTTCATCATGTACACGATCAAGGGCTTCGGCCTGCCCTTCGCCGGCCACAAGGACAACCACGCCGGCCTCATGACCGGGGAGCAGATGGCGGATTTCCGCACCGCCATGGGCATCGCGGAAGGCGCCGAATGGTCGCCTTTCGCCGGACTTCCCGTAGGCGAGGAAGCGCTCGCGGATTTCATCGCCGCCGCGCCCTTCAACGGCAAGCCGCCGCGGGCGACGGCCCCGCCCGTCCCGCTGCCGGACGCGCTGCCGTTCCGCCCCGGTGCGCGCCTCTCCACGCAGGAGGCCTTCGGCCGCATCCTGAACGACCTCGGCAAGGGCGAGAGCCCGCTTGCCTCCCGCATCGTCACCACCTCGCCGGATGTCACCGTCTCGACGAATCTGGGGGGCTGGGTGAACCAGCGCGGCATTTTCGACCGGGCCGACCGGGAGGACGTCTTCCGCTCGGAGAAGGTCGTCTCGATGCAGAAATGGTCGCTGAGCCGCAACGGCCAGCATATCGAGCTCGGGATCGCCGAGAACAACCTCTTCCTCCTGCTGGCCGCCCTCGGGCTTTCGGACCAGCTGTTCGGCGCCCGCCTGCTCCCGGTGGGCACCGTCTACGACCCCTTCATCGCGCGCGGCCTCGACGCGCTGAACTACGCCTGCTACCAGGACGCCCGCTTCCTCCTGGCGGGCACGCCGTCCGGCATCACCCTGGCCCCGGAGGGCGGCGCGCACCAGTCGGTGGGCACGCCGCTGCTGGCGATGGGCCAGCCGGGGCTCGCGTCGTTCGAGCCCGCCTTCGCTGACGAGCTCGCCGAAATCCTGCTCTGGGGCTTTGGCCACCTCCAGGCGCCGGATGGCGGCGCCGTCTATTGCCGGCTGTCCACGCGCGCCGTCGACCAGCCGGCACGCGCGATGGATGAGGCGCTGCGCCGCGACCTCCTGGCCGGCGGCTACTGGCTCGTCGAGCCCGCGGAAGACGCAGCGCTGGCGCTGGCCTTTTCCGGCGCCGTCGTGCCCGAGGCACGGGCCGCACACGAGGCGCTCGCTGACGAAATACCGGGAGTCGGCCTGCTCGCCGTCACGTCGGCCGACCGCCTCTATGCCGGCTGGCTCGCCGCCGCCGCGGCGCGGGCGCGGGGGGAGGCGCCGGGGCGCCCGTCCCACGTCGAGGGGCTGCTCGCCTGCCTGCCGCCCGACGCCGCCCTCGTCACCGTCCTCGACGGTCACCCGGCCGGCCTCTCCTGGCTGGGCACGGTGGCCGGCCACCGTGCCTATCCGCTCGGGGTGACCGGATTCGGTGAATCCGGCGACATCCCGGCGCTCTACGCCAGGCACCGCATCGATACCGACGCCATCCTCGACATGGCGGCGCTCGCCTGCGTCGAGCGCGCGCGGTCGGGGGTAGCGCCGCTCGCCCGCGGCGGCGATATCTCCGCGCGCCGCCCGCGCGGCTTGTGGTAAAAGGGCGGCCTCTGCGCGATCAAACGGTGGTCGGGATGAAGCGTTTCGTGAAGGGCAAGGCGGTGTTCGCCGGCGCCCTGGCTCTCGCCCTCGTCGGGGCAGGCTGCCAGTACGCCGACCGGGACCAGGCAGAGGTCGAGGACCCGCGTCGCCGCGCGGCCGGCCTGGACTCCTCCTCGGGCGGCATCTTCGGGCCGGGCGGCCTCAAGCTCATGGGCGCTTCCCGCGAGGAGCGGGCGGCGGGCGGCGTCATCGGCGTCAACGGCTTCCTCTGGCGCGCCGCCCTGGACACGGTCTCGTTCATGCCGCTTTCGTCGGCCGACCCGTTCGGCGGCGTGATCATCACGGAGTGGTACGCGCCCCCGGAAACCCCGGACGAGCGTTTCAAGCTCACGGTCTATATCCTGGACCGGGCGCTGCGCGCGGACGGCCTGCGCGTTTCCGTCTTCCACCAGGAGCGGGGCGCAGACGGCCGCTGGGCGGATCGCGCGGTTTCTCCCGACACCGAGGCCAGCCTCGAGAACGGAATCCTGGAGCGCGCCCGCCAGCTGCGCGCGGCACGGGCCGACGGATAGACGGCGCCCGGCGTCGTTCTTCGCGCGTCATGGGAACGCCGCTCTCCGACGCGGGACGGATGAGCGACCGCGAGGCGGCGGGCGGGCGTTACGACGCGCGCGCGGTCGAGGCCAGGTGGCAGGCCGCCTGGGAGGACGCGGGCCTGTTCAAGGCGGCGCGCGGCGACGGCCGCCCGACCTATTACGTCCTCGAGATGTTTCCGTATCCCTCCGGCCGCATCCACATGGGCCACGTGCGCAACTACACCATGGGGGACGTGGTCGCGCGCTACAAACGCGCGCGCGGCTACGACGTGCTCCATCCGATGGGTTGGGACGCCTTCGGCCTGCCGGCGGAGAACGCGGCCTTCGAGCGGGGCGTCCACCCGGCCGAGTGGACCTACGCCAACATCGCCACCATGCGCGGGCAGCTGCGCATGATGGGGCTCTCGATCGACTGGGAGCGCGAATTCGCCACCTGCCACCCGGGCTATTACGCGCACCAGCAGGCTCTGTTCCTCGATTTCTTCGAGGCCGGGCTGGTCGAGCGCAAGGAGTCGTGGGTCAATTGGGATCCGGTCGACCTGACGGTGCTGGCCAACGAGCAAGTCATCGACGGACGCGGCTGGCGTTCGGGCGCGCCGGTCGAGAAGCGCCGTCTGGCGCAATGGTTTCTGCGCATCACCCGCTTCGCCGACGAGCTTCTCGCCGCCCTCGACGCGCTGCCGCGCTGGCCGGAGAAGGTGCGGCTGATGCAGCGCAACTGGATCGGGCGGTCGGAAGGCGCGCGCGTGCTGTTCCCCATCGAGGGCCGGGACGAGGCGCTGGAGGTCTTCACCACCCGCCCCGACACCCTGTTCGGCGCGTCGTTCTGCGCCCTTTCGCCCAACCACCCGCTGGCGACCGCGCTCGCCGAAGCCGATCCGGCACTGGCCACCTTCGTCGCCGCGTGCAACCGCGCCGGCACCGGTGCGCGCGAGATCGAGGCGGGCGAGAAACGCGGCCACGATACCGGCCTCCGGGTCCGCCATCCCTTCGTCCCCGAGCGGACGATGCCGCTCTATGTCGCGAATTTCGTTCTCATGGAATACGGCACCGGCGCGATTTTCGGCTGCCCGGCGCACGACCAGCGCGACCTCGAATTCGCGCATGGCCACGGCCTCCCCGTCATCCCGGTGGTGTGCCCGCCCGGCCAGAATCCGGAGAGCGTCGCGATCGGCGACGAGGCCTATACGGGCGACGGCACGGCCATCAACTCGGATTTCCTCGACGGGCTTCCCGTCGCCCGGGCCAAGGAGCGAGCGATCGCCGCCCTGGCCGAGCGGGGCGCCGGCGCGGCCGCCGTCAGCTACCGCCTGCGCGACTGGGGCATCTCGCGCCAGCGCTACTGGGGCTGCCCGATCCCGATGGTCCATTGCGACTCCTGCGGCATCGTGCCGGTGCCGCGGGAATCTCTCCCGGTGCGCCTGCCGGAGGATGTGCGCTTCGATTCCCCCGGCAACCCGCTCGAACATCACCCGTCCTGGAAGCGCACGTCCTGCCCGCGCTGCGCCGCCGCCGCGCGGCGGGATACCGACACCATGGACACCTTCGTCGATTCCTCCTGGTATTTCGCGCGGTTCTGCGCCGCCCGCGCGGACACCCCCCTGCCCGAAGGGGAGGTCGGGCCGTGGCTTCCGGTCGACCAGTACATCGGCGGGATCGAACATGCGGTGCTCCACCTTCTCTATGCCCGTTTCGTCACCAAGGCGCTGAAACGCTGCGGTCATCTCTCCATCGACGAGCCGTTCGCCGGCCTCTTCACCCAGGGGATGGTGTGCCACGAGACCTACCGCGACCGGGAAGGCCGCTGGTACTACCCGGACGAGGTCGAATCCGGCCCCGGCGGCGGCATGGTCGCGCGCGAGGACGGGCGGCCCGTCGTCACCGGCCGCTCCGAGGCGATGAGCAAGTCGAAGCGCAACACCGTCGATCCGGAGGCGCTCATCCAGACCTACGGCGCGGACACGGCGCGGCTCTTCATGTTGTCTGACAGCCCGCCCGAGCGCGACCTGGAGTGGAGCGACACCGGCGTCAAGGGCGCCTGGCGCTACATCGCGTCGCTCTGGCGGCTGGTGGAGGCGCCGCCGGTCGCCCTGCCGCCGTCGTTCCCCGCGCCGGCCCGCGAGTCCCTCGCCGGGCCAATGCGCGCGCTGCGCAAGACGATCCACCGGACCATCGCCGGCGTGACGGAGGATCTGGAGCGCTTCCGCTTCAACCGCGCGGTGGCGCGGATCCGCGCGTTGACGAACGCCCTCGCGGCGGTCGAAGAGGCGCCCGGCGCCGGCCCAGTCCTGCGCGAGGGGCTGGAGACCGCGGCCCGGCTGATCGGCCCGATGACGCCCCATCTGGCCGAGGAGATGTGGCGCCGCCTGGGCCGCGAGAGCTGGCTCGCGCGCGAGCCCTGGCCGGAGCCGGAGGCCGCGCTGCTCGCCGACGACACGGTGATCGTCGCGGTGCAGGTGGACGGCAGGAAGCGGGCGACGATCGCGCTGCGCGCAGGCCACGACGAGGCGGAAGCGGAGAGCGCGGCGCTGGCGGAAGGCGCCGTGCGGCGGGCGCTGGCTGGGCGCGCCGTGCGCCGGGTGGTCGTCGTGCCGGGGCGGATCGTCAATGTCGTCACCTGACGCGCGCGTCCGGTGCGCGGCGCCGGCGTTCACGGCCGCCGCGCTCCTCGCCCCCCTCGCCCTGGCTGCCTGCGGTTTCGAGCCGCTGTATGGCGCCCGCGGTGGGGACGGGCCGCGCGTCCACGCGGCAGCGATCGAGATCGCGCCGGTGCGCGACCGCATCGCGCATGTCGTGCGCAATCATCTGATCGACAGCCTGACCCCGGACGGGCCGCCGGTGCGCCCGGACTACCGGCTGACCTTCGCCGTGGAACGCAGCACCACGCGGCTCCTGGTCCAGCCCGACGACCGCGCCACCCGCTACAACCTGACGCTCCGCGCCGAATTCACGCTCGCGGACAAGGCGGGGAAGGCCGTCTTCGGCGGCACGGCCCAGGCGGTCAACGGCTTCAACATCACCGATTCGCAATTCGATGCCGTCGTCGCGGAACGGGACGCGGCGCGCAAGACGGCGCGGCTGCTGAGCGACAAAATCCGCTCGCTGATCCTCGTCCACTTCACGCGATGAGCCGGCGGCGCTCCCCACGCCCCGCCGGAGGGTGCTCGTGAAGATCGCGCCGGCGCGCGCCGACCGCTTCTGCGCGGCCCCGGACGCCGGCATCCGGCTGGTGCTGATCTACGGCGCAAACGAAGGCTTGGTGCGGGCGCGCGCCGAGGCCTGCGTGCGCGCCGTCGCCGAGGATGCGGACGATCCGTTCCGTGTGACAACCCTCGGCGCGGCGGCGCTGCGCGACGAGCCGGGCCGCTTGGCGGACGAGGCGGCGGCGCTTTCGTTCACCGGCGGCCGGCGCGTCGTCCGCCTGCGCGGCGTCACCGATTCCCTCGTGCCGGCTTTCCAGACATGCCTCGCCCTCCCTGCCACAGATAGCCTGGTGGTTGCCGAGGCCGGCCCGCTCACCCCGCGCTCCCGCCTCAGGCTGCTGTGCGAACGGGAGAAGAGCCTGGCCACGCTCCCCTGCTACGACGAAAACGCGGGCAGTGCCGCCAAGCTGATCGAGACTCTCTGCGCCCGGCGCGGCCTTGCGGTCGAGCCCGAGACCGTCGGCTGGCTCGCCGAGCGCCTGGGCAGCGACAGCCGCCAGATCGAGAACGAGATCGAGAAGCTTTCCGTCTATCTGGGCGGCGCCGGACGGGAGGACGGCGCGCTGACGATGGAGGTCGCCCGGGCGTGCGTCGGCGACGCCGCCATTGCCGCTGCCGATTCGATCGCGCGCTTGGCGGCGGCCGGTGACCTCGAGCGGCTCGACCGGGCGCTGGCGCGGGCGTTCTACGGCGGCGCCCAACCGGTCGCCGTCCTGCGCGCCGCCGCCCGCCGGCTGATGCGCCTCCATCTGGCGACGGCCGCGCTGGAGCGGGGCGACGCCCCGGCCCAGGCCATGGGCGCCTTGCGGCCCCCGGTCTATCCGCGGGAGCGTCCGGTCTTCGCCGAGGAGATGGCGCGCTGGTCCAGCGCCCGCGCGGCCCGCGCCCTGCGCCTCCTGACCGCCGCCGAGCGCGACTGCAAGATCGCCGGTGGCACGCCCGAGGGCATCTGCTGGCAGGCCCTCTTCGACGTCGCCCACGCCGCCCGCTCCTGAGCCTGCCGAATTTTCTGAAATTTTTCGCTTGACGCGCCCGGCGGGCCGGCGATACCCTGGACCCAACCTTCATGGGGCCTCTTCATGGGGCCTCTTCATGGGGCCTCTTCATGAAGCGAGAGGAGGCCCCGGCCATGTCGTTCTTCGCGAATCGATCCTCCCGCCGTGCCGCGCGACTCGGCCCGGCGCTCGCGGCCGCGTCCGCCCTTGCTCTCGGCGGTGCGGCGGCGCAAGCCGCGGATGCCGACTCGATTCCGTCCTGGGTGTGGGACGGCGCGACGGGGTGCGGGGAGACGTTCGAGGGCGGGTTCTCGGTCGGCGCGCACTGCCTCGCGGACAGGCTGGGCAGCATCGTCGCCGACGAAGCGGCGCATCTGGTCGGCGAACAGGGCCGAGCGCTGTTCGGCGAGAACTTCCGCTTCGTGCATCGGCTCTCCTGGTCGCCCTTCGGCGAGGGCGTGGCCGGGAACCTGGACGCGGTGATCCCGCTGAGCTTCGCCGCCGGGCGTTCGGCGGAGGGCGTGCAGCAGAACGCGCTGTTCCTGCAACAGGGCCTGACCCGCTGGCGGGACAGTGAGGGCTTCCGCCGCAACGACCTGCGCTACGGCACGGCCTGGCGCTTCGCGCTTTCCGACGAGCCGGGGGCGGACGTCCTCGGCTTCTCGACCCTTCTCCAGGAGAACCTGGAGCGCGGGCATCAGCGGCTGGCGACGGGGCTGGATTACGCCGGGCGTTGGGGCAGCGGCTGGCTCCAGCACTTCACGCCGGTGACGGATTGGCTGCCGGGCCGGCCGGGCTACGAGGAGCGCCCGCTGGGCGGGACGGAACTGGGCCTGCGCCTGGACGTGACGACGACCCTTTCCGCGGACGCGGCGCTCGCACGTTGGGAGAACGACGGCGCCGGGCGGGAGAGCCTGGAGAGCCGTTTCGGCCTCGGCTGGCGCCCGCATCCCTGGCTCGGGCTGCGGACGGGGTGGGCCTCCGGCCTTTCGGGCGAATCGGTCACCGCCCGCCTGGGCGTGAACGTTCCGTTGGGCGGCGGGCGCAAGGCCGCGCCGCGGTGGGAGGGTCTCGGCGCCCTGGGGGTCGCCGCCGACACGCCGGCGGACATGTGGCGCCCAGTGGAGAACGTGGAGCGGCTGCGGACCATTGAGCGTGTCCTGTCGCCGGCGGCCCTGGCGCGGGCAGGCGCCATCGCCGTGGCGTTCCTCCAGGACGAAGTGGCGAGCGGTGGCGACGTGGAGGTGGAGGTTTCGATTCCCGCCGCGCTGTCGGCGGATCTCCGCCTCGTTCTGCGCCTCGCGCCGGGGAGCGGCGACGACCCCGCGGTGGCGGGCGAGGACTTCATGGACGAGCCGGTGGAGGTGACGATCGCGCGGGGCGAGACGCGCGCCGAAGCGACCGTCCGGCTGTTGCACAACGCCGAGTTGCGGTCCCCCCGGACCTTGGCCATCGGAATTTCCCTCGCGAGCGAAACCGCCCTCGCGAACTGACGCACGAGTCCTACGAACAAGCCCGCGCGACTGCGCGCAGGAAACGCCCGGGAGACGTCAATGAACTGGAGTGTGTTGAAGGGACTGTCGGTATTCGTCTGTGGCCTCGCCCTCCTCGGGCTGGCGGCGTGCGGCGGCGGCGGTGGCGATCCGGCGCCGAAGAAGAATGAGGTGCAGGTCACTCCGGCTCCCACGCCAAAGCCGGATCGTTATATCTCGTATGCTGTCGGCAGAAACTACGCTTGGGCGATACGAACTGGAGACAGTCGATCCTCGACTCGCACCGCAGCCGTGGCCGCATGTTTAGGCTTCGGAGGCACCAACTGCCGGGAAGTTCTATGGGTCCGCAACGCCTGCGGGGCGCTTGCCATGAATGCTGACAGAAACAGGGCCGGTGTAGAATGGGGTCCGTCCAAAACCGACGCCTCGACCAAGGCGATCGCGGCCTGCCGTGCGGCGGGGGGCCAAACCTGCCAAATCAACATAGCTAGCAACGGCTCTTCCTCTGCGACTTGTTACACTGGCGGGTCCTCTCCCGCGGCCGGACAAGCGAGCGCGATAGCCCCACGGTCCAGTTCCACCCCTGCTCCCACGCCGGGAGGCGAGAGGCGAATTCAGGATATTTCCACTACCATACCTTCGTCATGCCCCGTGGAAGCGGAAGTGTGCGTCAGAGATCACGCCGCGGAGGATGGTGACCAAGTACGAGTGTCCATTAATGGAAACGTCGCATTTTCTGGCGAGATCTTCAACAGATGGCAGTGTCGAGTAGTGCCCGTGCGATCGGGGCAAAATCAAATTGGTTTTCTCGCGCTCAACGAGGGTAGTAGCTCGCCCAACACCGGTTCCCTTCGGATAACGGGCCGTGGGGACGACGCCGGTGAGGTCCAGGAATGGAGGCATGATGCCAATACCGGGAGCGATGCACGTTTGCTGGTGACGATCGGTCCTGCTGGTGGAAGCTGTTCCGTCCCCGGAGCAGGAGGCACACCTTCCCCCGCTCCGGCTCCCGCGCCAATCCCCGCTCCGGCTCCCGCGCCAAGCGTTCAAACTTGGTATGCGATTGCTCTATATCTCACGTCGCCTTCTGATGGTGGATGGTATACATCTGGGAATGTTCATGGCCAGTCTGAGTCTTCGGCCCGCGCCGCGGTCTCGGCGTACTGTAGGAGTGTGGGAGCAACGGCATGTGATATCTCTACTGCTTCCAACTCCTGCTATGCTATCGCGAGAGGCGTACTCTCGAGAGGAGGGGTAGGTTACCGTGTTGTCACCGGTGCTTCGACGCTGACCGAAGCGCAAAATGCTGCGATCACCGAGTGTCGTAGGTCCGCTACTAATTGCGTTATTGACATTGGGCGATCCGGCCGCCGCGCTGCCGAATGCATTGGCATCAACTGAAACCTGCCTCTTCGTCGACTCGAAAATTCTCTCAAGCCGGGGGCAGTTCGGCGGAGCGAATCCCGTCGAGGGCCTGCGGGCGATTTCAAAGAACGGAAAATTCAGACAGTCGGTGGCGCTGATCGAGAGCATTGCCTTTCCCGATGGTGGTATTCTGTACGTTTGCCCCGGAGTGGTCCATTGAGTTCCTCGTGCTCAGCGCCGGTCATCCCACGCGGCATTCGGCACCGCCGAAATGGGGTTTCGACTCCTGCGGGCAAGGAAAGATGAGATATGGAACGGTATCGTGGATCGTCCTCCTGCGCCTTCACCCTCGCCGCGTTTGCCCTCTCGCTGGCCGGCTCCGCTCTCGCCGGGGAGCCGGCGACAGCGGACACCCTGTGCGATTTCGACGGCGCCGCGTGCGAGTCCCGCGCGGCAGCCGACGGCCTCCCGGTCGAGGCCATCCGGCGGATCGTCCGCGAGTATCTGATCGAACATCCGGAAGTCCTTCTCGAAGCCGAGCAGGCGCTGAGGGCGAAGCGCGCCGAGGAGGAGGCCGCGCAAGCACGGGCCGCCATCCGCGAACACCGCGACGCGCTGTTCGCCGATCCGGAATCCCCCGTCGCCGGCAACCCCGAAGGCGCGCTCGCGCTGGTCGAGTTCTTCGATTACCGCTGCGGCTACTGCCGGCGCGTGAAACCGGTTCTCGATACGCTGCTGGAGGAAAACGACAACCTGCGCCTGATCTACAAGGAGTTCCCCATCCTGGGGCCGGACTCGACCCTGGCGGCGCGCGCCGCGCTGGCCGCGCGGGCACAGAACGGCTACGGGGCGTTCCACGACGCGCTGATGGCGGCGGAGGAGCCGCTGGACCACGCGCGGGTCTTCGCGACGGCCCGCGCCGTCGGCCTCGACGAGGAGCGCTTGGCGCAGGACATGGCGGATCCCGCTATCGACGCGACGCTCGCGCGCAACGCGGCGCTGGCGGAGGCGCTCGGCATCGCCGCCACGCCGAGCTTCGTCATCGGGGAGCGGGTGGTGCGCGGCGCGCCGGCGCTGGCGCAGTTCCGCGCCATCGTGGACGACGCGCGGGCGGATTGACCCGTCGCCGCGCCGCGGGAGCGCGATCCGCTCCCCTCCCTGCCAAGGGAGGGGAGTCTGAACGGGACTCCCGGCGCCGGAGGCGGCGCTACGCCGCGATTCCGGCCATGGTGCAGAGGTGCTTCCACTCCGCCGGGGTGACGGGGCTTACGGAAAGGCGCGACTGGCGCACGAGCGCCATGTCTTGCAGCGCCGGCGCCGCCTTGATCTCCTTCAACGAAACCGGCCGGCGCGCGGGCATCACCACCTTCACGTCAACCATGCCGAAGCGGCCGCTCGCGTCGCTCGGGTCCGGGTAGTGCTCCCGCACCACCTCGACGACGCCGACGATCTCCTTCGCCTTGACCGAGTGGTAGAAGAAGCAGCGGTCGCCGCGCCTCATGGCCTTCATGTTGTTGTCGGCCTGATGGTTGCGCACGCCGTCCCACTCGGTGACGCCGTCGCGCATCTGATCCTCCCACGACCAGCTTCCCGGTTCCGACTTCAAGAGCCAGTAGGCCATGCCGAGCCTCCCCATCGCTTCCCCGTGCAGTCTAGCGAGGCGCGCACCGCCCGTCAGCCGCGCGCCCTTGACCGGTCGGGGCGGTGCTCCGCAGTATCGACATCGGGAATGGAAGGAACGTTGGATGCCGGCCCGCTGCGGTCGTGACGCCTCCGCCGTGGCGGGCGGGTGAGCGCGCGCGCTCCGCGCTGGCGGCGGCGCGCCGTCAACGTCGCGGCACTGCGGGCCGGAGCCCGGCGGGCGCTGCCGCGCGCGGTCTTCGATTTCGTCGACGGCGGGGCGGGCGACGAACGCACGCTCCGCCGCAACGAAGCGGCGTTCGACTCGCTCCCGCTGCTGCCCCGGCCGCTGAACGGCGCGGCCGGGCGCGATCTCTCCGTCACGCTGTTCGGGCGGCGGCTGGCGCTCCCGCTGGTGGTCGCGCCCACCGGCTTGGCCGGGCTGCTCTGGCCGGACGGCGAGGCCGCGTCGGCGCGGGCGGCGGCGGCCGCCGGCTCCGCCTACTGCCTGAGCCACGGCTCGGTCTGCACGCTCGAAGCCCTGGCCGAGACCGGCGCGCCTCGCTGGATGCAGACCTACATCTACAAGGACCGCGCGCTGACCCGCGAGATGGCGCAGCGGGCGGCGGCAGCGGGATACGAGGCGCTCGTCGTGACCGTCGACACGCAGCTTCTCGGCAACCGCGAGCGCGACCTCCGCAACGGCTTCGTCATCCCGCCCCGGCTCGCCGCCGGCGAAGTGGCACGGATGGCGTTCAAGCTGCCCTGGCTGCTGCGGATGCGGAAGGCGATCCCCCGGATCACCTTCGGCAACTACAGACGGGAGGGCGCGCGCGAAGACCTCACCGCCCTCGCCGGGCGCATGGTGACGCTCCCCGACCCCGGCATGACTTGGCGGGACGTGGCCGCGCTGCGCGAAGCGTGGCGGGGGCCGCTGCTGCTCAAGGGCATCCTGCACCCGGCCGAGGCCGCCGAGGCGGTGGCCAACGGAGTCGACGGGGTGATCGTCTCCAACCATGGCGGGCGGCAGCTGGACGGCGTCGCGGCGTCGGTCGAGGCGCTGCCGGCGGTCGCCGAGGCGGTGGCCGGGCGCGCGACGGTCCTCCTCGACGGCGGCATCAGGCGGGGCGTCCACATCGTCAAGGCGTTGGCGCTCGGCGCGCAAGGCTGCCTGGTCGGGCGGCCGCAGCTCTGGGGGCTGGCGGTCGCGGGCGAGGCCGGCGTGGCCCACATGTTCGACATCTTCCGCCGCGAAATCGACCTCGCCATGGGCCTCTGCGGGCTTTCGCGCATCGCCGAAATCGGCCCCGACGTCCTGGCCCGCCGCCCGCCACGCCTCCCCCCGTGAGCGGGTGCCCGGGCGATCTTGACAGCGCCGGGGGCGGTGCTAAGGTCGCCGCCATGCCGCTCGGCGCGATCGGCGAGCCACCGGGGAGGCGCCGCGGTACGGCGCGATTGTGGCGAAAAGACTCTACGTCAAAACCTTCGGCTGCCAGATGAACGTCTACGACTCCGCCCGCATGGCGGACGTCCTGGCGCCGCTCGGTTACGTCGGAACGGCGGACATCGACCAAGCCGATCTGGTCGTTCTCAACACCTGCCACATCCGCGAAAAGGCCGCCGAGAAGGTCTATTCCGCGCTCGGTCGGCTGCGCGCGCTGAAGCGGGCGCGGGCGCGCGGCGGCCGACCGATGCTGCTCGCCGTCGCCGGCTGCGTCGCCCAGGCGGAAGGGGCGGAAGTCGCGGCGCGCGCGCCCTACGTCGACATCGTGGTGGGACCGCAGGCCTACCACCGGCTACCGGCCATGGTCGCGCGCGCGGCGCGCGGCGAAGGCGCCGTCGTCGATACGGCCCTGCCGGCGGAATCGAAATTCGACCGCTTGCCGGAGGAAGCGGCGGGCGCGCGTCCGGGGCGCGGCGTCTCGGCGTTCCTCACCGTCCAGGAGGGATGCGACCGCTTCTGCACGTTCTGCGTCGTGCCCTACACCCGCGGGGCGGAGGAGTCCCGACCGGTCGCGGCGGTCGCGGCCGAGGCGCGCCGCCTCGTCGCCCGCGGGGCGCGCGAGATCGTGCTGCTCGGCCAGAACGTCAACGCCTATCACGGCGCGGGCGGAGCGGACGAGGTCGATCTGGCCGGGCTGATCGGGCGCCTCGCGGGGATCGAGGGCCTCCAGCGGCTCCGCTACACGACCTCCCACCCCCGCGACGTGGCCCCGGCCCTCGTCCGGGCCCACGGCGCGGAGCCGAAACTGATGCCCTTCCTGCACCTTCCGGTGCAATCGGGATCGGACCGCGTCCTCGCGGCGATGAACCGCGGCCACACCGCTCGCGACTATCTCCACCTCGTGGAGTCCCTCCGCGCCGCGCAGCCGGCGCTCGCGCTGTCCAGCGACTTCATCGTGGGCTTCCCCGGCGAGACCGAGTCGGATTTCGCGGCGACGCTCGCGCTCGTCCGGGCGATCGGGTTCGCGCAGGCCTTCTCGTTCAAATACAGCGCACGGCCCGGAACGCCGGCCGCGACCCGCGCCGGCCAGGTCCCGGCGGAGGTCAAGGCGGAGCGGTTGAGCCGTCTTCAGCACCTGCTCGATGAGCAGAAGCGGCACTTCAACGCGCGCATGGTCGGGCGCACCGTCCCGGTGCTGTTCGAGCGGCGCGGCCGTCGCGCTGGCTTGATCGCCGGCCGCACCCCGTGGATGCAGTGGCTCCACATGGAAGGCGACGACGCGGCGATCGGGAGCGTCGCCCAAGTGACCGTCGTCGAGGCGTCGGCCAACGGTCTCGCCGGCGTGCCGGCCGGGCACGCGCAGGAAGGGGCCGGGGCTTGAGACGCTCGGCCCAGGTGGCGCCCGACGACGCCGGCGCGCGGCTTCGCTTCGACGACAACACCCTCCTGCCCCTCCTCTTCGGGGATCATGACCGCCATCTGGCGCGACTCGAACACGCGCTGGGCGTCGTCGTGCGCCCGCGCGGAAACGAGGTCGCGATCAGCGGGCCCGCGCCCTCGGTCGCGGCGACCGAGGCGGTGCTCCGGCATCTCTACGACAAACTCAAGCGCGGCCTGCCGATGAGCGGCGGCGAGGTCGAGGGCGCCATCCGCATGGCAACGAGCCGCCCGTCCGGGCGGGCGGACCGGGCCGCGGGCGAGCCGGAGCTCGTGATCCGCACGCGCAAACGCCCCGTCAGCCCGCGCTCGCCACGCCAGGCCGATTACGTGCGTGCGATGCTCGCCAACGATCTGGTCTTCGGGCTCGGCCCGGCAGGCACCGGCAAGACCTATCTCGCGGTGGCGATGGCGGTGTCGCTCTATCTCGCCGGCCGGGTCGAACGCATCGTGCTGTCGCGGCCCGCCGTCGAGGCGGGCGAGCGGCTCGGCTTCCTTCCCGGCGACCTGAAGGACAAGGTGGACCCGTATCTGCGTCCGCTCTACGACGCGCTTTACGACATGCTCCCGGCGGACTTGGTGGCTCGCCGCCTGGAAGCGGCGGAGATCGAGATCGCCCCGCTCGCGTTCATGCGCGGGCGCACGCTGTCCCAGGCCTTCGTCATCCTCGACGAGGCACAGAACACGACGCCGCTCCAGATGAAGATGTTCCTGACCCGCCTCGGCGAGCGGTCGCGCATGGTGGTGACGGGCGACCTCACCCAGGTCGACCTGCCGGCCGGCGCGCGCTCCGGCCTCCGGCATGCCGTGGCGACGCTCGAAGGGCTGGACGGCACCGCCTTCGTCCGCTTCGGCCCCGCCGACGCCATGCGCCACTCCCTGGTGGCGCGCATTCTCGCGGCCTACGGCGCCGCGCCCGACGATGATCGAGATCGCGATCCGCATCCACGATCCGGCATGGCCCGCGGCTCTTCCTGAAGCCGCCGCCGTGGCCCGCCGCGCCGCGTCCGCCGCCCTCGAAGCGGAAGCGGACCTGCCCGGCGCGGCGGCGCTCGGCGTGACCCTGGCCGACGACGCCTTCGTCCGGCGCCTCAACAAGGCGTGGCGCGGCCAGGACCGGGCGACCGATGTCCTCGCCTTCCCGCTCCACGAGCGGCCGGCGGAGGCCCCGCCGCCGGCCGGTGCGATGCCGTTGCTGTTGGGAGACGTGGTCGTGGCCCGCGAGACGGTGCAGCGCGACAGCGCGGCGGACCGAGTCACCGTCGCGGACCGGCTGAGCCATCTCGTCGTTCACGGCGTGTTGCACCTCCTCGGCCATGACCATGGCGCGCGCGATGCGGCGCGACTCATGCGCGGGCTGGAGACGCGCGTCCTGTCGGGGCTTGGCATCGGCGATCCCTACGCTACCCTGTGCGCTGCAGACATGCCCCGCGACCCGCGGTCGCGGAGCCGGAAACATGAGCGACGACGACAAACCTCCATCTAGAGGCGACATGGCCGACGGCGACCGGGGAGGCCACGCCCCCCCGTCCCTCGTCGGCATCATCCGCAACTGGCTGCGCAAGGGGCTGGGCCGCGACCACAGCGCCTCCTGGCGCGAATCCCTCGGCGAAATCATCGGGGAGGAAGGCGACGTCGCCGGGCGGATCAGCCCGCACGAACGGGACCTGCTGCTCAACCTCCTCCGCTTCGGCGAGTTGACCGTCGAAGACGCCATGATCCCGCGCAACGACATCACGGCGGTCGAGATCTCGGCGTCGCTCGACGCGGTGGTGGCGGCGATCAAGGCGAACGGCCACTCGCGCATGCCCGTCCATCGCGGCGATCTCGACGACATCGTGGGCATGATCCACATCCGCGACGTCGTGCGGCATTGGGACGGCGACGTTCCCTTCGACATGGGCCAGATCAGGCGCGACATCCTCTTCGTTCCCGAATCCATGCCGGTCCCCGACCTTTTGAAGGAAATGCGCGAGACCCGCATCCACATGGCGGTGGTCGTCGACGAATATGGCGGGACCCACGGGCTGGTCACCATCGAAGACCTGGTCGAGGAGATCGTCGGCGAAATCGAGGACGAGCACGACGAGGCGGAAGCCCCCGCCCTGGTCCATCTCGACGACGGGGCGGTGGAGGCTGACGCGCGCCTGCGCATCGACGAACTCGAGCGCGACCTCGCGGTCTCGTTGTTCGACGGCACCGGCGAGGAGGCAGTGGACACGTTGGGCGGGCTGGTGTTCGCACTCGCCGAACGGGTGCCCCGCGCGGGCGAGCGGATCGCCCACCCCGGCGGTTTCACCTTCGAGGTCCTGGAGGCCGACCCGCGGCGCATCAAGAGGCTTCGCGTCAGCCGCACGGCACCGCGTCCGGCGCCCGGGCACCCGTGAGCGCGCCCGGGCACCCCTTCGGCGTGCGTGCGGCGGCGCTGGCGGCCCGCATCGGCGGCCTCGCCGGCTGGCGCCGGTCGGCGCTCGCCGCCGCCCTCGGCGCCGCCGCCGCCGCCGCGCTGCCGCCGGCCCACGCCCTGCCGCTGCTGGTGGTTTCCTTTACCGGCCTCCTGTGGCTGATCGACGGCAGCCGTTCGCCGTGGCGCGCCGCGCTCGCCGGCTGGTGGTTCGGCTTCGCCCACTTCCTGGCGAGTCTCTACTGGATCGGCGCCGCCCTGCTGACCGACCCCTCCCGTTTCGGCTGGCTGGTCGCGCCGGCGGTGATCGGCCTCTCCGCGGGCTTCGCGCTGTTCCCGGCGCTGGCCGCGTTCGCCGCCCGGCTGCCGGGGACGCCGATCGCCGGGCGCGTGCTGGCGTTCGCCGTCGTATGGAGCGTCTCGGAATGGTTGCGCGGCAACATCCTCACCGGCTTTCCGATGAACCTCATGTGCACGGTGTGGGCGCCGTCGTCGGGCATGATCCAGGCCGTCGCGCTCATCGGCGTGTACGGCCTCGGCTTCGTGACCGTCCTCGCCGCGGCGTCCCCGGCGGTGCTGGCCGCGCCGTCGGCGGAAGGGCGCGCGGGCCGGCCACGCCGGCTCCTGCCGGTCGCGGCGTTCGGCCTGCTGGCGGTGCTCTGGGCCGGCGGCGAAGTGCGGCTGGCGCTCGCGCCCGACCGGGCGCCGACGGGAGTCCACCTGCGCCTCGTGCAGGCCAATGTCGATCAGACCCTCAAATGGCGGGAGGGCGAGCGGCTCGCCGCCGTGGAGCACCATATCCGCCTCTCGCGCCGGCCCGGGCTGGAATCGGTGGACGCGGTGATCTGGCCGGAGGCGGCGGTCACCTACTTCCTGGACGAAAGCGCGCCGCTGCGCGCCTTCGTGTCGGAGGCCGCACCGCCGGAGGGCCATCTGATCGCCGGTGCGCCGCGGCGCACCGTGCGGGACGGGCGCACGACGGCCTACTGGAACAGCCTCCACGCCCTGACGGAGGCGGGAATCGTGGCGGCCACCTACGACAAGCACCACCTCGTGCCGTTCGGCGAATACATCCCGCTGCGCGCGCTTCTCGATCTCTCGCCGATGACCTATGGGGAGCGGGACCATTCCGCCGGCCCCGGGCCGCGCACCCTCTCCCTGCCGGGCCTGCCGCCGTTCAGCCCGCTGATCTGCTACGAGGCGATCTTCCCCGGCGAGGTGGTGTCAGGCCGCTCCGGCGTGCCCGCGGCGGCACGGCCGGCGTGGCTTCTCAACGTCACGAACGACGGCTGGTTCGGGCACACGGCCGGGCCCTATCAGCATTTCCAGGCCACCCGCCTGCGCGCCGTCGAGGAGGGCTTGCCGCTGGTGCGGGCGGCGAACACGGGCATTTCCGCCGTCGTTGATTCCTACGGCCGCGTCGTGGCGCGCCTGGGTCTGGGCGAGACGGGAATCCTCGATGCTCCCCTGCCGCCGGCGCTTGGGCGCCCGCCCATCGCCCGGCTCGGCGACTGGAGTCTCGCCCTCCTCCTCGTGCCGACCGCCCGCGTCGCCGTGCTCACGATCGCCGCCGCGCGGTCGCGACGACGCGGGCAGCCTGATCAGAACGCATAGGACCAGGGCGGCCGCGCCGCGCCGGCGTGAGTCGCCAGGATCAGGACGAACGCGGCGGCGGCATAGGCGTCGATCCGATCCAGAATGCCGCCGTGCCCGGGGATCAGACGACCCGAATCGCCGGCGCCGACGCGGCGTTTCAGCGCCGATTCCGCGAGGTCCCCCAGCTGGCCGGCGAGCGAACAGGCCGCGCCGGCGACCGCCAGCGGCACACTCGGCGGCCGCTCGGCAACCCAGCCCGCCAGCGGCAGCAACCAGCCCAGGAGGAGGCTGGCGCCGACCGCCGCGGCCACGCCGCCGATGCCGCCGGTCCAGGTCTTGCCGGGGCTCACGCGCGGCACCAGCCGGGGGCCGCGCAGCAGACGCCCCGCCGCATAGGCGCCGGAATCGCTCGCCCAGACCACAGCGAACAGCCAGAAGATCGTGGCTCTTCCGGCCCCGTCGTCGCTGCGCAACGAAAGCGTCGCGACGATGAGGAGCGTGGCCAGCCCGATTCCCGCCATGCCGATGGCGCGCCGCCGCGGCGGCCCCCGTTCCGCCGCGGCCACGGCGAGCGCTGCGACGCCAGCGGCGATGGCGGCGGCAGGTGCTCCCAGCGCCTGGAACGCGGCGCAGGCCGCGGCCACGCCGGCGACGCCCGCGAACCCGGCGGCGTCCCAGGCCAGCCGGCCGAAGAGCAGGCGCCATTCACGCCAAGCCAGGAGGCCGGCGCCGCCCGCGAGCGCCGTGAAGGCCGGGCCGCCGAGATAGGCGGTGCCGAGGACGAGCGGGATGAGGACGGCGGCCGAAGCCGCGCGCAGGGCCAGGGAGTCGCGACCGCTCCCGGTCAGCCGCGGGCTCCGCCGTAGCACCGCTCACGCCGCTGGAATTCGCCGATCGCCTGGGCGAGATGGTCGAGCGTGAAATCGGGCCACAGCGCGGGCACGAAGACCAGTTCCGTGTAGGCCGCCTGCCAGAGCAGGAAATTGCTGAGGCGCTGCTCGCCGCTGGTGCGGATGATCAGGTCCGGATCCGGGAGGTCGCGGGTCTGGAGAGCCCGCTCGAAGGTCTCCTCGGTGATGTCGGCGGCGGCGAGCGCCCCGTCGCGGACCCGTTCGGCGATGCGCCGCGTCGTCTCGAGGATTTCCTGTCGCCCGCCGTAGTTCAACGCGACCGTGAGGGTGAGGGCGGCGTTGTGCCGGGTGGTCTCCTCGGCTTCCTCGATCAGGCCGCTGATCTCCGCGTTCAGCCGCGAACGGTTGCCGATGAAGCCGATGCGCACCCCGTTGCGGTTGAATTCGGCGAGTTCGCGCCGCAGGTAGAGCTTGAGAATCCCCATGAGGTCCTCGACCTCGCCCGCCGGACGCTTCCAGTTTTCGGAGGAGAACGCATAGATCGTGAGATAGCGGACGCCGAGGCCGGGGCACCCCTTCAGCACCGTCCGCACGGCCTCGGCACCGCGCCGGTGCCCCGCGATGCGCGGCAGGCCGCGCGCCCTGGCCCACCGGCCGTTGCCGTCCAGGATGATGCCGACATGGAGAGGCGGGGCCTGCCGGGAGGCGAACGAACGGGCGAGGGACATGGTCAGACCTGGGTGATCTCGCGTTCTTTCGCCTCGAACATCCCGGTCATCTTCTTCACGACCGCGTCGGTCATTTCCTGGATTTCCTGCGACCAGAGGCGCGATTCGTCCTCGCTCAGGTCGCCCGACCGCTCCATCTTCTTGAGTTGCTCCATGCCGTCGCGGCGGACGTTGCGCACCGCCACCTTCGCTTGCTCCGCGTATCTGCTGGCGACCTTGGCGAGTTCACGGCGGCGCTCTTCGTTCAACTCGGGAATCGGGATGCGCAGCGACTGGCCGTCGACGATCGGGTTGAGGCCGAGGTCGGCGGAGCGGATCGCCTTTTCGACGGCCGCCACCTGACTCCGATCCCAGACCTGGACCGAGAGCATACGGGGCTCCGGCACGTTGATGGTCGCGAGCTGGTTCAAGGGCATGTCGGTGTCATAGGCGCGCACGACGATGGGCTCGAGGAGGCTCGCCGACGCGCGCCCGGTCCGCAGGCCGCCCAGCTCCTTGCGCAGCACGTCCACGGCGCCGTTCATCCGGCGTTCCAGGTCGTCGAGATCCGGGTCGGCCATCGCGGCAGCCTCAGTCCGAAATGATCGTGTGCGGACCGTCGCCGTTCAGGACGGCGCCGAGGCCGCCTCGCCGGCGGATGGAGAATACCACAATCGGAATGGCGTTTTCCCGTGCCAGCGATATCGCCGAGGCGTCCATCGCCCGCAGGTCCCGGGACAGCACATCGAGATAGGAGAGCCGTTCGTAGCGCTCGGCGTCGGAGACGACGTGCGGGTCGGCGGCGTAGACGCCGTCCACCTTCGTGCCCTTGAGCAGGGCGTCGCACTCCATCTCCGCCGCCCGCAGCGCCGCCGCCGTGTCGGTGGTGAAAAACGGGTTGCCGGTGCCCGCCGCGAAGATCACGATCCGCCCCTTTTCGAGATGGCGCTGCCCCCGGCGGCGGATATAGGGCTCGCAGATCGGCGCCATCGGGATCGCCGAGAGGACCCGCGTCGCCTTGCCCAGGCGCTCCAGCGCGTGCTGCATCGCGATCGCGTTCATGATCGTCGCCAGCATGCCGATATGGTCGGCGGTGGCGCGCTCCATGCCGGCGGCGGCGCTCGAATGGCCGCGGAAGATGTTGCCGCCGCCGAGCACGGCGCAGACCTGCACGCCCCGGTCCCGGACCTCGCCGATCTCCCCGGCGAGGCGATCCACCGCGTCGCCGTCTATGCCGTGGGCGGCGTCTCCCATCAGCGCTTCGCCCGAAATCTTGAGCAGGATGCGCCGGAAGCGGGGAGGGGGGGTCATGGTCCGCCAGGGGGCCGCGTCAGGAGTCGAGCTGCGCCGCGACCTCGGCCGCGAAGTCCTTGTTCTCCCGCTCGATCCCCTCGCCGAGCCGGTAGCGCGTGAACCCGGCGACCGCGACCGGCGCGCCAAGCGCACCGGCGAGCCGCTCCAGCACCGCTCGCACCCGGCTCTCGCCGTCGATGACCCAGGTCTGATCGAGCAACGCGACTTCCTCGTAGTATTTGCGAAGGCGGCCTTCGACCATCTTCTCGACGATGTTGTCAGGCTTGCCTTCGGCGCGCGCCCGCTCCGTGAGAACCGCCCGCTCGCGCGCGACCGCCGCCGGGTCGAGGGCGTCGCGGGAGACGGCCAGCGGGCTGCTGGCCGCGACGTGCATCGCGAGCTCGTGGCCGAAGCGGGCCAGTTTCTCCGCCGGCGCCTCGGATTCCAGGGCAACCAGCACGCCGAGCTGGCCCAGCCCCTCGGCGACGGGGGCGTGGACATAGTGTCCGACAATGCCGGTGGACGCCTTGAGCATCGCCGTTCGCCGCAGCCGCACGTTCTCACCGACCGTCGCGACGAGGTTGGTGATCTCCTCGGCGACGGTCCGGCCAGTTCCCGGATAGGGGGACGCGGCCAGCCGCTCGGCGTCGCCGCCGCAGGCCAGCGCGACGCGGGCAGTCTCCCGCACGACCGCCTGGAAGGCCTCGTTTCGCGCGACGAAATCGGTCTCGGCGTTGATCTCGACGAGCGCCGCCTTGCCCGGTGCCGCCGCGAGCCCGATCAGCCCCTCGGCGGCGGTCCGCCCGGCTTTCTTCGCGGCCTGCGCGAGGCCCTTCTTGCGCAGCCAGTCGACCGCCGCTTCCAGCGCGCCGTCGGTCTCCGTCAGGGCCTTCTTGCAATCCATCATGCCGGCGCCGGTCCGCTCGCGCAGTTGCTTGACCAGCCCGGCGGTGATCCGAGCCATCGTTCCTCCTCCCCGTGGATGTCCGGTCACGCGCCCGCGGCGGGGGCTTCCGCGGGCGGCTCGCCGCCTTCCGGCGCGCCGTCCGCGGCGCCGGCGGCCGCCTCGTCCTGCCGTGGCGCGGCGGCTTCGGGCGCCGGCAGATCCTCGGCCAGCCCCTCTTCCGCTTCGCCGATGTCGGTGCCGGAGGCCGCGAGCTCCTGCTGGAGTCCGTCGATGACCGCGCGGGCGAACAGGTCGCAATAGAGGCTGATCGCGCGGATCGCGTCGTCGTTGCCCGGAACCGGGTGGTCGATGAGGTCCGGGTCGCAATTGCTGTCGATGATCGCGACGACGGGGATCCCGAGCTTTCGCGCCTCGAGGATCGCGATCGATTCCTTGTTCGTATCGATGACGACGACCATGTCCGGCACCCCGCCCATGTCACGGATGCCACCCAGGGCGAGGTCGAGCTTGTTGCGGCGGCGCACCAAGTGAAGCATTTCCTTCTTGGTCAGCCCCGCTTCCTGGTTGTCCAGCGTCGATTCCAGGTCGGCCAGCGTCTTGAGCGAGCCCGAGATGGCCTTCCAGTTGGTCAGCATCCCGCCCAGCCAGCGATGGTTGACGTGGTACTGACCGCAGCGCTTGGCGGCCTCTGCCGCCGGCCGCGAGGCTTGGCGCTTGGTGCCGACGAACAGGATGCGGCCACCTTGCGCCGCGGCATCGCGCAGGGCGACCAGCGCCTGATGCAGCAGCGGGACCGTCTGTTCGAGATCGATGACGTGAACGCCGTTCCGGGCACCGAACAGGTAGGGGCGCATTTTCGGGTTCCAGCGCCTGGTCTGGTGTCCGAAATGCACGCCAGCTTCGAGCAGCTGACGCATGGTGAACTCCGGCAGAGCCATCGGCCGTCCTTTCTCCGGTTCGTCCTCCGCGGAGCGTGTCCCGGCCGGGGCCGGGCACCGGATCGACACCGGGGCCGGCGCCGCCATTCCGCGTGTGAATTCCCGCCGCCGGCGGGTGGTCGCTAGATAGCGCCATTCCGCGCCTTGCGCAACGCCTCAACCGCCCCGCGCGGCCGCCAGGTCGCGGACCGCCGAGACGCCGGCGAGCGCACCGATCTCGCCGCCGAGGGCCGGGCTCAGCGCGTAAGCCTCGGGCAGTTCGATCTCGACCGTCCCGTCGCCGCCGGTTTCGACGAACAGCGAAACCCGCCCCGTGCCCTTCTCCTGGCGCGCGAGGAGCTCGTCCAGCCGTTTCAGCACGGCCGCGCTCTGGACGAACACCGCGAGGCCGGTCAGGCTCCGCGCCAGGCGCGCGTCGAGATCGTCGAAGCTCTGGGCGGAGAGCTTGACGTCCTCGCCCTCGATCCGCGCCTGCGCGGTCACCAGCACCGGCTTGCCGGGCTCCAGAAGAGCCCGCCCGTCGTCCAGCGTTTCACGGAATGCCGCTACCTCGTAACCGCCGCTCGGGTCGGACAGCTGGATGAAGGCGTAGCGCCGGTCGCGCGAGCCGCGCTCCCGCACCGACGAGACCACGCCGGCCAGCCGGAAGCGCGTGACTCCGGCCGCCACCTGTCGCGCCACCTCGGCCGACGGCGTGACCTGGAGCCCGGCGAGCGCAGGCCCGTAGGCGTCGAGGGGATGGGCCGACAGGTAGAAGCCGACCGCTTCGTGCTCCGCGGCCAAGCGCTCGTGCGGATTCCAGTCCCCCCGCTCCGGCAGTCGCGGCCGCGGCATGGCTTCCCCGTTCGCGCCGTCGAAGAGCGACGTCTGGCTGCGCGAGCGGCGGGCGGCGGCGGAAAAGGAGAGCAGAGCCTCGGCGGCCTCGAACATCTGGCGGCGGTTTTGCGTGAGGCTTTCGAAGGCGCCCGCCTTGGCGAGGTTCTCGAGCTGGCGGCGGTTGAGGTGCTGCGGGTCGATGCGACCGGCGAAATCGAAGGGATCCCGGAACGGCCCGTTTGCGGCCCGCTCGTCGGCCAGCGCCCGCATCGCCTGCGCGCCCACGTTCCTGATCGCGCCGAGCGCGTAGCGGATGGCCTTGGCACCGTCGGCCTGGCGTTCGACGGAGAAGGTCTCGCGCGAGCGGTTGATGTCGGGCGGCAGCAGGGCGATCCCGAACCGTTCGAGCTCCTGGCGGTACGACGCGATCTTGTCGACGTTGTTGATTTCCGGGCTCATGAAGGCGGCCAGGAACTCGACCGGGTGGTTCGCCTTCAGATAGGCGGTCTGATACGCGATCAACGCATAGGCCGCCGCGTGCGACTTGTTGAAGCCGTAGCCCGCGAATTTCGCCACGAGGTTGAAGATGCGGCTCGCGTCCGCCTTGGTCACGCCGTTGGCGAGCGCGCCGTTCACGAAGGTTTCGCGCTGGGCGTCCATCTCCGCCTTGATCTTCTTGCCCATGGCCCGGCGCAGGAGGTCGGCGGCGCCCAGGCTGTAGCCGGCGAGGACCCTGGCGATCTCCATCACCTGCTCCTGGTAGATGATGACCCCGAAGGTCTCTTTGAGGATTCCTTCGAGCTTCGGGTGCAGGTAGTCCGGCGCCTCCCTGCCGTGCTTGCAGGCGACGTATTTCGGGATGTTGTCCATCGGCCCCGGGCGGTAGAGCGCGACCAGGGCGATGATGTCCTCGATGCAGTCCGGCTTCAGGCTGCGGAGGACGTCGCGGACGCCGGCGCTTTCCAGCTGGAAGATCCCGGTCGAGGTGCCACGGCCCAGCATCTCGTAGGTCGCCTCGTCGTCGAGCGGGATCGAGGCGGGATCGATCTCGACGCCGGCTTCGCGCAGCAGCGCCACCGTGTGGTCGAGCCCCGTCAGGGTCTTGAGGCCCAGGAAGTCGAACTTCACGAGCCCGGCCATCTCGACGTATTTCATCGAGAACTGCGTCGCCGGCATCTCGGAGCGCGGGTCGCGGTAGAGCGGCACGAGCTCGCTCAGCGGCCGGTCGCCGATTACCACGCCGGCGGCGTGCGTCGAGGCGTGCCGGTACAGCCCTTCGAGCTGGAGCGCGATGTCCAGCAGGCGCCGAACCGCGGGGTCTCCGTCGCGCTCGGCGGAGAGTCGCGGCTCCCCGTCGATCGCCTGTTGCAGGGTCACCGGATTGGCCGGGTTGTAGGGGACCAGCTTGCTCAGCCTGTCCACCCGGCCGTAGGGCATGCCGAGGACGCGGCCCACGTCGCGGAGCACCGCGCGGGCCTGGAGCTTCCCGAAGGTGATGATCTGGGCGACGCGGTCCTCGCCGTAGCGCTCGCAGACGTAGCGGATCACCCGGTCGCGCTGATCCGGGCAGAAATCGATGTCGAAATCCGGCATCGAAACCCGCTCGGGGTTGAGGAAGCGCTCGAACAGCAGGCCGAACCGGAGCGGGTCGAGATCGGTGATCGTCAGCGCCCAGGCGACGGCCGAACCGGCGCCGGAGCCGCGCCCGGGGCCCACGGGGATCCCCTGCCGCCGCGCCCAGCCCACGATGTCGGCGACGATCAGGAAATAGCCTGCGAACTGCATCTCGACGATGACGTCGAGCTCGTAGGCGAGGCGCTCCCGGTAGGGCGCGGCGGCGGCCGCGCGCGCCGCCTCGTCCATGCCGGGGCGACAGACCTGCGCTTCGAGACGGCGCTCCAGCCCGGCGGCAGCGGCGGCGCGGAGCGCGTCGGCTTCGCTCGCGCCCGTCTCCGTGGCGAAGACCGGCAGGATCGGCTCCCGCGTCGGCGCCATGACGGCGCAGCGCCGGGCGACGACGAGCGTGTTGTCGACCGCGTCCGGCAGGTCTTCGAACAGCGCGCGCATTTCGTCCGCCGGGCGCAGATGGTGCCGCGGGCTGAGCCGCCGCCGGTTTTCGTCATCGACATGGACGCTCTGGGCGATGCAGAGGAGGGCGTCGTGGGCCTCGTAGGTCTCTGCGCGGAGGAAATGGGCGTCGTTGGTCGCGACCAGGGGCAGGCCGAGTTCGTCGGCGAGGGCGATCAGATGCGCTTCGATCCGCCGTTCCTCGTCGAGATCGTGGCGCATGAGCTCGACGTAGAGCCGGTTCGGGAATATCGCGGCAAGCCGCTCGAGGGCGTGGCGCGCGGCTTCGATCTGGCCGCCGAGCAGCGGGCGCCCGACCGGACCGGCGGGGCCTCCCGTGAGCGCCAGCAGCCCGTCCGCCCGCGCCGCCAGTTCCCCCATCGTGACCACGGATTGGTCGCCGTTGCCGCCGCCGAGAAAGGCGGCGGTGGTGAGCGCCGTCAGGTTGCGGTAGCCCGCCTCGTTCTGTGCCAGCAGCAGGAGCCAGTCCGGCTCCCGCCTCTGCCCGGGTTCCGCTGCTCGCTCGCCGATTCCGAGGTCGCAGCCGACGATCGGCTGCACGCCGGCGTCGCGACAGGCCTCCGAGAAGGCGAGCGCGCCGAACATGTTGCTGCGATCAGCAATGGCGACCGCGGGCATCCGCCAGTCGCGGCAGGTCGCGACGAGTTCGTCGAGCCTGATCGCGCCTTCGGAGAGCGAATAGGCGGTGCGGACGCGCAGATGGACGAAATCGGCATGGGCCATGGCGGCACCTTGGGCGGGGGCGGGCAATCGCCTATACTCGGCTCCGCTGCCGACACGATCAAGGGGCCGGGTGCCATGGCGTTGGAAGAGAGGACCTACGAGCGGGAAACCGAGTTGCGCGAGACCATGGGCGAACCGATGGAGATCGCGAAGAAGAAGTGCATCGGCACGCTGGACGGGCACTGCAAGGCGTTCATCGAGCGCTCGCCCTTCCTCTGCATCGGGACGAGCGACGCGGGCGGCCGCGCCGACGTCTCGCCGCGTGGCGACCCGCCGGGTTTCGTGCAGGTCCTGGACGACAACACGCTCTTCATTCCGGACCGGCCGGGCAACAACCGCCTCGACACGATGACAAACATCATCGAGAACCCGAATGTCGGCCTGATCTTTCTGGTCCCGGGATTCGACGACACGCTGCGGGTGAACGGCAGGGCGATGATCGTCCGCGACGACGCGCTGGCGCAGGCGGCCGTGGTCAACGGCAAGGCGCCGAAGGTGGGCATCAAGGTCGAGGTGCGGGAGGCCTTCCTGCACTGCGCCAAGGCCTTCAAGCGCTCGCGCCTGTGGGACCCGGAGAGCCGGCAGGACCGCCGCGAGATGCCCTCCCTCGGCCGCATGATCCTGGAACAGACCGCCCCGCCCGCCGCGCCCCCCTCGGAGGACACGGTCAAGGACGCCGACGAGTTCATCGAGGACAACTACCGCACGGAGCTTTATTAGGGAGTCCTCCGCTCCTCACCGAACGAGGCAGAGCGTGCCTGAGTCCGACTCACGGAGTTGACAAGATCATGAAAGCGACAAATCGCCGTTTCACGGAGATTATCAACGGCAACAAGCAGTTCGTCATTCCAATTTTTCAGCGGGATTACAGCTGGACAGAGCAGCAATGTCATCAAATGTGGGACGACATTCTGAGGGCCGGACGTAATGATGTAGGACATTTTCTCGGCTCGATTGTGTATGTGAAGGCAAACGCGGCCGATGCAGTATTTCAGGACTGGCTCGTAATCGACGGCCAGCAGCGCCTTGCGTCGCTGACGCTTCTTCTGACAGCGCTTCGGGATCACATTACCGAAACCGGATGGAGCGGTACGAAAGACAGTCCGAACGTCGATAAAATAAATGACTATTTTATCAAAAATAAAGCGAAAAGAAGATCGCAATCAGTAGTAGATAGGGGCTTGATGTTAGCCTAAGGGCAGGACGGGATCGGGCACGCCGCGCCCGAACACGCCCGGCGTGTGAAACCGCTTCCCTTCCAGAATCGCCGGCACGGTCAACATCTGCATCCGGGGATACAACACGCCGTTCACGTCCAGGTCTCCCGCCGTCGCCATCTCCCGGTTGAAGTTCCGCGTCTTCCGGCCACCGGGATCGTTCATCACGATCAAGCCCGCCATCGCGGCGTCGTCGCGTTCCAGCACGCCGCGCAGGTCGCGCACGACTCCGATCCCGACGTTGGCACCGCCCTTCACTTCCAGCACCATGCTCGACAGGTCGCGGGTTCCCGGTGTGTCGAAATAGAGCCGGCCGTCGATCCCACCGTCGGCCGTCTGGCGCGACGTCACGAACCCGTCCACTTCTTCGACGGCCCATTTCTGGAAGTGATACTTGTCGCGCTCCCAGAGGTCGCGGGCGCCCTCCAGGGTCCGCGGCACGCCGTCGATGGTGAAGTCGACGCCCTCGACAAGGCCGATCCGCTCCTGCAGCCGCACCTTGGCGACGCGCTTGATGGCGTGGATGGCGATGTCGCAACCGATCCAGCGCCGCTCCAGGCGGTGCGCGGCCTCCAGCGTCGTCGCGCATCCGCAGAAAGGATCGAACACGACGTCGCCGGGGTTGCTCGAAGCCTTGATGATGCGATCCAGCAGCGCCAGCGGCTTCTGGGTGGCGTAGCCCATGCGCTCCTTCGCATTCACCACCGTTTGGAAGCTCGCAATATCCGACCAAACTGATGTTGCCGGGACCCCCTTGGCCTCATCAAGATAGATTCGGCGTTCTTGGGTGATAGGCTTGTAGCGACGTCCCGCGTTATCGGTTCGGCTAAACCGCTGAAGCTGCTTTTCATCGTAAGGCAACCACACCTTGTTGAAGGTCGGCGTCTTGGAGCGGGTGTAATAGAGGATGGTGTCATGACCCCGAACCCAGTTCGCAGTTCGCGCTTTATATCCAGCGGCCGCCCGCAAATGCCAGATGATCTCACGCCGAAAATTCGCGTGTCCGAACACGGCGTCCATCATGACCTTGATGTAGTGGCCGGCGGTGGGGTCGCAGTGGAGGTAGATGGAGCCGGTGGGCTTGAGCAGGCCGCGCATGGGCAGGAGCCGTTGGGTCATGTAGGACAGATAGGCCAGGAGCCGGGGTTGCGTGCTGCGCAGCGCGTTCATCCACAACCGCCAGAACTCGACGGCCTGATCCTCGATCCCCGCTTCGCGCATGAGCACGGGCATGGCGCGCAGCGCGCGTTCGCGTTCCCCGTCGAGCTCCCAGAGGTCGCAAAACGCCTGAACCTGGTCCGGGAGCGGGCGGCCGGTTTCGTCCTTGTAGATGGCGTTGTAGTCGCGGGAACTGTTGAACGGCGGGTCGAGATAGATCAGGTCGACGCTGGCCTTCCGCATTTCCTGCATGATGGTCAAGCAGTCGCCATAGTAGAGGCGGTTCATGCCACCGCCCCCCGCATGAAGGCGCCGAAGGCGTCGTCGCTCTTGCGATGGTTGTACTTCCAGCACGCCTCGGCCACATAGAGCGGCATGTGACGCTGGCCGTAATGGTGATGCTGGCCATACCACGCGCGCTTGAGGAGCGACCAGAAGCCCTCGATGGTGTTGGTATGGGTCGCGCCGTCGGCATAGGTCTCGCTGTGCTTGACGACGGCATGGGCAACGGTCGCACGGACCGCCCGGTAGGCGCGATATTCGTCGGTGACGAGAAGGGAGCCGGCGGGGTCGACCGTTTCGCGGATGAAGCGGAGAACGCCCCGCCCGGTCAGGTCATCGGCGACTCGCGCGACGACTCGCCCGCCCCGTTCGACCGCGCCGATGACCGGCGTCTTCCGGGTGCCGCGGCCACGGGGGGGGGGGGGGAGGGGGAAAGTTATATTCTCCGTCGCGATGTTGTCGGCTTGTCGGCTCGCAATTACTGGTCAGTATTCGCAAGAGTCGCACACGACTCGGAATTGAGATTCGAGTCGTTTCGAGTCGCTGTGGCGCTCTTGCAGGGCAACAACCGATTTCCCAACGACGAAGAGTTCAGGCGCATCCTTGAGGAGCGCGATCTTTACGGACTGAAGAGCTGCAAACACATCCTCGACAGGCTCGAGAACGCGGGACAGCGGGAGCCGAGTCCCGTACACAATTATTCGATTGAACACATCATGCCGCAGGGAATCACCGAGATAGATGAATGGAAACGGATGTTGGGTGGCGACTGGCAGAAGATCCACCATGAATGGGTGCATCGTCTAGGCAACCTCACTCTCACGGCCTACAACAGCATGTATTCAAACAGGCCGTTCGAAAGCAAGAAAGCGATGGAGGGCGGTTTCGGTCAGAGCGCCGTGCGTTTGAACGAGCATATCCGGAACCAGGATAAATGGACAGCGGCGCAGATGTCGGAAAGAAGCAAGCGGCTGGCAGAGCACGCCCTGAAGATATGGCCGTACCACGAAGTCGACCAAGCGGCAATCCGGCAGGCACATATCCGCGAACTTCGCACTCGCGCCGACGAGCGCACCCCGGATAGCCTGGAAATGAACGACGATGTCCGGAGGTTGATCGGCGCAGTCCGACAAACGGTCTGCGAACTGGACGACATAATAGAGATTGTTGAACACAAATCTGTTTGCTGCTACGGCCCTGAATTCTTCGCCGAACTGTTGCCCATGAAGTATTACGTCAGGGTCATATTGCCTCTCGATTTCGACGAGGTTGAGGTTCCCGACGGCCTTGATGTCCATGACGCTTCCAGTTGGAAATTCGTGCCCAACAGAGTCCACACAGACTGCGATCTGTTGGTGAATATCCGACAGGAGAACGAGGTTACGAAGGCAATGCCGATGATTCGTCAAGCGTTCCACCGACAAGGTTTGTAGAACGGAGCATCAGACACCGGACACGGCCGCATTCGCGGCATTATCAAGCGGCGTCCGAACTCGTCGGTCCCCCCGCTGAACGCCGCCTGCCACCTTCGCTTTGTTACGCTCCGGCATTTCATTCGCTCTCCCCGCCGTGCGAAGCGCCGTTCGTCGCCTCCCCGTCGCTCGCCCCGAGCCGCCGGGCCAAGTCGTTGAAATCCGCCGCCACCACGTCCCAATCGGCGGTCGGGTCCCGTTCGCCGGGGGTGTCGGGGCCGTGTTCGTCGGGGCGGGAGACGAAGGCCGTGGCGAGGCCGGCGGCACGGGCGGCCGCCAGGTCGTAGTTGTGGGCGGCGACCATCATGACCGCCTCCGGCGCGAGACCGAGCGCCGCGGCGGAAGCGCGGTAGACCACAGGTTGCGGCTTGTAGGCGCGGGCAATGTCGGCGCCCAGCACGGCGTCCCAGGGGAGGCCGGCGAATCGGGCGAGGCGGGCCATGAGGGCGATCGAGCCGTTGGAGCAGGGCGCGAGAAGGTAACAGCGCTTCAACGCGGGCAGGCCGACTGCCGCGTCCGGCCACGGGGGCAGTTTCTCCCAGGCGCGGTTGAAGGCGGCGCGGGCAGCCGGATCCACGACGTCGTCCAGGCCGAATTCCACCAGGGTGGCGTCGAGATTCTCGCGGTGCAGCACGTCCAGGGGCGAGTAATCCCGCCGCCCGGCGCGAATCTCCTCCATCGATGGCTGATATTTCGCCCGCCAGGAATCGGCGAAGGCGCGGCAATCGACCGGCCGGTCCAGGCGGGCGAAGAACGCCTCCGCCTCCCGCGCGACGCCGGTGCGCCAGTCCACCAGCGTGCCGAAGACGTCGAACAGCAGGGCCTCGATCACGATGTCCTTGCCGGTCACCACTGTGACCGCGCCGTCAGCGCGCCTCGACCGTCCAGGTGTGGCCGCTGCGCAGGAGGGCGTCGATCCCGACGTCGCCGGCCCTGGCCCTGGCTTCCTCGACCTGCGCGTGAACCGCGGCCTCGTAGCTCTCCTCCGGGTTGCGGTAGAGCACGCCGAGCGCCACCGGGAAATCCGGCGGGCCCATCTCCGCGAGCATCCCGGCCAGGGTCCGGTTGGTCGCGTCGTGGACCAATATGTCGTCTTCACTCACACCGTCTTCGCCGAGAGTGACGGCCTCCAGCGCGAGCGTGCGGGGGGAGAGCCGCAGCCCGCGGTCGCGCTCCTTGCCGAAGAGGAGTGGCTTGCCGTGCTCCACGAAGATCTGGGTCTCTGGCGCGGTCTTCTTCTCCGCGAACTCCGCGAAGGCGCCGTCGTTGTAGACGATGCAGTTCTGGAAGATCTCGACGAAAGACGCGCCCCGATGCGCGTGGGCCGCCTTCAGGACCTCCGGCAGCCGCTTCTGGTCGGTGTCGATGGCGCGGGCGGCGAAGCGGACGCCGGCGCCGAGGGCGAAGCGGGTCGCCGACAGGGGATGGTCCACCGAGCCCATCGGAGTCGACGGCGAGCGCGTGCCCGCGCGCGAGGTCGGCGAGTACTGGCCCTTGGTGAGGCCGTAGATCTCGTTGTTGAACAACAGGATGTTGAGGTCGACGTTGCGGCGGAGCGCGTGCAGCGTGTGGTTGCCGCCGATCGAGAGACCGTCGCCGTCGCCGGTGACGACCCAGACATCGAGGGCGGGGTTGGCGAGCTTGACCCCGGTGGCGATCGCCGGTGCCCGCCCGTGGATGGTATGGAAGCCGTAGGTCGCCATGTAATAGGGGAAGCGCGCGGCGCAGCCGATCCCGGAGACGAACACCACGTCCTTGGTCGGGGTGCCGATCTCGGCGAGCGCCTTGCGCACCGCCTTGACGATCGCGTAGTCACCACAGCCCGGGCACCAGCGCACCTCCTGGTCGGAGGTGAAATCCAGCGGGGTGATATCGGGGATCGCGACCGAGTCGTTCATCTCAGCGCTCCGAATGCGCGCGGATCGCGTCCGCGATCTCCGCGATCTTGAAGGGCTTGCCGGTGACCTTGGGCAGGCTCACCGCCGGGATCAGGAAGCGGCTGCGCAACACGGTGGCGAGCTGGCCCATGTTCATCTCCGGGATCAACACCTTGTCGAAGCCGGCGAGCAGCGGGCCGAAATTGGCCGGCAGCGGGCAGAGATGGCGCAGATGGGCGTGCGAGACGGCATGGCCTTCGCCCCGCGTCCGCTCGACGGCGCGGCTGATCGGCCCGTGGGTTGAGCCCCAGCCAACGACCGCGAGCGCACCGCCCTCCGGCCCCTGCTCCACCGTCTGCGGGGGGATGTCGCCGGCGATGCGGGCGATCTTCCGATGGCGCGCGTCGGTCATGCGCTGGTGGTTCTCCGGGTCATAGGAGACATTGCCCGAATCGTAGTCCTTTTCGAGGCCGCCGATGCGGTGCTCGAGGCCGGGGGTGCCGGGTTTGACCCAGGGCCGGGCCAGGGTCTCCGGGTCCCGCGCGTAAGGGTGAAAGCCGGTGGGATCAGTACGGAAGGCCACCGGAAAGGGCGTGAACGCGCCGGCGTCGGGCAAGCGCCACGGCTCGGCCGCGTTGGCGATGAAAGTATCGGTGAGGACCACCACCGGCGTCATGTAGCGGACGGCGAGCCGCACCGCTTCGACCGCCACGGCGAAGGCGTCCGATGGGGAGCGGGCCGCCAGCACCACCAGCGGCGCGTCCGCGTTGCGGCCGTAGATCGCGAGATAGAGATCAGATTGCTCCGTCTTGGTCGGCATCCCGGTCGACGGGCCGGCCCGCTGGGAGTTCACCAGGATCAGCGGCAGTTCGGCGGCGATGGCAAGGCCCAGCGCCTCGGTCTTGAGCGCGACGCCGGGGCCGGAGCTGGAAGTGACGCCGAGGGAGCCGGCGTAGGAAGCGCCGATCGCCGCGCCCGCCGCAGCGATCTCGTCTTCCGCCTGGAAGGTCACGACGTCATGGGCCTTGAGCCGCGAGAGCACGTGCAGCACCGAGGAAGCCGGGGTGATCGGGTAGGAGCTGAAGACCATCCCGAGCCCGGCGAGCCGCGCGCCGGTCACCAGGCCCCAGGCCACCGCTTCCGTTCCGGTGACGGTGCGATAGACCCCGGGCGTGAACTCGGCCGGCTTGATCTCGAAGGCCTGGGCACCGTCCGGGAGCTCGGCCGTCTCGCCGAAGGCGTGGCCCGCCTTGAGGCAGGCGATGTTGGCGGCGGCGATGTTCGGCGCGGCCTTGAACTTGGCGCCCAGCCAATCGACCGTCGGCCGGAGGTCGCGGCCGTACATCCAGTAGAGCAGGCCTAGGGTCCAGAGGTTCTTGGCGCGCAGCCCTTCCTTCTTCGTGACCGCGCATTCCTTCACGGCCTGGAGGGTCAGCTTCGAGATGTCGATGGCCATGACCCGGTAGTCGGCCAGGCTGCCGTCGTCGAGGGGATTGGCCGCGTAGCCTGCCTTCCGGATGTTCTTGTCGGTGAAGGTGCCGGTATCGACGACGATCAGCCCACCCTTCCTGAGGTCCCGGAGGTTGACCGCGAGCGCCGCCGGATTCATGCAGACCAGGACGTCCGGCAGGTCGCCCGAGGTCATCACCGCGCGCGAGCCGAAATTGATCTGGAAGGCAGAGACGCCGTAGGTGGTGCCGACCGGCGCGCGGATCTCGGCGGGGAAATCGGGGAAGGTCGTGAGGTCGTTGCCCGCGAGCGCCGTCGTTTCGGTGAAGCGGCTGCCGGTGAGCTGCATCCCGTCGCCGGAATCCCCGGCGAAGCGGATCACCGCCGCCTCCAGCTCCTCGCGCGGCGCCTCCTCGATCTCCAGTGCTGCGGTCACGGCCATGGTCGTCTCCGTCGGGCGACGGGCTTCCCTTACTCCCACCGCCGGCCCATGTCTAGCGGCCCGGCCTTTTCCCGGAGAGCGGGGACCGCGCGCCGTCGAGAACGGCCAGCATGTCCGCGCGCCGGTAGAACTTCCGCCTGGGCGCGCCGTCGCGGGCGGCGGCGATCTCCGCCGCCTCGATCCGCTGCCAGTCGGCGAAGTCGATCCACCGTATCCCGCGCTCCCGCAGCAGCGGCTCCAGCGCCTGCCGGCCCGGTTTCCCGCCGGCGCCCAGGTCGGCGAGGATCTGCGCGGCGGCGTTCCTGCCGTCGGGCTTGTTGGTGCCGATCACGCCGGTCGGGCCGCGCTTGATCCAGCCGACCGCATAGAGGCCGGGCCCCACACGCCCGTCGTCGTTCGCAACGATCCCGCGCGCATGGTCGAACGGGGCGCCGTCCACGGGCGCCGAAAGATAGCCGATCGCGGCGACCACCAGGCCGCACGGAATCTCGAAATACGCGCCGGTGCCGAGGGCGCGCCCGTTCTCGATCCGCGTTCGCTCGAAGCGCACCGCCTCCGCCCGTGTCCCGCCCAGGATCTCGACGGGGCTGGCGAAGAACACGAAATGCACGCGCTTCGGCATCTCGTCGGCGTCTCGCGCCGCGAAGGCGCGCAGCGAGGCGAGGTTCTTCTCACGCAGGCGCCTGTCCCTGTCGGACATCGCGCCGGTCACGGCGTCGGGCAGGTCGGCTTCATTCACCCGCGGCACGCAGTTTTCGAGCTGGCCCATCTCGCGCAGTTCGACGTTCGTGAATTTCGCCTCGACCGGGCCGCGGCGCGCCGCCATGTAGACGTCCGTGATCGGCGCGCTCTGGATCGGCTTGGCGGCGTAGTCCGGGAGGTCGGTACGGGCCATTTCGGCGGGCGTCTTGACCAGCACCCGCGCCACGTCGATGGCCACGTTTCCGGCGCCGACGATGACCACGCTTTCGGTATCGAAATCCGGCGCGCGGTCGACGAAATCCGGGTGGGCGTTGTACCAGTTGACGAAGCTCGCCGAGCCCACGACGCCAGCCTTGTCCTCGCCCGGGATGCCGAGCGGCCGGTCGCTGGCGGCGCCCACCGCGAGCACGACGGCGTCGTACATCGCGCGCAGCTCGTCGAGCGCGAGCGCGACGCCAACCTCCACGTCGCCGTAGAAATTGACCCGCTCGTGGGCGGCGGTGCGTGCGAATCCCCGCATCACGTTCTTGGTCTTCTCGTGGTCCGGCGCGACGCCGAACCGGATCAGGCCGTAGGGTGTCGGCAGCCGGTCGAGGATATCGATGCGGCAGTCCGCGTCGGCGCGCAGAAGCGCGTCCGCCGTGTAGAACCCCGCCGGACCGGAGCCTACGATCGCGACGCTGAGCGCCATTCCCGCCCCATTCCCCGCCGCTTGCCCATCAAAAACGCGGCCCGCACTATGCCAGCGATGGCGTGGCGTTTGTACCGTTTTCCGCGACGCGGGCTACGGGGGCCGAGCCGCCGGTCCGGTCGGGCGCGCAAGGGTAGAGAAATGGCCTTGCGATATGATTCCCGGCGCGCGCCAGCTGCTGCGCGCCAGGACCGACGGAAGCGGCGCGGCGTTCCGCGAGGGCGCGGCGCCATACGGCGTTGGCCGCCGTCAGCCCTTGGCCAGGGCCGACAGGAACTCCTCGCGCGATACCCTCGCCTGCTTCAGCACGCCAGACAGCGTGCCGGTCTTGAGCGCCCGGTGGTCGGGGACGACGCAACCGAAAGACCCGCGGCGCATGACGACGTGGCTCCCCTTCTGGCGAACCACGGCAAACCCGAGAGTCTCGAGCGCGCGAATCGTTCTCCTACCGGAAACGCGGGGCCAGCTACGCGGCACGAGGCCGAACGTCGATGGTCGTGACCAACGGGGCGCCGGGCGATTCGAGAGGGAATTCCTCCAGATGGAGTTCCGTCGCTTCCCGCAGATTGGCGAGGGCTTCCTCGACGGACTCCCCCTGGGTCGTCGTGCCGGTCTCGGGGTTCGTCGCCACGAATCCTCCCTCCGAAGCCGGCGTGAGCACCGCCGTCAGCCGCATGACCGCCTCCTCGTGGATTCCGCCGCCGTTCTCCCTCGCTCCCCAAGCTCCTACACGAGGCCCGGCCGGCAATCAAGCCGGCGCTGGGCTCGGCCGCCCTTCGGTACGCCGGCGACACCGTCGGCCCGTACGCGGCGCACGCACGGGTGGCCACGGAGCGCGCATTCCCCAAGGGTGGCGGGCTGATACAATGGGCGCGCGGGGCGGCGACGCAGGGGGTGGGCGATGATCTTCCGTCAGCTCTACCATCTCGAATCAGGCACCTACACCTACCTGCTGGCGAGCCGCGCGGGCGGCGAAGCGTTGATCGTCGACCCGGTGCTGGAGCGGGTCGAGCGCTATCTGACGCTGTTGCACGAGCTCGACCTCAGGCTGGTCAAGGTCGTCGATACACACGTCCACGCGGACCACGTCTCCGGCATGGGCGCGCTGCGCGACCGCACGAAATGCATCACCGTGATGGGCCGGGAGGCGCCGGTCGACGTGGTCTCCATGCGGGTGGCGGACGGCGACTCGATCGAGATCGAGAACCTTTGCCTGCGCGCCCTGCACACGCCGGGCCACACGCGCGATTCCTACAGCTTCCTCATGGAGGACCGGGTGTTCACCGGCGACACGCTCCTGATCCGCGGGACGGGCCGCACGGACTTCCAGAGCGGCGACCCGGCGGCGCAATACGATTCACTCTTCGGCACGCTGCTCGCCCTGCCGGAGGAGACGCTCGTCTATCCGGGGCACGACTACAAGGGCGATACCGTCAGCACCATCGGCGAGGAGAAGCGCTTCAACCCGCGCCTCCAGGTCTCGTCAGCCGCGGAATACGCGGCGATCATGAACGGCCTGGATCTGGCCTGCCCCAGGATGATGGACGTGGCCGTGCCGGCGAACCTCCGCGTCGGCCGCGGCCAGGAGGACGAAGCCCACCCCGGCTGCGCACTGACGGCGGCGCAGGTCATGGGCGGGTCCTCCGGCTGGCTCCTCGTCGACCTGCGGGAGCCGGCGGAGCGCGCCCGTGAAGGTACGATCCCGGGCTCGGTTCACGCCCCCTACGGCAGGCTCGCGGAGATGGTGGGACCGGGCGGGGCGCTGCGGGCGCTCGCCCGCGACCCGGCGCGGCGCCTCGTCTATTACTGCGCCTTCGGCGAACGCTCGGCGATGGCGCTCGACATCTCGCGGGAGAACGGCGTGGCCGACGCCTGCCACATGGTCGGCGGCCTCGCCGCCTGGAAGGAGGCGGGCGGAGCCGTGGAGGCGCCCTGAGCGCCGCACCGCCTTGCTCCGGGGCGCGGATCCGTGTTGCAGTCCGGCGCGACCATGGGGGCGGCATGAAGCTCGGCATGTTCATGATGCCGGTGAACGACCACCGGCGGGACACGCACACGGTGCTGAAGGAAAACGTCGAGATCGCGGTGGCCTGCGACCGCCTCGGCTTCGACGAGTTCTGGATCGGCGAACACTACACCACCCTGAGCGAGCCCGTGAGCTGCCCTTTCATGTTCCTCGCGAACCTGATCGCGCGGACCGGGCGCATGAGGCTCGGCACCGGCGTCGTCAACCTGCCGCAGCGGCATCCGGCGCAGACGGCGGCCCACGCCGCGCTGCTGGACCACCTGAGCGACGGGCGGCTGATCCTGGGCGTGAGCCCCGGCGGGCTGGTCAGCGATTTCGAGATGTTCGGCGTGACCGACCCGCAGGTCCGCCGCGAAATGGCGGGCGAAGCGATCGAAACTATCCTCAAGCTGTGGTCGAGCGAGCCGCCCTACGACATCAGGGGGAAATACTGGACGCTCCGCCTCGAAGACTATCACTGGCCCGACCTCGGCGTCGGCGCCATGGTCAAGCCCTACCAGAAGCCGCACCCGCCGCTCGTCGCCTCGGCGATGAGCCCGGATTCCGGCAGCGTGCACGCCGCGGCACGGCGCGGCTGGGGCGTGATCTCGGCGAATTTCGTGCCGGTCTCGACGGTCCGCTCCCATGGGGAGGCGCTGGCCCAGGGCCGGGCGCGAAGCGGCCTGGAACCTGCGCCCGCGGACTGGCGCGTCGCCCGCTCGATCTTCGTCGCGGCGGACGACGCAGCGGCCAAAGCCTATGTGCGCGACCCGGAGGGGCCGTTCGCCCACTATTACGGCTACCTGGTCACGCTGATCAAACGCGCGGCCTTCCACGCCATCATGAAGAGCGGGCCGGAGATGGCCGACGAGGACGTGACCCCCGACTACGCCTGCGACGCCTTCGCGATCGCCGGCGACCCCGATTCGGTCGCGAAACAGATCCTCGCCCTGCGGGAGGAGGTCGGCCCCTTCGGCACCATCCTGATGACGGCCACCGACTGCCTGAACGAAACCCACAAGGCGGTGCTGCGCGACTCGATGCGCGCCATGGCGGAGGAGGTCATGCCGCGGCTGCGCCACGCGCTCGGCGGCGCGGCGGCGGCATAGGCGCGGGGCGCGAAACGATAAAGCCCGCGCACCGGCGGCCGGAATGGCGCTGGTCGGCAAGAGCATCACCGTGACGATCCGGCGGCTTGCTTTCGGAACCTTGCCGGGAACCCGCAGCCGGGTCGGAGAGCGGAACGGCTCGCGCGGGCATTCGCGGGCGCATCGTGATAGGATGGCCCGCTGCGCACGGGCACGGTGTGGATTCGGAGGGGCGATCCATGAAGCGACTCATCGGCGCCGTACTGGCGGCGGTCGGGATGACGGCAGTCGGGACGACGGCGGTCGGCACGGCCGGGGCGGCGGATTTCACGCCGGCGGTCGTCTTCGACATGGGCAGCAAGTTCGACAAATCGTTCAACGAGGCCGCCTGGAACGGCGCCGAGCGCTTCAAGGCGGAGACGGGTATCGCGTACCGCGAATTCGAGGTCTCCAACCCGGCCATGCGCGAACAGGCGATCCGCAACATGGCGCGGCGCGGGGCGCGCATCGTGGTCGCGATGGGCTTCGCCCAGGCCGCCGCCGTCGAGGCCGTCGCCAGGGAGTTCCCGGACACCAAATTCACGCTCGTCGACATGGTGGTCGACCTGCCGAACGTGCAATCCCTGATCTTCAAGGAGCACGAGGGCTCGTTCCTGGTCGGCATGGCCGCCGCCATGGCGTCGAAGACCGGCAAGATCGGCTTCGTCGGCGGGATGGACATCCCGCTGATCCGCAAATTCGCGCTGGGCTACGTCGAAGGCGCCAGATACGTGAATCCGGACATCGAGATCTACCAGAACATGACGGGCACCACGCCGGCTGCCTGGAACGACCCGACCAGGGGCGGCGAGCTCGCGCGCAGCCAGTTCGACCGCGGCGCGGACGTGGTCTACGCCGCCGCCGGCGGCACCGGCATCGGCGTCTACCAAGCCGCCAGGGACGCCGGCAAGCTCGCGATCGGCGTGGACAGCAACCAGAACTACCTTCACCCGGGCACGATGCTGACCTCCATGGTCAAGCGCGTCGACGTCGCCGTGTACGAAGCCTTCAAGAGCGCCCGTGACGGCAGCTGGAAGGGCGGTGTCCAGATTCTCGGGCTGGCCGAGGACGGAGTCGGCTGGGCGCTGGACGAGTACAACCGGCGCCTCGTACCCGCCGGGATGGAGGCCGCGATCGAGCAGGCGCGGCAGGACATCATCGCCGGCAGGATCGTCGTCACCGACTACATGGCACAGTAGCGGCGGGGCCAGCGCGGGCGGACGCCGGTCGCGTGGCCGCGGAGGAACCGGAAGCCGCCGCATCGGCGCCCGCCTCCGGGAAGCGGCGCCCGCCCGCGCTCGAAGTCGTCGGCATCGACAAGTGGTTCGGCGCGGTCCATGCCAACGACCGCGTCTCAATGGCCGTGGCTGCGGGCACGATCCACGGCGTCGTCGGCGAGAACGGCGCCGGCAAGTCGACGTTGATGCGCATCGTCTACGGCTATTACAGGGCCGACGGCGGCGTGATCAGGATCAACGGCGCGCCGGCGGCGATCGGCAACCCCCAGCAGGCGATCGCCCACGGCATCGGCATGGTCCATCAGCATTTCATGCTGGTCGATCCCTTCACGGTGCTGGAAAACGTCGTGCTCGGCGTGGAAGGCGGCCCGCTGTTGCGGCGTGCCCTCGGCCGTGCGCGGCGGGCGCTCGCGTGGCTCGAACGGGAATACGGCCTCGACGTCGACCCGGACGCCATCGTCGGCGACCTGCCGGTGGGCCTCCGCCAGCGCGTGGAGATTCTGAAGGCGCTCTACCGCGGCGCCCGGCTCCTCATCCTCGACGAGCCGACCGGCGTGCTCACGCCGCGGGAGGCCGACGAGCTCTTCCGCATCCTCCACGCCCTGCGCGACCAGGGCAGGACGGTCGTCCTGATCACCCACAAGCTGCGCGAGATCATGGCGCTGACCGACCGCGTCACGGTGATGCGCGCGGGCCAGGTGGTGGGCCACGTCGAGACCGCGGACACCGACCGTGAACGGCTCGCGGCGATGATGGTCGGCCGCGGCGTGCTTCTCCGCGTGGAGAAAGGCGCGGCGGTTCCGGGCGAGGCCGTGCTCGAGGTCGAGAACCTCGCGGTGCGTGACCGCGCCGGCGCGCTCCGCGTCAAGAACGCGAGCCTCACCGTCCGCGCCGGCGAGATCCTGGGCATCGCGGGCGTCGCCGGCAACGGCCAGTCCGAGCTCCTGGAGGCGCTCGCCGGCATCCTCCCGCGCGAGCGGGGCACGATCAGGATCAGGGGGAAGCCCGCGCCGGCCGGCGGCCATGCCGGGGCGGTGAAGGCGATGCGGCGGATGGGCCTGGGCCACGTCCCGGAAGACCGTCAGCGCACGGGCCTCGTCACCGCCTTCGAAGCCTCCGAGAGCGGCATCCTCGGCGACCACCGGGACGGGCGCTACAACCGCGGCGCGCTGACGAACCGCCCGGCCATCGTGGCAGGCGTCCGGCGCATCATGGAGGATTTCGACGTGCGCCCGCCGCTGCCCCGGCTGCGCACGGCGCATTTCTCCGGCGGCAACCAGCAGAAGATCGTGGTCGGCCGCGAGATGAGCCGCGGCCCGGACGTGCTCCTGACAGGCCAGCCGACCCGTGGCGTCGATATCGGCGCCATCGAATTCATCCACCGCCGGCTCGTGGCGATGCGCGACGCGGGCAAGGCGATCCTCCTGGTCTCGGTCGAGCTCGACGAGATCATGGCGCTCTCGGACCGCATCCTGGTGATGTTCGACGGCACCCTCGCCCCGGCGGAGGCGGACGAGCGCGCGATCGGCCTCATGATGGCGGGCGGACGCGCGGGCGAAGCGGGAGACGCGCGGGCGTGAGCGGCTTCGGCGGGCCGACGCGGGCGCCGGCCTGGGTCACCCACGGCCTGGTTCCGCTGCTCAACCTGGCGCTGGCGCTGGTCGTCGCCGGGGCCATCATCGCTCTGATCGGGGAGAACCCGTTCGAGGCCTTGCGGCTGCTGGTGCTGGGCGCGGTCGGCTATCCGGAGGCGGTCGGCTACACCCTCTACTACACCACCAATTTCGTCTTCACCGGCCTGGCCGTCGCCATCGCCTTCCATTGCGGCCTGTTCAACATCGGCGGCGAGGGGCAGGCCTATCTCGGCGGGCTCGGCGCGGGCCTCGTCGCGCTCGCCTTCGACGGTTGGCCGGCGCCAGCCGCGATCCCGCTCGCGGTGGTGGTGGCGGCGGCGTTCGGCGCCTTCTGGGGCTTCGTCCCGGGCTGGCTCCAGGCTAAGCGCGGCAGCCACATCGTGATCACCACGATCATGTTCAACTTCCTGGCGGCCGCGCTGATGACCTGGCTCATGGTCGAGGTCTTCATCAAGCCGGGCCAGCAGGCGGCGGAAAGCCGCACCTTCGCGCCCGCCGTCTGGCTCCCCTTCGCGCACGACGTCCTGGCCGCCCTCGGCGTGGACGTGGGCCGTTCCTCGCTCAATCTGAGCTTCCTCCTGGCGCTCGCCTGCCTGGGCCTCTTCTGGCTCTTCGTCTGGCGCACGCGCTGGGGCTACGAAATCCGGGCGGTCGGCCACAACGAGGCGGCCGCGGTCTATGGCGGCATCTCGCCCGCGCGCGCGATCATGCTGGCGATGGCGATCTCCGGCGGGCTGGCCGGCCTCGTCGGCGTGAACGAGATCATCGGCGTCCACCATCGCCTGCTGCTGGAGTTCACCGCGGGCTACGGCTTCGTCGGCATCGCCGTCGCCCTGATGGGCCGCAACCATCCGCTCGGCATCCTGCTCGCCGCCCTCCTCTTCGGCGTGCTCTATCAGGGCGGATCGGAGCTCGCCTTCGACATGCCGAACGTGACCCGCGACATGGTGGTGGTACTCCAGGGCCTGGTCATCCTCTTCTCGGGCGCGCTGGAAAACATGTTCCGCGCCCGCATCGAGGGCCTGTTCGCGCGGCGCGCCCGCGCGGGCCGGGCGGCGTAGCCATGGAAGCGCTCACCTGGACCGTGCTGGTCGTGGACGCGACGCTCCGCGTCTCGACGCCACTGATCCTCGCTGCCTTCGCGGGCCTGTTCGCCGAGCGCTCGGGCGTCGTGGACATCGGCCTCGAGGGCAAGATGCTGGGCGCGGCCTTCGCTGCGGCCGCGGCCGCCTTCGCCACCGGCTCGCCGTGGCTCGGCCTGCTCGCCGGCATCGGGGCCTCGGTCGCCCTCGCCATGGTCCACGCCTTCGCCTGCGTGACCCACAACGGCAACCAGGTAGTCTCGGGCATGGCGCTCAACATCCTGGTGGCCGGGCTCGGGCCGGTGCTGGCGCTGGCCTGGTTCGGCCAGGGCGGGCAGACGCCGATGGTGGCGGACGCCGCACGCTTCCGCCCGCTGCACTTCCCCTTCGCCGAAAGGCTGAGCGACGTGCCGTTCCTGGGCCAGCTCTATTCGGAGATCGCGAGCGGCCACAACCTGATCGTCTATGTGGCGCTCGGCGCCGTCCCGCTCTCGGCGTGGTTCATCTACAGGACCCGCTTCGGCCTGCGGCTGCGGGCGGTCGGCGAGGCGCCGGAGGCCGTGGACACCGCCGGCATTTCCGTCGCCGGGATGCGCTTCCGCGCGATGGCCGTCTGCGGCGTTCTCTGCGGTGTCGCCGGCACCTCGCTCTCGATCGCGCAGAACGCGCTCTTCGTGCGCGACATGACGGCGGGCATGGGATATCTGGCGCTCGCCGCCCTGATCTTCGGCAAATGGCGACCGGTGCCGACGCTTTTCGCCTGCTTCCTCTTTGCCTTCGCCGACGCGGTGCAGGCGCGGCTCCAGGGAGTCGATATCCCCGGCGTCGGCGTCGTCCCGGTGCAGGCGATCCAGGCGCTCCCCTATCTCCTGACCGTGCTGCTGCTCGCGGGCTTCGTCGGCAAGGCGGTGCCGCCCAGGGCGAGCGGCATTCCTTACGCCAAGGAGCGCTGAGCGCCCCGGGGCGCACCGGAGAGCAAGGGACCGCTTGCACACGGCGGGCTTTGAACGGAGAATGCGCGAACACTGCGGCAGGCAGGCTGAGAGCGAGGATGGCGGCAATGCTCGAGCGCTCGGACTGGTACGACATCGCGCGGGACACCAACTGGACCCCGTCCTACGTCTCGCGGGAGGCGCTTTTTCCGCCCACCATGGGCGATCCCTACGGCATTCCGCTCGCCGAGTGGGAAACCTTCGACGAACCCTACAAGGTCTCCTACCGGGAATACGTGAACATCCAGCGCGAGAAGGATTCCGCCGCCTATTCGGTGAAGGCGGCGCTGGCACGGTCGAAGTTCCACGATGAGGCCGACGAGGGCTGGGCGAGCGTGCTGAAGCTGCACTACGGCGCGGTGGCGCTGACGGAATACCAAGCCTGCCAGTTCCAGGCCCGGATGTCCCGCTTCGGCCCGTCGCCGGCCATGCGCAACATGTCCGTCTACGGGATGCTGGACGAGCTGCGCCACACCCAGCTCCAGCTCTACTTCCCGCACGAGCTGGTGCGCCGCGACCGCCAGTACGACTGGGCCCACCGGGCGCAACACTCGCGGAACTGGGCGGTGCTCGGCGGCCGCCACGCGATGGACGACATCATGATGACCCGCGACGCCGTGACCTCCTCGGTCATGGTCTCCTTCGCGTTCGAGACCGCGCTCACCAACCTCCAGATGATCGGGCTCGCGACCGACGCCGCGAATGTGGGCGACCACACCTTCGCGAACCTGATCACGAGCATCCAGTCGGACGAGGCCCGCCACGCCCAGCTCGGCACGCCGACCATCGAGATCATGATCCGCAACGGCCGCAAAAAGGAAGCGCAGCAGGCGATGGACATCGCGCTGTGGCGGGTCTGGCGCCTGTTCGCGATTACCGTCGGCATCCCGATGGATTACTACATCCCGCTCGAACAGCGGCACATGTCGTTCAAGGAGTTCATGCACGAATGGGTGATCCGGCAGTGGGACCGCCAAGTGCAGGACCTGGGCCTCGACACCCCGTGGTATTGGGACATCTTCCTCGACGACATCGAGAATCACCACCATTGCCAGCAGGGCGGCATCTGGTCGTGGCGGCCCACCGTCTGGTGGAATCCGCCGGGTGCCGTAGGGCCGGCGGAGCGGGCTTGGCTGGAGGAGAAATATCCCGGCTGGAACGCAAGCTACGGCACCTATTGGGACGTGATCACGAACAACCTGCTCCAGGGCCGCGAGGAGAAGACCCATCCGGCCTGCATCCCGGTCATCTGCAACATGTGCCAGATCCCGATCTCGCACCGGCCGGGCCCGGAATGGCGGGCGCGCGCCTGGCAGCGCGATTGGGGCGGGCGGCGCTACAACTTCTGCACCGAGGTCTGCCGCTGGATCTTCGACACCGACCCGGAGCGCTACAAGGACCACGAGACGATCGTGGACCGCATGTATTCCGGCGAGATAGACCCACCGACCCTCGACAACGTGCTGACCTATATGGGGATCGGCGTGATCAGCGAGGGCGGGCGCGACGGCCACGACTACCGCTGGGCCGAGGGCTTCCGCGCCCGGGCGGCCGAGTAGCGCCGCGGCGGCCGGCGGCGGATGAGCGCCTTCCCGATCCTCTCGCGCTTCCAGCAAGATGCGCATATCAAGGTCGTCGAGATCGCGCCCGCCCAGACCATGGACGAGGTGGCGGCGGCCTGCGCCTGCCATTCGATCGACCTGCACGTCGCCGACCGCCCCGGCGCGACGCTGCGGGTGCGGCCCACGCGCGAGACCGACGACGCGCCGCCCTGGCCGCGCGGCCTCACGGCGGCGGAGGCCGGCATCCGCACCTACGACTGCATCGACGTCTATTTCGAGGAGCCGCGCGACGGCGCGTAGGGAGCGATCGGGAATGGCGTTCAAGAAAGCCTGCGCGCTGGACGACATCTGGGAAGGCGACATGGAGACGGTCGAGGTGGACGGCGTCGAGGTGCTCCTCGTCCATGTCGCGGGCGAAGGCGTCCACGCCGTGCAGTCGGTCTGCCCCCACCAGGAAGTGGACTTGGTGGACGGCGAATTGGAAGGCCGGGTGCTGACCTGCTCCATGCATCTCTGGGAGTTCGACGTGGTGGCGGGGAAGGGCGTGAACCCGGGCCACGCCGAGATCGCGAAATACCCGATCAAGGTCGAGGGCGAGGCCGTCTATGTCGACGTGGACGGCATAGAGCCGAAATTCGCGCAGCCGTAGGCGCGGGCGGGCGGCGGAAAGAAGGCGTGATGAGCGGTTCCGAAGGCGGGCGCGGCAACGCGGTCGGGCCCGTCCTGCGCGCGGGCGAGGTCGCCGACGCCGTGGTCGAGGCCCTGGAGGAGGACAATCCCGGCAAGGAATTCACGATCGAGGACCGAGTCGCCTACATTCGCGCCGAGACGGAGGGCGAGTGCGTGATTCGCGCCGGCACGGTGGCGCGGCTGCTCGGCCGGCCGTTTCGCATCGCCGAGCTCGAGGTCAACCTGAGTTCCTTCTCGGGCCGGATCGAGACCACCGACGACTCCATGCGTTTCTATTTCGACAAGACCTTGTGACGCGGGCGCGAAGGGGAGCCGAAGCGATGCCGGACCGGACCGACCTGTCGAAGCCGCTCAGGACCTGGAGCCATCTCGCCGGGCAGCGGCGCCGGCCGAGCGAATACGAGATCGTCTCGACGGACCTGCTCTGGAGCACCGACGATGCGATGCCGTGGGCGCTCTCGCCCGACATCGACATGAACAAGTGGTACGTGAAGTACCGCAACGAATCGCCGCTCCGCCACGACGATTGGGACGCCTTCCGAGACCCGGACGAGCTGGTCTATCGCTCCTACAACGTGATGCAGGACGGGCAGGAAACCTATGTGGACGGCCTCCTCGCCGATTACGCCGGCAACGCCCATGACGCCGGCCTCGGCGCGGACTGGGTGGCGGCGCTCGCCCGGCTTTACACGCCGGCGCGCTATCCGCTGCATTGCCTCCAGATGGGCGCGGCCTATCTCGTGCAGATCGTGCCGGCGAGCACGATCGAGAATTGCGCGATGTTCCAGTGCGCCGACCAGCTCCGCTGGGTTTCGCGCATCGCCTACCGCACCCGCGAACTGGCCAATGCCTGGCCGGATGCGGGCTTCGTCGAGGGGGAGCGCGGCGTCTGGGAAGGCGATCCCTGCTGGCAGGGCTTTCGCGAACTCCTGGAACGCGCGCTGGTCGCCTACGACTGGGCCGAGCATTTCGTCGCGCTCAACCTGGTCGCCAAGCCGGCCTTCGACGAAGCGTTCCTCCGCCAGCTTGGCCGCTCCGCCCGCCACAACGGCGACGCGCTGTGCGCCCAGCTTCTGGACGCCCAGTGGAGCGACAGTGAACGCGCCCGCCGCTGGACCGCCGCGCTCGTCGATTTCGCGCGCCGGCGGGAGGGCAACGACTCCGTGCTGGCGGATTGGCTCGCCGAATGGACGCCCCTGGGCGACGCCGCCATCGATGCCTATTGCGCCGCCCTCCCCGGCAACCCGGAGGCCGCCGGAACGGCCAAGGCCGCTGCCCGCACCTTCCGAGCGGGACTCGGTTTCGCCGTTTGAGGGTGTGTCCGGAAACGAGTCGCGCAATCTTTCCAGTGCGCGGGCCAACAGGTCCTTCGCGCGAATGAGGACAGGATACGCCGCAAGTATCGCGCGAAAGGAAGATGGAATGACCGGTTCCCGTCGTTCGTCCCTGCCCTACGACATGGGCAACGCCGGCGACCTTCTCAAGCACGGTGTCCTGGCGGAGTTCGTCCGCTGGCGCGTCAAGCGGGACGCACCCGCTCGCTTCCTTGACCTGTTCGCAGGCGAGCCGTTCGCATGCGTTGCTTCCGAGACCGTCCGGCGCGTTCGGGGGTTGGCCGGAAGTGCGCTGACGGAGGCACAGACCGGAATCGACGAATGCCGCTACTTCGGAAGTGGGAAACTGGTTCACAACCTCGGGAAAAGGCTTGACGCCGATGTTCCCGTATTCGTCGGCGATTGCGACTCGAAACACCTCAAGAAGCTTCTCGCATGTGACTTGCAGCCACTGAAAGACGCATTCCCGGACGCCTTTGATCATTCCGGCAAGTACGACGCCTACGCCGCTTTCGAGAAAATCGCGTGCAAGGCGCGAAAGGAAGACGTGGCGTTGATCGATCCGTTCAGCGAATTCTTACCGCGCAAGGCGAAAATGATCGTTCCGCGGATGAAGGAAATGGCGGATCGGGCGGCGGTCGTTTTGTTTGCGTTGAACAAAGACCCTGGTAATCACGTTGCTTCTCGGTTCGACGATCTTCTGAAAGACCACCTGAAGGGCGCATGGCGGATGACCTGCCCGCCGCTTCCCTACAGGGGGCTTCGGGGTGAATCACAATACCATGCGGAGGTCGTGCTGGCGTCACGGGACTTGCGCGGAGATTGCCCGGACACGGCCGGATTGAAGGCCAGCCTCGAGGATCTTGCATGGAATCTGGCCAAGGTCCTCTGCCTGTGCGGTGACGGCGCGCGAATGCTCATGCCCCGGGTCGTCGGTGAGGGCGCCGGGTCTTGGCGGCACCGTGAAAAATAGCAGTACGCGCGCGTCCTACGCTTCCCCGCGCGGCGCGGGGTGTTCAAGGCGCCGGCGGGCGGAACGGCGCTCACGGGCCGCCTGCGGGCGCCGTGGGCGTTCCCTTGCGGATGCCGGGGAGGGGGTAGAGATTGCGCGCTGTCCAATCGAACAAAGGAACCCCGCGATGAACCGCCGCGTGCTTGCCTTGATCCTGCTTTGCGGTGCGCTGGCATTGCCGGCGCTTCCCGTTCACGCCGACGCGACGGACGATCTGTTCGAGGCGGTGAAAAACGGAACCGCTTCCGAAGTGAAGGCCGCGCTTTCTGCCGGCGCGGACCCCGGCGCGCGCGCCGGCGGCGGCGTGACGCCGCTTCACTTGGCGGCGTTGAAGAAGAACGCCAACCCTTCCGTGATCAAGGCGTTGATTGAAGCCGGCGCGGACCCCGGCGCGCGCTTAGACAATGGGATCGGGTGGCCTGGGGGCCTGTCGACGCCGCTTCATGGGGCGGCGATAGTCAACGCCAACCCTTCCGTGATTACGGCGTTGATCGAAGGCGGTGCGAACCCCGACGCGCGCGATGAAAAGGGCAGAACGCCGCTTCATGCGGCGTTGTTGTACGCCAACCCCAACCCTTCCGTGATTGCGGCGTTGATCGAAGGCGGCGCGGACCCCGACGCGCGCGATGATGACGGCGATACGCCGCTTCATGCGGCGTTGTTGTACGCCAACCCCAACCCTTCCGTGATTGCGGCGCTGATCGAAGGCGGCGCGGACCCCGACGCGCGCGATGATGACGGCGATACGCCGCTTCACCGGGCGGCGTTGAAGAAGAACGCCAACCTTTCCGTGATCCTGGCGTTGCTCAAGGCCGGCGCGGACCCCGGCGCGCGCAATGATGCCGGCTTCACTCCCTTCGACTATGCGAAGGACAACGAAGCGTTGAAGGGAACCGAAGCCTACCGGCTGTTGAACTTCGAAGCCTGGTTCGAGGAAGCCCGGTTCGAGTAGGCCGGGGCCGGGAGGAAGGGACGCCGGCGGCGCGGGCCGGCATTCACGGGCGCGCTACGGACGGCGCGGACGCGTTCGAGGCGCGCGGGGACCCCTGCCGGGATCAGGGGGAGGGGGCGCGGATTCCGGCGGGGGAGTTTCGCCTTGGCCATTCGGCGCCCATTTGCAGGGTTGGCGCCCTTGGGAACCGGACAGTGTAGGGCGGCTTGAGGCGTGCGGGCCGCACGGGCGCCGCGCGGCCGGTGCGCTCACATGGCGCGGGCGGCGAAACCGGCGCGCGCCGTGGCACCTTGTCGCATATCCTGTGCTGCGACTCGTGGGAGCGGGTGCATGGCGGCGGAATCGGAGCGTCTGAGCAACTACGCAACCGAGATTGCGGATCGGGTGAAGGCGGCATGGCGCCGGGCCGGCGCGAAGTCTGTCGAGGCGGCGGAAGCCTACCTTGAAGCCGGGCGCCTGTTGCTTGAGTTGCGCGCCGAATGCGCTTACAGCGCTTATAAGCCCGCACTCAAGCGCGCGGGCATTCCCTACCGGACGGCGGCGCGCCTGGCGCAAATCGCGCGGGCAGGCATGGACGCGGAAACGCTGGCGCAACATGGCATTGCCGCCGCCGCGCGGGCGCTGGCGACGCCGAAAGGTGCCAGCGTGGCACCTTCGGGCAGCGGGGTGACGGTGAAGGCGAGGGCGAAAGCACGGCGTGACGCGCGGCGGGCGCGCGGTGAGTGCACGCAATGCGGCGCGCAAGCGATGCACAGAACATGAGCGACGTCGGCGTGCTCGGCGCATTCGTCTCGGCGGACTGGAGCAAGGATGCGGGAAAGCGCTCGGTGCACGTCGCCATGCCGCGCACGCGCTGCATCCGGCGCGTCAAAAGCACGGCCTGGAGTCTCGCGGCGCTGTTGGAGCTGGCCCGCGAGCTGAAGGAGGAGACCGGCCCGGTCCTGCTCGGCATGGACTTGGCCCTCGGCGTGCCCGCCGGTTACTGGCGCATGGTGCAGCAGGAGGCGGCGGGCGGGTGGCCTCCGCGGCACTTCCTCGACGCGGTCTTCCGCTTCCTACCTTGCCACGCGGGCCGCGCGGCGGGCGGGCGGCCCCCGCGGCACTTCCTCGACTGGCTCGCCGGGCTCGATCCGGAATCGGATTTCTTTCGCGAGGTCCGCTCCCCCGACGACTGGCGCACGGATCGCCCGTTCTTCGCCGTCCAGCCAGGCGAGGGCGGAAAGACGGCTTTCACGCGGAAGGTCACGGGGAACATGCTCCGCCGCATCGACGAAGCGACGGGCGCGAAGCCCCTGTTCGCCGTCAGCGGGATGCCGGGGACCGTCGGCTCGGCCACCCGCGCGCTCTGGCGAGAATTGATCCCGCTGCTGAAGGAGAGCAACCGCGATTTCGCCGTCTGGCCTTTCGAGGGCGCGCTGCCGGCGCTGCTTGCCGACAAGCGGATCGTGCTGGCGGAGACCTATCCCGGCCTCGCCTACGCCGCGGCGGTTGCCGCGCGCCTTCCGACCCGCCGCAGGAGAATCGCGAAGACGCAGAAGGCAACGAGGGCGGATTTCAGCGACTGCCTCGCGAAGGCGGCGTGGGTTCGGGAACACGGTGTCTGCCTCGGCGATCTCGGCCCGGCGCGCGCGGACGACGACGCCTTCGATTCCCACGTGACCGCCGCCGCGGTGCTGCGCTGCCTCCTGGAAGGCCGGGCGCTTTGCGACGACGCATGGATCGACGGCGAGGCGGAAGGCGCGATGCTCCTCGCCGGCCCCGTCGATCCGGTGCGCCGCACCAATTTAGAGTGAAATTGATCCCTGCCCTGCCGAATCGTGGAGGATGGCCATGCAGACAGAAAAGATGATGATGATCGAAAAAATCCTCGCCTACCTCAACGACGCCCGCGTTCGCTGTACCTACAGAGCGGTAGGAAAAGCCATTGGGGTCCCCCCCAATCCGTAGGGTCTTACCTCGGGAAAAATCGCCCGGAAGCCTCATGGGTGGTCAACGACAGAGAGGGGCAGCCGACGGGTTACACCCATGACCAGAAACATCCTCAACTTGAAGAAAGAGAGTGCATCATAAGGAGTGGGGCCGAGCTCGAGAAATGCATGCGCGAGCGACGGTGGATCGAGGATCGGTCATTCCATCTTCCTTTCGCGCGATACTTGCGGCGTATCCTGTCCGCATTCGCGCGAAAGGTCTGTCGGTCCGCGCAAAAGCGTGATCGGCCGTGAACTGGCGCGGGCGCGAGTCAAGCGCCGCCGACCGGCTCCGGCCAGGGATAGACGGCCTCTCTTGCCGGGAAGACCAGCTTTCCCTGTTCCGTGAATGCGTCGTACAGGTTCACCGTCCAGTGCGCGAAATGCCACCGGGACGCGCACCAGGCGGCGATGAGGGCGTCGGCTTCGTGGTCGCCGGTCTTCTTCCCGCGCAGCGGCTCGAGCCGCTTGGCGAATTCAGTCCCCGCCATGTGGTCCTCGAGCCAAGCGCGTAAGACGAGTTTCGGATGACTCTCGACGAGCAATGGGAGGCCCAAGTGGTGACCAAGCCGGGCGACGATGATGCCGTTGATCGCCATTGCACCGCGCAGGAGATTCTGCGCGATGACGGATTCGCTCTGCTCCGGGTATTTTCGGCGGAGCGCTTTGTCGCAGGCGCGATCGCCCTTACGGGACCACGCGAGAAGCGTGTCGATGCCGAGTGCCTCCGCCTTGCGGTGCGCGCGGAGCCATCGGCAAACCTCTTCCACGTCGCGCAGGGTCCGGGTCTCCGGCGGCCGTTCGAAGGTCGTTCCATCGTCGGCGATGCGCGCGGCGGCGACGCCGTTCCTGCCTTCGCCGCCGGGGTCGTATCCGAGAAACAGGGGCATGGGCCGGCGCCTCCAGGAAGCGGGCATGGCACAGTCGGGGCGGTCGCCTATCAGCGGCGGCCCCGACCGACCGCCATGGATACGTCCCGAAACGGAAGATGCAAGCGGTGGCGACGATGAAACGCACGATCCGGCTCGTCGCCCTGGCGGCGGCGCTCGCGATGGCACTGGCGAGCGCGTTGCCGGCGACGGCGCAGACCTTCGAGAAATTCGTAGCGGCCCTTGCGGAAGAGGGTGACGTCTCCGCTCAAACTCTTCTCGGGCACATGTACCGCGTCGGAGACGGCGTGCCGCAGGACGACGCCGAAGCCGCGAGGTGGTTCCGACGCGCCGCCGAGCGGGGCGACGCCTCCGCTCAATACAATCTTGGAGACATGTATTTCGATGGCGAGGGCGTGCCGCGGGACCACGCCAAAGCTGCGGAGTGGTACCGACGTGCCGCCGAACAAGGCCACGCTTCGGCTCAGTTTGGGCTCGGGGTGCTCCTTGAATATGGCTCCGGCGTTCCTTCCGACGTGGATGAAGCGGTGAAGTGGTACCATCGCGCCGCCGAACGAGGGAATTACGACGCCCAGAATAAACTTGGGAGAATGTACAGCACTGGTGGCGGTGTTCCTCAAAATTTAGCCGAGGCTGCAAAATGGTACAGCCGGGCTGCTGGTCAGGGTAACGCCGACGACCAGTTCACGCTCGGACAGTGGTACAGGGAGGGTGAAGGCATACCGCAGGACTACGCCGAGGCAGTAAAGTGGTTTCGTCGGGCCGCCGAGCAAGGACATGCCAAAGCTCAGGCCATGCTCGGGATCATGTATTTCACCGGCCAGGGCCTCGCGCCGGATTACATCCGGGCGCACATGTGGCTAAACCTCGCTGACTCCCGACTTCCTGCCATGGATGCGAAATACCGAAGGGCTGCAAGGCAGATTCGAGATCATGTAGCGCGGCTTCTCTCCCCCGAAGCGCTCGCCCGCGCCCAGCGGATGGCGCGGGAATGGCGGCCGAAGGCCGATACGGAATCATCTTCTCCCCCGCCGCGCGCGGCGAAGGGCGGTGACGATACGCAGGCCGGGGTGGCGGCGATCCAGCGCGCCCTGGCGCGGCTCGGTTACGATCCCGGCTCCGCCGACGGCGTGCTCGGCCCGAAGACCCGCGCGGCCATCCGCGCCTTCCAGGCCGACATCGGATTGCCGAAGGACGGGCGCCTTTCCGAACGGTTGGAGAGCGCCGTCCTGGCCGCGCTCTCCGCTGCCGCGCCCGAACGGGAACCGGCGCGTCTTGCGCTCGAACGGTCGTCCACCGGCTCCGGCTTCCGCGTCAGCACGGCAGGCCACATCCTCACCAACGAACACGTCGTGCGCGGATGCGCCGAGCTGCGCGTCCCGCTGGCGGGGGTCGTCGCCGTCGCCGCGCGCGACGAAGCGGCCGATCTCGCCTTGCTCGAAGGGGCGGCGGGCGGGGCGGTCGCGGCGTTCCGCCAGGGGCGCGGCATCCGCGCGGGCGCGGGCGTCGTGGTGGTAGGCTACCCGCTGCGCGGCGTGCTGGCTTCGGGGGCGAATGTGGCCGCTGGAAACGTCGCCGCCCTCGCCGGCCCCGGCGACGACCGGCTGCTGATCCAGATCACCGCGCCGGTGCAGCCGGGGAACAGCGGCGGGCCGGTGCTGGATTCGGCCGGCAATGCGGTCGGCGTGGTGGTGTCGAAACTGGACGCCATCGCCATGGCGCAGGTGACCGGCGACATCCCGCAGAACGTCAACTTCGCCGTAAGCGCGGGCGCCGCGCGGGCGTTCCTCGATGCGGAAGGCGTCGCCTACGAAACCGCGCCGTCGGAGAAGGCGCGCCCGCCGGACGAGGTGGCCGCGGCCGCCAAGCGCTTCACCGTCCTCGTCGAATGCTGGAATTAACGCCGTGCCCGCCTCACCCGGGAGCGAAGGCCACTACGACTCGCGAACGGAGAGCGTGACATGACCGCGCACACCGGACACGGCAAATCGCACGGCAACCCGTACATGGGCAACATCGGCAACTTGATGCAGCACTGGACGTTCTGCGAATTGTTGACGGCAGCGAACCAACACGAATCGCATTTGAATTTCATCGACGCTCATGCGATGGCACCGTTCGCAACGCGACGCAAACGCCAAGACCCCGATTTCGATAAGATACAGAGCGGACTACTCTATGGGAAAACGCCTTACGAGCAAGCATGGCGAAAACTGGCTCCGGGAGGAACCGGCTATCCGAACAGTGCAGCCTTCCTCATGGCCGTATGGGAAGGCTGTTTTTCATTTCTTCTGTGCCAAATAGATTGTCCCACTGCGGCACAACTCGCATCCTGTACAAAACACATCAACGACAATTGCACGGACTGTCGAAGAGCTGAAACGTATTGTGGTGACTGGCGTAATCGATTCGACAAGGGGTTGCCAGAAGACGGTTTGACGCTCATTTCTTTCGATCCGTATAAGTATACTAGACATGATAGAGAACAAAAGGTTTGCGGGAATTTGTACCCATCCGACCTTGATAAATTGCTATGCACCATTCGCAACACGAGCGACGGAATCCTCATACAAATATCGACCTACAGCACGCGGTGTGATAACAATCAAAATAATGTGAAAAAATCCATCGATAATATTCTGGTGAAGCGCGGCACTCTCAAACCGGTTGCGCTGGTGAAAGCTAACGACAGAATGATGTCTCTCGTCTACGCTCGGAACGTCGACTGGGCCGATAACTTGCAAACACTCGGTAACGACTTCAAGGAGTGGCTGAAACCGCTGGAGCCGGCACCGCACGGGCGGCCGTTCTCCCGATAGCACCGACGCTCCCAAGCATTCCCCGGCGCACCGAAAGCCGTAGAGCGTCTGCCGGGATACCCGCAGGGCACCAGCAACGGCCGTCTTGCTCATGGCGAGCGCCGGCAGAACGTCTTCCCGGAGGATTTCCCCCGGATGGACCGGAGCGACGGAGGGGTGCCTCTCGATCATCGGTGACAGTCCTCTATATCATGGTCGCAGGGTGGCGAACGACGGCGCGGTGTCAAACGTTGCTTTACAGACGGCGCATGCCGATCCGACCCGGTCGAGCGGCGCTCCCAGGACGCCGCCTCCATCTTGCGCCATAATGGGGCGAAGCGAACGGGGAGGGCGCGCGATGGCGGATGTGGCATGCGTGGTCGATTGCCGGGACGAGTTAGGCGAAAGCCCGGTCTGGTGCCCGGCCGACGAGCGGCTCTACTGGCTCGACATCAAGGGCCAGACCATCAGCCGCTTCACGCCGGAGACCGGCGAGCGCAAGACCGTGCCGGTGGACGAGCAGCCCGGCTCCCTCGCGCTGCGGGAGAAGGGCGGCATGGTCGTCGCCTTTTACGGCGGCTTCCGCTTCTTCGACATGGAGACTGGCGCCGTCGAGACGATCCGCGAGGTCGCAGCCGACACGCCCGAAAGCCGCATGAACGACGGCCGCTGCGACCGGCAGGGTCGCTTCTGGGCCGGCAGCATGGACGACGCCATGGCCGGCCGCCCCCTCGGCGCGCTGTACCGACTGGATGCGGACCTCGGCCTGCACGAGATGGAGTCCGGAATCGTCGTCTCCAACTCCATCGCCTTCAGTCCCGACGGCGGCACCATGTATTTCGCCGATCTCGGGCGCGACACGATCTGGGCCTATGACCTCGACGCCACCTCCGGCGTGCTCTCCAACAAGCGGGTCTTCGCCGGCCCCGGCAGCGCGCCGGGCGTCCCGGACGGCTCCACCGTCGATGCGGAAGGCTACCTCTGGAACGCGCGCTGGAACGGCTGGTGCCTCGCCCGCTTCGCCCCGGACGGCACCCTGGAGCGGACGGTTGAACTGCCCTTCCAGCAGGTCACCTGCCCGATGTTCGGCGGCCCCGACCTGGACAGGATCTACGTCACCGGCGCGCGTGTGCATCTGAGCGAAGAGGCCCTCGCCGGCCAACCGCAAGCCGGCGGCGTCTTCGCCGTCACCGGCACCGGCTACCGCGGCCTCCCCGAGCCGCGCTTCAAGGGCTGAAGGCGCGCCGCGGTCAGCCTGCGGGAATCACGCGGGCCGCGCGCATCTGGTCGAAGATCTCGACGAAGTTCGTCTCCGTGTCGATGGCCTCGGTGAAGCCGTATTGCAGGCGCTTGGTGTCCTCCAGGATGGTGTCCCAGGTGCGGCCGAAGTTCCAGTCGGCGAAGCCCCAGTCGCCCATGTCGGCGAACGCGGTCTTCTTGAGCTGATGGGTGCGGACGATGTCGTCCCAGACGGGCGCCTTGTCCGCCATGAAATCGGCGAGCGACATCGGCAGGACGATGCCCGGCCGGCAGCCGAAATACGCGGTGAAGAGCGGCCACAGATGGCACCAGCGCATGCCGGAAACATTGGTCACGTTGAAGGCCTCGCCCGCGCATTTCGGCTCGCTCGCGGCCCAGACGGCGCAGCGCCCGAGCAGCCGGGCGTCCACGAATTTGTTGAAGGCCGTGAAGGCGGCTTCCGGGCCGGGGAAGTTGAGCGGCGCGTCCAGCGCCTTGCAGATCGTCGCATAGGCCGCGACCAGGGAGGCCGTGTTCAGCGGGATGCCCTCCGCGTAGCCGATCACCGCCTCCGGGCGCAGGCAGGTGTAATGCCAGGATTGCCCCTTCTGGATCCCGGCCACGTAGTCCTGCTGGTTGTAATAGAAGTTCGGCGGCAGGTGGCGCGGGTCGCTCTCCTTCGACGGCGATTTGTGCGGGCCGAGATGGACGCCGTAATACTTGCCGCCCTGGACCAGCACCACGCGCCGGAGGGTGGGCGCGATCCGGGCGATCGTGCCGATCGAATGGCGCACGAGCGCCAGATTGCCCTCGACGTTCTCCGCAGCGATTCCGCCGGAGAGCGCGGCGTAGAAGACATGGGTCGCGTCGGTCAGGTCGGCGAGCTTGGCCTCGGCTTCCGCCTCGTCGAGAAGGTCGACGGAGACGAACGCGGCCCCGGTTTCGAAATTCGGCGCCCGCCGCGACAGGCCGACGATCTCCCAGCCGCCGTCGGCTTCCAGGGCCTGGATGATGTTGCGCCCGATGATGCCCAGTCCGCCAACGATGACGGCCTTGCCCTTCGCCATTCGCCGCTCTCCCCTCGCTTCCCCGGCCGCCCCCGGCGCCCGGCCGCGCGCATGATAGGCCGGCGCCCCGCCCGGTCAAACGGCCGTTCCGCCATTCGGCGCGCGGGGCTTCCGATCGTGCGCGGTTTGCGCCATGATCGCGCGGCCCCTGCGGAGCGGCGGCGCAGACATCGGAGTGAGCCATGGCCAAGGTCCTCGTCATCGTCCCCTTCGCCTTCGACGAGAAGGGCCTCGCGAACCGGCGCGCCCAGCTCGCCTCGGTGGCGCTCGGCCCGGACATGGAATTCGACTTCCGCGGGGTCAAGGCGGGGCCGGCACTGCTGGACTGCTACCACGACTACGTCCTGGCCGACGCCGCGTTGTTCGAAGCGGGCCTGAGCGCGGAGGCCGACGGCTACGACGCCGTCTGCATCGACACGATGAGCGATTCCGGCATGAACGCCCTGCGCTCGGTGCTCGACATCCCGGTGATCGGGCCGGGGCGGGCCTCCTTCATGACGGCCCTGATGCTCGGCAACCGCTTCTCGGTCGTGACCCAGTGGGACGGCTGGATCCCCCTCTACAGGAAGGGCACCCAGGAATACGGCGTCGCCGACAGGCTCGCCTCGATCCGTTCCATCAACGTGATGCCGGACGTCGAGAATCTGCTCGGCGGCAAGGAAGAGGTGGTCTTCCCCAAACTGGTCGCATGCGCCATGCGCTGCATCGAGGAGGACGGCGCCGAGGTGATCCTCCTCGGCTCGACCACCATGCATCAGGCGCACGGGCACATGGCCGCGAACCTGCCGGTGCCGGTGATCAACCCCGGGCCGCTCACCTACAAGCTCGCCGAATGCGTGCTCGGCCTGGGCCTCACCCACAGCCGCAAGGCGTATCCCCGGCCGAGCGTGCCCAAGCCGGCCATGATCCACGCCATGATGGACGCGGCGGCCGCCGCCGAGGATTAGCGGTCGCTCCCGGCCCGACCCGGCGCGGCCGGAGAGAGAGGAGCAGCGAATGGCGGGACGCCTCGAAGGACGGGTCGCCCTGGTCACGGGCGCCGCGAAGGGCATCGGCGCGGCCTGCGCCCGCAGGCTCACGGCGGAAGGCGCGCCGGTGGCGCTCGCCGACGTGGACCAAGCGGGCGGCGCCGCGCTGGCCGCCGAACTGGAGGGCGGCGGCGCCAGCGCGATGTTCCTCGCCCTCGACGTCACCCGTGAAGCCGACTGGGAGGCCGGGGTGGCGGCCGTCATCGCCCGCTTCGGCGGCCTCGACGTGCTCGTGAACAACGCCGGCATCGCCGTCATCGAGCCGGTGCAGACGACCAGCCTCGAAGACTGGCGCAAGATCATGGCGGTCAACGCCGACGGCGTGTTCCTCGGCACCAAGCACGCCATGCGGGCGATGCGCAAGGGCGGCTCGATCGTCAACGTCTCCTCGATCCTGGGCCTCACCAGCGTCGAGGCGCTCTCCGCCTACAGCGCGACCAAGGGCGCGGTGCGGCTGTTCAGCAAGGGCGCCGCGCTCGACGGCGCCAAAGGCGGCAGGGAGATTCGGGTCAACTCCATCCATCCCGGCTATATTCATACCGAGATGATGGAGGACACCTGCTACCGCGACTACGGCAGCCTGGAAGCGGGTCTGGAGGCGCTGGCCAGGCTGCATCCGATCGGCCGCGTCGGCAAGCCCGAGGACATCGCCAACGGCGTCCTCTTCCTGGCGTCCGAGGAATCGAGCTTCGTCACCGGCACCGAACTGGTCATCGACGGCGGTTACACCGCGGTGTAGCCGCCGGGAGGGAGGCCACGCGTGATCGCCAACCGCAACCGCCAGATCCAACTCGCGGCCCGCCCGGTCGGGATACCGAAGGCCGACGATTTCGCCCTGGTCGAGGCGCCGGTTCCCGACCCCGGCCCGGGCCAGGCGCTGGTGCGCGTGCTCTACCTCTCCCTCGACCCGTATATGCGCGGGCGGATGAGCGCCGCGAAATCCTATGCGCCGCCGGTGCGGATCGGCGGCGTGATGACCGGCGGCGTGGTCGGCAAGATCGTGCGCTCGGAGGCCAATGGCCTCGCCGCCGGCGACCTGGTGGAGGGCTATCTCGGCTGGCGGGAATTCGCGCTGTGCACGCCCGAAACCGTGCGCGTGCTGCCCGCTTCGCCCTACCCGCCCTCCTACGCGCTCGGCATCCTCGGAATGCCCGGCATGACCGCCTATTTCGGCCTGCTCGAGGTCGGACGGCCGCGCGCCGGCGATACGGTGGTGGTCTCGGCGGCCTCCGGCGCGGTCGGCGCCGTGGTGGGCCAGATCGCCAGGCTCGGCGGCTGCCGCGTGGTGGGCACGGTGGGCAGCGCCGAGAAGGCGGCCTACGTCACCGGGACGCTCGGCTTCGACGCCACGATCGACTACCGCGCCCCAGGCGATCTCGGCGCCGCGCTCGACGACGCCTGCCCAGGCGGCGTCGACGTCTATTTCGATAATGTCGGCGGCCCGGTGAGCGACGCGGTGATGGCCCGGCTGGCGTTCAAGGCCCGCGTCGTGATCTGCGGTGCCATCCACCACTACAACCTGACCGAACCCTATGCCGGGCCGAGCCATCTGCGCAGCATCCTGATCAACCGGGCGCGCGTCGAAGGCTTCCTCGTGTTCGACTGGCAGGACCGCTACCCGGAGGCGATCGCGCGCCTCACGCAGTGGCTCGACGAGGGCCGCCTGACCTACCGGGAGCACGTGATCGAGGGGCTGGAGAACGCACCCCAGGCCCTGCCGATGCTTTTCGAGGGCCGCAATTTCGGCAAGCTCCTGGTCAGGGTCGCAGACCCAAGGGTCTCAGACCCAAAAATCTCAGACCTGAAGGTCTCGGACCACTGAGCCGATGGCCCCGGGCGCGGGCGTCTGCGCGCCCGAATCGACGGTTCGCGCTCTGATCGAGGACGTGTTCGGCGCCCTTGGATTCACCGCCCGCGAATGCGCGGTCCTGGCCGGGACTCTGCTCGAGGCGAGCCGCGCGGGGTATCACTCCCACGGGGCGATGCGCATCCCGACCTTCGTCGACGACACCCGTGCCGGGCGCATCGTCCCCGCGGCGGCGCTGGCGGTCGTGCGGGAAACGGCGGCGGCCGTGCTGATCGATGCGCGCCGCTGCCTGGGCCCCGTTTCCACCGTCTTCGCCCTCGAGCGGGCGGCGGCGAAGGCGCGGCGGGAAGGAATCGGCTGCGCCGCCGTGCGCAACGGCAACGACGTGGCCCGCCTCGGCGCCTATGTGGGCGGCCCGGCGCGCGACGGGCTGATGACCCTGCTCATGGTCAACGACGCCGGCGGCGGCGCCTGCGTGGCCCCCTGCGGCAGCGCCGCGCCTTTCCTCAGCACCAACCCGCTGGCCGCCGGCATCCCGCGCGCGCCCGGCGCACCGCCGCTGGTGATCGACCTCTCGACCAGCGTGGCGGCACTCGGCAAGGTGCGGATGGCCGCGAACCGGGGCGCGACGGTGCCGGAAGACTGGTTGATCGACCGCGCTGGCCGCCCGACCGTCGACCCGGCCGCCCTCTTCACGACGCCGCGGGCGGCCGCCCTGCGGCCGCTCGGCGGCGCGGCGGGCGGCCACAAGGGCTTCCTGCTGAGCCTGCTCGTCGAAGCGTTCGCCGGCGCCCTGACCGGTGCCGGCATGAGCGCGGGCGACGAGGCCGAAGGCCGCGGCAACGGGCTCTTCGTCCTGGCGGCCGACCCTGCCGTGCTCGGCGGGCGCGACGGCTTCATCGCGGCGATGGAAGCCTTCGTCGCCGGCTTGACGGCCCTGCCGCCGGCCGCCGGCGGCGCAGGCGTGCGCCTGCCCGGCGCCCATCTCGCCGACTCCCCCGCCGACGCCATCCCCATCGACGGCCCCACCTGGGCCCGCATCGCCGCGATTCTCGAGGAATTGTCGCTGCCCGCAGCGGCCTATCCGGCAACGCCCGCATACCGACAAGCCGTGCGGGGTGCTCCGTGTCGATGACCGGCGGGTTCCGAACGGGATTTTCCACATTCCGTGCCCCGGTTCTCCGTGGCACGACCTGCCGGCGCCAACCGGATCGACACCCTGATGAGGCGAAACCGGGTCCGATGGCCGGTTCCGCCATCGCTGAGATCGGACCGCTTCGAAGCCGCGAAGCCCGGATCACAGTACGCCTTCGACATCCGTCCGTGCGAAATCCGCCCCAACATGGAGCAGAGGACAGTCCCGCGTCCTGGCAACGTCATAGGCGAAGCAGTCGCCGAAGTTCAGCCCGGCGGGATGGAGACCTTTACCCCATTGCGCATAGGCATCAGCAACCCGCCGCGCCGCGGCCGGCGAGACGCTTGCAATCTCGAGCTCGAGTCCCTCGATAAGCTCGGTCATTTCTGCGCCGAGGTCCCACCGCTCGGCGACAATCAGCGCCTCGGCCACCGTCACGGCGGAGATCACGATCCGGTCGTTTGTCGAGAAAGCCTCCGCACAGGCCACCGCTTCGGGTTCGTCCAGTAAGATCGCCATCAATGCGGAGGTGGCGACCGCGATCATTTCGGCATGCCATTATCATCATATAGACAATCTTGACTGCGGGCGGCACTGGCACCCGCAGCCCGTTTGCCCGCGGCGACGGCCCGCATTCGGGCGATCACCGCGCGCCGCGCATCGGCATTGGGCCGCCGTCGCACCGGCACCAGTTTCACGGTGGCTTGACCATGACGGGTAAGCACGACCTCGTTGCCCGCCTCCGCACGGCGGACGAGCGCCGTCAGTCGCCCTTTCGCTTCGGTGATGGAGATCTGCATCGGCCTTCTTCCTTCACAAAGGGGCGGCAAGCCCCTATATGGACCATTATATGGTTCAATTCAAGGCGGGCAGCCGAAGCACGCCGCCGCCCGATCCGGATCTTCGTATCGCCAAGCTGGCTCGCGGGCGCGGGCACGAGCGCACGCGCGTTCACGCGGCTCTTTTCGGTGCGCACCCGAAACGAAAAAGGCGGGGGTATCTTCAACGAGGGGGGAGGAATGTGCGACGGTGCGCGGGGCGTGCGGGATGAAGGGGAGAGGCGGATCCTTCACGGGGCGGGCGCTGGCGGCGGCGGGCGTGCTCGGCCTCTGCGCCGTGGCGGCGGGGGCGGCGCGGGCGGAGCGGGTCGTCCTGCTGGCGGCGGCGAGCACGGCGGCGGCGGTCGAGGAGGCCATCGCGCGGTTCGACGCCGGCCCCGGCAACCGCGTGGTCGCCTCCTACGCCGGCACGCCGGCGCTGGCCCGGCAGATCGAGAGCGGCGCGCCGGCCGATCTGTTCCTCGCGGCCAACGCCGCCTGGATGGACTATCTGGAGGCGCGGGGGTTCGTCGCGCCCGGCAGCCGCCGCGCCCTGCTCGGCAACCGCCTCGTCCTCGTCGCCGCGGAAGAGGGCGAAGCCCCGCCCGCCCCGCTCCCGCCGCTGGAGGCGGACGCGCTTCCCGCCGAGGGGCGGCTCGCGATGGGAGACCCGGCGCATGTGCCGGTCGGCATCTACGCCCGGCAGGCGCTGGAGGCGCTGGGGCTGTGGCCGGCGCTGCGCGGCCGCATCGCCCCGGCGGCGGACGCGCGGGCCGCGCTCGCCCTGGTGGCTCGCGGCGAGGCGCCGCGCGGCATCGTGTACGCCACCGATGCGGCCCGCGGCGCCGGCGTGCGCGCGGTGGCCGCGATCCCGGCGGGGCTGCACGAAGCGATCGTCTATCCCATCGCCCTGGTGCGGGGCCGCGATTCGCCGCTCGCCCGGCGCTTCCTGGCCTTCCTCACGGGCCCGGCGGGGCGCGCGGTCTTCGCCCGCGCCGGCTTCGTCGTGGAATGACCGCCCCTCTTCGTCGCGGCGTGACATGCTCGGGCTGACGCCGCTGGAAGCGGAGGCGATCCTGCTCAGCCTGCGGGTGGCGGGCTGGGCGGTGCTGGCGAGCCTGCCCGCGGGCCTCGCCGTCGCCTGGCTGCTGGCGCGCCATCGCTTCCCCGGACACGCGCTGGTCAACGGCCTGGTCCACCTGCCCCTGGTGCTGCCGCCGGTGGTGGTGGGCTTCGCGCTGCTGCTGCTGCTCGGCAAGCGCGGGCCGGTCGGCGCCTGGCTCGACGCCTGGTTCGGCATCGCGCTGGGTTTCACCTGGCAGGGCGCCGCAGTGGCGTCGGCGGTGGTGTCCTTCCCCCTCATGGTGCGGGCGATCCGGCTTTCCATCGAGGGCATGGACCGCCGCCTGGAGCCGGCCGCGCGCACCCTCGGCGCCCCGCCGGCCTGGGTGTTCGCCACCGTTAGCCTGCCGCTGGTCGCGCCCGGCGTGCTGGCCGGCGCCATCCTGGCCTTCGCGCGCTGCCTGGGCGAGTTCGGCGCGACCATCACCTTCGTCTCCAACATCCCCGGCGAAACCCGCACCCTGCCGCTCGCCCTCTACACCTACACCCAGGTCCCGGGCGGGATGGACGGCGCGCTCCGCCTGATGGCCATCGCCATCGTCATCGCCTTCGCCGCCCTGCTCGGCTCCGAGCTTCTCGCCCGCGCTCTGCGGCGGCGGCTGGAAGGCCGGTGATCGAGGTCGCCGTCCGCGCCCGGCGCGGCGCCTTCGCGCTGGACGCTGCCTTCGCCGCGCCGACCGACGGCATCGTCGCGCTCTTCGGCGCCTCCGGTGCGGGCAAGACCACCCTCGCGGACGCCATCGCCGGCCTGCTGCGGCCCGAATCCGGGCGGATCGCCGTGGCCGGGCGCGTGCTCTTCGATTCGGCGGCGGGGATCGACCTCCGCCCGGAGCGCCGGCGCATCGGCTACGTCTTCCAGGACGGGCGGCTCTTCCCCCATCTCAGCGTGCGCCGGAACCTGCTCTACGGCCTTCGCTTCGCGCCGCGGGACGAGCGCTACGTGGCGCTGGACAGGATCGTGGCGCTGCTCGGCCTGGAGTCGCTGCTGCGCCGCCGCCCGGCGACCCTGGCCGGCGGCGAGCGCCAGCGGGTGGCCCTGGGGCGCGCGCTCATGGCCCAGCCGGCGCTGCTCCTCATGGACGAGCCCCTGGCCGCCCTCGACCTGCCGCGCCGCGCGCGGATCGTGGACTACATCGAGCGGCTGCGCGACGAGATCGGGGTGCCGATCGTCTATGTCAGCCACGCCGTGGAAGAGGTGGCGCGGCTCGCCGGCACCATCGTCGTGCTGGCCGGCGGCAGGGTGGCGGCGGCGGGGCCGGCGGCCGGGATCATGGCCCGGCTCGATCTCGACCCCCTGGCCGGGCTGGACGAGGCCGGCGCGGTGCTGGAGGCGACGGTGGAGAGCCACGACCGACCTTACGGCCTGACGGCGCTCGCGGTGGCGGGCGGCCTCCTCCGCGTGCCGATGCTCGCTCTGCCGCCCGGCGCGCGCCTGCGGCTCCGCATCCGGGCGCGCGACGTGGCGCTGGCGACCTGCGCGCCGCGGGGCACCAGCGTGCTCAACGTCTTCCGCGGCCGGGTGGTGGAGATCGGCCCCCGGCGGGGCGCGTCGGTGGACGTCGCGGTGGACATCGGCGCCCGTCTCACGGCGCGCATCACCGCGCGCTCCGCCGACGCCCTGGCCCTGGCGCCGGGTACAGAAGTCCACGCCCTGATCAAAAGCGTCGCCGTCGATCCGGGATCCCTGGTGCGCGACGGGCGGGACAGGTGAAATTTCGGCGCCGACCATGGAGCGGATTTCGGGAAACCAACGCCTCCCCCTTGTGAAGGGGGGTATGAGTGGACCCGGCGGCAAGGGCGATACGCGGACTTGTGCGCGGGCGGGGAAGCTGGGACGCTGGGGGCGGGCCTATCGGGCAGGAGGTGACCATGGCTGCGGCGACGCCGACTCAACTGATCGACAACGCGCGCGTGCGCGTCACCGAATGGCGGTTCCCGCCCGGCGGGGCGACGGGCTGGCACCGGCATGAATTCGATTACGTCGTGGTGCCGGCGACGACGGGCAAGCTCCTCCTCAAGGAGCCGGACGGCGAGCGCACGATCGAGATCGTCACCGGCCAGCCCTATTTCCGCGAGGAAGGCGTCGAACACGACGTCATCAACCCGAGCTCCACGGACGACGTGGTCTTCATCGAGGTCGAGATGAAGTAGCCTCCGCCCTTCCGGCGGGCCGACACCCCGGAACCCCGACGAAGACATCGAAATACCGCAAAAGAGCAAGCCGGATGCGCGGCAATATCCGCCGGACACTTGCCCTCATGGGGCTGTTCGTCGCTCTCGTTTTCAACGGAACGAGACTGAGCCAAGCAACCTCGACGGCGGCAGTCGCGGAAATACAGAAACTCTACGCGGAATTCCTGACTTTCAAAAACGACCTGTTGTTCCATGTCGTCGGATATGGCCGGTGCTGCGAATACTACCAGTGGATGAAGAGAGTGGAGTCACTTCGAGTAAACGGAGTAGATGAGATGCGTGACTTCCTCGACCAATCCGGGATCCTGCCCGGCGATCTCATCACGCTCGGCACGGAGTACTACCAAGGCCGAGGAAACGGCGAAACAGCACTATATTTCGAGAGCCTCATAGCTTCGGTCGCACGGCCGATCCAGTCAGAACCCGCGCTCAACAACACCGCCTCGGGAACTGACGGAACAATAGGAACTTGGGTTTACACGCTCTACGGGACACTGAAATGAAACAGTCACCATCAAACGAGAGGGGGGAAACTTATCTTTTTGATCAATTCAGCGACGGGGGAACCCGCCGATATGGACTCGTAGAAATCGCCCCGAAATACGGACAAAAGAAACGATTCCGGCCCGAGTCTGGCTCGGCACCGGCGGGGCACGGAGAATTCTATGCGATCCTGACAGATGGACGACTCGCGTTCTATGACCCGGGAGGACTGATAAGAACGGCAAAACGGAAATGACGATATTTACCGGAGGCGAATCCCGTAGCACCCGATCCTGCTTACCTCTGTCGTGTGCGGTACGTATTCCTGGGCACACGCGCCTTCCCTCCGGGGATGACCGTCAGGGGGGCAAGCGGGAAAGCGACCGCCCCCACGGCCGCCGCCCTTCCGGCGGGGCCGCGTCACCAAATCGTCATAAATCCGTCCCATTTCCATCGCCGCGCGGGGGCCAGAGTCCGCGAAACATCCCGGCCGGGAGCGCCGGGAGCGGAACCTGGAGGAAGCACCGTGACCAAGAAACCCCTCGCCATCGCCACGGCGGCGGCCCTCGCACTGGCCTCGTCCGCGGCGCTGACCAAGACGGGCGAAGCCCGCGACCAGATCAGGATCGTCGGCTCGTCCACCGTCTTCCCCTTCGCCGCTGCCGTCGCCGAGGAATTCGGCAAGACCACCGGGCACAAGACCCCGGTGGTCGAAAGCACGGGCTCGGGCGGCGGGCTCAAGCTCTTCTGTGCCGGCGTCGGCGTCGCCCACCCCGACATCACCAACGCCTCGCGGCGGATCAAATCCTCCGAGGTCGAGCGCTGCGGCAAGAACGGCGTGACCGACATCACCGAGGTCAAGATCGGCTATGACGGCATCGTGCTGGCCAATGCCAAGACGGCACCGGCCTTCTCGATCACCTTGCAACAGCTGTTCCTGGCCCTCGCGAAGGACGTTCCCCAGGACGGCGCGCTGATCCCCAACCCCTACGGCAGCTGGAACGAGATCGACGCCGCGCTGCCGGCGACCCGGATCGAGGTGCTGGGCCCGCCGCCGACCTCCGGCACGCGGGACGCCTTCGTGGAACTGGCGATGGAAGGCGGCTGCAAGACCTTCCCCGACATCAAGGCGCTGAAGAAGGCGGACAAGGCGCAGTACAAGGCCGTCTGCCATTCGATCCGCGAGGACGGCACCTTCGTCGAAGCCGGCGAGAACGACAACCTCATCGTGCAGAAGCTGGAGGCCAACCCGGCCGCGCTCGGCATCTTCGGCTACAGCTTCCTCGACCAGAACCGCGACAAGGTGCAGGGCAGCGTCATCGATGGCGTCGCCCCGACGTTCGACACCATCGCCGACGGCAGCTATCCGGTCTCGCGCTCGATGTACTTCTACGTGAAGAAGGCCCATGTGGGCGTGATCCCGGGGATCGAGGACTACGTGGCGACCTTCACCAGCGAGGACGCCTGGGGGCCCTACGGCTACCTCACCGACAAGGGCTTGATCCCCCTCCCCGACACCGACCGCCGGGCGATGCGCGACCAAGCCACCGCCATGGCCCGGCTCGCCATGTAGCGGCGGCGGTTATCCTTTCGACGACGGCGCCCGCTTCCTCCCGGGGGCGGGCGCCCGTTTTTCCGTTCCGCCACTTGTCAAGCGACGGGCGACACGCTACCGTCCGGCCATGATCGCGTCGTTCAGGCATCATGGCCTCGAAGCGCTCTACGATGGCCGGACGCCGCGGCGCGTGGCACCTGGGCACGTCCGCAAACTGAAGGACATCCTGGCCGCACTGGACCAGAGCCGTGGACCCGAGGGCATGAATCTGCCAGGATTCCAGCTTCATGCGCTCAAGGGTGACATGAAAGGTCACTACGCCGTCTCGGTATCAAGGAACTGGCGCGTGACCTTTCGGTTCGAAGAGGGGTCCGCCACCGACGTCCGATTACGTCGACTACCATTGAGGAGGTCCGAACCATGGCGATGAGCATCCCGTCGCATCGATCGAAAAAAAGCCTACAAAACAAGCTAATGGCAACGTTTATGAAGGATGCTCCGAACCATGACGATGCACAACCCGCCGCATCCGGGCGGCATCGTGAAACGGCAGTGCCTTGAGCCCCTCGACCTGTCCGTGACGAAAGCGGCCGAAGGGCTGGGCGTGACGCGCCAAGCCCTTTCCGATCTCGTCAACGAGAAGGCGGGCGTGTCGATCGATATGGCGATTCGCCTGTCGAAGGCATTCGGGTCGACTCCGGAGACCTAGCTCGGCATGCAGACGGCCTGGGACCTGTGGCAGGCCCGGGGCCGCGCCGGCCGCATCTCGGTCGAGCGGTTCGTGGCGGCCTGAAGCCGAAACCGCCATCCCGCCCGGGGCGTTGAGAACCGTGCCCGCGGCAGCGGACCGCCGGGGATGTATCGAGGCCGGCGGGTGCGCCCCGCGGCCCGCGTCAGCAGCGGCACCGGTCATGGCGCAACCTACGGAAGCAGCTTCACGAGGGCGACCGTGAGGCCGGCATTGGCGATGACGATCCCGATGGCGACCTTGAGCATGTCGGCCTTGAGCTTGAGCGTATCGGCCTTGAGGTCGGCGACGGCGGCCTTGAAGGCGGCTCTGATGTCGGCGGCAGTGGCCTTGAGGTCGGCCTTGGTCGCAACCCCTTCCGTGACCGCGTCGCGGACGGCTTCGGCCTGGGCTTCGTCGACTCCGGCTTCCTTGAGCCGGCGCGCATAGGAGAGCGTATCGAAGGCGGTCGCGGTCATGGCCATGCGGCGAGCCTGCGCCGACACGGCACCGTCCGCAAGCCCGCACACCAAGGCTCCGTGGAGCGCCGGCGCTCCCGAGGGCGCGCGGGAAAATCCAGCCCTCCATCGCGCACTCTACACGGATCAGCAAGACGACTCATGCATCGGCGGTCGTGTGATCCGCGCCGAACGGCGGCGCAAAGCGCGCACCGGAGCGCCCGTCAGCCGACTTGCGGGACGGTCTCCCTGGCGCTTTCGCGCTCGTCGAGGGCCGCCTGCCAGCGGACCAGGGCAGGGGCGGCAGCGAGCATTTTTTCGCCTTCCGGGACCATCTTCAGATAGTGCAGAAGGGGCAGCACGAACCAGTCGGCGAGCGAGGGCGCGGCGCCAGCGAAATGGGCCTGGCCCGCCAGGGCGCCGTCGAGCACGCGCAGCGCCTTCTCCGCCCTGGGCAGGCTGTCGGCGACCAGCGCCTCGTCCGCCTCCCCGCCCTGCGCGGGCACCACCAGGCGCTGGAGCACGATGTCGATGGCCGGCCGGTAGAAGTACTGGATGAAGACCGAGATCCACTGGCGGCCGCGGGCGCGGGCCAGCGGCTCTTCCGGCTCCAGGGGCGGGCCGTCGAAGGCGCCGTCCACATAGGCACAGATGGCGAGCGACTCGTACAGACGGGCCGCGCCGTGAGTCAGCGCCGGCACCGACCCCCACGGGTGCCGTGCCTTCTGCTCGGGCGCCTGCGGCGCGACCGGATCGAGATCGTAGGCCACGCCCTTCTCGACCAGCGCCATGCGGCAGGTCCGCCCGTAGGTGCTCAACGGCGTCGAATGCAGCGTCGGCTTCGCCATTCTCCCCTCCCCGAGCCGCAGGAGCACGAATCGCCGGGACCTACGGCAACAATTTGACCAAGGCGACGACCAAGCCACCGAGCCGGATCGTCAAGCGCGTTTCGAAGCCGGCGATTTCGGCGCGGAGATCGGCCTTCGTGGCGACGCCTTCCGTAACGGCGTCGCGGACCATGGCGACGGTCATGCAGCGAGGCTATGCCGCCGCGGAGCCGGACGCAACCACTCCCTGCCCGTCCCCGGGAGCGCCGGCGCTCCCGGGAATTTCGCGCGCCGTGCTTGACGACGCGCGGCGGGGGGAAGAAACTGCCGCCGCGGCAGGGGAGCGGCCGCGCGGGGGACGGACCGCCCATGAAGCTGATCGGCGTCGACGTCGGCGGCACCTTCACCGATCTCATCGTCACCGACAGCGAGACGCGGGAGACCGCGATCCACAAGGTGCCGACCACGCCGGACGACCCCTCCGAAGGGGCGGCCGCCGGCATCGCCGCCCTCTGTGCCCGCAGCGGCACGGCGCCCGGCGCGGTCGCGCACGTCTTCCACGGCACCACCATCTCCACCAACGCCGTGCTGGAGCACGACGGTGCCGAGAGCGGCATGATCACGTCGGCCGGCTACCGCGACATCATCCATATCGGGCGCCACCAGCGGCCGCAGAACTATTCCATCATGCAGGACATCCCCTGGCAGGCCCGCCCCCTGGTGCGCCGACGCCATCGCCTCGCCGTGCGCGAGCGCCGCGCGCCGCCGGACGGCGCGGTGCTGGAGCCGCTCGACGAGGACGGCGTGCGTGAAGCCGCCCGCGCCTTGCGCGCGCAAGGGGTGGAGGCGGTCGCCATCTGCTTCCTCTTCTCCTACATCGACCCGGCCCACGAGGAGCGGGCGCGGGCCATCGTGCTGGAGGAATGGCCGGAGGCCTTCGTCACCACCTCGGCCCGCGTGGCGCCGCAGTTCCGAGAGTTCGAGCGCTTCACCACCGCCGCGATGAACGCCTTCATCGGCCCCAAGGTGCGCGGCTACGTGCGCCGCTTCGAAGGCCGGCTGGCGGAGGCGGGCGTCGCCGGCGACCTGCACATCATGGGCTCCAACGGCGGCGTCGCGACGGCGGCGATGGTGGCCGACCTGCCGGTGATCACGCTCATGTCCGGCCCCGCCGCCGGCGTGCTGGGCGGGGCCTGGGCGGCCGGGCTGTCCGGGCGGGCGCGCCTCATCACCTTCGACATGGGCGGGACGAGCGCCGACATCGGCATCGCCATCGACGGGCGCTTCGGCGAGGCGACGGCGCGCGATACCTGGATCGGCGGCTATCCGGTGCTGGTGCCGATGATCGACATCGCGACCATCGGCGCGGGCGGCGGCAGCATCGCGCGCATCGACGCGGGCGGGGCGTTCAAGGTCGGGCCGGAAAGCGCGGGCTCCCGCCCGGGGCCGGCCTGCTACGGGCGCGGCGGCGCGCGGCCCACGGTGACCGACGCCAATCTCGTGCTGGGCCGGCTCGACGCCGGCAGCTTCCTCGGCGGCGAGATGGCGCTGGCACCGGCCCGCGCGGAGGCGGCCATCGCCGGCCTGGCCGAAGCCCTCGGCATCGACGCCCACGAGGCGGCGGAAGGCGTGCTCACCATCGTCAACAGCAACATGGCCAACGCCATCCGCTCCAAGACCGTCCAGAAGGGCCTCGATCCGCGCGACTTCGCCCTCGTCGCCTTCGGCGGCGCCGGCCCGCTGCACGGCGCCGAGGTCGCGGCGATGCTGGAGATCCCCGAAGTCGTGGTGCCGCCCCATCCCGGCATCACCTCGGCGGCCGGCCTGCTCACCACCGACCTGAAATACGACCAGATCAAGACCGCGTTCCAGGTCAAGGGAGCGGTGGACGCAGCCCGGCTCGACCGCGACTTCGCGCGCCTGGACGCGGAGCTGCGGGCGCAATACGCCGCCGCCGGGCTCGGCGCGGCGGCGGTCGAGACGCGGCGTGCCGGCGACCTGCGCTATGTCGGCCAGGGCTACGAGCTGCGGGTGCCCTTCCCCCCCGGCCGGCTGGACGAGGCCGGGCTCGAGAAGGTCTGGGAGGCGTTCCACGAGGCGCACGCGCGGGAATACGGCCACCACTTCGCGGACAGCCCCATCGAGATCGTGAACGTCCGCATCACCGGCACGGGCCGGATGCCGAAGATCGCCCCGCCGCCCGAACCGGGCGCAGGCTCCCTGGAAGCCGCGAAGACGCGGACGGCGCGCTCGGTCTTCCGCGCGAACGGCGCGCTGGAGAGCCGGGAGACGACGTTCTACCGGCGCGACGCGCTGCCGGCCGAGGCGCCCTTCGCCGGCCCCGCCGTCGTCGTGCAGAAGGACGCGACGACCGTCGTGCCGCCGGGCTGGTCGGCGCGCCTGGACCGCAGCGCCAACCTGATCCTGCGCCAGGAACGCTGAAGGAGCGGACCATGGAAGGAACGCCGAACCGCCGCCCCATCGACCCCGTCACCGCCAGCGTGATCCAGGGAGCACTGGAGAACATCGCGGTCGAGATGGGCTGGAAGCTGATGCGCATGTCCTATTCCTCGATCATCCGGGAATCGGAGGATTTCGGCGCCGCCATCATCGACCGCCACGGCCGCCAGCTCTGCGAATCGGTGCATTCGACGCCGCTGCAATCCGGCCCCATTCCGGGCTACGTGAAGGGCATGAACCGCCTCCTCGCCGAGCGCGGCCAGACGCTCCGCGAGGGCGACGTGATCGTCCACAACTCCGCCTATCACGGCGCGAGCCACGGCCCGGACGTGGCCTTCATCGTGCCCGTCTTCCACCAGGGCGCCCCGGTGGGCTACGCCGTCACCACGGCGCACCATCTCGACATCGGCGCGCTCAGCCCCGGCAGCTGCGGCATCGTCGACGCCATGGACGCCTACGCGGAGGGGCTCCAGTTCAAGGCGCTCAAGGCCTATGACGGCGGTGCGCGCAACGACGCGCTCTGGCATATGATGCGCGACAACATCCGGGCGCCGGACATGGTGGTGGGCGACATGGAGGCGCAGGTCGCCGCCGGCCGCATCGGCGCCGAACGCTATCTGGCGCTGATCGAGCGCCATGGCCTCGCCACCGTGGAGGCCGCGTCGGACGCGCTCATGGACCATTCCGAGTGGCTCATGCGCCAGGCCATCGCGGCGCTGCCGGACGGCGCCTGGCGGGCGGAAGGCCATGTCGACGGCTTCCTCGAGGACCCGGACCGGCGGCACTTCAAGATCGTCGTGACCGCCACCGTGGAAGGCGACGCGATGACGGTGGACCTCACCGGCACGTCGCGGCAATGCGACGACCGGCCCATCAACATGCCGCTGGAAGGCACGGTCGATTGCGCGATCTGGCTCACCGTCCGCTCCATCCTGCTGGACAGTGCGGTGCATGGCCACATCCCGCAGAATTCGGGGCTGATCCGCCCCATCACCATCGTGGCGCCGAAGGGTACCATCGCCAACCCCGAGTTCCCGGCGCCCACCATCGCCCGCTTCGTCTCCGGCAACATCGTCGCCGACACCCTGATGAAGGCGCTGGCCCAGGCGGTGCCGGACAAGGTCTCGGCGGGCGTCGGCAACCTCAAGGTGATCGCCTTCTCCGGCATCAGGGGCGGGCGCCACTGGGTGCACATGGACATCCACGAGGGCAGCTACGGCGGGCGCGCCGGCAAGGACGGGATGGACGCGGTGGACACGCTCTACGCCAACACCCGCAACAACCCGATCGAGGACATCGAATCGCACCTGCCGCTGCGCATCCGGCGCTACGAGCTGCGCGACGATTCCGCCGCCGCCGGGCGCTGGCGCGGCGGCATCGGCTCGATCCGGGAGGTGGGCTTCCTGGAGGACGGCTTCATCTCCGTCGAAGGCGACGGCCACGCCTTCCGCCCCTGGGGGTTCGACGGCGGCGCGGCGGGGCGGGAGGCGGCGCTGGTCTATCACCGCGCCGACGGCACCCGCGTCCCCTTCCCCTCGATGATGCCGAACCGGGCGGTCAAGGCCGGCGAGGGCCTGACGCTCACCGGCACCTGCGGCGGCGGCTACGGCCGGGCCGCCGGGCGCCCGCCCGCGGCCGTCGCCGAGGACGTCCGCGACGGCTACGTCTCGCGCGAGACGGCGGCGCGCGCTTACGGCGTCGTCGTCACGGAGGCGGGCGACGTCGACGAGGCGGCGACGGAGACCCTGCGGCGCGAACGGCGCGAAGAGGAGGCAGCACGATGAAGATCAAGGTGATCAACCCGAACACCACCCTGGAGATGACCGAGGGCATCGGCGCGGCCGCCCGGTCGGCGGCGCGCACCGGCACGGAGATCGTGGCGGTAAGCCCCGATTTCGGCCCCGAATCGATCGAGAACTACCGCGACGAATGCGTCGCCGCCTGCGGCGTGATCGACGAAGTGCGCAAGGGCGAGGCGGAAGGCGTCGACGCCTACGTCATCGCCTGCTACGGCGACCCGGGCCTGCACGCCGCGCGCGAGACGACGGAAAAGCCCGTGGTGGGCATCGCGGAAGCCTCGTTCTACACGGCCGCGATGGTGGCGGCGCGCTTCTCCATCGTCACGGTCATCCCGCGCATCCGCACGCTGCTGGAGGAGATGGTGCAGGGCTACGGCATGGCCGAGCGCGTCGTCGCCATCCGCACCACGCCGCTCTACGTCCTCGACATCGAGCGCGACCCGGCGGGTTCGCTGGAGAAGCTGCGGGAAGAGGTCCGCCGCTCCGTGCGCGAGGACGACGCGGAGGCGGTCTGCCTGGGCTGCGCCGGCTTCGCCCGCTTCGCCGCCGAACTCGAGGCGGAGCTCGGCGTGCCAATCCTGGACGGCGTCGTCTGTGCAACCAAACAGGCCGAGCTCCTGGTCGAACTCGGCCTCCGCACGAGCAAGCGCAAGACCTACCGCCCGCCCGAGCCCAAGCGCTTCACCGGCGCCTTCCGCCACTTCTCCGCCGAAACGACGTCCGCCGATACGGCGCTGCCGCAAGCCGCCGAATAGGGCAGGCCGCCCCGCGCGCGCGGTTTTCTCGCTCCTCCCCCCTGGCAGGGGGAAGAGGATGAAGGGAACTCCCGCCCGCGGGTCTTTCTGAAGGCACACCCGAGCGGCGGGGCGCCGCGAAAGCGATTGCCTTGCCTCCGGGGGTGTCGTATGCGTGCGGGATGGAGAGCCGTCGCGAGGCGCGGGCGTGCCCGGAGCTGCCGGCCCCGCGGGGGCCGATGGAGCAGGCGAGGAGAACGACATGACCGAATCGACGAGCAAGGGCTGGGCACTCGACCGGCGCGCGTTTCTCAAGGGAACGACCGCGGCCGCCGCGGCCGCCGCCGTGCCGGGAGTCGTCGCGGGCCGCGGCGCCATGGCGCAAGACCGGGCGACGACCCTGGTGATCGCCGCGCCGGCGACGCCGCAGAGCCTCGACAGCGAATACGACGTGAGCCTGGGCACCTTCGAGTCGGTGGCCGCCTGCTACGACTCGCTCGTCGAATTCGAGAAGATCCCCGACCCGGGCGTACCCACCGCACTGCGCGAGGACATCAAGGATTACCCGGACCGCCCCGGCCGGGTGAACATGCGGGGCAAGCTCGCAGAGAGCTGGGAAATCGACCCGGACAGCCAGTGGATCCGCTTCAAGCTGCGTGAAGGCGTCACGAGCAATTGGGGCAACGCCCTCACGGCCGACGACGTGGTCTGGACCTGGCACCGCAAGCTCGAACTCGGCGCCATCGGCGGCTTCTTCGCCAACACGATCAGCCTCGAGCGGAAGGAGCAGATCAAGGCCGAAGGCGAACACGTCGTGTCGTTCAATCTCGACCACCCGAACCCGCTGCTGCTGAAGCTTCAGCCGAATCTCTACAATCCGATTTACGATTCCACCAAATGCCGGGAGGTGGGCGGCGCGGACGACCCGTGGGCCAAGGAGTTCCTCAAGAACGAGACCGCCGGCTTCGGCCCCTACCGCATCGAGCAGCTCACCCGCGGCGCCCAGGCCGTCTACAAGGCGCGCGACGACTATTACGGCGGCAAGCCGGCGATGGAGACGGTGATCCTGCGCGAAGTGCCGACCTCGGCGAATCGCGCTCAGCTCCTCCAGGGCGGCGCGGTGGACATCGCGCAATATCTGCAACCTCTGGAGCTGGTGCAGCTCGCGAACGCGCCGGGCGTGGCCGTCGAGACGATCCCGGCGACCTTCATGCTCTGGATCGAACTCAACGCCAAGATTCCGCCCTTCGACAGCATCGACGTCCGCCGCGCGATGAACTTCGCGTTCCCGCAGGAGCAGGTCATCGCGACCGTGTTCCAGAACCTCGCGAGTCCGTTGACCGGCTGCATGCCGGACATCTACCCCGGGTTCAACGCCAGCTACTGGGAATACGGGACCCAGGATCTCGAACGGGCGCGGGCGCTGTTGCAGACGGCGGGCTACGGCGACGGCTTCGAGACCGTGCTCGCCTACGACGCCTCGCAGGCGACCCAGGAGACCACGGCGATCCTCTTCCAGAGCGCGCTGAAGGAGATCGGCGTGACCCTCCAGCTCAAGAAGATCCCGGCGGCGACATTCTACAACAACGTCTCCGAGCGGAAGCAGCCGATGATCTTCTACTACGATTCGCCGTGGTGTCCGGATCCCGGATACTCGATGAATCTCTACTTCCACTCCAAGTCGTTCATCAACTACTCCAATTACGAGAACGCCCGGGTGGACGAGCTGATCGACGGCGCAGCGCAGACGGGAGACATGGACGCACGGCTCGCGGCGATGGACGAGGTGCAGAAGATCGTGATGCGCGAGGCGCCGTGGGTGTTCGGCGCGTTCACCAACTACTCGATGGCGCGTCGTTCCGACGTCACGGGGTGGACCTACTACACGTCCAACAACATCCGCTTCCAGGACTTCCGGCGGGAAGCGTAGGGCGGTGCTCCGGGCCGCGCCGCTCCCGCAGGCGCGGCCCGCTCCCCTCTCCCGCTCCCGCCGGCAGACCGCCGTCGGGCGCATGACGCGCGATCCATGACGGACATGGCCTCCGGCTCCCACGCGCGCGGCCGCGCCGAGGCCTTCCTCTACGCCTTGCGCTTCCTGCTCGCGATCCTGCGTGCCCGCCCGCTCTTCGCGCTGGGCTACGCCATCGTTCTCGTCGTCATCGTCCTCGCGGTCTTCGCGCCGCTGATCGCGCCCTACGAGCCCGAAGCCGCGAATCCGACGGACTTCCTGCAAGCCCCGAATTGGCGGCACCTCTTCGGCACCGACGCGACGGGGATGGACATCTTCAGCCGCATCGTCTACGCGCCCCGCATCGACCTGACGATCGCGCTCGCCGGCACGATGATCTCCGCCGTGGCCGGCTCCTTCATCGGGGCGGTCGTGGGCTATTACCAGGAGGGCGGCGGGTTCGGCTCCTTCGGCGCGGGCTTCGTGATGAGGGCCGCTGACGTCCTGCAAGCCTTTCCCGTCTTCGTCTTCGCCATCGCCCTGGTGGCGATCTTCGGCCAGAGCCTGGAGAGCATCATCGCCGCGATCGCCTTCGTGAACGCGCCGATCTATCTCCGCCTCATGCGAAGCCAGGTGCTGGCAATCCGCAACATGCGTTACGTCGAGGCGTCCTACGTCTCCGGTGCCTCCGACCTCGCGATCATGCTGCGCCACATCATTCCCAACGCGCTCGCGCCGATCTTGAGCCAGCTTTCGGTTAATATCGGTTGGTCGATCCTGTTGACGGCCGCGCTGAGCTTCGTCGGCGCCGGCGTGGTCGCGCCGACGCCCGAATGGGGCAGCATGATCGCCATGGGTTTCCAGAACATCATCACCGGCCAGTGGTGGCCCTCGGTGTTCCCGGGCATCGCGCTGGCGCTCACCGTCTTCGGCTTCGCGCTGGTCGGCGCGAGCGTCGAGGTTCTCGCGGATCCGGCCCGCCGGCGGGCGCTCGCCGGCGGGCTCCGCGATCGAAAGGCGCGCGCCTGATGCGTATCCTCCGCTACATAGGGCGCCGTTCCGTTTTCATCGGCCCCCAGCTCTTCGGCATCATCCTGGTGAGCTTCCTGCTCGTGAAGCTGATCCCGGGCGATCCGGCGGTGATGATGCTGGGCCCCTTCGCGACGGAAGAGCAGCTCGCCATGCTCAACGCCGAGATGGGTCTCGACGGCACGATCATCGAGCAGTTCTGGATCTACCTGCAAAATCTGGTGCAGGGCGACCTCGGCACATCGTGGCAGACGACGAAGCCGGTGTTCGACGATCTCGCCGTGCGCTTCCCCGCGACGCTCGAACTGATCACCCTTTCCCTGCTGCTGGCGCTCGGCATCGGCATCCCGCTGGGCGTGGCCGCCGCCTGGTTCAAGCGCTCGATCGTGAAGAGATTCTCCGACTATTACGGCCTTCTCGCCGGCGCGTTGCCGGATTTCTGGCTGGGGTTGATCCTGATCTACCTGTTCTACACGATCATGCAAGTCGCACCCGCGCCGCTCGGGCGGATCGACTTCGCCGTCCTGCCGCCGCCGCCGCTCACCAATTTCCTGATCGTCGACAGCATCGCCGCGGGCAATTGGCAGGCGCTCTGGTCGGCCCTGGGCCACTTGGCGCTGCCGGTGGTGACCTTGGGCGTGATCAATGCCGGCCCCATCCTCAAGATGACCCAGGCGACCATGGAACGGATGCTGGAATCCGACCTGATCCGCTATGCCGAGATGTGCGGGCTGCCGAAGAAGACGGTGATTCGCAAGGCGTTCCGCAATTCGCTGCCTTCGGTCGTGACCATCGTCAGCGTGCTCTACGGCTTCCTGATCGGCGGCGCGGTGCTGGTGGAGATCGTGTTCAGCTGGGGTGGTGCCGGCCAGTATGCGGTGCAAGGCGTGCTCAATGCCGACATTAACCCGGTGCTGGGCTTCGTGCTCTTCTCGGCCATCCTCTCCCTGATCATCTATCTGGCGGTGGATCTGATCTATTTCGCGATCGATCCCCGGATCAGGGGCTGACGATGGGTGCGGGAGAGGCAGGCGCCGACCCTCGGGCGGTGCCCGTGCTCGACATCGCCGGGCTCAACGTCTCCTACCCGGTCTACGAGGAGGAGGCGGTGCGCGCCGTGCGCGATCTCGACCTCAGCGTCCGGGCGGGCGAGATCGTCGGGCTGGTCGGCGAATCGGGCTCGGGGAAGACGACCCTCGCCCGCGCCGTGATGGGGCTCCTGACGCAGCCCGGCCGCATCGACGGAGGCTCGATCCGGTTCGACGGCAAGGACATGCGGGCGCTTTCCGAGAGCGCGTTGCGCGCGGTGCGCGGCAGGGACATCGCGATGGTGATCCCGAATCCGCGCAGCGAGCTGGACCCGCTGGTCCCGGTCGGGCGGCAGATCGCCGCGGTGGCCCGCGCCCATCTCGACGTGGGCCGCCGCGAGGCCGACGCGATGGCCCTTGCCATGCTGAGGGCGGTGCATATCCCGGATCCGGCGCGCCGCTTCAAGGCGTTCCCGCACGAGTTGAGCGGCGGCATGGCACAGCGCGTGGTGATGGCGATCTCCCTCGTCTGCGCGCCCAAATTCGTGATCTCGGACGACGCGACCAGCGGCCTCGACGTGACGGTGCAGGCCCAGGTCCTGGACCTCCTGCGCGGGCTGGTGCGCGAGCACCGCACCGCGATGCTGTTCATCACCCGCGACATTGGCATCACCGCCCATTTCTGCGACCGGGTGGCCGTGATCTACGGCGGCGAGATCGTCGAGATCGCGGAGACCGTCCGCTTCTTCGAAAACCCGCAACATCCCTACAGCGTCATGCTGCTCGCCGCCTTCGCCCACAACCCGGCGCTCCGGCGCAAGTGGCACAAGCCTCTCGCCTCCGCCGAGCCCGCGCACGGGACGGCCTGCCGCTACGCGCCGCGCTGCGTCCATCGGGAGGCCGAGTGCGACGCGCACAGCCCGCGGCTGCGGGAACGCGGCGCGCGCCATTTCGTGCGGTGCCATTTTCCGGTGGAGCGGGTCGGATGAGCGACGTCCTCGCCGTAGACGGGCTGGTGAAGCACTTCCCCATCGCGGGGTCCCGGTCGATCGTCCAGGCGGTCAACGGCGTGAGCTTCACGGTGGCCAGGGGCGAAACGCTTTCTCTGGTGGGCGAATCCGGCTCCGGCAAGACGACCATCGGCCGCTGCGTCCTCGGCCTGATCAAGGCGACGCGCGGCGTCATCGGGTTCCAGGGCCGCCCGATCGACCGGCGGCGCAACATCCGCTCGCGCGAATTGCGCGGCCGGCTGCAACTGGTCTTCCAGGAGCCCGCCGAATCGCTGGACCCGCAGGTGCGCATCGGGGAAACCATCGGCGAGCCGCTTCGCGCGATGGGCGTTTCGCGCCACGACCGGCGCGCACGGGTGCGCGAGGTCGCCCGGCGCGTGGGTCTGCGCGACGCGGCGCTGGAGCAGTTCCCGGCCGAGCTCAGCGCCGGGCAGCAGCAGCGGGTCGGCATCGCGCGGGCCGTCGTCACGCGCCCGGAACTGATCGTCCTGGACGAACCCACCTCCGCGCTCGACCCGACGGCGCGGGCCGAGATCATCGACCTGCTGATCCGCCTGCAGCGGGAGCTGGAGACGGCCTATCTTTTCATCAGCCACGACCTGAGCACGGTGCGCTATCTGAGCCATCGCGTCGCGGTGATGTATCTGGGGATGATCGTGGAGCAGGGTACGGCGAAGGCGCTGTTCAGCCACCCGCGGCACCCGTACAGCGTGGGCCTGCTTTCTTCCGTCCTCCTGCCCAATCCGAAGCTCTCGCGCGAAAGCGCCGTGGACCTCGCGGGCGAGATCCCGAGCCCGATCGACCTTCCGACCGGCTGCTACCTCTCCGGCCGCTGCCCCTTCGCCGACGACCGCTGCCGCGCCGAAATGCCCCCCGTCGACACGGTCGCCGCCGGGCATTTCGTCAATTGCTTCAAGCATCGCGACGCCCTGCGCGGCCACGAGGCCCTCGACTATTTCGACGACTTCCAGGCGGAGACCGAAAAACTCCTCGGCGCCGGCCGCCGTTGACCGGCCCTCCCGTTCCGCCCGCTTCCTCCAATTCGTTCGAAACGACCGCTCCATGATCCTGACTTGGTTTGGACAGATGTGAGAGGCGGTTCTTGAAGGTAGGGGTTGTGGGTCTCTGAAGCTGTTTGTGGCGCAAACCAGCTTGAAGGAGACCCCCATGCGGGTATTCAGCCTGCCCCGTCATGTTACACAAGGAGCCACCCTGGCGGGGCGCACGGCCGGACCGCCGCCGACGCGGCTGCGGCGGTCCGGCGTCTCCCGCACCACCCTGTATCGCTGGGAGAAGCCGTCGCGCCGCAACCGCCTGGAACCCTGGTTGCGACGCCCGCACAGCCTGCGCGGGCGGGCTTGGTCCGCAGACCCTGTGAGCGCCGTCCGGGAACCGCACGCCGACTATCCCATGGGGGCAAGGCCAAGAGACCGCCGCCTGCGACCTCGTCGCCAAGCGGACCTGCGCCCAAGCCTGGCGCCGCGTCAGCGCACACAACGCCAAGTGCTTCCTCGACAAACTCCAGGCCGACCTGCCCTTCCCCGTCTGCCCATCCAGGTCGATAGCGGCTCCGAGTTCAGGGCCGACTTCGAGCGCGAATGCCGCAACCGCAGCATCGACCTCTTCGAACGCCCGCCACGATCCCCCCAACTCAGCGGTCATGTCGAACGCAACAACGGCGCATGGCGCTACGAGTTCCATGCCTCATGGGATTTGCCCGATAACGCCCTCGACGACCTCAACCGATGGATCGACGCCTTCGCCGACGGGTTCAACACCTTCCGACCGCCCCAAGCCCTCGACGGACAAACCTCCGCCCACTATCTTCAATCGCCGACAGTCAAAGAGACACCCTCATATATCCCGAACGAGGACATTGACGACACGGGTGCCGGTGCATAGAGTTCGTGCGCCGCTTGGCGGCTCATCTTCAACCGCACGGCTCGGGAGGTTCGTGTGAAGATCCGACCAGGGAAAATGGCTGCGCTCGTCGCCGTCGTCGCCGTCGTCGCGGGCGTCGCCTGCGCCGGCCCGCCTGCCGCCGGCGAGAGCGGCAGTTTTTCCTTCATCGAAAGTGCCGTCCACGACTATACCGTCCTGGAATTCGCGGATCAGACGATCACCGGCGGTCCTCTGGAGGGGGCGGCCACTATCGTCAAGAGCGGCGGCGGCCCCTTCGCCGAGGGTGGGAATTTCCGCGCGACGTGCTTCGTCTATGCGAAGAGGTCTGATGCCGGCATCGCTCTCGAGGCGCCGTGCGCGTTCACCGACTCCGATGGTGACGCTTGGTATGCGATGGCGAAGAGGCAGGCGGGCGACGTCACCGTCGGCGGTGGTGGCCAGGGCAGCCAGCGACTCGTCGGCGGTACCGGCAAATATGCGGGTGTGACGGGAAATTGCCCTTACACCACCAGCTATCTGCCCGACAACTGGGTCGTTTCGGTTTCTACTTGCGAATGGCGGCGGCCGTGACGCGCGGAGCCCCGCGCACTTTTCGAGGAGACAGGGAATGAAAGTCCTTTCTGGGAAGATGGCGGCAGTTCTCGCCGCCGCCGCGAGCGTCGCGTGTGCCGCGCCTCTCGCTGCCGGAGAGAGCGGGAGCTTCGAAATGCTCACCAGCTACGTCCACGGCTACACCACGGTGGAATATGCGGGGCAAACGGTCAGAGGCGGTCCGCTCGACGGCACGGGCACGATCCTCGAGACCAGCGGCGGCCCGTTTGCGGAAGGCATGAACTACCGCATAGGCTGCGTGGTTTACTCGAAGAAGTCTGAGGCTGGCCTCGATCTCGAAGCACCCTGCGCGTTCACCGACAGCGAGGGTGATACGTGGTATGCGGCGTCGAAGAGGCGCGCGGGTGATGTCGAAGTCGGCGGCGGCGGCCGCGGCAGCCAGGAGATAGAGGGCGGCACCGGCAGATATGCCGGCGTGACCGGAAGTTGCCGCTATACCACCAGCTACCTGCCAGACGGCTGGCTTGTCTCGCGGCGCTCCTGCGAATGGCGGAAGCCGTGACGAGGCAGGGGCCCGCCCCCCGAGTCGTGTTTGGCCGGAATCCCGTGACGGGTGGCGTGGGATCATCGTCGCGCCGTTCGCAGGCATCCCGGCGGGACGAGCCGTGACTCTGCGGCGTGGCCGCTCGAGACGATCCCCCCGCTACCGCACCGAAATCTCTTTACAGAGCGTCGCAAAGGCAGTTGCCGACGTCTCCAACCGCGCCACGGGGGAAGGGAGTCGCGTTCGTCGAAGAGAAGAACCCAGATATCGACCGGGTGGAGCGACTCTTGGAAGTGCCAGATCGCAGCCCTCTTTACCAAGCCTTGGCATTTGATACTTGTCGTCGTGTCGATGGTTGTAGCGCCACTCGGTTTCCTTGAGGTGGAGAGGGAAGGTGTGTCTGGGCAGGCCTTTGAACTTGGTCAGGCGGACCTTGGCCAAGCCCCAGAAGCCCTCGATGTCGTTGATGTGGACGGCGCCCCTCTCATCCCTGGAATGATCGATCCGGAAGTGGCCATAGCCGAGGTCGACCAGGCCGTTGTAGCCGGGCCAGCCATCGGAGTTGATGACGGTGCGCGGGTCTACCCAGCCCCGGATGATGCTCTGGAGAGTTGGCTTTGAGCAGTCCGGGACGATCTCGGTATAGACTTGGCCCTGACGCTCGAATATGCCGAAGACGGCGGTCTTGCTGCAGGCGCCGCGTCCACGTCGGCCCTTGACCCGCCGCGCCCCGAAGAAGCTTTCGTCGATCTCGACGGTCCCGAACAGGGGGCGCTGGGCTTCGCAGGCAAGCAGGATGCGTTCCCGCAAGGCGCGCGGTAGAGGCGGTTGACGGTGTTGCGGTTCAGGCCGCTCAGGGCCGCTGCCTGAAGGGCCGTCAGGTCGGCGGCGAAATAGCGGACGACCTCGCGGGTCTTGGCCTCGGAAATCCTCGAACGCTTCGCGTACTTGTTCTTCATTGCCATGCCTCGCTTTGTCCCACATACAGTGACACTCAGCTAGGCATGACCCTTAAATTTTCACTATTTGAGAAATAATTTTTCAATAGACGCAAAATTTTTGGCTTTTCGACCCGGTGCACTTCGAGGCCGAGGGCATTCGCTTGCGCTTCCATGCGCATCGTTCCGTGCGTTACGCGACCGGTAGTTTCGCGCCGATTCCCGATCTTTCAATCATCGATCCGCTGATGTGGTGCGGACGCGACCTCGTGAGCCGATGGGTCCGTGACGATTGTCGGTGATCCGACCGTCGATGCGCGGCCTCGCAACAGCCGGGCAACCTCCTCGGATCATGAAGACGATACGGCGTTCCGTGCGGCGCGCGCGCGTTCGGCGATGCATTGGGCGACCTCGAGTGAACGCACGCCGTCGGCGGCGGTCACCGGCGGGGGAGTGCCGGTGCGTACCGCGTGCGCGAACGTTTCGATCTCGCGCTTGAGCGCGTCGCCCTTTTCGTAGTGCTCCTCCTCCACTGCGAGCGCTCCGATATCGTCCGTTCGCGCCGAGTCGAGGCCCTTCTTGCGCACCGTCCTGACACTCCGGTCGCCGTGGTCGATCCGGATATAGGCGTCCGACTGGAATATCCGGAGCTTGCGCTCCGTCTTGAGGCTGATCCGGCTCGCGGTGACGGCAGCGACGCAGCCATCGGCGAATTCGAGCCGTGCATTGGCGATGTCGTCGCTCCCGGAGAAGACCGGGGTGCCGACGGCGGCGACCTTCGTGACCGGCGCGCGGGCCAGCGCGAGGACCAGGTCGATGTCGTGGATCATCACATCGAAGACGACGCTCACGTCATTGCCGCGCGGCGAGAACGGGGCGAGCCGGATCGATTCGATATAGAGCGGCCGGACGACGCGCGGCGCGACGACGCGGAAGGCTTCCGAAAAGCGCTCGATGTGGCCGACCTGGAGAACCAGCGACCGGGTGTTCGCCAAGGTCGCAATTTCCCTGGCCGTGGCGACGCTATCGGTCAGCGGCTTCTCCACCAGGACATGGATTCCCGCCTCCAGGAAATCCTTCGTCACGGCGTAATGCGCGGCGGCGGGCACGGCGACGGAAACGGCGTCGACACGTCCGATCAAGGCCCGGTGGTCGGACTCCGAATCGGCACCGAGCGCGGTCGCGACCGCAGCGGCGCGCGCGCCATCCAGATCGGCCACCGCGACCAGCCGAGCGCCTTCGAGGTCCGCCATCTTCTCGGCGTGAAGCCGCCCGAACCGGCCTACGCCCGCCACGCCGAGCCGCAACTCTTCCTTCATCTTTCTCCGCACCGGTGGGGCGCGCGATGCGCGAAATAAGAAACAGTGGGCGTCGCACCGACAGGTGCGCACGTCGTGCGGGGCGAGACCCACGCACCGAAAAAACCGTGCGGAGTGCTAGCGCCCCGCCAAGGGGTCAGGCGGCGTTGGCGGCAAGAAGTTCGGCGAGGGCCGTCTCGCGCTCGTATCGCGTGCGTTCCTCCGCGCCCTCGGCGTCGCGCAGGGCGAGTTGCGCGCGTTCGAGCCGCGCCTCTGCCTCCGCCCGGTCGATCGCCCCAGGCTCGAACGCCTCGGCGGACAGCACCGTGCAGCGTTCGCCCGTCACCTCCGCGAACCCCTCGGCGACGACATAGCGCTCCTTCGGCTTCTCGTCTTCGTAGATCTCGATGACGCCGGGTCGCAGCGTGGAAATCAGGAGCGCGTGGCCCGGGAGCACGCCGAAGTCGCCGTCGGCACCGGGCACCACCACCATTTCGACGTCGCCGGAGAAGATCAGCCTCTCCGGCGCGACCAACTCGAATTGCAGGGTGTCGGCCATGGCAGGCGCGCCTCAGGCGGCCTCGGCGGCCATCCGCTTGGCCTTCTCCACGGCTTCCTCGATGGGGCCCACCATGTAGAAGGCGGCTTCCGGCAGGTCGTCGTACTCGCCGGCGCAGATGGCTTTGAAGCTCGAGATCGTGTCCTTGAGCTCCACAAGCTTGCCAGCGGTGCCGGTGAAGACCTCGGCGACGAAGAAGGGCTGCGACAGGAAGCGCTGGATCTTGCGCGCCCGCGCCACCGTGAGCTTGTCCTCCTCCGAGAGCTCGTCCATGCCCAGGATCGCGATGATGTCCTGGAGAGACTTGTAGGTTTGCAGGATGCGCTGGACCTCGCGCGCCACGGTGTAGTGCTCCTCACCGATGATGCGCGCATCCAGCATCCGCGAGGTGGAGTCGAGCGGGTCTACCGCCGGGTAGATGCCGAGTTCGGCGATCTGTCGCGAGAGGACGGTGGTCGCGTCCAGATGGGCGAAAGAGGTCGCCGGCGCCGGGTCGGTCAGGTCGTCGGCGGGGACGTAGATCGCCTGGACCGAGGTGATCGAGCCCTTCTGGGTCGAGGTGATCCGCTCCTGGAGCGCGCCCATGTCCGTCGCCAGCGTGGGCTGATAGCCAACCGCGGACGGGATGCGCCCGAGCAGGGCGGAGACTTCGGAGCCGGCCTGCGTGAAGCGGAAGATGTTGTCGATGAAGAGCAGCACGTCTTGCCCTTCCTCGTCGCGGAAATACTCCGCCTGCGTCAAGCCGGTGAGCCCGACCCGCGCGCGCGCGCCCGGCGGCTCGTTCATCTGGCCGTAGACGAGCGCCACCTTGGACTGGTCGCCTTCGAGGTCGATGACCCCGGATTCGATCATCTCGTGGTAGAGATCGTTGCCCTCGCGGGTCCGCTCGCCGACGCCGGCGAAAACCGAATAGCCGCCGTGCTGCTTCGCGATGTTGTTGATCAGCTCCATGATGATCACGGTCTTGCCGACCCCGGCACCGCCGAACAGCCCGACCTTGCCGCCCTTCGCGTAGGGCGCAAGCAGGTCCACCACCTTGATGCCCGTGACCAGGATCTCGGCTTCCGTCGATTGCTCGACGAAGGCCGGCGCCGGGGCGTGGATCGGCCGGCCGGCCTTGGCCTCGACGGCGCCGCGCTCGTCGATCGGGTCGCCGACCACGTTGATGATGCGCCCCAGCATCTCCGGCCCCACCGGCACCGTGATGCCGTTGCCGGTATCGACCGCCTCGGTGCCGCGCACGAGGCCGTCCGTGGTGTCCATGGCGACGCAGCGGACGGTGCTCTCGCCCAGATGCTGCGCCACTTCGAGGACGAGCCGGCTGCCCCGGTTGTCGACGTGCAGGGCGTTCAGGATTGGCGGGAGCGTGCCTTCGAACCGCACGTCAACGACCGCGCCCATGACCTGGGTGATCTTCCCGACCGCGTTTTTCGTCGCCATCTTCTCCGCTCCCGCTCGGGCTCGTCCGGGCCGCGTCAGAGCGCTTCCGCGCCGGAGATGATCTCGATCAGCTCCTTGGTGATCTGCGCTTGCCGTGTCCGGTTGTAGTTGAGGGTCAACTTGTCGATCATTTCGCCGGCGTTGCGCGTCGCGCTGTCCATCGCCGTCATCCGCGCGCCCTGTTCGCTCGCCGCGTTCTCGAGCAGGGCCCTGAAAATCTGGATCGAGAGGTTTCGCGGCAGCAGGTCCGAGAGGATCGCCTCCTCGTCGGGTTCGAAATCGTGCACCGCGCCGCCCGAATCGCCGCCGCCGTCCGCCACCTCCGGCGGGCTGAAGGGGATGAGCCGCTGGAAGGTTACGACTTGGCTCATGACCGTCCTGAAGCGGTTGTAGACTACCGTGCAGGAATCGAACTCGTCGTTCTCGAAGCGCTCCGCGAGGTCGCGGCCGATGCGGTCGGCTTCCTCGAAGGAGGGGCCACCGGTGCGGCCGATGCCGTCGGCGTGGTCGACGATCATGGCACCGAACTCGCGGCGGAGCTGTTCCCGGCCCTTGCGCCCGATGCAGATCAGCCTCGTCGTCTTTCCCCGCTCGCCGAGCGCGATCAGGCGGGCGCGGGTCGCGCGCGTGATCGAGCTGTTGAAGCCGCCGCAGAGGCCCCGGTCGGCGGTCGCCACCAGGAAGAGGTGGGTGTCGTCCTTGCCCGTGCCGCGCATCATCGGCGGCGCATCCTCGCGCTCGCGCATGAGCGCGGCGAGCGAACCCACCATGCGCTCCATCCGCTCCGAGAACGGACGCGCCGCTTCCGCCGCCTCCTGGGCGCGGCGGAGCTTCGACGCCGCGACGAGCTTCATCGCCGAGGTGATCTTCTGGGTCTGGCGGACGCTGTTGATGCGGACCCTGAGATCCTTGAGGCTCGCCATGGCGGGGCGCTTTCCTGAACCGGATCGCGGCCGGGCTTACGCGAACGTCTTGGAGAAGTCGTCGAGAATCGCGGTCAGGGCCTTCTCCATCTCGTCGCCGAGCTCCCGTGCCTCGCGGATGGTGCCCAGGAGCTCGGTATGGCTCGTCCGCATGGCGCCGAGGAATTCGCTCTCGAAGCGGGTCACGTCGGTGATCTCGATGCCGTCGAGATAGCCGCGCACGCCGGCGAAGATCGAGACAACCTGCTCTTCCACGGACATCGGCGCGAACTGGTTCTGCTTGAGCAGCTCCGTCAGCCGGGCGCCCCGGTTGAGGAGGCGCTGCGTCGCCGCGTCGAGGTCGGAGCCGAACTGCGCGAACGCCGCCATCTCGCGGTACTGGGCGAGCTCCAGCTTGATCCGCCCGGCGACCTGCTTCATCGCCTTCACCTGGGCGGCGGAGCCCACGCGGCTGACCGAGAGGCCGACGTTGATGGCGGGTCGGATGCCCTGGTAGAAGAGGTCGGTCTCCAGGAAGATCTGTCCGTCGGTGATCGAGATCACGTTCGTCGGGATGTAGGCCGAAACGTCGTTCGCCTGGGTTTCGATCACCGGCATCGCCGTGAGCGAGCCCGAACCGTTGCTAGCGTTCATCTTGGCGGCGCGTTCGAGTAGCCGCGAGTGGAGGTAGAACACGTCGCCCGGATAGGCTTCGCGCCCCGGCGGGCGGCGCAGCAGGAGCGACATCTGGCGGTAGGCGACGGCCTGTTTCGACAGGTCGTCGTAGAAGATCACCGCGTGCATCCCGTTGTCGCGGAAGTACTCTCCCATGGTGCAGCCGGCATAGGGCGCGAGGAACTGCAAGGGTGCCGGCTCCGAGGCGGACGCCGAGACGACGATCGAATAGTCAAGCGCGCCGTATTCCTCCAGCGTCTTGACGATCTGCGCTACGGTCGAACGCTTCTGCCCGATGGCGACGTAGAGGCAGTAGAGCTTGCGCGATTCGTCGTCACTCGCGTTGACCTCCTTCTGGTTGATGATCGTGTCGACCGCGATGGCGGTCTTTCCCGTCTGGCGGTCACCGATGATCAGCTCGCGCTGCCCGCGCCCGATGGGGACGAGAGCGTCGAGCGCCTTGAGACCGGTCTGCACGGGCTCGTTCACCGAATGGCGCGGAATGATGCTGGGGGCCTTGACCTCCACCCGGCGCCGCTCCCCCTCGATGGGGCCCTTGCCGTCGAGCGGATTGCCGAGCGGGTCGACGACGCGGCCCAGAAGCGCCTTGCCGACGGGCACGTCGACGATGGTCCCCGTCCGCTTGACGACGTCGCCTTCCTTGATGTCCCGGTCTTCGCCGAAGATCACGATGCCGACATTGTCGGTCTCGAGGTTCAGGGCCATGCCCCGGATGCCGCCGGGGAACTCCACCATCTCGCCGGCCTGGACGTTGTCGAGCCCATAGACGCGGGCGACGCCGTCCCCGACCGAGAGGACTTGGCCCACCTCGGCCACGTCCGCCTCGGCCCCGAAATTGGCGATCTGCTCCTTCAGGATTGCCGATATTTCGGCGGCGCCGATGTCCATGTCAGATTCCCTTCATCGCCAATTCGAGATTCCGCAGCTTCGTGCCGAGCGAGGCATCCAGCATCCGCGAGCCGACGCGGACAGTCAGGCCGCCGAGCAGCGCCGGGTCCACGCGGGTCTCCAACGCTACCGCCCGCCCGGCGACGGCGCGGAGCGCCTCCTCGAGCGCTCGCAGGTGGTCGGGCTTGAGCGGCGCGGCCGACGTCACCTCCGCCGACACCTCGCCGCGATGCGCCGCGAGCTTCGCCCGGAACGCCGCGATCGCGGCGTCGAGCAGGAACACGCGGCGGTTGCGCGCGAGAAGCCGGACGAAATTTCGCACGTAGCGGTCCGCCTCCAGCCGCGCCAGCACGGCGTCCAGCGCCTTGCCCTGCTCGGCGCGCGACAGCGTGGGACTGCGGACGACGCGCCGCAGCTCCGCGCTACCGGCAAGCAGGCGTTGGACCGCGCCGAGATCGCGTTCGACCGGCTCGATCACGCCGCGTTCGACGGCGATCTCGAAGAGAGCCGTCGCGTAACGATCCGCAAGACCGGCGAGGCCGCCGACCGATTGCCCAGCCACCGCTTCTCCCTGTTCCTGCGCAGTCGCAAAAAAGCCCCCCATCCCGGAAAGGCGCGCGTACGGATATCATACTCCCCCCGCCCACGCAACCGCCCGGTGCTCTCGCTGCGCGGGCTTCCGGGCCCGCCATGCGCGTGGAGGACGCCCGGCACGCCGTAGAAGAAGACGCCGCCCGGGTTACGTGAAGCCCTGCGGGTCGATGTCGATTCGAAGGCGCGCGCGTTCGGCGGGCGCGAGGTCCTTCAGCCAGCGCCGCAGCTGCGGCTGGAGAGCCGTGGCGCGGCCGCATTTGAACAGGAGGCGAAAGCGGTAGCGGCCGCGGATCAGCCGCATCGGCGCGGGCGCCGGCCCGAGGACGCGGATTCCGGCCGCCGAGGCGTCCGCCCGCGCGCGCCGCGCGAGAGCCGCGGCCGCGGCCTCCGCGTCCGTTTCCCGGGGCGCGCTCGCGATGGCCGCGGCGAGGCGGCCGTAGGGCGGCAGGCCGTGCCTCTCGCGCGCCGCCGCCTCCTGTGCCATGAACGCATCCCGGCCGCCGGAAGCCAGGGCGGCGATCACCGGGTGCTCGGGCGCGTGGGTCTGGAGCAGCACCCGCCCGGGCCGGCCGCCGCGCCCGGCCCGCCCGCCGACCTGGTGCAGCACCTGGTAGGTACGTTCGGCCGCGCGCAAATCGCCGCCGGCCAGCCCGAGATCGGCGTCGACGACGCCCACCAGCGTCAGTCGCGGGAAATGGTGCCCCTTGGCCACCATCTGGGTGCCGACCAGGATGTCGATCGCGCCGGCCGCGACGGCCTCGACCAGTGCCCGGACGCGACTCGGCCCCTGCATCGTGTCGCTGGTCAGGATGTCCCAGCGGGCATCGGGAAAGGCCGCGCTGACCTCCTCGACGATCCGCTCGACGCCCGGGCCGCAGGCGGCGAAACTCCCGGTCGCCGCGCAGTCCGGGCACGCCTCCGGCGACGCCCGGCGGTAGTCGCAGTGATGGCAGGCGAGGGCGCCCGCGAAGCGGTGCTCCACCAGCCAGGCGCTGCAATTCGGGCAGTGGAGCCGATGGCCGCAGGCGCGGCAGAGCGTCAGTGGGGCGTAGCCGCGGCGGTTGAGGTAGAGCAGCGCCTGCTCGCCGGCGTCCAGGGTCTCCCTCAGCACCGCGCGCAACGCGGGCCCGAGCCAGGTCCCGGGCGCGGGCGGCGCCTTGCGCAGATCGACCGTCTCGATGGCGGGGAGCCGCGCGCCCCCGTGCCGCTCCGGCAGCCGCCGGCAGGCGTAGCGCCCCTTGCGGGCGTTGACCGCCGTCTCCAGGGACGGCGTGGCGGAGGCCAGCACCGCGGGGCAGCCCTCGAGGCGGGCGCGAACCACCGCCATGTCGCGGGCGTTGTAGATCACGCCCTCCTCCTGCTTGAAGGCCGGGTCGTGCTCCTCGTCCACCACGATCAGGCCGAGGTGCACGAAGGGCAGCCAGAGCGCCGAGCGCGCACCGACCACGACCGACGCCTCGCCACGGGCGACCGCGCGCCAGGTTTCGCGCCGCCGGCGTTCGCCGATCTCGGAGTGCCACACCGCCGGTTCGGCGCCGAAGCGAGCGCGGAAACGCGCGAGCCATTGGGCGCTCAACGCGATCTCCGGCAGCATCACCAGCGCTTGCCCGCCGGCATCGAGCGCGGCGGCGACCGCCTCGAAATAGACCTCCGTCTTGCCGGCGCCGGTCACGCCGTCGAGCAGGGTAACGCCGAAGGCGGCGCCCGCGACCTGGGCGCGAAGCCCGGCCGCCGCGGTTTCTTGAGCGGGCAACAGGGCCGGGCCCGGACGGCCCGCGTCCGGCCGGTCGAAGGCCGCTTCGTCGGGGATCGCGACCGCTTCGACCGCGCCGTGCCGCGCCAGCGTGCGCACCACGCCCGCGCCGACTCCGGCGCCACGCGCGATGGCGGCCGCGCTCCGGGGTCGTCCGTCCGCGAGCAGGGCGAGCACCCGGCGGCGGGCCTCGGTCATGCGTTCGGGCGCGCCCGGCCCGCGCCGCCAGGCGGTCCGCAGGGGCGGCGGCCTCAGGGCGGCGGGAACGCTCATCGCCAGGCGCAGCACCGATCCGCGCGGCGCCAGCGTGTAGTCCGCGACCCAATCGACCAGGCGCCGGAGCGGCGCGGTCATCGGCGGCGCGTCCAGCACCGCCGCCACCGCCTTGAGCCGCGCGGCCTCTATGCCGCCCAGACCCTCGCCCCAGACCACGCCTGTCGCCTCCCGCCCGCGGAAGGGCACGCGCACGAACCGGCCCGGCGGCAGCGCGACTCCGGCGGGGAGGGCGTAGTCGTAGGCGTCGTCGACCGGCAGCGGCAGCAGCACGGCGACGCGGGCGGGGGAAGGAGGCGAAGGTGCCGCCTCGCGGCCGCCGGTCGTGAGCGGGGGCCGGCGCATCGCGGCATCCTAGCCGCCTGCCGCCCCGCGTCGATGGCCTTCCGGCGGAATCCGGCTTCACCAGTCCGCCGCCAAGATCGACGACTCCGCCGTTTTCAAGCAACCGGTGAGCATTCGGCCCGGTTGACGGCCGACGGCCGCGCCCTCAAGGCCGGCGGGCCGGGGACGGTCTTCAGCGACTTCAGGCACGATCTCGACCGGTCGTCGGGCCGGGGCCGGGACGAGACGAGCGGAACCGCGGACGATTGCGGCCGCACTCCCGTGGGAACGTGTTTCGGCCTCAACCGCGCCGACCTCACGATCACCTTCGGCGCGCCCGGTTTCTATCGGGCTTCGCGCCCCGGGCTTCGCGGAGACCGGCCCGACCCCGACGATTCGGACGGGCAGCGTCGCGCCGCGCGCGGCGCGATTGGTGAGTACTGGGTCTGGCTGTCGAACCATGCCGACCTCGCGTGCTCGATCGCCGCCACGTTCGAGGGCCGGCTACGGCCATGGCCTTGCATCGCAGGGGAGCGCTCTCCGAAACGGCGCGACGAGATCGAGCGTTCGTTCCAGCGTCCGAAGGGCTATCATCCCCTCTTCACCCGGTTCGGGAAGCGCGGCGTGATGCTCCGCGGCTTCATTCTTTTCGCTTTCATCACCGATGCATTGCGTTAGCGTGAGCGGGAGCTTAGGAAGCGGCGCGATGAAATTCTTCGTGGACAGCGCGGACCTCGACGAAATCCGCGACCTCGCGGCGACCGGTCTCCTCGACGGGGTGACCACCAATCCCTCGCTGATCGCCCGGAGCGGCGGCGCCCTCTTCGACGTGATCCGGCGCATCTGCGATCTGGTGCCCGGCCCGGTGAGCGCCGAGGTCACCGCGACCGACACCGAGACGATGCTGGCCGAGGGGCGCAAACTCGCCGCGCTCGCGCCCAACGTGGCGGTCAAGGTGCCGCTCACCTGGGACGGCCTCAAGGCGTGCCGTGCGCTCGCCCAGGGCGGCGTCACGGTCAACGTCACCCTCTGCTTTTCCGCCGCCCAGGCGTTGCTGGCGGCGAAGGCGGGCGCGGCCTTCGTCTCGCCTTTCGTCGGCCGGCTCGACGACGTGGGCCAGGACGGGATGGGCCTGATCCGGGACATGGCCGCCATCTACCGCGCCTATCCCGATTCGCTCGGCGCCGAGATCCTGGTCGCCTCGATTCGCCATCCGATGCACGTCGTCGAAGCCGCGAAGATCGGCGCGGACGTGGCGACGGTGCCGCCCGCGGTGCTGCGCCAGCTCGTGCGCCACCCGCTCACCGACAAGGGGCTCGCGGCCTTCCTCGCCGACTGGAGGAAGACCGGACAATCGATCCTCTCGTGACGGCCCCCCCCCCATGACGCCGGGCGCACCGGTCGCTGCGGACCTCGAACGGGCGATCGAGAATTGGCTCGGGCGCCTGGCCCACGAGAGGCGCCGGTCCGCCCACACGATTGCCGCCTATCGGCGCGATCTCGCGGATTTCCTGGGCTTCCTGGCGGAACACCGGGGCGGGCCCGCCGATCTCGCGGCGTTGGGCGCGCTCACCGTCCGCGATTTCCGCGCCTGGCTCGCCTGGCGCGCCGCCGGCGGGCGGGCCCGGGCCTCGACCGCCCGCGCGCTTTCGGTGGTTCGCGTCTTCTTCCGCCATCTCGAGCGCGAGGGGCTGCCCGCCTCGCCGGCGCTCGCGCTGGTACGCGGGCCCAGGACGCCGCGCGGCGTCCCCCGGCCGCTGAGCGAGGGCCAGGCGAAGGCGGTCGTCGAGACGGCGGAGAGCGGCCCCGCGCCGGCGGGCTGGATCGTCCGGCGCGACGGCGCGGTTCTCATGCTCCTCTATGGCTGCGGCCTGCGCATCGGCGAGGCGCTCGGGCTCGACCGCGCCGATGCGCCGGCGGCGGACGGTGCGCTCCACAGCCTGTCGATCGCCGGCAAGGGCGGGAAGCAGCGAATCGTGCCGGTGCTGCCGGTGGTGGCCCGGGCGATCGCCGACTATCTCGCGGCCTGCCCGCACGCTCTCGGCCCGGGCGATCCGCTCTTCGTCGGCGCCCGCGGCGGGCGGCTGCACCCCCGCCTCGTGCAGCAGGCCATGGCCTGCTTGCGCGGCGCGCTCGGCCTGCCCGCTTCGGCGACTCCGCACGCGCTCCGCCACAGCTTCGCGACCCATCTGCTGGCGAACGGCGGCGACCTGCGCACGATCCAGGAGCTTCTCGGCCACGCCAGCCTTTCGACCACGCAGCGCTACACCGAGGTGGACGAAGCCGCTCTCCTCGCCGCCTACGAAGCCGCCCACCCCCGCGCGGCCGCGTCCTGAGTGCGAGGCGGGCAATCGCCTTCGGCGTTTTCGACGATGCGCGGGCTATCGCCCGGTGAAGCGGGGGGGGCGCTTCTCCATGAAGGCGGTGCGGCCCTCGGTGTAGTCGGCGCTCTCGAAGCAGGCGGTCACGAGGGCGTCGCAGAGCGCGGAGTCGACGCCGGCGGCACCGCTTCGCGCCAGCTCGGCGATCATGCGCTTGCTCGCCCGCATCGAAAGCGGCGCGTTGCCGGCGAGGGCCACGCAGTATTCCGCGACCGTATCGGCGAGCGCGGCATCGGGGACGGTGCGGTTGACGAGGCCGATGCGCGCCGCCTCGTCCGCCGTGAACCGGCGCGCGGTGAGGAGGATTTCCCCGGCGAAGGCCGGGCCCACGAGATCGACCAGCAGCTTCAGCGAGCCGATGCGGTAGCCGACGCCGAGCCGGGCCGCGGGGATGGCGAAGCACGCGCCTGCGCCCGCGATTCGCATGTCGCAGGCGATGGCGAGGCCGAGGCCGCCGCCCATGCAATAGCCGCGGATCATGGCGAGCGTCGGCTTTCCCGCCATGCGCAGCCGCTCGGTGGCGCCTTCGGCGAGCCGGTCATAGGCCGCGACGTCCGCCGCGCTGGCGCGCCGCGCGGCGAATTCGGAAATGTCCGCGCCCGAGACGAACGCCCTCTCGCCCGCGCCCTCGAGGACGATCGCGCGGACCGCCGGATCGGCCTCCAGCCGGTCGAGCGCCGCCGGCAGCGCGCGCCACATCGCGACCGTGAGCGCGTTGTGCTTCCGCGGATTGTTGAAGACGATCCGGCCGACGGCGCCGGCGGTCTCGACGAGCAATTGGTCGGTCATCGCGCTCTCGCCCGGGCTATACGACGCCCCGCTCCCGCAGGGAATCGATCTCCGCTGCGCCGTAGCCCAGCGCCCGCAGGATTTCGTCGGTATGGGCGCCGAGTTCCGGCGTGGCCGAGCGGACGGCGAACGGCGTGCGGTCGAGGCGCACCGCCTGGGAGACGACGCGCGTGGCGCCCAGGAGGGGGTGGTCGACGGGGGTGGCCATGCCGAGATGGCGCACCTGCGGATCGTCGAACACCGCATCGATGGCGTAGATCGGCCCGCAGGGCACGCCCGCCTCGTTCAGGGTCCGGACCCACTCGGCGCTCGTCCGGGTGCGGGTGCGCGCGGCGATGCGCGCGTTGAGCGCCGCGCGGTTGGCGGAGCGGGCGTCGCCGGTCGCGAAGCGCGGGTCGCGAATCAGCGCCGGCGCGCCGATGGCGCGGCAGAGGCGTTCGTAGATCGCGCCGCCGGAAGTCGCGATGTTGATGTGGCCGTCGGCGGTCTCGAACACGCCGGTCGGGATGCTCGTCGGATGGTCGTTGCCGGCCTGGCCGGGCGCTTCGCCCTCGAACAGGTAGCGTGCGGCCTGAAAGTCGAGCTGGGCGATCATCGCCTCCAGCAGGGACGAGCGGACCCATTGCCCTTGCCCTGAGCGCTCGCGTTCGAGCAGCGCGACGAGGATGCCGATCGCCGTATAGAGGCCGGCGCTCAGGTCGGCGATGGGGATTCCGGCGCGCATCGGCCCGCCGCCGGGCGCACCGGTGATCGACATCAGCCCGCCCATGCCCTGGGCGATCTGGTCGAAGCCCGGGCGCTGCGCGTAGGGGCCGTCCTGGCCGAAGCCGGACAGGCTGGCATAGACGAGGCGGGGGTTGAGGGCGCGCAGGGTCTCAGGCTCGATGCCGAGGCGGTACTTCACGTCCGGCCGGTAGTTCTCGATCACCACGTCGGCGCGCCCGGCCAGGCGCCGGAAGACGGCGCAGCCCTCCGGGGCCTTGAGGTTCAGGGTGAGGCTCCGCTTGTTGCGGTGCAGGTTCTGGAAGTCGGGACCGTGGCGGCCCTTGATCGGGTCGGCTTCCGTCGTCGGCGCCGAGGGCATCTCGATCTTGATCACGTCCGCGCCCCAATCCGCGAGCTGGCGGGCGGCGGTCGGTCCGGCGCGATAGCGCGTGAGGTCGAGCACGGTGAAGGGCGCGAGCGCACCGCCGGCTGGGGGTCCGGTCATCGCCGCCGTCCCGCCGCGTTGTCCGCCGCCCCGCCCGGGTCCTCCCGTTCCGCCGCGAAATCGCGGATCGTGGCGTCGAAGCGCCCGTAGCCTTCGTAGTCGACGATCTCGTAGAGCCTTGCGCGGGTCATCATGCGCGGCACCAGAGCGGCCTGGTCGCCGCGCGCATCGAGATGGGCCAAGCCGTCCTCGACCGCCTGCATGGCCAGACGGAAGGTCGTGACGGGATAGATCACGAGATTGTAACCCAGCGCCGCGAGCGTCCGGCGGGAGAGCAGGGGCGACTTGCCGAATTCGGTCATGTTAGCCATCAACGGCGCCTCGATGGCCGCGCGAAAGGCCTCGAACTCGCGGACGCAGCGGAGCGCCTCCGGGAAGATCATGGCGGCGCCGGCATCCAGATAGGCCTTCGCCCGATCGATCGCCGAAGCGAGCCCCTCGGGGCCGCGGGCGTCCGTGCGGGCGATGAGCAGGAAGGCGGGGTCGCCTTGCGCCTCGCGGGCGGCGCGGACGCGGCGGACCATCTCGGCGACCGGCACCACGGTCTTGCGGTCCAGATGGCCGCAGCGCTTGGGGTTTTCCTGGTCTTCCAGGTGGCAGCCGGCGAGGCCGGCCTCCTCGAGCAGCGCGACCGTGCGGGCGGCGTTCAGCGGCCCGCCGAAGCCGGTGTCGATGTCCACGATGACGGGGAGGCCGCAGGCCCGCGCGATTCCGCGGGCGCGCTCCACGACCTCGCCCTGCGTGGTGAGGCCCACATCCGGCAGGCCCAGGTCGCCGGCGAGCGCGGCACCCGACACGTAGACCCCGTCGAATCCCCGGCGTTCGATCATCCGCGCCACCACCGGCGCGAAGGCGCCGGGGAAGCGCAACAGGCCGCCGCCCTCGAGCCCGGCGCGGAGCGCCCGGCGGCGTTCGCCCGCGGTGGCGGCGCTCACGGCCGGCCCCGGCGCTCCCCGGCGTATCGGCGGGGCGCGCGTTGGTGTACAATGCCCCCGGAGCGCCCGGTGCCGGGCGGGGCGTCCGTGGCCCATCGCGCGGCGGTGGGGCGGCAGGGAGGAGAGCGATGAAGCTGGGCTTGTTCATGATGCCGATCCACCATCCCAGGCGGGACTACCACGAAACCTTGATGGAGGACATCGACGCGATCGTCCACGCCGACCGGCTCGGCTTCTCGGAGGCCTGGGTGGGCGAACATTATTCCTCGGCCTCCGAGCAGATCACCTCGCCGCTGCTCTTCCTCGCCCATGTGCTGCCGCGCACCGAGCGGATCGTCTGCGGCACCGGCGTGATCTGCCTGCCGCAGTACCACCCGGCGGTCACGGCGGGCCAGATCGCGATGTTCGACCATCTGGCGAAGGGGCGCTACATCATGGGCGTGGGCCCCGGCGGCCTGCCGCCGGATTTCGAGGTGTTCGGCGTCATGGAGGCGGACCGCAACGCCATGATGGTCGAGGCCATCGACATCATGCTCGAGCTCTGGGAGAAGGATCCCCCTTACGACATCCAGGGCGAACACTGGCAAATCTCCCTCAAGGACTGGGTCTACGAGGATATCGGGCTCGGGCATATGGCCAAGCCCTATCAGAAACCCCATCCGCCGATCGCGATCTCGGCCATGAGCCCGTTCTCGGGCTCGATCAAGTTCGCCGGTTCGCGCGGCTACATCCCGATCTCGGCCAACTTCATCGGCAACTGGTCGGTCGCGTCGCACTGGCAGGTGTATGCGGAGGCGGCGGCCAAGGCCGGCCATCCGACGGACCCGGAGATCTGGCGCGTCGCGCGCAACGTCCACGTCGACGAGACGGACGCCGCCGCCGAGGCTTTCGCCAGGGAGCCGGGAAACAGCACCGACGCCTATTTCGACTATCTCTTCAGGATTTTCGAGCGCGCCGACATGAAAGGCCCGTTCGTCGTCGAGCGGGGGGACGACCCGGCGCGTCTCACCCACGAGGCACTCCGCGACAACTACACGATCCACGGCGGCCCCGACACGGTGGTCGAGAAGATCCTGGCGCTGCGCGAGGAGGTGGGCCATTTCGGCACGCTGATGCTGACCGCCCAGGACTGGACGGACAAGGCGCGGATGAAGCGCTCCATGGCGCTGCTGGCCGAGGAGGTCATGCCCCGGGTGAACGCCGCGCTCGGCGCCCGCGCCGCCGCGGAATAGGGCGCGGCCGGCGCCGCCGGTCGCAGCGGGAGGACACGCGACGCACGATTACGCCCTGATCACCGGCGGTGCCCGCGGAATCGGCCGCGCGGCGGCGGCGCGGCTCCGCGAGGACGGTTGCCGCGTCGTGGTGTTCGATCGGGCGGCCCCGGCGGATCCGGTGGACCTGTTCGTCGAGGTGGAGCTGTCCGATACGGCGGCCACCGCGCGGGCGCTGGAACGGGCGCTCGACGGGCGGCGCGTCACGCGCCTCGTCAACAATGTGGGCACCGTGCGCCCGGCGCTCCTCGAAGACGCGACGCTCGCCGATTTCGACGACCTGATGGCGCTCAACGTGCGCTGTGCGATCCAGTGCGCCAAGGCGCTGACGCCGGGGATGCGCGCCGAGAAGTTCGGCCGCATCGTCAACCTGTCCAGCCGCTCGGTGCTCGGCAAGGCGTTGCGCACCAACTACGCCGCGACCAAGGCGGCGCTCATCGGCCTCACCCGTACCTGGGCGCTGGAGCTCGCGGCCGACGGCATCACCGTCAACTGCATCTGTCCCGGCCCGACGGCGACCGAGCTCTACGTCGCCGCGAACCCGCCCGATTCCCCCCGCACCCGGGCGGCGCTCGCCGCCATCCCGGTCGGCCGCATCGGCACGCCCGAGGACATGGCGCACGCCATCGCCTTCTTCCTCGACCGGCGCAGCGCCTTCGTCACCGGACAGGCGCTCATGGTCTGCGGCGGCTCCAGCCTCGGCGCCCGCGAGCACGACGCCCCGGCGCCCGCGCGGTAGTGTCCGCTTCTCTTTGCAGCGCGCGCCCGCGCAAAACTGGAAACGCGCGCACCCCGGTGCGTATCGCGGGCGCCCGGCGCGGGTCGCCTACCGCTTCGCCCCGAAGGCGCCGGTGTAGAGGTCCTGCTTGAAGACGCCGCCGGCCTCCTGGTGTTGCGGCCCGAAGAACGCGCCCTCGATGTAGTTGCCGCGGTTGGAATAACCGTCCTCGAAGCCGCCGTCCCGCAACCGTATGTCGTTCCATCGCATATCGCGCGCGGCCGCGCCGGTGCCGAGATTGCGGACGTTCGTGAACGCCACGTCGACGGTCGCCGAAAACGAATATTCGCCGAGATCGACGGTGATCGCGGCATCGCCCTGGATGGTCCCGGGCGCGGCCCCGCTCGTGTCGAAGCCCATCATCACGCCGTTCCATGCGGCGGTTCCGAGGTCGGCGCCGGGATTGGTTCCGAGTGCGTTGCCGAACGCATAGGGGAAGGCAGACCATGATCCCGAAGGGGTGTCGCGATCCAACCGCACGAGGCCGAACCCTCCGTGCTCCATGATGCCGAGGTACTCGCCCCAGGAATAGGCGTTCTCGCCGGTTATACGCCCCCGGCCCTGTGCCAGGTCGACTCCGCGATGGCGCATGACCGGCCGCCATTCGCCGCCCACTTCGAGGGCGAGTCGGTTCTCGTTTCCGCCGTAGCCACCCCACCGGCAAACGAGCCCATTGCAGGCGACGTCGCGCGCGCCGGTGTTCGTGAACTCCTCCCTGATGAGTCGGAGACTCGCCGCCTGGAGAAGGCGCCCGGCGCGGTCGATGATCTGCTGCGAGGTCAGGTCGAGCGGTTCACCGCCGATGCGGGAACGCGCGCCGTCCGCCGACGGCAGCCAAAGCCAATCGGGGACCGTCGGCGTTTCGGGGGGCGCCGTCGGCGTTGCCTCTCGCTTCGCGTCGAACGCACCGACGATGCCGCTCCGCTCGAATATCCCGGCCGCCTCCACATGGTCCGGCCCGTAGAAGCCGCCCTGGATGCGGTTGCCGGTCAGGCCGGCTTCGTAGGTGCCATCGGTGGCGACAGGTACGTCGGCGAAGCGCAGAGTCGACGTCGAGTGCGCCGCGCCGGTGTCGAGATTCTTGATGTCGGTGAAGGCCGCGTCGAGCGAATTGCCTGTAAGCGTGTAGGTCAGGGCGGCGTCGCCTTGCAGGGTGTTTCCGCGCAGCGTGCCGCGGCTTGGAGTCCCGACCATGAGACCGTGCCATTGTGCCGTTACGTCGGGCCGGACATCGGTCAGATCGCCAAGAGCGCGCCCGAACCAACCGGCGAATCGAACCCCTTCTTCTGTCACACTCTGTCCGCTTGCCACTTCGAAAAAGGCGTGTTGCATCCAGGCTCCATAACTCTCGCGCTCCGCATTTCTGCCTTCCCGCGTGGTAATCCCGTTTTTGGTGAGAACGGTTCGAACTTGACTCTGTCCGCCGGATCCGGATCCACCGAGGTCGCCCAGGCTGCGAGAGAATGAGGCCCCGGTGGTCGGTTCACTCCATGTGCATCGTGTTCCGCGGCAGTTTGTCCGAAACTCAAGTGTCGGAATATCCGGGTCGGAGGTCTCTGCGAAGTAAGTGGAGGAGATGAGCGAATCGGTGCGCGCGATGATTCCGGCGATTCGTGCGGACTGATCCGCGGCGGTCTCGGCAGGAGGTTGCGAGCCGGTCAGGGCGCGCACTCTGGCAGCGTCGGGCAGGGGGCTGGAAATTGCAGGGTTGTCGTCCCCGCCTCCACCGCCGCCGCACGCGGCGAGCGAGAGGGCGAGTCCGAGCGCGGCCATGAGGGCCGCAAGGGATCGTCCAGATACATGCATTCTGCTTCTCCGTGCGGTTGCCACGGCGCCGACGGTGTCGGGCCGTTGCAAACTCACACGGATAGCGCGAGCCCCGCCTATTCGCCGGGCATGGGCGGCCAAACCCGCGCCGGATCGAGGGCTGTTCTATTCAGCGGGCGACCCGACGGAGCGGGTAGCCGTATGGAGTTTGCGAGCGTGACTTTGGCGACGGAGCGGCGGCGTGTCAATCGGGACACGGCCGCTTCGGTGCGCGGGCCGTGGGCGCGCGCGAAGAATCAGCGGCGGCCGAACAGGCGCTCGATGTCGGCGAGCTTCAACTCGACATAGGTGGGCCGGCCGTGGTTGCACTGGCCGGCGCGGGGGGTCGCCTCCATCTGGCGCAGCAGGGCGTTCATCTCGTCGGCGTTGAGCCGGCGCCCGGCGCGGACGCTGCCGTGGCAGGCGAGGGTACCGCAGATGTCGCCGAGCCGTTGCCGCAGCGCGGTCGCCTCGTCCCATTCGGCGAGTTCGTCCGCGAGGTCGCGCACCAAGCCCTGCGTGTCGCTTTCGCCGATCAGCGCCGGCACCTCGCGCACCACCACCGCGCCCTGGCCGAACCGCTCCAGCACCAGGCCGAGATCGGCGAATTCACCGGCCCGCGCCGCGAGCCTCTCCGCCGCGGCCTCGTCGAGCTCGACCACTTCCGGGATCAACAGGATCTGGCGCCGGACGCCGGAAGAGGCGAGCGCGGCCTTCATCCGTTCGTAGACGATGCGCTCGTGGGCGGCGTGCTGGTCCACGATCACGATGCCGTCTTCGGTCTGCGCCACGACGTAGGTGCCGTGCACCTGTCCGCGGGCGACGCCCAGGGGCCAGGCGGGCGCCGGCGCGGCGGTGGCCGGTGCCGGTGCGCCCTCGATTCGCGCGGAGGGCGTGTCGAGCGGCGCGTCGTAGCCGGTGCGCGCCTCGTGGAGGCTGGGCGCGCGCGGCGGGGAAGCGGGGCCGGGGAAGGGAGCGGAGGGGTGCCCTTGCCCGCGTGGCTCCAGCGCCGTCAGGGCGCGGTCGGCGACCGTCGTCGCCGCGCGGTGGCCGGCGGCGGCGAGCGCCCGCGTGAGCGCGCCGACGATCAGCCCCCGCACCAGGGCCGCGTCGCGGAAGCGGACCTCAGCCTTGGCCGGGTGGACGTTCACGTCCACCGCCTCGGGCGGCAGGTCGACGAACAGCGCCACCATGGGATGGCGCCCCTGATGGAGGACGTCGCGATAGGCCGCGCGCACGGCGCCATGCAGCAGGCGGTCGCGCACCGGCCGGCCGTTGACGAAGAGATATTGATGCCCGGCGCCGGCCCGGCTGAGCGTCGGCAGCGCGGCGTGGCCGGTGAGCCGGACGTCGCCGCGCCCGGCATCGATGGGCAGCGCGTTCCCGGCGAAGGCGCGGCCCATGACCAGCGCCAGCCGCGCCAGCCTTTCCGTCGGAAGGTCCGCCCTGGGGCCGTCGCGCAGAACCGCCCGCCCGTCGCAGGTCAGGGTGAAGCCGATGCCGGGGTGGCACATGGCCAGGCGCTGGACGACGTCGGCGGCGTGGGCCGATTCGGTGCGCGCCGCCTTCAGGAATTTGAGGCGCGCCGGGGTCGCGTAGAACAGGTCCGCCACCGTGACGGTGGTTCCCGGCTGGCGCGCCGCCGGTTCGCTGGCGCCCGTCGCGCCGCCGGCGACGGCGAGCGTCCAGGCGTTCTCCGCCCCGGGCGCGCGGCTCGTGATCGTGAGCCGGCTGACCGCCGCGATGGAAGGCAGCGCCTCGCCCCGGAAGCCCAGGGTCTCGATGCGCCGGAGGTCGCCGTCGTTCGCCAGTTTCGAGGTGGCGTGGCGGGCGATGGCGAGCGCCAGTTCGTCGCGGCCCATGCCGCCGCCGTCGTCGGCGACCTTGATGAGGCGACGCCCGCCTTCCTCCAGCGTCACGTCGATCGCCCGCGCCCCGGCGTCGATGGCGTTCTCGACCAGCTCCTTCACCACCGAGGCCGGGCGTTCGATCACTTCGCCGGCGGCGATCCTGTTGACGACGCCCTCCGGCAGCACGCGGATCGTCACCGCCCGGCCTCCAGGTAGCGGCGCGCCAGCCGCTTGCCGTGCTCGACCGCCGGTTGATCGAAGGGATCGACGGCCAGCAGCTGCGCGGCGATCACGGTCTCCAGCATGAAATGCATCATCAACGCACCCACGGCCCGCGCGTCGCCCGCCGGGACGGCGAGCCGGCGCACCGGCCGCCCGGCACGAGCCAGGGCGTCGGCGGTGGCGCGCGCCTGGGCCGCGACCAGCGTACCGATGCTGTGCCCGCCCAGCCAGCCCGCACCCGCCGCCTCGGCGAGGGCCGCCGGCACGCGGCGCGGCGTCGGGTCCGGCGCCTCGAGGATGGTGAAGAGCTTGTCGGCCGGCCCGTCCAGGAAGAGCTGCAACTGGCTGTGCTGGTCCACCGGGCCGGGCGCCACGATCGGCGTCGAGCCGCGCCCGTCCTTGCCGAGCGATTCGGCCCAGAGCTGCCGGTACCAGAGCCCGAAGGCGGGGAGCGCCGGGCCGTAGGGCATGAGCACCGTACTCGCCGCCGGGAGTGCGCGCATGGTCGCCACCGCCAGCGCGGCGCCCACGGCGGGCGCCGAGTCGGCGGGTGCGTCCAGCGCCGCCGCCAGGACGGAGGCCGCGCCTGCGCGGGCGGCGGCGGCGTCCGCGCCCGCGAACAGCGCCGGTAGCAGGCCGACGGCCGAGAGCGCGGACATGCGGCCCGGCAGCGCCGGGTCGTGCGCCAGCACCGGGAGCCCGAAGCGGGCGGCCAGGCGCCGGGCCGGGCTGTCGCCGGGCCCGGTCAGCACCGTGACTCGCGCCGGCGGCGCCGCGTCGAGCACGAGCAGGGCCTGGACGAGGGTCTCCGCGGTCGCGCCCGATTTGGTGACGACCAGGAAGCCGGCGCCGTCCAGATCGGGCGCGCGCAGCACGCGATCGAGGCGCGCGCCATCGCCGTTGTCGAGGAAGAGCACCCGGTCCGCCTCGCCGCCGGTGGCCGCGAGGGCCCGGCCACCCAGGCTCGCGCCGCCGGTGCCGAGCACGACCAGCCGGTCGTAGCGCGCGCGCCAGTCCCGGGCCAGGGCCCGGAGTGCCGGGAGGTCGTCCCGCCTCGCGGGCAGGGCGAGGAAAGGCCGCGCGCCCGCGTCGCGCCAGCGGCGGAGGCGGGCGAGCGCGGGCGCGGCTTCGGCCAGCAGGGCATCGAGGGTCGACTCCGCCACGCCGCCGGCGCCCACCGCCGCCGCCAGGCAGCGGGTCACGTCCTGTCGCAGGGGAGGCGTCACGGGGCGGATACGCGCGCTCAGGGCGCCGTCTCGATTCCCTCCGGCGCGCCGGCCACCGCCAGCGTCAGGAGATCGGGACGCAGCAGGCGCCGGGCGACGCGGGCGACGTCCTCCCGCGCCACCGCCTCGATATGGCCGTTGCGCCGGTCGAAATAGTCGAGGCCAAGGCCCTGGAGCCGGACATGCAGCATCATGCGCGCGATCTTGCGCCCGCTGTCGAAGCGCAGCGGGAAGGCGCCCGTGAGATGGCCCTTGGCCGCTGCCAGTTCCTGTTCCGAGACGCCATCCGCGGCGAGCCGTGCGATCTCGGCGCGCACCACCGCGATGGTGTCCGCCACCCGGTCGTTGCGGGTCGCGGCACCGCCCATGTAGAGCCCGGCATGGGCGAGCGGATAGAGATAGGCGTGGACATCGTAGGCGAGTCCGCGCTTCTCCCGGACTTCCGCGAAGAGCCGCGAAGAGGAGCCGCCGCCCAACACCTCGTTCATGACGACGGCGGCGTAGAAATCGGGGTCGTCGCGTTTCAGGCCGGGCATCCCGAAGACGACGGCGCTCTGGGGGGAGGAGAGAGGGACCACGACGGTCCGGCCCGCATTGGCGAACGCCGCTTCGCCGACGGTGGCCGGGGCGGATGACGTGGGCAGCCCGCCGAGCGCCGAATCGACCAGGGCCGCGATCTCGGCGGCCGGCACGTCGCCTGCGGCGGCGACCGCGACGTTGTCGCGGGCGAGGCGGGTGGCGGCGAAGGCCCGCAGGTCGTCGGTTGTGACCGCGGCGATCCCCGCCGCCGTGCCGTCGGTCGGCCGGCCGTAAGGGTGGTCGGGGAAGACCGTTCGGAACCACCGGTCGGCGGCGGCGATGCGCGGATTCATGGCGTCCGTGGCGCGGGCGTTCAGCAGCAGGCGGCGCACCCGCTCCACCGCCGGCTCGTCGAAACGCGGCGCCGACAGGGCCAAGCCCAACAGGCGGAAGGCCTCGGCCCGGTGCCGGGAAAGCGTGTTCAGGGTCACCCACAGGTGGTCGCGGCCGGCCCGGACGCGGAACTCGATGGCGCGGTCCGCCACCGCCCGCTGAAAGGCCTGCGAATCGAGAGCACCCGCGCCCTCGTCGAACAGGCCGGCGGCGAAGGCGGCCAGCCCCTCCTTGCCGGCGGGATCGAGCGCCGCCCCACCACGGAAGGCGAGGGCCACGGAGAGGATGGGGATGCGCGCCTCGCGGCTGTACCAGACCTCGACTCCCGCCGGCGTCGCGACCCGCTCGATGTCGCCGGCCCCCGCGGGCGCCGCGATGCCCAGCCCGACCGCCGCCGCGAGAAGCGCTGCCGCCGTGAGTCCGGCCGTCAACAGGCGCCGCATGGGCGTCAGCCTCCCTCGGCGGGCCGGAGGATGCCGGTGACCGAGCGTTCCGGCCGCAGGACGGCGCGCGCCGCGGCGATGACCTGCGCCCCGGTCACCGCCGCCAGGCGCGAAGGCCACGACTCGATGGCATCGAGGTCGTGCCCGGTGGCGAGGGCGGTCCCGTAGAGATTCGCGAGCGTACCCGGATCGTCGAGAGCGTAGGTGGCACGCGCGATCATCCGCTCCCGCGCCGACGCGACCTCTTCCTCGTCCGGCCCGCCGGTGAGAAACGCCGCGAGCGTTGCGTCGAGTGCGGCCTCGACCGGCGCGATCGCCTGGCCGGGGAAGGCCGCCGCGTAGAGCGTGAACCGCGTCTCGTCGAGCGCGGTGGCGTAGTAGGCCGCCGCCCAGGGGGCGATGGCCTCGTCCACGACCAGGGTCCGGTGCAGGCGGCCTACCGCTCTCCCGCCGAGCAGCTCGGCGAGGACCTGGAGGGGCAGCGCGTGTCGCGAATCGCCCGCCGCGTGGCTCGGGGCGAGGTAGCTGCGGACGAGCTGGGCCTGCGCGGCCCGCCCGTCCACGAGTTCGACCCGCCGCGGGCCGAGCGGGGGCGGCTCCCGCGGCCGCAGGCGCTCGGGCGGCCGGGAGCCGGGCGCGATGACCCCGTAGTGCTTCTCGGCCAGCGGACGCAGCGCCTCGGCGGTGACGTCGCCGGCCACGATCAGGATGGCGTTGCCGGGGACGTAATGGCGGTCGTAGAACGCCAGCGCGTCGGCCCGCGTCAGGGTCTCGATCTCGTGGCGCCAGCCGATGACCGGCGTGCCGTAAGGGTGGTTCAGGAACTGCGCCGCCGCGATCTGCTCGGCCAGCAGGGCGGCCGGCGCGGTGTCCGTCCGGCTGCCGCGCTCTTCCAGGATCACCGACCGTTCCGGCTCGATCAGCGACTCGGGCAGAGCCAGATTGCGCATCCGGTCGGCCTCGAATTCCATCGCCAATTCGAGATGCGCGCGGGCGACGCGCTGGAAGTAGGCGGTGTAGTCGGCGGCGGTGAAGGCGCCGTCGCTGCCGCCGCGCGCCGCGATTTCGCGCGAGAATTCGCCCGGCCCGGCGCGCGCGGTGCCCTTGAACATGAGGTGTTCGAGGAAGTGCGCGAGGCCCGATTTGCCGGGCGGGTCGTCGGCCGCGCCGACGCGGTACCAGACCATGTGAACCACCACCGGCGCGCGGCGGTTCTCCAGCACGACCACCTGCATCCCGTTGTCGAGGGTGAAGGAGTCGGCAGCGAACAGGCGCGCGGGCTCGCCGTCCGTCTGCGCCACGGCACCGCCGCCCGCGCCGGCAAGCGCGGCGAGAAAGACTGCAACGGCGAGCCGATGCGGGCGCGCAGCCGAAGCGGTACGCTGCCCGGAGGGGCTGCCCGCCGTCATGGTGATCCTTGAACCGCGTCGAACGGACCGCCAGCGTATGACTCGTCTTCAGGGCAAGGCGTGCATCCGTGATGGCGCGGGTCGGCGAAGGCGAGGCGTTTCGCCATGACGTCGATCGCGACGGGGTTGTCGTCGATCAGGACCGCGCGGCGGCCGGCGCGGATCGCGGCTTCGCCGGTCGTGCCGCTGCCGGCGAAGAAATCGAGGACGCGGTCGTTCGGGTTCGAGTGAACCCGCACGATGCGGTTCAGGATCGCCAGCGGTTTCTGTGTCGGGTAGCCGGTCTTCTCCCTTCCGTTGGGGCTGACGATGGTGTGCCACCACGTGTCCGTGGGCGTCTTGCCGCGCGCCGCCTTTTCGGGGCCGACCAGGCCGGGCGCCAGATAGGGGATGCGGTCGATGTCTTCGTATCTGTAGACGTAGTCGTCCGGGTCCTTGGCGTAGAAGAGGATGTTGTCGTGCTTGGGCGACCAGCGCCGTTTCGACCGCGCCCCGTAATCGTAAGCCCAGACGATGTCGTTCAGGAACGCCGCGCGCCCGAAGATGGCGTCCAGCAGGACCTTGCAGTAATGGACTTCCCGATAGTCGATGTGGAGGAAGAATGCGCCCGTCGGACGCAGCAACCGGTACGCCTCGCGCAACCGCGGCTCCAGGAAGGCGAGATAGTCGTCGAACGCATCGGCGAAGGCCGCACTGCCGAGGCGGATCGTCCAGTAGCGCGCGCCCTTGTAGCCGGTCCGGTCGCCGTTCCTGTCGCGGATCGTGCGGATGCGCGTCCTGGCCTGCAGGCGGCCGGTATTGAACGGCGGGTCGATATAGATCAGGTCGAACGATTCGTCGGGGAGTCGGGGCAGGACGGAAAGGTTGTCGCCGAAATGGATGTCCAGCATCAAAAGAGGTCTTCGAGGAGCGCCTTTTCGCCTTGCTTGATGGTCGGCGTTTCGCCGGCCGTCACCGGCGCGCCGAGTGCTTCGTTCTCGCGCAGCCGCCGGGCCTCGCCCTCGGGATCGACCACCTCGCCCGGCGGGGCGTCCTCCTGCCAGAACAGCAGCGCGTCGAGGAAGCCCTCGTCTTCCTCGACGCGGGTCGTGTGTTCGCGGTCGAGGAGACGCCGGATTCCCGGGTCCGCGTCCGCCGTGCCGGCGCGGTCGAGAAGCGCCGCCTCGCCCGGCGTTCCGCCTGCCGCGCCTTTCGCCCCGGCGTCTTCCGTGCGCGCGTCCTCGAACACCGCCGTCTCCGCGTCCTCGCGCGGCGACGTCTCGGTGGGGCGCGGGGCGCCCGGCTCGGGCGGGCGCAGGCGGTAGTCCGGCGGCAGAATGAGGGGCGCCCGCGACACGACGGCGAACTCGTCCGGTGCCCGCTTGTCGAGACCGATGGCCGCACGGAAGTCGCTGCAAGCGGAAAGCGCCAGCGTCAGCGCGCAGCAACCCGCCGTGAGCCGCGCCGCGCCGCGCCAGCGGCCGAGACTCCGATTCGCCCCCATCATCATGGTTCCTGTTTAGGCGCTTTCCGCGGTTTCAGCAAGCCATGCGCGAGCAGGAGGAAGACCCCGACGCTGATCGCGGCGTCGGCGAGGTTGAAGGCCGGCCAGTGGTAGCCGCCCCCGTGGAAATCCAGGAAGTCGATGACCCAGCCGAGGCGAACCCGGTCGATCACGTTGCCGACGGCACCGCCGATGATCAGTCCGAGCGCGACGGCGGGGAAGACCGCGCGCGTGGCGCGCAGCCAGACGCCGAGCCCCGCCGAGATCGCGAGCGCAAGGGCCGTGATCGCCCAGGCCCCGGCGCCTTCGCTCTGGAAGAGGCCGAAGCTGATGCCCCGGTTCTCGACCGGGACCAGCGCCAGGAAGCCGGTCACGTCGATGCGGCGCGGCGGCTCCCAGAGCGCGTCGCGCGCCGCCCATTTCGTGGCCTGGTCGAGGACGGCGACGCCGGCCGCCACCGGCAATCCCACATGGAGCACGCGCCCGTTCCCGACCGGCGGCAGGGCCGGTCAGGCGGCTGCTTCCCGAAAGGCGGCGACGGCATCCACGCACCGTGCGCACAGGCCCGGATAACGCGCGTCGTCGCCGACCTCCGGCAGCAACCGCCAGCAGCGTTCGCATTTCGCGTGCACCGCCGGCGCGAACGCGACGCCGACCTCGGGCACCTCCGGCAGGGTCACGAGGCCGGCGCCGGTCGGCGCCTCCTCCCACGGCTTGAGGGTCGCACCCGAGGTGATGAAGAGCGTCGCGCAATCGTCGTGCGCGAAGGAAAGGGCGTCGCGATAACGCGCGTGTACGAAGACCTCCGGCGCGGCCTGCAGCGAGGAGCCGATGGTCTTGGCGGCGCGCGCCTCTTCGAGCGCCTTGGTCACGACGCGGCGCACCGCGCGCATCCGCTCGATTCGCTCGGCGAGGGCGTCGTCGCGCCAGGCCGCCGGCAGTTCGGGAAAGAGGCGGAGATGGACGCTGTCGCCGTCGGGGTGGCGGGCGAGCCATGCTTCCTCGGCGGTGAAGCAGAGGAACGGCGCGAGCCAGGCGGCGAGGCAGTCGAACAGCGTGTCGAGCACCGTCCGCACCGCCCGCCGGCGCGGCGAGTCGGGGCGGTCGCAATAGAGCGAGTCCTTGCGCACGTCGAAATAGAACGCCGAGAGGTCCACGGCGCAGAAATTATGCAGTGCCGCGAACATGTCGTGGAAGGCGAACGCCTCGCACCATTCGCGCACGCCGCGGTCGAGGCCGTGGAGCCGGTGCAGCACCCAGCGCTCGAGTTCGGGCAGGGCGTCCGCCGGCAGCCGCTCCTCGGCGCGGAACGCCGCGAGATTGCCCAGGAGGAAGCGCAGGGTGTTGCGCAGCCGGCGGTAGGAGTCGGTCTGGTGGCGCAGGATTTCGTCGCTGATTCTGAGGTCCTCGGCGTAGTCGGCACTGACCACCCAGAGCCTGAGGATGTCCGCCCCGTAGCGTTCGTTCACCTGCTGGGGCGCGATCACGTTGCCGAGGGATTTCGACATCTTGCGTCCCTCGCCGTCGACCACGAAGCCGTGGGTGAGCACGGCGTCGTAGGGCGCCCGCCCGCGGGTGCCGCAGGATTCGAGCAGCGAGCTGTGGAACCAGCCCCGGTGCTGGTCCGAGCCTTCGAGGTAGAGCGAGGCGGGCCAGAGCAGGTCCGGGCGCTTCTCCAGGACGAAGCTGTGCGTGGTGCCGCTCTCGAACCAGACGTCGAGGATGTCGGTGACCTTCTCATAGGCATCCGGATCGTGCTCGGGCGCGAGGAAGCGCGCCTTGGCGCTGGTGAACCAGGCGTCCGCGCCCTCCGCCTCGACGGCCGCGGCGATGCGTTCGACCACCCGCGCATCGCGCAGCGGCGCGCCGTCGTCGCGCCCGACGAACACCGCGATCGGGACTCCCCAGACGCGCTGGCGCGACAGCACCCAGTCCGGCCGCGCTTCGATCATCGCGCGGATGCGCTCCCGCCCGCTCGGCGGCACCCAGCGCACCCGGTCGATCGCCCGGAGCGCGGTCTCGCGGAGTCCGGTCCCGTCCATGCTGATGAACCATTGGAGCGTGTTGCGGAAGATCAGCGGGGCCTTGGAGCGCCAGGAGTGGGGGTAGGAGTGGACGAGCGTGCCGCGCCCGAGCAGCCGGCCGGCCCCGGCCAGCGCGTCGGCGACGGCGCCGTTCACCTCGTAGACGTGTTCGCCGGCGAAGCCCGGAACGTGGTCGTGGAAGCGGCCGTCCTCCGCCACCGTCGCCGGCGTCTCGATCGGGGCCTGGCCGTCCCCCGCCTTCGCCAGCGCCGCGTTGTACCGCGCGACCGCTTCGAAATCCTCGGCGCCGTGGCCCGGCGCGATGTGGACGAAGCCGGTGCCCTGCTCGGTGGTGACGTGGTCCGCCGGGATGAGGGGCACCGGGAAGTCGTATCCCCGGCCGCGCAGGGGGTGGGCGCAGACGGTTCCGGCGAAGGCCGCGCCCGGAAGGTCCGCCGCGATCACCCGGTGCTCGGCGATGCCGTATTCGGCGCGGAACGCCTCTTCCAGTGCATGGGCCAGGGCGATGCGCGCGCCCGGGCGCGGCCCGGCGCCTTCCCTGGCCGCCGTGACCTCGATCACCAGATAGCGCAGCGCCTCGCCATAGGCGATGCAGCGGTTGCCGGGGATGGTCCAGGGCGTGGTCGTCCAGATCGCGATCTGGGCGCCGTCCAGGGCTTCAAGGGCGCTCGCGATCACCGGAAAGGCCACGGCGATCGTCGTCGACGTATGGTCGTGATATTCGATCTCCGCCTCGGCCAGCGCCGTCTTCTCGACCGGCGACCACATCACCGGCTTGGCGCCCCGGTAGAGGCTTCCGTCCACCAGGAACTTGCCGAGCTCGCGAACGATCTGCGCCTCGGCCGCAGGGCTCATGGTGGTGTACGGATCGTCCCAGTCGCCGATCACCCCGAGGCGCTTGAACTCGCGCCGTTGCACGTCGATCCAGTGCTCGGCGAAGGCCCGGCAGTCGGCGCGGAAGCGGCCCACCGGCGCGGCGTCCTTGTCCTTGCCGTCCTTGCGGTATGCCTGCTCGACCTGCCATTCGATCGGCAGGCCGTGGCAGTCCCAGCCCGGCACGTAGACGGAATCCCTGCCCAGCATCTGTTGCGAGCGCACCACCACGTCCTTCAGGATCTTGTTGAGCGCGGTGCCGAGATGGAGATGGCCGTTGGCGTAGGGCGGCCCGTCGTGGAGGACGAATTTCGGACGCCCGGCCGAGTCGGCCCGCAGCCGCCGGTAGAGGCCGATCGAGTCCCAGCGTTCGACCATGGCCGGCTCGCGCGCCGGCAGCCGCGCCTTCATCGGGAAGGCGGTGCGGGGCATGAGGACGGTGTCGCGGTAGTCCGCGGTCATGAGCGGGCCCGGCGCAGCGGCATCGGGGCGGCGGGTTCGGCGGCGTCCGGCGGGGCCGTGCGGGCGAGGAGGGCGCGGGCGGCCTCGCAGTCGCGGGCGATTTGCGCCTTCAGGCCACGGATCCCGTCGAATTTGCGTTCGGCGCGGACGCGCGCCGCGAAGGCGGCCCGCAGCCGCCGGCCGTAGAGCGCGCCGGAGAAGTCGAGGAGGTGCACTTCCAGCAGGTCTTCGGTTTTGTGGAAGGTCGGGCGCCGGCCGAGATTGGCGACCGCCGGCAGCCAGCGTCCGCCGCTTCCGTCGGGCCGGGCCCAGACGGCGTAGACCCCGCGCGCCGGATGCAGCAGCCCCGCCAGCGGCAGGTTGGCCGTCGGGAAGCCGATGGTCCGCCCGCGCCGGTCGCCCGCCGTGACGCGCCCGTCGATCTCCCAGAAGCGGCCGAGCATCGGGAGGAGGCCGGCCACGTCGCCTTCCGCCAGCAGGCGCCGCGCCCGGCTTGCGGAATGGACGCCCGCGCTGCCGCCGGCCGCCTCGATGCGGCTTACGCCGAGGCCGAGCGCCGCGCCGACTTCCGCGAGCAGCGCCACCGTGCCGGCGCGCGCGCGGCCGAAGGCGAAGTCGTGGCCGACCACGACGTGGCGTGCGCCGATGCCGGCGGCCACCACGTCGCGGACGAAGGCGGCCGGCTCCATCGCGGCGAAGGCGCGGTCGAACCGCGCGACGTGGAGGATCTCGACCCCGAGCGCCGCGAGTTCCCGGGCCTTGGTGCGGAACGGCGTCAGTCGGAACGGCGCCAGCCGGCCCGGCGCGGCGGCGAGTACTTGGCGCGGGTGCGGCTCGAAGGTCAGCACGGCGAGCGGCGCGCCGCGTGCGCGGGCGATCCGGCGGCCCTCGTCGATCACCGCGCGGTGCCCCAGGTGGACGCCGTCGAAATTGCCGATCGCGACGACCGCGCCCCGCGCTTCCGCGGGCGTATGCCGCCAATGCCGAACGATGCGCATCCGCGCCGCTTCCCGCCTCCTGTGCATCCGGGCGGCGGGGAGAATAGGCGCTCGCCCGGCCCTTGGCCAGCGTCCGCCGTGCTTCGCGCGGGCCGGGCGCCTACCCGCGCGCGGGCACCTGGATCAGGGCCTCGCCCGTGAGCACGATGCGGGCGCCGACCGCGCAGGTGGTGCGGAACGCCGCCCGTTTGCGTTCGGGGATCAGGCGTTCGACCACGGCCTGCGCCGCCACCTCGTCCCCCGGTCGCACCGGCGCGGTGAAGCGGAGGGATTGGGAAAGGTAGATGCAGCCCGGCCCCGGCAGCAGCGTGCCGATGACCGTGGAGATCAACGACGCGGTGCACATGCCGTGGACGACGCGGCCGCCGAACGGGGAGCGCCGGGCGAAGCCGTCGTCGAAGTGGAGGGGGTTGGTATCGCCCGAGACGTCGGCGAAGAGGCGCATCGCGTCGTCGTCGATGACCCGCCGGTGGACGGCGCTCATGCCGACGCGCAGGTCCTCGAAGAAATACCCGGCTTCCGCTTGTGCGCCCGCCATGCTCCGGTTCTCCGCGCCCTTTGTCTTGCGATTGTGCATTGCAGCAAGGCGACCATAGCGCGGGCGGCGGCCGGCGCAACGCTCTCGCGCGCGACGCCAAGCGCCTTCTTCGCGCGCCGCCGCTCAATCCGACCGCGCCGACAGGTCCAGAGAGCGGCGAAGGGTCGCTACCAACTGCCGTTTGAACTCTTCCGGGTCGTCCTTGGACCAGGGAATCGTCGTACAATGATTGGTATCGAAATGAGACCCCTCCCTGTCGAATTTCACCTTTTCGCAGATATAGATCACCGGCTTTCCCAGGCCTTCCGCGTAGCCGGCTTCCCAATATGCGCCATGGTTGTCGTGGGTGAGGTCCGCAATGACGAAAGCCGAATCCCTGATCCGGACGCGCATGATGTTGTCTATCACACCCGCACGCGCAACGTCACGCATGTCGACGAGATCATAACCGATGCCTTCCTTCACGGCGGGCTTCACGACGTCTTTGACGAACGGATCGAGCTTGGCGTCGCCGAACCTCATCGCGATGAAACCGTAGTTTCCCCCAAACCCACCGCGTTTTTCAGCTTCGTACTGTTCCCACCCTTCGAGAGTAAGATTAACGCCATGAAACGCTGTTGCCGCAAAAGTTGTGGTGACATTTGTGACTTTGACGATGCCGCGCTCCTGCAACTCTTCAATGAGTTGCACGGAGAATCTATCGCCGCCAGGAAACTGGCTAATTGGTTTACCAGATTGGGAGACTTTGTCCCCAATTTGTCGAATGAGATTCATCGCCTGTGTAGCAGGACTGATAAAATCGCTCATGGTGTCCCCTTTCCTCATGTTTGGGCCAGTTTACCGGTGCTTGTACGACTGGTTGAGCGCCAGCAACTCTCCAAGCACGTCGTCGTCGGAGATGTCGGCGGGCCAGCTGTAGGCCGCGGCGACGGCGGCGTCAAGGGTGGCGTGGGCGTCGGTGAGCCATTGGGGGCGGGTGTTGTAGAGGGTGGTCAGGGTGCGCTTCTTGAGCTCCTGTGCCGCGGCTTCGTCGCGGGGGGCGGGGCGTCTGGGGTAGCCGGTCACCGGCTCATCGCGCCATTCCACCCATTCGGGGGGGGGGGGGGCGGGTTGAACCAGCGGTCGCGCAAGGCAACGAGGCGGCGGGCGGCTTCCCGCTTGTGCGATCGCCATGCTCCGCTTCTCCGCGCCCTTCGCCTTGTCGTTGTGCGTTGCAGCAAGGCGACCATAGCGCGGGCGCCGGCGGGCGGCAACGGGAGACAGGCGGCAATCGGCCCGCGTGGATCGGTGAGGATGCCAGTGCCCTAATTCCCAGATTATTGTGTTTCAAGGGAAATATGCTCGATTTGATTCAAGGGGAAAACCTTAGTTTTTCCTTTTTGGTCATACAAAAACACATAACGCGAATTAGAGCCGATAAAAATAGAGTTTTTCTCGGTATACTTCATTTCTTTCGATCGAATCTCAAAAGTCATTTCGGGACGTCCCTCCCTTATCTCATTAATTTCTCTGAGAGCGCTCGCATATAGACTAGAGAAAAATATAGTCAATATCATGAAAAATCTATACACAGATATCCAGTTTCTAAAATATCGTATAGAAACGAATAAGATCGGAGTTTGAAGAAGCACGAAGATTGAGAGCACGGTCATACTTGGGATGGTTGATATTTCAATTGGATGATTCGGAAGCAAAACAAAGAACAGATAGAGAATGCACGGTGTCAGCAGACCTATATTGATCCACCGATTTCTTTTTCTCCTTGTTTGACTCCCGTATTTTGTTATTGTTGCGGAATTTCGAATTCCATGCAAAACTCCAAGGAAGAAACCGATAAGACTACCGAGGGCGTACCATATCTTCTCGATACTGCCTGCAAGATAATCACTCATTAGGAAGAAATGGTGAGGTTCGACGTTAAAATCTCTATACACAAGAGAGATATGGAAATAACCTCCCACCACGAACAATGTCGAGATTAGTGGAAAGAATGCTAGCAGCCCTTTTGAAGAAAAGTCAATAAGTTTTGCTTTGGATTTACGAAGAAGGCGAACATGGGATCGGCACTTTTTTCGGAAAATGCCATATGATTTCCAAATATCAGACTCATTCATAATTTGGATTTCTTTGTGGTAAATGACGCTGTATGCAGAAGATATTTTCTTCGCTTGATCATGTTTTACCGTCAACGAACTGAGCCAATAAGATAGAAAAAAATGCATTTCACGATCGGAATTTGAAGATGAATCATTTAGCAACCACTCCGCATATGTGCGCTCCTTAGCACTGGCGAGTGGCTTCTTTCCTTCACCACTCCAGTTAAAGTAATTGCCTATTACCCTGGATAATTGCTCGTCTAGTGACTCATCGTTTTCAAAAAAAGGAAGGTTAAATTGAATTCTAAGCCTCGTATCAGTGATGATTTCTATAAACATCCGCGTTTTAAATGCGCGCCGTGCCGTCATTCGAATAAGCGGCCATACACTACGGCGCGTCAATAAAAAGAAAATAAAATTCTTTACCATGGCTAACGATCTTCTAAGTTGCGCGCTAGCAGTTCCCGCAGAGCGTCTTCATCAGAAATGCCCTCCTTCCAACCATAGGCGGCGGCGACGGCGGCGTCAAGGGCGACGTGGGCGTTGGTGAGCCATTGGGGGCGGGCGTTGTAGAGGGTGGTCAGGGTGCGCTTCTTGAGTTCCTGTGCCGCCGCTTCGTCGCGGGGGACGGGGCGTTGGGGGTAGCCGGGAACGGGTTCGTCCGTCCACTCCACCCATTCGGGTGGGTTGAGCCAGCGGTCGCGGAGTGCGACCAGACGGCGGGCGGCTTCGGCGATGGCGGCGGCGCGCGGATCGTCGGCGTAGGCGGCCGCGGGGATGTCGGGGGAGAGGCCGTCGGGGAAGGGGAAGGTCTGAAAAGTCGTAGTCGGAGTGTAGCACGGCCGATCCTCTAGCGTGGTGCCGAGCCGCAGCGACCATGCCTCGTGGAAACGGCTGTGCAGGATGCCGAAGGTCGTATCGTCGTCGCGCGCAATCACGATCAGGCGATGGTCGGGGCAGATACGTGCGTCGAGCCACGCGAATAGCCGATGTTTGGCGACTACCGGCGTCGCAATGTAACGCGAAAGGCCGTCGAGCGCTTTCCAGGTCTCCGGACCGGGCGATACATGCCGCCACCAGAAGCGCGCCCGCGCCTTGTGACGGCCGCGTTGACGCATGGGCCGGACATGTTGCACGACATGGGCGAACGGCATCTCGTACAAGGCCGCCTCGGACTCGTCCAGGGTGTGTCCGAAATCGACGACCCACTTGCCCGCCGGACGGCGGGTCACGTCCATGCCGTTCACCCACGGCTTGAGGACGTCGGCGTTAGGCCGCCCGTTCGGGTTCGCGGGCAGGCGCAGCCATTCGCGGGCCAAGTCACCCGAAACGTCGAACGGGCCGCCCTTGATATCGCCCATGAAGGAAACACCGGCGTTCCGAGCGAGTTTCCCCGCCTTCGTGAGATCGACCGATCCTGCCGTCAAATCTGAATTTATCCGTGTGACCGCTTCGCCATTCAGGCGGACGGGCAAGCCGGCGCCCTTCGCGCCAAAACCAACCAGCGACACCCGCACCGCCACGCCGTCCCCAAACCACTCTTCATCAGCCCACACATCGAAAAGCGCACTCTCGTCAACGATCCGATCCAACACCGTGCGGTTGTGCACACCCGTGATCGAGTTCGTCGCCACCAGCCCGACGCGGGACACCGCGCCCCCGACAACGAGGCGCGCCGCTTTGTCGAACCAGTGGCAGACGAGATCGGCCTCGCCGTGAATCCGTGCGCCGTAAAGGCTTTGCAGCGCCTCGACATATGAGTCGCCCAAGCCAGCACGCAGCCGCTTGCCGCCCAGGAACGGCGGGTTGCCGATCACCACATCCGCTTGCGGCCAAGCCGGCTCCCCGCCGTCCTCCCCCAGGATCGCGTCGCGGCATTCGATCGTCTCCAGCGGCTTCAACACTGGCTCCCGCGACTCCGCGAAGCCGTTGCGGCGCATCCACTGGATCTCCCCGATCCAGACCGATACCCGTGCCAGTTCCGCCGCGTAGGCGTTCACCTCGATCCCCTTCACGTTCCCGGGCCCGACTTCCGGGAAGCCGCGCTCCAACCCCAGCGCCTCCCCCTCCAGGCGCACCCGATGCTCCAGGTCCTTCAGCGCGTGCAGCGCCAGATAGAGGAAGTTCCCCGAACCGCAGGCCGGGTCGAGAACCGTGAAGCCCCGCAGGCGTTCCAGGAAAGCGCGCAGCAGTCGTTCCGCCTCCGCCCGCCGCCGCGTCCGCACCGCTTGCGACCGGGCCGCCGCCGCCCGTTCCAGCGCGGCGGCGACGTCGGCCTTCGCCGCCTCCCATTCCGCAAGCAGCGGGCGCACCACCACCGGCTCCACGATGCGCATGATCTTGTCGCGGTCCGTGTAATGCGCGCCCAGTTGCGAGCGCTTGTCCGGGTCCAGCCCGCGTTCGAACAGCGTGCCCAGAATCGACGGGTCGATCTCGGACCAATCCAGCGCCGCCGCCCGCAACGCCGTGTCGATCTCCCCCTTCTCCAACGCCAACGCCGTGTCGTCGTCGAACAACCCACCGTCGAACCACGAAACCGGCTCGAAACCGACGCGACCGCCCGTCGCCATCGCCCCGAAGAGCGCGCGCGCCAGATCGGCGAACGCCGCCGGGTGCTTCCGCGCCTGTTCGAGCATCCGGGTGAACATGGCGTCCGGCAGCAAGCCCACGTCCTCCGCGAACATGCAGAACACCAGCCGGTTCACGAAATGCGCCACCGCAGGCGCTTCGTGCCCCCGCGCCCGCAACGATTGCGCCAGCGCCGCGAAGGTCGCCGCCGCGCGCTCCGTCAACGCCTGCCGGCTCTCGCCAGGGCGCAACCGCTCCGGGGCGGACAGCGCCCATTTGAGCCTGTCCCGGTTCGCCGCGTCCGCCAGATCGTCCAGCGCGAACTCGTGCGTCGCGCTCACGCTGTTCGTCCAGTTGGTGCGGAGGCGGAACCGCGCCATGTCGGAGACGATCAGCAGCGGCGGGTTCTCCAGGGCCAGCGCGTATTGCCTGAGTTGATTGAAGGCCGCGTCGAGGTCGGCGTGCTTGCCCTTGTACTCCCAGGCGAAGTGATGGCGCTTCCACACGTCCGCCCAGCCGTCGCCGCCCGTGTCCTTGCGGGCGCCGCGCTCGAAGCAGTAGGTCTCGCCGGTCGGGTCGGCCTCCGCCGGCGTGGGTTCGCCCAACAGGCGGCAGAGGTCGATGAAATGCTCCTGCGCCGCCGAGCGCTCCTTCAACGCCGACGCCCGCCACTTGGCGATGAACGAACCCGGCGTCACGACTTGCCCGCTCCCCTCATGGGCCGCCATCATGCGTTCCCACCATGTTCCCTGTCAAGCCGCGCCGGAAAACGCAGCGGATTGACAGGGCGGGGAAGGAGGATGTAGGAGGGGGCATGTTCGCGGTGGTTCGGACCGGCGGGAAGCAGTATCGCGTGGCGCCGGAGGACGTGATCGAGGTCGAGCGGCTCGCGGCGGCGCCCGGCGAGGCGGTCGCGCTCGGAGACGTGCTCGCGGTGGGCGACGGAGAGGCGGTTTCGCTGGGGCGCCCCCGCGTGGACGGCGCACGGGTCGCCGCCACCGTCGTCGAGCACAAGCGCGGCCCGAAGATCATCGTGTTCCGGAAGAAGCGGCGGAAGAACCACCGGCGCAAGCGCGGCCACCGGCAGCATCTCACCGTGCTCCGCATCGACGACATCGTGGCGGGAGAGGAATCGGGCTGATGGCGCACAAGAAGGCGGGCGGCAGTTCGCGCAACGGCCGCGACACCGCGGGCCGCCGCCTCGGCATCAAGAAATTCGGCGGTGAAGCGGTGATCCCCGGCAACATCATCGCCCGCCAGCGCGGCACCAAATGGCACCCCGGAGAGAACGTCGGCCTCGGGCGCGACCACACCTTGTTCGCGACGCGCGCCGGGCATGTGCGGTTCGCCCGTCGCGCCGGCGGCAGGACGGTCGTCTCGGTCGAACCGGGTGCCTGAACGGAGCGCGCCCCGCGGCGCGCACCGGGGATGCGTTTCGTCGATGAGGCCCGGATTCACGTTCGCAGCGGCGCGGGCGGCGCCGGCTGCGTCGGCTTCCGCCGCGCCCCGAACGAGCGACGCGGCGGCCCCGACGGCGGCGACGGCGGCGACGGGGGAGCCGTCTTCGCCCTGGCCGTGGACGGCCTGAACACCCTCGTCGATTTCCGCTTCCGCCAGCACGTCCGGGCCGCCGCCGGGCGCCCCGGCGCCGGCGGCAACCGGGCCGGGGCGCGGGGCGCGGACGTCATCCTCCCGGTGCCGGTGGGGACGGAGATCACCGCCGAGCCCGACGAGACGCCGTTCGCCGACCTCGTCGCGCCGGGCGCGCGGGCGCTGCTCGCACGCGGCGGCGCCGGGGGGCGGGGCAACGCGCGGTTCAAATCCTCGACCTGCCGCGCGCCGCGCCGCGCGGATCCCGGCGGGGAAGGCGAGGAACGCTGGCTTCGCCTCCGCCTCAAGCTGCTCGCGGACGTGGGGCTGGTGGGCCTGCCCAATGCCGGCAAGTCGACCTTCCTCGCTTCCGTCAGCCGCGCGCGGCCCAAGGTCGCCGACTATCCGTTCACCACCCTGGCCCCCACCCTCGGCGTGGCGCCGCCCGGCGCGGAGGAAGAAGACGAGCTGGTCGTCGCCGACATCCCGGGTCTGATCGCGGGCGCCCATGGCGGTGCCGGGCTGGGCTGCCGCTTCCTCCGCCATATCGAGCGCTGCGGGGTGCTGCTCCACCTGGTCGACGGCACGCGGGCGGACGTGGCCCGGGCTTACGCGACGGTGCGGGGCGAGCTCGGCGCCTACGGGCGCGGGCTCGCGGCCAAGCGCGAGATCGTCTGCCTGAACAAGGCCGACCTGCTGGGCGCGGGCGAACGCGCGGCGCGGCGCGCGCTTCTCACCGAGGCGGCGGGGCGCGAGGCTTTCGTCCTCTCCGGTGCCACCGGGGAGGGGACGGCGGCGGCCCTCGCCGCGGCGCGCGAAGCCGCGCCGTGACCCGGCCGTCGCTCGGAGGCGCCTCCCGCGCGGTCGTCAAGATCGGCTCGGCGCTTCTCGCCGATGCGCGGACAGGCGCCCTCGACGAAGCGTGGCTCGACGGCCTCGCCCATGATCTGGCCGCGTTCCGCGCGCGCGGCCTGGAAATGCTGGTCGTCTCCTCGGGCGCGATCGCCATCGGGCGCCGCCGGCTCGGGCTTTCGCCCGGCCCCCTGAAGCTCGAGGAGATGCAGGCGGCGGCGGCCTGCGGGCAGATCCGGCTCGCGCACGGCTACCAGGAGGTGCTGGGTCGCCACGGCCTGACGGTCGCGCAGATCCTGCTGACCCACGAGGATACGGAGGCCCGCCGGCGCTACCTGAACGCGCGCGATACCGTCAACACGCTGCTCGCGCTGGGCACGGTGCCGGTCGTCAACGAGAACGACACCGTGGCCACCAGCGAGATCCGCTTCGGCGACAACGACAGGCTGGCGGCGCGGGTGGCGGTGATGATGAGCGCGGACGTGCTGGTCCTCCTTTCGGACGTGGACGGCCTCTACGAAAGCGACCCCAGGCGCGATGCGGACGCCCGCCGGGTGCCCGTCGTGGCGCGGATCACGCCGGCGATCGAGGCGATGGCGGGCGAGGTGGGCACGGCCTCGGCCGCCGGCGGCATGATCACCAAGATCGCGGCGGCCAGGACCGCCATGGCGGCGGGGTGCCACATGGCGATCGCGAAGGGCGCGGTCCACCGGCCGCTCACGGCGCTGGAGGAGGGCGCACGCTGCACGTGGTTCGTCTCCACCGCGACTCCGCGCGCCGCCCGCAAGCGCTGGATCGCGAGCGTGCTGGAGCCGCGCGGCGCACTCACGATCGACGCCGGCGCGCTTCGCGCGCTTTCGCGCGGCCGCAGCCTGCTGCCCGCCGGCATCAAGGCCGTGGAAGGCGCGTTCCAGCGCGGCGACGCCGTGGCCGTCCGGGCGGAAGGCGGCGGCGAGGCCGGGCGCGGTCTGGTCGCCTATTCGGCCGCCGACGCGCGCCGGATCATCGGCCACAATTCCCGTGAGATCGAACGGCTCCTCGGCTACCGTGGGCGGGCCGAGATGATCCACCGGGACGATCTCGTCCTCGAGGAGGAGCACCCGTGAACACCGCGGCCCCGCGCGACGGCCTCGCAGCGGACATGGCGGCGTTGGGCCGGGCCGCCCGCGCGGCGGCGCGGCTGCTGGCCGGTGCCGCGACCGACACGAAGCGGCGCGCCCTGCGGGCGGCGGCTTCGTCGCTGCGCCGCCGCCAAGCGGCCATCCTGGAGGCGAACGCCGCGGACATGGCGGCGGCGCGGCGCGGCGGGGCCGGCCCGGCCCTTCTCGACCGGCTGGCCCTCGATCCGGCGCGAGTGGAGGCGATGGCGGCGGGCGTCGAGGCGGTCGCCGCCCTGGACGACCCGGTGGGCCGCGCGCTCGGCGCGTGGACGCGGCCCAACGGGCTCCGCATCCGCCGTGTCTCGGTGCCGATCGGCGTCATCGGAATCGTGTACGAATCGCGGCCTAACGTGACGGCGGACGCGGGCGCCCTCTGCCTCATGTCGGGCAACGCGGCGATCCTGCGCGGCGGCTCGGAGAGCGCCGGCGCTTCGCGCGCCATCGCCGAGTCGCTGGCGGAGGGGCTGGCGGAGGCCGGCCTGCCCGCTGGCTGCATCCAGCGCGTGCCGACGACGGACAGGGCGGCGGTCGGCCTCCTGCTCGCCATGGAGGACGCGGTGGACCTGATCGTGCCGCGCGGCGGGCGGTCGCTGATCGAGCGGGTGCGGGCGGAGAGCCGCATCCCGGTGCTGGCCCATCTCGACGGCGTTTGCCATGTCTACGTCCACGCTGCGGCCGACCCGGCGAAGGCGCGGGCGGTGGTCCTCAACGCCAAGATGCGCCGGACGGGCATTTGCGGGGCCGCCGAGACCCTGCTGGTGGACGCCGCCGTGGAAGACGCGCTGCCCGGGATCCTGGCGTCGTTGTTCGAGGCCGGCTGCGAGGTGCGGGGGGACCGGCGCGTCCAGGCGCTCGATTCGCGCGTCGCCGCCGCGAGTGCCGCGGATTGGGGGACGGAATATCTCGACGCGATCCTCTCGGTGGGTGTGGTGGACGGACTGGAGGCGGCCATCGCCCACGTCAACGACCACGGCTCCCACCACACGGACGCGATCGTCACGGAAGACGCCGCCGCCGCCGAGCGCTTCATGGAAGGCGTGGACAGCGGGATCGTGCTGCACAACGCCTCGACCCAGTTCGCCGACGGCGGCGAGTTCGGCATGGGTGCCGAGATCGGCATCGCCACGGGCAAGCTGCACGCGCGCGGGCCCGTGGGCGTGGAGCAGCTGACCACCTACAAGTACAAGGTCTACGGCAACGGGCAGGTCCGCCCCTGACGCCCCTCGTGCCCAGGCGCCGCCGGTCATCGCGGGCGCTGCCACGGGCCGCGCGGAAGCCGCCGCGGGGCCGCAAGATCGGCCTGCTCGGCGGCTCCTTCAACCCCGCGCATGCGGGGCACCGGCATATCGGCCTGCAAGCCCTGAAGAGGCTCGGCCTGCACGAGGTGTGGTGGCTGGTCGCGCCGCAGAACCCGCTCAAGCCGCGCGCCGGCATGGCGGCGTTCGAAATCCGCCTGGAAGCGGCGCGGCGGGCGGCGCGCGACCGGCGGTTTCGCGTCAGCGACATCGAGCGACGCCTCGGCAGCCGCCATACGGCGGAGACGGTGGCCCGCCTCAAGCGGCGCTTCCCGCGCCATCGGCTGGTCTGGATCATGGGCGCGGACAACCTGCCGACGCTGGCCGCGTGGCGCGGCTGGCCTCGCCTGTTCCGGTCGGTGCCCGTTGCCATCTTCGACCGCTGGCCATACGCTCGCTGCGTCGGGGCGGCGAAGCCGGCGCAGCGCTTCGCGCGCCGGCGCTTGGCGGAGCGGCGGGCGCGGGGGCTCGCGGGGTGCGCACCGCCGGCGTGGATGCTGCTCCATGGCCCGCTGCATCCTGCCTCGGCCAGCACCTTGCGCGCCGCCGACGAAGAGGGGGTTCGAGGGGAACGATAACGACGACCGACCGAAGCGTCGCCGCGGGCGGCGGAGGGCCGGAAGACGCCGGCGCGGCGGCCCTCCACCGGGCCGTCCTCCAGGCGCTTGCCGACGCCAAGGCGGAGGACGTCGTCTCGATCGACCTCGCCGGGAAGACCGACATCGCCGACCTGATGGTCGTCGCCAGTGGGCGCTCGGGCCGGCATGTCGACGCGGCGGCGGAGCGGCTGCTGGCGCGGCTCAAGGAAGATGGAACGCCGGCGCTCTCGGTGGAGGGGCGGGAGAACCGCGACTGGGTGCTGATCGACGCCCAGGACGTCATCGTGCACATCTTCCGCCCCGAAATCCGCGCGCTCTACAATCTCGAGAAGATGTGGGCCGTCGCCGCGCGCGGGGAGACGTAGCCCCCTTTCGATTTCTTTTCCTGCTTATCCGTGAGAGTCCGCGACGGCGGGCTGCATCTTCCCGTTCGCCGGGGAGCGGCGGCGCTCCACGGAGCCTTTTCACCCTGACGCTCACGGACAAGCAGGTTTCTTTTTTCGCGGTGCGTGCGCCTCCGGGACCGTGCGCCTCGACAAACACGAAACACGGGACCTTGGCGATGCGCATGGTCGTGGCGGCGGTGGGGCGGGGGCGAGGAGAGCCGGCGCAGCGGATTTTCGAGACGTACCGCCGGCGCCTGCCGTGGCCGCTCGATCTGCGCGAGGTCCGCGCGGGACGCGGCGGGGAGAGGGGGCGCGACGGCGAGGCGGCGGCGCTGCTGAAGGGCCTGCCGGCGGACGCCTTCGTCGTCGTCCTCGATGGCGCCGGCGCGGCCTTGACGAGCGAGGCGTTCGCAGCCCGGCTTGCGGCCGCGCGCGACGGCGGCGCCGGTGCCGCGGCGTTCCTGATCGGCGGTGCCGACGGTCACGGCGCCGCCGCCCTGGAACGCGCGGACCTGGTCCTTTCGCTCGGGCCGATGACGTGGCCCCATCTGCTCGTCCGCGCCATGCTCGCCGAACAGCTCTGGCGCGCCGCCGCCATCCTCTCCGGCCACCCCTACCACCGCGCCTGAGCGTTCGACGGCACTGGATTCGACAGGCGTCCCGGCTTAGAAAGCGCGCCATGGGCAGGAAGAGCGGCGCGCGCCCGGTCGTCCTCTGCGTGCTGGACGGCTGGGGGCATCGGGTCGAGACGGCGGACAACGCCATCGCGCTGGCGGACACGCCGGTCTGGGACCGGCTGGTTGCGGCGAGCGGCCATGGCCTGCTGGCGACCTCGGGCGCCGCCGTCGGCCTGCCCGAGGGGCAGATGGGAAACTCGGAAGTCGGGCACATGACCATCGGCGCGGGACGGACGATCCTTCAGGATCTGGCCCGCATCGACGCGGCGGTGGCCGACGGCTCCCTCGCGCGGAATCCGGCGCTCCTCTCCCTCGTCGAACGGCTGCGGCGGAGCGGCGGCCGCTGCCACCTGATGGGTCTCGCCTCGCCGGGCGGCGTGCATGCGCACCGGGATCACATGGCGGCGCTCGCCCGCACCGTCGCCGGCCATGGCGTGCCGGTGGCGGTGCATGCCTTTCTCGACGGCCGCGACGTCCCGCCGCGCTCGGCGCTGGACGACCTGCCGCGCTTCGAAGAGTCCCTCCGGCGCGCGCCGGGCGTCCGGATCGCCACCGTCGCGGGCCGCTATTACGCCATGGATCGGGACGGGCGCTGGGAGCGCACGGCGCGCGCCTGGGACGCGGTGGTTTCCGGGCGCGGGGCGGCGGCGGCGACGGCGGTGGACGCCGTGCGCGCGAGCTACGGGCGCGGGATCGGCGACGAATTCATCGTGCCCACGGCGATCGACGGCTACGCGGGCGCCGCGGACGGCGACGGGCTGATCATGGCGAATTTCCGCGCCGACCGCGCGCGCGCGATCCTCTCCGCGCTGCTCGATCCCGAATTCGACGGGTTCGCACGGGGCAGGCGCGTGCGCTTCGCGGCGGCGGCGGGGATGGGCGGCTATTCCGACAGGTTGGATGGGCTGCTCGATACCCTGATGCCGACGGCGCCCGTTGCCGACAGCCTCGGCGCGGTCGTCTCCGGGGCCGGGCGGCGCCAGCTGCGAATCGCCGAAACCGAGAAATACGCCCATGTGACGTATTTCCTCAACGGCGGCGAGGAGCGGGCGCTGCCGGGCGAGGAGCGCACGCTGGTGCCTTCGCCCAAGGTGGCGACCTACGACCTCGCGCCGGAAATGTCGGCGGCGGCCGTCACCGATGGCGCCGTCGCGGCGGTCGCGGACGGGCGCTTCGACCTGATCGTCGTGAACTACGCCAACCCCGACATGGTGGGGCACAGCGGTGATCTCGCCGCCGCCGTGGCCGCCGTGGCCGCGGTGGACCGCTGCTTGGGTCGGCTTGCCCGGGCGGTGACGGCGGCGAGCGGTGCCCTGCTCGTGACCGCCGATCACGGAAACGCCGAAACCATGCGCGCACCGGACGGCACGACGCCGCACACCGCGCACACGCGCAATCCCGTTCCCGCGGTGCTGGTCGGCCGGCCCGGCGCGGGCTTGCGCGACGGCGGCCTTCGCGACGTGGCGCCGACCGTGCTGGCGCTGATGGGCCTCGCGATCCCGGCGGTGATGACCGGGCGTTCGCTGGTCGTCTCCCGCGCCCCGGCCCGTGCGCGGGCCCGCGCGTTCGCTTGACCGTGGCGCCGTGACGATGGCGATTCGCCCGGCATCGCCCGCCTGCCTGCTTTGGGCCGCGGCGGCCTTCGCCGCGGTGCTCTCTGCCGGCCCCGCTATCGCCGCCGACCCGCCGGCGCCCGCCGCGGCCTCCCCTGCCACCGTCGTCCATGGCGACGCGGCGGGAGTCTGGCGCTTTCTCGCCGAGGACGGCGACCGGGAAGCGCAGTTCAACATGGGTCTCCTGCACGAAGCGGGCCGGGGTGCGGCCGCCGACCCGCACGCCGCGGCGGTTTGGTACGAACGCGCGGCCCGGCAGGGCCTGGCGGCGGCGCAATACAACCTGGCGGCGCTCCATCTGGCCGGCCGCGGGGTGGCGGAGGACGCGGCGCGGGCGCTCTACTGGCTGGAAGTGGCGGCGCTCCGCGGCGAAGGGCCGGTGCGCGCCCGCGCGGCCGAGGCCGCCGGGCGGCTGGCTCCGCTGCTCTCGGCGGAATCGGCCGCCGCCATGCGCGAAGCGGCCCGCGCGTTCACCCCGCGCGCGGAACCGCGCACCGCCCGCCCGGGCCCCGCCCTGGCGCTTTCCGCCGCGCAGACCGCCGCGCTTCAGCGGCGCCTGGCGGCCCGGGGTTACGACCCGGGCCCGGCGGACGGGGTTGCCGGCGCGCAGACGCGCCACGCCGTGCGCCGCTACCTCGCGGACCGCGGCCTCGCTTGGCCGCCGGCCGCCCCCCTCACCCAGCCCTTGCTGGGCCTTGTGGAGAGCCGGTAGGCGCCCGCTTCCTTTTTTCGGCTGCGCGGCCCCGGAGGGCGGCGGGGTCAAGTGTCGAGGAAGCTGCGGAGTTTGCGGGAGCGGGAGGGGTGTTTCAGCTTGCGCAGCGCCTTGGCCTCGATCTGGCGGATGCGTTCCCGCGTGACCGAGAATTGCTGGCCGACTTCCTCGAGGGTGTGGTCGGTGTTCATGCCGATGCCGAAGCGCATGCGGAGGACCCGCTCCTCCCGCGGAGTCAGGCTCGCCAGGATGCGCGTCGTGGTTTCGCGCAGGTTGGACTGGATCGCCGCGTCGACCGGCAGGACGGCGTTCTTGTCCTCGATGAAGTCGCCGAGCTGGCTGTCTTCCTCGTCGCCGATAGGCGTCTCCAGGCTGATCGGCTCCTTGGCGATCTTCATCACCTTGCGCACCTTGTCGAGCGGCATGCCGAGGCGCTCGGCGAGCTCCTCCGGGGTCGGCTCGCGCCCGATCTCGTGCAGCATCTGACGGGAGGACCGCACGATCTTGTTGATCGTCTCGATCATGTGCACCGGGATGCGTATCGTGCGCGCCTGGTCCGCGATGGAGCGGGTGATCGCCTGCCGGATCCACCAGGTCGCGTAGGTCGAGAACTTGTAGCCCCGCCGATACTCGAACTTGTCGACCGCCTTCATGAGGCCGATGTTGCCCTCCTGGATCAGGTCCAGGAACTGGAGGCCCCGGTTGGTGTATTTCTTGGCGATGGAGATCACGAGCCGGAGGTTGGCCTCGACCATCTCCTTCTTGGCTTGGCTCGCCTCGCGCTCTCCCTTCTGCACCGTGGCGACGATCCGCTTGAATTCGCCCGGTTCGAGCCCGGTGTCCTGGGCGAGCGCCACGATGTCCTTGCGCAGCGCGTTGACCTGCGCGCGCTTCTCCTTGGCGAGGACCTTCCAGCCCTTGTCGCTCAGCCGGCCGACGCGCGAGAGCCAGCGCTGTTCGAGCTCGCGGCCGACATAGTGCTTCACGAACCTCTCGCGCGGGACTCGGCACTGCAAGGCCGCGCGCAGGAGCTCTCCCTCCCGGCGCTGCAACCGGCGGTTCAGGCCGTAGAGCTGGTCCACCGTCTCCTCGATGCGGAGGTTGTGGAGATAGACGCGGCACATCAGCGCCGCGAGCTGGCGCTTCAGCGTCCTGTACCGCCGGGTTTGCGAGTCACTCAGGGTCTGGTTCTTCTGCGCAAGCGCGATACGGGTCTCCTGGAGCCGACGGAACTTCTTGTAGGCCGCGGCGATCTGGTCGAAGGTCTCGACGACCTGAGGGCGGACGGCGGCTTCCATCGCCAGGAGGGAGACGTTTCCCTCCTCGAATTCGTCGTCGCGCCCGCCGCCGTCCGGCTTCTTGTCCGCGCCGCCGTTCTCCTTCTCCGCCGCCGTGCCGTCACCTGCTGCGGGCGTGCCTTTGCGCTGCGGCTCCCGGCGCCCGCCGCCGTCTCCCGCCGCTTCCGCTCTGCCGCCGTAGGTCGCCTCGAGGTCGATCACGTCCCGCAGCAGGATGCTCTCCTCGCGCAGGGAATCCCGCCATCCGACGATGGCGCACATGGTCAGCGGGCTTTCGCAGAGGCCACTGACCATGGTCTGGCGACCGGCCTCGATCCGCTTGGCGATGGCGATCTCGCCTTCGCGGGAGAGGAGCTCCACGCTGCCCATCTCGCGCAGATACATGCGCACCGGATCGTCGGTACGCCCGAGATCGTCCTCGCCGATCGTCGGCGCGGCGGCAGCGGGGGGAGGCGTCTCCGGCTGCCCTTCCCCGGCACCGTCTTCCGGTTCCTCGCTTTCGATGACGTTGATGCCCATCTCGGAGAGCATCGTCATGGTGTCTTCGATCTGCTCCGAGTTGACCTTGTCCGGCGGCAGGGCCTTGTTCATCTCGTCATAGGTGACGTACCCGCGTTCCTTGCCGCGGGCGATCATCCGCCGGACGGACGCGGTCAGGGAGTCGAGGATCGGGCCGTCGGCCGCCTCCTCGTTTCGTTCCGCGGGTTTGCTCTGCTTGTTCGCGGGCTTCGTCGCCATGCGGTCGGTCTCCTCGGCCTGCGGAAGCGCGTCGCGGAGTCTGCAACGCCCGGCAGGACAGGTGGCGCCGGAAATTCCCGAATTCAAGCCCGCGCCCGCGCGAAATCTGCAAAAGGCGACTCCCGCTGTCAAGCGCGCCGGAAGGTGAAAACATGTACGCTTCGTTCCATGAGCGGGATGGAGCGCACCGTGGGCGCCGCGTTGCTGGCGGGGCTCGCGAGCCTGTCGTTCGCTGCCACCGCGTCCGCCGTGGCACCCGATCCGGCGAGCGCGGACCCGGTCGCGCGCGGGGCCTATATCCTCCGCGCCGCCGGCTGCGCCACCTGCCACACGGATGCCGCCAACGGGGGCGCCTTCCTCGCCGGCGGCCGCCTGTTGCCCACGCCCTACGGGGCGATCGCCGTGCCGAACATCACCCCGGACCGGGAAACCGGAATCGGCGGCTGGTCGGACGAGGATTTCGTCCGCGCCCTCCGCGAGGGAAAAGCGCCCGGCGGGCGCGTCTATTACCCGGCGTTCCCCTATGCCGCCTATACCCGCATGCGCCGCGGCGACATGCTCGACCTCAAGGCCTATCTGGATTCGGTGGAGCCGGCGGTGCAGGCGAACAGGCCGCACGAATTGCGTTTTCCGTTCAGCCTGCGGTTCCTGCTCCACCCCTGGCGCTGGGTCTTTTTCGCGCGCGCACCGGCCGCGCCCGAGCCCGCGCTCGGGCCGCGCGAGGAACGCGGCCGCTATCTGGTCGAGGCGCTGGGCCACTGCGGCGAATGCCATTCCCCGCGCAACATGCTGGGCGCGCTCAAGCGCCGCGGGCATCTGGCCGGCTCGCGCTACGGCCCCGGCGGCAACCCCGTGCCGAACATCACCCCCGATCGGGAGACCGGCATCGGCGCGTGGTCGGAGTCCGATCTGGCGTTCTTTCTGCGGACCGGATTCAAGCCGGACGGCGACGACGTGCAGGGCGAGATGCGCGAAGCGATCGAGGACGGGCTGCGCCATCTGACCCAGGCGGATCTGGAGGCCATGGCGGCCTATCTGCGGGCGGTGCCGGCGGTCCGCAACGCCGTGACCGGGATCGGGAGGACGCCGGCGGCCATATCGCCGGGCGACGACTGGTAGGCGGTCGCGGCTGTCCCGGCCGGGGCGATTGGTGTATCGTGGCCGCTTGATGACCGCGGGATACCGGGAATGAGCAAGAGGCGTTGGATCGCCGCGGCGGTGGGCGCCGCCATCGTCGTCGTCGGGGTGTTGCTCGGTGTTTTCCTGACGAGCGGGCCGGACCCGTCGCCCCCGGACTCGGCGGTGGACGTCGCGATCGAAGGGGAGCCGTCGGGCGTCGCGCCGCCCGATGCGGAGGCTGGCCCCTCTCCCGGTGCCGGGACGGTGCCCGACGATGCGCCCGGAGAGCGGGTGGAGGAGGCACGGGGCGGCGACGCGGCCGCCGGGGAGGGCGCCGAGGAAGCCCGCCCGCCGGCGGGCGAAGCGGCAGGGCGATCGGGCGAAGACGACGCGGCGTCCCCGGTGCCCAGTTTCGACGTGGTGCGGATCAATCGGAGGGGCGAGGCGGTCATCGCCGGACGTTCCACGCCGGGCGCGCGGGTGACGGTGCGCGACGGGTCGCAGGAGGTCGGCTCGACGATCGCCGACCAGCGCGGGGAATGGGTCCTGGTGCCCGGCGAACCCTTGCGCGGCGGTACCCACGCGCTCTCGGCCGTCGAGACCCGCGAGGGAGGGGCGACCGTCGAATCACAGGATGTCGTCGTGGTCTCCGTTCCCGATCGCGACGATGCGCAAGCCGGCGCCCTCGCGGTGAAGGTGCCACGCGATGGGGTGGGGGCAAGCCGCGTTCTTCAGCGGCCCGGGCAGGAAGCTCGGGAGCAGCCCGCGGAAGTGGCCATGGTTCGGGTCCCGGGCGAGGGCCTTCAGGACGGGGCGGAAGGGGCGCTCGCGGTCGAGAGCGTCGACTACGACGCGGAGGGTGGCGTCGTCATCACCGGGAAAGCCGAACCGCACGATACCGTGAATGTCTATGTCGACGACGAGCACGTTGGAACCGTCGAGACCGGGGAGAAGGGCGGCTGGGAAATCGCCCCCGGCGACCGGCTTCCGCCCGGCGAACACAGGCTCCGGGTCGACCGGGTGGATCGGGAGGGGATCGTCCTCGCGCGTATCGAGACGCCTCTGGTTCGCGTCGAGCCGGAGGACATCCCCTTCGGCGACGCCCTCGTCGTCGTTCAGCCGGGCAACAGCCTCTGGCGCATCGCCCGCCGCATCCTCGGCGGCGGCGTGCACTACACGGTGATATACGAGGCCAATCGCAGCCAGATCGGGGATCCGACGCTGATCTATCCGGGCCAGATCTTCACCGTCCCTCAATTCGATTGAAACGCGCCGCGTGCCCTTGTCGGTGCGCGCCTCCCGGCCCGCGCCCCTCAGGCGGTGGCGGCGACGGGTGCGCTTTCCGAGGGGGTGGAGGGGCCGGTCAGCCGCCAAGCGTCCCGGTCCGCGAGCAGGGCGGCGAGGAAGACGTGGTTCAGCCTGTGGCCGGGGCGTTCGCAATGGACGCGGCCGAGGATCGGTGCGCCCGCCAGATAGAGGTCGCCGATGCAATCGAGCGTCTTGTGCCGCGCGCACTCGTCCGGGTGGCGCAGGCCGCCCTCGTTGACGACGCCGTCCGCGCCGACGACGATGGTGTTCTCCAGCGACCCTCCCCGCCCGAGGCCGGCCGCCCGAATGCCGGCGATGTCCGCCTCCATGCAGAAGGTCCGCGCCCCCGCCAGCGCGTCGCGAAAGCTGTCGCGCAGCGAATCGAAGACCACCGATTGACGACCGAGCGCCGGATGGTCGAACGCGACGTCGCAGCGAATGGAGAAACTCTCCGCCGGAACCACGCCGATCGCGCGGCTCCCCTCGCGCAGTTCCATCGGCTTGAGAATCTCGATCGCGCGCCGGACGGCGCTCTGCTCGACCGTTCCGGCGCACTCGATGAGGGAAACGAACGGCGCGGCGCTCCCGTCCATCGCCGGAACCTCCTCGCCGTCGATATCGACCACCGCGTTGTCGATGCCGCACCCGGCGAACGCGGCCATGAGATGTTCGACCGTCCGCACTGAGACCGTGCCGTTGCCGATCGTCGTGCAGAGGGTGGTATCGACGACGTTCTCGTGCCTCGCCCCGATCATGCGGGGCGAGTCGGCCGGCCGGTCGATGCGGCGGAACACGATGCCGGTCTCCGGCGGCGCCGGGCGCAACGCCATCGAGACCCGGCCGTTGCCGTGGGTGCCCACGCCGGCGCAGTGAGCGGGCGACTTCAGCGTCCGTTGCGGAATGCCCGGCGCGCCGGGCATGGGGCCGCCCCGCTCGGCGATCAGGGCCGGCGCCGCCTTCAGAGCACCGCTCTCCTGGCGGTTGCCCGCCCGTCTCGCGACCATGTATCCGTACCCGTGGTCGATGACCGGGGCAACCTACGACTCCCCGCCGCCGGCACGCAAATCACGCTTTGTTACAAATTGTTGCGGCCTTCCGTCGGGGTGCGTCAGTTGATCTGGCGGCGGAGGAACGTGGGGATGTCGAGCGGATCCTCCTCCCCGGCCTCCCTCGCGGCGGGCGCGGGAACCGGGTCGAGCTGCGGCTCCAGCGGCGGTGCGGTCTCCTCCCCGGGCGATTCGGCCACGGGTGCCGTCGGTGCGGGCCCGAGAACCGGCGCCGTCCTGCCCTCGGCACCGGCCGCGCGCGCCGCCGCTCCGTTCACGTTCGGCGCGGTGGTGCCGGGTTCCTCCTCTTCGGTCTCTCGCCGGGCGCGGCCGGTGCCGGTCATGCGCTCGAAGAGGGTGGGCCTGCGCGCCGGGTCGTCGGCCTCGCTCGCGTCGGTGCGCCGGACGTCGCCGCTCTCCTCGCTCGGCCGGGCCGGGGTCCCAGTTCTCTCGGGCGCCTCCGCCCGTCGATCGATCCGCAGCTCCGTCCCCGTGACCCGGGCGGCGACGGCGCCGGCGGCGTTCGCCGCCACCGTCCTGTGCTCCGGCCTCGGCTGGATCGTCTCGGTCGCCGGTTCGGCCTGGGGCCGTGCCGCGGCGACCGTCCGTCGGACGGCGGGCGCGGGCAGCGGTTGCGCGTCGGCCGTCTCCGCCATCGGCGTCTCGGTGACCGCCTCCGCCGCCTCCGTCACCTCCGCCGGCGCGGGATCGTCCGCCGGCGACTCGTCGGGGGCGGCCTCGTCGGCGGTTCCGGGCGCCACCTGCGCCGCGTCGGAAGCGCCGGCGCTCTTGCGCTCGGAGAAACCGAGCACGTGGATCTTGTCGGAGGCTTCCGGAGCCGGTGCGCGCGCCTCGACGTTCTCGATTCCGGTCGCGATCACCGAGACGCGCATGCGGCCGTGGAGCTGTTCGTCAAGACTCGTGCCGAAGATGATGTTGGCGTCGGCGTCCGCGTCGCCGCAGATCCGTGACGCCGCTTCGTCCACCTCGTGCAGCGTGATGTCGGTGCCGCCGGTGACGTTGATCAGGACGCCGTGGGCCCCCTTGATTGAGGCGTTGTCGAGGAGCGGGTTGTTGATCGCGGCCTCGGCCGCCGCGGGCGCGCGACTCTCGCCCTCGGCCTCTCCCGTGCCCATCATCGCCTTCCCCATCTCGCTCATCACCATGCGGATGTCGGCGAAATCGAGGTTGATCAGGCCCGGATTGACCATCAGGTCGGTGACTCCGCGCACGCCCGCGTGGAGCACGTCGTCGGCCATCTTGAAGGCATCCGCGAAGGTCGTCTGGTCGCTCGCGACGCGGAAGAGGTTCTGGTTCGGGATCACGATCAGGGTATCCACATACTGGTGCAGCTCCTGGATCCCGAGTTCCGCGGTCCGCATCCGCTGGCCGCCCTCGAACTGGAACGGCTTGGTGACGACTCCCACCGTCAGGATGCCGTGCTCGCGTGCTGCACGCGCGATCACGGGCGCCCCGCCGGTCCCGGTGCCGCCGCCCATGCCGGCGGCGATGAAGACCATGTTGTTCCCCTCGAGATAGCGCTGGATGTCGTCGAGCGCCTCTTCCGCCGCCGCCTTGCCGATGTCGGGGCGGGCGCCGGCGCCGAGTCCGTTCGTCATGTTGATCCCGAGGCGCACGCGCTCGTCGCACAGCGAGCGCACCAGCGATTGGTTATCGGTGTTGGCGACGACGAACTCGACGCCTTCGAGCTGGCCGCTAATCATGTTGTTGACGGCGTTGCCCCCGGCGCCGCCGATGCCGAACACCGTAATGCGCGGCTTGGTTTCGATGTGCTTCTCGGGCATGAAATCGATGGTCATGTCACCCTCCCTGGGGTTGGTCGTTTCCGTCGTTCGTCAACGCACTCGGCGCCGCCGGCGAACGCGCCGCGCCGCCTAGAAGTTGCTTCTCAGCCATTGGCCGAACCGTCCGAGCGTGTTCGCGAGCGGCGCGTCGGCGTCGGCGCCGCCGTACCGCGCCCGCGGCTCGGCGTTCTTGCGGGTGGCGTAAAGGAGAAGACCCGCGCAGGTAGCGAATTCGGGCCCGGAAACCGCCTGCGCGAGGCCGGGCAGGCCGAGGGGCCGGGCGATTCGGATCTGCGTATCGAGGATGCGGCCGGCGAGCGCGTCCAGGCCCTCGATCTGGCTCGCGCCCCCGCCGATGACGACCCTGTTCCGCGCCCACTGGCGGAGCCCGCTCGCCTCGATGCGCGCGCGCGCGAGCTCCAGGATCTCCTCCAGGCGCGGGCGCACGATCCCGGCGAGCAGGGAGCGGGCGACGCAGCGGCCGGAACCCGCCTCCCGCGGGCCGATCTCCGGAACCTCGATGGCCTCGTCGTCGTCCGTCGGGTGAGGCACCGTGCTCCCGTGGAGCCGCTTCAGGCGCTCGGCGCTGGCGACCGGCGTGGACAGCGCGCGGGCGATGTCGTTCGTGACGTGGCCGCCGCCCACGGGCAGGGTCTCGGTCCAGGCCAGATTGCCCTCGCCGAAGATCGCGATCTCGGTCGTGCCGCCGCCCATGTCGATATAGGCGGTGCCGAGGTCGCGTTCGTCGGAGACCAGGCATGCTAGGCCGGAGGCGTAGGCGGAGACGACCGGTGCCGCGATCTCCAGATCGCAGCGCGAGACGCAGGTGAGCAGGTTCCGCAGGCTGCCGTGGCCCACGCTCACCAGATGCAAGCGAACGCGAAGGGTATCGCCATACATGCCGCGCGGGTCGCGGATGCCGGACGAGCCGTCGAGGTCGTAGCCGGTCGGGACGGCGTGGACGATATCCCGGTCGCGGCCGCTGTCCACCGCCTGCACCTGGTCGAAGGCGCGTTGAATGTCGCGCTCGTCGATTTCCCGCCCGGAAACGCCGACCTCGACGTCGATGAAGCTCGAACGCGGCGTCCCTCCCGAGACGCCGACGAAGACGTCCCGGATCTGGTGATCCGCCATGGTCTCGGCCCGGTGCACGGCGGTGCGGATCGCGCGCTCCGCCGCGTCCATGTCGACCACGCCGCCGGCGCGCATTCCGCCGGCGATCTCCTGGCCGATCCCCGCGATGCGGACCGTGCCGTCGGCGTCGCGGCGGGCGACGAAACAGGCGACCTTGGTCGTTCCGATGTCGAGTCCGGCGATCACGGTTTCCGCCTCTCCCCTCTCAAGTGCGGTTTTCGTCCGCCGCCGCAGGCGGGCGGAGGCGGAGAATCGTCCGGTCGGCGAGGCGCAGGTCGACGATCTCGACCGGCCGGTCGAGAAGGCCGCCCTCGTCGATTTCCGCGACGAGGCGCGCCCAGGCCCGCGCCACCTCGCCTTCGGGCAGCCGCGCCTCGAGGCCGGTGTCGAAGCGCAGGTTCCAGCGCCTGCCGCCCATCCGGATCGCCGCCCGAACGCGCTTCGACAGTGCCGGATGGGCCGCCATCGCATCGAGGAGGGCCGGCGCGCGGCGGGGTGCGTCGTCGCCGACGATGACCGGCAGATGGGCGAATTGCGTGACCCCCTCGGGGCCGATCACCGTGCCCGCGCGATCGACCACGACGAGTCGCCCGTCGCGCTGCCACAGCGCGGAGGGCGTGCGCTCGACCAGGTGCACGTAAACGGTGGACGGCAGGCGCCGTTCGACGACCGCGCGTTCGACCCAGCCGATCTCCTGAATCCGGTCGCGCGCTTCCCGCGGGTCCACGGAAAAGATGGGCGCCCCCACTTCCGTCCCGAGGGCCGTGAGAATCGCGGCGACCGGCGTGCGCCGCCGCCCGTCCGTATAGACCCGCTGCACGGTCATCCCGGCACCGGCCGTCGCCTGGACGAAGCTCTCCCGGATGTCGGCCAGGATGCGGCCGGCCGTTCCGGGCAGGGCGAGCCAGATCGCGGCGGCGACGACGGGGAGAAGCGCGGCGAATTTGAGCAGCCGCCACCGCGGGCGGGGGAAAGCCCCGCGGCGTGCCGCGCGCCGCCCGCCGCGCCGGTCGGGCGGCGGGACGCCCTGGGCACCGGTCGGTTTCGACCGGCCGAAGAGGCTCATCTGTCGCATGCGGCGTTTTCCACGAGCCAGCAGACGAGTTGTCGAAAGTCGATGCCGACGTCCGCCGCGATCTCGGGAACGAGCGAGAGCGGGGTCATGCCGGGTTGCGTGTTGATCTCGAGCAGGTAGAAGCGACCCGGCTCGCCCGCGGTATCGTCGTAGCGGAAATCGGCGCGGGTCACGCCGCGGCAGCCGAGTGCCCTGTGGGCGGCGAGCGCGATGCCGAGGACCTCTTCGTAGGCGTCGGGGTGGATCGGCGCCGGCATGTAGTGATCGGCCCGTCCGTCCGTGTATTTCGCCTCGTAGTCGTAGAAGCGCCCCTTGGGGCGGATTTCGATGGCACCCAACGCGCGCTCGCCCATGACCGCCGCCTGGATCTCGCGCCCGGGGATGTAACGCTCGACGAGCACCTGCTCGCCGTAGGGCCAATTGCCGTTGAGCGGCACCAGGTTGTCGCCGCCGAACACCAGATGGACGCCCATGCTCGAGCCCTGGTTCAGGGGCTTGATCACGTAGGGCGGCTCGCCGGCGCCGCCGGCCATGACGCTCTCCCGGCGCATGACCGCGCCTTCCGGGCAGACGAGGCCGGCTTCCTTGAAGAGGCGCTTCGCCGCGGGCTTGTCCATCGCCAGCGCCGAGGCGAGCACGCCCGAATGGGTGTAGGGCAGGCCCATGACCTCGAGCAGTCCCTGGACGCAGCCGTCCTCGCCGGTCGTTCCATGGAGGGCGTTGAACGCGACGTCCGGCCGGATCTCGGCCAGATCGGCCGCCAGGCGGTGGGTGACGTCGACGCCGGTCACGCGGTAGCCGGCCTCCGTGAGCGCGCGCTCCACGGCACCCCCGCTCACCAGGGAGACGTCGCGCTCGGCCGACCAGCCGCCCATGAGCACCGCGACGTGTTTGCTCACTGTCCCGGCCTCCCGCCGCCGACCGGCCCTGCGGTCCGATGGCGGCCGATCCTGTGGATTTCCCAGCGGAGCGAGACGCCGCTCTTCTCCTTGACCCTGCGCCGCACTTCCTCGCCCAGGCTCTCGATGTCCGCGGCCGTGGCGTCCCCCGTGTTGACGATGAAATTGCAGTGCTTCCCGGAGATGCGGGCGCCGCCCCTGACGAGGCCGCGGCAGCCGGCCTCGTCGATCAGCGCCCAGGCCTTCCGCCCCGGGGGATTGGCGAAGGTGCTGCCGCCCGTGCGGGCGCGAATCGGCTGGCTCGCCTCGCGGGCGGCGTCGATCTCGTCCATGCGCCGCGCGACCGACGCCGGGTCTCCGCGCCTGCCGGCAAGGACGGTCGAGACGAAAATCCAGTCGTCGGGAACGGTCGAATGACGATAGGAGAAGCCGATCGCGTCCGGAGACAGCGTGTGCATCGCGCCGTCGCCGTCCAGCGCCCGGGCCTCGACCACCACGTCCGCCATCTCGCTGCCATAGGCGCCGGCGTTCATGCGCAGCGCGCCGCCTATGGTGCCGGGGACGCCGCCCAAGAAGGCCAGGCCCTCGATGCCCGCGGTGCGGCAATGGCGGGCGACGGCGATGTCGAGGGTGCCCGCGCCGACCTCGACCAGCGCGCGGTCGCCGTCCCAGGTCACGCCGATGTCGCGAAAACCCTGCCGCAGCCGGACGACGACGCCTTCCACGCCGCCGTCGCGCACCAGCAGGTTCGAGCCGAGGCCCACCGCCGTCACCGGCAGGCCGGCGGGGCGGGCCGCCAGGAAATGCGCCAAGTCGTCGCTGTCGGCCGGGCGGAATATCACGTCCGCGACGCCGCCCGCGCGGAACCAGACGGTTCGCGAAAGGTCCACCGCCGGCGTGTAACGTCCGCGGGCTGCGGGGAGCCGCTCGACCCAGCCGGGTGCCTTCGGGACCGCCATCATGACGGCCGCCCGGTCGCGCCCGTCGCTCGCAGGCGCGGCCCCAGGGCCTCCAGGGCGGCGGGAAGCGCCCGCGCCCAGCGGGTGATGCTGCCGGCGCCGAGGCAGACGACCAAGTCACCCGGCTCCACGAGGGTGTCGACCAGGGCCGGCAGCGCCTCCGGCGCTTCGAGCGGCAGCACGTGGCGGTGGCCGTGGCGCCGCAACCCCTCGACCAGCGCGTCCCGGTCGATTCCTTCGATGGGCCGTTCGCCCGCCGCGTGCACGTCGGCGACGACCACCGTGTCGGCGTCGTTGAAGCAGGCGCAGAACTCCTCGAAGAGGTCGCACAGGCGGGTGTAGCGGTGGGGCTGCACCACGGCCACGACGCGCCCGTCATAGGCGGCGCGCGCCGAGCGCAAGACCGCGGCAATCTCTACCGGATGGTGCCCGTAATCGTCGATCACGGTGACCCCACGGGTGACGCCCGCCTTGGTGAAGCGCCGCTCGACTCCCTTGAAGCCGGCGAAGGCCGCGCGGATCGTGTCGTCCGCGAGGCCCATCTCGCGGCCGACGGCGACCGCGGCGAGGGAATTCTGGACGTTGTGCTCGCCCAGCATCGGCAGGCGGAGCCCCTCGATGGTCCGGGTCTTGCCGTGGGTGCGGTCGGTGAGAAGCACGTCGTAGGTCGAGCCCAGCGCGTCGCTCGCGACGTTCACCGCCCGGACTTCCGCCTGCGGACTCATGCCGTAGGTCACCATGCGGCGGTCCGCAATGCGCCCGATCAGGGCCTGCACTTCGGGATGGTCGATGCAGAGCGCGGCGACGCCGTAGAAGGGGATGTTCTCGATGAAGGATCGGTAGGCTTGGCGCACGGCGTCGAAGTCGCCGTAGAACGTCATGTGCTCGCGGTCGATATTGGTGACCACGGCGGCGGTCGCCGGCAGCTTGACGAAACTTCCGTCCGATTCGTCGGCCTCGACGACCATCCAGTCGCCGGCACCCAGGCGCGCGTTGGTGCCGTAGGCGTTGATGATTCCGCCGTTAATGACGGTCGGGTCGAGGCCTGCGCCGTCCAGCGTGGCCGCGACGATCGAGGTCGTGGTCGTCTTTCCGTGCGTGCCGGCGATGGCGACGGACCATTTGAGGCGCATCAGCTCGGCCAGCATTTCGGCGCGGCGGACCACCGGGACGAAGTTCTCACGCGCGGCGGCGACCTCGACATTGCCGCTCGCCACGGCGGACGAGACGACCACCACCGCCGCGCCCGCGACGGCGCCGGCGTCGTGGCCCTGGAAGACGGGGATTCCGAGGCCGCGCAGCCGCCGCACCGCCGCGCTTTCGGCGATGTCGCTGCCCTGCACCCGGTAGCCGAGATTGTGCATGACCTCGGCGATGCCGCTCATGCCGATCCCGCCGATGCCGACGAAATGGATCGCGCCGATGCCGAGGGGGAGCGCCTTCATGCCGTCCCTCCCGCGCGTGCCGGCGTCGCCCCGCGCCTCGCGCCGATCACGCTCTCGACCAGATTCGCGAGCGTGCGGGCCGCGTCCGGCCGGGCGAGACGGCGCGCGGCGGCGGCGCGGTCGGCCAGCCGGGCCGGGTGCTCCATCGCCGCCGCGATTTCCTGGGCGAGCCGTGCGGGCGTGAAGGAATCCTGCCGGATCACCATGGCGGCGCCCGCGGCCGCGAGCGCCCGTCCGTTGACGCTCTGATGGTCGTCGGTCGCGATCGGCAGGGGCACCAGAACCGCCGCCCGTCCGGCGACGGCCAGTTCGGCGACCGTCGAGGCACCGGCGCGGCAGATCGCCAGATGGGCGGCGCGGAGCCGCACCGGCATGTCGTCGAAAAACGACGAGAGATGTGCACGCACCCCGGCCTCGGCATACTGCCGCTCGACCTGTTCCAGGTCCTCCTCGCGGCATTGCTGGCTCACCTCGATCCGCCGCCGCAGAGCCCCGGGCAACGCCGCGACCGCCGGTGGCACGACCTCGGCGAAGACGCGCGCGCCCTGGCTGCCGCCGGTGACGAGCAGGCGGAAGGGCCCGTCCGGCGCGGGTGCTTCGTAGACCTCGTCGCGCAGCGCGGCGACGGCGGCGCGGATCGGGTTCCCCACATGGACGACCCGGTCCGACCGCCGGCGGGGGATTCGCGCGGTCTCCGGAAAGGACGTGGCGATCGCCACCGCGCGCCGGGCCAGCATCCGGTTGGCGCGGCCCAGCACCGCGTTCTGCTCGTGCAAGACGCTCGGAATGCCGAGCCGTCCGGTCGCCACCATGGCCGGCAGCGAGGGATAACTGCCGAACCCCACCGCCACCGCCGGCCGGATGCGGCGCAGCAGGCCGACCGCCCGCAGGACGGCGCCCACCATGGCGAGGGCGGCGACGCCGCGGGCACAGGCGCCGCGCGCGGCCGGGTTGCGAACGGGAACGGCATGTCTCTCGATGCGCCCGAGAACGTCGCCGAAGGCGGCGCCTCTCCCGTCCGTCACGAGAACAAGACGGCGGCCACGCGATCCCAGTTCCACCGCGAGGGCTTCCGCCGGAAACACGTGGCCGCCAGTTCCGCCTGCGACGAGGAGAACGGGAGGGTTGGGCGCAGGCGTCTTCACGAGGGGTACTCCTTCGCGCTCCGCTGCACGCGGGTCAGCGCGAGGACCATGCCGAGGCCGGCGGCGGTCGCCATCAGCGACGAGCCGCCGTAGCTCAGGAGCGGAAGGGTCATGCCCTTGGCGGGCAGGAGCCGCACGGCGACTCCCATGTTGATCAGGGCCTGGAGGCCGAACTGGGTGAGCAACCCGGCGACCGCCGTCAGCGCGAACAGGTCGCCGCCGCGCGTGGCGCGGGCGAAGCCGCGCAGCACGACGAAGCCGAAAAGACCGACGATGCCGATACAGGCCACCACGCCGAACTCCTCGCCGGCCACGGCGAAGATGAAGTCGGTATGGGCGTCGGGAAGCGCGCTCTTGACGACGCCCTCGCCCGGCCCTCGCCCGAACAGGCCGCCCGTCTCGAAGGCGCGGAGGGAGGTATCGACCTGATAGGTATCGCCCGAGGCCGGGTCCAGGAACCGGTCGATGCGGCTCGTGACGTGCGGCAGATACCGGTAGGCGGCGACGAAGGCCGCGAACGCGCCCACGAGGCTCAGCACGACCCAGGCGAGCGGCATGCCGGCCAGGAACATCTGCACGAACCACATGGCGCCCACCGTCGCCGCCATCCCGATGTCGGGCTGGAGCACCAGCAGGAGCGCAGTCACCACGGCCACTGCCGTCGCCACGATCTTTCCCGGCGGAAACCCCGAATCGCGCGGGCGCGTGAGGCAGGCGGCCAGAAACACCGCGATGCAGGGCTTGAGAAACTCCGACGGCTGGAGGTGGAACCCGCCCAGCGCCAGCCAGCGGCGGGCGCCGTTCACCTCGGCGCCGACGATCAGGGTCAGCGCGACCAGGGAGATGGCCACCGCGGTTCCCGCCGTGCCGATCCGGCGAGTGCCGGTCGCGGACAGGAAGGAGAAACAGAGCATCGTGATGAGGGCCAGCGGGAGGAAGACGAACTGCTGGCGGACGAAATGGAACGGCTCCAGGCCCATGCGCTCCGCCGTGGCCGGACTCGCGGCCAGGGTGAGGATCGCCCCCAGCAGCGCCAGCAGCAGCACCGCCGCCAGCACCCAGCGATCGACGGTCCACCACCAGCGCCCGAGCGCGCTGGTGTCCGTCCGGGAAAACGGCATTACCCCATGCACGCCGCCGTCCTCCTCCCCGATGTTTCGTTGCCGGCGTCGGGGATCAGCGCGCGGAAGGTGTCACCGCGCTGCCGGTAGTCATCGAACTGGTCGAACGACGCGCAGGCGGGCGAGAACAGCACCACCGTGCCTTCCCGGCCGTTGCGGCGGGCGGCGTCGAGGGCGGCCGCCACCGCGCGGTCGAGCGTGCCGCAGCGGGTCACGGGCAGCGCGCCTTCGAGCGTCTCCGCGAACCGGTCCTCCGCCTCGCCGATGAGGAAGGCATGAGCGATTCGCGGGAAGAGAGGCGCCAGAGCGGCGATCCCGCCGGCCTTGGGCCGTCCGCCGGCGATCCAGTAGACGCGCTCGAAGCAGGCCAGCGCGCGCGCCGCCGCGTCGGCGTTGGTCGCCTTGCTGTCGTTGATGACCGGGATGCCGTCGACGCAGGCGATGCGCTCCATGCGGTGGGGCAGGCCCTCGAAATGGTGCATCGCCCGGGCCAGTGCGCGTGGCGCGATGCCGCAGGCACGCCCGGCCGCGTAGGCTGCAGCGGCGTTCTGCCAGTTGTGCCTTCCGGGAAGCGCCGGCGCGGCGGAGAGGTCGCACACCCTCTCGCCCTCCTCGTGGAGCACGCCGTCGGCGACGGAAACGCCGGTGGCGGACAGGCCCGCCGCGGTCACGGTCCGGATACGGAGGCCGCCCCGCGCCCGCAGCGCGTCGTGAAGCGCCCGCGAATACGGATCGTCCATGCCGACGATCGCCGTTTCGAGGCGGCCGGGACGGAAGATCTGCCGCTTCGCGGCGACATAGGCCGCCATCGTCCGATGGCGTTCGAGATGGTCCCGCGAGACGTTGAGCAGCACCGCGACGTCGAAGGTCGCCTCGATCGTCAGGTCGAGCTGATAGGAAGAGAGCTCGAGGACGATCGTGCCCTCGCCATGCGCCGGCGCCAGCGCCAGCGCGGGCGTCCCGAGATTGCCGCCGGTGCGCACGCGGCGCTCGCCCGCGGCTTGCAGCAGGTGGCCGATGAGGGCGGTCGTCGTGGACTTGCCGTTGGTGCCGGTGACGGCGATGTAGCGCGGCTCGGGCAGGGTCCGCCACAAGAGCTCGACATCGCCCGCCACCTCGGCCCCGGCGTCCTCGGCGGCCGCGATCATGGGATGTTCGAGTGGAACCCCGGGGCTCGGCACCAGGGCGGTGACCCGGCCGGCGTCGGGGCGGGCGACCTCGAATCCTTCTGCTCGCGCCGCGGCGCGCCGGACCGGGTCGTCGTCCCAGCAGAGGAGACGGGCGCCGCCGGCGCGCAGGGAACGGGCCGCGGCCAGGCCGGAGCGCGCCAGCCCGAGGACGGCGACCGTGCGGTTTCGGTAGAGCGGGACAGGAATCATCGGCTCACCTCAGCTTCAGGGTCGACAGCCCGACCAGGGCCAGAATCACCGCGATCACCCAGAAGCGGATCACGATGGTCGGCTCCGCGAACCCTTTCTTCTCGAAGTGGTGGTGCAGCGGCGCCATGGCGAAGACGCGGCGCCCCAGGAGACGGAACGAGGCGACCTGCACGATCACCGAGACCGCCTCGAGCACGAACAGGCCGCCGACAATGGCGAGCACGATCTCGTGCTTGGTCATCACCGCGACCACACCGAGCGCCGCGCCCGCGGACAGCGATCCCGTGTCGCCCATGAAAACCATGGCGGGCGGGGCGTTGAACCAGAGAAAGCCGAGCCCGGCGCCCACCAGGGCACCGCAGAAGACCGCGAGCTCGCCGGTGCCGGGCACGTGGTGCACCTGGAGATAGTCGGAGAAGACCGAATTGCCGACGATGTAGGCGATCAGCGCGAAGCAGCTTCCGGCGATCATGATCGGCACAATCGCGAGCCCGTCGAGGCCGTCGGTCAGGTTGACGGCGTTCGACGCGCCGATGAGCACGAAGGCGCCGAAGGGCACGGAGAACCAGCCGATGTCGATCAGCACCGATTTCACGAAGGGCAGTGCCAAGCCGTGGTCGAGCGGCGTCTCCCGGAGCGTGGTGATCCAGTAGACGACGCCCAGCGCGAGCGCCGCCTCCAGGAGGAGCTTGGTGCGCCCGCCCAGGCCCCGGCTGCTGCGCTGCGACAGCTTGAGATAGTCGTCGGCGAAGCCGATGGCGCCGAACCCGAGCATGACCGCCAGCAAGGCCCACACATAGGGGTTCGTCAGGTCCGCCCAGAGGAGCGTCGCCACTGCGATGCCGAGCAGGTTGAGGACCCCGCCCATGGTCGGCGTCCCCTGCTTGACCAGGTGGCTCTGCGGCCCGTCGCTGCGGATCGGCTGCCCTGCTTCCTGGCGCGCGCGCAGCAGGCGGATCAGGCGCGGGCCCAGGACGAAGCTGATCACCAGCGCCGTGAGGACCGCCGCCCCGGTGCGAAACGTCAGATACTGGAAGACGTTGAAGAGGCTGACTGAATCCGACAGCGGGTAGAGGAGGTTGTAAAGCATCGCGCGGCCCTTCCGTCATGGCCGGCGGGGGGAGTCCGCGAGCAGGTCCTCCACGACCCGGCTCATGCGGCTCCCGAGCGAGCCCTTGACCAGGATCACGTCGCCGGCGCGGAGTGCGGCGCGCAGGGAGGCGATCAGGCTCTCCGAATCCGGCGCATGGGCGCCGCGGCGCGGGCGGGCGAGGGCGCGGTGGAGATGGGCCATCAACGCGCCCGCCGTGAAGACGCGGTCGATGCCGGCCGCTTCGAGGTCACCGGCCAGGTCGGCGTGCCACCGGGCGGCCGAATCGCCCAGTTCCAGCATGTCGCCGAGGACGGCCAAGCGTCGCCCCTCCGGCCGCGAGGGCGTGGTTTCGGCCAGCGTCGCGATCGCCGCGCGAACGGCCGCGGGGCTCGCGTTGTAGCTCTCGTCGATCAACGTGCAGACGCCGTCTTCGAGCGCGACCCGGTGGCGCTTTCCCCGGCCTGCGATCGGTGCGACCGTGTGGAGCGCGCCGGCGGCGCGTTCGATCGGGACGCCGGCGGCGCCGGCGGCGGCCACGGCGGCGACGCTGTTCAGCGCCCAGTGCCGGCCCGAAAGGGCGATCTCGTATTCGATCTCGGCACCTTCGAAGACCGCCGCCACCGTGCCGCCAGTGCCGGTCGGGCGCCACGCGACGAGGCGCGCGTCCGCCTCGGCGCTCTCGCCGAAGGCGACGACGCGCCCGGCCCCGGCCCTGCGCGCCGCCTTCGCTAAGCGGTCGAAATAGATGTTGTCGCGGTTCAGGATCGCGACGCCGCCCGGCTCGAGGCCCGCGAATATTTCCGCCTTCGCGTCGGCCACGGCATCCAGGTCGGGGAACATTTCCGTGTGGACCGCCGCTATGGTGGTGACCAGGGCGACGTGCGGGCGGACGAGGCGCGACAGCGGCTCGATCTCGCCCGCGTGGTTCATCCCGATTTCGAACACGCCGTAAGCGGCCTCGCGCGGGAGACGGGCGAGGCTGAGAGGGGCGCCGATATGATTGTTGAGGTTGCCCGCGCTCCCGCAGGTCCGGCCGCCGCGCGCGAGGGCCGCGACGAGCAGTTCCTTGGTTCCCGTCTTCCCGACGCTGCCTGTGATGGCGACGATGCGCGCCGCGCTCCGCGCGCGGGCCTGCACCGCCAGGGTGCGAAGGCCTTCGAAGGTGTCCACGACGATCAGCAGCGGCGCGTCCGGGGGATGTTTCACGGGCCGGCGGGCCACCATCGCCGCCGCGGCCGCGCGCTCGAACGCCGCATCCACGAAATCGTGGCCGTCGTGGTTGGGGCCGGCCAGGGCGACGAACAGGTCGCCGGCTTCCGTGCTCCGGCTGTCGATCGAAACGCCGTCGGCGGCCCAGGGCACGACGGCCCGCCCGCCGGTGATGGCGGCGGCCTCGGCCGAGGTCCAGAGCGGAAGCGCGCCGGGAGGCCGCCTCATGACGCGCGTCCTTCCGCCATCCGGGCCAGCGCGCGGCGGGTCTCGGCGGCATCGTCGAAATCGATCACGCGATCGCCGACCGTCTGCCCCTGCTCGTGGCCCTTGCCGGCGACGAGCAGGACGTCGCCGCCGCTCAGGCATTGGACGGCGGTGTGAATCGCCCCGCCGCGATCGCCGATCTCGACCGCTCCGGGGCAGCCGTCGAGGATCGCCCGGCGGATGGCCGTCGGATCCTCGCCGCGTGGATTGTCGTCGGTGACGAACACCCGGTCGGCGAGGGCGGCAGCGACCCGACCCATCGTGCGCCGTTTGCCCGCGTCCCGCTCGCCGCCGCAGCCGAACACGAGCACGAGCTTCCCGGCGGCCAGCGGGCGGGCGGCGCGCAGTGCCGCCGACAGCGCGTCGGGCGTGTGGGCGTAGTCCACGAAGACGGCGGCACCGGCCGGGTGCCCGGCGATTCGTTCGAGCCGGCCGCGCACGCCGCGCAGGGTTCGCAGGGCCGCCACGACCGCCGCCGGCGCGACCCCCGTCGCCAGCGCGAGGCCGGCGGCCGCCAGCGCGTTGCAGGCCTGGAACGCGCCGGGCAGCGGAAGCGCGACTCGGTGCTCGAACTCGAAAATCGCCACCGACAGATCCTGCCCGGTCGGTGTGTCCCGCCGGCGCAGCAGCCGCAGGTCCACACCGTTCGCCCCGAAGGTCAGGACGCGCAGCCCGCGCGCCCGGCAGCGCCCGGCGAGGCCTGCGGCATGTTCGTCGTCGGCGTTGAGCACCGCGGTTCCGTTCGCGGCCATGACCCGCTCGAAGAGGCCGGCTTTGGCTTTCAGGTAGGCCGCTCTGTCCGTGTGATAGTCCATATGGTCGCGGGTCAGGTTCGTGAAGGCGGCGGCGGCAACGTTCACGCCGTCCAGTCGGTGCTGCGCCAAGCCGTGGCTCGAGGCTTCGAGGGCCAGATGGTCGATGTTCCGGGCGGCGAGCTCGCCCAGGACGCGGTGCAGGGTGACCGGGTCCGGAGTCGTGTGCCGCAGCGGCCGGCACAGGCCCTCGGCGCGCGCGCCGAGGGTGCCCAGGGTTCCCGCCTTGCGGCCCGACGTTTCCCAGATCTGGCGGGTGAAATCGGCGACCGATGTCTTGCCATTGGTGCCGGTCACGCAGGCGACCACCTCGGGTTGGGGGCTGTGGAAACGCGCCGCCATGAGGGCGAGGCGGCGCCGGGGGTTGGGGTCGGTCACCAGCTTGGCGCGGGGCCCGACGGCGTCCGGGTCGGTTCCTTCGGGCGCGAGGACCGCCGCCGCGCCCCGCGCCACGGCATCGGGGATGAAATCGATCCCGCACGCCCGCGTTCCGACCAGTGCCGCGAACAGATAGCCCGGCCGCACGTCGCGCGAATCCGATGCGAGGCCCCGGATGTCCACGTCCATCGGCGGCGGCTCCGACGGCGGCGGCATTAGCTCAGAAAGACGCATGCCGCCCCCGTTCGTTGTCGGCCCGCGCCAGCGCCGCTTCCTCTCCGGTCGCGTCGGGGGCGGTCGACGGCGGTATGCTGAGGATCGGTCCAATCCGGGAGATGACGTCGCCGACCACGGGCGCCGCCGTCCACCCCGCCGTCGCGAAGCCGTAGGTCTCCGGGGTGCCCTTGGGTTCGTCCAGGAGCGCGAGTACGGCATAGCGCGGCCGGTCGATCGGAAACGCGCCGACGAAGTTCGAAATCAGGCTGGAGCGCCGGTAGCTGCCGCCAATCGCCTTTTCGGCGGTGCCGGTCTTGCCGCCGACCAGATAGCCGGCGGCCTCGGCCTTCTCGCCGGTGCCCTCCGCCACCGCGAGGTAAAGCAACTTGCGCATGACCGCCGAGGTTTCGGCGCTGATCACCCTCTGCGGCGCCGGCCGCTCGCTCGGGCCGTATTTGAGGAGCGTGGGCGTCACCCGGAACCCGCCGTTGACGAGCGCGGCGAAGCCCGTGACGAGATGGAGCGGCGTGACCGCCAGCCCGTGGCCGAATCCGATGGTCATCGTGGCGATGTCGCCCCAGCGCCGCGGCACGATCGGGCGGCCGCGCTCCGGCGTTTCCAACGGCACGGGCTCGAACATGCCGAGCGCCTTCAGGAAGGCTTTCTGGCGCTCCGGTCCCACATCCACCGCCATGCGCGCGGCACCGATGTTGGAGGAATGGGCGAGGATTTCGGGCACCGTCAGCCAGCGGTTCTCGGGGTGGTGGTCGCGGATGAGGAAGCGCGAGACCTTGAGAGGCTCGGTGGCGTCGTAGCGGTCTTCGAGCCGCGCCAAGCCCATGTCGAGGGCCATCGCGGCCGTGAACGGCTTGAAGGTGGAACCGAGCTCGTAGGTGCCGAGGGTCGCCCGGTTGAAGCGCGCGGCCGGGCGGCTCCGGTGCGGCGCCTTCGGATCGAAGGCCGGGAGGCTGACGAGCGCGAGCAGCGCACCGCTGTCTACGTCCATGACGATGCCGGCGGCACCGGCCGCGCGATGCGCCGTCATGGTGCGTTCGAGCACCTCGGCGAGCGCGTGCTGCACGCGGAGGTCGATGGACAAGGCAAGCGGTCCGTCGCCGGCGGCGGCCCGCCGTCGCAGCTCTTCGTCGGCCGCCTTCTCGAGTCCGGAGAGGCCCCGGTTGTCCACGTCCGTATAGCCGAGCGCGTGGGCGAGGAGGCGGCCCTGGGGATAGACCCGCCGCTCCTCGCGCTTGAAGCCGAGCCCCGGAATGCCCAGCCGGTTGACGGCGTGGGCTTGCTCGGGCGTGAGGTCGCGCCGAACCCAGGCGAAGGTTCTGTCCGACGCGGCGAGATGCGCCAGACGGTCTCGATCGAGGTCGGGAAGGACGCCGGCCAGCGCGGCGATGGCCTCCTGGGGAGCCGGGATCGCTCTGGGCTCTATGTAGAGGGCGTGGGTCGGCAGGTTGGAGGCGAGCAGGATGCCGTTCCGGTCGACGATATCGGCGCGCGCCGCGGAGTCGGTCGGCGCGGTCGCGGTGCTGCGGGCGACGGTGCCCGGCGCGCCGATCACCGCGACGTCGAAGGTCCGCGCGGCGAGTGTGCCGAAGCACAGGAGGAAGGCGCCCGCCATGATGAGGAGCCGGCGGCGCGCGGTTGTCAGGCGCGGGTCCGACGCTCCTCGCGCGTCGGCCGCCGAGGCCGGTGTCCGACGGGCGCGCCACCAGCCGCGCACGAACAGATCGTTCATCGCGTGTCTCCTTGATGGGCCAGCGCCGCGGCGGCGAAAGCCTCGCCCGCGTTCGCCCGCAGTTGGCGCACCTGCCATGGCCGCACGGGTTCGAGCGTGAGGTAACGCGCGGTGAGGTCGGCGATTCGCGCAGGACGGTTCAGGTAGCTCCACTCGGAACGGAGCACCCGGATCGCCTCGACATGGCGTTGCTTCTCGAGATCGAGAGCGGCGAGCGCGCGTTCCAGGTCCCTGACCTCGTACTTCACGATGAACAGCGCGAGCATCGCGACGACGATCGCGCCGATCGATGCGATGACCGCTATCCGCCTCATGCCGCGCGCCTTTCCGGCCACGCCGGCGCAGCCGTCCGTTCGGCGATTCGCATCCTGGCCGAGCGGGCGCGGGGGTTCGTCGCGACTTCCGTCGCGTCCGGCCGGCGCGGCCGCCGTGTCACGAGCCTGAACGTCGGCGCGGGCGGGTTCGCGACGGGGTCCGGCCGATGGCGGTTCGGTTGCGCCCGCCCGCTGCGCTCCCGGAAGAAGCGCTTGACCGGCCGGTCTTCCAGCGAGTGGAAGGACACCACCAACGCCCGGCCGCCGGGCCGCAGGAGGCGCTCGATCTGGCGGAGCCCGCGCTCGATCTCGCCGATCTCGTCATTGATGTGGATGCGCAGCGCCTGGAAGGTCCGGGTCGCCGGGTCGATGCCGTCGCGCCGCCGACGGGCGGCGACGGGTCGCACGAGCGCCGCGAGTTGGCCCGTCCGGGTGACCGGGGCGTCCGCGCGTGCCGCGACGATCGCCCGCGCGACCGCCTGGGCGCGGCGTTCCTCGCCGAAGGCGGCGATGATCGCGGCCAATTCGTCTTCCGAGACGGCGTTGATCACATCGGCCGCCGTGGGGCCCGCGCCGCCCTGATCCATCCGCATGTCGAGCGGCCCGTCGCGGCGGAAAGAGAAGCCGCGCGCTGCGTCGTCGAGCTGAAGGGAGGAGAGCCCCAGATCAAGGGCGATGCCGTCCACGGCGGTCACATCGTGGGGGAGCAGCAGGCGGGCCATCTCGGCGAACCGGCCGTGAATCAGGACCAGCCGGCCGCCGAAGCGCGCCGCGAGGGCGGCGCCGCCGCAGAGCGCCTCCGCGTCGCGGTCGATCGCGTACACCTTGCAGGACGCAGCTTCGAGCAGCGCTTGGCTGTAGCCGCCGCCGCCGAAGGTGCCGTCTACATAGATGCCACCGTCCCGGGGCGCGATGAGGGCGACCATCGCGTCCTTCATGATCGGAACGTGCGCCCGCGCGCTCATCCGCGGCCCCCGGGCGCCGGCGGGCGGTCAGGCTGCCTCCCGCCGATGCTCGCCTTGGCTGCGCGCTGCGCTTCCTCGAATGCCGCCGGCTCCCATATCTGGAAGTGCTTGCCGAGACCGACGATGGCGGCCTGATCCGAGAGTCCCGCGTACGCGATCAGATCGTCCGGCAACGTGACGCGGCCGTCGCCGTCGAAGGCAAGCTCTCGAACTTGAGAGAGGAGCGCCATGCGCTCGTCGTCGAACTCCTCCGAGAACGGGTCGGTTTGGTCGAACCGGACACTGATCTTCTCAAGCCAGTCCATCCCGGAACCTTGCACCGCCGGCTTGTGGGGCGCGGGGAAGGCGGCAATACCGTCGAGACCCTGTTTGGCCAAGGCGTTGCGGTAGGTTGCAGGGACCGAGACCCGTCCCTTCCGATCCACCTTGTTGAACGCCACGCCGGTATAAAGAGCCACTGTTCCGCTCCCTGGCGTTTACGAACCCCGGTCGGTTCGCTCTGGCCTGATCCGGGATAGGATGGGATAGCATGGGATTTTATGGGATAGGATGTCAACAAAAAAATCGAGACGTCGTGAAAAAGAATGCCGGTAATCGGCGCCGATCACTTGTTCAAGTTATGTTCTTTGCGGCGCACAATGGCGCCCACGGCACGGAATTCGGTGTGCACGCGGTTTATCTTGCGGGGAGTCTTCTTCCGCTCCCCAGATGTTGAGGGTGGGGAGGGAAATGCCAGACAGCCTGTAAGCCGGGTTCTGTCGCGGGCCGAGGCCCGCGCGATGGCCATTCATCTGGGGCGCCCGTCACCGGGCGCCTCGCGCGACCGACCCGGGCGTCTGGTCCGAAAGCCGACTGCGGCGGTCTGGACCGCCGCGCGCCCCTATATGGTCTTGCTCCCGGAGGGGTTTGCCGTGCCGTGCCCGTCGCCGGGCCCGCGGTGCGCTCTTACCGCACCCTTTCACCCTTGCCCGCTAGCCTCACGGCCCGAGCGGGTGGTCTGCTCTCTGTGGCACTTTCCCTGGGGTTACCCCCGCCGGGCGTTACCCGGCTCCGTACTTCCGTGGAGCCCGGACTTTCCTCCGCCGCGCGAGGGCAGCGGCGGCCATCCGGCCGTCTGGCGAACTCTGGTTACGCGCCGGTGGCGGCGCGGTCAAGGCTTTCCGAGGAACGGCGGGCGCAGCGGCGTCCCGATCGTCTGTTACGGCCGTGGGCCCGCTGCATCTGTTATGGAAGTTTCCGCTCGGGCTTGTCACCCGCCGCCGAAGCCGAGGAAGCGCTCGACGAAGTCGCGGAGGATCACGGCGGCGTCCACCATCTGGTCGAGCGGCACGTATTCGTTGGCGGCGTGGCTCGTCGCGCCGTCGCCCGGGCCGAAATTGACGATCTCGATCCCGTCGCCGGCGAAGAAGCGCCCGTCGCTCACGGCGAGCGCGTCGAGATAATCCGGCAGCCTTCCGAGGCGTGCCTCGATGGCCGCTGCCAGCGCCGCGATGCCCGGGCCGTCGCGCGGTGCCGAGAAGGCGTTCGTTCCCACCAGCCGTTTGACGGAGTAGCTCTCCGGTGGCTCGCCTGCGTCTTGCAGCACCGCCTCGATTTCGGCGGCGGCGTCCTCGACCGATTCGTTCGGCAGGAGGCGCCGGTCGATTCGGGCGATGCAGCAGTCCGGCACCACGTTGGGGGTCTCGCCCGCGTGGATGGCGCCGAGGTTCATGGTCGAGACCTTCCCGCCGCTCCGCCGCCCGGCGAGGGCGGGCCCGAGCCCGACCTGCAACCGCTCGAGAAGCCGCATCATGCGCAGGATGGCGTTGTCGCCGGCGGCGGGGTCGCCGCCGTGGGCGGCGCGGCCGACGGCCTCGATCTCGAGCCAGAGAACGCCGCGTTCCTCCACGACGAGTTGGTTTCCGGTGGGAGCGCCCAGCACCAGGAGATCGGGCTCAATGAGCATCTTCTCACGCAGGAAGGCCGTACCCTCCGGCCCGAGACGCTCTTCGTCGCCGGCGAGGACGAAGACCAGGCTGCCGCGCGCGGGGCCGCCGCGCTCTGCCGCTTCGGCAGCGAGCCAGAGATGCACCGCCGCCGAGCCCTTGCAGTTGTTGGCGCCCAGGCCATGAATGCGGCCCTCCGCCACGGTGGCGGCGAAGGGGTCCGTGCGCCACGCGCCGCGGTCCCCGGGGCCCACGGTGTCGATGTGGGCGTTGAAGACCACGCAGGGCGTGCCGTCCCCGAGCCGAGCGACCAGATTGGTGATCGGCGGCGTCCGCGTCGGCAGCGCGACCCGACAGCCCGCCGCCTTCAGCCGCGCGGCCGCGGCGGCGCAAATCGCTCGCGTGTCGCCGGGCGGAGTCGTCGAGGGGATCGCGATCAGCTCGGCGAGAATCGCCTGCAGCGTCTCGGCGAGTGGCCATTCGGCGCTCGTCGCGCCGACTCGCCCGTTCCCGTCGGACGGCGCGTGGGGCATCGCGGTTCCCTTTTCGGCGGGGCCATGATAACGGAGAAGGGCGGCCGGCGGGAACGGGCGCGTGCTATCATCGAAGCGAAGCGGGATGTTCCGGGATCTGGCGGGATCTGGCGGGACGAGGCGTAGGAGCGGATCATGTGCGGAATCGCGGGAGTCATGTTCAAGCACGGCGGGACGGGCCTGCCGGCCGGGCAGGCGCTGATCGACATGCTCGACGGCTGCCAGCACCGGGGGCCGGATTCGACTGGCTTCGCGCTCTACGAGGAGGCCCGTGCCGGCCAGTTGCGGCTGCGCTTCCTGGTCGGCGAAGGCGAGGAGGCGCGCCGCGCCGTGCACGGGATTCGCACGGTGCTCGAAGAGGAGGGCGCCGGGATCGTCGAGGATGAGCGGGTCGGCAACAGCTACCGGGTCGTGGTGCGCTTCTCGGGCGACGTGCAGAAGCTCACCTATGACATGGAGCACGCGGCCACCCTGGTGTCGATCGGCGAAAGCCTCGACATCCGCAAGGACGTGGGCGGTGCGCACGACGTCGACGAGTGCTTCCGCGTCGGCGCGGTGCGCGGCACGCACGGGCTCGGGCATGTGCGGCTCGCGACCGAATCCGACGTGAAGCCCGAGGCCGCCCACCCGTTCTGGGCCACCGGTTTCACCGACATCGCCATCGTCCACAACGGCCAGATCACCAACTACTGGAAGATGCGCCGGCGCCTGGAGCGGCGCGGCTTCGCCTTCCACACCGACAACGACAGCGAGCTGATCGCGGTCTATCTGGCGGACAAGCTCGCCAACGACGATTCCCTCGAAGACGCGCTCAAGAGCTCGATCGACGATCTCGACGGCACCTTCTCGTTCCTCGTCTCGACCAAGGACGAGATCGGCTACGCCAAGGACCATCTCGCCGCCAAGCCCATGATCATGTACGAGAACGACGACATGATCGCCATCGCCTCGGAAGAGGTCTCGCTGAACCGCCTCTTCCCGGGCCAGGCCCTCGACACCAGGGAACCGCCGCCCGGGAGCTACGGCACATGGTCCAGATCGACCTAGGGCGGGTCTCCGTCCGCGACGCCAACGAACTGATCCGCGGCCACGGCGCCCGAGGCGACGATATCGAGATCGTCAACCCCGACGCGCGCCACCACATCGGCGTCGGCCTGATCCACCCGGTCACCGTGCACGTGCGCGGCTCCGCGGGCTATTTCTGCGCCGGCCTGGCGGACAAAGCCCGCTTCGTGGTGGACAACAACGCCGGCTGGGGGCTGGGCGACAACATGTATGCCGGTGCCGTCACGGTGCGCGGCAACGCCGGCGCCATCGCCGGAGTCGCGATCCGGGGCGCCGAGATCGTGGTCCACGGCAATGTCGGCTCGCGCGCCGGCCAAGTGATGAAGGCGGGCACCCTCTGCTGTGCCGGCAACGCCAACTTCATGGCCGGCTACATGATGTATGGCGGGCGCATCATCGTCCTGGGCGACTCCGGCGAGCGCGTCGGCGAGGATATGGCGGGCGGCGAGATCTTTATCGGCGGTGCGGTGCGAACCCTGGGCTCCGACGCCGAATTGACGGACGCCTCCGCCACCGACCTCGACGGCGTGCGCGAATTCCTCGACCGCCACGAGATTGCCTTCAAGGGCGGCTTCCGCAAGATCGTCAACGCCGGCAAGCGCCTGCGCTACGCGACCAGCGAGCGGCAGGTGCGCAGTATCCCGTTCTTCACCTTCTCCGGCCGCTCCAATTACTGGAACGCCAAGGTCCAGGAGGACGTCTACATCAAGTCCCAGATCGGGCGTTACCGGGTGCGCGGCTACGGCGGCGCGCGGGCGCTCCCGCACCTCTCCGACCTGGCCTTCAGGCGCGACCTGTCGGCCGCCGGCGCGGCGGGGGACCCGCTGGCGGCGGTCGAGATGCGGACGGAGATCGGCGGCCTGAACGGCGCGAAGCCGCTTGCGCTCTCCATGCCGGTGATGATCGCGCCCATGAGCTACGGCGCGCTGTCGCGGTCCACCAAGCAGGCGGTCGGCATGGCCTCCAGCATGGCCGGCATCGCCGAGAACACGGGCGAAGGCGGCATGAGCGACGCCCAGCGCGGTGCCGCCGAACAGCTCGTGTTCCAGTGCCTGGGCGGGCGGCTCGGCTGGAACATCCACGATATGAACCGCGCCGACGGGCTGGAGATCTACATCAGCCAGGGCGCGAAGCCGGGCTTCGGCGGCCAGCTCATGGCGAAGAAGGTGACCAGGGAGCTCGCGGCCATCCGCGGCATCCCCGAAGGCATCGACCTGCGCTCGCCCTCGCGCCACCCGGATATCCTGGGTGCCGACGACTTGGTGATCAAGGTAGAGGAGTTCCGCGAGGCGACCGGCTACCGCATCCCGGTGAGCGTCAAATTGGGCGCCGGCCGCGTGCGCGACGACATCAAGATCGCCTACAAGGACGGGTTCGATTTCGTCGAGATCGACGGGATGCAGGGCTCCACCGGCGCCGGCGGTGCGGAGGTGATGGAATATGTCGGCGTCCCCACCATCGCCGCCATCACCCAGGCGGTCGACGCCCTGAAGGAAGTGGACGGCCTGGGCAGGATGCAGATCGTCCTGATGGGCGGCATCCGCGACGGAATCGACGCCGTCAAGGGCCTCTGCCTGGGTGCCGACGCCGTGGCCATGGGCACCGCCGTGATCATCGCCGGCGGCTGCATCGCCTGTATGCAATGCCACGTCGGCCAGTGCGTGACCGGGATCGCCACCCAGGACCCGGCACACGAGAAGCGCTACAACCCGGTGGCGGAGGCGCGCAACATCCACCGCTACCTCGAAGGCGTGCGCTGGCAGATCGCCGCCCTCACCCAGGCCTTGGGCCATGCGAGCACCCGCGCGCTCCACCGCGGCGACCTGGTCGCGCTCACCCGGGACGCCGCCGAGATGACCGGCCTGCCCTACGAGCCGGAGCGCCGCGCGAACGAGCGCGCGCTGCGCCAAAGGGCGGGCTGAGCGATGGCGATCCCGGAGACGGAGGCCCAAGGGCGGCTTCTCGCCGAATTGCCCGACGATACCGGCGACGTCCACTACGTCCCCGCGCCCTGCCAGGTAGCCTGCCCGGTGGGGACGGACGCGCCCTCCTACATCGCCTATATCTGGGAGAGGAAGTTCGCGGAAGCCTTCGAGGCCATCACCGCGACCAACCCCTTCAGTTCGATCTGCGGGCGGGTCTGCGACGCGCCGTGCGAGCCGGCCTGCCGGCGCACCGATTCCGACGGGCCGGTGCAGATCCGCAACCTCAAGCGCTTCGTCATGGACGCGGTAGGCCACGATTACGACCCGCCGCCGGCGCCGGTGCGGCACAGGCAGACCGTCGCCGTCGTGGGCTCGGGCCCGGCCGGCCTGACCACCGCCCATGACCTCTCGGTGGCGGGCTACGAAGTCCACGTCTACGAGATGACCGACCGCCTGGGCGGCATGATGATCTGGGGCATTCCCGCCTTCCGCCTGCCGCCCGGCATCATCCAGGAGGACATCGACCGGCTCACCCGGCGCTGCCCGGCGCTCAAGATCCACCTGGACACGGCGCTCGGCCGCGACGTCACCCTGGACGGCCTCAAGGAGCGCCACGACGCGGTGATCCTCGCCATCGGCGCATGGTGGGGAAAGAAGATGGACATCCCGGGCGAGGACGACGGCCGTGTGATCGACGGCGTCCAGTTCCTCCGCGACGTGAACGAGGGCGCCCGCCCGGAGATGCCCGAAACGGTGGTCGTGGTCGGCGGCGGCGACGTCGCCATGGACGCCTGCCGGGTGGCCATGCGGCTCCCCGGCTGCAAGCGCGTCAAGGTGGTCTATCGCCGCGGCCCCGCCGAGATCCCGGCCCGCAGAATCGAGCTTGAAGGCGCGGTCGAGGAGGGCGTCGCGTTCGTCTATCACACGCAGCAGACGGCGGTCGTCGCGCGCGGCAACGGCCTCGCCCTGCGCTGCGTGAAGACGACCCTGGGCGATCCGGACGAATCCGGGCGCCGCGCGCCGGTGAACGTCCCCGGCACGGAACACGACATCGCCTGCGGCATGGTCATCGCCGCGGTGGGACAGAAGGGGCGCTGCGCCGACCTCGACCGGCGCGGCCTGATGCTGCCGGACCGCGTCCGCACCGATTGGGCCACCATGCGCACCGATGATCCCAAGGTCTTCGCGACCGGCGACGGCGCCTTCGGCGGCTCCACCATCGTGATGGCGATGCACCACGGCCAGCGGGTGGCCTATTACGTCAAGGCCTTCCTCGAAGGGCGCGCCGACCCGCTGCCCTACAGGACGCCCTGCCGGACCCGGCGCGTGCCCGTGGCCCAGGACCTGAACTGGGAGCTGCTGCCGGTCCAGCATCCCGACTTTCTGGGCCTGGGCTTGAAGCCCGTGGAATTTCCGGAGATCGAGACGACCTACGGCTGGGACGCCGCCCGGGACGAGGCGGCGCGCTGCTTCCGCTGCGACGCGGAGACCGGCTCTGCTGACTACGCGGTGGACCACCGGGAGGACATCTTCGCGATGGCCCGCACCAACCCGGTTGATTCGGCGCGCCACAAGGCCATGCTGACCAAGCGCCTGGGCGGGCGCGATGACCCGTTCCCCGAAGGGCGGCCCGGTATCCTCGACGATCTCACCTTCCTGCCGGCCAACCTCTCGCGCCTGGTCATCGACCCCTACCGCGAAGCCTGCCGGATCGGCACCGCCATCGGCGGCGTCGACTTCGCGCTGCCCTTCGCCGTCACCGGCTTCGATGACGCGCCGGCGGAGGTCGCGCGCGCCGTAGGGCGCGGGATCGCCGAGGCCGGCGCCGGCTATCTCGGGCACCGCCCGCTCGAGGGCGGCGCGCCCTGGCTCCAGCTCGCCATGGAGGACGGAATTGCGCCGCACCCGGACGCGGCCGGCTTCGTCCGCGCGCTCGGCCGCCGCTTCCGCCCGGTCGCGCCGGTGCGGGCACGTGAGGGCCGGCTCGCAGGGCTGGCCGTCTCGGCGCCCGCGATCCTCGAAGAGGCGATCGTCCACGCCCTGGACGCCGGTTTCGACATGCTCCTGCTCGACGGCAGCGGCGGCCTGGGCGCACCGTGGCCTGAATTGCGGGGCGCGCCGGACCTTTCGATGCTGCGCGACGCCGTCACCATCCTGCGCCGGCTGGGCCGCGAGGAGGCGATCGATCTGGTTTATTTCGGCGGCGTGCGCTCGGGCACCGACGCGGCCAAGGTGATCGCCATGGGTGCGGTGGCGGCGGTGCTGGGCGTCACGGTGGGCCTCGCGGCCGGCGGCGCCATCGCCGAGGTGGGCGGACTCGGCTTCGCGGCCGACCGCGACGACGAGGACCGCGTCCGCGCCACCGCCGCCATCCTCAAGGCGACCACCGCGGAGGCCTCGATGATGGCCCGCTGCACCGGCAAGACCAACCTGCTCAACGTGGAGCCCGAAGACCTGCGCGCGCTCACCGTGGCGACCGCCGAAGCCACCGGAATCCCTCTCGCCGGCACTCGGTAGCGCCCGGCCGCACGCTGGTGCGCGACCCGCTTATCCGCGAAAATCATCCCTAGACGAACGGAGCCTTTTCACACGGGGATGACTTTCACGGATAAGCAGGAAACTACGTGTGTCCGTGCGGCGTCAATCGACGATCTCGTTCCCCCACAACCGCTCCAGGAACCGCCGCCACGGGAGAATCCGGATGCCGTCGCTGGTGCGTCTGGGGACCTCCTCGTTGCAGACGACGACGGCGCGGCGGGGACGATGTTCATCGATATAGGCGCGCAATCCCTTGAGAGCGTCTGGGCGCACGGCGGCCCCGCCCTTGACCTCGATAGCCGTTTCGCCCTCCCGCCCGAGGACGAAGTCGCATTCCAGCCCGGTCCTGGTCCGCCAGAAGCGCACCGGGAAGTCGCGTTCCCGATAGGACCGGTAGGCGAGCAATTCCATCAGCACCAAGTGTTCGAGGGCGCGGCCGAAATCCGGCCCGGCGGCGCGCTCGATGCGACGCCCTGCCAGATGGCCGGCGACGCCCACGTCGAAAAGATAGAATTTCGGCGCCCGCGCGATGACGGCGCGGGAACGGCGGCGGGCGAACGGCTCCACGAAGACGCCGAGCAGCGTATCCACGAGGATCTGGAAATATGCGCGCACCGTCTTGGAATCCACGCCGCAGTCCCGGGCGACGTTGCTGTAGTTCAGCAATTCGCCGTGGCAGAAGGCCAGCGCGTCGAAGAACCGGGCGAAGGCGGCGACATTGCGTGTCAGCCCCTCGTCGAACACTTCCTCTTTCAGGTAGTCGTCCACATAGCCGGCGAGGGCGCGCCGGTGATCGGCGGAATCGTAATGCGCCGGGATCAACCCGCGATTCAGGGCCCGCAGCAGGTCGAACGCCGGGACCTCCGGCCAGGTCAGCGGGTGCAGACCGAATCGCCAAGCCCGCCCGCCGAGCAGGTTGGCGCGCCCCCGCTTCAACTTCCTGGCGCTGGAGCCGCAGAGGACGAAGCGCAGGCCGCGCTCCTCGATCAGCCAATGGACCTCGTCGAGGACGGCCGGCACCTTCTGCACTTCGTCAATGACGATGGGCAGGGCCCGCGTGGCGTCGTCCAAGGCCAGCACGCGCTCCCGCAACAGCCAGGGCGCGCGCGTCAATTCCACCAGCAACCGGGTATCCAGCAGATCGAAGCGCGCCGAGCGGGGGAAACGCCGGCGCAGCAACGTCGATTTGCCGGTTTTGCGAGGCCCCCACAGGAAGGCTGACTGCCCCGGCGGAAGGGTGATGGCGGGGGTGCGATGGTACGGTTCCATTTCGGAACGTCTTCCGAATTGATCAAGTCAAACCGGAAGGTGCTCCGAAATGGACGGGCCGTCAATCGCGCGATTTCAATGCGTCGTCCCGGTGCGCGGGTCCCGGCGCGCATCGGAGGGCCGCAAGGAGCGGTTCAGGCGGCGCGGGGGTGCCGCGTCACGTGGGCGAGCATGGTTTCGGCGCCGGAGACCTCGAAGGGGTCGCCGGCCGCGTTGTCGGCCAAGCCGGGCTCCACGAACATCTTCGTGATCGCGCCGTCCTCGACCAGCATCGAATAACGCCAGCTGCGCATCCCGAAGCCGAGATTGTCCTTGTCCACGAGCATCCCCATGAGGCGGGTGAAAGCACCGGAGCCGTCCGGCAGCAGGGTGACCCGCTCGATCCCGAGATGCCTCCCCCAGTGGTGCATCACGAAGGCGTCGTTGACGGAGAGGCAGATCACCTCGTCGACGCCGGCGGTGAGGAAGCGATCGTGCAGCGCCTCGTAGCCCGGCAGGTGGGTGCTGCTGCAGGTGGGCGTGAAGGCGCCGGGAAGGGCGAAGAGCACCACCCGCCGCCCGCCGAAGATGTCGGCGCTGGTGCGATCCTGCCAGCGATACGGGTTCGGCCCCGCGACGCTCTCGTCGCGGACGCGAGTCTTGAAGGTCACGTCGGGCACGCGCATGGCGCTCTCTCCTTCGGGAATGGGTTTGAGAATGACATTTGGAAGCATTATAATATTTGTCAAGGCAAAGACTTGCCATTCTCAATATGTTCGGGCGGGCAGGCGCCGCGATCGGCTACCCTCCGGTGCGGAGATAGCGGTCGAGGGCGTCCCGCCACGGCGGCATGGGGCCGAAGGCGGCGGAAAGCTTGGCGTTGTCGAGGGCGCTGTAACGAGGGCGCGCGGCGCGGGTGGGATAGTCCGCGCTGGCGCAAGGCATCACCGCGGCGTCGATTCCGGCGCGGCGGATGATCGCGCGTGCGAACGCGAACCACGTCGCCGTGCCCGCGTTGACCACATGGTAGACCCCGGCATCGCCTCCCTCCCGCAGCATCCGCAGGACGATTCGCGCCACATCGGCGGTGGCGGTGGGCGACATGGTCTGGTCGTCGACCACCCGGAGCGCTCCCTTCTCGCGGGCGACGCGAAGCATGGTCTCGACGAAGTTGCCGCCCTTGCCGCTGGAGCCGGCCACGCCGAACAGCGAGGCCACGCGGAGGACGACGGCGCCTTCGCAGGCCAGGCGCGCCAAGGTCTCGCCCATGGCCTTGGAGGCGCCATAGACGTTGACCGGCGCGATCGGATCATCCTCGCGGAGGGGCCGATCGCGGGCGGCGTCGCCGCCAAACACGTAGTCGGTGCTCACATGCAGGAAGCGCGCTCCCTTCGCGGCGCAGGCCCGCGCCATCGCCTGCACCGCGTGGGCGTTGACGGCGAAGGCCAGGGCGGCGTTGTCCTCGACCTCGTCCGTCCTGTGATAGCCCGTGCAATTGACGAGGGCGTCGAACGCGAGGCCCCGCAGGGTCCGCTCGACCGTCGCCGGTTCCGACACGTCCAGCCGGTCGCGCGCCAGCGGGGCCAGCGCGAACGGCTCCCCGGCCTCCGCATGCGCGCGGCGGACGTCGTGGCCGAGCTGGCCGTTCGGCCCCAGCAACAGGACCCTCATATATCGACGATGCCCCCGTACATCTCGACCTGGCGGACGATGCGGTGCCAGCGCGTGAGTTCCCTGTACCAGTCGAGGGTGAGCGTCCGGGTCGTCTTGTCGACGGCGCCGGCCTCCAGCGCCGCGCAGATCTCCGCCACGCCGTCGGCGGCGGTCTTTTCGGCGCGCCAGCCGAGCGCCTCGATCCTGTCGAACGCCACCCGGTAGCTGCGCCGGTCCGGATCGCCATACCACTCGATCGCGACATTCCTCGGAACGCACTCGGCGACGAGCTCGCCGAGCGGGCCGATCTGGTAGACGTTGGCGGCGGAGCCTGCGTTGAAAATCCGCCCGTTCACCCGCGCCGGATCGGCCTCGAGCATGAACATCTGCGCCCGCGCCGTGTCGCGGACATGCACCATCGGCCGCCACTGCGCGCCGTCGCGCATCAGCGGCAGCCGGCCGGTCTTCCAGGCGCCGAAGGTCATGCCGTTGATGGCGAGGTCGAAACGCATACGCGGCGAGAGGCCGTACACCGTGGCTTGCCGCAGCACGACGACGCAGAAGCGCTCGTCCGCCAGCGGCAGCGCCCCCCGTTCCGCCATTTCGTTCGCGCGCGCGTAGGTGGTCAGCGGGTTGGTCCGGCTGCCTTCGTCGGCGACGACGCCGTCTTCCTGGAAGCCGTAGATGCTGCACGAGGACGGCAGGACGTAACGCCGCGCGCCGGCCTCCCTGGCCATGCGGGCGGTGCGCACCCGCGACTCGCAGTTGATCTGGCGCGTCGCCTCCTGGAACAGCTCGCCCGACGGATCGTTGGAGATGGCGGCGAGATCGACCACCGCATCCACGCCTTCGAAATGGGCAGGCGCGAGCTTCCGGCAATCCTCGACCACGACCTCCAGCCCGTCATGATCGGCGAGCAGGTCGCGGCCGAAGAAGAAGCGATCGACTGCCCGAACGGCGTAGCCTTCGGCCAGCATCATGGGCACCAGCACGGTGCCGATATAGCCGCCGGCGCCGGTGACGAGCACGCGCGTCACGATTCTCTCCCCGCGGGCGTCATCGCGCCGCGAACGGCGTTTCGACCTCCGCAAGCCGCGGCTGCCTCCGGTCCTTGTCCGAGAGGACCGCCTCGTCCTCCGGCAGCGGCCACGGGATGTCGAGCGCCGGGTCGTTCCACAGGAGCCCCTTGTCGTGGTCCGGCGCGTAATGGCGGCTGACCTTGTAGACCACCTCGGTGTCCGGTTCGAGAGTCATGAACCCGTGGGCGAAGCCGACCGGCACCAGGGCCTGGTTCCACGCCTCGGCCGAGAGGACCACGCTCACATGCGCGCCGTAGCTGGGCGAACCCCGGCGCAGATCGACGGCCACGTCGAACACCGCCCCGCGCAAGACCCGCACCAGCTTGTCCTGGGCGAAGGGCGGCGTCTGGAAGTGCAGCCCGCGGACGGTTCCCCTCTCGGCGGACAGCGAGTGGTTGTCCTGCACGAAATCGATGTCGATTCCGGCTTTCGCCAGCGCCTGTCTGTTGTACGTCTCGGAGAAGAACCCGCGACGGTCGCCGTGCTTCGTCGGCGTCAATACCTTCACCGCCGGGATGTCCAGGTCTTCGATCCGCATCCTTCACTCCCTCCGTTTTCCGAAGCGCCCCGGCGCCGACCCGTGGACCGCCGCCGGCAAGCGACCTCGTCCCGCATCCGGGTGGCGAGGGAAAGGCCGACCATGGGGGAGGGACGCTACGGAAAGACGAATGTCACCTTCGCTCGGGCGTTCCGACTATGCCGCGTCGCCCTGAAAGCGGCGGCGCAGAGCCTCGATGCGGGCGCGGTTGGCACCGAAGTCGTAATAGCCGATTCGCGAGGCGGAGCGGACGTGAATCACACGCTCCGCCGGGTGGAGCGCGAACTCCAGATCGTCGGCGAAGCCGAGCCGGGTGCGGCAGACGGCGTGGAGGTAATCCTCCGCCTCGCCCGCGATGGTCGTCCGCGGCGTCTCCGCCAGCAGGGCCTTCAGGCGGGCGAAGGCGGCGCGCGGGTCGCCGGACAGGGCGAAGGGCGTGATCCGGTTCCGAGCGGGCGCGTCGCTCCGGCTGCACACGCAGTTGGGACGGTCGGGGCAGGGCGCGAGCACACGGGTCATGAGGCGCATCTTCCCGCCGTCCGCGCGTCTTGTCCAGCCCGTGTGCTCGTTCGGGGCATATGAGGCGTGGGTGTCTCTTTGGCTGTCGGCGATTGAAGATAGTGGGCGGAGGTTTGTCCGTCGAGGGCTTGGGGCGGTCGGAAGGTGTTGAACCCGTCGGCGAAGGCGTCGATCCATCGGTTGAGGTCGTCGAGGGCGTTATCGGGCAAATCCCATGAGGCATGAAACTCGTAGCGCCATGCGCCGTTGTTGCGTTCGACATGACCGTTGAGTTGGGGGGATCGTGGCGGGCGTTCGAGGAGGTCGATGCTGCGGTTGCGGCATTCGCGCTCGAAGTCGGCCCTGAACTCGGAGCCGCTATCGACCTGGATGGGCAGACGGGGAAAGGCAGGTCGACCTGGAGTTTGTCGAGGAAGCGCTTGGCGTTGTGTGCGCTGGCGCGGCGCCAAGCTTGGCGCATGTCCACTTGGCGAGGGGGGAGCACAAGGCGGTGAACTGCTTGACGACGGGGCGTCCCTGGCCGGAATGGAATGGTCAGGGTGTCGCGTTGGACGGTCTCGCCGGGTCCTTGTGGCTTTGCGTCCCTTGGGCAGGCGCCTTGCGCGACGAGCCTCTTGCGGATGTGCCCGACGGTGCTCTCGGAGCCGGCGTGTCCTTCGCGGCGCAGCAGAACGGCGATCCTGGTCTTGCCCTCCATGGGATAGTGGGCGCGCAGTTCCCGGACGGCGCTCACAAGGTCTGCGGACCAAGCCGGCCCGCGCGGGCTGTGCGGGCGGCGCGACCGGGGTTCCAGGCGGTTGCGGCGCGACAGCTTCCCCCAGCGATACAGGGTGGCGCGGGAGACGCCGACCGCCGTAGCCGCGTCGGAGGCGGTCACGATCGACGGGCGCGCCGCGGCCGGGATCAGCCGGGTCATCGATCCGCACACGACCAGGGCGGCACCCGCTCCAGGATTTCGGCATAGACCGGGCATTCGGGCCGGTGGGCGCCTTCGAGATAGCCGGTGCTGAGCAGGAACTCGCGGACGATCTCGCCGCCGGTGAAGGCGAAATGGGCGCGAAAGAGCGTCACCCATTCAGCGTGTGGCCGGGGGTGATGGGCGTCGATCCAGGCGGCAAAGGACCCATGGGCCGCCTGCAACGTCTGGATGCGCCGTGCGTTTTCGATGGCCGCGTCGATCTTGCGCCGGTTGCGGATGATTCCCGCATCGGCCAGCAAACGGGCGCGATCCGTGTCTCCGTAAGCGGCGACGCGGACGATCGAGAAGCCGTCGAAGGCGGCAGCGAAGGCCGCCCGCTTCTTGAGCACGGTGAGCCAGGAAAGCCCGGCCTGGTTGATTTCAAGCACCAAGCGCTCGAACAGGCGATCGTCCTCCCGGACGGGAAAGCCGTATTCCAGGTCGTGATAGGGGCCGTGATGGGGATGACCCGGCGCGATCGCACAATAGCTGGTCATGCCGGCCTCTCTATTCGGCGAAGGTCTCGAGCGAGAGCCACCCCGCGGCGACGACGCCTGCGATGGCCCCGGTGATCACGCCGCCGGCCACGGTGGCGACGGCGGCTTTGATCCACAGACGCGGCCGGCGCGGCGCGCCCGGCGCGTGCCCCGGTTCCGACGCTTCGGGCGGCTCGATCCCGAACGGCAGGGTGACGAAGAAGGCGATCCACCAGGCGATCACGAACACGACGACGATGCCGAAGGGATCCATGGCGGTGCTCTCAAGCCTGTTCCAGCTCGATCAGCGTGCCGCAGAAATCCTTGGGATGCAGGAACAACACCGGTTTGCCATGCGCGCCCGCGCGGGGCACGCCGTCGCCCAGCACTCGTGCACCCTCGGCGCGAAGCCGGTCGCAGGCAGCCTCGATGTCATCGACCTCGTAGCAGAGATGATGGATACCGCCCGCCGGGTTCTTCGCGAGAAAACCCGTGATCGGCGAGTCCGCGCCCAGGGGATGCAGCAGTTCGAGCTTCACGTTGGGCAGGGTCACGAAGACCGTCGTGACGCCGTGATCCGGCAGGTCGAGCGGCGCGGAGACGGCGGCACCCAGGGTTTCGCCGTAGAGCGCGCGCGCCGCCGCCAGGTCCGGCACGGCGATGGCGACGTGGTTCAGGCGCCCGATCATCCCGGCACGCGCGCGATCTGCACGTCGATCACCGGACGCTTCCCGTGGCTCTTGCGGACCGCACGCCGGACGGCGAGCCGCGCCGCCTCTCGCAGCGCTGCCTCGTCGCGGGTCCGCGCCGGCGGCTGGCCGTCCACGGCCGCCTCGACGGCTGCCACGAGCGCCGACCGCGCCGCCTCATCCTTCTCCGCATCCAGAACGCCCTGGCTCGATATCCGGGGCGGAATCACGACGCGCCCGCGCCGGTCGACGACCACGAACACGGAAACCGTTCCGTCCTGCATCAATCGGCGCCGCGCGGCGATCGAGGCGTGGCCGGTCTCGACGAGCCGGCTTCCGTCGAGGGCGAGCCGGCCGACACGCGCCCGCTCGACCACGGCGGCGGGGCCGGGCGCGAGCCGCAGCAGGTCGCCGTTTTCGACCAGCACCGGCTCCGGAACCTGGAGCGCGCGCGCCAATTCGCCGTGCGCCTCCATGTGGCGCGCCTCGCCATGTACCGGCACCGCGATGCGCGGCCTGACCCACTGATACATGCGGCGCAGTTCGTCGCGGCAAGGATGGCCCGATACGTGAACGCCCTCGTCCGCCTCGGTGACGACCTCGATGCTTCGGCGGACGAGCCGGTTGTGCAGGTTGCCGATCGTGCGCTCGTTGCCGGGGATGATCTTCGACGAAAAGATCACCGTATCGCCTGCCGAAAGGCCGATTCGCGGATGGTTGTCGGCGGCGATGCGGGCCATGGCGGCGCGCGGTTCGCCCTGACAGCCGGTACAGAGATAGAGTGCTTGCTCGCGATGGAGCGCCGCGCCTTCGTCCTCCGTCAGGAACCGGAGGCCGTCGAGATAGCCGGTCTCGCGCGCGGCGCGGACATAACGCTTCAACGAGCGTCCCACCAGCACCGGCTCCCGTCCCGCTTCGCGCGCTGCCAGGGCCACCGATTCGAGCCGCGCGACGTTGGAGGCGAAGAGCGTGACGGCGACGCCCCGCTCGCGCGCACCGATCAGCGCCGCGAGCGTGGCGCGAACCTCGGCTTCCGAGCCGGATTCCCCTTCGACCATCGCGTTGGTGGAATCGCCGACGAGGGCCAGCACGCCCGCTTCGCCCGCCCGCCTCAACGCCGCCTCGTCGAGAGGGGCACCGACCAGGGGATCGGGGTCGATCTTCCAGTCACCGGTATGCATCACGCGCCCGTAGGGTGTCTCGATGAGCAGCGCGTTCGGCTCCGGGATTGAATGGGTGAGGGAAATGAACGTCACGACGAACGGCCCCACGGTCAGCGCGCCCGAAACCGGGATCTCGGTCAGCGGCACCTCCGCTAGCAGGCCGGCGTCACGGAGCTTCTCGCGCAGGATCGCCGCGGCGAACGGCGTGGCGTAGACGGGGCACCGCAGCCGGGGCCAGAGATAGGCGACCGCACCCAGATGATCCTCGTGCGCATGGGTGAGAAGGAGGGCCAGCAGATCGCCCCGGCGCTCCTCGATGAACGCCGGGTCGGGCATGATCACGTCGACTCCCGGCAGCGCGTCGCCGGCGAAGGTGATGCCCAGATCGACCATCAACCACTTGCCCTGGCAGGCATAGAGGTTGAGATTCATGCCGATCTCGCCGGCCCCGCCCAGGGGCAGGAAGTGCAGCGCGTCGGGCGCGATGGCCGGGGCCGCCCGCGCACTCATCGGCGGCCCCGGTTGCGGCGATGGACCTCGCGCAGGCCGCGTATGGTGAGATCGGGATCGACCGCGTCGATCATCGGCGTAGCGGCACCGAAAAGGCCGGCAAGCCCGCCGGTCGCGACCGTCGTCGCGGGCGCGCCGATCTCGGCCTTCATGCGCGCGACGATGCCCTCGATCAGCCCGACATAGCCCCAGTAGATGCCGGACTGCATCGCCGGCACCGTGGCGCGGCCGATTACCGAGGGCGGCTCGACGACGGCGATGCGCGGCAATTGCGCCGCCGCCCGATGCAGCGCCTCCAGCGAGAGCGTGATTCCGGGAGCGATGATGCCACCCTCGTAGGCCCCCGCCGCGCTCACGGAATCGAAGGTGGTCGCGGTGCCGAAATCAACCACGATCAGCGCGCCCGGGTGGCGGACATGGGCGCCCACGGCGTTGACTAGGCGGTCGGCCCCCACCTCGTCAGGCCGCGGTACGTTGACGTCGATGCCGAGATCGACCCCCGGCGCGCCGATGACCCGCGCCGCACAGCGGCAATGATCGGCACACAACGCTTCGAGCGCGGCGAGACCCTGCGGCACCACGGTCGAGACGATCGCCTCGTCGATATCGGCGAGCCGGAGCCCCCCCTGCCCCAGGAGATGGCCCAGCCAGACGGCGTATTCGTCGCCCGTTCGGCGTGCCTCGGTCATGGCGCGCCACCGACCGAGCGGGGATTCGCCATCGTCGCCATCGAACACGGCGAAGACGGTGTGGGTGTTGCCGGCGTCAATGGCGAGCAGCATGGACCGTTCCCGCGCCGCCGAAGAAGACCTCGCCCGCGGCGACGCGGCGCCGCACCGAGTCATCCTCCACCAGCACCAGCGCGCCGTCCGCGTCGAGCCCCGCGAAGAGCCCGGCGCAGTGCCGGCCGCCGTTCGCGACGGTGACCGATTCGCCGAGCCCGTGGGCGCGGTCGAGCCAAGCCGACCTGATGCCGGCGAAGCCGCGCGCGCACCAGTCCGCACGCCGCCGGGCCAGCGCGGCGAGGAGGCGGGGCAGCGCTTCCTCGGGCAAGAGCGGCGCCGCGCCGGCACCGGCCAGACTCGCGGAGGGCTGCGGCGCGCCCAGCCCGGGATGATGGACGAGGTTGACGCCGATGCCGAGGACCACCCAATCGGCCCGCCGCCCCGGACCCGAGGCGGATTCCAGCAGGATTCCGGCGATCTTGCCGCCGTCCACGAGCACGTCGTTCGGCCATTTGCAGCGCGCCCGGCGACCGGGCAGCAGGTCGTTCACGAAGTCGGCCGCCGCCAGTGCCGCGACGAAGGAGAGCTGCGCGACCACGCGCGCCTCGCAGGCCGGGCGGAGGATGACGGAGAGGAAGAGGTTGCCAAGCGGCGAATGCCAAGCTCGTCCCTGGCGGCCGCGGCCGGCCCGCTGGCGGCGCGCCCAGACCACGGTGCCGTCGGGGGCACCTTCCGCTGCGCGCGCCTTCGCCTCGTCGTTGGTGCTTCCCGCCTCGTCGAGGGCGACCAGCGAAAAGCCCACAGGCAGCGTGATCTCCGCCATGCGCGAGCCGGCCTGAATCAGGGGACCAGCGCCGCGGCGGCGGCCTCGGCGCCCGCCAGGATCGGGCCGGGATAAGCGAAGAAGAAGAGCGTGACGATGCCGGCGCCCGCGAGCACGGCAGAAAGCTCGAGGCCGATCGGGCGGTCGAGCACCTCCACCGGCTTGTCGAAATACATAACCTTGACGATCCGGATGTAGTAGTAGGCCCCGACGACGCTTGCCAGCACGCCGACGATGGCGAGCCCGTAAAGCCCTTCCTCCACCGCCGCCAGGAAGACGTAAAGCTTGCCGAAGAAACCGGCAAGCGGCGGGATCCCAGCCATGGAGAACATGAAGATCGCGAGTGCCAGCGCCATCGACGGGTTGGTCTTGGATAGCCCGGCAAGGTCACTGATTTCCTCGACCATCCGGCCGCGATGGCGCATGGCGAGGATGCAGGCGAAGCCGCCCAGCGTCATGACCATATAGAGCGCCATGTAGACGAGAACGCCCCGCACCCCCTCGGGCGTTCCAGCCGCCAAGCCGACGAGCGCATAGCCCACATGGCCGATCGAACTGTAGGCCATCAGTCTCTTGATGTTGCGCTGGCCGATTGCGGCGAAAGCGCCAAGCACCATCGACGCGATCGAGACGAAAATGATGATCTGATCCCACTGGCCGGCGAGCGCGTGGAACGGGCCGAGCAGGACGCGCAACAACAGCGCCATCGCGGCGACCTTAGGGGCCGCGGCGAAGAAGGCCGTCACCGGCGTCGGCGCGCCTTCGTAAACGTCCGGCGTCCACATGTGGAACGGCACGGCCGAGACTTTGAAGGCGAGCGCGGCGGCAATGAAGACGAGACCGATCAGGGTTCCAATCTCGGCCGCCGCGTTGAGCGAGACGGTCCCGGTCAGCGCGGCCGCGATCGGCTCGAAGCCGGTCACGCCGGTGAAGCCGTAGACCATGGAACAGCCGTAAAGCAGGAGCCCGGAGGAGATCGCGCCGAGCACGAAATATTTGAGCCCGGCCTCGGTCGAGCGCAGGGAATCGCGGCGGAAGGCGGCGACGATGTAGAGCGAGAGGCTCTGCAATTCGAGCCCGACATAGAGGGCGACCAGATCGTTCGCGGAGATCATCAGCAACATGCCGAAGGTCGCGAAGACGATGAGCACGGGGAATTCGAAGCGGTTCATCCCCTCCCGCCGGACGTATCCCAGGCCTGCAATCAGCGTGGCGGCCGCGCCCACCAGCACCAGGCATTTCATGAAGGCGGCGAAGCTGTCCGTCACGAACAGGCCGAAGAACGTCGTCGTCCTCTCGTCCGGCAAGGCCAGCACCATGACGAAGGCGACGCCCATCGCGACGCAGGAGAGCCAAGTCAGAAGCCGCGTCGACCGGTCGCCGGCGAAGACGCCGATCATCAGCAGCGCGACCGAGGCGCCGGCGAGGAACAGCTCCGGCAGGGCAGGCAGATAGCGCGGCTCGACGAAGGGCTCCACCGCCACGCCCCTATTTCAGCACCGCGAGCACGGGCGGCGGCCCGGCCGCGGGCGCCGACGCGACCGGCAGATCCGGCGCGCCGTTGGTCTGCGCGATCAGGTTGTCGACCGAGACATGCAGGATTTCGAGAAAAGGCTCGGGATAGAGCCCGAGGACCAGCGCCAGCGAGACCAGGGGCACGAAGATGCCCGTCTCACGCCAGTTGAGGTCGGTGATCGACTTGAGATCCTCGCGGGTCATCTCGCCGAAGATCACCCGCCGATAGAGCCAGAGCATGTAGGCGGCGCCCAGGATCACGCCGGTCAGCGCCAGCACGGCGACCCAGGTGTTCGACTGGAAGGCGCCCACCAGCACCATGAATTCGCCGACGAAACCGCTGGTGCCGGGCAGGCCGATCGCCGCCAGAGTGAACACCATGAAGACCGCCGCGTAGACCGGCATCCGGTGCACGAGGCCCCCATAATGGGCGATCTCACGGCTATGGGTGCGATCATAGACCACGCCGACGCAGAGGAACAGCGCAGCCGAAACGATGCCGTGACTCAGCATCTGGATGATGCCGCCTTCGATCCCCTGGCTGGTGAAGGTGAAGATGCCGATCGTGACGATGCCCATATGGGCAACCGAGGAATAGGCGATCAACTTCTTCATGTCCTCCTGCATGAGCGCCACCAGCGAGGTGTAGACGATCGCCACCACGCTCAGCGAATAAACGAAGGGGACAAAGAAAGCGCTCGCGTCCGGCAGCATCGGCAGCGAGAAGCGGAGGAAACCGTAGCCACCCATCTTCAGGAGGATGCCTGCGAGGATCACCGACCCTGCGGTCGGCGCCTCCACATGAGCGTCCGGGAGCCAAGTGTGGAACGGCCACATCGGGAGCTTCACGGCGAACGAGGCGAACAGGGCGAGCCAGAGCCACGTCTGCACCGCCGGTGCGAAATCGTGGGCCAGCAGGGTGGGGATGTCAGTGGTGCCGGCGGCGAGATACATGAAGAGGATCGCCAGCAGGAACAGCACCGAGCCGACCAGCGTGTAAAGGAAGAACTTGAATGCTGAATACACCCGTTGCGCGCCGCCCCAGACGCCGATGATCAGGAACATCGGGATCAGCTGGCCCTCGAAGAAAATGTAGAACATCACGAAATCGAGGGAGCAGAAGACGCCGACCATCAGCGTCTCCATGACGAGGAAGGCGATCATGAACTCGCGCACTCGCGTCGCGATCGCCTCCCACGAGGCGAGGATGCAGATCGGAACGAGGAAAGTAGTCAGGACCAGGAAGAAGACCGAGATCCCGTCCACCCCCAGGTGGTAGCCGATGTTGTGTTCGGGCAGCCACGGGACCCGCTCGACGAACTGGAACGCCGCGGTCGAGGTGTCGAAATCGACGATCAGGAGGATCGAAAGCGCGAACGTGACCACCGAGGTCCAGAGCGCCACATGGCGGGCGTTGGCTGCGACCTGCGCCTCGTCGCCACGGATCATCAGGACGAAGACGACGCCGACCAGCGGCAGAAAAGTGACCGTGGAGAGGATGGGCCAATCGGTCATGGCATCACGCGCGGGCAACCAGATACCAAGTGACGATGGCCGCGAGTCCGAGCAGCATCGCGAAGGCATAGTGATAGATGTAACCGGACTGGAGCCTGACCGCGCGGCGGGCCACCGAAAGCGTCACCGCGGCGAGACCGTCTGGCCCGATGCCGTCGATCACGGCACCGTCGCCCTGTTTCCAGAGATTGCGTCCGAGATACTTTGCGGGACGCACGAAGAGGACGTCGTAGAGCTCGTCGAAATACCACTTGTTGAGCAGGAACAGATAGACGGGCCGCCCCCGGGCCGCCACGATGGCGGGCCATTCCGGCCGCAATACGTAGAACAGATACGCGCCGGCGATCCCGAGCACGCCAACCGCCATGGGCAGCGCCTTGACCCAGAACGCAACGTGGTGCGCCTCCGCGAGGGCGGTGTGAGTCGGCAACACGAGGATCGACGTGCCCCAGAAATCGACGTCGGCGCTCACCATCGGCAGCATCAGGTAGCCAATCGCGATGGCGCCGATCGCGAGGCCGATGAGCGGGACCCACATGACGGGCGGCGCTTCGTGGACATGCGCCATCACCCTCTCGTCGGCCCGCGGCCGGCCGTGGAAGGTCATGAAAAGCAGCCGCCAGGAATAGAACGCCGTCAGGAACGCCGCGAGAATTCCGAGACCGAAGGCGTAAGTGCCGAGCCCGGTATGCGCGGCGAACGCCGATTCCAGGATGATGTCCTTCGAGAAGAACCCGGCGAAGGGAAAGATGCCGGCGAGCGCCAGACTGCCGATCCACATCAGCGCGTAGGTCAGCGGGATCGCACGCCAGATACCGCCCATCTTGCGCATGTCCTGCTCGTCCGACATGGCGTGGATCACCGCGCCGGCACCGAGAAAAAGGAGCGCCTTGAAGAACGCATGGGTCGTCAGATGGAAGATACCCGCCGAATAGGCCGAAACGCCGCAGGCGAAGAACATGTAGCCGAGCTGGCTGCACGTCGAATAGGCGATCACCCGCTTGATGTCGGTCTGGGTGATCGCGATCGTCGCAGCGAAGATCGCGGTGGTCGCGCCGAAGAAAGTGACGACCGAGAGCGCGATGGGCGCGTATTCAAAGACAGGCGACAGCCGCGCCACCATGAAGACGCCGGCGGTCACCATGGTTGCGGCGTGGATCAGGGCGGAGACCGGCGTCGGACCTTCCATCGCGTCGGGCAGCCATGTATGTAACAGGAACTGTGCCGACTTTCCCATGGCGCCGACGAAGAGCAGGATGCAGACGACCTCCAGGAAGTCGAAGGAATGGCCGAGGAAGGTAAGCTCCGCGTCCACCATCGCGGGCGTACCGGCGAACACCGCGTCGAATGAGACGGTATCGAACATGAGGAAGATCGCGAGAATACCGAGGGCGAAGCCGAAATCGCCCACCCGGTTCACGAGGAACGCCTTGATCGCCGCCGCGTTGGCCGCCGGCCGGCGGTACCAGAAGCCGATCAGCAGGTAAGAGACGAGGCCGACTCCCTCCCAGCCGAAGAACATCTGGAGGAAGTTGTCGGCAGTGACCAGCACCAGCATGAAGAAGGTAAAAAGCGAAAGATAGGCGAAGAAACGCGGCACGTGCGGGTCGTGCGCCATGTAGCCGATCGAATAGACGTGGATCAGGAACGAAACGACGCAGACCACGAAAACCATGACCGCCGTCAATTCGTCGAACCGGAGTAGCCAGTCGACGTCGAGATCGCCGGAGCTGAACCAGTCGAACAGCGTGACTGTCGCGACTTCGCCTTGCAGCACGACTTCGTTGAAGACGACGACGGAGAGCACGGCGGCCGCGCCCATGGCACCGCAGGTCGCAATCTGCGACGCGCGGGCACCGATGGTGCGGCCGAACAGGCCGGCGAGCACCGCCCCGAAGAGCGGCAGGAAGATGGGGGCGGCGTAGAAGAGCATCAGCCCTTCATCACGCTGACGTCTTCGACGGCGATGCTGCCGCGGTTGCGGAAATAGATCACCACGATGGCGAGGCCGATCGCCGCCTCTGCAGCGGCCACCGTGAGCACGAGCATGGCGAAGACTTGGCCCACCATGTCACCGAGATAGGTCGAGAAGGCGACGAGGTTGATGTTGACAGCCAGCAGCATCAGCTCGATCGCCATCAGGATGACGATGACGTTCTTGCGGTTGAGGAAGATGCCGACGACCCCCAGCGTGAAAAGAATCGACGCGACCGTCAGATAGTGGCTCAATCCGATTTCCACGTCCCCTCCTCGCCCGGCTTGATGTCGGTCAGACGGACGGCGGCCTTCGGGTCCCGGGCCACCTGGTCGGCGATGCGCTGGCGCCGGACGTCGGCGCGCCGGCGGTGCGTGAGCACGATGGCGCCTATCATCGCGATCAGCAGGATGAAGCCGGCGCCCTGGAACAGATAGGCGTAGCGCGTGTAGAGAACGTCGCCCAACGCCTGGGTGTTGGTGACCTGCTCCGCCGGCGGTGCGGGAACGGCAACCGTGGCCGGCACCTCGATGTCGATGGATCCCGAGACGAAGACCAGGATCAATTCTACAAGCAGGACCACGCCGACCGCACCGCCGATCGGCAGATACTGGAGGAAACCCGCCCGCAATTCGGCGAAGTTGATGTTCAGCATCATGACCACGAAGATGAAAAGCACGGCGACGGCGCCGACATAGACGATGACCAGGATCATCGCGAGGAACTCGGCGCCCATCAGGACGAAGAGCCCGGCCGCGTTGAAGAAGGCCAGGATCAGGAACAGCACCGAGTGGACGGGGTTGCGGGAGGCGATCACCATGACGCCCGCCCCCACCGTCACCACGGCGAGGACATAGAACACGACAGGCTGGATGATCATCGTACCGTGACGTCCGTCCCCTGCCCGCTCCGGCTCAGCGGTAGGGTGCCTCCGCCACCAAGTTCGCCGCGATTTCCCGCTCCCAGCGGTCGCCGTTGTCGAGCAGCTTCTCCTTGTTGTAGAGCAGCTCCTCCCGTGTCTCCGCGGCGAACTCGAAATTCGGTCCCTCGACGATAGCGTCGACCGGGCAGGCTTCCTGGCAGAAGCCGCAATAAATGCACTTCACCATGTCGATGTCGTAGCGGGTCGTCCGCCGGCTTCCGTCCTCCCGCGGCTCCGCCTCGATGGTGATCGCCTGCGCCGGGCAGACGGCCTCGCACAGTTTGCAAGCGATGCAGCGCTCCTCGCCGTTGGGATAGCGGCGCAGCGCGTGCTCGCCGCGGAATCGCGAGCTCAGCGGGCCCTTTTCGTAGGGGTAATTCAGCGTCGCTTTGCGCTTGAACATCCGCGCGAACGTGACCCCGAGCCCGGCTGCCAGCTCGGTCAGGAGCAACGATCGAACGGTCTGCTTGCCCGCGAACATGGTGACCTCCCGATTTGGCGGCCGGCGCGGCCCCAACACAGGCCGCCCGCGGTCCGCCAGAGCGATTACCGCGGCAGCCAGCCGAACAGATGCAGCGCGCCCGCGACGATCACGACCATGGCCAGCGACGCCGGCAGGAACACCTTCCAGCCCAACCGCATCAGCTGATCGTAGCGGTAGCGCGGCAGGGTCGCCCGGGTCCAGGTAAAGAAGAAGACCACTGCCGCCGTTTTCAGCAAGAACCACACCACGCCAGGAACCTCGGTCAACGGCTCGACGCGGAAGGGCGGCAGCCAGCCGCCGAGGAACAGAATCACGCTGAGCCCGCTCAGGAGCACGATGTTGGCGTACTCGCCCATCATGAACAGGAGCCACGTCATCGAGGAGTATTCCACTTGGTAGCCGGCAACCAGCTCCCCCTCCGCCTCCGGCAGGTCGAACGGCGTGCGGTTGGTCTCGGCCAGCGCCGAGACCACGTAGATGACGAACATCGGGAACAGCGGGATGAAGAACCAGAGCCCCCTCTGTGCCTCGACGATGTCGTTGAGATTGAGAGAACCGACGCAGAGCAGGACCGTCACCAGCACGAAGCCGATCGAAACCTCGTAGGAGACCATCTGCGCCGCCGAACGGAGCGATCCGAGAAAGGCATATTTCGAGTTGCTGGCCCAGCCGGCGACGATGATGCCGTAGACGCCGAGTGACGAAACCGCGAACAGGTAGAGCAGACCGACGTTCACGTCGGCGAGCACGAGGTGGCTGTCGAACGGGACCACGGCCCAGCCGACCAGCCCCAGGCTGAAAGTGATCATCGGCGCGAGCACGAACAGCACGCGGTTGGCACCGGCGGGAACGATGGTCTCCTTGAACAGACACTTGATCCCGTCCGCGACCGGTTGCAGCAAGCCGAAGGGGCCGACCACGTTCGGCCCCTTGCGCAGCTGGATCGCCGCCCACACCTTGCGCTCCGCGTAGGTCACGAACGCCAGCACCAGCAGCAGCGGCACCACGATGGCGAGGACATACCCGATCGTCAGGAACAACGGGTAGAAATAGCCGCTCCAGACCCCGGTTTCAGCCATCGGTCCCGGTCTTCCCGTCGTCGGCGACGAACGCCGCGCTGCATCGAGCCATGGTCTCGGAGGCGCGGGTAATCGGGTCGGTGCGGTAGAAATCGGCGACCGGGCTCGCGAAAGGCCGATCGTCCATGGCCCCTCGGACGCCGAAGGCTCCCCATGGCGCCCGTTCAATCCGGTCAATCTCGGCCAGCCAGGGGGCCCGCGCGGCCATGCGGGCGCGCAGCGCCTCCAGCGTGTCGCAGGCGAGCGGCTTGCCGAGATGGCCCGAAAGAGCCCGCAGGATGCGCCAATCTTCCTGCGCCTCGCCGAGCGGCGCGGCCGCCGGATAGGCGCGTTGCGGGCGGCCCTCGAGATTGACGTAGGTGCCCGGCTTCTCCGTCCAGGCGGCGCCCGGCAGGATTACGTCGGCGATGCGCGCGCCAGCGTCGCCGTGGTGGCCCTGGTAGACCACGAAGCAGCCTCGCGGCCGGTTCAGTGGAAGCTCGTCAGCACCCAGCAGGTAGAGGAGGCGTAGGGCACCGGATTCGGCGCCTTCGCAGATCGCCCGGGTGTCGCGCCCGCCCTCGCCCGGAACCAGACCGAGGTCAAGGCCGCCGACGCGGGCGGCGGCCGTGTGCAGTACGTTGAAGCCGTTCCAGCCATCGGCAACCATACCCGTCGCCTCCGCAAGCGCCCGCGCAGCGGCGAGCACCGCAGCGCCGTCCGGCCGCGCCAGCGCTCCCATGCCGACAATCATCATGGACCTGTCGGCCGCTTCGAGGATACCGGCAAAATCGTGCTTCCCCGCCGCGAGGTCCGTCAGGCTCCGCGGCCCGGCACCGATCGGGGCGCAGGGATAGGTGAGCGCCACGCGGGGGCCGACCGCGCCGACTTCGAGTCCGCCCTGGCGCCAACGCTTGCGGATCCGCGCGTTCACGAGCGCCGCCTCCCAACGCGGGTTGGTGCCGACCAGAAGGATGGCGTCGGCTTCCTCGATCCCGGCGATCATCGTGTTAAAGAGGTAGGAGGCGCGGCATCCGGGATCGAGCTTCGCGCCGTCCTGCCGGCAATCCAGGTTGGGCGATCCCAGCATGGCCATCAGGTCAGCGAGCGCCGTCATCGCCTCGCAATCGGCCAAGTCGCCCGCCACCGCGCCGATCGCCGAACCGTCGAGGCCGTCCGCGACCGCTGCTATCGCGTCAAACGCCTCCGTCCAGCCCGCGGCCTCCAACCTGCCGTCGCGGCGGACGTAGCAGCGATCGAGGCGGCGGCGGCGCAGCCCGTCGCAGGCGAAACGGCTCTTGTCGGAGAGCCACTCCTCGTTCACATCCTCGTGGAGCCGCGGCACCACCCGCAGAACCTCGGGACCGCGCGAGTCCACCCGGACGTTCGAGCCGACCGCGTCCAGCGTGTCGATGGTCTCGACGGTCCTGAGTTCCCACGAGCGGGCGACGAAGGCATAGGGCTTGGAGGTCAGCGCGCCTACCGGGCACAGGTCGATCATGTTGCCGCTGAGCTCGGAACTGACGGTCTTCTCGACATAGGTGCTGATTTCCATGTGTTCGCCGCGGAACACGGCGCCCAGCTCCTCGACGCCCGCGATCTCGTCGGCAAAACGGATGCAGCGCGTGCAGTGGATGCAGCGCGTCATGACGGTTTCGATCAGTGGCCCGACGTCCTTGTCGCGGACCGCCCGCTTCCCCTCGTCGAAGCGGCTGAAGTGGCGACCATAGGCCATCGCTTGATCCTGAAGGTCGCATTCGCCGCCCTGGTCACAGATCGGGCAGTCGAGCGGGTGGTTGATGAGCAGGAACTCCATCACCCCCTCGCGCGCCTTCCGCACCGATGGCGTGTCCGTTCGGATCGTCATGCCGTCGCCCGCCGGCATGGCACAGGAAGCGATGGGCTTGGGCGATTTCTCCATCTCCACGAGGCACATGCGGCAGTTGCCGGCGATCGAAAGCCGGTCGTGGTAGCAGAAATGCGGTATCTCCTTGCCGGCCTGTACGCAGGCCTGCATCACCGTCGAGCCTGCCTTGACCGTGACCTCGACGCCGTCGATGGTGAGTGTCAGCATCGGTCGGCTCTCAGGCCGCCGCCGCGGTGCCGGCGGCCGCGAGAATGCGGCGCTCGAGCTCGGGCCGGAAATGGCGGATCAACCCCTGTACCGGCCAAGCGGCGGCATCGCCCAGGGCGCAGATCGTGTGTCCTTCGATTTGCCCCACCACGTCCCACAACGTGTCGATCTCTTTCAACGAGGCTTGGCCTTCGACCAGACGCCGCATGACGCGGTAGACCCAGCCGGTGCCCTCCCGGCAGGGCGTGCACTGGCCGCAGCTCTCGTGCATGTAGAAATGAGAAAGCCGGGCGATGGCCTCGACCACGTCGGTCGTCCTGTCCATCACGATGACGGCCGCCGTGCCGAGCCCCGACCGGACCTTCGCCAGGGAGTCGAAGTCCATCGGCACGTCGTCGCAAATCGTCTTCGGCAATAGCGGAACAGAGGCGCCGCCGGGAATCACCGCCAGCAGGTTGTCCCAGCCGCCGCGCACGCCGCCGGCATGCCGTTCGATCAGCTCGCGCATCGGGATCCCCATCTCCTCCTCGACGTTGCACGGCTGATTGACGTGGCCGGAGATGCAGAAGACCTTGGTTCCCGTGTTCTTCGGCCGCCCGAGGCCGGCGAACCAGCCGGCGCCGCGGCGGAGAATGGTGGGGACAACGGCGATCGTCTCGACGTTGTTGACCGTGGAGGGGCAGCCGTAGAGGCCGACCGCCGCCGGGAACGGCGGCTTGAGGCGCGGCCGCCCGGGCTTGCCCTCCAGGCTTTCCAGAAGCCCGGTCTCCTCGCCGCATATGTAGGCGCCGGCACCCCGATGAAGGTGGACGTCGAAGGTCCAGCCGCTGTCGCACGCGTTCCGACCGACGAGGCCCGCATCATAGGCTTCGTCGATCGCCGCCTGGAACCGAACCGCCTCGTCGTAGAACTCGCCCCGGATGTAGATGTAGGCGACATGGGCGCGCATCGCGAAGCCGGCGAGCAGGCAGCCCTCGATCAGCTTGTGCGGATCGTGGCGCATCATGTCCCGGTCCTTGCAGGTACCAGGCTCGCTCTCGTCGGCGTTAACGACGAGATAATGCGGCCGGTCGGGACTCTCCTCCTTCGGCATGAACGACCATTTCAGGCCGGTCGGGAAACCGGCACCGCCGCGCCCGCGGAGCTCGGAGGCCTTGACCTGATCCGTGATCCAGTCATGCCCCTTGGCCATCAGCGCCGCGGTGCCGTCCCAATCCCCGCGCGCACGGGCACCGGCGAGCCGCCAGTCGCCGACGCCGTAGAGGTTGGTGAAGATCCGGTCGGAGTCGGCGAGCATCCTCAGCGCCCCGTCAAGGTGGTCGGCCCCGACGCAGGCGCCGAGGTCCGGCGGCCGGTTTGCGAGCCCCGTTCAGGCGGCGTGCCGGCCGCGAAGGCGCGCAGAACCTCCTTCATGCGGACCGGGTCGAGATCCTCGTAGAAATGGTCGTTTATCTGGACCATGGGCGCGTTGACGCAAGCGCCGAGGCATTCCACCTCGGCCAGCGTGAACAGGCCGTCCGGCGTAGTGTCGCCCGGCTCGATCCCGAGCTCGTCGCGGCAGGCGTCGCGCAGCCCGTCCGCACCGCGAAGCCAGCATGGCGTCGTGCGACAGAGCTGCACGTGGTAACGGCCGACCGGTTCGAGATTCAGCATCGTGTAGAAGGTCGCGACCTCGTAGACCCGGATCGCGGCCATGTCGAGCAGAGCCGCGACGTGTTCCATCGCGGCGCGCGGGAGCCAGCCGCCGTTCTGCCGTTGCGCCAAGTCGAGCAGTGGCAGCACGGCACTCGCTTGGCGGCCGGGCGGGTATTTCGCGATCACGGCCTCCACTTCGGCGCAGTTCTCGGGCGTGAATGCGAAATTCTCCGCGCCGGCAGTGGTGTTCACCGGTCGATCTCCCCGAAGACGATGTCCATGCTCGCCAGATTCGAGACCGTATCGGCGAGCATGTGGCCCCGGCTCATGTGGTCGAGCACCTGCAAATGGGCGAAGCCGGGGGCGCGGATTTTGCAGCGATAGGGCCTGTTGGTGCCGTCGGCGACGAGATAGACGCCGAACTCCCCCTTCGGCGCCTCGACCGCGCGGTAGGCCTCGCCCGGAGGCACGTGGTAGCCTTCGGTATAGAGCTTGAAGTGATGGATCAACGCCTCCATCGAGTTCTTCATCTCGCCCCGGGTCGGCGGCGTGATCTTGTTGTCCTCGACCTTGACCGGCCCGGTCGGCATCTTGTCAAGGCATTGCGCGACAATCTTCACGCTCTGCCGCATCTCCTCCATGCGCACGAGATAGCGCTCGTAGCAATCGCCGTTGGTGCCGACGGGCACCGAGAAATCGAGCTCGCTGTAGATTTCATAGGGCTGGTTTCGGCGCAGATCCCACGAAACGCCGGAGGCGCGAAGCACGGGCCCCGTCAGGCTCCAGCCGAAGGCCTCCTGCGGGCTCAGGCGGCCGATGTCGACAGTGCGCTGCTTGAAGATGCGATTCTCAGTCAGCACGTTTTCGATGTCGTCGATGACCCGCGACAAGCGCGCATTCCATTCCCGAATGTCCGAGAGGAGGTCGCCGGCAAGGTCGCAGGCGACGCCCCCCGGACGGAAATAGGCGGCATGGAGCCGGGCACCCGAAGCCCGCTCGTAGAACTCCATGGTGCGCTCGCGTTCCTCGAAGCCCCAGAAGAAGGGCGTCATGGCGCCCACGTCGAGAGCCATGGTGCAGATGTTCATGAGGTGGTTCGCGATACGCGATATCTCGCTGTAGAGCACCCGGATGTATTGCGCGCGCCGGGGGATCTCAAGGTCGAGAAGAGCCTCGACGGCGAGCGCGAAGGCATGCTCCTGATTCATCGGTGCGACGTAGTCGAGCCGGTCGAAATAAGGCACTGCCTGAAGGTAGGTCTTGTGTTCGATCAGCTTCTCCGTGCCCCGGTGCAGCAGGCCGATATGTGGGTCGGCGCGTTCGACCACCTCGCCGTCCATCTCCAGCACGAGGCGGAGGACGCCGTGGGCCGCCGGATGCTGCGGGCCGAAATTGACCGTCAAGTTGCGGATCTGGCGCTCGCTCACGATTCTCGCCCGGCCTCGCCGGTCGAGGCCGCCTTCTCGTCGCCCGGCAACGGGTGTCGCACGCCCTCCCAGGGGCTCAGAAAATCGAAGCGCCGAAACTCCTGCGTCAGCTTCACCGGCTCGTAGACCACCCGCTTCTGCTCGTTGTCGTAGCGGAGCTCGACATGGCCGGTAAGTGGGAAATCCTTGCGCAAGGGATGGCCCTCGAACCCGTAGTCGGTCAGGAGTCGGCGCAGGTCGGGATTGTCGGAAAACTGGATGCCGTACAGGTCCCAGGCCTCGCGCTCCCACCACCCGGCGGAGGGATAGACCTCCGTCACCGACGGAACGAGCCCGTCCTCGCCCACGCCGACCTTGAGGCGCAAGCGCTGGTTGTTGCTCATGCTGAGCAGGTGATAGACGACGTCGAAGCGCGGCTCCCGCTCGGGGTAATCGACCCCACACAGATCAACGAGCTGCTCGAAACGGCAGGTCGCGTCGTCCCGCAGGAATTTGAGAACGTGCACGATCCGGTTGGCGTGGGTCTCTACGGCCAGCTCGCCGCGCGAAACCGACACCGCGTACACATAGTCGCTCAGATTGGCCGAGACGTGTTCGCCCAGGTCGCGCAGGCCGGCTTTGTCCATTCCCCGCTCGCTCCCGCGAACGCGCTAGCGCGCGATGGTCCCGGTCCGCCTGATCTTCCGCTGCAATTGCATGATGCCGTAAAGCAGCGCCTCGGCGGTGGGCGGACAACCGGGAACGTAGACGTCGACCGGAACGACGCGGTCGCAGCCGCGCACGACCGAATAGGAATAATGGTAGTAGCCGCCGCCATTGGCGCAGCTTCCCATCGAGATGACGTAGCGGGGCTCCGGCATCTGGTCGTAGACCCGCCGGAAGGCGGGCGCCATCTTGTTGCAGAGCGTGCCGGCGACGATCACCACGTCCGATTGCCGCGGACTGGCGCGCGGCACCATGCCGATCCGGTCGATGTCGTAACGTGAGGCGATCGTCTGCATGAACTCGACGGCGCAGCAGGCCAAGCCGAAGGTCATCGGCCAGAGGGACCCGGTACGCGCCCAATTGACGATCCGGTCGAACTTGGCGACCACGAACCCCTTGTCGTTCAACGCCTCGCTGACGAGCGCGAGGGTCTGGTCCTGAGCCTCGCCCGCGGGCAGCGTCGCGCCCGGCAACCCGACCGCCCCGGCCTTCACTCCCATTCGAGCGCGCCCTTCTTCCACTCGTACACGAAACCGACGGTGAGCAAACCGAGAAACACCATCATCGACCAGAACCCGTAAAGCCCGATTTCGCTGAACGAGACCGCCCAGGGAAACAGGAACGCCACCTCCAAGTCGAAAATGATGAACAGGATCGCCACCAGGTAGAAGCGCACGTCGAAGCGGCCGCGCGCGTCCTCAAAGGCATCGAAGCCGCATTCGTAGGCCGATGTCTTGTCCCGGTCGGGCCGCTGCGGCGCCAGGACGTAAGAACCGCCGATCGCCGCGACAGCCATCACCACGGCGATGCCGAGGAAGATGACGATGGGCAGGTACTCGAGGAGCAGCGAATCCGGTGCCGTCATCGGTCACCGCCGCGCCGCCGGGAGCGCGCCCGGCCGTTCATCGAGCATCCATCGCTTGCGAAGCCCCAAGCCAGCGTCGACACGGCACATCCCGTTGCGGCCCTCGCTCCTTTCGCGACCCGCGGTCATGGCGGGAGTGACGGGACTCGAACCCGCGACCTCCGGCGTGACAGGCCGGCGCTCTAACCAAGCTGAGCTACACCCCCGACGGCCCAAGCGGCCACGCCGCCACCGCGCCGGCCGCACTCATGTAGAACACGGCCCCGGCGGGGTCAAGCCGCTTGGCCGGATGCGCGGGCACCGGCGGTGGGCGGTGACGGGATCGAACCGCCGACCTCTTGGGTGTAAACCAAGCGCTCTCCCGGCTGAGCTAACCGCCCGCGCACATCACGCCCCGCAGAACACAGTTTTACTTCCGAAAGGAAGACAACGGCGGTCTATTACTGATTCCACAGAGTGAAAGGCGCCGGCAGCAGTCGCGGCCGGCGCCTTTCAGGATGACACTGCGGCTAGTTGACCGCATCCTTGAGAGTCTTGCCAGCCTTGAACTTCGGCTGGTTCGACTCGGGAATCCGGATGGCCTCACCGGTGCGCGGGTTGCGTCCGTTCGTGGCTTTTCTCTTGACCACGCTGAACGAACCGAATCCCGCGAGCTTGACCTCGGTCCCTCCCCTGAGCGTGTCGGTGATGGTGTCGAAAACGCCGTCCACCGCGCGGGCCGCGTCGGCATTGGAGATGTCCGCGCTGCTCGCCACGGCCTTGATCAGATCGGTCTTGTTCATTCCCAGCTCCCCGTTCGCTTCCGCCTGATGCACGGAAAGTGACGAATACTCGCGAATACTGATCGAGTCGGCGGAGTGTGGGCACCGTGCGAGCGGGCGTCAACGCCGCCCCGTCGAAAGAGGTAAAAAACGACGTGTTTCCAACATTTTGCATCCGAACGGCACATTCGTCGGGCGGTGGCTTCGATTGGCGACCGGTGCGCGTCGTCGAGTCGCCGCCGGCACCCGGCACCGGTCCTAATGGGGCAGAACGCTCACGTCGCCCTCTTCCTCCCCCGACCCGACGGCCTTGTCGAGGGCGGCTTCGTCCTCCGCCGTCCATTCGATCGGCACCGGCGGCTTGGTCAGCGCGTGCTTCAGGATGTCGTCCATCGATTCGACCGAAACGACGGCGACGTCCTTCTTCACGTTGTCGGGGATGTCGTCGAGGTCCTTCTCGTTGTCCTTCGGGATAAGGACGGTCGTCAACCCGCCGCGCATGGCCGCCAGCATCTTTTCCTTGAGGCCACCGATCGGCAGGACGCGCCCCCGGAGGGTGATCTCGCCGGTCATCGCGACGGACTTCCCGACCGGTATGCCGGCGAGGACCGAGACGATGGAAGTGACCATGGCGACGCCGGCGGATGGTCCGTCCTTGGGCGTCGCCCCTTCCGGGACATGGACGTGGATATCGCGCTTGTTGAAAAGCCGCGGATCGATGCCGAACTCGATCGCCCGCGACTTGACGTAGCTCTCCGCGGCCTGGACCGATTCCCGCATCACATCGCCGAGCTTGCCGGTCGCGGTCACCTTGCCCTTGCCCGGTACGACCACCGCCTCGACCGAGAGGAGCTCGCCGCCGACTTCCGTCCAGGCGAGGCCGGTCGTGATCCCGACCATGTCCTCGTGCTCCGCCTCGCCGTAGCGATACTTGCGGATGCCCGCGTATTTCCGCAGGCTGCGTCGCGTCACCCGGACCCGGCCGGTGCTCTCGGAGACGATCTCCTTGGTCGCCTTGCGGGTCAGGCTGGCGAGTTCGCGCTCCAGATTACGAACGCCGGCTTCGCGGGTGTAGTAGCGAATCAAGTCGAGAAGGGCCTGGTCGGAGATCGTCCATTCGCCTTTCTTGAGCGCGTGCGCTTTGGTCTGCTTCGGGATCAGATGGCGCTTGGCGATCTGGACTTTCTCGTCCTCCGTGTAGCCGGGAATACGGATGATCTCCATACGGTCGAGCAGGGCCGGCGGCATCCTCAGCGTGTTGGCTGTGGTGATGAACATCACGTCCGAGAGGTCGTAGTCGACCTCGAGATAGTGGTCGTTGAAGGTGTTGTTCTGTTCCGGGTCGAGCACTTCGAGCAGCGCCGATGATGGATCGCCGCGGAAATCGGCTCCCATCTTGTCGACCTCGTCCAGGAGGAAGAGCGGATTGGAGGCCTTCGCCTTCTTCATGGACTGGACGATCTTGCCCGGCATCGAGCCGATATAGGTGCGACGATGGCCGCGGATCTCGGCCTCGTCGCGCACGCCGCCCAGCGAGAAGCGCACGAAATTGCGCCCGGTCGCGCGCGCCACCGACTTGCCGAGCGATGTCTTGCCGACGCCGGGCGGGCCGACCAGGCACAGGATCGGCCCCTTCATCTTGGGCGCCCTTTGCTGGACCGCGAGATATTCGAGGATGCGCTCCTTGACCTGCTTCAGGCCGTAATGGTCGTCGTTGAGGATTTTCTCCGCGTTCCTGATGTCCTTCTTGATCCGGGTGCGCTTTTTCCACGGGATCGACAACATCCAGTCGAGATAGTTGCGCACCACCGTGGCCTCGGCCGACATCGGGCTCATCGAGCGCAGCTTTTTGACCTCCGCCAGCGCTTTCTCGCGCGCCTCCTTGCTGAGCTTCGTGTTCTTGATCCGCTCCTCGAACTCGGCGGCCTCGTCGCGCCCGTCTTCACCCTCGCCGAGCTCCTTCTGAATTGCCTTCATCTGCTCGTTCAGGTAGTACTCGCGTTGCGTCTTCTCCATCTGGCGCTTGACGCGCGAGCGGATGCGCTTCTCGACCTGAAGCACACCGATCTCGCCCTCCATGAGCGTGATCACGCGCTCGAGGCGTTCCCCGATGGACCCGATCTCCAGCAGCTCCTGTTTCTCACCGAGCTTGATCGACAGGTGCGAGGCGATCGTATCGGCGAGCTTGCCCGGCTCGTCGATCTGGCTCACCGAGACCAGGACCTCCGGCGGGACCTTCTTGTTGAGCTTCACATACTGCTCGAACTGGCCCACGACGGAGCGACCCAGCGCCTCGATCTCCTCACCCGCGCCCTGGTCTTCCGCGATCTTCTCGGCCTGCGCCTCGAAGAACGCCGGATTGTCGCAGAACTTGACGATGCGCGCGCGCGCCCCTCCTTCCACCAGGACCTTGACCGTGCCGTCCGGGAGCTTGAGCAGCTGGAGCACGGTGCCGACCACGCCGACGGCGTGAATGTCCTTCGGCGACGGATCGTCCTGGGAGGCGTTCTTCTGGGCGACGAGAAGGATTTGCTTGTCGTTTTTCATGACGTCTTCGAGGGCCGCGACGGATTTCTCGCGGCCGACGAACAACGGCACGATCATGTGCGGGAAGACGACGATATCCCGCAGCGGCAGGACCGGGTAGCTCGGTATCGACGAGAGGTCCAGCATCGTTCCTCCGCGCTTCACGGTTGCGCAACGCGGGCCGTGACCGGGCCCGGCGGCATTCTTCTTCCCCTATCAGATAAGCACGGCCGGACGGCCGGTCAAGCGGCCTTCAGGAGGCCGACGAACTCGCGTCCTCGCGCCGGTCGGCATAGGTCAGGAGCGGCCGTGCCCGCCCCTCGACCACTTCCCGGTTGATCACCACCTCTTCGACCCCGTCGTAGCTCGGCAGATCGAACATCGGGTCGAGCAGGATGCTTTCGAGGATGGAGCGCAGGCCGCGAGCGCCGGTCTTGCGCGCGATGGCCTTATGGGCGATCCCGCGCAGCGCGTCCTCGGCGAAGGCGAGCGTCACGCCCTCCATCTCGAACAGCTTCTCGTACTGCTTGACGAGGGCGTTCTTGGGCTTGACCAGGATCTCCACCAGCGCGTCCGCCTCCAGGTCGTCGAGGGTCGCGATCACCGGCAGGCGGCCGACGAATTCCGGGATCAGGCCGAATCCGAGCAGATCCTCAGGTTCCACCTCGCGCAGGATGGCGCCGGTCTTGCGCTCGTCCGGCGCGCGCACGTCGGCACCGAAACCGATGGCCGTGCCGCGCCCGCGCTTGGTGATGATCTTATCGAGGCCCGAGAAGGCGCCGCCGCAGATGAACAGGATGTTGGTGGTGTCGACCTGGAGAAACTCCTGCTGCGGATGCTTGCGGCCGCCCTGGGGCGGTACCGAGGCGACAGTCCCTTCCATGATCTTGAGCAGCGCCTGCTGCACGCCCTCGCCGGAGACGTCCCGCGTGATCGAGGGGTTGTCGGACTTGCGGGCGATCTTGTCGACCTCGTCGAGATAGACGATGCCCCGCTGGGCGCGCTCGACATTGTAATCGGCCGACTGGAGGAGCTTCAGGATGATGTTCTCGACATCCTCGCCGACATAGCCGGCCTCCGTCAAGGTCGTCGCGTCGGCCATCGTGAAAGGCACGTCCAGGATTCTGGCGAGGGTCTGGGCGAGCAAGGTTTTGCCGCAGCCGGTCGGCCCGATCAGCAGGATGTTGGACTTGGCGAGTTCGACGTCGTTGCCCTTGGCACCATGGGCGAGGCGCTTGTAGTGGTTGTGCACGGCGACCGAGAGGACCCTCTTCGCGTGGTCTTGGCCGATCACGTAATCGGCGAGCACCTCGCAGATCTCGGACGGCGTGGGCACCCCGTCCCGGCTCTTGACCCGCGCGCTCTTGTGCTCCTCGCGGATGATGTCCATGCATAGCTCGACGCACTCGTCGCAGATGAACACCGTGGGCCCGGCGATGAGCTTGCGCACCTCGTGCTGGCTCTTGCCGCAGAAGGAACAGTAGAGCGTGTTCTTCGAGTCGCCGCCGCTGGACTTGTTCATGTCCGCCCCGTCCTGTCGTGCATCGAACCCGGCCAGACGCAACCGCCGGGGGTGCTCTCAGCGCCCCTGTGATGAAAGTCAGAGTCGCCGTGAAACTGGCATTCGCCCCCGCCCCTGTCCAGGCAATTCTGGCCGCCTCATCCCCGCGTCCGGCTAACCGCCTTTTTTGGAGCCATCCTTGCCATCGTCCTCTTCGGCGCCGTCCGGCCGGCGGGCCACCACGTCGTCTACGATGCCGAACGCCTTGGCCTCCTGCGGCGTCATGAATTTGTCGCGCTCCAGGTTTTCCTCGATGACCGCGATCTCCTGGCCCGTATGGGCGACGTAGATCTCGTTGAGACGCTGGCGGAGGGAGAGGATTTCCTTGGCGTGGATTTCGATGTCCGTGGCTTGTCCCTGGAAGCCGCCCGAGGGCTGGTGGAGCATGATCCGGGCGTTGGGAAGAGCGAATCGCTGCCCTTCCGCGCCGGCGGCCAGCAGCAGCGAACCCATGGACGCCGCCTGGCCGATGCAGAGCGTCGAGACCGCAGGCCGCACGTATTGCACCGTGTCGTAGATCGCGAGCCCGGAGGTCACGAGGCCGCCCGGGCTGTTGATGTAGACCGAGATGTCCTTGTTCGGGTTCTCCGATTCGAGGAAGAGGAGCTGTGCGGTGACCAGGGTCGCGGCCTCGTCGCCGATACCGCCCGTGAGGAAGACGATCCGCTCCTTGAGCAGGCGGGAGTAGATGTCGTAGGCCCGCTCGCCCCTGTTCGTCTGCTCGACGACCATGGGCACGAGGGTGTTGGCGTAGGTCTCGACGATGTCCGCCATCGGGCTCTCCTTCCCGCCGGGCCTCTCAGGCCTCCGCGCCTGCGGGTTCGCTCTCCCCGGTCGCGGCGGGCGCCGCCTTCGGGTGCCGCACGTCCTCCTCCGGGTCGCTCAGCAGGGTTTCCGCGTCGACCTCCTCCTCCGAGAGGGCGACGACCTCGCTCAGGAAGGCCACGACCTTGTCTTCGAACACCGGCGAGCGGAATTGCTCCAGCGCCTCCGGGCGGCTGCGGTAGAACTCGGCGAGCCGCCGCGGCTCCGGATGCCAGGCGCTCGCGGTGCCCAGGGCCGCCGCGAGCAATTCTTCCCGCTCGACCGTGATGCCGTTGACCCGTCCGATTTCCGAGAGCAGGAGGCCCAGGCGGACCCGCCGCTCGGCGATCCCCCGAAACTCGGTCCGTGCGTCTTCCTCCGGCTGTTCGAGCAGCGTGCCGATATCGGTCTTCGCTTTCTCGGCGTCGTTTTCGATCTGCTTCCAGATGGCGTCGAATTCGCGCGCGACCATGCCCGGCGGGACCTCGAACCGGTGGCGCGCGTCGAGCGCATCCAGCATCGAGCGCTTGAGACGCGCGCGCGACGCGCGTTCGTACCGGGCGCCAAGCTCCTCGCGGATCCGCTCCCGCAAACCCGCCATGTCGGGCACGCCGTGGCGCTCGGCCAACGCATCGTCGACCACGGTCGGGACCCGCGCGCGCAGCGCCTTGACCTTGACCGTGAAGAGGGCCGTCCTGCCCGCGAAACGGGGCCTCGGGTCGTCCTCCGGAAAGTCCACCGTTACCGCGCGTTCCTGGCCGGGCGCGACGCCCACGAGCCCGTCGGCGAGCTCGGAAAACGGGGATTCGGCGCCGAGTTCGATCGCGAAGTCGGTCGCACCGCCGTCCTCCACCGGCTCGCCGTCGAGCGCGAGCGTGAAGTCGATCAGGAGCTGGTCTCCTTCCGCGGCCGGGCGCGGTGCCTCCACCGCCTCGAACCGCTTGTCGTTCTCGGCGAGCCGCGCGAGGGCGCCCTCGACCGCCTCTTCGCCGACCACCGCCTTGAGCCGGGTCACGGCGATGTCGGAGAAATCTCCGAGCGCGATCTCCGGCAGGACCTCGATCCCCATCGTGTATTCGAGATCCTTGCCCTCGTCGAAGGCAGCGATCTCGACCTCGGGTTGCAGCGCCGGCCGCAGCGCCCGTTCCTCGATCGCCGCGCGCGAGCTCTCCTCGATCAGGCGCTGCATCACCTCGCCGAGAACGCCCGGTCGGTAGTGGCGGCGGACGATCGACAGCGGCACCTTGCCGGGCCGAAAGCCCTTCATCTTCACGGTCTTGCGCAGCGCGCGGAGCCGCTCCTCGACCGCCGCCTCGAGGTCCGCCGCCGGGACGGTCACCTTCAGCTCGCGTTTGAGCCCCTGGGCCAGGGTCTCGGTCACCTGCATGGTCTGCCGTTCACGTCGGAAGTCGGAGGGTTGGCGCGAGCGCCCGACGGGCCGCCCGCGCGACGGTGCGGGCGAAGGGACTCGAACCCCCACGGCCTGAGCCACGTGGTCCTAAACCACGCGCGTCTACCAAATTCCGCCACGCCCGCGCGCCCCATCGAAACCCAGCCCCGGCGCCGCCGGGCGCCGCCGGGGCGCATACTATAGCGGGCCATCCGCCGGGCAAAGCCCGCGCGCGCTATTTCTTCCGGCTCGCGAGGATGTTTTCCATGCGCTCGAGGGCATCGCGCACCCCCGCCGCCTCCCTGCGGAAGGCGTCGAGGGAGTCCTCGCCCCCACCGGGCCGCGCTTCAAGGCGCGCGTCGTGCAGGTTGTTGATCACCACGGCGATCACGAGATTGATCATGATCACCGCCGCCAGCATCACGAAGCTGACGAAGAACAGCCAGCTCATGGAGTGGAGTTCCATGGCGACATACATCACGTCCGTCCAGTCCTCGAGCGTCATCACCCGGAACAGGGTGAGGAGGGCGATGCCGAGCGAGCGCCAGTGCTCCGGATCGTGGTCGCGGAAGAGATGCACCCCGGCGACGGCATAGACGTAATAGACGACGGAAAGAAGCAGCATCACGTGCCCGAGCCCCGGCAGGGAGCGGATCAGGGTGGAGACGATGAGGCGCAGCTGGGGCGCCACCGTCACCACCCGGAGCACGCGCAGGAGCCGCGCCAGCCGCGCGATGAGGGCGAAGTCGCCCGCGTCCGGAAGGCAGGCGAGCACGAGGACGGTGAAATCGAAGAGGTTCCAGCCGTCCCCGAAATAGCGTCCGAAGCGGGGCGCGACGGCGGTGAGCTTGATGGCGGCTTCCAGCGCGAAGACCGCCAGGGTCACGTCGTACACCAGGTGGATGACGGCACCGAACCGCGCGCCGAGCGACAGGCTCGTCTCCACGCCGAGACCGGCCGCGGTCGCCAGGATCGTCACCACGATCACGATGTTGAACGCGCGCGCCGCCACCAGGCGCGCGCAAATCCGCCTCAGTCGATTCATGTGAGAGGGCTCCCGTGCGATGAAGGCCGACGGTCGGAGAGCGCGCCACCGCCCAGGCGCGCGACGCGCGACAATCGAGGAACCCGGCGAGCCAAGGCTCAGCCGGCGAAGCGGGCGAAGGTGCGCAGCCAGTTGGCGCCGAGGATGCCGGCCACTTCGTCTTCCCCGTAGCCGCGCCGGAACAAGCCGCGGGCGAGGTTGGGCAACGCGCGGATCCCGTCCAGGCCGTCGGGGTAGCGCTGGCTTACGAAGTCCTCCACCGTGCCGAAAATGTCCGGCCGCAGGGTGCGCCAGCGGATCGCTTCCGGCAGCACCCGCCGCGCTTCCCGGTAGCCCTCGGTGAAGTCCAGCCCGAGGCCCACGTTCCCGACCCCGACCAACGCCTGGAAATGGTCGATATGGCCGATCAGATCGTCGAGGGTGGGATCCTGGGGGCTTACCGATCGCGGCAGGCAGCAGGCGCCGATCATGCCGCCCTTCACCACGATCGCCCGCACCGTCTCGTCCCTTGTGTTGCGGTCGTTCGGCACCCGGTGCCAGGCGTTCGAATGGGTGCACACCGGCGCCCGCGCCAGCACTGCGGCCTCCGCCCGCGAGCGGTGGCCGGCGTGGGAGAGGTCGAGCAGCATCGGCGTTTCGTTCACCGCTTCCACCAGCTCGCGCCCGAGGAAGCTCAACCCGGCGTCGCGCCGTTCGCCGCAGCCGTCGGCGAAGAGCGTGGCCCCGGTATAGGCGAGTCCGAAGAAGCGGAACCCGAGCCGCGACAGGATGCGGACCCGCGCCAGTTCCTTGCCGATCATGCTGGGCCCTTGCGTCCCCGGCACCACCGCGAGCCGGCCCGCTTCCATGGCGGCGGCGACGCCGGCGGCGTCGCGCGCGAGCGCCAGCACCGGGCTCTTCTCGATCTTCGCGAACCCCTCGTCCACGGCGCGCAGGGTCTCGTCCCAGGCGCTCTCCAGCGCGAAGCTCACGTTGCAGGCGTTCACCCCGGCCTCCAGGCAGCGGGTCGCGTAGGGCTCGTCGAGGACGTAGAAGAGCGCGAGGCCGTCGAAGACCGTCGCGGCCCGCGTGAAGGCGGCGGCGCGGTCGTCCGCGCGCGGGGCAGCTTCAGCCACGGGCCGCCCCGAAATGGCGGGTCGCCGCGCCCAGGTCGCGGAGCGCGGCGATGCCGTCGAGGGCCTCGAAGGCCGCGTCGCGCGCGGGCGCCGGGAGAGCGCGGGCGGCGCAGTCGGCGAACTTGCGACGGAGCGCGTCCCGGCCGAGCGGCCGGCGCGGGTGGCCGCGCGGCGCGACGACCGTCTTCGACCGCGCACCGCCGCCGGCGAGCCGCAGCGAGACCGTCGCCCGCTGCGGCGCCTCGTCCACGTTGCGCGCCCCCGGCTGGCCCGCGTCCGCCCGCATGACGACCTTTGCCGACAACGCGCGCACCTGGGGCCGGGCGAGGGCCGCCGGCGCGAAGGCGTCCAGGGCGAGGCGCCCGTCGACCAGCGCGCTCGCCAGCAGCCAGGGCAGGCTGAACCGCGCCTGCATCGCGTCCGCCGGGTCGTCGTGGGGCAGGTTCTGCGCGGCGATCTCGGGGAGCGACGCCTCGATCCCCGCGACGTCCGCCGGCCCGAGCCCGCCGTCGGCGCGCAGGGCAAGCAGGGCGTCGAGGGGGCGATGGGCGCTGGCGCAGCAAGGGTAGTGTTTCTGCCAGAGGCCGTGCGCCTCGAGCGCCGGCGGCGCGCCCAGCCGGGCCGTGGCCGCCTCCAGACGCGCTTCGGGCACTCCGGCGAAGAGCGCGACGAATCCGCGTTCTCCCTCGAAGGCGTCTTCCGCCGCACTCACGCCGGATTCCGCCATGACCGCGGCGACGATGCCGTTCTTCGCCGCCAGCCCCGCGTGCAGCGGCTTCGCCATGGTGCCGAACTGGCGCTTGCTGCCGGAGGAGAGGCTCGTGGCCAGGGAGAGGGCCGCGCTGGCGCGCGCGGCGTCCAGGCCCAGCAGCCGCGCACAGGCCGCCGCCGCGGCTGGAGACCCGAGGGTCGCGGTGGTGTGCCAGCCCGCGAAGTAGTGGGTCATGTTCACTGCCTCGCCGAGCCGCGCCAGGACCTCGATGCCGACGACGAAGGCGTCCAGGCAGCGCGCACCGTCCATCCCGCGCTCCTCGCCCAGCGCCAGCAGCGCCGGAACCAGCACGGCGCCGGCGTGGGCGTTGGCGATCTCCAGCACGTCGTCGTAGTCGAGGGCGTGGGCGGCGGTGCCGTTGACCAGCGCGGCCCAGGGCGCGGCCAGCCGCACCGGCGCGCCGGCGACGGCGGAGCGCCCCTCGCCCCACCCCGCGACGCCGGCGCGAACCGCGCGCGGTGCCGCGTCGTCCGCACCCGCGAACAGGCAGGCGGCGGTGTCGACGAAGGCCGCCGCCGCACGCCCCCGCGCCGCCGCGCCCCAGTCCCCCGGCGCCTCGGCCACCCATCGGCCCAGCCGCTCCGTGGCACCCGATTCCGGCACGGCAATCGATCGCCGGGTCATCGGTCTTCTCCGCTTGCCCCTGGCCGCGCGGATGGTACATCGTGGCGGTGCAGCCGCAATCGGGAGACGGGCGGGCGATGGCGGAGAACTCGCCGTGGCGGTGGTCGGCGGCGGCAGCGTCGGGGCGAACACCCGCCTCACGACCGGGAACTTCCTCCGCACGGCGCGTCCGCACGTTGACTCGGTCAGTACGCCCGGCAGGACTCGAACCTGCGACCCTCTGATTAAAAGTCAGATGCTCTACCGTCTGAGCTACGGGCGCATCCCGGCGGCTCCGCGGCCCCCGAATTAGACGGGGTGGCGCGCGGCCGCAAGGCCGGCGAACCCTGCGGCGAACGCGGCGAGGCGGCCCTCGGCGATCGCGGCGCGCAGCGCCGCCATCAGCCGCTGATAGAAGAAGAGGTTGTGCCGGCTCAGCAGGATCGGCCCCAGCATCTCGCCCGCGCGGAACAGGTGGTGCAGGTAGGCGCGGGCGTAACCGGCACAGGTCGGGCAGCCGCAGGCGGGATCGACCGGCGACGGATCGTCGGCGTGGCAGGCGTTGCGCAGATTGAGGGTGCCGCCAGCGATGTAGGCGCGCCCCGTGCGGCCCGAGCGCGTCGGCAGCACGCAGTCGAACAGATCGATCCCCCGGCGGACGGCCTGGACGATGTCCGCCGGCGTGCCCACGCCCATCAGGTAGCGCGGCCGCCGCGCAGGCAGCGCTGCCCGCAGGCCGTCGAGCACGGCCAGCATCCGCTCCTGGCCCTCGCCCACCGCGAGGCCGCCCACGGCGTAGCCGTCGAAGCCGATCTCCACCAAGGCCGCCGCCGATTCCGACCGCAGCGCCGGAAACACCCCGCCTTGCACGATGCCGAACAGCCCGTGGCCCGGAACCGGCGAGAAGGCCGCCCGCGCCTGCGCGGCCCAGCGCATCGAACGGCGCATGGAGGCCGCCGCTTCCGTTTCTCTCACCGGGTAGGGCGTGCACTCGTCCAGCACCATGGCGATATCGCTGCCCAGCCGTCGTTGCAGCGCCACCGCCCCGGCCGGCGTCAGGCGGTGGCGGGCGCCGTCCGTGTGGGAGCGGAACGTCACCCCGCCTTCGTCCACGGCGCGCAGCCCGGCCAGCGACATCACCTGGAAGCCGCCGGAATCCGTGAGGATCGGGCCCGGCCAGTTCATGAACCGGTGCAGGCCGCCCAACCGGGCCACGCGCTCGGCGCCGGGGCGGATCATCAGATGGTAGGCGTTGCCGAGCAGCATGTCGGTGCCACTCGCCCGGACAACCTCCGGCGCGAGGCCCTTGACCGTCGCCTGGGTGCCCACCGGCATGAAGGCCGGCGTGCGCACCGCGCCGTGGGCCGTCTCCAGCCGCCCCAGCCGCGCCGCGCCGTCCGTCGCCTCGACGGTGAAGGGAAGGCTCACGCCGCCCTGCGCGCCAGCAGGCAGGCGTCGCCGTAGGAGTAGAAGCGATACCCCGCCGCCAGCGCCCGTCCGTAGGCGGCCTTCATCCGCCCGGTGCCGGCGAAGGCGCAGACCAGCATGAACAGCGTCGAGCGCGGCAGGTGGAAATTGGTCAGCATCAGGTCGATGGCTTTGAACCGGTAGCCCGGCGCGATGAAGAGGTCGACCGCACCGGAGAAGGCGCCCACCGCGCCGTCCTCCCCGGCCGCGCTCTCGAGCAGGCGCACGACCGTCGTGCCGACCGCGAGCACCCGCCCGCCGGCCTGCCGGGCGCGGTTGATCGCCGCCGCGACGGCGGGGGCGACGACGCCCGTCTCTTCGTGCATCGCGTGGTCGGCAGTGTCCGCGACCGAGACCGGGAGAAACGTCCCGGCGCCCACGTGGAGGGTGACGAAGTGGCGGGCGACGCCGCGCGCCGCCAGCGCCGCCAGCAGGCGGTCGGTGAAATGGAGGCCAGCGGTCGGCGCCGCGACGGCACCGTCGCGACGGGCGAACACCGTCTGGTAATCCTGCCGGTCCCGCTCGTCCGCGCCACGCCGGATATAGGGCGGCAGCGGCATCGCGCCGTGGTGGCGCAGCGCCCGGTCCAGCGCCGCCCCGCCCCGGTCGAACGAGAGACTCACTTCCGGCCCGTCGCGGGCCTCGACGGCGGCCGAGAAATCCGCGGCGAAGCGGAGCCCGTCGCCCGGCCGCAGGCGCCGTGCCGACCTGACGAAGGCGCGCCAGCGGCGTTCGCCGAGCCGGCGGTGCAGCGTGACCTCGATTCGCGCGGTGCCGCGGCGCCCGACCAAGCGGGCGGGGATGACGCGGGTGTCGTTGAAAACCGCCACGTCGCCGGGGCGCAGCAGCCGGGGGAGATCGGAGACCGCGCGATGGGCGAGGCCGGCGCTCATATCCAGCAGACGGGCGGAATCGCGGGGGTCCGCCGGGCGCTCGGCGATCGCCGCGCGCGGCAGGGCGAAATCGAACTCGTCCACCCTCACCGGGAGCCGTCGGCGCCGTGCCTCAGGATGCGGCCGCTCCCAAGCGCTCCGCCAGGCGGCGGGCGACGGCGGGGGAAACGAAGCTGGAAACGTCCCCGCCGTAGGAGGCGATCTCCTTGACCAGCCGCGAGGCGATGAAGTGGTGCCGTTCGGACGCCATCAGGAAGACGGTCTCGACCTCCGGGTCGAGCCGCGCGTTCATGCCCGCCATCTGGAACTCGTACTCGAAATCGGAGACCGCCCGCAGCCCGCGCACGATGACGGAGGCGCCGACCTCGCGGACGAAATGCATGAGCAGGACGTCGAAGCGCCGCACCTCCAGCCGCGGCGGCTCCAGCCCGAGCGCCGCGAGATCGCCGGCAGTCATCGCCACCCGTTCGTCCGCGCCGAACAGCGGGTCCTTGCCCGCGTTGACGGCGACCGCGACGATCAGCCTGTCCACCAGCCGCACGGCGCGCCGGATGATGTCCTGGTGGCCCGTGGTGACCGGGTCGAAGGTCCCCGGATAGAGGCCCACCCTTTCAGCCATCGCCCGCCGCCCCGGCCTCCACCGCCTCGTCCGCGGTGGCGACGTCGCCGTTGGCCTCGGCGAGGCGCGCCGCCGAGACCACCCGCTCGCCTCCGGCCAGGCGGAAGAGGGTCACGCCGCGCGCGCTGCGCCCCACCTTGCTGATGCCGTCCACCGGGCAGCGGATCAGCCGCCCGCCATCGGTCACCAGCATGATCTCGTCCCGGTCCGCCACGGGGAAGGCGGCGACCACGCGCCTCTCCCCCTCGCCCACGACCATGTTGATGACGCCCTTCCCGCCGCGCCGGGTCAGGCGGTAGTCGTGGGTCGAGGTGCGCTTGCCGAAGCCGTCGTCGCGGACGGTGAGGAGGAACTGTTCTCCGGCCGCCAGCGCCGCCCGGCGTTCCTCCGTCAGGCTGGGCACCGCACCGTCGCGTTTCCGGCCGAAATGGGCGTCCCGCTCCTCGGCGGTGAGGTCCCCGTGGGAAAGAACGCTCATGGAGATCACCCGATCGCCCTCCGCGAGGTCGATCCCGCGCACCCCCGCCGAGCTCCGCCCCTTGAACAGCCGCACGTCGGCCGCAGGGAAGCGGATGCACTTGCCGCCGCGCGCGGCGAGCAGCACGTCGTCGCCGTCGGCACAGACGCGCACGCCGACGATCCGGTCACCGGCGCCCAACTTCATGGCGATCTTGCCGCCCGACGGCACATTCGCGAAATCCGCCGCGCTGTTGCGCCTGACCGCGCCCGAGGCGGTGGCGAACACCAGCTGGAGCGCCGCCCACCCCTCCTCGTCCTCCGGCAGGGGGAGAATGGTGGAGATGGTCTCGTCCCCGGCGAGCGGCAGCAGGTTGACCAGCGCCTTGCCGCGCGCTTGCGGCGCCGCCTGCGGCAGGCGATAGACCTTGAGCTTGTACACCTTCCCCGCGGTGGAGAAGAACAGCACCGGCGTGTGTGTGTTGACGACGAACACCCGGGAGACGAAATCCTCTTCGCGGGTGCGCATGGCGGCGCGGCCCTTGCCGCCGCGCCGTTGCGCCCGGTAGGTCGAGAGCGGCACCCGCTTGACGTAGCCGCGGTGGCTCAGCGTGACGACCATCTCCTCCCGCTGGATCAGGTCCTCCACGTCGTGCTCGAACTCGACCGCCTGGAGCTCGGTCCGGCGGGCGTCAGCGAAGCGCGCGCGGGTCTCGACCAGCTCCTGGCGCAACACCGTCCTCAAGCGCTCCCGGTTCTGGAGGATGTCGACGTAGTCCTTGATCCTGTCCACGATCTCGGCGAGCTCGTCGGCGATCTTGCCGCGCTCCATGGCGGTCAGGCGCTGGAGGCGCAGCTCGAGGATGGCGCGCGCCTGCTCCTCGGTCAGCCGGCAGGTGCCCGCCGCCGCCACCGTCTGGCGCGGGTCCGCGATCAGTGTGACCAGGGGCCCCACGTCCGCCACGGGCCAGGCGCGGCCGGTGAGCGCGGCGCGCGCCACGGCCGGATCCCTGGCGCGCCGGATCGCCGCGATGATCTCGTCGATGTTGGCGACCGCGATGGCGAGTCCGACCAGCGCGTGGGCCCGCTCGCGCGCCCGCGCCAGCCGGTATTTCGTGCGCCGGGCGATCACCTCCTCGCGGAAGGCGACGAAGGCCTCCACGATCTCGCGAAGGTTCATCAACTCCGGCCGGCCGCCGCGCAGCGCCAGCATGTTGACGCCGAAGCTGGTCTGGAGCGGGGAGTAGCGGTAGAGCTGGTTGAGCACCACCTCGGTCATGGTGCCGCGCTTCAGCTCGATGACGACGCGCACGCCGTCGCGGTCGGATTCGTCGCGCAGGTCGGCGATGCCCTCCACGCGGCGCTCGTTGACCAGCTCGGCGATCCGCTCGATCATCCGCGCCTTGTTGACCTGATAGGGCACCTCGGTCACGACGATGGCCTCGCGGTCCTTGCGGACGGCCTCGATCGAGGTGCGGCTGCGCATGATCACCGAGCCGCGCCCGGTGTGATACGCCTGCCGGATGCCGGCGGTGCCGACGACCAGCGCGCCGGTCGGGAAGTCGGGCCCCGGGACATGCGCCATCAGGCCGTCCGTGGTGATCTCCGGGTCGTCGAGAAGGGCGCAGGCGGCGTCGATGACCTCGCCCAGATTGTGCGGCGGGATGTTCGTCGCCATGCCGACCGCGATGCCGCCCGCGCCGTTGACCAGCAGGTTGGGGAAGGCCGCCGGCAGCACCGCGGGCTCCCGCGCCGATTCGTCGTAATTGGGCTGGAATTCGACCGTCTCGTTGTCGATGTCCGCCAGCAGCGCATGGGCCGGCTGGCCGAGGCGGACCTCGGTGTAGCGCATCGCCGCCGGCGGGTCGCCGTCCATCGAGCCGTAGTTGCCCTGGCCATCCAGGAGCGGCAGGCGCATGGAGAAGTCCTGCGCCATGCGCACCATGGCGTCGTAGATCGCGGCATCGCCGTGCGGGTGGTATTTGCCCATCACGTCGCCGACCACGCGGGCGGATTTGCGGTAGGGCTTGTTCCACTCGTAGCCGTTCTCGCGCATCGAATGGAGGATGCGGCGATGCACGGGCTTGAGCCCGTCGCGCACGTCGGGCAGGGCGCGGGCGACGATCACGCTCATCGCGTAGTCGAGGTAGGAGCGCTTCATCTCCTCCTCGATGGCGACATGCGGAGTCGCGGGCGCCGGCCCGTCGGGCGGCTCCCGTGGCGGCGCGGCGCTCGGCGGGATTGTCGTCAACGGCGGGGGCGTCGTCGGGAGGGATCAGAAGGGAATGTCGTCGTCCAGGTCGGTGGCGGGGGCGCCGCCGGCGTCGTCGCCACCGGCCGGGTCCGCCTGCTGCCCGCCGCCGTAGTCGCGCCCGCCGCCCTCTCCCCGGCCGTCGAGCATCGTGAGATGGCCGCGGAAGCCGCTAAGCACCACTTCAGTCGTGTAGCGCTCCTGGCCCGATTGGTCGGTCCATTTGCGCGTCTGCAACTGGCCTTCGAGATAGACCTTGGAACCCTTGTGCAGGTAGCGCTGGGCGATGTCGGCCAGACCCTCGCCGAAGATCACGACCCGGTGCCATTCGGTGCGCTCGCGGCGCTCGCCCGACTGGCGGTCCTTCCAGGTCTCGCCGGTGGCAACCGACAGGTTGACGATGGGTCTGCCGTCCTGCGTCTGGCGGACTTCCGGATCCCGTCCCAGATTGCCCACCAGAATGACCTTGTTGACGCTCCCCGCCATCGCCCCGCTCCTCCTGCGCCCGCTCCCTCCAGTGTAAGCCCAACCTCCACCTCAGGCAAACCGCCCCCGGCAGGCTCCCGGTGCGCGGGCCTCGACACGCACGAAGTGCGCGCATGCCGGCGCGATCGCCCGCATGCGCACGAAGCGCGAAACGAAACCCCGGTCAGGGAAGGAGCTTGGTGAGCGCGAGCAGGACGGCGGCCATGGCAACCAACCCGCCGTACATCCGCACGGTCAGGCGCGTCTCGAGCCGGGTGATGTCCGCTTTCGTCTCGGCGCGACCGGTGTCGATCTTCCCTTCCAGCCGCCCGATGTCCGCCTTCACCTCGGCAATGTCCGACTCGATCTTGCCCTCGAGTCGGCCGATGTCCGACTCGATCTTCCCTTCCAGGCGGGCAATACCGGCGTCGATCTTCCCTTCCAGGCGGGTCGCGTCTTCCTTGGTCGCGGCGCCTTCGGAGACGGCATCACGGACCATGGCGACGGCGGCCTCGGCCTGGGGCTCGTCGAACCCGGCGTCCCGCAGCGCCTTGGCGGCGGCGTAGGTATCGAACATCGCCCTGAACCTATGCCGCCCCACCGCCCGGCGCAAGCCCACCGGGCGCGGAGCGCAAGGGAGCCGATCGCCCATAGGGAAGCGACGGCGCCGGGTTACGGGCCGCTCCCCGCCATCGGCGCACCGCGCCGGGTTAATTCCGCCGTTCCGCCGTGTTCCGCTTCGCAGATCGGTCCCGCAGGCCGCACCGCGCTCCCGCGATCGAACGTCTTTCGGCCACCTCCCAGCCATCATGCGCGCATCTCCGTGTTCCATGCCGGGCGCGCCGCACAACGGACTCGCCCTCGCGGAACCATGCGATATACTCCGCGCTCCCGCCCCTCGTTCCCCAACCGAGACGCGCCCGTCGATGCACGCGTTGGCCGATTTCATCCACCACGTCGTCACGATCTACATCTACCTGCTCATCGCCTCCGCGCTGATGAGCTGGCTCGTGGCGTTCAACGTGATCAACACCCGGAACCGCTTCGTCTATGCGGTCCTGAATTTCCTCTTCCGGGTCACGGAGCCCGCGCTGCGGCCGATCCGGCGGATCGTGCCCACCCTGGGCGGCATCGACGTCTCCCCGGTCATCCTGATCCTGTTGCTCTACTTCATCCGCGATCTCATCGTCGACAACATCGTCTGACGCGAGGAAGGCCCATGAGCGATACGGTCATCATCGACGGCAAGGCATTCGCCGCGGCGTTGCGCGCCGAGATCGCCCGCAAGGCGGCGGTACTCAAGGAACGGCACGGCCTCGTGCCGGGGCTCTCCGTCGTCCTCGTCGGCGATGACCCCGCGAGCGAGGTCTATGTCCGCAACAAGGGCAAGGCGACCGTGGCGGCCGGCATGGCCTCGCGGGAGTTCCGCCTGCCCGCTGGCGCGAGCCAGGACGACGTGCTGGAGAAGGTCGCGGCGCTGAACGCCGACGACGCCGTGCACGGCATCCTGGTCCAGCTTCCCCTGCCCCCGCAGGTCGATACCGACGCCGTCATCAACGCCATCGACCCGGACAAGGACGTGGACGGCTTCCACACCCTCAACGTCGGACGGCTCGCCACCGGCCAGGCCGCCCCGGTGCCGTGCACGCCCCTGGGCTGCCTGCTGATGCTGCGGCGCTTCGTCGGCGCCCTGAAAGGCAGGCACGCCATGATCGTCGGCCGTTCCAACATCGTCGGCAAGCCGATGGCGGCCCTGCTGCTGCGCGAGCACTGCACCGTGACCGTGGGCCATTCGCGCACCGAAGATCTACCCGGCGAATGCCGGCGCGCCGACATCCTCGTCGCAGCCGTGGGGCGGGCGGAGATGATCCGCGGCGACTGGATCAAGCCGGGCGCTGCCGTCATCGACGTCGGCATCAACCGCGTGGCGGCCGGCGAGAAGACCAGGCTCGTGGGCGACGTGCGCTTCGACGAAGCGGCCGGGCGGGCGGGCTGGATCACGCCGGTCCCGGGCGGCGTCGGGCCGATGACGATCGCCTGCCTCCTGAAAAACACCCTGACCGCCGCTTGCCGGCGGCACGGGATCGACGAGCCCGCCTGAACCGCCGCGCGGCGGCCCGTCTCAGGGCGGCGCGGCGAGGGCGCGGCTCTCCTCCGCCAGCGCCGCCATGAAGCGGCCGACCTTCCGCTTCAGCCCGGACAGCCCGCGGGAGCGGGCCATCGTGGCCTCGTCCATGTAGAGGCGGCGGTTGACCTCGATCTGAAGCGCGTGGACGCCCTGGCTCGGGCGCCCGTAATGGGAGGTGGTGAAGGCGCCGGCATAGGGCTCGTTGCGCTGGACGGTAAAGCCGAGGCCGCAGAGGGTGCGCTCGGCGGCCTCCGTCACCGCCGGCAGGCAGGAGGTGCCGAAGCGGTCGCCCAGCACCACGTCGGGGCGGGGGGCACCGCGGTCCTGGTCGGTGGGGCTGCCGATCGAGGGCATCGAGTGGCAATCGAGAACGAGCGCCATGCCGAAATCGCGGAGCGTCGCCTCGACGAGCCGCTCGAGGGCGTCGTGATAGGGCCGGTAGAGCGCAGCGATGCGGCGCTCGGCCTCGGCGAACGGCATCTTGCCGGCGTAGATTTCCGCGCCGGAGGCGGCCACGCGAGGGATGGTGCCGAAGCCGGCGCGGACCCGTTCGGAGCAGGTCTTCACGTGGTCCGGCAACGGCTCGGCGAACATCTCCGGGTCGAGCTCGTAGGGCTCGCGGTTGGGGTCGAGATAGACCCGGGGATAGAGGGCGCAGACGAGCGGCGCCCCGATCTTCGGCGCGCCGGCGAAAATCTCGTCCACGAAGCTGTCCTCCGAGCGCCGGAGGTGCCTTTCGTCGAGCCGGGACTGGGCGACGAAGGCCGGGTCGTAGGCGCTGCCGCTGTGCGGTGAGGCGAAGACCAGCGGCACGGTCTGGCGCCTCGGGCGGCGCACATCGATGACTCCGTCAACAGCCTCCGGCGGGGGCTTCCCGCGCCGCCGCCGGCCCACCCCGCACCCCGCGTTCATGCGCCGGCGTCCGCGCCCCGGTTGGCGATCTCGAGCATCGCGTTGAGCAGCACGTCGCAGCCGGCGGCGACGTCGGCCGGCGTCGCGGCCTCGACTTCGTTGTGGCTGATCCCGTCCTCGCAGGGAATGAAGATCATCGCCGTCGGCGCCACGCGGGAGAGATAGACCGCGTCGTGGCCGGCGCCCGAGGTGATCGGCCGGTTCGCGTAGCCGAGGGAGTCGGCCGCGCGCTGCACGGCGCCCACGCAGGCGTCGGCGAAGGCGACCGGCGGTGAATACCAGATATCCTCGATGGCGATCTCCAGCCCGCTTTCGGCGGCGAGCGCGGCGGCCCTGGCGCGGGCTTCGTCGGTCATCGCCGAGAGCGTGTCCGCATCCGGATGGCGCAGGTCCAGCGAAAAGAACACCGATCCCGGAATGACGTTCCGGGAGTTCGGGGAGACCGCCATCGTACCGACGGTCGCGCGGGCGTCCGGCACCGTGTCCATGGCGATGCCGTGGATCTCGCCGACCAGCCGGACGGCGCCGACCAGCGCGTCCTTGCGGCGCTCCATCGGCGTCGTGCCGGCGTGCGACTCCATCCCGGTCACGGTCACGTCGAACCAGCGGATGCCCTGGACGCCCCGCACCACGCCGATGGTCTTGCCGTCCGCCTCGAGGATCGGGCCCTGCTCGATATGGGCCTCGAAGAAGGCGCCGACTTCACGCCCGCCGCAGGGCATGTCGCCAGCATAGCCGATGCGCGCCAGCTCTTCGCCGATGGTCTTGCCACAGGCGTCCTTGCAGGCCAAGCCCTCTTCGAGGGAGAACGCGCCGCCGAAGACTCCCGACGCGATCATCGCCGGCGCGAAGCGCGCGCCTTCCTCGTTGGTCCAGGCCGACACCTCGATCGGCGCCTCGGTTTCGTAGCCCAGGTCGTTGAGGGTGCGCACCACTTCCAGGCCGGCGAGCACGCCGTAGATGCCATCGAACCTGCCGCCGGTTGGCTGGCTGTCGATGTGGCTGCCGGTCATGACGGGCGGGCGCGATTCGTCGCGGCCCGGGCGGCGGGCGAAGATGTTACCCATCCTGTCGATCCGTACCATGCAGCCCGCCTCCTCGCACCAGCGGACGAACAGGTCGCGCGCCGCCTTGTCCACATCGGTGAGCGCGAGCCGGCAGACGCCGCCCCTGTCGGTGGCGCCGATCTTCGCCATTTCCATGAGGCTCGCCCACAGGCGCTCGCCATCGACCTTGATGTTCCGCACCGCCTCTCTCCGTCGCTTTCGCTCCGCCCGCGGGACGCTATCATAAGCCGCTGCGCGAATCGCGAACTATCCCATGCCCGCTCCCGTCCTCCCCGATGTCCTCGCCCCCGGGCTTCGCGTCGTCTTCTGCGGCTCCGCCGCCGGCGCGACGTCCGCCCGCCTCGGCGCCTATTACGCCGGGCCCGGCAACAGGTTCTGGCCGACCCTCCATCGCGTCGGCCTGACTCCGCGCCGGCTCGCGCCGGGCGAATTCCGCTCGGTCCTGCGCTACGGGATCGGCCTCACCGACCTGAACAAGGCCGAAGCGGGCCCGGACGCGGGGCTTTCCGCTACGGCCGACGGCGCGGCGGCGCTCGCCGACCGGATCGCCCGCTGCCGGCCGGCCTTCCTCGCCTTCAACGGCAAGCGCGCCGCCCGCGTCTTTCTCGGCCTGCGCGCCGTGGGCTACGGCGTCCAGCCGCGCCGGACCGGCGAGACCGCGATCTGCGTTCTGCCCTCCACCTCGGGCACGGCCAACCGCTGGTGGGACGAAGCGTTCTGGCGCGCGCTGGCCGGCGCCGTGCGCGGCCGGGCGGGGGGCCGCGCGGCGTGAAGGGCATCGTCCTCGCCGGCGGGACGGGCACGCGGCTCTACCCGGTCACGAGCGCGGTGAGCAAGCAGCTCCTGCCCGTCTACGACAAGCCGATGATCTACTACCCGCTGAGCGTCCTGATGCTGGCGGGGATCCGGGACATCCTGGTGATTACCACGCCGGACGACCGGGCCGCCTTCCGGCGCCTGCTGGGCGACGGCGGCCGGTGGGGCATCGCGCTGGATTACGCCGTGCAGCCGCGCCCCGAAGGGCTGGCCCAGGCCTTCCCCATCGGCAGGGATTTCATCGGCGACGACGCCTGCGCGCTCGCGCTGGGCGACAACATCTTCCACGGCCACGGCCTGACGGAGAAGCTGCGCGCCGCCGCGGCCCGGCGCGAGGGAGCCACGGTCTTCGGCTACCGGGTCCACGATCCCGAGCGCTACGGCGTCGTCGCCTTCGATGAGACGGGCCGCGCGACCTCCATCGAGGAGAAACCCGCGCGCCCCCGCTCCCGCTGGGCGGTGACGGGCCTCTACTTCTATGACAACGACGTCGTCCGCATCGCCGCCGGCATCGCGCCGAGCGCCCGCGGCGAACTGGAGATCACCGACGTCAACGCGCGCTATCTCGAACGCGGCGCCCTGCGCGTGGAACGCCTGGGACGCGGCTTCGCCTGGTTCGACACCGGGACCCACGACAGCCTCATGGAAGCCGCCGATTTCGTCCGCGCCGTCGAGAAACGCCAGAACCAGGCCATCGCCGTGCCCGAGGAGGTCGCCTTCCTGAACGGCTGGATCGACCGCGACCGCCTGGCCGCCATCGCCCGCACCTTCGGCAAAAGCCCCTACGCCGCCTACCTCTACCGCCTCGCCGAGGAATGACCCGGGCTTGCCATTGTTTCGGATGCGCGGGTCCCCGGGTCCGGAAACTGAAACAAAATCGCCGTGCCCAGTTGCGGGAAACGCGAAACACGGGTATCCAGCGCATCGATTCGACGAATCGCCCCCGTCCGTTCGCCAAGCTGCGACCGGGGGGGGGGGGGGGGGGGGAAAAGGATGAAATCCATTGGCATTGGTGCAGTTCGGTTCCTGTTCCCGGGCGGCGTGTGCGCCGCGGGTCTGGTCGCCGCGCTCGCCCTCGGCGCACAGGAAACGAAGGCGCAGCCGGTCTTCCAGTGCCCCGCCGCTTCCTCCCCCGTGACCGCCGTTTTCCCCGAGGGCTTCGACCTCAGCCTCCTCACCGGGGACCACCTGCGGGCCCTCTTCCGCGCCGCCGGGCCCGTCGTGATCCCCACCGAGCCGGTCGACTGCGGGTTCGTCAACCACGACGGAACCCGCAACGTCGTCGTCCGCAACCCCCGGATCACCGTCACCGAGGACCTGTACGCCGGCATTTCCGCCTGGCGTCAGGGCGGCAACGGCGATCTGGTGGTCTATGTGCACGGCGTCGATGCGACGGGCGCGCCCCAGCACTTCCACCCCATCGACCACGGCAGATACGCCGTCAGGACGATGGGCGACGGAGAATGGAACGTCGGCGAGGAATCCTACGGCATCTGGGCCTCGCACACCGGCCGGGGCCGGGTCGCGATCGACTTCCGCGATCTGTCGCTGTCGACGGCGGGCGGCGACGCAGCCCACGGCATCTACGCCACCCAGCAGGGCAGCTATTTCTACGAAAACGGAAAGACCCACCGCTCCAGGGGCGCGGTGATCGTCAACGTCATCGAGACCGAGCGAGACCGGGAAGGCCGGGTGCGGCCGCTCGTCGGGACGCGGGGCGACGAATCCGACGCCATCCGGGCCGAATATACCCGCGCCGCGGCCAAGGGCCACATCGCCATCACCGTGAAGGGCTACACCATCGCCACCGGAGGCATCGTGCCCCCGGGCCCTCAATTCCCCAACAACCAGGGCGGGCCGGGGGTAGAACCAGGCCCGCTGCTGCCGTCGCTGAACGGCTACGAGTCCCGGGGCATCCACGCCCTTCACGAAGGCCTCGGCGACATCCGGATCGCCGTCACGGACAGCCACATCCTGACCTGGGGCATCGGCGCCCATGGCATTCTCGCGGACCACACGGGCAGGTCGGAGACGATCACCAACCTGGACCTCACCACCGAGGTCAGGACGGGCGGCGGCGCCATCGACATCGACGTGACCGGCGGCGAAATCAGGACGGCGGGCGCGAACTCCAGCGCCATCCATGGCTGGCACCGGGGCGCCGGCGACGTCGCCATCGACGCGACGGGAGTCGCCATCGCGACGGCGGGCGAGGAATCCCAGGGCATCCTGGCCTGGATCCGGCAAGCCACGACCTGGGACCGCATCGTCGTCGCGGGCACGGAGCCGGAAGTGATCGCGGGGACGGGCGAGGGCGACATCGCCATCTCCGTGACCGGCGGCGCCATCTCCACGCAGGGTGAAAGCGCCCACGCCGTCTGGGGCCGGCACGACCATGAGGGCGCCATCGCGGTGACCGTCGCAGGCGACGCCGCGACGGCGGGCGACCGGGCCCACGCCGTCTTCGCCGAACATCTCGGCGCGAGCGGCGACGTCGCTGTGACCGTCGGCGGGGGCGCCATCGCGACGGCGGGCGCCGGAGCCCACGGCGCCTATGCGAGGAACACCGGCGACGGCGCGGTGACCGTCGCCGTCACGGGCGGTTCGGTAACGGCGGAGGGCGAGGCCTCCCACGGCGTCCTCGCCTTGCAGAGCGACACAGGGGTGCTGAACGTCCGCGTGACGGGCGGCACGGTCACTGCGAAGGGCGCGGAGTCCCACGGCATCGAGGCCCGCGGCGGCGGCGACGTCACCGTCGCCGTGGACGGCGGCTCCGTCGCCGCGCAAGGCGCCGGCGGCGCCGGGGTGCTGGCGCGCTCGATCGCCACCCAGGAAGGCGAAGGCACCATCACGGTGTCGGTGGGCGCGGGCGGCACGGTGAGCGCCGCCTCGGGCATCGGCATCTACTCCGACGGCCCGGATGACCTGAACGTGAAGGTGGCCGGCCGGGTGGAGGGCGACATCTTTCACGCCGGCGACGGCATGCTCCTGCTGGATCTCCCGGAAGGTGGCGTCGTCACCGGGACCGTTCACGACCCCCGGAACCCGATCGTCGTCCGCGGCAGCATCGGACGACTCTTCTACAACACCGGCGCCTCGGTGACCGTCGCGCGCGGCGGCAAACTCACCGGCGTCGAGGTCGAGCTCGACGGCGTGAAGCAGACACAGGCGATCCGCAGCCTCGCCGACGACCTGACCGTAACGGTGCAGGGCGGGGGCGCGGTCACGGGCGACATCATCAGCGACGGCAACCTGACCGCGACCGTGCGCGGCGCGGTCACGGGCCATATCGTCAGCGAGAGCGGCCGCCTCGCCGCGACGGTAGCGGGCACGGTCTATGGCGACATCCGGGCGCTGGGGAGCGGCGACCATATGCTCACGCTCGAATCGGGCAGCATGGTGACCGGGACGGTGCGCCGGGTGACGACGGGGACGATAACCGCCGGCGGGACCGTCGGGCGTCTGCGGTTCGACCGGGGCGGCTTGGCGGTGGTCGGCGAGGACGGCGAGATCCTCGGCATCGACGGAAACGGGATTTCGAGCGGGCGCGGCGCGCTCACGGCGGAGGTCCGCCAGGGTGCCGGGGAATCGCCGGCCGACGCGCTGCTCCGGGCCTTCGGCGACAAGAGGTTCACGATCACCGTAGAGGGCGGCCGGCCGACTGTGCAGACCCGAGCGCCGGGGGAAGAGGCCCGCATACTGGGCGCACTCGGCACGGCGTCGTCGGCCGTGCACGGCGCCTACGATGTGGGCGTGGCTCTGGGGGCGGACGGGAGCGTACAGGTTTCGCAGGAGTTCGCGCCCCGGTCGCGGGTGTACGAGGCGCTTCCCTCGGTGCTGCTGGCGCTGAACAGCCTGCCCACGGCAGGGGAGCGGATGGTGGCGACGCGGGATTCGGAGGGAGCCTGGGGCCGGATCGAGGGCGCCCACGGCAGCTGGACGGCAGACCGCTCGACGACGGGCGCGGAATACGACCTCCAGCGGCTCGGTGCGCGGACGGGACTGGAAACCCCGGTGGATGAAGCCGGCTCGGTTCTGGGCCTTTCCCTGTATCAGCGCGATGGCTTGGTGGAGGTGCCGCGGGGCGGTGATATCAGTGTGCAGAGCTTCGGCGTGGGGATATACGGCACTTTGGTGCGCCGGGAGGGCCTCTACGTAGACGGACAGGCGGAGACGACATGGTACGAGGTGGCGCTCGATTCGTCCTCCCGCGGTCGGCTGAACGGCGACGTGTCGGGGCACGGCTATGCGTTGGGCGTGGAAGCCGGGCGCCGGATGGCCATGGGACTGCCGGCCATGGGCGAGGTCGTGGTGACCCCCCGCGCGCGGCTGGTCCGTTCCGCGGTCTCCCTGTCCGACTTCGAGGACTCGGTGAACGTGCGGGTTTCCCTGGACAAGGGCCGGAGCCTGCGGGGGCGCGTGGGCGTGCACGTGGAGACGCGGCCGCTCGGGGAGGTCCGCCTTTCGGGCGCGGTGGACGTGGAACGGGAGTTCCAGCAAGCAAGGCAGGTGACGGTAGGGGGAACGGCTTTGCCGGCGCAGGAGCGGGCGACGCGGTTCCATCTCGGCCTGGGCGGCGTCTACGGTTGGGAAGGCGGCCGTTACGCACTCGCCGGCAAGGTGGACTACGCGACGAGCGGCGGCGGGGACAGCCACGAATATGGCGGCGGTCTGAACCTGACGGTGCGGTTTTGAACGGCGAGCGCGACTCCCGCCCGAGGCGGAGGCCACCGGCGGGCATGGCTGCGAATCCGGCCTCCGCGATCGCGCAGCTGGCCATGGCGGGGCTGGCGGCGGCCGCGCTGGCCGTCGCGGGATGGTGCGGTCCGCTCCGGGCGCAAGAGCAGGCGCCCAATGCCTTCTCCGAAATCTACGGCAACTGGACGGTGCGTTGCGCGGCCGGGGACGAGGCGGGTGGCGAGAGTGCCCGGCAATGCGCGATGGAGCAGCGCTTCATCTGGCGGGACGACGGGACCGGGCAGACGCGGCGGCTGCTGACGGTCACCCTGGCGCCAGCGAGCACGGGCATGGAGGCCGTGGCGGTTACGCCTTTCGGCCTGTTGTTTGGGCCCGGACTGCGCCTGCGCGCCGATGACCTGGAGGGCGAGGCCCTGGCGTTCCAGACCTGCCTGCCCGAAGGCTGCATCGCGCGCAGCGTCCTGACCCCGGATACGATCTGGAGCTTCCGGGCGGGGACAATACTGCACGTGGAAGCGGAGCCCGCAGCTGGCGGCGAGCCGTTCCGCCTGGAGGGCTCCCTCGACGGCTTCAGCGCCGCCCACATGCGGCTTATGGAAGAACTCGGGAGGCGCTGAAGCGCTTCCCGTACGGTGTGCGGGTTTTTCCAGGGCCGCAGCTTCTTTTTGTGCGCGACGGGGCCTGTGCCTCGAAGCGCGCCCCCTCGCCCGGAGGCGCGGAGTTGACCGGCGGCTCCGCCCGCCTACACTGCCTCCGGAGAACATCGAGGGAGGCCCGAATTCCATGGTCCACAGCACGCGGAGACAGTTCCTCAAAGGCACGGCCGGCACCGCCGCCACCCTGGTCGCGGCCGGCCTTGCGGCATCGCCCAAGGTCTATGCCGACGACGACGAGATCGTCATCGCCAGCATCTTCGACCAGTCCGGAGGCCTCGACATCTACGGCACGCCGATGACCCAGACCTGCGAACTCGCGGTCGAAGAGATCAACGCGGCTGGTGGCCTGCTCGGCAAGAAGGTCCGCCTGATCAAATACGACCCGCAGTCAAACATGGAGCTCTACGCGCAATACGCCCAGGAGGCGGCGCTCAAGGAGCGGGTAGACTTGGTGCACGGCGGGATCACCAGCGCCTCGCGCGAGGTCATCCGCCCGATCCTCAGGCGCTTCGAGACGCTGCTCTGGTACAGCGTGATCTACGAAGGCGGCGTCTGCGACATCAACAATTTCGTGAGCGGCGTGACCGCCGTGCAGTGGGTGAAGCCGATGGCGGACTACGGCTTCAAGACCCACGGCAAGCGCTGCTACTACATCGGCGCCGACTACAACGCGCCGCAGATCATCGGCAAATGGACCGAGTTCTTCTCGCGCGAGCACGGCGCCGAGGTCATCACCAAGGATTTCTTCCCCCTCGACGTCTCGGAGTTCGGCCCGGCCATCGCGAAGATCCAGGAAGCGAAACCGGACTGGCTCTCCACCTGCCTGGTAGGCGCGGCGCACACCGGCTTCTACCGCCAGTGGTACGCGGCGGGGATGCTCGACGAGATCCCCATCGTCTCCGTCACCTTCGGGGTCGGCAACGAGCACATCCAGCTCAGCGCCGAGGAGGGCAACGGTATCGTCAGCGCCCAGCCCTATTTCCAGGAGCTGCAGCTCCCGGCCAATCTTGAATTCGTGAAGCGCTACCAGGAGCGGTTCGGCGACGATGCCCAGTACCTCAACTCGGTCGGCATCGGCGGCTACATCGGCACCATGCTCTGGTCGCTCGGCGTCCAGGCGGCGGGCAGCCACGAGCGCGAGGCCGTGATGGTGGCCCTCCGCAGCGGCGACATCGCGTGGGACGGCCCCGCCGGCCACATGGTGGTCGACCCGGTCACCAACCACGTCGTCCAGGACATGCACATGGCCGAGTGCCGGAACCGCAGCTGGAATATCTTCGAGAGCTTCTCGCAGCTGTATCCGAGCGACGTGATCGACCGGTGTGACCTGACCAAGACGCCGGACATGGACGCCCATCTCGAGCCGATCCTCTAGGCGCGCGCTGAGGCGGGCCGGAGCGCGGGCAGCGCGGCGCTCGGCGAAAGGCGGGCCGTGGATACCGCCGCGCTTCTGATCATCGAGGTGTTGAACGGAATCGCCAGTCTGGCGCTCGCCTGCGCCGGGCTGGCGATCATTTTCGGCATGATGCGGGTGATCAACTTCGCCCACGGCGAGTTCATGATGCTGGGCGCCTATACGACCGTCGTCTGCACCAAGAGCTTCGGCATCAACATCTGGATTTCGATGCTGGTGATCTCGCCCATCTTCGTCGGCATCGTCGGCATCGTCGTGGAGCGGGCATTCATCCGCTTCTTCTACGGCCGGATGGTCGACACGCTGATCGCCACCTGGGGCCTGAGCCTGCTGCTGATCGGCATCGTCACCGCAATCTTCGGCAACATCATCGAGGGGGTCTCAGCGCCGATGGGGAGCTTCGGCATCGGCATCTACAACGTAGCCCAGTACCGCATGGTGCTGATCGGCATCGTGATCCTGCTGTTCGTCGCGATCTTCCTCGCGCTCACCCGCACCCGGCTTGGACTGATCGCCCGCGGCACCATGCAGAACCCGGTCCAGGCTTCGGCCCTCGGCATCAGCCCGCAGCGCGTCTACATGGTGACCTTCGCGTTGGGCGCGGCGCTGACCGGGCTCGCGGGCGGCCTGCTGGCACCGATTTCCCAGGTCATCCCGACGGCGGGCGCCGCCTACGTCGCGCAGACTTTCATCACGGTGATCACCGGCGGCTCGGGCGCGGTGACCGGCACGCTGGTCGCCTCCGGCGTGTTCGGCACCGTGCGCCAGCTTCTGAGCTACGAGTTCACCCCGGTACTGGGCGGCGTCGGCCTGCTCATCGTCGCCGTCGTGATGCTGCGGCTGCTGCCGCAGGGCATCACCGGCAAGATTTTCAGGCGCTCGCTGTGACGCCGCCGCTCGGGCGCCGCCTCAAGAGCTGGGAGGCCCGGGGCACCGCCCTGGTCGGGCTGACCATGCTCGTTCTACTGTTCGCCGGCCCGCATATCTTCGACCTGTTCACCCTGTTCAAGGTCACGCTGTTCGTCTCCATGGCGATTCTGGCGCTCTCCATGGGCTTCATCTGGGGGTACGGCGGTATCCTCTGCTTCGGCCAGTCGGCGTTCTACGGCTTAGGCGCCTATACCTACGCGATCGCGGTGGGGAACATCGGCGAGAGCACGGCGCCGTTCCTGCTGGCCATCGCCGTGCCGGCCGCCTTCGCCGCCCTGCTCGGCTACTTCATGTTCTACGGGCGGCTCAGCGACGTCTATCTCGCGGTGGTGACCCTCGCGGTCACGCTCATCCTCTACAACTTCATGCGCTCGACCGCCGGCGAGGAATACGCCATCGGCGCGCAGCGGCTCATGGGCTTCAACGGCATTTCGTCGATTCAGCCGATCAACTGGCCGGGCGACGGGAAGGCCCTCCTCTTCCCGGACGACATCTTCTATCTGGCTATGGGCTGCCTGATCCTCTGCTATTTCGGGCTGAAGCTCCTGCTGAAATCGCATTTCGGGCGCGTCGCGGTCGCCATCCGGGAGAACGAATTGCGCGCCGAGCTGCTGGGTTACGACGTGCGCCTGCACAAGCTGCGGACCTTCACCATCGGCGGCGCCATGGCCGGCCTCGCCGGCTGCCTGGGGGTCAACTTCAACTCCTTCGTCAACCCGGACGTCTTCGCCCTCAATTTCGCGGCCGAGATCATCATGTGGACGCTGATCGGCGGCCTCGGCACCCTGGTCGGCCCCATGATCGGCTGTATCGGACTGCTGATGCTGAAGTTCGAGATCGGCCAGCAGCAAATCACCAACACCTACCTGATCTTCGGCGGCATCATCATGGTGTTCGTGCTGCTGGTGCCGGCAGGGCTGTTACCCACGGCGCGGCATCTGGCGGAGCGATGGCTCCCGTTCGCCGGCCACCGCCTGGCCGGCGGTGAGAGGCCGGGGGAGGCGATGCGATGACGGAGGCGACGCCCATCCTGGAGACCCGCGCGCTCACAATGCGCTTCGGCGGCGTGGTCGCAGTGGACAACGTGGATTTCTCCATGGCCGAGGGCGAGCTGCGCTGCCTGATCGGCCCCAACGGCGCGGGCAAGAGCACCTTCTTCAAATGCCTGACCCACCAATACAAGCCGAGCGCCGGGCGGGTGCGCTTCCGGGGCGCGGACATCACCGGCTCGCACACCTACCAGATTGCGCGCCGCGGCATCGGCATCAAGACTCAGGTCCCGAGCGTCTTCAACGGCCTGAGCGTCTACGAGAACATCTGGATCGCGGCGCGGCGCCATCACGGGCGGCGCGCGGCCGACCGTATCGTCGGCGAGATTCTCGAACGCCTTGTCCTGGGCGATCTTTCCGGGCGCGTCGTGGGCCAGCTCGCCCACGGTGAGCGGCAGCGGGTGGAGTTCGGCACGGTGCTCACCGGCGAACCGGAGCTGGTCCTGCTCGACGAGCCGACCGCCGGCATGACCCATGAGGAGGTGCACCAGACCACCGCCCTCATCCGCGAGATCAACAGGACCACGTCGCTGATCGTCGTCGAGCACGACATGCAGTTCATCAAGGCGATCGCGAAGCGCGTTACCGTATTCCACCAGGGCGCGATTCTGGTCGAGGACACGATGGAGAATCTGGAGAGGAACCAACAAGTGCGCGACATCTATCTCGGCAAGCAACATACGGCGTGAGCCATGCTGGACGTCGAAGGCCTCCGTGCGAGCTACGGCAGGATCCCGATCCTGCACGGCATCGACCTCAAGGTGCGGGAAGGCGAGTTCGTCGGGATCCTCGGCCACAATGGGATGGGCAAGACCACGCTGCTCAAGACCTTGATCGGCTTGGTCAAGGCCACCGCCGGGTCGATCGCCTTCGAAGGTGAGTCGATCACGCGGGAGCCCGCGCACAAGCGCAGCCGGCGCGGCATCGGCTACGTCCCCCAGGGTCGCGAAATTTTCCCCAATGTGAGCGTCCGTGACAATCTGCGGCTGGGCTTCGCGGTGCAGAAGGTGGACGAGAATGCCGTTCTCGAGGAGGTGCTGGAGGAGTTCCCCCGACTCAAGCCCCTGCTCGACCGCGCGGGCCGCGTGCTCTCCGGCGGCGAGCAGCAGATCCTGGCGCTCGCCCGCTGCCTCTGCGGGCGGCCGCGGCTGATCCTCCTGGACGAGCCGACGGAGGGCATCCAGCCCTCGATCGTCGAAGAGATCGTAGACATCCTCAAGACGTTGCAGGTCCGCCACAAGCTCACCGTGGTGCTGGTCGAACAGAATCTGGATTTCATCGCTGCGCTCTCCCAGCGCGTGCTGATCATCCAGCGCGGCCAGTTCACCAACGAGGTCTCCCCGGCTCAGCTCTCCGACCCTGACCTGATCGGCGAGTTCGTCGGCATGGGCGGCTGACTCCGACAGACGACGGTGGAACTGGGGTGCCGGCTCGATCTGCAAGGTAGCCCACATGGCACCGCTCAAGTGGGTCAATACCACACTCGGAAACATCAAGAGTGCGATCACTGGAACCTATCGCAAGCTCGGACCCGATCACAGCGAACGCTATCTCGCCCGCTTCGCTTGGCGCTACAACCGCCGCTACCAATCCCAGGCCATGGTCCCACGCCTCGTCCGCGGCGCCGCTCGCACACAACCCATCCGATACAGAGCACTCATCGCAGGCTGAGCATCGCGGATAAGCAGGAAAGCGATTGCCCCGCACCGTACCGGTGCCGCTTGGCCCTAGAGCACCGCAACCGTACAACGCCGGAATTCTCGTCATTGCGGAACACGATTGGTAGTGCCCAGATCGCTCTTAAGGGTCAGTTTGAAGGTCGCTTCGTTCGACCTTAAAAGAAGAACCTGCTTATGCATGAAATTCAACCAGCGATGATGGTGGGGTAAGTGATGGGTTGTGTGCAAGGAGCGCTGTGCAGGAAGCGCGGGTTCATGGTCTGGAGTTGGTGGCGTCGGTTGTAGCTCCAGGCGGTGTCGTCCTCGGCGTGCTCAGCCGTTGGGCGTGAGCGCTTTAGCTTCCAGGGCGCCGAGGATGGCCGAGGTTATTTCGTCGATGCCGCCCGTGCCGTCGATCCGGGCGAGGCGCCCGGCGGCTTCGTAATGGGGGACGATCGGCGCCGTCTGTTCGCGGTAGGCGGCGAGACGAGCGGTCATGGTCTCGCGGTTGTCGTCCTCCCGCCGCGTGAAGCGGGTGCCGCCGCAGCGGTCGCAGACGCCTTCTCTCTCCGGCCGATCGAAGCGCTCATGGTAGCCAGCGCCGCAGTCGCCGCAGGAGAAGCGCCCAGCGACGCGCTCAATGAGCGCCTCCTCGTCCACCTCGATGGCGACCACCTTGTCGAGCGCGAGCCCGCGTGCTGCCAGCATCCGGTCGAGGGCCGCGGCCTGCGCAGCGGTGCGCGGGAAGCCGTCCAGGATGAAGCCGCCTTCGCAGTCGGGCGCGGCGATCCGCTCGGCGATGAGGCCCACCATCAGATCGTCCGGAACCAAGTCGCCAGCCTCCATGATCGTCCGCGCGCGCGCGCCAAGCGCCGTGCCGGCCGCCACGGCCGCGCGCAGCATGTCGCCCGTGGACAGCTGGACGATGCCGAACCGTTCGACCAACCGCTGCGCCTGGGTGCCCTTCCCCGCGCCCGGAGGGCCGAGAAGGATCAGGTTCACCGCCGGCTCCCCCGGAGCTTCGCCTTTTTGATCAGCCCCTCGTACTGATGGGCGAGGAGGTGGGCCTGTATCTGCCCCACCGTATCCATCGTGACGGTGACGACGATCAGGAGGCTGGTACCCCCGAAATAGAACGGCACCGCGTATTGGGAGATGAGAAGCTCCGGCAGGAGGCTGACCGCGGTGAGATAGAGCGCACCCCAGAAGGTGAGTCTGGTCAGCACGTAGTCGAGATACTCCGCGGTGTTCCTGCCCGGCCGGACTCCGGGGATGAAGCCACCGTTCTTCTTCAGGTTGTCCGCCGTGTCCTCCGGGTTGAACACCACCGAGGTGTAGAAGAACGTGAAGAACAGGATCGCCGCGGCGTAGAGCAGCATGTAGACCGGCTGGCCGCGCCCGAGATAGCTGGCAGTCGCCGTCAACCATTCGGGGCCGCTGCCCGCGTTCATGCTGAGGGCAGTGATCGGGAGCAGGAGGATCGAGCTCGCGAAGATCGGCGGGATCACGCCAGCAGTGTTGACCTTGAGCGGCAGATGGGTGCTCTCGCCGCCGAACATCCGCCGGCCGACTTGGCGTTTCGGATACTGCACGACGATCCGCCGTTGCGCGCGCTCGACGAACACGATGAAAGCGATGACGACGATCGCCATCACGAAGAGCGCGATGAGCACGATCGCCGAAAGCGCGCCGGTGCGGCCCAACTCCAGGGTGCTGGCCAGCGCGCCCGGCAGTTCGGCGACGATGCCGGCGAAGATGATCAGCGAAATGCCGTTGCCGACGCCGCGCGCGGTGATCTGCTCGCCGAGCCACATCAGGAAGATCGTGCCCCCCGTCAGCGTCACCACCGTCGTCAGGCGGAAGAAGCCGCCCGGATCGAAGACGAGATCGCCGCTCTGTCCGGTGTAGCCCTCAAGCCCGGAGGCGATCCCGAAGGCCTGGAGCGCCGCCAGGAAGACAGTGCCGTAGCGCGTGTATTGGTTGATCTTCTTGCGTCCGGCCTCGCCCTCCTTCTTGAGCTGGGCGAGATGCGGCGAGACCGTCGTCATGAGCTGGATGATGATCGCGGCCGAGATGTACGGCATGATGTTCAGGGCGAAGATCGTCATGCGCCCGAGTGCGCCACCCGCGAACATGTTGAACATGCCAAGGATACCGCCGGCCTGCTGCTGGAATACCTCGTCCAGAACGACCGGGTCGATGCCGGGAATCGGGATGTAGGTGCCAAGCCGGTAGACGATCAGGGCACCCAACGTGAATAACAGGCGCTTCTGGAGCTCCTTCGCCTTGGCGAAGGCGCCGAAGTTCAGGTTCGCGGCGAGCTGCTCGGCGGCCGATGCCATGGGCCTGTCGTTAATCGTCTTCCGCCGCCGCGCGGGCCTGGGCGCGCACCGTCACCGATCCACCGGCCGCCTCTACCGCGGCGACCGCCGCCCTCGAAGCACCGGCGACCTCGATCGTCACCGCGCTCTCGATCCGGCCCTTGGCGAGGAGGCGCACGCCATCCCCCCGCCCGCGCACCAACCCAGCCTCGGCCAGCAAGCCTTCCGTGATCGGCACGCCTGCCTCGATACGGCCGGCATCTATGGCGCCTTGCAGGCGCCCGAGATTGGCCGTCTCGAAGTTCTTGCGGAAGCGAGTGTTCTTGAAACCCCGCTTGGGCAGGCGACGATAGAGCGGCATCTGGCCGCCCTCAAAACCTTTGATCGCCGCGCCGGCCCGGGACTTCTGGCCCTTGTGGCCGCGCCCCGCTGTCTTCCCGCGCCCCGAGCCGATGCCGCGACCCAACCGGCGGCCCTTCTTGCAGGCGCCTTGGCGATCCGCCAGTTCGTTCAACCTCATCGCCCCACTCCCGGCTCCGCCGGCTCGGCGCGCACCAGATGCGACACCTTGGCGATCATGCCGCGTATCGAAGGTGTGTCCTCCAGGACCCGGCTGCGATGCATTTTGTCGAGCCCGAGGCCTCTCAGCGTCGCCCGCTGTCTCGCCGGCCGGCCGATCGGGCTCGCGATCTGGGTGACCCGCACCCGGCCCAGCACTGTGCTTCCTGCCATCGCCTACTCCTGCTCCCTCGGAGCCTCGCTCCGCCCGAAGATCTCGTTCACCGTCCGGTTGCGCTTGGCAGCGACGGCACGGGGGGAGTGGCAACGCCCGAGCGCGTCGAACGTCGCCTTGACCATGTTCTGCGGGTTCGACGTCCCCACCGACTTGGCCACCACGTCCTTCACACCCAGCATTTCGAAGACCGCGCGCATCGGTCCACCCGCGATGATTCCGGTGCCAGGCGGCGCGGCGCGAACGACGACGCGCCCCGCCCCGAAACGCCCCTTCACGTCGTGATGCAAGGTCCGCCCCTCCCGCAACGGAACGCGGACCATGCGGCGGCGCGCCTGCTCGGTCGCCTTGCGGATCGCCTCCGGAACCTCGCGCGCCTTGCCCGAGCCGCCGCCGACGCGGCCTTTCTGGTCGCCGACGACGACGAGCGCCGAGAAGCCGAAGCGCCGTCCGCCCTTCACCACCTTGGCCACGCGGTTGATGCTGACGAGCTTGTCGAAGAGCTCGGGCTCGTCGCGTTCCCTCATGCGCCCGCCGCGATCGCGATCCATGCCAGGTCGTGCCATAGCCGAACCTTCCCGTCAGAAAGAAAGCCCGCCCTCGCGGGCCGCCTCGGCGAGCGCCCTCACGCGCCCGTGATATTTGTAGCCACCGCGATCGAAGACCACCCGCTCGTGCCCCGCTGCCAGGGCGCGCTCGGCGATCAGGGCGCCGACGCGGCCGGCGGCCGCGCTATCCGCCCCGCCCTCGCCGCGCAAGCCGCGCTCGACGGTGGATGCGGCGGCCAGCGTCTTCCCGGCCCGGTCGTTGACGAGCTGAGCATAGATGTGGCGGTTGGAACGGAAGACCGTCAACCTCGGCCGCGCGCCGGCGACCGCGCGGATCCGCGACCGCACCCGGCGCTTCCGCTTGTCGAAATCGCTGCTCTTGCTCATGGGCGCTTACTTCTTTTTGCCTTCCTTGCGCCGGACGTATTCGCCGACATAGCGGATGCCCTTGCCCTTGTACGGCTCCGGCTTGCGGAAGGCGCGAATCTCGGCAGCGACCTGGCCCACTGCCTGGCGGTCGGCGCCGGCGACCCTGATCGCCGTCGGGCGCTCGCAGGCGATCTCGATCCCCTCCGGAATGGGGTAGGCGACTTGGTGGCTGTAGCCGAGATCAATCTTCAAGGTCCGGCCCTCGACCGCGGCCCGGTAGCCGACGCCTTCGATCTGCAAGGCCTTGCTGAAGCCCTCGCTCACGCCGACGACCATGTTGTCGATGAGGCTCCTGGTCAATCCCCACATCTGGCGGGCCCGCTTGTCGTCGTCGCGCGGCGCGACGGTGATGCGGCCCTCTTCGTGGATGACGGTCACTTCCGGCGCGATCGTCATATCGAGCCGGCCACGCTTCCCGGCGACGCTCACCGAGGAGCCATCGATCGTCACCTCGACACCGTCGGGGACGGGGACCGGAAGCCTGCCGACGCGCGACATCTCAGAAGACTCGGCAGAGCACTTCACCGCCGACGTTCTCACGGCGGGCTTCGTTGTCCGAAAGCACGCCGCGCGGCGTCGACAGGATGGAAATCCCGAGGCCGCCATAGACCCGGGGGAGGTCGGCGATCCCGGAATAGACCCGCCGTCCGGGCTTGGAGACCCGTTGTAACTCGGCGATCACCGGACGACCTTCGTGGTACTTCAGCTCGATGGAGAGCCCCGGCTTGCCGGTTTCCGGCTCCGCCCGCGCGTAGCCGCGGATATAGCCCTCGCGTTCGAGGACGTCGAGTACCGCGGCACGCAGCTTCGAGGCCGGTGCCGTCACCGCGAACTTGCGCGCCCGCTGCCCGTTGCGGATACGGGTCAGCATATCGGCCAGGGGGTCGGTCATCATGGCTACGGCCTCACCAGCTCGACTTCACCATGCCGGGCACCTGCCCGGCGGACGCGAGCTCCCGCAGCGCGATGCGGGAAAGCCCGAACTTGCGGTAGGTGCCACGTGGGCGGCCCGTGAGCGCGCAACGGTTGCGGACTCGCACCGCGGCGCCGTTGCGTGGCAGCCCCGCGAGCTTGAGCTGCGCCGCAAAGCGGACTTCGGGCGGCTGCGAGCGGTCGCGCACGACGGCACGGAGGCGCTCGCGCTTATCGGCGTCGCGGTTGGCCAGCCGCTGCCGCCTCTTGTTCTTCTCGATCGCGCTTTTTTTCGCCATGTCCTCGCGGCCTCCCGTACTCACCGGTCGACGAAGGGCATACGGAAGGCAGCGAGCAACGCCCGGCCTTCGTCGTCGGTCCTGGCTGTCGTGCAGATGACGATATCCATGCCGCGCACGACGTCCACCTTGTCGTAATCGATCTCGGGAAAGACGATCTGCTCCTTGAGCCCGAGAGCGTAGTTCCCCCGCCCGTCGAAGGCGCTCGCGGGAAGCCCCCGGAAATCCCGCACCCGCGGCAGCGCGATGGTAATCAACCGGTCGAGGAATTCGTACATCCGCTCGCGCCGCAAGGTCACCTTGCAACCGACCAGCATTCCCGTCCGCACCTTGAACGCCGCGACCGACTTGCGTGCCTTCGTGACGACCGGTTTCTGGCCGGCGATCAACGCCATGTCCTTGACGGCGGCCTCGATCTTCTTGTTGTCGGCAGCGCCTTCGCCGACTCCCATGTTGAGCACGATTTTTTCGAGCTTCGGCGCCCCCAGCGGGTTCGCGTAGCCGAAGCGCTCCACCAGCCTGGGCCTGATCTCGTTCTCGTAAACACCCCGCAGGCGGCTTCTGCCGTTCGCCTCAGGCATCAATCGCTTCCCCGGAGCGGACGGAGACGCGCACCTTGCGCCCGTCCTCGAGGGTCCTGTAACGGACGCGGGTCGGCCGGTCGGACTCCGGATCGATCAGCGCCACGTTCGAGATGTGGATCGGCGCCTCCCGCTCGACGATACCACCGCGCGGGTCGGCTTGGCTCGGCTTGACGTGGCGCTTGGCCACGTTGACCCCCTCGACGAGCACGCGGTCGGTTCTGGTGATCACGCGCAGGACGGCGCCGCGTTTGCCTTTGTCGCGGCCGGTGAGGACGACGACCTCGTCGTCCTTGCGTATTTTCCGTTTCCGTTTGGGCATGGCCACGGCTCTCACAGTACCTCGGGCGCAAGCGAAATGATCTTCATGTAGCGTTTGGCGCGGAGCTCGCGCGTCACCGGCCCGAAGATGCGGGTCCCGATCGGCTCCCCTTGCGCGGTAATCAGCACGGCCGCGTTTCGGTCGAAGCGGATCGCGCTTCCGTCCGATCGTCGGATCTCCTTGGCGGTGCGCACGATGACAGCGCGGTGGAGTTCCCCCTTGCGCACCTTGCCGCGCGGGATCGCCTCCTTGACGGTGACCACGATGGTATCGCCGATGGACGCGGTCTTGCGTTTGGAACCGCCGAGCACCTTGACACATTGCACCGAGCGCGCGCCGGAGTTGTCGGCGACGTCCAGATTGGTCTGCATCTGGATCATGGCGCGCTCTTCCCTGCCCTGGGCCGCGCGGGCTCAGCCTTGCCCGGCGTCGGAATCGGCAAGCACGATCCAACGCTTGCGCCTGGAGATAGGCGGGCACTCACGAATCCGCACGACGTCGCCGATCTTGAACGTGTTTTCATCATCGTGGGCGGCATAGCGCTTGGAACGCCGGACGACCTTTTTGTAAAGCGGATGCATGACGCGGCGATCCACCCGCACGACGACGGTCTTGTCCGGCTTGTCGCTGACCACGACGCCCCGCATCACACGACGCGGCATTGCCTACCTCCCTCACGCATCGCGCGTCTTCTCCCCGGCCGCGGCCCGTCGGCGCTCGGACACGACGGTTTTGATCCGCGCCACATCGCGTCTGACCTCCCGCATCCGCGCGGTGTTCTCGAGCTGACCCGACGCCTTCTGGAAGCGCAGGTTGAAGGCCTCCTTCTTGAGCGCGAGCAACGCCGCCTCCAGCTCGTCGTCTGTCTTGAGGCGTGCCTCCTCGCCGGTCATCTCGACGCTCCTTCCGCGGGGCGGGCGACCAGCTTGGTCCGCACCCTGAATTTTGCGGCGGCCCGCCGGAAGGCCTCCTCGGCGACATCGAGGGGAACTCCGTCGACCTCGAACATGATGCGCCCTGGTTTGACCCGGGCGACCCAGTATTCCGGCGAACCCTTGCCCTTGCCCATGCGCACCTCGGCGGGTTTGGTCGAGACCGGCACGTCCGGGAAGATGCGGATCCAGACCCTGCCGGCGCGCTTCATATGCCGGGTCATGGCGCGCCGACCGGCTTCAATCTCGCGCGCAGTGATCCGGCCGGGCGCCATGGCCTTCAGGCCGTAAGCGCCGAAATTGAGTCGCGTGCCGCCCTTGGCCTTGCCATGGATGCGGCCCTTGTGCGCCTTGCGGTATTTGGTCGATTTGGGCTGCTGCATCGTCCGATCCTAGCGGGGCGTCGCCTGCTCCATCGCGCGCTTGTCCTGCGCCATGGGGTCATGCGCCATGATCTCGCCCCTGAACACCCACACCTTCACGCCGCAGGTGCCGTAGGCCGTGCGCGCCGTGGCGCGGCCGAAATCGACATCAGCACGGAGCGTGTGAAGCGGCACCCGGCCTTCGCGATACCACTCCGTCCGCGCGATCTCCGCGCCGCCCAGGCGACCGCCGCAGTTGATCCGGATGCCCTTGGCGCCGAGCCGGATGGCCGATTGCACCGCGCGCTTCATCGCCCGACGGAACGCCACCCTGCGAACGAGCTGCTGGGCGATGTTCTCGGCGACCAGCTTGGCCTCGATCTCGGGCTTGCGGATCTCGACGATGTTCAGGTGGACATCGCTCCCCGTCATCGCGGTGATTTCGGTTCGCAGGCGCTCGATATCCGCGCCCTTCTTGCCGATGACGACGCCCGGCCGCGCGGTGTGGATCGTGATCCGCGCCTTCTTGGCAGGCCGCTCGATCACGACGCGGCCAATCCCCGCCTGGCTCAGCTTGTCGAACAGGAAGTGCCGGATCTGCAGGTCCTCGTGCAGCATGCCGGCGTATTCATCATCGGCGTACCAGCGCGAATCCCAGGTGCGGTTGATGCCGAGACGCAGCCCGACAGGACTGACCTTCTGACCCATCAGGCCTCCTCTGCGCTCTCGCGCACCACGATGGTGAGATGGCTGAACCGCTTGTAGATGCGCCCGACTCGCCCTCGCGCCCTGGGGCGCCAACGCTTCATCACGAGGCCCTTGCCGACAGTGGCCTCGACGACGACGAGGCGGTCGACGTCCAACTCGTGGTTGTTTTCCGCGTTGGCGATCGCTGACTGGAGGCATTTGCGCACGTCGCCGGCGATGCGACGTCGCGAATGCGCGAGCACCGTCAAGGCCTCGTCCACGTGGCGGCCGCGGATCAGCGCCAGGATCAAACCAAGCTTCCTCGGACTGATTCGCAAATTGCGGATCCGGGCCTCGGCCTCGGTTTCGGCCAAGCGTGGGGGATTTGGCGGCTTGCCCATGCTACCCTCGCCGCGCCCTCTTATCGCCGGCATGGCCGTGAAAGACCCGCGTCGGTGAGAACTCCCCGAACTTGTGGCCGACCATGTTCTCGTTGACCAGGACGGGCAGGAACTTCCGCCCGTTGTAGACTCCGAAGGTCAGGCCCACGAATTGCGGCAGAATTGTCGAGCGCCGCGACCAAGTGCGGATGATGTCTTTGCGCCCGCTCGCCCGCGCCTCCTCGGCCTTCTTGAGCAGGTAGCCATCGACGAACGGGCCTTTCCACACGGAACGCGCCATCGAAGCCTCCCGCCTTTACTTCCTGTCTCGGCGGCGCAGGATGAAGCGATCAGTCCTCTTGTTGCGCCGCGTGCGCTTGCCCTTGGTCGGCACACCCCACGGGGTGACAGGATGCCGCCCGCCGGAAGAACGTCCTTCGCCGCCGCCATGCGGATGATCAACCGGGTTCATGGCCACCCCGCGGACCGAAGGCCGCCGGCCCTTCCAGCGCATCCGCCCGGCCTTGCCCTGGTTGGTGTTCTGGTTGTCCGGGTTCGAGACTGCACCGACGGTGGCCATGCAGGCCGCCAGTACCATTCGCTGCTCACCGGAGGGGAGCCGCAGCAGGGCCAAGCCCTGATCCTTGCCGACGAGCTGCACGTAGTTCCCGGCGGAGCGCGCGATCTGGCCGCCCTTCCCCGGCTTCATCTCGACGTTGTGGACGATGGTGCCGACCGGGATGTTGTTCATCGGCATCGCATTGCCGGGCCTGATGTCGCAGCGTTCGCCGGCGACCACGGTATCGCCCGGCGCCACCCGTTGCGGGGCCAGGATATAGGCGCACTCGTCGTCCTCGTAGCGGATCAGCGCGATGAACGCCGAGCGGTTCGGATCGTATTCGAGCCGCTCCACCGTCGCCGGCACGTCGAATTTGCAGCGCTTGAAATCGACCTTGCGGTAGCGCCTCTTGTGGCCGCCACCGCGGTGGCGCATCGTGATGCGTCCCGCGTTGTTACGCCCGCCCTTTTTCGCGAGCCCTTCCGTCAACGCCTTGACAGGCTTTCCCTTCCACAGGTCGGAGCGATCCACGAGGACGAGCTGTCGGCGCCCCGGCGTGGACGGCTTGTAGGTCTTGAGAGTCATCACCTAAAGCCCGCCCATCACGTCGATCGAATCGCCCTCGCCGAGCGAGACCATCGCCTTCTTCCAGTCGGACCGTCTGCCCGTTCGGCCTTGGCGCCGCTTCACCTTGCCCTTCACCATGATCGTGTTGACCTTCCTCACCGTGACCCCGAACAGGCCCTCGACGGCCTCTTTGATCTCCGGCTTGGTCGCATCGGTGCGCACGCTGAACGTCACTTGGTTGCGTTCGCCGCCTTGGGTGGATTTCTCGGTGACCACGGGGCCCCGGATCAGGTCGTACCAACGCTCCTTCGGACCGGCGCTCATGACAGCCGTGCCTGCAAGTTCTCCACCGCCTCGCGGGTCAACACGAGGCGGTCGCGCCGCAGGATGTCGTACACGTTGGCCCCCTGCTGCGGCAGCACCTGGACGTGCGTCAGATTGCGCGCCGCCTGCGCGAACCCGGCGTCGACCTCGCCACCGGCGATCACCAGCGCCGACGACCAGCCCAGCTTGTCGAGCCGCGCGGCGAGTGCCCGCGTCTTGGGCGAATCGAGAGCGAGAGAGTCGACAACAGTGAGCTTGCCTTCGGCCCATTTGCTGGAGAGGGCGGACTTCAGTGCCAGCCGGCGAACCTTTTTGGGCAGCTTGTGCGCGTGATCGCGCGGGACCGGGCCGAAGATTGCCACCCCCCCACGATGGTGCGGTGCCCGGCGAGTCCCGGCGCGAGCGCGGCCCGTGCCCTTCTGCTTGAAGGGCTTCCGCGTCGAGCCTCTCATCTCGGACACCGCCTTGGTCTTGTGGGTGCCCGCACGCCGCTTCGCGCGCTGCCAGCGCACCGTCCGTTGCATCAGGTCGGGCCGCACGGGCGCGCCGAAGACCGCATCGGCGAGATCGATCTCGCTGACCGGCTTGGCATCCAGGTCGATGACGGAGACTTTCACGGCATCTCCTCTGCGCCGTTCTCGCCCTCGGCCTTCGCCGGCGAGGGCGCGCTTTCTTCCGTATCGGCGGCAGGCACCGCCTCCGCGGATTCGGCTTGGGTGGACTCGGGTTCGACCTCCGCCGGAGCCCGGAGCCCCGCCGGGAACGGCGCTTCGTCGGGCAGACGGCGCTTCTTCGCGTCCGAAAGCAGGATCACGCCGCCCTTCGGGCCGGGAACCCCCCCCTTGACCATGATCAGGCCGCGTTCGGCGTCCGTCGCGACGACCCGGAGATTCTGCACGGTCACCCGCGCGTCCCCGAGATGGCCCGCCATCTTCTTCCCCTTGAAGACCTTGCCTGGGTCCTGGCATTGCCCCGTCGAACCGTGCGAGCGGTGCGAGACGGAAACGCCGTGGCTCGCGCGCAAGCCGCCGAAATTGTGCCGCTTCATCCCGCCGGCGAACCCCTTGCCGATCGAGGTGCCCACCGCATCGACGAACTGGCCGGCCATGAAGTGGTCGACGCCCAAGATCGCGCCGACGTCCACGAGCGCGTCCGCGCCGACGCGGAACTCCGCCAGATGGCGCTTGGGTTCGACCTTCGCCTTGGCGAAGTGGCCGCGCAGGCCCCGCGGCACGTTCTTGACCTTGGCCCGCTCGGCCCCGAGCTGGAGCGCCGTGTAACTGCCTCGATCGCCCGTCCGCTGCGCGACAACTTGGCAATCCTCGACGCGGAGGACCGTGACGGGCACATGCTCGCCCGCCTCGTCGAAAATTCGTGACATGCCAAGTTTCCTGGCAATCAGGCCCGTGCGTCTGCGCTGCTCCGCATGGCTGGCCATAGCGCTGTCCTAGAGTTTGATCTCGACGTCGACCCCGGCGGCGAGATCGAGCTTCATGAGCGCATCCACGGTCTGCGGAGTCGGGTCAACGATGTCGAGGAGCCGCTTGTGAATGCGGATCTCGAACTGCTCACGCGACTTTTTGTCGATGTGGGGCGAGCGCAGCACGGTATATTTCTCGATCCTGGTCGGTAGTGGGATGGGGCCGCGTATCTGGGCACCCGTGCGCTTGGCCGTGTTCACGATCTCGCTCGTGGAGGCGTCGAGCACACGGTGGTCGAACGCCTTCAGGCGGATCCGGATATTCTGGCTGTCGATCGCCATCGTATCGCCCGAGCGGTTCTACCTGCCGCCTGCCCTATTCCATGATTTTGGCGACGACGCCGGCGCCCACTGTGCGACCCCCCTCGCGGATCGCAAACCGAAGGCCCTCGTCCATCGCTATCGGTGCAATCAACTCCACCTTCATGTTCACGTTGTCCCCAGGCATCACCATCTCCGTACCAGAGGGCAACGCTATCGTCCCCGTCACATCCGTCGTCCGAAAGTAAAACTGCGGACGATAGTTCGAAAAAAACGGCGTGTGACGACCACCCTCATCCTTCGTCAGAATGTACGTCTCCGCCTCAAACCGCGTGTGTGGCGTGATCGTACCAGGATGAGACAATACCTGCCCCCGCTCAACCTCATCTCGCTTCGTCCCTCGCAACAAAACACCAACATTGTCTCCCGCCTCCCCCTGGTCCAACAACTTACGAAACATCTCAACCCCCGTGCATACCGTCTGCAACGTCTCCTTCATACCCACAATCGAAACCTCATCCCCAACCTTCACAACCCCTCGCTCAATACGACCCGTCACAACCGTACCACGACCCGATATCGAAAATACATCCTCTATCGGCATCAAAAAAGGCTGCTCCTTCGGACGCTCAGGCTGCGGTACATAACCATCAACCGCTTCCATCAACGCACAGATCGATGCGCTCCCCACCGACGCATCACCTCCCTCCAACGCCACCAACGCAGAACCACGGATCACAGGTATCTCATCACCCGGAAACTCGTAGGCCGACAACAACTCACGAACCTCCAACTCAACCAAATCCAGAAGCTCCCCGTCGTCACCTGGTCAACCTTGTTCATATACACAACCAACGCAGGAACCCCAACCTGACGCGCCAACAAAATGTGCTCCCGAGTCTGCGGCATCGGACCGTCCGACGCAGACACCACCAAAATCGCACCGTCCATCTGCGCCGCACCCGTGATCATGTTCTTCACATAGTCCGCATGACCCGGACAATCCACATGCGCGTAGTGACGGGCCGACGTCTCGTACTCAACATGCGCCGTCGCAATCGTGATCCCACGCTCACGCTCCTCAGGAGCCTTGTCGATCTCCTCAAACGACACATACTCCGCACCGCCCGCCTCGCCCAATACCCGAGTGATCGCCGCCGTCAACGTCGTCTTCCCATGGTCAACATGACCTATCGTCCCCACGTTGCAGTGCGGCTTCCTACGCTCATACTTCACCTTCGCCATCAGTGCTCTCTCTCGGGGCTGTTTTCTCGTGAGCGTTCGATCAGGCGTAGCGGGCGCGGACTTCGTCCGACACCGTCGCGGGCGCCTGATCGTAGCGGTCGAATTCCATGGTGAATTGCGCCCGCCCCTGGGTGAGCGAGCGCAAAGTGTTGACATATCCGAACATGGTCGCGAGGGGCACCATCGCGCGGACGACTCGGGCGTTGCCGCGCGGCTCCATGCCGCCGACCTGACCGCGCCGGGCGTTGAGATCGCCGATGACGTCACCGAGATAATCCTCAGGCGTCACGACCTCAACCTTCATGACGGGTTCGAGCAGGACAGGCACCGCGCCTCGCAGCCCGTCGCGAAGGGCCGCACGCGCCGCGATTTCGAACGCCATCGAGCTGGAGTCAACATCGTGGGCCGCGCCGTCGATCAGCCGTGCCTTGAAGTCGATCACCGGGAAGCCCGCGACGATGCCTACCCTGCGCGCCTCGTCGATCCCCTTTTCGACGGCGGGGACATATTCTCTGGGCACGGCACCGCCCACCACCTCGCTCTGGAACACGAAGCCGTCGCCCGGCTCCAGCGGCTCCAGCACGATCTTGACCCGCGCAAACTGGCCGGCGCCGCCGGTCTGCTTCCTGTGCGTGTAATCGACCTCCGCCTCCCGGCTCAGGGTTTCCCGATACGCCACCTGCGGCCGGCCGACATTGGCGTCCACCTTGAATTCGCGACGCATACGGTCGACCAGGATGTCGAGATGCAATTCGCCCATGCCGCGGATCACGGTTTGGCCGCTCTCCGGGTCGGCCGACACGCGGAACGACGGGTCCTCCTCGGCCAGACGCGCTAGCGCGAGGGAGAGCTTGTCCTGGTCCGCCTTGGTCCGGGCCTCGACCGCGACCTCGATCACCGGCTCCGGGAACTCCATCCGCTCGAGTACGACCGGGCGGGCCGGGTCGCACAAGGTCTCGCCGGTGGTCGTATCCTTGAGGCCGGCGATGGCCAGAATGTCACCGGCCCGCGCCTCGTCGATGTCCTCGCGGGCGCTGGCGTGCATGAGCAGCATCCGGCCCACACGCTGCTTGCGACCCTTGCCGGCGTTGAACACCTGCCTGCCGCTTTCGAGCACGCCCGAATAGACGCGCACGAAAGTGAGCGAACCGACGAACGGATCGGTCATCACCTTGAACGCCAGCGCGGCGAGCGGCTCGTCGTCGTTGCAGGCGCGGGCGACCTCCTGGTCGCCTTTGCCGGGAACGGTGCCGCGCACCGGCGGCACATCGGTCGGTGCGGGCAGGAAGCCGCACACGGCATCCAGCAGCAGCTGCACGCCCTTGTTCTTGAAGGCGGCACCGGCCAGCACGGGAACGATCCGGCCCGCAAGCGTGCCGATGCGCAGGCAGCGCCTGATCGTCTCCGCGTCCGGCTCCTCGCCGTCCAGAAAGGCCGCAAGGACGTCGTCGTCCATCTCGACCGCCACCTCGACGAGCGCCTGGCGACTTTCCTCTGCCCGCGCGCGCATGTCGGCGGGCACGTCGCGGCTCTCGAATTCCGCGCCCAGGGTCTCCGATTTCCAGACAACGGCCTTCATCGCGATCAGGTCGACCACGCCGATATGGTCGGCCTCCGTCCCCACGGGCAGCTGGATCGGCACCGGATTGGCGCCGAGCCGCTCGCGGATCATCTCGACGCAACGGAAGAAATCGGCGCCTACGCGGTCCATCTTGTTGACGAAACAGATGCGCGGGATGTTGTATTTGTCGGCTTGACGCCAGACCGTTTCCGACTGCGGCTCGACTCCGGCCACGCCGTCGAACACCGCGACCGCGCCATCGAGCACGCGCAGCGAACGCTCGACCTCGACGGTAAAATCGACGTGGCCGGGCGTGTCGATGATGTTGATCCGGTGATCACGCCAGAAACAGGTGGTAGCGGCCGACGTGATGGTGATACCGCGCTCCTGCTCCTGCTCCATCCAGTCCATGGTGGCGCTGCCCTCGTGGACCTCGCCCATCTTGTAGGACTTGCCGGTGTAATAGAGCACCCGTTCGGTCGTGGTCGTCTTCCCGGCATCGATATGGGCCATGATGCCGATGTTGCGGTAGCGCTCGAGGGGCGTCGTCCGGGCCATGATCGTCTTCCGCACGCGCCCGCGTCACCAGCGATAATGCGAGAAGGCGCGGTTGGCCTCAGCCATGCGATGGGTGTCTTCCCGCTTCTTGACCGCGACGCCGCGGTTGGCCGCCGCGTCCATGAATTCGTTGCTGAGACGGTCCACCATCGTTGTCTCGGAGCGTCCCCGGCTCGCACCGATGAGCCAGCGGATCGCGAGAGTCTGGCGGCGGTCCGTCCGCACCTCGGTCGGCACCTGGTAGGTGGCGCCGCCGACGCGGCGGGAGCGCACCTCCACCGCGGGCTTCACGTTGTCGAGCGCCTCGTGGAACACCCTCACCGGATCCTTGCCGGTCTTGTCTCGGATGCGGTCGAGGGCGCCGTAGACGATGCGTTCGGTCGTCGACTTCTTGCCGTCGAGCATCAGGGAATTCATGAACTTTGCCAGCACCACGTCGCCGTGGCGGGGGTCGGGGTTCACGGTTCGGCGCTCGGCGGCGCGGCGGCGGGACACGGGACGGCTCCAGCTCTTTCGCTATTTCGGGCGCTTGGCGCCGTATTTCGAGCGCCGCTGCCGGCGGTCCTGGATGCCCTGTGTGTCGAGCGAGCCGCGGACGACGTGGTAACGCACGCCTGGCAGGTCCTTCACGCGGCCGCCGCGGATCATGACGACGGAATGCTCCTGGAGGTTGTGGCCCTCGCCCGGGATATAGCTCACCACCTCCAGGCCGTTGGTGAGCCGGACCCGGGCGACCTTGCGCAGGGCCGAATTCGGCTTCTTCGGCGTCGTCGTATAGACCCGCGTGCACACACCGCGCTTCTGCGGGCACGCCTGCAACGCCGGCACCTTGTTCCGGGCCGCGGGCGGCGTGCGCGGCTTGCGGATGAGCTGGTTGATCGTCGGCATCGCGTCGCTTCCCGTCTCGACCGCCAGCGCGGCCCGCCCAGACAAAAGCGGAGAAGCAAACGCCGTTCGCTCCTCCGGGGCAAGTCTCGCCGGCCCCCCGGCATCACTCTCGATCGCGAGGCATGGAGCCGGGCACCGGAGCGGCGCCGCCCAACCCGTCGGCAAGAGGAAGGGCGCATATTAGCCCCCTGCACCCCCGCGTCAAGCGCTAAAGCGTGCCGGCCGGATGCCCCGGGAGTGGCGAGCGGGAATCACCCGAATTTACGCAATGACGCACCCGGGGCACCCCACCGGTGCGCGGGCCTCATCGCGCACGAAGTGGACGTATGCCGGCGCGACGCCCGCGTCCGCGCGAAGCGCGGAAAAGAAGAAACTGCGGGCTGGAAACTCGTTCACCTGAAAAGGGGCTCTCACAGCATGGCGATGGCGTAGATCTCGTGAAGGTAGCCTTCGAGATAGAGGCCGGTGCAGGCGACCGGGGTCCAGGCGGGGCGGCGGCGCGGGGAGAAGAGGGGGCGGGCGATCTCCATCACGGTCTCCCAGGCCCGCGGGTCCTTGTGGAAGGAGATGATCTCCACCACGTCGTCGAGGCTGGCGCCGTGCTTCTCCAGCACGCCGCGGATCTGGCCGAAGCAATAGTGCGCCTGGGAAGCGACATCGCCGCGGGCCACGATGTTCTTCCGTCCGTCGGACGCGACTTGGCCCGAGACGCCGATCAGGCGCCCGTGCTTCTTCCGGGTCGCGCCCGAGATGCGCTGTTTGTGCCAGTGGACGCTGGGCAGGTTCACGGCGATGCGGGGGCCCGTGCTGAAATCAGCGATCGCCCGGTAGCAACCGACCTGGCCCGCCCGGTGCAGGCCGGTCATGCCGATCGCCGTGTAGGACGTGGCCTCGGTGACGGGCAGGCCGGCCACCGCCTCGTTGCACCAAGTATCGACGGCGGCGTCCATCCCGCGGGCGTCGTGGTTGAAGCAGATCATGTCCACCACGTCGTCCAGGGAGCCGCCGGCGGCGCGCATGACGTCCTTGAGGCGGTCGTAACAGAAGCGCGCCTGCGCCATGTGGTCGCCGGGCGCCACCACGGCGCCGCGATCGTCAGCAGCGACGATGCCGCTGGTGAACAGGTAATCCCCCTTGCGGCAGGCGGCGGAAAGCGGCAGCCCCTTCATCCAGCCGCACCCGCCCGGGGTGACTCCGCGCTTGCGGCCCGCGCCCATGTGGGCGACGACGCGGACGACCACCTCCAGGCGCGGATCGTGAGCGCCGACCATGCCGAGCGCCGTCCACGCTGGATAAGGCGCCGTGAACACCTTGCGGCCCACATTGAAGGCGGCGTCGATGGTGCGCGGGTCCTTATGGAAGGATATCACGTCCAGGACGTCGTCGATCTCCGCCCCCGCCGCCCGCAACACGGCGCGGATGCGGGCGAAGGTGTTGCGCAGCTGCTTCGCCGCGTCGCCCGCATCCAGCGGCCGGCCGGAATCGGCCACGCTGGCCTGCCCGGAGAGAAACAGGAGATCGCCGGCCCGGACGGCGGCCGAGGCCGGCCATTTCCTCATCCAGCCCTCGCTTTCGGACGTGAGATCGACTCGGTCGTCCGCCATGCCTCCCTCCCCTCGCTCCGCGGTGGTCACGGACGCACCACCGGCAGGTCGACGAACGACGGACGGGCGCCGTCGTGGAAGACCGTCTGGTGCGCCGGTTTCAGGTCGAACGTGTGCTCGCCGCCGATCGGCTGCCCGGTGTTCGGGTTGCGGTCAAAGGCGGGGTAGTTGCTGCTCGATACCTCCACCCGTATGCGATGGCCGGGCCGGAACAGGTGGCAGACCACACCCACATCGACCGCGAATTCGTACACCCGGTGCGGTTCGAGCAATTTCTCGACCGTGCGGCTCTCCCGGAAGCGGCCCCGGATCACCCCCTCGAACAGGTTGATCGAACGCCCGTTGGGTTCCACGTCGCACAATTTGACCGTGAAGTCGGTATCGGTCGCGCTGGTCGCGGCGTGCAGCCGCGCCTTCACGAAACCGGCGGCGAACAGCGGCGAATCGAGGGGCGGCGAGCTGTACACCAACACGTCGTTGCGGTGTTCGACCGGGCGCTGGTCCATCGGCCCCATGGGCGCCGTCCCCGGCAGGCAGCAGGAATGTCCGCCCAGGCTGGGGACCGGATCGAACGGGTTGTACACGAAGAAATCTGGCGGCTCGTCGCCCGGCGCCTGCCGGCCGAGCGCGCCGTCGCCGCTCAGCGAATTGGCGAGGCCGCCACCATGCAGGAACCAGCGCTCGGTGGTCGCGCCGGCCAGCGGCCAGGAATCGGAGTCGCGCCAGCGGTTCGCGCCGGTGACGAAGACGCGCACCGGCGGCAGCGCGTCGAGCGCCGCCCGCTCGCCCTTCAATTGCGCGTCGAACCAGGCCCGCTGCCAGGCGCCGACAACGTTCCCGGCCTCTTCACCGAAATCGATGGCGCCGACCTGTCGTGTCCAGGGGATGTGATACCAGGGGCCGACGAGCAGCCGGTGCTCCGCCCGCCCCGCGGCGCGCAGCGCCTCGTAGGCCCGGATGGTCTGCGGGATGAAGCTGTCGTACCAGCCGCTGACGTGGAGGCAGGGCACGGCCACCTTCGCGAGGCGCGGCGCGAGCGCCCATTCCTGCCAATAGGAGTCGTGGGCGGGGTGGTCCAGATAGTCCTTCAGGAAAGGCATCAGGTCCGGCGTTTCGAGAAACGGGAGGCGCCGGAGCGGCAGCGCCGCCGGCCAGCGCCCGCCCGTCGCAGCCGCCGCGCGGATGGCGTCGAGAACGGCATCGTCGCCGCATCCCGCGCTCGCGCGCGTGGACGCGCGACGCCTCGCGGCTTCGCCAGCAAGGATAAGCGCCCAATCCATGACGGCGGCGAGGCCGAAGGTGCCGCCGACATGGGTGAAGCCCTCGTACATGCCACCCGGATAGAAGCCGGGCACGGCCGCGGCGAGGTGCGGCGGCTGGAGGGCGGCCGCCAGCAGTTGGTTGATGCCCGGAATCGAGAAGCCGAAGCTGCCTATCTTGCCGTCGCACCAGGGCTGGGCCGCGCACCACTCGATGGTGTCGTAGCCGTCCTCGGCGTCGAGGCGGAGGGGATAGAACGCGCCTTCCGAGGCGAAGCGCCCGCGCGTGTCCTGGACCACCACCGCGTAGCCGTGGCGCGCATAGACCGCCGGATGGTCGTAGACGTATGTCTGGCCCAAGCGCTTGTCGTAGGGCTGGCGCTGGAGGAGGGCGGGAACGGGCGGCGCATCGGCGGGGCGGTAAATGTCGCAGGCCAGCCGCACGCCATCGCGCATCCGCACCCGCACGTCGTTCTCGACCACGATGCCCGCGATGTCGCGCGCGTCTGCCACGGCCTTCGCCCTCGGGCTCCCGCTCCGACCGCTGAGCCTACCCCAATTCGCGGCGGGGCGGAGACCCTCGGGCGTGCGGGGCGATTGACTCGGGTTTGCCGCGAGCGGCACACTCGGGGGCGGGGCACATCGCCCGTACCGGAAGCGAAGGGAGAGGGAGACGTGAGAATCAAGGGAAGGAGACGGCTCGTCCGCGCGGCGCTCGGGCTCGGCGTTGGCGCGGCGCTCGGGCTGGGCGCGATGGCTGGCACGGCCGAGGCCAGGACGGAAGACGGCAAGTTTCTCGTCTATTACAGCATGAGCTATGTCGGCAACGCTTGGCAGACGGAGGCGAAGAACACCGTCATCGCCATGGCCAAGGCGCCGCAATACCGGGACAGGGTCGAACTCAGGGTCCAGGCTTCCGGTGCGGACGCGCAGAAGCAGATCCAGCAGATGAACGCCATGATCGCCGCCGGCGCGGACGCCATCGTGGCCTTCCCCATCTCGCCGACGGCACTCAACAAAGTCATCCGGAACGCCTGCGACAAGGGCGTCGTCGTCGCCGTGATCAACGGCGTGACCGAGCCTTGTGCCTATGTCGTCAAGATCGACGGCGTGAAGCTCGGCGACCACCGCACCCAATGGGTGATCGACCGGATGGGCGGCAAGGGCAACATCGTGGCGATCACGGGGGTGCCCGGGGTCTCCTACGGCGAGGACCACCACAAGGGCTTCAAGCAGGCGGTGGCGCGGAATCCCGGCGTCAACGTGCTGGCCGAGCTCGTCGGCATGTGGAGCCATTCCGAGGCGCGGCTCAAGATGCGCGAGTTGCTCGCGACCAGGAGCTGGGGCGACATCGACGGCATCGTGGCCCAGACTGGCTGCTACACGGTCTCGCAGATGCAGGTCGAGGACGGCTGGTGGCCGGACAACCCGATCATCCCGTGCGCCGGCGAATCGGCGAACGGCAACCGGCTCCAGATGCTCCCGGTCGATTCCGGCGTCGAAGGCGCCCTCGGCAAGGTCGGCCAGTCGATCGGCTCCGGGCTGTGGGCCGTCTCCTACACCTTCAAGGTCGCCATGGGCGTGCTCGACGGCAAGGAGATGCCGCATCTGACGTGGTACACCGGCGTCGAGGTCACCCAGGACAACGTCAAGCTCTGCGAGACGGGGACGGCGACGGAATTCGCGGCCGGATGCAACACGATCCGCCCCGGCATCGTCCCGCCGGACTACGCCATCGACTTCTGGTCGCCGCAGGTGCCGGAGCTCGGCTTCCGCGCGGCCACCGAGGGCAAGCTGGACGACGAGACGTAAGCCCGCGGGCGCGCGGGATGCGGGTCTGGGGACCCGCGCACCGGGGGTCCCCAGACCCGTGCGCCCCTTGAAAACCACATGCGTAATGGGTCGCCCACCGCCATCGCGGTCGAGGGGCTGTCGAAGCGGTTCGACGCGACGGTGGCGCTCGACGACGTGTCCTTCTCCATCGGGCAGGGCGAGATCCGGGCCCTGATCGGCGAGAACGGCGCCGGCAAATCCACCCTCGTCAAGATTCTGGCCGGGCTGACCCGCGAGGACGGCGGGACCGTCCGCGTGTTCGGCGAGGCGGCGGCGCTCGGGCGGCCCATGCGCGCCCACCGCCTGGGCATCCAGACGGCGTTCCAGGAGATGACCCTGGTCGACGACCTGACGGTCACGCAGAACATGCTTCTACCCTACGAGCCCCGCGTCGCCGGGCAGATCGACCGGCGCCGTAGCAAACGCGCGGTCGCCGCGCATCTCCACCGCCTGGGCCTGGACGACGTGGACCCGAACGCGCTCGTGGGCGACCTCGCGCTCTCCGTGCGCCAGAAGATCGAGATCGCGAAGGCCGTCGCGCGCGGACCGCGCATCCTGCTGCTGGACGAGCCGACCTCCACCCTCTCTGCGGCAGACGTGGACTGGCTCGGCGGGCTGATCCGCGACCTTCACGAAGGCGGCGTGACGATCGTGTTCATCTCTCACCGCATGGCCGAGGTGCGGCGCTTCTGCCGGAGCCTGACCGTGTTGCGCAACGGCCGGCATGTCGGCTCCTACGGCATCGACGAGGTGGGCGACGACGAGGTGGTGCGCCTGGTCATCGGCCGCTCCCTCGGCGCGATCTATCCCGCGCGCGAGGACTACCGGGCCGAGGACGCCCCGGAGCCGGCCCTCGCGGGCGAGGGACTCGCCATCGACGGCGCGCTGGACGACCTGTCGTTCGCTCTCTGGCCCGGCGAAGTCCTGGGCATCGGCGCGCTGCAAGGCATGGGCCAGCGCGCGCTGTTCGAGGCGCTGTTCGGGGAGCGGGGCCTTGATCGCGGTGTGATCAGGCGCGGCGGGCGGGCGGTCACCCTCGCGGCACCGGCCGACGCGGTGCGCGCCGGCATCAGCATGGTGCCCGAGGACCGCAAGGCCGAGGCGCTGTTCCTGCGGCTCGCGGGCGGCGCCAACGTCTCGATCCCGGTCATCGACCGCTTCGCGAAGGCTGGATGGATCGACCGCGGCACCGAGGCCGCCGCCGTGGACGAGGTGTTGCACCGCCTCCAGGTGCACCCGCGCGCGCTCTACAAGGCGGCCTCGTCCTTCTCCGGCGGGAATCAGCAGAAGATCGCGATCGCCAAATGGCTGCTGGCGCGGAGCGAGGTCCTGCTCGCCTTCGATCCGACGCGCGGCGTCGACATCGGCACCAAGCACGAGATCTACGTGCTGATCCGCGCCCTCGCCAGGAACGGCGTCGCCGTCCTCTATTATTCGACCGAGATTCCCGAACTCGTGAACGTCTGCGACCGGGTGCTGGTCATGTACCGGGGGCGGGTCGTCAAGGCGCTCGCGGGCGACGCGATCACCGAGCAGGTCATCATGCGCCACGCGCTGGGGGCCGGGGACGGCGCGGTGCCCCCGCCGGGCGGCGACACGGCGCGATGAGCGCCCTCCCTCTCGAACACCCGCCGCACCTCCCCTGGCGGCGGGCGCTCGCGCGCAACCGGCGCCTGCTGGTGGCCGCGGGCGCCTTCGTCGGGATCTTCGTCTGCCTCGACGTCATCTCGCCGGGGCCACTCAGCTATTTCGAGATCGGCTTCCTCTCCTCGAACACCGGCCCCCTCGCCTTCGCCGCGATGGGCCAGACGGTGGTCTTCCTGATCGGCGGCTTCGACCTCTCCTGCGGTGCGGTGCTCTCGCTCGTCAACGTAGTCATGGCCCTGCACACGGGCGATTCCGTCTGGAGCCAGGTCCTGATGTGCGTCGCCGGCCTCGGGATCGGCGCGGCGGTCGGCGCCGTCAACGGCTTCTTCATCGCCTACGGGCGGCTGCAACCGGTGGTGGTGACCCTCGCCACGATGTTCATCATCCTCGGGCTGAACCTGCTGCTGATGCCCGATCCGGGCGGCTACATTCCCTACGGCCTGTCGATGACCTTCACCGGCGACCTCATCCCGAACGGCTTCCCGGCGGCGCTCTTCGTCATCCTGTTGGCGCTTCTGCTGTGGGGAGCGATCAAGCGCACGCGCTTCGGTACCGCGCTCTACGCCGTGGGCAGCAACGAGGACGCCGCCTTCGCCAACGGCATCGCGGTCGCGCGGACGAAGTTCCTGGGCTACACCCTGGCGGGGACCTTCTACGGCGCCGGCGGGGTCTTCCTGAGCGCCCAGACGAGCTCCGGTGACCCGCTGGTCGGCAGCGGCATGTTGCTGCTCATCTTCGCGGCGACGATCCTGGGAGGCACCCGGATCGGCGGCGGCGAGGGCGGCTGCCTCGGCACGGTGTTCGCGGCCTTCACGCTGATGCTGATCTCGAACGTGCTCATCGTGCTCAACTGGTCGCCCCACGTCATGCCGATCACCGAGGCGGTGATCCTGCTGCTGGCGGTGATCGGCGCCTCGATCGGCCGCGACACCTCCCTCGCCGAATACTGGCGGGTCGCGGGCCTGCGGCTCTCGGGCCTCCGCCATCGGAGCCTCCCGTCCTTCCTCCCGGGCATGCGCGAAAACGCCGGGAAGATGTCCGTCAACTGGACGCCCAGGACGAGCGACGAACTATCGGGCCCGGCCGCCTGGCAATGGGTCGTCCGGAACCGGGAAACCCTGCGCCTGATGGTGCCGGCCTGGACGCTGCTGGTCGTGGTTTACGTCCTCGTCGTGGCGCTCATCGGCGGCGAGAGCGCGAGCGTCCACTACCTCAATTCGCTGTTGACGCTGGCCCTTTTCCTCGCCGTGCTGGGCTTGGGCCAGGGCGCCGTGGTGCTCACCGGCGGCCTCGACCTCTCGGTGCCGCACACCCTCGCCTTCACCGGGGTCGTGCTCGCCGCCCTCTGCAACGGGATGGACGCCCCCGCCTACTGGGCGGTGCCGCTGGTGCTCGCGATCGGGATCGGCGTCGGGCTCTTCAACGGCATCGGCGTGGTGCTGTTCGGGATGCCGGCCATCGTCGTCACGCTGGCGACCAACGGCATCATGCAGGGCGCCGGGCTTCTCTTCACCGGCGGCATTCCGACCGGGCGCGCGCCGCCGGCGCTGCAATGGTTCTTCACTGAGCGGCTCGCCGGGCTCGCGCCGGCCGTCTGGTTCTTCATCGGCTTCGCCGCCGTCGCCTACGTCGCGCTGCACCGGACGACCTTCGGGCGGCGCGTCTTCGCGGTCGGCAACAGCGCGCGGGTGGCGCGGCTTTCGGGCGTCAGGGTGGACTGGACGATCCTCGGGGTCTACGTCCTGAGCGGCTTCTGCTCCGCCTTGGCCGGCGTGCTGATGACCGGCTTCTCGACCGTGTCGTTCCTGAACATGGGCCAGCGCTTCCTGCTCCCGGCGATCGCCGTGGTGCTGGTGGGCGGCACGCTGGCCACCGGCGGGCGCGGGCATTATCTCGGGATTCTGGGTGGCGCGCTGCTGCTGACGGCGGTCGGCACACTGGTCTCCGGCTCCGAGCTCCACTTCGCATGGCGCGACATCATCTTCGGCGTCGTCGTGCTGGGTGCCGTGCTGACCCTGCGCGAGCGCGCGACGTGAGAATCCCGTTCGCACCGGCGGTCATGGCCCTGGGAGTCGCCGCGGGCCTGGTGGCCGGCGGCCTTTCGGTGCAGGCGCACGAGCCAGGCGAAACGGCACCGGCCTTCGCGGTCGACGACCTGCCGGTCGAGGCCATCCGGCGGATCGTCCGCGACTACCTGATCGAGCATCCGGAGGTTCTGCTCGAGGCGCAGGAGGCGCTGGCGGCCCGGCACGCCGAGCGCGAGGCTGCGCGGGCACGGGAGGCCATCCGCCGCCATCGTGATGAATTGTTCCACGACCCGGAGTCGCCGTCGGTCGGCGCGCCCGCGGGCGGCCTCACACTGGTCGAGTTCTTCGACTATCGCTGCGGGCACTGCCGGCGCGCGAAGCCGGTCCTGGACGCACTGCTGGCGGAGAACGCCGATCTGCGCCTGATCTACAAGGAGTTCTCCATCCTGGGGCCGGAGTCGACCCTGGCGGCGCGTGCCGCGCTCGCCGCGCGGGCGCAAGAAGCCTATGCGGCGTTCCACGACGCGCTGATGGACGCCGACGCGCCGCTGGACCGGGAGCGGATCTTCGCGGTCGCCCGCGCTCTGGGCCTCGACAAAAGCCGGCTCGCACGCGACATGGAGGACCCGGCCATCGATGCGCATCTCGCACGCAACGCCGCCCTCGCCCAGGCCCTCGGCATCGCCGGCACACCCAGCTTCGTCCTGGGCGAGCGCCTGATCCGCGGCGCTCCCTCCCTTCCCCAATTCCGTGACATTCTCGCCCGCGCACGGGCGGAAAACCCCTCCCGATAGCCGGCAGGCTTCCTTCGTGCGCGCTTCGCGCGCATGCAGCCCGGAGACCCGCGCACCTCGAAAATAAGGGGCGGCCCGCGTGGGCCGCCCCCTGGCTTCGTGGCGAGGCCGCGTCAGGTCTTGATGCGGACCTCTTCCTCCGCGGCGATGGTGCCGGTGGCGTGGTGCATGGCACGCTCCATGCCGACCTCGCGGTAGAGCTTGACCGCCTCGCGGTACTCACGCTCCTCCTGGCATATCTGGAAGACGTGCCAAGCCACCCAGAGGAACACCAGGATTCCGAGCATCGCCGTCTCGGCGCCGACGCCGGGATACATGGCGCCGATCTCGGCGGGATTGGTGAAGGAGTCCAAACCGGTCGAAGACATCCGCGCCTCCTATTCCTTGGCGTAGGTGCGTTCGATCTTCTCGAACGCGGTTTCCTGGTGAGCATGATAGGGATACGCATCGCCCAGATGATGAGTGTCGAGGCCGGCGAGTTCGACCTCCCGCGGCACCCGCAGCATGTTGAACGCCTTCAGGATCTTCGCCACGACGTAGCACGGGATGAAGCCCAGCACCCAGAACATGATGATGGCCCCCAGGATGTTCCCGACCGGGTTGATCTGGGGCATGCCCTCCGGCGTCTCGAACAGGGCGATCGAGGCTTCGCGGGCTTCGTAGTCGCCGAACATCGGGCTGGCGGCCGGATAGCCCCAGAGCACGAAGCCGCACACGACCACGCCGAAGAAGCCGGCATAGCCATGCACGGCGACCGCGCCGACCGCATCGTCGATCCTGAACCGCCGTTCGACCCAGCGGTGCACGTAGATCATGAACACCACGCCCGCGGCCGCGATGAACGCGGCCTGCAACGGATGGTAGAGGTCGTTGCCGGCCGAGGCCGCGATGATCCCGCCGAGACCGCCCGAATAGGTCCAGAACGGATCGCCCCTGGTGACGATGTAGGCCGCCATCAGGCCGCCCGAGAAGGACATCAGGAAATTGAAGACGATCGCGGACAGCGTCGTCGGCATCAGATAGATGTTGGTGGCCGAGAAGAAGCTCCCCGATTCGCCGCCGATGTCGATGATCGGCACGTTGCAGGCCGCATAGAAGCCCCAGAAGCCGGTGAAGATCAGGAACAGCCCCACCGTGACCAGCCACGGGTTGTGCGGCTTGATCTGGTTGACCTCCCCGTTCGGTCCGAACTTGCCGATTCGCGGCCCGAGCACGCAGAGGATCGCGAGCGCGGAACCGCCGGCGATGGCATGCACCACGCCGGAGGCATAAGCATCGTGATAACCCAGGATCTGGACCATCCAGCCGCCCGGGTGCCAGCCCCAAGCCGCGTCGAGGATCCAGGTGAAGGAGCCGATCAGGACGGCGAAGACGAGGAAGGCGCCGGTTTTGATACGCTCGATCACCGCGCCGGAGACGATCGAGGCCGTCGTCCACGAGAAGAGCAGGAACGCGGCCCAGAACACGCCGTTGATGCGATCCTGCATGTTCGTCCCCATGGCTTCGTTCCAGGGTTCTGCCCACGATGCGGGCGAAAAACCGCCGGAGGCGAAGGGGACGTTGGGGAACGAGAAATAGACGTACCAACCGAAGAAGAAGAACGTGACCGTGACCAGCGGGATCAGCATCGTGTTCTTCATCAAGGTGTGAAGAACGTTCTTGCGCCGGGAGGCTCCGACCTCGTAGGTACAGAACCCGGCGTGGATCAGGAACATCATGACCACCGTGATCCAGTAGTAGGATTCGGTGAAGATGGTCGTCAAGGCGTCGACGGGATCACCCATACCCACCCCCATGCTTCATGATGCCGCCCTCGTTCCGAGGCTTTGCATCGCCGGGGCGGCGTATTTTCGTGTGGGACCTCTATCTTGGAGGCGGCGCGGTGCTGTGTCCAGCACCGCGCCGCCATCGGGCGAGCCGGAATGGGAAATCGGCGTCGTTTCAGATAGATACGGTTGAGAAGCGACGCCCGCGCCGCGGTCCGCTGCGGCACCGGGCAGAAGCGCGGCCGCGCGCCCGTCGAGTCGCCGTGCGGCACCGCGCACCGCACTAGAACTTGCGGTAGGCGCGGTTGAGCTCGGCCATGGGGTGGCGGGGCGACATCTGAAACTTGACGAGGAGCTCGCGGGCCAGCATGTCGCGATCCTGCTGGTTGTCGGGGAGCACCAAGTCTTCCGGGACCGTGACCCAGCCATTGACGTTACGGTCGAACACCGCCGGGCGGCCCTCCTCGTAGCCCATGTGGACGTCCTCGAGCCAGTTCAGGTCGGGCCAGCCCATGGTCTCGATGTAGGCCTCGAGGAACGGAGTCAGGCGCGTGTAGTCGGGAACGAGGTTCACGTCGTAGCGGTAGCCGATGTGCTGGCCGATCTCCTTCTCGCGGGCGCTGTCGAGGCCGGTTCGCTTCAGGTAGTAGTCGACGTCGCCGCTCTTCTCGTTCATGCCGGGCCTCCTAATAGCGGGTCATGTCGGGCCGGCCCACCGTGTATTGCGAGCCGGCGAGTGGCACCATGGCCATCGCCGACGCCTCCATGGTGAGCGCGGCCAGATCCTCGGGCTCGAGGCTGTGGACGTCCGTCTTGCCGCAGGCCCGCGCCATCATCTGGCATTCGAGCGCCAGCGTGTGGAGGAAGTTGTAGACCCGCTCGGCGGCCTCGTCCGGGTCGAGCCGGCGCCGCAGTTCCGGATCCTGGGTGGCGACGCCGACGGGGCAGCGCCCGGTGTGGCAGTGGTAGCAGTAGCCGGCCTCGACTCCGACCTCCGCCTCGTAGTCAGCCTCCGGGATGTCTTTGTTGCAGTTCAGGGCCATCATCACGGAATGGCCGATGGCCACCGCGTCAGCGCCCAGCGCCAAGGCCTTCGCGATGTCGCCTCCGCTGCGGATGCCGCCGGCATAGACGAGGCTGATCCTGCCGGTGGCCCCGAGATCGTCGAACGCCTTGCGCGCCTGGCGGATCGCCGCGATCCCCGGCACGCCGGTTTCCTCGGTCGCGAGATGGGGGCCGGCGCCGGTCGAGCCCTCCATGCCATCGATGTAGATGCTGTCCGGGCCTGTCTTGATCGCCATGCGCACATCGTCATAGACCCGGGCGGCGCCGAGCTTGAGTTGGATCGGCACCTGGCCGTCGGTTGCCTCGCGGATTTCGTCGATCTTGAGCGCGAGATCGTCGGGCCCCAGCCAGTCGGGATGCCGCGCCGGCGACCGCTGGTCGATGCCGGCCGGGAGCGAGCGCATCTCGGCGACCTGATCGGTGACCTTCTGCCCCATCAGATGGCCGCCCAGGCCGACCTTGCAGCCCTGGCCGATGAAGAACTCCACCGCGTCGGCCAGCCGCAGATGATGCGGGTTGAAGCCGTAGCGGGACTGGATGCACTGGTAGAGCCACTTCTCGGAATAGCGCCGCTCGTCGGGGATCATGCCGCCCTCGCCCGAACAGGTGGCGGTGCCGGCCATGGTGGCGCCGCGGGCTAGCGCGGTCTTCGCCTCGTAGGAAAGCGCGCCGAAGCTCATGCCCGTGATGTAGACCGGGATGTCGAGTTCGAGCGGGCGCTTGGCGGCGGGGCCGATGAGCGTCTTTGTCTCGCACTTCTCTCGGTAGCCCTCGATCACGAAGCGCGTGAGCGTGCCCGGCAGGAAGGTCAGATCGTCGAAAGTCGGGATCTTCTTGAAGAGGGAGAAGCCGCGCATCCGGTAGCGGCCGAGCTCCGCCTTGATGTGGATGTCGTCGATCACCTCCGGCGGGAAGATGCCGCTTCGCCCCAGCACGTGTCTGTTGCGGCGGGGCCGGTTGGCAGCGGCTTCGCGTCTTTCGGTCGCCACGTCGGTTCCTTTCCTCCGGTCCGGGAGCCGCGCCGTCAGAGCGCGATCTTCTTCTCGGCAGGCTCGAGGTTGTCGTAGTTCCAGAGCTGCTTGCCGGCGACGATCTTCGTCAGGTTCTCCACGCCGTTCGGCGCTACGAGGCCGTAGGTCTCGAGCTTCCGCCGGAGCCAGCGGATTTCAACCTCAGTGAGCTCCCCGGGGACGGCGTCGACCCCGAGCGAGGCGATCTTGCCGCCGACGAAGATCGTTCCGTCGTAGAGGGAATCGCCGAGATTGGGGCCGGCGTCGCCCAGCACGATAATCCGCCCGCGCTGCATCATAAAGCCGGTGAATGCGCCGACACGGCCGCCGACGAGGATCGTGCCGCCCTTCATGTCGATGCCGGTGCGGGAGCCCACATCCCCCTTGCACACCAAATCCCCGCCGCGGAGCGCCGCGCCGAAGGTGGAGCCCGCGTTCTTCTCGACGACGACGACGCCCGCCATCATGTTCTCGGCACAGGACCAGCCGACTCGGCCCCGGATGCGCACGGTCGGGCCATCGATCAGGCCACAACCGAAATAACCGAGGCTGCCCTCGAATTCGAGCGTGAGCCGGTTCAGGATGCCGACGCCGAGCGAATGCTTGGCCAGCGGATCGCGCACGACGACATGGCCGTGGCCCTCCCGCATCAGCGCGCGGATGCGGCGGTTGACCGCGGCAGGTTCCATCTCCGCCGCGTCGATGACGGCCCGCTTCGCGAAATCGACGTCGAAGCCTTCCGGATAGGTGTGGTTGTCGCCTTCCTCGGGCGAGAAGAAGACCTGCTGGGAGCGCCCGGCGAGCCGCTCGGCGTGCAGCCCCATATCGTGGGATTTGTGCCGGTCGGGCGGGGTCAGTTCCGCCATACCATGACCTCCCCTTCGTAAGGGTCCCAGGTGTCGATTTCGTCGGGCATGACGCTGCGGATGGCGACCTCCTCGGAGGCGAGGCCCACGAAGCCGTCGCTCTCGTAAAGCACCATCGGTTTGGCCGCCATCGTGTCCTTGGCCATGCCGAGGCTGTCCGCCGTCGCGACGAGATAGGTGAAGACGCCGTCGAGTTCGCCCACCGAGCGTTCCATCGCCTCCTCGAGGGTGGCGCCCCGCTGTATGCCGTCGGCGAGATAGACGGCGATCAACTCGGAATCGCAGTTCGACATGAAGCGGTGGCCACGGTGCTCCAGCGCGCGCCGGAATTTCCAGTAATTGGTGAGCTGGCCGTTGTGGACGACGGCGATGTCGTCGAAGGGATAGGCCCAGTAGGGATGGGCCGAGCGGATGTCCACGTCCGATTCCGTCGCCATCCGGGTGTGGCCGATGGCGTGGGTGCCGCGGAAGCCGGCGAGGCCGTATTGCGCACTCACCGTCCGCGCGTCGCCCAGGTCCTTGATCAGCTCCAGCGCCCGCCCGAGAGAGAGGATTTCCGCTCCCTCGACGTCTTCCAGATAGTCGGCGAAGCGCTTGAGCGTCTCCGGCCGGACGCCGTCTCCGCCGAAGCGCAGGCGGTAACGGAAAGCGTATTCGGTAGCGGCTGCTTCTTCGGTGATCGCCACGTCCATGCTGCGGATGCGGGAATCGACCGCCGCCTTGCGCTCTTCGATGCGGCGATGGATGTCGAAGCCCTTGCCGAGATCCTCCTGCTCGGCGAGCTTGAACCGCATCACGTATGCGGAATCGGCCGGGACGCCGTAAACGGCGAAGCCGCTCGAATCCGGCCCCCGGTGCTTCAGGGCCTGGAGCATCGCCGTCATCTCGGCGCCCACGTCGCCGCTCGCCCCACGATGGATCAATCCCGCAATTCCGCACATGGCCGTCCGCTTCCTTGTTTCGCTCAGGGGCTTCCTTGTTTCGCTCAGGGAAGGCAATCGAGATAGGTCTCCACGTCCCACTCGGTGACGGTGGCGTTGAAACGCTCCCACTCGTCCCGCTTGTAGTGCATGAAGACCCGGTACATCTCGTCGGGCAGCGCCGCCTTGACCACCTCGTCCCGCTCCAGCGCGTCGAGTGCTTCGCCCAGCGACATCGGCAGCTTCCTGACGAGCTTGCCCTCGTCCATCGCCTGGTAGATGTTGCGCTCCTCCGGCTCGCCCGGGTCCAGCTTGCGCGTGATGCCGTCGTCGAACGCCTTGAGCAGCGCGCCCGCGAGCAGGTAGGGATTGACCATCGAATCGACCGAGCGGTATTCGAAACGCCCCGGCGCCGAGACCCGGAGGCCGCAGGTGCGGTTCTGATAGCCCCAGTCGGCGAAGACGGGCGCCCAGAAGCCGGTATCCCACAACCGGCGGTAGGAGTTGACGGTGGACGAGCCGAGCGCGGTAAGGGCGCCCAGATGCTCGATCACGCCGCCGATGCAGTGGAGGCCGACGGGGCCGGGCTTGCGCGGGTCCACATCCTGGTCCGGCATGAACAGGTTCTCGCCGCCGCGCCAGTAGCTGAACACGTCGTCGAGGCCGGGCACCGGCGCCTGGTGGAGCGTGTTGAGCCGCTGCTCGCCGCCCTTCCAGAGGGAGAGGTTGTGGTGGCAGCCGCTGGCCGAGACTCCCATGAAGGGCTTCGACATGAAGCAGGCGATGACCCCGTGCTCGCGGGCGACCTGGGCGCAGATCTGCCGGTAGGTGGTGAGCCGGTCGGCGGTCCGCAGTGCGTCGTCGAAGGTGAAGTTGAGCTCCAGCTGGCCCGGCGCGTCCTCGTGGTCGCCCTGGATCATGTCGAGGCCCATGGCCTGGGCGTATTCGATCACCCGCATGAAGATCGGCCGCAGCTCCTCGAACTGGTCGATGTGGTAGCAGTTGGGCTTGGTCACGCCGCCGGCGACCTTGCCGTCCTCGCCGCGCTTGAGCCACATCATCTCCGGCTCTGTGCCGTGGCGCATCTGCATCCCGTGGCGGGCCTGGAATTCCGCGTGGAGGAGCCTGAGATTGCCGCGGCAGTCGGAGGTCAGATGGCCGCCCGGATTCTCGCGCTCCTCGCGGTTGCGGAAGCAGGTGCAGAAGACGCGGGCCACACGCTTGTCCCAGGGCAGGCGGACGAAGGTCTCCGGGTCGGGGATGCCGACCAGCTCCGACGCCTCCGGGCCGTAGCCGATATAGTTGGCGTGCCGGTCGACATAGAGGTTGGCGGTGGAACCGTACACCAGCTGGAAGCCCCGCTCCGCGATCGTCTCCCAATGGTCGGCGGGGATGCCCTTGCCGACGATCCGCCCGGTGACGGAGACGAACTGATAGTAGATGTAGGTGATTCCCAGCTCGTCGATCTTGGCGCGCACCTGTTCGACGAGCTCCGCGCGGCCCTCGCGGTTGACGTGGGCTTCCAGGTCGGTCATGGGCGTCGCTCCCTCGTGGCGTTCCGGCCCTGTCAGCTCCACGGGAACGGGCTGCGGGAAACCGGGTGCAGGCGGCCTTTGGCGAAGCGCGAGAAGCGGAACGGCGCGAGCAGGGCGCTCTCCCCGCCGAGAAGCTCGTCGGCGACCAATTTGCCGACGGCGATCATCTTGTAGCCATGGTTCGAATCCGCGATCACGTAGCAGTTCTCGCGGAAGCGGTCGAACACCGGGAAGTTGTCGGGAGTGAAGGCACCGATTCCGCCCGAGGGCTCCTTGCGCCAGCGCCCGATCTGGCCGCGATAGCGCGTCTGGCAGAAGGCAAGCGCCGAGCACCACATCTCCGCGAAGGCGTCATCCACCACGAACTCGGGAGACTCGGGCCCGTAGGGGTCGACCGCCACCCGGGCCGCCGGCGTCTGGACCTCGTAGGGCGCGGCGCCGCCCTGGATGCCGCTGAAATTGAAATCAGGCTTGTAGTAGATACCCCACATCGAGTCGGTGAGCAGGCGCCCGTCCACGTCCGAATGCAGCGGCTCGTCGGAATCCAGATGGATCACCGGCGGCATCGTCCCGTCGTCGGCCAGCCCAAAGGAGGGCGAGACCCCGAGCGTGCCTTCCTCCAGGCACCAGTAGCGCCACATCGGCATGCCCGGATGCAAGGCGCCGTCCGCGCCCTTCACGTCGATGCGGTCCGGCAGGTCGAGCATGTCCCAGAGCCGCGGGACCCAGGGGCCGCCCGCCACGACCACCTGCTCGACGCCAACGCTCCCCCGGTTCGTCTCCACCGAGGTCACCACCTTCGAGTTGGCGCCGAAGCGGAACCCCTCGACCTCGACGCCGGTCAGGATGCGGACGCCAGCGCCTTCGGCCTTGTCCGCGAGCCCCTGGATGGATGCCTTGTTGTTCGCGTAGCCGCCCTTCTTCTCGTGCAGGATCGAGGTGACGCCCGGCGCCCGCCAGTCGCCGAAGATGCGCCGCATGTAGGCCACGCAGGCGGCCTCGCCCTCGACGAACGCGGAGTCGTAGCCGATGGCCGCCTGCTGCGTGGCGATTTCGGTCACTTCCGCGCGCATGCTCTCGGGGCTGATCTGCATGTAGCCGACGGGATGGTAGTGGTAGGCCGCTGCGTCGCTCTCCCAGACCTCGACGCAGGCGGCCATCAGCTCGCGCATCGCCGGCTGATAGTAGTTGTTGCGGACCACGCCGCAGGCGATTCCCGACGCGCCGGCGGCGACGGCGGTCTTGTCCAGGACCGCGATGTCGCCGCCCCCGCCTCCACCGCGGGCCTCCAGAGCGCGGGCCAAGTGGAAGGCCGTGCTGAGCCCGTGGATCCCGGCGCCGACGATCAGGTATTTGACGTGGCTCGGAAGCGCCATGCTTCCTCCGTTCCGTCCGCCCCGCGGCTTTGCACCCGGATCGTAGCGCGGGGCCGCCGCCTGTCAAGCCAATTCGATTCGATTGGCCCGAATGGTTGGACCTTTCCCTGGAATCGATTAGAATAATCGGGACCGGCGGCGGCCAATGGGAGCACGGCGATGTGCGGCGACGGAGCGGTCAGGGCGGCGGCAGGGCCTGCGCGCGCCGGCGGCGCGGGGCAGGCCGCGGGCTCCGTAGCCGACGCGATCGCGGCGCGGCTTGCGCAACGGATCCTCGACGGCTCCCTCGCCGCCGGCGCGCGCCTGCCGCCGGAACGCCGGCTGGCCGAGTCCTTCTCCGCCTCGCGGGGCACGGTGCGCGAGGCACTGCGCTCGCTCGTGGCGCGCGGGCTGGTGTCGCGCCGGGTCGGCAGCGGGACCTTCGTCGTCCACGCGCCGCAAGGAGGGACGTCGGACGTCTCGGAGATCACCTCGCCCCTGGAACTGGTCGAGGTCCGCGACGCTATCGAGCCGCGGATGGCCCGGCTGGCGGTGCGCAACGCCACCGCGCGGGACATCGCCGCGCTCGAACGGGTACTCGCCGAGATGGAGCGCACGGCGGATGCGGAACGCTTCTCGACGGCCGACGAGGCGTTCCACCTGCGCCTCGCGGAGGCCACCCACAACCCGCTGATCGTCGAGATCTACCGCCGCATCAACCATGTCCGCGGCCATGCGCAGTGGCGCTCGATCAAGGACAAGATCCTCACCCCGGCGCGCATCGCCGCCTACAACGGCGAGCACCGCGCGCTGCTGGCTGCCCTCGCCCATCGCGACGCCGCGCGTGCCGAGGCGATCGTCGCCGCCCATATGACTCGCGCCCGCACCGACCTCGCCGCCAGCGCAGGCTGAACGGCGTCCCCTCGCCCCGCGCACCGGGAATTGGAACCGCACGGGGGAAAGGGTAAGAATACCGCCCGGGAGGCCCCGTGCGGGGCCGGGCAACCGAACGCGAGGAAGGGGAACGATGATCATCAAGCGCCGCGGAACGCGGTCCGAGGAAGGCGCGCGCAAGCGCTTCCTGAACAGCCGGCGGAACTTTCTCAAAGGCGCGGGCTTGGCCGGCGTCGGCGCCGCCGCGATGTCCGGCGGGCTGCTCGCCGAGATCAACGACGGCGCGCGCGCCGAGGGCGAGCCGATCCCGGTGGGCGGCTGCGTCCCGCTGACGGGCTGGGCCGCCGCCGACGGCCTCTCGTTCAAGAGCGGCCTCGAGCTCGCCTGCGCGGAGATCAACGCCATGGGCGGCATCCTCGGCCGGCCGCTGGCGCCGGTCTTCGAGGACAGCAAGGAGCAGGGTGCCGACAACATCATCCCGGCGATGCAGCGGCTGATCGACCGCCACGAGGTCCACGCCATCATCAACGGCTACAACACCGGCGCCGTCACCGCCGAATACGACACCATCGCCGACGCCGGCGTGCCCTACATCCACCACAACACCGACATCGTCCACCACGAGACGGTCGGCAACGACCCGGAGACCTATTTCAGCATCTTCATGGCCGACCCCGCCGAATACTGGTACGGCGAGGGCTACCTGAAGTTCATCAGCGATCTCAAGGATTCCGGCAAGTGGCAGGCGCCCAACAACAAGGTCGCCATCGTCACCGGCTCCCAGAACTACAGCGTCGTCATCGCCAACGCGATCCGCGATTCGGCGACGAAGTACGGCTGGGAGGTGAGCCTCTACGAGACCGTGGTGGTGCCGATCTCCGAGTGGGGGCCGACCCTCCAGAAGATCCGCAACGAACCGCCGGCGGCCATCGCCATAACCCACTGGGTGCCGCAGGACCTCGCCCAGTTCATGATGCAGTTCGTGCCCAATCCGACCAACAGCCTCGTCTATATGCAGTACGGACCGCTGCTCTCGGCCTTCCGCGAGATCGGCAAGGAGGCGACCAACGGCGTCCTCTTCGCCACCGTGGTCGGCGCCCTCCAGGACGAGATGGGGCAAGCGTTCTTCGAGCGCTTCAACGCGAAGTTCGGCGAGAGCGCGAGCCCGCTCACCGGGTCGCAGCCCTACGACTCCTGTCATTACTGGGCGATCGCGGCGGCGTTGGCGGGCGGCACCGGCGGGCCCGGCGAGTTCGAGCAGAACGAGAAGGTCTGCGAGCGTATCCGCCGCATGGTCTACCGGGGCGTCCAGGGCGCCACGGCGTTCGTCCTGCCCTACCAGGCCGCACGCACCTACCCGACAGAAACGCGCGACCCGTCGCTCGGGATGCCGCATCAGTTCCTCCAGGTGCAGAACCACCTGGAGCAGGGTAAGCTGATCGCGCCCACGCCCTATGAGACCTCCGCGTTCCAGGTGCCGCCGTGGATTGACGCATAGGCGCCGCGGACGCATAGGCGCCGCGGACGCACAGGCGCCGCGATGGAGCCGGCGGCGCCCGCGCCGTTGCTTTCCTGCCAGGGCGTCGACAAATATTTCGGCGCCCTGGCCGCCGTCCGGAACATGACCTTCGACGTCTTTCCGGGCGAGGCACTCGGCATCGGCGGCCCGAACGGCGCGGGCAAGACGACGCTGTTCGACGTGATCTCGGGGCTGAACCCCGCGACCGCCGGTCGCATCGTCTTCGACGGCAAGGCCATCACCCGCGCCTCGCCCGACCGCACCTGCCGGCTCGGCATCGCCCGAACCTTCCAGCTCAACGCCGGGTTCGACACCCTGTCGGCGCGCGAGAACACGCTCATCGCGGCCTATTTCGGGCGCCACGACCGCCTGCTGCCCGGCGTCCGCTTCGACAGGGAGACCGAGCGCCTGGCCGACGAGGCGATGGCCTTCGTAGGGCTGGAGGAGGTCGCGCACGAGACGGTGCGAACCTTGCCGGTGTACCACCGCAAGCTGCTGATGGTGGCGGGTGCCCTGGTGACGCAGCCGAAGCTGCTGCTGATGGACGAACCCGTGGGCGGCCTCAACCCGCGGGAGATCGACGACGTGATGGCGCTCGTCCGCCGGCTCAAGGAGCGCGGGCTCACCATCATGCTCATCGAGCATGTGATGCGCTTCCTCGTGCGGCTCTCCGACCGGGTCCTGATCATGCACCACGGGGAGAATATCTACGAAGGTTCGGCCTCCGGCCTGATCCGCGACGAGACGGTGGTCGACGTCTATCTGGGCGAGGGCTCCTCCCGCCGCCTCCGGCACATCCTGGAGGAGCCGGCGGGCGCATGAGCGCAGCCCTGCTCGAGGTCGCGGCGCTCGACGCCGGCTATCACAGCCAGCGGGTGCTGCGGGACATATCCTTCGAGGTGCCGGAAGGCGGCCTGATCACCATCATCGGGCCGAACGGCCACGGCAAGACGACCCTGCTCCGCGCCATCTCGGGCCTGATCCGGCCGCTGGCCGGCGAAATCCGCTTCGACGGCGGAGCGATCGGTGGCGAGCGCGTCGACCGGATCGTGGCCCGTGGCATCGTGCACATTCCGCAGGGCGACATGGTCTTCTCGGAAATGACCGTGCGCGACAACCTGCTGATGGGCGCCTACCTGCCGGTGCCCTTCGCGCGCGCCGGCGAGAGCCTGCGGGAAGTCTATGCGCTGCTGCCGCGCCTCGAGGAGCGGGCGGGCCAGATCGCCTCCACCCTCTCGGGCGGCGAGCGGCGGATGCTGGCGATCGGCCGCGGGATGATGACGGGCGGGCGCATCCTGCTCATCGACGAGCCCTCGCTCGGGCTCGCGCCCATCGCCATCGACCACATCTACGGGGCGATCCGGGCGCTGAAGGCGAAGGGCCGCACGATCCTCCTGGTGGAGGAAAACGCGAGCCGCGTGGCCGACCTGGCGGACCACATCTACCTGCTCGACAACGGCCGCTTCGTCTGGCGGGGCTCGGCCGGCGAGCTGGGCGCCCACGAAGAGCTGCTCGAGACCTATCTCGGCGGCTGAGGCGGCCGGTGGAAACCCTCGTCCAGATTCTCGCGAGCGGCCTCACGTTGGGCGCGATGTACGCCGCGAGCGCCATCGGCCTCTCGCTCGTCTGGGGAGCGATGGGCGTGCTCAACATGGCCCACGGCGCCCTGCTCACCATCGGCGGCTACGCCTCCTATTCGGCAGTGTCGGGCCTGGACCTGCCGTGGTTCCTCGGCCTGCCGGCGGCGGCGGCGGCGAGCTTCGTCATCGGCCTCGCGATCTACCACGTCATCTTCCGCTTCATGTATCGGCACCCGGCGTTCGAGACCAACGTCATCATCGCCACCGTGGGCCTCGCCATCTTCCTCGAACAGGTGGTGCTGCTGATCTATGGCGCCTATCCCTTCCCGCAGCCCTTCTCCATCGAGGAAGGCTTCTTCGTCTCCGGGGTCTTCGTGCGCTATCAGAACGTCCTGATCCTGGTACTCGCGGTGGTCACCATGCTGCTGGTGGCGGCGCTCCTCGACCGGACCCGCATGGGCCGCGCCATCAGGGCGACGGCGCTGAACCGCGAGGCCGCCCAGCTCATGGGAGTCGACGTGGGCCGCGTCTTCGCGCAGGTCATGGGGATCGCCGGCATCGTCGCCGCGATCTCAGGCGTGATGCTGAGCTCGATCACGACGCTGTCGCCGACCATGGGCTACGACCCCATGCTCAAGGCGTTCATCATCTGCGTGATCGCGGGCCTCGGCAACGTGCCGGGGGCCTTGATTTCGGCCTTCGTCCTCGGGCTGTTCGAGGCGGTCGTTCAGTTCGCGCTGGGCGTGCGTTTCGGCTTCCCGGCGCTGCTGCTGCTGGTCATCGTCGCCCTGATCTGGCGGCCCTACGGCGTGTTCGGGCGCCGCACGGTGCGGCGCGTCTGATGTTCGAAACGGGGCCGAACTGGCGACGCGACGCAGCGCTCGGCGGTATCCTGCTCGCGGTCGCGATCGCGATCCCGTTCCTGGGCCCCTCCCGCTACTTGGTCGGGCAGCTCACGCTCTTCTTCATCTGGGCCACGGTGGTCTCGCAGTGGAACCTGGTGTTCGGCGTCGCCGGCATCTTCTCCCTGGCCCAGATGGCGATCTTCGCCTTCGGCGGCTTCGCGACCGGCATGCTGTCGCTCTATCTGGGCCTCTCGCTATGGGCTGCGCTGCCGCTGGCCGGCATCGGCGCGATCCTGTTCAGCCTCCTCATTGGCCTCGCCTGCCTGCGCCTCCGCGGGCCCTACGTCGCGCTGCTGACCCTCGCCATCGCCCAGGTGATGTATCTCCTGATCATTACCGATACGGCCTGTTTCTACATGGAGGGCGTGACCTGCCGGAACTTCACCGGCGGCACGCGCGGCCTCTCCAAATTCGGCGATTTCGGCTTCCGCGAGCTGCTGGGCCGCCGGGATTATCTGAAGGGCGACTACTTCCTCTCCCTCTTCCTCCTGGCGCTGGCGACGGTCTTCTCCTTCGTCATCATCCGCAGCCCCCTCGGCTTCGCCTTCCGGGCGCTCCGCGACAACGCGGAATACGGCGTCTCGCGGGGCCTCAATCGCTTCAAGTACCAGCTGCTCGTGTTCGTGATGACGGCCTTCTTCACCGGCTTGGCGGGCGGCGTCTTCGCCGGGCATTTCCGGGTGATCGGCGCGAACGTCCTTCACCTGCCGCTGCTGCTGTTTCTGGTCTCGATGATGGTCGTGGGCGGCCTGGGCCGCGCCTGGGGGCCACTCCTCGGCGCCGCGCTGGTCATGCTCGCGGACGAGGGGATGAAGGATTTCGTCGAGATCCGAAACATGGGCTACGGCGCCCTCATCGTTGCCATCGTCGTGCTCCTCCCCCAGGGCGCGGCCGGCGGCCTGGAACAACTCTGGACCCGACTCCGCCGCTTCCGCCGAAACGAGTGACGTCAACCGGGTGTTCCAGGTATGACCGCTCGTATCGACAATCTGCCCGACGCGCTCGCCGCGCTCTGCAAACGCTGGTGCATCGCGAAACTGACGCTGTTCGGCTCCATCCTGTGGGACGATTTCGGCCCCAAGAGCGACGTCGACATCCTGGTCATCTTCTAGGAAGAGGCAGTCCCACCTTACGCGACATGAGCCGCATGGAAACGGAATTGAAGGCCATTTTCAAGCAAAACGTCGATCTCATAAGCCGGCGCGGCGTCGAGCGCAACCGTAATCACTTGCGTCGAAAGGCCATCCTGGAATCCGCGGACGAGGCGCGAAGAGGAGAAACACGCGGGTCTGGAGGCTCGCCCATCTCAAAATAGAGAGCATGCGTCAACCGTCGCCCGCCTGCCGCGAACAAATGTAACAGCGCTAAATCGAGGGAAAGATTAAATCAGGACTCCCTGGGAATATCCCGCCATATCACTACGTCCTCCGCATCCTTCTCTATCATCAATCCTCTTTCTTAGCGATTCGAGATTGATTTTTTCTGGGGACAGTATGAATTGATATATACCCTCCTTATATCCAACCCCAGACTGGATATGAATCAGAAATGGGCTATAGGCAACTGTAATAGCCGCGCTCGCCGCGGTAAGGCCATATTGTACGAGGGATGAATATAACACATTACTCGGCACTACTTGGCCATGTTCCACGCAAACTCTGAGCATCGCCCAATCCCGTTTGCTAATGGTCATCCACTCACATTCTGCTCTCTTTACTATATTTCCGTTCTCAATTTCGAATAGTCCCGATTGTTGAGCAATACCTTTCAAAACTACAGACGGAACATTCTTACCTACAAGCTTATGTCTGGGAATCGATTGAACAAGATCAAGCACTCTTGCATCCCTCGTGACAGAAAAAATCTTGCACAAACATGTCAAAATCGCGTTTCCGGTTATGCAATAATTTTGTAACGGAAACCCGGGCCTCTTCCAGAAATATTGGCACGCATCATCTAAAAACGCCCACCGTGGGTGCATTTTTATGACTTTTGTTAGAGAAGATTTGTCACAACCTATGTATTTCAAAGATTCTTCCAAATTGTAATATGTATCGGAATTGAATTTGTCTAGAGCGCGGGCAGTTTCGATCGTATCAATGTCCTCTGAATGTATGATGATCTTATCACCTCCTATTGCTAGACTTTCAAATGGAAAGTTTATGCCCAAAATACCAGATATGGTTTTGAGTCGACCATATATTCGCATAGGATTAGATGTCGATCCATAGCCGAACAAAGACACGAATCGCTGAACCGTGCAGGGTAAATCAATTTCTACTTCATGTACTGTTGCTTGCCATTTTACAAATCGAGCATTCTCTCTTCGATTCCGAAGCCGCTTTTCTGCCTCACAAATCACTTGCCGTACCCGTTCTCTGGTAACCGGCCCATCAAACCCACATTCAACCGCTCGGTTGGCAATCTCCTGAAGTGTCAGAGTTTCGTCACCCCCAATACCGTGATACGAGATGAAGCACTGCGCGCGATTCTGGCGTGCACCCGATAGAAGCTGGGTCACGACAGATAGCAGTTCCTCTTTGGCAGTGTTCGCTTCTTCACAACGATATATCTCCGGCACAGGCGGACAATACATATCAAGTTGCAATCCCCACTTCTCGAGACCGCTATGGACGGCAGAAAGGTCCGCTGCACTCATTCCGGGTATCGCTAGAAGTTCATCCTCCTCCTGTTGGACAAGTTCGCTTACGCTTCCGATACCTCTGTCTCTCAGAAACTGCATGACACGAATGAAATTTTCAAGATCATTCGCTCGTGATTGATGTGTACCATCGAGAATTTCCTCATCTTTCATACCCAGGTGCAAACCACATCTTTCAAGTTCCTCCACTATCACAGTCAAGCTCTTCCTACCCATATTGGGCACTCTTAGCAATCTCTCCGGAGTCATCCGAACAAGATCGTCAACATAGACGATGTTCAAATTCGCCAAACAGTTATAGGCACGAACCGTGAGTTCGAGTTCACTGACCCGTTTCGACAGTATAGAGCTCATCGCGACGGTCTGATTATCTTGATTCGCCATAGCGAGTCAGGGAAGTCACAAGGATGGGCAGACGGCCCGAAGTGTCGACGACGATCGACCTGTTCACGAAGTCTTGAATTGGCGACCGGCTCGAGATTCGTGCCACGCTCAATCTCCGCCAAACTACTTACCGGCAAGATACCGGACCATCATGCAGGAAAGCCCACAAGGCACAAGCCCCCTCTTACCGAGGTGCTGACACCGCAGCAGCGCCTGCCGCCTGTCTTTCCTGGGCCGCTCGGATCAGGGCGCGGAGGCGGCTGGGCGGGAGGGGGAGGCTGTCGATCTCGACGCCGAGGGGACGGAGGGCGTCCTCGATGGCGGCGGCGATGGCCGGGGGGCCGCCCATGCGACCGCCCTCACCGCCCCCCTTCACCCCGTATTCCGTGAAGGGCGACGGCGTCTCCACATGGCCCACATCGATCTCCCGCGGCGACTCCTTGATCGTCGGGATCAGGTAGTCTGTCCACAGTGCCGTCCGCAGCTGGCCCTCCTCGTCGTAGGAAAACTCCTCGAAGAGCGCTGTGCCGATCCCGTTCACCGTCCCGCCCCGGATGTGGCCCTCCAGGGTCATCGGGTTCACCATGGTGCCGCAGTCGTGGACGGCGGCATAGTGGAGGAAGTGCACTTGGCCCGTCTCGATATCGACCTCCACTACCGGAACATGGCAGCTGTGGCCCATGATCGGATAGAAGATCCCCATGTGGCTTTCGTCTTCGGCGGGCAGCGTCGTCACCGGGTGGTCGTAGATGTAAGCCGCGTCGAGCCCGCTGGTGAGATCGAGGTCTTCGGGCATGCTGAGCCGGTAATAATGCGCCTTGTCGGCGATCTCGGCGATGCGCATCGACATGTCGGGCACGCCCTTCACGTGCACCGCGCCGTCGCGCAGTTCGAGATCGCGGCGGTCCACCTCCATCAGATGGGCCGCGATGCGGAATATCTTCTCGCGGATCATGCCGGCGGCGCCGACGATGGCGCCGGTCACCATCACGGTGAAGCGGCTGCCTCCGGGGCCGGTCGAATCGAGGCCCCGGTCGGTGTCCGAATAGGTGATCTCGATGTCCGCCGGGTCGATGGCGAGCTGCTCCGCCACCACCTGGGCCGCGACCGTCTCCGGGCTGTTGCCCCAGAAAGGCGAATGGAGGGTGACGAAGGCCTTGCCGGTCGGGTCTATCCTGAGGGAAACGCCGTCGGGCGAGCTGGTCCACTCGACTCCGGGCTCCAGGTTCCACATCCAGAACTCGGTGGCGCTGAAGACGCTCCGCTCCTGGCAGGTGGCGACGCCGATCCCGATATAGCGGCCCTCGCGGCGCGCCTCTGCCTGTTTCGCGCGCCATTCCCCCAGCCGGGCGCGCTTCAGCGTCTCGTCGAGAACGGCCTCGTAGTCGCCGCTGTCGTACATGTTGCCGGTGGGGATCAGATAGGGAAATTGCTCGGGCCGGATGAAGTTTTGTCGGCGCAGCGCGATGCGGTCCATGCCGAATTCGTCGGCCGCCGCGTCGACGAGCCGCTCGATCACGAAATTCGCCACCTCCGAGCCGAAGCCCCGATAGGCGCCCTGCTGGCACTTGTTGGTCAGCACCGCAGCAAGCGACACCTCGACGCTGTTGATGCGGTAGGGGCCGACGCATTGAGAGAGCGCGTTGCCGTGCTGGCCCACGCCGAATTGCAGATAAGCGCCGTAATCGTCGACGATCCGGGTCTTGAGGCTGAGCAGCGTGCCGTCCCGCTTCAGCGCGAGCTGCGCGTCATAGACCCGGTCGGAGGCATGGTTGTCGCAGCTCGTGGTGTTGTCGATCCTGTCCTCCAGGAACTTGACCGGCCGCCCCGCCTCGCGCGCCAGCATCGCCGCGATGACCGGCACCTTGTGAACGAACATCTTGCTGCCGAAGCTGCCGCCGGCGAGCACGGGCACGATGTTCAGCTTGTGGGGCGGGACCTTGAGCGTCTCCGCGATCATCCAGCCGCAATAATTGTACATCGAGGTGTTGCACTGGATGGTGAAGCGCCCGGTGCCCGGGTCGAAACCGGCGACGGCGCCCACCGTCTCCAGCGGCTGGCCGCCGGAGCGCGGCCAGCGGAAGCGGCGCGCGATCACCAGATCGGCGGCGGCGAAATCCGCCTCCACCGGCCCGAAGGCGAGCGTGCGTTCGAGGGCGATGTTGGTGTCCCCGCGGTCCGGGTGCAGCACCGCGTCCCCCCGCGATTCGAGCGCCTCCTCCGGATCAACCACCGGCGGCAGGGGGGCGTAGGTGACCTCGATCAACTCGCAGGCGTCCTCGGCGATGTAGCGGTCCTCCGCCACCACCGCCGCCACCGCCTCGCCCACGTGGCGCACCCGGTCGTGGGCGAGCACCGGCTGCCGCACCGGCGGGCTCGCCCAGGTCGGCAGCGGCCCGCAGCACGCGGCGGCGTCCGCGCCGGTCATCGCGCACAGCACGCCCGGCAGCGCGGCAGCCTTGCTCACGTCGATGGAAACGATCCGCGCATGGGCGTGGGGGCTGCGCAGGACGGCCGCATGGGCCATGCCGGGCAGGTTCACGTCGTCGATATAAACCCCGCGGCCCACCAGGAGGCGCGGGTCTTCCAGCCGCTTCATGCTCTTGCCGATCCATTTGAGATCGGCGCGCGGTTTCTCCCGCTGCCGGCTCGCGGGAATCCGGCCGCTCATGCGCCGCCCTCCCTCATCAGCCGCGCCGCGTGGCGGATGGATTCGACGATGGTCTGGTAGCCCGTGCACCGGCAGAGGTTGCCGGAGATGGCGTCGCGCACGTCGTCCACAGAGGGGTCGGGGTTCCGCTCCAGCAACTCCGCCGCGGTCATCAGCATCCCCGGCGTACAGAAGCCGCATTGCAGGCCGTGCTTTTCCCAGAACGCCTGCTGCACCGGGTGCATCGCCTCGACCGTGCCGAGGCCCTCGACCGTTCGGATGTCGGCGCCATCCGCCATCACCGCGAAGGTCAGGCAGGCGCGAGTGGTGCGGCCGTCCATGGTCACCGTGCACGCACCGCAGACGCCGTGTTCGCAGCCGACATGGGTGCCGGTGAGGCGCAAATCGTCGCGCAGGAAATCGCTCAGGAGCCGCCTGGGTTCGACCGCGCGCTCGTGGGCCTTGCCGTTGACGGTCACGCGGATCGTCTCCCTCTCCATGACCTCCCCCCTAACCCCCTCGCGCGGGCGCCGGGCGCGGGGCCGCGCGTCGCACGGGCGCCGTGCGCGGGGCCGCGCAACGCGAAGCGGCGCGGCCCACCGTCCGCCGGGTCAGGGTGCCGATGACGTCCCGGCGGTAGGCCGCGTCCGCGTGGCTGTCGCTCGGCGGATCGACCGCCCCGCGCGCCGCTTCCGCCGCCGCGTCGAGGCGCGACGCGCAGATCGGCCTGCCGACGAGCGCTGCTTCCGCCGCTTCGAGCCGCGACGGGCGCGCGCCCACCGCGCTCGCCACCACCCGCGCGGCCGCACAGGTCCCGCCCTCCAGCCGCACCGTCGCCGCGACGGCGGCCATGGCGAAATCGCCGTGGCGGTTGCTGACTTCGGCGAAGGCCCAGCCCTCGGCCCCGCGCTTGGGCAGGCGGATCTCGGTCAACATTTCGTCCTGTCGCACCGCCGTCTCGTACACCCCTTTGAAGAAGCCTTCCGCCGGCACCTCACGCCGGCCCCCGGCGGCGCTCCGCAACACCAACGTCGCGCCGATGGCGACCATCACCGCGGGTGCTTCCGAGGAAGGATCCGCGTGGCAGAGGTTGCCGCCGAGCGTGCCGCGGTTGCGCACGGTGTAATGGGCGATGGATTCGTAGGCTTCCGCGAGCAGCGGGCAGTGGGCACGGACCAGCGGCGAGTCTTTCACGTCGTTGTGCCGGGCGAGGGCGCCGACCACGATTGCGCCGCCGTCTTCCTCGATATGGTCGAGGTCGGGGATGCGGTTGATGTCGATCAGGCAGCCGGGCTTCACCACCCGCAGGTTCATCAGCGGGATCAGGCTCTGGCCACCCGCGAGAATCCGCGCTTCCGGGTCGCGGGCGAGCGCCCGCAGCGCGTCGTCCACGGTCGTGGCGCGGCGGTAGCGGAACCGCGCAGGCTTCATCGCGTGCCCGCCGCCCGCACGGCGCGGCGGGTCATTGCGCTGACGAGATGCGCGCGGTACGCCGCGTCCGCGTGGAGGTCCTCGTTGAGCCCACAGGCTGGCAGCGCGACGCCTTCCAGCGCCTCGGCCGCGAAGTCCGCGGCGAGCGCCGCTTCCATCTCCGGTACGCGAAAGACGCAGGCCTTGGCACCGGTGACCGCGACCCGCACCGCGTCGCCGGTGCGCGACACCATCACGGCAGCCACGGCGAAGCGCGAAGCCTGGTTGCCGAACTTGGCCCAGCCCGCCTTCCTGGGGATCGGGAAATCCACCGAGACCACGAGCTCGCCCTCCGCCAGCGCGGTCTCGTAAAGCCCGGCGAAGAAGTCGTCCGCGGCGATGGCGCGCCGGTCGGTGTTGACCGTGGCGCCCAAGCCGAGCAGGCCGGCCGGGTAGTCGGCGGCCGGGTCGGCGAAGCAGATCGAGCCGCCGATGGTCCCGCGGTTGCGCACCTGCACGTCGCCGATCGATTCGGCGAGGGCGGCAAGCGCCGGGATCGCCTCCGCTACCGCCGGCGAGGCGGCGACCGCCGCGTGTCGGGTCATCGCGCCGATGCGCAGCGTGCCGCCGCGCCGTTCGATGCCGGCGAGCGAGTCGATCCCGTTGAGGTCGATCAGGTCCGACGCCCGGGCGAGGCGGAAGCGCAGGGTCGGGATCAGGCTCATGCCGCCTGCGAGCAGGCGGCCGTCCTCGCTACGGGCCAGCAATGCCGCGGCGTCGGCGACGGAAGACGGACGGTGGTAGGCGAACGGATACATCGGCGCCTCCCACTCAGCCGCGCATCGCCCTGGCACCGGCCGCGATCGATTCGACGATGTTGTGATAGCCCGTGCAGCGGCAGAGATTGCCTTCGAGCTCGCGGCGGATCGTGGCCTCGGAGGGCGCCTCGTGGCGGTTCGCGATGTCGATCCCCATCATCACCATGCCGGGGGTGCAGAAGCCGCATTGCAGGCCGTGATGCTCTTTGAACGCGGCCTGCATCGGGTGCAGCCGCCCGGTCTCCGCGACGCCCTCGATCGTGGTCACGGAGGCGCCGTCCAGCTGCGCCGCGAAGATCGCGCAGGATTTGATGGGCCGGCCGTCGAGATGGACGGTGCAAGCCCCGCACTGGCTGGTGTCGCAGCCCATATGAGTCCCGGTGAGGTGCAGCTCCTCGCGCAGGAAGTGGACGAGCAGGGTGCGCGGATCGACCGTCGCCGACTCCTCCCTGCCGTTCACCGTCAGCGTCACGGAAATCCCGTCCATCGTCCTCGTCCCCGCCCCGGTTGCGGCGCTAATGGCGCGCCCGCTTCGCCTCCTCGATGGCGCGCCAGATCTTCTTCGGCGTCATGGGCTGCGTGATCTGCCGCACCCCGAGAGGCCACAGCGCGTCGATGACGCCGTTGGCGACGCAGGACGGCGCGCCGATGGTGCCGCTCTCGCCCGCCCCCTTGGCACCCAGCGGATTGCCCAAGGCGCGGGTCACATGCGAATCCAGCCCGAAGGACGGCACATCTTCGGCGTGGGGGATGGCGTAATCCATGAACGTGCCCGCGAGGTACTGGCCGGTTTCGGGATCGTAGGCGCATTCCTCCATGAGCGCCTGGCCGATGCCCTGCACCAGCCCGCCATGCACCTGCCCCTCCAGCACCATCGGGTTGATGACCGTGCCCACGTCGTCCACCGCCCAGTAGTTCCGCAAGGCGACGGCGCAGGTCTCGAGATCGACGAGGACGACGCAGAGATGGATGGCGGAAGGGTAGGTGCAGTCGTCGGGATCGAAAAACGACGTCTCCTCGAGGCCGATCTCCAGATCGGCCGGGCGGTCGCCGGAATGATAGGCGGCGTTGGCCACTGCCGAGAACGCCAGCTTGCGGTCCGTGCCCTTGACGGTGAACGCGCCGTCGGCCAGGTCGAGGTCCTCGGGCGCGCATTCCAGCATGTGCGCCGCCAGCCGCTTGGCCTTCGCGACCACCCGGTCGGCGGCGGTATAGACTGCCATGCCGGCGGTCGAGAGGGAGCGCGAGCCCCAGGTGCCGATTCCCATCGGCACACGGTCGGTATCGCCTTCGACCAGATCGACGTCGTCGATGGCGCAGCCGAGCCGGTCGGCGGCGATCTGGCTCCACGTCGTCTCGTGGCCCTGCCCGTGGCTGTGGCTGCCGGCGAACACCGTGATCCGTCCGTCGGGGTGGACGCGCACGCTGGCCACGTCGTAGCAGCCGATTTTGGCGCCCAGATCGTTCATCATCTTGACGGGGCCCGCGCCGGCCATGTCGAAGAAAGCCGAAATGCCGATTCCCATCCATTCGCCCCGCGCGCGCCGCGCGGCCTGCTCGGCGCGGAGCGCGTCGTAGCCGGAGAGCGCCTTGATCTTCTCCATGAGCGCCGGCGGATCGCCCGAATCGTAGGTGATGCCGACGGCCGTCCTGTACGGGAACTTCTCCGGGCGGATCAGGTTGCGCGCGCGCAATTCCATCGGGTCGATGCCCATCTCCTTGGCGCCGTTCTCGATCAGCCGCTCGACCTGGTAGACGGTCTCGGGGCGGCCCGCGCCGCGATAGGCGTCCACGGGCGTGGCGTTGGTATAGACGCCGCGCACGGTCGTGTGGATCGCCGGGATGTCGTAGGCGAGGGACAGCATGGTGAAGTGGTAGGCGTTGGTGATGCTCGCCTGCCACTGGCTTTCGTAAGCGCCGAAGGCCCCGAGCGTCTCGAACGCCACGCCGAGAATCCTGCCGTCCCGGTCGAAGGCCATGCGGCCCGTCGTGTGGTGGTCGCGGGCGTGGGTGTCGCCCAGCAGGCATTCCGAGCGCGTGCCGGTCCACCTGACCGGGCGGCCGGAGACGATCGCACCCCAGAGCACCAGCGGTTCCTCCGGGTAGTGGTAGAGTTTCATCCCGAAGCCCCCGCCCACGTCGGGCGCGACGATCCGCATCTTGTGCTCGGGAATGCGCAGCGACTTGGTGAAGTAACGGCGCACGATGTGCGGCGCCTGATGCGTGGTCCAGACGGTATAGCGGTCGCCCACCGCGTCGTAGTGCCCCATGTAGCAGCGCGGCTCGATGGGGGACGCAGTGACGCGGTTGGTCGGGACCGTGACCTCGGTGACGTGGTGCGCGCGGGCGAGCGCCGCTTCCGTCTCCTCCTTGAGGCCGTGCTCGGTGACCAGCACCTCGTTGGTGCCGAGCGCCGGATGCACGAGCGGGGTCTCCGTCTCCAGCGCCTTCGCCGTGACGGTGTTGGCCGGCATCTCCTCGTAATCGACCGCGACCGCCTCCGCCCCGTCGAGCGCCCGGTGGCGGTCTTCGGCGACGACCATGGCGACGATCTCGCCGACGCAGCGGACCACGCCATCGACGCAGATGAACGGCCGGTTCACGGTGCGTGCCGGCGCGCCGCTCCTGTCGGCGACCGGCCACACCCCCTCCGCCTCGCCGTAGCCGGCGGCCGTCCAGTCCGCACCGGTCAGCACCGCGCACACGCCCGGCAGTGCGGCGGCGGCTTCGGTGTCGATCCGCGTCACCCTGGCATGGGCGTGGGGGCTGCGCACGAAGGCGGCATGGGCGATGGGCTCGTCGAGCCTGACGTCCTCGACGAACCGCCCCCGCCCCCGCAGGAACCGTTCGTCCTCCCGCCGCCGGATCGCTTGCCCCACATACATGCGCCCCTCCTGCCCGCCGGCTCTCGTCACGGAGCGGCGCCAGGATAGCAGGGGCACGCGGCTTGAGCGACCATGTGCTTTCATGGCTTGATCATGCTTCGGCATCCTGGGGCACACCGAATGAAACCACATCAACGTCTGGCGGTTGCGACGGGCGTCTTGTGCGTCTGCGCCATGGTTTTTCCCGACGGCGCGAGCGGCAAATCGGCGCAGGAGGTCTTCGCCGACGTATCCGGCGGCGTGGTCGTCGTCCTCGCCCTGGACGCCGGCGGGGCGCAGATCGCACAGGGCAGCGGAGTCGTCGTGGGTGGGAACGAGGTGGCGACGAACTGCCACGTCGTGACCGGCGCGGCGGACATCGCCGTGCGTCAGGCGGCGGATGCGCGCGGGCGCGAGACCTGGCGCATGGAGGCACGCCTGGCGGCGCGGGACGAGGCGCGCGATCTCTGCCTGCTGTCCGTCGCGGAGCTTGCCGATCCCCCGGCGGCACCGCCGGTTCGCCTCGGCAGCGCCCGCGCGCTTTCCGTCGGCGAGGAGGTCTATGCCGTCGGCGCCCCGCAGGGGCTGACGCTTTCCCTCTCCCGCGGCATCGTCTCGCAGTTGCGCGGCGACCACGGCAAGCGCGCCGCCTCGATCGTCCAGACGGACGCGGCCGTCTCGCCGGGCTCTTCCAGCGGCGGGCTGTTCAACGGGGAGGGAGAGCTGGTCGGGATCACGACCTTCAAGCACGCCGGAGCCGCCAGCGAGGGCCTCTCCTTCGCGACGCCGGCGGAATGGGTGCGGGAGCTGTCGGCCCCCGTGCGGGAGCGGAGGGAGTGTTTCGCAGCCCCGACGGCGGATTGCCTGCTCACGGCGGCGTTGAGAGAGACGGAAGAGATCGATTCCGATCATGCGTTTGCCCGCGCTTGGGTTTTGCACGACATCGCCGCCACGCAGGCAGAGGCCGGGGACATCGCCGTGGCAATGCAAACCGCGGAAAAGATCGACAATGCGTTCAACAACCGCGTCTGGCGCGGCTGGGCTTTGCGCGACATCGCCGCTGCACAGGCAGAGGCCGGGGGCATCGCCGTGGCAATGCAAACCGCGGAAAAGATCGACGATGCGTCTTGGCGTGCCCGTGCTTTGAGCGCCATCGCCGCCGCGCAAGCAGAGGCCGGAAACAATGCGGAAGCGAGGATGACCCTCGCCGTGGCAATGCAAACCGCGGAAAAGATCGACGATGCGTCTTGGCGTGCCCGTGCTTTGCGCGACATCGCCGCCGCGCAGACCAAAGCCGGGAACATCGCCGAGGCAATGCAAATCGCGGAAAAGTTTGACAATGCGCTCAACCGCGTCCGAGCTTTGCGCGCCATCGCTGCCGCGCAGGTAGAGACCGGGGACAACGCGGGAGCGAGGGTGACCCTCGCCGAGGCGTTGCAAACCGCGGAAAAGATCGACATTGCGTCCGGCCGCGCCCGGGCTTTGAACGCCATCGCCGCCGCGCAGGTAGAGGCCGGGGACAATGCGGGAGCGAGGGTGACCCTCGCCGAGGCGCTGCGAGCCGCGGAAAAGATCGACAATGCGGGCAACCGCGTCCAGGCTTTGGGCACCATCGCCGCCGCACGGGCCAAGGCTGGAGACATCGCCGGGGCGCTGCAAACCGCAGAAAAGTTTGACGATGCGTTCGACCGCGCCAGAACTTTGAGTGCCATCGCCGCCGTGATCGCCAAGGCGGAATAGCCGCACCGCATGGTTTGCAGGGCGCCGCGGAGAGGCGCGAAGCGCCGGATACGGCGCAGGAGCGGCGGCGCATGGCGCTTTCGGCACTGCTCCCGGCCACGACCGCCGCTTGCGGCGCGCCCGGCCCGCGGGTAGCGTCGCGGCCATGGAACCCGCCGCGATCGCCCCTCCCGCCGGCCGACGCCCGCGCGCGGACGCGGCGGACCGGCATCCGAACGGCGCCTCCTTGCGGCGGACGTGAAGAAGCTCCTGGTCGCGAATCGCGGGGAGATCGCCTGCCGCGTCATGGGCAGCGCGCGGGCGCTCGGCATCGCCACGGTCGCGGTCCATTCGGAGGCGGACGCGGGCGCGAAACACGCCGACGAAGCCGACGAAGCCTTCGCCATCGGCCCGCCGGCCGCGCGCGCGAGCTACCTCGCCGCCGACAAAATCCTCACCGCCGCACAGGCGAGCGGCGCGGACGCGATCCATCCGGGCTACGGCTTCCTGGCCGAGAACGCCGCCTTCGCCCGCGCGGTCGAGGCGGCCGGCCTTACTTGGGTCGGCCCGCGGCCCGAGGCGATCGCCGCCATGGGGGACAAGGCGCGCGCGCGCCGCCTCGCCGCCGAGGCAGGCCTGCCCGTCGTGCCGGGGAGCGCGCGGCTCGCGCCGGGCGCGGCGGCGGAGGCGGAGAGGCACGCGGCGGCGGTTGGCTATCCGCTGCTCGTCAAGGCCAGCGCCGGCGGCGGCGGCATCGGCATGCGGCGGGTGGACGGGCCGGCGCAACTCGCCGAGGTGGTGGGCGCGACCCAGGCCATGGCCGAAAAAGCCTTCGGCGACGGCGCGGTCTATCTCGAAAAGCTCGTGCCCGAACCGCGCCACGTCGAGATCCAGGTCTTCGGCTCAGGCGACGGACGCGGCGCCCATTTCATGGAGCGGGAATGCTCGATCCAGCGGCGCTTCCAGAAGATCGTCGAGGAAGCGCCCTCGCCGGCGGTCGGCCCCGCCCTGCGGGCGCGCATGGCCGCCGCCGCCCTCGCCCTCGTCGCGCGGGAGCACTACCGCGGAGCCGGCACGGTCGAATTCATCCTGGCGCCCGACGGCGCGTTCTACTTCCTCGAAATGAACACGCGCATCCAGGTCGAGCATCCGGTCACCGAGATGATCGCAGGCGTCGATCTGGTGGGTCTGCAACTCCGCCTCGCGCGGGGCGACGATCTCTCCGGGCTCCTGGAAACGCCGGTGGCACCGCAGGGGCACGCGATCGAGTGCCGCCTCTACGCCGAGGACCCGAGCAAGAATTTCCTCCCCTCGCCGGGGCCGCTCGAGGTTTTCGCCCCGCCGCCGGCGGGCGCCGGCCTGCGGCTCGATACCGGGGTCCGCGAAGGCGACCGGATCACCCACTTCTACGACCCGATGATCGCCAAGCTGATCGCCCATGGCACCGACCGGAACGGCGCCATCGAGAGGATGCTGGCGGCCCTTGACGCTTCCGCATCGAGGGCATCGCCACCAATATCGGCTTCCTGCGCCGCGTCGTCGCGCACGAAGCCTTCCGCGCCGGCCACACTCATACCGGCTTCGTCGAACGGCACGGAGCCGATCTGACGGGCGGCCCGGCGCCTGCCCGAGAGAGCCCGCCATGATCTACGACGAACCGAAATTCCTGCCCGGCGGCGACCGCTACGTCCTGATCGAGTTCGGCAACGAGATGAACCTGGAGCTGAACTTCGTCGCCCAGGGGCTGGCGGCGCGCATCGTCGCCGACGGGACGAAGGGCATCGTCGAGACGGCGCCCTGCTTCGCCTCGATGCTGGTCCACTACGAGCCGGCCGCGGTTTCCTACGACGACCTCGTGAAGGAGCTGCGGGCGCTGATCGCGAGCCTGGGCGCGACCGACGACATCGAGCTCGACAGCCGGCTGTTCCTGTTCGAGACGATGTATCTCGACCCCTGGACCCGGGAATGCATCGACGACTACAGCGCGAAGATCGCGCCGAAGGAATACGACCCGGACCTCGTGGCGCGGCTGAACGGCCTCGCCGGGCGCGACCACCTCGTGCGCGTTCATTCGGGTTCGGAATACTGGGTGGCTTCCCTCGGCTTCTGGCCGGGCCTGCCCTTCCTCCAGCCGCTGGACCCGCGGGCGATGATCACCGTCCCCAAATACAACCCGCCGCGCACCTGGACCCCGCAGGGCACGGTCGGCATGGGCGGCTCGGCGAGCGCCATCTATCCGGTCAACACGCCGGGCGGCTACCAGCTCCTGGGCCGCACGCCCGTGCCCATCTGGGATACGGAAAAGCGCTTCGACGCCTTCGGCGGGGAGATCGTGCTGTTCCGGCCGGGAGACCGGATCAGGTTCGTCCCCGTGACCCGCGAAGCCTATGACGACGCGGCGGCCAGGATCGAGGACGGCAGCTACGTCTACAACGTCATCGAGTACCAGCGGTTCTCGGTGCGCAACTACAAGCGCTGGCTCGCCGCGCTCGACGCGAACCGGCGGCTCTGACGCCCCGCTCGGCGGGCGCCCCGCTTGGCGGGCGCCGCTCAGCGGGCGAGGCGGGCCTCGCGGCGGGCGATGTAGAGGCCGCTGGCGACGATCATCGCCGCGCCGAGCCACGTCCACAGGTCGATGACCTCGCCGAACCAGAGGAAGCCGATCGCGGCCGCGCCGATCAGCTGTCCGTAGTCGAAGGGGCCCACCACAGAGGCGCGGCCGTACTGATAGGCCTTGATCACCCCGAAATGCCCCAGCCCGCCGAGGAAGCCGAGGCCGATCAGGGCCGCCCAGTGCACGGCCTCCCGCGGCCACTCCCAGTAGAACGGCCCCGCGACCGTGGTCACGACCAGGGACACGACGATCGTGTAGATGGCGGTCGTCCGGTAGTCGTCCTCGGCCGCGAGCCGGCGGGTCAGGATCTGGAACAGCGCGTAGGTGGCGGCCGAGCCGAGGACGAGAAAGACCGACCAGTGAAGCAGCAGGTCGCCGCTCGGCCGGAAGATCACGATCACGCCGGCGAAGCCGAACGCCGCCGCGGCCCAGCGCCTGGGCCCCACCCGCTCCCCCAGCATCGGCGCCGACAGGGCGACGACCATGAGCGGGGCCGTGAAGAAGGCCATCGTCAAGGTGGTGAGCGGCGCGAAGGCGAGCGGGATCACGAACAGCACGAGCGACACGAACTGGAGCGCGGAGCGGAGGAGCTGCATCCCCGGCCGGGCGCTGCGCAGAACCCGCCACCCGGCGCGGGGCAGGAACATCCCCAGCATCCAGGCCAGATGCACGATCGAGCGCACCCACATGACCTGAACCACAGAATAATCCGCCGCCAGGAGGTATTTCGTCGTCGCGTTGAGCAGCGGGAACATGACGATCGCCGTCAGGCACATGAACAGGATGCCACGAAGCGGATCGTCGTAGCGCGCCGGATAGACGGTCATCGCGCCCTTGTAGGGGAAGGCCCGCAGCCGTGCCAAGGCGCCGCCGCTCAGCGCGCCAAGCGTTCCGCCCGCGTCTCCCGGTGCGCGACGTAAAGCCCGCTCGCGACGATGACGGCGGCGCCGACCCAGGTCCAGAGGTCGGGAATCTCGCCGAAGACCAGATAGCCGAGGAGGCTCGCCCCGACCAGCTGGCCGTAGTCGAACGGCCCCACCAGCGAGGCCTCGGCGTGTTGATAGGCCTTGATGACGAAGTAGTGGGCGAGGCCGCCGAACACGCCCAGCGCCAGGAACGCCAGCCAGTCCACCGCACCGCCCGGCGCCTCCCAGAAGAACGGCACGGCGGCCGTGGTCACGACGAAGGCCAGCAGGATCGTATAGACCGAGGTCGTGCGCGGATCGTCCTGGCCGGCGAGCTTGCGGGTCTGGACCTGGTAGACCGCGTAGAAGAAGGCGCCGCCCAGGGCGAGGAGCGAGGCCCAGTGCGCCACGTCGGCGCCCGGGCGGATGACGATCAGCACGCCGGCGAGGCCGATGAAGACCGCGGCCCAGCGGCGCGGCCCCACCCGCTCGCCCAGGAACGGCACCGAGAGCGCCACCAGGATCAACGGGCCGGTGAAGAGCACCATGGTGACCGTCGTCATCGGCGTCCAGATCAGGGCGCACCAGATCAGCGTGAAGGTGACGAGCTGGGTCAGCGAGCGGATTCCCTGCAACCACGGGCGTCGGGTCGCGAACAGCCGCCACCCCATCGCCGGCATGAAGAGCGCGACCATCAGGGCCAGGTGGACGACGCAGCGGAACCAGATGATCTGCGCCATGTGGTAGTCGGCGACGAGATATTTCACCGTGGCGTTGAGCGCCGGGAACATGGCGACGGCGGTCGCGCACATGTAGAGCACGCCGACGAGCGGCGCGTTCGCCACGGCTCGCGGGGGAGGCATGGCCGCTTTGTAGGCTGCCCGACCGGAGAAGGCCACGGACGACGACTCCACCGTCACGCCGGCCATCGATTCGAACCGCCTTCCGGCCGGCCGCCAAGCCGACTCTCTCTTCGTCATGCGGCTCACGGGCGGAGCGCGCGCCAACGAAGAGGACGCCGGCGGATTTCCGCTACGTCGTGGTGCCGTCCGCCGCCATCGCGACCACGGGGGCCCAGGAGCATGGCCTGCGCTTCCGCGACCCTGACGGCGGGGAGAACATCTGGGCCGAATCCCGCGCGACGGTAAAGGCCCGGGAGAACGCCGCGAACGGCGTGAGCGCCCGGGTCAGCGGCCGCGGCACGGCGACGGCGATCAACCGGGGAACGATCACCACCTACGGCGGCGCAGTCACCACCGGAGCGAGCGACGCAACATCCCTGGGCGTGTACGCCGGCTCCCAGGAGGGAGACGCCAACGCCGAGAACCGCTTACGACCTCTATGCGGACGGTTACGGTGCCGCACTGGCGACGGCCACCAATTACGAGACGATCGTCAACGGTGGCGGCATGCACGAGAAGCCTCCGTTGGCCCACGGGGCTTTACGCCTGGGCGAACAGCGGCGTCGCGAACGCCGTCAACGACACGGGCGGCGTGGCGGAAACGCACGGCCCCAACGCCCATGCCGTTCTCGCAGGGTCGGACGTCCGCGCCGCGCAGGCCGTCAACCGGGGCAACGTGCGGACACTTACCACCGCCGCCGCCGAGGGCGAATTGCCCGGGCATAAGGGCGCGTTCGGGCTCTGAAGGGCCGTAGAGCGCCCACAGCGATGGGCCGCTGTCGGGTCTTGGAGGATTACCCCGGCGGGGCCGCACGGGCGCCTACGGGGCGCTATGGGCCGCGGTGTGTTCGAGGCTGGCATTGTCGAGTGATCCGGTGACAATGCCGCGATGCGTGAAAGCCGTGAAAGGACCCCGCGATGAACCGCTTGCTTGCCGTGTGCCTGGCTTCGCTTGCTTCCCTTGCCGCGTGCGGCGGCGGCATGACGCCGCTTCATGTGGCGGCGTACAATTCCAGCCCTTCCGCGATTGCGGCGTTGATTGAAGGCGGTGCCGACGTCGGTGCGCGCGCCGTAGCCGACGTCACGCCGCTTCACTTGGCGGCGTTGAAGAACACCACCCCTTCCGTGATAGCGGCGTTGATCAAAGCTGGCGCGGACCCCAACGACGCGGGCGCCGAAGACGGCATGACGCCGCTTCATGTGGCGGCGTACCATTCCAACCCTTCCGCGATTGCGGCGTTGATTGAAGGCGGCGCGAACCCCGCCGCGCGCATGGAAGACGGCGCAACGCCGCTTCATGCGGCGGCTTGGTCCAGTTCCAACCCTTTCGTGATCCGGGCGTTGATTGAAGCTGGCGCCGACGTCGGTGCACGCAAGGAAGGGGACGTTACGCCGCTTCATGCGGCGGCGGCGTACAATTCCAACCTCCCTGTGATTATGGCGTTGATTGAGGGCGGCGCCGACGTCGGTGCGCGCGCCGTAGCCGGCTTCACGCCGCTTCACTCGGCGGCGTTGAAGAACGCCAACCCTTCCGTGATTATGGCGTTGATTGAGGGCGGCGCCGACGTCGGTGCACGCGCCGTAGCCGGCTTCACGCCGCTTCACTTGGCGGCGTTGGAGAACGCCAACCCTTCCGTGATTATGGCGTTGCTTGAAGGCGGTGCGGACCCCGCCGCGCGCGATGATGACGGCAAGACTCCCTTCGACTATGCGAAAGAGAACGAAGCCTTGAAGGGGACGGCCGCTTACCGGTTGTTGAAGGAAGGCCGGTTCGAGTAGGACGGCGCCGGCGGGGGAGGGTCTTTCCGGCGCCTTCCTGGCGCCGCCGGCGGGATGGGCCGCAAGTCCTTGATTCGACGCGATACCGAATCTCGATCTTGACGGCCCGGCCGGATAGGGCGGCGGGCGATTGCATTGAGTGCGCGGCGCCGGCGGGCGGGCGCGGTGCACGGCGTGCACGGCCCGCGTTGCGGTGCGGGCGGCGCGCCGGCGTTCCCTGGCGGCGTTTGGTGAGGCGGCCCTTGCGGCGCTGGCGGGGGGCGATGCGCGCGCGTTCGAGGCGGCCGCGCAAGAAGCACGCCGGCGCAGGTTGCTACCCGACGGCGCGGAACCGGCCCGCACGCCTATTCGACGGCGGCCAACGCCTTGGCGGAGAACGACGCCACCGGACAGGTCGCCACGAAAGGGCCATGGGTGTTCGGCGTCATCGCTGAAACGCAAAACGATGGTTCCCGCACGTCGGCACAGGCGCGGGCCGTGAACAGGGGCAGGGTGACCACCGAGGGCCGCCAAGCGGAAGGCGTCCTCGCGATCGCGCATCGTGGAGGCACCGAGGCCAACCCCAATCTCGCCACCGCGCTCAACGCGGCAGGCGCCCGGATCGAAACGACGGGTGACGAAACCGGCGGCCTGGCCGCCGCGATCGTCGTCGGCGCGGGCGGAACCTCCTTCGGCACCGCGCGGGCGGAAAACGCCGGCACGATCGTCGCATCCGGCCGCGCCGGCGTGTGGGACGACAACGAGCCGGAAAACAAGGACGCCGGCGTGTGGGCCGGGTTCTTCAACTTCACGAACGAAGCGATCACGGACACCGGCGACGCCACCGTGCTCAACAGCGGCGACGTGACCGTCACCGGCGCAGGCATGACCGGGCTCCGGGCCCTGACCTACGGCGCCGGAACGGCCACCGTGGAGATGACGGGCGGGACGGTCATGGCTTCCGCCGCGGACGACCCGGCGACGGACGATGCGGACGAGAGCGGCATCGGCATCTGGGCCGGGACGGGCGCAACCGGCACGGCCCGCGTGACCGTCCGCGGCGGGACGGTCCGCGCGCCGCTGGCGGCGCGGCTCGAGGGCGGCACGACGCGGCTCACGCTCGCGGACGGCGCCTTCCTCGAAGGCGACGTCTCCTTCGGCGTCGGCGCCGACACCCTGGAGACGGCCGGCTATATCGGCGGCGACGTGTCGTTCGGCACCGGGGAGGACACACTGCTGTTCGACGTGCGCGACGGGGTCGCCAGCATCGAGGGCACGATCACCGGCATCGAGGACATGATCAAGCGCGGGACGGGGACGGCGCGCGTGCACGATGCGACCTTCACCGGCTCCTCCCTCGCGGTGGAGCGGGGCAGTCTCAACGTCCGCGGCCATCTCGATCTGGGCGCAGACGGCACGGTGACGGTGGAGGACGCCGGCCGACTGACGATGGAGATCGGCGACATCGCGGCCGACACCACGGATCACGGGCGAGTCACGGCCGGCGGGGGGATCACCTTGAAAGGCGCCACCCCGGGCGTTTCCGCGGCCTACGCTCCGGCGCTCGACGCGGCGCAGCAGAGGACCGCCGCCGCATCGGTGCTGCGGTCGGGAGAGGTCAAACTGGTCAGTGTGGGAATCCGGCTCACAACCTCCAGCGGCGTCGCTCCGACGTTGCAGACGACCGATGACGAAACCGGAGAGGCGAAAACGGTCGGGACTCTTGAAACGACGACGGAGACCGGCACGACCGCCACGCTGAACCCGGACGAAGACTTGGCCACCGCTCCGAAGAGCATCCCGGAGGAGTCACCGACCGCCGAGGAGACAGAGGAGCCGGCGCCGGCAGCGAAAGACGGCGACAACGAGAAGACGGCTCTCGCCATCGGCGGCGGGGCGGTCTTCGCGCTGGCGCTGTTCGACTTCTTCGACCTGTTCGACGTCATGTTCGGCGACGAAGCACCGGTCGCAGGCGGCTTCGCCGCATGGGCGCCTGCGGCCGAGCGCGCGGGCGAGGACGGGATCGTCTGGTGGGGCCAGGCAATGATCGGTGATGCGCCCGTGCCTGCGAGCGCTGCCGGGTCCCTGCACGGCCTGCGGATGGGCGCCACCGCCCGCCTGGGCGACGGCTTTCACCTGGGCTTCTCGGGAATGCCGCAGCTCGCAGCCGGCCTCGACGACAGCGCCTTCGACGGCCACCGCTACGCGCTGCGGGGCGGCTGGGAATCCGATGCCTTGTTCGCGAACGCCGACGTTTCGCGCGGCGACTACCGGGCGCAGACGACCTTCGCCAACCTCGATGGGCTGGGGAGCCTGAGCGGCGCCTTCGGCCTGCGTCACGAGCGGGCGCGGGCCGAGATGGGCACGCGGCTGGGGCTGGGCGGGCTGCGGCTCGACCCGTCCCTCCCGTTGTTCACTGGCTCGCTGGACCAAGCGGCGTACACGGCCACCTCGGCGGCGCTGCGCTCCGAGATCCCGGCGCTGTCGCAGCGCTACGACGGCTGGAAGGCGCGCGTCGCACTCGCGCCCGCAGACTGGCTGGAGGCGGACACGCTGCGCTGGCGCCCGGAACTGAACCTCGCCACGGCGCGCATCGCGACCGACGGGCCGGAGGGCCTGCGGGTGCGGCAGGCGGACAGGGCGGGCGGGCTGCGCTTCTCGACGCCCGCGACCGCGCAAGGGCTGCCGCGCACGATCCATGCCGCCGGCGCCGCCGTGAACCTCGCCCGCGCCGGCGACTGGACGCTGCGCGGCGGCTACACGGCGCTGGTGGTGGACGGCGAACCCGTCCACGCCGCCGCCCGCTTTCGCCTCCGCTTCTGAGCCGCGACGCACGTCCTTCCCGATGTGCGGCGCGATTGCGGTGGCGGCGGCGCGGGACCAGAATGCGGGCGGGGCGCAATCGCCGCGGGGGACCCGCCATGACGGGCCGGACCATCGATCTCGCGACCGAGGACGGGCGGACGTTCCGGGGCTATCTGGCGCTCCCCGGATCGGGCCGCGGCCCCGGCCTGCTGCTCGCGCAGGAGATCTTCGGCGTCAACGCGAGCCTCCGCGCCGCAGCCGACCTGTTCGCGGAAGAGGGCTATGTCTGCCTCGCGCCCGACCTCTTCTGGCGGCTCGCGCCCGGCGTCGATCTCGGCTACGACGGTGCCGATCTCGCCAGGGCCTTCGACCTCTACGAACGCTTCGACGTGGACCGGGGCGTCGCCGACATCGGCACCGCGCTGGCGGTGCTGCGGGCGCGCCCCGAATGCACCGGCAAGGCCGCCGCGATGGGCTTCTGCCTCGGCGGCAAACTCGCCTATCTCGCCGCGGCCCGGCATTCGGTCGACGCGGCGGTCTGCTGCTACGGCGTCGGCATCGAAGCTGCGCTCGACGAGTCCGGCGGCATCGCCTGCCCCGTGCTGATGCACTTCGCCGGCGCCGACGAATTCGTGCCGCCGGCGGCGGTCGACGCCATCGCCGCCCATTTCGCCGACCGGCCCGAGATCGATATTCGCCGCTATCCGGGAACGGGCCACGGCTTCTGCAACCGCGACCGGCCCGACGCCTATCACCGCCCGTCGGCGATGATGGCCCATTCGCGGACGCTCGCGCTGCTCCGCGGCGCCATCGGCCCGGCCTACGATCTCGAGGCGCTCTGGGAGCACCATCTGGACTGCGAGTTCGCGACCCGCGACGTGGCGAAGACCATGGCCACCATGGTCGCCGAGCCTTACGTCAACCACGTCCCGACGATGACGGGCGGGACGGGCGCCGAGGCGCTCGCGCGCTTCTACGAACGCCACTTCATCCCCCGCATGCCGAAGGACACGACCTTGACCTCCCTCTCGCGCACCGTGGGCGCCGACCGGGTGGTCGACGAGCTGATCTTCAGCTTCACCCATGACGAGGAGATCGACTGGATGCTCCCCGGCGTCCCGCCGACCGGCAAGGCGGTCTCCGTGCCGCTCGTCGCCATCGTGAACTTCCGCGGCGACAAGCTCTATCACGAGCACATCTACTGGGATCAGGCCTCGGTGCTGGTGCAGATCGGCCTGCTGGACCCGAACGGCCTGCCCGTCGCCGGCGCCGAGACGGCCCGCAAGGTCCTGGACGAGACGCGGCCGTCCAACGGCCTGATACCGGGCCGGGCGGAAGGCGCCTGACCGGGCGCCGCCGCGGCATGAGCCCCATCGGCGAAGCGAGGGAGCGCCTGGAGGACGCGGCGCTTCTTCGCGGCGCCGGCCGCTATCTCGACGACCTCCCGACGGCCCCCGGCACCGGCCACGCCGCCGTCCTCCGCTCGCCCCACGCCCATGCGCGCCTGCTCGGCGTCGATACGACCCGGGCCGCCGCACTGGAGGGCGTCCACGCCGTCGTCACCGGCGCTGACGCGCACGCTTGGTCCGCGCCGTTCCTGGTCGGCGTGCGCCGGAAGATGGAGCACTGGTGCATCGCCACCGACCGGGTGCGCTACGCCGGCGAGCCCGTCGCGATCGTCGTCGCCGAAGATCGCTACCGCGCCGAGGACGCCCTGGCCCTGATCGACGCGCGCTACACGCCCCTGCCCGCCGTCGTCGATCCGGAGGCCGCCGCCGCGCCGGAGGCGCCCCTCCTCCACGAAGGGGATGGCGGCAACGTGGTCAGCCGACGGACGTTCCGCTACGGCGACCCGGAGGCGGCGTTCGCGAAGGCGCCCCACCGCATCGCGACCACCGTGCGCTACCCGCGCAACGCCTGCACCCCCATCGAGTGCCTTGGACTGGTCGCGTCCTACCGCCCCGACGACGGCAGCTACGACGTGCTCTCCAACTTCCAGGGGCCGCTGGTGCTGCACCCGGTCATGGCGCGGGCGCTCAAGGTGCCGGGGCCCAGGCTGCGGCTGCGGGCACCGCCGGATTCGGGCGGGAGCTTCGGGGTCAAGCAGGCGATCTTCCCCTATGTCGTCGCCATGGCGCTGGCTGCGCGGAAGGCCGGACGCCCGGTCAAGTGGATCGAGGACCGGCTCGAACACCTGCTGGCCGCGACCTCCGCGACCAACCGGGTGACCTGCATCGAAGCCGCGGTCGAAGACGACGGGACGGTCGCCGCCCTCCGCCTCGATCAGCTGGAGGATTGCGGCGCCTATCTGCGTGCACCCGAGCCGGCGAGCCTCTACCGCAACCACGGCAACCTCACCGGCCCCTACCGCATCGCTCATCTCGCGGTGACGAACCGCGTCGTCGTGACCAATAAGACGCCCTCGGGCCTCAACCGCGGCTTCGGTGGCCCGCAGTTCTCCTATGCCCTCGAACGGCTGATGCAGCGCATCGCCGCGACGCTCGGCCTTGACCCGCTCGCCGTGATTCACCGCAATCTGGTGCCCGGCGGCGCCTTCCCCTACCGCGCCGCCGCCGGGGCCGTCCTCGACTCCGGGGACTACCCGGCCGCCGTCGCCCGCGCCGTCGCCGAGGGCGGGCTCGACGCCCTGCGCGCGAGGCGGGCGGCGGCGCGCGCGGAGGGCCGCCTGTACGGCATCGGCTATGCGGCGGCCGTCGAACCCAGCATTTCCAACATGGGTTACGTGACCCTGGCGCTCGATGCCGAAGAGCGCCGCGCCGCCGGGCCCAAGGACGGCGCCGTCGCCAACGCCACGGTGGCGGTGGACCCCTTGGGCGGCGTCACCGTCACCGCCGAATCGCTGCCGCAGGGCCAGGGCCACCGCACGGTGCTCGCCCAGGTGGTCGGCGAATCGCTCGGCCTCGAACCGGAGGACGTCACGGTCAACCTCGAACACGACACGCAGAAGGACCCCTGGTCGATCGCGGCCGGCAACTATTCGAGTCGCTTCTCGGGCGCCGTGGCCGGCGCGGCGCATCTCGCGGCCGAACGGCTCAAGGGCCGCCTGGCGCGCGTCGCGGCGGCGCGGCTCGGCGCAGCACCCGAGGCGCTGCGTTTCGAAGCCGGGCGCATCTTCGCCGGCCAAACCCCCGCCGCGGGGCTGGACTTCCGCCGGGTGGCCGCGCTCGCCCACTGGGCACCGGGGAGCCTGCCGCCGGGCACGGACGCGGCGGCGCGCGAGACCGCGAGCTGGACACCGCCCGCCCTGGTGCCGCCGACCGACGACGACCGGATCAACGGCTCGGCGGCCTACGGCTTCCTCTTCGATTTCTGCGGCGTCGAGATCGACCGCGCGACCGGGGCCGTCGCGATCGACCGCTACGTCACCGCCCACGACGCCGGACGCCGCCTCAACCCGGCCCTGGTGGACGGGCAGATTCGCGGCGCCTTCGCCCACGCCGTCGGCGCCGCGCTCTACGAGGAGCTGGTGTACGACGAGGATGGCGGCTTCCTTTCCGGCACGCTCGCCGACTATCTGGTGCCGACCGCCGGCGAGATCCCGGACCCGGTCATCCTCCACCACGACACGCCCAGCCCGGCGACCCCGCTCGGCGCGAAGGGAGTCGGCGAAGGCAATTGCATGACCACGCCGGTCTGCATCGCCAATGCCGTCGCCGATGCACTCGGCGCGGAAGACGTGACGCTCCCCCTCACTCCGGCGCGAGTCGGCGCGCTGATCCACGGGCCGGAGCCACCACCGCCCAAACCATGAAGCCGCCGCCGTTCGACTACCTGCGCCCGGACGACGAGGAGGAGGCGCTCGCCGCCCTCGCCGACGCCGGCGACGACGCGCGGCTTCTCGCCGGCGGCCAGACGCTGATGCCGATGCTCAACATGCGGCTGGCGGAACCGGCCCTCCTCATCGACATCGCGCAGCTGCCGAACCGCGCCGCCATCCGGGAGGACGGCGGTGCCATCGAGGTCGGCGCGGCGGTCACCCAGGCGGCGCTGGAGGCCTGGCCCCCCCTCGCCGCGCGGGCGCCGCTGCTGGCGCGGGCACTGCCTTTCGTGGGCCATGCCCAGACCCGCAGCCGGGGCACCGTGTGCGGCTCGCTCGCCTTCGCCGACCCGAGCGCGGAACTGCCGCTCTGCCTGGCGGTCCTGGGCGGCGAGGTCGTCCTGCGGTTGCGCCGCGGCAGCAGGACCCTCTCGGCCGCGGCTTTCCAGACCGGCCTGCTCTCGACCGCCTGCCTGCCGGACGAAATGGTCGTGGCCGCGCGCTTCCCTGCCGCCGAGGCGGGCACCGGCTACGCCTTCACCGAATTCGCACGCCGGCACGGGGATTTCGCGACGGTCGCCATCGCCGCCGCCGCCGGTGCGAACGGCCTCCGGGTCGGCGTCGGCGGCGTCGCCGACCGCCCCGTCGTGCGCGACTGGCCGGCGCTTTCGGGCGCGGCGCTCGACGACGCGCTCAATGCGCTCGCCTGGTCCCTCGACGCGGTCGACGACGTCCACGCCAGCGCCCGCCACCGGCGCGAACTGGTCCGGCGCCTCGGCCGCGAGACCGTGCTGGAGGCGCTGGCGTGCCGACATTGATCCGCGGCGCACGGCACCGGGTCCGGCTGACCCTCAACGGCCGAGCGGCCGGCGGCTGGGCCGAGCCGCGGACGCTGCTGAGCGACTTCCTGCGCCACGAACTGGGCGCGACCGGGACCCATGTGGGCTGCGAGCACGGCATCTGCGGCGCCTGCACCGTCCGCCTCGACGGCGCCCCGGTCCGCGCCTGCCTGCTCCTCGCCGTCCAGGTGGAAGGGCGGCGGGTCGACACGGTGGAGGGACTGGCGGCGGACGCGGAGTCGTTGACCGCCTTGCAAGCCGCGTTCCGCCGCCACCACGCGCTCCAGTGCGGCTTCTGCACGCCCGGCATCCTGATGTCACTCGACGCTTGGCTCGCGAGCGACCCGGAACCCGACGAGGGCGCCGTCCGCGCCGTGCTCGGTGGCCATCTGTGCCGGTGCACGGGCTATTCCGGAATCGTCGCGGCGGCGCTCGAAGCGGCCATGGCGCGGCGGGGCGAACATGCCTGACCTCGGGCGCGTCCTGATCGCCGCCGCCGAGCGGGACCCGCGCGCCCTCGCCGTCGCCGACGGCACCGCGCGTTTCGATTACGCGGCCTGGGCGGACGTCGTGGGCCGGCTCGCCGGCGGCTTGGGCGAACTCGGGCTCGGGCGCGGAGACAGGCTCGCCGTCGTCCTGCAAAACCGCTGGGAGATGGCAGCCTGCCACTGGGCCTGCCAACTCGCCGGGCTGGTCACGACGCCGCTCAACTGGCGCGTCGATGCGGCGGCGCTCGATTTCTTCCTTCGCGATTCCGGCGCCTCCGCGGTGGTCTTCGACGACGTGGCGGCCCCGGCGGTCGCCGAGTCGGCCTGCGCCGCCGCCATCCGCCGGATCGCGATCGGCGCGCCGGCGGCGGGCGCGACCGGCTTCGCCGCGCTCCTCGCCGCACGGTCGGAAACGACGCCCCGCGCAAGCGCCGACGATCTCTCGCTCCTGCTCTACACCTCGGGCACCACGGGGCCCGGCAAGGGCGTGCCGCGAAGCCACCGCGCCGAGCGCATGGCGGCGCTCGCCCATATCGCGCAGTGCGGCTATCGCATGGGCGAGCGTACCCTCGGGGTCATGCCGCTCTACCACACCATGGGCGTGCGTTCGCTCCTCTCGATGGCACCGCTCGGCGGCGCGTTCGTCTGCCAGCCCCGCTTCGAGGCGGCGGCGGCGCTGCGCCTGATCGCGGCCGAGCGGATCACCAGCCTCTACCTCGTGCCGACCCTCTATCACGACCTGCTGGCGAGCCCGGCGTTTCCCGACGCCGACGTCTCCTCCGTGCGCCGCCTCGGCTTCGCCGGCGCCCCGATGACGGAGGCTCTTCTCCGCCGCGTCGCCCGCGCCTTCGCTCCCGAGATTTTCGTGAACCACTACGGCGCGTCCGAGGTCTACAGCTTCACCGTCGCACAGGATGCGCGCGCCAAGCCCGGCTCCGCCGGCAAGGCCGGCCTCACCCAGCGCGTCCGCGTGGTCGCGATCGGCGCCGGCGACCCGGACCGCCTCGTCCCTCCCGGGCGCGAAGGCGAGGTGATCGCCAGCCTGGAGAGCGACGAGGCGTTCGCCGGCTACTGGCGGCGACCGGACGCGGACGCCCGCGCGCTGAAGCAGGGCTGGTACTTCACCGGCGATGTCGGGTATTTCGACGCCGAAGGCGATCTCTTCGTGACGGGTCGGGTGGACGACATGATCATCACCGGCGGCGAGAACGTGCTTCCCGGCGAGGTCGAGAGCGTGCTGTCTCGCCACCCCGCGGTGGCGGAGGTCGCGGTGGCGGGACTCCCGGACGAGCGTTGGGGCCGGAAGGTCGCCGCCTTCGTCGCGCGCGCGAGCCCGGTGGACGCCAGCGTCCTCGACGCCCACTGCCGCGCCTCCACTCTCGCCGCCTTCAAGCGCCCGCGCGCCTATATCTTCGTCCGCGCGATTCCGAAGTCGCCGGTCGGCAAGATCCTGCGCCGCCGGCTGATCGCGGGCGATTACGAAACCGACGACGCGCCGGAGGAAGGTGGGACGGGCCGATGACGACGGAAGACCCCTGCGGCGGCCGCGACGGCTTCCGGGTGGAGGTCGATCGCGCGGCGGCACGCGCCGACGTGGTGCTCGACCGCCCGCCGCTGAACGTCGTGACCATGCCCGAGCGGGCGCAGCTCGCCGCGGCGTTCGCCGCGCTCGACGAAGACGACGGCGTGCGGGTCATCGTCCTTCGAGGGGAAGGCGCGAACTTCTCGAGCGGCGGCGACATTCCCGGTTTCATGCGGCGCTCGCCCGAGGGGCTTTCGGATCTCGCGCACGCCGTCGCCGCGCCGGAGCGCTGCCGCAAGCCGGCGATCGCGGCGATCCAGGGCTATTGCTTCGCGTCGCCTTCGAACTCGCCCTGGCCTGCGATTTCCGCATCGTCACCGAGACCGCCCTCCTCGGCCTGCCGGAACAGCGCATCGGCATGGTCCCCGGTTCCGGCGGTTCCGCCCGGCTCGCCCGGATGGTGGGGATCGCGCGCGCCAAGGATCTGGTCATGCGGGCCCGCCGGCTCTCCGGCGCGGACGCCCACGCCTGGGGCATCGCCGTGGACTGCGTACCGGCGGACGAACTCGCCCGCGCGACCGATTCTCTCGTGGAGGAGCTGAAGGCGTTCTCGCCGCTCGCCCAGCGCACCGCCAAGAGGCTCCTCAACGCGGCTGAAGACGCGCCGCTGCACACCGCGATCGCGCTCGAAGGCGAGGCTTACGGCAGGCTGCGGAGCGCGACCGACTTCGCCGAGGGCGTCGCCGCCTTCGGCGAGAAACGGAAGCCGGCGTTCAAGGGAGAATGACGTGGCATTCGACGCGGAGAGGGAGCGCACGGCGCCGCCCACGGCAGGCGGGGGCGCGTCCGGCGCGCGCCTGCATCTCGATCCGGTCGGCGGAGTCGCCGGTGACATGTTCGCAGCGGCGCTGCTCGATCTGCGCCCGACGCTCCACGACGGCCTGCGGGCGGCGGTCTCCCGGCTGCGGCTGCCGCCGTCGGTCGAGATCACCCTGGAGGCGCATCGGGACGAGCGGCTGACGGGCAGGCGGTTCCGGGTCTCGCTGCCGGCGGCCGACGAGGCCCTCGGTCACGTGCCGCTCGCCGCCATCCTGGAGCGGCTGGACGCCGCCGGTCTCGCGCCCGGAGTCCGCGACCGGGCGCGGGCGATCTTCGCGCTGCTCGCGGAGGCCGAGGGCGCGGTGCACGGGACGGCGCCCGAAGAGGTCGCCTTCCACGAGGTCGGCGCCTGGGATTCGATCACCGACGTGGTGGCGGCCGCCTTCCTGATCGACGCCCTGGGCGGCGCCTGCTGGTCGTGCGGGCCGATTCCCCTCGGCGCGGGCCGGGTGCGGAGCGCCCACGGCCTGCTGCCCGTGCCGGCCCCGGCTGCTGCGCATCTGCTCCGGGGCTTCGTGACCCGCGACGACGGGATCGAGGGCGAACGGGTGACGCCGACGGGCGCGGCGATCCTGCGCCATCTCGCGCCGGTCCAGACGCCGGCCCGGGAGCCGGAGACGCTGGTCGGAGTCGGCGCCGGCTTCGGCGGCCGCGCCTTTCCGGGGTTCAGCAACGTCCTGCGCGTCCTCGAATTCGCGCCGGCGGGGGGCCGGGCGATCCGGGACCCCGTCGCCGTGCTCCGCTTCGAGATCGACGACCAGACGCCGGAAGATCTCGCCCTGGGCCTCGACCGCCTGCGCGCGCGGCCCGGCGTGCTCGACGTGGTGCAATGGCCCGCCTGCGGCAAGAAGGGCCGCGTACTGGCGGCGGTCCAGATGCTGGCGGAGCCGGACGCGCTGGAGCGGGCGCTCGCCGCGACCTTCGCCGAGACCACCACGCTCGGCATTCGCTGGGCGCACATGTCCCGCGACGTCCTCGCCCGGGACACCGTGCGCCATGCGGACGAAGCCGGTGCCGTGCGCGTGAAGCGCGCCGTCAGGCCGACGGGCGCACGCACGGCCAAGGCCGAGATTGACGACCTCGCCGACGCCGACCGCGCGGGCCGGGAGAGACGCCGCCGGCGCGCCGAGGCGGCGGCGCTCGCGGAGGCCGGAGAATGACCGAGCTGCCCGCCCCCCTCGCGGCGCTGCGCGCCGTCCTCGACGGGATCGACCGGGCGGCGGTCGCGGTGAGCGGCGGGGTGGACAGCATGACGCTGGCGCTGGTCGCCGGGCGGCGGCTGGGCGAGGCTTGCGCGATGTTCCACGCCGTCTCGCCGGCCGTCCCACCCGAGGCCACCCGGCGCGTGCGCGACGGCGCCGCGCGCGAAGGATGGCGGCTGACCGTCCTCGACGCCGGCGAATTCGACGATCCGGACTACCGGCGCAACCCGGCCGACCGATGCTTCCACTGCAAGACCAACCTCTACGGTGCGCTCGCCGTGCGCACCGACGCGACCCTGCTCTCCGGCACGAACAAGGACGATCTGGGCGACTGGCGGCCGGGGCTGCGGGCCGCGGAGGCACACGGCGTGCGCCATCCCTTCGTCGAGGCCGGCATCGACAAGGCGGCAATCCGCGCCATCGCGGCCGGCCACGGCTTCCCCGATCTGGCCGACCTCCCGGCGTCGCCTTGCCTGTCGAGCCGCATCGAGACCGGGCTGCGCGTCGAAGCCGACGATCTCGGGTGCATCCACGCGGCGGAACGCTATCTCGCGCGGCAGGTGCGGCCGGCGACCGTGCGCTGCCGTCTGCGCCGGGCCGGCATCGTGATCGAGCTCGACGCGCCGACCCTCGATTCCCTGGGCGCCGCCCGCCGCGCCGCGCTTGCCACCGCCGTCGCCGGGATTTTCGGCGGCGAGGGAAGCGACAGGCCGACCGGTCCGGTGCGTTTCGCGCCCTACCGAACCGGCAGCGCCTTCCTGCGGCCCGCGAAGACCGCATGAGCGTCGCCGGCGACATCAAGCTCGACCTGGACCGCCGGGCCCGCCTGGGCTTCGACGAGGCGATCCTGTGCGCAGGCAAGGCGCCGCACCATCTCTCGGCGATTCTCGACTCCGCCGCGGCGGAAGGGCGCAGCCTGCTGCTCACGCGCCTCGACGCCGACCGGCGCGATGCCCTGCCCGAGGCCCTCTCCCGCCGCATCGATTACGAGCCGCTCTCGCGCACCGGCTTCTTCGGCGAAGTAGCCGCCGCCGCGGGCGACCCGCGCGTCGCAATCGTTTCCGCCGGCACCTCCGACCTGCCGGCCAGCCGCGAGGCCGCCCGCACCCTCGCCTATTACGGCCGGCGCTCGGTCGAGATCAGCGACGTGGGCGTCGCCGGCCTCTGGCGCCTGCTGGAGCGGATCGACGAGATCCGCGCGTACCCCGTGGTGATCGTCGCCGCCGGCCTCGATGCCGCCCTGCCCTCGGTGGTGGGCGGCCTGGCGCCGGGTCTCGTGATCGCGCTGCCGACCTCGACCGGCTACGGCATCGCCGAGGGCGGCGTCACAGCCTTGCGCGCGATGCTCGCCTCCTGCGCCCCCGGCGTCGTCGTCGTCAACATCGACAACGGCTACGGCGCCGCCTGCGCCGCCCTGCGGGCCCTCCCCCCGCCCCTGCCGGATGCGGAAGCGCCGTGAGTGCGGCGGCGCGCAACTCACTCCATAAAACCCGACAGACTGCTAGACGGGTTTTGTCTTTGAAGCGACTTTCCGGCAAACCGGACACCTGGTATTTGGGGAGCTCAGACAACGAGCGTCTGTGCAACCCAAAGTGCCGCAACTGTCGCACCTTAGCATTCGTCCATACGTATTGCCGCAATTCTTGCATGGCGTTTTCTTGTTCCAGGAAGCCATTGCTTCTCTCCGACGCAGGAGCGGGAAGCCTCATATGGTTGGCGGGGGTAACTTTGAACGGCGCCGCCGCGATCGTCAAGTGAAAAAACCAATACGGAACAGAGTCACGTGCCACCCGACACCCTACGGTGCCAAGCCGTATTGTGCGCATAGGGAGGGGGTGTCGCTCACCGGAGCGCGCATACGCTAACGCAGCCCGAACAGCCCCAGGAGCTCGTCGTGGCCCAGACGCGCCGAGAGAGGTTCAGGGAGCGGAAGCGGGCGCTACGGGGACGCGGCCGTCGTGCGCTCGAACACGAGGAAGCGGTCGGCGGGGCTGGGCTGCCAGGGGCTCCAGCTTCCATCCGGCCATTGGATGCGGATCTCGGCGGCGGGCGCGGGGCCCAGGCCGAAATGGTGCCACCCGGACCGGCCGCTGACGTGGCCGCCGCCGACCACCACCTCGCGGCGCTGGACCCGCCCGCCGACGCGCACCTCGATCCAGGCACCGACGGCGTTCCGGTTCGGCCCCTCCTGGCGCGGCGCGACCTGGAGCCAGCGGCCGGCGGCCGGGCCGCGGTTGTGCAATATCTCCACGTTCGCCATGCGGTTCACCACGACGATGTCCAGCAGGCCGTCCAGGTCGAGGTCGACGAGGGCGCCGCCGCGGGCGCGGCCCGTGCCGGTGGCCCCCGCTTCGACTGAGGCCTCGACGAAGGTGCCGTCGGGCCGGCCCAGCAGCAAGTTGTTCGGATCCCGGGCCGCGGCCTCTTCCATGGCCTCCACGTTGCCTTTCGCCACGAACAGGTCGACCCAGCCGTCGTTGTTCACGTCGCCGAATTCCGAATGCCACGCCGTCGAGGGCCGCTCGTCCGCGCCCGCATGGGGGCGGGCGGCCTCGACGCCGCTTTCGCGGGCGATGTCGCGGTAGCGGGGAGTGCCCGCGCTGCCGGGCGCGAGCGCGCGCAGGCGGTTCGCCCCCATGTTGGAGAGGAAGTATTCCGGCAGGCCGTCGCCCGTGAGGTCGTGGCTGGCGATCCCCATGCCCCAGATGCGGAGCGTCCGCCAGCCGTCGCCGGGGCCGTAGAGGCGGGGTTGCGCCGCCATCCGCCAGAGCTGCTCCTCGCCGGTGTCTTCGTGGTAGTAGCGGTCGTTGCTGATCCTGAGATCGGCGCGGCCGCTGCGGCTCCAGTCCGAGAACAGCATCGAGAGGGGGCAGTGGCCAGGGCCGAGGCGGACCGCCGGTGCGTACCGGGCGGCATCGGGGGAGGCGGGGCGGAACAGCAGGTTGTCCGGGCAGGTGCCCCTGCGTTCCGCCGCGGTCGCTGGCTCGCCGAACGGCGTGTGCAGGGCGGTCCAGACGTCGCGGTCGACGTAGTTGCCGAAGGCGAGGCTCGGCAACCGGTTGCCGCCCTCCCAGCGGGCGCTGAACGCGGTCGTCCAGCCGGCGCCGCCGCCCACGCGCCAAGCGTCGCTCGCGTCCGCGAAGCGGCAATCGCCGAGCCCCCGCCAGAGCCTGTTCGCGCCCAGCCGCAGGACGGCGAGGTCCATCCGGCCGTCGCCGTCGATATCGAGCGGATAGGCGCCCGTCACCGAGGTCTCGGAAGCGCCGGCGGCCTCGGCGAAGGCGAGGGCGCCCGGGCGGCTCTCGTTGCGGAACAGGCGCGAAGGCGCGGCGCCGCCGGCGAAGAAGAGGTCCGGGTCATCGTCCAGGTCGCAATCGAAAACGGCGACGCCGCCGCCCACGTAATGCGCCCAGTCGCCGGTATAGGCGTGGACGACGCCGGCCGCGCGGGCGGCGTCCACGAAGCGCGGCACCTGGAGGCCCGCCTCCACATCGTCGGCCGCCGCTCCGCCCGTCCCGCCGGCCAAAGCTAGGAGGCCCGCGAGCGCGCCCGCCAGCGCGCGGGACCGCCCGGGCGGCGGGCCTACTCGGCCGGTGCCGAGCCTCGGCGTCGGAAAACGTCCCACAGGCGCCGGAGGCGTTTGAAGATCGATTCGAGGGCGCCGGCGACTCCCTCCGGCAGCAGGATCATGAAGAGCAGAACGACCAGCCCGAGGCCGACGTTCCGCAGATCGGAGAACTCCTTGAAGAACTCGTCGGCAACCATCAAGAGACCGGCGCCGAGGAGCGGGCCCCAGAGGCGGCCGATGCCGCCCACCACCAGCATCGAGATCAGGAACAGCAACAGCGTGAAGCCGACGAGGTTGGAGCCGACGGAGCCGAAATGCGCTGCGTAGAAGCCCCCCGCCATCGAGGTGAGGAAGGCGGAGGCCGCGAAGACGATAAGCTGGTACTTGAAGACGCTGACCCCGCGGGAGCGGGCCAGCTCCTCGTTGTCGCGCAACGCCTTGAAGGCCAGCCCGATGCGGCTCTGGGTCATGGCAGCCGTGAAGACGAGGGCCACGATCAGCAGGCCGAGCATGGTGTAGTAGTCGCCCAACATCCAGCTGCGCCCGCCCAGCACCTCGCGCCAGCCGAAGGTGCCGAAATCGCCGAGCCCCTGGGCCCCGCCCGTGAACGATACGCAGGTCGCCGGGTTGATCTTCTTGTTGAGCGCGCTGCAATCGGAATCCGTCTGGATCAGCACGAACATGGTCTGCGAGATGGCGAGGGTCAGCAGCGCGACGTAGATGCCCCGCATCCGCAGGCAGGCCAAGCCGATCAGGACGCTGAACAACACGCCGGCCGCGCCGGCGACCGGGAAGGTGGGCCACAGGCTCCAGCCCAGATAGCGCCCCATCAGCGCCGTCGTGTAGGCACCGAAGGCGAAGATCGCGAGCTGCGCCAGCGAGAAGATGCCGGCGACGCCGAACACCAGGTTCCACTGGCTGACGACGGTGGCGTAGCAGAAGAGGAGCAAGGCGCTGGCGATGATGTAGCGCGGGATGCCCATGAACGGGAAGGCCACGGCCAGCGCCAGCAGGACGACGAAGATGACGTAGTCGCGGCGTTTCATCGCGCTACTGCCGCGCCACCTGGTGTTTGCCGAAGAGCCCGGCGGGGCGCCAGATCAGGGCGACGACCACCACCACGAGCATCGCCAGGAAGCCCCACTTGTCGGCGAAGAGGACCTTCACCGCCGCCTCCACCATGCCGATCAGGAGTGCCGCATAGAGCGCGCCCGTCATGTTGCCGAGCCCGGCGAGCACGATCACGATGAACGCCTTGAGCATCGGCGTCTGCCCCATCAGCGGCACCACGTCCTTGAACGAGCTCAGCATGATGCCGGCGACGCCGGCCAACGCGCTCGCGAGTGCCAGCACGATGACGTAGACGCGCTTGACCTTCACCCCCATCAGGCGCGCGGCGTCGCGGTTCTGCGCCGTCGCGCGGATGGCGCGCCCCATGGTCGTGCGAGCCAGGAAGAGCGCGACGAGGACGATCAGCACCACGGCGACGGCCCAGATGACGAGGCGCTGGTAGCTCACCGGCACGTCGCCGACCAGGAACGAATCCGCGCCCATGGAAAGCGGCTGGGAATAGGGCGCGGCGCGGAAGAGCTCGCGCAGCAGCTTCATCAGGCCGGCTTCCAGCGCCATCCCCAGCCCGAAGGTCGCGATGATGATGGTGACCTCGAAGTTCTTCTGCCGCAGCATCCAGTGTGCCGACGCGAAATAGACGGCGGCTCCGACGATGCCACCGGCGATGAACGCGAAGGGCCCCGCGAACCACAGCGGCAGGCCAAACAGCTCGGCCCAGACCAGGACGAAATAGGCGCCCAAGGTCATGATGATGCCGTGGCTCATGTTGAGCATGTTGAAGGCGCCCCAGACGAGCGCGAGCCCGACGGCCGCCAGTGCGTACATGGCGCCGAAGGTCAGGCCGCTGACGACGATCTGGATGAAGAAATTCATGCGGTGCCGTCAGCCGCCGAGATAGGTTTCGAGGATCTGCTGGTTGGAATGGAGCTCGCCGCCGTCCCCCGCCCAGACGATCCGGCCCGTGTCGAGCAGGTGGATGCGGTCGGCGATGTCGATGATCCGGCTCGCGTTCTCCTCGACGAGGAGGATCGTGCGCCCGGACGCCTTGAGGTCGGCGATGATCTCGTAGATCTGGTCGATCACGATGGGGGCCAGGCCGAGCGAGGGCTCGTCGATCATCAGGATCCGGCCGCCCGCCAGCAGGCCGCGGCCGATGGCCAGCATGCGCCGTTCGCCGCCCGAGAGCGTGCGCGCGAGCTGCGTCGTGCGCTCCTTGAGTCGCGGCAGGATCGTGTAGATCTTCTCGACTTCCTCTTCGAAGGTCCGCCGCACGCGCGGCAGATAGGCGCCCATCTTCAGGTTGTCGTAGACGCTCATCTCGGGGAACAGCATGTCGCCCTGCGGGATCAGCACCACGCCGAGTCCGACCACCGTTTCCGCCTCGGCACCGTCGATGCGCCTTCCGGCGAGGGCGATCCTACCGCCGCTCGGCTTCAACAGGCCGGCGATGCAGCGCAGCAGAGTCGTCTTGCCGTGTCCGTTGGGGCCCAAGAGCGTGACGAGGCGGCCCTCCGGCACGTCGAACGACACATCCTTGAGGACGTTCTGCCCCTCGTAGCCGGCGTGCAGGTTCCCGACGGTGAGGAGCGGTTCAGCCATCGGCCGTCGTCCGCGCCGCCAGCATGTGTTGCAGGCGGTCCGCCGTGCCTTCGCCGAGATAGACTTCGACGACGCGCCGGTCGCTCAGGAGGCCCCGCGTGTCGCCTTCGTAGATTTTCTCGCCGTGATGCATGATGACTACCCGCTTCGAGATCTGAAGCAGGAAGCGCATCACGTGCTCAATCAGGATGATCGTGATGCCCTCGTCGATGAGGCGGCCCACGATCTCCATCACGTCGTCGACCTCGTGCGGGTTGAGGCCGCCCACCGGCTCGTCGATGAGGAGAAGCGCGGGATCGGTGGCGACTGCGCTCGCCAGCATCAGGAGTTTGCGCTCGAGCACGGGCACGTCCCGCGCCACCGCCTCGGCACGATCGGCGAGCTGGCAGAGTTCGAGCGCGCGGTCCACCCGCTCGCGCATCTCGCGCGAAAAGGTCATCGCCGGGATGCCGCGGTCGCTAACTCCGAACGCCGCGCCGACCAGCACGTTTTCGCGGATGGTCAGGGAATCGAAGCCCGCGTTGAGCTGGAAGGTGCGGGCCATTCCCCGATGACAGATGAAGTCGGGCGGGACCTTCGCGATGTCCCGCCCGTCCAGCCTGATCTCGCCGCTGGTGGCCGGGCTGATGCCCGAGATTACGTCGAGGAAGGTGGTCTTGCCGGCACCGTTCGGGCCACCGATGCCGACCACGTCGCCCCGGTGGACATCCAGGTCGAAATCGTTCACCGCCGCCAGCGCGCCGAAATACTTGCAGACGTTCCGGCACGCCAGCAGCGGCGCGCGATCCTCCGAGGCCATGAATCGAACGCGAGCGTCGCTCAGGCCCCGGAGCCGTTCGTCCCTAGCCGCTCAGCCACGGCGGGTTCATCCACTCCCCGCTGGCGTAAAGATCCGGTCCGACATAGACCACGTCCTTGGTCCAGTCCTGGCACTGCATCATGATCGTCGGCATCCCCAGCGAGGGATCGGGCGTCTCCGCCGGATAGGGCGCCGCCGCCTGGCCCCACATGAAGCGGATGGTCCCGACCACGCCGCGATAGATTGATTCGCGGAGGAAGTGGCAGACCTTCTTGTTCTGCTCCATGCCGTCGTAGGGAACGCCGGTGCCGCCCGCGCGGCAGGCCGCGATCGCCCACAAGTAATAGGAGTCGTAGACCTGCCCTGCGACGGAGGGTGTGGCGTCCTCGCCGAAACGGCCGCGGATCTTCTTCGAGAAGGCATTGCCGATCTCGTCCTGGAGCGTGCCGATCGTCGTTGAGCAGAAGACGCCGTGCCCCGTCTCCTTGACGATGTCGAGGAAAGCCCGCAGCTGGAGTGCGTACTGCACGTAGAGCAGGCTGTCGGTCGGGTTTTCGGCGAAGCCGGTGACCAAGCCCGTCTGGTCGGTGGGGAAGCCGTGGGTCGCCGCGATGATCGCGGGCTTGATCTCGCGCGCCCGCACCAGGGCCGGTCCCCAGTCGTCGACGGGCTGGGTCACCACGTCGTCGATCGCGAGCTCCCAGCCGAACTGCGGGGCGGTGTCGCGCACTGCGCCGGCGATGGTGATCGCGTAGTCGATGCTGCCCGAGAAAAGCGCGAATTTGTTGTTCGGGCGCTTCCATTTGCCCAGCCGCTCGAGCTCGTCCAGGAAGTAGATCAGGCCGGAGCCGTAGTAGTACTCGGACGGATCGTCCTGGAAGATGCACCAGTAGCGGTCCATGTTGTCGCGGACGGCGAACTGGTGGCCGTACTGGGTGTTGTCGTGGATGTAGGGGATGCCCGCGTCCGCGATGGTGTCGTATTCGGCGCGCACCGACGTGGAGTTGTAGCCGTTGATGATCGCATGCACCTCGTGGCGGTCGATCAGGCGCCGGGCCGCCGAGGTCACGGTCTCGGCGGTGATCTCCTTGGTGTCCTCGAAGTGGACCTCGAGGGGCCGGCCGAGGACGCCGCCGAATTCGTTGATCTCCTCCACCGCGAGGGTGATGCCGGCTTCGAAGTTGCGCGCGTCGTCCGCGCCCCATCCCGTGTAGGGGAGCATCGCCCCGACCGGGATCGGCTCGCCGTCGGCTTTGGCGCCGTTGTTGAGCGCGACCAGAGTGTTGGCGCCGGTGACGCCCATCGCGCCGACCGCCATCGTGCCGGCGAACGACATGAAGCCCCGCCGTGAGGGGTTCAGCGGATCGACCAAGCCGCCGGAGGCCTTGATCTCCTCGTCGAACCGTTGCTTCCTCGTCTGCTTCTTTTTGTGGAACCACTCCATCGAGCCGCCTCCCATTGGTCAGGTTCACACGAGGGCTGCCGTCCGATCGGTGGCCCCGCGACGGGCCGACCGGATCACCGCCCCATTCGCCGTCAGCTTAGCACAGGGCGCACCGCACGGCGCAACGGTGATGCCCGCCCGGTGCGGCCGGGGTCAGGCGCCGGCGCTCGCGGCCGCCCGCCGCGGCGCCCCGGCCACTTCGGCCGGAAGCCAGAAGGCGATGACGCCGACCAGCGCGGCCGATGCGCCGAGACCAGCGAACAGCCAGGCGAAGCCTTCCGGCAGGCCGTGCATTCCGGCGACCAGGGGTGCCGCCAGCGCGCCAGCGCCGAGGCCGAGCAGGAACTTGACGCCGAAGACCCGCGCCCGCCAGCGCTCCGCCGTGTAGCGGGCCACCAGCGCGTCCTGGATCGGGATTTCGCCGATCACGACCACCATCATCGCGAAGACCAGGACGACGAGTCCGTGGCCGGCCATCATGCCGGCGAGGGCGATCAGCGGCGCCTGGGCGAACAGCACGGCGATCCAGACGGGCTTGGCCGGGTAGCGGTCGATCAGCCAGCCTACCCCGATCTGGGCGAAGGCCGCGGCGGCGATCACCAGCGACACCAAGCCGCCGACATCGACGGCACCCTGGGCGAGACCGCGCAAGCCTTCGTCGAACAGCTTCGGAAGCGCGATTGTCGTGGCGTTGAAGGTCATGCCCGTCAACGCCGTCGCGGCGCCGATCACCAGGACGAACCGCACCGCTTCGCGCGGGAAGCCGCGCCGGACGGGCCGGCTCCGCGCCCCTGCCGGCGTGGGCGCCGCGTTGCGCCACCGCCGGCAGGTGGCGACGAAGGCGATCCCGACGAACAGCGAGAGGGCGCCGGGCACGATGAAGGCGGCGCGCCAGCTCACCGCCTCCGTCAGCCCCGCGGCCACGACCGCCGCCGCGGCGAGGCCGAGATTGCCGGCGACGCCATTGACCCCGAGCAGCTTGCCGACCTTCTCCCGCCCCTCGACGAGCATGGCGATCCCCACCGGATGGTAGATCGACGCGAACAGGCCGATCAGCGTGAGGCCAGCCGCGATCTCGAAGGGCGTGCGTGCGAGCCCGGTGAGGCACGCCGAGGCCCCCATGCCGAGGAAGAAGATCGCCAGCATCGCCGGCCGGCTCCAGCGGTCGCCCAGCCAGCCGGCCGGCAGAGTCCCGGCGGCGAAGGCGATGAAGCCGGGGACGGAGAGCGAAAGAAGCTCGCCGTAGGAGCGGTCGAAAACCCCTTCGAGAGTCAGGACCACGGTCGGGTAGAGCAGCAAGAACAGGTGGTCGAAGGCGTGCCCAACGGCGAGAAAAAGGAACCGGGACCGATCGGTCATCGCGTCCCGGGCCCCGGGGCGTCTGGAGCGGGTGAAGGGAATCGAACCCTCGTCGTAAGCTTGGGAAGCTTCTGCTCTGCCATTGAGCTACACCCGCCCGCTCGCGGACCATAAGGTGCGGTGCCCGTTCCCGCAAGCGGCGGAGCATGGATGGCGTTTCGAGCGGGGATGTGGTGTGGTGGGCTGCGCAAGGCGATACGGACGAAAGGAGCGAGCGGTGACGGGAGATGCGACGCCGAGCGGGCTGGAGGCGGTCTTCCGCGACTGGGCGCGGGGGCTCAACGAGGGGGACCTGGACGCCTTCTGGAGCGCGTTCGACGACGACGCGGAAATCCTGGACGAGGACTATCCCTGGCGCATGACCAAGGAAGAGTTCAGGGACCACATCGATTTCCACGCCGGCGGCGACGGGCTGTGGGAGCACTTCAAGTGGCTCCCGCGGGAGGTCAACGTCAAGGTCTGGGGGACGACCGGCCATGTCAGCGGCTTCGCGACCTTCCGCGGCAAACCGCGGGACGCGGGCTTCCGCCAGCGCTTCATGGGCTTCACCCAGACTTGGTACCACGCAGGCGGCGTCTGGCGGCAGGTCTGCTGGCACCAGAGCCCGCTGCTCGGCCGTATCGTCGGTGCCTCGCCGAGTTGAAGGCGGCCGCCGGCGTCAGAGCAGGGCGCGGACCGCTTCGACGATGCGCTCCTGCGAGGGGATCACCTCGAGCTCGAGCCGGTCGTTGTAAGGCATCGGCGTGTGCGGCGCGCCGAGTCGGGCGATGGGCGCGTCCAGGTAATCGAAGGCCTTGTCCACCACCATGGCGGCGACCTCGGCGCCGAAGCCGCCGCGCACCCATGCCTCGTGCACGATCAGCAGGCGATTGGTCTTGCGGACCGACGCCAGGATCGTCTCTTCGTCGAGCGGTTGCAGCGTGCGCGGATCGACCACTTCGACGGAGATGCCGTCCCGCTCCAGCACGGTCGCCGCGCTCAAGGCCCGCGGCACCATCGCCGAGGTCGCCACCACGGTGACGTCGCCGCCGGCGCGCTTCACGTCGGCCTTGCCGAGGGGGATGGCGTAGAGTTCCTCCGGAACCGGCCCGGTGCCGCCGAGATAGAGGAGCTTCTGCTCGAGGAAGACCACCGGGTTGTCGTCGCGGATCGCCGCGACCAGGAGCCCCTTCGCGTCGTAGGGCGAGGACGGCGCGGCCACGACCAGCCCCGGCACGTGGGTGAACCAGGCTTCCAGGCTCTGGCTGTGCTGCGCGGCCAGCCGGATGCCGCCGCCCTGGGGCCCGCGCACCACCAGCGGCACGCAGGGCTTGCCGCCCAGCATGAAACGGAACTTGGCGGCTTGGTTCACCAGCATGTCCATGGTCAGGGCCACGAAGTCGAAGATCTGGATTTCGACGACCGGCCGCATGCCGGCGATGGCGGCGCCGACTCCGCAGCCGACGAAGGTGGCCTCCGAGATCGGCGTGTCGCGCACGCGCTCTTCCCCGTAGCGCTCCATGAGCCCCTTGGAGACGCCGAAGATGCCGCCGGTGGAGCCCACGTCCTCGCCCATGAGGAAGACCCGTTCGTCGCGCGCCATCTCCTGGGCGAGCGCCTCGTTGAGCGCTTCCGGGTAGGACAATGCGCGGGCACCGTCCGGCCCCGGCTCTTCATGGGCCGCGTGGGGCGCGTAGACCGAATCGAGCATGACCTGCACGGGCGGCTCGGGGCTCTCCCTTCCGTAGGCGACGGCGGTCTCGATCTCGTCGTCGACCTCCCGCCCGACGGCGTCGAAGGCTTGCGCGGAGAACGCGGCTTGGTCGCTCAGCCGCTGCTCCATGCGCCGGAGGGGGTCGCGGTCCATCCACGATTCGCGCTCGTCCTCCGGGCGCGGGTCCTGAAGGTTCACGCGCAGGGAATGCTGGCCGTGGCGGTAGGTCATCGCCTCGATCAGCGTCGGACCTTCGCCGGTGCGGGCGCGCTCGACCGCCTCTTGCAGCACCCGATAGACCTCGACGCCGTCGTTGCCGTCGACGGTGACGCCCGGGATTTCGTAGGCCGCGGCCCGGTTGGAGACCTGGGAGACGGCGGTGGTGTTCCGGTAGGAGGTGGTGAGCGCGTACTGGTTGTTTTCACAGACGAAGATCACCGGCAGCTTCCAGACCGCCGCCAGGTTCAGCGATTCGTGGAACACGCCCTGGTTGGAGGCGCCGTCGCCGAAGAAGGCCACGGCGATGCGGTCGGAGCCTTGCAGCCTGGCGGCGAGCCCTGCACCGGTGGCGAGCGGCATGGCCGCGCCGACGATGCCGTTCGCGCCCATGATGTTGAGCGCCATGTCGGCGATGTGCATGGAGCCGCCCAAGCCCTGGCAATAGCCCGTCTTGCGCCCCATCAGCTCCGCCATCATGCGGTCGATCCTGGCGCCCTTGGCGATGCAGTGGCCGTGGCCGCGGTGGTAGGAGGCGATGATGTCGTCGTCTCGCAGCGTGGCGCAGACCCCGGCGGCGATGGCCTCCTCGCCCTTGTAACTGTGGGCCGTGCCCTTGACGACGCCTTCCTGGAAGAGCTCGGCGGTCTTGTCCTCGAACGCCCGGATACGGCGCATCGTGACGTAGAGGCCGCGCAGCGTCTCCGTCTCGATGGCCAGATTGCTCGTCGTGCCCGTGTTCATCCCGCTCGCCTCCCGCACCGCTCCTCCGCTGCCGGCCCGCATTGTCCCCCAGAGCGCCGCCGCTGGCCACCCCGGCCCGCCGGCGGGTGCGCGCGGCGCGATTAGGATGGGTACCGTCATGGGAGTCGGAACGCCGTGAAGCGCGCCGGGGCATGGGGCACCGGGACGAGGGCCGCGCTGGCCGCCGCGGCGCTGGCGGCGGCAGCGCCGACCGCGTCCGCCGCGCCGACGACCTTGACCATCGTCCACTTCAACGATCTCGACCGGATGGAGGAGCGGGACGGCCGCGGCGGGATCGCCCGGCTGGCGGCGGTGGTCGCGGCCGAGCGCGCGCGGGCCGGGCCTCTGCTCGTCACCTTCGCCGGCGACGCGATCTCGCCATCGCTGCTGTCGGCCTTCGACAAGGGCGCGCATGCGATCAACCTGTTGAATCGGCTCGGCCTCGACGCGATGGCGCTCGGCAACCACGAATTCGATTTCGGCCCGGCCGTCGCCCGGCAACGGATCGCGGAGGCGACGTTCCCGGTGCTGGCCGCCAACGTCCGGGAAGCCGACGGCGGTATCATCGGCGGCGCCCGCGCCTCGATCATGGTCGAAGCGGGCGGTTTCACGGTGGGCCTGTTCGGGCTGACCACGGCGGGGACGGCGGTCAAATCCAGCCCCGGCGACGTGACCTTCCGCCTGGTTACCGAGGTCGCCGCCGAGCAGGCCCGTGCGCTGCGCGCCGCCGGCGCCGATCTGGTGATCGCCCTCGCCCACACCGACGCAGGCGAGGACGCGGCCCTGCTGGCGCAGGGCGCGGTCGACCTGCTGCTGAGCGGCGACGACCACATCCTGCGGGTCGACTATGACGGCCGGGTGCTGTTCGCGGAATCCGGCGAACAGGCGGACCGGGTGACGGTGATCGACCTCGCCCTGAGCGGGAACGGACGGGGCGGCGATCCGTCTTCCTTCGCGTGGAGCCCGGCCTTCCGGGTGATCGACACCGCCCGCGTCGCCCCGGACCAAACGATGGCCGCCGCCGTGGAAGCCCATCTCGCCCGTCTCTCTCGGGAGATGGACGTCGAGATCGGCCGCACCCTGACCGCGCTCGACAGCCGCCGAGCGGCGGTCCGGGGCGGCGAGGCGGCGATCGGCAATCTGGTCGCCGACGCCATGCGCTGGGCGACCGGTGCCGACATCGCGCTCACCAACGGCGGCGGCATCCGCGGCAACCGCGTCTATCCGCCCGGTTCCCGTCTCACTCGCCGCGACCTTCGCCGCGAACTGCCGTTTGGCAACAGGACGGTCGTGCTCGAGGCGACGGGCCGGGCGGTGATCGCGGCGCTGGAGCACGGGCTCGGCGCGGTCGAGAAGCGCGCCGGCCGCTTCCCGCACATATCCGGCCTGCGGGTCCGCTACGCTCCCGCCCGCCCCGCGGGGCGCCGCGTGCTGACCGCCACCCTGGACGGTGCGCCCCTCGATCCAGACGGAACCTACACCCTGGCCACCAACGAGTTCCTCGCTCGCGGCGGCGACGGTTACGCGATGCTGGCGCGCGCCCGCCGCCTCGTCGACGCCAACGCCGGCACGCTCGTGGCGGCTCAGGCGATCCGCTACGTCGCCGCGAGAGGAACGGTTGCCCCCGCGATCGATGCCCGGCTCCACGCCGTCGGCGAATAGGGCTTGGCCCAGACGCGACGCGGTGGGATCACGACTCTGGCCTTGCCCCGCCGCGGCCGCGGGAGTCCTGCAAGCCGAAACAAGCGATTGCCTCGCAGCATTGCGCCCGAGGAATACGCGGAGGGCCAGCGTATCCTCGACGAGGGCGAACGGTTCAAGGAGCGCCATAACCCGGGAGCGTTGGCGTCGAACCGGCCTATCTGAGCAAGATCGAGCGCGGCGAGACGCCTCCGCTGTCGGAGACCACGACGGTCAGATTGGCGACGGAACTGGGCGAAGACCCGGATGTGTTCCTGGCACTGGCAGGAAAGGTTTCCAGCGACCTCTAGAAGATTATTCGCAAGCGGCCCAAGCTGTTCGCGGAGTTGATCCGGCAATTGTTAGGGAGACGCCGGACCATGCCGTCCTCCGGGTGGTGCGCGAAGTGCGGGACGGAGACTGGTGAGGAGGACCGGTGAATGATCGCGTTGAAAAACGACCTGCTGAACTTCGCTTTCCCGGAGGTCCATAGCGGGGCGCGCTGCTCGATCGCGTTCGAGCGCACCCTCCGCATTCCGGACGACGGCAAAGATTATCCTCTGCCGCCAGGGCTGGGCCGGTTCCCCCTGCGGCATCTGGACGACGCCGCGGAACGGCTTCCCGCGGAATGGCACCGCCGGGGCGGCGTGATCCTGCCCATGCACCAGGCCGAGGCCATGTGGATCGACTTCGACTTGGCGGCGGCCCGTTTCCCCTACCCGTTCGCCGTGAAGATCGCGACCGGCAAGATCTGCGCGCTCACAGGCGATATGTGGGTCGACCGCCTGAACCGCGACCCGCAGGATTACGTCGTGGTGCCCGAGCAGCCTTGGCTCGACGGGTACTGCGTCGAAAAGGGGGTGATCCGCCAGTTCGTCGCCATGCCTCTTGAAGAAGGCTACACCGTCGAGGAGCAGCTTACGGGCGCGGCGCACCATGGCGGGTTACAGATCGCCGCCTACCCCATGAAGCGGGAACGGTACGAGGCTCTGTCCGAGGGCCTGAAGGGCGCACCGGCTCACGACGGCGACGGAGTAGTGCTCTACGGAGGTGCTCCGGGCATGGGCCTCGCGCCCGGCGGCCGGATGAAGCAGGACATTTACGATGATCCCTACGGCCTCGACGCATGGGATCTGCGGCACGCCGGCAGGTGCTTCGTCACCGTCGTCAACTCCACCCAATGGATGGCAATCACCGGAGAGCGGCCGCCGCTCGAACCGCCGACGGCGAGGCGGTATACGGAAGCGGGCCTTCCCTGGTTCGACTATTACGGCGGTGACGCGCAGGCCATCGCGGGGGCCGAAAAACTCGAGAAGGTCGAAAGCGTGGCGCGAACCGCAAGAGAGAAAAGCCGCTCCCCCCTGCCGGGAAACGAAACGCTCGACGTGACTCGCGTCATCGAGCTGGGCAGCGGTCGCACGGACCGAGTGCGAGAGATGACGTAGAACGGCGCCCCATGCACCTTGCGAGGGGGCAATTGCTTTTCCGGGCGACACGGTGCGCCGTGCCGCCCGGGGCGCGCCCGGAGGCGCCGGTCGTCAGGGCTTGATGGCGATGCGGGCGGCGGAGTCGATGCGGGCGAGGAAGGTGGGGCTGCCGGAATCGGCCAGGTAGCGGTCGGTCGCCTTGCGGGCGCCTTCGTAAGCACCGTAGTCGTCGACGATCAGCACGCCCTTCGGCGCCAGGCGCGGGTGCAGGTGCTGGAGTTCGTGATAGGTGGAGCGATACCAGTCCGTATCGAGCCGGAGCAGCGCGACCCGCTCCGGCGCCATGGCCGGAAGGGTCTCCGTCACATCCCCCTCGACGAACACGATCCGCTCCGGCGGGTAGCCGGTGGATGCCATGTTGCGCCGGACCTCCTCCAGGGGCGCGTAGGTCCATTCGTTGTGGCCGCCGCGGTCGAACGTCCGCCAGCGCGACAGCTGTTCGGCGCCGTCGCGCGCCCTCACGTCGACCGTCTCGGGCCGCGTCATGCCCTTGAAGGTGTCGTACAGGTAGATCCTGCGCGCATCGTCCCCCGCCTCGCGGAGGGCCAAGGCCATCATCATCGCGCTGCCGCCGCGCCAGACGCCGCACTCCACGAAATCGCCAGGGACGCGGTGGTCGTGGACGTAGCGGACCGCCCGGTAGAGCGCGTAGAGGCACTCGACCGAGGTCATGGTGAAGGTGCCGGCGCGCTCGTACAGCGCCACGAATTCGGGCTCCATATCGTGCGGGACGGCGAGGCGCCGGCGGCGGCGGTCGTATTGCGGCAGCTTGCGGAGGGTGAAGTCGTAGCCAAGCCGGAAGGCGAGTCGCTTGAGGGGGCCCGCCACCATCGGTCAGGCGGAGGCCGCCGCCCGGCCCCGCGCCGGCCTCTCCCGCTGGAGCCAGGGCGCGATCAGGCGGTTCACGTTCTCGAGCCCCTCGAGCAGGCCGGGGACGTCGCGCGTCCCCGCGCGCAAGGTATGCGCGTTGCGCGTCCTCGCGCGCAGGGTATGCGCGACGTCAAGCGGGCACCTCTGTCGGGGCATCGCGCGAAGCGCCGCCGCCATGGCCTCCGGGCGACGCTCGCCGTCGTCGAGCAGGACGCGGACCAGGCCCAACGCCTCGGCGCGCGTCGCGCGGATCTTCTGCTCCAGCCGCGGCCTCTGGCGCGGTACGACGAGCGCCCGCTTGTTGAGCGAGAGGATCTCGCAGAAGGTGTTGTAGCCGCCCATGGAGACTACCCCCGCCGCCTCGTCCATCAGCCGCTCCAGCCGCGGCTCGAAGGTGATCGCCTCGACGCGCTCCAGCCGCTGGGCGCGCGCGGCGAAACCGGCGCGAGTTTCGGGCGCCATGAAGGGCCCGAGCACGATCAGGGCGGCATAGGGCAGCAGCGGGTCGCTCTCGTAGGCGCGCAGGACCCAATCCACCAGACTGTCGCCGTCGCCGCCGCCGCCCGGCGTGACCAGGACGAACGGCCGGCGGGCCGCGTCCGGTCCCGGCGCGGCCGGGCCGGCGCCGACCTCGCGCGGCAGATAGCCGGTGAAGACGGTCTTGCGCCGCACCGATTCGGGCAGGTCGAGGCAGCGGAGCGGGTCCCATATCTGGGGCAGGCCGTACACCCAGATCTCGTCGTAGAGGTCGCGGACCAGCGGCAGGACGTTCTTCCCCCGCCACTCGGGCGCGAGCAGCGCCGGGTCGTCCATCACGTCGCGCAGGCCGAGGATCAGGCGGGTGCCGCGGGATTTCAGGGTCGCGAGCGCCGCGTGCACCTCGCCCCGAAGCCCCGAGGGTTCCTTGTCCACGATGAAGACGTCCGGGTCGAAGACGCCTGCCGTGTGCTCAATGATGGAGCCGCGCAGGCCGAGCGTCTCCTTGATGTCGAGATGCAGGCTGAGCGGGGTGTATTCGCCGTTGCGGAGCTTCACTACACCGGGCACCCGCACGAAATCGACGCGGGCGCGGAAATCGAAACTGCCGATGATGGGCGAGCCGGAGAGGATCAGCACCGACAGGTTCTTGTGCTTCGCCACCAGATGATGCGCGATCGCCCGACACCGCCGCAGGTGCCCGAGCCCGAAGCTGTCGTGGCTATAGATGAGAACGCGCGCGCTCTTGCCCCCGATCATGCGGCTTCTCCCCCCATCCTGGGCCGGTCTCTCCCGCTGTCGCCGGGGCGGCCGCGCAGGCGGCGCGCTAATCGTCGAACCAGAAGGTGTCGGGCATGTAGATGCCGAAGTGGGCGCCCGGGTTCCAGTTGTAAATGGCCTCCTCGGGGACGTTGCGCAAGCCGCGGGCGACCAGCACGGGCTGGAACACGCCGCCGATCAGCCCGATGGTGAACACGTTGTCGGCGTTGATGCGCAGCATCTCGTGCCAGATGCGCTCGCGCTCGCGCTGCTCCAGGCTCCCGATCCAGGCCCGGTACAGGTCGAGCAAGGCGCGCGCGGGCGCCAGGTCCGGCGGTTCGCCGGCGGCACCGGAGGTCTCGTAATACTGCCCCCAGCGAGGCCATTGCAGGCTCATCTGGCGCGTCGGCGCGTATTCCGCCGGGCTCATGTCCGCCGTCGGCACGCCGTTCTCGTATCCGCCCCAGATGGACATCAGGGTTTCGCCGGCGAAGATGCGGTTGCGGAACACCTCCCGCTGGGAGGGCTTGGTAAAGAGGGCGATGCCGAGCGCCGCCCAGCCGTCGCGAATCAGATCGAGGACGTCGGCCTGCTCGGTGTCCTCGCCGGCGGTCTCCACGACGATCTCGATCGGCCGCCCGTCGGGCAACAACCGGATGCCGTCGCCGTCGCGCGCGACCAAGCCCATCTCGTCCAGCAGGGCGTTGGCCGCTTCCGGGTCGTGGCGGGCCCAGCGCTCCGCGTAGTCGAGCCGGTAGAGCGGGCTTTGCGGCAGCACCGTGTTGTTGGCCTCGATGCCGAGTCCGTAATAGAGCACTTGGTTGATCTCGTGCCGGTCGACTCCGAGGGACAGGGCGCGGCGGAAGCGGACGTCCCGGAAGAGCGCGCGCCACCCCTCGTCCTTCGCGTTGAGATTGGGGAAAAGCGCGAGATGCGCGCCCGCCGCGGTGCGCCACAGGCGCACGTCGAAGCCGTGCCGCTCCTCGCCCGCCTTCAGGAAGGTGTAGTCGTCGAAGCCGAGGCTTCGCGCCTGGAGATCGACCTCGCCGGCGCCCGCCTTGGCCGGGATCAGCTTGCCGTCGACAACCGTCATGGCGATCTCGTCGATATAGGGGAGCTGGCGCCCCTCAGGGTCGACGCGGTGGAAATAGGGGTTGCGGACGCCGACGAAGCGGGTCGCTGGCGGCCGCGTGCGGTTGATCCAGGGTTGCAGGGTGGGCAGCGCGGGGTTGTCGAACTTGTAGAGATTGTCCTTGCCGTTGTGCTCGGCTGCCCAATTGTGCGCGCGGGGTTCCGTCGCGGCGCCGGCGGGCTTGTAGCGGGCGTGGAAGCGCTTCAGATAATGCGCCGGCCGGTAGATGTAGAGGGGGGCGGCGGCGGCCAGGGCGGGAAGGAAGAACGGGTTGGGCTTCGGCCACGTGTAGCGGACCGTGGTCTCGTCGAGCACCTCGAAGACGGGCGGCGTGCCGTCGACCAGCATCGCCCGCGGCGGCCCGGACGGGGACAACGCCTCGTCGTTCGCCACGTCCTCCCAGTAATAGCGGAAGTCCTCCGCCGTGAACGGATGCCCGTCCGACCACTTGTGGCCTTCCCGGAGCGCGATGGTGAAGATGCGTCCTTCCTCGACCGTCACGGCCTCGGCGATGTCGGGGACGAGGGTGAGATCCTCGGTGTAGCAGACCAGGCGCGCGTAGCCGTAGACCGCGAACATCTTCACGTCCTTCGCGCGGTGGATCAGCATCCGCCACTGGCCTCTGTGGCGACCGATACGCTTCTTCTCGCCGTCCATCGACACCACGCGCGGGCGGGCGGGCAGACGCCCGGCGACCGGGGGCAGGTCGCCCGCCGCCACCAGCGGCGCGAGCGCAGGCGGCTCGATATAGCCGCCCGCCGCCGGGAGGCTCGCCGCGGCGAGCACGGCGCAGGTGAACGCGCAGGCGGCGAAACCCGCGATACGCGCGGTCATATGGTCTCGATGGTCTCCCAGGATCCGGCGGAGAGAGTATCGCAAGCTCCCTCCCGGTCAAACGCCGGCACGGCCCGCGCGCCTTGGGAAAATCAGATGTGGAGGACGCGGCCGTAGGCGTCGAGGACCGATTCGTGCATCGCCTCGGACAGGGTCGGATGGGGGAAGATCGTTTCGATCAGGTCGGCCTCGGTGCTCTCCAGGGTGCGGGCGATGGCGTAGCCCTGGACGAGTTCGGTGACGTCGGGGCCGATCATGTGGGCGCCCAGCAGCTCCCCGGTCTCCTCGTCGAACACGGTCTTGACCAAGCCCTCCGGCTCGCCGATGGCGATCGCCTTGCCGTTGCCGACGAACGGGAAGCGACCGACCCGGACCGTGTACCCCCGCTCCTTCGCCGCGGCTTCCGTGAGGCCCACCGACGCGATCTGGGGGCGGCAATAGGTACAGGCCGGCACCTTGCTCGTATCGAGCGGGCGGGCGCCGTCCACGCCGGCGATGCGCTCGATACAGAGCACACCTTCGTGGCTGGCCTTGTGCGCGAGCCAAGGCGGCCCGGTGACGTCGCCGATGGCGTAAACGCCGGGCTCTCCGGTGGCCATCCACGGGTCGGTCCGGATGTGGCCGTTCTCGACCGCGACCCCGGTGCCTTCGAGGCCCAGCGCCTCGACATTGCCGACGATGCCGATGGCGAGGATCGCGCGGTCGAAGGGTACCACCTCGCTGCCGCCGTCGGCGGTTTCGACGGTCGCCCGCACCTTGCGGCCCCGCGCCGCGAGGCGCGCCACCCGCGCGCCGGTGTGAACCGTCAGGCCCTGCTTCTCGAACGCCGCGCGGGCGGCGGCGGAGATTTCCTCGTCCTCCGCCGGCAGGATGCGCGGCAGGACCTCGACGACGGTCACGGCACTGCCGAGATCGGCGTAGAAGCTCGCGAACTCCATGCCGATCGCGCCCGAGCCGATGACCAGCAGCGAATCGGGCCGCGCGGCGGGCAGCATCGCTTCCTTGTAAGTCCAGATCTTCTTGCCGTCCGGCTCGAGCCCGGGCAGCGACCGCGCGCGGGCGCCCGTCGCCAGAATGACGTGCCCGGCGCGGAGCGTGACCGTCTCGCTGCCTTCCTTTTCGACCGTGAGCGCGCCTCGGCCCGCGAGCCGCCCGCGGCCCTCGAACACCGCCACGTCGTTCTTCTTCATCAGATGGGCGACACCCCGCGAGAGCCGCTCGGCGACTCGCCGCGAGTGGGTGACGACCTTCCCGATATCGACCGTCACGTCCGAAGCGGAAAGACCGAACGCGCTAAGCCGGTCCAGAGTGTGGCGGAGCTCGGAGACCTTGAGCAGCGCCTTGGTCGGGATACAGCCCCAGTTGAGACAGACGCCGCCGAGCGGCCCGCTTTCGACTAGGGCGGCCTTCATGCCGAGCTGGCGCGCGCGGAGCGCCGCGACGTAACCGCCCGGCCCCGAGCCGACGATGATGATGTCGAAAGACGTATCGGCCATCAGTCTCCTCCCCCTGGCGCGCCGATCACAGGAGCATGGTCAGCGGCTCCTCGATCAGCGCCCGGAAGGCTTGCAGGAACGCCGCACCGAGCGCGCCGTCCACCACCCGGTGATCGACCGAGAGCGTGCACGACATCACGGTCGCCACGGCGAGGGCGCCATCCTTGACGACCGGCCGTTGCCCGGCGGCGCCGACGGCGAGAATCATCGCCTGCGGCGGGTTGATGATCGCCGAGAACGCCTTGATGCCGTACATGCCGAGATTCGAGACGCTGAAGGTGCCGCCTTGATATTCCTCGGGTGCCAAGCCCATGGGCTTGGCACGGGCGCGGGTGGCGAGCGCCTTCACCTCGGCGGAGATCGCGGCGAGCCCCTTGCGGTCTGCGTCGCGCACGATCGGCGTCACCAAGCCGTCCTCGATGGCGACGGCGACGGCGACGTCCACGCTGTCGTAGCGCCGGAGCGTGCCGTCGATCCACGAGGCGTTCGCCGCCGGAACCTTGCGGAGCGCGAGCGCCGAGGCCCGGATCACGAAATCGTTGAGCGAAAGCTCGAGGTCGCCTGACCTGTCGTTCAGTTCCTTGCGGGTTTCGAGCAGTGCATCGACCACGCAATCCACGGTCAGATAGAAATGCGGGACCTCCCGCTTCGCCTCTTGCAGGCGCCGCGCGATGACCTTGCGCATGGTGCTGGCGGCCGCGTCCTCGTAACCGCCGGGCGGCGCCGGGGAAGCAGCCGGCACGGCGGCCGCCGGGGTCGCCGCTGGCGCGGCCTGGGCGGCGGCGATCGCCGCCTCGACGTCGGCCTTGACGACACGCCCGTTCGGGCCGGAGCCGGCGATGGCGGCAAGATCGAGGCCGGCCTGCCGGGCCATGCGCCGGGCGAGCGGGCTGGCGAAGAGGCGCTTGCCGGATTCGCGCGCGACCGCGCCCGGCGGAGCGACTGCTGCGGCGGGAGGCGGGACCGGCGCGTCGGCGGAGGGTGGGCTCGCGGGCGGCGGCGCGTCGGCGCCCGCGAGAGCCGAGGCGTCCTCGCCCTCTTCCAGGATCAGGCCGATGACGGCGTTCACGGCCACCCCTTCGGAGCCGGCCGGGGCGAGGATCCGGCCGAGGGTCCCTTCGTCGGTCGCCTCCACCTCCATCGTCGCCTTGTCGGTCTCGATCTCGCACAGGATGTCGCCGGCCGCGACCGCTTCGCCCTCGCTCTTGAGCCAGCTCGCGACATTGCCCTCGGTCATCGTCGGCGAGAGGGCCGGCATCAGGATCTGGATTGGCATGTCGTCTTCCCCCGCGCGGGTTCGTTTCGGTAGCAGACGCCGCGCACGGCGGCGGCGATGTCGGCCGCCCGCGGCAGGCAGGCGGCTTCGAGATTGGCGGCGTAGGGCATCGGCGCATCGGCACCGGTGACGCGCGCGACCGGCGCGTCGAGCATGTCGAATGCCTCGTCCGTCACCGATGCAGCGAGCTCGGCGCCGATGCCGGCGAACGGCCACCCCTCCTCCACCGTGACCAGCCGGTTGGTCTTTTCGACCGAGGCCAGCACGCGCCCCAAGTCCAGCGGCCGCAGCGAGCGCAGGTCAATTACCTCCGCCTCGATGCCTTCCCCGGCCAGTGTTTCCGCCGCCTCGAGCGCGCGCCGGACCATGATCGAAAAGGCGGCGACGGTGGCGTCTCTGCCGCTCCGGGCTACCGCCGCCTTGCCGATCGGCACCGTGTGGTCGCCGCCTTCCGGGACGTCGAAGCTCTGGCCGTAGAGCAGTTCGTTCTCCAGAAACACCACCGGGTTCGGATCGCGGATGGCGGCCTTCAGCAGCCCCTTGGCGTCACCCGCCGAATAGGGCGCGACCACCTTCCAGCCGGGAACGTGGGCGAACCAGCTCGCGTAGCACTGCGAATGCTGCGCGGCGACCCGCGCGGCGGCGCCGTTGGGCCCGCGAAACACCACCGGCACTGACAGCAGGCCGCCCGACATGTAGAGTGTCTTGGCGGCAGAGTTGACCAGATGGTCCATCGCCTGCATCGCGAAGTTGAAGGTCATGAACTCGACGATCGGCTTCAACCCGCCCATGGCCGCACCGATGCCGATGCCGGTGAAGCCGGCCTCGGTGATGGGTGTGTCGATCACGCGGCCGGCGCCGAACTCGTCCAGAAGGCCCTGGCTCACCTTGTAGGCGCCCTGGTATTCGGCGACTTCCTCGCCCATCAGGAACACGTCCGGGTCGGCCCGCATTTCCTCTGCCATCGCGTCGCGCAGCGCCTCCCGGACGGTCTTGAGGGCCATGCTTCCCCCGTTCCGCTCAGGTACCGGCCAGGACGTCGGTTTCGAGCGCGGCGAGGTCGGGTTGGGGCGCCTCCTGGGCGAACGACGCGGCGGCGTCGACGACGGCCCTAACGTCCCTGTCGATCACCTTCAGCGCCTCTTCGTCGGCGTGGCCGCCGGCGACCAGGTCGGCGCGCGCCTGCCGGATGGGGTCACGTTCCTCGCGCACCTTGCTGACCTCCTCCCGGCTCCGGTATTTCGCCGGGTCCGACATCGAGTGGCCCCGGTAACGGTAGGTCATCGCTTCGAGCAGGACGGGCCCCCGCCCCGCCCGGCAGGCCGAAGCCGCCTCGCCGGCCGCGCGGAAGACCGCACCCACGTCCATCCCGTCCACCCGCTCGCCAGGGATTCCGAAGGTCCGGCCGCGCTCGTGCAGGTCCGCCACTGCCGCCGAGCGTTCCACCGAGGTGCCCATGGCGTACTGGTTGTTCTCAATCACGAAGAGGATGGGGAGCCGCCAGAGCGCCGCCATGTTGAAGGCTTCGAACACCTGGCCCTGGTTGGCCGCGCCGTCGCCGAAACAGGTGACGCTGATCCTGCCGGAAGCGCAGTACTTGTGCGCGAAGCCGAGGCCGACCCCGAGCGGCACCTGGGCGCCGACGATGCCGTGCCCGCCGTAGAAGCCGCGGTCGGGCGCGAACATGTGCATGGAGCCGCCCTTGCCCTTCGAGGCACCACCGGCGCGCCCCGTCAACTCGGCCATGACGACCTTGGGCGGTACGCCCGCGGCCAGCATGTGAGCGTGGCAGCGGTAACCGGTGATCACCGAATCGCCCGGTTCCAGGGCGTGCTGGATGCCGGTAACGACCGCCTCCTGGCCGATGTAGAGATGGCAGAAGCCGCCGATCGCCCCCATGCCGTAGAGCTGGCTCGCCTTCTCCTCGAAGCGCCGGATCAGCAGCATGTCGCGGAGGAAGCGATGGAGCACCTCCGCCGCGATGGCGCCTTTCCGGGCGGGCGGGCGCCCACTGCGGGCCTTCCTTCGGGCGCTCGCCATCCCTCCCCCACGCTTCTTCGCCCGTGCCGCCGCACGAGTCCGCACACGCTAGGGCGCGCGCCGCGCGCTGGCAAGCCCGCGATGTCTCTTGACCCTTGCCAAGGCAAGGATCAATCGGCTTTAGCGCGCGGGCGGGCCGTGCAGCAGGATCTGCTCGTCCGGGTGACCCATGTTCAGGAGCCGGCGGGCCTGCTCTTCGAGCAGGTCGAGATCGAGGCTCTCCGTCCGGAGCAGGGAGACGCGGCGCTCAAGCCGGTGTCTTTCGTCGGCGAGCGCGGCCGCGTCGGCGCGGGCACGCTCCACGGCCGCCGATCGGTCGATCCAGGCGAGGAGTCCGCGCTCGCCCTGCACGCCGTGATAGATCGCATAGGCGAGCCCCAGCACGCAGGCCAGCGGCACGAGAAGCGTCCGAAGCCGGGGGAATCGCACGACCATGGCGCGAAGGGATACCCCCGCGCCGGGCGATGTCAAGAGTCGACCCCGGAGGGACATCGGCTCGCGCTCCGAGAGCATGGGGCCCCGGAGATCCCGTACCCAAAAGAACGGTGTGCACCCGGTGCGCGGGTCTCCAGGCCCGCCCGTTTCTTCTTCCCCGATCGGCGGGTTTCCGCGGACGCACTGGTCGGACCGTAGAACCGGCCGCCGAACTCGCCGGTATGGCACATGCGCCGGCCGATCCCCTGCCCGTTTCCTCCACAGGTCGAATCCGCCGACCCGATCGAGAGGCGTCCATCGGGGAACGCTTCGCGCGCGGGTAGTTTGCGGCTATGCTTCGCCCTTGCCATGACCGCGCGCCCGCTGATCGTCGATTGCGACCCCGGCCAGGACGACGCCGTGGCCCTTCTTCTGGCCATGGCGTCGCCCGATGCCTTCGACCTGTTGGGAATCACTGCCGTCGCCGGCAACGTGCCCCTCGACCGGACGGAGAGCAACGCGCGGCGCATCAGGGATCTCGCCGGCCGGCCTGAGGTGCTCGTCTACGCCGGCTGCGCGCGACCCATGGTGCGAGAGCCGGTGAGAGCCGAATTCATCCACGGCAAGAGCGGGATCGACGGCGCCGACCTGCCGGAGCCGCGCCGCCCGGCCGAATCGCGGCACGGCGTGGACTTCCTGGTCGATACCCTGCGCACGGCGCCGGCGCCGGTGACGCTCGCGACCCTCGGGCCACTGACCAACGTCGCGATGGCGATCGTCAAATGTCCTGAGATCCTCGGGAATATCCGCGAGATCGTCACCATGGGCGGGGCGATCGGACTCGGCAATGTCACGCCCGCCGCCGAGTTCAATGTCTATGCCGACCCGCACGCGGCGCATGTGGTGTTCGAAGCGGGCGCAGCGCTCACCATGATCGGGCTCGACGTGACCCATCAGGCGATCGCGACGCCCGCCCGCATCGAGGCGATCCGCGCGCTCGGCACGGCGCCCGCGGCCGCGGTGTGCGGAATGCTCGAAGTCTATGGTGCGAAGAACGTCACCGCCTACGACCACGGCGCGCCTCTGCACGACCCGTGCGTGATCGCCTACCTGCTGGCGCCCGGCCTCTTCGCCGGCCGGGAGATGCGTGTCGATGTCGAACTCAATCAGGGGCACGCCTTCGGCCGCACCGTCTGCGACCGCTATAGCCGGCTGGGCTTGCCCGCGAATGCCCGCGTCATCGAAAAGATCGACGCCGACGGATTCTACGCCCTGCTGACCGGCCGCTTGGCGCGTCTGCCGGCCGACGCGACGGCGTGAGTCATGGGCGGCGCGCGAAGCCTGCTTGGCCGCAGGTGCAGCGGCAGAGGCGATGTCGACGCCTTCCTGCGCCGGGTGGCGACGACGCCGGTCCCAGTCGCGCAGGGCGAGACCGGACGCCTCGTCTTCGCGATGGACGCGACGGCCAGCCGGGAGCCGACCTGGGACCGCGCCTGCCAGATCCAGGGGGAGATGTTCGACGCGACCGCCTCTCTCGGCGGCCTCGCGGTGCAGCTTGTCTATTACCGCGGTTTCGGCGAATGCCGGGCCAGCGGCTGGGCGCGGGATTCGCGCTCCCTGGTGCGCTACATGACGGGCGTCCACTGCCTCGGCGGCCACACGCAGATCCGCAAGGTGCTGCATCACACGGTCAAGGAGACAAGGCGCAGGAAGGTCCATGCGCTGATCTTCGTCGGTGACAGCATGGAGGAGGATGTGGACGATCTGTGCGCGCTGGCCGGCAAGCTCGGCCTGCTCGGCGTGCCCGCCTTCATGTTTCACGAAGGGGCGGATGCGGCGGCGAACCTGGCATTTCGCCAGATCGCCCGGCTGACCAACGGCGCCTACTTGCGCTTCGATGCCGCAAGCGCACGCGAACTCAAGGAACTGCTCGGCGCCGTCGCCGTCTACGCCGCCGGCGGGCGCAAGGCGCTCCGGCATTACGCGCGGCGCAGCGCGGTGGTTCTCCAGATCGCGCACCAGATCAAGTGAGCGCGCTGCTTACGTCCTCCCGTTAGGGCATCGCCCGGATGGTCGCCTACGCCCTTCTCGGAATCGCGCTCCTGGTCCTGGTCGTGGTGCTCGGCCGCTGGTTCGCGTCGGCCAATCCGTCGAGCCTCGCGAAATGGTTCAAATGGGGGTTCATCGCGGCCGGCGCGGCGGCGACGATCTTTCTCGGTGTCACCGGCAAGTCTCAGCTCGCCTTCGTCCCGCTCGCTCTGACCGGACTGCCCTGGCTCATGGGCCGGATGGCCGCAGGCCGGATCAACCCGCACCCGACCCAGGGCGGGCGCTCGGACGCGGAAACCCCTTTTCTCCGCATGACCCTCGATCACGACAGCGGCGAGATGGATGGCGTCGTCCTCCAGGGGCGGTATGCCGGGCGCCGGCTTGAAGACCTGTCGGAGGCCGAGCTTCTGGACCTGCTCGACGAATGCGCCTCCGTGGACGAACAAGGCCGGCGGTTGCTCGAGACCTACCTGGACCGCACCTTGGGCGCCGACTGGCGCGCCCGCGGCGGTGCGCGTTCCGGCTCGCGCGACGAAGCCGCCGCGGGCGGCAGCGAGCAGAAAGGCTGGGGGCGCAAGACCGCCGGGCGCGCGCCGATGAGCCGAGACGAGGCTTACGAGATCCTGGGTCTCCAACCCGGTGCCGGCGAACGCGAAATCAAGGAGGCGCACCGGACCCTCATGCTCAAGCTCCACCCCGATCACGGCGGCTCCAACTATCTCGCCGCCAAGATCAACCAAGCCAAGGAACTGCTGCTAGGTCACTGACGATGGCGCGAACCACAGAAGCGGTGCGAACGGCGGTGTTTCCGGTCGCGGGCGTGGGCACGCGGTTTCTCCCCGCAAGCAAGGCGATTCCCAAGGAAATGCTCCCGGTGGTCGACAAGCCCCTCATCCAGTACGCTGTCGAGGAAGCGCGGGCAGCGGGGATCGAGCGGTTCATCTTCGTCACCGGCCACGGTAAGGCGGCAATCGAGGACCATTTCGACCGCCACGAAGCGCTGTCCGCCCTCCTGGCCTCGCGCGGCGACGAGGCCGCGGCGGCACTCCTGGAAGGTGCGCGCCTGCCGCCCGGTGCCGCGTCCTTCACCCGTCAGCAGGAGCCGCTCGGCCTCGGCCACGCGGTCCTTTGCGCGCGACCCCTGGTCGGCGACATGCCGTTCGCGGTGCTCCTGCCGGACGAGCTGCTGCTCGCCGACCCGCCTTGTCTCGTGGCGCTCGTGGAGGCGCACAGGCGGACGGGAGGCGGCATGGTCGCGCTGGCCGAGGTCCCGGCGGAAGAGACCGGCCGCTACGGTATCGTCGCCGCCTCGGCGCGGTGGGGGCAGTGTGTCGCCATCGCGGACATGGTGGAGAAACCGCCTCCCAACCGGGCGCCCTCCCGCCTTGCCATCGTCGGCCGCTACGTCCTGGAGCCCGCGATCTTCGAGCGGCTGGAGGGTCAGGCGCCGGGAGCGGGCGGCGAGATCCAGCTCACCGACGCCATGGCGGCGCTGGCACGGGAAGGCCGGTTCCACGGGCTCCTCCACGCAGGCCGCCGCTTCGATTGCGGCAGCAAGATCGGCTTCCTGAAAGCCACCATCGCCTATGCCATGGAAAGGTCGGAATTGCGCGATGACCTGCGCGCGTTCTTGCAACGCAGCGTGTCCGCGTCATAGACAGGCCCCTCCCCGAAGGGGCCGTTCGCCAGGGAGCGCTCCATGCGCGTCGCGATGATAGGCGCGGGCTATGTCGGCTTGGTGTCCGCCGCCTGCTTCTCCGAGTTCGGTTTTACCGTGACCTGCGTGGACGCGGAGCCGGAGCGAATCGCGGCGCTCCGTACCGGACACATCCCGATCTACGAACCGGGCCTGGAGGCGCTGGTCGCGAGCAACGCCAAGGCCGGCCGGCTCTCCTTCACCACCGATATCGGCGAGGCCGTGCCGACCGCCGACGTGGCGATGCTGGCGGTGGGCACGCCGAGCCGGCGCGGCGACGCCCACGCCGACCTTTCCTTCCTCCGCGCGGCTGCCCGCCAGGTCGCAGACGCGCTCGACGGCTACACCGTGATCGCGACCAAATCGACGGTGCCCGTCGGCACCGGCCGCGAGGTCGCCGGCCTCGTCCGGGAACGCCGCCCGGAGGCGGATTTCGACCTCGTCTCGAACCCCGAGTTCCTGCGGGAGGGCTCGGCGATCGAGGATTTCATGCGGCCCGACCGGGTCATCGTCGGGGTCGAATCGGCGCGCGCGCGGGCCGTCATGCGGGCGCTCTACAGGCCGCTCTTCCTCATCGAGACACCGGTCCTGTTCACCACCCTCGAGACGGCGGAGCTCACCAAATACGCCTCCAATTGCTTCCTCGCGACGAAGATCGGCTTCATCAACGAGATCGCGGACATCTGCGAGCAAGTCGGCGCCGATGTGCAGGACATCGCCAAGGGGATGGGCCTGGACGGCCGCATCGGACGGCACTTCCTGCACGCGGGGCCAGGATTCGGCGGTTCGTGCTTTCCCAAGGATGCCGCGGCCTTCACACGCATCGCCGAGGGCGCCGGCGCGCCGAGCCGCATCGTCGAGACGGTCCTGCGCAGCAATACCGCGCGCCAAGTCCGGATGGTCGACAAGATCGTGCGGGCCTGCGGCGGCACGGTCGCGGGCAAGACCATCGCGGCACTCGGCGTGACCTTCAAGCCGAACACCGACGATGTACGGGAAAGCCCGAGCCTCGCCATTCTCTCCGGCCTCTTCGCACGGGGAGCGGCGATCCGCGCATTCGACCCGGCGGGCATGGACGCGGCGCGCGACCGGCTGGGCGAGACCGTCTGGTGCCGCGACGCCTACGAGGCGATGGCAGGCGCCGACGCCCTGGTCATCCTCACGGAATGGAACGAGTTCCGGGCGCTCGACCTAGCGCGCGTCCGACGTCTTCTGAAGACGCGCCTGGTCATTGACCTCCGCAATATCTACGAACCCCGCGAGTTGGTCGAAGCCGGCCTTTGCCACGTGAGCGTTGGGCGGACGACGGCGGTGCCAACATGAGCGCCGCCCGCCCGCTCGACCGGTCGATTCTGGGCGAATACGACATCAGGGGGGTCGTCGGCGAGACGCTCATCGGGGCCGACATGGAGGCGATCGGCAGGGCCTTCGCCACCGTCGCGCGGCGGCACGCGGCGGGCGGGCGGGCGCCGACGATCTACGTGGGCCGCGACGGCCGCCTGAGCTCGGAAGCCCTCGAGGCGCGCTTGGTGGAGGGGCTGCGCGGCGGCGGAGTGGAGGCACTGTGCATCGGGGTCGGCCCGACACCGATGCTCTATTTTGCCGTCCACGAGCGCCAGGGCGACGGCGGCATGATGGTCACAGGTTCCCACAATCCGCCAGCGTACAACGGCGTCAAGATGATGCTCGGCCGGCAGCCCTTCTATGGCGGCGACATCCTGGAACTGGCCGAGATCGTCGCCACCGGCGCGTTCGCGGAGGGCGCTGGCGGTGCAGCGGAGGTGGCGCTCTCCTCCGACTACGTAGCCCGCCTGTTGCGCGACGCCGGTGACGGCAATCTCGCCGTGGCGTGGGATGCCGGCAACGGCGCTGCGGGCGCGGTGCTCCGCGCACTCACGGACGGCCTTCCGGGGCGGCATGTTCTGCTGAACGCCGAGATCGACGGCACCTTTCCCGCCCATCACCCGGATCCGACGGTGCCGGAGAACCTGATCCAGCTGATCGATGCGGTGCGCGCCGAGCGCTGCGACCTCGGGATCGCCTTCGACGGCGACGGCGACCGGATCGGCGTCGTGGACGGAAACGGCGAGATCCTGTGGGGCGACCAGGTCCTGGCCCTGCTCGCCCGCGAGGTGCTGCGCGAGCGGCCGGGCGCCACTGTCATCGGCGACGTCAAGGCGAGTCAGATCCTCTTCGACGAGATCGCCCGGCTCGGCGGCGCGCCGCTGATGTGGGCTACCGGCCATTCGGTGATCAAGGCCAAGATGGCCGAGTGCGGGGCGCCGCTCGCCGGAGAGATGAGCGGCCACATCTTCTTCGCCGACCGCTATTACGGATTCGACGATGCGCTCTACGCCGGCGTCCGGTTGCTCCGCTCAATCGCCGGAGAAGGGCGTTCGCTCGCCGCCCTGCGGGCGACGCTGCCGTCCCGCGTGAGCACGCCCGAGCTGCGCTTCGACTGTCCGCACGCGCGGAAGTTCGCGGTCGCCGACGAAATCCGCGCCCGGCTCGAGGCCGCGGGTGAATCCTTTGCCGACGTCGACGGGGTACGAGTCCAGACCGACGACGGCTGGTGGCTGCTGCGGGCGTCGAACACCCAACCGGTGCTGGTGGCGCGCTGCGAAGCGGAGGATGAAGTCGCCCTCGCGCGGTTGAAATGCCGCTTGGCGGGCGAGCTCCGCGCGAGCGGCGTGACCCCGCCCGATTTCTGAACGCCCGCCCCAGTTTTTTCGTTTCCGGTGCACGGGCACCCCGGCCCGCATTTCGTGCGCGGCGAGGCCTGTGCACCTCGAAGAAACCGCCCCTCGACCGTTCCGTCGTTTCGCTTGACGGGAAAATCTTTTTCGACCCATAAGGATTGATCTTCCGATTCGGTGCATCATCGAGACGAGCGTGGGAACGAAGCGAGAGAATCGACGCTTTCTGCCGGGCCCGGTCGTTTTCGGACTGGCTCTTTCCCTTTTCGTTCTGGCTGGCGCCCAGACATTCACCACCCAGCCGGCGCATGCGCGATACGCCTCGATCGTCGTCGATGCCGAAACCGGCGAGGTTTTGCGCTCGCGTAATGGCGACGCGCGCAAATACCCGGCCTCGCTGACCAAGCTCATGACCCTCTACCTGCTCTTCGAGGCGCTCGAAGAAGGCCGACTCGGCCTCGACAGCAAGCTCAAGGTCTCCCGACGCGCGGCGCGCCAGCCGCCGTCGCGGCTCGGTCTGCGTGCCGGCTCGACCATCCGCGTGAAGGACGCGATCGGCGCGTTGGTCGTCAAGTCCGCCAACGACGTCGCCGTGGTGGTCGCGGAAGCCCTGGGCGGGACGGAGAAGCGATTCGGCGCGCTGATGACCCGCAAGGCCCGCGCCCTCGGCATGTCGCGGACGACCTTCCGCAATGCGTCCGGCCTGCCCAACCGGGCGCAGAAGAGCACCGCGCGGGACATGGCACGCCTCGCCCGTGCCCTGATCCACGACTTCCCGCACCGCTACAACCATTTCGACGACAAGCGCTTTCGCTATTCGGGCAAGACATACCGCACGCACAACCGGTTGCTCAGCTCCTATCGCGGCCTCGACGGAATGAAGACCGGCTACATACGGGCCTCGGGCTTCAACTTGGTGGCGTCGGCGAAGCGCGACGGCCGGCGCATCGTCGCCGTGGTGTTCGGCGGTAAGACGTGGCGCTCGCGAAACGCCCACATGGTCAAGCTTCTCGACATCGGCTTCGCGCGGATTACCAAGCGCCGGAGCATCCATCTGGCCGACATCCCACGGCCGCTCGCCCGGGGGGGTGCTCGCGTGCCCACGCCGGTGGCCAGACCCGGCCAAGTCCCGGTCAGGACGGCGCGGCTCCCGGTGGCGGCCGAGGCGGGCGCCGTCCCCATGCCGGTCAAACCTCCGGAGGAGGCGGCGGAAGAAATTCCGCTCCCCGCCGACCGCTCTTGGGCGATCCAGGTAGGCAGCCACGAGTCGGTGACGGCGGCCGAGATCGCCCTCCGTCGCGCCGCCGCGCGCGCGCAGCTCCCGGAGGGCGCCGCCAAGGCGCTCGCACACCGGCGGGAAGCGGGCCGCGGCCTTCTCTACCGCGCCCGTTTCGTCGGGCTCGGCCGGCGCACCGCCGAACGCGCTTGCGCGGCGATCCGCTCCGCCGCGCTGCCGTGCGTCGTCCTCCCCGCTGATGCGGAGGGGGACGGACCCTGGTGAATCCCCGGGCGCGGACGCCCCGGCGCCCGCCGCTTATTCGCCCGCGCCGGTGAGGCCGTAGGCCTCGCGCGCGGCGTCGGCGGTGATGTAACCTTCGGCCAAGTCCTCCTGCACCTGCGCACGCGCGCGCTTGCGCGGGTCGCCCCAGCCGCCGCCGCCCGGGGTCTGGAAGCGGATCGAATCGCCAGGCCGGATGCGGACGTTGCTCCATTTGCTGGGGCTGGCCTTGCCGAAGGCCTCGTCGATCATGTGCCAGGAGGTCGTGTTCGCCGCCTTGTGCCAAGTGCCGGCGAGGCCGCCTGGCTGGCCGCCGTGGAGGCCCCATGGCCGGTTGCGATGGCGGTCGGACATCTGGCTGCCGGTGATCTCGGTTCGCAAGCTCCTGATCGTGCGCTGCGTGCTGAGGCCGCCGCGCTTCTCCCCGGCACCGCCGGAATCCGGGACCAGCCGGTAGGATTCGGTGCGCCACGGGAAGCGGGTCTCGAACACCTCGACCGGAACCACCCGGCAATTGCCGTTGATCGAATCGGTGGCGTCGTTTCCGTCGGCGAAGCTGCGCCCGCCCCAGCCCGACAGCTCGATGGCGTAACACACGAACGGCTCGTCGGTCTCCGGGTCGGTGCCGCCGAACACGAAGTTGGTATGCGTCGCCCCTTCGGCTGCCATCGTGCGGTCGGGGAGCGCCGGTGCCAGCGCGCCGATCACCGCGCCCGCGATCTTGCAATGGGTCTCGGTGTTGCCGCCGACTTCGGGCCCCGGATAGTCGACGTTGAGCATGGTGCCTGGCGGCGATACCACGCGGATCGGGCGGAAGCAGCCGGAATTCTTCGGGACCGTCTCATCGGTCACGTGCAGGATGCCGTTGTAGGCGGCCGAGTAGGAGACCCCGAGCGTTGCGTTGATCGGCCCCCGCGCCTGAGGCGAGGTTCCCGAATAGTCGACCACGACCTCGTCGCCCTGGACGTGGACGGCCACGTTGATCTCGTAGGGTTTGCTCTCGATGCCGTCGTCCTCGACCTGATCCCGGAAGCGATAGACCCCGTCCTCAATCGCCCCGATCTCGGCGCGCATCCGGCTCTCGGAGTAGTCCATCAGATCTGCGACATTGCGGCGGAACTGCTCCTTGCCGTATTTGCGGATCAGGTTCGAAAGGCCGCGGTCGCCCACGTCGACGCCGGCGATCAGGGCGCGCAGGTCGCCGTAGTTGTAGCGGGGGGTGCGGACGTTCGCGAGCAGCAGCTTCCAGACTTCCTCGACATCTTCGCCCCGGCTCTTGATCTTGACCGGTGGCACCCGGATCCCCTCGTGGAAGATTTCGGTCGCCTCGCCAGCGAAGGCACCCGGGACCATTCCGCCGATCTCCTGGAGATGACCGATGGTCATGGCGAAGCCCATCAGCTCGTCGTCGACGAAGACGGGCTTGATCAGCGTGTGCTCGGGGCAGTGCAGGCCGCCGCGGTAAGGGTCGTTGTGGCAGATCACGTCCCCCGGCTCGAGGGTATCGAGCGGGATCTCCTTGACGCAGCTTCGCACCAGGAGGGGCACCCCGCCGATCATCGACGGGCAGTATTCGGCCTGGGCGATCATTTCGCCGTCAGGGCTCGCGAGGGCGCAGGTGAAGTCCAGCGCCTCGTTGAAGATCGTCGAATAGGACGTCTTCATTAGAACGATGCCCATCTCGCGGCAGACCGCGGTCATGCTGGAATCGATGATTGACATGGTGACCATGTCGACGTCGGATCGCTGGTTCATGTCAGGACTCCTCGGCGATACGGCCGATCAGGAGATTGCCGTACCTGTCCACTTTCAGGGATTGGCCGGGTCGCAGCACGGTCACCGACACCGGCTCCTCGACGATCGCCGGGCCGGTCAGGGCGTGGCCGTCGCGGAGCGTGGCGCGGTCGTAGATCGGCGTGTCGTGGCGGCCGTCGTCGAAGACGACCGAGCGCGTCGCCACGGCCTCCGGTGCGGCGCCCGGCGCCTTACCGATGGTCGCGAGCGCGGGCTTCTCGGTGAGCGAGACGACGGTCGCCTTGACGGTGATGACCTCGATCACCTCGCGCGGGATGTTGAAGCCGAAACGCGCCAAGTGCATGTCGTGGAAGGCCTGCCAGACCTTAGGCGTCGTTTCGTCGGTGAAGGACTCGAAGGCGACCGGGATCTCGAGCTCGTAGTTCTGGCCGAGATAGCGCATTTCGAGCGAGCGATAGATCTCGATGTTCCGGGTGTAGCCCTGGGCCTCGAGATCGGCCCTCCCGGAGTCGATGAGCATGGCCATCACTTGGGAGGCGCGCTCCTGGTCGAAGCGTTTTGAGGTCATCTGCACCGTGCGCTGCACGTCCACCCGCGCGTCCGTGAGGATGAAGCCGAAGGCGGAGAACTGCCCCGGATAGTTGGGGATCACGCCGGAGGGGATGCTGGCGTCGTTCATAAGGTCGGCGGCGTGGAGCGGGCCCGCCCCACCGAACGCCAACAACGCGAAATCGCGGGGGTCGAGGCCGCGCTCGATCAACACCGAGCGGAGCGCGCCGACCATGTTGTTGTTAGCGATCTGCACGATGGCGAGAGCCGTCTCCTCGACGGTACGCTCCAGGGGCTCGGCGACGCTGGCGACCGCCTTCCCGGCGGCATCCACGTCGAGGGCCATTTCGCCGCCGAGGAAGTTCGCGGGATTGATCCGGCCGAGCAGGAGGTTCGCGTCGGTCACCGCCGGGCGGGTGCCGCCGCTCCCGTAGCAGGCGGGGCCGGGGCTGGCACCGGCGCTCTCCGGGCCGACCCGCAGCATACCGCCTTTGTCGATCCAGGCGATCGAGCCGCCGCCCGCACCGATGGTGCGGATGTCGATCATGGGGATCTGGATCGGCACGCCGAATTCCACCTCGTAGTCGGTCGTGAAGTTCTCCTGCCCGTCGACGATGGTCGAGGTATCGGTCGAGGTTCCACCCATGTCGAGGGTGACGAGATGGTCGATCCCGTTCAGCTTGGCGACGTGCTTGCCCGCGATCACCCCGCCGGTGGGGCCGGAGACCGTCATCTGGATCGGCGTCCGCTGCGCCGCTTCCAGGGTCATCTCACCGCCGTTCGACTTGATCACGACCGTCTGGTCGGTGATGCCGTTCTCGGCGAAGCGCTGGCGCAGATTCGCGACTTGGCGATTCACCACCGGCTTGACGTAGGCGTCCGCGATGGTGGTGGAGGCGCGCTCGTATTCCTTCCACTTTGGCAGCACGTCGTAGGAGATGGAGACCGGAATGTCGGGCAGCTCCTCTTCGAGGATCTCCTTGGCCCGCCGCTCGTGGTCAGGCGTCACGTAGGAAAAGAGGAAGTTGACGGCGATCGCCTCGATGTCGCCTTCCTCCCGGATCCCCCGCGCGACGGCGCGGACGCCGTCCTCGTCGAGCGGCATGTGGACCTCGCCGTCGGACATGATGCGCTCGCCGATCTCGTAGCAGTGGCGGCGCTTGACCAGCGGCTTCGGCTTGATCCAGGTGATGTCGTAATGACTGCGCCGGTTGCCCCGCTGGATGAACGGGATGTCGCGAAAGCCCTCGGTCGTCACATAGGCCACCTTCGCGCCCTTGCGTTCCAGGATCGCGTTGGTCGCCACCGTCGTGCCGAGCCTGATGTTGCGGATGTCCGACGGCGCGTCGAAGCGCTCGAGACCGCCAAGGATGCCCTCGTTCGGGTCGTGTGGCGTCGAGAGGATCTTCCACACCTCGACCGCCTTCGTTCCGGGGTCGTATGTCACGAAGTCGGTGAAGGTGCCGCCGACATCGATACCTACCAAGAAGTCCGTCAACGCCGTTCTCCCGCGTGAATGGATGGTGAAACGGCGCCGATGTTATCGGGCGCGCCGGCCCGCTGGCAACCGGAGACAGACGCTGATTCCGGCATAGGCCGTGGTGCGCCCGGCAGGATTCGAACCTGCGACCCCAAGCTTAGAAGGCTCGTGCTCTATCCCACTGAGCTACGGGCGCCAGCCCCGCACCGTCCCTATGCGATCGGCAGGCCGCGCGCAAGCGCCCCAGCTCATGCCCCGGCGGCGCACAGTTACCCGCCGGGCGCATGGTCCGCGAGCCAGGCTTCGATGCGCATGGCGGCCTCCTCGATGTCGGCGGCGCTCGCGGCGTAGGAAAAACGGAGATAGCCCTCGCCGAAGGCGCCGAAGCTGGTGCCGGCGATGACCGCGACGCCCGCGTCTTCGAGAAAGCCGTCCTGCAACGCGCGCGCGGGCAGGCCCGTCCCCGCGACGTTGGGCATGGCGTAGAAGGCGCCCGCGGGCTCCACGCAGCGGAAGCCCTCGATCCGGTCGAGCGCGGCGAGAATCAGGCGGCGGCGTTCGTCGAAGGCGCGACGCATGGTCTCGACCGGGTCCTGCGGGCCGGTCAGGGCCTCGATCGCGGCGTACTGGGTCGGTGCGTTGACGCAGGAATGGCAGTTGATGGCGAGGCGCGTGGCCTTCTCGACCAGGGGTTTGGGCCAGACCGCGTAGCCGATGCGCCAGCCGGTCATGGCGTAGGTCTTGCTCCAGCCGTCGAGCATGATCACGCGGTCGCGAAGCGCCGGATAGCCGAGCAGCGTGATGTGTTCATGCGCGCCATAGACGAGGCGGCTGTAGATCTCGTCGCTCAGGATCGCCACCTGTGGATGCGCTTCCAACCCGGCGGCCAAGCGGTCGAGTTCGCGCCGGGGAACGACGCCGCCGGTCGGGTTGGCCGGGCTGTTGAGGATGACGAGCCGGGTGCGCGGCGTGATCTTTCCGAGCACCTCGTCGGGGTTGAAGGAAAAGCCGGTCTCCTCGTGAAGTGGAATCGGGACCGGCGTCGCGCCGGAGAAGGCGATGGCCGATTCGTAGATCGGAAAGCCCGGGTTGGGGTAAAGGATTTCGGCCCCGGCTCGCCGAACATCAACGCGGCGAAGAACAGCGTGACCTTGCCGCCGGGCACGACCACCACGTCGTCGGGATCGACCGCGATCCCCCGCCGTTCAGCGATGTCCGCCGCCACCGCCTCGCGAAGCGGCAGGATGCCGTTGGCCGGCGTATAGCCGTGATGGCCGTCCGCCAGCGCCTTCCGCCCCGCCTCGACGATGTTGGCGGGCGTGCGGAAATCCGGCTGCCCGATCCCGAGGTTGATGACGCGGCGCCCGCCCGCCTGGAGTGCCGCCGCGCGCGCGAGCACGTCGAAGGCGGTCTCGGTGCCGAGCCGGCCCATACGCTCCGCCAGCCGCATGTGCGTCCTTCCCGACTGCGGGTCCGTCGAAGGTGCCATGATGCCACCGGCTCCTACGCCGGGTCGAGGCGCCTCATCGCGCCGCGATGGCAGGGCCGGTGGCTTTGCCCTACCCTGCCCGGTGCGTCGGACGCCGCGAGTCGCCCGCCGTTCTTCACCCTGGAGCGCCGATGACCGGTCGGACCGCCTCGATCGACCAAGCCTTACGAGCGTTTGCCGCAGCCGTGACGGCCAAGACGGCGCGCGCGTCGTCCGGTGCGCCCGAAGACCGATTGCGGGGTCCGTTCGAGGCCTTGATGGCGGAAGCGGCGGCGGCCTTCGGCTGGGATGTCGTCTGCGCCGGCGAGACGCCGCTACCCGATCGCCTCGGGCGCCCCGATTTCGCCATCCACAGGAACGGCCTGCTCACGGGCTACGCTGAACTCAAGGCCCCCGGCAAGGGCGCGGACGCGGGGCGCTTCAAGGGCCGCGACCGAACGCAGTTCAGGCGTTTCTCGGCCGTTCCCAACATGCTCTACGGTGACGGCAACGAATGGGCGCTCTATCGCGGCGGGGCGCGAGTGGGCGCCGTCGTACGCCTCGCGGGCGACGCAACCACGGATGGCGCGCGGGCCGTGGGAGAGGAAGACGCGCGCGATTTCGCAGGGTTGTTGCGCGATTTCCTGTCGTGGGAGCCGGTCCTGCCGCTGGACCGCGGGGGTCGGCTCGACCTCGCGGGGTTCGCGTCGGTGCTGGCGCCGCTCTGCCGGATGCTACGCGACGACGTGAGCGCCGCCATCGGCGACGCCGCCTCCCCTCTCGTCGCCCTGGCCGCGGATTGGCGGCAGTTGCTGTTCCCTTACGCCACGGACGCACAGTTCGCCGACGCCTACGCTCAGACGGTGGCGTTCGCCCTGCTTCTGGGCCGCAGCGAGGGGGCGGACCCGCTCACGCTTGACGGCGCCCAGGCGGCGCTGGCGGCGCGGCACAATCTGCTCTCCCGCGCCTTGCAGATCCTGACCGACAGGCAGGTGCGCGCCGACCTGGCGGCGTCCCTCGGCCTCCTGCTGCGCGTGACCTCCGTGGTCCCGCCTACGGCGCTCGCCGGGCCGCGCGACCCGTGGCTTCATTTCTACGAGGATTTCCTCGCCGCCTACGATGCCAGGCTGCGCAAGGACGCGGGCGTCTACTACACGCCGCTCGCGGTGGTCCGTGCCCAGGTCCGTCTGGTGGACGCACTCCTGACGGGGCGTCTGGGCCGGCCATTGGGCTTTGCCGATCCGGGCGTCGTCACCCTCGACCCGGCCGTGGGCACCGGGACCTACCTGCTGGGCGTCATTGCGCACGCCCTGGGCCGCGTCGAGGCCGAACAGGGCGCGGGCGCGGTGGCGGGGCAGGCAACGACGCTGGCGGGGAACCTTTATGGCTTCGAGTTTCTGGCCGGCCCCTATGCGGTGAGCGAGTTGCGCGTCAGCCGTGCGCTGAGAGACCGGGGCGCGACGTTGCCTGCCGACGGCACGCATATCTACCTGACGGATACCCTGGAAAGCCCTCATGCCGAGCCGCCGCAATTGGGGCTTTTCCTCCGGCCCATCGCCGAGCAGCGCAAGAAGGCGCTGGCGGTGAAGAGCGCGGTTCCCGTGCTGGTCTGTCTCGGCAACCCGCCCTACGACCGCCACGAGGCGGCGCGGGCGGACAACGGGGATCGCACGGGGGCGTGGGTGCGATGGGGCGATGACGGCGAGGGTTCGGATGCCATCCTGCGCGACTTCGTGGCACCGGCGGTCCTGGCCGGGCACGGGGTGCGCGCAAAGAACCTCTACAACCTGTATGTGTATTTCTGGCGTTGGGCGCTGTGGAAGGTGTTCGAGCACGAGACGGCGAGCGGCCCCGGCGTCGTAAGCTTCATCACGGCGTCGAGCTATCTGGACGGGGCGGCCTTCGTGGGGATGCGGGAGCATATGCGCCGGCTGTGCGACGAGATCTGGGTTCTCGATCTGGGAGGCGAGCAGCGCGGCACACGGAAGAGCGCCAATGTGTTTGCGATCCGAACGCCTGTGGCCATCGCCGTGGCGGCGCGGCGCGGCGCGACGGACGGGGACACGCCGGCCCGGGTGCGTTACGTCAGAATCGAGGGGTCTCGGGAAGAGAAGCTGGCGGCGCTCGATGCGATCGACGGCTTCAGCGCCGTCGCCTGGCGGGACTGCGCCAACGACTGGCAGGCGCCGTTCCGGCCCGCGGGCGCGGGCGATTATTTCTCGTGGCCGCTTCTGACCGACCTGATGCCATGGCAGCATTCGGGGGTCCAGTTGAAGCGAACTTGGCCCATCGCGCCGAACGAAGAGACGCTGGAACGCCGCTGGCGGGCGCTGCTGCACTCTTCGGATCGGTCGGAGGCGTTCCGAGAGACGGGGGACCGGCGGGTCGAAGGCACCTACCGCACCGCCCCGAGCAGGGAAGAGGACAGCGATCCGGCGCCCATCGCTGCGCTGCCTGTCGATACCCCCGTTCCGGAAATTCGGCGCTACGCCTATCGTTCCTTCGATCGCCATTACGTCATCGCCGATGGCCGCCTGATGTCCCGCCCGCGCCCCGACCTCTGGCGCACTCACGGCCCGCGACAGGTGTATCTGACCAGCCTGTTCAGCTATCCCCTCGATCGGGGGCCGGCTCTCGTGGCCTGCGCCCTCGTCCCCGACCTCCACCACTTCGCCAGGCGCGGTGCGAAGGACACGATCCCGCTCTACCGGACCGCAGATGCATCCGAGGCGAACCTCCTGCCCGGCTTGCTCGATCGGTTGGGCGAGGAATACGGGCGCGCGGTCGCACCGGAGGATTTTCTCGCCTACGCCTATGGCGCGCTGGCGCATCCGGCCTTCACCGAGCGGTTCGCCAAGGAACTGGAGACCCGCATGTTGCGCGTACCGGTTACGAAGGATCCGACCCTGTTCGAAAAAGTCCGCGAAGCCGGCGCGCGGTTGCTCTGGCTGCATACCTACGGCGAACGCTTCGTTCCCGAGTCGAAACAGCCGGGTAACGTCCCGCGCGGCGAGGCGCAGTGCACCAGGGCGGTGCCCGGTGTCCCCGACGGCTACCCGGAAGCGTTCCGCTACGACGGCGCGACGCGGATCCTGCATGTGGGTGCCGGCGCCTTCGCGCCCGTCGCGCCGGCGGTCTTCGACTTCGAGATCTCGGGCCACAAGGCCGTGCAATCGTGGCTCCGCTACCGCATGAAGAACGGCACGGGGCGGAAGTCTTCGCCGCTGGACGATATTCGCCCCGACCGCTGGACCTCCCGCTTCACCACGGAACTCCTGGAGCTATTGTGGGTCCTGGAGGCGACGGTGGCGCTCTACCCCGAACAGGCGGACCTGCTCCGCAAAATCGTCGCGGGCCGCTGCCTGCGGGCCGACGACATGCCCCCCGTCCCCGCCGAAGCGCGCACGCCTCCCGGAAGCCGCACGGATCATCCCCTCCTCTGATACCGTGCCGGCACGCCCTTCCGGCGGATGATAGAGTAGCGCCCATGGTGGGGCGTCTCGACGGCAAGGTGGCGCTGGTCACCGGTGCGGGCTCGGTAGGGCCGGGTTGGGGCAACGGCCGCGCCATAACGGTCCTTTTCGCCCGCGAGGGCGCACGGGTCGTCGCTCTCGACCGTGACTCCGAAACGGTCGAGGAGACGCGCGCCATCGTCGCCGGCGAAGGAGGCACCTGCGTCGTCGAAATCGCCGACGTGACTGAGAGCGCCCAGGTCGAGCGGGCGATCGCCGCGACCGTCGCGCGCTGGGGCGGCCTCCACCTGCTGGTCAACAATGTCGGCGGATCGGTGCCGGGCGGGCCGGTCGAGCTCAGCGAGGCCGAATGGACCGACCAGCTCGACGTCAACCTCACGAGCGCCTTCCTCACCGTCAAGCACGCGCTCCCCGTCATGGAAGCGCAAGGAGACGGCGCGATCGTCAATATCTCGTCGGTCGCCGGGCTTCGCTTCATCGGCAACCACCACGCGGCATACGCCGCCGCCAAGGCCGGGCTGGTGCAGTTCACGAAGGCGGTCGCCGTGCAATACGCGGCGCGCGGCATACGCTGCAACGCCATCTCCGTCGGCCTGATGCACACGCCGCTCGTCAAGGCGCGCCTCGCCGCCCAATACGCCGGCGGTGCGCTCGACGCCTTGATCGCGAAGCGCCACGCCCAGGTGCCGATGGGCCGCATGGGCGACGGTTGGGACGTCGCTTACGCCGCCCTTTATCTGGGCTCCGACGAGGCCCGGTACGTCACCGCGGCCGACCTCGTCGTGGACGGCGGCCTCACCGCGAAGTGCGACTGAGCCCCGCCGGCCGGCCGGAGCGCGTGGGACGGGGCGCGGCGGTGGCCCGGGCGCTCGCCCGTCGCGACCGACGCATCGTTCTGGGCGGCCTCCTTCTGGCGGCGGCGCTCGCCTGGCTCTACCTGATCGACATGGCGTCCAGCGCGGGCGACGCAGGTGGCGCCATGACGCGGATGCAGGCGTGGCACCCGGTCGACGGCCTGCTCATGTTCGCCATGTGGGCGGTCATGATGGTGGCGATGATGCTGCCGGGCGCGGCGCCGATGATCCTGATCTTCGCCCGTGTCGACGGCGCGCGCGAGGGCCGGGCCGGCCTGCCGGGGCGCACGGGCCTGTTCGCGTCGGGCTACGTCTTGATCTGGGCCGGTTTCAGCACGGTCGCGACGGCGATGCAGTGGGGCCTCCAGAGCGCCGCGCTCCTCTCGCCCATGATGGTCAGCACCAGCGCGGTCTTCGGCGGCGCCTTGTTCCTGGCAGCCGGGGTGTACCAATGGACGCCGCTGAAATACGCCTGCCTCAGGCACTGCCGTTCGCCGCTTTCCTTCGTCATGCGGCATTGGCGGCCCGGCGCCGGCGGTGCCCTGCGCATGGGAATCGCGCACGGCGCGTTCTGCCTGGGCTGCTGCGGCTTCGTGATGGGGCTCCTGTTCGTCGGCGGGGTCATGAACCTCGCCTGGGTGGCGGCGGTGACGGTCTTCGTCGTCGCCGAGAAGATCGCGCCCCGTGGCCAGTGGGTGGCCCGCGCCGGCGGCGGCGCCATGATCGCGGCCGGCGTCTACCTTCTCATGGAAAGCTGAATGACGACGCTTGCTACCGCGCCGTGGTTCCGCCGTCCACCGAGAGAAGCGTGCCGGTGACAAAACCGGCCGCGTCCGAGGCGAGATACATCACGGCATGGGCGATGTCGAGCGGCTGGCCGACGATGCCCAAGGGGATGTGGGATTTCAGCTTCTCGCGAATCTCGGCGGGGGAGAGATCGAATTGCTGCCAGCCCATGTCGGTCATCGGCGTGTCGATGTCGCCCGGGCAGACCGCGTTGACGCGGATCCCGTCACGCGCGTGGTCGATCGCCATCACCTTGGTCAGCATGGCGATCGCCCCCTTCGTCGCGCTGTAGGCCGGCAGGCGCTCATAGGCGATCAACCCGCATTCGGAGGACATGTTGACGATCGCCCCGCCCTCACCCTGGGCCTTCATCCGGCGGACCGCGGCGCGGGCCATGTAGAAGCTGCCGCTCACGTTGATGTCGATCAGCTGCTGCCATTCGTCATCCGGCGTGTCGTCGATCGCCCCGTGGAAGAGGACCCCGGCGTTGTTGAAGAGCACGTCAAGCCGGCCGAAGCGCTCTGCCGTCTCGGCGACCAAGTCGTCGCAATAGCGCCGGTCGGCGACGTTGCCCAGGCTGAGCGCCGCCGTGCCGCCGGCCTCGGCGATCGCCGCGTGGACCGCCGCCCCGCGTTCGGCATCGCGCCCGTTGATCATCACGTTGGCGCCGTGGGCAGCGAACGCCTTCACGGTTCCCTCTCCGATCCCGGAGGTAGCGCCAGTGACCAGCACCGTCCGTCCGGCGAAAGCATCCTTGGCGAAGAGTGGGGTCATGGCAGCCTCCCGGATTCGTCGGTTCCCGTTCCGCCGGCTCTGACCGGGGGTCGGCGGTCCTTCCAGGGCTTGGCCTCCTCGAGCCGGCCGGCCAGTCTGAACAGGGTCCGCTCATCACATTCCCGGCCGACGAGCTGGACGCCGACGGGCAGGCCATCGGCCGTCATGTGCAGCGGCACGGACATGGCGGGCAGGCCCGAGGCGTTGAACGGCGCCGCGAACACGGCATCCGGCCCCATGTACTCGGCGTTGTAGAGATTGGCGTCACCGATCGTCATGGGATAGTGGCCGTGCGGGCGCGCCGGATGGCCGATGACCGGCATGAGGTGGACGTCGCAATCCGCCATGCCGGCAATCAAATCCCGGCTCATCTCCTTGAGAGCGTTGACATCGCGGTAGTGCTGCGGGCCCCCGACGGCCCTGCCCCTCCGGATGATCCCCCAGATCAGCGGCGCGACATCGTTCTCGGCGACGGGGCGGCCGATCAGCGCCTCGGCGTCCTCGAAGCCGGAGGCCGTTTGGACCGCGGTCATGCGGGTGTAGGTCGTCCAGAACCGCTCCCAGTCGAGAGCGAGTTCGCGCTCCTCGACCGCGTGACCGAGGCGCTCGCAGAGCGCGGCGGCATCGCGCACTGCCGTCGTGACCTCCTCGTGGATCGGCCGGCCGTCGGGCGAGCGCAGGGTCACGCCAATGCGGAGCGCGCCCGGGTCCTTGCCGACTTCCGCCAGATAGGGGGTCTCCGGCATCTCCGTGTAATAGATGTCGCCCGCGACGCGGCCGCCGACGGCGTCGAGATAGGCAGCGGTCTCACGCACCGTATGGGTCACGGTCAGGAACGATGCGCCGCCGTACCAGTAGTCGGGGAAAGGCTCCAGCGTGACGCGGCCGCGCGCGGGCTTCAGCCCGACCAGCCCGGTGTGGGAGGCCGGCACCCGGGTCGAGCCGGCGCCGTCGCTGGCATCGACGAACGGCACCATGCGGGCGGCCAGGGCGGCTGCCGCGCCGCCGCTGGAGCCGCCGGGTGTCCGTTCGAGGTTCCACGGATTGTTCGTCCGGCCGAACAGAGCCGGTTCGGTCGCGAGGCACCAGCCGAATTCCGGTGCGTTGCTGCGCCCGAGAAGGACGAACCCGGCCTGCTTGATCCGGCGCGTGTAGGTCATGTCGGCGGAGCACACGAAGTTCTCGAAATAGCGGCAGCTGTTGGCGAGCGGCACGCCTTCCCAGAGCGTGCCCAGGTCCTTGAGCAGGAACGGCACGCCCTTGAACGGGCCGTCCGGGAGCGCCGGGTCCGCGGCCGCCTTGCGGCCGTAGTCGAAAAGGGGCATCGAGACCGCGTTGAGCGTCGGGTTCAGGGCTTCGATCCGGCGGATCGCTTCCTCGGCGAGTTCGCGCGGGTGGACTTCCCCCACCTTCACCAGGCTCGCGATCTCGAGCGAATCCCGCTCGTCGAAAAGGGTTGCGATGTCGGCGCTCATGAAGCCTCCCCCGGTTCGCCCGCTCTTCACAATGCGCGTTGTATCGCGCGTTCGCCCTTCTTGCGAACGAGAAAGGGGCGGGCCCTGAAGGGTCCGCCCCTCGTCGAGGTAATCGGTGGCAGGCCTACATGCCCATGCCGCCCATGTCCGGCATGCCGCCGGCGCCGGCGCCGGCAGCGGCCGCATCGTCCTTCTTCTCGGGCTTCTCGGCGACCATCGCCTCGGTCGTGATGAGGAGCCCGGCGACCGACGCCGCGTCCTGGAGCGCGGTGCGCACGACCTTGGCCGGGTCGATGATGCCCGACTTCACCATGTCGACGTATTTCTCGGTCTGCGCATCGAAGCCGTGGACCGCGTTCCTCTGCTCGAGCAGCTTGCCGATCACGAGCGAGCCGTCGACGCCCGCGTTCTCGACGATCAGGCGCGCCGGCGCCTTGAGGGCCCGGCGCACGATGTCGATGCCGACGTCCTGGTCGTTGTTCTCGCCGCTGACCTTGTCGAGCGCCCGGCTGGCATAGAGGAGCGCCACGCCACCGCCGGCGACGATGCCTTCCTCCACCGCCGCGCGGGTCGAGTTGAGGGCGTCCTCGACCATGTCCTTGCTCTCCTTCACCTCGACCTCGGTCGCGCCGCCGACCTTGATCACCGCGACGCCGCCGGCGAGCTTGGCCAGCCGCTCCTGGAGCTTCTCGCGGTCGTAGTCGGAGGTCGTCTCCTCGATCTGGGCGCGGATCTGGTTGCACCGGCCGGTGATGTCCCCCTTCTTGCCGGCGCCGCCGACGATGGTGGACTCCTCCTTGGTGATCGAGACCCGCTTCGCCGTGCCCAGCATGTCGAGGGTGACGTTCTCGAGCTTGATGCCGAGATCCTCGCTGACCAATTGGCCGCCGGTGAGGATCGCGATGTCCTCGAGCATGGCCTTGCGGCGGTCGCCGAAGCCCGGTGCCTTGACGGCCGCCACCTTGAGGCCGCCGCGCAGCTTGTTGACCACGAGGGTCGCCAGGGCTTCGCCCTCGACCTCCTCGGCGATGATCAGCAGAGGCTTCGACGACTGGACCACCGATTCGAGGACCGGGATCATCGCCTGCATGTTCGAGAGCTTCTTCTCGTGGAGGAGGATGTGGGGGTCCTCCAGCTCGCAGGTCATCTTGTCGGCGTTGGTGATGAAGTAGGGCGACTGGTAGCCGCGGTCGAACTGCATCCCCTCGACCACGTCGAGCTCGGTGTCGAGGCCCTTGGCCTCCTCGACGGTGATCACGCCTTCCTTGCCGACCTTCTGCATCGCCTCGGCGATCATGTCGCCGACCGAGCGCCGGTTGTTGGCCGAGATGGAGCCGACCTGCGCGATCTCCTCGTCGGTCTGGACTCGCTTGGAGCGCTTGCCGATCTCGGTCACCACCGCGCCCACCGCGAGGTCGATGCCGCGCTTCAGGTCCATCGGGTTCATCCCGGCGGCGACCGCCTTCGAGCCCTCGCGGACGATCGACTGGGCCAGCACCGTCGCCGTGGTGGTGCCGTCCCCGGCCTCGTCGTTGGTCTTGCTGGCGACCTCGCGCACCATCTGCGCGCCCATGTTCTCGAACTTGTCCGTGAGCTCGATCTCCTTGGCGACCGTCACCCCGTCCTTGGTGATGCGGGGCGCGCCGAAGGACTTGTCGAGCACCACATTGCGGCCCTTGGGGCCCAGGGTCACGCCGACCGCGTTGGCCAGCGTGTCCACGCCCTTCAGGAGGCGCGTCCGCGCGTCGGCGGAAAACCGTACTTCCTTGGCTGCCATGTTTCCTTTTCCCTCCTGGCTCGAAACCGCGAATCGGCGCCCTAGGCCGCCTTCTTCGCCTTACCCTTGGTCTCGACGACGGCCATGATGTCGGACTCCTTCATGAACAGGAGCTCGTCGCCGTCGAGCGTCACCTCGTTGCCGGACCATTTGCCGAACAGCACGCGGTCGCCGGGCTTCACCTCCAGCGGATGCACCGTCCCGTCGTCCGCGCGGACGCCGGGGCCTACGGCCACGATCTCGCCTTCCTGCGGCTTCTCCTGGGCCGTGTCGGGGATGATGATGCCGCCGGCGGTCTTGGCTTCCTCGCCAATGCGCCGCACCACGACCCTGTCATGCAGCGGTCGAAACTTCATTGCCTCCTCCACTCTCGTTCCGAACGATGGGGCTGTTAGCACTCGCCTTGAGCGAGTGCTAACACATAGTGGCCGACACGCGGGGAATCAAGCCTTTATTTCGAGGAGCGGGAGTTCGCCCCGAACGGCGGCCAATCCGTTGATTCTAAGTGTTTTCCCGGATCGCCCCATTGCCGGCTACCGGGCGTCGGCGGGGCTGCGTTTCGACGACGGCCGAGCGCCCCGCGGGCGCCGCGTCAAAAAACCGCGCGTTCGATGCTCACGCGCAGGTCTCCGGCTCCCGGTCCGCACGCAGCGCCGCGCGTCGGGCCTCGGTCGCGGTCCGATCTATTTTGAGATCCGCCGTCAGGACGACGCCATAGGCTTCGCGGGCGTGTTCCCGGGTGCAGAAATCGTCGAGCACGTCCTCGCGCACCTGCTCCGCCGGGCGTTCCAGCGGGTCGCCGTAACCGCCACCGCAGGGCCCGAGGAAGCCGATGCAGTCGCCGGCCCGGTTGCGCAACCCGTGGATCTTGGCGGGCAGGTCCTCGATCCGGTCCGGCTCCGCAACGTTGTATTTGATGAGGCGGCCGCCGCGGCCGGTGGTGCCACCGCGGAATCCCCAGGGTGGATCGTCGTGCCTGTCCGCCTCGTGGGTGAGGAAGCCGCCCGTGAGGTAGCGCTGTACCTTGATCACGCCGATGCCGCCGCGGTGACGCCCGGCGCCCGGCATGACATCGTCCCTGAGCTCGTAGCGGTCGCACAGCAGCGGCAGATGCATGCCGAGATCCTCGATCGGGTTGTTGCGCGTGTTGCGCATCAGCTCCTCGATCGTGTCCGGGCCGTCCGAATGCGGCCGTCCGCCGCAAGCCCCCTCGTTGACTTCGATGAAAACCCAGTAATCGCCGTCCGGCTTGACGCCGGAATAGGCGATCGCCGAGACGTCGGCGGACGAGCCGGCCGTCACCTTCTCCGGGATCACTGGGGCCAGGGCTCTGGCGATGCAATCGACGACGCGCTGGATCTGGTTGAAGCGTGCCTCCGCCGCCGCCGGATATTCCGGATTGAAGATCGTTCCCTTCGGCGCCGTCACCGCGATCGGCCGGAACGAGCCCTCGTTCTGCGGGACATACTCGGGCGTGGTCGCGCTGTCCAACAGAAGCGCGCGGAAAGCGAAGTAGCAGGCGACCTTGGTCGATCCCTCGAAGGGCACGTTGAAGGCCGTCGGCACCTGCGGTGCCGAGCCGGTGAGATCGACCTCCGCGGAATCGCCCGCGATCCGCACCGCGACCTTGACCGGAAGCGGCGTCTTCCGCGTGCGTCCGTCGTCGTCCAGGAAGCCTTCGGCCCGGTATTCGCCGTCCGGGATCGCCGCGATCTGGCGGCGCAACATGCGCTCCGAGTAGTCCATGAGCTGTTCCGTCGCCCGGAACACCACGTCCTTCCCGTGCTGGTCGAGCAGCTCGACGAACCGTCTCACGCCGAGTTCGGCCGAGGCGACCTGGGCCTCGATGTCGCCCATCACCTGACTCGGCACCCGCGTGTTGGTTTCGATGAACTGCCACAGCGCGCGGTTGCGCGTGCCCCCTTCGTAGAGCTTCACGCCCTTGAACAACATGCCTTCGGCGAAGACATCGGGGACGTCGATGATCAGCCCCGGCGTCGCAGCGCCGATGTCCACGTGGTGCGCCGTGTTTGCCGAGAAGCCGACCAGCTCGCCGTCGTAGAAGACCGGCGCCACCGCGGCGATGTCCGGCGAGTGGCTGGCGCCGTAATAGGGGTGGTTGTGGATCACGATGTCGCCGGGGCACCACGGGTCGTGCAAGGTCTTCTCGATGCCCCGCAGATAGGCCGGGATGGAGCCGATGTGCATCGGCGTCGAATCCGATTCGCAAAGCGTGTTGAAGCGTCGATCGAAGAGGCCGGCGCCGAGATCCTCCGATTCCCGGATGATCGACGAATAGGACATGCGGTAGAGAACGTGGCCCATTTCCTTGGCGATCGTGTGCAGCGCGCCACCGATCACTTGCAGCGTGATCGGATCGACGTCCCTTCCCTTGCCTGCCATGGCTACGCCGCCTCCCTGACGTGAAGGTTCCCGGACCGCGCGACCACCGCCTCGTGGCCGGGCGGAACCAAGGTGGTGGAATCCGTCTGGACCACGACTGCCGGGCCGTCGATGCGCTGGGACGCCCCGAGCGCGCTCCGGTCGAAGCGAGGCGTGTCGTGGGTCGTGCCGTCGTCGAAGGTGGTGGCCCGCGTGTAGAGGAGCGCCTCGCGTGGGTTGCCGCCTTTCCCCGGCGCGGCCCCGGGCCAGCGCAAGGCGCCGGTCCCGGCCGAGGCGGTGACGCGAAGCGTGATGACCTCGACCTCCTGGTCTTCGAAGGCGTGGCCGTAATCCCGCCGGTGCCGCTCGTGGAAGCTGGAAAGCAGCGCTGAGCGGTTATCGAGGGTGAGCGGGCTGTCCGGCATGGCACCGCGCAGTTCGAAGCCCTGACCCTGGTAGCGGCATTCGGCGATCTTCTCGATGCGCTGTTCGGCCCTGGCCACACCGTCCGCGGCCAGGGCGTCGCGTGCGCGCCGCACCAGGGCGTCGATCTCCGCGTTCAGCCCATCGATCTCGCCCTGACCGGCGCGGGTGAGGACGCAGAGCACCGAACGAGTGAACTCGTAACGCATGTCGGTCGCGAGCAACCCGACCGCGGCGTTGATTCCGGGCGCCGGCGGCACGATCACCTCGCGCGCGAATACCGACCGCGCGAGCGCCACGCCGTGCAACGGGCCGGCGCCGCCGAAAGCGACCAGGGCGTAATCCCGCGGGTCGACTCCCTTGGCTACGGAGTTTGCGCGGATCGCCAGGGACATGTTCGAGTTGACGACGCGGACCACCCCGAGTGCGGCTTCTTCCAGCGACATGCCGAGCGGACCGCACAGGCGGCTCTCGATGGCCGCGCGAGATTTCGCGGGGTCGATGTCGAGGCCGCCGCCGAGGAACCGCTCCGGGTCGAGCCGGCCCAGCACCACCTGCGCGTCCGTCACGGTCGGCTCCGTGCCGCCGCGGCCGTAGCAGGCCGGCCCCGGGTCGGCGCCGGCAGAGCGCGGGCCGACACGGAAGGCCCCGCCCTCGTCGACATAGGCGATCGAGCCGCCGCCGGCGCCGATAGTGGAAAGATCGATCATCGGCGCCAGGATCGGGTAGCCGCCGACCTGGGTATCGCGCGGGTTCATGATGCGGACCTCGCCGTCCGGCACCACGCTGATGTCCGCCGAGGTGCCGCCGATATCGACCGTGATCAGGTTGTGCGCCTCCGACCTGTCGCCCGCCCAGCGGCCGCCGATCACGCCGCCCGCGGGGCCCGACATGAGGATTGTCACCGGGCGCTCGGCCGCACCGGCGAGGGTGGTCACGCCGCCGTTCGACTGCATCACCCGAATCTGGGCGTCGATGCCGTTCTCACGCAGCGCCGTCTCCAGGTTGCTCAGGTAGAAGGATGTGCGCGGACCGACGAAGGCGTTCATCGCGGCGGTCGAGAAGCGTTCGTACTCGCGGATCACATCGACCACCTCGGAAGAGCGGCTGATGTAGGCGCCGGGCATCGCCTCGGCGATGATCCGTTTCGCGCGCCGCTCGTGCTCGTCGTTCAGGAACGCGAACAGGAAACAGACGATGACGGAATCGACGCCGCGCGACTCGAGCAACGCGGCGGCAGCGCGGACTTCATCCTCGTCGAGGGGAATCTCGACGCGGCCGTCCGGCGGCAGGATTCGCTCGGTGATCGGGATGCGGTTCCGGCGCTTGACCAGCGGCCGCGACTGCCAGGGCACGTCGAACTGCACCGAAAAATTGTGGGGCCGCTTGTGTCGCGCCATGTGCAGGATGTCGCGGAAGCCGCGCGTGGTCAGCATTCCGACCTCGGCGCCGGAATATTCGATCACGGTGTTGGTGGCGATGGTGGTGCCGTGCACGATCTGCGCGACGTCGGCCGGCGCGACTCCCGCCTCGGCGCAGATATCGAGCACCCCCTGGATGACGCCGCGCGACTGGTCCTCCGGCGTGCTCGGGACCTTGTGCACGAAGACGCGGCCTGCGCCAGTCTCCAGTATCAGGTCGGTGAACGTCCCGCCGACGTCAACACCGATACGACACCCAGCTTGCGATGCTTTCATATTCTGTTTTCAATCAATGGGTTGTTGGAACATACGGTTTCGAGGTTCCATGGTGACGCCGTTTTGCGTAAGCATACCGTAAGCGGATTCGATGCGATGCGGACGCATCCGGGCGCGCTCCTGTCGTCGCCAACGACGCCATCGCCGCCCATGACCGGCCCCCGAGGTCCCCGACCGGCGGCACTGTAGCAGGTTGCGTTCCGGGACCAAACGGAGGGCGTTCACGGTCCCTCGGCCATCCCCCCTGCCGATACGTTCGGAATGCCGCATCGCCGCCCGCACGGTCGCGGCCGGCGCGCTGCTACCACCTCAGCCGCAGGTCGATGCGGGCGCCGTGCTCGGGGGCGGCGGCGCCTTCCTTGCGTTCGGCCTCGAGACCGACGGCAAGGTCCGGCCCGAACGCGGAGCGCGTCCCCAGACGCCAGCGCCGCGCGCCGCCCTCTTCGTAGCCGAACCCGACATGGGGCGTCATCACCCCGGTCCCCTCCAGGAACCCGAACCCGTAGCCCAGCTCCGCCTCCAGCCGCGCGCCGCCAGCGTCGCCGCCATCGACCGATGATGCGCGGCCCGCCATCCCTTCGTCCCACAGCCGCGCGAGGCCGCTCTCCGCAGCCCCCCAGCGCGGCGACAGCGCCAACGACCACCCGCGCCCGCCGGACCCGGGCGACAGCCGCGCCGACCCCGACACACCCCATTCCTCCATGTCGCCCTCATGCGCCACCAGCGCGCGGCCCCGCGCCTCCACCGACAGGCCGCCCGACACCCATTCGAGACCGCCGCCCAACTCCATGCCCGCGCCGGTCTCCCCGTCGCCGCCGTCCCAGCGCGCGCCCACCTCCAGCGACGGCGTGAGCGTCCCCCCGCCCGGCAGCGCCCAGGTCCGGCTCCCCTCCACCGACAACCGCAACCGGTGCGTCTTCACAGACACCGCTGCGATCGCCGACCCGTTGTCCTCCACCGAATAGCGCGTCGCCTCCCCCGATCCCTTCAATGCCAGCACCAACCCGTCCGCCGACACCACCGGAACAGAGGCCCCCACCGCCGCCGCCGCAAACTCGCTGTCGCTCCGCTGAACCCCGAAGCGCTCCACCACCTCCGCTTCGACGATCTCGATCTCGCCCTCGCCGTAGCCCAGCACGCCCCACAGGCGCGAGCCGTCATCACCCGACCAGCCCAGATAGGGATGCATCGCCGTCAGACGGCTCTCGTGGACGCCCGCGATCGCCGCATCCCCGCTCCGGTCCGTGTACGCGATCTCGCCCTCGCTCCACGACAGCGCCAAGCCGCCCCGCAGCCTCTCCCCGAACGCCGCGTCCACGCCCGCATGGGCCGAGAACAGGTCGCCCGACCACGACAGCGCTTCCTTCTCCAGCGAAAGCGCCCGCTGCTCACCCGAACCCCAGAACACCACGCCGTGACCGCCGCCGCCGTACAGACTGTCGAAATCGCCGATATCGATGTCGCCGTCGCCCAACCCGAGCGCGAAGGTCCGCCCCGCCAGCGCCTCACGCCACGACAGATCGTCCTGCGTCCCTTCCTGCGCCTTCAGCGCCTCCGCCACGGAGGCCACCATGCCGCCGCCCGTCCCCGGTGCCTCCAGGCGACCCGTCACCGCCTCGACCACGCTCCCCCATTGCGCACGCGACAACTCCGGCAGGATCGACCGATTCACCGCCGCGAGCCGCTCCCGCGCCGCGCCCAGGTCCGACACCACCTCAATGGTGATGACGATCGGATCGCTCTCGTCGCCGTCGACGTCCCGCGCGATCCAGCTATAGGGCCTCGCCTCCATCGGCTCGGTCGGCGTACCCGACAGGGTGCCCGCGTCCTTGCCCACCTCCAGGCCGGGCGGGGAGGCCGGCTCCAGGCGGTAGGTCACCTTGACGTCGAATCCCTCCTTCACCTGCGGCAGCGTCTCCGACTGCGCCTCGCCCACCGTGAAGGTGTAGGTCTTCCGGGACGCGACGTCGAAGCTCGGCTTCGTGTCCACGTATCCCACCGCGAACGGCGAGAACGACGCCACGTCGGCGGCGCACACCCGCGCGCCCTCGTCGTCGTGCGGTCTCCTTGGCAGCGGTTTCCCGTCATGGAACAGAATCAGCTCCCGGCCCGCCGCCGCACCCCGCAGATCGTCGTCCACCGGCAGGCACAGCCGCACGGCCACCGCCGGAGAGACGTCAACGTCCACCGCCACCCGCACCTCCGCCGGTCCCACGCTGTACCCGCTCCCCACCACTGCCGCCGCCTCCGGGTCGTCCAACGGCCTGACCGTCACCTCCAGCAGGTGGTCGAGGTCTGACGGAGGCTCGACCCTCACACCCGGAGGAACGCCCGCCTCCTCCGTCACCGTCACCGGCTGTCCGTTCACGACATAGGTCTTCGTCCCCGCCGCGCCGGTCGTCTCGATCTCGTTGGCCTCCTCCCCCGCAACCCACAGGTCCTCCGTTACCCCGTCATAGCCGCCGCCCGACGCCGCGTGCGCGAGCGACACCGCCTCGGCACCGGCGGCGGCCCCCGTCACCGTCACCGTCTGCGGTCCGTTCCACTCCGAAGGCGCAAACGTCAGGAGGGAGGGAGAAACCTTCAGGTCGTCGTTGTCCCAGGAGATCGTCACCGTCACGGTCCCGGTGGGCCTACTGGTCAGCACCGCCGTGTAGGAGCCGGAGCCGCCCGCCGCAACCAGCGCCGCCGGAGCGAACGTCAGACCCTTCTCGTCGTCGTCGGTGATGGTCAGCGTCGCGCCCTTCACGGTCATCGTCGTTCCGTCCGCCACGGCGCGATCGTTCACCGCGGTCCCCGAAACCGTCACCGTCTTGTCGGCGGCCGCGTCGACGTCGTCGTCCTCCGCCCTGATCGTCACCACGCCGGTGCTCGTCGTGTCGCCCGCCGCGATGGTCAGCGTGGTGGCCGCGCTCAGCATGAAGTCGCCTGCCACCGCCGGGGATACCGGCGCCGCCGTCACCGTCACCGCCGTCGTCTCAACCGACGGGTGCAAGAGCGTCGCCGTCACCGTCGATACCCCGCCGTCCTCCGTAATCGACGAGGGCTCCAGCACCAGCGTCACCGTCGGCGGGGCGGCATCGGTCGTGGTCACGTCCACGTCCACGGGGTCGAGGGCGTCGTAGTCGGGATCGCCGCTCGACGGGTCGAGGCGCACCTGCCAAGTCACGTCGCCATCGTGGAGATTGTCGTCCACCCCGGTCACCGTCACCGTCTGCGCCGTCTCCCAGTTCTGCGTCGTGAACGTCAGCGACGAAGGCTCCACCCGACCCTCGGTCGCATCCAGGCTCGTCACCGTCACCGTCACCGCTGCCGAGGGCTGCGTCTGCAGCGCCACCGTGAACGTCGCCGTCCCGCCGCCCTCCGTCACCGGACCGCTCGCCGCGCTCTCGTCCAGCCCCAACTCGTCGTCGCGGATGATCAGCGTCGCGTCCGAAGGCGCCGACACCATGCGCCCGCCCGCCGCCATCGCCGACACCCTCACCTGCTTCCGCCCCGAAGCCACCGCGTTGTCCTCCGAGGTGATCGTCACCAGGCCGGTGCTCGTCGTGCCGCCCGCCGCGATGGTCAGCGTGGTGGTCGAGCTCAGCGTGAAGTCACCCGCCACCGCCGGTGCCACCGGCGCCGTCGACACCGTCAAGGTCGTCGCCTCCGTCGCCGGGTGCGACAGACGCGCCGTCACCGTCGAAACCTCCTCGTTCTCGAGGATCGCCGACGGCGTCAGCACCAGGGTCGCCGTCGCCGTCGCCTCGTCGTCGGTCAGCGTCAGCGTCACCGGCGACGGGTTCGCGACGCTGTTGCCCCCCGTCGCCGTCGCCGACACCGTCACAGACTTGTTATCTGCGTCCACGTTGTTGTCGTTGCCGCGCACCGTCACCGCCCCGGTGCTCGTCGTCGCCCCCGCCGCAATCGTCAGCGTCGTCCCCGACTGCGTGAAGTCCCCCGCAACCGCGCCGGACGACGACACCGCCGACGACGACACCGTCAGCGTCGTCGCTTGGCTCGACGGACCGGACAGCGCCGCCGTCACCGTCGACACCCCGCCGTTCTCCGAAACCGACGACGGCCCCAGAGCCAGACTCGCCACAGGCAGCGTCTCGTCGTCGGTCAGGGTCAGCGCCGCCCCCGTCACCGCGCCCGCGCCCTGGCCGTTCGCCAAGGTCGCCGTCACCGTCACGCTGCGGCCCGCTGTTCCCTGGTGGACGTCGTCGTTCACGCCCGCGATCGCCGCCGTGTCCGAAGCCGCCGTCGTCGATCCCGCCGCAATCGTGATCGTCGCGTCCGAACCCACCGTGTAAGCCCCGGCAACCGCCGTCACCGTCACCGTCGAGGGCTGGCTCGACGGATGCGAGAGCGTCGCGCTCACCGCCGAGGTCCCGCCGTTCTCCGCAACCGACGACGGGTTCACCGACAGCACAACCCCCGGCGCACCCTCGTCGTCCGTCAACGTCAGCGTCACCGATGGCGGGTCGTTGGTCAGCCCGAGGCTGTCGGCGGCCGTGCCCGATACGGTCACGCTCTTGTTCGGCGCGTCCGTGCTGTTGTCGTTCGCCGTCACCGTCACCAAGCCGGTGCTCGTCGTCGCGTTGGCCGCGAAGGTCAGCGTCGTCGCCGTGCTCAAGGTGAAGTCGCCCGCAACCGCTGGCGAAACCGCCGCCGCAGCCACCGTCACCGTCACCGCGACGGTCGATTGCCGGTCCAGCGTCGCCGTCACCGTCGCCACCCCGCCGTTCTCCGCAATCGAGTTGGACGACAGCGCCAGCGTCGTCTGCGGCGTGTCGTCGTCGGTGATGGTCAGCGTCTCGTTCGACGGGTTCGTCACGCCGTTGCCGCCTGCCGACGTCCCCGAAACCGTCACCTGCTTGCTCCCCGAAGCCACGGCGTTGCCGTTGGCCCGGATCGTCACCGTGCCCGAACTCGCCGTCGCCCCCGCCGCGATGGTCAGCGTGGCGGCCGTGCTCAGGCTGAAGTCGCCCGACACCGCACCCGTCCCCGCCGCCGCTGCGACCGTCACCGTCACCGCCGCGCTCGACGGACCCGACAGCCGCGCCGTCACCGTCGACACCCCGCCTTCCTCCGGGATTGAGGCCGGACCCAGAACCAGACTCGCCACAGGCAGCGTCTCGTCGTCGGTCAAGGTCAGCGCCGCCCCCGTCACCGCGCCCGCCCCCTGGCCGTTGGTGAGCGTCGCCGTCACCGTCACGCTGCGGCCCGCGGTTCCCTGGTGGACGTCGTCGTCCACGCCCGCAATCGCCGCCGTGTCCGAAGCCGCCGTCGTCGATCCCGCCGCAATCGTGATCGTCGCGTCCGAACCCACCGTGTAGGCCCCGGCAACCGCCGTCACCGTCACCGTCGAAGGCTCGCTCGACGGATGCGACAACGTCGCGCTCACCGCCGAAGCCCCGCCGTTCTCCGAAACCGATGCCGGGTTCAGCGACAGCACCACCCCCGGCGCCGGGTCGTCGTCGCGCACCGTCAGCGCCGCCCCCGTCACCGACATCGTCGTCGAATCCGCCGCCGCCCGGGCGTTGGTGATCGACGCCGTCACCGTCCCCGTCCGGTCCGGCGCGTCGGTGGCGTTGTCCACCGCCACGACCGTCGCGGTGTCCGAGGCCGCCTGCGTGCTCCCCGCCGGGATCATGATCGCCGCGTCCGTCCCCGCCGCGTAGAAGCCGGAAACCCCCGTCACCGTCACCGTCGTCGCCGCCCCCGACGGGTGCGACAGCCGCGCCGTCACCGTCGCCGCGTTGCCCGTCCCGCTCTCCGCGACGCTCGCCGGGTTCAGCGCCAGGGTCACCCCCGGCGGGCCGTCGTCGTCGGTCGTCGTCACGGACACGTCCTCCTCAACGGACGACGTGTTGTAGTCGGCATCCCCGCTCGCCGGATCGAGGCGCACCTGCCAAGTCACCGTCCCGTCGTCGATGGTGTCCTGGACCCCGGTCACCGTCACCGTCTGCGCCGTGTTCCAGTTCCCCGTCGCGCCCCCCGTAAAGGTCAGCGACGGCGGCGAGACCGATCCCTCGCTCGTATCCCGGCTCGACACCGACACCGTCACCGCCGCCGTCGGCTGCGTCCGCAGCGCCACCGTGAAGGTGGCCTGCCCGCCGCCCTCCGTCGCCTGCCCGCTCACCGCGCTCACCACGTTCAGCCCGAACTCGTTGTCGCGGTTCCTCGCATACACGGTGACCGCCGGGAGCGCGTCGTAGTTGGCGTCCGCCGTGTTCGTCTGGTCGATGGTCAGCGTGACCGTGTAGTCCCGGTTGCCGTCGGCGGCGGTATCGTCCACCCCGGTCAGGGTCACCGTCTGCGCCGTGCTCCAGTCGCTCGCCGTGAAGGCGAGCGTCGACGGCCCCACCGTGCCCTCGGCCGTGTTCGAACTCGCAACGCCGATCTCCACGTCCCCCGTCGGCTCCGTCGCCAGCTTCACCGTGAACGTGGCCGTGCCCCCCGACTCCGTCGTCTCCAGCCGCGAGCCGGTCGACGTCGCCGGAGACGCCGCGATCCCCGCCGTGTCGTCGTCGGTCAGCGTCAGCGCAGCCCCGGACACCGTGCCCACGCCGTGGCCGTTGGCCAGCGCCGCCGTCACCGTCACCTGACGGTCCGCCGCGTCCACGGCGTTGTCCACCGCCGTGAGCGCCACCCCGTCTGGACTCGACGTCGCCCCGGCCGCGATCACGATCCGAGACGCCGACCCCGAGCCCACCGAATAGGCCCCCGCCACCGCCTGCACCGTCACCGTCGTCGCCTGCGCCGAACGCCGGTTCAGCGTCGCCGTCGCCGTCGTCATGCCGCCGTTCTCCGAGATCGACGAAGACGACAGCGCCAGCGTCGCGTCCGGCGCGGCATCGTCGTCGGTAATGGTCAGCGTCCGGGCGATCGGCTGCTGCACGCTCTGGGCGTTGACCGCCGCCCCCGAAACCGTCGCCTGCTTGTTCGGCGCATCGGTGTCGTTGTCCACCGCAGCCACCGTCACCGTGCCGCTGCTGGTCGTCGCCCCGGCCGCGATGGTCAGCGTGTTCGCGCTCGACAGCGTGTAGTCGCCGGCCGCAGCGCCGGTCGCGGCCACCGGCGCGACCGATACCGTGACCGTCGTCGCCGCGCTCGACACCCGGTTCAGCGTCGCCGTCACCGACGCCGTGCTGCCCGTCCCGCTCTCGTCGATGGTCGAAGGCGTCAACGCCAGCGTCACCGTCGGCGGACCCTCGTCGTCGCGGATGGTCAGCGTCGCCGCCGCCGGCGCCGCCGCCCCGTTGCCCCCCGCCGCCGTCGCCGACACCCGCACCTCGATGTCCGGCTCGTCGGCGGCGTTGTCCTGCGCCGTCACCGTCACCGTGCCCGCGCTGACGGTGGCCCCGACCGCGATGGTCAGCTTCGTCGTGCTCGACAGCGCGAAGTCCCCCGACACCGCGCCCGTCGACGCCACCGGGGCGGCCGACACGGTGAGCGTCACCGCCGCGCTCGACTTGCCCGAGAGCGTCGCCGTCACCGTCGAGACGCCGCCGTTCTCGCCGACGGTCGCGGGCGTGAGCACCAGCGCCAGCGTCGGCAAGGCGTCGTCGTCCGCCAGCGTCAGCGTCGCGTCCGGCGGATTGGCGACGCCGTTGCCGCCCGCCGCGGTTCCCGAGACCGTCACCGGCTTGTTGGGCGAATCGACGTCGTTGCCGTTCGCCGTCACCGTCACCAAGCCCGCGCTCTCCGTCGATCCCGCCGCTATGGTCAGCGTCGTTGCGCCCGACAGGGTGAAGTCGGCCGCGACCGCGCCGCTCCCTGCGGCCGCAGCCACCGTCACCGTCACCGCGGCGCTCGACGCACCCGACAACCGCGCCGTCACCGTCGCCACCCCGTTCGTCTCCGCAATCGACGACGGCGTGAGCGCCAGCGCAACCGTCGGCAGCGTCTCGTCGTCCTCCAGCGTCAGCGTCACGTTGGACGGATTCGAGACCCCGTTGCCGCCCGCCGCGGCGCCCGAAACCGTCACAGACTTGTTCGGCGAATCCACCGCGTTCCCGTTCGCCCTCACCGTCACTTCGCCCGCGCTCGTGGTCGCCCCGGCCGCGATGGTCAGAGTCTTCGTGCTCGACAAGGTGAAGTCTGCCGCGACCGCGCCGCTCCCCGCGGCGGCCGCCACCGTCACCGTCACGGCGGCGCTCGACTTGCCCGAAAGCGTCGCCGTCACCGTCGAGATGCCGCCCGTCTCCGTAATCGACGAGTCCGAGAGCGCCAGCGCAACCGTCGGCAAGGCATCGTCGTCCGTCAGCGTCAGCGTCACGTTCGGCGGGGCCGTGACCCCGTTGCCCCCCGCCGCCGTTCCCGAAACCGTCACCGTCTTGTTGGGCGAATCCACGTCGTTGCCGTTCGCCGTCACCGTCACCAAGCCCGTGCTGGTGGTCGCGTTGGCCGCGAAGGTCAGCGTCGCCGCCGTGCTCAAGGTGAAGTCGTCCGCGACCGCGCCGGTCCCCGCGGCCGCCGCCACCGTCACCGTCACCGCTTCGCTCGATGGGCCGGAGAGCGTCGCCGTCACCGTGGAGACCCCGCCCGTCTCCGTAATCGACGTGGAGGAGAGCGCCAGCGCCACCGTCGGCAAGGCGTCGTCGTCCTCCAGCGTCAGCGTCACGTTCGGCGGATTGGCGACGCCGTTGCCGCCCGCCGCCGCGCCCGAGACCGTCACCGACTTGTTCGGCGAATCCACGTCGTTGCCGTTCGCCGTCACCGTCACCAAGCCCGTGCTGGTGGTCGCGTTGGCCGCGAAGGTCAGCGTCGTCGCCGTGCTCAGGGTGAAGTCCGCCGCGACCGCCCCGGCCCCCGCAGCAACAGCCACCGTCACCGTCACCGCTTCGCTCGATGGGCCGGAGAGCGTCGCCGTCACCGTGGAGACCCCGCCCGTCTCCGAAATCGACGAGGCCGAGAGCACCAGCGCCACCGTCGGCAGCGTCTCGTCGTCTTCCAGCGTCAACGTCACGTTCGGCGGGTTCGCCACGTTGTTGCCGCCCGCCGCGGTCCCCGAGACCGTCACAGACTTGTTCGGCGAATCCACCGCGTTGCCGTTCGCCGTCACCGTCACCAGGCCCGTGCTCGTCGTCGCCCCCGCCGCGATGGTCAGCGTCTTCGCCGTGCTCAGGGTGAAGTCGTCCACGACCGCGCCGGTCCCGGCGGCCGCTCCCACAGTCACCGTCACCGCAGCACTCGACGGGCCGGAGAGCGTCGCCGTCACCGTGGAGACCCCGCCCGTCTCCGTAATCGACGAAGACGACAACACGAGCGCCGCTGTCGGCAGCGTCTCGTCGTCGCTCAAGGTCAGCGCCGCCCCCGTCACCGCCCCCGCGCCCTGGCCGTTGGTCAGCGCCGCCGTCACCGTCGCGCTGCGCCCGGCCGCGCCCTGGTGGATCGCATCGTCCACGGCCGTCACCAGCACCGTGTCTGCCGCCGCCGTGGTGGCGCCCGCCGCGATCGTGATGGTCGCGTCCGTGCCCACCGTGTAGGAACCGGAAACCGCCGCCACCGTCACCGTCGAAGGCTCCGACGACGGGTTCGAGAGCGTCGCGCTCACCGTCGCAATGCCGCCGTTCTCCGAAACCGACGCCGGGGCCAGCGCCAGCGTCACCCCCGGCGCCGCGTCGTCGTCGCGCACCGTCAGCGTCGCCCCCGTCACCGTCATCGTCGTCGAATCCGCCGCCGCCCGGTCGTTGGCGATGGTCGCGGTCACCGTGCCCGTCCGGTCCGGCTCGTCCGTCGCGTTGTCCGCCGCCACCACCGTCGCCGTGTCCGAGGCGTTCGCCGTCGCCCCCGCCGCGATGACGATGGCCGCGTCCGAGCCCGCCGTCCACGCCGTCCCCGCGCTCACCGTCACCGTCGTCGCCGCGCCGGAGGGGTGCGAGAGCGTCGCGCTCACCGTCGCCACCGTCGCAGCGCCGCTCTCGTCCAGGGTCGCGGTGTCCAGCGCCAGGGTCACCCCCGGCGGGCCGTCGTCGTCCGCGGTGGTCACCGGCACGTCCACGTCGCCGACGCCGGCGTAGTCCGCATCCCCGCTCGACGAATCGAGGCGCACCTGCCAGGTCACCGTCCCGTCGTCGACCGGGTCCTGGACCCCCGTCACCGTCACCGTCTGCCCCGTGCTCCAGGCCGCCGCGGCGAAGGTCAGCGACGAAGGCTCCACCGTCCCCTCGCCCGCATCCCGGCTCGACACCGCCACCGTCACCGCCGCCGAGGGCTGCGTCCGCAACGCCACCGTGAACGTCGCCTGTCCGCCCGCCTCCGTTGCCTGCCCCGCCACCGCGCCCACGTCCAGCCCGTACTCGTCGTCCGCGTTGACCGCGTACACCGTCGCCGCCGCCAGCCCGTCGTAGCCCGCGTCGGCCGTGGCCGCCGCGTCCACCGCCACCGAGACCGTGTAGTTGCGGTTGCCGGCGGAGGGGTTGGGGTCCGACGGCGTGGGCGAATCGTCCACCCCGGTCAGGGTCACCGTCTGCGCCGTGTTCCAGTCCGACGGCGTGAAGGTCAGCCGCGCCGGCAGCACCGTGCCTTCGCCGGTGTCCGAGCTCGTCACGTCGAGCACCACGTTCCCCGACGGCGCGCGGTCGAGCCGCACGGTGAAGGTCGCCGTGTCCCCCGCCTCCGTGGTCCGCAGCCGGCTCGTTGCCGACGTCGCCGGCGCCAGCGCCAGCCCCGGCGCGGGAGGGACCGTGACCGCCCCGGTGGTGAGGTCCCCGGCCTGCCGGTGGGCCGCGGCCAGCACCCGCACCGCCAGCGGGCGCCCGGCCCCGCGCCAGTCGCCGGTGAAGGCCAGCGTCAGGGTCGCCGTCGTCCCGCCCTCGGCCACGTCCGACACCCGCGCGATGGAGAGGTTCGGGACGGTGGTGACCAGCGCGAAGCCCGACGCCCCGGCCCCGGCAACGAAGGCGCTCTGCTTGAGCGACACCCCGAGGGTGGCCCCGTGCAGGCTGGCCTCGGTGAGCGCCGGCGGCAGGCTCCAGGCGAGGGCCGCGGCCGGGGCGGCCACGGTGAAGGTGAAGGACAGCCGGGCGCGGTCGGTGGCCGCCCGGTTCGCGTCCGCGTCGTGGGCGGTGACGACCACGATGCTCGCCCCGTCGCGGGTGGGCGTGCCGCAGACCACGCGCGGCGCGGCGGCGAGGTTGGCGGTGTCGGTGAAGCCGGTCGGGAAGTCCGCCGCCGTGCAGCCGCCCGCATCCGCGCCGGTGGCGTCGAACCTGAGCCCCGCCGGCAGGCCGGCGGCCGCGTAGGTGACGGCCCCGTTGCCGCCCGCCGCCGCCGGGAGCTGGAACGGGACGATGGGCGCCCCGCTCGGGAAGCCGGTGGCCGGCCAGCCGCGGGCGAAGGCCGGCGCGGTGTCCGTGGAGGTCACGGTCACCGTGGCGGTGGTGAGGTCGCCGCTGCGGGCGTGGGCGGCGGCCTTGACCTTCACCGCCAGGGTCCGGTCGGTGCCGAAGTCGCCGGTGAAGGCCAGGGTCAGGGTGGCGGTCGTGCTGCCCGAAGCCCCGCCCGACACGCTGGAGATGGAGACGTTGGGAATGTCCGTCACCAGCTCGAAGCTCGACGCCGTGACGCCGCTGGCGAACGTGGTCTGCGCCAGCGACACGGCGACCGTGGCGGTGTTCAGGTTGGCCTCGGTCAGCGGCGAAGGGCTGGTGGACGAAATCGACGCGCCGTAGATGTAGGTATCGACGGTAAGACTTGCTTCGTCTGTAGAATATCGATCCGAGTCCGCGTCTTGCACGCGAAACTGGAGTGTTGCTGCACGCGCCACCGTAGGCGTGCCGCAGACGACGCGGGGGGCGGCGGCGAGGTTGGCGGTGTCGGTGAACCCGGTGGGGAAGTCCGCCGCCGTGCAGCCGCCCGTGTCCGTGCCGGTGACGTCGAACTTCAGACCCGATAACAGGATGAGGGTTGGGACCGTGTAGGAGAGCGCTCCGTTGCCGCCGGTGGCCGCCGGGATCTGGAACGGCTCGATGGGCGCCCCCACCGGGAAGTGCTTGTCCGGCAACGTGGAGACGGGGAACGACGGCGCCGTGTTCGTCACGAACACGTCGATTTCGGCGGTCTCGAGGTTGGCGTCGCCGGCGTGGGCGGCGGCCAGCACCCGGACCTTGAGCCTGGCGTCTTCGGCCAGCGTCGAGCCGCTCCATGACAGGTTGAGCGTGGCGCTCGCGCTGCCGGACGCCCCGCCGGAGACGCTGCCGACGGTCAGGCCGGCGACGGCGGGACTGGTGACCAGCTCGAAGCTGGAGGCGCCGACGCCGCTGCCGAACGTGGTGTGCTCCAAGGATACGGTGACCGCGGCGCCGTTCAGGGTCGCGGCGGTGAGGACGGTTGGCAAGGTGGAGGCGATGGCCGCGCTCGGCACGGACACGGTCACGGCGTCGCTGGTGAGGTCGCCGCCGCGGGCGTGGGCGGCGGCCTTGACCTTCACCGCCAGGGTCTGGTCGGTGCTGATGTTTCCGGTGAAGGCGAGGGTCAGCGTCGCCGTCGTGCTGCCGGAAGTTGCGCCGGAGACCTGCGAGATGGAGACGTTGGGGACGTCCGTCACCAGCTCGAAGCTCGAGGCGGAGACGCCGCTGGCGAATGAGGTTGAGACCAGCGACACCGTGACGGTGGCGCCGTTCAGGCCGACCTCGGTCAGCGGCGAGGGGCTGGTGGAGGAAATCGACGCGCCGTAGATGTAGGTATCGACGGTAAGACTTGCTTCGTCTGTAGAATATCGATCCGAGTCCGCGTCTTGCACGCGAAACTGGAGTGTTGCTGCACGCGCCACCGTAGGCGTGCCGCAGACGACGCGGGGGGCGGCGGCGAGGTTGGCGGTGTCGGTGAACCCGGTGGGGAAGTCCGCCGCCGTGCAGCCGCCCGTGTCCGTGCCGGTGACGTCGAACTTCAGACCCGATAGCAGGATGAGGGTTGGGACCGTGTAGGAGAGCGCTCCGTTGCCGCCGGTGGCCGCCGGGATCTGGAACGGCTCGATGGGCGCCCCCACCGGGAAGTGCTTGTCCGGCAACGTGGAGACGGGGAACGACGGCGCCGTGTTCGTCACGCCGGCCGGGGGCACCGTCAACGCCCCGGTGGTGACGTCTTCGCTGCGGGCGTGGGCGGCGGCCTTGACCTTCACCGCCAGGGTCCGATCGGTGGAGAAGTCGCCGGTGAAGGCCAGGGTCAGCGTCGCCGTCGTGCTGCCCGAAGCCCCGCCCGACACACCGGAGATGGAGACGTTGGGGACGTTCGTCACCAGCTCGAAGCTCGACGCCGTGACCCCGGCGCCGAACGTGGTGTTCGCCAGCGACACCGTGACGGTGGCGGTGTTCAGGGTCGCCTCGGTCAGCGGCGAGGGGCTGGTGGAGGAAATCGACGCGCCGTAGATGTAGGTATCGACGGTAAGACTTGCTTCGTCTGTAGAATATCGATCCGAGTCCGCGTCTTGCACGCGAAACTGGAGTGTTGCTGCACGCGCCACCGTAGGCGTGCCGCAGACGACGCGCGGCGTCGTGCCCGGGCAGCCGTCGGCGTCCGTGCCGGTGACGTCGAACTTCAGACCCGGTAACCGGATGAGGGTTGGGACCGTGTAGGAGAGCGCTCCGTTGCCGCCGCTCGCCGCCGGGATCTGGAACGGCCGGATGGCCGCCCCCACCGGAAAGTGCTTGTCCGACAACGTGGGGACGGGGAACGACGGCGCCGTGTTCGCCACGAGCACGTCGATTTCCCCGGTCTCGAGGTTCGTGTCGCCGGCGTGGGCGGCGGCCAGCACCCGCACCTTGAGCTTCGCGTCCGCCGCCAGCGTCGTCCCGCTCCAGGAGAGGTTGAGCGTGGCGCTGGTGCTGCCGGACGCCCCGCCGGAGACGCTGCCGACGGTCAGGCCGGCGACGGCGGGAACGGTGACCAGCTCGAAGCTCGCCGCACCGACGCCGCTGGCGAACGTGGTCCTGTCCAGCGACACCGTGACCGCGGCCCCGCTCAGGGTCGCGGCGGTGAGGATGCTGGGCGAGGCGATGGCCGCGCCCGGCGTCTCGTCGTCGTTCACCGTCACCGTCACCGCGGGGAGCGTGGGCCTGCCGAAGAAGCCCCCCGCGCAGACGCCCCCCACCCGGCGGTGGCTGATGGTCGCCACGTCGTCCACCCCATCGGCGTCGCCCGCCGCCGTCACCGTGACCGTCTGCGCCGTGCTCCAGTCGCTGCCGTCGAAGGCGAGCCGCTTCGTCAGGGGCGACTGGTCCGTGTCGACGGTCACGTCGGGGTTGTTGCTGGCCACCTCGACGTTGACGACGCAGACGCCGCCGCCGGCGGGCGTGGGGTCGGCGGACAGCGCCAGGGTGTAGGTCCCCCGGTGGGCGTTGGTCCCGCCGCCGGCGGCCGGGTCCTCGTCCAGGGCGAGGGCGGTGCGGCCGAGCGCAATCCCCGGCGTCGGCGTGACGTTCACCGTGCCGGTCGCGAGGTCGCCGCTTCGCTGGTGGGCGGCGGCCTTCACCCGCACGGCCAGGGTGCGGACCGCATCGAAGCCGCCGGTGAAGGCCAGGGTCAGGGTGGCGGTGGTGCTGCCGGACGCCCCGCCGGAGATGCTGCCGATGGTCAGGCCGGCGATGGCGGGGCTGGCGGCCAGCACGAAGCTCGACTTCGTGACCCCGGCGGCGAAGGTGGTGTCCTCCAGCGCCACGGTGACGGTGGCCCCGTTCAGGTTGGCCTCGGTCAGCGCCGAGGGGCTGGTGGCCGAGACCGACGCGCCGTAGGTGAACACGATGAAGCTCCCCCGGCCGCTGTCGCTGGTTGCCCGGTTCGCGTCCGCGTCGTGGGCGATGGGGACGAGGTTGAGGTTGGTGCTGCCGGTCGGCGTGCCGCAGAGGACGCGCGGCGCGGCGGCGAGGTTGGCGGTGTCGACGTAGCCGGTCGGGAAGTCCGCCGCCGTGCAGCCGCCCGCGTCCGCGCCGGTGGCGTCGAACTTCATCCCCGTCGGCAGGGTGCCGCTCAGGCTGTAGTCGAGCGCCCCGTTGCCGCCGGTCGCGGCCGGGAGCTGGACCGGCGTCATGGCCACGCCCCGCTGCACGTGGATGTCCGCGATGGCGGGCCACGACGGCTTCTCGTCGGTGGGCGCCACGGCCACCGTGCCGGTGGTGAGGTCGCGCGCGCCGGTGTGGGCCGCGCCCTTCACCCGCACGGCGAGCGTGGCCGGGACGCTGAAGTCGCCGGTGAAGGAGAGCGTCAGGACGGCGGCGGCGCTGCCGCTCGCAGCCCCCGAGACCTGCGAGACGGTGAGGTTCGGAATGGTGCTCACCAGCTCGAAGTGCGAGGGCAGGACGCCGCTGCCGAAGGTGGCCCCGGTGAGCGCGACGGAGACGGTGGCGGTGTTCAGTGTCGCCTCGGTGAGCGACGCCGGGCTGGTGGCGGAGATGGACGCGGCGCTGCCCACGACCTTGTGCGCGGTCTGGCTCGACAGGGCGCGGTGGTTGCGGTTGATGAAGCCGCCTTCCCTCAACCAGCCGACGGCGGCGATGGAGTTGGCCGGTATGGCGATGCCGTCGGCGTCGAAGTCGGTCACCGACACGGTGTAGGCGAAGTTCGCCTGCGTGACGTTGGCCTGGAAGGCGTCGGTGACGTGCGCCCGGCGCTCGACGCCGCCGACGGTGAGCCGCATCCGGGCGTCCCCCCACAGGCCGCCCGCGACGCCGCGGAGGCCGGGGAAGCCGCTCAGGCGCGTGGTGATGGTCTCGCCGGCGACGTAGTGCGTGCCGTTGGCGGGAGTGGAGGTGATGGCGGCGGTGACGCTGTCGGCGCTCTCGTCGTCGTCCACGAGCACGGCGACCGAGGCGATGGAGAGCGGGCTGGTGTTGGTGCCCTCGCTCTGGGTGTAGTAGCCGCTGGCGTAGCAGGCGCCGGCGGCGGGGATGGAGTGGCGGATGACGGCGCCATCGTTGGCCCCGTCGCCGTCATGCAGGCCGGAGACGGTGACGGTCTGGGCGGTGCTCCAGGTGGACGAGGTGAAGGAGAGGGTCCGGGCGAGCGGGGCGTCGCCGCCGTCGACGGTGACGTCGGCGTTGTTGCTCCGGGCCTGCACCTGCACGGTGCAGGAGGAGGCCGGGGCGGTGTCGAGGACGACGGTGTAGGCGGCCGTGCCGCCCTCGGTCAGGGAGAGGGCGGTGGCGCTAAGAGAGACCCCGGCGCTCTGCGCGCCCGCCGCGCCCGGGGCGAGGAGGAGCGCCGCGACCGGCAGCGCGAGCGCGAGCCTGCGGAGCGTTCGAACCGCCCGCCCGCGGCAGCTGCGTCGCGGGGGGGGGGGGGGGGGCTCAAGAATGCGGGCGGCCGCGCCCGCGGCCCGGCCCCGGCGTCAGCCGCGGACGCCCTCGCGCGCGCGGGGAGACCGCAAAGCGCCGCCTTCACGCCCCCGGCGGAAAGCAGGCGCCTCGTCCGCAAGTGCTCGGCCGTCCGGCTCATCGGGTCAATATACCCGCACAGACGCCGCCCCCAAACCCGGCCCCGACCGCGGCGCATCCGGGCGCGCGCCAGTCTCGTTTGTGCATCGTCACCGCTGTCGTTATCATAGCAAAGATGCTATAAGGGAGCGACGGTGGACAGGGAGCTTGGAGCACTGTCCGTCGACATGAATGCGTATGAGCGGTCGGGACGGGATATCGCGGGCGCTCTACGTTACGGCCGGGGAGAGGCGGGTCGTGGTGGTGTGGGTGTTCCTCAAGAAGACCCCGAAGACACCCCGCCGGGAGATTGATTTGGCGCTGCGACGCGCCGGGGAGGTGACGGGATGAGCAAAGTGACCGATCTGCATGAGGAATGGAGCCGTGATCCGGATTATCGTGCGGCTTATGACCGGCTTGGCCCGGAGTTCGATCTCTCTCGCTCTCTCATCGAGGCCCGCACACGCGCCAAGCTCACGCAAGCCGAGCTCGCGGAACGGATGAAGACGACGCAATCGGTCGTGGCCCGGCTCGAGAGCGGCCGCACCTATCCCTCGGCCAGAACCCTCGAAAAGATCGCGCGCGCCACCGGCACCCGTCTTCGGATCAGTTTCGATCCAGCATGATGACAGTCTCCGGGAGTGGGTACCGCCTCGTCGTTCGTTTCGGCTATGTGCACCGGGTCGGGTTTATGCCCTTCGTGGGAGCCCGAGGCTTGTGGCAGTAAAGGCCTCGCGGCATTGGGCCTCACGCTTCGGAAGTGCTTGGTCGCCGGCCTCCCGCTCACACTGTCGATGATCCGGGCTCTGTCGAGCGAATGGAGCCTTCCAGCCGCTCTACTCGTCCGCGAGTACAACTTGGTCGCAACGCGGTAGGTCAGACATTTTCCATGACACAGCCCAAGACACCCGATGGCCCGGTTGTTGCCGCTGAGACCAATGAGATGATTCGAACCGCGAGATCATTGCATCGCTTTGTCAAGAAAGTCAATGAAAATGGATACTACGATGCCAAATCGGACGTATTACTGTTCGAGGGCGCATTTGTCGCAGTTCCGGTCCTATTGGCGTTTGCAACGGAATTAGCACTGAAAGCACTTCTATATCGCGGGGGATATGAAAAGCGTGAAAAGACGCATGATCTGGCGCGAATATACAAGAAATTGGACAAGGAATTACGCGATGCAATTGAGAAAAAGGTGCCGATTCCTTACCCTCCTCGCCTTGTCAAAGCCTTGAAACTGGACATATTGCCTGACTGTATGACTGTGAACGATATTTTAGAATACCATAGAGATGCATTTATGGATTGGAGATATCTGCACGAAAGGCATAGCCGCGAGGAAAGTCAGGGAAAAACTTTTCACACCGGTGTGCTTGAGCGAGTGTTCGTGGCTATCGTTGCGGTTTACGATGAGAGTTACGGTGATCGGCGGTGATGGATTGAATCTTCAGCTACAGAAAGGGAAAAAGCCGCCCACCTCGGGCTGAAAGACAGCGGACGGAAGACTGCGACGATCAAGCGGGTGCTCACCCCTCTTGAGGAGCGCGTGGCGCATCACCGGTCCGGTCGAACACGGTCCAGCAGTTGAGCCCAGCGGTGATTGTCCTGGTTCCGGCCTCGAAGTGGCGCTTGGCGAAGCGGGCGATCTCGCGCTTGCGGAAGCCCTTGACCGGGGCCAGATCGACCTTGCGCGTTCGGCCCTGGGGGCTGGTCGAGACCGCAGCCACGAACGGCGCGTCTTGACGGGTGCACCCCGGCCCCGCTTGCCGCCCCAACGCACGCCGCAGAGATAGATGTCGTCCATCTCCACCCGGCCCGACAGCGGCTTGATCCCCCTCGCGCCGGGCCATCACCGCCATGATCTTCTGCTTCATGGCCCAGGCCGTTGCCTGCCTGACCCCCAGCCGGCGTCCCAGTTCCACCGACGAGATGCCGCTCTTCGGCCGTCACGACCAAGCGGGTGGCTGCGAAAACCGCTTTGCGACTCCTTCGCTGCGCTCCGGCCCCCTGCCCCCAGCGGCTCCGAGGCAACGGCAAGACCGGATACCGACTGCCCCGACGGGCTGTGTCTCATATGACTCAAGATCGCATTCGGTGTAGTCTCTGCCGCCGACAGCGGCCGGGAGCGTGCGGGATGGATGGAACGGGGCGCCCGGCGCAATTCGAAGGAGAGGCCACCAGGGTGGCGGGATGATGCGCGGCGTGACGGGGCCGGCTCGAGGCGGCTTGGTCGGCGGGCGGTGGGCGTCGTCGCAGCGGAAGAGCAGCAAGCGGTATCTGCGGGCCGCGCTGCCGACCAGCGGAGCGTTGAGCATGGGTGGCGCCCGTCTTTCCGAAGCCCTCGCGAGATATCCGCAGGTCGCCACAGGGGTTGGCGGTGTTGGTGCGCGGGGGCGATGAAGGTTCGCGAGTTGATCAGGATGATCGAACATGATGGCTGGACGCAAGTGAGAACGCGAGGTAGCCATCGGCAGTTCACGCACCCCCTCAAGCCGGGAACGGTCACGGTGTCGGGCAAAGCGGGCATCGATGTGCCGCCGGGCACTTTGAACAGCGTGCTCAAGCAGGCGGGTCTGAAACAGCCGGGGAGAACCCCATGAAGTATACGGTGATTGTGGAGAAGGGCGAGTCGAGCTACGGGGCGTTCGTTCCCGATCTGCCCGGCTGCATCGCGGTTGGCGAGGATCGGGAGCAAACGCTACGTTTGATCGAGGAAGCGGTGATATTCCACATCGAAGGGCTGCGGTCGGAAGGATTGCCGGTGCCGCCGCCGCAATGCGACATAGCGCAAGTGGAGGTGGATGCCGCGTGACGACGCACAAGCATGCACGGGTTGGTATTGGAGTCGGGACAGCCATGAAACCTGCGCCATCCGTTGTGACTCTTACAGATGCCGACTTGAACTCTGTCGATGCATTGAGAGAACGTAACATTGAGACACTCGGTTTCCTCGCTAAGGGAGCCCTTTCACACTACCTTGACTCGGGTGGCGGTCTTGGATTGAAGAACCAGGATAACCGCCTCGTTGCGTATCTGTTATTCGCGCGCCATAAATCTCATATACGCATAATCCATCTTTGCGTTGACGACGAAGCTAGAGGAACCGGGCACGCCCGTGCTCTCGTTGACCAACTCATACTTGTAGCCAGAAACCATGATATCGGCGTCATCAGGTTGAGTTGTCGTCGCGATTATCCAGCCCATTGTATGTGGCCAAAACTCGGTTTTATTCCGTTAAGTGAAAAACCGGCAAGGACGCCCGGGAAACGGCTGACACTGTGGTGCTTTGTGATTGAGGGCCGAGGAGAACTGGATCTCTTTCATAGAGCTGTTTCAGATCAAAAAGTTAACGCTGTGATTGACGCACAGATTTTCTTCCACCTTCATGAATCCGATGATGATCAAACGATGATTTCTAAGGGGCTTCAAGCTGACTTCCTTGATGATTTGCTCCAGTTGTACGTTACGGACGAAATATTCGTCGAGATTGATCGAAGCGGTTCAGATAAACAACGTGAAATTTCGCGCCGTAACGCGCATTCCTTTCCGCGCGCAGACTATGATCGCGCAAAAATGAACGAATTTGTATCCGGTCTTGAACACATTCTTCCGGCGAAAACCGAAAGCCAGAGATCGGACATCAAACAATTGGCGAAGACTGCGGCATCGGATGTTAATATTTTTCTTACCATGGATCAGGGACTTCTTCGGAAAGCCGATAAGATCCAGAACATCACTGGCGTCCGCGTTCTGTCTCCTGTTCAAATTATTGTGCAAATTGATGAAATCGCGGAGCCAGAGTCATACATTCCCACGCCATTGTCTGGATTAGATCTAGTATGGAAGAAATTCGATCACAATGACTTTGTAAATATGGAAATTGGCCGCTTTCTGGCTCCTTCAGAGAAGAAACATCGTTTTCAAAAACCACTCGACGAAAGCCTCGCTCAACCGAATCTGTGGCAAACGGACAGTGTATGGTTGCGAGACGAACTGGTTGCTATTCGAGCCATGCGTGTTATACCTGAATCAGATCAGGTTGTCGTCAATTTGTGCAGGGCTTCATGCGGCTCGGAGCATCAACTGTTCACAAGATTCTTAATTTCCAGCATTCTTCATGATGCAATTCTCCATTGTGTCGATAAAATTCTCATTTTACCTCATGGTGTCGCATCCGATGCTGCCAATGACTTGCAAGATTTGGGTTTTGCAGAGACTCCCGACGGTTTCGTGCGTCTTTGTCCGCCGAAGGTGATGTCACATAAATCCCTGGAAAGAATGGCGGACGACATTGGGTATGGAGAATCCAACCCCCAAGAGATTGAGAGGAAGTGTTCTCCCGTTGTATTGAAGGAGAGCTCGTTGGATTGTTTCATGATCCCAATCAAGCCAGGATACGCCCGGGATTTGTACGATACAAATTTGGCGAAGGACGATATGTTCGGTGCCGAGCGCAGGGTTCTTTTACGGTGGTCCAATGTTTATTATCGTCGCAAGAGCCACCACCTCATGCTTAAATCCCCTGCCCGAATTCTATGGTATGTCAGTGGCCGTGCCGGTCGCGTTGTGGCAGTTTCGTACCTCGATGCTGTCGAGTGCGGATCTCCAAAGGAAATATTCCGCAAACATCGACACATGGGTGTCCTCGCATGGGCTGACATCGATGACATGTGTCAAGGCACGGAAGTTCGGGACATTATGGTTCTTCGATTTTCCCATACTTACCTCTTCAACCAGCCTGTCGATCTTGCTGATCTTCGTGTGCTTTACAAGAAGCATGATGTTAATCCAGTTCTTCAATCACCCTCTCGGGTGCCGAAGGCATTGTTCTTCGATATCTTCCAGATGGGCTACGAGAGGCGCTAGCTCTCATGACTCCAATTCTGCTATCGCTCAGACCGACCTATGCCGACCTCGTGTTCAAGGGGTTGAAGAAGGCTGAACTCAGACGGCGAATCGCTACTGATATGGAAGGCCGAGATGTCTTCATTTACGTGTCGAGCCCGGTCCGGCGTCTTCGCGGCGGCTTTACGGTGGACAAGGTGTGGAGTGGCCCCCCTGAAACTATCTGGGATCAGGTGTCTGCCCTTGCGCGAGTTGATAGGGAAACGTTCGATTTGTACTATGAGGGTTGTTCGACCGCTTTTGCGCTTGGCATTACATCTGTTTGGGAGTACAAGACTCCGTCTTCCTTGGTTACGCTACGCAAACGCTTCCACGACTTTGTCGTTCCACAATCTTGGCGATATTTGCAGCCTGAAGAGCATCGATCTTTCCAGCGGATGAGTCGTATCCCGACGCACGCGCCGGACGATGCCCATGAACTCTCCAGTGTTCGCAAATCCTATGGGGTCGGTAATAGCCGCAGCGCGGTCCGTCCTTCCCGCTAAAGATATTCGCCGCGGCTATACGCGCGCACTCCCGGACAAGATCGTGGAGCGTCTCTGCGCGTCTCTGCCAGCCTATGCGGCCCGTTCGTTGGTCACGGTCGGTTCACGGCTGATCCGTGTTCGCCAGTCCCTGATCGCCTCGAGGTCGATACCGGTCGTCCGGGCGGCGGCTCGGTCGAGGCGGTCGCGCATGTCGTCGTCGGCCGCGCGCTTCCAGGGTTCGACCGGCATGTGCCTGGTGCGCTCGTACGCTCCGGCGAGGGCGGCGGGGCTGGTCGTCTTGAAGTCCGGGACGCGCAGCGTGGCCAGCTCGGCCTGCGAGAACGACGGATTCGTCAACATCGTTCCCCGCCTCATCAGGAAGCCCAGCGCTCCAAGTGTGGAGTTGCACCATGCACACAGGGCTTTCGCCTCATCAAGACTCGTGGTCTGGCCCTGGATAGGGACCCACATGGAACCCACAGCCGGGATGTTGCTGAATATCGCGAGGAGTCGGCCGGAGTCCGTCCTGAACTTCGCCGCGAGAAGAACGTGTCCGGCCTGACTCCGGTAGCGAGCGGCCTGCGACTCTTTCCTATCGGTGACGTTCTGCTCCGGGGTGGCCTCCATGGTGGTCCGCAGATCCTTCGAGCGGCCCCAGAACACGCGATAGCCCTTATCGTCGTCGACGGGAGTGAACGCATCCCGAATTCTTTGCCCAGCAGGACCGAGAAGATATCGGTCTCGCAGCGGCACGAGTCCCTTTTCCCGTTCGAGCCGCATCGCGGCGCCGACAAGCTCCGGGTCGAGAAACTGGCAATCATAACCTGAAGGTCGCAGGTTCGAATCCTGCCCCGCAACCATTCCAAGACCCTGGAAATGTTGGCATTTCCAGGGGCTTTATCATTCCTGTGGCGCTGTTTCCAATCGTTGAGTCAACACCGAGTCAACACGGGTCGGTGAAGCGGCGTGAGCGCTGTCGATTCCTTGTGGGAGTGGCACCGGCTCTCACGGATGCTCGCTGCCCGCCCGAGACCCAGACAATCCCCGGACCGCCGGCGGCGGAAGGCCGGGCGCCCATCTCGTCGACCTCCGCCACAGCTTCTTCGTGGCCGCCTGGAACAAGCGACCTATCATATGATGAATCGGATTGAAGGTTCGCTTAACCGCCCTTATGCTGTATGGCGTGACGGAGCCCGCCACATATCCCGGCCCGGCCGTTCGGCGCGTCCGCAAGCGCATGGGGCTGACCCAGCAGCGCTTCGCCGAAGAGCTCCGGGTCACGCCGCTCACGGTGCATCGCTGGGAAACCGGGCAGTCGCGCCCGCAACGCCTGGCGCGGGAACGTCTGCGGGAGCTCGAAGCGTCGCTGGCCGGAGACGGCGCCGCCGCGCCCCCGGACACGCCCCCGCCGCTCGATTTCGCGGGCGACCCGGAGGCGGTCGCCGCGGTCGCGGAGGCTCTGCGGCTGGCCCACGGCCATCAGTTCAACCCCGCCTTCGCCAGCGAGACGGCGCGCATCGACCCGCTGCCCCATCAGCGCATCGCCGTCTATGAGCGCATGCTTCCGCGCGAGCCGCTGCGCTTCCTGCTGGCCGACGACGCCGGCGCCGGCAAGACCGTCATGACCGGCCTCTACATACGCGAGGCGATGGCCCGCGGCCATCTGCGGCGGGTACTGATCGTCCCTCCCGCCGGCCTCGTCGGCAATTGGGAACGGGAGCTCCGCGCCCTGTTCCGCCTGCGCTTCCGCATCGTTTCCGGGCCCGACCTGAAGGCGGGCAACCCGTTCCGGGGGCCGGACGGCGATCTCGTCATCGTGTCCCTGGACACCCTGGCCGGCGAGGAGACGTTCGGCGCCTTGCGGGACGCCGCCGTGCCCCCATACGACCTCGTCGTCTTCGACGAAGCGCACAAGCTCAGCGCCTCGATGCATAATCACCGCCCCCGCAAGTCGCGGCGCTACGAACTGGCGGAGGCCCTTGCCGGCGGCGCCGCGCCCACGGCGCGCTTCGCCGGCCTCGGCTGGTCGGCGCGGCATCTGCTGCTGCTTACCGCGACGCCGCATATGGGCAAGGGATCGCCCTATCACCATCTCTGGCGGCTGCTGGACCCGCAGGTCTTCTCGACCGCGGAGGCGCTCCACGCCTTCCCGCGGCCGGCGCGGGGCCGCCATTTCCTCCGCCGCACCAAGGAAGAGATGGTCGGTCTGGACGGCCGCCCGCTCTATCGGCGGCGCCTGTGCGACACCTTCAGCTACGACCTCACCCCCGGCCCGCAGGGCGAACAGGCGCTCTACGACCTCACCGCCGCCTGGCTGCGCCGCATCTACGACCGCGCCTTCGAGGAGCGCCCGGCGGTGCAGCTGGCGATGAGCGTCTTCCAGCGCCGGCTCGCCAGTTCGACCTGGGCGTTGCTGCGTTCCTTCGAGCGCAGGATCGGGAAGCTGGAACGCGGCATCGACGCTCTGCGTTCCGGCGAGGCGGGCGCGGCCGAGTTGCAGCGGCTGCAGCGAAACCTCGACCGCCGGAGCGACTTCTTCGACGCGCGGGGCGCCGACGACGATGACGGCGAGCAGGGCGAGGCTTACGAGGATGCGATCCTCGGCGCCGCGATCACCGTCACCGCCGAAGAACTGGAGAAGGAGATCGCGACCCTCGAAGAGCTGAGTGGGCGGGCGCGGCGGCTTCTCGCCGAAGGCCGGGAATCGAAATTCGAGAAGCTGCGCGAAGTGCTCCAGGAGCCGCGCCACGACGGCGAGAAATGGCTCGTCTTCAGCGAGCACCGCGACACGGTCGACTATCTGGTCCGCCGCCTGGAAGGCCTCGGCTTTTCGGGCCAGGTCGCGCAGATCCATGGCGGCATGGCGTGGCCCGAGCGCGAGGAGCAGGTGGAGAGTTTCCGCCGCCCGTCCGGCGCCCGCTACTTGGTGGCCACCGATGCCGCGGGCGAAGGGATCAACCTCCAGTTCTGCCGGTCGATGGTGAACTACGACATCCCCTGGAATCCGGCGCGCCTTGAACAGCGCATGGGGCGCATCCACCGCTACGGCCAGAAACACGACGTGCGCATCGTCAATCTGGTGGCCGGCGGCACCCACGAAGGCCGGGTCCTCAAGGTCCTGCTCGAAAAGCTCGACGCCATCCGGCGCGAACTGCATTCCGACAAGGTGTTCGACGTCATCGGCGGGCTGTTCGAAAACGCCTCGCTGCGCGACTACATGATGGAGGCGCTCACCGACGACGGGGAGCGGCGCGTCGTGAAGCGGGTCGAGGGGGCGCTCACCGGCCGGCGGCTGCGCGCCATTGAGGAGCGCGAACGACGCATCTACGGGGCCGGAGGCGAGGTCGCCCCGCAGCTCGACAAAATCAGGCGCGACATGGAGCGCGAGGGCTATCTGCGCCTGCTGCCCGGCTATGTGCGGCGTTTCGTGGCGAAGGCCGCCCGCCTGCTGGATCTGGAGATTCGCGGCGACCTCGACGGCTTCTTCTCCCTGGCCCCCTGCCGCCCGGGCGTGCTCGACCCGCTGCTCGCCGCCCTGGAAAGCTACCCCGCCGGGGCGCGGGAACGCCTGTGCGTGCGCCGCCCGGATCCGGCCGCCGGCGCGCGGGCGGAAGACGCCCCTTGCATCTGGCTGCATCCCGGCGAGCCGCTCTTCGACGCGCTTTCCGGGCAGGTGCTGGCGGCGTTCGGCCGGGATGCGCGGCGCGGCGCGATCTTCACGGATCCCAAGGCGGAGACTCCCTATTTCCTCCATCTGGCCACGGCTTGGGTGGAGCGCGAGCGGGAGGGCGCCGCACAAGCGCCGCTTCTGCCCGCTGCGGACGCGGAGGCGCCCCACGCCCGCCAGATCGTCGAGCGCCGGCTGTTGGGGCTTCACCACGACGAGAACGGCGGCCCGACCGAAACCCCCATTGAGCATCTGCTCCTGCTGCGCGGGGCGCCGCAGGTTCCGCCCGGCGCCGTGCCCCTGGCCGGGCGCGGCATCGCCATGCGGGCCGAGGCAGCGGCGTTCGCCGAACGGGACATCCTCGATCCCATGGTGGCGGCGCAGCGGGAGGCGCGGCGTGCGGAACTTCCCGAGCGCCGACGCCGGGTCGCGGCGGGCTTCGATTATCGCGCCGCCGGTCTCGCCGCCCGCCGCGTGAAGCTCGCCCGCAACGCCGCCGGGCCGGAGGCCGGCGAGGCTCTCGATGCCGTCAAGCGGGAGCAGCAGGCGCTCGCCGCCGAGAAGGCGCGCGCGCTGGCGGCGCTCGCCGCGTCGCCCGACCGCATCGCCTCCGGCGGCCTGCGCTTCCTCGCCCATGCCCTGGTCGTGCCGGCGGCCGATCCCGGGGAGGTGGAGCGCTACGATGCCCGCGTCGAAGAAGTCGCCCTGCGCATCGCCGTTGCGTGGGAGCGGGACCGCGGCGGCACGCCGCGCGACGTCTCCAAGCCGGAGCTCGCCCGGCTGGCGGGCCTGCCCGACTGGCCGGGGTTCGACCTGCTTTCCAGCCATGGCGAAAGCGAGGTGCGATGCATCGAGGTCAAGGGCCGCGCTGGCGACGGGGCGATCCGGATGGAAGCCAACGAATGGAAGCAGGCCTGCCATCTGGGTGCGCGCTACTGGCTCTACGTGGTCTTCGATTGCGCCACGCCGGCGCCGCGACTCTTGCGGGTGCAGGACCCCTTCGCCACGCTGTTCGCCAGCCGCCGCGATACCGCCGCCTATACCATCTCCGCCGCCGCGCTGCGGGAGGTAGCGGAGCCGGAGCGGTGAGAATTGTCGAGGACAGGATCGTGTCGGCGGCCGTGGATTGAGGGAAGGGGGCAACGCCATGGCGAGCGACGCGCTGCTCGAACGCATGGTGCGCACCATTGTGGACGAGGTGGACCCGGAGCAGATCATCCTGTTCGGTTCGCGGGCGCGGGGCGACGCGGCGGCGGGGTCCGACTTCGATTTCATCGTTGTGGAAGCCGGGCCCTTCGGCGACGGACGGACCCGTCATGCCGAGGAGGTCCGCCTCTACCGGGCGCTGGCGGGGTGCGGCGCTCCCACGGACGTCCTGGTCTACAGCCGGGACGAGGTGGACCATTGGCGCGACTCCCTGAATCACGTCCTCGCGCGGGCGTTGCGGGAAGGCAAGGTGCTCTATGAGCGATCTTGAGCAGGCGCGCGCGCTCATCGAAGCCGCCGAGCGGGATCTGTCCGCCTTGCGCGGCATGGGAGACGCCGGCGTCTTCGCCGACGAGATATTCGGTTTCCACGCGCAGCAGGCGGTCGAGAAATCGTTCAAGGCTTGGCTCGCATTGCTTGGTGAAGTTTATCCGCTGACTCACGATCTGGGGGATTTGCTGACGCTGCTGGTTACACGCGACAGCGACGCTTCCCGTTTCGAGGAATTGATCGACTACACGCCTTACGCCGTCCGTCTCCGTTACGCCGGCGCCGAACCGCGGGGGGAGACGCTCGATCGCGGCGCAATACTCCCGCGCGTGGAGGCGTTGCTGGAACGGGTGCGGCGACTGGCGGAAGGCGCACAAGCGAGATGATGGCGACAGAACTAGAGGATACGTGATGGCCTGGAACGATGGTCTCAAAGATCCGTCGTTGAGCATTGCTGCCACCGACGCCTCGCCGTTGCGCGTCCGCGCCGGCCCGGGCACGGGCAAAACCTTTACTTTGATCCGGCGAATAGCACGACTGCTGGAAAACGACGTGGAGCCAAACCAGATTCTGGTTTGTACGTTCACACGTACGGCGGCGGACGATCTCAAGCGGGAACTGGATGCACTCGAAGTTGCCGGGGCATCGTCTGTCCGCGCCACCACGGTGCATGCGTTGTGTTTCGGCATACTCTCTCGAAATGATGTGCTTGAGATCACCGGCCGGGTGGCACGGCCGTTGCTTAAATACGAAACACGGTTTCTGCTTGAAGACCTACACAATGGAATCTTTGGAAACATCCATAAACGACGAAAGAGACTGAAAGCTTTCGAATCGGCTTGGGCGCGTCTTCAAACCGATCAACTCGGCTGGCCGAACAATCCGACAGATCGGGAGTTTCAACAGCATCTTCTTGACTGGCTGAAATTCCACAACACCATGTTGATCGGCGAACTGGTCCCGGAGACTCTCCGCTATCTGGGAACCAATCCCGCTATCCCGGAACGCTCTGCTTTTTCTCATGCCCTGGTTGATGAATACCAAGATTTGAACGCGGCCGAGCAGGAATTCATTCGGCTGATTGCCGAGAATGCCCAGCTTACGATCATTGGAGACGAAAACCAGTCGATCTATTCGTTCAAATACGCCCATCCGCAAGGCATCTCCGAATTCCATTCCCGACATGATGGGACAGCCGATGCAACATTGGATATTTGCCGTCGCTGCCCCACGAGCATTGTTGACATGGCTAATTATCTCATTTCATGTAGTCCAGGGCGCAGCGAACATGCCCTGATTCCCCGTCCCGAGAATGGGGTGGGTGAGATTCGTATCGTGCAATGGCGAAGTATGGAGCAAGAAGCGCAAGGAATCGCTTGGTTCATCAAACAGCGTATCGAGGCTGGCGTCGACCCTGGACGGATTCTCGTTCTCGCGCCGCGCCGACAATTCGGGTATGGGATTCGCGATGCGTTGAACGAAAGAGATGTCCAGGCTCACAGTTTCTTTCAAGAGGAAGCCCTTGACGGCGATCCGAAGAAGATCGATGAATGTCGGGTACAGCTGGCTTTCACGCTTCTGACGTTGCTGGCGAATCCCGCGGATAGCGTTGCACTTCGCTGCTGGTGCGGCTTCGGAAGTGGCGATTTGCGGCGGGGGGCATGGGGCCGTATTAGAAATCTGTGTATCGAGAAGAATATCGTTTTGCCGGCAGCTCTTGAAGATATCCGAAGGAGGCAACTTCGAATTTCATCCGGGTTACACATTATTCGGAAGTTGGAAAAATTGCATGTGCAATTGCAGCAGCTGGCTTCCTTGCGAGGTAGTCAGCTCGTAGATGCGCTTTTCCCAGACGAAGACTCGGATTTCTCTCAGATAAGGAGCATGGCTATAGAAATCGAGGAAGGCGCGGACGCCTCACAGATTCTGGAACATTTGCGCAAGGGAATTACACAGCCGGAATTGCCGACCGATGTCGACTATGTACGAGTGATGAGTCTTCACAAATCGAAGGGACTCACTGCCGATCTCGTCGTAGTTATGGGTTGCATAGAAGGATTGATTCCGACGCTGCCTCACAGCGATAGTGTAACGCAGAAGGAGATGGATATCGCAGTGGAGGAGCAGCGTCGGCTTTTCTATGTAGCGATCACTCGCTCCAGGGAAATTTTGGTTCTCTCAAGCGTCACTGATTTACCTCGGAATCTCGCCCATAAAATGGGTGTTGAAATTCATAATCGAGGAAACACCGCCAGAACTATCACCACGCGCTTCATCAATGAGCTTGGTCCGACTCGGCCGGAACCGATCGCCGGCCGGCAACTCCTGAGATAGAAAAGAATCTATCCATGACCGACCGCCGCCTCATCGAAGCCGTCTTTCCGCTCAAGCAGGTGTCGCTGGATTCGGTGCATGAGAAGAACGTGCGGCATGGGCATATCTCCACGCTGCACATCTGGCCGGCGCGGCGGCCGCTGGCGGCTTGCCGGGCGGCGTTGCTGGCGACGCTGTTGCCGGACCCGGGCGACGGGGAGGCGCGGCGCAAGCTGTTGACGCGCATGGCCGGCCGCATCGTCGAGGCGCCGGACGCCGGCGGCGGACGCATGAAGGAGGAGACGCGGGGCGGCGTTTGCCATTGGGGGCGCGAGGCGGACGGCGAGATCGAGACGTTCCGCGCGGAGATCCGGGCGGCGTTCGGCGGCCGGGTGCCGCGGGTGCTGGACCCGTTCGCGGGCGGCGGCGCCATCCCGCTGGAGGCCATGCGGCTGGGCTGCGAAGCGGTGGCGGCGGACGTCAACCCGGTGGCGTGGTTCATCCTGCGCTGCACGCTCCACTATCCGCGGCTGGTGGCCGGCCGCACCCGGCCGCTGCCGGCTTTCGCGCTGCAAGACCGGGCATTCATGGACGCCTTCCTGAAGGCGCATGGCGGCGCCGCGACGCCGGCGGCGCTGATTCCGGAAGCGCGGCAACCGGCCTCGGACGCGCCGTTCGCCTGGCACCTGCGGGCTTGGGGCCGGCGGGCGCTGGCCGAAGCGCGGCGGACGCTGGCGGCGCGCTACCCGACCTATGCCGAATTCGAGCCGCCGCTGCGCAAGGGGCGCGGGCGGCGGGCCAAGCGGCCGCAGGCGCGCCATCGGCCGCGGCCGCCGCGCCTGCTGGAGCCGGACGCGAACGGCGAGGTGTCCACGGCGGCGCTCAACGCCGAGTTCGACTCGCTCTATCTGGAGAACGAGGCGAATCCGCGCTGGATCGCGAAGCCCACGGTGGCCTATCTGTGGGCGCGCACGGTGCGTTGCGGCGGCTGCCGGGCGGAGGTCCCGCTGCTGAAGACGCGCTGGCTGTGCAAGACGGCGAAGAAGCGCATGCTGCTGACGATGACCCCGCGCGGCGACGGCGTCGACTTCGGCGTCGAGCGGGACGCGCCCGAGGGCGGGAGCGGCGCGGCGCAGAAGCGGGCGCACGACCGCGCCCTGGGCGCCGGCACCATGAGCGGCAGCGGCGCCGCCTGCCCGTGTTGCGGCGCGGTGGCGACGATGGCGGACATTCGCGCCGAGGGCCGCGCCGGGCGGCTGGGGGCGCGCATGACGGCGGTCGTCGTGGACGGGCAGCAGGGCAAGGAATACCGCCTGCCGACGGAGGCCGAGACCGCGGCGGCGCGCATCGGGCGCGAGGAACTCGACGCGCTCTACGCGGACATCCCCTTCGGCCTGCCGGAGGAGCCGCTTCCGGGCGAGGGCACGCTCGGCTTCCGGGCCACGCTCTACGGTCTCGACAGCTGGGACAAGCTGTTCACCGACCGGCAGAAGCTGGCGTTGGCGACCTTCGTCGCGGAGTTGCGGCGCTGCGCGAGCGAGATGGACGACTACCCGAAGGAGTGGCGGGAGGCGCTGGCCGCGTATCTCGGCCTGACGCTCAGCAAGCTCGCGGATTACAGCAGCGCCCTCTGCTCGTGGCACAACAGCGGGGAGAAGCTGCGCGACACCTTCGCCCGCTTCGCCCTGCCGATGGTGTGGGATTTCTGCGAGGTCAACCCGCTGTCCGATGCGTCGGGCGGCTTCTCCGCGATGGCGGAGTGGGTGGCCCGCTATCTCGACCATGCGGATTCGGCGACGGCCGGGGCGCCCACCCCGCACGTCGAAGCCCGCTCCGCCATCGAGGCGCCGCCGGAGGGCGGGTTCGACGCCATCGTCACCGACCCGCCCTATTACGACGCCATCCCCTATTCCGACCTGATGGATTTCTTCCACGTCTGGCTGCGGCGCGTGCTGCACGGGATCTCGGACGAGATCGACGCCGCCTTCGCCGAACCGCTCGGCCCGAAATGGGACCGGGAGGCGGGCGACGGCGAACTGATCGACGACGCCAGCCGCTTCGGCGGCGACCGGGAGGCGTCGAAGCGGAACTACCAGGACGGGATGGCGCGGAGCTTCGCGCGGTTCCACGACGCCTTGCGGGACGACGGGCGGCTGGTGGTCGTCTTCGCCAACAAGTCGCCCGCCGCTTGGGAGACCCTGGTCTCGGCGCTGATCCGCGCCGGCTTCGCGGTCGACGGCTCCTGGCCGATCCAGACCGAGATGCAGAACCGGCAGCGGTCACTGTCCTCGGCGGCGCTTTCCTCCTCCATCTGGCTGGTGTGCCGGAAGCGCCCGGCGGCGGCGCGCCCCGGCTGGGATGCCAGGGTGCTGGCGGAGATGCAGGAGAACATCGCCGAACGCCTGCGGGACTTCTGGGACGCCGGCATCCGCGGGCCGGATTTCGTGTGGGCGGCGACCGGGCCGGCGCTGGAGGCGTTCAGCCTCCACCCGGCCGTGCGCAAGGCGGACGCGCCCGGCGCGCATCTGACGGTCGCCGAGTTCCTGCGCGAGGCGCGGCGCATGGTGGTGGGCTTCGTGGTGAGCCGGCTGCTGCGGCGCGACGGGGGCGCGACCGACGCGCTGGACGACCCGACCGCCTATTACCTGCTGCACCGCAACGATTTCGGCCTCGACGCGGCGCCGGCCGGGGCCTGCATCCTCTACGCGCTGTCGTGCAACCTGTCGGACTCCGACCTCGCCGGACGCCTGGACCTGCTCGCGCGCGGTTCGGCGCAGAGGTCGGAGGCGGGCGACGGGGAGGAAAGGCGCGCCGGCGGCGGCGAAGCCAGACTCAAGCCGTGGCATCGCCGCACGGCGCGCGACCTCGGCGACCCGGCGGCGGACGGCACCCCGCCGCCGTTGATCGACCGGGTCCACAGGACGATGCGGTTGTGGAAGGCCGGCGAACGGAGCCGGGTGGATGCTTGGCTGGAAGCCCGCGGCCTGTGGCGCCACGAACTTTTCGCCCGCGTCACCCAGGCGTTGATCGAACTGGCCGAGGCCGGCTCGGAGGAACGCGCCATGCTGGAATCGATCCAGAACCACCTGCGCACGCGGGGCGGCGCGGCCGTTCCGCAGGCGAACCTGCCGTTCTAGGGCTTCCCCCATGGGGCGGTTCGGGATAGAGCCGCGAGGCTTCGCCATCCCGCCGGAGCAGCCGCCGAAGCATGGACAGGGGGCCGTGGATGCGCTACGAAAGCAACCCGAAACACAAGCAGCCTTGGCAGCGCGGACGCAGCGGTTCGCTCTGCCCGAAAACCGTGGGCCTGGGGACAGCCCGGAGATTACTATCGGACAGCGAGCCGGTGGGCGACAAGCGCTATGCGGTCCATGAAGGCAGGGCCTATTGTGCGCAGGAGCACAGAGCCGATGCTTGGCACGGCTATCCGGTCGGCTGGAGGGAGGTTCCCGAAAGCCTGCACCGCGTGTGGCTTGCGCAGGGACGCCTGCGAAAACAGGACGTGAGGAAGCACTGGGATGATTAGCCCGCCATGACGACGCGATGGGAAAGACTGGCCGGCGACACGAGTGTCTTCGCGCTGAAGTTGGCCTTCGCCTCCGACCCCGACGAGGGACGGGGCATCGACCCCGAGACCGGGGCTTCCTGGGGCAGCTTCCAGATCTGGGTCCAGGGCAGGAACCTGTGCGCCCACCGCGAGGAAGGCGAGCGCATCGACTCGGTCCATTGGTATCTGCTGCCGCTGCTGGAGTGGTTCGCCCGCAGCTGGGATCCCCTGCTCCACGAAGAGCGCTTGCCGGCGAAGAATGCGGGCAACACCGCCTGGGAGTCCCTGCGCGCGACCCGCTTCCCGCCGCCGGCCATCGAAGACGACGAGCGCGAGGCGTCCGCCTGGGAAGGCGCTTGGCAGGAGTGGTGGTCCCGGCACGCCCTCCCGGCCGCGAGGGAAGGGGGGCTGTTCCCCGACATCGTGTTCCGGCGCTTGCGGGACCGGGTGGAGGTGTCCTGGGGCTCCGCGCGCATCGCGGGGATGCCCGACCATTACCAATTCACGGAGTCGGAGCGGGGCTGCGCCCTGCTGCCGCCGTCATCGGTCGCCGAACCCCTGCACGACGTCCTGTCGCAAGCCGCGCGCTATCTGTCGTCGTCGCTGCCGGACTCGAAGCGCATCGAGGCCTTGAACAGGAGGCTCCGGGGCCTGAACGCGGCCGGCAAGGCCGGGAACGAAGCCCGCGAGCGGCGCTTGGCATGGCTCGCCGGCCTGGGAACCACCGGACGCGGCGTGCAGGCCGGCTGGCGCCGGGCGGCGGCACGCCTGTCGGGTCTGGCGGCGAAACCGCGCCGGGCTCTGTTGGAAGCCGAACAGACGCCCCTCGTCGTCACCGGTTCGTGCCATGCCGCGCTCATGTTCGGTTCCCTCGCCCCTGACGTGAAGGCGCGCGACGTCCAGGAACTGGCGCGGGCGACGGTCGATCTCTACGCCCCGGAGGGGGAGACCGGGAGGATCGGCGAGCTTGGTCGCGCCGCGCCCATCGCGGAGTCCGCATCCCGCCCATGGGACCAGGGATACGAGTTGGCCGAGGAGGTCCACGAACGTTTCGACGGCACCTTCGAGAAGGACGGTTTCGTCGATGTGGAAGGGCTGATCGAGACGCTCGGCATCCACATCGGGACGCTGGACCTGTCGGATGAGAAAGTGCGGGGCGTTTCCATCGCCGGCCCCCGTCACCGGTCGGCCGTCCTGGTCAACAGGCGTTATGGCGCGAATGCCGGCGAGGCCGGCCGGCGCTTCACGCTGGCCCACGAGCTCTGCCACCTGCTGTTCGACCGGGAACGGGGACGACCCCTTGCCGTCGCCAGTGGCCCCTGGGCACCGCGCGCCATCGAGCAGCGCGCCAACGCCTTCGCGGCGATGCTGCTGATGCCCACCTCCCTGCTGAAGCGGACGCTGGCGGGGCTGACGGTTGCGGTTGCCACGAAGGAAGCCGTGGACGAGGTGGCGGAGCGCCTGCGCGCCGGCCGTCTCGCCGTGCTCAACCACCTGACGAGTCTGGGCTTCGTCGACGATATGGACCGGCAACGGCTCGAAGACCGCGTATCCCCTCCCGCGTGAGTCGCGCCCGGCGGTGGCGAAGCACCGGATCAAGCCCTGGCATCAGGTCGTCCGCCTGAAAGACGAGCTGCGCAGCGGCGCGCTCTCGCTGGCGGAGTTTGCCGCCGACCTGCACGAAGTGACCCTGAGGGAGGGGCGCCGGACGGTCTACGAAGACCCGGAGTCGTTCTTCGCGCTCACCTACCCGACGCACGCGCTGCGGGAATTGGTGAAGGACGTGGCCTTTCGCCTCCACGGGCGGAGCGACAAGGCGGTCCGCCAGCTGGAGCTGACCTATGGCGGCGGCAAGACCCACACGCTGATCGCGCTCTACCACCTGTTCCGAGACCCACAGGCGCTGCCCGACCTGCCGGCGGTCAGGGAGTTCCGGAGCCATGTCGGCGCCGATCTGCCGCGCGCCTTCACGGTGGCCCTGTGCTTCGACAAGATCGACGCCGAACGGGGCATCGAAGACGTGCGCGCGCCGGACGGGGAAACGCGCACCTTGCGCCACCCGTGGAGCGTGCTGGCCTTCCAGCTGGCCGGCGCGGAAGGGCTGCGCATGGTCCACGCCGACGGCAGGGACGAGGAGCGCGAAACGCCGCCGGCCGAACCCCTGCTGCGGAAGCTGATCGAAAAGCCGCTGGAAAGCGGCTTGGCGACGCTGATCCTGGTGGACGAGGTGCTGATGTACGCCCGCGAGAAGGCGGGCATCGACCCGGTCTGGCGCGGCCGCATCGAGGACTTCTTCCAGTATCTGACCCAGGCGGTCGCCAAGGTGGACCGGGCGGCCATCGTGGCCTCGCTGCTGGCGACCGATCCCGGCAAGCAGCGGGGGGAGCTCGGCGGCGCGCTGGTGTCGGGGCTGTTCGACGTGTTCCGGCGCCAGCGCGAGGAAGGGGTGCAGCCGGTCCAGAAGGAAGACGTGGCGGAGGTCTTGCGGCGCCGTTTCTTCGCCCCGGAAGACGTCCAGACCTTCCGGCCTCACGCCATCGGCGTGGTGCAGGGGCTGGCCCGCCTCGACGACGCGATGGCGAAGGAAAGGCCCGCCCAGGAAGCGCGCTTCCTGGAGAGCTTCCCCTTCCACCCCGACCTGACCGACGTGTTCTACAGCCGCTGGACCCAGCTCGAAGGTTTCCAGCGCACGCGCGGCATCCTGCGCATCCTCGCCACCGCCTTGCGCGAGGCGGAAGGGTGGGACGCCAGCCCGCTGATCGGCCCTTCGGTCCTGCTGGCGGCGCCCGGCGCGCAGGGGATTTCCGAGGCGATGCGCGAACTCGCGAGCGTGGCGACCGCGGCGCCGTCCGAAGGGCGGCGAACGGACTGGGTTCCCCTGCTCGAAGCCGAACTGGCCAAGGCGCGGCAGATTCAGGACGAACTCCCGGCACTCGCGAACGGCCGCGAAGCCGAGCAGGCGGTGGTGGCGGTCTTCCTCCATTCGCAGCCCGTCGGCCACAAGGTCGCCACCCCGGACCTGGTGCGCATGGCGGGGAGTCTGGCGCCGGACGCCATCGAACTGGAAAAGGGATTGCGCCGCTGGCGGGACATCTCCTGGTTCCTCGACGACGAGGACATGGGCGTGGACGAGCCGGCGGCGGCCGCGGGCCTGCCAAAATCCTGGCGGCTCGGCCACCGCCCCAATCTGCGCCAGATGCACGACGAAGCCTGCCGGCAGCGGGTCGGCGCCGACGCGGTGGAAGCGCGCCTGGAAGAGGCCATTCGTGCGACGAAAGCGTTGACGGAGGGCGCCCGGGCGGCCGGGGCGGTCGCTCATCTGCTGCCCGCGTCGCCGAGGGACGTGGGGGACGACGGCAGCTTCCGCTATGCGGTTCTGGGAGCCGCGGCCGTCTCCGATTCCGGCAAGCCGGGCGCATGGGCAAAGCGTTTTCTCGACGAAGCCGGCGGGCCGGAGCGGCCGCGCGTGCATCGCAACGCCGTGGTGGTGGCGGCGCCGTCGCGAGACGGGCTGGAGGCAGCCCGCGCCGGTGCGCGCGCCCTGCTCGGTTGGGAGGACGTGGCCGAGCAGCTTCGCGGCCACAAGGTCGACCCGATACAGGAAGAACGCCTGCGGCGGCGTCTGCAGGAAGCGCGAAGCCGCCTTCCCGAGATGATCCGCCAAGCGTGGTCGGTCGTCGTCACCGTCGATGAAGGCAACGCCGTTCACGCCTTCAAGCTCGCGGCCGGCGCCGGGCCGCTGTTCGCCGAGATCAAGAACGATGCGCGCGCGCGTATCAAGGAGACGGCGGTGGATGCCGCCGCGCTTCTGCCCGACAGCCCTTACGACCTGTGGCGCGAAGGAGAAGAGGCCCGCTTCGTGAAGGACTTGGCGGGAGCGTTCGCCCGCCATCCACGCCTTCCCAAGGTGCTGAACCCGAAGGTGCTGCTCGATACGGTGCTGCAAGGGGTGGAACGCGGCCTTCTCGTGGCGCGGCTCGCCCGGCCCGACGGCAGCGCGCGCAGCTGGTGGCGCGAAGCGGTCGATCCGGAAGCGCGCAACGACCCGCAGCTCGAAGCGGTGCTGCCGGAAAAGGCGGCGTTGAGCCGCCTGCCGGAAGAACAGCTGGCGCCCGGCGTCTTGCCGCAACTCTGGGCGTCGGCTGGGCAGGCGCTGCGGGAAGGTGAGGCGGAAGCCAGGCTCACCCTGCGAGCGATCAAGGACTATTTCAGCGGCGGCAAACAGGTAAGCGTCGCGAGCGGCGCGGGCTACGACGAGAGCCTTGCCGTTCCGCGCTGCCCCGAAGGGGAGATCCTCGAGGCGGTGCGGCGCGGGGTCGAGCGAGGGACCCTGTGGCTCACCAACGGCCCGACCTCCCTGTGGAAAGAACATGTTCCGGTAGGCGCGCTCGACGGGGAGGAAGCGGCGTTCCATCCGCCGCCCGCGCCCATCCCGCCGCAGGAGCTTCTCGAGGAGGCACTCCCCGGGGCGTGGAAAGACGGCACGGCGAACGGGGCCGCGCTGGTGCGCGCGGCGTCCCAGGCGCGCGGTGCGGCGCTCCCTTGGGGCCTGATCCGCGACGGCATCAAGGCCGGCGTGGGAAGCCGCTGGCTCCAGCTCGCCGAGGGCAGCGGCCCCGTGGATTGCGGCTATGACGAAGCCGGTACTCTGCGCCTGGAGCGGCCGGAGGCCCCGCCGCCGTCCCCGCCCGTCCCCGCCGCCGGGGACGCCGCGCTCGAGGGCCCGGATATACAGAACCTCGCCGAGATCGTTCCCGCCATGATGGAGGCGAGCGCCGGCGGCGACCTCCACTTCCATGTGCGCGTGACGGTGGCGAGCGACGCCCCGGACGAGACCCGCGCCGCCCTCGACAAGCTCCTCGCCACCGTTTCGGAAGACCTGAAGGTCACATAGCCGCCGACCACCGCGTCACGGGGGGCATGGCCAACGAGACATCCCTCCGAACTCATCCGTTCCTTCATTCGCGTCAACACCTTCAGGCGGCTTCCCTTTCGCAACCCGAACGAAGCGCATCGCCCTGTCCTCCCCGCGCCCCCAACGACACTGACCATGACCATGGGCTTGTGAACCGCGCCATCGGCGGGCCGCGCGGCCACCCCTCCCATTCCCCGTCAAGGGTCGCGTCCAGTAGGAGAAATGCGAGCCAGGATCCTTACAGGCTCGCCGGCAGGACCGGTAGGGTCGAGGTTTATCACGCCGACGCCATCGGACTCCGCGCGGGCGACCGCATCCGATGGATCCGGAACGATACGCGGCACGAACTCATCAACAGCGCGACGGCAGAGGTGACCGTGGAGAAGGATCGGACGGTGATGCTCCGCTTGGAGGCCGGACGGGTTCTCGACATGCGCAAGGACGATCCGCAGCTGTGCCACGTCGCCCGCGCCTGAGCGTCCACCGTCCATGCCTTCCAGGGCCGCACCGGCGGAAACTCACTGGTCCGTGTTGGTCCCCGTTGACGTTTCAGCGGCGCGTGACCATACTTCCCGGCAATGCAAATTGAGCTGTTTCCAATGCTCTACCGCGTAGACCTCGCCCTGTATGATCGCAACGACCGGTTGACCGCCGTTGCCGAAATCAAGAACAAGCTCGGGACGTCCCGCGAATGGGCCGCCCGGACGCGATGGAACATCCTTGCCCATGGCGGGTCATGCGGTGCCGACTTCTTTATCCTCGTCACGCCGGACCGGCTGTATCTGTGGAAGGATGCCGGCCCCGATCCCGTTCGAATCCCGCCGACCTACGAAGCCAACACGCAACTGGAATTCGCGCCGTATTTCGAAAGCGCCGGCGTCGATCCCCAGCATGTCGGCGGCCACGCGTTCGAACTGCTCGTGGCCACTTGGCTGGGCGATGTCATCCGGTCGGAGGGGACGGGGGATGAGCCTGCCGGCGATCGGAGCTGGCTCTCCGAGTCGGGGCTTCGCGCCGCGGTGAAAGATGGTCGCATCGAGTATGAAGTGGCGGTGTGAACATCTACCTGGAGTCGAACTTCGTGCTCGAACTTGCCTTGCTCCAGGAGCAAAGCGCGAGCTGTGAACAAATCCTGAGCCTGGGCGAAGCGGGCCGCGTGCGGCTCGCCGTACCCGCCTATTCCCTGGCCGAACCTTACGAAACCCTCGTGAGGCGGCAGAGGAAACGCAAGAAAATGAAAGAAGCGCTCGACGGGGAACTGAGGCAGCTCTCCCGAAGCGCGGCCTATGAGGATCAACTCGGCCGGTTTCGCGACCTGACCGATCTGCTGATCAGCAGCGCCAACGAGGAAGATGGGCGCTTGGAGAAGGTGCGTTCCCGGCTTATCGAGACGGCCGACCTGATCCCGCTCGAAGCGTCCGTATTGGCGGCCGCCGCACGATACCGGCGCAAGCACGACTTTTCGCCGCAGGATGCGTTCGTCTATTCGGCCGTCCTCGCACATCTCGAGCGGGATTACGCCCGTCCGAGCTGCTTCCTGAACAAGGACAAGGATTTCGGCGACCAGGATGTCCTGGAGGAACTCGGCGGTTACAATTGCAAGTTGTTTCCCCGATTCGACTCGGGCTGCCAATACATTCTCGACAGGTTGGGTTGAACGACTGGGCGCTGCAAAGCAAGCGGCCACTATGGTTTTGTTTCCGCTCGGCCAATCGGAATCCCGTCGTTGCGGCCGCGGCCGGCACCGCGCCGGGTTACCCGCAGCGGCTTAACCGGATCAGAGAATCCTCGCGGTTCGTCCCCGGGAAAGGATGCCGGACTCGACCCGATAGCGATCGGTATCGAAGAGCCGGTGGCGCCGAAGCCGCGCGATGCGGAGAGCCATGTGCGCCATATCCGCCCCGCGATGCTGAGGGTGGCTCCGCTTCCCGCCATGATCCTGGGCCCTGCTATTTCGAAATCGGCGGGCTGGCGAGCGCGCCATCGGTGCTGCAGACCGGGGAATGGAGCGAATTTCCTTGCCGTGAAACACACAACCGCATCATCCGGTGGCAAATGTGGAGCGATAGATATCGGCTTCCGGTCGCGACGATGGACGAGGCCCAGGCCGATGTGCCAGCCTTCGCGACCTTTCGTAACGCACATCAGATGAGGATTCGTGGTGCTACCGCCCGCCCACGGAGGCCGTAGCCCCGGTTGGGCCGGAGATCAAGAGTGCTTCCCACGCGGGCACGCACCTCAGATCCAGAACCGCTGAACGCTACCGGCTGCGAAGTCCCTTCGTGTCCGCTGCAATCATGGGCCGACGTCTTGGCGCAGGTGGACGCGAATCCACGGATCGTCGCCTTCATCGATCATGGTTTTGCCGCCGGGCCGCTCCATCTTGAGGGGGAGGCGCGTCCGGATCGGGCACGATGGATGAGATGAAGTCACGGATTTCCTCTACCTCCTCTTCGCGCCCGGCGGCGATCATGTCGCGGGCTGTGGCTTGGGCGGTGAACATGCTGGAGCGTAAGAGCTGAATTTCCAGTGCAGTGCGGGGCCATTCGCGACGGTCGAGGGCCTCCATGGCGAGCTCCACGACGAGCCGGTTCGCCGAAACGTCCCGCTCCTTCGCGGCGTTTTCGATACGATTCCACTGCCCGGGCGTGACCCGGATGTTCTTTTGCAGCGTCCGCGTCATCGGTTTTGCCAACCTTTTCGCGCGCTTCGGACACAATCCGGTTCGGGAAACGTTGAACATTCCCGGCGCCGCGCCCGTCGAAAACCCCGTTCGTGGACCGTAGGGCTCCCAAACGAGGCCTTCGGCCAAGATACCAGATTGGTAGCCGTCGTCAACGAGCGCAGTCCTGCGCACACCCATTCCGGTAGCTCGGCGTGGAAGCGAGCTTGTTCCAACACCCACCGATACCGTCCCGTGTGACGGGGCAGTGACGCGCAAGGCGTTGAGATCGTTCCATGTATGACGTTCGTCACACGCGGCGTATGCTGAGGGCATACACTTTTCCCAACAACACCCGGGCGGCATTTGTCGCCGTTTGCGCGGGAAACGGCATGACAAGCGCGCGCTCGGCTATGAGGGCACCCCAGGTGCGTAGGGTGTGAGGGTGGAACGGCTTCCATGCCGTGAGAGTATCACAGGATGCGGAGGAAGGGGATTGGGGCCCCGGGTCGGCGAGGGGAGCGGGCCGGTGCGGGCGCGACGGTCGGTCGCGCGGTCGGCGACGGCGATGCGGTCGGGCGTCGTGCGGCGGGAGAGCCGCTTCCCGTGAGGGGGACCGGCTCTCTCGGGGCGAACCTCGCAGGGGGAGCCGTTGCCGTGCCGTCTCGGCGGCGGCGCGGCCTCCGATGGCGAGACAAGGAAGGGAAGGGCCGATCCCTGTTGCGGGGACCGGCCCTGGAGGTTGGGATGGTGTTCAGGCTGCGACGCGGTGGACGGGGATGCCGATCTGGCGCGCCTTGTCGATGAGGTTCTCGGTGATGCCGGAGCCGGGGAAGGCGACGAGGCCCTTGGGCAGGAGGTTGAGGAGGTCGTCGTTGCGTCGGAAGGGAGCGGCGCGTCCGTGTCTGTCCCAGTCGGGCTTGCAGACGATCTGGTGGACCTCGTTGCGCTCGGCCCAGGAGGCGGCGATCCTCTCGGCACCGGGTCCGCCGCCGTGGAGGAGGATCATGTCGGCGTGCCGGTCCTTGACGCGATCGAGGACGGCCCAGATGGCGTCGGCGTCCTCGGCCTCCTTGCCGCCTGCGACGGCGACGAGGGTTCCGTCGGGGAGGTGCGCGCGTGTCTCTCGGTCCTTGCGGGCGCGGATGAAGTCGCGTGCGTCGATGGCGGCGGAGGTGAGCCTGCCGGTGTGGCTGGTGTGAGAGCCGTGTCGGGGCCGCCACTGCTTGCCGGTTTCGGCGGTGTAGGCCTCGGCGGCGAAGTCTCGGAGCTTCTCGAAGGCGTCGCGCCGGTCGCCGAGGTTGTGTGCGCGCTCGGTGAGGCGTTCGAGCTGCCAAGCCTTGACCTCGGTTCCGTCCTGTGCGCGTCCGAGTTCTCGCATCTCGGGAGCGATGCCGTCGATGGCGCGGTCGAGGCGCTGGACCTGAGCGTGGAAGGTGTTGACGAAGCCCCAGAGGAGGCACTCGCGCTCGTCGGCGAGTTGGTAGCCGTCGGGTGCGATGTCCTGGGCGAGGACGTGGAAGGCCTGCTGGGTGCCTGCGATGGCCCCGTCCTTGTCCCAGACGGGCCGGTTGTCGGGTTCGTCGGGATCGGGTGTTGCGCCGTAGAGCCTGGCGGCGTCGCAGGCTGCGGCGGTGGGGGAGGCGGCGTGTCCCGGCTCGCGGTCGTCGCCGGTGTGGTCGAAGGTGGTGGTGTCGATGCCGGCCTTGGCGAAGGCGTCGGTCATCGCGTTGCGGTCGGTGTTGATGTTCGTCATGGTTCTCTCCTATCGCTTGAGTTGGGCCGCGCACCATGCGGCGGCCTTGACCAGCACTTCGCCGTGGCAGGGTCTCGGTGCGCAGAAGCAGGCGAGGTCCTTGCCGTGGAGTGCCGCGATCTCGGCGATGGCCTGCCGGTTGCGGCCCTCGTCGAGGCGTTTCCGCCAGAGCCACGACCGGAAGAGCGCGATGGCCTGTTGCCGGCCGTGATCGGCGACGAGGAACGGGTTTCCGAAGGGTGTTCCGCGGCCTATCGGGACCGCGCCGTCGGGCACCCTCTGGGTGCGCATGTTCCAAATCGTGATCATCGTTTCCTCCTCCTCTCCTTCGCTCCGATCGGTCCCATCTTCCTCTCGCTTCCCCTCGAACTCTCGCATGCACGAGGCGCAGTACAGCCTGTCGTGATTCATCGGGAAGTCGCTCATTCTCTCCTCCATCGGTTGTCGTTGGCGTGACGGTCGATTGCCGAACTCTCGCCAACCAACTCTCCAAGCAACCACTACGTCCTTCCCCATGGGTTCGGCGCGCACCGTTCCGTCACTCCCGGTTAGCGAAGCTTGGCGGTTGAGCGGGAATAAAATCGTGGGGTGGTGCGGGAACGAAAGCCCGGATAAGTTGTGCTGTAGCCCCGGGCTACAGCACTCATTCGAAAGGGGGCTTGAGTGACACGGCCCGCGATTTTATTGCCGCCCGCCTAGCGTAGCTTAGCGGGAGCCGTAGCGCAGCGAAGGACCCGAAGGGTTGACGGGGCGGTGCGCGTCGGACAGGATAGAAGGACGTAGGAGGAGGCGGTTTTTTCTTTTCCCCATAGCGAGGGCCTCGGTGCTTGCGACATCGCGGTCGTTGTTGACCGCGATGCCGCACGGCCGTGCTTCCGCGGTTCAGCACCGGGAGATCGGACGGAACAAGGGCGCGATCCTGGCGGTAAGTGCTTGCGGGCCGAAGGCGATCAGGTCGTCGTTGAAGTCGCTGCGTTGGGGGGCGACGACGGCGGTGGCGATGCCCAGCCCGTCGCAGCGCCGCCGGAGGCGTTGGGCGGCGCGTTCGCCCTCGGTGTCGTTGTCGGGGGCGATGACGAGGCGGGCGAGGCCGGAAGGGGGCGCGAATGCGCCGAGGCTTCCGGCGGACAGCGCGGCGGCGGCGGGGATGGCGGGAACGGCCGTGACCAGGGAGAGCACGGTCTCGATGCCCTCTCCGACGAGCAGGGTGTCGTGACCGGGCGCGCCGAAGCGGACGGCGCGGCCATGGACGTGGCCCAGCGCCTTGCGCGGGCTTGCGACGGCGGCCTTGGCGGGTGCGTTCGGATCGAGCCAGGTGCGATGAATACCGTCGATGGCGCTGCCGTCTGCGGTGACGGCGGCGACGAGCGCCGGGAGGCGGTGGAAGCCGTCGCGGTCGCGGTAGTTGAGGGCGGGATGGAAGCGGAGGGCGGGGAAGCGGCAGCGGTGGATGGCGCGGGCCTGGAGGTAGGCCTCGGCATGGCTGCCGTCGATGGCGCGGCAGGAGCGCCAGAGGCGGCGGGCGGCCTGCACCCGGTCGTAGGCGTCGCTGCCATGACCGGCGGAGGCCGCCGGCATGGCGAGGAAGGCGCGGGCCTCGTCGAGGGCGGGCTTGAGGGCGGCGGCGCCGATGGCGGTGCGGATGAGGTCGAGCAGGTCGCCGTGCTCGCCGGTGGCGGCGTCGGTCCACTTGCCGGGAACACCGGGAGGGGCAAGACGGACGAAGAGGGATCGGCCCCTGGCGCCGCGGGCGTTGCCGCAGGTCCAGTAGCGTCCCTGCTTGCGACCGTTGGGAAGGTAGCGCCGGCAGACCTGCTCGGCGCGCCCGGCGAGGGCGGCGGCGATGTCGGTGGCGTTCATGGCGGCTCCCTCCGGGCAGTGCGGGACGCACCGTCCCGGCCCGCCTCGCGCCTCTCGCCGGTGCGCGGCGGGCGGGCGATGTGCGAAGCGCAAGCGCCGCCGCCCCTACTCGGGCGGAGCGGAGCCCGTGGAGCGGGCTATCCGGCGAGCGTCCGGAAGGTCGCGGAGACGCGCGTGGTCCGCCGTCGGGCATTGGCCGCACGGTCGATACCGTGCATCCAGTCGCGGCGTGCGGCGCCGCGCAGGACCAGCGCGGAGCGGCGGGGAAGCACGGCGAACTCGTCGCAGGGCAGGCCGTCGCGGCGATAGGGCCGGACGCTGCGGCGCCGGAACTGCATCCGCCATTCGTCGCCGAGCGAGAGCGAGACGACCACCGGGCCGAACGCCGCGTGATCGGCGTGCATGCCGATCCCCTGTCCGGGGCGGTACTCGTTCACGATGCACTGCTCGGGCGGCACGCCGTCGAACAGGGGCAGGAGGCGCCGGGCCATGGCCTCGGCCCAGCGCGGGAACGCCGCTGCGGGAGCGCGCCGGTTCGGATCGTGGTTCCGGTAGTCGTAGCGGAAGCCGTACTGCTGCACCCTGCGTCCGAGCTCGCCGGACCAGGGCGCCTCGCCGATGCGGTAGAGGATGCGGCGCTCCTCGGCCTCGGTGATGAAGTCGGGGACGATCGCCGCTCCCTGCCCGAAGATGCTCATAGTGTCCTCCCATGCGAACTCGTCGCACTCGACGCACCGCTTCGCTCTGCCTCTTGGCCGACGCGCGGCGATGGGGATCGATGCGCAAGCGCGACACCCCGCCGGTCAAGCCGTCGTTGGAGGCGGTGGCCTCCGGGCGGGGGGCAAAAAAGGGGCCGACGCCGCAAGGCGCCGGCCCGAGTGGGGGGGAGGAGAGGAAGGCCCGCTAGAACGGGATCTCGTTGCCGGTGTCGTCCGCCACCGTGGCCTTGGCGGCACCCTGCGCGGCCTCGCCGCCGGCGGGCGTCGTCGCCGGGGCGGTGGCGCCGTTGGGCTTGTCGAGGAACTGCACGCGCCCGCCCGGGACCAGCATGATCTCGGTCGAGTAGCGGTCGCTGCCCTCGCCCTCCTTGCGCCACTTGCGGGTCTGCAGCTTGCCCTCGACGTAGACCAGCCGGCCCTTGCGGGCGTGCTTCTCCAGCATCCCGATCAGCCCGTCCTGGAAGGTGACGACCCGGTGCCACTCGGTGCGCTCGCGGCGCTCGCCGGTGGCCTTGTCGACGTAGCCCTCGTCGGTGGCGATGGACAGGTTGGCGACCCTGCCGCCGTTGGCGAGGTGGTTGACGATGGCGTCGGCGCCGAGGCGGCCGATCACCTGCGCGCGGTTCAATCCGAAGGACATGACGATCTCCTTGTGGTCCTGGTTGCAGACGTTGGCTTGGCGAACGGGCCGGGTCTCTCTCGATCCCCTTCCCGTTCACCCTCTCGAACCTTCCCCTTCCCTCCTGTCATCCGTCCGCGCCGGTGCCGGGAGGGAAGCCCCTGAGTTCGCGGACGGCACGGACCGACAGTCCGATCTCGGCCAGCAGCCGGTCGCTGGCGAAGGGGGGCGGGAAGCAGGCGTCGTTGCCGTCGGCGAGGCCGGTGACGGTCCCGGCGGTCGGCGTCTCGAAGAGGTCGTCGAACATGGAAAGCTCCTGCGATAGAGGGGTCGAGAACGCCGCCGGGTGGGAGTCTCCCTCCCGCCCCCGGGGCGCTCGCCCCCTTCCGGGCTTCCCCTTCCTCGCCTTTCCGGCCCGGGGACCGCGCCGACCGGACGCGCCGGGGCGATCGCTTGGCTCCGGCCCGGCACCGAGATCGGGATCGCGGCCCTTCCGGCCTCCCCAAACAAGACGGGCAACCCGCGTGGCTCTCCATGGGACTGCCATGCAAGCCGTGGCGGGCTTGGGGCCAGCCCCGGCCCATGGACCGCCCTCTCGTGACGGGAGCGGCCCTTGCGGTTATTCGCTCCGGTGAACGCGGCGTCGGCCGAGGCCGTCAAGGAGGTTCAAGGTCGTCACGCGGGAGGCCGGCAGGTGGACGCAGGCGGGTAGAAGGAGGAGGATGCCGGCGCCGCCGTACCGGCGGAGACAGGACCATGACCGCTCAAGGAGGAGCCAGTCTGGCCGAGCAGCTGGCGCAGGCGCTGCCGCGCATGCGCGGTGCGCGCCCGCTCGCACCGCCGGTGTGTCGGGCGACGCTGCGCATCCCCGCCGACGATCTCGACGGCGCATTCGGCGAGGTGCGGGACGAAGTGTCGCGCTGGATGCAGGACCGCGCCGGGCGGAGCCTGCCGGCGGAAGCATGGCGCGGCGAAGGCTTCAAACTCGCCGGGGCCGCTCCGCTCCGCGTCGAAGCGGCGCCGGATGCCGGCCGCTGGATGGCGCGGCTGGACGAGGCCGACGACCATGCGCCGGACCGCGTATGGACGACCGAAGCCGAGATCACCAAGGATGGGGAGGCGGTAAGCACGCATGTGCGGCTCGGCTGCGCGGCGCGGGGAGAAAGCCCACCCGCCCTGTCCGTTCCCGGCCTCGTCCGGTGGCTTGCGAACCGGTTCGGCGTCGCCGTCGATGGTCGGCCGATCGGCGCCGGGCCCTGGCTCATCAATACGCCGGAACGGGTGGAGAAGTTTCTTGCGCTGCTCTGCGACCCGGAGCGGCAGCAGGATGTGTTGGCCATCGCGACGCGCGATCGCGACGACGACCCACCGACCACGCTGGTCTCGCCGAGATCCGTCTTCGAACGCACGCTGGGCGCGGCTCATGTCGCCATCGTCACGGCGACGGCATCCTTCGCCCTGACCGATCGGGTCGGCAAGGAACTGTCCGTCTTCCACCAAGCGGTGCGGACCTACAAGCCCGGTTTCGACCCCTACCGGGCGGAGCCTTACGACCACCCGCTCACCGTCGGGACGCGCATATCCGCCTGGGCCGGCGGAGCGGAAGCCTTCGAAGACTTCCTCGTCGCCACCTGCCTGCACGCCACCGTGGGCGTCGCGAACCGCGAGCCGCGCACGCCGTTCCCCTTCGCCGCGAGGCGAACCGCCTCCGTTCCCCCGGCCGCCCTCTCGGGGGATGAACGGCCGGACGCGCTGCGGCAGGAAAACGAGGCGCTCAGGGCCGAGAACCTGAAGCTGACGGAAGCGCTGGGCAAGGAGCGCAACGCCGTCGCCGCCGCGCGGAAGGAGATCAGGAGCCTCAAGGACCGGGTGGCCCATCTCGAACGCATACGCGGCAATGCACCGGCGCGCCCCGGCGGACCGGTCATTCCGGACAGCTTCAGGCAGCTCGAACAATGGTCGAAGGAGTATCTGGACGGCAAGGTCCGGCTGCTTCCGCGGGCGATCGGGGCGGCGAAGAAATCGAAGTTCGAGGATGTCGCGCTCGCCTATCGCGCCCTGCTGATCCTGCGCGACTACTATGTCCCGATGCGCCTGGACGGCGGCGCCGACAGGCAGGCCGCATACCGGGAGGCGCTGGCCAGGGAAGGGCTCAAGGACGAGCCGACCTTCGCCGGCACGCGGGCAGGCGAGCATGGTGACGCCTATGACGTCGAGCATGGCGGGCGCAAGCGGCCGCTCGAACGGCATCTGAAAGGCAGCAACGCCCGCGACCAGCGCCGCGGGTTCCGCCTCTACTTCTTCTGGGACGCCGGCGACCGGGAGGTCGTCGTCGGCGGGCTGCCCAACCACCTGCCGACGCGGATCAGTTGATCTCCCGAGCCACGTCGGGGAAACCGGCGTTCTCGTGGAAGACCTTGCCCGGCGCCCGGTCGAAGAAGCTGCGCGAGCGCCGGCAATCGATCGTCATCCCGAACTCGGGCGCCGGATAGGCTCACTCGGTTTTCGAAGGTCCCTGCCGCGCGAGCTTCACGCCGAAGCCCCGGCCCCTGACGATGGCGTCGTCGCCGAACCTCTCCCGCACCGCGTCCAGCGCCTTGTCGACGCCGCCGTCGGGCGAAGCGGCGCCGAACAGGTCGCCCTGGACGACCTGCCCGGCCTCGACGAGATCGTGGGCACCGATGCCGATCAGGCGGAAGGCACGCCCGTCGGCCTCGCGGGCAAGCAACGGCTCGGCCGCCCGGAACATCTCCTCCGCCGACCGCGTGGCGCCGGGCAGGCGGCGCGCGCGGGTCACGGTGCGGAATCCTGAGGTCTTGAGCTTCAGCGTCACGCCCCGGCCCGCGACGCCGGCCTTCTTCATCCGCCGGGACACCGTCTCGGCCAGCCGCCACAGGATCGGTCGTAGTTTCTCCAGGTCCGCGACGTCCTCGTCGAGGGTGATTTCCGAGGAGACGCTCTTGGCCTCGCGGTCGGGATCGACCGGGCGGTCGTCTTCGCCCCGGCTGAACAGGAACAGCCGCCGGCCGATCCTGCCGTAGCGGGCGACGAGTTCGGCCTCCCCGATGCGGGCCAGTTCGCCGATCCGGGCGATGCCGTCCTCGGTGAGGCGCCGTTGCAGGGCCTTGCCCACGCCCCACAACAGGCCGACCGGCCTGTCGGCGAGAAAGGCCCGCGCCTCGGCCCGGCCGATCACCGCGAACCCGCGCGGCTTGTCCAGGTCCGAGGCGATCTTGGCCAGGAACTTGTTGTGGGCGAGCCCGACCGACACGGTGATGGAGAGCTCCTCCTCCACCCGGCGCGCCAGCGCCGCGAGGGTCTCCGCCGGACTGGCGCGATGCAGGGATTCGGTGCCCGAGAGGTCCATGAACGCCTCGTCGATGGACAGCGGCTCCACCAGCGGGGTCAGGCCGAGCATCATGGCCCGGATTTCGCGGCCCACGGCGGCGTACTTGCTCATGTCGGGCTTGACGACCACGGCGTCCGGGCAGGCCTTCAGGGCCTCGAACATCGGCATGGCCGAGCGCACGCCGTAGCTGCGCGCGAGGTAGCAGCAGGCGGCCACCACGCCCCGGTGGCGCCCGCCGACGATCACCGGAACGTCGTGCAGCTCCGGGCGGTCGCGCTTCTCGATGGCGGCGTAGAAGGCGTCGCAGTCGACATGGGCGATGGCAAGGTCATGAAGTTCCTCGTGCCGCAGGACACGCGGCGAGCCGCAGGCCGGGCAGGCCCCGGCGTCGGAGGGCGGCCGGCGGCCGCAATCGCGGCACAGGGTGTCCACGGCGCGATCATAGGTCTCGCTTCGCCGCGCGCGAAGACGTCACCGCATGGCCGAACCGAATTCCCCGGTGTCGGCCGCGGGCGGGACGGCCATACGTATGGGCCGGCCCACTCCGTTTTCGAAAGCGAGGTCGGTCGTCGAAGCTTGCGTGGAACGCCATTCCGCCTTGTGCCGACTGCGGTATACCGTACAAACGTAACCCGACCCGTCGGCATGTGGTGTATGGCGAGGATCTTCTCGCGCCGAGGCCGATTCGGAAAGGAGATAGCCATGGCGAAGCCAAGCGGTAGTGGCGGGGACGGAAAGCAGGGCGGCGGGAACCAAGGAGGCGGCAAGCCCGGCAATTTGCCCAGCAAGAATCAGGGCAAGAAGTCCGGCAAGAGCCGCAGCAACGCTCCGCCCAGAAGCAGGAAGAAGTGACCGTCCCCGAGGCAATGCGCCGATGACCTGAAGCCGCCGGCCGGCCGTCGGCGGCTTCTCCCCGGGGGCTTGGACGGATCAGTGCACCCGGCTTTTGTCCAATCCGGCGAACATGGATTGTCCGGCGAGTTGCGTCCATGCCGTGCGGTCGAGTCCGAGGCGTCGGTTGAGCTTGTCGCAGAGGCGCTCGGCGTCGTCGAGAGTGAATGCGACCAGGGCTGTCGGAACGTAGCCTGGCACGTCCCGGAACACGATGCGTATTTCCTGCGGCTGTTCGGCGGGCTCGTAAGCCGGACAGAAGGCGTAGACGGGATCGTCGGGCAGAGTGCTGCAACGGGTCATGGCGGTCTCCGATGGTGCGGACGAAGGGACGGTTCGCGCTCAACTCGCGCCGTCGGGCGGTGCGACGGGGTAGCGTTCGATCAGGCGTTCGAGGGTGTCGGCGTCGGGGACGAACACGCGGGTCTTCCAGGAGACGATCTCGGCGACGCAGCCGAGGCGCTTGAGTGCGGGGAGATCGGCGTCGGCCGGCCCCTCGACCTCGATGCGGTCGGTGAACGCAATCATGCGGCGCGCCAGCTTCCAGCCGTTGGCGAGAGGGAAGGCCTCGCCGCGCACGAGGATCGCGGCGTGCATCTCGTCCGGCGTCATCTCCGGGCCGCCGCCGAGCCCACAGGCGGCGCGGAAGGCGACGGCCTGCTCGGCCGTGACGGTGCGCCCGATCAGGGCTTGGCCGTCGTCGGTGGTCAGCCTGCGCACGCGCATGTTCTCCGGCGGCAGCCGGTCCCAGAGGGGGAGCAGCAGCCCGGTCACCAGCCGCATCCCGGACTCCGTGTGGGCCGGCAGGCCGGCGACCTCGGCGTCCCAGAGCGCGCGCCATTGCGTTTCGTCGACGTCCCCCCAGGACGAGGCGTCGGCGGCGTAGTGGCTCATGGTGTCGCGCGAGGCGGGGCGAACCAGGCGGACACGCGGGTCGACGGCGCCATCCTCCAGCATGCGGGAAGGCGCGTCGTGGACCAGGGCGACGCGCCCGGAGCGCCGGTTGCGCATGAGGCGGGACGCCTTCCCGGCCTTGGCCAGCCGCTCCCGAAGCGTCAGCGCATCCTCGGCGGTGGTGGGTTCGAGCGGGTCGCGGCGGAGGATCTCGACCAGTTCCGTCGCCGCCCCCGACGCTTCATGGACGTGGACGGTCTCGCGCGAGACGACGGAGAGCGACTCCGCACGGATGGTCTCGACGCCCCGCTCGAACGTGCCGGCTTCGACCGCCTGGTCGATGTTGGCGTCGATGCGGGTCTCCAGCTCCCCGAACAGATCGTTCTGCTCGTCGATGGGGAGCGCCAGCAGGCGGTTGAGGAACTTCGGCATGGGCGGCAGGTCTTCCTTGAGTTCGCCTTGCCAGGTCAGGCTCAAGCCGGTGGCGTCCTCGAAGCGGTCGATGGGCCAGCCGTCGATGTGGCCGCGCCGGAGGGCGACGTAGAACTGCCGCAGCGCGGTGATGGCGTAGAGGCTCTCCAGGTTGTCGCGGGCGCGGAAGAGGCCGGCGTCCTCGGTGCCCATGGCGGTCTGCGAGTCGCGCTGGCCGCGTGTGATGGCGCCGAGGGAGTCGAGCCTGCGGGCGATGGTGGAGATGAAGCGGCGCTCGCCCTTGACGTCGGTGGCGATGGGGCGGAAGCGGGGCGCGAAGGCCTGATGGGTCCTGTGGGTGCGTCCCAGCCCCTGGATCGCCTGGTCGGCGCGCCATCCGGGTTCGAGCAGGTAGTGGATGCGGCGCGCGGTGTTGGCGCATGAGAGGTCGGCGTGATAGCTGCGCCCGGTGCCGCCGGCCATGGAGAACACGAGGATGCGCTTGGTCCCGTCCATGAAGGCGGCGGTCTCGGCGAGGTTGGCGGAGGCGGGCCGGGAACGCAGCGCCAGGCGCTCGCCGCCGCGGGCGCCGGTCAGGCGGAGCACCCGGCGGGAGCGCCCGGTGACCTCGGCGACGGCCTCGTGTCCGAAGCGGTGGACGATCCGGTCGAGGGCGGACTGCACGGGCGGCATGGCGGCGAGCTTCTCGATCAGGGCGTCGCGGGCGGCGACGGCCTCCCGGCAGAGCACCGGGTTGCCGTCGGCACCGGTGACGGGCCGGCTCATGAGGTTGCCGTCGTCGTCGGTGAAGGGCTCCTGCAACTGCACCGGGAAGGCGTGGGCGAGATAGTCGAGGACGTACTCGCGGGGGGTGAGGTCGATGGAGAGGTCGTCCCATTCGGAGGCGGGGGTCTGGGCGATGCGGCGCTCCATCAGCGCCTCTCCGGTGGAGACGAGCTGGACGACGCAGGCGTGTCCGGCTTCGAGGTCTGCGTCGATGGCCTTGAACAGGGTGGGGCACTTCATGGCGGTGAGAAGATGGCCGAAGAAGCGCTGCTTGGTGGACTCGAAGGCCGAAAGCGCCGCCGCCTTGGCGTTGCGGTTGAGGGTCTCCTTGCCGTCGACGATGCCGGTGGCCTTGAGCGCGTCCTCGACGTTGGCGTGGATGACCTTGAAGGCGTTGGCATAGGCGTCGTAGATGCGCCGCTGCTCGGGGGTGAGCGCGTGTTCGAGGATGTCCACTTCGACGCCTTCGTAGGCCAGGGCGCGGGCCTGGTAGAGGCCGAGGGCCTTGAGGTCGCGGGCGACGACCTCCATGGCGGCGACGCCGCCGGCCTCCATGGCGGTGACGAACTCGGCGCGGTTCTCGAAGGGGGTCTCTCCGGCGCCCCAGAGGCCGAGGCGCTGGGCGTAGGCGAGGCCGGGGACGGTAGTGGCGCCGGTTGCGGAGACATAGAGGACGCGGGCGTCGGGGAGGGCGTGCTGGAGGCGCAGCCCGGCGCGTCCCTGCTGCGAGGGCGCGACCTTGCCGCGCGAACCGGTGGTGCCGGCGGCGTTGGCCATGGCATGGGCCTCGTCGAATACGATCACCCCGTCGAAGGCGTGGCGGGCGTCCTCGTCGAGGCCGCCGGCGAGCCAGTCCACGACCTGCTCGAGGCGCGACCGCTTGCCCTGGCGGGCGGGGCTGCGGAGCGTGGCGTAGGTGGCGAACAGGATGCCCTCGGAGAGGGGGATGTCTGCGCCCTGGCGGAACTTGCCGAGGGGGATGACGTCGTCCTCGCGCCCGCCGAGGGCGGCCCAATCGCGGCGAGCGTCTTCGAGGAGCTTGTCGGACTGGCTGAGCCAGAGCGCCTTGCGGCGTCCGCGCAGCCGGTGGTCGAGGATGATGCCGGCGACTTGGCGTCCCTTGCCGGCGCCGGTGCCGTCGCCGAGCATCCAGCCGGCGCGGAAGCGGACCGGGGCGGAGAGCGCCTCTCCGTCGGCGGTCTCGGCCGCCCCGTCGCCGGCTCGTTCGGCGGAGGCGTCCGCGTCGTCCCCCTCGTCGTCGCCGTCGGCGCGCAGCACGGTCTCCCATCCCTCGCCGATGCGGTATCGGGCGGCGAGGCGGCGGTCGTGGGCCTGGCCGGCGAGAATGACGCTTTCGAGCTGGGCGTCGGAGAGAAGCCCCTCGGCAACCACGCGGGCGGGCAGCATCGGGCGGTAGGACGGCGCGGGATGGGGCACGGCGGCCATGGCGGCGGACTGCACCAGGGAGGTGGGGTGCGCGTGCGCGCCCCGGATGCGCGCGGTCCTCGGCCGCCAGGGCTCGTAGGGGCCGGCGGCAGGCGCGGCGGCGCCGGCATCGTCCGGAACGGCTTCGTATTCGAGCGCGGCCACCGGCCCCCGGTCGTGCGCCGGTGCCGGCGCGGGCTTCGGCGTTGGGGCGGCGCGCTTGCGCGCGGCGGGCCGCGGGGCTGCGGCGGCGTGCTCGAACAGGTCGCCCGCGGGTTCGAGGGGAAGCCGGGGCGGGACGCCGGCAACGACGGCTTCGAGCAGCGCGGCGGCGTCCGCGACCGAGGCGGACGGATCGAACGGGATATCCGCCCGTTCTTGCGGGTCGCGGTCGAGGACGGTGAGTCGGGTGTCGAAGGTGGTGCCGCGCCGGGCGTAGGCGCGCCCGTCGATGGCGACGGAGAACACCGGGGGCGGATCGAGGCGCCGGAAGGCGTCCGTCCAGGCGGCGTCGCCGGGCACGCAGTTGCGCGAGGTGATGGCAGCCAGCCGTCCGCCCGGGGGCAGCATGGCGAAGGCGGACCGGAGGTGGCGCAGATCGGTTCCGGTGCGCCTCCTGTCCACGCCGGGGGTGGTCGAGAACGGCGGGTTCATCAGCACGACGGAGGGGCGGAGGGCAGGCAGGAAGTCGGCGATGGACTCGGCGTTGTGGCGGGTGACCGGCGCGTTCGGGAACAGGCCTTCCAGCATCCCGGCGCGGGCGGGGGCGATCTCGTTCAGATGGAGGCGGCCCTCGGCCTTGTCGCCCAAGGCGCAGGCGGCCATGACGGCGAGCATGCCGGTGCCGGCGGAGGGTTCGAGCACGGTATCGCCGGGGCGGACGGCGGCGGCCTGGAGGGCGGCGTAGGCGAGCGGCAGGGGGGTGGAGAACTGCTGCAACGCGACCTGCTCCTCGGACCGCCGGGTCTGGGAGGGTTCGAGGGCGGCGAGGGTCTCGATCATGGCGAGCATGGCGGCGGGCGAGCCGGCCTCGCGGCGCATGGCGCGGCCCCAGCGGCGGAGGAACAGGGCCATGGCGGCCTCGGCCGCCTCGTAGGCGTCCTTCCACACCCAGGCGCCCTGGGCGTCGCTCGCCCCGAAGGCGCGCGTCATGGCGTGGCGCAGGATCGCGGCGTCGAGGACGCGGCCCGCCTCCAGGTGGGGCAGCAGGGCCGCGGCGGCGGCGAGCAGGGCGGCCGGCTTCGAGCGGGAGCGCGGCGGGGCCGCGTCGTCCGGGATCGGGACGTGGACGGCGGGCGGGCGCGCGGATGCGGCCGGCGCCGGGTGGGCGTCGAGCATGGACGGTCTCCATCGGGGATCACGGGTGAGCGGGATGGCGCGCGCACGCGCGCCGGCCCCGCCGGGCTTGCCCCGGCCTACGCCGCCCCGCCTCCCGGCGGCGCGCGGCAACGGGGCGGGAAGTTACGGGGTGGACGCGCCGGCCCGTTCGCCGGCTCGGGCGCGGCAGGTCTCGATCAGGGCGTCGTAATCGTCGATGCCGGAGTCGCCCCGGACCAGGAAGGCGAGCTGGGTGGTCATCAGCCGAACGGCGGGGTCGGTGCGGACGTCGCCGCCCTCGTCCCTGACCTGACGGCAGGCGTTGAAGACGGCGAGGGCGACGCCGGAGGGGTTGCAGGCCCCCGGATCGACGATGAACAGCGCCTCCCTGTGCCGGTCGTAGCCTTGGGGCAGCGGATCGGAAACGCTCATTGTGGGGTCCTCCATGCTTGGCGGATCGGGACGGCGCGTGCGGCTCAGTCGGGGACGATCTCGTCGAGGACGCGGACGCGGGCGCGGCCCTCGGCGACGGTGACGTGGGGCGCGCCGTCCGCGCGGCGGCGGACGATCACCAGCGGCTTGGCGTCCGGCGGAGGCGGCGGATCGGAGACGTCGGCGACGACCGTGCCCTCGCGTTCGACGAAGCGGAGCCGCACCCTGCCCCGCGTGACCTCGACCGCGCCGGTCGGGCGGTGGCCGGTCAGGGTGACGGCCGGCGGCTCTCCCCCTTCGGCGAACCGGTCGGGGATGGGCAACGCCGAGGCGGCGCCGTCCCATGGGTTCGCGTCGGTGCCCTCGGCGGCGGCCTGAACGAAGGTGGGGCCGCAATGGTCGAGGGAGCGCCAGCCGCCGGCGTCGGCGTCGGCGGTCTCGACGGCCTTCTGCAGGGCGGCTTCCAGGGTCTCCGCCTCGACGACGACGGTGTTGGCGAAACAGCCGGCGTAGCCGCACTGCACGGTGTAGCGCTTCATCGCGGGGTCTCCTTCGTTCGGTTCCGACCGGCGGCGGCCTCCAGCACGGGGCCGGACTCGACGATGCGTCCGGCGCTCCTGGCGGCCTCTGCGTAGACCGAGATCGGGTAGCGGCCGGTGAACTGGAGGTCGCGTTCGATCCCGAGGCCGAACCGCCCCCGGACGGCGGCGATCTCGGCAAGGCTCGCGTTGCCGAGCTCGGGGAAGCCGTGGCCCAGGTCGCAGAGGCCGAAGAGCGTGTCGGGGTCGTCCGGGCGCCTCTCGGCGATCAGCCGGGTCGCGGCCCCGCACGGGTCGAACAGCTTGAGGACGGGGACGTGATCGGCGTCCCGGCGGGTGCCGTTGGCAAGCAGCCTGCGGCGGAGGTCGGCGGTGACGAGTTGCACGGGCGGGCTCCTCGAATCGGATGGCGTTGAACGGGACCGGCCGCTCCCCGCGGCCGGCTGCTCGCCCCGCCAAAGGCCGGCCTCGGCTCCCGGCGGCGCGAGACGCCCCGCGCGTCCGGTCAGGCGCCGGCGCGCGGTTCGAACGCGACCTCGACCTTGCGCCTGCGGATGTCGATGCGAACGTCCCGGTCGGAGGGCGCGGCCCACAGGACCTCGCGCGAGACCGCCTCGGCGATGGTGCGCCGGCGCGCCTCGTCCTCCGAGCACAGCAGCGTGAGGGCGACGTGCAGGGCCTCCTCGTCGAAGCGGTCGCACTGGGTCTCCCAGGAGTCCGCGTCCGTATCGTCGGACGGGCTGAAGAACCCGGCCCGCAACAGCTCCGCGAGGTCTTCCGGCGCGATGTCGCTTGCCGCCGTCACCAGCGGCCGGGCGTTTCCGACCCAGGTCGAGGCCTCGCCGGCGAAGGCGAGATCGGCGGGAACCGCGATCCGTTCCGGCGACCCGTCCCCGCGCACGACGTCGAGATGCCAACGGATCGCGTCCGGGCGAACGAACGCCTCGGGGAACGCCGGCGCGTCGGGCTTGTGCCCGGCCATGGCGCGCAGTGCGTCGAGGGGATGCGTCATGCCCCCGGCGGCGACGTCGGCGTGGACGTCGCGCACCCGCGCCAGGGCGTCGTACCAGCCGTAGCCCTCGAAGCGGGTGTCGGCCTCGAACAGGCGATCGGCGATCCCGGTGCGGCAGGCGGCGCGGTGGAAGGCCTGCGCGTCCTGGGGATCGGGATCGACCGCCATGACCAGGGCGTCGCCGCCCACCGGCGCGAAGGGCGGGGATTGGCACCAGTCCTCGACGTCGGCGATGCCGGGCCGCCAGGGACGCAACTCGGCGGGCGGCTCGGGCAGGGCGATCCCGGCGGCGCGGGCGCGCTTCCAATCGCCATGGGCGACGCGCGGGACCGGATCGGCCGCCGCCATGGCGCGGTAGACCGCAGCCCGCGCGTCCTCGCGCAACTCGGCCAGGAACGGGGTCTCGACGGCCTCCTTGCGGGCCGGCAGCACCAGCGCCAGTTCGGGGCAGGACAGCACGTCGGCGCGCGCCGACCAGACGCCGCCCGAGATCGCGGCGATCCGGGGCAGGCCGATGCAGAGCGTCAGGCCGTGGAAGTTGAGGTCGGGGGCGTTGCAGCTCTCGTAGCGGTCCCGAAAGACCCCGAAGACGACGCCCCGCCGGACCTCGGGGTGACGGGCGCCGTCGAGGAAGGCGCGCCGCTTCACGGTCTCGCCGTTGAAGGCGACGGGCAGCGGATGGTGGCGCGCCGCCCCGGCGAGCGCCGCCTCGATCGCCTCCAAGGGTTCCGACGCCGTGAACGCGATGGCCGTGCCGTGCGGATACGGCGCGCCGTCGTCCCGGACGGCGACCGCTTCCTCCTCGCCGAGGAAGTGTTCGGGCGTCAGCGCGAGGCGCCAGCCGGGGACGGGATCACCGCCGAGGGCGGGATCGCCGCCGGGGACGCGCCGGCGCGAGGACACCGCGCAGCCGCGCCGGGCCAGGGAGTAGAGGCCCATGCCGGCGGCGTCCTCGCCCTCGGCGACGGTCGCGTCCCAGCCGGTCTCGCCGAACGACAGCAGCACCGCCGGGTCGGCGATCCCGGCGCCGTCGTCGGCGACGGTGACGCGGATGGCGCCGCTCTCGCGCTCGGTGGAGACCTCGACGCGGTTGGCGCCGGCGCGCCGCGCGTTCTGGAGCAGCTCGGTGAAGACGTCGGGGAGGGCGGCGTTGAAGAAGCGGGTCACGCGGGCGATGGCGCCGTCGTGGACCCGCGCCCGGACCGGGCCGGGAACGGGCGGCGAGGCCGCCTCGTGTCGGCAATCATGCGTCATGGGGACGATCTCCCGATGGAGGATGGGAAGAAGGCGCCCCGCCGGCGGTGGCTCACCGGCGGGGCGCATGGCGGTGCGGGCGAGGCGGCGCCTACGGCGTGCGGCGCAGGAAGGCGGGGATCTCCAGCGGGTCCTCGCCGGCGTCGCGGCCGTTGCCGGAGGCGGGCGCGAACACCCGCTCGGGTTCGACGCGGACGTCCTTGCCGCCGTTCGCGATGGTGACGCGCACCGCGTCGTGGGCCGGCGGCCCGTCCGCCGGTCCGGCACCGTTCGCGCCGGCGTCGCCCCCGGACCCCGGCGTGTCATCGACCGGCGGTTCGGGAACCTCGGGCGCCGGGGCGGGTTCCGCCGGCGTCTCGTCCTCCACCTCGGACACCGGGGGCGTGGCCGGCTCGCCTTCGCCGTTCTCCTCCCCGCCGGCGTCGAAGGCCGCGAACCCGGGCGGCACCCAGGCCAACGCCGCCGCGCGGCCTTCCGCCGTCACCTCGGCGGGCACCTCGCCGTGCGCGTCGAACGCGGCTTCCAGCGCCGCCGCGATCTCACCCTTCTTCAACTTCGCGTGCGCCGCCGCCCAAGGCTCGCCCAGGGTCGCGCAGGCGATCGCCAACAGCCGGTCCTTGCGCAGCCGCGACCACAGCAGGCCGGCCGTCCACACCGGGTCCGGGTTGGCCCGGACGGCGGCGGCGAAGTCGACGTCGAGCCGCGCCACCGTCGCCTCGGTCTCGGGCCGCGCCCCGGCCTCGAAGGCCAGCTGGCCCTTCAGCGTGCGCGCCACGCAGGAGGCGAACAGCTGCCGCTTCTCCCGCTCCGGCAATCGCCGCAGCTCGGCGAAGGACTCCGGCTTGCCGAGCCAGTCCAGCGACAGGCCCGCGCGGTCGATGGAGAGCAGTTTCTCGCCGGCGTTGACGGAGAGGAAGCTCTCGTCGTTGGCCCGCATCGGCGGCCGCTCCGGGGTCGGGCGGACGGCGACGTCGAGCGCGTCGTCGCGATGGCCGGTCCCGAACACGGCGTGGGCGACCTGGAACAGCAACAGGTCGAAGGCGGCGTCGAAGTCGCAGGCGAGCCTGGCCTTGACGATGCCCGTGCGGACGGCGCGCAGGTCGTCGGCCAAACCGATGCCGACGCCGGCCTCCTTGCGCGCCGTCGCCTCCGGGTCGGCGGGCACCGCCGCCGGTCCCGAGAACGCCGGCGCGTCGAGGCGCCCGGAGGCGTCGTCCCGGGCGCCGGGAACCCGCGCCGGGTCCGATCCCGAACCGCTCCCGTTCGCCGTCCCGACCTCCCGCTCGGGCATGTCCTCGGGCCGGACCAGGCCCTGGACCACCTGCATGGCGCCGTCATCGCCCACCGTGACGATGCAGCCGGCCAGCCCCAGGTCCTCGCGCCGGTAGACCGCGCGCGCCTCGACGGCGCCGTTGATCCCGTCGAGGCGTTCCTCGATGCGTTCCGCCTCCGCGACCGGATCGTCGCTCCGGTCCGACTCGTCGAGCGCCACCAGCTCGTCGTGGCGGGTCCGGAGGCGCTCGATCTCGGCCCGCTCCTCCGGGGTGGGTTCCCCCGGCTGCGGATGCACCCGTCCGAAGCGGGCGGTGGTATTCCAATCGAGCTCGATCCGCGCCTCGGCCCAACGCCAGCGGGTCCGCAGTTCCTCGGCCGCCGCCTCCAGCTTCGCCGCCGCCAGATCGCGCAGCAGCTTCGGGTCGCAGAGCCAGACGCCGGACTCGTCCGCCTCGGCGAACAGGTCGCGGTCGACCGCGCCGCCGGCCGCCTCGTAGGCGTCGACGCCGACGAAGCGGGCGAGGTCGGAGGTCACCGGAATGCGGTCCTCGGTCAGCATCCGCCGCACCTGCCAGGCGGTCGGGCGGTAGCCCTGCGCCTTCACCTGCTCCCAGGCCGCGGTCTGGCGGCCCCGGTCGGCGGTGACGGCGAACGCGGCCAGCGTCTCCAGGTCGATCTCCCCGGCGCGCAGCGCGGCGAGCAGCACCGGCGCGGCGCCGCCCAGGCGCAGGCGCCGCTCCACCGTGCGCACCCCGATCCCGAAGCGCGCGGCGATCCCGGCGGTCGTCGCCCCGTCGTCGGCCAGGCGGCGGAAGGTCTCCACCTGATCGGCCGGGTGCATGGCGACCCGGACCGTGTTCTCGGCGAGCGACAGTTCGCGCGACAGGGCGCCGTCGCCGCACACGCGGCAGGGCACGGGGAAGTCGGCGGCCAGCGCACCGTCCCCGGCCAGCGCCTGCATCGCGGCCAGCCTGCGCCCGCCGGCGATCACCGCGTAGCGGGCGTCCGCGCCCTCGCCGCCCTGGGGCCGGACGACCAGGTTCTCGAGCAGCCCGTGGGCGGCGATCGAGGCCTTGAGTTCGGCCAGCGCGGCGTCGTTCGCGGGCGTCTTGCGGGCGTTGTCGGGGGAGAGTTCGAGCCGGCCGAGCGGGATGGGCCGGAGGCCGGGGTCGGGTTCGCGCATGGGCGATCTCCTCGAATGCGGACGGTTCCGCGTGGGACCGTCGAGGTGTGGGATCGACGGCCGGAGCGTCCTTCCTCGGACGTCCGGCTTCGCCCCGCTCCGGCCCGGCTCGGACTCCGGGCGGCGCGCGGGCAGCGGATCGGTATCGAAATGCCAATCCGGCGAGGCGGCGTAGGAAGGTCGGGGAAGGCGTTCGCCGACGGTCAGCCGTCGCGATCCGGGAGCCCGTTCCGCGACGGGCCCGGGGGGTCGATCGGGTCGGCCGCGGCATCGAGGGGCGACGACGCCTTGGCAAGAGCCGAAGCCGCCTCGCGCATGTGGGCGGCGCAGGCCGACGCGCCTTCGGTCATGGCGTTGTTCTTCTCGCGTGTCCTACGCCTCGACCACCGTGACGTTCAGCTTGGCGAGGATGCCGCGCAGCGTCTGCGTCTCATCGGCGAACACCCGGTCGAGGTGGTCGGGGTCGCTGTCGCTCTCGATCCCCCACAGACCGGGGCTGTCGACGGTCCGGGTCGGGGCCGCCCGGCCCAGGTCGATCAGGAAAGTGGCCCGCGCCCTGATGCCGATGCAGCACCACTCGCCGGCGCGGTAGGACGCGAGGCGCTCGGCGTTGGCTTCCGCATTGGCGGGATTGGCGTCCGGCTCCAGCCAGGACAGGTCGGGGTGCGGATCGGGTTCCTCGATCCGTTCGATGTCGGCGGCGCGCACCGTCATCGTGCGCTGCCCCGGCGCAAGGTCGATCATGCGGAACTGATCGGTCATGGCGGTCTCCATCCTGGAGGGATTGGTGCGGGGAAGGCCGGCGCTCGCGAGCCGGGCACTCGTTCGGGGACCGCAGGAAGGCTCGTCCGGCTCGGCTGGAGAGGCCCGCTCCGGGCATCCGACCTCCACCCCTCCCACGGCACGGCATGGCCTCCGGGCGGCGCATGGCGTCCGGCCGGGCCGCGAGGGTCAGTCGGTGCAGTGGCAGTCGAACCCGTCGGCGTCCGCCGTCGCGTCGTCGAACAGATCGGCCTGGGCGAACGCGGCGGCGCGCAGCTCCTCGTAGGTCTCGCCGAGCCGGAACCGCTTCATGCTCTTGCAGGCGCGCCCTTCCGCGTTGGTCCGGTTCGAGACCCGCCGCTCCTGCTCGATCCACCAGTCGGCGGAACCCGGGTCCTCACGGATCAGGCGCAGCAGCTTGCCCCGGCCCTTCAGATAGCAGAGGGTGCAGTTCCCCGCGTAGGCGGGGATGGAGAGATCGAAGGGCTGGCGCTTCCACCACGCCAGCACGTCGCGCTCGGCGACGACGGCGTCCGCCAGCGGCAGCACGGCGTGGGCGCCGGTCCGGCCGCCGCAATCCCGCGCCCGCAGGCGCAGCACCCGCGAACGCTCGTCGGCGCGCAGGCCTACCACGGAGTGCCAGCGTTTGAGGCCGAGCCGGTAGCGGGCGTAGGACTCGATGCGGTCCCGCTTCAGGAACCCGGTGCAGAAGCGAAGGCCTTGGTTCGGCACGAAGCCCTTGCGCCCGATCAGCGCCGCATACGGCTCGCCGCCTCGCGACGCGCTCCGGTGATCGACGATGCGCGTCCGGTGCGGCGCGTCCCAGTCGTACTCGACCCAGACCACGGCCACGCCCCAGGCGCGGGCGCAGGTGTCGACGAAGTCGAGCGTCGCCGGATGCTCCAGCCCCGTGTTCGCGAACACCACCGCGATGTCGTCCGGCAACGCGCCCCCGCAAGCCTCGACGACGTGCTTGAGCATGTAGCCGGAGGTCCGCCCGCCGCTGAAGGAAATCACCGCCGGGCGCGGGATACGGTAGGGATCATCGATGCCCACCGCTCAGGCCGCCCGGCCGTCGTGATCGGTCAGCCGCATGGTCGGCGTGACCGAGACGAACAAGGGCCGGACGAGGTAGCCGGGTTCGCCGCCCGGGGCCTCGGGCGGCGTGGGCAGGACGGTGGAGATGGCCACCGCCGGATCGCCGTTCACGAAGCACGAGAACAGCGCGAAGTTCCCGTACTCCCCGCTCTCGAGCATCTCGAAGACGCGCTTGTGCTCGTCCGTGATGTTGGTGATCGCCATGTCGGAAACCTCCATGCGGCGCGGCCGGGACGCGGCAGGTCTCGTGCGCGGCCCAGCGCAGGACCTCTCGGGCCGGGGATGTCGGGATGAAGGAGCGTCAGCCGGCAAGGGGGCCGACGCGGACACGCTCTGCAGCGCCCCGCCTTCACCCCTCCCCGGCCCGGCTCGGCCTCCGGGCGGCGCGCGAACGGCGGGCGGGATCGAAGCGGTTCAGTGGTCGCGAAAGCAGGTCACGGGATCGCCGCGATGCTCGGGCCGCCCGCTCCGACGACGCCCGGGCTCGGTGCCCGGGCGGCTTGGAGATCGCCTCTCAGTGCAACGGTTCGTGATCGCCGCGCTCGCGGAGCTGTTCTTCGAGGGCCGACGAAATCCGCAGCCACACCCCGTGGCCCTCGAGGGCGCCGGCGGCCAGGAGTTCGCCCGCGCGCTTCGCGGCATGGGCGGGCGCACCGTCGCCGTGGTGCTTCGCGAGCAATACGGCCGCGCGCCGGATGTCGAGGTCCGAAGTCATCGAAAGCGTCGTATCGGCCGGCGGCGCCCCGGGGTTACCCCGCAGCGACCGGCTCGATGCATCGCGGATCGTCGTTCGCTGGACGGTTGACGAAGGTGCTCACAGACCAGGCGGTCATGGTCTCCGGCGGGCACGGGCCGAGCGCAACATCCGCGCCCGCGAGCCAGGGGCCGAACGCCTCCGGCGCCAGGATCGCCGGCATCCGGTGATGGATCGGCGCCACGGTCTCGTTGGCGCTCGTCGTGAGAATGGTGAAGGTCTCCAACGCCTCCGCTCCGCCGACCGGAGCAGACCAGCGCTCCCAGAGGCCCGCGAAGGCGAACGGCTCGCGGTCCTTCATGCCGATCAGCCAGGGTTGCTTCGCTCTTCCCTCGCGCTTCCATTCGTAGAACCCGTCCGTCGGGACCAGGCAGCGGCGGGAGGCGAACGCGGACCGGAACGAGGGCTTCTCCCGCGCCGTCTCCGAACGCGCGTTGATGAGCTTGTGGCCGATGCGCGGGTCCTTGGCCCATCCCGGCACCAAGCCCCAGCGCAGCATCGAAAGACGGCAGCGACCGTCACGGTCAGCCCGAACGACCGCTACATCCTGACTCGGCGCCACGTTGTAGCGGGGGCGCAGGTTCTGCGGCGCGCCTGAGAGGCCGAGGAGCAGGTCTGCTTGATCCCACGCGAAGGTCTGCGTGAAGCGGCCGCACATGATCGAATGCGTATCCTCGACCGGTCATCCTCGAACGACGTTCGCGACGCGGCGGATTCGAGAATGCCCCACCGCCGTCACGTTCGGTTTATCACGGTTTCCGCGTGGAGAAGCCGGTCCATGATCCATTCGAACGCCGGCACGTCGCCGAGGATCATGCCCTGCATGGCCCGGTAATCGCGCTCGATCACCGTGCGCAGTTCTGGCTGCGGGACCAGCCGCACCGATCCGGGAACGGCTTCCTCGAACCGTTTCCAGGCCTGCCGGAAGGCGATGAGGTTGTGGCACCGGACCGCCTCCAGCAGGCCTTGGTCCGACAGGACGGATTCGCCGATCCCGCTCGCTGTCATCGTCGCGACGTCGTAGTAGTGGCGCGAAATCCGATCCTTGTCGGCCGGCAGCCGCTTCGCGTCCCGGTATCCGCAATGCACGCCGTGCAGGATCAGCAGTTTCTCCCAATACGTCCGCTCCGGCGCGATCGTCGCGATGTTCTCCACGACGAACGGCCAATCGGACAGGTCGTCGGCGACATAGGGGCGGACGGCGCAGGTCACGTTGGGTTCCGGCGCCGACCGCGCGCCGGCTTCGATCTTCACGCGCGGAGACACATAGGCGGTATCGCCGCCCGGATACAGGGTGGGGTAGGAGACGAGAAGCGTCTGCCCGTCGTTCTCGTCCGGGAGGACCGCGCACCCCTTCACCATCTCGCCGAACGTCTTCTTCAAGGAGGCGGTCAAGCCTCCGAGAACGTAGCCGCCGCACGCCTGGGCGAGTTCCCTGAACAGCACATTCCGCTTCTTGTTCGAGAGGACGCCCGGGATGGTCGGGTCCCGGACGCCCGCGAAGCCCAGGTCGCCGCGATGGACGACGAGATCGATATCTTCGGAGAACCGCCGGATCAGTCCGAAAGCCTTGGAGAGCGAGGTCCCGCCCTTGAAGAGCAGTCTCGGATGCCCGTCGGGAAGCCGGTTGTACAACGTGTCGAGGACGAGACAGACCCAGAAATCCTTCTCCACATGACCCGGCAACGTGTCCAGGCGGCGCGCCGCGGACTCGAACACATCCCGCCTGTCCCGTTCCGAAAGGGCAAGAAAGGACCTGAAGGCATCCTCCTTCATGCCGCCGCCGCCTGGTCGATCGCGATGTCGCGCACGAGCGGCAGCGCCCATCCGGGCAGGTCTCGGCTGTTCAGGAACAGGTCGTGCTTCACCGCGTCGGGAAGGCGGCGCTTCAGCATCGAGACGACCTGCGCGTCCGCGGCGGCGTCGGGGCCGAGCCATCGCAGGGCCTGCGCCACCGAAGCCGCCGGCCGGCCGGCCCACCGCATGACGCGGGGGCCCGCGTGCCGGAACCGGATCGTCCTTCCGTCGATCTCAACCGTTCTCGAAGCGCCGTCCGTCGCGTAGCTGGCCTTGGCGGGCACCGCGTTGGTGAGGCCGAGACCGTGCGCGGCAGCCGCGCCGTCGGGCATGATGCGGATGCCGTCCCGCCTCGCGAGGGCCGCGACGGCGGCGTCGAGATCGACCGGCGCGGGCCGCTTCAGCACGCCGCTCGTTCTCGGCAGGTCGTAGAGGCCGCGTCCGGCCCGGCGCAGTCGGCCGGCCTTGGTGAGGCGCGAAAGGGCCTGATCGATGGCCTGGCGGCTGCCGAGGTCGAGAAAGTCCTTCGGCGTGCATACCCACCGTCCCCGGCCGTGCGCGCTCACTCTCTTCATGATCCTGTCGGCTACGTGGGTCATCGGACCATCCTCGCCGCGTTCCGTATCGTCAGAAAACATATATGCCTTTCCTGATTCGCCAAGTGCCGTTTTCGTGAAGGCGACGAGTGCGAGAGGGAGAGCGTGGGACCAGCTTGCCGCATCCGTCGGCCGCCGGAACACCAACCTCACGGCCCCGCCATGTCGATGCGTTCACCCCAGGGTTGGCGATTGTGTTCGCCGGGCGGCGGTCCCCAGTTGCACCAGACCACCGGGTAGTTGGGCTCGGCCTCGGGGTAGCGGTCGCACTCCATGTCGGTCAGGTACAGGCAGCAGCTCGGGCGCATCCCCTGTTCCGAGAACCATGCGAAACCCGGCCGGAAGTCCGTCCCGCCGCGTCCCTTGACCGCGATCCGCTCCGGCAGGTCGCCGGAAACGTAGAGGGCGGTATCCTGCAAGATGGCATCGACCTGGAGAAGCACGACGGTCTCGGGTTGCAGCTCCGCCGCGATCTCCCGCACTTCGGCCCAGAACAGGGCCAGCGTGTCCGTCGGCAGCGAGCCGGAGGTGTCGACGATGACGGCGATGGTCTCGATCCCTTCCGAGCGGATCGAGGGCAGATAGAGGCCGCCGTCGATGAAGCGCCGGTTGGGAACGCTCCAGCTGTAGTCGCGGCGGGCGGCGTCGGTCATGTGGCGGCGCAACAGCGCGCGCCAGTCGAGGGTGCTCCGGTGGGCCTGCCGGAGTTCTTCCCCGACGGCGCCCGGAACCTTGCCTTGCGCCTTGGCGAGGCTCATCGCCTGGTGCATGGCCTCGTCCCAGGCCTGTTCCTCGGCGTCGGTGTCCGCCGCTGCCGCGCCGGCCCCGTCGGCCTCGTCGTCCCGGCGCGCGGCGGCGTCCATGACCTCGCCGGTGCCGTTGGGATCGTGGCTGGGCGGCGCCTGCCCGGACGCCGGGGAGGCCGGGGCCTCGTCTCCGGCTCCCGGATCGCCCCGTTCCCCCGGAGCGTCGTCGTCGGACGGGTCGCTCGAACCGCCGTCATCACCGCCGCCGGCGTTCGATTGCGGCGCGCCCTTGGAGGCCGACGCGCTCTCGGGCGGTTCCGGGAGCCTGTCGTAGGCCTGTTCCACGCTCAGCCCGTCCCAGGCCTCGGCGTCGGGCGGCAGGACGAACCCCGCATCCCGCAGCAGCCCGTGCGTCACCAGCTGCGAGGCTTGCTGCCAGCGTTCGGGGTCGCGTTCTCCCCGCCGCGTGTGGTGCTTCAACGCACAGGCCAGAACCACCCGCGCCAGCGCCGTCTTGATCCGGTCGGCGTCCGTCTCCGCTACCCAGCCGGGCGCATAGCGGATGTCCTTGCCGTCGCTCGCCAGGGTCTCGCGGGAAGCGTCGGCGCGGATCGGCAGCCGCAACGCGAGGCTGCCGAAGAAGGGCTGGTCGCGGAGCAGCGCGGTCACACAGTCGCTGACCCGCCGTGCCGATTCCGCATGGGCGCGCCCGCGCATCACGCGGCCTCCCGATCCGGCGCGACGGCGGCGGGCGCGAAGTACCCGGCGAAACGGGCCGCCAGTTCGTCCGCGTCCTGCTTCACCCGTTCGCGGGCGCGCGCATCGTACCGCCGCGACGGACGCAGCACGTCCGGGTCCACGCGGGCGATCCTGTCCCGCACCTCCCGGCACAGCCCGGCAAGCTCGGCGTCCTCGAAGACGTTGAGCCGCGGCACGACATCCACCAGATCGCGCACGTTCTCGATCATGCTGTCGCGGAACACCAGCGGCTTGCCGTTCTGGTCCTCGCGCAGACGCTCGCCGACACGCTCCACCGCCTTGCCCAGGCGCCGGTAGAGGTCGCCCAGCGCATCGTGCAGTTTCGCCTGGACCTGCTGCCGGATGTCGCGCTTGACGCGCGCGGTCTCGCCGGCGGCGAGGTCGGCCATGAAGTGACGCGCGTCGGGCACCGGGAGGATGCGGTAGGCGATGCCGAACTTGCCGTGCAGCGCCTCCTTGGCCGGGTAGTCCTCGATGCGGAACAGGCGGCCGAGGTCGAGGCGCGCCCGTTCGATGTGGTTGTCGTAGTCCTCGATGAAGCAGGCGCGTTCGCCCACCATGCGCTCGATCAGGTCGTCGAGGACCACCGTGTAGCGGTCGTAGTTGGCGACGGTGAGCAGGCGGCTTCCCTGGTCGTCCCGGGGCAGGGTGTTGGCGTAGTGCGCGGTCCGCGCCTTGCCCATGGTCTCGGTCAGTTCGGCGAAGGCGCTCTTGGGCAGGAGGCGCTTGTTGTAGCGCCCGGCGGAGGTCGAGGCGTCGTGGTGGATGGCGACGTGGCGGCTCGCCTCGCGGTCGTAGAGGCGGCCGGACCAGGCGTTGATGCGCAAGGATACGAGCATGGCGTCCCTGGTGAGGTCCATGGCGTGATCTCCTTGGGAATGGCGTCAGCGGGTTTTGGCGGAGGCCCAGCGGATGAAGGCTTCGGTGTGTTGCAGGGCCGGCTCGCGGCGGATGCAGGAGCCGACGAGGAACTCGCCGACCTCGCGCCGGAGGCGGGCGGCATAGGTGACGACGGCGCCGAGATTGACGTCGTCGGCGAGTCTGTAGAGGGAGCCGCAGAGGGCGATGAGGGCGCTGGCGTTGTCGGGGACGGGGGCGTTCTCGGGATCGTCGATGACGGCGCGGGGATGGGGCAGATCGCGCCAGACCTTGAGGAAGGCGCAGAACTCGACCGCCGCAGCCTCGCCGACGGCGCCCCGGAACAGTGCCCGCTCGGCGGCCGGATCGAGACCGTTCCGGCGGTGCACGATGTTGGAGACGAACTCCCAGGTGCGGGGACAGGGGAAAGCCTTCTCCGCCGATTGCAGGTCGAAGACATGCAACAACTCGGGGCGCATCTGGATGAAGAACAGGACCTCGGGGGCGATGCGGTTCCCGGCGCCCCAGGCGCACCAGTCCGGCGCATCGACGCGGATTTCCAGGTGCACGAAGCAGGAGGCGATCGGCGTCGGCATGCGGTGGACGACGCCGCGGTCGGTCTCGCGGTTGCCGCAGGCGATCAGGGCGGCGCCGTCGGGGAGTTCGTACTCCCCGCAGCGGCGGTCGAGGACGAGCTGATACAGCGCGGCCTGGACCATGGGCACGGCCGAGGGCAGTTCCTCCAGGTTGACGAGCCAGCGCCCGTCCGCGTCGGACGGCGGCAGGAAGGCGGGCGGTGCCCAGCGGGTGCGGTCATGGCCGTCGCGCCACGGGATGCCGCGTAGATCGACGGGATCGAGCAGCAGGGCGCGGACGTCGATGTATTGGTGTCCGGCTTGGTCGGCGACCTGCCGGGCGATCTGGGACTTGGCGCATCCGGGCGGTCCCCAGACGATGGCCGGCTGGCGCGCCTCGACCAGAAGCGCGAGGGTGTCGGCGAGTTCGCTCGGGCGTAGCGAGTAGTCGGCGGAGATGGTGGCGGGGTCGGACATGGTGGGCTCCGGGCGGGACAGGAAGGCATGGCGCGAGCGGCCTCTCGGCTACCCGGCCTTCGCCCGGAACCCGGCCCGGCTCCGACTCTTGGCGGCGCGAAGCAGGTCGGGGCTGGCGCTCCCGATCGGAAGGGGGAAAGGCCGCGCCCGCCTCGAAACCGGGGGACCCTCGCGCACGAGCAGCGAGCGCATACGAAAACGCAAGTCGATCGTCGTCCGGGGTCACGGCCGCAACGCCGTTCGCTTTCCGAGAGGCGGCCGGCATGGCCCCTCGGCATCCCCACGAGCACGGGGGATCGTCAGGCGATCGTGGATGATGCGATAGAGGAGCGCACGCTTGCCCTACGCACTGCGTCGCAGGCGTCCGTCAAGTTCGGTCGGACCCGTATCGAGGCAATCCTGTCAGCGTCGGCCGCCGGCCATCATGCCGCGTTCGAGGCCGCATCCTTCGCAAGAATGTCCGCGCCTATGCTGCCCGCGATCCTGGACGCCGACGCCTTGACCGAATCCCGCGCCAGATGTGCGTAGCGCGCCGTGGTCTCGACCTGTGTGTGGCCCAGCAGCTTGCCTATCATCGGAAGGCTTTCGCCGAGCGCCAGCGCCCGGGAAGCGAATGAATGCCGAAGATCGTGGATCCGAACGTCATCCAGTCCGGCGCACTTTCGCACACGTTCCCACGGAGGCTGAAGATCCGCCAGATGCGCGCCCGGCTTGCTGCCCGGAATGACCCAGGGATTGTCCGTGCGGCGGGGCAGGCGCGACAGCACTTCCGCCGCTGTGGGCGACAACGGCACAAGACGCGCCCCCGTCTTGCCGTCCGGCAGCCGCAGCTCGCCGGCCTCCAGGTCCACGTCCTCCCAGCGAAGCGTCACGATCTCGTTGCGCCGGCATCCGGTCAGCATCAACAGACGGATTGCCGCCGCCGCGTAGGCCGACACCGACCCTGTCGCCTCCATCTCGTTCAGGACCTCTCCGAGCCGACGGAACTCCTCGTCCGACAGGAACCTCTCCCGCTTGCGCTCCTTGTACTTCCGAACGAACCGGCACGGATTGCCGCCCTCGCGCCGCAGTCCCCAGAGTTCCGCCAAGTTGAAGAGCTTGGACTCGATATCGAGTACCCGGTTCGCCTGATACGGAATGTCCCGCAGGCGGTAGTGCAGCGCCGATACGTGCTCCCGCTCGACCGCCTCGACGGCCAGGTCGCCGTAGACCGGCAAGATGAACTTGTCCAGCACCCGGCGGTAGACCTTCGCCGAGCTCGGCTTGCAGTGCACCGCCACGTATTCCTTCAGATACCGCTCCCCGAGTGCCGACACGGTGACCTTGTCCGCAGGCGCGGGTTCCGGAGCCTCGCCCCCCTTGATGCGGGCAATGGCGAGCGCCGCCTTGCGCCGGGCCTGATCGGCCGAGATGACCCCGTGGCGGCCAAGGGTGATCCGCCTGGACTTTCCCTCCGCGCGGCACTGCACCACATAGACTTTGGCGCCCGACGGATAGACCCGCACTCCGAAGCCCGGGAGCTCGCGATCCCAGAACACGGCATCCTTGTCCCCGGCGGAGAGGCCGTCGACGGTGCGCTTGGAGATCGTGCGGCGTTGCAGTTTGGCCATGGCTCGCTCCGTTCCGCTGGCGCCTCGGGCGCCGACCGCTCGCCTTCATACCGTAAGCGTAGCGCAAGCGGCCGACATGAAATCGGGGCGTATTGGAGCGTACGAGAGGCAGGAGCGCAAGCTCGAAATGCATCCGGGATGGGAGGAATTATTCGTTATATGTAGTATGTTAGAGTGTACAGGCGCAGACCTGACATCCCGTGCGGCAGTGTAGAGAAACATGGTTCTGTGTGGGTCCCGCCGACGTCGACGCCGATCCTCATGCCGCTTCCTCCTTCCGGCGCGGCCGCATCCTATTCCCTGTATCTCGAGTCCGTCGAGGGCGCGCGATTGATCGGGTGGGGGCGGGGGCATAGACTCGCGGGCAGGCAGCGAAGGGAGGGAGCCATGACGGTGGATGTGCGGGTGGTGACCCCGATCACGACCTGGGGCTTTCGGGACGCATCCGAGTTTCGCGCCCTCGAGCGGCCCGGGTTGACGATCAGCCATGTCGAGATCGAGACGGGCCCGGCCTCGATCGAGTGCGAATACGACGAGGCGCTCGCCGCGCCCGGCACCATCGCCCGGATCGTCGAGGCCGAACGCGACGGCTGCCATGCGGTGGTGATCGACTGCATGGGCGATCCCGGCATGATGCCCGGGCGCGAATGCGTCTCCATCCCCGTGGTCGGGCCCTGCGAGGCGGCGATGCACGTGGCCGCGATGCTCGGGCACAGGTTCAGCGTGGTCACGGTGCTCAAGCGCCTCCGCCCGCAGTTCGAGCATCAAGCGCAAATCTACGGCCTTCGCGAGAAGCTCGCCTCGGTCCGCGCCGTTTCCATCCCGGTGCTCGACCTCGAAAAGGACCTCGAGCGCACCAAGGCGGCGCTCGCCGACGAAGCGGTGTGCGCAGTGGAGGAAGACGGCGCCGACGCCATCGTCTTCGGCTGTACCGGCATGTTGGGATGCGCCGGCGCCGTGCGCCGGGGCCTGCTCGCGCGCGGCCATGACGTGCCGGTGGTGGACCCGGTCCCGTGGGCGGTCAAGCTCGCCGCGAGCCTGGTTGACGCCGGTCTCCGCCACAGCAAAATCACCTACGAACGGCCGCCGTCGAAGCCCGTGGTCGGCTACGACATCTCGCCGCCGGCGCCCCCCGTCCGCGACGCCGCCGAATAGCCTCCCTTACGCGACGAAGAGCTCGGCGAACTCCAGGCGGTCCTGGGTCGTGTAGACCAGCCCCTTGGTGCTGATGCGGTAGTAGGGGATGGTCACGAGGGAGACGAATTCGAGATTCATCTGCGGCGTCTCCAGGGTGCAGCCCATATCGCGCCATGCGGCGAGCAGCGCGTATTGCCGCTCGAAGAGCGCGTCGAACGGGAGGTCGGAGGCGAGGCCGTTCAGGGGCGTCGGCAACGCCGCCTCGACCTTGCCGCCGCGCAGCGCGATGAAGCCGCCGTCCATGCGGACGGTCTCGTTGGCGGCGGCCGCCATGTCCTCGTCCGAAGCGCCGACCAGCACGATGTTCTGGTTGAAGACGTTGGCCGTGGTGCCGATGCAGCCCTCGCGGATGCCGAAGCCCTTGACGAAGGCCACGCCGACCTCGCCCGTTCCCATGATCCGGTCGATCATGCAGATCTTGTCGATGCCGTTCGCCGGATCCGCCTGGACGAAGCCGTCCACGACCTTCAGGGTTTCGACCGAACCGGGCGTCTCCAGCGAGCCGTCCCGCGTGTTGATGCAGCGGACCTTCACCGAATCGCCCGCGCCCGCCGGCGCGGCGACGCGGAAATCCTCGGGCGCGAGCACCCGGTCGATGTTCATCGTGCCGTAGAGCCAGTCGGGGTAGGGCGGGTTCCGGAGAGGCTCGACGAGCGTCCCGTCCTCGACCCAGACCTTGCCGTTGGCCATCACCCGGTCGATCTCGAAGCCCTCCAGCGTGTCCACGAACACGATGTCGGCGTAGCGGCCGGCGGCGATCATCCCCATGTCGTGGTTCACCCGGTAGAACTCGGCCGGCTGGATCGTGGACATCTGGATCGCGGTCATCGGGTCCAGTCCGTTGGCGACGGCGACGCGGATGGCGTTGTCCATCTGGCCGCGTTCGAGCATCCAGTCGGGCGTGATCACGTCCGTGCAGAGCTGGTAGGCACGGGCGTGGTAGCCCTCCTCGGTGATCACCGGGAGGCAGGCCTCGACGTCCTTGCAGGCGCTGCCCTCCCGGATCACGATCCAGATGCCGAGCTCGGCTTGGCGTCGTGTCTCCGCGGCGTTGACGATCTCGTGGTTGTGCATGATCCCGGAGGCGACCCAGGCGTTGGTGATCTTCTCGTCGGTCATGCCGGCCGAGTGGCCCTGGATGACCTTGCCCTGGGCCAGGGCCTCCTCCATCAGGCCGAGCAGCGCCCGGTCGCGCTGATTCCTGTAGAGCATCAGTTCGGGGCTGATCTCCTCGATGCCCTTGGTCTCGGGCCAAGTCAGCGATTCCCGAAGGTCCTCGATGCTGGGGGCGTTGGGCGAGGCGGGGAAGCCGATCCCGCGGTTCTGGGTGTAGCACATGGTGGGCGTGACGAAGATCGGCTTGACGGGTGTCGCCAGCAGCTCGTCCAGAAAGAACCGCGAGGCGCGCATCCCGTTGACGATGGCGTGGCCGTAGAAGCCGTCCACGATGGTGGTGGAGCCGTGCAGCAGGCGGCAGGCGGCGAACACGGTCGAGTTCGCGTAAGTGTGCCATTGGTGGCAGTGCGGATCGATCAGGCCGGGCACCAGGAAGCGCCCGCCGGCGTCGATGACCTTCGTCCCGGCGCCCACCGCGTAGCCCACGTCCCCCACCGCGGCGATGCGCTCGCCCTTGATCGCCACCCCTTCGGGCGCGGTCGTGCCGGTATGGACGTTGACCACCCGGCCGTTCTCGATGACCGCGTCGGCCGGCTCGTAGCCCATGGCCACGTCGATCAACGCTTCGCGCTCGAGCCCCATGACGCCTCCCGTCTCCCCGCGCCGGCACCGTAGTCGGGCGCTGGCGCGGCGGCAAGCCGGAGCGCGCGGGGCGCGGGAAAAACAGGAAACGTGCGGGCCTGGAGCCCCGCGCATTTCGAAAAAGGTAACGGGGTCGTCATGGAACCGTCTTGCGGGGGGCGCTAAGACGCCCGCAGGTGAGGGACCGCGGGAGGGAGACATGCCGGAAAGAGACGGAGCGACGGAATTCGAAGAGGTGGCGCGGCGCCTGATCTCGCGGCGCGGGTTTCTGGGCGGGAGCGTCGGTCTGGGCGCCGCGGCCTTCGTCATGGGTGCGGTCGCGCCGCCGGCGCGCGCCGGCGGGCGGCTCGCCTTCAAGGCGGTGCCGGCGAACACTCTGGATACCGTCACGCTGCCGCCCGGCTACCGCTGGCGGGCTGTCCTGCGCTGGGGCGATCCGCTGTGGTCACGCGGAGTCGCCTTCGACGAAGCGACGCGCGGCACCGGCGCGAGCCAGGAGGCTGCCTTCGGCGACAACAACGACGGCATGGCGCTGTTCGTCCACGGCGGGCGCACGATCCTCGCCGTCAACAACGAATACGCGAATCTCGCCGTCGCCTTCGGCAACCGGGCCTCTGGCCGGCCGGAAACCGCCGACGACGTGCGCAAGTGCAAGGCGGCGCACGGCGTTTCCATCGTCGAGATCGCGCGGCAGGGCGGAGCCTGGGGTGTTGTCGTGGATTCCCCCTACAACCGCCGCATCACGCCCGACACACCGATGGAGATCACCGGGCCGGCGCGCGGCCACGCCCTGCTGAAGACCGCGGCCGATCCCGCGGGCACGCGCACCCTCGGCACCTGGAACGACTGCGGCAACGGGCGTACGCCGTGGGGCACCTATCTTGCCTGCGAGGAGAACTTCAACGGCTATTTCTCATCGAGCGATCCTGATTTCCCGCTCACGGACGCGCACAAGCGCTACGGCATCAAGCGCGAGGATCGGGGCTACGGCTGGGCCATGACTGACGAGCGTTTCGACGTCTCCAGACATCCGAACGAGCCCAACCGTGCCGGCTACGTCGTGGAGATCGATCCGCTCGATCCGGCGTCGACGCCGAAGAAGCGCACCGCCCTCGGCCGCTTCAAGCACGAGAACGCGGAGGTAGCGCTGGCCGCCGACGGCCGCGTCGTCGTCTATCTGGGCGACGACGAACGCGGCGAGTTCCTCTACAGGTTCGTCAGCGCCGGCGTCTACCGGGCGGGCGAGGACAATACGGACCTGCTGGAGACCGGCACGCTATGGGCTGCGAAATTTCACGACGACGGCCGAGGTGCATGGATCGCGCTCACGCCGTCCGCGACCGGCATGGCTTCCCAGGCCGAGATCGCCGTCCATACGCGGCAGGCGGCGTCGGCCGTCGGCGCAACGACCATGGACAGGCCTGAATGGGTGGCCGTGAACCCGACCGGGGCGGAGGTCTGTTGCTGCCTCACGAACAACAAGAACCGGGGCGTCAAGCCCAATGCCGGCGGCGACCCGACCCCCGTCAACGGCCCCAACCCGCGGGAGAAGAACAAGTACGGACAGATCCTGCGCTGGCGACCCGACGGCGGGGACCACGCCGCCGCCGGGTTCGCCTGGGACCTGTTCGTCATGGCCGGCAACCCGGCGGTGCATGGGGACGCGCGCGCCGGTTCGCCCGCGATCGACGCGGACAACATGTTCAATTCGCCGGATGGACTCGCCTTCGACGCCGCAGGGTTGATGTGGATCCAGACCGACGGCAACTATTCCGATGCGGGCGATTTCGCCGGCCAAGGCAACAATTCGATGCTGATCGCCGACCCGGCGACCGGTGAAATCCGCCGCTTCATGGTCGGGCCGAGGGAGTGCGAGGTCACTGGCCTCGCCTTCGCCCCGGACCGGCGCACCGTCTTCGTCGGCATCCAGCATCCCGGCGAGAAGGGGAACAGCCACTTCCCGGGAGGCGGGGGCTCCGTCCCGCGCTCCTCGGTGATCGCCATCGAGCGCGAGGACGGCGGCCTCGTCGGCTGATCAGGGCCTGAGTGTCACCGGACGAGTATAGGGGCGGAGGGCGCGGACGGCGCCGGCTTCCGCGATCGCCCGGCGCGCCCCCGCCCGGTCGGTGACGACGAGGCCGGAGAGCGCGTCGAGGCCCAGCGCGAAGAGGGCCGGGCAGAGGGGTGCGCCGGGGCCCACCAGCACGCGGACGGCGTCCCGCCGCGCCAGCGCCAGGAGGCCGTCGAGCGAGCCGTTCGCAACGGTGGCGCCGGTGACGGCGATCTGGGAGGCGGCAGGAAGCAGGGCGTTCGCCGCCGATTCCGGGTAGTCGCCCGGCCCCGGCTCCCGTTCGATCACCTTGGCGCGGGGCAGGCGGCGCTCGAGGCCGGGGAAGCGGCCTACCACCACCGCCGGCGCGTCGTGGTCCAGCAGGTCGAGGCCGTTCGCGGCGCAGCCTTCGAGATCGTAGCGGTTGTGGTGGGCGTTGACGGCGGCGAAGCCGAGCGCCCGTTCCGCGGCGTCGTCAGAGGTCGCGAGTGCGGCCAGGTCGGCGAGCGCCCGCCCGCGATAGGTGCCGGGGGCGGGAAGGCTCCGGCAGCCGGCGCTGCCGCGCGCGGGCGTCTGGCAGAGACCGGCGCCGTCCGGCCCCTCGACATAGGTCCAGTTGAAGCCGACCAGCACCCGCTCGGCGCGCCCGGTGATCCCGCCGGCGAGCAGCGCGTCCAGCACACCGCCGCCCTGCACGCCCACGCCCCTATGCCCGTGTGACTCGCGCCGCGCAATATTTGTATTCGGGGATCTTGCCAAAGGGATCCAGCGCCGGGTTGGTCAGGAAGTTGCCGGCGGCTTCAGCGAAGCAGAAGGGGAGGAACACGACGCCGGCCGGGGTCGCGGCATCTGCGCGGGCGTGGAGGGTGACGGCGCCGCGCCGCGTCTCCACCGTGACCGGCTCTCCCGGTGCGACGCCCAGCCGTTCGAGCTCGGCCGGCGCGAGATGGGCCACGGCCTGCGGCTCGAGATCGTCGAGTGCCGAAGCGCGCCGGGTCATCGCGCCAGTGTGCCAGTGTTCGAGCATCCGGCCCGTGGTCAACACCATCGGATAGTCGGAATCCGGCCGCTCGTCGGGGGGGGCGATGGCGGCGGGCACCAGCTTGCCGCGCCCGCTCGGCGTCGGATAGCCGTCGACGAAGATCACGTCATGGCCGGGCTTGTCCTCGGCGTCGCAGGGGTAGGCCACGCCGTCTTCGCGGGCGAGCCTCTCCCATGTGATGTTGTCGAGGGAGGGCATGCAGCCCTTCATCTCGGCGAAGACGTCCGCGGGCCCGCGGTAGTTCCAGTCGAAGCCGAGGCGGCGGGCGATCTCCTGGACGATCCACCAGTCCTGCCGCGCGCCCTCCGGGGCATCGAGGGCGGCCCGGCCCCTCTGGATCTGGCGATTGGTGTTGGTGACTGTGCCGTCCTTCTCCGGCCACGCGGCCGCCGGCAGGACCACGTCCGCGTGCCAGGCGGTCTCGGTGAGGAAAATTTCCTGGACGACCAGGTGATCGAGCGCGGCCAGAGCCTGGCGCACGTGGCGCAGGTTCGGGTCCGACATCGCGGGGTTCTCGCCCATGATGTACATGCCCGCGATCCGGCCGTCGTGGATCGCGTTCATCACCTCGACCACGGTGAGACCTTCCTCCGGGTCGAGCGGGGCGTCCCAGAACGACTCGAATCGCGCGTGCGCCGCCGCCGCGACCGGCTCGTAATCCGGGTACATCATCGGGATAAGGCCGGCGTCCGATGCGCCCTGGACGTTGTTCTGGCCACGCAGCGGGTGGAGTCCTGTGCCCGGGCGGCCCATCTGGCCCGCGATCAGCGCCAGCGCGATCAGGCAGCGCGCGTTGTCCGTCCCGTGAACGTGCTGGGAAATGCCCATGCCCCAGAAGACGATCGCCGCCTCCGCGCGGGCGTAGAGGCGGGCCACCTCGCGCAGCGTGTCCGCCTCGATGCCGCAGACCGGCGCCATGTCCTCCGGCGCGTAGGCCGCGAGATGCGCCTTGAGCCGCTCGAACCCTTCGGTGTGGGCGCGGACGTACTGCCGGTCGTGCAGCCCCTCCTCGACGATGACGTGCATCAGCGCGTTGAGGAGCGCCACGTCGGTGCCGGCCTCGAACTGGAGGAAGTGGCGCGCGTGGCGGGCCAGCGCCGAGCCGCGCGGGTCGATCACGATCAGCTTGGCGCCCCGCTGCGCCGCGTTCTTGAAGAACGTCGCGGCGACCGGGTGGTTCGTCGTCGGCTGTGCGCCGATGACGACGATGACGTCGGAATGCGCGACCTGGTTGAAGGTCGCCGTGACGGCGCCCGAGCCGATACACTCCAAAAGCGCGGCCACCGACGAGGCATGGCAGAGTCGGGTGCAGTGGTCGACGTTGTTGGTGTGGAAGCCGGTGCGCACCAGCTTCTGGAAGAGGTAAGCCTCCTCGTTCGAGCCCTTGGCCGAGCCGAAGCCGGCTAGCGCCCTACCGCCGCGGGAATCGCGAAGCCGCGCGAAGCCGCGCGAGGCCCTGTCGAGGGCCTCCTCCCAACTGGCCTCCCGGAAATGGGAGAAGGGATTCGCCGGGTCCATGTCGATGTCGGCCGATTTCGGCGCGTCGTCCCGGCGGATCAACGGCGTCGTCAGGCGGTGCGGGTGGCGCACGTAGTCGAAGCCGAAGCGGCCCTTGACGCAGAGCCTGCCGCGGTTGGCGGGGCCGTCCTTGCCGTCGACCCAGAGGATGCGGTTATCCTTGACGTTGAAGGTGAGCTGGCAGCCGACGCCGCAATAGGGGCAGACGCTCTCCGTCCGTGCATCGGGCGCCTCCTTGCCGACCTCGCCGGCCGGCATGAGCGCGCCGGTCGGACAGGCCTGCACGCACTCGCCACAGGCGACGCAGCTGCTCTCGCCCATCGGGTCGTCGAAGTCGAAGACGATCTTGTTGCGCGCCCCGCGCTTGGCCATGCCGATCACGTCGTTGACCTGGACCTCCCGGCAGGCGCGCACGCAGCGCGTGCAGTGGATGCAGGCGTCGAGATTGACCGCCATCGCCGCATGGCTGAGATCGGGCGCGGGCGCCTGCCGGGCCGAGAAGCGACTCGTCGTCCGCCCCATGCGCCTGGCCCAGGCCCAGAGCTCGGAGGCCGGGTCGTGGCTCGCCTCGGCCGGCGGCTGGTCGGCGATCAGCAGCTCCATCACCATGTCGCGGGCGCGGATGGCGCGTTCCGCGTCGGTGCGCACGACCATGCCCTCCACCGGTTCGCGGATGCAGGAAGCGGCCAGCACCCGTTCGCCCTCGATCTCCACCATGCAGACGCGGCAATTGCCGTCCGCCCGGTAGTCCGGCGCGGGCGTGTAACAGAGATGGGGGATCGCGATCCCGAGCCTTTTGGCGACCTGCCAGATGGTCTCGCCCGGCGTGGCCTCCGCGACGCGGCCGTCGAGGGCGAAGCGGACGGTCTCGCTCACGAGAGCGCCTCGGGGAAGTACCGCAGAATCGAGAGGAGCGGGTTCGGTGCCGCCTGGCCCAAGCCGCAGATCGAGGCGTCGGCCATGCCGGCGGCGAGCTCGCGCAAGAGCACCGGATCCCAGCGGCCGCCGTCCATCAGGGCGACCGCCTTCTCGGTGCCGACGCGGCAGGGCGTGCACTGGCCGCAGCTTTCGTCCTCGAAGAACGCCATGAGGTTCAGGGCCGCGTGTTTCAGATCGTCCTTGTTGGACAGCACCACGACGGCGGCCGAGCCGATGAAGCAGCCATGCGCCTCCAGGGTGCCGAAATCGAGCGGAATGTCGGCCATGGAGGCGGGCAGGATGCCGCCGGAGGCCCCGCCCGGCAGATAGGCCTTGAAGCGGTGACCGTCCGCCATGCCGCCGCAATGCTCGGCCAGCAGTTCGTTCATGGTGATGCCGGCGGGCGCGCGCTTGACTCCCGGTTCCCGGACCCGGCCGGAGACGGAGAAGCTGCGCAGCCCCGAGCGCCCGTTGCGGCCCGCGTCAGCGAACCAGCGCGGCCCTTTCTCCAGGATGTCGCGTACCCAGTGGAGGGTTTCGACGTTGTTGATGAGGGTGGGCCGGCCCCAGAGGCCCGCCTGGGAGGGGAAGGGCGGCTTGTGTCGCGGCTCGCCGCGCTTGCCTTCGATGCTTTCGAGCATCGCCGATTCCTCGCCGCAGATATAGGCCCCGGCACCGCGGCGGAGGATGAGCGCCGTCCGCCCGGTGAGGCCGGCGGCGTCGAGCTTCGCGATTTCCGCCTGCAAGAGCTTCCGGATGCCGGGATATTCGTCACGCAGATAGACGTAGCATTCCGCCGCCTCGACGGCCCAGCCGCCGATCAACGCTCCTTCGAGGAAGCGGTGCGGGTCGCACTCCATGTAGACCCGGTCCTTGATCGTGCCCGGCTCGCCTTCGTCGGCGTTGATGGCCATGAGGCGGGGGGCGGGCTCGGCGCGGACGAAGCGCCATTTCCGCCCCGTCGGGAAGCCCGCGCCGCCCATGCCCTTGAGCCCGCCGTCCTCCAGCGCCCCGATCACGTCCTGCGCCTTGCGGGCGCCAGACAGGCATTCCTTCAGAACGGAATAACCGCCGTTCCCGGTATACGCGGCGAAGTCGACATGGGGCGGGACGAGGGGAGTGAAGTCCCCCTCCTCGATACAGGCCAGGATCGCGTCCTGGGTGGCGTGGGTAATGTGCCGACGGCCCACTTCGGCCACCGGCGCGCCTTCGCAGCGCCCCATGCACGGCGCCCGCACGACGCGCACGCCGGCGCCGACGGCCCTCGGCAGCGTGGCGAGGAGCGCGGGCGCGCCCAGACATTCGCAGGTGAGGCTGTCGCATACGCGGACGGTGAGCGGCGGCGGCGGGGCCGCGCCCTCCGCGACCACGTCGAAATGGGCATAGAAGGTCGCCACCTCATAGACCTCGGCCATGGAGAGGCGCATTACGCTAGCCAGCGCCGCCAGATGCCGGGCCGAGAGATGGCCGTAGCGGTCCTGGATCCTGTGCAGGTGCTCGATCAGCAGGTCGCGCCGCCGCGGCGCGGCGCCCAGGAGGGCGCGCACTTCCTCCAGGGCAGCGGGTTCTACCTGCCGGCCTTTTCCGGTGTAGCGCGCCTTCCGCCGGCCCTTGCCGGGATGCCTGAACTTCTGAACGCCGCCTGGGGAAGACACCGCGCTCTCCGAGGCCGACCGCCCGCGCGCGGCCCGGCGCCACACTGGCAGATCGGAGGCCGTATGTAAAATCCGCCGCGAACGCTCAGGCGGGGGCACCCGGCGGGCGCGGCGGCTCGACCCGTTCCAGCCGGACTTCGGCAGCGTCGATCAGCCGCTTGCCCGCGTTCTCGAAATTGACCGTGACCCGCTCCCCGATGACCGACTGGACCTGCCCCGCGCCCCATTCCGGCGCCCGCGGGTTCGCCACCCAATCCCCCGGCGCGAGCGCCTCCCCCTTCATCCCGTTCCCCTTCCTTGACGGTGCGCGGGTCTCCAGGCCCACATTGTCCTTCTTTTCCGCGCTTTGTGTGAATGCCAGCGTCGCGCCGACGGGCGCGCACGCCGTGCGCAACGGGACTCGCGCACCATCAAGGGGCGCTGCGCGGCAAATGGTTGAAACAGCATCTATTTCCTTGTATCGCGGCGACCCTCCGGCGGGGCCGCCCGGCGCTTGCGAAGGCGGGGGCGCGTTTCTATACTCCGCGCCGGCTGCGAGGGGAGATTTGGAAAGAAGCCGTGGCGGGGAAGCGAATTAGGCTCCCGGCGAAGTACAAGCCGACGAGCAAGGAAGAGTTCATGTCCTCCCGGATGCGGGAGTATTTCCGGCGCAAGCTCGAGAAGTGGAAGGAGGACATCCTGAGCGAGACGGACGCCGCTCTCGAGAAGCTCAGGCTGGACGCCGGCCACGGCTCCGACATCGCCGATCGCGCCGCCATCGAATCCGAGCGCTCGGTCCAGCTCCGCAGCCGCGACCGGGCGCGCAAGCTCATCAACAAGATCGAGGCCGCGCTGGAGCGGATCGAGGACGGCTCCTACGGCTATTGCGAGGAGACCGAGGAGCCGATCAGCATCCGCCGGCTCGAGGCCCGCCCGATCGCAACTCTCAGCCTCGAGGCGCAGGAGCGCCACGAGCGCCACGAGCGCACGCATCGCGACGATTGACGACCCTCCGGCCGCCGCGGCCGCTGCGGGGCGCCGCCCGAACCGCCGCCGGCGGGGGATGGCCGTGCGCGGCCGCACGGGCGAACCAGCGGCGCGCTTCCGCGAGGTCGCGGGGGACGCCGTGGCCACGCGCATGGAGAAGGCCCAGGCTGAACTCGGCCGGGGAAAAGCTCCGCCCGGCGGCGGCGCGGTGATGGGCGATGGCGCGCGCCGGATCCGCCGCCGTGCCGGCGCCGACCAGGAGGGTCAGGCCGATCCAGTAGCGCGCGAAGAGCGCCGCTCGCGCCGCATCCCGGCCCGGCGGGGCGGCGTGCGCAGCGTGGGTCCGGGCGACGGCGAAGGCCATCCACGCTTCCGAGCCCGGGCCGAGAAGGCCGGCCTTCGCCTCCCGCTGGGCGCGGCGCACGGCGGCCATCGCCTGCGCGGCGGCCGCGCGGAACAGCACGGTGGCGCGCGCCGCGTCGGGTGCGACCGCACCGCCCGCCCGGTAGAGCGCGCCCAGGGCGAACAGCGCCTGCGGGTCGCCCTGGGCGGCGGCGGCCCGGAAGTGGCGGAGCGCCGCCCGCGCGTCGCGCGGAGTGCCGTCCCGCCAGGCGAAGCCCAGCGCGCGATGCGCTGCCGCGTCACCGGCTTCGGCCATGCGGGCGAGGCGGGCGCGCGCCCCGGCATGGCCCCGCGCGGCGGCCCGGCCCAGCCACGCGACCGCCTGCGCGCCTGCGCGGTGCATGACGCCCAGCCGGTACTGGGAAGGCGCGTGCCCCTGCACCGCCATCCCCAGGAGGACGCGATAGGCCTCCACGTTGGTATCGGCGAGAAGGTGAATCATCCGGGCGCTGCGCGCGTCGTCCGCGCCCGCCGCCGGGAGCGGCGCGAAGGCGCAGGCCGCGAGCGCCAGCAGCAGGCGGGCGAGGCGAGGGGCGGCGCCCGTCATCGGCCGGCCCCGTGGTCTCCAGCATGAGCGGGCGCGCGAAGGCGTCGCGCGGCGGCGGCGAGGCGGGGAGGGAGCGCCTTTTCGCGGGCTACGCGCTCGACCCCGTCTTCTTCGACGAGATGTTCGCGGCCGACGGCGCGCCGCGCCCCCACTGCCGCGCGCTGTGGGAGGCCCTCGACGCCACGCCGCAGGCCGAGATCGCCGCCATGCAGGAACGCGCCGAGCGGTCGTTCCTGCGCGAGGGCATCACCTTCTCGGTGTACGGCGAGGAGGGCGCCCGGGAGCGGATCATCCCGATCGACGTCCTGCCCCGGCTGCTCGCCGCCGCCGAGTGGGACCTCATCGAGCGCGGGCTGCGCCAGCGCCTCGACGCGCTCAACCGCTTCCTCGCCGACGTCTACGGGCCGGCGCGCATCCTTTCCGACGGAGTCGTGCCGGTGGATCTGGTGCGCGGCTGCGCGCAATACCGGGTCGAGATGCGCGGCGTGGCGGTGCCCCACGGCACCTATGTCTCGGTCTGCGGCACCGATCTCGTGCGGACGAAAGACGGCTTCCAGGTTTTGGAGGACAACCTGCGCGTGCCCTCCGGCGTTTCCTACATGCTGGCCAACCGACAGGCTGTCAAGGCGAGCCTGCGCGCTCTGTTCCGGCACCACCGGGTCCGCGCCATCGAGCATTACGGCGCCTTGCTCCGCCGCTCTCTGGCGGAACTGGCCCCGCCCGGCGTCACCGACCCGTGCATCGTCCTGCTCACCCCGGGAGTCCACAATTCGGCCTTCTACGAGCACATGTTCCTTGCACGCGAAATGGGCGTGGAGCTGGTGCAGGGCAGCGACCTCCTCGTCCACAACGGCTTCGTCTATGTGCGGACGACCGGCGGCCTGCGGCGTGTGGACGTGGTCTATCGGCGCATCGACGACGATTTCCTCGATCCGCTGGCGTTCCGGCCGGATTCGCAACTGGGCGTGCCCGGCCTCTTCTACGCCTACCGGCTCGGGCGCGTGGCCCTCGCCAACGCGCCGGGGACGGGCGTCGCCGACGACAAGAGCGTCTATGCCTATGTCCCGGACATGATTCGCTACTACCTCGGCGAGGAACCCGTCCTGGCCAACGTCGAGACGCATCTCTGCCGCGACCCGGAAGGCTTGGCCTATACGCTGGACAACCTCGACCGTCTGGTCGTCAAGATGGTGGGCGAGGCCGGCGGTTACGGGATGCTGGTGGGGCCGCACGCGACGCCCGCGGAGCGGGCGGCCTATGCCGACCTCGTTCGCGCCGATCCGGCCAACTTCGTCTCCCAGCCCACGCTTGCCCTCTCCCGCGCCCCCTGCGTGACGGCCGACGGCGCCGCCCCGCGCCATGTCGACCTGCGGCCCTTCGTCCTGCGCGGGCGCGAGACGCGGCTCGTCCCCGGCGCCTTCTGCCGGGTCGCGCTCCGGCCCGGCTCCCTCGTCGTCAATTCGAGCCAGGGTGGTGGCGGCAAGGACCTCTGGGTGCTCCCGTCCTAGCCTCATGCTCGCGCGCAACGCCCAGGGGCTCTACTGGATCGGCCGCTACCTGGAGCGGGCGGAGCACCTCTGCCGCCTGCTCGCCGACCAGGCGCGCGCCCTGGAGGACCGCCCGGTGGAGGAGATCGACCGCAACTGGCGGCGCCTCTACGGCGCCCTCGGCCGCGGACCCCTGGGCGGTGCCCTGGAGTCGAACCGGGGCGAGGAGGGCTTCATGCTGGCGGACGCCTACACCTTGGCGGACGACCTCACCTTCGAGCAGAACAACCCCGATTCGATCCGGGAATGCATCGCCGCCGCGCGCGAGAACGCCCGCCAAGTGCGCAACGTCGTCGGCAAGGAGATGTGGTCCTGCCTCAACGCGGCCTGGCTCGACCTGTGCGACGCCCGCATCCAGACGGTCTGGCGCGCCGGTGCCGGCGATTTCTACCGCGCGACCGAGGATTCCATCCGCACCTTTTCCGGCGTCGCCGAGGACACCATGTACCGCGACCACGGCTGGCACTTCCTCCGGCTCGGGCGTTTCGTCGAGCGCGTGCAGCTCGTCGCCGCCCTGGTGCGCGCCCATCTGGCGGTGTTTCCGACGGCGGGGCCGCACATCGAATCAGACTGGGGCTCCCTGCTCGCCCTCTGCGAGGCGCGGGCGGCCTACCGCCGGCTCCATTCGCTCACCTTCGCGCCGTGCGACGTGGTCGATTTCCTGGTCTCCGACCCCCGGCTTTCCCATTCGATCCGGTACGCCCTGGCGCGAATCGCCGGCGCCCTCGAAGCCGTCGCCGGCGCCCACGAGCGGCCGCCGGCGGCCGGCCCCCAGGGCCGGGTCGGCCGCATGGCGGCGCGCATCGATTACGATTGGCCGGAGCGCGCACCGGGCGACGACGCGGCGACGGCGTCCGTCCTGGGGGAGATCGGGGACTCCTGCCGCCGCCTCCACGCAGACATCGCCATGACCTTCTTCGACTACGAGATCGAGGACGCGCCGGAGCCGTGAACCTGCCGCCGCCCCGGCGCTTGCGCGTCGAGCACCTCTCCCGCTTCCGTTATGCGGCGCCGGCGCGCGGCGGCGTGATGCTGCTGCGTCTGCACCCGCGCGAGGAGGGGGGGCAGCGGCTGTGCGCCTTCACCCTCGACATCGAACCCGCGGCCGTTCCCGTGGCCTTCGCGGATTCCTTCGGCAATCCCTGCCACCTGTTCAACGTCCACCGGGCGCATCGGGAAACCCTCGTCCGCTCGCGCCTCACGGTGGAGACTGCCGCGCCCGCCCCGCCCGCGGCAGGCGGCGCGGACGCGGGCGGCTGGGAGGCGCAGGCGCAGGCGGCGGATCGGGTGCGCTTCTGGGATTATCTGGCCCCCAGCCGCTTCGCCCGCCCGGGGCCCGCGCTCGACGCCTTCGTAGCGGCGCATGGCATCCGCCGCGGTGCGGGCCCGTTCGCCACGCTCGTGGAAACCGCCGCCGCGCTGCATCGGGCGATCCGCTACGAGAGCGGCAGCACCCATGTCGATTCGCCCATCGAGCACGTGTTGGAGACCGGCCGGGGCGTCTGTCAGGACTACGCCCATGTGATGATCGCCATCGCACGCTCCTGGGGAATCCCCAGCCGCTACGTCTCGGGCTATCTCCATGCGGAAGGCGTCACGGGCGCCGAGGCCCAGGCGGGTGCGAGCCACGCCTGGGCGGAGTTCCTGCTCCCCGGGCGCGGCTGGACGGGCATCGACCCGACCAACGACATGCTCGCCGACGCCCGTCATGTCCGCGTCGCGGTGGGCCGCGACTACGCGGACGCCGCGCCCACCAGGGGCGCCGTCTTCGGCGGCGACGAGTCTGCGCTCGAGGTCCAAGTGACCGTCGCCGACGCCGCCGGCCCGGCCCCAGCGGGAGAGCGCCTGGCGGGAGAACTCCGCGCCGAGCGCCCCAACCTCCGCCACGTGGCGCCTGCGCCGCGCGCGCGGCCCGCCCGCGCCGACCAGCAGTGACGATGGTGACCCCTACGGGAATCGAACCCGTGTCTCCACCTTGAAAGAGTGGTGTCCTGACCGCTAGACGAAGGGGTCCCGGGCCCCGCTATCTAACGACGCCCCCGCCTTAAATCAACCGCCTCTCGTTTTCGCGGCGCACGGGCGATACTTTGGCCCTCGCGCCTCAGGGGGATGGGTCGGCGGGGGCGGCGTCGTCGATCTGGAGTTCGACGCGGGCGGGGCCGCCATGGCGGTCGGGGCGCAGGCGGCAGGCTAGGTGGAAGGTCTCCGCCGCGCCGGCGAGCAGCGCCTGGCCCAGGGCGTTGTCCGCCGAGCGGAAGGCGATGCCCTTGAGCTGGCGGCCGGACTTGCCGGCCAGCCGGCAGCGCACATGGCCCTGCCCCACGATGTCTGCGCGCAGGAGGCGGGCGCCGGCGACCGCGAAACGCGGCTCCGGATTGCCCGCGCCGTAAGGGCCGGCCGCTTCCAGCATCTCCAGCAGCACGACATTGGCACCCTCCGCGCTGAGCGCCCCGTCGAGGCCCAGGCTGGAGGCGCTCGCCCGCGCCGCCGCCCCGGCGCCGAGGCGCTCTCCCAGGGCGTCGCGCAACGCCGCGAAGCGCGCCCGCTCTACCGTGAAGCCGCCCGCCATCGCGTGGCCGCCGCCGTCCACCAGGAGGCCCGCCTGCCGGGCCGCCGTGATCGCTGTCCCGATATCGATGCCCGGGATCGAACGGCAGGAGGCCTTGCCCACCTCCCCCTCCCAGGCGACGACCACCGCCGGGCGGCCGTAACGCTCCTTGAGCCGGCTGGCGACGATGCCGATCACGCCGGGATGCCAGCCCTCGTCGTGGGCCATGACGAACGGCGAATCGCGCCCCCCCGCATCGGCCCCGCTCTCCACCTGGGCGATCGCGGCGTCCAGCACCGCCGCCTCGATCGCCCGCCTCTCGCGGTTGAGCGCGTCCAGGCGCCGGGCGATCTCCGCCGCCTCGCCCGCGTCCTCGGTGGAGAGCAGGCGCGCGCCGAGGCCGGCTTCGCCGATGCGCCCGCCGGCGTTGACGCGCGGCCCCAGGATGAAGCCCAGATGGTAGACGCCCGGCGGCCCGTCGAGGCCCCCGGCGGCGTCCCCCAGCGCCGCCAGCCCGAGGTTGCGGCGGCGCGCGAGCACGCGCAGCCCCTGGCGCACGAAGGCGCGGTTCACCCCGGTGAGCGGCACCACGTCGCAGACGGTGCCGAGCGCCACCAGGTCGAGCCACCGCATGAGCGCGGGCTCCCGCCGCCCGCGATACCACCCCGCCTCGCGCAGGCGCCGGTTGAGCCCGACGACCAGGAGGAAGGCCACGCCTACCGCCGCCAGTTGCCGGTGCGGGCTGTCCTCGTCCAGCCGGTTCGGATCGACCAGGGCGTGCGCCCGGGGCAGCCGCGCCCCGCCGATGTGGTGGTCCACCACGATCACGTCGAGGCCCGCGTCGGCTGCTGCGGCGAGCGCGTCGAACGCCGTGATCCCGCAATCCACGGTGACGACCACGCGCACGCCTTGCGCCGCCAGCAGGCGCAGGGCCGGGGCGTTGGGGCCGTATCCCTCGCGCAGGCGGTCGGGGATGTAGAGCGTGATCGCCTGCCCCGCGGCGGCCTGGAAAAAGCGCTCCAGCAGGGCGGCGGACGTCGCGCCGTCCACGTCGTAGTCGCCGAAGACCGCGATCTTTTCGCCGGCCTCGACCGCCCGCGCGAGGCGCGCCACCGCCTTGTCCATGTCCCGCAGATGGCTCGGGTCGGGCAGCAGGTCGCGCAGCGTCGGGTTCAGATAGGCCGGCGCCTCGGCCTCCGCCACGCCGCGCGCGGCGAGCACCCGCCCGAGCGGCTCCGGCGCCTCGATGGCTTGCGCGAGAGAAAGGCCGGCGCGGGAATCCGCGAGCCGCGCGCGCCACCTTTTGCCGCGCAGCGAGCGCGTGACGCCGAGGATCGGCGCGGCGGGCGCGCTCATCCCCTCACGCGCCGTCCCGGTCGGCCGCGCGGGAGAGGGCGTGCTCCGCCACGATGGTGCGCACGGTCCCGGTGCGCGAGCGCATCACCACCGAGTCGGTCCGCACGCCGCCGGGGAAGCGTGAAACCCCGCGCAGCATCGCGCCGTCCGTCACGCCGGTCGCCGCGAACAGCACGTCGCCGCCAGCGAGTTCATGCAGCCCGTATTTGCGGTCGAGGTCGGCGATTCCCATTGCGCGGGCGCGGGCCTTCTCGTCGTCGTTGCGGAAGACGAGCCGGCCCATCATCTGGCCGCCGATGCAGCGCAACGCCGCCGCGGCCAGCACCCCTTCGGGCGCGCCGCCGATTCCCATATAGATATCGACCGTGCGGTTCAGGCGCGTGGTCGCGATGACTCCGGCGACGTCGCCGTCCCGGATCAGCTGGATGCGCGCGCCGGTCTCGCGGACCTTGGCGATCAGCGCCGCGTGCCGGGGCCGGTCGAGGATCAGCGCCGTCAGGTCGCCCACCTCGCGGGATTTCGCCTTCGCCAGCCTGGCGAGCGTCGTCGCCGGCGGATCGTCGAGGTCGATCAGGTCGTCCGGCAGGCCGTCGCCGACGGCGATCTTATCCATGTAGGTGTCCGGGGCGTTGAGGAAACCGCCCTTCCCGGCCAGCGCCAGGACGGCGAGCGCGTTGGGGCCGCCCGTGGCGCAGAGGGTGGTGCCTTCGAGCGGGTCGAGCGCCACGTCGAGGGCGGGGCCCCGGCCGGTGCCCACGGTCTCGCCGATATAGAGCATCGGCGCCTCGTCGCGTTCGCCCTCGCCGATCACCACGGTGCCGGCGATGTCGAGCGCATTGAGCCCGCGCCGCATGGCGTCGACGGCCGCCTGGTCGGCCGCCATTTCGTCGCCGCGCCCGATCAGCCGCGCCGCCGCGCAAGCCGCGGCCTCGGTGACACGGACCGCGTCCAGGGTCAGGTTTCGGTCGATCGATACGCCCTCGTCATTCATGGCCTGTCTCGTTTCCTTGGCGTCGCTCCGCGCCTTCAAAACGCTTCGATCCGGATCATGCGCGGCGGCTCGAGAACGGTCTCGAGCCGGTCGATCTCGGCCAGAGCGCGCACGAGCGCGGCCTCGCGCGCCTCGTGCGTGGTCAAGACCACGGGCACCGGCTCGCCCGGATTGCGCCCGCGCTGGAGCATCGCCTCGACCGAGACCCGCTCGTCCCGCAGGCAGGCGGCGATGTCGGCGATCACCCCCGGCCGGTCGACCACCATCAGGCGGATGTAACAGGCGCCGACATGGCGCTCCATGGGCAGCGCGGCGAGCGGCGCGGCGGCGGGGAAGGCCGGCATGATCCGTCCGCGGGCGATGTCCACGAGGTCCGCCGCCACCGCGGAGGCCGTGGGGCCGGCGCCCGCGCCGGGGCCCTCGAAGACGGCGGTCTGCACTTGGTCACACTCGGCGACCACGGCGTTGAAGACCCCGTCGATGCACGCGATCGGCGTCGCCTCGCGGACCATGCAGGGATGCACCCGCTGGGCGACGGCGCCGTCTTCTGCGCGGGCGATGCCGAGCAGCTTGACGCGGTAGCCGAGCTCCATCGCGAACGCGACGTCGAGCGCGCTCACATGCCGGATGCCCTCGACATGCACCGAATCGAAGTCGATGGTGCGGCCGAACACGACGCTAGCCAGGATCGCCAGCTTGTGCGCCGTGTCGATCCCGTCGATGTCGGTGGAGGGGTCCGCTTCCGCGTAGCCGAGACGCTGCGCCTCTGCCAGCACGTCCGCCACCTCGCGGGTGCGGCCCGCGCGCACGGCGTCGTGCATCGCCGTCATGACATAGTTGCAGGTGCCGTTCAGGATGCCGTACACGCCGTCGATGCGGTTGCCCGCGAGCCCCTCGCGGAGCGCCTTGACGATGGGGATACCGCCCGCCACCGCCGCCTCGTAGCCGAGATGCAGGCCCGCCTCCCGGGCCGTCCGCGCGAGCGCGGTGCCGTGGTGGGCGAGCAGGGCCTTGTTGGCGGTGACCAGATGTTTGCCGCCGGCGAGCGCAGCTTCCGACAGGGTGCGCGCCGCGCCGTCGGCCCCGCCGATCAGCTCGACGACCACGTCGACCGCCGGGTCGGCCGCCAAGTCCGCCAGCCGGTCGCGCCATGCGAGGTCGCCCAAGGCGATGCCGCGCTCCTTCCCCCGGTCGCGGGCCGAGACCGCCACCGCCTCGATGGGCCGGCCCGCGCGGCTTTCCAGGAGCGCCGCGTTGCCGCGCAGCAGGGCGAGCACGCCGCAGCCGACCGTGCCCAGCCCGGCGATCGCGATGCGGAGCGGTTCGGCCATGGCGCGGGGCGTTTCCTGCGTAGTCGCGGGCGGGGGAGGCGTGCAGGGCTCGCGCGGCCCGTCAATATTCGATGAAGATCTCGGCGCGCCGGTTCTGCGCCTCGTTGCGGGGCATGTCTTCGTCGGCGATCGGCCGGCTCGCGGCGGCGCCCTCTAGCGAAAGCGCGCCCGCCGGGACGCCTTCCGCGATCAGCGCGCGGGCGACGGCGCCGGCCCGGTCCAGGGAGAGGTTGAGGTTCAGGACCTTCTGGTGCACCGGCGGCATGTCCGCCGTCCGCCGGCTCGCATGGCCGACTACCCGCAGCCGCGCACCGCTCTCGCGTTGGAGCCGGGCCGCTTCCTTCACCAGGGCGCGGTCGCCCGGCTGCAGCCGGGCGGAGCCTTTCGCGAAATGCACCGTGCCCAGGTGGAGGACGACCTCGGCCGGGTCGCCCTCGGCGGCCGGTATCTCGGACGTTTCCGGCCTGGTGGCCTCCGTCCGCTCCGGCGCCGGGCGCGCTTCCCGTACCGCGTCCAGGACGCCGCCTGAGGCGTCGAACCGCTCATCGAAGCGCGATCTGAAGGCGGCCATCGCGTCTGCCGTCGCGTCCGCGGCCGGGCCGTCCTCTCCCGGCCGCGGCTCGTCCGGCACGCGCCGTTCGGGCGGCCGCTCGAAAGCCCGGTCTTCCCCTCCGCCCTGCGCGCCGGGGTCGCGGAGTGCCGCGCTCTTCCGCCGCGCCGCCTCGCGCTCCGCGATCAGACCGGCGGCGACGATCGTGCGTTCCTCGGCGCTCGAAACGGCCGGCGCTTCGTCGGGCACCTCGTGGAGCGAACGGTAGGGGGCATCGTCACCGGCATCGTAGAAGACCGCGTCCGCGATGTCCTGGACGACGCCGTCGACCTCCGCGCAGCCGCCGGCGAGGAGACTGGCGGCGAGCGCGCCCGCTGCCGTGAGCCTCCGCGCGCCGCGCACCGACGCGGCCGCCAGGGAATCGGGCACGGATCCGTTGGCCATGCTGCGCCGCCGGTCGCCTTCGGAGAGTGAGGCCGATCTCGCGCTCCCCATACCATATATCGGGGCGATCGCCTAACATCGCGCGCGAAGCGAGCGGCCGTTCGTTCCGGGGACGGGAAGCGGGAAATCCCGGCTGGCGAGAGAGGCGATCTCCCTGTATAGCGATGCGCTCCATCCCTTTCGCGGAACCGCCGATGACGTCGAACGAACCGCCAGGCGCAGGCGCGGCTTGCGCCGACATGGCGGACCGGCTCGCCGCGCTCGCGGCGCGGAGCGGGCGAATCGCCGCGGCGCTCCTGGCCTCCCCGCGCCCCGCCACCGGCGCGGAGCCGCTGGATCCGGGCGCCGTCTTCGTGGAGGCGGCGGCGCGGCTCATGGCCGATCCGTCCGGCCTGGCCTGTGCCCAGGCGCGGCTGTGGGAAGGCCACCGCCGCCTCTGGCTCTACAGCGCCCGGCGCCTGCTCGGCGAGGCGCCCCCGGAGCCGGTCGCCGCGCCCGCGAGCGACGACCGGCGCTTCCGCGATTCCGCGTGGACGGAAAGCCCGTTCCTGGATCATCTGAAGCAGTCCTACCTGCTGGCGTCGGCCTGCGTCCGCGAGGCGGCGCGCGCCGTCCCCGGCTTGAGCGCGCACGACGCCGAGAAGGTGGAATTCTACGCCCGCCAGTTCGTCGACGCGCTGGCGCCCGTGAATTTCCTCGCGACCAACCCGGAGGCGCTGCGCGAGACAGTCCGGACGGGTGGCCGGAATCTCCTGCGCGGGCTGGAAACCTTGCTCGACGATCTGGAGCGCTGCGAGGGCAGCGGATTCGCGCCCCGGATGTCCGACAGGGCCGATTTCACCTTGGGGGAGACCATCGCCGCGACGCCCGGCAAGGTCGTCTTCCAGAACGACCTCATGCAGCTCATCCAGTACGCCCCGCGGACGGAGACTGTGTTCCGCCGCCCGCTCCTGGTCGTTCCGCCGTGGATCAACAAATTCTACGTGCTGGATCTGCGCCCGGACAACTCGTTCGTCCGATACGCGGTGTCCCGGGGCTACACCGTCTTCATGCTCTCATGGGTGAATCCGGACGAATGCCTGTCGCACAAGTCGTTCGCGGACTACATGATGGAAGGCCCGCTGGCCGCGCTCGACGCCATCGCGCTGGCGACCGGGGAGCGGGAGGTCTCGGTTGTCGGCTATTGCCTGGGCGGCACGCTGACGGCCGCCGCGCTCGCCTGTTCGGCGGCCAGGGGCGACGGGCGGATCGTGAGCGCCACGTTCTTCGCGTCGCTCGTCGATTTCGCGCAGCCCGGCGAGATCGGGGTCTTCCTCGACGACGCCCAGCTCGAGGCCCTCGACGCCATGATGGCGGAAAAGGGCTATCTCGACGGCCGCTACATGGCGGCGGCCTTCAGCCTGTTGCGTGCCAACGATCTCGTCTGGTCCTTCGCGATCAACAACTACCTGCTCGGCAGGGAGCCGCCGCCCTTCGACCTGCTGTACTGGAACGCCGATTCGACCCGGATGCCGGCCGCGATGCACGGCTTCTACCTGCGCGAGATGTACGGCGCGAACAAGCTCGCGCGCCCCGGCGGCATCGTCCTGGACGGCGTGCACGTCGATCTCCGCCGCATCGAAATCCCGACCTATGTCGTGGCGGCGCGGGAGGACCACATCGCGCCGTGGCGATCGTGTTTCGCCGCCTGCGGGCTGTACCGGGGGCGGACGCGCTTCGTCCTGGGCGATTCCGGCCACATCGCCGGCATCGTCAACCCGCCCGCAGCTGGGAAATACGGTTACCGGGCGGCGCCGGTCGCAGCCGGGCAGGGAGCCGACTCCTGGCTCGCCGCCGCCGCGCACCGCGAAGGCTCCTGGTGGCCAGACTGGCACGGCTGGCAGCGCCGGCGCGGCGGCGGCAAGGTGCCTGCCCGCCATCCCGGCGCCGGGGCGCTCACGCCGATCGAGGACGCGCCGGGCTCTTACGTGGCCGTGCGGTGACGGAAGGCGCCCGCCGCGGCGGACCCAGGGCCGCCCGGTATTCGCCGGCGCGGGTGACGTAACGCCGCACGATGGTGGCGATGGTCGCGCGCTCGGCGTCGCTCGTCGCGCGCAGCCGGCGGGCAGGGCGGCCCATCCAGAGTTCGCCCGCCTTCACCCGCTTGCCGGGCGTGACCAGCGCGCCGGCGGCGACCCAGGCGCCGGTTTCCACCACGGCGAAATCCATGACCGTGGCGCCCATCCCGATCATGCAGCCGTTTTCCAACCGGCAGGCGTGCAGCAGGCACAGATGCCCCACCACCACGTCGTCGCCGATCAGCGTCGGTCCGTCCTCGCTCGAAGTGTGGACGATAGTGCCGTCCTGGAGGTTGCTGCGCGCGCCGATGCGGATGCGGTCCACGTCCCCCCGCAAGACGCAGTTGAACCAGACGCTCGACTCCGGCCCCATGGTCACGCCGCCGATCAACGTGCTGCCGGTGGCGACGCAGGCGCTCGGTGCCACCTGGGGCCAGCGGTGACGATAGGGCAGCAGCAACCCTGCCGACATCTCCTCTCCCTGTCTTTTCCGAGGAGCGCTACGGAAACAGCGGGGCCTGTTCAAGCCCCGCGGTTTCCGGCAGGTCATGCATGACGTTCATGTTCTGAATCGCCTGGCCCGATGCGCCCTTGACCAGGTTGTCGAGGGCCGAGATCAGGATCGCCCGGCCTTCGATGCGGTCGTCGAAGACCCCGATGAGGCAATGGTTCGAGCCGCGCACGTGGCGCGTCGCCGGCGCGCCGCCCGCCGGCAGGATGCGGACGAACGGCTCGCCCGCGTAGCGCGCTTCCAGGGCGTCGCGCAATGCGCCGGCGCCGGCGCCGGCGCGGACGTAGATCGTCGCCAGAATGCCCCGGTTCATGGGCAGGAGATGGGGCGTGAAATTGATCCGCACGGCCCGGCCCGCGGCGCGCGCGAGCCCCTGTTCGATCTCCGGCGCGTGGCGGTGGCGGGCGATTCCGTAGGCGTGCACCCCCTCGCCGACCTCGGCGAAGAGCGTCGCCTCCTTCGCCCCCCGCCCGGCGCCGGACACGCCCGATTTGGCGTCGACGATGATGTCGTCGGCTTCCACCAGCCCGGCTTCGAGGAGCGGGACGAGCGGCAGCTGCGCGGCGGTCGGGTAGCAGCCCGGGTTCGCGACCAGCCGGGCGTCCCGGACGGCCGCGCGCGCGAGCTCCGTAAGCCCGTACACTGCGTCCTTCTGGAGCGCTTCCGCGCGGTGCGCGTGCCCGTACCAAGCGGCATAGACCCGCGGGTCGGAGAGGCGGAAATCCGCTGAAAGGTCCACAATCTTGAGATGCGCCGGCAGGGCGGCGACGACCTCCTGCGCAGCGCCGTGCGGGAGGCAGCAGAAGACGGCGTCGAGCTGGTCCCATGCCGCGTCTTCGAGCTTGATCAGGTCGGGCGCGCCGATGCCGTCGAGGCTGGGGAACACCGATCCCAGGGGCTGGCCCGCGCGCCGTTCGGCCGTGGCGAGGCCCACCTCGAACCCGGCGTGGCACGCCAGCAGGCGCAGCAGCTCGCCACCCGTATAGCCGCTCGCGCCGAGAACGCCGACGCGCACGGCGTCGCTCTTGCTCGCCGGGATGCTCACGACGCGCCCGCTCCGCTCGCGGCGCCGGGTGCGCGGGCCGCCGGCCCGCCGGTCAGCGCTTCGAGAACTGGAAGCTGCGGCGGGCCTTGCGCTTGCCGTATTTCTTGCGCTCCACGACGCGGCTGTCGCGGGTCAGGAAGCCGCCCGTCTTGAGTGCCTTGCGCAAGCCCGGCTCGCGCGCCGCCAGGGCGCGGCCGATGCCGTGCCTGAGGGCGCCGGCTTGGCCGGAAAGCCCACCCCCCTTGACGGTGCAGACGACGTCGTACTGGCTGCCGCGGCCCACGGCCTCGACCGGCTGGTTGATGATCATCCGCAGCGCCGGGCGCGCGAAATAGCCCTCGACTGCGCGTTTGTTGACCGTGATGGCCCCATTGCCGGGGCGCAACCACACCCTGGCGACGGCGTCCTTGCGCTTGCCGGTCGCGTAGGTGCGGCCCTGGGAGTCGATCTCCGGCTCCGGCTGGAGGTCGGCATCGGGTTGGGCGACCTCGCCGAGTTCCGCGAGGCTCGTCAGCGTTTTCGGCTCGTCAGCCACGCGGCGTACTCCTCCGGTTCTTGGGGTTCATCGCGGCGATGTCGAGCGGTTCGGGCTGCTGCGCTTCGTGCGGGTGGTCCGGACCGGCATAGACCTTGAGATTGGCCATCTGCCGGCGGCCCAGCGGCCCCTTGGGAATCATCCGCTGCACCGCCTTGATGACGACCGTCTCCGGCCGCTTGCCGTCGAGGATGCGGGCCGCCGTGCGGGTCTTGAGGCCGCCAGGATAGCCGGTGTGGTGCTGGTAGAGCTTGTTTTCGCGCTTGCGCCCGGTGAGGCGCACCTTCTCGGCGTTGACGACGACGATGTTGTCGCCGCAATCCATGTGTGGCGTGTAGCGCGGTTTGTGCTTGCCGCGCAGCCTGTTCGCGACCACGCTGGCGAGCCTGCCGAGCACCAGATCCTCGGCGTCCACCAGAAACCACTTCTTCTCGATGTCCGCGGGAGTCGCCGAATAGGTCTTCATCGCCCCAGTATGCCACAACTCCCCGCCCCGTCAACGGTGTTGCCGCCCTTTCGGTGCGCGGGCCGCCTCGACTTGTCGCTCACGGATGAGTGGCAAGGCCCGCAAGAGGGTTCGGCCCCTTCTGGACATCGTGGAGGGCCGCGCACTTCAGAAAACACCCTCCGGGAGCGCCGACGTCTCGTCGGCATCGGACGAGGCGCAAACGGGGGTCCCCGGGGAGTCAGAAGACCGGGATAATGTCTGCCGGGTCGAAAGCAACGGTCTTCCCGTCGATGCCGATCTCCGGGATACGCGGGAATTCGACGCCGTGCGGATCGAGCACGCCTTTGAGTTTGAGCACCGCGGCCCGCCAGTTGTCGCGCCGCTCCACGAGCGCGAGAATCCCGAGCCCGGCGTCGCGGGCGGTCTCTTCGAGGAGGCGGTGAGCGGGGCGGAAGGTCTCCGGCAGTGCCCAGAACTCGTCGGGCGGCTCGTAGAGAATACCGGACAGGAAGACATAGCCCGCCCTGACCTGCCTGGTGATCTGCGCCCGTTGCTCATCGGTGACCTTGGGCAGGATCTGCTCCAGCACGGTCAGGCAGATACCCATGTGGCGCGCCTCGTCCTGACCCACCCGGCGAAACGCCTCCTTGAAGGCCGGGATGGTCGTGCGCCGGTACATGGTGTGAAACAGGGTCGAGGAAGCGACCTCGCCCATCAGAAAGGCGGAGAACAGGATCGGCAGCGGGAATTTGTGGATGCCGTTCTTGAAGCCCTCCCAGTAACGGCAGCCATTGTGGAAGTACCACTTGACGTTGTTGCGGGCGAGCCGGCCGAGGGCGGTTTCCGGCGCGTAGTCGAGCGGGCCGCCGGGCGTCAACGTCTGGATGGCCCGCTGGCAGACTTCCTCGTGGTTTACCTCGTCGCGGGTGATCGAGAAAAAGCATTTCCGTAAGGGATCTTCCGCGTGAGTCTCGTAGGTGTGAATCATGGCGCGGGCGAAAACCGCCGGGCCGGAACTGTCGAAGACCGACAGCAAGGCGAACCAGTAGGCCAGCGCATAGCGCTGATCGAGGGTGAAGGCCTCCGGCCGCAGCGTTTCCCAGGGCAGCCTGTTCGGCGCCCAGCCGGGGTCGCGGGACTTGTCGTAGAGGTCCCACAGCTTCGGCGTCTCGGTGCGCCATTCGATCGGAAAGACGTTGCCCTCGGGGAAGGGCGGCGGTTCTTCGCAACCGTAGAGAATGGCCATGGCGTCGGGCGCCTCGGTCGGGTCGCCCGGCGGCGCCTCGATGGCGCGCGCCAGTCGCGCCGCGGCCGGCCTGCATTCTGCGGACATCGCGCGTCTCCTCATTCCGGCTGCCGCTCTCGGGAAGCCTCGCCATGCGGTGGCGCCGGGGCGCCCGCACCGACGGGGCGGAGATCGATCACCCGCCTGGCTTTGCCGGCGGCGCGCTCGATCGCACCGGGCGAAACGATGCGGACCTGCGCGGTGATCCCGATCGCCGACTTGATGGCGTGTTCGAGGGCCGCCGCGTTCCGGTCGCGGCAGCCCGCATCGTCCGCCGTCTCCGGCTTCGCCTCCACGCGGACGACGAGTGCGTCGAGGCGGCCTTCACGCCGGACTTCGAGCAGGTAATGAGGGGCGAGGGTGGGGAGGCCGAGGATCAATTCCTCGATCTGGCTCGGGAAGAGATTGACTCCGCGAATGATCAGCATGTCGTCGGAGCGGCCGGCGACCCGCTCCATCCGGCGCATGGTTCGGGCGGTGCCGGGGAGGAGGCGGGTGAGATCGCGGGTCCGATAGCGGATCAGGGGCATGGCTTCCCGGTTCAAGGTCGTGAGGACGAGCTCGCCCCGCGCTCCGTCGGGCAGGGGCGCGCCCGTCTCCGGATCGACGATCTCGGGGAAGAAATGATCTTCCCACAGGTGCAGGCCGTCCTTCGTCTCGACGCATTCGCAGGCGACGCCGGGCCCCATCATCTCCGAAAGGCCGTAAATATCGACGGCGTGGATGGCGAAGCGCGCCTCGATTTCCCGGCGCATCGATTCGCTCCAGGGCTCCGCGCCGAACACGCCGATCCTGAGCGAAGAGCCGGCAGGGTCGAGACCTTGCCGCTCGAATTCGTCCGCGATGGCCAGCATGTAGGACGGCGTCACCAGGATGATGTCCGGTTCGAGGTCGTCGATGAGGCGGACTTGGCGCGCCGTCATGCCGCCGGACACCGGAATCACCGTGCAGCCCAGCCGCTCGGCGCCGTAATGGGCGCCGAGGCCGCCGGTGAACAGGCCGTAACCGTAGGCGACGTGGGCGACGTCTCCCGCCCGGCCCCCGGCCGCCCGGATGGAGCGGGCCATCAGGCCGGCCCAGCTCTCGATGTCCCGCACGGTGTGGCCGATGACGGTCGGCCGCCCGGTGGTCCCGCTCGAGGCATGGAAGCGGGCGACCCGCCGCCGCGGCACGGCGAGGAACCCGAACGGATAGTGCGCACGCAAGTCCTCCTTCTCGGTGAACGGAAGCCTGGCGATGTCGGCCGGCATGTCCATGTCGCCGGGGCGGAGGCCGAGGGCGTCGAAGCGCGCGCGGTAGTGGGCGACATTGTCGTAGGCGTGGCGCAGAGTCCGGCGCAGGCGTTCGGCCTGGAGCGCCTCGATCTCGTCGCGGCTCGCGGTCTCGATGGAATCGAGCGGCGCCGGCGGGGGATCGGGAGCCGCGCTCACGGGAGCCGGCGCCATCGATCCGCGCGGCGCGGGCTCAATGGCCGCGGAAGACGGGCTTGCGCTTTTCGAGAAACGCCGCGACGCCTTCCCGGTAATCGTCCGTTGCGCCCGCGATCCTTTGCAGGTCACGTTCGATGTCGAGCTGGGTGTCGAGGTCGTTGGTGGGCGAGGAACGGATCGCCCGCTTGATCAGGGCGAGGCTCCTGGTCGGCTGGCGCGCGAGACGACGCGCAAGGGCGGTGGCCTCGTCCATGAGCGCGTCGTCGTCGACGCATTTCCAGATCAATCCCCAGGCCGCCGCCGTTTCGGCCTCCAGAGTGTCGCCCAACATGGCGAGGCCCATGGCCCGGGCCGGCCCGACGAGGCGAGGCAGGGCGTGGGTTCCGCCGCTGTCGGGAATCAGCCCGATTTTGCAGAAGGCTTGCAGGAAGCCGGCCGACCGGGCGGCCAGCACGATGTCGCAGGCGAGAGCGATGTTGGCGCCCGCACCGGCTGCGATGCCGTTGACCGCGGCGACCACCGGCAACTCGATGGCGGTCAGCCGCCGCACCAGAGGATTGTAGTTTCGCTCCAGCGTATCGCCCAGATCGGGGCTGCCGCCGGGCGCGCCGAGGGCTAGGCCCGAAAGGTCCTGGCCGGCGCAGAAAGCCCGTCCGGCACCGGTCAGCAGCATGGCCCGAACGGCGGCGTCGGCCTCAATCTCCGCGAGGGCCTCGCGGATTTCCGCGTGCATCGTCTCGTTGACGCTGTTGAGCTTGTCCGGCCGGTCGAGGGTCAGCGTCGCCACCCCCTCCGCGCGATCGAGGATGATCGTCTCGAAACCCATGCCGCGCTCTCCCGCGCCGTCGAGACCGGCGTTCGACGCCATTGGACACGTGGCGGAGACCGGTGACAAGGGTCCACGAAAGTCCGCCGATGCGGGAAATGTCCGCGGCGCGCCCGCGCGCGGGGCGGAGCACCGGCGTCCCCGTCGGTGTTGTTCCGGTTGCGCGCGATCGCTTTGCCGCGGTCCGGTTGACGGTCCGGCGCGGAGGCGATACCGTCGCGCCGTCATACGGGAGGCGGGGAGGAATGGCCGGGAAGACGCTCACCCGTGCAGCCCTTGCCGAGGCCGTGTTTCGCGAAGTCGGTCTGTCTCGGAACGAATCCGCGAAGCTGGTCGGAACCGTGCTCGGCCTGGTGGGCGACGCCCTGGAACGCGGCGAGCCGGTGAAGATATCCTCCTTCGGCAGCTTCACGGCGCGCACGAAGGGCCGGCGGATCGGCCGCAACCCCAAGACCGGCGTAGAAGTGCCGATCCTGCCGCGCCGCGTCGTCGCGTTCCGCGCGTCGCACGTGCTGAAGCGCCGGATCAACCGGTCGCTGGCGCCCGCCGAACCCGGCCGCGCCGACGGGCGCCCGCCCGCGTAACCGATGAAATCGCCGGAGGCGTTTCGGACGATCGGCGAGGTCTCCGAGGCGCTCGACGTGCCCCAGCACGTTTTGCGCTTCTGGGAGACCAAATTTCCCGTGCTGCGGCCCCTCAAGCGGGGCGGCGGTCGCCGCTACTACCGGCCCGAGGACGTCGTGCTGCTGCGCCGCATTCGTGGTCTGCTCTATGCCGAGGGATACACCGTCCGCGGCGTGCAGAAGCTGCTGCGCACGCACGACCCCAAGGCCGTATCCCCCTCCGCCGGTTCCCCACCTGCCGAAGAAGGCAAGATCGCCCTGGACGCCGACGCCCGCGCCCGCGCTGCCCGCGTCCTGGACGAACTCGCTGCCCTCCGCGACCTGCTTCGCGCCAGCCCGCCCGGCTGAACGCCGCCGTCCCCCACATTCCGCACCGGGCAAGGCGCCCCGCGCACCGTCCCCCACCGGGGCTATGGCGCCACCGCCTCGAAGGCGTGCCGGTTCGGGGGGCCGGGAGCGAAGAGCCAGACGGGGGCGTGCCGGCCGGGATGGGGCAGGGCGATCAGCGAGGCGTTGACGGTGCCGAAGCCGCCTTCCGGCGCGAGGCACATCGCCTCCCGGGAATCCCCGCCCGCGCGCGCGAGGAGCGCCGCCCAGGAGCACCAGACGCCGCGCGCGGGCTCGGGAGGAGGGGCGGCTTCGAAGGCCGGCAGGTGGGTCCGGACGCGCGGTGACTCCCGGTCGTTCCTCTCGCCCGCGGTGAACATCGAGACGCCGGCGGGCACGTCGTGGACGATCGGCGCGCCGCTCCCGTCGTGCCGCAGCCAGAATGCCTCCCGCGCATCGGCCACCACCAGGTTGAAGGGACGGTAGGCGGTGCCGTCGAGGTCGGCCAATGCGCACGCCGCCGTCGCCGCGTCCGCGTGGTCCAGCGCGTCGAGGACGAGCACCCCGCGCGAGCGCTTGTCCGCCGCCGGGCCGAGGGCACCCACGCGGTTGAGGACGCCTGCCGCGACGCCGTCGTCGTTGAGGCCCAGCCAGCTGCCGCCCGCGAGGTCGTCGCGCCCGGCGATCACCCGGGCGCGGTCCGGCCAGTGACGCCCCGGCGGCCGCCACGGGCGATCGATCCTCTCGTCGCGGTTGGCGGCCAGCAGGAGCGGCCAGTCGTGGCCCGGACGCCTGAGGACGACGAGCGTGCACATCCGCTCACGCGCCCCGCGCCCGGGCATGGACCAGGCAGGTGCCCTTTGGCACAATGCGCGGGCGTCGAATCACAGCCGGGGAGCCGGGTTCATGACCACGTTCGATGACCGAAAGAAGGCGGCCGAAGCCAAGTTCAAGCACGATCAGGAGTTCCAGTTCAAGGTCGTCGCGCGCCGCAACAAGCTGCTCGGCCTGTGGGCGGCGGAACGGATGGGGATTGCGGGTGCCGACGCCGAGGCCTACGCGAAGCAGGTCGTACTGGCCGATTTCGACGAGCCCGGCGACGACGACGTGGTCCGCAAGGTCCTGGGCGACCTGACGGAGAAGGGCATCGAGGCCGACGACCGCGAGATCCGCCGCCATATGGAGCGCCTGCTCGAGGAGGCGAAGACCCAGGTCGCCGCCGGGTGAGGCCGCCGCGCCGGGGCGTCCGGTGAGCACCGCCCGGCCCGGCTGGGGGGAAGGTGCCCACCGGGCCTTGCGCGCCGCCGGCGTGCGCCAAGTGGGCTACGTCCCCGACGCCGGGCTCGACGCGCTGCTCGCGCTCTGCGCGGCCGACGAAACCATGCGCCCGGTCCTTCTCTCCCACGAGCAGGAAGGGGCGGGGCTCGTCGCCGGCGCCTGGTTGGGCGGCGAACGCGCCGTCCTGCTGATGCAGTCGAGCGGGGTCGGCAATTGCGTCAACGCGCTGTCGCTGATCCGAGTCTGCCGCTTCCCGTTCCTCACCGTGGTCACGATGCGCGGCGAATGGGGCGAGGCCAACCCGTGGCAACTGCCGATGGGGCAGGGCGCGGCGGCGCATCTCGCGCAATGCGGCGTGACCGTCTTGCGGGTGGAAGAGGCCGGCGTGGCGCGCGAGACCGTCGCCGCCGCCGCCGCGCTCGCGTTCGAGAGCCAAGCCGCCGCCGCCGTGCTGATCGCCCAGCGCGTGGTCGGCGCCAAGCGCTTCGAGGGATGAAAGGCCCGGCCCTCGACCGGCGCGCCGCGGTCGCCGCCTTGCTCGCGGGCCGGGACGAAACGCTGGTGGTCCCCGGCCTCGGCTCACCGGCCTGGGATTGCGCCGCGCGCGGCGATTCCCCGCTTCACTTCCCGCTGTGGGGGGCGATGGGCAACGCAGCGATGATCGGCCTCGGCCTGGCACTGGCGCGGCCCGAGCGCCGGGTGCTGGTGCTGACGGGCGACGGCGAGATGGCGATGGGCCTGGGCAGCTTGGCGACGGTGGCGACGCAGAGCCCGCCGAACTTGGCCGTTGTCGTTCTCGACAACGAGCGCCACGGCGAGACGGGGATGCAGCCGAGCCACACGGCGCATCGGACGGACCTCGCCGGAGTCGCCGCCGCCTGCGGCTTCGCGGAGGCGCGGACGGTGGCGGGGGAAGCCGCGCTCGCCGCCGCGCTGTCGCTCGTGCACGAGGCGTCCGGCCCGGTCTTCCTCGCCGTCAAGGTGGCGGCCGCGCCACTGCCGCGCGTCCTCCCGCCCCGCGACGGGGCTTGGCTGAAGGACAGGTTCCGCACCGCCCTCCTCGGCCCCGCCGCCACCGCCTGAGCGCGCTGAAAGCCCACGCCCCGTTTCTTTTTTTCTTTCTGAGGTCTGTGCGGCCCGGAGACCCGCGCGCTTCGACAGAAGCTCCCTACTCCGCCGCCGCCGGTTCGACATCCCGTCGGAGGAAGCCTTCGAATATTCCCTCGATCCGCGCCATCCGCTCCCGCAACTCCGCCATCTCGCCCCGCATGGCCGTGATCTCGGCACGCATGTCCTTCATCTCGCTGCGCACGGCCTCGAACTGCTTGTTCGTTTCCGCCCGCATGGCCTCGAACTGTGCGTTCCCTTCTTCCCGCACGGCCTCGAACTGCTTGTTCGTTTCCGCCCGCACGACCTCGAACTGCGCGTTCCTTTCTTCCCGCTCGGCCTTGATCTCCGCCCGCACCGACTTGATCTCGCCGCGCAACTCGCGGATCGAGACCAGGACGATGCCGGCCAGCGCCACCCCCACCGTGACGATGCCGATGAGTTCCGGGGTCATGTCCGATTCTCCCGCGCCGGGGCCATGGCAAACCGGAGTCTACACGCCCGGTGCGCGGGTCTCCAGACCCGCATGGGCAAGCCTGGAAGCGCGCACAAACAGTGCGGGTAGGGAGACCCCACGCTGCGGGGGCAGGGCGGTGCTCAGTAGCGCCCGACGGTGAGGCCACCGTCCACGATGAGGGTTTGTCCGCTTATGTAGCGGGCATCGTCGGAGCAGAGGAAGAGGATGACGGGGGCGATGTCGCGGGCCTCGCCGTAACGTCCGAGCGGGACGTAGCCGGCCGCCGCCTCGAGGCCCTTGAGGCCCACCGAATGCACGGTGGAGAGTGCCTGCGCGGTTTTGATGAAGCCGGGCGCCACACCGTTGACGCGGATGCCGTCGCCGCCCAGGTCGCAGGCGAGGCCGCGCACCAGCCCGACCACCCCCGACTTGGCCGCGTTGTATTGCACGTGATCGTGCCAGCCGTAGCTCGTGCCCATCACCGAGGAGACGGCGATCATGGCCCCGTGCCCGGCGCGGCGCATCGCCGGCGCGGCGGCGCGGAAGAGGCGGAACACGCCTTTCAGGTCCACGTCCAGGGTGTGGTCCCACTTCTCGTCGCTCATCTCCGGCAGCGGGACCTTGTGGGCGATGCCGGCATTGGCCACGACGGCGGCGAGCGCACCGGTCCCGGCTTCGGCGGCCGCGACCGCCAAGTCCACATTGGCGCTGTCGGTCACGTCCACATGGCGGAAGCTGGCGCTGCCGCCTGCCTCCTCGATGGCCGCGGCGGTTGCGCGCCCCTCCTCGTCCAGCACGTCGGTGACGTGGACGTGGTAGCCGGCGCGCCCGAAGGCGAGGGCGGTGGCCTCGCCGATGCCGATGCCGGCGCCGGTGATCAGCACGCTGGGCTTGTTCATGGCTCGCTCGCGATTCGCTCAGGCCCCGGCCTGCGTCAGAACGGCGCCGGGTCGACGAAGCGCCGCAGGACGTTCTCCGTCAAGCGCGAGACGTTGTTGTTGTAGCCGTTGTGGGCGAGGCTGCCGCACCAGGCGATCGAGCTGGTCGAGAACACCGCGCCGCCGCCCGTGGTTTCGTAGAACACGATGTCGGCGCGCACCAGCGGGTCCTGCGTGCCGTCGGCGTTGGGCCGGTTCACGTCGAGCTCCTCGCAGACTACCAAGTAGAGATCGGTATGGTTTTCCGAGCGCGCGAGCACGTAGGCGTTGGGCGGCGTGCCGAGGAGGGGGTCGGCCCGGTCGAGCTCGAGCCCGGCCGCGCCGCCGCCGATCAGCCCGAAATCGCCGATCTTCTCGTCGTCGCCGATGCCCTCGAAAATCCAGGCGACTTCGCGCTTGAAGCTGTCGGGCTGGCGCACGTAATAGGAGGAGATGTCGAAGCCCTGGGCGCTGAAGCCCGTCCCGGCGATGCGCTGCGGCGGGCGGCCGTTGCGCCGCCAGAGGCCGCCGTACTCGCCGGTGAAGCTGTGGTAGTACTCGCCGGGCCGGGCGATCCAGGTGCGGATGCCGTCCTCGGCGCGGCGCACCTCGATGCAGCCCGGAACCTCCGTGTGGAAGGCGACGCGCCAGTACCAGCCGTTGGCGCCGAGATACATCAGGCGCCCGCCGCGCTTCTGGTAGGCGTCCATCGCGTCCCACATCGCCTTGGAGTGGTATTCCGGGTGCGAGCCGGTGAGGACGACCGCGTAGTCCTGGATGGCCGAGAGACCCTCGTAATGCAGGTCTTCGTCGGTCACCACGTCGTAGTCGAAGCCGCGCGCCTCCAGCCAGTCCGTCAGGTGGGTGTCGGCGTTGAACTGCCAGAGCACCGATTCGGTGCCGCCGATCCATTCCATCGCCTTGGGGCGGAAATTCAGGATCGGCCGCAGCCGCGAGGAATAGCAGATGCCGCTGCCGTCGATGTGGCTGTCGTAGAGGGAGGTGCCGTATTCCCGGTGTTCCTGGCGCTGGAGATTCTTCTCGTTGAGGATCGTGAGGCGGCCCACCAGGAGCTGCGCCGCGCCCATGTTCGTCGCCATGTTGGTGTTGGCGTAGGCCATGTAGCTCACGGTCGGCATGAGGAAGCAGGTCTTCGCGGTGGGCCGCCCGCGCGGAGCGCGGACGGCGAAGGGGATGTACTCCTCCGCGCCGCCGCCCCGCAGGCGCGCGGCATAGACCCCGCTCTTGAGCCGCTTCGGCACGGTGAGCGAGAAATCGACATCCCAGCGCGCGTCGTAGAGGTCGTCCTCGTGGAAGTGGATGGCACCGTACTGCGCCGGCGCGTTCCGCCAGTTCATCTCGCTGGCGTCCCAGTTCCAGCCGGTGACGGCGCGCGTCGGCAGGTTGACGAGGCTGCCGTGCAGCGCGTTCGCCGAGAGATCCGTGGCGGTCGTGGTCTCGATGCCTTGCGAGAAATCCCAGGCGCCCACCAGGGCACCGGCGAGCGCGCCGTCCACGGGCCGGGTCTTGGCGGCCTCCATCTCCGCCGGCGTCAGCACGCGGCGGGCGACGCGCGGGCTGTCGATGCGCCCGTTGTAGAAGCCGCCGCAGACGGTGCGGCCCTTGTCCACGCGCTTGAAATAGGCGCCCATGACGAGGGGCGCGTCGTGCCTGCCGGGAGCGCCCAGCTTCGACGTCTTCCGGACGATGCCGCCGTCGCGCACTTTGGGGTATGCGTCGAGCGGCTGCTGCACCAGGGTGACCTGCTTCGATCCGGCGTCGTAGCTCGCGGCGACGAAATACCAGTGGTGCGCGAGCAGCGGCCGGTCGGTGGCGATCACATCGATCCCGCCCTTGCCATCGCCCAGGCAGAGGGCGAGGGAGCCGTTCTTCTTGGTGATGATCATGGCGGCGCCGGCCTTGTCGCGGTCGCGCCAGTTGGCGACCAGCGCCTGGGTGCCGCGCGCGGGCGTCGTCGGCCAGATGAACGCCTGGAAGGTGAAGCTCTCGAGGCCCTGGATCGCCGGGTGCGGCGGGATTTCCAGGAACGAGCCGTCGTAGCAGACCTGTCGGCGCCCCTTGTAGGTGCCGTTCGCGGCGGTGCGGACGACCTTCTCCTTGAAGCCGGGCCCGTCCGGGTTCTCGTCGCCGCAGACGATGCGCACGATATCGCATCGGTAGGTCGCCGCCTCCGCGCTCACCATGAAGTCGATGGTTTCGCCCGGCGCCGCGCTGACGCGGTTCGCGTAGCCCGCGATTCCGGTCATGAGCCGCTCTCCCCCGCCGACCGGGGTAGCGCCTTGCCCGTGTGCTGCTTCCAGCGCAGGCGAAACACGTAACGCTCGGCGTCGTCGATGTTGTCGAAGGTCTTGTCGAGCAGCTTGACCGGCTTGCCGCGGACGCCGGAAAGCCGCGCGAGGCGCCATTCGCGGCCCGGCCTGGTGCAGATCAGGCAGTGCTTGCCCTTCACGTCGGCACCGCGCAGCGTGTTGAGCACGCGCTGCAGGTCGGGGCTGTGATGCCCGATCGGCTTCGCCATGAACTCGTCGACGACGTACAGGTCCTTTTCCGTGACTCGATAAGCCATCCGCCGCTCCCCATCGCGCGTTCGTTACGGACGTAGTTCCAGCCCGCCCGATTAGACCCCGCCGCCGCGGGCGAGGCAATCCCTTTATCGGCGTCGGCCCGCCCGGTGCGCGCCCGTGCGGCGTGCGGGCCGACGGAGGCGAGGGAGCATCTTGCCGCGGCGAGCCGGCCGTGGCAGGATGGGCAGGCGATGGCGTTCCGATTTGTGGAGTTTGAAGGGTCGTGATTCCTGAAGCGCACACCTCCGACGAGGCCGACGTCGAAGAGGCTTCCGATCATGTCGACGACGAGGCTTCCAGGAAGGAGGCGACAATGATGAAATATCTTGGCGTTGTGCTGGTGGCGGCGGCCGCTATCATTCTTGCCGCGTGCGAAGACGATTGGAATGATTACGGGGGCTATAGTAGGCCGACTTGGATGGAATGGAACGATTTGAATGATTATTCAATGCAGGTAGGTACCAGAGCGAGCAAGTGTTCTGCTGCGCTTGAACTGCTCAAAGAGCGTGACCCTTTGGCAGCGATAGCGGTCTTGGAAGCTACAGAATGGGAACGCAAAAACTTTCTTAAATGGGATGTTGCAAGCGACTCTTCGTTTATGGAGCGGCATAGCCAAATGAAAGATCTGGACAGGCACTCGTTCGCCATGAACCGCGAACTTCCTGGCGGATGCGGTTGGGGAATAGATGATCCGCGAGGTGATAGTGCGCCGACCGGAACGGGATTGTTGAATACCTGGGCTGATAGTGTGCCATCCTTGGGGAAATTGATTAGCCACCCGGAATTGGAAGATTACGGATGGAAAGTCATGGACCGAATGCTTAAGTGCTATGATACGATGTTTTCACTTAAAGGACGAGATGTTTTGATGGCATCGGAAGCTTTGTTCCCTCGATTCCTAAGTTTAATACAAATTCTCCCCGAGATGGAGCGTTTGGCTTCCATGCCCGGAAGTCAGCAGGATGCTGCTTGGATTACGGATATGTACGCAGTACTGGAAGATATTGACAGATTTTTTTTCGCATGGAACCGTGAACTCCCTGGCGGGTGCGGTTGGGAAGAAATAGCGGATGACTCTACGTGGAATGTTCGGAGAGAAGAGATAATTGAAGAGATGGGTCTTACTCCTCCACCCTATTAACAAACACTAACGACCGCATAGGAAAGATTCACAGCTCCTTTATGGCAACGACCGCATGGGGCCGATACTGGTGCACCATCTTGGAACGCGCCGGTTGGTGGTGTCGCTCATGTGGTCGTGCTGGTGCCTTGAAAGTTGACCACATGAAGCCGTTGTCGGGCGGCGGAGCGCATGCCTTCGGCGTTCGCCAACCCGCCGTCACCCGCGTTTGCGGCAGAGGGTGAGGCCGTCGCCGATGGGGAGCATGGCGATCGTCACTCGTTCGTCGCTGGCGATCTTCCTGCTCAAGGCGTCGACGACGGCGGCGGAATCGCGCCACTTGGCGGGTTCGGCGATCTGACCCATGTGGAAGCTGTTATCGATGGCGATCAGGCCGCCGGGGCGGACGAGAGCGAGGCAATGCTCGTAATAGACGCCGTAGCCGCCCTTGTCGGCGTCGATGAAGGCGAAATCGTAACTCGCCTCGCGCCCCTCCGCGCGCAGGGCGGCGAGGCTTTCGGCCGCCGCGCCGAGCCGCAGCTCGATGCGCTTTGCCACGCCCGCCTCGGCCCAGAAGCGCCGCGCCGTCTCGGCGTAGGTGGCGTTCTTCTCCAGCGCCGTAAGCCGGCCCCGTTCGCCCATGGCGCGGGCCACGACGAGCGCGCTGTAGCCGGTGAAGACGCCGATTTCGAGCGCCCGCTCGGCGCCCATGAGCTCCGCCAGGAGCGCCATCAGGGCGCCCTGCTCCGGCGAGATCTGCATAACCGCCAGTGCGTGCTTCTCGGTCTCTTCCCGCAGGCGGCGCAGCACCGCGGGCTCGCGCACGCCGTGGGCCAGAAGGTAATCGTGCAGCGCCGGGGTGAGGGCGGTGGGGCGGTTCGACATGGCGGTTGCGCTCACGCCGCGGCGTTCACGGCGCCGGGTCGAGGCAGGGCGCGCGCCGGAGGTGCCAGTCGGTCGCCGTCTGGTAGGCGTGGCCCGCCCGCAGCAGCAGCGGTTCGGCGCCCCAGGCGGCCTCCAGCATCATGCCGATCGGCAGCCCGTCGGCGCTGAAGCCGCAGGGCACGGAGAGGCCCGGAATCGAGGCCAGCGCCCCGCCGTAGGTGAAGCGCGTCGCCTCCTGCGTGGCGCGGTGGAGGCTACGGTCGTCGGCGATGGGCGGCGCGGGCCGGGGCGTGGTCGGTGCCAGGAGGACGTCGACCGTCTCGAACGCCTCCGCCAGTACCCGCCGCCAGGCCTCGCGCCCGCGCATCGCCTCGGCGTAGTCGACTGCGCCGAAGTCGCGGCCCAGCATCATGCGCTCGTACACCGGCCGGGAGATGGCGCCGGGCCCGGCGTCGAGCCGCTCCCGGTGGTAGGCGCAGGCGTCGGCGTAGGCCATGACGGTGGTCCAGCGCTGGGCGGTTTCGGCGCCGGCGAGGGTCACCTCGACCAGGCGGGCGCCGAGCGATTCCAGCGTCCGCGCGCCTTCCCGGACGGCGGCCTCGACCTCTGCGTCCACATCCTCGAAGAAGAAGTTGCGCGGGAGGCCCACGCGCACGCCGGCGACGCCGTCGCCCAGAGTCGGCAGGAAGTTGCCGAGCGGCAGGTCGCGGGAGACCGGATCGAGGGGGTCGTAGGCCGCCAGCGCCGCGAAGAGCCGGGCGACGTCCGCCACCCGGCGTGCCATCGGCCCCACGGTGTCGTGGGCGACGCTGACCGGCGTGATGCCGCGGATGGAGATGCGCCCGTGGGTCGGGCGCAGGCCGGCGATGCCGGTCATCGCGGCCGGGATGCGCACGGAGCCGCCGGTGTCCGTCCCCAGGGCGGCCTCGGCCATGCCGGCGGCGACGGCGGCACCGGAACCGCCACTGGAGCCGCCGGGGATGCGCGCCGGGTTCCAGGGGTTGCGGCACTGGCCGGCGACCGGGTTGGTCGAGACGACTCCCCACGCCAGCTCCTGCATGTTGGCCTTGCCGGTCAGGACCGCGCCCTGGGCCTTCAGCCGGGCGACGACCGGCGCGTCCCGGTTGGGGATGTGGTCCGCGAGATAGGCGGCGCCGCTGGTCGTGCGCACGCCGGCGGTCTCGATGTTGTCCTTGAGCGCGATCGGCAGGCCGTGCAGCAGGCCGAGCCAGCGGCCCTCGGCGGCGGCCCGGTCGCAGGCGTCGGCGGCCTCCCGCGCGGCTTCCGCCGTGGTCGTGATCATGGCGTTGAGCGCGGGGTTGAGCGCCTCGGTCCGCGCCAGGCAGCCTTCGACCGCCTCCCGCGCCCGTGGATAAGGGCCGCTCATGCCGCCGTCAACGGGGCGCGGCGTAAACGGCGATTTCGCGGATCGCGTAGTCGCCGCCGCCGTTGACCAGCGCGATGCCGTCGAACGGGCCCGTGGGCGCGTAGCTCTCCGCGCGGATCAGCACGGTGCCGTCCACCGATACGGCCATGGCGCCTTCGGCGTCGCGCATCAGGCCGAGGGTATGGCCGCGGCCGTCTTCCAGCGCCGCCGCGCCGTCGTGCGCGCCGAGCGCCGTCACGCCGCGCCGGCCGAAGCGTGAGAGGACGAGCGTCGGGTCGCCGCCGGGCAGGTAGGAGAGGCGGTAGCCCGCGCCGCGGGTATCGCCCTGGAAGAGGTCGATCTCGAACCGCGCGTCCGCGGCGGCGACCCGCGAGGTCAGTTCGATTTCAAGGGCGAACGCATCGCCGACGGTTGCGGCGAGGTAGATTTCCGCCGGCTCCGGCGCGGGCGGTTCGACGTCCTCTTCCCGCGCGGCGTCTTCCTTCCCCTCGCCGTCGCCGAGCAAGCCGCCGACCACGTCCTTGCCTGCGTCGAGGACGCTCTTCCCGGCGTCGAGGGCGCTCTTCCCGGCGTCGAGGGCGCTCTTGCCGATGCCGGTGAGGCCGCCCTCGGACTTGCCCGCCGCGTCCGCGCCGGCACCGGCCACGGGGACCGCCGTGCGCAGGCCGAGCCGCGGATCGACCGTGAAGTTGCCGCTTGCCACTGTCCAGCGCGGGTCATGGGTGAAGTCGCCGTCGGAGAAATCGTCCCGGATCAGCGCCGCGCGCGGGGCGGCGGCATGGGCGGCGATGGCGTCGCGGAGGTCCTGGAGGAAGCGGGGGTCGGCGGCGCGCGCCCGCTCGGCTTCGTCGATCAGCGCTTCGAGTTCGCGGGCCAGCGCCCGGGCCGCGTCGTCGGCCGCATCGTCCTCGGCGGCGTCTCCGCGCCATTCCGAATAGCGTTCCTTCTCGCTGGCACCGACGGTCGCGGCGGGGAGCGCCAGGGCGATCGAGAGGAGGAGGACGGGAAGCCTGTGCGGCATGGCGTGTCTCCGACAGGTTGGCGGCGGGGCGATTTCCGTCGGTCCTAAGCATATTTCTCGGCCTTGTCGAGCGCTCTTCCGTGAAGACGCCCGGCCCGGAGACCCGCGCACCGTGAAACCGTGCGGGTCGGTGCGGGCGGTTCCCATGGTATGATGGCGGCAACGCGGGCCGGAAGGGGGGCGGGCGATAGTGACGATTGGACGCGACGGCTTGGGCGGGTGGCGGAAGGCACGGGCGGGGTGCGGGCCGCGCGGGCACGCGGTTCGAGGCGGGCTCGCCTTGATCCTGCTTTCCGGTGCACTGGCGTTGCCGGCGCTTCCCGTTCACGCCGACGTGACGGACGCTCTGTTCGAGGCGGCGATTGACGGAACCGCTTCCGAAGTGAAGGCCGCGCTATCCGCCGGCGCGGACCCCGGCGCGCGCGATGATGCTGGCAGGACTCCCTTCGACTATGCGAAGGACAACAAAGCCTTGAAGGGAACCGAAGCCTACTGGCTGTTGAACGAAGCCCGGTTCGAGTAGGCCGGCGCGGGTGGTGGCCATGGGCGATGATGACGAATGGACGCGACGACTTGATCGGCGACACGCCGCTTCATGCGGCGGCACTCAATTCCAACCCTTCCGTGATCAAGGCGTTGATCGAAGACGGCGCGGACCCCGGTACGCGCAACGAAGACAACGTAACACCGCTTCATGTGGCGGCGGCACGCAATTCCAACCCTTCGGTGATTGCGGCGTTGATCGAAGACGGCGCGGACCCCGGCGCGCGTGATGACGGCGACGACACGCCACTTCATATGGCGGGGAGCGGCAACTCCAACCCTTCCGTGATCAAGGCGTTGATCGAAGGCGGCGCGAACCCCGGCGCGCGCGACGAAGTCGGCATAACACCGCTTCATATGGCGGCGGCGCGCAATTCCAAGCCTTCCGTGATTACGGCGTTGATCGAAGGCGGTGCGGACCCCAACGCGCACGACGGAAAGGGCATAACGCCGCTTCATGTGGCGGCGGCACGCAATTCCAACCCTTTCGTGATCAAGGCGTTGATCGAAGACGGCGCGGACCCCGGCGCGCGTGATGATGGCGACGACACGCCGCTTCATATGGCGGGGAGCGGCAACTCCAACCCTTCGGTGATTACGGCGTTGATCGAAGGCGGAGCGGATCTCGACGCGCACAACAAAGACGATGTAACGCCGCTTCATGTGGCGGCGGCCTTCGGTTCCAACCTTTCGGTGATTGCAGCGTTGATCGAAGGCGATGCGAACCCCGGCGTGCGCAATGAAGTCGGCATAACGCCGCTTCATATGGCGGCGGCGCGCAATTCCAACCCTTCGGTGGTTGCGGCGTTGATCGAAGGCGGCGCGGACCTCGGCGCGCGTGATAATGCCGGCAAGTTGCCCTTCGATTACGCAAAAGACAACGAAGCCCTGAAGGGAACCGCCGTCTACTGGCTGTTGTACGAAGGCCGGTTCAAGTAGGCCGGGGCGGGTGGTAGGTCGGAAAACGGTTGGATGAAGACGAAGCTGCAAAAGAAGATTACGAAACTTGCCGGGCTCGCGGAGGAACTCGAGCCCGACCAAGTCGATCTATTGATCGCTCTGGCCGAAGAAATGCTCCCGGCGGATGATGATGACGACGATGAGGCGCGGGTGAAGCTGCCGGCGGAATGGGAGCAATGGGAGCGGCGGCGGCGGGCGAACATGGGATCGGGCGAAACGCTGGCGGCGGCGCGGGAGCGTTGGCGCGCCGAAGGCCGTTGCCGCGATTGCGGACAGCCCCCTGCTGGTTGCAGAAGACGGGCGCGCGGGTGGGCGCCGGTGCCGTGCCTGTCGGGCCGGTTGCCGCGGTTGCGGACAACCCCTGATTTGATTTGGGAAGACGGGCGCGCCGGGCCGTGCGCATGGCGGCGCTCGCGGCCGTCGGGCTTGCGGCGGGCGCCGCGTGGGGCGCCGATTTTCCGCCCGAACTCCCTACTACTATGCGAAGCATAACGACGCTTTGAAGGGAACCGCCGCTTACCGGTTGTTGAACGACGGCCGGTTCGAGTAGGGCGGTGCGGGCGCCGTGGGCGCGTGTTCCATGCCGGGCGGGTGATTTATGGGGCGGGGCCGATCACTTCATCTTTTCGCATGAAAATCCCACCAACTATGAATCATCTGCCCAGGCAAAACCTGACCAGCGCGTTGGATCGCCGAGAATGCATCCGCGATTGTATCTACATCCTTCCACTCGCCCGCCGCTTCCTCTCCAAAGGGGCCGCTGGAGCCGGACTTGAACTGATAATCGATATAGTCTCCATGAACGGCGGGATTCGGAAGACACCAATCGAAATAATAAGATTGATTGATAAGTTTGAATCCGCGATAACCCATGGCTCTCATAACCCCCAATAGCCAAACGGTGCTGGCTTCCGCGCTCAAGTACACGGGTCTACAAGCACTCTTCATCATGCCGACCAAGGCATCGCCATCCCCCCCCCTCTATATCGATTTTTGTGTAGAATATTTCCTTGTATGAGTTAAAAAATGTAGATGCTGCAATTTGGGGTACTTCAACAACACGAACCCCACCCCCATCTCTGTCCGCGATATTGCGATGAATCGAAGACCAGTCGCTTTTTCTATCATTGATATAGAAGCTCACCGGTTCTTCGGAAATCCCCAAAGCCGCGTTAATAATGGTCAAAAAACCTTTTTCTATATACGTGGCAAACCGTTCCGTGTTCGTCTTTACAAGCTGAGGATTAGCCTCAATCGCCACAACACGGAATCCTTTCCTCAAGTAGAAGTCTGTATCTTGGCCATCGTGCATTCCAATGTCAGCGATCAATTTGTGATTGTCCATATCACTTCTCCTGTTTCAAGAAATGCCCTACCAATTGGCGTTGGCGAGCGCGCATGAAAGCAGGATTTTCACGACAAGGCAAGTGTCTCGATTGCGCACAACCCGCGCCGGCGGGCCGGGCGCGGTGCGATGCGCACGCGGCCGCGCACGCCGCACGCCAAAGGCGGCGCCGGGCTACCGCCGGCGCTCGCGGGGCGCCTACGGGCGCCGAAAACCATGGTGACAGCGGCTTTGGGGACCCCTGGCGCCGGCGGCGCCACGCCGTGGGGGAGACCGTAAGGGGAGTTTAGCCTTACCACACTCGGCAATCGGAGTGACGGGCCGGTTCGACTTGGCCAATGATGGCGATTGGATTCGGCGGCTTGGACGGGCGCCGGGGCGGTTCATGCCGGGGCGGCGCGGTGCACGGCGGGGGGCGGAATGACTGGCGCCGGGCGCGAACTACCCCTTCGAGGCGGGCGCGGGCGCCGGGAAGGGCGCCGCGCATGGCTGATCGCCGACTCTCGCGGCCGCCGGCGGTGTTGGTGGGACGGCGACCCCGGTGAAGCTGCTCTCTACATGAACGCCGGCGACCGGATTATTCATCCCGACGCACCGGTGGCCGTTGACGCACGGCGCGGCGCGCGGGGGGCGGAATGACGGCGCGCACGCTTGCCGATTGCGTGACGGCGCCGCGGCCGTGTGGGCGCGATCGCGGGCGCCGGCGGGCGCGCCGGGCCGGCCGCGTGATGGCGCTCGCGGCCGTCGGGCTTGCCGTGGGCGCCGCGTAGGCCGCCGAACGGAATGGTCTTGTAGTGAAGGAGCCGCGCCCGATCGTCGTTCTTCCCGTTGAACCCGATCCCGAAGTGATTGCCGTCTATCCCGAATACCGGTGGCCAATCGTGAAGGTAATCGACGGTGACACGATCAAGGTAGACGCCGGCGCCGATATGCCGCCCGAACTCGCGAGGCTGAATGTGCGCTTGCGCGGCGTGGACACGCCGGAAAAGGGCGGTCGTGCGAAGTGCGACGCGGAACGGCGCGCGGCGCGGGCCGCAACCGCATTCACGGCGGCGGCGATCCCCTAATCCACTATTCACCATTCACTATTCACCATTCACTATTCACCATCCACGACCCGGAGGGCGGCCCGGGCTGCCACGGCGTTCACGGCGGCACCGTGTCGATCCGCAATCTCGCATGGGGCAAGTACGGCGGGCGCGTGCTGGCGGACGTCGACGGGCGCTCGCTTGTCGCCGCCCTGGTTGCCGCCGGACACGGGCGGCCTTAATATGCTCGGCGGCAGCGCAGGTCATCGATCGGGGAGAAGGGATATGGTGGGTCTCGGCACGGGGTTCCGCGTGGCGGCGGTGGCGGGGTGCGTGGCGGTGCTCGCCGCGTGCCATGGATACGAACTCGAAGAAGCCCGGCGCCTCGCTCCCGCGGGCTCCGACTTCGACACGCGGCTGTATGCGGGCTACGTCGCGCTCTCCGAGGCGGAACGCGCCGAATACGACTATTGGGATTCCGACGGGTTCGCCCTGAAGGCGGCGGCCGCGGCGGAGGGCGCCGACGTGGCGCCTGCCCGGCTCGACGAGTGGCGCATCCCCGAGGAGCACCGCGACGAACTCGCAAGGGCGCGCGCCCGGCTCGTGGCCATGCTGGACGGAAGCGGGCGGATGAAGGCGCCGGACACCGCGGCCCACGCCCAGATCATGTTCGATTGCTGGGTGCAGGAGCAGGAGGAAGACATTCAGCCGGACGACATCGCGGCCTGTCGGAACGCCTTCTACGGCACGGTGAGCGCCGCCGAGGTGGCGCTTCGCCCGCCGCCGCCCGCCCCGGCCGAACCGGCGCCCGAGCCGGAACCCGCGCCGCCTCTCGCGACCTACTACGTGGTGTTCTTCGCGTTCGACGGCGCCGATCTGTCGAACGCCGCGCGGCAGACCCTGGACGAGGCGGCCCGGACGGCGCAGGAATTGCGGCCCTACAAGATCCTGATCTACGGCCACGCCGACCGCGCGGGCCCGGAGAAATACAACATGGGCCTCTCCGAACGCCGCGCCCGCTCGGTCGCGGCATACCTGGTCGAACGGGGCGCGGGCCGCTTCGTGATCGACGTCGAGAGCTTCGGCGAATCGAAGCCTGCGGCGAAGACCAGCGATAACGTGCGCGACGGGCGCAACCGGCGGGTCGAGGTCACCCTCGACGAAGGCGGGTAGGCCGCCCGCGCGTCACCCGTCGTAGCCGTAGGTGCGGGCGACCATGCGCTCGGAGTGGTCGCCCGCCCTGATCGGCGCGTACCGCCACGGGTCGTCGGGGCCGGCGCAGCCCGGCAGTGCCTCCACCTGCACGTCGTAATCCACCCCGAAGAACTGCACCAGGGAGGAGCGCGGGCGCCCGGAGGTGTTGATGACCCGGTGCATGGTCGAGACGAACTTGTCGTTCGTCCACTGCTGCATGAGGTCACCCAGGTTGACGGCGAAGCTGCCCTCCACCGGCGGCAGGATCAGCCATTCGCCCTCGCGGCTCAGCATCTGGAGGCCCTCCCTGTCCTGCCAGACCGTGGTGAAGCATTCGTAGTCGGTGTGCGCGCCGAGCCCGATATGGGCGAGGTCGAGCGGCTCCGGTTGCGGCTCATAGTGGCAGACCCGGAGGCGCGCGAGCGGCTTGGTGTATTTCGAGGTGAAGTAGCCCTCCTCCAGGTCGAGCGCGTATTCGAAGGCGCGGAAGAGCTGGCGGCCCAGCTCGAGCTGGCAATCGAAATAGGTGCCGAGCGCCCAGCGGAAGTCGGGCGGCTCCGCGGGCCAGTTGTTGGGGCCGTAGAAGCGGATGCCGCGCAGGTGGTCCGGGTCGGAAGCCGGCAGGTCGTGGGCCATCTCGATGGCCTCGGACATGTCGCTGGAGCCCTCGAGGCTGTGGTCGGCGGTGATACCGCCTGCCGGCACGTAACCCCGGTGGTTGGGCCAGTCGAGATAGTGGTTCCGCATCTTCCGCTCGAGCGGCAGCGCGAAGAACCGCCGCATCGCGTCGTGCGCCCGCGCAATCACCGCTTGCGGGAACTGGTGGTTCACGATGTAGAAGAAACCGGGGCCGGCGCAGGCGTCGCCGATCGCCCGCGCCAGGCGCCGCCGCTCCGCCACGCTCGGCGAGAAGAGGGTGCCGAAATCCACGATCGGCACCTCCGCGGGCGCGGCGCGGCGCGCGGGCGCCGCGTGCATCCCCTCTCTCACCTGAAACGGAGTCCCGCTCTCCATGGACAAGGCTCCCGTCGCCGTCGATTTGGGGCATGATAGCGCGATCCGGGTATTGCGCGGGAGAGAGAGGTGGAGACGTCCCTGGAGGGCCGCCGTGCCCTGGTCACGGGCGCCGCGAGCGGCATCGGCGCGGCGATCGCGCGGGCCTTCGCGCGGGAGGGCGCCCATGTGGCGGTCCACGCCCGCAGCGCCGCCCGCGCGGCGCCGACCGTCGCCGCCATCGCGGCCGACGGCGGGCGCGCCTTCGCCGCGGTCGCCGACCTGCGCGACCGCGCTTCCGTCGCGCCGATGTGCGCCGCGGCGATCGAGGGCTTAGGCGGCCTCGACATCCTGGTCAACAACGCCGGAGTCTTCATGCGCGCGGAGGTGGACGCGCTGGCGCTCGAGGACTGGGACGCCATGGTCGAGACCAACCTCACCGCGCCCTTCCTCGTCACCAAGGCGGCGCTGCCGGCGCTCCGGGCTTCGGGTGCCGGCGCCTCGGCGCTCTTCGTCTCCTCGATCGCCGCCGGCGCCCATGCCGCCGGCTGGGGTGCCTACGCGATGACCAAGAACGGCCTCAACGCCTTCATGCGCTGCTTGGCGGACGAGCTCGGCGGCGACGGGGTGCGGGTCAACGCCCTCTGCCCCGGCTGGGTGGAGACCGGGATGGCGCGGGACGCCCACCGCGTCATCGCGGCGAGCGAGGGCGCCGACTACGAAGCGTTCTACGCGGCCAACATGCGCGACAACATGCTGGGAGCGCTGGTCACCGCCGATTCCGTCGCCGACATGGCGGTCTTCCTGGCGAGCGAGCGCGGCCGCCACGTCACGGCGCAGCTGCTCACCGTCTGCGGCGGCTGCCTCCCCGGCCGCCGCGCCGCCCGCCCGCCGGCGGCCGCGTGACGGGCGGCACGACGCCCGGGGAGGCGCGGGGAAGGGGAACGGCCCTTCGGTTCGCCCTCGCCGTCGCGCTGGCGGCGTGCGGCCTCGCCGGCCCGGCGGGCGCGAGGGTGACGGACACGCTCGCCGCGCGCGGCTGGCAGGAGATGGTCTTCGACGGCTTCGCCCCGAACCGGTGGACGGAGCTCCCGGGCGGCGTCCGGGTGGTCTCCGACCGCAGCGTCTCGGTGCTGTTCCGGCCGCTGGCGGCGGACCTGGCGCGCACGCCGGTCCTGCGCTGGCGCTGGCGGGTGAGCGCCGCGCCGGTGCCGACCGACCTCACCCGACCGCGCGGTGAAGACCGCGCCGTCGCCCTTTATGTGGGCTTTCCCTACGAGCCGGCGCGGGCCGGCTTCTGGGAGCGCCTGAAGCGATGGGCGGTGGTCGCCCTGATGGGTGAGGAAGCGCCGGGGCGCCTGTTGACCTACGTCTGGGGCGGCGACCGGCCGCGGGGGACGTTGCTGTACCGCGAGGGCGAGGAGGGCATGAACGCGATGAAGATCCTGCGCACGCCGGCGGCACCGGTAGGCGCCTGGCTTGCGGAACGGGTGGACGTGGCGGCGGATTTCCGGGCGGCGTTCGGCTGGGCGCCGCCTGCCCCCACCCATGTCGGGATCGTTTCCGACAGCGACGACACCGGGCGGGCGGTCGAGGCCAGCGTCGTGGACATCGCCTACGAACCCCGCTGAAGCGGCGTGCGCAGACCCGCGGCGCGGGCGTTGCGAATTGGCGGTTTGATTCGTTGCAGACAGGCGGTTACCCTGTTTTCCGCACGATCGGGCGAGCGGCGGCGGCAGAGCGATGGCGAAGGGCGGGTACGACCCGCGGATCGGCGACGCGGAACTCGCGCACAGGCTGGAATCCGCCGGCGCGGTGCTGATCGAGGGCCCCCGCGCCTGCGGCAAGACGGCCATGGCCCGTCGGATGGCGGCCAGCGAGGTGCTGCTGGACGTGGACGAGAATGCGCGCCGCGCGGCGGCGGCGGCCCCAGCCCTGGTGCTGGCCGGGAAGGCGCCCAGGCTGATCGACGAGTGGCAGATCGAGCCGGCCTTGTGGAACCATGTCCGGCGGGAAGTGGACCGGCGCGCGGACCGGGGGCGGTTCATCCTGACCGGCTCCGCGGTGCCGGCCGACGACATCACCCGCCACACGGGGGCGGGGCGTGTCTCCCGCCTGCGGCTGCGCACGATGACCCTGCGGGAGGTGGGCCTCTCCACGGGCGAGGTATCGCTGCGGGCGCTGCTGCGCGGCCGGTTTGAGGGTTGCGCGGATCCCGGCCTGTCGATTGAGGAGACAGCGGTGCAGCTCTGCCGCGGCGGCTGGCCCGGCGACCGCAGGCGCTCCGACCGCGCCTGCATGACCGCCCGCGCCGACTATCTGGAGGAAATCCGCCGGGTCGACATTTCCCGCCCGGACGGTGTCCGGCGCGATCCGGAAAACGTGGGCCGGGTGCTGCGCTCGCTGGCGCGGAACCCCGCGGCCACGGTCGGCGTCCGCACCATCGCGGCCGACGCCGGCGGCGACCGGGGCCCGCTGGACGACGGCGCAGTCAGCGGCTACCTGGACGCCCTGCGCAGGCTGATGGTCTATGAGGAGCAGCCGGCCTGGGCGCCGCCTCTGCGCTCCCGCTCCCGGCTGCGCCGCGCGCCCAAGCGGCATTTCGTCGATCCGTCCCTGGCCGCAGCCGCCCTCGGCGCGACCCCGGCCCGGCTGCTGGCGGATTTCCGGCTTCTTGGGGCCTTGTTCGAATCCCTGGTCCACCGCGAGCTCGCCGTCTACGCCCGGGCCTGCGACGCATCGGTCTACCACTATCGGGACAACGCCGGCCTGGAGGTGGATGCGGTGGTGGAGACTCGCGATGGGCGCTGGTGCGCCTTCGAGGTGAAGCTCGGGGCCGGGCAGACGGATTCGGCCGCCGCCGCGCTGCTGCGGGTTCGCGACCGGGTGGACCCGGACAGATCCGGGCCGCCGCAGACGCTGGGAGTCATCGTGGGCACGGGCTATGGCTTACCGGCGGGACGACGGCGTGGCCGTCATCCCCGTCGCCGCGCTCGGGCCGTGACGCGGGCGCTCAGCCCGGGCGGGCCACCGGGGGGACGTAGTCCGCCAAGTCTTCCTCGCCGAGGCGCACGGTGCGGCCGAGCTCGGCGGAGCGGTAGAGCGCCATCAGGATCTCGGTCACGGCGAGGCCGTCGCGGAAGGTCTCGTCCGGCATCGCGCCGGTGCGGAAGCGTTCCACCATGTGGCGATTCTCGCTGGTGTAGCCGTAGACTCCGGCCTCGTCCTCCAGCGCCGGCATCAGGCCCTGTTCGGCGTTCTGCTTCTCCACGAGGTCCTCGCCCGCGTCGCCCTTCACGGCGCGCGAGATGAAGACCTTGAGCCCGGTGGCGAGGGAGGAGAACTCCATCGAATATTCGGGGCCGAGCAGCTCGAGCTGGATGCGCAGCCCGGCGCCGACATAGGCCCAGGAGGTGGTGGTCTCGATCATCGCCTCGTTGCCGTCCGGGTCCTCCAGCAGCAGCGTGCCGCGCGCGAAATCCTCGGCCGGGCGTCGGCCGTAATCGACCGCGCGGCCCATCGTCCGCTTGAGGCGGCGGACATAGTCGGGCCTGGTCCATTTGAGGTTCGCGACGGTGGCGTTGACGCTCTTCACCGTGAGCGCGTCGCGCGGCTCGCCGGGGGCCGTCAGCAGGTGGCGGGCGACCTCGACGGAATGGCACATCATGTCCGAAAGCACGCCGCCGCCCTGCCGCTCGCCCTGCCAGAACCAGGGCATGTGGGGGCCGGAATGCTCCTCCGCGGCGCGCGCCAGATAGGGCCGGCCGGTGAGCGGCACGGCGCGGCGCCAGACGATCTCCTTGCCGCGCTGCACCGCCGTCGAGAACACCTGGTTTTCGAGATAGCCGGTGGCGAGCCCGGCGTCGTCGGCCAGCGCCACCACGGCGCGGGCCTCCGCCAGATTGCGCGCGAGCGGCTTTTCGCAGGCGACGCCGCGGAGTGTCTTGCCCCCTTCGCCGCCGCGTGAATGGCCTTCATGGTTTCGACCCGGACGTCGTTGGGCGAGAGGATCCACAGCGCATCGACGTCTCTCGCCCGGATCAGCGCGGCCAGCGAGGGATGGGCGGTGCACGGCCCGAGGCCCAAGGCGTTCGCCCGTTCGGCAAGCGCCTTCCGGCTCTTTGCGGTCGGGCTGTAGACCCCGGTGATCGCGCAGTTGCGCACGCCGGTGAAGGATTCCAGATGGAAGCGGGCGATGAAGCCTGCGCCGATCATCCCGATTCGCAGCGTATCCAGGGTCTTTCGCCGGGCCATCCTTTCCCTCCCGTCGTCGAGTGGCGCCGCCGGCCGGCGCGCCGGGACGTCTTGCCGGGCCCCGGCCGGTGCGACAGTATGCCATCCGGCGGGACCAACGGGGGAGGGCGCGATGGACGTCCGGGCGGCGCTGGCAACCGGTGCGGGCGCCCCGCTCGCCATCGAGACCGTGCGGCTCGACGGCCCGCGCAGCGGCGAGGTGCTGATCGAGGTCAAGGCGACCGGCGTCTGCCATACCGACGCCTTCACCCTCTCCGGCGCGGACCCGGAGGGGCTCTTCCCGGCCATTCTCGGGCACGAGGGCGCGGGCGTGGTCGTCGAGGTGGGAGAAGGCGTGCGTGGCGTCGCGCCCGGGGATCACGTCATCCCGCTCTACGTCCCCGAATGCCGCCAATGCGCCTACTGCCTGAGCGGCAGGACCAATCTCTGCCAGGCCATCCGCGAGACCCAGGGCGCCGGCGTCATGCCGGACGGCTCGAGCCGCTTCTCGCTCGGCGGCGACCGCATCTTCCACTACATGGGCACCTCCACCTTCGCCAACTACACGGTCGTCTCCGAATATTCCGTGGCCAAGGTCCGGGAAGACGCGCCGTTCGACAAGATCTGCTACATCGGCTGCGGCGTCACCACCGGCGTCGGCGCCGTGATCAACACGGCGAAGGTCCGGCCCGGCGACAACGTGGTCGTCTTCGGCCTGGGCGGCATCGGCCTCAACGTCGTGCAGGGCGCCCGCCTGGTCGGCGCCAACCTGATCGTCGGCATCGACGTGAACCCCGCGCGAAAGGCGCTCGGCGAGCGCTTCGGCCTGACTCATTTCGTGAATCCGAAGGAGGTCGAGGGCGATCTCGTGCCCTATCTGGTGGCTCTCACGGGCGGCGGTGCGGACCACAGCTTCGAGTGCATCGGCAATGTCGAGACCATGCGCCAAGCGCTGGAGTGCTGCCACAAGGGCTGGGGCGAGAGCACGATCATCGGCGTCGCCGGCGCAGGAGAGGAGATCGCCACCCGGCCGTTCCAGCTGGTGACCGGGCGGGTCTGGCGCGGCACCGCCTTCGGCGGCGCGCGAGGGCGCACGGACGTACCGCGCATCGTCGACTGGTACATGGACGGCAAGATCGAGATCGACCCGATGATCACCCACACCATGCCCCTCGACCGGATCAACGACGCCTTCGCCCTGATGCACCGGGGCGAATCGATCCGCAGCGTCGTCGTCTTCTGAAGGCGCGCGCACCGGAAAGGGGGCGGATTGACACCGGCCCGGTGCCGCCTAGGATGGCGCCCCGTGACGTCCGAGATGGAAAACATCGTCCTCTCGCATCTGCGCGCCATCCGCGCGGCGCAGGGGGAGCTGTGCGGCCGCGTGTCGTCCATCGAGCGGCAGCTTGCGACCATCCACACGGACATGGCCCTCATCCACACGGAGATGGCCAACATCCACGCAGATTTGGCCAACGTCCGCGGCGACATCGCCAACACGCACCGGCGTCTCGACAACCATGCCGAGCGCCTGGACCGGATCGAGCGGCGGCTCGAACTCGTGGACTGAACCTCTGGCGCAGGACGAGCGCGGGAACGAGCGACGCTGGGGGCGGGCCACGCAGCTCGTGCGCGGCGGGATCGCGCGCTCGGATCATGGGGAGACCGCCGAGGCGCTCTATCTGACCTCGGGCTTCGTTTACGACACGGCGGCGGCGGGCGCGGCGCGCACGGCGGGCGAGGCGGAGGGCTACGTCTACGGCCGCTTCGGCAACCCGACGGTGACGATGTTCGAGGAGCGGCTCGCGCTCGTCGAGGGCGCGGAGGCGTGCCGGGCGACGGCCACCGGCATGGCCGCGGTGTTCGCGGCGCTCATGGCGCAACTGCGTGCGGGCGACCGGGTCGTCGCCGCGCGGGTCATGTTCGGCGCCTGTTACGCGATCATCGCCGAGCTGCTGCCGCGCTACGGAATCGAGACCGCGCTCGTGGACGGCACCGACCGCGGCGCCTGGGAACGGGCGCTCACGCCCGGTACCCGCTGCGTCTTCGTCGAGAGCCCGGGCAACCCGACGATGGCGGTCGTGGACATCGCCGCGGTGTCGACGCTCGCCCACCGGGTCGGCGCGCGGGTCGTCGTGGACAACGTGCTCGGCACGCCCATCCTGCAACGCCCGCTCGCCCTCGGCGCGGACGTCGTGGTCTATTCGACGACCAAGCACATCGACGGCCAGGGGCGCTGCATGGGGGGGGCCGTCCTGGGCGCTGCGGCCTTCGTCGAGGGCGAGCTGACGCCCTTCCTGCGCACCACCGGGCCGACCATGAGCCCGTTCAACGCCTGGATCATGCTCAAGGGCCTGGAGACCCTCGAACTGCGCACGACGCGCATGTGCGAGACGGCGCTCGCCCTCGCCTCCTTCCTCGAACGCCATCCGGCGGTCGCCGCCGTGTTCTACCCCGGCCTCGCAAGCCACCCCCAGCACGCGCTGGCGGCGCGGCAGATGGGCCGGGGCGGCAGTGTCGTGGCGTTCGCGCTCGCGGGCGGGCGTGCGGCGGCGTTCCGCCTGCTCGACTCGCTGGCGTTGATCGACGTCTCGAACAATCTGGGCGATTCCAAGAGCCTCGCCACCCACCCGGCCAGCACCACGCACCAGAGGCTCGCGCCGGAGATCCGCGCCGCCCTCGGCATCGGCGAGGGCTTGCTGCGCCTCTCGGTCGGGCTCGAGGCGGAGGCCGACCTGCGCGCCGACCTGGCGCAGGCTCTGGACGCGGCGGCGGGCGGGCGATAACGGCTTTGGCGCGGCGCCCGGCTTCGGCTAACATGCGCCGCCGCAACCGACGGAGATTCGCCGTGACGATCATGGACGATCATCGCTTCCGGGGGCTGCGCCGGTTCTGGCGCTCCGGCGAGGGGCCGGCGCTGCTGGCGTCGCTGGTTTTCTGCGTCGTCACGAGCGTCTTCATGGCGCCTTCGCTGCCGGTGGAGGAGGGGTTCGGCGCGGTCGGGGTCCTCTTCATCTACGCCACGGTGTTCGTGCTGGTGGCGGGGATTGTCCGCATGGCGATCGGTTCGTGGCGCAAGCGGGTCGTGCGGAGAGGCGGCGCGGCCTGACCCGCTCCCGGCGCCGCCGGGCGCCCCTTCCGCCCGCCCCGCCGCCCCTGGATTCCGGCGCCGTCTGACGCGCCCCCGCCGCGCGGGCGCGGATGCGCCACGCCCGGCGCCCTGCTTCCGGCCCCGCCCCGATGTCGCTCGCCCATACCGCCCTCATCATCGCCGTGACCGGCCTCTGGGGCTTCACCTTCGTGGTGATGCGGGACCTGCTGGACGCCCTGCCGCCGCTGCTGCTGGCCGGGCTGCGTGTCGCGGCGGCGGCACTGCCGGTGCTGGTGCTGCTCCGCCCGCCGGCGATCCCCTGGTACTGGACGGCCGCTCTGGGCCTGATCCAGGGCGTGATCCAGATGGCGCTGCTGCTGCTCGGCATGGATTTCGGGATGCCGGCGGGGCTGAGTTCGCTGGTGTTGCAGTCCCAGGTGTTCTTCACGACGTTCTTCGCCTTTCTCGTCCTGGGGGAGCGGCCGGGCCGCGCCCAGTACGCGGGAATCGCGGTTTCGGGCGCGGGCATGGCGGTCATCGGCCTCACCCTGCCGGGCGGACCGACCCTGGTCGGGCTCGGCTTCGTGCTCGCCGCCGCGCTGACCTGGGCCTGCTCCAACATGGTGATCAAGCTCGCCGGCACCGATGACCTGCTGCGGCTGCTTGCCTGGGCCAACCTCATCGGCATCCCGCCTCTGTTCGCGCTCGCCTACGTCTTCGAAGGCGGCGCGGCCTTCGCCGGGCTCGCGGACATCGCCTGGCGCACCGTGGGCGAGCTGATCTTTCTCGGGCTCGTCTCGACCTGTTTCGGCTTCATGCTGTGGAGCTACCTGCTGCGCCGCTACCCGGCCTATCTCGTCACCCCCTTCTCCCTGGTCATTCCCGTCGCCGGCCTGGTCAGCACCGCGCTGCTGCTGGACGAGAGTCTGGGCCCCCGGCGCCTCGCGGGCGTCGGGCTGGTGATGGCCGGGCTCGCCGTGGGCACGGTCCCGCCCCGCGCGCTTCGCGCCTTCCGCCTCTTCCGTCCCCCCGCCCGCCCGCGTTGACCGGCGGCGGCCGCGCTTCTAAGGTTCACCGCCACACGGGGGAGAGGCCGGAGCGAGGGAGGAGGGCGCGCGATGGCGGTGCACCGCAAGCAGGTGGGGGAAGGGCGCACCCGCGAATCCTACGGGCGCCATTTCGAGGACTTCGCGGTGGGCGACGTCTACGAACACCGGCCGGGCAGGACGCTGACGGAGTACGACAACATCTCCTTCACCCTGCTCACGATGAACACCCATCCGCTCCATTTCGACAGCGAATACGCGCGCCACAGCGAGTTCGGGAAGCCGCTCGTCAACAGCGCGCTGACGCTGGCCATCGTCGCCGGCATGTCGGTGAGCGACGTCAGCCAGAAGGCGATCGCCAATCTCGGCTGGAACGACATCCGCCTGACCGCCCCGGTCTTCGCGGGCGACACCATCTACGCCGAATCCGAGGTGCTGGAGACGCGCGAATCCCGGTCGCGCCCGACCCAGGGCATCGTCAAGGTGAAGACGACCGGCAAGAAGGCCGACGGCACGGTGTTCATGACCTACGAACGCACGGTCCTGGTGCCGAAGCGCGGCCACGCCGTGGACGACCGCGCCGGCTACTGACCCCGGCGGGCGGCGCGCTCCGCCCGCTCGCCCGCCCCGTTCAGTGCAGGCGGCGGGGGTCGGAGCGGGCGTCGGCGCAGGCGAGGCCCATGCATCCCGCGAGCCGGAGCCTCTGGGGCAGGCGGTAGCCGCCGCGCGCGAGGGCGCAGGCGAAGGCACCGCCCTGGGCCACCGCCTCGCGCATCGCGGGCGGGCGGAAGAACCACGAGAGCAGGGCGGCGATGTGCGCGTGGTCGCCGGCCTGGCATCCGGCGAGCAGCGACAGCAGAAGCCGCTCGTCGCCGCCGACGAACCGGCAATGCGTTGGGTTCGGCCGCAGCCCGCGGACGCCGGCGCGGGAGAAGGCCGAGAGCGTCCCGTCCAGGGCGCGCGCCGCTTCGAGGCCGGCGCCGGGCGCCGCCGGTGTTCGCAAGGCCACGCCGAGTTCCTTGCCGATCCGGGCGAGGACCTCCCGCCGGCGTGCGCGGGCGTCGTCCTCGGTCGCCGCGTCGCATCGAGAGGCCGCGTGGAGCCTGCGCGCCGACCACAGGACGAGCTGCTCCGCGAAGGCGAGGCGGGGGATCGTCAGGGCCGCTCCGGCCGAACCGCGCGCCACCGCCCGATGGGCATGACATTCCCGCTCCATGGCTGACTCCTCCGTCGCTCCCGCGCGCCGACGGATACCATGTTTGCGGTGCGAATGCAAATGACTTTCATTATCTGAATGGAGACTGCGAATTGCGGCCTCGAAAGTCGGTCGTCGGTTTTCAGGGGAGGGGGGAGGCGGTGCCGCCGGGAAGAATCGAACTTCCGGCCCCTCCCTTACCAAGGGAGTGCTCTACCCCTGAGCTACGGCGGCACGCTTCGTGAACCCTGCCACAGGGCGGGCCGGCGGGCAACGACGCCGTGTTCCGGGAGTGCGGGCCATCGGCCCGCCACGCCGGCGGGACGCCGGCGCTCCACGGCGCCTTTTCACCCGGGGATGACTCTCATGGACAGGCAGGAAAAATCTTGACCGCCGGTGCGGGATGATTATGTTGCGACGCAACATCACGCTGCGATGCAATATGCTGCCAACGGAGGCAAGAGCCATGACCACGAAATCGAAGACCACGGGAGGCCGGCGCTGGAGTGACACGCCATCCTTTGAAGGTGTCGTCGCGGAGAGCCGCGAGACCCTCGACAGCCTCGTCGACGCCGCGACCGTCGCGGCGCGGGGCTGCGGCGCCATCGGCGATGCCTGGGCTGCGTTCGCCAGGGAGTCGATGGAGGCGCAGGCCGAGGCGGCCAAGGCGGCGCTGGGCGCGCGCGACTGGACGGAACTGGCGGACGCGCAGGCGGCCCACGCCAAGGCGTCGTTCGCGCGCGCGGCGAGCGCCGGCAAGCGAATCGCCGAGACGAGCGCCAAGACCGCCGAAGACGCCCTCGCGCCGGTGCGCGCGCGGGCCGGGCGTTTCGTCGAACGCGCCCTCGGCGCCGCCGCGTAAGCGCCCGCCGGGCTCGGGGCGGCGGCGCCGTTCCGGGCCCGCGTCAGGCCTGCGGCGCCGGGTTGAGGAGGGCGCTTTCGGCCTCGCCATCGCCGAGGGCGGGGGCGCCCGCGACGACGACCCGTTCGCCCTCGACGGCGACGCGGCCCGCGGCGATCAGGCGGACGGCGAGCGGGTAGCAGCGATGCTCCTGCCGCAGCACGCGGGCGGCGAGGCGCGCCGGCGTGTCGCCGGGGAGCACGGGCACCGCCGCCTGCGCGATGATCGGCCCGCTGTCCGGTTCGGGCCGGACGAAGTGGACGGTGCAACCGCTGATGCGGACGCCGGCCGCGAGCGCCCTGGCATGTGTGTCCAGCCCCTTGAACGCCGGCAGCAGCGACGGGTGGATGTTGATCAGGCGGTCGCGCCAGCGGTCGACGAAGCCCGCCGTCAGAATGCGCATGAAGCCGGCGAGGCAGACCAGATCGACGCTGCCATCCTCCAGGGCGGCGCTCAACGCCGCGTCGAAGGCGGCGCGGGATTCGTAAGCCCGGTGATCGACCACGCGGTGCGGCAGCCCCGCCCGCCGGGCGCGGGTCAGGCCGAAGGCGTCGGCCCGGTTGGCGATCACCACCGCGATTTCGCTCGCAGCGCCGGCGCCATCGTCGATCAGGGCTTGCAGGTTGGTGCCGCCGCCCGAGATCAGGACTCCGAGCCTGAGACGCGCCATTCCGCCCCGCGGACGCCGGTCCGCACCGTTTGCGGCCGCGAACCGCCGTGCTAGCCTTCCGCCCTGCCCCGGCGGCGGCCGGTTCGATCGACCATCGGAGCCCGGAATCATAAGCGGATTGGCCCGCCTTGCAATCGCCGCGCCGCTGGTCCTCTTCGCGGCCGGTCCCGCCTTCGCGGAATCGGTGTTCACCGTCGAGAACGTGGCCATCGACGCCGAGGCCGCGTCCGCCGCCGACGCGCGGGCGCGCGCCCTCGCCGACGGCCAGCGGGCGGCGCTGGAGATTCTGCTGCGCCGGCTGACCGTGACCGGTGCGCGCGAAGCCCCGCCCATACCCGACGCCGAAGCCCTCGCGGCCATGGTCGAGGGCTTCTCCATCGCCGGCGAGCGGGTGTCGCCGACTCGTTACCGCGCCGCCCTGACGGTGGATTTCGACCCGCGCGCCGTGCGCCGCCTGTTGCGCGACAACCGCATCGCCTACGCGGAGACCGTGGGCAAGCCCGTTCTGCTGGTGGCCGTCCTGCGCCGCCCTCTCGGCGCGCGGCTGTGGGGCGAGGGCAACCCGTGGCGCCGCGCCTGGGAGGAACGGCCGCCGCCCCGCGGCCTGGTGCCGATCGTGCTCCCCTTGGGCGACGTCGTCGATCTCGGCCTCGTCGACGCGGCCCGGGCCCTGGTCCCGGACAGGGAGGCCCTGGCCGCGCTGGCGCGCCGCCACGGCGCGGCCGAGGTGGCGGTGGCGCTTGTCGGGCCGCTCGTGCGGGGGGTGGCGCAAGACGACCCGATGGCCACGGCCTTCTCGACGACGCTCTCGCTGCGCCGGTTCGCCATCGGTGGCGACAGCGTCCACGAGGAGGCGGTGACCGGCCGCGCCGGCGAGGACGAGCGGGCGTTCCTGGACCGCGCCGCCGCGCGGGTGGCCGCCCTCCTCGAACGCGACTGGAAGCGCGCCAATCTGATCGTCTACGACAGCGCACGGGCGCTCCCCGTCCTGGTTCCCCTCGAGAACCTGGGGGCGTGGGTGGCGATCCGGCGGCGGCTGGCCGGCCTCGCGGTGATCGCGGCGGTGGACATCGACTCCCTGTCGCGTCGCGCCGCGCGCCTGACGCTGCGCCACTACGGCACGATCGCGCAGTTGCGCCTCGCCCTCGATCAGGCCGCTCTCGTGCTGGAGGCGGAAGAGGGCGGCTGGGTGCTGCGCCTCCGCCCGCCGCCGGCGGCGCGCGCGGACGGCGGGCGGCGCGGCTGAAACCGGGGCGCGGGCCGTGGCCGGGCCGCCGCGTCAGCGCGTCTTCGACCTGGGCGCCCGCCCGGCCTTCGGCCGCGACGATTTCCTGGTGGCGCCCTGCAACGAAGCGGCGGTGGCTTGGCTCGATCGCTGGCCCGACTGGCCCGGCCCGGCGCTCGTGGTCCACGGCCCGCCCGGTTCCGGGAAGAGCCATCTCGCGCAGGTCTGGCGGGCGCGGAGCGGGGCCGAGGCGGTCGCGGCCTCGGCCCTCGCCGGGGACGCGCCGGACGCCTTCCGGGAGGCGCTGGTCGTCGAGGACGTGGGCCGCGGCCCGCTCGACGAGCGGGCGCTGCTGCACCGCTACAACCGCGCGCACGAGCGCGGCGGGCATCTCCTGCTCACCGCCGAATCGCCGCCCGTCCGCTGGCCGCTGGCGCTGCCCGACCTGGCGTCGCGGCTCCGGCTGGCACCTGCGGCGGCGCTCGGGATGCCGGACGACGCGCTGCTCGGCGCCCTCGTGGTCAAGCTGTTCGCCGACCGGCAGATGGCGGTGGCGCCCGAGGTGCCGGCCTATCTGGTACCGCGCATCGAGCGGCGTTTCGACGCGCTGGCCGATCTGGTGGACGCCCTCGACCGCGCCGCGCTTGCGGAGAACAGGCCCGTCACCGTGCCCCTTGCCCGCGCCGTTCTTGCCGCCCGCGCCTCGAACTGAAGAAGGGGTGTTTCCGCGCGGCCGCGCGGCCGCTATGGTCGGCGCAGAGGGAACGGAGCGATGGCGGAAGCGAAGCGCGCGGTCGAAGAGGGCGGGTTCGCGCCCGCCGACAAATTCATCAACCGGGAGCTGAGCTGGCTCGCCTTCAACGCGCGGGTGATGGAAGAGGCCGAGAACCGCGACCATCCGCCGCTGGAGCGCCTGCGCTTCCTCTCGATCTCGGGCTCCAACCTCGACGAATTCTACATGGTGCGCGTCGCCGGGCTGCATGGCCAGGTCGAGGCGGGGATCACCGATCTGTCGCGGGACGGCCTGAGCCCCGCCGCCCAGATCGCCGCCGTCAACGCCCGCGCCAACGCCCTGATGGCACAGCAGCAGGAGCGCTGGCTCGCCTTGCGCGCCGAGCTGGGCCAAGCGGGAATCGCCATCGTCTCCGTCGATGAACTCGAGGCGGACGAGCGGCGCTGGCTCGGCGGCTATTTCATCGATCGCCTGTTCCCCGTGTTGACCCCGCTCGCGGTCGATCCGGCGCATCCCTTCCCCTTCATCCCCAATCTCGGATTCAGCCTCGCCCTCGAGCTGGTCGAGCGGAACACCGGCCGCCGGGTGCCGAGCCTGGTGCGCGTGCCGAGCCAGATCGAGCGCTTCATCCGCCTGCCGGAGGGCGCGGCTTCCGGCATCCGCTTCATCGCGCTGGAGGACGTGGTGGAGATGTTCCTCGACCGGCTGTTCCCCGGCTTCTCGGTCGCCGCGGTCGGGCGGTTCCGCATCCTCCGGGACAGCGACATCGAGCTCGAGGAGAAGGCCGAGGACCTCGTGCGCTCGTTCGAGAGCGCTCTCAAGCGCCGCCGCCGCGGCGACGTCATCCGGCTCGAGGTGGACGCCGCCATGCCGGAGACCATGCTGGCCTTCCTCACCGACAAGCTCGGCGTCGATGCGCGCGCCGTCGTCAAGGTCGGCGGCATCCTCGGCCTGGCCGACACCGCGATGCTCATCAAGTGCGGGCGTGCCGACCTGGAATTCCCGCCCTACCGCCCGCGCTTCCCCGAGCGCATCCGCGATTACGGCGACGACTGCTTCGCCGCGATCAAGGCGAAGGACATCCTCGTTCACCACCCCTACGAGAGCTTCGACGTGGTGGTCCAGTTCCTCGATCAGGCGGCGCGGGATGCGGACGTGATCGCGATCAAGCAGACTCTCTACCGCACGAGCGACGATTCACCGATCGTCAAGGCGCTGATCGCGGCGGCGGAGGCCGGCAAGTCGGTGACGGCGCTGGTCGAGCTCAAGGCCCGCTTCGACGAGGCGGCCAACATCCGCTGGGCGCGCAACCTGGAGCGCGCCGGCGCCCAGGTGGTGTACGGCTTCATGGACCTCAAGACCCACGCCAAGGCGTCGCTGGTGGCGCGGCGCGAGGGCGACGGGCTGCGCAGCTACGTCCATTACGGCACCGGCAACTACCACCCCGTCACCGCCGAGATCTACACGGACCTCTCGTTCTTCACCTGCGAGCCGGCGCTGTGCCGGGACGCAGCGCTGCTCTTCAACTACCTGACGGGGGGCGCCCCGCCCGCGCGCTACGAGAAGATCGCCGTGGCCCCCCTCGGCCTGCGCGAGGCGCTGGGCAATCTGATCGCGACGGAGATCGGCCACGCGCGGGCGGGGCGGCCGGCGGCGATCTGGGCCAAGCTCAACGCGCTCGTGGACCCGGACGTGATCGAGGCGCTCTACGCGGCCTCCGCGGCCGGGGTCTCCATCGACCTGGTGGTGCGCGGCATCTGCTGCCTGCGGCCGGGGGTGCCGGGGCTTTCGGAAAACGTCCGGGTGAAGAGCATCGTCGGGCGCTTCCTCGAACACTCCCGCATCGTCTGCTTCGGGGCCGGCCACGGCCTGCCCTCGCCCAAGGCCCGGGTGTTCGTCTCCTCGGCGGACTGGATGGCCCGCAACCTGGACGGGCGGGTCGAGGCGATGGTGCCGATCGAGAATTCGACCGTCCACGAGCAGGTCCTCGACCAGATCATGACGGCGAACCTGCGGGACGACGAGCAGAGCTGGACGCTGGGCGCCGACGGGCGCTATTCCCGCGCACACCGCGGGCGCGAGCCGCTCAACGCCCATCGCTTCTTCATGACCAACCCGTCGCTCTCCGGGCGCGGCACGGCGCGGCGCGCGCCGCTGCTCACCCTGGCGGCGGCCGGCGGCGGAGGCTCGCTCGACGGGTGAGCGGCGCGCGGGGCGGCCGGGAGCGCGCGGCCCCGCCTGCGACCGGGCCGGCGGGGCCTTGCGGCGTCCTCGACGTGGGCTCGAATTCGATCCGCCTCGTCGTCTTCGAGGCGCTCGCGCGGGCGCCGGCGCCGCTCTTCAACGAGCGGGAGCTGTGCGGCCTCGGCGCCGCGCTCGCCGAGACGGGGAGGCTCGCGCCGCAAGCGGTCGAACCGGCGCTGGCGGCGCTTCGCCGTTTCGCCGCCGTGGCGGCCGCGCTCGGCGCGGCCCCGCTCGACGCCGTGGCCACCGCCGCCGTGCGCGAGGCGGCTGACGGCGCCCGCTTCTGCGCGGCGGCGGCGCGGGAGGCGGGCTTTCCGCTCCGCGTCCTCTCGGGCGCGGAGGAGGCCCGCTACGCGGCGCTGGGCGTGGCCTCGGCGTTCCCCGGCGCGAGCGGGCTGATGGCCGATCTCGGCGGCGGCAGTCTCGAACTCGTGCGCCTCGATCAGGGGCGGCCGGCGGAACACGCGACGCTGCCGCTGGGGGTGCTCCGGCTGGGCGGCCTCGCGCCCGCGCGCGCCGCGGCCCTGGCGGCGGAAAACCTGCGCGAGCTGCCCTGGCTCGGCGGCGCGCGGGCGATGCCCGTCCATCTCGTCGGCGGGGCGTGGCGGGCGCTGGCCCGGCTCCACATGGCCGTCGAGCGGCATCCCGTGCCCATCGTGCATCACCGCCGCCTGGCGGCGCAGGAGGCCCGCGACGTGGCCGACCGCTTCGCCGCCGCCGACCCGAGCACGCTCCGGGCGGAAGGGTTGCGGCCGCAACGCCTCGCGACGGTGCCGAGCGCCGCGGCGGTCCTGCGCGCCCTGCTGGAGGCGGCGGCGCCGGGCGAGGTTCTGTTCTCCGCCTACGGCCTGCGCGAGGGGCTTCTCTTCGACAGGCTGCCGGCGGCCGAGCGGGCGGCGGATCCGCTCGTCGAAGCCTGCCGGCAGGCGGCGTGCCGCGACGGGCGCGGCCTCGCCTATGCGGAGGCGCTCGATTCCTGGCTCGCCCGCGCCGGGCTCCCGGCCGCCGGCCCCTGGCGCCGCCTGCGGCCGGCGGTGGCGGCGCTGTCGGAGATCGCCTGGCGCCGGCATCCGGATTTGCGCGCGGCGGAGGCCTTCATGCGCATTGCGCGCGCGCCCTTCGTCGGCATCGACCATCCCGAGCGCGTCTTCCTCGCCCTGGCCGTCGCCGCGCGCTACAAGCCGGCCCTGCCGGCCGAGGCCGCCCGCGCCGCGGAGCGCCTGCTGCCGCCGGAGGCCTGCGCCCAGGCCCGCGCCGTCGGCCTCGCGCTCCGCCTGGCCGAGCGCCTCTCCGGCGGCGCGCCTTCGGTGCTGGACGGCTCCCGCCTTGCGCGGGAGGGGGGCGGCCGCCTGACGCTGCGCCTCGCGCCCCGCCACCGGCCCCTCGCCGCCGGCAAGGCCCGCGCCGCCGCCGCGGCCCTGGCCCGCGCCCTCGCCTGCACCCTCCACGTCGAAGACGCCCCGCACGGCTGAGCGAGCCGCTCGACTCGCGTCGCAACCGGCACTAAGAATGGCCCTCGCGCGGGCGTGGCGGAACAGGTAGACGCGCGGGTCTCAAAAACCCGTTCCCTCGGGAGTGTGAGTTCGAGTCTCACCGCCCGCACCACGAGCGATCTCTGCGCGGAATCCCGCCATGGCGACGGCGACTTATCGGCACGAACCGGATTATGCAGTCCCGCCGGGGTGGATCCTCGAAGAGCACCTGGAGGCCGGGGGGCTCTCCCATGCCGCGTTCGCGCGCCGGTGCGGGCGCTCGCCCAAGCTGATCAGCGAGATCGTCGCGGGCAAGGCGCCGATCGATCCGGAAACCGCGCTCCAATTCGAGAGGGTGCTCGGCCTCGACGCCGACATCTGGCTCGGGATCGAGGCCAGCTACCGACTCCACAACGTACGGGCGGCGGCCTCGGGGCGGAAATCGGCGGGCGGGGCTCCGGCGTTCTGATTCCCCGGTGTGTGCGGAATGGGCGCGGGCGCTGCGTGACCAGTGCCCGGCGGCCAGCGTCCCGCTCTTCTTCAAGCAATGGGGCGGGGCGCGGGCGCACGCTGGACGGGCGGGAGTGGAGCCAGTGGCCCGGCGGGCGAACAGTTCGAAGGATGGTGGGCCCAGCGAATTCCAATCAGACGTTGAACGTAAGTACTGTCTCGGTTCTCATGCGAGTGTCTAAAGCGCTTTGACCGTTGCCAGGTGGGGGAAGATAACGTCGCCGCGCGGGAATTTCCCTGGTATGTCGGTCTTGGATTTGAAATCCGATACGCTTGGCGAGTGCCTCGATAAGGCTCGCATTGTCAATGACTACCCCGCGAAGGAATGAGTTGCCAAGGACCAGCACTATTCGCCCACCCCGCTTGACAACTCTTCCAAGCTGACAAAGAACGATGTCCATATCGGAGGCGTAACGGCGTATCCAGCCCCAATGTCGGAGAGCGATGGTTGCGCCGTCCCGTTCCATCACGAAGGGTGAAATATCAATCGAAGCATCCGCCCTTGGCATCGACCTCTCTGCCCCGATACTGACGGACCGAGTTTCTCTTAGCGATCCCACTTGGTAGCCCAACCATACGAGTGTCAATCGGTGTCCCCGCAGATAGTCGATAGCGTTGAGATATGGCGGGGAAGTGAGCGCAAGATCGAAACTCTCGTCATGTAACCCTTCGAGCGTTCGCGCATCCGCACAACGAATGTCGGCTCGTCCTTCAATCAGGTCTGGTTTGAGTCGCATGGCTACATGACGAGCGGATCTCAGGAATCCGGTATAGACGTCGAAGTCATTGGAATGCGCCACCTTGTGAGGACGGCTATGGGATGTATCACGTGCCAGTGACGCCATCATTTCTTTGGAGATGATGATTCGACTCATCGCGACGGCAAGCGCACTCTTCACTGGTTCGCTTTGTCGTCGAAGCGCGGTTGCCAAGCGCGCAAGTTCCGATTCCTGCCTTGAGGCGAACCAATAACGAATGAATCGCTCGGTTTCCTGGTCCGGCGTGCGCTCAATGGCTGTGCTGGAAAGCAGCTTGGCAGTGCGCACTACATGCTCGGCGCGGGAACAGATTTGGCAGATGTCCAGCGGCGTGGTCCATGCTCGTGCGATCAAGGTGGCCAAAGGGTCGATGTCGACACCAATGCAATGGAAGCCTGCCTCCACAGCGGCCCGAGCAACTGTTCCGGAACCGCACATGGGATCGAGCACGTGCCCGCCTTCTGGGACCGCCTTGAGAGAATGGCGGGCTATTTCTGGTGCCATTCGAGCGGGGAAAGGGTGAATGGGGAGGATGGACATTAACTTCTCGGACCAATTTCAGTCTCCTCGCGTGCCAAACCTTCGACGTTTCGGTTGAGATATGCGAGAATTTGCTCGGCTGTCTGATGGAGACGCACGCCGCCCGAAGCTTCCACCTCAATCCATCGATTGCCAACAATTTTTTCGACCGCTCGCAACCGTGCGATCAATCGCTCCGGCTCAAATTGCACGAGTTCCAAGCGTTTTGCACGAACAGCATGAATATTCGGCATTGCTTTGGGGTCTCTCTTCTCCTTCTCCAAATCTTCAAGCAAAATACGAATAGGAATTTCTCCCTGCTGAAAAAGACGATCTTTGAGCGATTCAATCCAATTATTCACCTCCGGAACCGTGCGTGCATTTTCGAATAGCGAACGAAGCTCCGTGAGCGTTAGACCGTGCTTGAAATGTAACCACACCAAGCGGCGGAGGTGATCAATTTTGAGCAGCGTCAAGTGATGCCCCTCTTCTCCGCCCATCCGTCGATTAAGCGTACTATCACCTTCCTCTTCCGCTGCGTACGCAATGGCGATAAAGAATCCAAAATCTGCACCATTTTGCTTACGAAAATCATTAAGGCTGGAAGGATTAATCTTTTCGGCTTTGACCGATGGATGGTTGGTTTGCTTCGCATCGTACACAAGCTTATAGTCCGCCGGCGTTTTCCCATGACGACCGAGACTGGCGTACAGAATGCCATCCGGCTCCGCATTTTCGCCTTTTCGTTCGTAGCCGAACCCGAGTGCCCGAAAGGCTGCTCCAACCGCTCGCTCGAGGGCAGTACGGTCCTGGTTTGCAACATTGAGACGGCGCAGAACCTCGGTCGCAGTTGGCGGGGCGTCGCCTGCCATCAATCGCAGAACTCGATCTCGGTCTGTCAAGAAGCCAGCAATCAATGATCGGTCGACTCCTTGATTCTGAAGCTGGCCTTCGAGCAATACTTCGGAAGAGGCAAACAGTTTGGCCGGGTTCCGGTGTTTGCCGCCGTCAGTGAGCTTGTCGATGAATGGATGCTTGGAGTTCACCGAGAGGTTACGTGTGGCGGGGTCATAACGGAGGGCAGGAGCGTTTGGGCCATGATCTACGAACTCGGTCTTGTTGAAAGGCTTCTCCGTGGCTTCGTTTTCATAAGTTGTCAACCATCGAGAACGGTCTTCCTCTCCCACCTGCCGAGGAACGTCGACGTAGAAGGATTCCGAGCCGGTCTGTAGCGTATTGCGAACACTATGGAGAAGGGGGTCTATCACGTGAGTACTTGGGTTGTCCGAAAGGAGGGCGATGATGTCCAGTTGTTCGTATTTGTTCCTGTTCCACTCGTCGTAAGCGAGCCGGCACTGATTGAATATCCTACTGAGGTATTCACGGAATTCCTCGACATGTTCGGAATTTCTCACCCCTTCGCGCGACGAAAGCAAATGATCCCGTAGCCCATCCGCGTTCACTTCCGACGCGAAGCGAGACCATGCCGCGTGATTAGGTTGTGAGACGCCGAACAGCCCATCTTCGAGATTGATAACACGACCCCGGACACGAATGAAGAAACCATTGCTTCGTCCGACTTGTTCGGATTTTCCAATCGTCAGCTGTTTTTCGTGGATGCGAGCGGTTCCCCGAATCTCTCCAATTCCCGGAAGATTCTCCTGGAATTCAATTTCTTTGATTTCCACTAACTTCTCCTTACTCGACGTTATGCGCTCTCCATTGAGCGATATACTGAAATTGCTGTGAAGAGGGAGGCCCGTGCTCAAGACCCATCGCAGCGTGCCGCTGGAAAGCTTGTTATACAAATCCTTGAAGTCAGAGAGAGCAGCGGCTGTCCAGGTGGACGCCGCTTTCTTTTCATCAAACATGAGTGCCCAGGCGTGAGGATCGCGACGTTTGATTTCCGTCAGATAATTTTTGGCTGTCGATTCGTCTATTTCGCGCAACGAAATCTGAATAGGATTCGCGGCTTTATTTTGACGGCCGGTGACTTCACGAAAATTCATTATCGTGAGCAAAAATCTATCTCCTACGCGACTCAAATGCGTGAGTTTCCAGGCAAGAACATATGCTGCAAGTTTGCCGATACCAAATTGTCCGATCGGGGCGCGACGCTTGGGAGGTGGATCGTCGTTGTCCTTGTTCGACTCGGCGACGCGCCAAAGTTGACGGAATCCACTCGCATCCATGCCGTGACCGTTATCAATCACCCACAAGGGTGCAATATGGCCTTCCTCGTCTTTGGGTTGTCCCGGAAGCAATACATGCACTTGTTGCGCGTCGGCGTCGTAGGCGTTGCTTACGAGCTCTTCAATGGCCTTGTGTGGACTTCGATAAAGACCTTCGGAGAACAGCCGTATAATGTCGTAACTGATGGAGACCGGAATCTTTTCGATCTCTTGGCCGGCGTCCGTCAGTCCCGTGATGTCAGTGGACATCGGTCGTCACCCCTTTGCAGATCGACGGCGGCGAATGGTCCGTCGCCGTGCGAGATCGGGCCTCCGGCATGGTGATCCGCGCCCGCGGCCGAAGGGTCATGGCTGCGACCTTCCTCCACGGTACGTCGTGCGCCCTCGGCTCACAACCCCCACGCCCACTGCGTGATTGCCACCATGAGCCAGAATGAGGATAGCCGATGGTGCGCCATGCTCAACGACGGCCGTCGCCGGGCTCCGCACCCTGCGCCGGCCGACCGTCTCGCACTTACGATTGCCGCTCATCGATGCACGGTCCCCTCGATCAGGGCGATGTCCCGTTCGTCGAGAGTGTAGAGGGTGTACACGGTTTTGTCGATTTCGTGTTCGAGGGGTTGGGTGTCGGCGGTGGGGTTGGATTGTTTGGTGGACTGGATGCGGGTGGCGAGGGTGGCGAGGCGGGCGGCCGTGGACGGGCGGGCGGGGGCGATGGGCACACGCTCCATGTCCGCTGAGAAAAACCTTATGTATCCGCCGTCGAAGGGGTCGTCGAGGCAGGGCATGGCGAGGCGGAACCAGAAATCAAGGAGCCTGGAGTTCAGGATGGCGAGGAGGCAGGCGTCGTCGGCGGGGACGATATAGCAGGTGTTGCCGGTCAGATGGCCGTTCCGGTCGAGAAGCGCCCGCATTTCCGTTCCGATGTCGGGATAGACGATCTTCGGGCGGTCGAAGGCTTCGTGGTAGGCGATGTTTGTCTGAAGCTCGAACCATTTGTAGCTTCCTGGCGCTCGCCCGCGTGTGTCATTGCGCTTCACCTTCGGTTCCAGGTCGGCGCGCCAGCGTGACAAGTGCCGCTCGATGGCGGGGTATCGGGAGATGTCGGTGCCGCGGCGGGTGAAGATCACATACAGGCCCCGCCAGTCCGCCCGCCAGCGGCGCACGTCCCGGCCGCGCAGCCAGGGCTTGATCAGGTCGGCGCTGGCCGGGTCCTCGTCGATCAACTTCTGCCGCGTCGCTTCGTCGATGACGAAAGCGTCGTTCAGACCCGTCTTGACGCCGTAGCAGATCCTCTCCTTCAAATACTCCCGAAGCGGCGTTCCGGCGGCCTCGATCTTCGCGCGCAAGGCGAGCAGCGCCGGCTCCGCCAGCGCCCAGCCGGCGTCGGAGAGGGCGTCGCGTGCCATGGGGAAGCCGTGCTTCTCCATGAAGGCGGCGGGCTGCGCCGCGCCCGCGCCGCCGCGCACGGTGGCGGCGCGCAAGCTCTCGTGGCCGCCGCCGCGGCGTGCCAGCAGGACGAGGGGCCGCACCGTCGCGTCGAAGGTGCCGGTGTGCCCGAAATCCAGGATCGAAAGCGGTGGTGCCTCCCGCTTCAGGAAGGCCCGCAGAGGCCCGCCGTAATCGGCGCGCATGAACTTGTTGGAGGCGATGAAGCAGAGCAGGCCGCCCGCCTTCAGAAGCCCCGCGCCCCGGTGGAAGAAGTAGGTGTAGACGTCGGCCGTCGCCCTGTAGAAACCGTCGAACGCCGCGGCGAGCCGCGCCTTGCCGGGGATGGCCTCGCCCCGGATGTAGGGCGGGTTGCCGAGCACCACGTCGAAGCCGTCGGTCACGCCGAACATGTGTTCCGGGTCGAACCAATCGGCGTGCGCGTTCTGGTCGTAGGGGTCCCAGCGGGCGACGGCCTCGGCGGCGTCGTGGCCGTAGCCCAGGCCCTCCAGCGTGCGCGCGAGTTCGGCCCGGAGCTTCTCGTCCTCCTTGCGCCGCTGGAGCTTGGTGCTCCTGGCGCGGGCGTTGAAATATTGCTCGCGCACGCGGCGCAGGCGCTCCTCCACGTCTTTCACGGCGTCGTCGCCCAGCACCTTCTGCTTCTCCGCGCCGCCGAGCCCGATCAGGGCGTCGGCGGCGACGAAGCGGGTCTCCAGGTTGGGGAGCGGGCGGATGCCGTAGTTCTCGGCCTCCTCGACCTCCTTGGCCTCCTGCTCCACCACCAGCGAGATGAAGAAGCGCAATTTGGCGATCTGGCAGGCGACGGGCTGGACGTCGACTCCGAAGATGCCGTTCTGGATCAGGTAGAGCTTGCGCCCGAAGTCGGATTCCCGATAGGCGTCGAAGAGGCGGCTGATCTCCGCAAGCGCCGCCTCGCGCGCGCTCGCGTCGCGTTCGTCGAAGGCCGCGCCCGCGCGGTCGGCGGCCAGTTCCTTCTGCAACGCTTCCCACCGTTCGTTGCCCGGGTCGAGACGGCGGAGCGCCAGCGTCAGCCGGTGCAGCACGCCCATGGGGAAGGCGCCGGAGCCGGCCGCCGGGTCCAGCATCCGCAGGCCCGCGACGGCGCGGACGAGGGCTTCCGTCTCGGCCGGATCGAACAACTCGCCCGCGTCGTCGAAGGCGTGCTCGTAATCGAGCAGGTAGCGCAGCCGGTCGCGCCAGAAGGAGTCGTCGCCGTCCGCGGGCCGGGCCTTCCCGGCCAGCGCGGCCGCCAGCGCCTCGCCCACCATGTAATCCACGATATGGCGCGGCGTGTAGTAGGAGCCGGTGGCCTTGCGCGCGGTCGCGCGGGTCTCCGGATTGTAGGCGGCGAGCAGGTTCTCGAAGGCGCGGCCGAGCAGTTCCGGATCGAGCGCCACCTCGCGGTCGAGCGGCGTGTTCTCCTCCACCGTGAATTTGTAGCGGCGGAAGAGCGGGAAGAGGCCGTGCTCGGGGTCGAGGAACAGGCGGGCCGGCACGTCCAGGCCCTTGCCTGAAGTCGCGATTTTGTCCGTGAAGGCGTCGATGCGCCGCCCGCCTCCCCTGGCGCCCGCGAAATCGTCCAGGCAGTCGAACAGGCCGCCATTGACGAAGGGCACGGATTTCAGCCTCTCGACGAAGTCCTCCGGGTCGGCCAGCAGGGCGCGGTAGCGGTATCTCGCGAAGTCGCGGTGGGTGTGGGGGCGCTTGGCGCTGAAGGCGCGCTTGTCGATCTCGGTGTTGAGGGTGGCGAAGAAGAGATTCTGGAGCACGGCGCGGTAGTAGCCGGTGTCTGCCGCGTCATAAGCCTTGAGCGCGCCGCGGGCGAAGCGTTCCTCGAACAGAGCCGCCGGCACCAGGCCCTTCTCCTTCAGGAACCAGACGAAGAGCAGCCGCGTGATCAGCCGGATGACGTGGCGCTCCGCGTTGCCCGGCCCGGCGCCGTCGTCGGGGAAGCGGCATCCGGCGACGGCCCGCTCGAACCACGCGAACAGCTCCCTGTAGAAGCGCCGGTTGAGCGCTTCGACGTCGAGCGCCCGCTCCCAGGCGGCGTGCAGCGCGTCGAAGTCGTGGACCCCTTGCGTTTCTACGAGGCGGGGGAGGGCCAGATCGGCCAGGATGTCGAGATGGGCGCGGTGCGGGTCGGCGGCGCGGACGTCCTTGACGAGCGTCACCCTCTCCAGCACGTCGCGTTCGGGAGCCGTCTTGTGGGCGCGGCGGTGGACGACGGCCAGCGTGAGGGCCGCGCCGTGGCGGAAGAGGAGGACGGCGGGCATGGCGAAGAGGCGGTTCGCGGCACGGGCCGTCTCGGCGAGCCGGGCGCGGGTATGGGCGGTGTCTTCCAGTTCGACCGCGAGGAAGAGGAAGGATTTGTGGCGGCCTTCGTCGAAACCGGCGAAGCCCGGCAGGCCCGGCTGGCCGCCGGCGATTTCCTCGCCGGTGATCTGGAAGACGATCTCGACGGCACGCCACGAATCGAACAGGGCGCGCCGCTTCGCACTCAGCCGGTCCGCCGCGCCGAAGCGGGCGAGAAACGCGGCGACGCTCCCAGCGTCGGCGGTGCGTTCGCTGCGATAGCCCAGCGCGCCGAACAACGCCGCCGCGCCTTCCCGCAACGGCCCACCGGCGGCGAGCCCGGCCAGCGCGCCTTTCAGGGCCTCACGCCTCCGTTCACCGCCCCGGTCGGTCTTTTTCATGGGCAGGAAACGCGACATAATCCCCGCCAGAATCCCTCTTCTATTTCCTGAAATGTAAAGAAAGCAAACACTTGTGAGGAGTTAGACGATGACAACAGAGGCGACGGAAGGCAGGGCATACGAGCGGACGCATCCATGGTTGACCTTTTCCTTCGACCTTCGGCGCCTGAAGCATACCGACTGGCTGGCGTTGGGCGAAGCCGCTTCCATGAGCGGGCACGTCGCCGGCACGGCGCTCGACCCGGCGGTCGCCGAGGAGCTGCACAGGCTCTATCTCGCGAAGGGCGCTCTCGCGACGACAGCCATCGAGGGCAACACGTTGTCCGAAGAGGAGGCCCGCGGCGTCATCGACGGCACGCTGACTCTGCCGCCGTCCCGCCGGTATCTCGCCCGCGAGATCGACAACATCGTCTCCGCCTGCGGCGCGCTGGTCGACGAACTGGAGGCCCGCGGCCGCATTCCCCTCACCGTCGAACGCATCGAGCGGATGAACGAAGCGGTGCTGCGCGGCCTGGACGTCGAGGATGACGTCGCGCCCGGCCGGGTGCGGAAGACGAACGTGTCCGTCGGCGCCTATCGCTGTCCGGACTGGCGGGAGGCGCAGGCTCTGTTGGCGCGCCTTTGCGGCGTCCTGGACGATTTCGACCTCCCGGCCGGCAACGAACATGCGTTCGCCATCCTGAAGGCGATCTTCGCCCATCTCCATCTGGTCTGGATCCATCCGTTCGGCGACGGCAACGGCCGCACCGCGCGCCTGATCGAACTGGCCATCCTGCTGGAGGCGGGGCTGCCGCTCCCCGCCTGCCATCTTTTGAGCAACCACTACAACCTGACGCGGAGCGAATACTACCGGCAACTGGCGCGCGCGAGCCGGGCGGAAGACGGCCTCTATGGTTTCGTGTCTTACGCGATCGCCGGGTTCGTGGACGGCTTGCGCGAGCAGGTCGGGCGCATTCGCCGGCATCAGTGGGACGTGGCGTGGACCAACTTCGTCCATGCGCAATTCCGCGACGCCGGCGGCACGACCGCCCGGCGGCGGCGTGCCCTGGTGCTGGCGTTGTCGCGGGTTCGGGGGGCGGTCGGGGTCGGCGCATTGCCGGATCTGAATGCGGACCTCGCGCGGGCCTATGCCCAGGTCACGCCCAGGACGCTGGCCCGCGACGTCGCGGCCTTGGTCGGGCGCGGTCTCCTGGCGCATGACCAAGGCGGCGTCAGGGCCAACCGGGAACGCATCCTGGCCTTCCTGCCATGGAGCCTCGCGCCCGGAGGCGGGGAGGGCTGACGCGCCGAAAACACCGAAGATCACGCGATGCGATCATTGCCGCGGCCGCGCGCGTTCGTCGGCGTCGCAGATCGCGCGGGTCAGTCGAAAGACGGTCGTGGAGGGGTTGCCGTAGGGAGCGCCTTCCGCTTCGCGGCAACGCAGTTGCGCCTCGGCGCGGCTCTCGGCTTCCTCGACTCGGCGTACCAAAGCGTCGAAATCGTATTCCGGCCGGCATTCAAACTTTCTCTGGGCTTCATGGCGGTCGCAAGGCCGGTCGTAATCTCGTTCGTGCAGGATCAGCCAGAGCTCGAAACAGGGGTCGGAGCGCGCGACCTTGACGCCGTGCTGCTCGCACAACCTCACCGCTTCCTCGAAACGGGGATGCGCGTCGCGATCGAACACCGCCCAGACTTGGTCTCCTTCTTCAAAGGACTCTTTTCGCCTGCGGGGTTTGGCTGCTGCTATCGCCGTTTTTGCGATGGTCATGGGGACGCCTGCCGCAGGGACGATCTCCACGGCAATCAGTGTGCCCGAACGGGCACGCTTGATCGCCTTGAAATAGTCCGGTTCGGTTCTCGCGCCCTCGCAGAACAGGACGAAGCGCCGCTTCGGTTCGCGGTTGGGGTCGCGCCGCTTTAGATTCGGGGCGCGGCGGCCGGCTCTAGCGCGGCGGGGCAAGGGCGGAAACCGGGTCGTCGGGAGGCACCGCGCCGTAGCGCCCTTGCAGATACCCTTTCCCGATGTCGTCGCCCTTGCGGGTCCGGATGTCGGTGAGCGGGTAGAGCCGCGTCGCGCCGGCGGCGTCCTTCTCGGTGAACCAGAGCTGGTCGCGCCGCAGCAGGGGCGAACGCATCAGATTGGTGTCGTGGGTCGTCGCGACGAGCTGCGCGCCCTTCGGGTTGGTCTTCCGCGAGCAGAAAAGCCGCAGCACCGCTTCGGCTGCCTGGGTGTGGAGGCTGGCGTCGAGCTCGTCGACGAAGAGGGGCATCCCTTCGTCCAGTGCTTGGAAGGCGAAGCCGAGCACGAACAGCAGACGCCGCGTGCCGGCGCTTTCCAGATCGAGATCGAGGTAGACCTGCTCACCGTCCCGGCCGAGATGGGCGAGTTCGATGGCGGTCCGCCAGTCTCCGCTTATGGTCGCTTCGAGGTTGGCCGGCACGTCCGCCCTCTTTTTTATTGCCGTAAGGACGTCCCGCTGGAACGCTTCGATTTCGTCCGCGTACTCGATTTCCTTTCGTCGATAGGCGACGACCCCCGTTCCGATCCTCCCGAGAAAGTCGATCGCGCGGTCGTCCGCTTCTTTCTCCGCCAGATGCACGGACACCATCATGCCCGAAAGAGCAGTAGCGTAAACGCCATGGACCGATCGGAAGTATCTGGACACTTGCGAAAGCCGCTCGTGCCCGTTCTGGGCGGCCGCCGAGAGGTACAGGCTGTTGGACCGGGTCAGGTCGGCGATGACGGCGTTGCGCCCCTTCAGCCCGCGCCCGAAGCGAAATTCGCCGCTCTCGCGCTCGAACAGCATCCGGCGGCGGGAGGCGGGGAAGTCGTACAGCCATTCGGATTCGAAGGCGTCGTCGGAGGCCTCGAAGCCGTAGTGGTGGCGCACGCCGTCGACGACGAAATCGATCTCGAAACGCGACGGCTTTCCGGCGCATGCGGGGTCAAGCCGGAACGGGTGGCGCAGCACTCCGCCGCCCGGCCTTCCGTGCCGGTGGGAATCCCGCACCATTATCAACATGATTCCCATCGCTGTCATGAGATTGCTCTTGCCCGAGGCGTTGGCGCCGTAGACCACGGCCGCCGGCACCACCGCCCCCTTCGGCGCGGCGGCGCAGGGGATCAACCCCTCGTCCCGGTCCTTCAGGGGGGACGCCACGAACGACAGTTCCTGAAAATCGCGGATCGAGAGATGGTTGGAGACGCCGAAGCGCAGCAGCATCGCGAATTCCCCGCGTTCCCGGCACTTGAACAGCCGCGAAACGACCGTTCACGCCGAAATCTAGCATATTCGCGGATAAAAGCGAGAGCCTTTCCCTACGAAGGGCCGGCCTTCTCCGCGATGACGAGCCAGGTGACGAGTTCGAAATTTTCCGGGCCGTCCGGGCGGTCGGACGCCTTGGCGAGGGTCGCGGCGCGGTCCTGGCCCAGGCGCCGTTGCTCGGCGGTGCCGAAGGTGACGGCGATGTCTCGCAGGGCCGCGGCGAGAAGTCCTTCGTAGCGCGCCATCCGCCGCCCGTGGGCGGTCTCCCGATCGAAGGCGTTCTCCAGGGCCGTGTCCGCGTTCGCGCGCCCGGCGGCGAGGGCGCGGAACAGGGCGAGGCACTGCCGCGCCTGGCGGAAGCCGTAGCGCACGGCGCCGTCGTCGCGGACGTAAACGAGGAAATAAGGCCACAGGCGGTTGGGTGTCCGCGCGGCCGGAGCGCCCTTCCGCCTGAGGCAGAAGATCACGCCGGGTCCCCCATCCGCGGGCGCCGCCGCGCCCGCATCGACCACGGCGTGGATACCGAAAGGCGCGGCTTCGAGCGCGGCGCGGTTCCGCTGGATGTAGTGCAGCAGGTCCGCGAGGAACTCGTCCAGGGTGAGGTCGCTCATGCTCACGCCGTCGTCCGCGTCCTCGCCGTCGATGATCTCGTCGCGCAACCGCTTCAACTGCGCATCGCGGAACGCCAGATCGCTGCGCGCCGCGTCCGCGCTCAACGGGTCGTCGTCGCCGGTCGCCGTCGCGTCCGCCAGCGCCATGCGCGCCTCGACGCGGTTCTTCAAGTCGAGATAGCGGTCCAGGTCCGCCGTCGGCCAGAAGTTGACCATGGCGACCTTCTCGTTGCGGCTGCCGAGGCGATCGACGCGCCCGAAGCGTTGCATCAACCGCACCGGGTTCCAATGGATGTCGTAGTTCACCACGAGATCGCAATCCTGGAGGTTCTGCCCTTCCGACAGGCAGTCGGTCGCGATCAGGACGTCGATCTCGGCGCCCCCGGCGTCCTGGTCACTCCGATTCTGAGCCTTCGGCGCGAAGCGCTCCAGAATGCCGGCGAAATCCGCCGCTCCCGACGTGCTCCGGTTACCGGCGCCGCCGGTGACCAGCGCCATGTGAACGCGCAGCGCGTCGCGCGCCCAATCGGCGAGTCCGTCGTACAGATAGCGGGCGGTGTCGGCGAAGGTGGTGAAGACGAGCGCCTTGCGGTTGGCGCACCCGTCCTTGTCCACGGGCGGCGCCTCGACCTTGCGCCGCAACAGCGCCTTCAACGCGGCCAGCTTGGCGTCGCGTTCGACGGTGACCCGCTGCGCCCGGCGGTGGAGGTCCGCGAAAATCTCCCTGTCCTCGCGCAGGTCCCGCCGCCAGCGGTCGACGTCGAGCGCGTCGAGAGGGTAGCGCCGGCCACGGCCGACGGTGAACTCCTCATCCTCCTCGTCCGCGTCGGGACGGACGTCGATCTCGTCCTGCTCCCCGTGCTCCCGCCACGCCTCGATCCGGCGGTCGAGCGCCTTCATCTTGTCGAGGATGCGGCCCGTCGTCAGCGCGAAGGAATGGACGGAGCTTTCGAGGCGCTTCAGCAGGTTCACGCGCATCATGCTGACGAGCCAGCGTTCACGGTCGCGCTGATCGAAACGCAGCCGCGCCTTTTCGGCGTCGAGCTCGGACGGGTCCTTCACGTATTGCGAGGGCATGTAGACGGCGAGGCGGAAGCCGCCGATCCGCCGGTGCAGGTCATCATACGAGAGCGCGCCCTCGCGGTCCGTCGGCGGGTGCAGGTTCTCCGGCCTCGAACGCTCCGGGAAACCGCCGATCCGCTCGGTCGCCGCCGGGTAGAACCGGCGCAGGTGGTCGCGGGAACGGGCGATGGTGACGGCGTCCAGAAGCGCCAGGAAGTCCGCGCCCAGCCTCTCGATCAGGGCGGCCTTGTCCACCGGCCTGCCGCGCGCCCGCGTCTGCTCCCATTGCTGGAACGCGCGCTGGGCGACTCCGAACATGGCCTGGATGTCGCCGATGCCCAGCGCCTCGTGGAAGGCGTCCCGGCGCTTCCCGGTCATCAGGTAGATCTGGTTGCGCAGGTCACGCAGGCTCGTGTTGACCGGCGTCGCGGACAGCATCAGCAGCCTGGTCCGCACGCCGCCCTTGACGGCCTCCTCCAGCAGCCGGTTGTAGCGGCTGCGCCTGACGACGTTGCCGGCTTCGTCCGTCCGGTCGCGGCCCTCGTTGCGGAAGTTGTGGGATTCGTCGATGACGACGAGATCGAACGTGCCCCAGTTGAAGGCGGCGAGGTCGATCGCCCCGGCCTTGCCCTCGTGGCGGCTCAAGTCCGTATGGGCCAGCACCACGTAGTTGAGCCGGTCCTTCGCGAAGGGGTTGTTGCGCTGGGCGGCCCAGGACGTATAGCGGACCCAGTTCGCCTCCAGCCTCTTCGGGCAGAGGACGAGCACCCGCTCGTTGCGCAATTCGAAGAATTTGACGACGGCGAGCGCCGTCCACGTCTTGCCCAACCCCACGCTGTCGGCGACGATGCAGCCGTTGTGGCGCAGCAGCCGGTTGATGGCGTTGGTCGCGCCGTCCTTCTGAAACTCGTAAAGGGCCTGCCAGATCGCCGTGTCGTGGAGATGGACGTCCCGGATCAGCCCTTCCCGCTCCCCCCGCCGGGCGAGCCAGCTCCCGAAGACGTGAAACAGGGTCTTGTAGTAGACGAACTCCGGCGCGAAGGCCGCACCCAGACGCTCCAGCGCCGCCAGAACCTCCGCCTTGACGTCTTCGGTCAGGGAAGCGTCGTTCCACAACCCGTCGAACCAGCGGAGGAGTGCCCTCCGGTCGGCGTCGCCGCGGACCTCGATATTGAGCTCGACGTTGGGAGCCGCGCCGTAGCCCAGCCCACGGTGCGTGAAATTGGAGCTGCCGACGAGCGCCGAGGCGCCGTTCCCGCCCGCGACGTGATAGAGCTTTCCGTGCAGGAAGCCCGCGCGCCCGACGGTGCGCACGTCGACCTTGCTCTCGATCCACGCGGCGCAGTCGCGGGCGAGGGCCTTCTGCGCCAGCAGGTGGCGCAGTGCGATGCCGCCGTCGTCGTTCAGCCGGAAAGCCCTGGCGTCGCTCTCGCCCGGGTCCATCACGCCGACGCCCCGCGGTTCGCCGTAGAGGAACCGGACCCGGCCGGTGCCCTCCAGCGCGTCGCGCAGGGCCCCGTAGGCGTAGATCGTGAAATAGGCCGAGACGATCGACAGGTCCGCGCCCGCCGCGATGCGCTCCCGGAGAAAGTCCCCGACCCGGCGGGCCCTGTTGTCGACGATGGCGGCCGTGGCCTCCGGCTCGCCGGTCATGGCCGCGCCCGCCGCCCGTTCCGTCCCGCTGGCGCCATGCGCGCGGCCCATGTCGGGTAATGTGTCGGGTAACGTGTCGGGTCCGTGCTTCCGCATGGTCCGCCGGCGTCGTTACCGCGCCGCCGCGCCCGGTCGGCGCCGGCGCGCCGGGGGGTCAGCAATCCGCCGGAGGGTCAGCAATCCAGGGTGTTGCGCCGCTCCCAGTCGGAGATGGCGCCGGCATAGTCGTTCCATTCGCCCGTCTTGAGCTTGACGTAGCTCTCGACGAACGAGTCGCCGAAGCCCGCGCGCACCGTCTTGTCGCGTGCGAAGAGGCGGAGCGCGTCGAGCAGGTTCGGCGGCAGCTTGCGGGCGCCGCGCAGCTTGTGGCCCTCGGCGTAGAGATCAAGGTCGGTGCGTTTGCCGGGGTCGCGCGCGTTCTCGATACCGTCGAGCCCGGCGACGATCACGCCGGCCTGGAGCAGGTAGGGGTTCGCGGCGCCGTCCATCAGGCGCAGCTCGAAGCGCCCCGGGTCGGGGATGCGCACCATGGTCGAGCGGTTGTTGCCGCCATAGGCCACCATGTTGGGCGACCAGGTGGCGCCCGAAAGCGTGACCGGCGCGTTGATCCGCTTGTAGCTGTTCACGGATGGGTTCCAGATCGCACACAGCGCCGGCGCGGCGCGCAGCACGCCGCCGAGGAAGTGGTAGGCCAGCGCCGACATGCCGAGTTCGCCCCTGGCGTCGTGGAAGAGGTTCTTCCGCCCGGCGGCGTCCCAGATCGAGACGTGCGCGTGGCAGCCGCTGCCCGTCAGGTTGGGGAACGGCTTGGGCATGAAGGTCGCCCGCAGCCCGTGCTTCTCGGCAATGGACTTGACCATGTACTTGAAGAAGACGTGGCGGTCGGCCGTGACCAGGGCGTCGTCATAGGCCCAGTTCATCTCGAACTGGCCGTTCGCATCCTCGTGGTCGTTCTGGTAGGGGCCCCAGCCGAGCGCCGCCATGCCGTCGCAGATTTCCGTGACGACGTCGTAGCGCCGCATCAGGGCCGACTGGTCGTAGCAGGGCTTCGCCTGGGTATCGAGCGGATCGGCGATCGCCGCACCGTCCGCCGTCACGATGAAGTACTCGGCCTCGACGCCGGTCTTGACCCGATAGCCCCGCTTCCGCGCCTCCGCGATCCGGCCCTTGAGCAGGAGGCGGGGGGTGTCCGGCATGGGCGCGCCGTTCATCCAGCAGTCGCCGGCGAGCCAGCCGACCTCCGGCTTCCACGGCGGTTGCACGAGGCTCGCCGGGTCGGGCTTGACCAGCATGTCGGGTTCGGCCGGGGAGCTGTCGAGCCACGCGGCGAAGGCGGCGAACCCGGCGCCGTCCGCCTGCATCCCCGCGATGGCCTCGGCGGGCACGAGCTTGGCCCGCAGCACGCCGAACAGGTCGACGAAACTGATCAGGAAATAGCGGATCTTCTTCTGCTTCGCGGCCTGCGCCAGATCGACGGCCATCGCCTCTCCCTTCTCTCCGTGGTTTCGTCGCCGCCGCGCCTTACCAGGGCAGTTCCTTGCCGTCGTACTGGTAGAAGCGGCCCGTCCGCTCGGCGCCGTAGCCGGCCACGACCCGGCGGATGCCGGCGACGCTCTCCGGCGGCGTCACCGGCGCCGCACCGCCGCCCATGTCCGTGCTCACCCAGCCGGGATGGACCGCGATGGTGCGCACGCCGCGCGGCGCCAGGTCGATCGAGAGCGCCTTGACGAGCAGGTTCAGCGCCGCCTTGCTCGACCGGTAGGGGTAGAAGCCGCCGTCGGCCAGGTCCGCGATGCTGCCCATATGGGTAGACATGAAGAACATCAGCTTCATCTCGCTCGCCGCCACGTGGTCCACGAACGCCTCCGCCATGCGCAACGGCGCCACCGTGTTGATCGCGTGGACCCGCTCCCACGCCGCGTAGTCGAGGCTGCCGAAGGCGCCCGGCCCCCGCGAATCGATGGTGTGCCCGAGCACGCCGGCGTTGTTGACCAGCATGTCGATGGCCGTGCCCCGCAGCGCGTCCGCGAGCGTGGCGATCGCTTCGGCGCTGTCCACGTCGAGGGAATGCACCGTGACCGCGCCCGCCGAGTCCGCCGCAAGGGCGGCGAGGGCGTCTGCCGACTCCGGCGCGCGGCAGCAGGCGTGGACACGCCAGCCGTCGGCGCCGAACTGGCGCACCATTTCGAGGCCGAGCCCCCTGTTGGCACCGGTGACGAGCATCGACGGCATCGGACTTTCCCCGTTCACACCCCGCGCCGCCGCAGGATAGCGGCCGTGGCGGTTCGGACAAGGCGCCGTCCTCGTTCAGGGCATATGAGGCGTGGGTGTCTCTTTGGCTGTGAGCAATTGAAGGTAGTGGGCGGGGGTTTGTCCGTCGAGGGCTTGGGTGGTCGGAAGGTGTTGAACCCGTCGGCGAAGGCGTCGATCCATCGGTTGCGGCATTCGCGCTCGGATTCGGCCCTGAACTCGGAGCCGCCATCGACCTGATATGGCGCGGACGGGGAAGGGCATGCAGACGGTGATCTTGGCCCTGCCCCCATGGGATAGTGGGCGCGCAGTTCCCGGACGGCGCTCACAAGGTCTGCGGACCAAGCCGGCCCGCGCAGGCTGTGCGGGCGGCGCGACGGCTTCCCCCAGCGATACAGGGTGGCGCGGGAGACGCCGGACCGCCGCAGCCGCGTCGGCGGTGGTCAAGCCGTGCGCCCGTGCGCCCCAGAGACCCACGATCCCTCCTTCAAGAACCGCCTCTCACATTTGTACAGAGGGGAGGTCGGGAAGGGGGTTACCAGCGGGCGTCGAGTCGGCGTTCGATTCTGCGGTCGCACCGCCGGGCGGCGCGGCGTTTGCCCGCGTCACGGCGCCTTCGCGGGCATTCCCTTGAGCCGCACGGCGGGGAGCCGTTTCAATCTTTGTTGAGGGAGTCGACCTCGCTGCCATCGGCCATCTCGCAGGTGCGGCGGCCCTTGGGTGCGAGGCCGATGGCTTCCAGATGCGGCCTGGGCACGAGGGAATCCGTCGCGCCGGTATCGACCAGAGAGAGCCCCTCCCAGCACCTGTCCGGTGCGGCCGGGTTGCGGATCGTCACCGTGACGTGCGTCGCGCCCATCGTCTTCGGCCTTTCGGGCGGTTCATCCGGCGGTGCGCGTCGCGCGCCGTCCGGGCCGGCGGCCGTGGGTCTTGGCGAGGGGTGTTGTTTACCAGATGACGCGGAGGTCGATGTGTGCGCCGTGGTTGGGGGTATCGGCTTCCTTGCGTTCGGCCTCCAGGGTGAGGTCGAGGGTGTCGCCCAGGCCCAGGCGGGTGCCTACCCGGTAGCGGCGGTCGCCGCCGTTCTCATAGCCGAAGCCCAGATAGGGCGTCGCCACACCGGCCCCTTCGAACACCCCGAAGCCGTACCCCAACTCCGCAGCCAGACGCGCACCCGACGACGACGCGCCCGGCGCACGGCCCGTCACGCCCTCCTCCCACAGACGCGAAACGCCGCTCTCCACAGAACCCCACGACGGCAGCACGCTCAACGAAAGACCATAACCATCGTCGACCGCGCCCAGGCGAACCGCGCCGCCCGCACCCCATTCGTTCAAGCCGCTCTCATGCGTCAACAGGCCGCGGCCCCGTGCCTCCACCGACACGGCACCCGACGCCGAACGCCACGACATCCCGCCGCCGACCTCCACGCCCGTGCCCGTCTCCCCGTCGCCGCCGTCCCAGCGCACCCCAACCTCCAGCGATGGCGTCAACGAACCGCCCCCGCCCAGCGCGTAGCTCCGGCTCCCTTCCACCGACAGCCGCAGCCGGTGCGTCTCAACCGACACCGCCTCGATGACGCCCTGCTCGCCGTTGGCTTCCACCGAATACTGCGTCCCTTCCAACGCCCCCTTCACGTCAACCGTCAGCGCCCCCTCCGACACCGCGCGCACCGAACCCCCCGCCGCCGCCGCCAGAAGCCGGCTGTCGCTCCGCTGAACCCCGAAGCGCTCCACAATCTCCGCGTCCACGATCTCGATCTCGCCCACGCCGTAGCCCAACACCGCCCACACGCGCGAACCCCCGTCCCCCGACCAGCCCAGATAGGGGTGGATCGCCTGCATCCGGCTCTCGTGCGCGCCCTTGATGGCGTCGTCGCCGCTCTTGTCCGTGTAGTCGATGTAGCTCTCGAACCACGACGCCGCCACGCCCGCCCGCAGCGTCCGCGTCAGCTGGCCGTCCGTCCCCACCAGCGCCGTGTACGCCTCGCCCGACCACGACAGCGCCTCCTTCTCCAGCGAAAGCGCCCGCTGCTCACCCGAACCCCAGAACACCACGCCGTGACCGCCGCCGCCGTACAGACTGTCGAAATCGCTGATATCGATGTCGCCATCGCCCAACCCGAGCGCGAAGGTCCGCCCCGCCAGCGCCTCACGCCACGACAGATCGTCCTGCGTCCCCTCCTGCGCCTTCAGCGCCTCCGCCACCGACGCCACCATGCCGCCGCCCGTCCCCGGCGCCTCCAGGCGCCCCGTCACCGCCTCAACCACGCTCCCCCATTGCGCTCGCGACAACTCCGGCAGGATCGACTCGTTGATCGCCTTCAGACGCGCCAGCGCCTCCGCCCGCGCCCGGATCACTTCGATGGTGAAGGTCTTCTCGTCCTTCTGCGACTCCCTGTCGAGGTCCGTCACCTTCCAGGTATAGGTCGTCTCATCGAACTCCTCCGTCGGCGTCCCCGACAGGACCCGCGTGTCCAGGTCCACCGTCAGGCCCACCGGCAGCACCGGCGAGAGCGCGTACGTCAGGTCCCCGTCCCCGCCCTCCGCCTTCGGCAGCGTCACCGGCTCGATCGCCTCGTCCACCGTGAACACCAGCGTCCTCTGGGTGAAGTCATCCAACACCGGCTTCGTGTCCGCATACCCCACCGCGAACGGCGAGAACTCCCTCACCCCGCTGGCGCACACCATCGTCCCGTCCGGGCTCGGCGCCGACCCGTCCACATCGTCCCAGGCGCTACCGTCGTAGTGCAGCAACAGCAACGGACGGCCCCGCGCTGCTTCCTGCACCGCGTCCACCACCGGCAGGCACAGCCGCAGCCCCGGCGACGGAACCGTTCCCTCCGTCACCGCCACGTCCACCACCGTCCGCGACGCCGCCGGCCCCAGACCAAACCTGGCCGCCGACACCTTCTCCAGCACCGACTCCTCGACCGTCTCCTTCCACTCCAGATCCAGATCCTCCGTCCCCCCCGAGGCCGGAGGCAACAGGTCCGACAAGTCGATCTCGATTCCCGGTGGCACCCCGGCCTCGGCCGTCATCGTCACCCGATAGCCATTGATGACCACGGGCGCCATCGTCCTCCCCGGAGCAACCCTGAGCTTCGTTTCCCCCTCCACCGATACGTCCAGCGACTTCGTCGCCACGTCTTCATAGTCGCTGCCCGACGCATCGTGCGCCAGCGCCAGCGGCGCGGCGTAGCCGCCTTCGTTCGCCGCCACCCGCACCGTCACCGGCTGCGCCGTGTTCCAGGCCGACGCCGGGAAGGTGAGCCGCCCCGCTTCGGGCCGTATCACCTGGATCCTGCTTGCCGGAGAGCCGGCCACCGCCACCGTCACCGTCCCGGAAGGCTCCGAGGTCAGCTTCACCGTATACGTCGTCTCGTCTTGGCCCGCCGTCACCGCGAGAACCGTCACCGACGTGCCGCCGACCGCGAACGCCAGCCCCTTCTCGTCGTCGTCGGTGATGGTCAGCGTCGCGCTCTCCACCGCGCCCACGCCCATGCTGTTCTCCGCGTCGCCCGAGATCGTCACCGTCTTGTCCGGCGCGTCCACGGCGTTGTCCTCCGCCGTGATCGTCACCGTCCCGGTGCTCGTCGTCGCACCCGCCGCGATGGTCAGCGTGTCGGTCGAACTCAGCATGAAGTCGCCCGCCACCGCCGGGGACACCGGCGCCGCCTCCACCGTCACCGTCGTCAGCTTAACCGACGGGTGCGACAGCACAGCCGTCACCGTCGAAACCTCGCTGGCCTCCGAGATCGACGCCGGGTCCAGCTCCAGCGTCACCGTCGGCGGGCCGTCGTTGTCGGTCGTGGTCACGTCCACGTCCACGGGGTCGAGGCCGTCGTAGTTGACGTCGCCGCTCGACGGCTCCAGGCGCACCTTCCAGGCCACGTCCCCGTCGTCCACGTCGTCGTCCGCCCCCGTCACCGTCACCGTCTGCGCCGTCTCCCAGTTCTGCACCGTGAACACCAGCCTCGAAGGCGATACCCGACCCTCGCTCTCATCCTCCACCAGACCGGCCGCATCCCAGCGCGTCACCGACACCGTCACCGCCGCCGAGGGCTGCGTCTGCAACGCCACCGTGAACGTCGCCTGACCGCCGCCCTCCGTCGCCTGCCCCGTCACCGTGCTCTCGTCCAGACCGAACTCGTCGTCGCGGATGGTCAGCGTCGCGTCCGAAGGCGCCGCCACCCCGAGCCCGCCCGCCGCCGTCGCCGACACCGTCACCCGCTTGCGCCCCGAAGCCACCGCGTTGTCCACCGCCGTCACCGTCACCAGACCCGTGCTCGTCGTGCCGCCCGCCGCGATGGTCAGCGTGGTGGTCGCGCTCAGGTTGAAGTCTCCCGCAACCGCCGGGGACACCGGCACCGTCGACACCGTCAGCGTCGTCGCCTCCGTCGTCGGGTGCGACAGGCGCGCCGTCACCGTCGAAACCTCCCCGTTCTCGAGGATCGCCGACGGCGTCAGCACCAAGGTCGCCGTCGCCGTCGCTTCGTCGTCCGCCAAGGTCAGCGTCGCGGCGGAAGGCGCCGCCACCCCGTTGCCCCCCGTCGCCGTCGCCGACACCGTCACAGACTTGTTCGCCGCGTCCACGTCGTTGTCGTTGCCCCGCACCGTCACCGCCCCGGTGCTGGTCGTCGCCCCCGCCGCAATCGTCAGCGTCGTCCCCGACTGCGTGAAGTCCCCCGCAACCGCGCCGGACGACGACACCGCCGACGACGACACCGTCAGCGTCGTCGCCTGGCTCGACGGGCCGGACAGCGCCGCCGTCACCGTCGACACCCCGCCGTTCTCCGAAACCGACGCCGGCCCCAGCGCCAGACTCGCCACAGGCAGCGTCTCGTCGTCGGTCAAGGTCAGCGCCGCCCCCGTCACCGCCCCCGCGCCCTGGCCGTTGGTGAGCGAAGCCGTCACCGTCACGCTGCGCCCCGCGGTTCCCTGGTGGACGTCGTCGTTCACGCCCGCAATCGCCGCCGTGTCCGAAGCCGCCGTCGTCGATCCCGCCGCAATCGTGATGGTCGCGTCCGAACCCACCGTGTAAGCCCCGGCAACCGCCGTCACCGTCACCGTCGAGGGCTCGCTCGACGGATGCGACAACGTCGCGCTCACCGCCGAAGCCCCGCCGTTCTCCGAAACCGACGACGGATTCACCGAAAGCACAACCCCCGGTGCACCATCGTCGTCCGTCAGCGTCAGCGTCACGTTGGGCGGGTCGTTCGTCAGGTTGAGGCTGTCGGCGGCCGTGCCCGAGACCGTCACGCTCTTGTCCGGTGCGTCGGTCGTGTCGTTCACCGCCGTCACCGTCACCAGCCCCGCGCTGGTCGTCGCGTTGGCCGCGAAGGTCAACGTGTTGGCCGTGCTCAAGGTGAAGTCGCCCGCCGCCGTGTTCGCCCCCGCCGCCGCCGCCACCGTCACCGTCACCGCCGCCGCCGACTGCCGGTCCAGCGTCGCCGTCACCGTCGCAATGCCGCCGTTCTCCGCGATCGAGTTGGAAGACAGCACCAGCGCCGTCTGCGGGGTGTCGTCGTCGGCCAGGGTCAGCGTCACGTTCGCCGGGTTCGCGACGGAGTTGCCCCCCGCCGACGTCCCCGAAACCGTCACCCGCAAGTTCCCTGTCGCGAGCGCGTTGCCGTTCGCACGCACCGTCACCAGCCCCGTGCTGGTCGTCGCCCCCGCCGCGATCGTCAGCATCGAGCCCGTCCGCGTGAAGCTGGCCGCGGTCGCCGGCAGCACCCGCGTGGCCTGCACCGTCACCGTCACCGCCTCGGTCGACGGACCCGACAGCGTCGCCGTCACCGTCGAGAGGCCGCCTTCCTCCGAGATCGACGCCGGACCCAGCACCAGCGCCACCACAGGCAGCGTCTCGTCGTCCGTCAAGGTCAGCGTCGCGCCCGTCACCGCGCCTGCGCCCTGGCCGTTCGCCAGCGCCGCCGTCACCGTCGCGCTGCGCCCCGCGCTCCCCTGGTGGACGTCGTCGTCCACCGCCGTCACCAACACCGTGTCCGACGCCGCCGTGGTGGCGCCCGCCGCGATCGTGATCGTCGCGTCCGTTCCCACCGTGTAGGCCCCGGAGACCGCCGCCACCGTCACCGTCGAAGGCTCGGAAGACGGGCGCGACAAGGTCGCCGTCACCGTCGACAGCCCGGCGTTCTCCGAGACCGACGTCGGCGACAGCGCCAGCACCGCCCCCGGCGCCGCGTCGTCGTCGCGCACCGTCAGCGCCGCCCCCGTCACCGCCATCGTCGTCGAATCCGCCGCCGCCCGGGCGTTGGTGATCGACGCCGTCACCGTCTCCGTCCGGTCCGACGCGTCGGTCGTGTTGTCCACCGCCACGACGGTCGCCGTATCCGAGGCCGCCGTCGTCGCCCCCGCCGGGATCACGATCGCCGCGTCCGTCCCCGCCGCGTAGAACCCCGAAACCGCCGTCACCGTCACCGTCGTCGCCGCCCCGGAGGCGTGCGACAGCCGCGCCGTCACCGTCGCCACGTTGCCCGTCCCGCTCTCCGCGATGCTCGCGGGGTTCAGCGTCAGTGTCACCCCCGGCGGGCCGTCGTCGTCGGTCGTGGTGACGTCCACGTCCACGTCGGTGACGGCGTTGTAGTCGCTATCCCCGCTCGACGGGTCCAGGCGCACCTGCCAGGTCACGTCCCCGTCGTCGATCGTGTCCTGGACCCCCGTCACCGTCACCGTCTGCGCCGTGTTCCAGGCCGACGTCGTGAAGGTCAGCGACGGCGGCGAGACCGTCCCCTCGCTCGCATCCCGGCTCGTCACCGTCACCGTCACCGCCGCCGAGGGCTGCGTGTTCAACCGCACTGTGAACGTCGCCTGCCCGCCGCCCTCCGTCGCCTGTCCGCTCACCGCGCTCTCGGACAGCCCGAACTCGTCGTCGCGCAGGATCAGCGTCGCGGTCGACGGGTTCGCCACCCCGCCGCCGCCCGCCGCCGTCGCCGCCACCCGCACCTGCTTGTTCCCCGTGGCCACGGCGTTGTCCACCGCCGTCACCGTCACCAGCCCCGTGCTCGTCGTCGCGCTCGCCGCGATCGTCAGCGTCGACCCCGTCCGCGTGAAGTCGGCCTGCACCGCCGGCGACACCGCCGTCGTCGTCACCGTCAGCGTCGTCGCCGCCGTCGTCGTCGGGTGCGACAGCTTCGCCGTCACCGTCGAGAGGCCGCCGGCCTCCGCGATCAACGCCGGGTTCAGCACCAGCGTCGCCGTCGGCACCGCGTCGTCGTCGGTGAGCGTCAGCGCCGCCCCGGTCACCGTGCCTGCGCCCTGGCCGTTGGTCAGCGTCGCCGTCACCGTCGCGCTGCGCCCCGCGCTCCCCTGGTGGACGTCGTCGTCCACGCCCGCGACCTCCGCCGTGTCCGAAGCGGCCGTGGTGGCGCCCGCCGCGATGACGATGGTCGCGTCCGTTCCCACCGTGTAGGAACCGGAGACCGCCGTCACCGTCACCGTGGAAGGCTGGCTCGACGGGCGCGAGAGCGTCGCGCTCACCGTCGCGATGCCGCCGTTCTCCGCCACCGACGTCGGGTTCAGCGACAGAGTCGCGTCCGGCGCCGCGTCGTCGTCGGTCAAGGTCAGCGTCGCCGCGCTCGCCGTGCCCGCGCCGTGGCCGTTGGCCAGCGTCGCCGTCACCTCCACCGATTTGTCCGGCGCGTCGGTGTCGTTGTCCACGCCCGTCACCGTCACCGTCCCGGTGCTGGTCGTCGCCCCCGCCGCGACGGTCAGCGTCGTCGCCGTGCTCAGGCTGAAATCGCCCGCCACCGCCGGCGAAACCGCGGCCGCCGCCACCGTCACCGTCGTCGGCTGGCTCGACGAGCGCGACAAGGTCGCCGTCACCGTAGACAGGCCGCCGTTCTCGGAGATCGACGTCGGGTCCAGCGCCAGCGTCGCGTCCGGCGCCGCGTCGTCGTCGGTAATCTTCAGCGTCGCGGAGAGCGGGGTGTTCACCCCGGTGTCGCTGCTCGCCGCGGTTCCCGAAACCGTCACCGAATTGTTCGGCGAGTCCATGGTGTTGTCGTTGGCCGTCACCGTCACCACGCCCGTGACCGTCGTCCCGTCCGCCGCGATGGTCAGCGTGTTGGCCGTGCTCAGCGTGAAGTCGCTCGCCGTCGCCGGCGAAACCGCGGTCGCCGCGACCGTCACCGTCACGACCGAGGTCGCCCTGCTCGACATCTTCGCCGTCACCGTCGCCACGCCGCCGTTCTCCGCCACCGTCGCCGGCGACAGCTCCAGGATCGGCGCCTTGGCCGCGTAGAGCGGAACCCACTCCCTCAGGGCGTCGAGGCCGGACCAGTGGAGTTGGAGGACGAACCCGCCATTGCTGATCATGGTCGCGGTCGGGGTGACGTTCCCCGTCAAGTCGCCTTGTTGGTTGATCTTGGTGATCCCGTGGCACGTGCCGGTGGTCCCGGACGAGCCGGGCGGCACGGTGGTCCATTCGCAAGCGCGGATGGAGGCGCTTCCCCATAGCTGAGCGAAGAAACCCGTGCGGAAGCCATGCCTGACGATGGTGATCAACTGCGCGGTCTGCGTGGCTGTGAGATGGGGCGTGATCACGTCGAAGGCGCTGAAGAGACCGGCTCGCGTCCACTTCTCGCCCGGGGCTGGCGTCTGCGCCTCCGCCGCCGGCGCCAGCACCGCCATGCCGCCGCCGGCGATCAGCAACAGAAGGGCGGCCCGCACCAGGACGCGGGAAAGGCGTCCGCCTCGCCGGGCCGGTCTCCGCTCACGCATGCCGGCGCCTCCGTCCCCGGCGCACCCGCTACGCTCCGCGGTCAACGGCGGCTCCCCGGTCGCGGGGGGGGGGGGGGGGGGCAGATAATTTCATGCGTCCGCCCCGGACTCTCACGACCGCGCCGAATCGATCGCATCATGCAGCGATTCATGCCCAAACACCAAGACGCTCGTCAAGCCCTTGTCCCGGTTGGACATGACGGCCCGACAAGGCCCCCCTCACGCCGCCGCCGGCTCCGGCTCCCGCCGGCGCGGCGGGCCGGAAGGCCCGCATCCTTCCCCGGGCTCCCGATCCGCCGATGGCGGCCCCTTCGCGCCTCGCGCGATGCCGGCCCGGCGGCTATTCGGCGGGTGCGCCGGGCCCGGGCTTCGTCGCGGTGCGTTCGATCATGCTCTCCATGCCGGCAATCAGGGCTTCGAGGGCGCGGCGCTGGCCGGCGGCTTCGCGGCGCTGGTCGGCAAGCGCCGCCATGGCTTCGGCATGGCGCTGGTCGCCGGCCTGCATGGCTTCGTCATGGCGCCGCATGGCTTCGGCGTGGCGGCGTTCGTCGGCCTGCATGGCTTCGTCATGGCGCCGCATGGCCTCGTCATGGCGGCGTTCGTCGGCTTCGCGCTGCCGGTCGAGGATGACGGCGCGATCCTTGTTGGCGCGGACCATGGTGCGGATGCCGTGCCAGATGCCGGCGGCGGCGGTGATGGCGGCGGTGGCGTTGGCGGCGGCGATGGCGAGGCTGGCGGTTTCGAATCCGGTCATGGCGTGGCCTACGCGCTGCCGAAGGCGTGCACGCCGAAGACGTGCACGCCGACGGCGATGACGAACGCCGCGACGATACCGAGAACCGCCAGGATGAGGCCAAGCATCCATCGCACGGCGCGAAGCTCGGCTTTCAGAGGGGCGATCTCGGTCTTGAGGTCCGCCTTGGTGGCGACGCCTTCGGTGATCGCGTCGCGGACGGCTTCGGCGTGCGCTTCGGCTTGGGCTTCGTCGACTCCGGCTTCCTTGAGCCGGCGCGCATAGGCCAGCGTGTCGAAGCCGGGTGCGGATGCGGTCATGGCCATGCGCGGCGGCTATTCGGCGGGGGCGCCGGGTCCGGGCTTCGGCGCGGTGCGTTCGATCATGGTCTCCATGCCGGCGATAAGAGCTTCGAGGGCGCGGCGCTGGCCGGCGGCTTCTCGGCGCGCGGCTTCGGCGGCTTCGGCGGCTTCGCGGCGCTGGTCGGCAAGCGCCGCCATGGCTTCGGCATGGCGCTGGTCGCCGGCCTGCATGGCTTCGTCATGGCGCCGCATGGCTTCGGCATGGCGGCGTTCGTCGGCTTCGCGCTGCCGGTCGAGGATGACGGCGCGATCCTTGTTGGCACGGACCATGGTGCGGATGCCGTGCCAGATGCCGGCGGCGGCGGTGATGGCGGCGGTGGCGTTGGCAGCGGCGATGGCGAGGCTGGCTGTCTCGAATCCGGTCATGGCGCGGCCGGCCTACGCGCTGCCGAAGGCGTGCACGCCGAAGACGTGCACGCCGATGGCGATGACGAACGCCGCGACGACGCCGGGAACCGCCAGGATGAGGCCAAGCCTCCAGCGCACGGCGCGAAGCTCGGCCTTCAGAGGGGCGATCTCGGTCTTGAGGTCCGCCTTGGTGGCGACGGTCACTGTCCGGCTCCCGCGATCAAGCCGGCAAGCGCGAAGGCGATCCCGGCAAGCGCGGCGATGGTGGCGACGATGGCACCCCCCTGTATCCACAAGGCGCGGTAGAAGTCGGCGCGAAGGGCGGCACGAAGGGCGGCGAGGTCCGCCTTGGTAGTGGCGCGGTCGCCAGCGTTGCCGATGGCCGATGCGACGGCTTCGGCTTGCCGGCGCTCAAGGCCGGCGGCTTCGAGGTCGCGAGCCGTGGCGAGCGTATCGAAGGCGGGAGCGGTCATGGCCATGCGCGGCGGCTATTCGGCGGGTGCGCCGGGTCCGGGCTTCGTCGCGGTGCGTTCGATCATGGTCTCCATGCCGACGATCAGGGCTTCGAGGGCGCGGCGTTGGCCGGCGGCTTCGCGGCGCGCGGCTTCGGCGGCTTCGGCGGCTTCGCGGCGCTGGTCGGCAAGCGCCGCCATGGCTTCGGCATGGCGCCGGTCGCCGGCCTGCATGGCTTCGGCATGGCGCTGGTTGCCGGCCTGCATGGCTTCGTCATGGCGTCGCATGGCCTCGTCATGGCGGCGTTCGTCGGCTTCGCGCTGCCGGTCGAGGATGACGGCGCGATCCTTGTTGGCGCGGACCATGGTGCGGATGCCGTGCCAGATGCCGGCGGCGGCGGTGATGGCGGCGGTGGCGTTGGCGGCGGCGATGGCGAGGCTGGCGGTTTCGAATCCGGTCATGGCGGGTCCCCGGGCGCGGCGGCCTAGAAGGCGCCGAAGAGGCGGGCGGCCATGGCGATGCCGAGCGCCGACAGAAAGCCGAGGAACAAACCCAGGCCCCATTTCGCGCCGTCGATCTTCCCCTTGAGTCCGTCGATGCCGGCCTTGATGTCGCGGACATCGGCCTTCACGGCGGCAAGCTCCACCTTCACGCCGGCAAGGTCCGTCTTTACGCCGGCAAGGTCCGTCTTTACGGCGGCAAGGTCCGCTCTGGTCGCAAGATCGTCGCGGCCGCTGTGAACCGCCGAGGCGATGGCTTCGGCGTGCGCTTCGGCTTGAGCGTCATCGACGCCGGCGGCCTTGAGCTTCCGGGCCGTGGCGAGCGTATCGAAGGCGGGGGCGGTCATGGCGGCCATGCGCGGAGGCTACGCCGGCGCGGCACCATCCCGCAAGCGCGGGTTGTCTCACAAGGTCTTCCGTGGTGTTCGGGGTTCCCGGTTCCAGTGATGGCTCTCTACGCGACAGGGATCGCGCGGACTGAAAACCCGCGCACCCTGCGGGATAGATGAAAGGCCCCCTCACGCCGCCGCCGGCGCGGCGTGATGCCCGCCAGCGGTGCTTCCCGGCCACTGGTGGGCGATCATTCGGCGGGCGCCTGGCGCCGGCGGCGTTCGGCGCTTTCCTTGGTCTGTTGGTTCAATTTGCGCACGCCATCCCGGATTCCGATAGCGACGATGATGGTGGCGGCGGCGTTGGCACCGGCGATGACGAGGCTGGTTGTCTCGAATCCGGTCATGGCGCGGCCTGCGGAAGCAGCTTGACCAAACCGCCGGTGCTCCCGGTGTCCGTTGCGGCCGTGGGTGTTGGCGAAGGGGTGTTGTTTACCAGATGACGCGGAGGTCGATGTGTGCGCCGTGGTTGGGGGTATCGGCTTCCTTGCGTTCGGCCTCCAGGGTGAGGTCGAGGGTGTCGCCCAGGCCCAGGCGGGTGCCTACCCGGTAGCGGCGGTCGCCGCCGTTCTCATAGCCGAAGCCCAGATAGGGCGTCGCCACACCGGCCCCTTCGAACACCCCGAAGCCGTACCCCAACTCCGCAGCCAGACGCGCACCCGACGACGACGCGCCCGGCGCACGGCCCGTCACGCCCTCCTCCCACAGACGCGAAACGCCGCTCTCCACAGAACCCCACGACGGCAGCACGCTCAACGAAAGACCATAACCATCGTCGACCGCGCCCAGGCGAACCGCGCCGCCCGCACCCCATTCGTTCAAGCCGCTCTCATGCGTCAACAGGCCGCGGCCCCGTGCCTCCACCGACACGGCACCCGACGCCGAACGCCACGACATCCCGCCGCCGACCTCCACGCCCGTGCCCGTCTCCCCGTCGCCGCCGTCCCAGCGCACCCCAACCTCCAGCGATGGCGTCAACGAACCGCCCCCGCCCAGCGCGTAGCTCCGGCTCCCTTCCACCGACAGCCGCAGCCGGTGCGTCTCAACCGACACCGCCTCGATGACGCCCTGCTCGCCGTTGGCTTCCACCGAATACTGCGTCCCTTCCAACGCCCCCTTCACGTCAACCGTCAGCGCCCCCTCCGACACCGCGCGCACCGAACCCCCCGCCGCCGCCGCCAGAAGCCGGCTGTCGCTCCGCTGAACCCCGAAGCGCTCCACAATCTCCGCGTCCACGATCTCGATCTCGCCCACGCCGTAGCCCAACACCGCCCACACGCGCGAACCCCCGTCCCCCGACCAGCCCAGATAGGGGTGGATCGCCTGCATCCGGCTCTCGTGCGCGCCCTTGATGGCGTCGTCGCCGCTCTTGTCCGTGTAGTCGATGTAGCTCTCGAACCACGACGCCGCCACGCCCGCCCGCAGCGTCCGCGTCAGCTGGCCGTCCGTCCCCACCAGCGCCGTGTACGCCTCGCCCGACCACGACAGCGCCTCCTTCTCCAGCGAAAGCGCCCGCTGCTCACCCGAACCCCAGAACACCACGCCGTGACCGCCGCCGCCGTACAGACTGTCGAAATCGCTGATATCGATGTCGCCATCGCCCAACCCGAGCGCGAAGGTCCGCCCCGCCAGCGCCTCACGCCACGACAGATCGTCCTGCGTCCCCTCCTGCGCCTTCAGCGCCTCCGCCACCGACGCCACCATGCCGCCGCCCGTCCCCGGCGCCTCCAGGCGCCCCGTCACCGCCTCAACCACGCTCCCCCATTGCGCTCGCGACAACTCCGGCAGGATCGACTCGTTGATCGCCTTCAGACGCGCCAGCGCCTCCGCCCGCGCCCGGATCACTTCGATGGTGAAGGTCTTCTCGTCCTTCTGCGACTCCCTGTCGAGGTCCGTCACCTTCCAGGTATAGGTCGTCTCATCGAACTCCTCCGTCGGCGTCCCCGACAGGACCCGCGTGTCCAGGTCCACCGTCAGGCCCACCGGCAGCACCGGCGAGAGCGCGTACGTCAGGTCCCCGTCCCCGCCCTCCGCCTTCGGCAGCGTCACCGGCTCGATCGCCTCGTCCACCGTGAACACCAGCGTCCTCTGGGTGAAGTCATCCAACACCGGCTTCGTGTCCGCATACCCCACCGCGAACGGCGAGAACTCCCTCACCCCGCTGGCGCACACCATCGTCCCGTCCGGGCTCGGCGCCGACCCGTCCACATCGTCCCAGGCGCTACCGTCGTAGTGCAGCAACAGCAACGGACGGCCCCGCGCTGCTTCCTGCACCGCGTCCACCACCGGCAGGCACAGCCGCAGCCCCGGCGACGGAACCGTTCCCTCCGTCACCGCCACGTCCACCACCGTCCGCGACGCCGCCGGCCCCAGACCAAACCTGGCCGCCGACACCTTCTCCAGCACCGACTCCTCGACCGTCTCCTTCCACTCCAGATCCAGATCCTCCGTCCCCCCCGAGGCCGGAGGCAACAGGTCCGACAAGTCGATCTCGATTCCCGGTGGCACCCCGGCCTCGGCCGTCATCGTCACCCGATAGCCATTGATGACCACGGGCGCCATCGTCCTCCCCGGAGCAACCCTGAGCTTCGTTTCCCCCTCCACCGATACGTCCAGCGACTTCGTCGCCACGTCTTCATAGTCGCTGCCCGACGCATCGTGCGCCAGCGCCAGCGGCGCGGCGTAGCCGCCTTCGTTCGCCGCCACCCGCACCGTCACCGGCTGCGCCGTGTTCCAGGCCGACGCCGGGAAGGTGAGCCGCCCCGCTTCGGGCCGTATCACCTGGATCCTGCTTGCCGGAGAGCCGGCCACCGCCACCGTCACCGTCCCGGAAGGCTCCGAGGTCAGCTTCACCGTATACGTCGTCTCGTCTTGGCCCGCCGTCACCGCGAGAACCGTCACCGACGTGCCGCCGACCGCGAACGCCAGCCCCTTCTCGTCGTCGTCGGTGATGGTCAGCGTCGCGCTCTCCACCGCGCCCACGCCCATGCTGTTCTCCGCGTCGCCCGAGATCGTCACCGTCTTGTCCGGCGCGTCCACGGCGTTGTCCTCCGCCGTGATCGTCACCGTCCCGGTGCTCGTCGTCGCACCCGCCGCGATGGTCAGCGTGTCGGTCGAACTCAGCATGAAGTCGCCCGCCACCGCCGGGGACACCGGCGCCGCCTCCACCGTCACCGTCGTCAGCTTAACCGACGGGTGCGACAGCACAGCCGTCACCGTCGAAACCTCGCTGGCCTCCGAGATCGACGCCGGGTCCAGCTCCAGCGTCACCGTCGGCGGGCCGTCGTTGTCGGTCGTGGTCACGTCCACGTCCACGGGGTCGAGGCCGTCGTAGTTGACGTCGCCGCTCGACGGCTCCAGGCGCACCTTCCAGGCCACGTCCCCGTCGTCCACGTCGTCGTCCGCCCCCGTCACCGTCACCGTCTGCGCCGTCTCCCAGTTCTGCACCGTGAACACCAGCCTCGAAGGCGATACCCGACCCTCGCTCTCATCCTCCACCAGACCGGCCGCATCCCAGCGCGTCACCGACACCGTCACCGCCGCCGAGGGCTGCGTCTGCAACGCCACCGTGAACGTCGCCTGACCGCCGCCCTCCGTCGCCTGCCCCGTCACCGTGCTCTCGTCCAGACCGAACTCGTCGTCGCGGATGGTCAGCGTCGCGTCCGAAGGCGCCGCCACCCCGAGCCCGCCCGCCGCCGTCGCCGACACCGTCACCCGCTTGCGCCCCGAAGCCACCGCGTTGTCCACCGCCGTCACCGTCACCAGACCCGTGCTCGTCGTGCCGCCCGCCGCGATGGTCAGCGTGGTGGTCGCGCTCAGGTTGAAGTCTCCCGCAACCGCCGGGGACACCGGCACCGTCGACACCGTCAGCGTCGTCGCCTCCGTCGTCGGGTGCGACAGGCGCGCCGTCACCGTCGAAACCTCCCCGTTCTCGAGGATCGCCGACGGCGTCAGCACCAAGGTCGCCGTCGCCGTCGCTTCGTCGTCCGCCAAGGTCAGCGTCGCGGCGGAAGGCGCCGCCACCCCGTTGCCCCCCGTCGCCGTCGCCGACACCGTCACAGACTTGTTCGCCGCGTCCACGTCGTTGTCGTTGCCCCGCACCGTCACCGCCCCGGTGCTGGTCGTCGCCCCCGCCGCAATCGTCAGCGTCGTCCCCGACTGCGTGAAGTCCCCCGCAACCGCGCCGGACGACGACACCGCCGACGACGACACCGTCAGCGTCGTCGCCTGGCTCGACGGGCCGGACAGCGCCGCCGTCACCGTCGACACCCCGCCGTTCTCCGAAACCGACGCCGGCCCCAGCGCCAGACTCGCCACAGGCAGCGTCTCGTCGTCGGTCAAGGTCAGCGCCGCCCCCGTCACCGCCCCCGCGCCCTGGCCGTTGGTGAGCGAAGCCGTCACCGTCACGCTGCGCCCCGCGGTTCCCTGGTGGACGTCGTCGTTCACGCCCGCAATCGCCGCCGTGTCCGAAGCCGCCGTCGTCGATCCCGCCGCAATCGTGATGGTCGCGTCCGAACCCACCGTGTAAGCCCCGGCAACCGCCGTCACCGTCACCGTCGAGGGCTCGCTCGACGGATGCGACAACGTCGCGCTCACCGCCGAAGCCCCGCCGTTCTCCGAAACCGACGACGGATTCACCGAAAGCACAACCCCCGGTGCACCATCGTCGTCCGTCAGCGTCAGCGTCGCCCCGGTCACCGCGCCTGCGCCCTGGTCGTTGGTCATCGTCGCCGTCACCGTCGCCGTCCGGCCCGGCTCGTCGGTGGTGTTGTCCACCGCCGTCACCGTCGCCGTGTCCGTGCTGGTGGTCGCGTTCGCCGCGATGACGATCACCCCCGCCGCGCCCGAACCCGCCGTGAAGGCCCCGGAGACCGCCGTCACCGTCAACGTCGTCGCCGCCACCGACGGATGCGACAGGCGCGCCGTCACCGTCGATACCCCGCCGTTCTCCGCCACCGACGTCGGGTTCAGCGACAGCGTCGCCGTCGGCGCCGCGTCGTTGTCGGTGGTGGTCACGTCCACGTCCACGTTCGCCAAGCCGTCGTAGTTCGTGTCGCCGCTCGCCGGGTCGAGGCGTACCTGCCAGGTCACCGTGCCGTCGTCCACGTCGTCGTCCACCCCGGTCACCGTCACCGTCTGCGCCGTGTTCCAGTTCCCCGTCGCGCCCCCCGTGAAGGTCAGCGACGAAGGCTCCACCGTGCCCTCGCCCGGATCCTGGCTCGTCACCGACACCGTCACCGCGGCCGTCGGCTGCGTCCGCAGCGCCACCGTGAAGGTCGCCTGCCCGCCGGCCTCCGTCGCCTGTCCGCTCACCGCGCTCTCTTCCAGCCCGAACTCGTCGTCGCGCAGGATCAGCGTCGCGGCCGACGGGTTCGCCACCCCGCCGCCCGCCGCCGTCGCCGCCACCCGAACCTGCTTGTTCCCCGCGGCCACGTTGTTGTCCACCGCCGTCACCGTCACCAGACCCGTGCTGGTGGTCGCGCTCGCCGCGATGGTCAGCGTGTCGGTCGAACTCTGCGTGAAGTCGGCCGCGACCGTTGGAGACACCGCCGTCGTCGTCACCGTCAGCGTCACGGTCGCCATCGTCGTCGGGTGCGACAGCTTCGCCGTCACCGTCGAGATGCCGCCGTTCTCCAGGATCGTCGGCGGCGTCAGCACCAGACTCGCCGTCGGCGCCGCGTCGTCGTCGGTCAGCGTCAGCACGGTGAGCCCCGGGTTCTGTATGCCGTTGCCGCCCGCCGCCGTCGCCGAAATCCGCAACAGCTTGTTGGCCGCGTCCACGTTGTTGTCGACGCCCGTGATCGTCACCAGCCCCGTGCTGGTCCGCGAACCTGCCGCGACGGTCAGCGTCGTCCCCGACTGCGTGAAGTCCCCCGCCACCGCGCCCGACGAAGCCACCGCCGTCACCGTCACCGTCAGCGTCGTCGCCTCGCTCGACTTGCCCGAAAGCCCCGCCAGCTGCGCCGTCACCGTGGCGATGCCGCCGTTCTCCGAAATCTGACTGGAAAGGGGGTCGATCAACAGCGACGCCGTCGGCAGGTTCTCGTCGTCGGTGATCGTCAGCGCCGCCCCGGTCACCGCGCCTGCGCCCTGGCCGTTGGTGTGCGCCGCCGTCACCGTCGCGCTGCGCCCCGCGTTCCCATGGTGGAGGTCGTCGTCCACCACCCTGATCGTCGCCGTGTCCGAGGCCGCCGTCGTCGCCCCCGCGGCGATGACGATGGTCGCGTCCGTTCCCGCCGTGTAGGCCCCGGAGACCGCCGTCACCGTCACCGTCGAGGGCTGGCTCGACGGATGCGACAGCGTCGCGCTCACCGTCGAGACCCCGCTGGGCTCCGCTATCGACGCCGGGTCCAGCGCCAGCGTCACCCCCGGCGCCGCCTCGTCGTCGGTGATGGTCAGCGTGGCGTCCGTCACCGCCATCGTCGTCGAATCGGCCGCCGCCCGGGCGTTGGCGACCGTCGCCGAGATCGTCGCCGTCCGGTCCGGCGCGTCCGTCTCGTTGTCCGTCGCCGTCACCGTCGTCGTGCCCGTCGTCTGCCCCGCCGCGATGACGATCGGCCCCCCCGCGCCTGCGCCCGCCGTCACCGTCACCGTCACCGTCGTCGCCGCCCCGGAGGGGCGCGAGAGCCGCGCCGTCACCGTCGAGAGGTTGCCCGTCCCGCTCTCCGCGATGCTCGTCGGGTCCAGCGACAGCACCACCCCCGGCGCCGGGTCGTCGTCGGTGGTGGTCACGTCCACGTCCACGTTGGAAAGGCCGTTGTAGTTCGTGTCGCCGCTCGCCGGGTCGAGGCGCACCTGCCAAGTCACCGTCCCGTCGTCGACGTCGTCGTTCGCGCCAGTCACCGTCACCGTCTGCGCCGTGTCCCAGGCCCCCGTCGTGAAGACCAGCGACGCAGGCTCCACCGTCCCCTCGTCCGTATCCCGGCTCGTCACCGCCACCGTCACCGCCGCCGAGGGCTGCGTCGTCAACGCCACCGTGAACGTCGACTGCCCGCCCGCCTCCGTCGCCTGGCCGCTCACCGCGCTCACGTCCAGCGCGTGCTCGTCGTCGCGGATGGTGAGCGTCGCGCTCGACGGGGCTGCCACGCCGTGACCGCCATCCGCCGACGCCGCCACCGTCACCCGCTTGCTTCCCTCCGCCGCCGAGTTGTCCACCGCGGTCACCGTCACCAGCCCCGCGCTGGTCGTGACGCCCGCCGCGATGGTCAGCGTCGAGCCCGTCCGCGTGAAGTCGGCCTGCAGCGCCGGGGAGACCGCCGTCGCCGACACCGTCAAGGTCGTCGCCTCCGACGCCGGGTGCGACAGACGCGCCGTCACCGTCGAGAGGCCGCCGTTCTCCGAGATCGAAGCCGGGTCCAGCACCAGCGTCGCCGTCGCCGTCGCCTCGTCGTCGGTGAAGGTCAGCGTCACGTTCTGCGCGGTCCCCGCCCCGTGGCCGTTGGCGACCGTCGCCGAAATCCTGAGCGACTTGTCCGGCGCGTCCACGTCGTTGTCGACGGCCGTGAAGCGGCGGTTGTCGGTGGTCGTCGTCGCCCCCGCCGCGATGGTCAGCGTGCTGCTCCCCGCTTGCGTGTAATCCGACGCCTGCAAGCCCCCTTGCGCCGCCGCCGTCAGCGTCACCGTCGTCGGCTGCGCCGACGGATGCGACAGCCTCGCCGTCACCGTCGCCATCCCGCCGTTCTCCGAGATCGACGTCGCGCTTAGCACCAGCGTCGGCGTCGGCGTCGCGTCGTCGTCGGTGATCGTCATCGTCGCATCGCTCGGGGACCGCGCCTGGCTGCCCGAGGCGCTCGATCCCGTCACCCGCACCGTCTTGTTCGGCCCGTCGGTGTCGTCGTCCACCGCCGTCAGCGTGATCAGCCCGGTGCTGGCCGTCGTCCCCGCCGCGAAGGTCAGCGTCGTTCCCGTCTGCGTGAAGTCCCCGGCGGCCGCGTTCGTCCCCGCCTCCGCCGTCGCCGTGACCGTCACCGGCTGGATCAGGGTCTTGTCCAGCGTCGCCGTCACCGTCGCCACCCCGCCGTTCTCCGCGATCGACGTCGGAGAGATCGCCAGCGTCGGCGTCGGGATGGTGCCCACCGTCACCGCGTTGGTGGTCAGGCCGATGGTGCCGGCATGGGCGGCGGCGGCCACCGTCACCGTGAAGGTCCGGTCGCCGGTCAGCGTCGTCGAGCCGGTGTAACCGAGCGTCAGCGTCGCCGTCGTCCCGCCGCTGGTGGCGCTCGCGCCGGAGATGCTCAGCCCGGTGATCGCCGGCGAGGCGTTGATCGTGAAGTTGGAGGCGGCCACGCTGCTGCCGAACGTGGAGCCGGTCAGGGTCACGGTGAGCGTCGCGGTGTTCAGGGTCGGCCAGGTCAGCCACCCGGGGTTCGAGGACGTGACCCGCGCCTCGCTGCCGATCACCTTGTGCGCCGCCTGGTTGTTCAGGGCGCCATGGTTGCGGTTGACGGTACCGAATCCGAAAGACCTCCAGGAGGGGCCGCCGATCGAGTTGGCCGGAATGGTGATGCCGTCGGTGTCGACGTCGTTCCGCGTCACCACGTAGCGGAAGGTGTGCGACGTCGCCCGGACCCGGTACCCCTCGCGTATGCTCGCCTGTCGCACGGTGCCGCCGATATTGATCCTCATGAATATGGTGTTCCAGGCGCCGCCGGCGACGCCGAAGACTTGGCCGTGGGTGATCCGGGTTCTGATCTCCTCGCCAAGGACGTAGTGGGTGCCGTTGGCGGGGGTGGAGATGATGCTGACGGACTGGGCGGCGGCGGGCGCGGCCGCGAAGACGGCCAGCACGGCCGCCAGCCCCAGCCCCGCCGCGAGGGCGCAAACGCGACCCCTCACCGCCCTAACCCTTCGCGGGGGGGGGGGGGGGCAGAGAATTTCACGCGGCCACCCTGGACTCTCATGACCGTGCCGAATCCGACGACAGCATGACGATAGCCCTTAGCCCGGATACCAAGCCCCTTGTCAAGCCCGCGCGTGCATCAAGAGAGGGAGAAGGTTCCCCTCACGAGGGTCCCCTCACGCCGCCGCCGGCGTCGGCGCCGGCGCCGACGCCGGCTCCCGCCGCAAAAACCCTTCGAACATCCCCTCGATCCGCGCCATCCGCTCCCGCAACTCCGCCATGTCGGCGCGCAGCGCTTCAATCTCGGCACGCACGGATTCGAACTGCTTGTTCGTGTCTTCCCGAGCGGCCTCGAACTGCGTGTTCCTTTCCTCCCGCTCGGCCCTGATCTCCGCGCGCACCGATTCGAACTGCTTGTTCATTTCCTCCCGCAGGTCCTTCACCTCGGTGCGCACGGCCTTGATCTCGGCGCGGAGGCTGCGGGTGTTCTCGCGGAGCGCGACCAGGACGAGGCCGGCCAGCGCCACGCCCACCGCGAGGATGCCGATGAGTTCCGGGGTCATGCGCGCTCCTCCCAGGCCGGGGTCATGGCTGCTTGTCCGTGTCCTCCCGCGTGCCCTTGATCGCGGCGCGGAAAGCGCGGCTCGAGACCAGGATGATGCCGGCCAACACCACGCCCACCACGATGATGGCGATGAGTTCCGCGCTCATGCGCGCTCCTCCCAAGCCGCGGCCACGGCGAATCGCAATCTACACCCCCGGCGCGCGGCTCTCCAAGCCGGCAGGCGCGCAAAGCGCCCGAAAATCCCCCGACGGAAGCCCCAATTAAAACGCCGCCGTGCCAAGCCCCCCTCGTGGCCGTCCCCGCACCGTCCCCATGCGCCAGCACCACCGGCAACCGGTCACCGACCACCGGCGCCGGCGCCGTCCCCGCGCCGTCCCCATGCGCCAGCACCACCGGCAACCGGTCACCGACCACCGGCACCGGCGTCGTCCCCGCGCCGTCGGGGCGGCCCGCCGCCCTCTACGCCGCTTCTTCGATCGGCCTGTAGTGCTTCGGGTCGCTGCCGTCGATGCGGATCTCCGTCACCTGCGCACGCCATTCGGTGTCCCTGGACATCTCCTCGACGGTCATGTCGGGATCGACGTCCAGCCTCTCGGCGGCCAGGAGCCGCACGACGAGTTCCGCATTGGAGTCGATGGCGTTCCCGCCGCGCTCCCAGCGGCCGACCGTGACACGCTCGCGCCGGAGGATTTTCGCCATTTCCTCCTGCGTGAGTCCCATCTCGCTGCGGAGGAAACGGAGTTCCGACCCGGACATGGCCTGTCCCCGGCGGCCGATGATCGCCTGCGCGATCGTCTTGTGCAGGCCCAGGACGTTCTCGATGCGGTAGACCGTCTCGCCGTGATCGTCCTGCACGACGTCCACACCTTCGATGAACACGTTGTCGAGGCCGCACTCGGTGTATCGGTAGCCGTTCGTGTGCATGATTCCCTCCTGCTGTGGCCGGTTGCGTCCCGTCCACCCACATGACCGTGACGACCTTGATGCTCCGGCCCATCAGGCTCGGTATCACGACGAGACGGATGGAACGCCTGCCGGCGTTCGGGGCCGGCACTTCATGCGCCCCGCCGCTTTGCCTTCGTTCCGCCATGACGCTCCGGAAGATGTATCAGAATGTCACATCCGTCAACGGGCTCGACGCGAAGAGGCACGCCGTCTGCGACGACGACGCCCGGCCCCTGATCATGCCTGCCGAGCGAGGGGCAGGGCAGTGCCGCTTGGCGGGTGAGGGGGGATGCGGTAGGGTGCGGGCGGCAAGGGCGGGAGGCGGTGGCGCATGAAGATGGCGGGGGAGTTCCGGGTCGCGCGGGCGCGGGAGGCGGTCTGGGAGGCGCTCAACGATCCGGCGGTGTTGAAGGAATGTCTGCCCGGCTGCCAGGAGATCGAGCGCACTTCGGAGACCGGGATGACCGCCACGCTGACCGTCAAGGTCGGCCCGGTCAAGGCGACCTTCGCGGGCGCCGTCACGCTCTCCGATCTCGATCCGCCGAACGGCTACACCCTGAGCGGCCAGGGCCAGGGCGGGGCGGCCGGCTTCGCCTCCGGCGAGGCCCGGGTGGCGCTGGTCGAAGACGGCGGGGAAACCGTCGTCCGCTACGACGTGGACGCCAAGGTCGGCGGCAAGCTCGCGCAGATCGGCTCGCGCCTCATCGATTCGACGGCCAAGAAGCTCGCCGGGCAATTCTTCGACAGCCTGGCCGAAACCCTCGCCGCGGCGGAGGAACCGGCGGCGGAGGCCGCGCCGGCGCTCGCGCCGGAGGAAGCGCCGCCGCCGATGCCGACGGCCGAACCGCGCCAGGGCTTGGCCACCGCCCTCTGGGTGTCCGCGGCGGTGGTGGTCGCGGCCATCCTGATCCTCGTGTTCGCCGATGTGATCTGAACCCGCGTGCTGGTGGTCGCGATACGCGGCGAGGCCGCCGGGCGGGACGCGGCGGCGGCGCGCCTGACCGGGGCGCTGACCGCGCGCGGCCGCCGCGTCGCCGTGATCGCCGCCTGCGCCGGCCCGCTCGGCATCGACGAGCCGGGCAAGGACAGCTACGAACACGCCGCCGCCGGCGCGCGCGACGTGCTCACGGTTTCCGAACCGCGCTGGGCGCGGGTGCACCGCAACCCCGCTCCGGTGGCGCCGCGCCTGGCCGATCTCGCGCCGCTGGCCCGCGAGGCGGAGGTGGTCTTCGCGCTCGGTTTCGACGAACAGATCCGCCCCTGCCTGGTCGTCGAGGCGGGCGCGGGCGAAGGCGCGCGGGTGTTGACCGCAGACGGCGGCGCGCAGGCGCTGCGCCTTGACAAGCCGGACGCGATTGCCGATTTGATCGAGCGTCTTTCCGAGGAAAGCCGCTGACATGGCCGGCGAGCCGATTCCCGAATCCGTCGACGCGGCCCTCGCGCTGCTCTCCGGCGGCGATTACGTCGCGGACCGCAGCCTGGCGACCGCGCTGTTCGTGGCCTTCCGGCTGAACCGCCCGCTCTTCGTCGAGGGCGAGGCGGGGGTGGGCAAGACGGAACTCGCCAAGGTTCTCGCCGCGCGTCTCGGGCGCCGGCTGCTGCGGCTCCAGTGCTACGAGGGCCTCGACGTCTCCTCGGCGGTCTACGAGTGGAACTACGCGCGCCAGATGATCGAGATCCGCCTTTCCGAGGCGGCGGGGGACCGCGACCGCGAGACCCTGGCGGACGACATCTTCTCCGAGCGCTTCCTCATCAGCCGCCCCCTGCTGGAGGCGCTGCGCCCGAGCGCGGGCGGGCCGCCGGTGCTGCTGATCGACGAGCTCGACCGCGCCGACGAGCCGTTCGAGGCGTTCCTGCTGGAGGTCCTGGCGGACTACCAGATCACCATTCCTGAGATCGGCACGGTCCGCGCCGAGGCGCCGCCGCTGGTGCTGATCACCTCGAACCGGACCCGCGAAATCCACGACGCGCTCAAGCGGCGCTGCCTCTATCACTGGATCGACTACCCCGACGCCGACCGCGAGCGCGCGATCCTGCACGTGCGTGTGCCGGAGGCCCATGACGGGCTGGCGCGCGAGGTCGTGGCCTTCGTCCAGCAGCTGCGGGGCGTGGATTTCTTCAAGGCACCGGGAGTCGCGGAAAGCATCGACTGGCTCCGCGCCCTGACCGCGCTCGCGCACACGCGCCTGGAGCCGGAGGTCGCCGACCACACGTTGGGCGTGCTCCTCAAATACCAGGACGACATCGAGAAGGTGCGCGGCGAGGGCGTGCGCCGCATCCTGGCGGAGGTCGCCACCGGGACGACCGCCGCCGCGCACTGACGCGGGCGCAGAGCGGCCTGCGCGAAGGGCGGAGCGAGCGGAATGAGCGGGACGGACGCCGAGCGGGAAGACATCCTGGGCATCGCCGAACGCTGGCGCGCGGGCGGCGGCAAGGTGGCGCTCGCCACCGTCGTCGCCACCTGGGGCTCCTCGCCCCGGCCCGTCGGCAGCCGGCTCGTCGTGGACGAAGGCGGGCGCTTCGAGGGCTCGGTCTCGGGCGGCTGCATCGAGGGCGCGGTGATCCAGGCGGCGCAGGAGGTCATGCGCGCGGGCACCCCGCAGGTGCTGGAGTTCGGCGTTTCCGACGAGCGGGCCTGGGAGGTCGGCCTGGCCTGCGGCGGCACGGTGCGCGTGTTCGTCGAGCGCGTGGAATAGGCCGATGCGGCGCGCCCTTCTCGAGCGGCTGAACCGCGACCGCGCCGAGAAGCGGGCGGTCGCCCTGGTCACGGCCCTGGACGACGGGGCGCAGGCGCTGGTCTATCGGGAAGGCGCGCCGGAAGGCGCCGCGCCGCCGGCGCCGGTCGCCGCCGCCGCGCGCGCGGCGCTGGACGCGGACGCGAGCCGGTCTGTCGAAGCCGCGGGCCGGGATTATTTCATCCACGTCCACAACCCGCCGCTCCGCATGGCCGTCGTCGGCGCCGTCCACGTCACGCAGGCGCTGGTGCAGATCGCGGCGACGGCGGGCTACGCGGTGACCGTCGCCGACCCGCGCCGCGCCTTCGCGGACGCCGCGCGCTTCCCCTCCGTGGAGGTCTCGACCGAATGGCCCGACGATGCGTTGAAGCGCCTCGCGCCCGACGCCCGGACGGCCGTCGTGACCTTGACCCACGATCCCAAGATCGACGACCCGGCCCTCGCCTTCGCCCTGCGCGCGCCGGTGTTCTACATCGGCGCCCTCGGCAGCAGGCGGACCCACGGCCTGCGCTGCGAGCGCCTGCGCGCCCAGGGCTTCACGGATGCCGAACTCGCCCGCATCCACGCGCCGGTCGGCCTCGCCATCGGGGCGCGGTCGCCGGCGGAAATCGCCATCGCCATCATGGCCGAGGTGACCCGCGCGCGCCGGGCGCCGGCAGAGGCCGGGGGCGCATGAAATTCGGCACCGTGCCGGCGGCGGACGCCGAAGGGCTGATCCTGGCCCACGGCGTGCGCCTGCCGGGCCAAGTCTTCAAGAAGGGCCGCGTGCTGTCGGGTGCGGACGTGGCGCTGCTGCGCGCGGCCGGAATCGAGACGGTCTCCGGCGCCCGCCTGGAGGCGGACGACGTGGCGGAGGACGAGGCTGCGGAGACGATCGCGCGGGCGGTCGCCGGCGAAGGGCTCGCGCTCGGGGCGGCGTTCACCGGGCGCTGCAACCTCTTCGCCGAGGGCCGCGGCCTCGTCGTCGTCGACACCGGGCGGGTGGACCGCATCAACCTGTTGGACGAGGCCGTGACGCTCGGCACGCTGCCGGCGTTCGCGCCGGTCGAGCCGGGCCAGATGGTGGCGACCGTCAAGATCATCCCCTTCGCCGCGCCGCGACGGGTGGTCCAAGGATGCGTGGCGGCGGCCGGCGAACCGGTCCTGCGCCTGGCGAAATTCGCGGGGCGCACGGTCGGGCTGATCCAGACCCGCCTGCCGGGGACTCGCGAAAGCGTCCTCGATTCGACGACCGGCGCCGTTTCCGCCCGTCTTGCCGGGCTGGACGGGACGCTCGCCGCGGAGATCCGCTGCGCGCACGAGCGCCGCGAGGTGGCGGAGGCGATCGGCCGGCTGCGCCTGCGCGGTTGCGACACGATCCTGGTCGCCGGCGCCTCGGCCATCGTCGACCGCCGCGACGTGGTGCCCGCCGCCGTGGTGGAGGCGGGCGGTGCCATCGACCATTTCGGGATGCCGGTCGATCCCGGCAACCTGCTGCTCCTCGCCCGACTCGGCCCGGCGCGGGTGCTCGGCCTGCCGGGCTGCGCGCGTTCCCTCAAGCTCAACGGCTTCGACTGGGTGTTGCGGCGGATTTTCGCCGGTATCGAGGTCGAGGCCCGGGACGTCATGCGCCTGGGCGCGGGCGGTCTGCTGACGGAGATCCCGAGCCGCCCGCAGCCCCGCGCCCCGGCGGCGCCGAAGGCCGGCGGGGGCGGCGCGGCGGTCGCATGCGCGGAACCCCGGATCGCCGCGCTGGTGCTGGCGGCGGGGGAATCGCGCCGCATGGGCGCGCGCAACAAGCTGCTGATCGAGGTGGACGGCCTGCCCATGGTGCGCCGTGTGGCGGCCGCCGCGCTGGCCTCGCGGGCGGCGCCGGTGGTGGTGGTCACGGGCCACGAGGCCGGGCGGGTGCGGCAGGCTCTGGCCGGCCTCGACGTGGCCTTCGCGCACAATCCCGACCATGCCGAGGGCATGAGCGGCTCCCTCCGGTGCGGCCTCGCGGCGCTCGCGCCGGAAGTGGACGGCGTCGCGATCTGCCTGGGCGACATGCCGCGCACGGACGCCGCGACCATCGACCGCCTGATCGCGGGCTTCGCCCCGGCGGCGGGCCGGGCTATCGGCGTGCCTGTTTGGCGCGGCAAGCGCGGCAACCCGGTGCTGTGGGCGGCGCGCTATTTCGACGAGATCAAGCGCCTCGCCGGGGACGTGGGCGCCCGCCATCTCATCGGCGACCACGCGGAGGCGGTCTACGAGGTCGAAAGCCCCGACCGCTCCGTCACCCTCGACGTGGACACGCCCGAGGCCCTGGATGAACTCGCCCGCGCCGCCGCCTCCTGACCCTTCGTCGAGAAAGGCGTGTGTGAGACATGCGGGATGACGGCGACCCCCTGCTTCTCACGCCCGGGCCGCTGACCACCCGGGCGGAGACCCGCGCCGCCATGGCGGCGCGGGACTGGGGCTCGCGGGACGCCGCGTTCATCGCGCTCACCGCCCGCGTCCGCCGCCGCCTGCTGGCGCTCTGCAACGCCGGCGCGGGCTTCGCCTGCGTGCCCTTGCAGGGCAGCGGTACCTTCGCCGTGGAGGCCCAGCTCGGCACGCTGGTCCCGCGCGACGGGCGGCTGCTGGTCCTGGTCGGCGGCGCCTACGGCAGGCGCATGGTCGAGATGTCCCGCCGCATGGGCCGCGCCTGTGCTGCGCTCGAAACGCCGGAGGCGGTGCGCCCGACGGCGGCGGCGGTCGCCGCGCGCCTGGCCGACGATCCGGCGCTCACGGACGTAGCCCTGGTCCATTGCGAGACCACGACCGGCATCCTGAATCCGCTGGCGGACATCGCCGCCGCGGTGGCGCAAGCCGGCCGCCGGCTGCATGTGGACGCGATGAGCGCCTTCGGCGGCATCCCCGTCGATCTCGGGCGGCTGCCGCTCCACAGCCTCGCCGCCTCGGCGAACAAGTGCCTGGAGGGCGCGCCGGGAGTGGGCTTCGTCCTCGCTCGTTCGGACCTGCTCGCGGAATGCGCCGGCAACGCCCATGCCCTGAGCCTCGATCTGCACGCGCAATGGGCGGGCCTGGAGGCCGACGGCCAGTGGCGCTTCACGCCGCCGACGCATGTTCTGGCGGCGCTCGACCGGGCGCTCGACGCGCTGGACGCGGAAGGCGGCGTCGCCGGGCGCTTCGCCCGCTATTGGGAGAACTGCCGCGCCCTCGTCGAAGGGATGCGTGGCCTCGGCTTCGAGACGCTGCTGGAGGACGCGGTGCAGGCTCCCGTCATCGTGACCTTCCTCGCGCCCGCCGATCCGGCCTGGCGCTTCGATTCGTTCTACGGGCGGCTGGCCGCGCGGGGCTTCCTGATCTATCCCGGCAAGCTCGCCGCCCGCGACGGCTTCCGGGTCGGCTGCATCGGCGCCTTCCGCCGCGACGCCATGGAGCGCTTCGTGGTGGCGGCGGGGGCGGTGCTGCGGGAGATGGGCGTCGCCAGCGCGGCGCCGGCTCGCCGCTGAGAACGGCTTCCGCGCGGTCCGTCAGCTGATTCTCGTCGGCAGATGGGTGGGCAGCCAGCCCACCACGACCTCGCCGTTTTCATCGTCCCAAAAGAAATAGAGACGGAACGAGTAGCGCGGGTCTCGTGCATTCGTTCCTTTCAAGTGCCGCTTCAATTCTCGCTTACGACCGCCATATTGAACGAAATAGGCGTCTCCGAATTCGCCGGACCGGGTTCCTGCGAACGCCTTCGTGTCCTCAAGGCCTTCCCTTCCGAGAGCTTGTTTGTATTCCTCTACCGTCTTTCCTTCCTTGAGTCGCATCGGGACATAATAATCACGCAGAATGAGCAGGGCACGATAGGCGAGATTGATATCTTTGAACCGTGATTTCTTCGCCGCTTTGACCGCGCGTGGGAGCAAACGAACGTTGCCCGATAGATGATTTTCCGACCATTCCTCGAGATCGTTGAAGCTCTCCGGGAGCGCTATATCATCCCTCCTCATCGACCCGGCTTTGCCGCCATTCTCCAGGTATTCTATACGAGATTTCAGGCGTTGATTTTCGAATCTCGTTTCTTTCTCCAAGGAAATAGCATCGTCTCGGTCTTTTTCAATGCCACGAATCACATCGTCGGCGGTTTCCCAGGAGTCCTCCATCTCTTTAACGCGCCCCTCCAATTCCACAACACGATTCCGCAATTTTTCGTTCTCCTTCAGAAGCGCATTCAGCCGTTCGGATTCAGGTGCTTCCGTCTCCCCGGCTTCGGGTGTTTCCTTCTTCTTGGCGGCCTCGCGTATTTCCCTTTCCTTGGCGGCTTCGCGTTCCAGGCGCTGCTTTCGCGCGATCTGCTTGACCTCGATATAGGGCCGTAGGAAATTCTCACGGTCGGGTCTCCTGACGGTCTCGAGGAGGCACGCGGAGACAAGAAAGTTTTCAAAAGCTTCGACCCCTCCCGTCCAACCGGATATGCGCGATCCGATCGCCAGCGGGTGTTCGTAGGGTTGCACGTCGTCCAGATCGAAGCCGGGCCTGTAGGTTCTGACGGCCTGGCGGAAAACGGACAATTCCCTGCCGACCATGTCGCTCAAGGCATAGGCGGCCGTCGCCGTGACGATCGCGACATGGGCGACTCCCAAGGTGCGTTCAAAAATGGACTGTGCCGAGACCAGCGTCGTCGACGGGTCGTCGTCCTGGTCGTGTGTGGCGATCACGATCACGTCGTGTCTGCGATTCGGGTTGCAAATCAATTCGAGAAGATGCCCGGTTTTCGCAGACGTGTCGACGAGCCAGGGTTCCGGGTCGATCGACCGGTTGTCGATTGTACCACCGAATTTATCCGTAATTCGTTTTAAGAAGCCGGGAATCGATGGCTCGAAAGGCGTATCCTCTCCGCGTCTGACGCAGCTGACACGCGCGCCGACGCTTATCCGGTCCTCGTTTTTTACGACGGCGGTTTCCGTGGACCAGAAACGATCCGGTACGTTCCCATCTTCTTCATGCAACCGCGCCGTCCAATAGCCGATGTCGCCCAGAAATACCGCTTCGGCACGTTGCGCGCCGATGCCGGAGAGTTCAAAATCGTCGCCGTTCCACGCCTGTTTTGGCAGACTCTTTCCGGTACGGCTTTTTATCCATGTCAGCACTTCGCGTTGTGCTTTCCTGAATAAAAAATCAGGGTCGCTGCCGCCGATCGTCACCGCCACCCGGCTTCCGGGCATGGCATGGGAAGGCGATCGGAGCTTGCGGGGAAGCGTCGCCCCGCCGGACAGGTTGCCGTGGTTTTCGTAGGTCATGCCAAGGGCTCCGGTCAGGGGTCCCGGTTGCGGTGAGGCGCCCGCCGGGGGTCGGCGGGCGCCTCGGGAAAGGTAGCCGGGTGTCGCGGGCCGGTCAAGCGGCCTTGCGCCCGATCTTGGCGCGGCCGCCGGTCTCGACCGCGATCCGGCGCGGCTTCAGCGCCTCGGGGACCTCGCGCGCCAGATCGACATGGAGCAGCCCCCGGTCGAGGGACGCGCCCGTGACCTGGATGTGGTCGGCGAGATTGAAGCTCCGCTTGAAGGCGCGGGCGGCGATGCCCCGGTGCAGGTAGGTGTCGCCGTCCTCCCTGTCGAGGCTGCCGGAGACGGTCAGCACGTTCTCCTTGACCTCCACGGAGATGTCCTCGTCGCCGAAGCCGGCCACGGCCATGGTCACGCGGTAGGCGTTTTCGCCGGTCTTCGCGATGTCGTAGGGCGGGTAGGAGGGCGCGGCGTCGCTCGGCACCTGCTCGAGCAGCCGGGCCATCCGGTCGAAGCCGACGGTGGTGCGGAAGAGGGGGGAGAGATCGAAGGTACGCATGGTGCGACTCCTTTCGTGCGGCAAGTCGTTCGTCTGGCCCGCCATCCGGCCGGGCCGTTTCCTCGTCCGGCTCCCGGGACCCGCCACGCGGCATCCCGCCGGACAGCCCCCATGTGGGGCGGGGAATCGCGATTTCAAGGGCGCGCCGAATTTTTCCCGGCCTGCGCTTCGCACGCATGGGGGCTTCACGCATGGGGGCTTGAAGACCCGTGCGCCGTCAGCGGGGGTGCGGGGTGTGGGCGAGGCGCCCGTTGGGGGCGAAGAGGTAGCAGCGTTCGGGGGGGTAGCGGGGCGCGCCGGCCTCGCGGCGGATGTGCTCGGGCCAGATGGCGAGGGTGGCGCGGTCGCCCGCAGAGAGCGAGTCGGCACCGCCGGGCAGGCTGAGCTCGGTGTCGTCCTTCAGGCGCAACGCGACTCCGTCCGCGCCGGTTTCGAGCACCAGCGCGGCGTGGAGCTTCGCGCCGAGCAGGCGGGCAACCCGGCGCGAGGCGGGCCGTTCGATCAGCCGCGACGGCCTCCCCATTTGCAGCTTGCGCCCCTCGTGGAGGACGACGATCCAGTCGGCGAGCGACCGGGCCTCCTCGGCGCTCTCGGTCGCGAAGAGCACGGTGCGGCCGAACTCCCCCCGCAGCCGCCGTGTTTCCGCGATGGCGAGATCGCGGAGCGCGGCGTCGTCGGGCGGCGGCAATTCGAAGAGGTAGATCGCCGGGTCCCGCACCAGGGCGCGCGCCAGGCCGATCTGGAAGCACTGCAAGTCCGTGAGCTTGCGCGGGCGCAGGTCGAGCGCGTCGGTCAGGCCGAAATGCTCGGCCACGGCGGCGACGCGCGCTTCGATGGTCTCCCGGTCGAAGCGGGCAAGGCGGAGCGGGTAGGCGATGTTTTCGTAGGCCGACTTGTGCGGCATCAGGGCCGCGGCGCGGAAGACGGTGGCCACGTCGCGCCCGCCCGGGCGGGCGCGGGTCACGTCGGCACCGTCCACGAGGATCGCGCCGCCATGGGCCTTTTCGATTCCGGCGACGACCTTGAGCACCGCGACCCGGCCCGAGTCGGCGTCGCCCAGGAGCGCCGTCACGCGCCCGGGCGGCGCCTTCAGGCTGAGGCCGCCCAGGACGCGCTTGCGGCGCTGCCAGTGTTCGACCTTGCGCAGTTCGAGCTCGGCCATTCCGCTAGACTTCCAGCACGATCTTGCCGAAGACGTCGCGCGCGGCCAGACGCTCGTGGGCCGTGCGCATCTCCGCCAGCGGCAGGACCTCGGCGATCACCGGTTTCAGCCGGCCGCGCTTGACCAGCCGCAGCACCTCGCTGTTGGTCGATTTCGGCGCGAAGTGGCAGCTGGTCATGGTGATCTGCTTGCGGAAGAACGCGATCATGTCGATCTCGACCTTCTCGCCCGCATGCGCCCCGCAGGTCGCGAGCCGGCCGTTGAGCGCGAGGGCGTCCAGGCTCTGTTGCAGCACCCGCCCGCCGACCGTCTCGATGCAGACGTCGACGCCGCGCCCGCCGGTGAGATCGCGCACCGCGTCGCCGATGTCGGGCGTCTCGCGATAATCGATCGTCTCGTCGGCGCCGAGTTGGCGGGCGCGCCGCAGCTTGTCGGCGGCGCCGGCGGTGGCGATCACCCGCGCACCGGCGAGGCGGGCGCACTGGATCGCGGCGGAGCCGACGCCGCTGCCGGCGGCGTTGACCAGCACGTCCTCGCCCTGCCGCACCTGCGCCTTGCGCACCACCAGCTCCCACGCGGTGGCGAAGGCGACCTGGGCCGCGGCGGCGTCCAGGGCGGCGACGCCGTCCGGAACGCGGATCACGTTGTTCTGGGAGACGGCCACGAATTCCGCGTAGGTGCCCCAGCGGGTCACGCCGAGCTTGTCGAAGTCGAGGCAGATGTTGTCCATGCCGAGGGCGCAGTTGCAGACCGGATGGCGGCAGCTCCCGGAGGAGAGCGTGAGATAGGGCATGACCCGGTCGCCCGGGCGGAAGGCCGTCACCGCGGCGCCCGTCTCGGCGACCGCGCCCGCGCCCTCGACGCCCAGCACATGCGGCATGGCGAGGCCCGGATAGCCCGAGAGGCCGCCGCGCACGTCGAGATCGAAGTGGTTGAGGCCCACCGCCTCCAGCGCGATCAGGACGTCGTTCGGGCCGACCTCCGGAGTCGCGACCTCCGCGTACACGAGCTCCTCCGGCCCGCCGTGGCGGTGGATGACGACGGCCTTCACGCGCCGGCGCTCCGCGCCATCGCCCCGCGCCGGGCAGCCTCGGCGGCGGCGAGGCCGGCGGGATAATCCGCGGCTTCGACGCGCTCGCCCTGGTCGGCGTCGGGCGGCCCCTTGAGTTCGACGGTGTTGCCGTCCGGGTCCGTGACGTAGAGCGAGGGGCCGTGGCCGTCCGCGCCGTAACGCCGCGCGAGCGCGCCTGCCGCGACGCCGCGCCGCTTCAGGAAGGCGCGGATTTTCTTTTCGTCGAAACGCGCGAGCCGCACCGCGAAATGCTCCATGTTCCGGCGCGTCCGGCCGGGCGCGCCGCCGCTTGCCCGCCCCGCTTCGCTGGCGACGGGAACGAGGTCGATCAGGTTCGCGCCGGCGCGAAGCTGATAGAGGCCGAAGCGCTCGATGCGCCGCTCGAGCGCGCAGCCCAGCACCCGCCGGTACCAGTCGAGCGAGGCGTCGATGTCGGTCACGCGGAGCACCACATGGTCCAGGCCCGACACCTCGACCGGACTCGGGCGCGCGGTGCGGGGCACGGTCTTTCCGGGGAGCCGGGGGCGCTCAGGCGGCGACCAGCCGGGCGCTCTGGCGGGCGCGCGGGGTCTCCCGCATGACCGCCGCCATGTCGGGCGCGGTGCCGGTCGCGAACGGCGCCAGATAGCGGCCCGTGAACGAGACCTCGAGGCCGTCCTCGCGGAAGGGATAGGGGGCGAGGCCGTAGACCCCGTCGCCCAGGGGGCGCACCGAAATCGCGACGTCGTCCCCCGGACCGCGCGGCACGTTGGAGAAGCTGTTCTCGCCGCGGCCCTCGGGATGCGTGCAATTGAAATAGAGCGCGAAGGTGTCGAAGAATTGCAGCGCCTTGTAGTTCGCGAAGAGGCGTTCCTCCTCGACCCAGGGCGCCGTCGCCGGGTCCGCCGCCAGCACCGCGGTCAGGCGCTTCTGGCGCTGCCGCTCGGTGTTCAGCATGGTTTCGGCGGTGAGCCGGTCCTTCTCGGGCACATGGTCGATCAGCACCTTGTCCGACAGCCCGTAGCGCCCGTTGTAGAGGCCCCAGATGTGCATGCTGTCGAGGAGCCCGCAATAGGCGTGATGCGCCTCGTTGTATTCGGGCGAGCGGCAGCCGGTGAGGGCGATGATGGGGATGGGTGTCTCGACGAGGTTGTAGGGAAGCCCCGTCGCGGGATCCAGCGGCGGGTCGTCGTCCAGGTCCTTCCAGCCCTTGTCGTGCCAGCGGCAGGCGTAGAGGAAGTGGTCGCGCGGGGCCGGGGTCGCGAACGCATCGTTGCCGAATTGCGCGGCGAGCTGGGCGACCAGCTCGAGGTGCTCGTCCAGCGTGATGACGAACCGGGCGCCGCCCGGCCGCTCCTCGGCGGCGCTCTGGATGATCATGGCCGGGAGCCTATCAAAGCGCACGGCGCGAGTCACGCCGCGCCCGGTGCCCGGTGCGCGAAGCGCCGGAAACGAGCGCAGCGGGGGCCGCGCTCATGCCCCGTCCGCTGTCGGGAGCGCCGCCCGCACCCGCGCGAGCAACGCTTCGACGACGACGAGCGCCTCTTCCCGGTCGATCGGACCGGCATTCGAGCCGACGCCCTCGCAGCGGAACTCGACCGCGTAGGGCGTGTACGGGATCAGTGTCCGAAACGGCGGGGTCGCGATACCCTGCGCGGCGAGGAGGCCCATGAGCGCCTCGAGATTATGGGTAAGCGGGTAGGTTTCGCCCAACAGGCACAGCCACGCCTTGAACGCCTTCTCCGCCGCTTGTTGGACGTGGAATCCGAACGACTCGTCCGGCACGCCGGCGGCCATGCCCCGGAGCGTGAGGAGATCGCGCCCGGCCGCGCGCAACAGCATTTCTGCGCATTTAGGGTCGCTCATAGAGCGTCCTTCCCTCGCGCAGCGCCCGCGCCAGGACGTGGTTGAGCGAATCCCGCCAGTAGGCGACGTCGGCATTCGAATAGACGAGCACGTCCGCGGCGACGCGGAAATCCGCCAGCGCGTGGTAGAGACGGACCAGCTCGTCGTGGCGGCTGCGCCCCGGACCGAACGGCTCGGCTTCCACGACGACCAGATCGACGTCCGACTCCGCCCCGGCGTCGCCCCGGGCGCGGGAGCCGAACAGGATGACCCGTTCGGGGTCGACCGCCGCGACGATGGCCCGGACCATCCGGTCCAGGGTGTCGTCGGTGACATGGACCATGCGCGTTTCTCCGAACCGGAACCGTCCCTGATCGCTACCCTCGAACGGGCTTGTCGGGCAAGGCGTCCGTAACCGAACGAAACGAAAATCAGGCCCGAAGGGCCGGGAGGTTTTCGTAGAGGGTGAGGGCGTCGGGGTTGGCGAGGGCTTCGCGGTTCTTGACGGGGCGGCCGTGGATCACGTCGCGAACGGCGAGTTCGGTGATCTTGCCGGAGCGCGTGCGCGGGATGTCGGCGACCTGAATCACCTTCGCCGGCACGTGGCGGGGCGTGCATTCGCGCCGGACGCGGGACTTGATCTCGCGGACCAGCGCCTCGTCCAGGGTGACGCCGTCGCGCAGCCGCACGAAGAGCACGATGCGCTGATCGCCCTGCCACTCCTGGCCCACGCAGAGCGCCTCCAGGACCGGACCGCAGCGCTCGGCCTGGCGGTAGATTTCGGCGGTGCCGATGCGCACGCCGCCGGGATTCAACACCGCGTCCGAGCGGCCGTGGACGATCAGCCCGTCGTGCTCCGTCAGGGTGACCCAATCGCCGTGGCACCAGACGCCGGGGAAGCGCCCGAAATAGGCGTCGCGGTACTTGCGGCCGTCCGGGTCGTTCCAGAACGCCACCGGCATCGAGGGGAAGGGCGCCGTGCAGACCAGCTCGCCCGGTGCCTCGTGCAGCGGCCTGCCGGCATCGTCGAACACCTCGACCGCCATGCCGAGCCCGCGCGCCTGGAGCTCGCCGCGCCAGACCGGCCCTGTCGGGTCGCCCAGGGCGAAGCAGGACACGATGTCCGTGCCGCCCGAGATCGAGGCGAGATGGAGGTCCGCCTTGATCGCGTCGTAGACGTAGTCGAAGCCCTCCGGTGCCAGCGGCGAGCCGGTCGACGTCAGCGTGCGCAGCGCGCCGAGATCGTGGGTGCGCTTCGGCGCCAGCCCCGCCTTGGCGGCGGCGTCGAGATACTTGGCCGAAGTGCCGAACAGCGTCATGCCCTCGGCCTCGGCGTAGTCGAACAGCGCCGTGCCGTCGGGGTGGAACGGCGCGCCGTCGTAGAGCAGCAGCGTCGCCTCCGACGCCAGCGCGGTGACCAGCCAGTTCCACATCATCCAGCCGCAGGTGGTGAAGTAGAACACCCGGTCGCCCCGCTTGATGTCGGTGTGCAGCAGGTGCTCCTTGACGTGCTGGAGCAGGGTGCCGCCGGCGCCGTGGACGATGCATTTGGGCGCCCCGGTGGTGCCCGACGAGAACAGGATCAGCAAGGGATGGTCGAAGGGGAGACGCGCGAAGGCGAGCGGCCCGCCCGGCTGTTCGGCGAGCGCGTCGTCGTAGCGGGCACCGCCCCGGATGCCGTCGAGCGACGGGCGGTCGTCCAGGTAGGGCACGACGATCGTATGCCCGACGCCGGGCAGCCCGGTCAGGATTTCGCGCAGCAGGGGCAGGCGGTCGAACGCCTTGCCCCCGTAAAGGTAGCCGTCGGCGGCGACCAGCACCTTGGGCGCGATCTGGCCGAAACGGTCGAGGACGCCGCGGGTGCCGAAATCGGGCGAGCAGGAGGACCAGACCGCGCCCAGACTGGCCGTCGCCAGCATCGCCACGATGGTCTCCGGCATGTTCGGCAGATAGCCCGCGACGCGGTCGCCCGGGCGGACGCCGCGCGCGGCGAGCGCCTGGGCCATGCGCGAGACCCGGTCGTGGAGCGCGGCGAAGCTCAGCCGCCGGCGCACCCGCTCCTCGCCCCGGAAGACCAGGGCGTCGGCGTCGTCCCGCCGGCGCAGCAGGTTCTCGGCGTAGTTGAGCCGTGCGTCGGGAAACCAGCGCGCGCCCGGCATCCTGTCCCGGTCGAGCAGGACGCGCTCTCCCGGCCCGTCGCCGACGATGCCGGCGAAATCCCAGAGCGTGCGCCAGAAGCCCTCGGGCTCGGCGAGCGCCCAGCGGCGGAGCACGCCGTAATCGGCGATGTCCAGGCCCCGGCGCGCGCGAATCCCGGCCATGAAGCGGGCCAGATTGGCGTTCTCCCGGCGCTCGGGCGACGGCCTCCAGAGCGGCTCCGTCACGGCTCCTCCCGCGGTTTTTCCCGCGCCCGTCATAGCAGACCGCCGCGTCGGAGGCACTCGGCGCGCTTGGTGGTCGCTCGCCGGCCCCGCCCTGCGTGGGGAGCGCGTGCAAAGAAGAACCTGCTCATCCGTGAGAGTCTGCGATGGAGGGCTGCATTTTCCCGCACGTCCCTGGGAACGCCGACGCTCCACGGCGCTTTTTCACCCGGGGATGTTTTTCACGGGTATGCAGGAAGAAGAAAGGGAAGGGGATGCTTGACAGGGCGGGGGATGGGGGGTAATGGGACCGGGTTTGTCCTATATGAGGCGTTCCGGGATGATCCGGGTCAGCCGGATGGCGGATTACGGGGTGGTGGCGATGGCCCATATCGCGCGCCGGCCAGCGGCGCGGCATACGGCGGCGAGCATCGCGGCGGAAACGGGCGTGCCGCGGCCCAGCGCGAGCAAGCTCCTGAAGCTGCTGGCGCGGGCCGGGATCCTCACCTCCCGTCGCGGCGCGCAGGGCGGCTACGTGTTGAGCCGGGCGCCCGCGGACATCTCGGTGGCGCAGCTCGTCGCCGCGGTCGACGGACCGATCTCCCTTGCCGACTGCCTGGACGGCCCGTCGGGCACCTGCGGGCTGGAGAGCTTCTGCTCCATCCGCGGGCCGTGGCGGACGATCACCGACGCGATCCGCGGCGCGCTGGACGAGGTGACGCTGGCCGACATGGCGCAGGCGGGCGGCGCCGCGGGCGGGAGGGCGCGATGAGCGGTCGGTTGGAAACCGCGCGAGCGGTCGAAGCCCTCGCCGGCGAGCGCTACAAATACGGCTTCGTCACCGATGTCGAGACCGAGTCCGCACCCCCCGGCCTCGACGAGGGGACGATCCGCTTCATCTCCGCCAAGAAGGGCGAGCCCTCCTGGCTCCTCGCCTGGCGCCTCAAGGCCTTCGCGCGCTGGCTCCAGGTCGCCGACGAGGAGCCGGCCTGGGCCAAACTGCGCTATCCCAGAATCGACTACCAGGACGCCTGCTACTACGCCGCGCCGAAGACGGACGCGGACCGGCCGAAGAGCCTGGACGAGGTCGATCCCGAGCTCCTGCGGACCTACGAGAAGCTCGGAATCCCCCTGAAGGAACAGGAAGCGCTGGCCGGAGTCGCGGTCGATGCCGTGTTCGACAGCGTCTCGGTCGCCACCACCTTCAAGGACAAGCTGGCCGGGATGGGCATCGTCTTCTGTTCGATCTCCGAAGCCGTGCAGGAGCATCCGGCGCTCGTCCAGCGCTATCTCGGCTCCGTGGTCCCCTATTCGGACAACTTCTTCGCGACCTTGAATTCGGCGGTCTTCACGGACGGCTCGTTCGTCTACGTGCCGAAAGGCGTGCGCTGCCCGATGGAGCTTTCGACCTATTTCCGGATCAACGCCGCGAAGACCGGTCAGTTCGAGCGCACCCTGATCGTCGCGGACGAAGGCGCCTATGTCAGCTATCTCGAAGGCTGCACCGCGCCGATGCGGGACGAGAACCAGCTCCACGCGGCGGTGGTCGAGCTGGTCGCCCTCGAAGGCGCGGAAATCAAGTATTCCACGGTGCAGAACTGGTATCCGGGCGACGCCGAGGGCCGGGGCGGCATCTACAATTTCGTCACCAAGCGCGGGGCCTGCCGCGGCGCCAACGCCAAGATCGCCTGGACCCAGGTCGAGACGGGCTCGGCGATCACCTGGAAATATCCGAGCTGCATCCTCCAGGGCGACGGTTCGGTCGGCGAATTCCACTCGATCGCGATCACCAACAACCGCCAGCAGGCGGACACCGGCACCAAGATGATCCATATCGGCCGCAACACCAGGAGCCGGATCGTCTCCAAGGGCATCGCCGCCGGGCGGTCGGACAGCACCTATCGCGGCCTCGTCCGCATCCAGCCGAAGGCGGCGGGCGCGCGCAACCACACGCAATGCGATTCACTGCTGATCGGCCCCCGTTGCGGCGCCCACACCGTGCCCTATATCGAATCCCGCAACCCGACCGCCCGGGTCGAGCATGAGGCGACCACTTCCAGGATCGACGAGGACCAGCTCTTCTACTGCCGCCAGCGCGGCATCGACGAGGAGGACGCCGTGGCGCTTATCGTCAACGGATTCTGCCGCGAGGTCTTGCAGGAATTGCCGATGGAATTCGCGGTCGAGGCGCAGAAGCTGGTCGCGCTCAGCCTCGAGGGCAGCGTCGGCTAGGGACGCCGCCCGCCATGTTGAAGATCGAAGACCTGCACGCCTCGGTGGACGGCAAGCCGATCCTGAACGGCGTCGACCTCGAGATGCGCGAAGGTGAGGTCCATGCCGTGATGGGGCCCAACGGCTCGGGCAAGAGCACGCTGGCCTACGTGATTGCGGGGCGCGACGGCTACGCGGCGACCGGCGGTTCGATCGCCTGGCGGGGGGCGGATCTGCTGGCCATGAACGTCGAGGAACGCGCGCGCAACGGGGTCTTCCTCGCCTTCCAGTATCCGGTCGAGATCCCCGGGGTGGGCAGCGCGACCTTCCTGAAGACCGCGGTCAACGCCGTCCGCAAGCATCGCGGCGAGAAGGAATACGACGCGATGGAGTTTCTCAAGCTGGTCAAGGAGAAGCGCGCGGCGCTGGGGATCGACGAGGGCATGATGCGGCGTGCCCTCAACGTGGGCTTCTCCGGCGGCGAGAAGAAGCGCAACGAGATGCTCCAGATGGCGCTGATGGAACCCGCGCTCGCGGTGCTCGACGAGACCGATTCGGGGCTCGACATCGACGCGCTCAAGGTGGTCGCCCGCGGCATCAACGCGCTGCGTGCGCCGGACCGCGCGATGCTGGTGATCACGCACTATCAGCGGCTGCTCGACCACGTCGTGCCGGACCGGGTGCACGTTCTCGCCGGCGGCCGCATCGTGCGCTCGGGCGGCAAGGACCTCGCCCTCGAACTGGAGCGGCGGGGCTATGCCGGGCTCGGCCTGGAGCCGGGTGCGGCGGCCTGAACCTCCGGCCATGCCCGGCGGGCGGACGCTTCCCTTCGACTACCCGGCACCGGCCGCGCCCCTGCCGGGCGAGGGCCTGCCGTGGCTCGACGCGCTCCGCGCGCAGGCCCGCGCAGCCGCCGCCCGCGGGCTCCCCGGCCCCCGGAGCGAAGCGTGGAAATACACCAATCTCGCCCCGCTCGCCGCGCTCACCTTCGCGGCGCCCGGCGCGCCGGCGGCCGCCGACGCGCAAGCGCCCGAAACCCTGCCGCCCGGCGCCTTCGCCGCCGTGGAAGGCGCCTGCCTGACCTTCGTCAACGGCCGCCTGTCGCCCGCGCGACCGGCGCCGGACGCACCGCCTGCCGGCCTGCGCTTGGCCGGCCTCGCGCAAAGCTTGAAGGACGATCCCGCGTCGGTCGAACGGCGGCTCGGGGAGATGGCGCCGCTCGACGGCGGGCCGATGGCCGCCTTCAACACGGCGTTCGCGGCCGACGGCTGCCTCGTCGAGGTCGCCCGCGGGGCGGTCGTGGAACGGCCCGTGCTGCTCCGCTTCGTCGCGGCGCCGGGCGCCGGGCCGCTCGCCTGGCATCCCCGCGTCCTCGTGCATCTCGAGGCCGGCGCCCGCCTCGCGCTGGTCGAAAGCCACGAAGGGCCGGACGGCGCGGCGACCTGGTCCAACCCGGTCGTCGACATCCGCCTGGGCGAGGGGGCGTGCCTCGACCATGTCAAGCTCCAGGCCGAGGGCGCGGGCGCCTACCACACCGCCCTCACCAAGGCTGTTCTGGCGGGCGGCGCCCGCTACGGGAGTCTCGCCCTGGCGCTGGGCGCGCGCCTCTCGCGAAACGAAATCCATGTCCGCTTCGCGGGCGTGGGCGCCGAATGCCGGCTCGACGGCGGGTACATGGCGCGCGGCATCCAGCATGTCGACAACACGACGGCGATCGACCACGCCGCGCCCGGCTGCACCAGCCGCGAGGTGTACAAGGGCGTGCTCGACGACCGGGCGCGCGGGGTCTTCCAGGGGAAGATCGTCGTGCGCAAGGACGCGCGGAAGACCGACGGCCACCAGCTGGGTCGCGCGCTCCTGCTCTCGCCGGAGGCCGAAGTCGACACCAAGCCCGAGCTCGAAATCTACGCCGACGACGTGAAGTGCGGCCACGGGGCGACGGCGGGCGCGCCGGAGGAGGACCAGCTCTTCTATCTGCGCTCCCGCGGCCTGGACGCGCGGACGGCGCGGGCCTTGATCGTGGAGGGCTTCATGACCGAGCTTCTCGAAGCCGGGCTTCTCGAAACGGCCGAGCGCGCGCCGGTTCGCGCGGCGCTCGCCGCCCGCATCGGCGGCTGGGTCGCCGAAGGCGGCGCGGTGTGAACGCCGCCGCCCGCCGCGACCGCGCTGCCGCGCCCGTGTTCGACGCGGCGCGTGCGCGCGCGGACTTCCCGATCCTTTCGCGCACGGTCCACGGCAAGCCCCTGGCCTTCCTGGACAGCGGCGCCAGCGCCCAGAAGCCGCGGGCGGTGATCGACGCCGTCGCGCGCTGCTACGAGGCCGAATACGCCAACATCCACCGCGGCGTCTACGAACTGAGCGCGAAGGCGACGGAGGCTTACGAGGGCGCCCGCGAGCGGGTGCGGCGTTTCCTCAACGCCGGGTCGGCGGACGAAATCGTCTTCACCAAGGGCGCCACGGAGGCCATCAACCTGGTGGCCGCGAGCTACGGCCGGAAATTCCTCGGCGCGGGCGATGAGGTGGTTCTCTCCACCCTCGAACACCACGCCAACATCGTGCCGTGGCAGCTCCTGCGGGAGCGCGTCGGGATCGTGCTCAAGGTGGCGCCGATCGACGACGACGGCGCGCTGCGGATGGACGCCTTCGCGAAGCTGATCGGGCCGCGAACGAAGCTGGTGGCGCTCACCCATGTTTCCAACGTGCTCGGCACGGTCGTTCCGGCCGCCGAGATCGTCCGCATCGCCCGTGCCCACGGCGCCCATGTGCTGCTCGACGGCGCCCAGGCGGTGGTCCACCACCCGGTGGACGTGCGGGCGCTCGACGTGGATTTCTATTGCTTCTCGGGTCACAAGCTCTACGGGCCGAGCGGAATCGGCGTGCTCTACGGCCGGAAGGCGCTGCTCGCCGCCATGCCGCCCTATCAGGGTGGCGGCGACATGATCCGGCGCGTCACCTTCGAGAAGACGAGCTTCGCCGAGCCGCCCGCGCGCTTCGAGGCGGGCACGCCGCCGATCGCCGCCGCCGCCGGCCTGCGCGCCGCGATCGACTATCTCGCCGCGCTCGATACCGCCGCCGTCGAGGTGCACGAACGCGACCTGCTCGCCCGTGCGACCGCCCGGCTGGGCGCGTTCGACGGGATCCGCCTCTACGGCACCGCGCCGGGGAAGGCCGCGATCGTCTCCTTCACGATGGACGGCGTGCACCCGCACGACGTGGGGACGATCCTCGACCGCGCCGGCGTCGCGGTGCGGGTCGGCCACCACTGCGCCCAGCCGCTGATGGATCGCTTCGGCATCGCCGGCACGGTGCGGGTTTCGTTCGGCCTCTACAACACGCGCGCCGACATCGACCGGCTGGTGGACGCGCTGGAGGAGGTGCGGGAGATCTTCGGCTGATGTCGGCGCTGCGCGAGCTCTACCAGGAGGTGATCCTCGACCACGGCAAGTCGCCGCGCAATTTCGGCCGCCCGCCGTCGGTGACGGGGGAATCCCATGGCCACAACCCGTTGTGCGGCGACACGGTGACGATCTATCTCGCCGTGGAGGACGGCACGGTGACGGATGTGGGCTTCGAGGGGCGCGGCTGCGCCATCTCCATGGCGTCGGCGTCGATGATGACGGAGATCCTGTGCGGCAAGTCGGTCGACGAGGTGCGGGCGATGTTCGCGAGCTTCCATGCGCTGGTGGCATCGCCGGACCCGGCCTGCGCGCCCGGCTTCGAGACGCCCGAGATGGACAAGCTGATCGTCCTGGCCGGCGTGCGGGAGTTCCCCATGCGGGTCAAATGTGCGACTCTTCCCTGGCACACGATGAAGGCCGCGCTTGATGGCGACGGCGAGGAGATCACGACGGAATGATGGGCCTGTTCCGCAAGAAGCGCGCGCCCGAGGAGCCGCCGGCGCCGGCTGCGCCCGTGGAGGAGGTTGAAGAGCCGCCCGCGCCGCCGCCGCCCGCCGCGCCCGATTACGAGGCCTGGGCGCCGGAGGGGCCGGCCGCGCCGGTTTCCCCGGGCGGGGGCGGCGCGCTCGCGCCGCAGTTCGTCGAGGCCGCGCCCGAGGCCGCCGACAGCCTGCCGACGCCGCCCGGCCTGAGCGCAGATCATCCGCTCGCCGGGCAGATCGCGCGGGCCTTGAGCTCGGTGTACGACCCGGAGATTCCGGTGGACATCTACCAGCTGGGCTTGGTGTACGACGTCGACCTGAACGAGCGGAACGACGTTCGCATCCAGATGACGCTGACCGCGCCCGGCTGCCCGGTCGCCGGCAGCATGCCGGGGATGGTCGAACACGCGGTGGCGACGATGGTGGACGGGGTCGGCGGCGTCGAAGTGGATCTGGTCTGGGATCCGCCCTGGACTCCGGACATGATGTCGGACGCCGCCCGCCTTGAACTGGGCTTCCTGTAGCCGCGCGGGGGCCACGATGAAGGACATCTTGACCGTCACCGAGCGCGCCGCCGACCGCGTGCGCCACCTGCTGGCGCTGCGCGCGCCGGACGCGCCGCCGGCCGTCGGCATCCGGATCGGGGTCAGAAACGCCGGCTGCTCCGGCATGTCCTACACGATGGACTACGCGGAGGAGGCGGCCTCCGGCGGCGAGGTGATCACGCAGCACGGCGTAACCGTCGTGGTCGAACCCGCCGCCGTGATGTTCCTCGTCGGCACCGAGCTCGATTTCAACGAAGACAAGCTCAGCGCCACCTTCGTCTTCAACAACCCCAACGTGACCAGCACCTGCGGCTGCGGCGAAAGCTTCGCCGTCGGCTGACCCCGGATTGTTGCACGGATGATTTCAAGAACCAGCACCACAGTCTATCGCGCTGTCAGCCTGGGTGCTGGAACGCAAAGCACGGTGCTGGCGCTTCTGCTGTCTCGGTCGGACCCTCATTTGACTGAACTCGGATATCCCAAGCCCGACATCGCCATTTTCGCCGATACGGGATGGGAGCCCAAGTATGTGTATCGGCATTTAGATTGGCTTGAAGGGCAGCTTCGATTTCCGCTGATCCGAGTGTCCGACGGCAATCTGAAGAAGAATTTGAGACGCGGCCAAACTGTATCGGGCCATCGTTTCGTCGACGTTCCGCTGTTCACCGTCGACGAGGACGGCAAGAAGGGCATGTTGCGGCGGCAATGCACCAATCACTACAAGATCCGGCCAATTTATAGACGAGTTAGAAAGTTAGCAGGCGGGGAGCGTGGCAGGCCTTTTCCAAAAAAAGTGCATGTTGAGATGTGGCTCGGGATTTCACTAGACGAAGTACTCCGTATGAAACCCAGTAGGGAACCTTGGATCGAGCATCGCTGGCCGCTAGTGGACCTCGGCATGTCGCGCCGTGATTGCGTCGAATGGTTCTCCTCCGAGTATCCGGGTCGCCATTTGCCCCGCTCTGCCTGCGTCATTTGCCCGTATCGCTCGAACGAACATTGGTGTGAATTGAAGCGACAAGAACCGGTCAGTTATGAGGAGGCTGTGCAATTCGATCGCTGGCTCCGTGCAAGCACCAAGACGCCGGTGCGCAAACTTCTGAACGGTCGTCCGTACCTTCACCCCGCTCGCCGTCCCCTGGCTACTGTCATAAAGCAACGGGAGACGAAAGGCGCGAACGAGATCGATGAATTCAACAACGAATGCGAAGGTCTCTGTGGTGTTTGAGACGAAGGAGATATCCATCAGGCCGGACTACTCCTTGCATCCTTATCAACGTCAGGTGCTTGCGGATATCATTCGAGCTTTGTCGTCTCCCGAACGCCGCGCGGTCGCTCATCTGCCCACCGGTGCTGGCAAGACTAGAATTGGAACCCACGCTGCTTGCTATCTTCTCAATCGGGACGACAATTCCGAATCGATTGTGATCTGGTTGGCGTCCACGGAGGAACTCTGCGAACAGGCAGCAGAACAGCTCGCCAGAGGCTGGATGCATCTAGGACTGCGCGATGCCTGCATTCATCGATACTGGGGTAGTCATTTGCTTGATTTGAAGCGTTTGAAATCCGGGTTTCTGATTACGGGACTCGCAAAACTGCGTTCCGCTGCATCGCATGACAACGCTCTTCTGGCTCACTTGGCAAATCGGGTTTCCGCCGTCATCTTTGACGAGGCTCACCAAGCGGTGGCAAACACTTACTCCTTCGTGACCGAACAGCTTTGCAGCTGTCGGCCGCCGCTCCTCGGGCTCACGGCTACTCCCGGACGCACCGCAAACCTCGCTGATGCGGATTACCGGCTCGCCGAGATGTTCAACCACACCAAAATCTCAATAGATCCAAGGGGACACGACAACCCCGTTACGTATCTGATCCAAAACCGATATTTGGCTGATCCTCAATTCGTTTCGATCAATTTCGAGTCCGGCATTTCTATCGCCGATCCGCCGGCGGGCGTTGACTACGACACTCGCGACCTGGACCGGTTGGGTCGCGACGATGAACGAACGTGCATGATCGCAGAGCTCGCCGAACGCGCGATTGAGCGTCACTCTCGAATGATCGTGTTCTGCCCTTCCGTGGAGAGCGCCTTGGAATGCAACGAGCTCCTTCAAAAGAAGGGCGTTGCAACTTCGGCGATCACCGCCGAAACACCTAATGACCGACGTCGAGACATTATCGAGAAATTCAAGAGCGACGACAGAGAGCATATGGTGATGTTCAACTACGGGGTGCTGACGGCCGGTTTCGATGCCCCCCGCACCCGTTGCGTCATCATTGCTCGTCCTACCACCTCGCTGGTGCTTTACTCGCAAATGGTGGGTCGTGCGCTGCGTGGCCCGAGGGCCGGTGGAAACGCGACAGCGAAAATCTTTACCGTCGCCGACACGAATCTATCGGGTTTCGGATCCGTGACCAGCGCATTCACGAATTGGGAGGAATTATGGTCGGGCAACTAGACAACTTGTCGGATGCAGACCGCAGTTTGTTTCCGAGCAGCTTCACCATACGCGCGCTCAGAGACAGCAGATATCACAACACTGCGTATGCAGTTGCAGAGCTTATCGACAACTCTATAGAAGCTAGCGCCGGAAGAATCGAACTTCTTTGCGAAGAACGGTACGTTCAAGTACAAACTCGACAGAGGGCACGTCTCTTCGAGATAGCCGTTTTGGACAATGGTGAAGGCATGAATGCAGAGACCCTTTTCAACGCTCTTAAATTCGGAGGAGGAACCCGCCATGAGTCCAAGAGAGGCATCGGCAAGTATGGCATGGGGCTTCCCACTTCGTCAATGTCTCAATGCAAGAGAGTTGATGTCTGGACATGGCAGGACGGTCCAGGGTCGGTTCTGCACTCCAACATAGATGCCGACGAAATCGCACAGGGAAACCACTTTGTTCCTATTCCCGACCGTGAAACTCCTATACCTGAGACATGGAAACGCGCGGGTAGCGAATCGATCTTTTCGCATCGGTCGGGAACGTTGGTCGTGTGGGGAAACCTGGACAAGATTCAGTGGAAAACCGGTCGTACACTGATCGACAACACAGCTACGGAGGTCGGCCGTATACATCGCCATTACATCGATATCGATATTGTAAGGATTCATGCTATCTCTTTCCTCAATAACCGGCCGGAAGAACCCACGTTCGAAGAGGAAATTGTTGCGAACGACCCTCTTTATTTGATGAAAATTACCTCCACCCCGGAAGCACCGTGGAATGAGGAACCTATGTTTAGGCAATGGGGTAATACACAACGTTATACACCCACTGTCAACGGTCAAGAAGTGACAATTGAAGTGCAGTATTCGATCGTAAAGCCCGAGGCTTTGAAGACAGAACAAGCTACCCAGAACCCAGGTCAGACACTCCGCGGACGGCATGCACGACACAACATTGGCGTATCTGTCGTTCGAGAGGACAGGGAGATTATCCTTGAAGATGCATTTTTGAGGGAAGGCGGCAGTGCGGAAAATCCGCAGAATCGTTGGTGGGGCTGCCAAGTTTTGTTTTTCCGTTCTTGCGACGAATTGTTCGGCGTAGATCATAACAAGCAGATGGTCTCGAACTTCACGCAAGCTGCCAAAACCCTCGCTCGTGACGACCGTCCCAACCAAGTCATCCTTGATGAGATGGGGATTGATGAGGACATCATCTATATCATAGTGGGAGACATTAGGGACCAAACACGCGCTATGATGCGGGAAATTGGACGGATGTTCGCGCAGAAGCGTAGTGAGGTGACGGGAGGCGATCACGGAAGCCCGGAAAAGAAAGCTGTCAAGACTGCTACCGACGCAGACCGAGAAGCCATAGCAGACGGCAGCGAGCAACCGACCTGTACAGACAGAGAGCGTGAAAGTAGATCGTCTGAAGAACGGGTCGAGGGTCTTACGCAGCTATTTGTCAATGTTGGACATGCGGACCGTGATGCGCAACAACTCGCCAAGATGCTGGTAAACGAGGATCTTTCCTACCAGTTCAACCCAGCTCAACTCGATGGGTACCAGATGTTTAACGTGCGCTCGAATCAGGGCGTGTTGCATATCAATCTCAACACTGATCACCCGGTATATGATCTTCTCAAGCACATTGAAGACGATCTTGACGAGAATGCCAGCGAGGATCATCCTGCCTTTTTGGCCAGTGTCGCCATCAGATTGTTGCTGTCATCATGGGCGCGCATGGAAGACCAGATCGAATCCAGGGAAGAGCGAACACGTATCCAAGACATTTCTATGCGTTGGGGGCGGCAGGTGGACAAGGTAATTGGCCGGCTCCGCGAGAGAGACGGCTAGGATGCCTGAGACATCCGGAAATGTATTGGTCGAAATTTGCTCAAGAGCCCGACATCTCGTCATTGCAGCACCGTACATCAAGATGGATGCTCTCAATACCGTGCTGAAAGACGCCAGATCGATTATCTCCCTTGTCTGTGTTAAGAGATGGCGCCCCGAAGATCTCATCGTTGGTGCGTCCGACGCCGGATGTCGTACTCTCGTTACCAAACAAAGAGGCTCGTTCAGGCTTCACCCGTCCCTACATGCTAAATACTACCGAATCGATGAAGTCGTCCTTGTTGGATCCGCGAATCTGACGTCTTCAGCGATGGGCTGGACCTTGCAACCGAATTTAGAAATCCTTTGTCGCGCAGATGACGACTTTGACGCACACAGATTCGAGCGGGAATTGCTACGTGATTCGAGAGAAATTAGCGACGCCGAATTCGCACGTTGGGAAGCCCTCGTTGAGATGGACGAACGAAGTAACAGTACGATTTCTGGCGCACAACCACTGCTTGATGCATGGCGTCCGGCGACTCGCGATCCCGGAAACCTGGAACTTACATACCAGGGACGAGAGAGCGAGATCGCTTCCTTTGACGAACAGAGGGCCGCGCGACGCGACATTCAAGCGCTCTCGATCCCACCGGGCTTGACGAACGATGCGGTCAGAGCGTGGATATCGACCTGTTTGCTCGCCGCCCCCTTTGCCAACTCCGTGATACGACTGGACGATTCGGATACGCAGAATGCCGTCGGCTTGCTTGCGGAGACCTATGGGCTCGGTGCTACCGAGGCGCGAAGGGGCATGGAAACTGTCCAAAACTGGCTTTCATTCCTGGCGCTTTAGACACTTCGTCGGGTTGGTTTCACGCCTCAGCCGTATGCGGCGGGCCTGGAGCACGCGCACCTCAAACACAAAAAACAAACGAAAATTTCAGCGCGCCGTGCGTTCGCGCAGGGCGACGATGGCGCCGAGGACGACCAGGCCGTAGATGATGTTGCGCACCGCCTCCGGCAGGACGGTGCCGGAGAGCATGATGCCGAGGCCCGTGAACAGGATGGCGCCGCCCAGAATGCCGAGATAGTGGCCCCGGCCGCCGGTGATGAGCGTGCCGCCGAGGACGACGACCGCGATGGACGAGAGCAGGTACGGATCGCCCATGCCGTAGAACGCCTGGCCGCTGAAGCCGGCCAGGAACAGGCCGACCAGGGAGGAGCAGAAGCCGCTCAGGACGTAGGCGCCGACGATGGGGAAGCCGGTGCGCACGCCCGAAAGCCGGCTCACCCGGACGCTGTTGCCGACGGCGAAGAGGCGCCGGCCCGCGGCGCTGCGGTTCAGGAACAGCGTCGCCGCGGCGGCGAAGACGACGAGGAACCAACCGATCGGCGCGATCCCGCCGATCGTGCCGGTCACGAACCAGGCGAGCGCCGGCGGCGCCTTGCCGATCGGTGCGCCGTCGCTGAACAGCAGCGACACCCCCTCCAGCACGCCGTTCATGGCGAGGGTCACGATGATGGGCGAGAGCCCGAAGAGCACGATGGTCAGCCCGTTCAGGAGGCCGATCAGGAGGCCGGCGCCGAGCGCCGCCGGAACCACCCAGAAGGCCGGCGCGTCGAGGCCGTTGCAGAGCGTCGTCACGACGATGGCGGGGAAGGTCACGGCCCAGGGCACGGAGAGGTCGAGGCCGCCGGTGACGATCACGCCGCCTTGCCCGAGGCCGAGAATCGCGAGGAAGGCGGTCAGGATCAGCATCGCGTTGAGATAGGCGAGCGGCGAGAAATCGCCGCCGAAGACGCCGACCGTCGCCGCCAGGATCACCACGTAGATGACGTAGGCGGGGGCGGCGTAGCGGAACGCCGCCCGGCGCCGGGCGAACCATCCGGGGAGCACGCCGTCTGCCGTCGGCGGGCGGCCGATGGCGGCGAGGCCGATCGGCGGCCCCGGCGGTGCCAGCCGCCCCGGCAGCGCGCCCTCCCGCAGCCCGCGCAGGGTCAGACGCCAGTAGCGGGCGACCGCGACCAGCGGCGCCTCGCGGCCGAGCGAGAAGCCGAGGACGGCGAGCAGCAGGATCACGCCTTCGACGATCGGCGTGTAGTAGGTGCGCACGCCCAGCACGAGGAAGATGTTGACGACGATGGTGAGGGTGAGCGCGCCGAAGATCGTGCCCACGCAGCCGCCGCGCCCGCCGCCGATCAGCGTCCCGCCCAGCACCACGGCGGCGAAGATCTGCAACAGCATCTTCGCCCCGATGAGCGGGTCGCCGCCGCCCATGTTGGCGGTGATGAAGAGCCCGGCGGCGCCGTAGCACATGCCGGCGAGGGCGAAGGTCAGGAACTTGATCCGCCGCGTGTCCACGCCGTTGGCCGCCGCCGATTCCTCGTGGCTGCCCGTGGCGTAGATGCCGGTGCCGAGGCGCGTGTTCTTGAGGAAGAGCCAGGCCAGCGCGGCCACGAGCAGGACGACGACGGGCGCCGGCAGAGCTTCGGCGATCGCGTCTCCGGTGAAGATCAGGCTGAAGGCCCACGGCACCTCGCCGCCCGGGAATTGCAGGATGAGAAGGGCCGCGCCCTGCGCGACGAACATGACGGCCAGGGTCACGACGATGGATTGCAGCCCGACATAGGCGATCAGGAAGCCGTTGAGCGCGCCGATGGCGAACCCGAGGCCGAGGGCGAGGACGATGCTGACGAGGGTGAAGCTCACCGTGCCGAGCCCGCTCGGCCCGACCTGGGTGACGAGCACCACGTTGACGAGCGAGATCACGGCACCGGCCGACAGGTCCAGCCCGCCGGCCAGGATGACGAGCGTCTCGCCGACCGCCGCCAGCGCCAGCGTCGCCGCGCTGGCGCCGATGCTGGCGACGTCGAAATAGGCGATGCCCTGGCCCGTGATCGACTGGAGGACGACCAGCATCGCGCCGAACACCAGCACGGACACGATCGTGCCGCGCTGGCGTCGCCAACGCAGCGCCGTCCGGGCCTTCAACGCGGGCTCTCCGGCGCCGCGTCCTCGCCGAGCGCCGCCCGCATGATCGCCGACTCGGCGATCTCCGCCCCGGCGAGCGCCGCCGCCTTGCGGCCGCGGTAGAGCACCGTCACCGTGTCGCACAGATTGACGAGCTCGGCCACGTCGGTCGAATAGTAGAGCACCCCGCCGCCGGCGTTCGCGTAGGCGCGCACCAGCCCGTAGATCTCGGCCTTGGTGCCCACGTCCACCCCGCGCGTCGGATCGTACATGAGGAGGACGCGGCTCTCCGCGAGCAGCCACTTGGCGATCGCCATCTTCTGCTGGTTGCCGCCGCTGAACACCTTGCAGGGCTGGTGCAGCGCCCGCGCATCGACGCCCACCATGGCCAGCGCGTCGCGCGCCGCTTCCGCCTCGCGGGCCAGGTTCACCAGGCCGAAGCGCGTGTAGCGCTCGATGACCGGCAGGGAGAGGTTTTCCGTCCCCGTGAGCTCGAGGAAGAGCGCTTCCGTCTTGCGGTCCTCGGGCACGAAGCTGATGCCGACGTCGCGTCGGAGGGCGTCCCGCGGGCCACGCAGGACCACCTTCCGGCCGCCGATCGAAATGGCGCCGGCGCTCGGCGCGACCATGCCGAACAGCGCCAGGAAAAGCGCCCGCTGGCCCATGCCGTCGAGCGCGCCCACGCCGGCGATCTCACCCGCCGCGACGGCGAACGAGAACGACTCCAGGGTGCCTTCGACGGAGAGGCCGCTCGCCGCAAGGAGAGGGGGCGCGGCGCGGTCGATGCGGGCGGGTTTCGCAGGGAAGGTGGCGGCGAGCGAACGGCCGATGACGCGCGTGATCACCTCGTCGTCGGAGATGGCGGCCGCCGCGAAGCTGCCGACGTTGCGCCCGTTGCGCAGGATCGTGAGGGCGTCGCAGAAGCGGCGCACCTCCTGCATCCGGTGGGAGATGAAGACGACGGTGGTGCCGGCCCGGCGCAGGCGGTCCACGAGCGCGCCGAGCCATGCCACGTCTTTGCCGGAGAGCGAAGAGGTCGGCTCGTCCAGGAGGAGGACGCGCGGCGCGCGCATGACCGCGCGCGCGATCTCGATCTTCTGCCGCACGGGCAGGGCGAGGGCGCCGACCTCGGCGGACGGGTCGACGCCTTCCACGCCGATCCGCGCCAGGGCGTCGCGCACCCGCGCCAGCGCGGCGCGCCGGTCGATCCAGCCCGGGGCGCGGACCGGCTCGTAAGGCAGCAGCATGTTCTGCGCGACCGTCAGGTCGGGGATCAGCGAAATTTCCTGGAAGGCCGTCTGGATGCCCAGCCCGTGCGCCGCCCGCGGCGTCGGGATGCGCACCGTCTCGCCGAACAGGGCGATCGCGCCCGCGTCCGGCGGACTCAGCCCGCTCATGATCCTGACCAGGGTGGATTTGCCGGCGCCGTTTTCGCCGAGCAGGGCATGGACCTCGCCGGCGGGAATGGCGAGCGAGACCTCCCGCAAGGCGATCGTCGCGCCGAACGCCTTGCTCAGGCCGCGGATCGCGACGGCGGGCGGTGGGTCCGGCATCGGCGGAGGCGGACGGGGCGGGTGCCGCGCCTCGCGGCGTGCCGCCCCGGTCCCGTCGCGGGAGCCGCGCCCCCGGTGCGGGGCGCCCCCGGCGCGGGGTCAGCTCCCTTCGGGCACGGCGCCTTCGAGGGCCGAGAAGGCGTCGAGCTCGGGCACCTCCGGGTGCCACACGTCGATGAAGTAGTTCGACGGCGCGACCGAGAGCGGCACGGCGTTGCAGGCCCAGTCCTTCGCCTTGAGTTCCGCGAGGTCGGCGCGGTCGCAAAGCTGCGTCTCGCCCGGCGTCACCAGCGGCATCGGGATCTCGTAGAAATGCGGGATGTCGGCGCCGTCGTGCTTCGCCATCGCCAGCTTGAAGGCCAGCGGCGCGGCCCAGGGGGGCGAACCCATCGAGGCACTGCGCAGGCCGTAGGCGCCCTCGGTGGTCCCCGGCGGCAGCTGGGCGACGCGGTGGCCGTTGGTGCCGTTGCCGGCGCAGGGCTTCAGCCGGTCGCCCCGTCCCGCGTCCACCTGCATCTGGGTGAAGACGTAGCAGCCGGTCTGCGTCCACAGCCCGTCGATCTTGTCCCAGCCGTGGGTGGCGACGATCTCGGTGAGCTTCTGCTTCGCCGTCGCGTTGTTCCACATGCTGGGCGTGTCGGCGACGATGGCGATGTCCGGGAATTCCGCGAACACGGCCTTGGCCGCCGCGTTGCGCCGCATGTCCACCATGTTGCCGGGAATCCCGCCCATGAAGACGATGTTGCCCTTGCCGCCCAGCTCCTCGGCCAGCCATTCCGCCGGGCCGGCGCCGGCCCAGTCCTGGTTGATGCCCACGTGGTAGGCGCAGGGCTCGGTGACCTCGGCGTCGAAGGTGATGAAGATCACGCCCTTGCGGCAGGCGTTGCGAATCGCCCGGTTCAGCGCGGTCGGCGAGATCGCCCAGGACACGATGACGTCGGCGCCGGCCTGCGTCATGGCGTTGATCTGCTGGATCTGGGTCTGCGCGTTGGCACGGGCGGACTGCACCTTGAGCGCGACCCGATCCTTGAACGCCTTGGTCTGGGCGATGGCGGTGAGCAGGTTGATCGAGGCGTCCATCCAGGTGTTGCCCTCGAAGCCGGTGCTGACGAAGACCTTCACCTTCTCCGCCGCGCCCGCCGTCTTCGGCGCCCCGGCCCATCCCGCCGCGAGTGCCACCGCCAGCATGCCGACGGCCAACCGCCGGACCCTTGGCCTCCGTGCGAAAGCGCGCATGTTCTCCTCCCCTGATTTGTGATTCGCAGCGGACGCGCAGAGGCGCCGCCCCGTCTTCTCGTTGCCGCCATGATGGACGGTCCGCACCGGCCGCGTCAATCCGGCGGCCGTTCGAAGCGAACTTGCGCGAGAGGCGCGGCGCCTATGACACGCCCGCGCCTGTCGTCTTCCGGATCATGGCGAGCGTCGGTCGTTTTCTTCGCGGACGCTTCGGTCCGGCCGGTCTTCCAGCCCCCACCGGCGCAGCGATGAGCCATTCACGCAGGGGGTCCTCCCGCCGGTTCCCTCGCCAGTGGTTCCATTCGCCCGCATGTCGGATTTTCGGGGCCGCGGTAGTCCTGGCACCCCCAAAACGCCTCCCCCATCCTGCGGTTTCTCCTGATCGTCATCGGCTTCGGTACGGCGCACCCGCAGAGAGGAATCTTTTCCCCGCACTCCCGTTCGGTGCATTGCCCACGCCGGTCGTTCGTCCTGCGCACGACGCCTCTCCTGCATACCGGACATCGCCGTTCCATATGTCCGCATGAACGCGCCCCGACGACATCAGTGTACCTGAAGCTTGTGCATCCGACGAATTCCCTCCCCGTCCTCGCCGTGCGGGCCACCAGACGTCCGGTTTGCCCCATCGCCGCGCACTTCGGACACGGCACACCTTCCCGATACGCTTCCAGCCAATCCGCAAGTTCGGCCGTCCCGACGCCGTATTGCCGCCTCTCGTCGCGCCACAATTCGTCCAGGAGCGCCGTGTCTTCCGCGTCGCCGGGAGGGGCCACCACATACGTCCCCTTTTTCGCCCGTGTCAGCGCCACGTACCAGATCCGTCGCTCCTCCTCGGGCCCGTTCGCCCCGGCGGGCAGCAGCGGTTCCAGGGCGCGCGCGAGCGCCTTCTCTCGGGCCTCGTCCTTGATTTTCCGATCCTTCCCCTGGACGAAGATCACGTAGTCCGCCTCCAGGCCCTTCGCGCCGTGCACCGTCAGCGTTTCCAGGTCGAGGGCAAGGCCGGCTCGCATGGCGGCATTCCGGAGTGCTCCGTGATTCAGACCCTCCGCCTTGCGCTTCCGCGCCCGTTGTACCGCTGCGTTCCGCACTTCCGTTTCATCGTGCTTGTCGACCTCGTTCGGGATCTGCCAAGGCCGCGTCCTCCACTCTTCGAGCACCTTCCGCACCTCTTCGTCTTCCGGGCGGTTCCTGTCCGCGACGGTGTTGCGGCGCCGCGCCAGCAGCAGCACGTTCGTGCCTGTCTCACTGCCCTTTTCCCTGATCTTTTCCAATATCCCTCCGATTGCCGTCTCCACCGATTCCAGCCCCTCCGTTCCGCCCAAGCGCGCCGCTCCCGCCTTCGTCACCATCCGGCCGACGATCTCGGTGACTGCCCCGATCCCGTCTTTGCTTTCGTCGCCTTCGACCCGTTTGTCGACCGCGTTCCCGTCCGCCAGCGCCCAGCGCCGTGTGGCGTCCGCGCGTCGTTTTCCGAACCGCCACGTCCGCGTGAGGTCCGTCCGTTCGCAGGCGTCCCCTTTTTTCTCGGCGAAGTCCCGCGTGTCGGCGAAGTCCCGCGTGTATGCCGGATCTCCCCCCTGGAACCCGTAGATCGATTGCCAGTCGTCCCCGACCACGCAAAGAGTCGGGCGGGCGTCCGCTTTTCCCCCGTGCCTGCTCAACGCCCGGACGAACCGTTCCTGCGCGCCGTTCACGTCTTGCCACTCGTCGACGATCACCGCGTCCAGCCCCGGTACGGCTTTCCCCGTTTCCAGCGCTTTCGCGGCGTCGAGGATCAACTTCTCGAAGTCGGTCGTCCTCGCCTGCTCGAGATGGGCCTCGTAGCGCGCCCTGACCGCCTTCGCGAGCGTCGCCAGCGCCTGCGCCTCGGCGAGGCTGTTGCCGGCGTCCATGCGTGCGATCCGCCTTTCGATCTCCGCCTCTTTCAGGCCGCTGCGTCCCGCAGCCCCGATCCATTCGTCGATTTCCTGGACCAGGATCCGGATCGTCTCCGCCTCCGGCCTCCAACCGTCGTCCCTCCGGGGGAATCGTTCCTCGAGCCATCCGGGCGTTCTGTCTGCCGCGCGCGAGAGCGCCGCAACGACGACGGTGTCCCAGTCCTTTTCTTCTTCGAGCGCGTCCGCGTACTGCCCGTAGTCCGTCTCCGCGAGCAGGGTTCCCATCACTTGATGCGTGCGCCGTTTCCAGTTCATGTCTTCGACGTATTTCCGCCGTTCTTCCGTCTTCCATCCCTTCGGCGGGTTTCCCTTCCTGTCTACCGCCCAGTGCTCCAACCACACGACGATCCCTTCGTCCAGAGGGATCCTGAAGTCCGGCCGGTAGCCGCGGCGCAGACACTCTTCTTTCACCTTTGCCACCTCCGGCTTGTGCTCTTTCTCCTCCTCCGTCGGATGCTCTTCGACGAACGGTGCCTCGTATATGAACGGGATCCCCCGTTCGTCCAGGGCCCGGCAGATCGCCGCCTCGCCGTGCGATCGCACGTCCATCGACTTGTCGTTTCTCAGGCTCACCCGCACCCTCTCTCCGTCCAGCCTTCCATCGTTGGGCGGTATCCGCACATACGCCTGGGCGCGCACCCGCAGTGACTCGCGCAGGTTCCGATGCGCTTTCAGCGCCGCGTCGAGCATCCGTTCGAGCGCTCGGTAGCGTTGGGGTTTCAGCTCTGCGATCGGGTCGATTCTCGTCCTCCCTCCGCCGGGCGTCTCTTCCAGCACGCGCTTCGCCAGCTTGTGAATCGTCCCGACGACCGTGTCTTCCGTCGTCTGCCCTGCCAGTTGCGCGATCCGTTCACGAAGCTCGTCTGCCGCCTTGTTCGTGAACGTGATGACCGCGATGCCGCCTGGCGTCGTGCGTCCGTTCCGGAGTCTGTCGGCGACCTTCGCCGCCATCGTCTGCGTTTTGCCCGCGCCTGCCCCCGCCAGGACGAGCTGCGTATCTTCGGCGACGACGACCGCTCTCCGTTGCGCCGGATGCAGCCCTTTGAGGACGGGGTCCGCGTCTGCGTTCCGCAGCCTCCATTGCGCGTAACGCTCGTTCGCTTCGCTTCTGCGCGCTTCCGTCGCCACTCTCTCCAGCTTGCGCATCGCGGCGCTGACGGCCCGCAGCTCCGGACGCAGCCACCTGCATATCCACGCATTTTGCGCTTTGACTCTTCCTGCCCTGCGTCGAAGTTCGGCGATCCTTTTCTCGAAGGCGCTCCGTCTTATCCAGTCTTTCGCGACCGTTCGTCCCTCCAGTATTTCTACGGCGGCCACGAGCGCCCGCACCAGTGCCGAGACACCTTCCTTTTCTCTCCCATATTCGCGCATCTTCGTTTTCTTTCTTCGCCTTCTGTCCGCTCTTCTCCCTTCGGCTTGCTCCATCCGTGCTGCTCTTGCCGAGCCGGTCTCCGACTCGGTGAGGCGGCGGGTCTGCGCCCGAGCGTTCCGTTGCAGATGATGGTAGCATTCGCCCTCCGGACGCGACAGGCGGGGAGGGGGCGATGGCTGCCGATGCGATCGTGGAATTGCCGGCGGGGGTGTTGCTGCGGCACGACGAAGGCGGCGTCGCGACGCTCACCCTGAACCGGCCCGAGTCGGGCAACAGCCTGTCCCACCGGCTGGTCCGTGAATTGCAGGATGCGCTCGACGACATCGCGGAGGATCGCGGCGTGCGGGTCGTGGTCCTGGCGGCGGCGGGGCGGCTGTTCTGCACCGGCCACGACCTGAACGAATCGCTCGCGGCCATGGAGGCGCCGGAGACCAAGCGCGCCGCCACCATCGCCTGTTCGCGCATGATGCAGAGCCTGATCGCCCTGCCGCAGCCGGTGATCGCGCGGGTGCACGGCATCGCCACGGCGGCCGGCTGCGAGCTCGTCGCCAGTTGCGATCTCGTCTATGCCTCGTCGGAGGCGAAGTTCGCGACGCCCGGCGTGAACATCGGCTTCTGGTGCCATGCGCCGCAGGTGGCCCTGAGCCGCGCCGTCGCGCCCAAGCACGCCATGCAGATGCTGCTCACGGGGAAGCTCACGAGCGCGGAGACGGCGTTCCGCATGGGCCTCGTCAGCGCGGTCGTCGCGCCGGAGAAGCTCGAAGAGGCGGTGGCGGAGGCGGCGCGGGAGATCGCCGGGCGCTCGGCCTACGCCGTGGCCCAGGGCAAGGAATCGTTCTACCGCCAGCTCGAGATGGATCGCGCGCGCGCTTACGACTACGCCGGCGAGGTGATCTACCGGACGATCCAGGCCGAGGACGCGCGCGAGGGAATCGCCGCCTTCCTCGAAAAGCGCACGCCGGTGTGGCGCGGACGGTGAGGACGGCGGCGCAGGCGGCGGCCTGTCGGTCCCGGTTTCAGTCCCGGGCCGGATACCAGCGGAGCGGGGCCGGGCGGACGTAGCCGTCGGGGCGGTGGATCAGTTCGAAGGTGGTCTTCAGCGATTCTTCCGTCCGGAAGTAGCAGAAGCGGACCTCGCGCCAGCGCCCGCCCATGACCGGGGCGAAGCCGCGCGCCTCGATCGCGGCGACGCAGGCGTCCCAGCCCATCCCGGTGTCCTGGAGAAGCACGCCCACATGCTGCAAGCCCTCGCCGTGGGCATCGAGGAAGTCGTGGTAGAGGCTGGGGCCGTCCAGCGGCTCGATCACTTCCCAGTTGAGCGCGCCGGTCCAGGCGAGGGCGAGGCGCATGGAGAAGGTGCCGGGGGAACCGCGATAGTGGGTGTCCCGGAGGTCCGGCGCCGCGTATTCGTGAATCCACCAGGGGCCGATCCCCATGCGGTCGGCATAGGCGCGCACGCAGGCGTCGAGGTCCCGGGTGACGATGCAGATCTGCCGGGTCTCACCGACGAATCCGTTGGGCAGGGTGCTGAAGACGTGATCGGTGCCTGCGGTCATCCGGTCGTTCCCTCGGTCGTCGGCCGGCGGTGCGGTCGGGCGGCGGCGAGCGCCCGCCAGACCCGCTCCGGGGTGAGCGGCATGTCGAGATGGGTGACGCCGCGTTCCTTGAGGGCGTCGAGCACGGCGTTCACCGCGGCCGCGGGAGCGGGAATCGCCCCCGCCTCGCCGCAGCCCTTGATGCCGAACGGGTTCTGGGCGGTCGGCGCGTCGTTGGTCGCCAGCGCGAACGGGGGCAGGTCGTCGGCGCGCGGCAGGCAGTAGTCCATGAACGAGCCGCTGAGCAGCTGCCCCGACCGCGCGTCGTAGACGCAGTTCTCGAACACCGCCTGCCCCAGGCCCTGGGCGACCCCGCCATGGACCTGGCCATCGACGAGCAGCGGGTTGACGATGCGGCCGAAATCGTTGACCGCGGCGTAGCCCGCGATCGTCACCGCGCCGGTCTCCGGATCGACCTCGACCTCGCAGACGTGGCAGCCGTTCGGGAAGGTGCCGTCGGCGGTTTCCGCGCGGCCTTCCGAATCGAGCCCCGGCGCCTCCTCTCCCGCCGGCGCGCTGGCCTCGCGCGCCCGCGCCGCCAGGGCCATGATCTCGATCGCCCGGTCCGTGCCGGCGATCGAGAAGCGGCCGTCGGCGAAGCGGATGTCGGCCGGCGCCGCCTCCAGGAGGTCGGCGGCGAGGCGCCGGCCTTTCTCGATCACCTTGGCGGCGCCGTCCTCGATGGCCAGCGCCGCCATGTAGGTGGAGCGCGAGCCGCCGGTCCCGCCGCCGGCGGGCAGGTCGTCGCTGTCGCCCTCGATGACGTCCACGGCCTCGAAGGGAATGCCCAGCGTCTCCCCGAGAAGCTGGGCATAGGTGGTGGCGTGGCCCTGGCCGGAGGCGCGGGTTCCGGCCAGGAGGGTCACCCGGTCGTCCGCGCCGAACCGGATGGCGACGTGCTCGGACGGATCGCCCACCGTCGATTCGACGTAGACGGCCATGCCGATGCCGCGCAGCCTGCCCCGCGCCGCCGACCCGGCGCGCCGGGCCGGGAAGCCCCGCCAGTCGGCGAGCGCCATGCCGTCCTCCAGGTTGCGGGCGTAATCGCCCGAATCGTAGACGAGATCGAGGGGCACCCTGTAGGGCATCGCCCCGGCGGGGATGACGTTGCGCCGGCGCATCTCGCCTGGGGAGAGGCCGAGCGCGGCCGCCGCCTTGTCCGCCAGCCGCTCGACGACGTAGTTCGCCTCCGGGATGCCGGCGCCGCGATAGGCGTCCGTGAAGAGCGTGTTGGTCAGGACGCCTTCGACCTCGGCGTGGATCGCCGGCGTGCGGTAGGCGTTCGCCAGCATCCGCGTATAGAGCAGGGTGGGCGAGATGGGGCCGAGATTGGAGACGTAGGCGCCGAGATTGCAGAGCGTGCGCACGCGCAGGCCGAGAAACCGCCCCGCGCCGTCCAGCGCCAGCGCCGCCTGCGTGACGTGGTCGCGCGCCTGGGTGTCGCTCACGAAGCCCTCGGCCCGCCCGCTCAGCCAGCGCACCGGGCGCCCCAGCCTGCGCGCGGCCCAGGCCACCAGAACCTGCTCGGGATAGGTGAAGTACTTCATCCCGAAGCCGCCGCCCAGGTCGTGGGAGAGGACCCGGAGCCGGTCCTCGCCGATGCCGAGGATGCCGGCGACGATCTGCCGTGTGCCGAACACGTGCTGGCTGTTGGTGTGGAGGGTGTAGCGCCCGGTGGCCGGGTCGTAGGCCCCGAGCGCACCGCGCGGCTCGATGGTGTTCACGATCACGCGGTTGTTGACCAGTTCGATATCGACCGCGCGGTCGGCGGCCGCGAACGCGGCGTCGGTCGCGGCGCGGTCGCCCTGTTCCCATACGCAGGAGAGGTTCCCCGGCGCTTCCGCCCAGAGTTGCGGCGCACCGTCCGCCCGTGCCGCCGCCGCGTCCACCACCGCGGGAAGGGGCCGGTAGTCGACCGTCACCCGTTCCGCCGCGTCGCGGGCGGCGTCGCGGGTCTCGGCGACGACCATGGCGACCGCCTCGCCCACATGGCGGACCCGCGCCCGCGCCAGCATCGGGTTGGGCGGGTAGCAGGCGGGGCTGCCGTCGGGGCGGGTCAGCGCCACGAAGGCATCGGCCGTGCAGGGCAGAGTGCCGAGGCCGTCCGCGTCCGCGTCCGCGCTCGTGTAGACGGCGAGAACGCCCGCGCTCTCACGCGCCGCCGCTGCGTCGATCGCCGCGATCTCCGCGTGGGCGTGGGGCGCCCGCACGAAGCAGGCATGCGCCTCGCCGTCGAGCGCCACGTCGTCCTGGAATACGCCCTCGCCGGTGAGCAGGGCGTCGTCCTCCTTGCGCCGCGCCGACTGGCCGATTCCGAACCGCGCCATCGCTTCCTCCGCCGTCCGCCGGCGCCCATGATAGGGAAGCGGCGCCCGGCCGTCATCCGTGCCACCGGGAGCGTGGCGCCGGGAGCGCGCCACCGCCTTTCGACGGGGCTCAGCCGGGGTAGCAGCCGGCCTCGACCGCGCGGCGCCTGACCAGACGGTAGACGGTGTCGATGGTCGGCGTCGGCGTGCCGACCAGGCGGCCGAGTTCGGCGACCACGCCCACCAGCGCGTCGATCTCCATCGGCCGGCCGCGCTCCAGGTCCTGGAGCATCGAGGTGCGGTGGGCGCCGACCTGTTCGGCGCCCCGGATGCGGCGGGCCACGTCGATGGCGAAGCGGGCGCCGAGCGCCTCGCCCACCGTCTGGCCTTCCCGCATCATGGCCTCGACCACGGCGCGGGTGCCCCGGTCGCGCGCGATGTCCGCGAGGGTGGCACCGGTGAGGGCGCTGACCGGGTTGAAGGCCAGGTTGCCCCACAGCTTGATCCAGATGTCGGAGCGGATGTCGGTGCGCACCGGCGCCTTGAAGCCGGCGCCGATGAAGGCCTTGCTCAGCGCCGTCACCCGCGCGCTCCGCGTCCCGTCGGGCTCGCCCAGGGGCAGGCGGTTCCGGCCGGGATGGGCGGACACGGCGACGACGCCCGGCTCGACGATCTCGGCCGCCGTGTGGACGACGCAGCCGATCGCCCGCGCCGGGCCGATCGTCTCCCACTGCGCGCCGCCCGGGTCGATCGACTCGAGCCGCCGGCCCTCGTGCGGCCCGCCGAGCCCGTGGAAGTACCACCACGGAATCCCGTTGGAGGCGGTGACCACGGCGGTCTCGGGCCCGAGAAGGGGGCGCAGGCGCGGGCACAGGGCGGGCACCGAATGGGCCTTCAGGGTGACGATGACGACGTCCTGCGGGCCGAACGCCGCCGGCTCGTCGGCCACGGGCACGGCCGCCCGGCGCTCGGGGCCGTCGCCGTTGCGGACCCGGACTCCGTGCGCGCGCATGGCCTCGAGATGCGCGCCGCGCGCGATCAGCCCCACGTCGACGCCGGCCGCTGCGAGCGCGAAGCCGAAATAGCCGCCGATCGCGCCTGCACCGACGATGCAGACCTTCATTCTGCCAGGCCGAGCTTGCGGGCGAGGCCGATGCGCTGGAGCTTGCCGGTCGCCCCCTTCGGGATCGCGTCGCGGATCAGGATTCTGCGGGGGACCTTGAAATCGGCGAGCGCTTCGCCGGCGAACGCCCGGAGCGCGCGCGCCCCGACCTCCGCGCCCTCGTGCAGCACGACCACCGCCGCCACCTCCTCGCCGAGTTTGGGATGCGGCAGCGCGAAGGCGACCGCCTGGGCCACGGCGGGATGGGCCGCCAGCGCGTCGTCCACCTCGCGCGGCGCAATCTTCTCGCCGCCGCGGTTGATGATCTCCTTGAGGCGCCCGGTGAGGGTGAGATGGCCCGCCGCGTCGATCACGCCCTGGTCGCCGGTGCGGAACCAGCCGTTCGAGAACGCCGCGGCGTTGGCCCGCGGGTTGTTCTCGTAGCCGCGCGTCACGTTGTCGCCGCGAATGGCCACCTCGCCCACGGCGCCCGGCGCCAGCGCGCGCCCCGCCGCGTCCAGGACCGCGATCTCGGGGCCGGCGGCGAGGCCGACCGAGCCGGGCCGGCGGACGCCCGGCGGCAGCGGGTTGCTGCTCATCTGGTGGGCCGCCTCCGTCATGCCGTAGGATTCGACGACCGGCGCGTCGAAGGCGGCCTCCAGCGCCGTCATCACCGGCGCCGGCAGCGGCGCGGAGGAAGAGCGCAGGAAGCGCAGCCGGCGGCGGGCGACGATCCCGGCGTTGCGCCCGGCCCGCGCCAGGATCGCCTGATGCATCGTCGGCACCGCGGTGAACCAGGTCGGCGCCAGATCGTCCAGCCAGCCGAAGAAGCGCAGCGCGTTGAAGCCGGGGGCGCAGGCCACCCGGGCGCCGGCGTGGAGCGAGGCGAGCACGCCCGCCACCAGCCCGTGGATGTGGAACAGCGGCATGATGTTGAGACAGCGGTCGCCGGGGCCCAGCGCGAGCCAGCCCGCGATGTTGCGCGCCGACGCGCAGAGATTGGCGGCGGTGAGCGGCACGATCTTGGGCCGTGAGGTGGTGCCGGAGGTGTGCAGCACCAGCGCGGCGTCGTCCGCGCCGCCGCCGGGCCGCGCGGCGGCGGGCGGGACGGCGAGGGTGAAACTCCCGGCGCCCGCCTTCTCGTCCGGCGTGAGGGCGAGGACGGGGATGCCCGCGTGCGCCGCCGCGCGGGCCGCCGGCCCCGTCGCGCCCGCCGGCAGGATCAGCGCCCGCGCCCGGAGATCCTTCAGGTAGAAGGCGAACTCGTCGGCGCGAAAGGCGGGGTTGAGGGGCGCCGCCGTCGCGGTGGCGGCGACGGCGAGGAAGGCGGCGGCCATCTCCGGGCCGTTGGGAAGGACGATCGCCACCCGGTCGCCGTGCCCGATGCCGCCGCGGCGCAGCGCTTCCCCGGTGCGCGCCGCCAGGGCCGCGAGAGCGCCGTAGGAAAGGGGCGCCCTGCCGGGTGCTTCGATCGCCGCGTCGCGGGGGGCGCCCCGCGCCAGAAGCGCCGCCAGCGTCGTCGGGCCGGCCATCGGCGCTAACGGTTCATCCGCTTCTCGACGAGGTCGGCGACCACGGCGGGGTCGGCCAGGGTCGAGGTGTCGCCCAGGGCGTCATGCTCGTTTGCCGCGATCTTGCGCAGGATGCGGCGCATGATCTTGCCGGAGCGGGTCTTCGGCAGCCCCGGCGCCCACTGGATGAGGTCGGGCGTGGCGATGGGGCCGATTTCCTTGCGCACCCAGCGGGCGAGTTCCCGCCGCAGGTCCTCGCTCGAATCGAAGCCGGCGGAGAGGGTGACGTAGGCGTAGATGCCCTGGCCCTTGACGTCGTGGGGATAGCCCACCACCGCCGATTCCGCGACCGCCGGATGGGCCACCAGCGCGCTTTCCACCTCCGCCGTGCCCATGCGGTGGCCCGAGACGTTGAGCACGTCGTCCACCCGCCCGGTGATCCAGTAATCGCCGTCCGCGTCGCGCCGGGCGCCGTCGCCGGTGAAGTAGCGCCCCGGATACTGCGTGAAGTAGGTCTCCACGAAGCGCCGGTGGTCGCCGTAGACCGTGCGCATCTGGCCGGGCCAGGAATCGGCCAGGCAGAGGAAGCCCGAGCAGGCACCGGAGAGTTCCGCGCCCGCCTGGTCCACGATGACGGGCCGCACGCCGAAGAAGGGCCGCGTCGCCGAGCCGGGCTTGAGCGCCGTCGCGCCGGGCAGCGGCGAAATGAGGATGCCGCCGGTCTCCGTCTGCCACCAGGTGTCCACGATGGGGCAGCGCCCTTCGCCCACCACCCGGTGATACCAGAGCCAGGCTTCCGGGTTGATCGGCTCGCCCACCGAGCCCAGCAGCCGGAGCGAGCGGCGCGAGGTCTGCCGCACCGGCGCCTCGCCCTCGCGCATCAGCGCGCGGATGGCGGTCGGCGCCGTGTAGTAGATGTTCACGCCGTGCTTGTCGCACACCTGCCAGTGGCGCGCGGCGTCCGGATAATTGGGCACGCCTTCGAACATGACCGTGGTGGCCCCGTTCGCGAGGGGGCCGTAGACGATGTAGCTGTGTCCCGTCACCCAGCCCACGTCGGCGGTGCACCAGTAGACGTCGCCGTCGCGGTAGTCGAAGACGTATTGGTGCGTCATGGAGGCGTAGACCATGTAGCCGCCGGTGGTGTGCAGCACGCCTTTCGGCTTGCCGGTCGAACCCGAGGTGTAGAGGATGAACAGCGGGTCCTCGGCCCCCATCTCGGCGGGGGGGCAGTCCGGCGCGGCCGCTTCCACCAGGTCGTGGTACCAGACGTCGCGCGCCTCGTTCCACGCGACGGCGCCGCCGGTGCGCCGCACCACGATGCATTTTTCGACGCTCGGGCAGGCGGCGAGCGCGGCGTCGGCGTTGGCCTTGAGGGGGATCGTGCGCCCGCCGCGGCGGCCCTCGTCGGCGGTGACCAGCAGCGACGAATCGCAGTCGCGGATGCGGTCCGCGAGGGACTCCGGCGAGAAGCCGCCGAAGACCACCGAGTGGACGGCGCCGATCCGTGCGCAGGCCAGCATCGCGATGGCCGCCTCCGGGATCATCGGCAGGTAGATCGTGATCCGGTCGCCCTTCTTCGCGCCGAGCGCGCGGAGGGCGTTGGCGAAACGGCAGACCGCCGCGTGCAGCGCGCGGTAGGTCAGGGTCGACTCCTCGGCCGGGTCGTCGCCTTCCCAGACGAGCGCCGTGCGGGCGCCGTGCGCCGCGAGATGCCGGTCGACGCAGTTGACGCAGGCGTTGAGCGTGCCGTCCTCGAACCAGCGGATGTGCAGGTCGTCCGCCGCGTAGGAGACGTCCTTCACCTTCGTGTAGGGCCGGATCCAGTCGATGCGCCGGCCGTGCTCGCCCCAGAAACCTTCCGGGTCCTCGATCGAGCGGGCGTACCAGGCCTTGTACCGGGCCTCGTCGCAATGGGCCGTGCGGTCGAGGCCCGCGGGGACGGGGAACAGCCGGGTTTCCGACATCGTCGCCTCTCGCTTCACTGGCGGCCGGCGCGCTGGTGGGCGGCGCGCCTTCGCGGCGGGAGTATAGCGCGTTACAGGTCGACGGCGACCATCCCGTCCGCGATCGAGACGGGGAGCGCCCGCAGCCTCTCGCCGGCGCAGGGGCCGGAGAGGCAGGCGCCGTCCGCGATGCGGAACAGCGCGCCGTGGGTGGCACAGAGGATGCGGTCCTTCTCGCGGGTGAGAAACCGGCCGGGCACCCAGTCGAGGGGGCCGCCGGTATGGGGGCAGCTGTTCTCGTAGGCGGCCACCGTTCCGCCTGCGCGCACGACGAAGAGCGAGATCGTCCCGGCCTCCGTGCCGATGGCGAAGCCTCTGGAACCCGGGTCGGGGATCGCGTCGAGGCGGCAGAGCGCGCGGCGGCTCACCGGCGCGCGCTCTGCCGCGCCTCGGGTGACGCGACCGGGCCGCGCGCCGCCATCGCCGCGCGAAATTTTTTCCGCCCCATGCATTTTCCCTCGACCCGCTGCCCGAAAATCATACTATATGCATATGACCACATGCATATGACCACGATAGAAGCCCCCGCCATGATCGACCCCGCCATCGTCAGCGCCGCCGCTTCCGTCGTTTCCGCCATCGCCGCCTCCGTCGCCGCCGTCGGCATATGGCACGGCATCCGCGCCATGGTCCGCGCCAACAAGGACCGGGCCGGCATCCTCGACCAGCAGCGCGAAGCCGACGAACGCCGGCATACCGAAGCCATGCAGGCCGGCGACCAGCGCCATGCCGAAACGATGGCCGCGCTCGCCGACCAGCGCCGCGCCCTCGAAACCCTGATCGCCCGCACGGCGCCGGCGCCGACCCTCCGCCGCAACCGCCCGCTCCCCCGATAGCATGGCGCCCCATGAATCGGGACTGCGCCCGCGACGCCTGCCGGTTCCCTTGACCGGCCGCCCGACAATCATACTATCTGCATATGACCGCGATGGTTGCCGAACGGAGCCCCCGCCATGATCGACCCCGCCATCGTCAGCGCCGCCGCTTCCGTCGTTTCCGCCATCGCCGCGTCCGTCGCCGCCGGCGGCATATGGCACGGCATCCGCGCCATGGTCCGCGCCAACAAGGACCGGGCCGGCATCCTCGACCAGCAGCGTGAAGCCGACGAACGCCGGCATACCGAAGCCATGCAAGCCGGCGACCAGCGCCACGCCGAAGCCATGCGCCGGCATACGGAAGCCATGCGCCGCCATGACGAAGCCATGCATGCCGGCGACCAGCGCCATGCCGAAGCCATGCAGGCCGACGAACGCCGCCATGCCGAAACCATGCGCGCCCTCGAAACCCTGATCGCCCGCACGGCGCCGGCGCCGACCATCCGCCGCAACCGCCCGCTCCTCCGATAGCATGGCGCCGACGGCACCTCCCCTGTGCCTGCATTGCCGGCGGCGCATATCGGCGGAACGCTGGCAATTGACGGGCGGCCGCACCCGCCATTGCGGCCGCCCCGAATGCGCCACCAAACACCGCCGCATGAATTGGCGCCGCGCCCGCGACGCCTACCAGGCGCGCGCCCGCGCCGCCGAGGCGCCGAAGGAACCCGGATGATCCGGCGATGGGCCGCCGTCCCGTCCGCGCTCATCCCTTGCCCGCTTGACGGGGGTATGTATGATTTGCCGGGTTGCGCGCGCCGGGCGCGAAACGAGATGGGGACTCCGTGATGCGTATCGAGGGGCAGATGATTCGTATGTCGAGCCGGGCTCTTTGCGGGCTGGCGCTTGCGGCGGCGGCGGCGGTTCTTCTCGCGCCGGGCGCGGCGCGGGCGCAGAACACATGCGGGGTGCTCAACTCGGGCAACATGTTCACCGAAGACTGCCCGAATGCGGCCTATGCCTCCGGCATCATCTATTGGGATCAGGTGAACGCCGTCACGCTCACCGTCCCGGGCACGGCGACCACGACGACGATCACGACCGCTTCGGATGGCATGCAGGACAGCGGCATCGCCATCCGCACCAACACCCATGCGAGCGACGCCCGCAACATCGACCTCACGGTCGGCGGCACGGGCCCCGTCAATATTGAGCAAGACCCCGACACGACACATACCGATCAGGCCGCTCTGGCGGCGCTGCTCGCCAACAACCGCGGCATTTTCGTCAGCCAGCGAAGCGGGAACGGCGCCACGACGACGGTGGACGTCAAGAGTGGGGTGACGATCGGGTCGTCAACCAACAGGATGAAGGCCAATGGCCTTCATGTCGAGGTCGGGGAGCGCGATATGACGACGGGCCTCGTCCAGGCGGGAACCGCCGGTGCCGTCATGATCACCAACGAGGCCGATATCTACGCCGACTGGAACGGTGTGGCAGTCGACAGCACTGGCGTCGCCGCGACCGCCGCGACCACGGTCATCAACCGCGGCGCCATCACGGTGGGCGAGAACGGCATCGGCGTCACCAACATCGCCCGCACCGGCGGCGCCATCACGGTCACCAACGAGGGCGATATCGTCTCCACGGGGGGGAGCGGTGTGGGAGTCGCCACCGCCGACGCCGCCGCGACCACGGTCACCAACCGCGGCGCCATCACGGCGGGCCTGAACGGCATCACCGTCGTGAAATCGCTGGGCTCTGCCGGCCCCATCGCGGTCATCAACAGCGGCGACATCGAATCGAAGTCCGCCAGTGCCTCGGCGAACTTGATCAACAACGGCATCCTGGCCCTGTCGAACGGCCAGGACTCCGCCGGCGCGAACGGGGGCGTCTCCGTCACCCATTCGGGCGGTGCCATCAAGGTGCCGTCGGGCGGCAAGGGCATCAGGGCGAATGTGGGCGGCGACCAGACGGGGGCCGGGAACACGGGCGCCGCCAGGGTCTCCGTCACGGGCGGGTCGATCACCGCGAAGGGAGGGGCCATCGAAGCGATCAACCACCGGGCGGGGTCGGTTCAGGTCGATGTCTCCTCGGGCGTCGCGCTGACCTCGACGCAGGGCCATGGCATCCAGGCCCACGTGACCGACGCGGGCAACACGGCCGGGCAGGTGAAGGTCACGCAGGGCGGGAGGATCACGGCCCGCACGGGCGTCGATGCCGCGGTCTTGCGCGCCAGCGCGGCGGGAGAACCGCGCGCGGAGCAACCCCTGATCGACGTGACCTGGACGGGAACCTTCACGCAGGGAACGGGAGACGGGGCCGGGACGGCGGGGAACGGCATCGCCCGCGTCGCGGCGGGCGGCGCCGGCGGCGCGTTCACCGGGCCGATCGCCCTCCATCGGGAGGTGCCGGAGGCGGAGACCGCGGCGGCCACCCGCTATGGAACGGCGGCGGGCATCGAGGCCCGGGTTCTGTCCTGGCGGGATGTGGCGACGAAAGTGGCGGAGGGCGACGATCCGGGCGCGATAGCGAACAAGGCGGCGCAGGACGGGCTGTTCGCCGAGAACGCCGACGCGGCGGCGCAGGCGCGGGCGGCGGCCGCTCTCGCCACGTTCCGGGCCCAGCTGGCTCTCCCCGACGACGGGTCGATTCCGGGCCGGGACGATATCGACACGAATGACGACGGCACCCACACCAACGCCGAGATCGTGGCGTATCTGGTGATGGACAGCGATAATCGCAGGGCCTTCCTGCGCAACATCCTGATGGAGCATCTCTCGGAGAGGGAGACGGCGGTGCTCGAGGCGGTGGTGACGGACACCGGGCTGACCGAGGCGCTCGACGGCGTGACCGGCGCCTCGGACGCCTGGAAGACCGCGGTGCGCGACTTCCTCGATCGCTTCAACGTGGGCGACATCAAGATCGCCATGAACGAGGGTTCCATCAACTCCCGCGGCGACGGCATCCGCGCCTACTACGCGACGCCGCACGACAAGAACGGCGCCATCGACGTCACCATCGCTGCGGGCACGACCGTCACCGGCGGCATGGCGGGCATCTACGTCGCCAACGCCGGAGCGATGGGCACCGGCGCGGCGCGCATCCTGGAGCAGACCGTCACGGTGAACGGCATGGTGACGGGCGGCATGGACGCGGCGGTGCACTTGGCCGGCGGCGGCAGGCTCACGGTCGGCGAAATGGGCAAGGTGCATGCGGGTTCGTCGGGCCGCGCCATCCTGGTCAACGACCCCGGACGCTCGGAGATCGTCATCAATGGCGAGGTGCGGGGCGGCGCGGGCGCGCGGGCGGCGGTGGATACCACCGGCGGCGGCAGCATCACCGTCGGCCTGACGGGCATGGTGATTGCCGGCGGCGCCACCAGCGCCATCCATGCCGACACGGGGGAAGATGCCACGGCGACGACCACGGTGGTCGTGCATGCGGTCGGTAGCGGTGATGAGAACGACCCGCTGTGGAGGGAAGACGCCAACGACGCGAAGGCGCGGGTGGGCACCATCAGGGGCAGCGGCGCCCCAAGCACCGTCACCGTCGCTCTGAACGACGATGAGGGTCCCACCGGCGGGATGGTCTCCAGGCGCATTGAGAACGGCGAGTTGCAGGACAACTCCGACTTGCCGCCGAGGCCGCCGGAGCCGGAGGCCCCGCAGGAGGAGACGGAAACCCCGGAGACTCCGATAGAGCAGCCGCAGATGACGATGAATTGCGACACGGCGTCCGACGATCGCTGCCGGCTCTACGAGGCGCTGCCCTCGATGCTGCTGGCGATGAACGGCCTTCCGACCTATCAGGAGCGGATGGCGGCGATGCGCAGCGAGGCCGGCGGCTGGGCGCGGGTGGAGACCGCCCGCGGCAAATGGAAGGCGGAGAGTTCGACGCGGGCGAACGTCGCCTATGACCGCAGCCGCACCGGCGTGCGCGTCGGCGCGGACGCGCCGGTGGGCGAGAACACCCGCGCCGGCGTGTCGGTGCACGGCCTGCGCGGTTCGGCGGCGATGACGCAGAGCGGCGGCAAGGCCAGACTGTCGGGCATGGGCGTGGGCGTGCACGGCACGGCGCTGGTCGGCGACGGCGTCTATATCGACGCGCAGGCGGCGGTGACCCGGTACGACGTGGAGCTGACGTCGGCGCTGGGCCGGACGCTGAGGGACGGCGCGAGCGGGATGGGCTACGCGCTGGCGGTGGAGGCCGGTCGTCCCATGGCCCTGAAGGGAAAGCTGAAGGGAGACCTGACGCTGACGCCGCGTGCCGGCTTCGTGTGGTCGCGGGTGTCGCTGGGCGACTTCACGGATACGCGGCTTTCGACGCCCGTGTCGGTCGCGGATGCGGTGAGCTTCATGGGCCGCGCGGGCGTGGGCGTGGAGATGGTGCCCGAAGGCGCCGGCGGCCTGCGCGTGTTCGGTTCGATGGACGTGGTGCACGAGTTCTCGGCGGAGACGGAGGCGCGGGTCATGGGGACGGCGCTGAAGGCGTCGGCGAAGAGCACCGGCGTTCGTCTTGGCGTTGGGGCCGTGCACGGCTGGGCGGAAGGCCGCTATGCGGTGGCGGGTTCCGTGAGCTACGCGACGGGCGGCGGCAGCAGCGGCGAGTTCGGCGGCGGCCTGAGCCTCACCGTCCGCTTCTGAAATTTTCGGGATAGTGGTCGGTGGGTAGTGGCCAGTGGCCAGTGGATAGTGGCCGGGAAGATGGCCAGCCGCTGTTCGCTATCCCCACTGACCACTGGCCACTGTCCACTGTCCACCGAACGGGAACGAACGCTCTATGGCCCGAGATTTTGATCGGGACGCCGCACCTGACCTTTCCGAAGATGGTTGGCCGGAAAAATTCGCCAAAGCGGCCGTTCGGCGCCCGGCGGCCGGCCGCCGGGCGCCGAACCGAAGGTATCGACGACGATCCGCCTGTCGCGGGACGTGATCGATCACTTCAAGGCCGGCGGTCGCGGCTGGCAGACGCGGATCGACGAGGCGCTTCGGGCGTGGATCGGGAGAAACGGTACTGCGTGACCGCGCCTCGTGAAGCGCGAAAGGCCGCTACCAAACGTTCCGTGTGCCCGTGGGCCGGATGCCCGCGCGCCCGGTCTCTTCTCAAGGCCACCGTCCCGCACTCACCCGCTTGACAGGGGGGGGTAACAATATAGCCTTGCCGAGTCGCGCGCGCTGGGCGCGAAACGAGATGGGGGACTGTGCGGTGCGTATCGATGGGCGGATGATTCGTATGTCGAGCCGGGTTCTTTGCGGGCTGGCGCTTGTGGCGGCGGCGGTTCTTCTCGCGCCGGGCGAGGCGCGGGCGGTTAACGACTGCGGGGCGCTCAATTCGGGCAACTCGTTCACCGAAACCTGCCCGGATGCGGCGTATACCGGCATCGTCTATTGGGATCAGGCGAACCCCGTCAGGATCACCGTCACGGGCACCACGACCACGGCGGCGACGACGATCACGGCCGGCGCGAACAACGGCTTGCACAACGGCATCACCATCCGCACCAGCGACGACATGACCTCGCCCCGTACCTCCCCGGTCCGCAACATCGCCCTCACGGTCGGCGGCATGGGCACCGTCGCCATCAGACAGTCCGGGACGCGGGCCAGCAGCTGGTACAACAACCGCGGCATCCTCGTCCGTCAGCGCGACGGGGACGGCGCCACGACGACGGTGGACGTCAAGAGCGGGGTGACCATCGGGACGGCGACCAACAAGATGGAGAACGGCGGCATCGAAGTTGTGGTGGACCAGAGCGACGCTGGCGCCGTCACCGTCACCAGCGGGGCGGCGATCTACTCGGAGGCCGATGGCGACCGGCCCGGCGGCATCCACATCGGCAACGCCGGCAGCGGCGCCGTCACGCTCACCAACAGCGGCGCCATCGTGTCGGACGCCCGGGGCATCAACGTTCAGGACACCGGTTCCGCCGGCGCCGTCACGCTCACCAACAGCGGCGCCATCACCTCGGCGGCCACGACGGGCCTCGAGGGCATCCGCGCCGTATCGACCGGCAAGGACGCCGACGGCGATGACGCCGGCGTCTCCGTCACCCATTCGGCCGGGGCCATCGCGGTGGCGATGGGCGGCGTGGGCATCAGGGCGCATGTGGGCACGTCCCGGTCGGAGGGCAACACGGGGGGGGGCACCTACATCACGCCCGAGAACGAGGGTCTCACCAAGGTCGCCGTCACCGGCGGCTCGGTCACCTCGAAGGGGATCGCCGTCGAGGCGGTCAACTACGAGGCCGGCTCGGTCGTGGTCGAGGTCTCGGACGGCGCCACGCTGACCTCCACGGAGGGCTTCGGCATCGACGCCGTGCTGACCGACGTGGGCAACACGGCCGGGACGGTCTCCGTCACGTCGGGGGGCGCCGTCACCGCCGATGTGTTGAGCGGCATCCGCGCCCGCAACTCGGCCGGCAACGCGGGCTCGGTGACGGTCGCGGTGACCGGCGGCTCGGTGACGACCAAGGGGACGCGCAAACATGCCGTCGAAGCGCTCCAGGAGGGAACGGGCGACGCCATCGTGGACGTCTCCGACGGCGCGGCGATCACCTCCAGGCAGAACGCCGGCATCCTGGCCCGGCTCCGCCTCGCGGGCAACGACGAGGGGCAGGTGAAGGTCACCCAGGGCGGGACCATCGCGGGCCGCACGGGCGTCCACGCCCACGTCTCGCGCGACAGCGTCGTCACCATCGCCGCAGGCACGACCACGACCGAGACGCGGGGGGAGGCTGCTGGTCCCGTCATCGACATCACCTGGACGGGTTCCTTCTCGCACGGGACCACGGCCACCGTGGCCCAGGACGATAGCGACCGCTGGGCGGCTTCCGACGCCACCGCCGCGCTCACCCACCATCGGACCGTGGAGGCCGGGAAGTACGACCGCGGCGACGACGCCGGGAAGGCCACCCGCTACGGAACGCCGGCGGGCATCGAGGCCCAGGTCATGTCCTGGAACGACGTGGCGGCGCGCGTGGCGGAGGGCGACGACCCGGGCGCGGTCGCGGACAACGCGGTGCAGATGGCCCTGCTGGCCGAGACCGGCGCCAGTTCGCGGAGGACGGAAATTCTTCGTGCGTTCAAGGCGGCGCTCGGAAACGGCGACATCGACGTTGCGGACGGGGTCTTCGACGCCGTCAAGACGGGCGAGACGAGCCTGGCCGACGTGACGGACGCCGAGATCGTGACCTATCTGAGCACGGACGACGCCGACACGAGGACCCTCCTTCGCAACGTCCTGAAGTACAGCCTCTCGGAGGCTGAGATGGCGGTGCTGCGGGCGGCGGTGACGGACACCGGGCTCGACGCCGCGCTCGACGACGAGGACGCGGGCTTCTCCGACGCCTACAAGATGGCGGTGAAGGCATTCCTCAACGACTTCAACGTCGGCGACATCCGCGTCGCCATGAACGGCGGCTCCATCGCCTCGCGCGGCGACGGCATCCGCGCCTACTACGCGACGCCCAACGCCATGAACGGCGCCATCGACGTCACCATTGCCGCGGGCACGACCGTCACCGGCGGCATGGCGGGCATCTACGTTGCCAACGCCGGCGCCATGGGCACCGGTGCGGCGCGCATCCTGAAGCAGACCGTCACGGTCAACGGCATGGTGACCGGCGGTTCGGACGCGGCGGTGCATCTGGTGGGCGGCGGCAAGCTGACGGTCGGCGAAATGGGCAAGGTGCGCGCGGGTTCGTCGGGCACCGCCATCCTGGTCAACGACCCCGGACGCTCGGAGATCGTCATCAATGGCGAGGTGCGGGGCGGTGCGGGCGCGCGGGGGGCGGTGGACACGACCGGCGGCGGCACCATCACCGTCGGCCTGACGGGCATGGTGATTGCCGGCGGCGCCACCAGCGCCATCCATGCCGATACGGGGGAAGATGCCACGGCGACGACCAAGGTGGTCGTGCAGGTGGTCAGCAACGACCAAGTCATGGGCGGGTTGTCGGAGGAGGCTGCCGACAGGGCGGCGGCAACGCGGGTGCAAGGCGCCACCAGCGGTGGCGGTATCGCGGATAATAAGCTCGTCTACAGCTTGGTCGATGAGGATGGCACCAACGGCCAGGAGATCTCCGTGAATCTCGTGGGCGGCAGGCCGGACAACTCCGGCCTTCCTTCGGAGATACCGCCGGATGGGTCGGATGACTCGGAGGAGGAGACGGAAACCCCGGAGACTCCGATGGAGCAGCCGCGGCCAGAGCCGCAGATGCAGAAGGCGATGAATTGCGACGCGGCGTCGGACAAGCGCTGCCGGCTTTACGAGGCGCTGCCCTCGATGCTGCTGGCGATGAACGGCCTTCCGACCTATCAGGAGCGGATGGCGTCGGCGCGCAGCGAGGCCGGCGGCTGGGCGCGGGTGGAGACCGCCCGCGGCGAGTGGGAGGCGGAGAGTTCGACGCGGGCGAACGTCGCCTATGACCGCAGCCGCACCGGCGTGCGCGTCGGCGCGGACGCGCCGGTGGGCGAGGGCGGTCGCATCGGCCTGTCGGCGCACGGCCTGCGCGGCTCGGCGGAGATGACGCAGAACGGCGGCAAGGCCAGGCTGTCGGGCATGGGCGTGGGCGTGCACGGCACGACGGTGGTCGGCGACGGCGTCTATATCGACGCGCAGGCGGCGGTAACCCGGTACGACGTGGAGTTGACGTCGGCGCAGGGCCGGACGCTGAAGGACGGCGCGAAGGGGACGGGCTACGCGCTGGCGGTGGAGGCCGGTCGTCCCATGGCGCTGGAGGGGAACCTGACGCTGACGCCGCGCGCCGGCCTCGTGTGGTCGCGGGTGTCGCTGGGCGACTTCACGGATACGCGGCTCGACACCCCCGTGTCGGTGGAGGACGCCGGCAGCCTCCTGGGCCGCGCGGGCGTGGGCGTGGAGATGGCGCCTGCGGACGCCGGCGGCCTGCGCGTGTTCGGTGCGGTGGACGTGGTGCACGAGTTCTCGGCGGAGACGGAGGCGCAGGTGATGGGGACGGCGCTGGAGGCGTCGGCGAAGAGCACCGGCGTTCGTCTTGGCCTTGGGGCCGTGCACGGCTGGGCGGAAGGCCGCTATGCGGTGGCGGGTTCTGCGAGCTACGCGACGGGCGGCGGCAGCAGCGGCGAGTTCGGCGGCGGCCTGAGCCTCACCGTCCGCTTCTGATCGATCCCGGGAGTGCGCGGGCCTCCGGGCCCGCGCGCCTTGATTTTCCCTCTATGAATTTCCCCCCCCCCCCCCCCCCCCCCGACGGAAGCAGGAGGTCCGGATGATTGTATCGAGAAGGACACCGGTTCTCGCCGGTGGGTTGGTCCTGGCCGCCGCCTTGTTCTTCGCGCCGGGGGCGGCGCAGGCGGTTAACGACTGCGGGGCGCTCAATTCGGGCAACTCGTTCACCGAAACCTGCCCGGGTGCGGCGTATACCGGCATCGTCTATTGGGATCAGGCGAACCCCGTCAGGATCACCGTCACGGGCACCACGACCACGGCGGCGACGACGATCACGGCCGGCGCGAACAACGGCTTGCACAACGGCATCACCATCCGCACCAGCGACGACATGACCTCGCCCCGTACCTCCCCGGTCCGCAACATCGCCCTCACGGTCGGCGGCATGGGCACCGTCGCCATCGGACAGTACGGCACGCGGGCGAGCAGTTGGTACAACAATCGCGGCATCTTCGTCCTGCAGCGCGACGGGGACGGCGCCACGACGACGGTGGACGTCAAAAGCGGCGTGACCATCGGGACGGCGATGACCAAGATGGAGAGCAGGGGCATCGAGGTGCGGGCGTTCGAGAGCGACGCCGGCGCCGTCACCGTCACCAGCGCGGCCGTGATCTACTCCGAGGACGACGGCATCTACGTCGAGAACCCGGGCGACGGCGCGGTCACGGTGACCAACACCGGCGCCATCACGACGGACGGCAGGGGCATCTACGTCGCCGATTCGGGTTCCGCCGGCGCCATCACGGTGACGAACAGCGGCGCCATCACGTCGGCGAACACGACGAACGACGAGGGCATCTTCGCCAGAACGACCGGCAAGGACGCCGACGACGCGAACGCCGGGGCGAGCGTCACCCATTCGGCCGGGGCCATCGCGGTGACTGCGGGCGGCGTGGGCATCAAGGCGGAGGTGGGCGCGGCCCGGCAGGAGGGAGACGCGACGCACGACGACTACGTCGCGCCCATGAACGCGGGCCTCGCCAAGGTCTCCGTCACGGGCGGGTCGATCAACGCGAAGCAGGGGGCCATCCAGGCGCGGAACTACGAGGCCGGCTCGGTCGAGGTCAGCGTCTCGGAGAGCGTCACGCTGGCCTCCACGGAAGGCCACGGCATCGAGGCCGCGCTGACCGACGTGGGCAACACGGCGGGGACCATCTCGGTGACCAACGCGGCGACGATAACGGCGGGGACGAGGACGACGATCTCGGCGGGAATGACGACGAGGACCGTCAAGCACGGCATCAACGTCAACCGCGCGGCGGGGTCGGGCGCCGTCACGGTCGCCAACCGCGGGGCCGTTACGGCGGACGGCTACGGCATCTCCGCGGTGGCGAGGGGCGCCGGCGGCACGGTCTCGGTCACCAACAGCGGCACGCTCGGCACGGCGGAGGACCGGGTGTCCCGCGGCATCTTCATCTCGCATCAGGGCACGGGCGCCACCGGCGCCGTCACGGTCGCCAACAGCGGCGCCATTGCGTCGAGCGGGGACGGTATCTTCGCCAGGATGACCGGCAAGGACGCCGCCGACGCGAACGCCGGGGTGACCGTCACCCATTCGGCCGGCGCCATCGCCAGCGCGGACGGGCGGGGCATCAAGGTGCACGTGGGCGAGGCCCGGCAAGAGACCGACACGAGCCACGACGACTACGTCGCTCCCCGGAACAGGGGCCTCCTCAAGGTCGAGGTCACGGGCGGGTCGATCAACTCGAAGTGGGAGCCCATCGAAGCGTACAACTACGAGGCCGGCTCGGTGGAGGTCCGCGTCTCGGAGGGCGTCACGCTGACTTCCACGCACGGCCACGGCATCTGGGGCGGGCTGACGGACGCGGGCAACGCGAGCGGGACGATCACCATCGACAATGCGGGGACGATCCGGGTGCCCAAGAGCGGCATCACCTTCGCCATCGGGGCGGGGTCGGGCGACATCACGGTGAACAACCGCGGCGCCCTCGAGGTGGGTGGCGACGGCATCTTCGCCGTGGCCAGGGCAGGGGTCACCGGCGACATTCGGGTCACCAACAGCGGCGCCATCGGCAAGGCGGATGCGCGGGTGCGGCGCGGCATTTTCGCTTCGCACGACGGCACGGGCGCCACCGGCGGCGTCACGGTCACCAACAGCGGCGACATCATGGCGACGAAGCAGGGCATCCTGGCCCAGACGAAGTTCCTGGACGCCGACGGCGCGGATGACGAAGTGACCGTGACCCATTCGGCCGGCACGATCAACGTGACCGACGACGGCCGCGTCGACAGCGACAAACAGGGCATCGTGGCCCGGGTCGGCAACTGGAGGCAGGAGCGGGACTCCAGCCACGCCGACTACGTCGCGCCCAAGAACACGGGCGCGGTCAAGATCAACGTCACCGGCGGGACGATCGCCGCGAAGGGATCGGCCGTCGAGGGGGCGAACTACGAAGCGGGCAACGTCGAGATCAACGTCGCCAAGGGCGTCACGCTGAGCTCCACGCACGAACACGCCATCGAAGCCGACCTGCGCGACGTGGGCAATGCGGGCGGGACGATCACCGTCACCCAGGCGGGGACGATCAGCGCGTCGGGAGACGGCATCAGCGCCAAGGTCACACGGAGGGACGCCGTGGCGGCGCCGGGCCGGCCCGTGATCGACATCGTCTGGACGGGGACGTTCACGGCCCTCGAAGGCGAACCCGGGAGCCCCCGCAACGTGGCTCGCGCGGTGGAGGCGGCGCAGGGTCGGCGGGCCGTGGAAGAGGCGAATATCCGCTTCGCACGGGGCAGCGCGGGGATCGACGCCGGGGTCATGAAGTGGCAGACGTTCATGCGCCCCGTCTCCGAGGGCGACGACCCGGGCGCGTTCGCGGACAAGGCGGCGCAGGACGCGCTGTTCGCCGAGGGCGCCGACGCGGCGACGAAGGCGCGGGCGGAGGCCATCATCGAACGGTTCCGCTCGGTACTGACCGACGAGACGCTCGGAACGATTCCGGGCGCGGACGCCATCGACGCCGATGACGACGGCGACTACCACAGAAGGGAGATCGTGGCGTATCTGAGCGAGGACGACGATGCCCGCAGGACCCTGCTGCGGAACGTCCTCACGCAGTCGTTCACCGAGGACGAGATGGCGGTGTTCCGGGCGGTGCTCACGGACGGCGACGTGGAGGCCGCGCTCGCGGCCGCGCCCGCCGGCTACGGCGACGCCTGGAAGACCGGGGTGCGCGCCCTGCTCGCCCATCACAACAACGGCGACATCCGCATCGCCATGAATGCAGGGTCCATCACGTCCAGCGGCGACGGCATCCGCGCCTTCTTCGGGAGGACCCACGACGACAACGGCGCCATCAGGATCGACGTGGCCGAGGGCGCGACCGTCACCGGCGGCGTGGCCGGCATCTACGTGGAGAACGCGGGCCACGGCCTGCGCATTGAGAAGAAGTACACCTCGCCGGCCGTCCAGGAGGCGAACGAAGACAAGGGCCCCGATGATCTGCTCACCCTCGCGGAGCATCACGATCAGATCGTCACGGTGAACGGCACCGTGACGGGCGGGACGGACGTGGCCGTGCACCTCGCGGGCGGCGGCGCGCTCATCGTCGGGCGTACCGGCAAGCTGGTCGCCGGCTCTTCGGGCCGGGCGGTTCTCGTGAACCACCCGGGCCCGGCGGCCGTCTACATTGAGGGCGAGGCCACGGGCGGCGAGGGCGCGCCGGCGGCGGTGCATCTGACTGGCGGCGGCAGCGTCACCGTTGCCTCCAACGGGCGTGTGCGGGCCAACGGCGCCGACAGCGCCATCCGGGGCGACAAGCCGACCGTGGTCGTGCTCCACACCGAGGCCCTGACGCAGGAGGGCACCCGCGAGGCCGAGGCGCGGGTGGAGGGCGGCATCGTCGGCGACGGTGTCGAGAGCGCCATTCTTGCCTTGGTTAAGGACGGCGTCACGACCGGCGACACGGAAAGCGTGCCCATCGAGAAGGGCAGGCTGGTGCTCGACAGCCTTTCGCGGAGAGAGTTCACCTGCGCCATGGCGGGGGACGGCCGCTGCCGGCTGTACGAGGCGCTGCCTTCGGTGCTGCTGTCGATGAACGGCCTGCCGACCCGGGCGGACCGTCTGTCGGCGGCGCAAGACGGGCAGGGCGGCTGGGCGCGGGTGGAGACCGCGCGCGGCGAGTGGAAGGCGGACAGTTCGACGCAGCCGGGCGTCGCCTACGACCATCATCGTCACGGGGTGCGCGCCGGCGTGGATTTCCCGGTGGGCGAAAGCAGCCGCCTCGGCGCGTCGGTGCACGGCCTTCAGGGTTCGGCCAAGACGCAGGCGATGGCCGGCCGGCAAGGCGAGATCGAACTGTCGGGCATGGGCGCGGGCGTGAACGCCACGGCGACGACGGACGACGGCATCTATGTCGACGCCCAGGTGGCGGTGACGTGGTACGAAGCGGATATCACGTCATCGACCCACACCGTCCCACTGAAGGACGGGGTCAAGGGTCTGGGGCTGGGCGCTGGCCTGGAGGCCGGCCTCGCGCCATGGCGGGCAGGCGAGGGCGTGTCGCTGACGCCGCGCGCCGGTCTGGTGTGGTCGAAGGTGGCGCTCGACGACTTCACGGACGAGGTGAGCAGCGCGCGCGTGTCGGTCGAGGACGCGCTGAGCGTGTCGGGCCGTGCGGGGCTGGCAATGGAGGCTTCGGGCGGAGAAGGCGTGCGTCTGTTCGGCTCGGTGGACGCGGTGCACGAGTTTTCGGAAGAGACGAGCGTCGACGTGTCGGGTTCGACGCTGAAGGCGTCCGGGCCGGCGACGTCGGTGCGTTTCGGCCTGGGCGGCGCGTTCGCGCTGGGCAGGGGCACGTCGCTGCGCGTGGCGGGCGACTACACGGCGGGCGGCAGCGACACCAGCGCCTGGGGCGGCGCCCTGAACCTCACCGTCCACTTCTGACCGCTCCCGGGAGCGCGGGCCTCTTCATACCCCCACGCCCCCTCACACAAGGCGGGACAGGATGGCGGCGGAAGCACCATCCCGCTGACCGGGCGCCCGATGGCCGTCTACACGGAGGTCTCCGACACGGCGTTGGCCGCATTCGTGTCGGGCTACGACATCGGCCGGGTGCTCTCGTTCAAGGGCATCGCGGAGGGGGTCGAGAACTCCAACTACCTGCTCCTGGCCGAAAGCGGCCCCTACATCCTCACGCTCTACGAGAAGAGGGTCGACCGCCGCGACCTGCCGTTCTTCCTGGGGCTGATGGAGCATCTGGCGGCGCGCGGAGTCCCGTGCCCGGTTCCCGTGCGGGGCGGGGACGGCGCCGTGCTGCGGCGGCTCTGCGGGCGGCCGGCGGCGATCACCAGCTTTCTCGCCGGGGTCTGGCCGCGCCGGCCGGAGGCGGACCATTGCGCGGCCCTCGGCGAGGCCCTGGCGCGCCTGCATCTGGCCGGGATCGACTACCGGCGCACCCGCGCCAACGCGCTCTCGGTGAACAGCTGGCGGCCGTTGTTCGAGAAATGCCGCGCCGGTGCCGACGGCGTGACCCGAGGCCTCGCCGCGGAGATCGCGGCCGCGCTGGAGCGGATCGAGGCCGGCTGGCCGCGCGCCCTACCGGGCGGCGTGATCCACGCGGACCTGTTCCCGGACAACGTGTTCTTCGAAGGCGACCGGCTGAGCGGCGTCATCGACTTCTACTTCGCCTGCAACGACGCCTTGATCTACGACCTCGCGGTCTGCATCAATGCTTGGTGTTTCGAGCCCGATTCGAGCTTCAACGTGACCAAGGCGCGCCGCCTGATCTCCGCCTACCGCGCGGTGCGCCGCTGCACGGAAGCGGAGATCGCGGCCCTGCCGCGCTTGGCGGAAGGCGCGGCCCTGCGTTTCCTGCTCACCCGCCTCCATGACTGGATCAACCAGGTGGACGGCGCCCTGGTCAAGCCCAAGGACCCGCGCGAATACCTCCGCAAGCTCCGCTTCCACCGGAGCGCGCCCGGCCCGGGTGCCTACGGAATCGATCCGTGACGGTCGCGATCTGGACCGACGGCGCGTGCCGCGGCAATCCGGGGCCGGGCGGCTGGGGCGCGGTGCTCCTCCACGGCGCCCGCCGCCGGGAGCTGCGGGGGGCGAGCCCGGCGACCACGAACAACCGCATGGAACTGCTGGCGGCGATCCGGGCGCTGGAGGCGCTGAAGCGCCCGGCGCGGGTCGATCTCCATACCGACAGCCGCTATCTCAGGGACGGAATCACCCGCTGGCTGCCGGCCTGGAAGGCGCGCGGCTGGCGCACGGCGGCGCGAAAGCCGGTCAAGAACCAGGACCTGTGGCGCGCCCTGGACGCAGAGGCCGCGCGCCACGAGGTGACGTGGCACTGGGTTCGCAGCCATGCGGGCCATGCGGAGAACGAACGCGCCGACGCGCTCGCCCGCGCGGCGCTGGAAGGCGGCGCGGGGCCGCCGCCGGCGGAGAGGCCCGGCCGGGCGGAGGCGCCGTGAGCGGCCGGCGCAGGCGCGGGGCGGCGCCGGACGCGGCCCTTGACACAGGCAAACTGCCGCCCGCATTGCTGGCCGAGCTGCTCGCGCCCGCCCACCCGCCGCCGCCCGACCTGCTGCTGCCGCCCACGGTCGGCGAGGACGCGGGCGTCATCGCCGTGCCGCCCGGCGCGCTGATCGCCGCCAGCGACCCGGTGACGCTCACCGGGCACGACGTCGGCGCGCACGCGGTGATCGTGAACGCCAACGACATCGCGGTCATGGGCGCGAAGCCGCGGTGGTTCACCGCGACCGTCCTGCTGCCGCCGGGCACCGGGGCGGACGAGGCGCGCGCGCTCTACCGCAACATGCACCGGGCGCTGGCCGCGCTGGATGCGACGCTCGTGGGCGGGCATGTCGAGGTCACCGACGCGGTCCGCCAGACCGTGGTGGTCGGCCACATGATGGGGCTGCGCGAAGACGGCGCCTTCACCCGCACCGGCGGGCTGAAGCCCGGCCAGACGGTGCTCCAGATCGGCCCGGCGCCGGTCGAGGGCGCGGCCGTGCTCGCGGCCGAGGCGGGGGCGGCCCTGCGGCGCAAGGTGGACGCGGCCACCCTGGCGCAGGCCGCGGGCGCGCTCCGGGACCCGGGCATCTCCGTGGTCGACGCCGCGCTGCGCGCCGCCGCCCTCGGGGCCACCGCCATGCACGACCCGACCGAGGGCGGGCTCTCGGCCGGGCTGCACGAAATGGCCGAGGCCGCCGGCGTGGGCCTGACGGTCTCGGCCGATGCCGTGCTCTGGTACGCCCCCGGCTGTGCCCTGTCGCGGGCGCTCGGGCTCGATCCCTGGGGGTTGCTGGCCTCCGGCGCGCTGCTCGCCGCCTTCGCCGGGGAAGACGCCGGGGCGGCGCGGGCGACGCTCGCGGCGGAGGGCTTCGCGGCGGCGGCGCTCGCCGTCGCCCGAACGGAGCGGGGAGTCCTGTTCGACGACGGCCGCCCCGTCCCGCGCTTCGCCCGCGACGAGGCGATCCGCGCCCTGCGCGGCACCGGGGCGTGACTATGCGCGCGCCGGTTCGCAGGCCGGGGCGCGGGCGGCCCCGTGGCCGGAAAGGTCGACGATGGTGGGCCGCTCGCCGCAGAGCGCGCAGGCCGGGTCCGGCCTCACCTTGATCTTGCGGAAGGCGGCGGCGAGCCCGTCATAGACGACCAGGCTTCCCGACAGGCTCTCGCCGATGCCGAGCAGTTCTTTCAGGACCTCGGTCGCTTGCAGCGAGCCCATCGAGCCCGCGACGGCGCCGAGGACGCCGCCTTCCGCGCAGGACGGGATGAGCCCCGGCGGCGGCTCGCTCGGGAAAATACAACGGTAGCAGGGGTGCCCCTCGCCGAGATGGGCCTTGAAGGTCGCGAGCTGGCCGTCGAAGCGGAGGATCGACGCCGATACCAGGGTCTTGCCCGACAGGTAGCAGGCGTCGTTGACCAGGAAGCGCGTCGCGAAATTGTCGCTGCCGTCGGCCACCACGTCGTAGGGCGCGATCAGCGCCGTCGCGTTGTCGGGGTCGAGACGGACCCGATGGGTCTCGACGCGGATCGCCGGGTCGATCCGGGCGATCGCCTCGGCCGCGCTCTCGGTCTTGGGCCGGCCGAGCCCGGCCTCGCCGTGGGCGATCTGCCGCTGGAGGTTGGAAAGCGCCACCGCGTCGTCGTCGACGATGCCGAGGGTGCCGACGCCGGCCGCCGCGAGATAGAGCAGGAGCGGCGAGCCGAGGCCGCCGGCGCCGACGACCAGGACCCTGGAATCGAGCAGCTTGCGCTGGCCCGCGCCGCCGACCTCGCGCAGCAGGATGTGGCGGGCGTAGCGTTCGAGCTGGCGTTCGTCGAACATCGTTCGCTTTCCGGGCCGCCCGTCAGAGGCCTGCGAAGAGATCGGTGGAAAGATAACGCTCGGCGAAGGAGGGGACGATGACGACGATCCGCTTGCCCGCCATGGCGTCGCGGGCGCCGAGCGCAAGCGCGGCGGCGATGGCGGCGCCCGAGGATATTCCCACCGGAATCCCCTCCAGGCGCGCGGTGCGGCGGGCGGTCTCGAACGCCGTCGCGTCGGCGACCGGGATCACCTCGTCGATGACCGGGCGGTCGAGCACCGCCGGCACGAAGCCGGCGCCGATGCCCTGGATCTTGTGCGGCCCCGCGGCACCGCCGGAGAGCACGGCGCTCCCCTCCGGCTCGACGCCCACCAGCAGGAGGCCGGGCAGGCGCGGTTTCAGCACCTGGCCGATGCCCGTCACCGTGCCGCCGGTGCCGACGCCGCAAACGATCGCGTCCACCCGGCCGCCGGTGTCGCGCCAGATTTCCTCGGCCGTCGTCGCCCTGTGGATCGCCGGGTTCGCCGGGTTGGCGAACTGGTGGAGGACGATCGCGCCCGGAATCTCGTCGGCCAGGCGCTTGGCGCGGTCGAGGGCACCGCCCATGCCGCGCTCGGCCGGGGTCAGCTCGAGCGCGGCGCCGAGCAGCGCGAGAAGCCGCCGGCGCTCGACGGACATGCTCTCGGGCATCGTCAGGATCAGGCGGTAGCCTTTCGCCGCGGCGACGAAGGCGAGGGCGATTCCCGTGTTGCCGGAGGTCGGCTCCACCAGGACCGAGCGGCCGGGTTCGATCGCGCCCGCGGCCTCGGCGGCCTCGATCATGGCGAAACCGATGCGGTCCTTGACCGAGGCGAGGGGATTGAAGAATTCGAGCTTGCCCAGAATCTCGGCGCGGCAGCCCGCCTCGGCGGGCAGGCGGTTGAAGCGGACCAGGGGCGTCGCGCCGACGGTCTCCACGATGCTGTCGTAGATGCGGTCGCGGGAGACCGGCGCGGGCACCCGCACGGCGGGCGGGTCGAGGGTGTCGCCGCGATTCTGCGTCATGGTTCCGATCGTGCCTCCCGGTGGAACGGCACCGTTTCGCACGGCCGCACCGCTCCCGGCAAGGCCGCGTCCGGGGGAGGGGACGGCGCCCTTTGTTCACGCTTCGCGCGAATGCGGCGCGGAAGCGTCGGTGCCGGTCGAGCCGAAGCCGTGGCCGCCGCGTCCGCCCGGCGGCAGGGCATCGCCTTCGCCCAGGCGGATCCGGGCGACCGGGGCCACGACGAGCTGGGCGATGCGCATCCCGCGCTCCACCATGAACGCGGCCTCGCCCAGATTGACGAGGACGACCCCGATCTCGCCCCGATAGTCGGAATCGATCGTCCCCGGGGCGTTGAGGACGGTCACGCCGTGGCGGAGCGCGAGGCCGGAGCGCGGCCTGATCTGGGCCTCGAAGCCCGCGGGCAGGGCGAGGGCGAGCCCGGTCGGGATCAACGCCCGCGCCGCCGGTGCGAGGGAAAGGGGCCCCGCAGCGGCGCACAGGTCGAGGCCGGCGCTTCCGGCGGTGGCGTAGCCGGGCAGCGGCAGGTCGCGCCCGTGCGGCAGCCGCACCGTCGTGACTGCGACCTCGGCTTCGGGGGGCGCGCTCATGCCGGCCCGGCACCGGCCCGCAGCGCGCGCGCGATGCGGGCTACGAGGCGCTCCGCGACCGCCGCCTTGCCCATCCTGGGCCAGTTCTCCGTCGCGTGCGCGCCGTCCGCGCCGCGCCGCGCGAGGAAATGGATCTCGTTGTGGTCGCCGCCGAAGACGCCGCCTTCCGGCGACACGTGGTTGGCAAGAATCCAGTCGCATCCCTTGGCGTCGAGCTTGGCCGCGGCGTTCGCGACGGTGTTTTCGGTCTCCGCGGCGAAGCCGATCACGAGGCGCGGGCGCCGGGCACCGGGCGCGCCCAGCCGCGCGAGGATGTCCGGGTTCTCCGCGAGGGCGAGGGTGGTCCCGCCGCCGGCCGCCGCATCGGCCTTCTTGCGCTTGCATGCGCGTGGCTCCGCGGCGCGCCAGTCGGCGACCGCGGCCGCGCAGACGGCGACGTCCACCGGCAGGCCGCGCTCGCAGGCGGCGAGCATCTCCTGCGCGGTCTCCACCCGGACGATCCGGGCGCCGGCGGGCGCCGGCAGCGCGGTGGGGCCGGAGACGAGCAGGACTTGGGCGCCCGCGGCGGCGCAGGCGGCCGCGATGGCGTGACCCTGCTTGCCCGAGGAGCGGTTGCCGATGAAGCGCACCGGGTCGATGGGTTCGTGCGTAGGCCCGCTGGTGATCAACGCCCGCAGGCCGGCGAGCGGACGGGCGCCGCCCAGGCGGACCGCGATGGCCGCCAGGATCGCCGCCGGCTCGGCCATGCGGCCGGGGCCGCTCTCGCCCTCCGCCAGGGGGCCGTCGTCGGGGCCGACGAACGAGACGCCGTCGTCTGCGAGGCGCGCGCGGTTGCGCCGCGTCGCCGGGTGGCGCCACATCCGCGTGTTCATGGCCGGGGCGGCGAGGACGGGCCCGTCGGTCGCGAGCAGCGCCGTCGTCGCGAGGTCGTCGGCGATGCCGTGGGCCATCTTCGCCATGATGTCGGCCGTCGCGGGCGCGACGACCGCGAGGTCGGCTTCCCGCACCAGCCGGATATGGCCGATCTCGCTCTCGTCGGCCAGCGAGAACAGGTCCGTGAACGGCTCCTCCCCGGCGAGCGCGGCGACCGACAACGGGGTCACGAATTCGGCGCCGGCGCGGGTGAGGATGCAGCGCACCCCGGCACCGGCCTCCCGGAGCCGCCTGATCAGTTCCAGGCACTTGTACGCCGCGATGCCGCCGGCGATCACCAGCAGGATGCGCTTCCCGCGGAGGATCATGGCGGTTTCCTCGGGCGGTCCGTCTTCCGGCTCCGGCATGTGGCGGTCCATTCGAGGCCCGGCGGTCCGGCCCATGATGTCCCTAAACGGCCTGCAAGGCGAGCAGGGCGGCGAGCAGGGCGGCGACGAGCGCGAGGAGGGCGTGCAGGAGGGACGGGCGCCGCCGCCTGCCGGCGAGCGCATCGACGCTCGCGGGGGCGAGCCGGACGCCTTCCTCCAGCGCTTCGAGGGCCTTCTCGGCGCGGGCGGCGAGACGCGGCAGGCGGGCGGCCGCTTCCATCATCCCGGAAGCCGTCTCGCGCAGGCGCGCCTCGACGCCGAGATTCTCGCGCACCCAGCGCTCGATCAGGGGCTGGGTGAAGACCCACATGTTGTGGTCCGGCGCGAGCCGCCGGGTCAGGCCCTCGGCCATGAGCATCGTCTTTTGCAGCAGCAGCAATTGCGGCTGGGTTTCCATCTCGAAGGCTTCGGTGATCTGGAACAGCTGGGCAAGCAGATGGGCGATCGAGATCTCGTCGAGCGGCCGGCCGAGAATCGGTTCGCCGATCGAGCGCAGGGCCTGGACGAAGGCGGCCTTCGACGCGCGGCGCGGCACGTAGCCGGCCTCGAAATGCACATCGGCGACGCGCTCGTAATCGCCGGCGAGGAAGCCCAGCAGCATCTCGGCCAGATAGCGCCTCGTGTCGCCGTCGAGCCGCCCCATGATTCCGAAATCGACGGCGACCACGTCGCCCTGGGCGTTCACCATGAGGTTGCCCGGATGAAGATCGGCATGGAAGAAGCCGTCGCGGAAGACCTGCTGGAAGAAGGCGCCGGCCGCCTTGCCGAGCACGTCCTGGGGGTCGTGCCCGGCGTCCACCAGGGCTTGGCGCTCGTCGATCGGGATGCCGTCCACCCGCTCCAGGGTGAGCACCCGGCGGCTGGTCCGCTGCCAGTCGACCGCGGGCACCAGGAACCCGGCTTCGTCCGCGAAATTCCGGCGCAGTTCCGAGGCGGCGGCGGCCTCGAAACGGAGATCCATCTCCAGCGCCACGCTCTGGGCGAAGGTCGCGATCACTTCCACCGGGCGCAGACGGCGCCAGGAGGGCAAGGCGCGTTCGGCCATCCCGGCGAGCCAGTAGAAAAGCGCCAGGTCCCGCTCGAAGGCCCGCTCCACGCCGGGGCGCAGGATCTTGACGGCGACGGGCGCGCCCGGCGCGACCGTCGCGAAGTGCACCTGCGCGATCGACGCGGCGGCGACGGGCGTGTCGTCGAAGCTGTGGAAGAGCGAGTCGAGGGGCCGGCCGAACTCCGCTTCGACGATGGCGCGCGCCTCTCGTGCGCCGAAGGGCGGCAGACGGTCTTGCAGCGCCGAGAGATCGGCGGCGACCTCCTCGCCCACGAGGTCCGGGCGGGTGGATAGCGCCTGGCCGAATTTGATGAAACTCGGCCCGAGCGCCTGCAACGCGCCCGAGAGCCGCTGCCCCGGTCGCCCCAGGCCGCGCCGGCGCGGCGCCATGGCGGCGAGGAAGGTGACCGCGGGCACGAGGCCGTTGTCCCGAAGCGGAAAGAGCGCATCCCAGCGCCCGAGAATCCAGGCGATGCGCAGCAGCCGCCCGATGTTTCTGAGCGCCCCGCGCATGGAGGACGGGTCAGACGCGCCAGCCCGAGTGGAGAGTCGCGATGCCGGCCGAGACCGGGCGCACCCGAACTCCGCCGAATCCGGCCTCGCCCATCATGGCGGCGAGCCGTTCGGGAGGGGGGAAGCGCCGGATGCTCTCCACCAGATAGGCATAGGCATCGCGCTGGCCCGTCACCGCGGCGCCGAGCGAGGGGATGACGGCGAAGGAATAGGCGGCGTAAAGCCGCTCGAGGCCGGCCGGCGGGCGGGAACTGAACTCCAGGCAGAGGAAGCGCCCGCCCGGCCGCAGGACCCGGCGTGCCTCGTCGAGCGCGCGCTCGATACGGGTCACGTTGCGAATCCCGAACGCGATCGTGCAGGCATCGACCGAGCGGGCGGGCAGCGGCAGGGCCTCGGCATCGCCTACCAGCCAGTCGATCCCGCCGATGACGCCGGCGTTCCAGGCGCGTTCGCGGCCCGCCTCGACCATCCGCGCGCTGGCGTCGCAGACGATCACGCGGCCGCGGCTCTCCATCGCGTCCAGCACGCGCCGGGCGATGTCGCCGGTGCCGCCGGCCACGTCCAGCACCGTCGCGCCGGGGTGCGGGTCGAGCCACGCCACCATCGCCCGTTTCCACAGCCGGTGGAGGCCGCCGCTCATGAGGTCGTTCATGAGGTCGTAGCGGTGGGCCACGCGGTCGAAGAGGTCGCGGACGAGGCCCGGCTTCTCGCGCTCGTCCACGCGGCGGAAACCGAAGGAAGCGCCGTCCGGGGCGCCGTGCTCGCCGCGCTCGGAGGCCATGGCGGCGACCATAGCCCGATGGCGGGGCGCGCGCTACCGTGGGCGCGGAAATGCCGGAATTGCCCGAAGTCGAGACGGTTCGCCGGGGGCTCGCCGCCCGGCTCCGCGGCCGCCGCATCGCCCGCGTCGCCGTGCACCGCGCCGATCTCAGGCGCCCGCTCCCGCCCGATTTCGCGGCCGTCCTCCGGGGGCGGAGGATCGAGCGCTTCGCCCGACGCGGCAAATATCTTCTCGCCCATCTCGACAACGGCCTCGTCCTGATCGTCCATCTGGGCATGTCCGGGCGGCTCTCCGTCGCCGGGGCGCCGGGTGGCGGCGCGCACGAGCACGTCCTCTTCCATTTCGACGACGGGGCGGTGCTGCGCTACGTCGACCACCGCCGGTTCGGCCTGATGGATGTGGCCGATTCGGGGGCGCTGGCGCGCCACGTCCTGTTGCGGGACATGGGCCCCGAGCCGCTTTCCGACCGCTTCGCCGGGCCGCTGCTGGCGGATCGGCTGCGCGGCCGGGACACGCCGATCAAAGCGGCGCTGCTGGACCAGCGGGTGGTCGCCGGGCTCGGCAACATTTACGCCTGCGAGGCGCTCTTCCACGCCGGGTTGAGCCCGCGGCGGCGCGCCCGCACGGTGCAGGGCCGGCGCGCGGAGGGGTTGGCCCAGGCGATCCGCCAGGTGCTGCGGGCGGCCATAAAGGCCGGCGGATCGACCTTGCGGGATCACGTCCAGGCGTCGGGCGAGATCGGCTACTTCCAGCACCGTTTTTCGGTCTATGACCGGGCCGGCCGGCCATGCCCCGGCTGCGACTGCGCCGGCGCGGTGCGGCGCATCGCGCAGAGCGGACGCTCCACGTTCTATTGCGCGAAACGCCAGCGGTGATGTATCAGACATCGCCGCCTCCGGCGCCCCGCCGAAGGCCGCCCCGCCCGCCGAAATCCGCAGACCGCCCCCTGGAGGAAGACAATGGCCTACGAGAACATCATCGTCGATCGCCGCGGCCGCGTCGGATTGATCACGTTGAACCGGCCCAAGGCGCTCAACGCCTTGAACGGCGCGCTGATCGCGGAGCTGAACGGCGCCCTCGACGGCTTCGAGGCCGAGGAGGGGATCGGCGCCATCGTCCTCACCGGCAACGAAAAGGCCTTCGCCGCGGGCGCCGACATCAACGAGATGCGCGGCCTGGATTTCGCGGCCGCCCACGGCAGCGATTTCATCGCCAGGTGGGACCGGCTCGCCGCCTGCCGGAAGCCGGTCGTCGCTGCGGTCGCCGGCTACGCGCTCGGCGGCGGCTGCGAGCTGTCGATGATGTGCGACATCGTCATCGCGGCCGACACGGCGAAGTTCGGGCAGCCGGAAATCAAGCTCGGTGTCATCCCCGGGGCGGGCGGCACGCAGCGCCTCACCCGCGCCGTCGGCAAGTCCAAGGCCATGGAGATGATCCTGACCGGCCGCATGATGGGAGCCGAGGAAGCCGAACGCAGCGGCCTGGTGTGCCGTGTGGTGCCGGCCGCAGACCTTCTGGACGAAGCGGTCGCGCTCGCCGGGCGCATCGCCCGCTTCTCGGCCCCGGTCGTCGTCCTGGCCAAGGCGAGCGTCAACCGCGCTTTCGAAACGACCCTCGCGGAAGGCGTGCTTTACGAGCGGGCCGCGTTCTATTCCGCCTTCGCCACCGAGGACCAGACGGAAGGGATGGATGCCTTCCTCGAAAAGCGCGAGCCGGCCTTCTCCAACCGTTAGGGGCCGCGCCGTTGACCGCGCCCGCGCGCGTGATATAAGGAAGCGGGATCACGAAAGGGCGGCCGCCATGGCGCACGCACTGCAAGCCAGGAAGCGGGTTCGGCAGAACAAGCGCCGGTCCGCCATCAACCGCGACCGCCTTTCGCGGATCCGCACCTTCATCCGCCGGGTGGAGGAGGCGATCGCGAGCGGGGACAAGGCGAGTGCCGAGCGGGCCTTGCGCGAGGCCCAGCCCGAGATCATGCGTGGCGTCACCAAATCCGTGCTGCACCGGCGGACCGCCGCCCGGCGCGTCTCCCGGCTCGCGCGCCGCATTGGCACCCTTCCCGACGGCTGAGCCGAACCGCGCCTTTCGACAGGCGGTTTCGGAAGCCGAATCAAGTGGTTATGCGCGTTTTCCAAACCTGCCGCGGAGGTGTGCGCGCCGGAGAATGTCCGCGATTATTTTTGTCTGTTCCCTCTTAAGACCGGTTGCCAGCGGCGGGACGCCATTTTAACCTGACCGCCACATCTCGCCGGAAGCGTCGCCAGCGGGGTGAGAGCGAAATCACGGTCGTTCACCGAAGTGCCAGCGGGGAGGGTGGCCGCGGCAAGCGGGCCCTGTGTGTTGCCTTCGCGGCTGTCGCGAGAGAAGAACAAAAAGCGTAGGGAGAGGGCTCATTCAACGAACAAATGGGTCGCGGCCGGCGGGCGGTCGCGCAAGGCGGGCCATGTCGGAGGACCGGTGACGAAAGCGCCGCCGCCCCGCGACGCGCACGACGCTTGGCAGCGGGTTCGCGCGCGCCTCCGCGCCGAGCTGGGGGACGCCGCCTTCGCGAGCTGGCTCGCGCCGCTGGTCCTGATCGGCATCGAGGACGGCGCGGTCAGACTCGGCGCGCCGACGAGATTCCTGAGCGACTGGGTCGCCTCGCGTTACGCGCACCGCATCGCCGCGCTCTGGGCCCTCGAAGGAAGCGGCATCCGGAGCGCGCATATCGTGACCGCCGCCGGGCCGGACGCCGCCGCCGGGCGGACCGAGGCGGAAGCCCCGCCGGAACGCCCCGCCGCCGGACCGAGCGAGGACGAGCTCGCCGAGCTCGGCTCGCCGCTCAACGGCCGCTTCACCTTCCGGGAGTTCATCGTCGGCAAGTCGAACGAATTCGCCCACGCGGCGGCGCGGCGGGTCGCCGAGGCCGAGCGCCTGCCGTTCAACCCGCTCTATCTCCACGGCGGCGTCGGCCTCGGCAAGACCCACCTCATGCACGCGATCGCCTGGTGCATCCGGGAGCGGACTCCAGCGCGGAAGGTCCTCTACCTTTCCGCCGAACGGTTCATGTACCACTTCGTGCGGGCGGTCCGGTACAAGGACACGATGGCGTTCAAGGAGCAGTTCCGCTCCGTCGACGTCCTGATGGTCGACGACGTCCAGTTCATCTGTGACAAGGACAGCACGCAGGAGGAGTTCTTCCACACCTTCAACGCGCTGGTCGACCACAACCGGCAGGTGGTGATCTCGAGCGACCGCTCGCCCTCGGACCTGGACGGGATGGAGGAGCGGTTGCGCTCGCGCCTCGGATGGGGACTCGTCGCCGACATCCACGCCACCACCTACGAACTGCGTCTCGGCATCCTCCGGGCGAAGTCGGAAGCCCTGGGAATGCCCGACGTTCCGCGCGAGGTGCTGGAATTCCTGGCCCGCCGGATCACCGCCAACGTGCGCGAGCTGGAGATGGCGTTGAACCGGGTGGCCGCCCACACCACGCTCGTCGGCGAGGCCCTCACCCTCGACCTGACCCGCACCGTCCTGCGCGACGCGCTCCGTTCGAACGACAGGCGGATCACAATTGAGGAGATACAGCGCCGGGTCGCCGAGCACTACAACGTCAGATTGCTCGAGATGTCCTCCAACCGGCGCGCGCGCGCGGTCGCGCGTCCGCGCCAGGTGGCGATGTTTCTCGCCAAGCAGTTGACCACCCGTTCGCTGCCGGAGATCGGCCGCAAGTTCGGCGGCCGCGACCACACCACGGTGTTGTACGCCGTCCGCAAGATCGAGACGCTGCGGCAGCAGGATGCCGCGATTGCCGAAGACGTGGAATTGTTGCGCCGGAGTCTCGAAGGACCGGAGTGTTGAAGGCGCCGAACGCGCCGAAAGTGCTGCGATACCCGCCCGTTTTCCGGTATAATCCACGCCGATTCGTCGGCGGGCCGGACTCCCCGGTCCGTGACGCGCGCAGGCGGCGCGCATGTGGCGCGGACCGTGGTCTCAACCGGGGGCAGGCCAGGAATGAAACTCGTCATCGAACGCTCCGCTCTCCTGGGATCTCTCTCGCACGTGCAGAGCGTCGTCGAACGACGAAACACGATCCCGATCCTCGCCAACGTCCGCGTCGACGCGGAGGAAGGCGGCCGCCTGCGTCTGACGGCGACCGACATGGACCTCGCCATCGTCGAGGAGGCCGAGGCGGAGGTCGAACGGGCCGGCAGTGTGACCACGACCGCGCACACGCTTTACGAGGTCGTCCGCAAGCTGCCGGAGGGCACGCAGGTCTCGCTCACGCTCGAAGGCGAAACGAACCAGCTTGATCTGGTCTCGGGGCGCTCGCGGTTCCGCCTCGCCTGCCTGCCGATCGACGAATTTCCGGCCATGGCGGACGGCGAACTGCCCCATGCCTTCACCCTGTCGAGGGAGCATCTGCGGCGTCTGATCGACAAGACCCGTTTCGCCATCTCGACCGAGGAGACGCGCTATTATCTCAACGGCATCTACATGCACGGGGCGGCCGTGGAGCGGGAGGGCGAATCGTGCTTGCGCGCGGTCGCCACCGACGGCCACCGCCTGTCGCGCGTCGACGTGCCGCTGCCCGAGGGGGCGGCGGAGGCGCCGGGCGTGATCGTTCCCCGCAAGGCCGTGGCGGAAGTGCGGAAATTGATCGACGAAGGCGAGGAGCCGGTCTCGATCGCCCTTTCGGAGACCAGGATCCGCTTCGAGATCGGCGCGGCGACGTTGACCTCGAAGCTGATCGACGGCTCGTTCCCTGATTACGAGCGGGTGATCCCGCGGGACAACGACAAGGTCCTGACCATGGCCGGGGGCAGTTTTGCCGAAGCCGTGGACCGGGTCTCCGCGATCTCCACGGACAAGTCCAACGCGATCAAACTTTCCCTCCGCCAGGATCACCTCACGCTGAGCGCCAGCAGCCCGGATACGGGGACCGCCACCGAGGAGCTGGACGCCGAATACGGTGCGGATCCGCTCGAGGTCGGCCTCAATGCCCGTTACGTGCTCGACGTGGCCGGGCAGATGGAGAGCGGCGCGATCCAGTTCCTCTTCACGGACGCCGGCTCGCCGGCCCTGGTGCGGGATACCGGCGACGACGACGCGCTCTACGTCATCATGCCCCTGCGCGTCTAGGTGGCGGTTTCCCCCTCACGCGCCGTGCCCGACCCGGCGGCCCGCGTGGCGGCGCCGGCCCGGCTGGCCCTGACCAGGCTCACGCTGACCGATTTCCGGAGTTACCGCTCCGCGCGCCTCTCGGTCGACGAACGGCCGGTCGTCCTCACCGGCCCGAATGGCGCCGGCAAGACCAACCTGCTGGAGGCCATCTCCTACCTGTCGCCGGGGCGCGGGCTCAGACGGGCGACGCTCGCGTCGGTCGCCCGCGTCCCCAGGCCGGGCGCTCCGGCCGATGCCGCCGGCGGCTGGGCGGTGGCCGCCACGTTGGCCACCGGCGACGGCGAGACGGCGGTGGGCTCGGGGTGGACGCCGCCTGCGGCGCCCGGGGGCGTGGAGCGGCGCGCGGTCAGAATCGACGGCCGCCCGGCGCCGGGCCCGGCGGCGCTCGCCGGGCATGTCGGCATGGTCTGGCTCACGCCTTCGATGGACCGCCTGTTCTCGGGGCCGCCGGCGGAACGGCGCCGCTTCCTGGACCGGCTGGTCTTCGCCGTCGACACCGGCCATGCAGAGCGCGTCCAGCGCTACGACCGCGCGCGGCGCCACCGTTCGCGGCTGCTGCGCACCGGTGCGGGCGACGACGCCTGGCTCGGCGCCGTCGAGCGCAGCATGGCGGAGAACGCGGTGGCGATCGGCGCGGCGCGGCGCGACCTCGTGGCGCGGCTCGAATGCTTTCTTCCGTCCCGAGGCGATTCCTTCCCGGCGGTCGCCGTCGCGGCGGAAGGGCTCGTCGAGCGCTGGCTTGCCGATCGGCCGGCGCTCGCCGTCGAGGAACGCTTCCGAGAGCATCTCGCCGCCTCGCGCCGGCTGGAGACCGACGGCGGCACCGCCGACGGGCCGCAGCGGGGCGATCTTGCGGTTGCCGACAGGGAGCGCGGCCTTCCGGCCGAGCATTGCTCGACGGGCGAGCAGAAGGCCATGTTGATCGCGCTGGTCGTGGCCCATGCCCGTCTCCTCTCCCGGCTGCGCGGGTTCGCGCCGATCCTCCTGCTCGATGAGATCGCCGCCCATCTGGACGAGAGCCGCCGGCGCGCGCTGTTCGAGATCGTCGTCGACGTCGGCGCCCAGGCCTGGCTCACGGGGACCGAACGCGCCGCCTTCGCGCCGCTCGGCGCCCTGGCGCGATTCTTCACGGTGCGGCCCGGCGCGGGCGCTGAGGAGGAAGCGATTGGCTGATCCCGCCCGGAGCGCCGCTGCCGCTCAGGATTACGGCGCCGAATCGATCAAGGTCCTGCGCGGCCTCGACGCCGTGCGCAAGCGGCCCGGCATGTATATCGGGGACACCGACGACGGCTCCGGCCTGCACCGGATGGTGTACGAGGTCGTCGACAACGCCGTGGACGAGGCGCTGGCCGGCTACTGCGGCCATATCCAGGTCTCGCTCAGGGCCGACGGTTCGGCCGCCGTGCGCGACGACGGCCGCGGGGTTCCCACCGACCTGCACGAGGAGGAGGGGGTTTCCGCCGCCGAAGTGATCATGACCCGGCTCCATGCCGGCGGGAAGTTCGACCAGAACACCTACAAGGTCTCGGGCGGCCTGCACGGCGTCGGCGTGTCGGTGGTGAACGCGCTCTCGGAGTGGCTGGAATTGCGGATATGGCGCGGCGGCAAGGAGCACTCCATGCGCTTCGCCGGCGGCGAGCCGGAGGCGCCGCTCCGCGTCGTCGGCGAGGCCGGCGGGCGCACCGGGACGCAGGTCGCCTTCCTGCCTTCCGGCAGGACCTTCTCGCGCACCGACTTCGCGTTCGACGTTCTCGAACACCGGCTGCGCGAGCTCACCTTCCTCAACGCCGGCCTCCGCATCACCTTGCGGGACGAACGCGCCGCCGAGCCCCGGGTCGCCGAACTGCACTACGAAGGCGGCATCGAGGCGTTCGTCGGCTATCTCGACCGCGCGAAGCAGTCGCTCGTGGGCCAGGCGATCATGGTCCGCGACCGCCGGGACGACATCGTCGTCGAAGCCGCGATGCAGTGGAACGACAGCTATCACGAGACCGTTCTCTGCTTCACCAACAACATCCGACAGGCCGACGGTGGCGCCCATCTCGCCGGCTTTCGCACGGCGCTGACCCGCGCGATCAACGGTTATGCCGCGGAGAGCGGCGTCGCCAGGCGGGAGAAGGTCGCGATCACCGGCGACGACGCGCGGGAGGGCCTGACCTGCGTCCTTTCCGTGAAGGTTCCCGATCCGAAATTCTCCTCGCAGACCAAGGAGAAGCTGGTCAGTTCGGAAGTGAAGCCGGTGGTGGAAAGCGTGGTCGGTGAGGGAGTCCGCCAGTGGCTCGAGGAGCATCCGGCGGAGGCCCGCGCCGTCATCGCCAAGGTGGTCGAGGCGGCCGCCGCGCGCGAGGCGGCGCGGCGCGCGCGGGAGCTCACGCGGCGCAAGAGCGCGCTCGAAGTGACGAGCCTGCCGGGCAAGCTCGCCGACTGCCAGGAGCGCGACCCGAGCCGGTGCGAACTGTTCCTGGTCGAGGGCGATTCGGCGGGCGGCTCGGCCAAGCAGGCGCGCGACCGCCGCCATCAGGCGGTGCTGCCGCTGCGCGGCAAGATACTCAACGTCGAACGCGCGCGGCTCGACAAGATGCTGGGCTCGGCCGAGATCGGCACCATGATCACGGCGCTGGGCACCGGGATCGGTTCGGAGGATTTCGACCTCGGCAAGCTGCGCTACCACCGGATCATCATCATGACGGATGCCGACGTCGACGGTTCGCACATCCGCACGCTCCTCCTGACCTTCTTCTACCGCAACATGGAAGCGCTGATCCGGGCCGGACATCTCCATATCGCACAGCCACCGCTCTACCGGGTGAAGCGCGGGTCGAGCGAGCGATATCTGAAGGATGACCGGGAGCTCGAGGACCACCTCATCGCCGCCGGCCTCGAGGAGGCGGTCCTCCGCCTTCACGGCGGCGCGGAGCGGGCGGGCGCGGACCTTCGCGCCGTGGTCGACACGGCGCGCGAAACCGGGACGCTGATCAAGGCGCTGACCCGCCGTGTCGAACAGCACATCGTCGAGCAGGCGGCGATCGCCGGTGCCCTCAATCCGCCCGTTCTCGAAGACCCGGAAGCGTCTGCGCGTGCCGCCGCGTACATCGCCGGCCGGCTGGACCATCTGGCGTCGGAAAACGAACGCGGCTGGCAGGGCACCGTCCTGGATACCACGGCCGGCCGGGCCTTCCGCTTCCACCGGACGTTGCGCGGCATCGCCGAGAGCCACACGATCGACCGAATCCTGATCACGACTCCGGAGGCGCGGCGCCTCGATTCGTGCGCGGCCCTGCTGCAGGAGGTCTACGGCCACCCCGCCCGCCTGTGTCGGAAGGACGGTGAAACCGAGGTCAATTCGCCGAGTGCCCTGTTGGAGGCCGTCTACGCCGCGGGGCGTAAGGGCTTGGCCATCCAGCGCTACAAGGGCCTGGGCGAGATGAACCCGGAACAGCTCTGGGAGACGACACTCGACCCGGAGGTGCGCACGTTGCGGCAGGTCGAGATCAACCAGGCGCAGGAGGCGGAGGAGATTTTCTCGACCCTGATGGGCGAGGTGGTCGGCCCGCGCCGCGAGTTCATCCAGGAAAACGCGCTCAAGGTCGTGAATCTCGACGTTTAGCGCCGTTGCGCCGGGAGTTGGCGGTCGATGGCCGCGCGCAAACCTTCCGTCCGCCGGGCCGTATCGAAGCGCTCACGCAAGGCCGGCCCGCGCAAGCCGGGCCCGCGGCGCAAGCCGGCGCGGAAGGCGCGCCGGCGCGGAAGGACCGCCGGGAAGGCGCGTCGGCGCGTCCTCTGGCGCGTCGTCAAGTGGGCCGCCGTCGCGGTGCTGTGGCTGGTCGTGGTCGGGGCCGGATTCGTCGGCTACTACGCGCACGACCTGCCCGATACGGACACGCTCGCCGGCCCCGAGACTCCGCTGTCGGTCACGGTGTTCGCGGCCGACGGCTCGATGATTGCCAATGTCGGGGAGATGTGGGGTGCGTTCGTCCCGGTCGCGGAAATGCCGCCGGCGCTGCCCGAGGCGGTGCTCGCGATCGAGGACCGGCGCTTCTTCGAACACGGCGGGGTCGACGCCTTCGGCGTGATTCGCGCCGCGTGGCGCAATGCGGTGTCCGGCCGCGTCGTCGCCGGCGGCAGCACGATTTCCCAGCAGGTCGCCAAGCTCGTGTTCCTTTCGCCCGAGCGCAGCGTCAAGCGCAAGATCCAGGAGGCGATGCTGGCCTTCTGGCTGGAGCGGGAATTCACCAAGGAGGAAATCCTGACGATCTATCTCAACCGCGCCTATTTCGGTGCCGGCGCCTACGGCGTCGACGCGGCCGCCCGGCGCTATTTCGGGCGCGGCGCGCGCCGCGTCACGGTCGCGCAAGCCGCCCTCATCGCCGGCCTGCTGAAGGCGCCGTCGCGCTACAGCCCGGCCGGCAACCCGGCGCTGGCGCGACGGCGCGCGGGAGTCGTGGTGGAGGCGATGGCGGAGGCGGGCTTCCTGAGCCGGGGCGAGGCGGACGCGGCCGCCGCGGCCGTGAAGAGCCTCGCGATCGCGCCGCCGGCCGGCCCGGCGGCGGGCTGGTTCGCCGATTGGGTCGCCGCCCGGGTGCCGGGCTATGTCGGCCGGGAGCACGGCGTGCTGCGCGTCCATACCACGCTCGACCCGGCGCGCCAGCGGGCGGCGGAAGCGGCGGTCTCGGAGGCGCTGGTGGCTTCCGGGGGCGCACGCCGGATCGGGCAGGGGGCCCTGGTGGCGCTCGACGGGACGGGCGCCGTGCGCGCCATGGTCGGCGGGCGCGACTACCGGAAGAGCCGGTTCAACCGCGCGACCCAGGCCAGGCGGCAGCCGGGCTCGGCCTTCAAGACGCTGGTCTATCTCGCGGCCGTCGAAGACGGGCTCGCGCCCGACGACGTGCTGGAGGACGCGCCGGTCGCCATCGCCGGCTGGGCGCCGCGCAACCACGACGGCCGCTACCGCGGCCCGATAACGGTCCGTGAAGCCTTCGCGCACTCGGTCAACACCGTGGCGGTCCGCGCCGGCCTGCGCGCGGGTGTCGCGCGGATCCGGGAGGCGGCGTTGCGGCTCGGCATCGAGAGCGAACTTCCCGCCGACGCGAGCCTCGCCCTCGGCACGGGCGAGGTGACGCCGCTCGAGCTCACGGCGGCCTATGCAGCCCTGGCCAGCGGCGGCAGGCGTGTCCTCCCCCACGGAATCGTCGAGATCCGCGACCGCGCAGGAGCGCTTCTCTACCGCCGGGCGGGCTCCGGCGCCGGCCGCGCGGTGGCCCCGCCGGCGGTGGACGCCATGCGCGATTTGCTCGCCGCCGCCGTCGCCGAAGGCACCGGCCGCGCGGCCGCCCTGCCGCCGGCGCTGGGGCCGGCCTACGGCAAGACCGGCACCACGCAGAAATTCCGCGACGCCTGGTTCGTCGGCTGGGCCGGTGCCCTGACGACGGGCGTATGGCTCGGCAATGATGACGGTACCCCGATGGACGAGGTGACGGGCGGCAGCCACCCGGCCGCCATCTGGCGCGACTTCATGATCCGCGCGCTCCGGTGACGTGCTATGGCCGGATTGGGCAAAGAGACCGCCGCATATGAGCGCATGCGTGACATGCTCGAAACCGACCACCTCAACGAGTGGGTCGTCGTGCATGACGAGAAGCTCGTCGGAACCTACGAATCGTTTGAAGCGGCGGCGGAAGATGCGATTAGGGCGCTTCGGTCGCGGGCCATACTTGACCAGACGGGTCGGGGCACCGCCGCTGACGCTGCCGGCATCGCTACTGTATCGACCGGCCCATGCCGAGCATTGAACCCCCCGCCGATCGCACATCCAAGGGTCGGTCCGCAGGGCAATTGCACTTGAACTGACGAGGTGTATTTGTGTCGTAGATTGATTCATGTTGTGTGCTCCCGAGTGTATGCGGAGAGCCGACATGGAAGAGTTTGGTCATTTATTTGAAGGGGTTGCGGACCCGCGTCGGAGCAACACGACGCTCCACGATCTGGATGAGATGCTGATGATCGGTCTTCTGTCGGCGCTGTGCGGCGGCGAGGGCTGCGCCGACATGGAACGCTTTGGCCGTGCCAAGGAGGGGTTTCTGCGCGGTTTCATGCGCTTGGCGCATGGCATTCCGAGCCACGACGCCTTCACCGACCTATTCAACGCGCTGGACCCCGGCGGCTTGCAGCGGGCGATGCTGCGGCTTGCCGAGGGTTGGGCGGCCGGGTTTGCGGGTGAGGTGGTGGCCATCGACGGCAAGGCGTTGCGCCGGTCGTTCGCCGACGCGGCCTCGCGGTCCCCGCTGCACCTGGTGCAGGCGTTCGCCAGCGAGGCGCGTCTGGTGTTGGGACAGGTACGGGTGGAAGACAAGTCGAACGAGATCGCGGCAGTGCCGGCATTGTTGGAGATGCTGGCGCTGAGGGGGCGGGTCGTGACCGCAGACGCGATGCACACACAGCGCCGGACGGCGCAGGCGGTCACTGCGGCGGGCGGCCGACTACGTGCTGGCGCCGAAGGGCAACCAGGGGGCGCTGTACGAAGACGCGAAGCTGTATCTGGACGACCCGGCGCAGGATGAGAAGCGGCTGTGCCATCAAGACGTTGACGGCGGCCACGGGCGCATCGAGACCCGCACCGCCAGCGTCGCCCACGACATCGACTGGCTTCAGGAACGGCACCGCTGGCCCGGGCTGGCGGCCATCGGCAAGGGGGTCGCTACGCGCGAAACCGGAGCCGGGACCACCACCGAGACTCGCTACTACATCATGAGCGCCAAGCTCTCCCCGGAGCGCTTCCAGCACGCGGTGCGCAGCCATTGGGCGATCGAGAACTCCTTGCACTGGGTGTTGGACGTGACCATGAACGAGGATCGGCAACGCAACCGCAGCGGGAGGGGGCCGGAAAACCTTGCACCGATGCGCCGCCTGGCCCTGAACGTCGCCCGTATCGAACCTGGAAAGGACGCCATGCGCGGCAAGCTCAAGCGCGCCGGATGGGACAACAGCTTCCTACTCAACATGATCCGCGCCACCAATCCGCATAACTCCATCTCATAAATCCCAAGTGCAATTGCCCTGGGTCGGTCCGGGTCTTGGACGGCGAGACCACCGAGTCTGAACCCGCGTGCCCCCGCGCGCTGGCGGGTCTCGTCGCCTTTGTCGGGGATCGTGCATGGTTCCCGACGTTTCGCCGGGATGCCGGGCGCGGACCGGAGAAGCCCGGTTGGTCACGCGCGGTCGATGAGGTGGATGAAGGAGCCGGAGACGGTGCCGCAGGCAAGGCCGGCGGTGCCCAGGGCCGCGTGGTTCGCGTCGTCGACGTCGAACAGCGGGCGGCTTTCGCCTTCCGAGACCGTCCGGCAATAGTGGAACTCGTGTCCGCGATAGAGCGTGCCCGCCGCGCCGAGGGGGCCGCCCGCGCGCAGCCGGGCATAGCGATAGCCGAGGGTGAGGCGGCGGTCGCGGAAATCCGTCTCCAGCGGGAGCAGCCCGGCCATCCGGTGGCGGCGTCCGTCGGCATCGGTCAGGCCGTGGCCGAGCGCCATGTAGCCGCCGCATTCGCCGAACAGCGCGGCACCGCGCCGCGCCGCGCCGCGCAAGCCCTCCAGGAAGCGCGCGGCGGCGGCAAGGCGCCCGGCGTGAAGCTCGGGATAACCGCCGGGGAGATAGACCGCGTCTGCGCCCCCGTCGGGCGTCTCGTCGGCGAGGGGGGAGAACGGCAGGATCGCCGCACCGGCCGCGCGCCATTCCGCCAGCACCGCGCCGTAGGAGAAGCCGAACGCCGCGTCGCGGGCCACCGCGATCCGTTGCCCGAGCGGCGGGAGCGCCGGTTCTTCCGCCGCGCCGGACACCGGGGCGAAGGGCCGGGCGCACGCGGCGAGGGCGTCGCAGTCGACGGAATCGGCGACGACGGCCGCCGCTTCCGCGAGCCACCGTGTTCCCCCCCCTTCGCACGCCTGCACCAGGCCGAGATGACGGGCCGGGAGGCGCAGCGCTTCCGCCCGCGGCACGGCGCCGAAGACCGTGATCCCGCTCTCCGCGAGGGCATCGCGCAGGAGCCGTTCGTGCGCTGTGCCCGCCACCCGGTTGAGAACGACTCCGGCGATATCGAGGCCCGGCCGATGGTTGGCAAACCCCTCCGCCAAGGCCGCGACCGAAGCGCCCTGGCCGCGCGCGTCGACCACGAGCACGACGGGCAGGCCCAGGCGGGCCGCGAGATCGGCCGTCGAGCCGGTGCCGTCGCGGGCGCCGTCGAACAGACCCATCGCGCCCTCGCCCAGGACGAGCGAAGCGTCGGCGCACAGCGCCGTGACGCGGCGGGCGAGCGTCGCCGGGCGCATCGCCCAGGGGTCGAGGTTCACGCAGTCACGGCCCGTCGCCAGCCGGTGGTAGCCCGGATCGATGTAGTCCGGCCCCGCCTTGAAGGCCTGCACGGCATGGCCGTGCGCCCGCAGATGGGTGAGCAATCCGGCGCAGAGGACGGTCTTGCCGCTGCCGGAAGCCGGCGCGGCGAGGACGATGCCGCGGCTCACCCCTCGGCCCGGTCCGGCAGATACCGCTCGATATCGACAGCGATTCTGGTTGGCCCCTGGCTCGGATCGAAGTGCCGGACGAAGGCGCCGTCCGGCGCCATCAGGTAGAACAGCGAGGTATGGTCTACGAGGTAATCGGTGTCGTCTGCACCCTTCCGGTGGGAGCGGCGTTCCACGCCGAACGAGTCGAGTGCCTGCGCGACCGCCTCTTCCGAACCGGTCAGGCCGACGAGGCCGGGGATCAGCAGATCAACATAGGCGGCGAGCTTCTCCACGGTGTCGCGCGCCGGGTCCACGGTGATGAAGAGAGGCCGGACGCTCTTCCCCCGGGCGGCAAGGTCCTCCAGGGCCTGGGCCATGACGAGCATGGCGCTGGGGCAAACGTCGGGGCACCACGTGTACCCGAAATGGATGAGCGTATGGGCACCGTGGAAATCCCGCTCCGTTCGTGGGGCGCCGGTATGGTCGATCAGCGCGAACGCGCCCGTGACCTCCTCCGGCGGCACCGTCATTCGCGAGATGTGGCTCTGGTCGATATTACCGAACAGCGAGCCGTCGTACTGCGAATAGATCAGGATCGCGGCGATCACCACGATCCAGATGATCGGGTTGCGCCGCTGGCCCGGCTGGCCGCCGCCGAATCCGCCGAAATTCTTCCACATGGGCCATCGGCCCGTCGTCGTCGCAGCCTGTGCGCCGCCAGACTATCGCCCCGGTGCCGTTCGCGGCAAGTTGATGCGTGGTTCTCCAGGCCCGCGCACGGGAGCCCCCGTCAGCCGGCTTCGCGCCGCCAGTGCCGGGCGAGCGCCGCGGCGGCCGCCGCGCGTGCCTCGACCGTGGCGGCCGGATCCAGCGCCCGCCGCAGGCGCACGACCTCGCCCACGACGACGAGGCACGGTGCCTCCAGGCCCGCCCGCGCGGCCGCGCCCGCCGCCTCCCGGAGGGGGGCTTCGACGACGCGCTGCGCACGGGTGGTGGCCTGGCTCACCAGCGCCACCGGTGTGTTGCCGGAGAGGCCATGGTCCGCCAGCCGAGTCGCGAGCACATCGAGCTGCCGCAGCGCCATGTAGAAGATCAGCACCGGCGCGCCGCGGGCGATCGCGCGCCACTCCAGGCCGTCCGGCGGGGCGCCGCCGGCCTCGTGGCCGGTGAGCAAGGTGACCGCCGAATTGGCCGTCCGGTGGGTCGTCGGAATGCCAGCGCAAGCCAGGCCGGCGGCGGCGGTGACGCCGGGGACCAGCCGGAAGGGCACGCGCGCGGCGGCGAGCGCCAGGGCCTCCTCGCCGCCGCGTCCGAAGACGAACGGATCACCTCCCTTGAGGCGCAGGACGCGAAGCCCCTGGCGGGCGCGCCGGATCAGGCGCTGGGAGATGTCGGGTTGCTGCGCGGAAGGCTTGCCGCCGCGCTTGCCGGCGTATTCGAGGGCCGCGCCGGGCCGCGCGTGGGCGATGATCTCGGGCGAGACCAGGGCGTCGTAGACGACGCAGTCGGCGTGGGCGAGGGCGTTGGCCGCGTGCAGCGTGAGCAGGCCGGGGTCGCCCGGCCCGGCGCCGACCAGCCACACGGAGCCGGGCGCGATCGTCGGCAAGGGCGGCGCGACCGGCCGCGTGCGCGCGTTTTCCATGGCCCGAAGTCTACACCGCGCCCGTGCCCGCGCGGTATAACCGGCGCCATGGCGACGGGAGCGCGGGCGCGCGGCGGGCGCGGGTTGCGGCGAGGCTGGACCACCGGCGCTTGCGCCGCGGCGGCGGCGGGTGCCGCCTATACGGCGCTGGCGACCGGCCGCTTCCCCGATCCGGCGCGGGTGACGCTGCCGGGCGGCGAGCGCCCGTCCTTCCCCCTGGCCCTGGCCGAATGCGACGGGCGCTTCGGCCGCGCGGCGGTGCGCAAGGACGCCGGCGACGACCCGGACGTGACCCATGGCGCCCTCGTCGAAGCCTGGGTCCGGCGGGCGGCGGCGGGCGCCGGCATCGTGTTCCGGGGTGGCGAGGGGATAGGGACGGTGACCCGGCCGGGCCTGGGCCTCCCGGTGGGCGAACCCGCGATCAACCCGGCCCCGCGCCGGATGATCGGCGAGACACTCCGGGAATTGGCGCACGCGCTCAACGGTCCGCCGGACGTCGCGGTCGCCATCGCGATCCCGGAGGGAAGGCGGCTCGCGGCGCGGACGATGAACGGGCGGCTTGGCATCGTCGGCGGCCTCTCCGTGCTCGGCACGTCGGGCATCGTCAAGCCCTATTCCTGCGCCGCCTGGATCGCCTCGATCCGGCAGGGCATCGACGTGGCCGTCGCCGGCGGCGCGTCCCATCTCGCGGCGGCGACCGGGCGGGTCTCCGAAGCGGCCGTCCAGGCGCTCTACGATCTCGACGCGGCGGCGCTGATCGACATGGGCGATTTCGCCGGCGCGACGCTGAAGCTGGTGCGGCGCAAGCCGGTGGCGCGGTTCACCTTTGCCGGCGGCTTCGCCAAAATCGCGAAGTTCGCTGACGGCCACAAGGACCTCCACTCCGCGCGCAGCGCGGTCGATCTCGGCGGCCTCGTGCGTCGCCTCGACGCTCTCGGCGCGGGCGAGTCGGCCCTGACCGAGGCCCGCGCCGCGTCGTCGGCGGGCGCGGTCCTGGCGGTCGCCGTCCGGGCCGGCCTCGCGCTGGGGGACTCGGTCGCAGCCGCCGCCCTGGCGCGCGCCGATGCGGCCCTGGCCGGCGCCGACCCGCGCCCGCGCGTGGACGTCGTCATCGTCGACCGTGCCGGCCGCATCGTCGGCCGCGCCGGGCCGTAGGGCGATTCCGACCCGTTCGGAACCGCGCCGGCCCGCGCGGCTTCTGATCCTCGGCGGGACGGCGGAGGGGCGCGCGTTGGCCGCGGCCGCGGATGCGCGATTCGGCGCCCGGCTTTCGGTGGTGTCGGCGCTCGCGGGCAGTACCCGGGTGCCGCTCCTGCCGGCCGGCGCGGTGAAGATCGGCGGCTTCGGCGGGGCGGAGGGGCTTGCGGCCTGGCTGAAGGGCGAACGGATCGATCTCCTGGTCGACGCCACCCATCCCTTCGCGACGCGCATCTCCGAAAGCGCGGTTTCGGCGGCGTCGCGCGCGGGAATCCCGCGCCTCGTCCTGGCGCGGCCGCCCTGGCGCCGACGGCCCGGCGACCGCTGGATCGAAACGCCGACCGTAGACGCGGCGGCCGCGGCGCTGCCGGCGGCGGCGCGGCGGGTGTTTCTCACCGTGGGCGCCCGCGCGTGTGCGCCCTTCGCCGGGCGGGATGACCTCTGGTTCCTGGTCCGGCTCGTGGACCGGCCGGCACGGCCGCTCCCGCTCGCCTGTTATCACCTGATCTGCGCGCGCGGCCCGTTCGCGGAAGCCGACGAACGCGCTCTCCTCGCCCGGCACGGCATCGATTGCCTCGTCACCCGTGCGAGCGGCGGCGCGGCGACGGCGGCCAAGCTGGCGGCGGCTCGGGCGCTCTCTCTCCCGGTGGTGATGATACGCCGCCCGCCGCCGCCGCCGGGCGCGCGCGTCTCCACCGTCGCCGCGGCCGTGGATTGGATTGCGGACCGACTCTCTTACCGGTCTCCGTAGCTCACAATGCTCCATATTTCTTCGCTGAACGCACCGCGGGGGCCGATAGAGCCCAGGCCGACGGCTCTTTCGGCACAGGTTTTTCTGCCTTCGCGCGAAGCGAGAAACGATGCGAGAGGCGGTGCGAAGTGTCCGCTTCACTCCCGTGCGGGTTGGAGGCCCGCGCGTCAGTGTTGCCGCCGTGGTTCCGGGCGTGCGGTGGAGAGTCGGGTCGCAAAGGCGAGGGCTTGACGGCGCCGGCTGCTCGTGCTGCGATTACGGGCATGGAAGCCGTGTTCGACACGCTCGCCTATACGCGCCGCCTCAAGGCGGCCGGATTCTCGGAAGAACAGGCCGAAGCTCAAGCGGAAGCCTTGCGCGCCGCGTTCCATGAAGGAGTCGCCACCAAAGCCGATCTCGCCAAAGTCGAAGCGCGTATCGAAACGCGTATCGCCAATCTTGAAGTGCGTCTGCTGCTGGCAGTCGTTGCCGTCGGCGGTTTCGTGATCGCCGCGATCAAGCTGCTATAGGCCGGAAATCGAATCGGGTTTCTGGTCCTTGAGCGGGTGCCGGTCGCGAACGGGGCGCCGTCGACGGCGCGTTCCGGGTCAGGCGTCCGGTGCCGTCGTCGCGGCCTCGGCACGGGGTGGCGGGCCGGCTGTCGGCCTCGTGATTCGAGTCACTCTATCTGGCCGCACCTCGCGTGGGTCAAGGTCACACGTAAGGCCGCATCAGGGAGCAGGAAGCTCATTGTTCTTAGCGGCCGCCTCGGTCCATGTCCTCACTTCCTTCAACACGTCGTCCGTGACGCTATCGCAGAAATCGACGGTCCGGCAACGGTCAAAGAGAAGTCCGGCGTCGATGGAGCGTTCGTACCATTGGTGTCGCGCCGAAGCTCCTGATCGGGACAACGCTTCAGAAATGAAAAACGCGCGCATAGGGAGAATGGCGGGCCTCTCCCGCAACCATTTCGCGCAAAAGGCATCTGGTTGAAGTTGCGTCAGCGTATCTCTGTACTCCGTTCCGGTCTTGCACTGGCCGAAGATTATGAGCTTTCCTTGCCATGAATCGGCAAATGGTTTCCATGCGACGACGTCCAGCTTACCGTCTCTCACGTTCGGAGATACCGCATCTTTGGCACCATTTCCTTCGCCAAGTCGGTGGCAAAAATCCGCGACCCTTGCCCGGAATCCGTCGGTTCCCGATGTCGTGCCAAACACCATGCTTTCGGCGCGCGAGCCGAGATAGGTTTTCGCCACTCCGGCGCATAATTCCTCGAAAAGACTCGTACCGTCGATTCCGGCATGTCTCCGATTGTCGTGCATATTCAGCCGGGTTGCGAGGAGCAGATAAAGATAGACCTGCTGTCGGCGATTCAACTTCCCGGGACACCGTGCGAGCGTACTTCCACGGGTACCGATCAAGAATGGATAACCCGCGTTTTTTCCGCAAGCTCGGCTGCGAGCCTCTATCTCGACGTAGGCCTCTTCCGCGTCGTGATCCGCCTCGTCTTCCTCAGGTACTCCATCACCATAGTCGTTTTCTTCGATCCTTCCGAGGACACGTGACAAAGCGGTAGTTGATACGCTCCCATCCCGCCACGCCGCCAGCTCGGCGAAATCCGCAAGTTCGTGCGCGGGTGCACGCATAGTGGGAATGCCCGGATGCTTGAACATCAGTCGTCGACCGTAAGGCGTTTCTTTTCCTTTTCTGGTGTGTGCTTACGCTCCATTTCATTGTAAAGGTCTTCCGCGATCGTCAACACGGTGCCGGCGATTCGAAGCAATTTTTCGGATCCGTCATAGCCGGCGGACAGTTTGCTTCGTGCCTTTTCGAGATTTCGCCTCGAAGCCGTCAGGTTTTCCTCGAAAACACCTGAGGACGGTCTGCTTATTTCATAGGCGGAGCGAAGTGTTTCACCGGCCCGAAGGGCGACGATAGCTTCCTTGTTGGCGACAACCGATTCGAGATACCGTAGATCCGGGTTTTGTCGTTCGACGAGCGGTGGCTTTTCCTCCTTTCTACTTCCGTACATCCACAAGCAGAGCTCGCGAAGTTCTTCCATTTTGTCGGGAGGAACCGGTTCGGGGCTCTCGTCGGTTGCAGGACGGAGGCCGATGAACCTGCCGATACCGGGATAATCGATGCCTGTGTACAGATGAGAAAACGAAAAATGCATCCTCCAGCGGTCCTCGCGATTGAAAAGTTTCTGTCTTTCCGCCTGCTCGATGACCATGAGGCCCCTGTACAGCCTCTGTACTGTCTTATGCGTATCGCCGATCTGCCTGCCGATTTCCTCAAGACTGACACCATAATTTTTATGTATGCCAGCGACGTATTTCGATTTGGCATAACTTCCCCACTTGGCAGGACCATTGACGTGCTTGAATCCGAGATAGCGCCATGCCCCTTCGCGCGTTTCGTGTATGATGGGAAGCCGGTTAAGGGCTTCCTTCCTTTCCTCCGAAAGAACAGGAACCTCCGCGCCCACTTCTTCGGCGAGATCGGGATGCAAAAGAAGTTTCACGGCGGCGAGGCGGCGATTGCCCTCGATGACCACGTTCTTGCCGCCTTCGTGTGCAACGATCAGCGGTTCGTGGGGAAAGAAACCGCTTGCCTCAATGGACATCACGAGCTCCCGCACGTCCATCGCTTCCCACAATATGCGGATGACGTCGACCTCCGGCGTGGTGCCTGTCAGGTCAAACTCGGGAAGCCGGGGGTTGCGGATGTCGAACGCCAGCTCGGAGACGTTCATCCATTCAATCGGTTCGGTGTTCATCTCACACTTCACCGCGCTCGGGGAAACGGGCTCTGCCGGGAGCATCCAGCGCACTCGATGTTACCATGAATCGGCAAACTCGTCGGCGGGTTTCGAGGCGAACGCTCAGGGCTGGCGCTGCGGCCTCAGCGTGTGGTGGTGGGTAGGGGCGTAGAGGCGGCTGTCCTCGAAATCGGGGGCGGCGAGGGCCTGGCCTACGAGGATCAGGGCCGTGCGGGTCAGGCGGAGCGGCTTCACCTTGCTGCGGATATCGCCGAGGGTGCCGCGCAGGATTCGCTCGTCCGGCCAGCTCACGCGCCAGGCGACGACGACCGGGCAGTCGTCGCCGCGGAGCGGGATCAGCGCGCGCACCACCCGTTCGAGATTGGCGATGGAAAGGTGGATGGCGAGCGTCCCGCCGCAGGCGGCGAGGCGTTCGATCGTCTCTCCTTCGGGCATCGCCGAGGCGCGGACGGCGGTGCGCGTGAGCACGAGCGTCTGGGCGACGCCGGGCAGCGTCAATTCCTGGCGCAGTGCCGCCGCCGCCGCCGCGTAGGCCGGCACGCCCGGCGTCACGTCGTAGGCGATACCGAGCGAATCGAGGCGGCGCATCTGCTCGGCGATCGCGCCGTAGAGAGAAGGGTCACCGGAATGAAGGCGCGCCACGTTCTGGCCGCGCGCGTCGGCCCGCCGCATTTCGGCGACGATGGTGTCGAGAGCGAGGGGCGCGGTGTCGACCACATGCGCATCCACCGGCGCCTCTTCGAGGATCGCCGGCGGCACCAGGGAGCCGGCGTAGAGCACCACGGGGCAGCGGCGCAGCAGCCGCAGCCCGCGCACCGTGATCAGGTCCGGCGCGCCGGGGCCGGCGCCGATGAAATGGACCGTCACGGGCGCGCCGCCGCAGCGGAGGCGTCGTCCGGTTCGCCGGCGCCGCCTTCCCGATAGCCGCGCGGCGTGTAGAGCCACGGCCGGCCCTGCCGCTCCACCCGCCGGGTCCGGCTGCTGCCGACGACGACCACGGTAAGCATGTCGACGCGGGCGTCGTCCAGGCGGTCGAGGGCGACGATCGAAACCCGCTCGCCGCGGCGGCCGAGATTGCGCGCCACGACCACGGGGCAATCGGGCGGCCGGTGGGCGGCGAGGAGAACCCGCGCCCGGCGTAGTTGATCGCGGCGCCGGCGCGACGCCGGGTTGTAGAGGGCGGTCACGAAATCGCCCTCGGCCGCGGCGCGCAGCCGCCGTTCAATGACCGGCCACGGCGTCAACAGGTCGGAGAGCGAGATCGCACAGAAATCGTGGCCGAGCGGCGCGCCGGCGCGGGCCGCCGCCGCCTGCAACGCGCTGACGCCCGGCTCGACTTCCAGATCGACGCCGTGCAGGTGCGGCACGCTCCCCAGCAGTTCGATCAACAGAGAGGCCATGCCGTAAACCCCGGCGTCACCGGAGGAAACGAGGGCGACCCGGCGCCCTTCCGCCGCCAGGGCCAGGGCGGCGCGTGCGCGTTCCTCCTCCGCGCCGATCGGGTAGGCGTGGCGCGCGAGGCCGGGGCGGGGCGGGCCCAGCATGTCCAGGTAGCGGCCGTAGCCGACCACGTCGGTGGCGTCGGCGAGGGCGGCGTCGGCCGCCGGCGTCCGCCAGCCGGGCGCACCGGGGCCCAGGCTCACGACGACGATCCGTCCGCGCCCGCGGCCCAGGCGGGCCGGCTCGATGACCGCCGGCGCACGGGCCACGGCGCAGGTGGCACGGACGCTCCTGGTCTTGGGGACGACGAGCGCGCCCTCCGCCCCGGCGCAGGCCAGCGCCGCGGCCTCCGCCACGCCGTGGCAGCCGACCGCCGCGAACACCGCGCGCGAGGGCGAGGGGAGCCGCGGAGTCTCGCGCTCCAGGGCAGGCGCATCGAAGAACCGCGCCGGTACGTCCAAGTCCTCGGCGACGGCGCGCACCGCCGGCTCGTCCCCCTTCAGGTCGAGCGAGGCGACGCAGGCGACCGCGCCGGGGGCCAGCCCGCCCGCCGCCAGCGCCCGCCGGGCCAGGGCGCGGAGTTCACCGGGCGCGGTCCCCCGCTCGCAGCCGAGGCCGAGGGCGAGCACGCCGGGATGGAACACCACGTCCCCCGCCGCCCCGCGCCGATCGGTGACGCGAACGGTCAGCCGGCCGTGCGCGCCGAACGCCGCGCCGCTCTCCGTCAGCCAGTCCGCCGGCGCGGCCTCGGCCACGAGCCGGACCGGTTCGCCGGCGAGCAGCGCCGCCGTGACCGCCTTGACGCGCGCGCCCTGGCCCAGACGCCAGCCGGGCGGCGGCGCGTCCAGGGCGAAGCCGAGAGCGCCGTCGCCTGCCGTGGTGATCGCCGCGTGGCCGCCGAGGGCCGCGGCGATGGCGCGGGCCAGCCGGTTCGCGCCGCGATGGCCGCCGAGCAGCGGCACGGCGCTCAGGCCGTCCTCCGAAACCGCGACCACCGGCGGCTCGGTGTGCTTCTCCCCGAGACGGGGCGCGAGAACACGGATCAGGATGCCCGCCGCGCAGAGGCCGACGATCGGCCGCCCTGTTTCGAACAACGCCGCGACATGCGGGGCGAAGCGCGGATAGGCCACGTCGATGGCGCCGCGCTGGGCCGCCGGCCCGTGGACCGCCGCGCCGGGGAGCCGGCTCGCGATGCGCCGCGCGAGGGCGAGGGCGCTCGGGCCGAGCACCACGACCGCCGGCGCCGTCACCGCCACGCCGCACCTCGCTTGTGGACGATCACCATGGAGAAATAGGGCGCCGGCGGCGCGACCGCCGCGAGCGGCAGAATCCGCTCCGCCGCCATCGAGGCGCGCTCGACGTAATGCGCCCGGTCCGTCAGGTCCAGGTCGGCGAGCACGCGGCGGATCTTCTCCAGGTGGCGCCCCACCTTGACCACCGCGGCGGCGTCGCAGGCGGCAAGCAGCGCCGCCACCCGCCCGGCATCGAGGGGTGCCGGGATCACGGTCAGGACGTCGTTGCGCGCGGCCAGCGGCAGCCCGAGCGCGGCCGCGCAGGCCATCGGCGACGAGACGCCCGGGACCACCTCGACGCGGTATCGCGCGGCCAAGCGCTCGAACAGATAGAGGAAGGAGCCGTAGAGGAACGGATCGCCCTCGCAGAGGACGGCCACGTCCCGCCCGGCGTCGAGCCGCCGGCCGAGGGCCGCCGCCGCCGCGTCGTAAACGTCCGGGGCCGGGAAGCGCGCGGGCTCCAGCGGCATGCGGATGGGGATTTCCTCCTGGCCGCCGGGCAGATGAGGCGCCGCGATGCGCCGCGCGAGGCTCTCGCCGCGCGGCGGTGCGGGATAGGCGAGGACGGCGGCGTTGCGCAGCGCCTTCAGCGCCTTGAGGGTGATCAGTTCGGGGTCGCCGGGGCCGACGCCGACGCCGCGCAGGACGCCGCTCATCGCTCCTTCGCCAGCACCAGCTGCGTGACCGGCATGAACGGACGCCACGCGAGATGCCGCCCCACCGGCCGCGCCCGCGACACCGAGAGCCGCGTCAGCGTGCCGTCGTGGCGCGCCCCCCAGTCGGCGAGCACGCTCTCGCCGGCAATGGTGACGGCGTTGGCGACCAGGACGCCGCCCGGTTTCAGCCGCGCCCAGCAGGTCTCCATCAGGCCGGGGACGGCGAGGCCGCCGCCGACGAAGACCGCGTCCGGCGGCGACAGCAGTTCGAGGGCTTCCGGCGCGTCCCCTTGCTGCACCCGGAGGCGCGGCACGCCCAGCGCCAGCGCGTTGCGCGCGATCAGGGCGCGGCGGTCGGGGGTGCGTTCGATGGCGACGGCCTCGGCGGTGCGCTCGCTCAGCAGCCATTCGATCGCGACCGAGCCGGCGCCGGCGCCCACGTCCCAGAGCAGCGCGCGCGGGCGCGGGTCCAGGGCGCTCACGGTCTGGATGCGGATTTCCCGCTTGGTGAGTTGCCCGTCGTTCTCGAACGCCCGGTCCGGCAGGCCGGGCGCGCCGCGAAAGCGCTTCGCACGGCCCTCGGCGCGGCATTCGACGGCGACGGTGTTCAGGGCCGGCACCCGTGCCGCGCGCCAGCCGTCGGCGCGGCCCTCGAAGCGCGCTTCGTCGCGGCCGCCCATGGCGGCGAACACCGTGATCTGGCTGGCGCCGTAGCCCGTGGCGGCGAGTTCGGCCGCGACGGCGGCGGGGGTCTCGCCGTCTTGGGCGAGGAGGAGCAGGCGTTGCCCCGGCGCGAGGAACGCGCGCAGCGTCGCCGGCGGCCGCCCGTGCAGCGTCGCGCCGACCGTTTCCTCGGCGCTCCAGCCCAGCCGGGCGCGGGCGAGGCTGAACGCCGACGGCGCCGGGAAGGCCGCGATCTCGTCTGCGGGGAAGGCGCGCTTCAGTGCCGTTCCGATGCCGAAGCAGAAGGGATCGCCGGTCGCCAGCACGACGACGCGCTGGCCGCGCGCGGCCTCGATGTCGGCCATGGTGTCGGCCAGCGGGCGGCGCCATGGGAGCCGGCGCGCGCCGCTCTCGGGGACCATGGCCAGATGCCGTTCGCCGCCGACCAGCACCTCCGCGCCCTCGATCAGCGCGCGCGCGGCGGGTGCGACCGCCGCCAACCCTTCCGCGCCGAGGCCGACGACGGTGAGCCAGCCGCTCACGAGCGCCGCCCGGGGTCGTTCGGTGGGTCGTTCGGTTGGGTGTCCGGCGGGTCGTTCGGCGCCGCCAGGGCGTTGACGGCGGCGGCGGTCACGGCGCTGCCGCCGCGCCGCCCGCGCAGCGTCAGGAAGGGGACGCCGTGGCCGCCGTCGGCGAGCGCGTCCTTGGCCTCGCGCGCGCCGACGAAACCGGGGGGGGCGGCGACGATCGCGGCCGGCGGCGGCGCGCCCTCCGCCAGCAGTTCGAGCAGGCGGAAGAGGGCGGTCGGCGCGTTGCCGATGGCGCAGACGGCGCCGCCCAGATGCGGCCGCCAGAGATCGACCGCCGCCGCCGAGCGCGTGGTCTCGATTGCTGCGGCGCGCGCCGGCAGGCCGGGGGCGTCGAGGGTGCAGATCACCCGGTTGCCGGCGGGGAGCCGGCGCCGGGAAATGCCCGCCGCCACCATGCGGCAATCGGCGAGCACCGGTGCGCCCGCCGCCAGCGCACGGCGCGCCGCCGAGGCGAAATCCGCCGCCCACGCGAGATCCGCGACCAGATCCGTCATGCCCGAGGCATGGACCATGCGGTAGGCGACCTCGGCGAGCGCCGCCGGCAGGGCGGCCACGTCGGTCTCGCGCCGGACGATGGCGAAGGAGCGGCGGGCGATGCGCTCGGGGTCGCGCAGATAGTCAGTCGTGGCGATGGCCGCCATGTCCGTGTCCGGCGGCGCGGTCGGCGTCGGTGCCGATGCCTTCGACGTGGTGGTGATGGCCGGCCTGGGGCGCGCCGTGGGCGGCCTCGTGGCCGATGATCCGTTCGCGGTATTTGCAGAGCCGGCAGTTCATCCGGTTGTCGCCTTCCGGGATTTCGGCGATGCGCGCGAGGAAGGCGTCGACGACGAGGGGGTGGTCGTCGAGATAACCGGCCTTGCGGAAGGCGACCTTCGGATGCGCGCGGGCGGCCTCGTCCACCGCCCGGTAGATGCGCTTCACGAGCACGCCGGTGAAGAGGAAGTAGGGGAAGACCACGACGCGCGGGAAGCCGAAGCCGGCGATCCGTTCGAGGGCCGGGCCGACCAGCGGGCGGGTGACGCCGCTGTAGCAGGTCTCCGCCCAGCCGTAGCCCAGGCCCTCCCACAGCATCCGCGTCACCTTGGCGACGTTGGCGTTCGCGTCCGGATCGGAGGTGCCGCGCCCGACCACGACGAGGAGGCTCTCGCCCGGCCCGGGGTCGCCCTCCGCGTCGGCGGCGGCGATCCGTTCCGCCGCGGCGCGGAGCAGGAGCGGGTCGATCGCGAGGTCGCGGCCGTAGCGGACGGGCAGGCCCGGATTCGCGGCGGCGAAGCCGTTGAGCACGGAGGGGATGTCGTTCTTGACGTGGCCGGCGGCGAACAACATGCCGGGGATGGCGTCGATGGCGCGGGCGCCGGAATCGCGCAGCCCCGCCAGTGCCGCGCCGATGGTCGGGCGTGCGAATTCGAGGAAGCCGTGCCGCACCCGCCGGCCCGGCAGCCGCGCCTCGATCCGCGCCGCCAGCCGCTCGAACTCGGCGACCGCCGCCGCGTCGCGGCTGCCGTGCCCGCAGAGCAGCACCGCCGGCCCGGTCATCCCCGCCCGCCGCGCCCGCCCGCGTTGACACCGCGCCGGGGGTTTCCCATCGTCGCCGGATGAGCTGGGACATGCTCTTCCACGGGCCGCCCGCGCCGGTGATCCTCCTGGCCGCTCTCTTCCTCGACCTCGCGGTCGGCGATCCCCGCTGGCTGCCCCATCCCGTCCGCCTGATCGGCGCGCTGGTCGGGTTTCTCGACGCGCGCCTCAACCGGGAGCGCTTCGGCGAGACCGGGCGCGCGGTCGGGGGTGCGCTCGCCGCGGTGCTGGTGGCGGGTGCGAGTGCCGGCGCGGGCTGGTTCGTCGCGGGCTTCGCCGGCCGCCACGAATGGGGCTGGCTCGCCGAACTCGCCCTGGTGACCATGCTGTTGGCGCAGCGCGGCATGATCGACCACGGCATCCGCGTGGTGGTCGCCCTCATGGCCGGCGTCGAGCCGGCGCGCGCGGCGGTCCGCCACATCGTCGGCCGTGACGTGCGGGCGCTCGACGGGCCCGGCGTCGCCCGGGCCGCGATCGAGAGCTGCGCGGAAAACTACGCCGACGGCGTGGTCGCGCCGATCTTCTGGTATCTGCTGTTGGGCCTTCCCGGCATGCTCGCCTACAAGGCGATCAACACCATGGACAGCATGATCGGCCACCGCTCGCCGCGCTACCGCGCCTTCGGCCTGGCGGCGGCGCGCCTCGACGACGTCGCGAACTGGGTTCCGGCGCGGATCGGCGGCCTCCTGATCGCGGGCGCGGCGGTGTTCGTCCTCGGCGCCTCGCCCGGCCGCGCGTTGCGCACCATGCTGCGCGACGCGCACAAGCACGATTCGCCCAACGCCGGCTGGCCGGAGGCCGCGATGGCCGGCGCCCTCGGCGTGGCCCTGCTCGGCCCCCGCCGCTACGGCGGCGCGGCCGCCGGGGGCGCCTGGCTGGGCACCGGCCGGGCGCACGCGACGCCGGAGGACGTGGCGCGCGCGCTTTACGTCTTCGCCGTGGCGAGCGGCCTGGCCTCGGGGGTCGTCACCGTCTTCTGCGCCGTGGCCCTGCTGTCCGCGGCCGGCGGCTGACGGCCCGGCCGGGAAGGGTTCACCCCGCACGGGCCACCGCGAGGAGGCCGTCCAGGTCGAGATGGGCCTCGAGATGGGCGGCGAGCGAGTCGAGCGTCCGTTCCACCGCGGCCTCGAAGGCGACGCCGGAGCGCGCCCGCCGGCGCAGCCGGTCGAGGAAGCGGTGGCGGAAGCCGTCGGCGGCGAAGAGCCCGTGCAGGTAGCAGCCCATGATCCGGCCGTCCGCCGAGCGGGCGCCGTCGGGGCCGCCTTCCAGCTGGAGCAGGGGGCGGGCCGTGTCCGGCCCGGCGGTCGCGCCCATGTGCATCTCGTAGCCGGAGACCGGCGCGCCGCCGTCGCTGGCGCGGCCGGTCGTCCGGGCGAGGCGCTTGGTCCGGCCCAGCACCGTTTCCACGTCCAGGAGGCCGAGGCCGCGGGTTTCGCCGGGCGGCCCCTCGATCCCGGCCGGGTCGGCGACGCGGCGCCCGAGCATCTGGTAGCCGCCACAGAGGCCGAGAACCCAGCCGCCCCGGCGCCTGTGGGCCTCGATGTCGATCGCCCAGCCCTCGTCGTGCAGCGCCTGGAGGTCGGCGCGCGTCGCCTTGCTTCCCGGCAGCAGCACCAGGTCGGCGTCCCCCGGCAGCGCCCGGCCCGGCGGCACCAGGTCCAGGACGACGTCCGGCTCGGCGCGCAGCGGGTCGAGGTCGTCGGTGTTGGCGATGCGCGGCAGGCGCGGGACGGCGACCTTGATCGCGCCGCCGCGCGCCGCCGGCGTCTCGGGGCGCGGCTCCAGGCCGGCGCTGTCCTCGGCGGGGAGGCGCGGCGCCGCATCGAACCAGGGGACGAGGCCGAACGGCGTCCAGCCGGTTTCGCCCGCGATGGCCGCGGTGGCGCCGTCGAAGAGGGCCGGGTCGCCGCGAAATTTGTTCACCACGAAGCCCTTGGCGAGGCGTCGTTCGGCGTCGGGCAGCAGCGCCGCCGTCCCCACCAGGCTTGCGATGACGCCGCCCCGGTCGACGTCGCCGACCAGCACGACCGGCACGCCGGCGGCGCGGGCGAAGCCCATGTTGGCGATGTCGCCTTCGCGCAGGTTCACCTCGGCCGGGCTGCCGGCGCCCTCCGCCAGGATCAGGTCGGCGCCGCGCCCGAGCCGCGCGAAGCTTTCCAGCACGCGCGGCAGCAGGCGCGGCTTGAGCGCGTGGTAGCGCTCGGCGTCGGCGGTGCCGGCGACGGCGCCCTGGACCACGACCTGCGCGCCGCGCTCGCTCTGCGGCTTGAGCAGCACCGGGTTCATGTCGACGCAGGGCGCGACTCCGGCGGCGCGGGCCTGGAGCGCCTGGGCGCGGCCGATCTCCCTGCCGTCCGGCGTGACGGCTGCGTTGTTCGACATGTTCTGCGGCTTGAACGGGCGCACCGCGAGGCCGCGCGCGGCGCAGGCGCGGCAGAGCCCGGCGACCAGCAGGGACTTGCCCACGTGGGAGCCCGTTCCTTGCAGCATGAGGGCGGGGGTTCCTCCGGCCATGGGGTCAGAACTCGATTCCCGCCTGCGCCTTGACCCCGGCGCGGAACGGGTGCTTGACCTCGGTCATCTCGGTCACGAGATCGGCCCTCTCGATCAGGGCGGGCCTGGCGTTGCGCCCGGTGACGATCACGTGCTGGCCTTCGCATCGCGCGGCCAGGCCGGCGAGCACCTCGTCCAGATCGAGATAGTCGTAGCGCAGCACGATGTTGAGCTCGTCGAGCACGACCATCCCGTAGGAAGGGTCGGCGAGGAAGGCCATCGCCGCGTCCCACGCCCGCCGGGCCGCGGCGATGTCGCGCTGCCTGTCCTGCGTGTCCCAGGTGAAGCCTTCGCCCATGACCCGGAGGGTGACGAGATCGGGGAAGCGTTCGAGCACGGCGCGTTCGCCGGTCGCCCATTTCCCCTTCACGAACTGCACCACGCCGACCTTCATGCCGTTGCCGACGGCCCGCGCGGCGAGGCCGAAGGCGGCGGTCGACTTGCCCTTGCCCTTGCCGGTATGGACGATCAGGAGGCCCTTCTCGATCGTCTTGGTGGCCAGCATGCGCGCGCGCGCGGCTTGGCGCTTGCGCATCTTCCCGGCATGGCGCCGGTCGCGCTCGGCTTCGGTCTCTGCGGCCATGGGCTGCTCTCGCGCGGGGCGGGGCGGGGGCCATCGTACCCCCGATCGCCGCCTGCGCGAACCGCCGGTTCACCCCCTCCCGGTTTCTCCCCTTCACAGGAGGAAGACCGGGAGGGAAGTGGATAGTGGCTGGTGGATAGCCTCCTCCCCCCTCACAGGGGGGAGGCCGGGAGGGGGGAGGAGGCCGTTTCGTCTTGCGCGCCCGCATGAAAAAGGCCCGCCGCGCGCCCCGAGGGGAACGCGGCGGGCCCGGTCCGCCCGGGCGGGCGGCTTCAGTCCGTCACGCGGCAATGCTCCGCCTGGCAGGCGCCGAAGCTGCCGAAGGCGACCAGATGCCGGTTCTGATAGGCGCTGTCGGTTTCGAGGCGCCACCAGCCGGCGGTTTCGAGCTTGTCCGTGGGGCCGTAGAGGGCGCCGCTGTACTCGCCCTGGTTCCACTGCCCGGCCTGCCACGAATTCGCCGTGCCCGAATAGCTGCCGTCGGCCTCGATGTCGCCCTCCCCCAGCCGGACCGCGATGTTGGCATGGGTGGCGTGGGCCGCCGCCGCATGGCGGAGGAAGGCGTATTTCTGCCAGACGCCGTTCTCGAGCGCCTGAAGATTGTCGATGGCGCCCGAGATCCTGTTGGCGCCGGTGGGAATGCCGGTGCCGGTGCAGGCGCTGCCGCCGATGCAGGCGTTGAGCGTCACGTCGCCCCGCAGGCGGGTGAAGTGGCCGACGTGCGGCGCGGTTTCGGAAGCCACCGAGTTGGACCTGGGATGCAGGATCATCCCCATCGTCCGGCCCTCGAACGTGGCCGCGATCGAGGTCGAGACGTCGTCCGTCCCCATGTTGGCCTCGTCCCTGAAGGCGTCGTAGCCGAAATGGTAGCCCTGCAGGAAGCCCGGCCGGGGATACTCGTCGATGTAGTCGGTGTACACGAACAGGCCGTAGGCCGCATAGGAGAGGTAGCGGTCGGCGTCGTCGCTGGCGCTGTCCGCCATCGCACCGGCGTCGAGGCCGCCATAGTTCGACACCCAGACCCGCAGGTCGCCCATCGCGCCGTGGGCGGCGAGCCGCCGGCCGTCGCTGTCCGCGGGGTCGGGCTGGGGCTGGTTGCCGGCCAGACCGAAGCGCGAGGCCCAGTAGTAGTTGGGCTCGCCGTCGGGGTCGGCGTAGGGGGCGCCGAAGGAGGCCTCCGCGTCGCTGCGGTTGAAGTCGAAGCAGTAGGCCGGATAGGCGCCGCTGCAATCGTCCGACGGAGGCGCGCCCACCCCCCAGGCGCCCGGCTGGTTGATCCCGTCGCGGCCCCGGCTCGACGACCTGTCGAGATCGTGCTTGAAGAGGCTCATGACGGTGCCTTCGCCGCCGGTCCTGAAGACCATGCCGTCGGGCGTGAAGCGGATCGAGCTGGTCATCGGGTTCTGGTAATGGCGCTGGTAGGCGGTGATCCCCGAGCCGGTCACGGCGGTGCCGTCGATGGTGGTCGCCCGCTGGACGACCGGAACCTTCGGCCGGTTGCTGCTGCTGTCGCCGGTGGTGCCTTCGTAGCTGTGGCGGACGTCGCCGCGCATGGAGATCGTCCGCAGCGCGAACCAGTCGCCGTCGCCCGTCGCCCCCGGCGAGAGCACCGTCTTGCCGGCGGCATAGGGCGTCGCGCTGGTCTTGATGTCCAGCGCGTTCGGGTTCGGACACGCCGTGTTGACCGTGCAGGTGCTGGCCTCCGCCTCCCTCGGCGTGAGCGAGACCCGCACGGTGAAGGGGGAGCGGTCGTCCACCGATACGGCGGGGGCCTCGGGGATGTCGTTCAGGATGGCGGGCGGGCGCGCCAACCCGGCATCGCCGGCGATGCGGGTGGCGGCCCAGGCGAGCGTTGCGGTCTCGGCCGCCGTCGCCGCCGCCGTCCCTGCGTTGGCCGCCGTCCGCTGGGCGTCCGTGGTCGCGGCGGCGAGGGCCGCTTCGGACGCCGTCGCGAGCTCCGCCGCGGACGTCCTCTCCGCGGCCCGCGCAGTCACGTAGGCCGTCTCCGCGGTCGCCAGCGCCGCCTGCGCCGTCGCTCTCGCGGTCCTGGCCGCTGTGCGGTCAGCGGTCTTCTGCTCGTCCGTCGTGTCGCCGGTCCAGGCCGCGGCGGTCGCCTGGAAATCCGTCTCCACCTTCTCCAGGGCCGCCTGGGCCGCCGCCAGCGCCGTCCGCGCCGCCGCGGTCGCGGCCTGCTTCTCCGTCAAATCGGTCTGCGCCGCCCGCAACGCCGTCTCCTCATCCGTCGGCGGAGGGGGGGGGGCCGGTGGCGCCTGCGCCTCGTCCAACGCGCTGGCGATCTGGGGCAGCAGCGAGAGCTGGGCGGTGGTGAGCGCGCTCTGCGCCTCTGCCAGCGCCATCCGCGTCGCGTCGTCCGGCGCCTCCGCCAGCGCCTCCTGCGCGGCGGTCAGATCGGTCTGCGCCAGGGTCACCGCGGCCCGCGCCTCGCTCAGCGAATCGTCCGTCCGGTCGGACGGGGAATAGAGCGTCCTCACCGAGGCGAGCGCCGCCCGGGTCGAGGTCAGCGCCGTCCGCACCGCGCGCGTGGCCGCCGTGGGCGGCGCCGCCGCGACGCGCCTGTCCGCCTCCTTCAGGTCGTTCTCCGCGGCGGTGAGCGCCGTCCGCAGTGCCGCCTGCGCCTGCGCATCCGTCGGCGCCGCGGCCACCTTTTGCTGGGCGGCCTGCACTTCGGCCAGCGTGTCCCGCGCGGCCATCAGGGCGGCCCGCGCCGCATCGCGTTCGGCCGTGAGCGTGTCGATCTTCGTCTGGGTCGACGGGTCGACGCCGCTGCCGCCGCTGCCGCCGCAGGCCCCGAGCGCCAGCACGGCGCCACACGCGATCACGATCGCCATTTTGTTCGGATGCATTAATTTATCCCCCTCCGGTTCGATAGCGCAAAGCCCTACGGCACATCATCACACCACGGGGGGGGGGGGGCAAGCAAATTATTTCTGCTTGCTCCGTGAGAATCATCCCGCGCGCCCGCGGGCGCGTGGCGTTCAGGTGGCGGCCTGGGCGTGGGCTTCCACCAGCCAGAGGTTCTTGTCGATGTCGCGCGAGATGCCGATGAAGAGGTCTTCCGTGTCGGCGTCGCCGATCCGGGCCGCTTCGGCGATGGCCGCGCGGAGGTTCTTCCCGAAGGCCGCGAGGGCGGTGCTCACGGCCGCGACATGCGCGCTGCCATCCGCGACGTCGAGCGGGTAGGGGGGCAGGGTGGAGGCGTCCGCCGCGGCCCTGGCGGTTCCTTCCGCGGTGCCGCCCAACGCGGCGACCCGCTCGGCCAGATCGTCCGTATGCGCCAGCATCCGCCCGTGGATGGCGTCGAACAGCTCGTGCAGCGCGATGAAGTGCGGCCCCTTGACGTTCCAGTGCGCCTGTTTCGCCTGCGTCGCCAGATCCACGGCGTCCGCCAGCCGGGCGTTCAGCAGCCCGGCGAGCGCGGCGCGGGCGTTCTCGGGGATGTCGATCCTGGTTGGGTGCATGGTCGCCATGGCCTTTCTCCTTGCCTCGCCGGTCGATACCCGATGTCGGTGCCGGCGGCGCCCTTCGCAAGGGGCTTTCCGCCGTCGCACCCGGCGGCGGCTTGACGCCCGCGCCCGGAATTTTTACCTGTAATGAGGAACGCGAGCCGATACGGAGGGAGACGGCATGGACGCCGTCCTCGACACCATGCCCAGGCTCCACGCCGCCCCTGGCGCGCCGCCACCCGCCGGCCCGGAGAACCGGCTATGACCGGATTCGAGACCGGAAGCCTCGTCATCGCCGCCGCCAACGCTACCGCCGCCATCACCGCCGCCGCCGGCATCTGGCACGGCATCCGCGCCATGGTCCGCGCCAACAAGGATCGCGCCGCCATCCTCGATCACCAGCGCGAAGCCGACGAACGCCGCCACGCCGAGACCATGCAGGCGCTCGCCGACCAGCGCCGCGAAGCCGCCGATCAGCGTCGCGCCCTCGAAGCCCTGATCGTCGGCATGGAGACCGTGATCGAACGCACCGCGCCGAAGTCCGGACCCGGCGCCCCCGCCGGATAACCCCCGCGAACGCCTGCGCCGCCGCCGGCCTGCCGGGTGCCGCTCTCCGGAGCAGGCCGCGGCCTGGAGCAGGCGACGGCGTGACCGGCCGCGGTTGGAACGGGGAGGGGCCTCGGCTACCCTGCGCCCCGGCTCGACGGGCGGCGCGCCGCCGGGGGAGGACGGCCATGAGGAGGGGACTCCGCTTCGGTTTCCGATGGGCGGCGGTGCTCGCGCTGCCCGCTCTGCTCGCGCTCGCCGGCGCTGGCGCCAACGCCGAGGACGCCAACGCCGAGGGCGCGGCCTTCGCCTGGGGCGAGACCTATGCGGGCGCCTTCGCCGGCGTGGCCCGCGCGGACAACCGGATCGTCGACCGGGACGGCTTCTCGAACTGGGGAAATCCCGGTTGGGCCGTGGCGTACCGCGACAGCGCCTTCATGGGCGGCGCCTTGGTCGGCAAGAGGCTCGCCGTCGGCGGCGTGCCGCTCCGGCTCGAGCTCGACGGCGCCTTCGGCGGCCCGTCGGCGACGACGAACCGCATCGACCCCAACCTCGTCTCCGTCCAGCCGCCGCCGGGCGGCGCGGACGAGACGGTGGTTTCCACGTTCCGCTGGATCGCCACGGCGCGCGCCGGGATCGAGCGGGCGGCAGGGTCGGCGACGACGCTCTTCGCCGCCGCGGGGCTGGCGGTCGCGCGGATCGAGAACGCCTTGACCGATCTCGACCGGGGCCGCGATCGCAGCGTCGAGCCGCCGCGCCCCACGCCGTGGCGGCCGGACCCGGACGACTCCTTCCGCGACGCTTCGACGGAAGTGGGCTGGACGCTCGGCGCGGGCGTCGAGACCGCCCTGGCCGACGGCTGGGCCTTGCGGCTGGAAGGCCTGTATCTGGATTTCGGGCGGACCACCCATCGCGCGAACCTTTCCGGCAACGACCGTTGCTGCGGCAACGGCAGCCCGCGCCGGCCCGTTTCCTACACGATCGAAAACAGGCTTGGCGTGATGCGCCTCGCGGTCGTGCACCGGTTCGACTGACGGCTTGCGACGCCGCGGCCAGGCTGGTACCACCGCGCCATGCGCCGGAAGGTCCGCCTCGCAGCCTCCATTCTGGCGGCGGACCACGCGCGCCTCGGCGCGGAGGTGCGGGCCATTTCCGACGCCGGCGCCGACATGATCCATGTCGACGTGATGGACGGGCACTTCGTCCCCAGCCTGACGATGGGCGCGGCCATGGTCGCGGCGCTGCGGCCCCACAGCGCGCTGCCTTTCGACGTCCATCTCATGGTCCGCCCGGCGGACCCTTTCGTCGAGGCCTTCGCCGAGGCGGGCGCGGATCGCCTCACCGTCCATGCCGAGGCGGGGCCGCATCTGCACCGGACGCTCCAGCGCATCCGGGCGGCCGGCAAGCGGGCGGGAGTCGCGCTCAATCCGGCGACGCCGGCGGCGGCCGTCGAGCCGGTGCTGGACGATGTCGATCTGGTGCTGGCGATGACGGTGAACCCGGGCTTCGGCGGCCAGCGCTTCATCGCCGGCCAGCTGCGCAAGATTCGCGCCTTGCGGCGCCTGATCGAGGGCTGCGGGCGCGCCGTCGATCTCGCGGTCGACGGCGGGATCGACGCGGACACGGTGCCCGCCGCCGTCGCCGCCGGCGCCGACGTGCTGGTCGCCGGCACGGCGAGCTTCGGCGGCGGCCGGGCGGCCTATCGCGACAATCTCGCCCGCTTGAGGGCGGCGGCCGAGGGCGGCCGCGCGCCCGCTTCGTAGCCCTCCCGCGCCCATGAGCGACCGGGAAAGGCAGGCGCCCGGCGGCTTCCTCGATTCCCTGCGCCGGCTGGGCCGTCGCTCCGCGGCGCCGCTCGCGGGCCGCGCGCCCGACCGGCTCCTCCACGCGCCGCTCGATCTCGTTCCCGGCGCCGCCGGGCGCGGCGCGGCGTTGCTCGCGAGCACCTACGACTTCGGCGGCCAGACGGTCCGCGCGGCCGACCTGGGCGACGGCATCCCGTGGCAGCACCGGGAGGCCGGCGAATACTGGTTCGCCGAGCTCCACGGCTTCGCCTGGCTGCGCGATCTGCGCGCAGCGGGCGCGGTGCGGGCGCCGGAGCGCGGCCGCGCGATGGTGCTCGACTGGCTGCGCCAGCACCGCAACGTCGACCGCGCGGGGCCCTGGCGGCCCGAGCTCGTGGGGCAGCGGCTCTCGTCCTGGCTCGCCCATGGCGCGTTTCTCCTGCGCGGCGCCGACGACGATTTCGCCCGGCGCTTCTACCGGGCGCTCGATCTGCACGCGCGCCGTCTGGCCCACGCCGCCCGCGGCGCGCGGGCGGGGCTGCCCGAGATCATCGCCTGCAAGGGGCTGGTCCAGGGCGGCATCTGCCTGCCCGAAGGCGAGCGCCGCGCGGCCCACGGCCTCAAGCTCCTGGAGGCGGCGTTGAAGCGGCAGGTGCTGAAGGACGGCGGCCACGTCGAGCGTAATCCGTCCGCGCATCTGGCAGCCATGCGCCATCTTGCCGAACTGCGCGAGACCCTCGACGCGGCGGGCCGCCCCGCGCCTCCGGCGCTTGCCGCCGGTCTCACCCGGCTGGCGCCGGCGCTGCGCATGTTCCGCCACGGCGACGGCCGGCTCGCGCTCTTCAACGCCGGCGTCGAGGAGGAGCGATGGCTCGTCGATCTCGCCCTGGCCCGCGCGCCGGCCGAAGGCCCCGTCCTGCTCGATGCGACCGAGACCGGCTTCCGCCGCATCGAGGGGAAGCGCGCGACGCTGATCGCGGACATGGGCCGGCCCCCCGCCGCCGGGCGCTGGGCCCATGCCGGCACGTTCGGCTTCGAGATCAGCGTCGGCGCGGAGCGCCTCGTGGTCAATTGCGGCGACTGGCGCGGCGGCGACGCGGCATGGCGCCGGGCGCTGCGCGCCACCGCGGCCCACAGCACGCTCACCGTGGACGACACCAACACGGCGGCCCTGAGGGACGATGGCGGCATCGCGCACGGCCCGACCAAGGTCGAGGTCGAGCGGCATGACCGCGACGGCGCGAGCTGGCTCGACGCGCGCCACGACGGCTATCTCGAGTCCCTCGGCCTGATCCACCGGCGCCGCCTCTACGCCGCCGCCGGCGGCGGCGACATCCGCGGCGAGGACACCTTGATGCAGGTCGAGCGGCGGCGGAAGCAGGGGCGGGAATTCGCCGTGCGCTTCCATCTGCACCCGAGCGTGGAATGCATGATGACGGAGGATCGCGACGCCGCCCTGCTGCGCCTGCCGAGCGGCGCCGTCTGGCGGCTCCGCGCCGCCGGTGCCGCGCTCGGCGTGAACGAAAGCGTCTATGCCGGCGACGGCGCGACTCGCCGCCGCGCCTCCCAGGTGGTGTTGACCGGCCCCGTCCAGGAGGCCACCACCGTCAAATGGGCCTTGCACCCGCTCAAGCGGACCGGCTGATCAGGCGCGCCGAAAAACCCCTTGCAAATCGGCGGGCGATGGCCCAATCAAGGGGCCGACCGGTCGCACGTGGCCTCGCTGTATCTTCGCGAACTGTCAGCCAAGCTACTCCGGAGCACGCTGCGCCCCCATGCTCGCGATGCCGCGTGAGCGAGGCATGGGCGTTTCACAACGCGAGAAGGAGTAGCCATGGCTACGGGAACGGTGAAGTGGTTCAACACGGTCAAGGGTTACGGCTTCATCCAGCCGAGCGACGGTTCCAAGGATGCGTTCGTCCACATCTCCGCGGTCGAGCGGGCGGGCCTCGACGGCCTGCGCGAGGGCCAGAAGGTCCAGTACGATCTGACGCCGGGGCGTGACGGCCGGGCCTCCGCCGAGAATCTCGTCGTCCTCGACTGAGCCGCCGCGCACCGGCCCGAGCAGCGCGCCCCCGGCACGGCCGGGGGCGCGAGGCCGTGGCCGGGCGTCGATCTGGAAGGGACCATGGCACGCAAGCCCAACTACCGTTTCGCGCGCCTCGAACGCGAGCGCAACAAGGCCGCCAGGAAGGCTGCCCGCGCCAAGCTCAAGGCCGAGCGGGCGGAGCTGCGCAGGCAGGAAAAGGCGGGGACGCCGGCCGACGCGCCGGCCGAGGGCGACGCAGGTACCGATTCAGCGGCGGAGCGTGGCGACGGCCTCGCGTGACCGGCCTCACCCCGCGCGCCCGGCCTTCGAGAGGGCGTCGGCCAGCCTGACGGGCTCGGGCAGCCGGTAGCGGGTCGTACAGACCAGCGTCAACGCCAGCGCCGTGCGCAGGGAGACCCTGTGCCCGGCCGAGACGTAGACCGGCCGCACCCGCTCGCGGGTCCGCAGCACGGCGCCGATGCGCTCGCCGGGGCGGGGCGGGCCCGCCGCCAGCAGCCACGTGAACGCTCCCTTCGCCGGGCCGGGTTCCGTATGCCGCCCGGTGAGCCGCGATTTCGCGACGCCGATGGCGGGCAGGTCCAGCCACAGGCCGAGATGGCAGGCCAGCCCGAAGCGCCGCGGATGGGCGTAGCCGTGGCCGTCGCAGAAGACGAGGTCGGGCGCCTGGCCGAGCCGGCCCACCGCCTCCAGCAGCGCCGGCACCTCGCGGAAGGACAGCAGGCCCGGGACGTAGGGAAAGGTCGTCGGGCGCTCGATTCGCGCGTGGTCGAGGAGCGCAAGGCCGGGCCAGGTGAGGAGCACCGCCGCCGCCCGGGTGATTCGCCCGGAATCGGCGAAGGCCACGTCGAGGCCGGCGACCCGCTTCAGGCCGCGCCGCCCGCCGGGGCCGAGCCGGTCCGACCGCACGACGGCGCGCGCGAGCCGCTTCTGGAGCGCAACCGCCTCCTTCGGCGAAAGCGCCCAGGAATGCGCCGTCACCCCGCGTTTGCCCGGCCGGCGGAAGGGCCCGCGGAAGGAGTGGCCTCCAGCGTCTCGCGCCGGCCCCGCCGGCCCGTCGAGACCACCGCCAGCAGGGGCGGGACGATCAGCAGCGTCAGTACCGCCGAAAGCGCGAGGCCGCCGATCACCACCGAGCCGAGCCCGCGGTAGAGCTCGGAGCCGGCGCCGGGGAAGAGCACCAAGGGCAGCATCCCGAAGACGCTCGTCAGCGTCGACATGAAGATCGGCCGGATGCGGTTCCCCGTCGCCTCGACGATCGCGTCGGCGACCGCCATCCCCTCTTCGCGGATATGGAACAGCGTCTGGTGGACGAGCAGGATCGCGTTGTTCACGACGATGCCGATCAGGATGACGAAGCCCAGCAGCGTCAGCATGTCGAGCGGCTGAAACGAATGGAGGTTGATGCCCGCGAGGCCCAGCACGCCGCCGGCGGCGGCCAGCGGCACCGAGAGCATGATGACGAAGGGATAGACGAAGCTCTCGAACAGCACCGCCATGATCAGATAGACGATGGCGATGGCGATCACGAGATTGATCGCCATCGCATCCCAGGTGGCCTCCAGGTCGTCGGCGGTGCCGGAGAGCCTGATCTTCACCCCCGGCGGCAGCCCCTGGCTCTCCAGTGCCTGCACGACCTGGGTCTCCAGGCGCTCCAGGGCGACCTCCAGCGGGATGTCGGCGGCCGGGCGGATTTCCAGGGTCACCGTGCGCTCGCGCTCGACGTGGCGGATCTCCGTGGGGCCGGCGGTGACGGCGATGTCCGCCAGCGAGCGCGCCGGCACGATGGCGCCCGTGCGCGTCACCACCGGCAGGCTGTCGATGCCCTGGGTGCGCCCGACATGGGCCACCGGGCCGGCCAGCACCAGGTCCAGCCGTTTCGCGTCGATGGTCACGTCGTCCACCTTGAGGCCGTCGTTGTAGGCTTCGATGGTGGCGCCGAACTCGCTGGCGGAAACCCCGTTGTCGCCGAGTCTCACCGGGTCGGGAAGGAGACGGACCTCCGGCGCGCCCAGCTCGAGGCCGGGCCGCGGGCGGAACTGGTTGCCGAGATCGAACGGCAGGACGCGGGCGATGAGGCCGGTCGCCTGCGAGGCCACCGCCAGCGTCGCCTCCAGGTCGGGGCCGGAGATGTCGACGTCGATCTTGCGCCCGCCGCCGATGCCGCGGCCGAAGAGCGAAGCCTGGCTGATGAAGCCGAAGGTGCCCGGTTCGCGGAACACCGGTCGGCGAATCGGCTCGATGAGCTCGCCCGCCCGGTTCGCATCGACGGAGATGGCGCCGACGAACGCTTGGTCGCGGAAGGTCACGAAGAAGAACCGCTGCATCTTCGGCGGCTGCCCCGGCGCCGCCTCCGGGCCGGTCTCCGACGCCCAGTGGGGGCGTACCGCCTCCTCCACCGAGCGCGCGATGCCGGTCGTCGTCTCCAGGTTGTAGCCGGGCGGCGGCAGGACGATGCCGAAGACGAGGTTGCGGTTGCCGGTCGGCAGGTAGTCGAGCCGGGGCAGCAGCAGCCAGAAGACGTAGAGCGCGCCGCCGCAGACGACGAGCGCCACCAGCCCCGCCCGCCAGCGCCGGCGCACCACCCACCCCGTGAAGCCCAGCACCGCGCGCACGAAGAGCGCCGCGGCACCGTCCAGCAGCGGCAGGCGGAGCCTGTGCGGCGCGGCGTCCGCGGCCCCGCGCCGCCCCCGGCCCAGGATGCGGCTCGCCATCGACGGGATCACCGTGTTGGCCACCAGCAGCGAGAGGACGACCGAGACCGAGATCGCCACGGCGATGTCGCGGAAGAGCTGCCCGGCCTCCAGCTCCATGACCAGGATCGGCACGAAGACGAGCACGGTGGTCGCGGCCGAGACGAACACCGCGCCCCACACCTGCCGCGCCCCGAAATAGGCGGCCTCCAGGCGCCCGTAGCCGTTCTGGCGCAGGCGGTAGATGTTCTCCAGCACCACGATGGCCGCGTCCACCACCATGCCCACGGCGAAGGCGATGCCGGCCAGCGACACCACGTTGATCGACCGCCCGAGCGCCGCCATCGCCACGAACGAGCCGATCACGGAGACGGGGATGGCGATCGAGATGATGAGGGTCGCCGGGAAGGAGCGCAGGAACAGCAGCAGCACGAGGGCGGCCAGCGCGCCGCCCACGTAGATGTTCTGCTGCACCAGGTCGATCGCGGAATCGATATAGATGGTCTCGTCATAGACCTGTTGCAGAACGAGCCCGGCCTGCGGGATCGGCCCGCCGTTGAGTTCCGCCACCGCCTCCCTGATCCCGGCCATCGTCTCGATGACGTTGGCGCCGGTGTCGCGCACGGCGTTGATGGCGAGCGCCGGCTCGCCGAGCAGGCGGATGCGGGCGGCGGGCTCCTTGTAGCGGTAAGCGATCGTGGCGATGTCGCCCACGGTCACCCGCCCGAGTCGCCCCGTGGCGGGGTCCTGCGCCGAGCGCAGCACCACGCCGGCGACCCGCTCAGGCGTGTTGAGTGCGCCGTCGGTGCGCACCACGTAGCGCCGCTTGCCCTCGTCCACGGCACCGGCCGAGATCGAGGCGTTGGCCCGCCTGAGCGCCCCGGCGATCTCGGTGACGGTGAGCCCGTAGCGGGCCATCCGTTCGGGATCCACCGTGACGCGCAGCTCCCGCGTGGTGCCGCCGAACATGTTGACCCGCGAGACGCCCGGCACCCGTTCGATCCGCTCGCGGATCGTGTCCTCGACGAAATCGCCGTAGGTGTGAATGTCGCGCTCGTTGCCCGGCTGGCGGGTGAGGATGAACCAAGCGATCGGCTGGTCCTCGGAGCCGGCGGAGCCGATGACCGGCTCGGCGGCGTCGTCCGGCTTGTCGGACACCCGATCCAGCCGGTTGGCGACCAGCACGAGCGCCCGGTCCATGTCCGAGCCGACGTTGAATTCGAGCTCGATCTCGCCCACGCCGTCGTTGGAGGAGCTCACCATGCGGTTCAACCCCTCGAGGCCCTTGAGCACCTCCTCCTGGCGGTTGACGATCTCGCGCTCGACCTCGGCCGGCGCGGCGCCGGGCCACCAGGTGTTGACGGTGAGGACCGGCTTGCGCACGTCCGGCGTGAGCTGGATCGGGATCGTCTGCAACGCGATGAACCCGAACATCAACGCCATCAGGACGGCGGCGACGACCGCGATCGGCCGGTTGATGGCGAGCCTTATCGGGTTCATCGAAGCGGCCTACCTCCCGTCGCTCACGACGATCGGCCGATCCGGCCAGAGGCGCTCGTTGCCGCGCACCACCACCGGCTCGCCCGGCTCCAGCCCCTTCAGCACCTCGAAGCGGCCGCCCACGCTGTCGCCCAGCCGCACGAGGCGGAGCTGCGCCCGCCCGTCGCGGGCGACGTAGACGAAGGTCTGGCCCTGGTCGTGGACGATCGCGTCCTTGTGCACCGTCACCGCCTTGCGCCCGCGCCCGGCCGGCAGGTCGAGAGTCACCGACTGGTCGATCGCCAGCGGCTTCCGCAGCGGCCCGAACAGCGGCGTGAAGCGGACCTGCCGCGTCCGGGTGAAGGCGTTTTCCGCCGGCACCACGGCGCGCACCGTCGCCGTGTGCGGGCTCCCGTCGTGCGGGCTCCCGTCGTCGAGGGCGAGGGGCACGGAGACTCCGGCCTCCAGCGCCTCGATGCGCACCGACGGCACGTCGGCTTCGACCTCCAGGTCGCGGTCGTTGACCATGCTGACCACCGGCGCGCCCACGCCGAGCCAAGCCCCGGCCTGGGTGTGCAGGAGGGTGATCACGCCGGGGTAGGGCGCCTCGATCCGGGCCCAGGCGAGATCGATCTCGGCCAGCGCCAGATTCGCGGCCGCGCTGGTGCGCAGCGCCTCCGCCCGCGCCACCGCGGTTTCGGCGATGACGGCCTGCTGCCGGGCGTCCTCGAAGCGCCCCTGGCTGAACGCCGCCGAGCCGCGCAGCCCCTCCAGCCGGCGCAGCGCCAGCCGGTGCAGCGCCGCCTGCGCCAGGGACTGCGCCACCTGCGCCTCCGCCTCGGCGACGACCGCGGCCAGACGATCCCGCTGGGCGCGGAGCCGGGCGGTGTCGAGGGAGGCGATCGCATCGCCTTTCTCCACGCCGTCGCCGACCGCGACGTGGAGCGCGATGACGGGGCCGGCCGCCCGCGCGGCGATCTCACCCGCCTGGCGCGCGACCAGGCGCCCGATGACGGGCACCGTCCCCGCCATGACCTCGGTGCGTGCGGCGTCGACGGCCACCGCCGCCGCTTCCTGCGCCGCTGCGCCCGGGATACCCGCGTACGGGATACCCGCGGCCAGCGCCGCCGCCAGGGCTGTGGCGGCCCCCCGAAAACCCCGCCGATGCTGGCGCGGGCGCGCCTCTCCGCTCATCCGTCCTCCCGTCTTCCTTCCAGCGCCCGGTTCAGCGCGACGATCTCCGGCGCCGCCATGCGCCCGCTCGCGATCGCCTCCCCCGGTTCCATGAAGCGCAACTCTACCGGCTCCGCCGGCGGCACCGCCGGTGCACCGGCGCCGTGGACCGCGTAATAGAGGGGCGTATAGGGCCCGTGGATCCACGGGCTGTACAGCGTCCCCGGTGCGTGCAGCAGCCGCGCGGGTTCGACCACGAGCCTCCCTTCCTCCGCGAATTCGCGCCGCAAGGCCCCCTCCGGCGTCTCGCCGGCCTCGACCGCGCCGCCCGGCAGCTTCAACACGGCGCGCCCGCCGACGCGCTCCGCCGCGATCAGCGCCCGCCCGCCGCGCAGCAGCACACCGTAGACGCGCAGGTTGAGAGGGCCCCGCACACGCGCTCCTTCAGGTTCCGCCTGCCGCGTCCTTCTACACCAGGCGGCGGCGGCCGGCCATGCGGCGGTCCGTGCGCGCCGGTCCGCGCCGGGTTATACAGCCCGCGCGGAGGAGCGATGGCAGCATCTCTTTCGGAGGGCGCGGCGGTCGGCATCATCGCCAACCCCGCCGCCGGCCGCGACATCAGGCGCCTCGTCGCGCAAGCCTCGGTGTTCCCCATCGCCGAGAAGCGCAACATGGTCACGCGCCTCTTCTCGGCGCTGGGCGCGGTCGGCGTGCGCACCTGCTACATGGTGCCCGACGAGAGCGGCATCGCCGACCGCGTGCGCCGCGCGCTCCAGCGCGAACCGCCGGCGGGGCAGGTCTGGCCCGAAGTGGCGTTCCTCGACATGCCGGTCGAGGAGTCGCCCGCCGATACGGTCGCGGGCACCCGGCGCATGGTCGAGCGCGGCGTCGGCGGGATCGTGGTACTGGGCGGCGACGGCACCAACCGGCTGGTCGCCAGTGCCTGCGATGGCGTGCCGCTCACCTCCCTCTCCACCGGGACGAACAACGTCTTCCCGGCGATGCGCGAGGCCACCATCGCCGGGCTCGCCGCCGGCCTGGTCGCCACCGGTGCCCTGCCGCGGGAGGCGGCGACACGCCGCAACAAGCTGCTCCGGGTCACGGCGAACGGCGCGCCTCGGGACATCGCCCTGGTCGACGTCTGCATCAGTGGCGCGCAATGGACGGGCGCCAAGGCGCTCTGGCGCGCCGACGCCCTCGACCAGCTGTTCGTGACCTTCGCCGAGGCCGACGCCGTGGGTCTGTCCTCGATCGCCGGCCTGCTGCGCCCGGTTCCGCGCGACGCGCCCACCGGCGTGGGCCTCGATCTCGCCGCGGCGGGCGGGGCGGCGACCGCCGTTTCCGCGCCGCTCGCCCCCGGCCTCATGGCGGCCATCGGCGTCGAGCGGGTGTTCGAGATCGAGGCCCGGGTGCCGCTGCCCGTCCGCCTCTCGCGCGGGGTCGTCGCGCTGGACGGCGAGCGCGAGATCGCGTTCGGTCCCGCCGACCGCCTCGCCGTGGTGCTGGACCCGGACGGCCCCCGCACCGTCGATGTCCCCCGCGCCATGGCCGTCGCCGCCCGCGAGCGCCTGCTGACCCGGGAAGCGCTCACCCCCTGACGCCGCGCGTCGAAACATCTCCCACCGACCGTGAGGCTCGATGGCCGCGCGCGTGGTGCCGCCGGCGGAGTGACCGGGCGGTTGGCCAAGCCTTGACCAAACAGGCGGCGGCTTCTTGTGAGTCAACGCATGGTTCACCCGGATACGGGAGTATGAGGTTGTGGGCCAAGTCTTCAACATCGGGGACGCCAAGGCGCAGCTCTCACGCTTGATCGCTCGCGCGGAAGCCGGTGAAGATGTGATCCTCGCGCGCGCCGGCGCGCCGGTGGCCCGTATCGTGCCTCTGGAGCGGCCGATCGGCGAAACCATCGCGTTGCTGCGGCGGGAACGGGCGCGGCGGCCGTGTGTCTCGGCGGCGGAGAATCGCACCGCCAAGGCGTGGGGCCGCGCTTGATGGCTGTCGTCATCGATGCGTCGGTTGCCGCCGCTTGGTGTTTCCCGGACGAGCCGGTTGCGGCCGCCGAACGGGCATTGGAGGATCTCTCCCGACACGGCGGCGTGGTCCCGGCCATCTTCCGGTACGAGATTCGCAACACCCTGATCGTGAGCGAGCGCCGCGGGCGCATCGACCGGGCAGAGAGCGCGTGATTCCTGATGCGCCTCCGGGACTTGCGTCTGTTGCGCGACGATGCCCACGACGAGGACGCGATCATGGCGTTCGCCCGCGAGCACGGTTTGAGCGTCTACGACGCGGCCTATCTGGAGACCGCCCTGCGCCGCGGCGATACCCTGGCGACCCTCGACCGGGACTTGGCGCGCGCCGCGGTCGCCGAGGGAGTCGCCCTAGATTCACTGAAACCCCGCGCCGTCGCACGAGGACGGGGATGATCGTCGCCTCCGAGGAAATTTCCGGGCGCACGCCTTTCGACAAAGCCTCCGGAGTCGCATAGTCTGCGGGCGGCCCGTTCGGGGACGCGAGGGACGGAGGAGCGAATCGCATGCAACTCAACAAGGACGAACTGTTGACCGCCTATCGGACCATGCGCACGATCCGGGAATTCGAGGAGCGTCTGCACGTCGAATTCGCGACCGGCGACATCCCGGGCTTCGTGCATCTCTACGCCGGCGAGGAGGCGAGCGGCGTCGGCGTCTGCATGCATCTGGACGAGCGCGACCGCATCGCCAGCACCCATCGCGGCCACGGCCACTGCATTGCCAAAGGCTGCGACGTGGACGGCATGATGGCGGAAATCTACGGCCGCAGGGACGGTCTCTGCGCCGGCAAGGGCGGCTCGATGCACATCGCCGACCTGGACAAGGGCATGATGGGCGCGAACGGCATCGTCGGCGGCGGCCCGCCGCTGATCTGCGGCGCCGGCCTGGCGGCGAAACAGCTCGGCACCGGCGGCGTCGCCATCGCCTTCGTGGGCGACGGCGGCTCCAACCAGGGGACCACCTTCGAGAGCCTGAACCTCGCGTCGGTGTGGAACCTGCCCTGCCTCTTCGTCGTCGAGAACAACGGCTACGCCGAATCGACCTCGTCGAAATGGTCCATCGCCTGCGACGACGCGGCGGACCGCGCCGGCGGCTTCAACATGCCGGGCGTGGTGGTGGACGGCCACGATTTCTTCGCCGTCCACGAGGCCGCCGGCGAGGCCATCAAGCGGGCGCGCGAGGGCGGCGGCCCCAGCCTGCTCGAATGCAAGCTCAACCGCTACTACGGCCATTTCGAGGGCGACGCGCAGACCTATCGCGGCCCGGACGAGGTGAAGAAGCTGCGCGAGGCGCGCGATTGCCTGGCGCTGTTCCGGGAGAAGGTGGTCGAGGCGGCCCTGCTCGACGAATCCGAGCTCGCCGCCATCGACGAGGAGGCCGTGGCCCGCATCGACGGCGCGGTGGCGAAGGCGAAGGCGGCGCCGCCGCCGGCGGCGGCCGACCTCTTGACCGACGTCTACGTATCCTACTGAGCGCGGGAGGCAGCAATGGCGCGCAAGGCAACCTACCAGCAGGCGATCAACGAGGCCCTCGCCCAGGAGATGGAGCGCGACGAGACCGTCGTCGTCATGGGCGAGGACGTGGCCGGCGGGCTCGGCACCGACGGCGAACGGGACGCATGGGGCGGCCCGCTCGGCATCACCAAGGGCCTCTACGGCAAGTTCGGCGACCGCGTGATGGACACGCCGATCAGCGAATCGGCCTTCATCGGCGCCGCCGTCGGCGCCGCCACCGCCGGCCTGCGGCCGGTGGCGGAGCTGATGTTCATCGATTTCATGGGCGTCTGTTTCGACCAGATCTTCAACCAGGCGGCGAAGTTCCGCTACATGTTCGGCGGCAAGGCCGAGACTCCGGTGGTGATCCGCACCATGTACGGTGCCGGCCTTCGCGCCGCCGCACAGCATTCGCAGTGCCTCTATCCGGTGTTCACCCACATCCCCGGGCTCAAGGTCGTCACCCCGGCCACTCCCTACGACGCCAAGGGCCTGCTCATCCAGGCGATCCGCGACGACGACCCGGTGATCTTCTGCGAGCACAAGGCGCTCTACACCCTGGAGGGCGACGTGCCGGAGGAGGCTTACGCGCTCCCCTTCGGAGAGGCCAACGTGACGCGCGAGGGAGACGACGTCTCGATCGTGACCCTGGGGCGCATGGTCCATGTCGCGAACGAGGCGGCCGACGCGCTGGCCGGGGAGGGGATCGACTGCGAGGTGGTGGACCTGCGCACGACCTCGCCGCTGGACGAGGACTCCGTGATCGAGACGGTCGAGAACACCGGCCGCCTCGTGGTGCTCGACGAGGCCAACCCGCGCTGCAACATGGCGACCGACATCGCGGCGCTGGTCTGCGACAAGGCGTTCGATTCGCTCAAAGGGCCGATCAAGCAGGTGACCGCCCCGCACACGCCGGTGCCCTTCGCCGATACCCTCGAGGACCTCTACATTCCCGACGCGGCGGCGGTCCGGAAGGCCGTGAAGGCGGTCATGGAGGCCGGCCGATGAGCGAGGGCATCCACCCTCTCTGCATGCCCAAGTGGGGGCTCTCCATGAAGGAGGGCAAGGTCGCCGGGTGGCTCGTGGACGAGGGCGACCCCCTCGCGCCGGGCGACGAGGTGGTCGACATCGAGACGGAGAAAATCTCCAGCGCGGTCGAGGCGGCGGAGGCCGGCGTACTCCGCCGTCACGTGGCCCGGGAGGGCGAGGTCCTCCCGGTCGGCGCCCTGCTCGGCGTGGTCGCCGGGGCCGAAGTCTCCGACGCCGACATCGACTCCTTCGTCGGCGAGTTCCAGGCCAATTACGTACCGCCGGCAGACGACGACGCGGAATCCGGCCCGGCCACCGAGACGGTGGAGGTCGACGGCCGCGCGCTTCGCTATCTGGCGCGGGGCGAGGGGGGCACGCCCATCCTCCTGATCCACGGCTTCGGTGGCGACCTGAACAACTGGCTGTTCAACCACGAGGCGCTCGCGGCCAAGCGTGCGGTGTACGCGCTCGACCTGCCGGGGCATGGCGGTTCCGCCAAGGACGTGGGCGACGGCTCGCTCGCCTTCTTCGTCGGCGTCGTCACCGGCTTCACGGACGCGCTCGGCATCGGGAGGGCCCATCTGGTCGGCCATTCGCTGGGCGGGGCTGTTGCCCTCGCCGTGGCCCGCGCGTCGCCGGCCCGCGTCGCCTCGCTGGTCCTGATCGGCAGCGCCGGGCTCGGCACCGAGATCGACGGCGACTATCTCGAAGGCTTCATCGCGGCCGAGCGCCGCAAGGACCTGAAGCCCCATGTCGAGAAACTGTTCGGCGACCCGGCCCTGGTCACCCGCCAGCTGATCGCCGATCTGCTCGCCTTCAAGCGGATCGACGGCGTACCCGCCGCGCTGCGGACGATCAAGGAGTCCTTCGCGCCCGCCGGCGCGCAAGCCGAAGTCCTGCGCGATGTCCTGGGCGGCGTGCCGGCCCTGGTCGTCTGGGGAGCGGAGGACAGGATCGTCCCCGCCGCCCATGTCGAGGGCCTGCCGGAAGGCGTCGAGAGCGCGGTGCTGGAGGGCCGTGGCCACATGGTGCAGATGGAGGCCGCCTCCGAGGTGAACCGCCTCATCGACGCCCACGCCGTCTGACCGGCGCCGGCGGCGCGCGACGGGCGATGGCCGAAGCGCCTGCCGAACCGGCGCCGCCGCCCTTCTGCGGCGATATCGACATCCGCATCGCGGCGGACGGCACTTGGTTCCACGAGAGCCGCCCGATCGCGCGTCCGTCGCTGGTCGCGTTGTTCGCGCGCGTCCTGCGGCGCGAGGCGGACGGCGGCTACTGGCTCGTCACGCCGGTCGAGCGGGCCCGCATTGCCGTGGACGATTCGCCCTTCGTCGCCGTCGAGATGGAGCGCCGCGGGAGCGGGGAGGGGCAACGCCTGCGCTTCCGCACCAACCTGGACGAATGGGTGGAGGCCGGCGCCGCGCATCCGCTCCGCTTTCGCCCGCGGCCGGCCGCGACCGGGAAGGCCCCCTATCTCGCCCTCCGCGACGGCCTGGAGGCGCGGGTGGTGCGCGCGGCTTGGTACCCGCTCGCCCAGCTGTGCGTCGAGCGAGCGGTCGGGGGGCGGCGGGTGCTCGGCGCCTGGAGCGGCGGCGTCTTCTTCTCGTTTGAGAGTATATCCGAAGAATGTCCGGCAATGCGCTGATGTGGAACGATATTCTGCGCCGCGTGTCGCGCCGAGCGCCGGGTGTGCCGGACGAGCCCTGGGCGCGGGTGAACGCCGCCGCGGGCGCGCCCGCCGCCGTGCTGGTTCCGATCGTCGCGCGGGGCGGCGCCATGACGGTGCTGCTCACCCGGCGGACGGAGGGCCTCGCCCGCCATGCCGGGCAGGTGAGCTTCCCCGGCGGCCGCGCGGAGGCGGGCGATGCCGCGCCCCTGGCCACCGCCCTGCGCGAGGCGCGCGAGGAGGTGGGGATCGTTGCGGAGAACGTCGCGGTCGCCGGGCGGCTGGAGGAGCGCCCGGTCGGCACCGGCTACCGGATCGTGCCGGTGGTGGGGCTGCTCGCGGACCCGCCGCCCTTCGCCGCGGATTCCCGCGAGGTCGCCGAGATGTTCGAGGTGCCGCTTCCCTTCGTGCTGGACCCGGCCAACTATCGGTGCGAACGAATGGTGCTGGGCGGCGTTCCGCGCCGTTTCCATGCCTTGCCCTACAGGCGGTATTTTATCTGGGGCGCCACGGCGGCGATCCTCGTGAACCTTCGGGACGTATTGCGCGCGCCATGTTGAGAACCACGCTGATCCACATCCTGATTCTGCTGGCGCCGACGATCCTCTACGTCGCCTGGCTTCTGCTGGCGCGGCGGGCGCAGTTGAGCCGCGCCCGGTGGGCGGCGACCTTCCGCGCCATGCCCTGGCTCCGCCTCCTGGGCGGCGGCTTGGTGCTGGTCGCCGCCAGCCTCGTCGCCCTCGCCCTCCTGGGCGGCGCCGACCCCGGCGGCACCTACGTCCCCCCGCACCTCCACGACGGCGAGGTGGTTCCTGCCCAGGTTGTCCCCGCCACTCCCCAATAACCCTTATCTTCAAGGCCGCGGGCCTCGGAGTGAACGGCGCTCCCGGGGACGTGCGGGAAAATGCCGCCCTCCATCGCGGACTCTCACGGATAGGCAGGGTTCCTTTTCGGGCGCGCCCCGAGTGTAGGCCTTGGCAGGGGGGGGCGGGGTCTCGATCATGGGGGCATGGCGCACGTCACCGACGACGGTCTCGCGCGGGCTCTGTGGCTGGCGGCGGCGGAGACGCGGGCGGTGCTCGCCGCGCTGGGCGCCGACGGCAGGGCGGCGCGGTTCGTCGGCGGGGCGGTGCGCGACGCGCTGCTCGGGCGCGCGGTCACGGATATCGACATCGGCACGCCGGAACCGCCGGCGCGGGCTATGGCGCTGCTGGAGCGCGCCGGCCTGCGCGCCCTGCCCACCGGGGTCGAACACGGCACGGTCACCGCGCTCGCCGGGGGTAAGCGCTACGAGATCACCACGCTGCGGCGCGACCTGCGCACCGACGGGCGCCACGCGGAAGTCGCCTTCACCGACGACTGGCGGGCCGACGCCGCGCGTCGCGACTTCACCATCAACGCCATGAGCTGCGCGCCGGACGGCACGTTCTACGACTATTTCGGCGGGCGTCGGGACCTGGCGGCGGGGCGAGTGCGCTTCGTCGGCGAACCGGCGATTCGCATCGCCGAAGACCGCCTCCGGCTGCTGCGCTTCTTCCGCTTCCACGCCTGGTACGGGCAAGGCGCGCCGGATGCGGCGGCGCTCGCAGCCTGCGCGGCGGCGGCGCATGGCCTGGGCGCGCTCTCGGGCGAGCGGGTGCGCGGCGAAATGATGAAGCTGCTGGCGGCCGCCGACCCCGTGTCGTCTCTGGCTGCGATGACGGAGGCTCGCGTGCTCGCCGCGATCCTGCCGGAGGCGCCCGGCACCGCGCTCCTCACGCGGCTGGTCGCGGTCGAGGCCGAGGCCGGATTCGATGCCGATCCGATCCGCCGGCTCGGCGCCCTCGTCGCGAGTGCCGCCGCCGCTGAAGCCGTCGCCGGGCGCTGGCGCCTGACCGGGGCGGAGGGGGCGCGTCTCGCGGCGCTTGCCGCGCCGGCGGTGGCGCTCGCGCCCGGTCTCGACCGCCGCGCCCAGCGCCGGGCGCTCTACCGGCTCGGCCGCGCGCAGTTTCGCGACCTGGCACTCCTTGCCTGGGCGGCGCGGGGCGAGGGCGGGGCGTTTCGCGCGATGCTGGAGACCGCCGACGCCTGGGAGGGGCCGCGCCTGCCCGTGCGCGGGGCGGACGTTCTGGCCCTCGGCGTCGAGGCGGGACCCGAAGTGGGCCGCCTGCTGGCCGCCGTCGAGGCATGGTGGATGGCGCGGGACTTCACGCCCGACCGCGCCGCCGCGCTCGCCCGGCTCGCCGCCCTCGCAGCCGAATCGCGCGAGGCGTGAGCGCCGCCCGCTACGGCCAGCGCGCTTCCGGTGGCAGGGACATCAGGATCGCCTCGGGGCTGCCGCCGGTCTCCAGGCCGAACCGCGTGCCGCGGTCGTAGAGCAGGTTGAACTCCACGTAACGGCCGCGGCGCACGAGCTGCCGCGCCCGCTGCGCCTCCGTCCAGGGCTCGGCCATGCGCCGGCGCACGATCGCGGGGTAGGCTTCGAGGAAGGCCCGGCCCACGTCCTGGGTGAACGCGAAATCCGCCTCCCAGTCGCCGCTGTCGAGGTCGTCGTAGAAGATGCCGCCGACGCCGCGGGGTTCGTCCCGGTGCGGCAGGAAGAAGTAGCGGTCGCACCATTCCTTGAAGCGCGGGTAGTAGGCGGGGTCGTGCCGGTCGCAGGCCCGCTTCAGAGCGGCGTGGAACGCCTCCGTGTCGCGTTCGTCGGGGCAGGTCGGAGTCAGGTCGGCGCCGCCGCCGAACCACGACGCCCCGGTGGCGATATGGCGCGTGTTCATGTGCACGGCCGGCACGAGCGGCGAGCGCATGTGCGCGACCACGGAAACGCCGCTGGCCCAGAAGCGGCCGTCCGCGCCGGCGCCGGGGACGGACTCGCGGAAGGCGGGCGGAAGGACGCCCTCGACGGTCGAGACGTTGACTCCGACCTTCTCGAACACCGCGCCGCGCATGATCGCCATCGTGCCGCCGCCACCGCCCGGCCGCCGCCAGGGCGTGCGCACGAAACGGCCGGGCGTGCCGCCGCCGGCTTCCTCCTCGATCGCCTCGAAGGCTGCGCAGATGCTGTCGCGCAGCGCCGCGAACCAGGCGCGCGCCCGCTCCCGCCGGGCGCCGCTCGCGGGGGCCGTCATGGGTGCGTCATGCGCCTTGCCCTCGCCGCCCGCCCGTGCTAACTCTCCGCCCGCGCGCGGCGCCGCGCGCGACCGTGTTCGCCGTTCGTCGAAGCCGTATCTCGTCCAACACTTCCGCCAGACAGTCGAAGGGTCCGATCATGGAAGACGCCGCGCCGCCCTCGGATCACGCGCCGGACGGAGAAGGCACGCGGCGCGACTTCCTGGTGTTGGCGGCAGGCGCCATGGGGGCGATGGCGACGGTGGGCGTGGTCTGGCCCCTCATCGAGACCATGAACCCGTCGGCCGACGTGCTCGCCCTGGCCTCGACCGAGGTCGACCTTTCGGCCATCGAGGAGGGCCAGGTCGTCGTCGTCAAATGGCGCGGCAAGCCCGTCTTCATCCGCCACCGGACGGCCGAGGAGATCGCCGCCGCCCGGGCCGTGGACCTCGAGGCGCTGTCCGATCCGCAAGCGGACGCCGAACGCGCCCCGCGCGCCCAGTGGCTCATCGTGGAAGGGGTGTGCACCCATCTCGGCTGCGTTCCGCTGGGGTCCAAGCTCGGCGACCCACGAGGCGATTATGGGGGCTGGTTCTGCCCCTGTCACGGCTCCCACTACGACACCGCCGGGCGCATCCGCCAGGGACCGGCGCCGGCCAATCTCAAGGTGCCCCGCTACGAATTCCTCGACGACTCGCTGGTCCGGATCGGCTAGGGAGACCGCCTTCGATGACGACGCCCGTGCCTCGGAACAGAGTCGCGCAGTGGATTGAGTACCGGCTGCCGGTCTTCAGCTGGACCAACAAGCACGTCATCGACTACCCGACGCCGCGCAACCTCAACTACTGGTGGAACTTCGGCTCGCTCGCCGGAATCATGCTGGTGCTCCAGATCGTCACCGGCGTCGTGCTGGCGATGCACTACACGCCGCACGCCGACCTCGCCTTCGACTCGGTCGAGCACATCATGCGCAATGTGGAGTGGGGCTGGCTGATGCGTTACCTCCACGCCAACGGCGCCTCGATGTTCTTCGCGGTGGTCTATATCCACCTCTTCCGGGGGCTCTATTACGGCTCCTACAAGTCGCCGCGTGAGATCCTCTGGTGGATGGGCGTACTCATCCTCCTCATCATGATGGCAACCGCCTTCATGGGTTACGTCCTGCCGTGGGGGCAGATGAGCTTCTGGGCGGCGACGGTCATCACCAACATGACCTCGGCCATCCCCTGGATCGGGGAGACGGTCGTGAACTGGCTGTGGGGCGGCTTCTCGGTCGACAACCCGACCCTCAACCGTTTCTACGCCCTGCATTACCTGCTGCCGTTCGTGCTTTTCGGCGTGGTTTTCCTGCATCTGTGGGCGCTGCACCACCGCAAGTCCAACAACCCGCTCGGGATCGACATCAAGAGCGCGCGGGACACCATCCCCTTCCATCCCTATTACACGGTCAAGGACCTGTTCGGGTTCGGCGTGATGATGTTCATCCTTCTCGTCTTCACCTTCTACTTGCCGAACGCCCTGGGCGAGACGATCAACTACGAGAAGGCGAACCCCTTGCAGACCCCGCCGCACATCGTGCCGGAATGGTACTTCCTGCCGTTCTACGCGATCCTGCGCGCGATTCCGGACAAGCTCGGCGGCGTCGTCGCGATGATCGCTTCGATCGCCATCCTTTTCATCCTGCCGTGGCTCGATACCTCGCGGGTGCGGAGCGCGCGCTTCCGGCCGATCTACAAATGGGTCTTCTGGATATTCGCCGCAGATTGCATCGCGCTCGGCTGGGTCGGCGCCAACACCCCGGAGGGCGACTTCATCTGGATCGGACAGGTCTGCACGGGCTACTACTTCGCGCACTTCCTCCTGATCGTGCCGCTCGTCGGCAAGTTCGAGCGACCGCTGCCCCTGCCTGAAAGTATCCACCAGGCGGTGCTGGGCAGGGGAGAGGCGGACGCCGCCGCGGCGGCGGAGCGCGCGTGATGGGCGCGGTGCGGCGGGCCCTGGCGGCGGCGACGGTCTGCGCCTTCGCAGCGTTGGGCGGCGGCGCCTTCGCGGCAGGCGACGGGATCGACATTCCCGATCAGGACTGGGCGCACGAAGGCGTCTTCGGTACCTTCGACCGGGGCGCCCTGCAACGGGGCTTCCAGGTCTTCGAGGAAGTCTGCGCCGTGTGCCATTCGCTGCGTTACATCGCGTTCCGCAACCTGGCGGAGATCGGCTTCGCCGAGGAGGAGGCGAAGGCGATCGCGGCGCAATACGAGGTCGAGGACGGGCCGGACGACGAAGGCGCGATGTTCACGCGCCCCGCCCGGCTGGCCGATTACTGGCCCTCCCCCTTCGCCAACGACAACGAGGCCCGGGCCGCCAACGGCGGCGCCTTGCCGCCGGACCTCTCCCTCATCGTCAAGGCGCGGGAAGGCGGTTCCGACTACATCTACGCGCTCATGGCCGGCTACGAGGACGAGGCCCCGGCAGGCGTCGAGATGGCCGCCGGCATGAGCTACAATCGCTATTTCCCCGGCCACCAGATCGCCATGCCGCCGCCCCTCTACGACGAGGCCGTCGAATACGCCGACGGCACCCCGGCGACCCTCGATCAGCACGCGCGGGACGTGACGGCGTTCCTCGCCTGGACGGCCGAACCCGAACTCGAGGAGCGCAAGCAGACCGGCCTGAAGGTGCTGATCTTCGTCTTCATCCTGACGGCGGTGCTCTTCGTCATCTACCGGCGCGTCTGGGCCCGGCTGCATTAGCCCGCGTCCTTTTTCGGCGCCCGGCATCCAGCACGGAGGAGGGAGCCATGGCCGACTCGACCAGTACGCAACACACGGACCCGAAGAGCGACATCGAGATCGCGCGGGCGGCCCGCAAGCGCCCGATCCTCGATCTCGCCCGGGAGCGCCTGGGGATCGCGCCCGAACATCTCGTGCCCTACGGCCACGACAAGGCGAAGATCGCCCTGGCGTACATCGACTCGCTGCGCGCGCGCGGCGACGGCAAGCTGATCCTGGTCACCGCGATCACGCCGACTCCGGCCGGCGAGGGCAAGACCACCACGACCGTGGGCCTGGGCGACGGCCTCAACCGGATCGGCAAGAAGGCTCTGATCGCCTTGCGCGAGCCGAGCCTCGGCCCCTGCTTCGGCGTCAAGGGCGGCGCGGCCGGCGGCGGCTACGCCCAGGTCGTGCCCATGGAGGAGATCAACCTCCACTTCACCGGCGATTTCCACGCCATCGGCGCCGCCAACAACCTGCTCGCGGCCATGGTGGACAATCACATCTACTGGGGCAACGAGGCCGGGATAGATCCGCGCCGGGTGAGCTGGCGCCGGGTCGTCGACATGAACGATCGGGCGCTGCGCTCCGTCGTCTCCTCCCTGGGCGGTGTCGCCAACGGCTTCCCGCGGGAGGACGGCTTCGACATCACCGTCGCCTCTGAGGTGATGGCGATCTTCTGCCTCGCCCGCGACCTCGACGATTTGCGCGCCCGGCTCGGCAACATCGTGGTCGGCCTGACTCGCGACCGCGCGCCCGTGCGCGCCGGCGCCGTGCACGCCGAGGGCGCGATGACCGCGCTGCTCAAGGACGCGCTGGCCCCCAATCTGGTGCAGACGCTGGAGAACAATCCGGCGCTCGTCCACGGGGGCCCCTTCGCCAACATCGCCCATGGCTGCAATTCGGTGATCGCCACCCGGGCCGCGCTCAAGCTCGCCGATTACGTCGTCACCGAAGCCGGATTCGGCGCCGACCTGGGCGCCGAGAAGTTCTTCGACATCAAATGCCGCAAGGCCGACTTGGCGCCCGCCTGCACGGTGGTCGTCGCCACCATCCGCGCCCTCAAGATGCATGGCGGCGTCGCCCGCGACGCACTGGGGGCGGAGAACCTCGAAGCCCTCGCCGCGGGCATGGAGAACCTCGCCCGCCATCTGCGCAACGTGGCGCGTTACGGCGTACCTGCCGTGGTGGCGATCAACCGCTTCTCCGCCGACACCGAGGCCGAACGGGCGCTGGTCGCGGAGCGCTGCGCCGGGCTCGGCGTCCCGGCGGTCGAGTGCGACCACTGGGCCACGGGCGGGGCCGGCTGCGAGGCGCTGGCCCAGGAGGTCGTGCGGACGATCGACGAGAAGCCGGCGTCCTTCCGCCCCCTCTATCCGGACGACATGCCGCTCTGGGACAAGGTGCGGACGGTCGCGACCGAGATCTACGGAGCCGACGGCATCGCGGCGGACGACAAGGTCCGTAAGCAGTTCGACGATCTCGAAGCGGGCGGCTTCGGGCGCTTCCCGGTGTGCATGGCGAAGACGCAATACAGCTTCTCAGCCGATCCGGCGCTCAAGAACGCGCCCGGCGGCTTCGATGTGCCGATTCGCGAGGTTCGCCTTTCGGGCGGTGCCGAATTCGTGGTGGCGATCTGCGGCTCGATCATGACCATGCCGGGCCTGCCGCGGGTCCCGGCCGCGAACGCCATCGGCGTAGACGACGCCGGCCACATCGCCGGCCTGTTCTGACCGCCTTCGGCGGCGTGAGCCTGGAGGCCCCACGCACCGAAGGGCTGGGCGGCGTGTTGACGGGGCGGGGGTAGCTCTCGCCGGAAGAGGGGAGGCGCGCCGGAGTGGACGTTCCGATCGAGCGGCCGACCACGTCCGTGACGGACGACGCCATGGCGATCGCCGATCCCGGCGTCTCGCTCGAACGCGGGGTGGCCGCCCTGCGCGCGGCCCTGCGGAGCATGCCGGCGGCGCCCGGCGTCTACCACATGCGCGATCGGCGGGGCGGGCCGCTCTACGTCGGCAAGGCGAAGAGCCTGCGGAAGCGGGTCGCAACCTATGCCAACATCCGCGCACTGCCTGTCCGCCTGCAGCGCATGATCGCGGCGACGGCGACGGTCGAAGCGACCACCACCGAGAGCGAGGTGGAAGCGCTCCTGCTCGAGAGCAACATGATCAAGCGGCTGCGGCCGCACTACAACATCCTGCTCCGGGACGACAAGTCCTTCCCCTACATCCTGCTTCGCCGGGACCACGCCTGGCCGCAGATCGTCAAATACCGGGGCGCCGCCAGGGCGGGGCGGGGGGACTATTTCGGCCCCTTCGCCTCGGCCGGGGCCGTGAACCTGACGCTCAACGCGCTCCAGCGGGCGTTCCCGCTGCGCTCGTGCTCCGATTCGGTCCTGGCGAGCCGCACACGGCCCTGCTTGCAACACCAGATCAAGCGCTGCGCCGCGCCCTGCGTGGGCCGCATCGACAAGGCCGACTACGACGCGCTGGTCGAGGAAACGCGGGCCTTCCTCTCCGGGAGGGGCCAGGACGTCCAGGACCGGCTGACCGCGCGCATGACAGCGGCGAGCGAGGCGCTGGAGTTCGAGACGGCTGCGGCCTACCGCGACCGCATCAAGGCGCTCGCCCACATACGGATGCAGCAGGGCATCAACCTGCCGCGCCTGGGCGATACCGACGTGGTGGCCGTCCATGAAGAAGCGGGCCAAGCCTGCGTGCAGGTGTTCTTCTTCCGCTCGGGGCGGAATTACGGCAACCGGGCCTTCTTCCCGCGCCACGGTAAGGACGAAACGGCCGCGGCCATCCTCGCCGCCTTTCTCGGCCAGTTCTACAACGGCCGGGAGGCGCCGCCGCTCGTCCTCGTGAACCGCCCGCTCGCGGAGGTGGCGCTGATCGCCGAGGCGCTGACGGTGGCGGCGGGGCGGCAGGTCCGCGTTCACCACCCGCAGCGCGGCCGGAAGCGGAAGCTGGTGGAGGACGCCGCGCGCAATGCCCGGGAGGCGCTCGCGCGACGGCTGAGCGAAAGCGCGACGCAACGGCGCCTGTTCAAGAGCCTGAGCGCACGTTTTGGGCTGGAAAGCACGCCGCGCCGGATCGAGGTCTACGACAACAGCCACATCTCCGGCACCGACGCGGTGGGTTGCCTGATCGTCGCCGGGCCGGAGGGCTTCGTCAGGAACGCCTACCGCAAGTTCACGATCCGCTCGTCGCCGCCGCGCGGCGCGGAGGGGCCGGCGGGCGGCGACGACTACGCCATGCTGCGCGAGGTCCTCACCCGGCGCTTCGGGCGGTTGCTGAAGGAAGACCCGGAACGCGCGGGCGAGGGGTGGCCGGACTTGGTGCTGATCGACGGCGGCGCCGGGCAGCTCGGGGAGGCGCAGCGCGTGTTCGACGATCTCGGGATCGCCGATCTGCCGGTCGCGGCCATCGCCAAGGGGCCGGACCGCAACGCCGGGCGCGAGCGCGTGTTCCTGCCCGGCCGGCCGCCGCTGAGCATCGGGGCGCGCGAGCCGCTGCTCTATTTCCTGCAACGCCTGCGGGACGAGGCGCACCGCTTTGCCATCGGCACGCATCGGGCCCGGCGCGCGAAGGCCGCCGCGCGCTCGGTGCTCGACGCGATTCCGGGCGTCGGGCCGCGCCGCAAAAAGGCGCTGCTCCACCGGTTCGGCTCGGCGCGGGAGGTAAGCCAGGCCGGCCTGGCCGACCTGGAGACGGTGGACGGCATATCGGGCGCGGTCGCGCGCACCATCCATGACCACTTCCACGCCGATTCCTGACGCCCGGCGGCAGTGGGCGCCCGGCTGGCCGAACGTCGTGACACTGGGCCGCATCGCGGCCGTCCCGCCACTGGTGGGCTCCTTCTACCTCACCGGCCCGGACGGTGTCTGGCTCGGCTTCGCGCTCTTCGCGCTCGCGGCGCTGAGCGACTTCCTGGACGGCTGGTTGGCGCGCCGCCTGGATCGGCATTCGGCGCTCGGGCGCGTCCTCGACCCGATCGCCGACAAGCTCGTCGTGGCGGCCGCTCTGGTCATGCTGGGGGCCTTCGAACGGGCGCCGGCGGTCGCCGTCGCGGCGATCCTCTGCCGCGAATTCCTGGTGTCGGGGCTGCGCGAAGCCCTCGCCAGCGGCGCGATCCTCGCCGTCCGGCCCTTGGCGAGATGGAAGACAGCGGCGCAGATGAGCGCGATTTCCCTGCTTCTCGCCGCCCCTGCCGTCGCCGCGCCCGCCGGGGCTGCGCTGGCCGTCGCCGGCGAGGCGGTGCTGTGGCTCGCGGTGGCGCTGACCTGGGCGAGCGCGGCCGCCTATCTCCGCCGCGCCTTGCCCGGCCTGTCGCCGTAGCCCGCGCCCCTCGAAAGGGGAAAGGGGTTTGGAAAGCGGGGGGAAGGCGGATACGCTCCGGTTGCATCGTCGACCTTCAGGTGGGAGAGGGCGCGTGCGGCGGTTCGGGGTTACCGGGTGGAGCGGCAACGGCAAGACCACCCTGATCCGCCGCCTGCTGCCGCGGTTGCGGGCGCGTGGTCTCGAAGTGGCGACGGTGAAACACGCCCGCCATGGCTTCGACCTGCTGCCGCCGGGCCATCCGGCGCGGGCATGGCGGGCCGCCGGGGCGGCGCATGTGGTGCTGGCGGCACCCGAGGGCTGGGCCCTTCTCCGTGAGGGGGAAGGCGGCGGCGAACCCCCCCTCGACGGGCTGCTCGGGGCGCTGGGCCCGGTCGACCTGGTACTGATCGAGGGGTACAAGCGCGGCGGCCACGACAAGATCGAGGTCCATCGCGGTGGCACCGGCAAGCCGTTGCTCGCGGCGCAGGACCCGACCGTCGTCGCCGTCGCCAGCGACCGGGCGATCCCGGCCGCCTGCCTGAACGGGCGCGCGCTGCCCGTGTTCGACCTCGACAACGTGGCCGGGATCGCGGCATTTTTGGTGTCCCATCGCGAAAGGGCGGAGGCGGCGGGAGCGCGCGCGGGCCATGGCACAGCTCAGTGACGACTGCTTCGCCTTCGGCGGCGCCCTGACCCCGGCGGCCGAGGCGCTGGCGAGACTGGAAAGCGTCGTGTATCCCGTCGCCGAGACCGAGGCGGTGAGCCTGCGCGCGGCGGACGGGCGAATCCTGGCGGAATCCGTCACGTCCGACCGGGCCGTGCCGCCGCACGACAACGCGGCGGTCGACGGCTACGCGGTGTTCTTCGACGATCTCGCCTCCGGCGCAGAAACGCGGCTGCCGTGCACCGGGCGGGCCGCCGCGGGGCATCCTCTCGGGCGCCCCGCCGTGCGCGGCGAGGTGGTCCGGGTCTTCACCGGCGCGCCCATGCCGCGGGGAGCGAGCGGGGCGCCCGGCCCCGACACGGTGTTCATGCAGGAGGACTGCCGCGCGGACGGCGGCTGCGTCGTCCTGCCGCCCGGCATCCGGCGCGGCGCCAACCGGCGCAAGGCCGGGGAGGACGTCGTCGCCGGCGCTACCATCCTGACCGCCGGTCGCGCCCTTCGCCCGCAGGATATCGGCCTCGCTGCCTCGATCGGGTGTACCGGACTCGCCGTGTTCCGCAGGCTCCGCGTGGCCGTCTTCTCCACCGGCGACGAGGTTCACGAACCGGGCGCGGCGCTGGGCGAGGGCGGCATCTACGACACCAACCGCTACGTCGTCGCGAGCTTGGCGGAGCGGCTCGGATGCGCCGTCACGGACATGGGCATCCTCCCGGACAGGCTGGAGGCGATCACCGGCGCGCTGGACGTGCGGAGCCGCGATCACGACCTCCTGCTCACCACGGGCGGGATGTCCACGGGCGACGAGGATCACGTCAAGGCGGCGGTGGAATCCCTCGGCCATCTCCATTTCTGGCGCCTCGCCATCCGGCCGGGGCGCCCGATCGCGCTCGGGCAGGTCGGCCGCGTGCCCTTCGTCGGGCTGCCGGGCAATCCGGTCGCCGTCATGGTCACCTTCCTCCGTTTCGCGCGCCCCCTGATCCTGCGTCTCGGTGGCTGTACGGCGATCGAACCCGCCCACTACCGCGTGCCGGTGGATTTCGACTATCGGAAGAAGCGTGGCCGGCGCGAATGGTTGCGGGCCCGCCTCGCCGCGCGGCCGGACGGCTCGCTTGCGGCGGAGAAATACGCGCGCGACGGCGCCGGCATCCTGTCTTCCGCCGTCTTCGCTGACGGCCTGATCGAACTGCCGGAAGAGCTCACCGCCCTGCGCGCCGGCGCGATGGTGGATTTCCTTCCCTTCAACGAGATGTATCGATGACGGTGCTCTATTTCGCGTGGCTGAGGGAGCGGATCGGGCGCGACGCGGAGGAAATCGCCCTCCCCCCCGGCGTGGACACGGTGGCGGCGCTCATCGATTGGCTGCGGGGCCGTGGCGAGGGCTACGCCCGCGCCCTGGAAGACCTGTCGGTCGTCCGCGTGGCGGTGAACCAGGAGTTCGCCGGGCTCGACCGCCGTATCGGCGACGGCGACGAGGTGGCGCTGTTCCCGCCGGTGACGGGCGGCGCGGCGCGGCCATGATCCGCATCCAGCGCGAGGATTTCGACGTCGGTGCCGAGATCGAGGCGCTCGCCGCCGGGCGCCGCGAGGTCGGCGCCATCGCTTCCTTCGTCGGCGTGGCGCGGGCCGTGGCGGAAGGCGAGCGGGCGGTCTCGGCGATGACGCTCGAACACTACCCGGCGATGACCGAGAAGCAGCTGGCCGCCATCGAGGCGGAAGCCCGCCGCCGCTGGGACCTGACGGCCTCGCTGATCATCCACCGCCACGGGCGACTCGAACCCGGCGACCGCATCGTGCTCGTGGCCACCGCGGCGCCCCACCGACGGGCCGCGCTCGACGCCTGCGCCTTCCTGATCGACTGGCTGAAGACCAAGGCGCCCTTCTGGAAGCGCGAGGAAGGGCCGGACGGCGCCCGCTGGGTGGCGGCGCGCGGCGACGACGACCGTGCGGCGGAACGTTGGAGCGGCGCGTGAGGCGCGTGACGGGGCGGCGGGTTCAGTCCGCTGCCCGGACCGTCGCTTCGTAATCCGCCATCAGCGTCCGGGTGACGGGCCCGACCTGGAAGTGGTGGTCGTCGATCTCGCCGACCGGCGTGACCTCCGCTGCGGTGCCGGTCAGGAAGATCTCGTCGGTCCTGGAGATCTCGTCGGGCATGACGGCCCGCTCGACCACGTCGTGGCCGCGCCGCTTCGCGAGTTCGATCACGGTGCGGCGGGTGATGCCGTCGAGGAAACAATCCGGCTCCGGCGTGTGGATCGTGCCGTCCTGGACGAGGAAGATATTGGCGCCGGTGGCTTCGGCAATTCGCCCGCGCCAGTCGAGCATCAGGGCGTCGTGGTAGCCCTCTGCCTCTGCCGCGTGTTTGCTGAGCGTGCAGATCATGTAAAGGCCGGCGACCTTCGCCTTGACCGGCGCGGTCTCCGGCGAGGGCCGCCGCCAACGGGCGGTCTTGAGCCGGATCCCGCGCTGGCGCGCCTCTTCGCCGAAATAGGGCGGCCACGGCCAGGCGGCGATGGCGACATGGATCGTGGAATGCTGCGCCGACACGCCCATCATCTCGGCGCCACGCCACGCCACCGGGCGGACGTAGCCGTCGCCGATGCCGAGCGCCGCGACCACCTCCCGGGAGGCGTCCACCAGCGTTTCACAGGCGTAGGGAATCTCGAAGTCGAGCGCGCGAGCGGACTCGTACAGGCGCTCAGTGTGCTCCTCGGCCTTGAAGATCCGGCCGTTATAAACCCGCTCGCCTTCGAAGACGCAGCTCGCGTAGTGGAGGCCGTGGCTCAGGACGTGCATCTTCGCGTCGCGCCACGGCACGAGGGTGCCATTGTACCAGATGACTCCGTCTCGATCGTCGTAGGGGAGCAGATCGGCCATCGCGTTCACCGAGTGTTCGAGCGGGGACGATAATCGGTTGCGTTCCCTAACACTGCCCGGCATATAAGTCAACGTGACTGACGTAAAATCCGGACCGAACCCGCTCTACCTGCGCGCGGACCAGCTCCACGAGGGGATGGAGCTGCTCTTCTTCGCCTATCGGGACTTCACGACGGAATGCGACGCGATTCTGGCGACCTTCGGCTTCGGCCGCGCGCATCACCGGGTGGTCTATTTCGTCGGGCGCCACCCCGACATTTCCGTTTCCGAGCTTCTGGCGATCCTCCGGGTCACCAAGCAGAGCCTGTCGCGGGTCCTGGGCCAGCTCGTGGGCGAGGGGTTCGTCACCGCCCGGCGTGACTCCGCCGACAAGCGGCGGCGGCTGCTCGCCCTGACGGAGGAGGGGAGGGGCCTGGAGAGGCGTCTTTCCGAGACCCAGCGGGCCCGCATCGCCAGGGCTTACCGCGCGGCCGGCGGGGTCGCCGTCGAAGGCTATCGGGAGGTGCTGATGGGAATCATCGATCCGGCGGACCGGCGACGCTTCGATAGACCCTGAGATTTTTCCCGTAACATGCAGTGGAATTTGGAAAAAGAAACACTCTCGACCGGAGAGGACGCGGCCGTCGGAGGCTCAGCCCACATCCTGGTCGTGGACGACGACGACGGCTTGCGCGATCTGCTCGCCCGCTATCTGCGCGAGAACGGCTACCGCGTCTCCACCGCCGCTTCCGCCGCTGAGGCGCTGGCGACGCTCGGGGGCTTGGCGTTCGACCTGATCGTCCTCGACGTGATGATGCCGGGCGAATCGGGCGTCGCTCTCACCCGCCGGCTGCGCCGGTCGAACGCGGTTCCGATCCTGTTGTTGACGGCCATGGCCGAGCCGGAGGACCGGATCGCGGGGTTCGAGAGCGGCGCCGACGACTACCTGACCAAGCCATTTGAGCCCCGCGAATTGCTGCTTCGCATCGCTACCATCCTGCGCCGATCGCGGACGCCGCCGCCCGAGACCGTCCGTTTCGGGGAGGTCAGCTACCACCCGGCGCGGGGCGAGCTCAGGCGCGGCGGTGCCTTGGTGCGGCTGACCGAGGGCGAGGGGGCGTTGCTCCGCGCCTTCGCCGCCAATCCGGGAGTGACGCTGAGCCGCGAGGCGCTCCGCGAGAAGATCGGGGCCGGCGTTTCGCCGCGCGCGATTGACGTGCAGGTCACGCGCCTGCGGCGCAAGATAGAGCCGGAGCCACGCGCGCCCCGCTATCTGCGGACCGTCTGGGGGCGGGGCTATGTGCTGCGGACGGACTGAGCCGCGCGCGCGGCCGGGGAGGACTCGCCATGAACCCGCTGAAGCGGATTGTGCCCCGCAGCCTCTTCTGGCGGTCGTTCCTGATCATGCTGATCCCGCTCGTCCTGCTCCAGGCCGTGGTCGCCTACATCTTCTTCGAGCGCCATTGGGATTCAGTGAGCCGGCAACTGGCGCTGGACATCGCCGGCGACGTGAAGACGGTCATGCGTTTCATGCAGGAGCGGCCCGAACCGGAGATGTGGCGCTGGATCGAGCGGATCGCACGCGAGGAGATGCAGTTCACGGTGGCCTTCGAGCCCGGCGCGATCCTGCCCGACGAGGCGCCGAAGCGGACCGACCGGATCATGGACCGGCTGCTCCATCAGGAGTTCCAGTGGCGCTTCGAAGCACCCCACCACATCGACACCCGCTATCCGGGCGAGCGGATCGCGATTCGCGTCCAGCGGCCGGACGGCGTGTTGACCATGCTGACGCCGATCAAGCGGATGCGGAGCTCCACCACCATTCTGGTCATCCTCTGGATGGTGGGCACGGCGATCGTGGTGTCCGCCATCGCGGTGGTGTTCCTGCGCAACCAGATCCGGCCGATCGGGCGGCTCGCCATGGCGGCCGACGCCTTCGGCAGGGGCCGGCCGGTGGACGACTTCAGGCCGGCGGGCGCTGCCGAGATCCGGCGCGCGGCCGCGGCCTTCCTCGACATGCGGGCGCGCATCCGCCGCCAGATCAGCCAGCGCACCGAGATGTTGGCGGGGGTCTCTCACGACCTGCGGACACCGCTCACGCGGGTGAAGCTGCGACTCGCGATGCTCGCGGACTCCCACCCCGAATCGCGCGGCGAGATCGCCGAGTCCGAGCGCGACATGGCGCAGATGGAACACATGATCGGCGAATATCTCGCCTTCGCGCGCGGGCAGGGCGGGGAGGCACCGGTGAGCGCAGATCTGGCCGGCATCGTCGCCGGAGTCGCCGACGACGCGCGGCGCAAGGGCGGTCGGGTCGCGCTTCACGTGGAGCGGCCCCTCGTCCTGCCGCTCCGGCCGAACGCGATCGAGCGCTGCCTGGCCAATCTGGTGGAGAACGCCACCCGCCACGGCTCGCGGATCGAGATCAGCGCCGCGCGTCGGGAGGATATGGTCGAGGTCGCGGTGGAGGACGACGGCCCGGGCATCCCGGAGGACCAGCGGGAGGCCGCGTTCAAGCCGTTCTTCCGGCTGGACGGCGCGCGCAGCCCGAGCACCGGCGGTGCCGGCCTGGGTCTCGCCATCGCCCGCGACGTGGCCCGCAGCCACGGCGGCGACATCAGGATGGGCGACGCCACCCTGGGCGGTCTGCGGGCGGAACTCCGGCTGCCGGCATGAGTTTTTCGGATGTGCGGGTCTCCCAGAGCACCCGAAAAGCCGTGCGGTGCCGAAGCCTTACATGGCTTCTGCCGTCGCGTCGTCCACGCGGTTCCGCGCAGGTGTGAGGCGGCAGAGGACGCGGGTGAGCCGGTCCAGGCGCTTCAGGCGACGGTCCAGCGCGGCCATGGTGCGCGCCATGTCCGCACTCTCGTCGCGTAGCCAGACCGGGATGGTGGAGAGGTAGAGCGTCGTCAGGGCCGCGACGCGGAGGCGGCCGCGCACGCCGCTGCCGTTCAGATCCGCCGCTTCGAGCATCCAGCGCATGGAGCGGCGCAACGCGAGGGGCGCGCAGGCCAAGGCTGCCGGGTCCGAGGGGCTGCTTCGGAGGATCGCGGCGACGGCCCGCTTGTGCGGGTTCAGCAGGTCGAAACGTTTCATGAGAACGTCGAAGAGGCGCTCCGACGCGGGCCGGCCGGCCATCTCCGGATCCCGCGCGGCCAGCACGCCCCGGTCCACGTCGGCGATGAAGCCCGCGACGATGGCGTTCCTGTACGGGAAGTGCGCGCGCAGCTCCGCCAGGGAAATGCCCGCCGCTTCGGCGATGTCGCCGAGCCCGACCCGCCCCCAGCCGCCACCCGCGGCAAGCGTGAGCGCGCTCTCGATGATCGCCTGCCGCGTATCCCGTCGCTTGCCGGTATCCGTGGTCGTCTTTCTCGCCATCACCTGCGAAGTTTATGTCCCAAGGCCGTGGCGGACAAGCTCGAAGGCGCCGCTCAGAAGCGCAGCTTCAGGGCCAGCCCTCCGCCGTAGTCGCGCGCGCCCGTCGCGTAGCGTGTCACCCCTTGCAGCGCGTAGCGGCCTTCTCCCCACTCCGCCACCCCGCCAAGTACCACATGCAACCGCGTCGTTTCCGCCTCCGACCTGAGCGCCGTTCCCGAAACCCGCACACGGGTCTCCGGCGAAAGCTCGTGCTCCACATCCACCGAGCCGAACAGGCGGCTCCCGCCGGGGTGGTCCGACGCCTCCACCCGCACACCCGCACGGCCCGTCGTGGCGTGGCCCTCGTCCAGCGACACACGGGACCCCACCCTGTCCGTGAAGTCCTCCACGTCCACGCGCGAATGCACCACACGCGCACGCGGCGTCAGCGTCCACTCACCCAACGCTCCCCGACCCAAGCCCAGACGGCGCCCCACCTCCAGCCCCACCGCATGGCCAAGGCCCTTCGCGTCCCGCTTCAACGAGCCGCGCGGCCCCGAACGCAGGCGAGCCTCGTACCATGTCGCCGACGCCCGACCGTCCAGGTACATGCCGTCGACCAGGCGCAACGCCATCGACGCCCCGAGACCGTTGCCCGATACGTCGATCCCGCCGGCCTCCCCCGACACGTCCGCCGAGCCACGACGGTGATGCGCCGAAACCCCCATCAGGACCCCCGGCTCTACCGGGATGTCCACCCCCGTCTCCACGCCGTGACGGCGATGGGTCCAGGAGAGACGGGACGCCGATGTCGAACGCTTCGCTTCCCGCGACCCGCCCGACGCCTCCGCACGTGCCCACACGCCGTTCGGCGAACGCGGCGCCTCCATCCGCGCGCGGAACCCCGACAAGCCGTTCAGACCAAGCAGCACCGAAGGCAGCACCTCGTACACCCGTGCGCGCGGCGCGTAGTCCCTGTCCAACCGGACGCCGCCTCCGTCCGCCACCACGCCCACGTCGAAGGCGCCCGCCGGCACCGAGTCTTTCGTCCCTGGCGCACCGAGCGCCAGCGGCTCCGTCGCGCCCGCCGGCTGGAACGACACCTCCGGGGTACCGCCTGCCTCCTCGATCCGGCCTTCCACCCGGCCCGCGGCGGCGGTCACCGTCTCGCCGTCGGCTTGCCGGATCAGCACCGCCAACTCGCCGGACTCGCTGTGGATGACGAGGGTATCATCGTCGCCGGCCAGCCCGGTTACGCGCCCGTCCTTGCCGACCGTCACCATGCCGCCGTGGTCGAGGCGCACGCGCCCGGCCGTGCCCTCCACCGTCACCGCGTTCTCCGTCGCCACGCGCACCGTCCCGGTGACCGCGCCGCCCGCCGCCACCGTGACCCTGTGTTCGCCGCTCCCCAGGGCGAGAACGTCGCCGTCCACCACGCCCGCAACCGTCGCCGACAGGTCCCCCGTCTCGCTGCGAATGCCGACACCCTCGATGCCCGCAATGCGACCCGTGCGGCCCACCGTCACCGTCCCGCCACGGTCGAGGCGCACCCCACCGACAGCACCGTCCACCGTCACCGTGCTCGCCGCCAAGCGGATCGTCCCCGTCACCGTCCCGCCCCGCGCCACCGTCACCTTGTGATCGCCTGTGCCGAGGCCCAGAACGTCGCCTGCCACCCGGCCTGCCACGAACACGGCCAGGTCCCCGGCCTCGCTACGCAGCGCTTCGGTCCTGCCGTCGACCGCGACGCCGGTGAGGGCGCCCGTCGCGGGAACCGTCACCGTGGCGCCGTTGGTGTAGAGCAGGCGCCCGATGTTGCCCGCCACCGTCAGAGGACCGACGGGATCGTGGACCGTCCCCGTGATGACGCCGCCCTCCGGCACTGCCAGCGTCAGCGTGCCGTCGCGCGGCGGGCGCAGGTCACCTGCCACCCGGCCTGCCACGGTCACGTGCAGGGCGCCGTCCTCGCTGCGCAGCGCTTCGGTCCTGTCGTCGCTCTCGACGCCGGTGAGGGCGCCGGTCGGTGCCACCGTCACCGTGGCGCCGCTGGTGTAGAGCAGGCGCCCGATGCTGCCCGCCACCGTCAGCGGACCGACGGGATCGTGGGCCGTCCCCGTGACGACGCCGCCCTCCGGCACCGCCAGCGTCAGCGTGCCGCCTGGCGGAGCGCGCAGGTCGCCCGCCACCCGACCTGCCACGGTCACGTCCAGGTCGCCGTCCTCGCTGCGCAGCGCCTCGGTTCCGCCCTCGACCTCAACGCCGGTGAGGGCGCCGGTCGGCGCCACCGTCACCGTGGCACCGCCGCTGTAGAGCAGGCGCCCGATGCTGCCCGCCAGGGTCGACAGGCCGACCGGGTCGCGCACCATGCCCGTGACGACGCCGCCCTCCGGCACTGCCAGCGTCAGCGTGCCTGTGCCTGTCACGCGGATATCGCCCTCGACCCTGCCGGCGACCGTCACCGCCAAGTCGCCCGGCCCGTCGGAGAGAACGCCCACGCCCGAAGTCGCGTCGACCCTGCCCCCGGCGCCGACGGTGAGCCTGCCGCCGCCGGCCATATGCACGCCCGCGCCGCTGCCGCCCGTCACCTGTCCGTTCACGGTGACGCTCTGGGCGCGGAAGCTCCCCTCCCCGGCGCCCGCGCTCCCGACGTAGATGCCGTTGCGTTCGCCCGTGACGCTCGCGCCCTCGGCGACGGTCACAGAAATCGCGCCGTTGCGGTCACTCGTCAAGACGTAGCGCGCATGCACGCCGTCGCCGTCGGAGACGATCGTTCCGCCGGTTACGTCCACGCGGATGTCACCCTCGTTGAAGAACGTCGCGCGCAGCCGGACCCCCCCCTTGTAGGAGTCCGCATAGGAGACGGGAAGCGCGGCGAGCGCCGCTTCCAGGCTGCCGCCGGTCAGGACGGCCTCCAGCACCCTCCGCTCGGCGGCCGAGAGGTTCGGGTCCGTGTCGTCCGGGTCGGCCCATTGGATGTACTCGGCGATCCGTTGGTGGGAGATCGCCATGGCGCGGATGCCCGCCCGGGGAATCCCCAGAATCTCGCGCGCTGCCACCTCCCCCGCTATGAATGCGTTCCCCGGTCTTCCTACCGAGCCTGGTATGATCGATGCCGCAATATCCGTCGTCTCCAGGCCGCGCGCGCTCAGGAAATCCCGTGCGCGCAACTTCCATGCATCCGTATAGGCTGCGGGAAGGGCGGCGAGCGCCGTATCCAGCGCATCCGAATCCTCCGCCAGGATGGCATCGAGGACGGCCCGTTCCGCCGCCGAGAGCGCCCCGTCGGTGCCCGTCACGACCTCGCGGATATAGGCGTCCGCCACGCCTGCGCCGACCGTGACGTCTCCGCTCGAGACGACGTGGATCATCGGTTGTCTCTTGCCCGTGTGGTCTTCCAGCTGCAGGACCGATCCATCGCCGCGGACGAGGCCGCTGGCGAGCGAGGCCCAGGCGAGAATCCCCGAATCCCGCGCCTCGATGGCGCCCGCGTGCGAGATGGCGACGCCTGCCACGTTGTCGAAGCTCAACTGGCCATAGACGCCGTTGCCGAAGGGGGCTCTTACCCGCGTTCCCGCGCCGATCGTCATATCGACGGTGGTGTCCGTGCCGGTGACTTCGCGGCGCTTGCCGTGATGGGCGTAGACGCCGAAACCGTTGCGGCCTTCCGACGTCATGACGCTGCCGCCCGATACATCGACGGTAATGCCGCCCCTGCCCAGGTGCTCCGCGAAGACGCCGTAGGAGAACGCCCCCTTGTTCGTCACGGAGGTGTCCGCCACCGTCACCTCGATGTCTCCGCCCTCGTCGGCGGCGTCCGTGAACTGTGCCCTGGCGTAAATCCCGTGGGTGGTGAAGGTGTTCGTCTCGATGGAGCCGCCCCGGACGCCGATGGCGATGTCACCCGCCGCGCCCGAGCGAAGGGCGTAGATGCCGAGGGAGGTGAAGACGGCCTTGAGGACGGTGTCCGTCACGTCGATATCGATGTCGCCGGAGCTTCTCTGCAGGGCATGGACAGCGATGGAGTTGGGACCCGCCACCTCGATGGAGCCGCCCTGGACGTCGATATCGATGGTGCCCGTCCCGGTCGTCCGATCGCCTACCACGCCCCAGGCGTTGGTGCCGCTCGTCTTGACGACGACGTCTTTCAAGCCGATGTCGATGGCGCCGCTCGCGCCGAATTGCCCGACGCCGACGCCGTAGGAATGCGTGCCTGACGTCGTGACGGAGCCGCCCGTCAGGTCGATGTCGATATCGCCCGAGCCGTCATGCCGCCCAAAAACCCCGCGGATACGGGTGCCCGTCACCTGGATGGCGACGTTCCGCGCGTCGATGCGGATGTCGTCCATGCTGCCGGCGCCCTCGGTGCATCTGATTCTCTCGCCCGCGCCGGGCGTATCGCTGCACACGGCGGTCTGCGCCTCCGCTTCTCCAGTGCCGAAGAGGAATGCGAAGGCCGCGAACGCCAGCGCGCCGCAAAGGGCGGAGTATTTCATCAATCTCGTCACCATGTCGGTCAATGCGCCCATCCGCCGCGGGTGGGCACAGACGCGAGTAGGCGCAAACTGGGTACACCATCTGAACCCCGCTGCCAATCCATTGGGGACAGGCAGGCGCGCACTTCGCACACGACGAGACCCGCGCACCGGGAGTGGGGCGCGCATCGCCCGCGGGCCTGGGAGGCCGCGCGTCGTCAGCGGGCAAGGGCGCGCGCGCGGTCGGCGGCGGCGCGGACGGCGCGGGTCATGAGCGGCGCCAGCCCGTCGGCCGCCATGAGGACGGAGAGCGCGGCCTCCGTCGTTCCCCCCGGACTGGTGACGTTGCGGCGCAAAGCGGCGGCGGAGCCCTCCGATTCGGCCATCAGCGCGCCGGCGCCCGCCACCGTCTCCTCGGCGAGCCGTCGGGCGAGGGGGGCGGGGAGGCCGGCGGCAGCAGCAGCCTCGGCCAGGCATTCGGCGAGAAGGAAGACGTAAGCGGGGCCGCTCCCGGAAACGGCGGTCACGGCGTCCATCAGGGATTCGTCGTCGATCCAGGCGACGGCGCCGACCGCCTCCAGCAAGCGCTTGCAGAGCGCCCGCTGGGTGCAGCCGACGGCGTCGTTGGCGCAGGCGACCGTCATGCCGCGGCCGATGGCGGCGGGCGTGTTGGGCATGGCACGGACGATCGGGACCGGCCCGAGATGCCGCTCGAACAGGGCGATCGGACAGCCGGCGGCGACCGAGAGATGCACGGTGTCGGCACCGCCCGCGCCGGCGCAGGCGGGCAGGATCTCCACCATGACCTGCGGCTTGACGGCATAGACGATCGCCGCGAATTCGGAATCGCGCGGCAGGGCAGCGGGCGTCGGCACGCGGGCGGCGCCGAGGGGCGCCAGACGGGCGGCGGCTGCCTCGTCGGGTTCGACGACGACGAGGCGCGCGGGCGCCAGCGGGCCGCGCCGCCACCCCGCCGCCAGGGCGCCGCCCATCCTGCCGCCGCCGACCAGGACGACGCGGCCCGAGGTGGCCTCCATCAGGCGTTTCCGTGCGGCTCGATCAGCGCTGCGGTGAGCGCCTCGGCCGGCTCCTGGCCGGCCCAGACGACCTGCTGAAAAGCGGGGTAGAAGCGCTCGCACTCGCCTACCCCGAGGCTCACGAGGTCGGCGATCTGGCGGTCCGCCACGCCGCGCGTGCCGCCCAGCAGGAGCGTGTGGCGCCAGGTCGGCTGGCCGTCCTCGGTCCAGAGGTCGAAATGGCCGATCCAGAGGCGTTCGTTGATCAGCCGGAGCAGGGGGTCGATCGCGGGGCGGCGGGGCGCGGGCACCCGCATGTCGAAACCACTCGCGAAATGCAGGGCCTCGAGGTCGCCGCGGTAGGCGAACCACAGCCGGTAGTCGCACCAGCTTCCTTTGAACGCGCCGGCGATGTCCTCGGCGCCCACGCGCTCGAAGGCGAATTCGCCGCCCGCCATGACCCGCTCGACGGTGTCCAGCGGGTCGCTCACCGCAGGGCCGTCCGCCGCCGGCAATCCTGTCATCATCGTGGCCTGCCTCACTCTTGCGGCAACCACCATAAACTGTGGATACAGGGAATCAAACCTCTATATGTGGAATGCCAGCCGGTTCGGAGGGCGCGCGGAACCCGCGGTTCCAGCGTGGAACGGGAGAGGCGGGAACGGATCGCCCTGGCCGCCCGTCTCTTCGGGCCTGCCGACAACTCAGGAGCGCCGGCGTCTCGCCGGCATTTCGGGAAACCGCCCGCTGCGGACGGCGGCCGCTTTCGAGCGCCGGGTCTTCGGTCCGGTGCTGTCGAGGCGGCGGCCTACGGAAGCAGCTTGACCAAGGCGACGATGACGCCGGCAAGCGCGACCCCGGCGAGCAGCATCCGCTTCTCGGCGGCGGCGATCTCGGCCTTGAGGTCCGCCTTGGTGGCAAGATCGTCGCGGCCGCTGTGAACCGCCGAAGCGATGGCTTCGGCAGGCGCTTCGGCTTGGGTTTCGGCGACGCCGGCCGCCTTGAGCTTCCGGGCCGTGGCGAGCGTGTCGAAGGCGGATGCGGTCATGGCCATGCGCCCGAGGTTATGTCGGCGCGGCGCCATCCGCAGGCGCGGATTGTCCACGGCGTTCTATTCCCGGCCATCCCGAAGCGTCCGGTTCCGCGCGCGAAACGAGGGATCTTTCGCAGCATCGGATCGAAAGATGTTTCAAAAACACCATTTATATCAAGAGGTTTCCTGATAATCTTGGCGGAGGGGGTGGGATTCGAACCCACGGTACGCGCGAGCGTACAACGGTTTTCGAGACCGCCCCGTTCGACCACTCCGGCACCCCTCCGCGGTCCTCTCAGGCGAGCCGCCCCTATCTACGCCGGCGCGATGGCGCGGGCAACCGCCGTCGGCGCACCGCGCCTTGACGCGGGCAGGCGCCGACGGCTAGGTGTGGCGCTCCCGGCCCGCGGGCGACGAAGCGGCGGCAGTCATGGTCGATGTGTCCATAAAGTCCACGGACGGGCATCCGCTCGTCTTCCTGCCGCGGCACGATACCTACCCTGATGCCCTCTTGCGCCGCCTCCTGGGCCAGGTGAAGACCTTCGCCATGGTGGGGGCCAGCACCCACTGGCGCCGGCCCAGCTTCTACGCCATGAAATACTTGGCGAAGAAGGGCTACCGGGTGATCCCGATCAACCCCACGCGGGCGGGCGAGACGATCCTGGGCGAGACCGTCCATGCTCGTCTTGCCGACTATCCCGGTCCCCTGGACATGGTCGATGTCTTTCGCTCCTCCGAGGAGGCGCTGGAGATCGCCAGGGACGTCATCGCCCTCAAGGACGAGAAGAACATCGAGGCCCTCTGGATGCAGCTCACGGTACGCAACGACCACGCAGCGGCATTGGCCGAGGAGGCCGGGCTCACCGTGATCATGAACCGCTGCCCCAAGATCGAATACGCGCGGCTCTCGGGCGAACTGGGCTGGGGCGGGATCAACTCGCGGATCATCTCCGCCAGAAGATCGAGGCCGCCCGCTTCATGACCGGGCCGAAGGGCAAGGCCGACCCCGCCCAGCGGGAATACGGCATCGAAACCCTCGCCGTCCACGCCGGCGCGCGCCCGGACCCGGTGACCGGTGCCCGCTCGACGCCGATCTACCAGACCACCTCCTTCGCCTTCGACGACGTGGACCACGCGGCCGAGCTCTTCAACCTCCAGGCCTTCGGCTACATCTATTCGCGGATCACCAACCCCACCGTCGCCGTGCTGGAGGAACGAATCGCCGCGCTGGAAGACGGGCGCGGCGCGGTGGCGGCGGCGACCGGGCACGCGGCGCAGTTCCTCGTCGCCGCGACCCTGCTCCGGGCGGGCGACGAATTCGTCGCCTCCCGCAACCTCTACGGCGGCTCGGTCACGCAATTCGGCATCAGCTTCGAGAAGCTCGGCTGGCGCTGCCGCTTCGTCGACCCGGCGGACCCGGCGAATTTCGACGCGGCGATGACGGACAAGGTCAAGTTCGTCTTCTGCGAGGGGCTGGCCAACCCGGGCGGCGTCGTCCTCGACCTGGAGGCGATCGCCGAGGTGGCGCGGAAACACGGCGTGCCCCTGGTTGTGGATAACACCCTCGCCTCGCCCTATCTCTGCCGGCCCTTCGAACACGGCGCCGACATCGTGGTCCATTCGACCACGAAGTTCATCGGCGGCCACGGCAACACGATGGGCGGGATGGTCGTCGAATCCGGCCGCTTCGACTGGTGGCGGAACGACAAATTCCCGAGCATGACCGAGCCGGACGACGCCTATCACGGCCTCACCTTCGCCGAGACCTTTGGCGACTTCGGCTTCACCATGAAGGTGCGCGCCGTCGCGCTGCGGGACTACGGCCCCTGCATGGCGGCGCAAGCGGCCTGGAACCTGCTCCAGGGAGTCGAGACCCTGCCGCTCCGCATGGAGCGCCACTGCGCGAACGCGCTGGCGGTGGCGCGGTATCTGGAGGGGCATCCCAAGGTCGCTTGGGTCTCCTACGCCGGGCTCGAATCGAGCCCGTACCATGCGCTGGCCCGGAAATACCTCCCGCGCGGGGCGGGCGCGGTCTTCACTTTCGGCGTGAAGGGCAGCTACGAGGCCGGCGTCAAGGTGGTCGATTCGGTGAACATGTTCTCGCATCTCGCCAATGTCGGCGATACGCGGAGCCTCATCATCCACCCCGCGTCGACCACCCACCGGCAGCTCGATGACGCGCAGAAGAGCGCCGCCGGCGCGGGCCCGGACGTGGTCCGTCTCTCCGTCGGCATCGAGAGCATCGACGACATCATCGCCGATCTCGACCAAGCTCTGGACCGGGCCTGACCGTCGCGGCGGGCGGGTGAGGGGGCGCGTCCGCCCGGTCGCGTGCGGCGAGCAGGCCGCGGCAGAGGGCGCCGTTGAATTCCATGGCGGTCCGCACGCTGGCGAGCGCCCGCAGATGGGCATCGAAGCCCTCCACCGTAAGCGGCGCGCCGGAGGCGGCGACGAAGGCGCGGTCGCCGGGGCCGGCCGGGGGCCCGAGCGCGGCCCGGCTCTCGCGGTAGCGCGCCTTCCATGCGGACCCGTCGGCGCCGGCGATGGCGGTCCGGTCCAGGTCTGCCAGAGTCATGGCGACGAGGGCGGGTACGGAAAGGCCCTGCCGCAGGAGCGCCCGCAACACCGCCTCCTGGCGCCGCTGGAAGGCCTTGCGCGCGAACGTCGCCCGCAAGCCTTCGAGCGATTCGTCCGCCTCTTCGCCGAAGGCGGCGCCGAAGGAGAGGCCGCGCGCCACGCCGTCGTTCACCTGGTCCGCGAACATGTGGTCCCGCAGGCGCGGAAGGACCCGTTTCACCCAGGGCAGGCTGCCTACCGCGCGCCGCATGTCGTCGGCCATCAGCCAGGCGAAATTGGCGGCGCACCACCAAGTCGGCAGCCGGAACCCGATGGTCACGGTGCCGTCCGGCCCGATCGACACCTCCTCGACGAAGCCGAGATCGGTGACCGGCTCGTCGAGTTCCGGGTCTGTCACCGTGGCGAGGCGCGCCCAGATCTCGGCTTCGCGGGCACCGCCGCGGGCGGGCAGGCTATTCGGCGGCCGCGGCACCGGCCTCGCGCTCGAGCCTGGCCCTGGCCGCGTCCACGTCGATGTCGTAGAGCCGGGCGGCGTTGAGCCCCAGGATCTTCTTCTTGACCTCGGGCGTCAGGTCGACGCCCCGTTCCCGCTTCACGTCCTCGGGCAATTCGAAGGCCCAGAACTTCTCGACCAGCCAGCGGGGCGTCCAGATGGCGTAGTCGCTGGCGAAGGTCAGCTTGTCCTCGCCGACCCAGAACAGCAATTCCGCGATCACCTCCGCGAAATAGCGCGGGCGCGCGTGCATGAACGGCATCGCCACCGCGAGGCCGCCCCAGACATTCGCCTCCTGTACCGCGATCCAGCAGAAATCGTCGAGGCGCGGCAGCCCGACATGCTCGACGATGAAGGTCAGGCCGGGAAAATCGGTCGCGGCATGGTCCACGTCGTGGCAATCGAAGGCGTCCTTGGCGAGCGGCGTGATGGTCGGTCCCTTGTGGACGTGCATGTTGGTGATGCCGAGCTTCTCGCACAGTTCGAAGCAGCGGTAGGCGTCGGCGTCGTTCAGCCGCCAGCCGCGCGAGGCGCCGCGCCACTCCGCTGTGTAGAGCTTGACCCCGCGGATGTCGTAGGTTTCCTTGAGCGCGTGGATGCGCTCGAGCGCCAACGCGCCGTCGCGCGGGTCGAAGGCGCCGTTCAGGATGAAGCGATCGGGATATTTTCCAGCGATGACAGCGTTTTGCTCGGTGGTGTTGAAGCCATTTATGTAGAAATCCTTGAGGTAGGTCGGCTGGATGATCGCCATGTCGGCGGGGCCGTCGACGAACAGGTCGCGGATCATCGTGTCCGCGTCGTATTTCTCGAACTTCTCCTTGGGCCAGACCTGTTCCTCGGGGCTGAGCGCGGTGTGGTAGGCGTAGAAGCAGTCGATGAACTGCTTGCCGTGGATGTTGCGCTGGTTCGCCGGCGAGGCGTCCCAGAAATGGGTGTGCCCGTCGATGACGAAGATCTCTTCTCCGTTCCCGGTCCTGTACATCGCGCGCTCCGTCTGCCTGCGACACGCCGCGAGGGTAACACCCGCCGCGTGCCGGACAACCCCCGACGTGCGCGCCCTTGACAAAAGGCGGGGAGTGGGCAGTCTTCCGGGCTGGGTTCTTCGCGGCTGTGGCGGAACAGGTAGACGCGCAGCGTTGAGGGCGCTGTGGGGGCGACCCCGTGGAGGTTCGAGTCCTCTCAGCCGCACCATTGTGCCCGCGGTCGTGGCGGAATTGGTAGACGCGCTAGCCTCAGGAGCTAGTGGGGGCAACCCCGTGGAGGTTCGAGTCCTCTCGACCGCACCAAGCCGACGGCGCCGGCGCTACCGACGCTTGCGCCCGGCGTCGCCCGAGAGCAGGTCGCTGACCATCCGACCCGCCTCGCGCGCCGGGTCCGGGGCCGTGGCGACCCGGGCCACCTTGTCGGCGGCCTTGTCCATCCCCCGGTCGACGACGCGCAGCGCGTGGCCCGCCTTTTTCCGCATCCGCGGATCAGCGGCGGCGCGCCGCGCCAGCGACCAGAACAGGCTGCGCAGGATCATGAAGGCCATCCTAACCCGGAAGCGCGGCGCATGGCCACGGCCCCGTCGGGAGGAGCCCCGGTGAAGCTGCCGTCGAAGATCGTCGACATTTCCCAACCCCTCGACAACGAAACGGTCGTGGACCCGGATTTCATGCGGCCCTCGATCCGCTACGTGACGGGGAAGGAGAACGCGAAGCTCATGTGCGAATTGTTCCCCGGCCTGCGGGAGGAAGAGCTGCCGGGCGGCGAGGGCTGGGCGATCGAGTTCATCGAACTCGCGACCCACAACGGCACCCATATGGACGCACCCTACCACTACAACTCGCGCGATTCGCGGGGCAACCGGATGCCCACGATCGACGAAATGCCGCTCGACTGGTACTTCCGGCCCGGCGTCAAACTCGACTTCCGCCATCTGGAGGACGGCTACGTCGCCACCCCCGGCGACGTAGCGGCCGAGCTCGACCGCATCGGCTACGAACTCCGGCCCATGGACATCGTGCTGGTCAACACCCGCGCCGGTGCGCGCTATGGCTTCGACGACTACCTCCATTCCGGCTGCGGCATGGGGCGCGACGCCACCCGTTACCTGACCGAGCGGGGCGTGCGCGTGACCGGCATCGACGGCTGGAGCTGGGACGCGCCCTTCTCGAAGACCCGCGCGCGCTGGCTCGAATCGCGCGACCCGAAGATCATCTGGGAGGGGCACTACGCCGGCATCGACACGCCCTATTGCCACATGGAGAAGCTGCGCCACCTGGAGGAACTGCCGGCCTTCGGCTTCACCGTCGCCAGCTTCCCCTGCAAGATCAAGGCGGCCTCGGGCGGCTGGACTCGCGCGGTCGCGCTGTTCGACTGAAGGCAGGCCCCGCGTGAGCGCCTATCTCTGCGGCATCGACATCGGCGGCACCTTCACCGACTGCGTGGTGGTGGACGAGGCCGGCCGCGTCACCGCCGGCAAGGCGCCGTCGACGCCCGCCGACTTCGCCCAGGGCCTGATCGCCGCCCTGGAAGTCGTCGCCGCCAGGCTCGGCAAGCGCCCGGAAGAGCTCTGCCGCGCCTTCGCGGTGCTGGCCCACGGCACCACCGTCGGCACCAACGCCATCGTCCAGAAGAGGGGCGTCAAGGTGGGCCTGATCACCACCAGAGGGCACAACGACGTCATCCACATCATGCGTGGCTCGCGCGGCCTCACGGGCCGCGACATCCGCCTCGTCGTCCACATACCGGAGAGCCGCAAGCCCGATCCCATCGTCCCGAAATACCTGATCGAGGGCGTGTCGGAGCGGGTGGACTGCTTCGGCAAGGTCGTCGTCGCGCTGAACGAGGAGGAGGCGGCGCACGCGATCCGCCGGCTGATCGCGGAGGGAGTGGAAGCGCTCGCGATCTGCTTCCTGTGGTCCTTCCTCGCGCCCGGCCACGAGCGCCGCGTGAAGGCGATGGCGCAGGCCATCGCGCCCGATCTGTTCGTCACCTGCTCCTCCGACCTGGTGCCGAAATGGGGGGAATACGAGCGCACCGCGGCGGTGGCGCTCAACGCCTATATCGGCCCCCTGGTCACCGGCTATCTCGCCCGCGTGGACGAGCGGGCGCGCGGCCTCGGCTACCGGCATCCCCTGCACATCACGCAGTGCGCGGGCGGTACGATCCCGGTCGCCAAGGCGATGGAGGCGCCGCTGCTCACCCTCGATTCCGGCCCGGTCGCGGGCGTCACCGGCTCTGCCTACGCCGGCGGGCTGATGGGCTACCCGAACGTCATCACCACCGACATGGGGGGCACCTCCTTCGACGTCGGCATCATCCACGCCGGCAAGCCCGTCTTTTCCTACCGCAGCCTCGTCCACCAGTACGAATATTACCTGTCCAAGGTGGACATCCAGGTGATCGGGGCGGGCGGCGGCAGCATGGCCCGCATCGACGAGGCCACCGGCGCCTTCCGGGTAGGGCCGGAGAGTGCCGGCGCCGACCCGGGGCCGGTCTGCTACGGCCGGGGCGGCACCGTGCCCACGGTGACCGACGCGGATCTGGTACTGGGCTATCTCGACCCGGACAATTTCGCGGGCGGCGCCATCGCGCTGGACAGGGACGCCGCGGCGGCGGCGCTGGCGGCGTTGGGCGCGCGGCTGGGCTTGGGGCCGGACGAGACGGCGAGCGGCATCGCCCGTATCGTCGAGTTCCAGATGGCCGACCTGATCCGCAAGGCGACGATCCAGAAGGGCCACGACCCGCGCGATTTCGTGCTGTTCGCCTTCGGCGGCGCCGGCCCGGCCCATGCCGGGGTGTTCGCGCGGGAGCTCGGGGTCTCCACCGTGATCGTGCCGCAGCGGGAGACCGCCTCGGTCTGGTGCGCCTTCGGCGCGGCGGCGGCGGACCTGCTGCACGTCCACGAGCGCGTGGACATCATGCGCTCGCCCTTCGACGTCACCGCCATCGACGCCGTCCTCGCCGCTCTGAAGGCGCAGGGCGACGCCGCTCTCGCGGCCGACGGCGTGGCGCCCGCGGACCGGCGGTTCCGCTTCTCCCTCGACATGCGGCACAAGGGCCAGATCAACGAGGTGGAGGTCGCGCTCGAGGGCGATAGCGTGGCCCGGCGTGGCCTCGACGCGCTGGGCGCGGAGTTCCGCCGCCGCTACGAGGCGCTCTACGGGCGCGGCGCGGCGCTGCCGGGCGCGCGGCTGGAGATCGTCACCTTCCGTTGCCGTGCTTCCGGCGAGACCCCGAAACCCCTGCTGGTCGCCGCCGAAACCGGCGACGCGGTGCCGCCTGCCGCCGCCCGGCGCCCGTCCCGCCCGGTCTATTGGGCGGCGTGGGAGCGTCGCGTCGAGACCCCTGTCTACGACGGCGCGCGGCTCCGCCCCGGAAACCGCATCGAAGGGCCGGCCGTGGTCGACATGGAGGTCGCGACGGCCGTGGTGCACCCGGAACAGACCCTCTCGGTCGATCCCTACGGCAATTTCGCGATCGCCCTGCCGCCCCCGCGCGACGGGTAGTTTTCATGGCGCACCGGAAGTCTCACTCCAGATGCCGGCGAACGATCTCGGCCATCTTCTCCGGCCCCTGGCCGTACACGAAGTGGGTGAGGTATTCGCCGTCGGGGGCCATGAGGTAGGTGTAGGAGGTGTGGTCCACGAGATAGGCGCCGTCTTCGTCCGGCTCGTGCAGGCGGTAATAGACGCGGTAGGCCTTGGCCGCCGCCCGGACCCGCGCCTCGTCCCCGGTCAGGCCCACCAGCCGGGGGTGGAACGACGGGACGTAATCGGCGAGGGCGGCGGCGCTGTCCCTGGCCGGATCGACCGTGACGAAGAGGGGCTGGACCCGGTCCGCGAGCGGGCCGAGCTCGTCCATGGCCTGGCCGATGACCAGCAGCTCGGTCGGGCAGACGTCCGGGCAGGTGGCGTAGCCGAAATAGACCAGCAGGTGGCGGCCGGCGTAGTCGGCCTCCGTGACCGCCCGCCCGGTGTGGTCGATCAGCGCGAACGGCCCGCCGATGTCGGCGCTCCGCGCAGGCACTGCCCCGGCCCACGCGGCCAGCGCCAGCGTCGCCGCCCCGGCGGCCGCCCGCGAGAAGCACCATGCTCGCCGCATTTCCCCCCTCCTCGCGCGCGCGTTCCCGGCCGCGTAATGTAGCGGCCGGCACCGTCGCGGCAAGGAGGGCGAGATGGCGGGAGAGGTGATTTATCGCGGCTACGACCGGGCCGCGCTCGATGCGCAGTACAACAACCGCGCGCGCATCCCCCATTACGGCGACCATTTCGCCGCATGGCGGGCCTGGAGCGCCGAGACCCGCGAGTCGCTTCCCGCCCGGCTGGACGTGCCCTACGGCGATCTTCCGGTCGAGCGTCTGGACGTGTTCCCGGCGGCGGACGAAGGCGCGCCGATCCAGATCATGATCCACGGCGGCTACTGGTATTCCCTCGACCGGAAGCACGACAGCTTCGTCGCCGAGGGCTTCCGCCCGCACGGCGTGACCACCGTCGTGATCGGCTACGGCTTGGCGCCCGACCACCGCATGGACGAGATCGTCCGCCAGGCGCGCGCCGCCGCCGCCTGGGTGTGGCGCAACGCCGCGGATTTCGGCAGCGACCCCGCGCGCATCCACGCCATCGGGCAGTCGGCCGGGGGCCATCTCGTCGCCATGCTGCTGGCGACGGACTGGGCGGCATTCGGCGCCGGGCTGCCCGCCGATCTGGTCAAGGGCGGGGTGTCGCTCTCGGGCCTCTACGACCTGGAGCCGATCCGCCTCTGCTACCTGAACGACACGCTCGGCATGGACGCGGCGGAGGCGCGGCGGAACAGCCCGGTGTCCCAGCGTTATCCGAATCCGGCCCCGCTGACGCTCGTGTCAGGCATCGTCGAATCGGAGGAATACGCGCGCCAAGCCGACGCCATGGCCGCCCTGTGGGAGGCGCGGGGCTATCCGCTGCGGCGGCTCGAGCTGCCCGGCTTCGACCACTTCACCATGGCGCACCAACTGCGCGATCCGGAGAGCCCGCTCGTGCGCGCCACCGTGGCGCAGATGGGCTTGGCGGCGTAGGCCCGCTCATTCCTCCGCGCGCCGCGCGTCCTCGAGCTGGGCGCGCGTGAGCTGGAAGCCGACATGGACGGTGTAAGCGGGCCCCTGAGCGGCGGCGCTGAGCGGGATGCGCTGTTCGATCGCCTGGGTCGCCTGCACCCCCGCGGCGGTTTCGTCAAACGCCAAGTCGGCCGAAAAAACCTCCTTGGCGAGGATGCGCCCCGCCGGGCCCACGACGGCGACGAAGAAGGGCGCGCGCACGCGGTCGGTCTCGGCCGCGGGCCCGCGCGTTCCCTGGACGGCGACGACGAGTGCCGACTCGACGACGCCGCTCCCGTCGTCGCCCACCGCGTAGTCGCAGCGCGCGGCGGGGACGGAGAGCGCCATCTCGAAGGCCACGTCCGAAAGGTCGCGTCCGGGACCGTCGCGGTAGAGCGTCAGCACCCGCGCCCGCTCCGGGACGGCGACGCCGGGGCAGGGGAGCGGCCGCTCATCCTCGAACACCCCGCAGCCGACGAGCGCGAGGAGCGGGAGCAGGCCGATCAGAGGGCGTTGTGCGTTCCGTCGCAGCGTGGCTCGCTCCCGGTCCGCTTGCAGCCGCAGAGCCATGCGGTCTCGCTCTTTTCAGCCGTGAAGACGACGGGGCGGATTGCGGTATCCTTATGGGCGCCGTCACAGAACGGCTGCTTGCCGCTGCGGCCGCAGGCGCACCACGCATATTTCTTCCCGGCCACGAGCGCCACCTCGAACGGCTCCGCCCGCGCGACCACGCGCTCGCTCATCAGACGCCCCCGCCTCGTCTTGGCTGCATCGCCTCACCCTATCCCCTCGACCCCCGATGGACAAGCGCCCTTTCCCCGGCTTCTTAAGGGGCCGGCCATGGACGATCGGACGATGACGGACTCGCAGTGCACGGCTCTCATGGACCGCCTCGACCGCCTGGAGCGGTCGGCGGTCACGAAATCGGACGTCTGCCAAGCGGTGATGATCGTGCAGGGCGCCTAGCCGGGCGTGATCGTCGGTGCGGTCCTTGCATCGGCTCTCGGCATCGTGCTATCGTTTCAATGACTGCGTGCTCGGTGCCTGTCTCCTCATGGCTACCCCTGCGCTTACGGGGGACGCGCAGTCCTGATCCATACTTCGATATGGGCGAGGACAACCATGACACGGAAACTGGAACACCCGAACAGGCTTAAGACGCTCCAAGAGAAGCAGCAGACGCTCCAAGAGAAGCAGCGCGACAACCGCGCGAATCAATTGAATCCCAACAACGAGCGTTATTGGAAGGCACGCGGCCTCGACAAGCCACCGAGGCTGAAGCCGCCACACCGAAGGATCAGCGGATAAACCGCCGGATACTGATTACCGGCTCGGAAGGGCTGGTCGGAAGCGCCCTTCGGGCGACCCTCGAAGGGCTCGGGGCGGATGTCGCAGGACTGGATATCAGAGGAACGGGTGGCGAGGCAGGCGATGTGCGGGACGCACAGCGCGTCCGGCAGGTCGTGACCGGGCGGCACGGCATCGTCCACCTTGCCGCGGTTTCCCGCGTCGTATGGGGAGAGCGCGACCCGGAAACCTGTCGGGAGGTCAATATCGGCGGGTTGTGCAACGTCATTGCGGCGGCCAGGAGCCAGAAGCGTCGGCCTTGGATCGTCTTCGCCAGCAGTCGCGAGGTCTATGGGCAACCCGACAGCCTCCCCGTCGCCGAGGATGCGCCGCTTCGCCCCATCAACGTCTATGGACGCACAAAGGTCGAGGGTGAACGGCTCGTCAGGGCGGCCCGGGACGACGGGCTGCGGACCGCGGTCGTCAGGCTTTCCAATGTCTATGGCAGCACGCGAGATCATGCGGACCGCGTCGTCCCGGCATTCGCATGGAACGCCGTAATGGGCGATACTCTACGCGTGGAGGGCGCGGACCACACCTTCGACTTCACCCATATCGACGACGCGGTCCGCGGGATTGCGTCGCTCATCCGCGTATTGACCGGTGGAGAAGAGCCGCCGCCGACCCACCTGCTCACGGGCTGTCCGCTTACGCTCGGCAAGGTTGCGGCGCTGGCCGTGGAACTCGCCGGAACCGGAGCACCCATCGTACAGGCGCCGCCGCGATCCTTCGACGTTTCGCGCTTCTGCGGCGATCCGTCGCGCGCACGCCGACTGCTCGGATGGATTCCGCGCGTTACGCTCTCGCAGGGGTTGGCGCGACTGATCCGCGATTTCCGCGGCGAACTCGGCATGCCGGAACGCCAGGAGGCCGCATCGTGAAGATTCTTCAGGTCATCCACGGCTATCCGATGCGTTACAACGCGGGTTCCGAGGTCTATACGCAGACCCTCTGCCACGGCCTCGCCGACCGCCACGAGGTCCATGTTTTTACGCGCGAGGAGGATCCGTTCGCGCCGGATTTCCGAATGCGCGTCGAACGCAACCCCGACGATGCCCGGATCACGCTTCATGTCGTCAACAATCCGCGCAACCGGGACCGCTACAGGGAGCCCGGGATCGACCGGCGCTTCGCCGAGACGCTCGATCGTGTTCGACCGGAGGTCGTGCATATCGGGCATCTGAACCATCTGTCGACCGCCTTGCCGGCCGGGGCCGCGAGCCGGGGCATCCCGGTCGTTTACACCCTGCATGACTATTGGGTGATGTGTCCGCGCGGCCAGTTCATACAGATGTTTCCGCGGGATCCACAGAATCCATGGGCCGTCTGCGGCGGCCAGCAAAACCGAAAATGTGCCGAACGCTGCTATGCCCGCTACTTCAGCGGCACACCGGAGGAAAGGGATCGGGACGTCGGCTACTGGACCGACTGGGTCGGGCGCCGCATGAACCATGTGCGAGAAATGATGGAATTCGTGGACCTCTTCGTGGCGCCCGCGCGCTCCCTCCACGACCGGTATCGAGACGAGTTCGGGCTCCCGGAGCGGAAGCTGGTCTACCTCGATTACGGCTTCGACCTCGCGCGTCTGCGCGGCCGGACGCGCGTGCCGGGAGAACCGTTCACTTTCGGCTATATCGGCACGCACATCCCGGCCAAGGGAATCCACGACCTGATCCTGGCCTTCGGCGATGTGAGCGGGGAGGCGGCCATGCGCATCTGGGGCCGTCCGCGCGGTCAGAGCACGGAGGCTCTCAAGGCGCTCTCCCGAGGTCTTCCGGAGAGGAAATCGGAGTGCGTGGAGTGGCTCCCGGAGTATCGCAACCGGAACATCGTCGAGGACGTCTTCAACCGGGTGGACGCCATCGTGGTCCCCTCGATATGGGCGGAAAACTCGCCGTTGGTCATCCACGAGGCGCAACAAGCGCGCGTGCCGGTGATTGCGGCTGATGTGGGCGGCATGGCCGAGTACGTCCACCACGAGGTCAACGGCCTGCAATTCGAACACCGATCGTATCGCTCGCTTGCCAGCCAGATGCAGAGATTCGTCGATGACCCCGATCTCGCCCGAAGCCTCGGCCAGCGCGGTTACGTGTTCAGCGATGACGGAGACGTTCCGGCGATCGAGGATCACGTCGCAGAGGTGGAGCGCCTCTATGAGCGGATTCTGAAGCGACGCGACAGCACCCGGATCGGAACCGCTACGAGCCCGTGGCGGATCACCTTCGACACGAATCCGGACACGTGCAACATGCGCTGCATCATGTGCGAGGAGCACTCCCCGCACAGCACGTTGCAGGCCGCCCGCAGGAGGGAAGGGAGGCCCCGCCGGCTGATGCCCATCGAGCTGCTCCGCCGCGTGGTGGCGGACGCGGCGGCGAACGGGCTCCGGGAAATCATTCCGTCCACGATGGGCGAACCGCTGCTCTATGAGCATTTCGATGAGATTCTGGCGATCTGTGCGCAACACGACGTGCGGCTCAATCTCACGACGAACGGGACCTTTCCGAGACTTGGGGCGAAGGCATGGGCGGAGCGTATCGTTCCGGTTGCGTCCGATGTGAAGATTTCCTGGAACGGTGCCACGAAGGCGACACAGGAAGCGATCATGCGCGGTTCGGTCTGGGAAAAGATGCTGGCCAATGTCCGCGCTTTCCTTGCAGTCCGCGACGCGCAGGCAGTCCACGGCGGCAACCGATGCCGCGTGACCTTTCAACTCACGTTTCTGGAAGCGAACGTTGGCGAACTGGTCGACATCGTGCGTCTGGCGGTCAAGCTGGGGGTCGATCGCGTCAAGGGACACCATCTGTGGGCGCATTTCAACGAGATCGAGGACCAATCGATGCGCCGTAGCCCGGATGCTGTTCGGCGCTGGAACAGTGCAGTTCTCGCGGCGCGGGAAGCGGCTTCCGAATGTTCGCTGCCCAACGGCCAATATGTCCTGCTCGAGAATCTTTCTCTCTTGGCGAAAGATGCGAAGGACGACCTTGCTCCGGGCGGGCGGTGCCCATTCCTCGGGCGGGAAGCATGGGTCAGCGCGCTGGGGCGTTTCGATCCGTGTTGCGCGCCTGATACGCTGCGTCGATCGCTCGGCGATTTCGGGAACTTGCATGAACAGCGGCTGACGGACATCTGGAACGGGAAGCGTTATCGGACCTTGGTCGCCACGTATCGGAGCCGGGCCCTTTGCCTCGGCTGCAACATGCGCAAACCTGCGCCGGCAGGGCCGTGACTTGGCAGCGCATCGGCCTATCGCCTGCGGGCACGCACCACGTTCGGGACGGAGCCCCGCTCTACACCGCGCGTTTCGATGAAGTCCTCGACTTCCGCGAGCCGGGGCTCGCCCCCGCGCGGCGGGGCGAACGGGCATGGCACATCCGAACCGACGGCGCGCCGGCCTATCGCCGGCGTTTCCGTCGGACCTTCGGCTTCTACGAAGGCCTCGCTGCCGCTGCCGGGCCAGACGGATGGCGCCACATTCGCCCGGGCGGCGCAGACCTCTACCCCGCCCGCTTCGATTGGTGCGGCAACTTCCGGGAAGGGCGTTGCGCGGTTCGCGAGTTCGACGGGAACTATCTGCACGTCACGCCCGAGGGAAAACCCGCCTACGACGCCCGATGGCGATATGCTGGCGATTTCCACGACGGGATAGCGGTGGCGCAGTCCGGCGACGGGCGTTCGACTCATATCGATTCTCGGGGCCAACCGATTCACGGCGTCCGGTTCCTCGATCTGGATGTTTTCCACAAGGGTTACGCCCGTGCCCGCGACGAAGGGGGATGGACGCACATCGACGCGACAGGACGCCCCCTGTACGCGAGGCGGTTTGCGATGGTGGAACCGTTCTACAACGGACAGGCCCGTGCAGAACGGTTCAACGGAGGCCTCGAAGTCATCGACGCCGCTGGATGCACTTTAGTGGAATTGCGTCCGTCGCAGAGGAGTGAATTCGCCGCGCTGTCCGACGACCTGACGGGCTTTTGGCGGACACAGGCGATATGCGCTGCCGTCGAACTGGGCGCGTTCGAAGCGCTGCCGGCTACGGCCGAGACCATTGCCCGGGCGTGCGATCTGGACTGGAGCCGTGCGCGGCGGTTGCTGCGCGCCCTCTCGGAACTGCATCTGACGGAGGAAACCGACGGTGAATGGCGCGTTACCGAGCGTGGCACCTATCTGAAGGCCGGACACTTCTGGACCCTCGCTGGGGCTGCCCGTGAGTACGGCCGCGTTTTCTCGAGGACGTGGGAAGCGTTGCCGGGCATCCTGCGTGGTGCCGGCCGGAGCCCCCCGGACATCTTCGCCGAAGTCGCCGCCGATTCCGACCGCGTCGCAATCCACCACCGCATGCTGGTGAGCTACGCTCTCCACGACTACGCCCAAGCACCGGCGGCCTTTGGACTGCGGGGTGACGAGCACGTGATTGACGCGGGCGGCGGGTTGGGAGCGCTCGCGGAATTGCTCGTGAACGAATACCCCAAGCTGCGCGTCACGGTTCTCGATCGACCTGAAGTGGTCGAGCGGATGGCTCGCCGGGCGCTCGGAGACCGCGTGAAGGCGCGGCCCACCGACCTGTTCGGATCGTGGGGAGTGGAGGGCGACGTCGTGGTAATGGCCCGCGTTCTCCATGATTGGGACGACCCGCGGGCTCTTCGGCTTCTCCGCGCCGCACGCCGCGCATTGCCGGTCGGCGGCCGGTTGTTCATAGTGGAGATGGTGGTGCCGGAAAACGGAGCGGCCGGCAGTCTGTGCGACCTCCATTTGCTTGCCGTCACCGGAGGCAAGGAACGAACGGCTGGGGAGTATGCTGCGCTCTTCGGTGAATCAGGGTTCGACGCCGTTGGAGTCCGACGGATTCCGGCGGTTCCGTCGATCATCGAGGGAAGAGCGCGATGAGGCTATCGATTGCGGACGTTCCTCGCCAACGATGCTCCAACCGTCCCGTCCCCGCGAGCCTGGGCTGGGGCGGTTGAACATCGTGAGGTTATTGGGAAGCGCCGCCATCGCATCGGTGGCGGGGTGACTCCGAGCGAGTTCATCGCCAAGTGGCGGAACTCAAGGGGTGCTCGGCCGCACAGGAGCACTTCATCGACTTCTGTCGGCTCGCGGCCTTGGCGGCCGCTTGCGGCCTCGCGCCGACTGCGGCGAAGCCGCGCCCACCCGTCGCCGGGCAGCCATGGCTCCGGCCCGGCGGCGGCCCCCGTTCGGCCAGCACCCTTGCGGGCGGCGCGGAAGCATTCCAGGGCCTGCGGTACGCCGCAATAGATGCCGACCGCATGGATGGCGGCGCGGATCTGCTCGACGCTGCAACCGTTGGCGAGCGCCCCGCGGCAGTGGATCTCCCATTCGTGCATGCGCCCCAGGGCGCCGATCATCGCCAAGTTCAATCGATGCGCTCGACAGGCTTCAGATCGAGGCGCTCGGACTTCCCTTCGAACCCCTCATCGACCACCTCCGGATCATGCGTTCGAGCAGCAGTTGGAACCTCCCTTGAGTGCCGCGCCCTACGACGGGACGAAGGTGCCGTGGAGGGCGAGGGGCAGGGGGTAGGGGAGGAGGCCCTGCCACAGGGGGCCGTCCGCAAGGCGCGCGGCCTCGAAGACGGAAAGGCCGCTGACCCGGCGCTCCACGTCCAGGAAAGGCCCCACGAGCCAGCCGTCGCCTTCCTCCGCCCCGCGCGGCACGAAGACGTGCTCCTCCGGAATCTGGTGCGGCGGATAGGGCCAGGAGTCGCCCGCCCCGCCGTCCGCGTCGATGCGCGCGACGCGGCGCAGCGGCCAGTCGTGGCCGCCGCCGGCGCCGGTCAGGGCGAAGACCGAGCGGTGCCGCAGGCCCGTGCGCCGCGGGTCGATGCGCGGGAACTCGGCCGCCCCCGGCTCACCCCCGTCGATCTCCGCGCCGCCGCCCGGCCGCAGCACGACGCGGCGGTAGCGCGGCGGGGCGGAGGCGAAGCGCCAGTCCCCTTCCATGACGGCGCGCAGGTCCCTGGTCACGAAGGCCGGGTCCGGCGCCTGGCAGAGATCCAGGCGGATCGTGCCGTCCGCCTCCTCCCAGCCGTTGCCGTGGTGGAAGTGGAAGCCCGCCGGCAAGTCGTGGCGCCGGGCCGGGGCCAGCGTGTTCTTGTCCACCACGAGGACGCGCGTGCCGAGGCCCGGCCGCCAGACGTGCGAATCGAGGAAGCTCGCATGGCCCGACGCGAGCCGCTCAGGCGCCACCACGAAGGCGGTCAGCAGCACCACCAGATGCCGCGCCGTGACCACGAAATCATGCGCCACCCCGAGCGGTTCGGTGGGCAGCGCGGCGGCCTTGACGACACGGCCTTGCGCGTCGATGCGGTAGAACAGCAGCGTCCCGCGCCCGCCCGGCATACAGCCGATGTTCCACAACGTGCCGTCCGCCTCGACCTTGGGATGGGCTGAGAACGGCACCCCGGCCAGTGCCTCGCTCCAGCGGACGAAGTCGCCGGCGGCGAGGGTCTCGCCCTCCACCTCCAGGGCCGAGCCGCCCTCCCACAACGCCATGAGGCGCCCGGCATGGGCCAGCATGGCGGTGTTGGCGGCGTTCATGTCGTCGGGCTTCCGGACCGGCGCCGGGTCCGGCGGGACGGTGCCGAAGGCGGGCATCGTGCGCCGGCCGGCTTGCGCCTCGCGGCGGCGCTTCGGCGTGTCCAGGACGCGGGCGCGGTGGCGCGCGCCGCCTTCGCCGATGGTGAAGGCCTGGGCCATGCCGTCGCCGTCGAACCAGTGGCCGTAGCGATGGCCGAAGCGCTCGTGCTCGGCCGGGCCGTTCCGCCACAGGGTGCCGGCGAGGCCCGGCGGCAGGCGCCCGGCGAGCGGCGCCAGCGGCGCCTCCAGCGCCTCCGCGCGGGCCGAGGCGAAGGCGAGCAGCCGGGGCTCGCGGTCGAGCGCGGCGGCGAAGTCGTCCGCCCCGGCGGCCAAGGCGCGGCCTGCCGCGAACAGCACGGGCAGGCCACCTAAGGCGCGCAGCGCGTCGCGTCGCGTGAGCGTCATCATTCCTCTCCCCACAGATAGTCGATGGGCACGGTGGTGGAGATGTCGTTCGCGCCCACCGTCACGGCGGCGTCGGCGAAGGCCGGCGGCCCCATGAAGCCGCGCGCGCCGCGGGAGAAGCCGAAGCCCTCGCTCGGGATGCCGAGCAGGTTGGTCCCCAATTCCCCGTCGCCGTCGGCGTCGTGGAAGGCGGCCACCGCGTAGTCGCCCGGCGCCAGGCCGGCGAAGACGAAGGTGAGCGCGCCGGGCGCGGCCTTGCCGAACGCCGCGTCCACCATGCCGCCGTCGCCGGGGAATTCGACTCCCGCCGCTTGCCGGTGCAGGGCGACGCGCACGTCGCCTTCGGCCGAGCGCAAGCCCTCGATGCGGACTTCGAGATCGGCTGCGGCGGCGCCTTCGCCTGCCGCGGCGGCGGCGAGCGCGAAGCCGGCCGCCATGAGAATGTTGGTCCTGCGTGCCATCGGTCCTATCCTCGCTTTGCGGTTGCGCGATGGGGCCGACCATGAGCGCGCGCCGCCGGCCTGTCATCGCCGGATACGCGAACGCCACGGGGTTTTTCGCCAATTGCAGAGTCCGCCGTTCACGCATCGCGAAATGCTCGGTTCCCGGTCCCTGGCCGCCCAGGGAATCGCGCTGGCGAGCGTCGTCGCGCTGTTTTCCTTCATCGGGCCGTTCGGCACCTACGATTCGATGGGCCCTCTCGCCCGCGCCGGCTACTGGATGCTGGCGATGGGCGTCAACTGGCTGCTCTGCGCCGCCGCCATCACGCTGGCCCTGCGACTCGCGGGCGCCGTCTCGCGACGCCGCCTTTCCGTGGCCATCGGCGGGGCGGCGCTGGTGGCGGCCGTCCCCGGCACCGGCGTCGTCTTCGCGGCGGAGGCGCTGTTCCGGCCGGGCTACGCCGCCCTGGGCGCGGTTCCCACGATCTATCTCGCGGTGGCCGTGCTGATGCTGCTGATCGGCCATCTGGCGGTGGCCGTCCGCGCCGGCTTCCGCGAGGCCTCCGCCGCCCGCGCCGACGTTTCGCCTGTCCCCGAAGCGCCCGCCGCCGCCCCGCCGCCGCGCTTCCTCGATCGCCTGCCGCCGGAACTGGGCCGCGACCTCGTCTATCTGAAGATGGCGGACCACTACGTCGAGGCGTTCACCGCCGCCGGCTCGACGCTGATCCTGATGCGCTTCGCCGACGCCATCGCCGAACTGGACGGCCTGGACGGGCTGCGGGTCCACCGCTCCTATTGGGTGGCCCGCCGGCACGTGGCCGGAACGGCCCGCCGCGCCGGCCGCACGACTCTCCGGCTCACCGGCGGCCACCTGGTCCCGGTGAGCCGCGGCCGCCTGGCCGAGGTCCGCGCCGCCGGCCTCGCGTGACGCGCCGTTATTCGGCGGGGGCGGGGGTGCGGAAGGCGGCGAGGAGGCGGGCCTCGCGTTCCTTGGCGCGTCGGACGTTGACCGCCTTGACGTGGCCGAAGCCGCGCATGGCGAGCGGCAGTTCCGCGATCTCCACCGCGCGCGCGTGGTTGCTCTCGTCGAGGCCGGCGAGCAGTGCCTCCACCGTGGCTTCGTATTCGCCGATCAGGGACCGCTCCCGGCGCCGCTCCGCCGTGTGGCCGAAGGGATCGAAGACCGTCCCCCGCAGGCCCTTGAGCGCGGCCAGCAGCCGGAAGGCCGGGAGCACCCAGCCGCCGTAGAGGCGCTTCCGAAGGTGCCCCGTGCGCGGGTCGCGGCGGGCGAGGAGCGGCGGTGCGAGGCTGAAGCGGAGGGCGACCGGGCCGGCGAAGCGCTCGGCCAGACGGCGGCGGAAGCGGCCGTCGGCGAAGAGCCGCGCGGTCTCGTATTCGTCCTTGTAGGCCATGAGCTTGTGGAGGGCGCGGGCGACCGCCGCCGTCAACGCCTCGCACCCCGGCGCCCGCGCCCGTTCGGCCGCGCGCACCCGCTCCACCAGCGCGCGGTAGCGCCCGGCCCAGGCGGCGTTCTGCCAGGCTGCCAGATCTGCGGCGCGGCGCGCGATGGCCTCGTCGAGGGTCCGGGAGAGGGCGGGCGGGGGGCCGCCGCCGGCCCGCGCGGCCGCCTCGCTCACGGCTTGCGGGTCGTGGCGGGCGGCGCGGCCCCAGCGGAAGGCGCGCAGATTGGCCTCGACGGCGACGCCGTTCAGGGCGATCGCGCGCTCCAGGGAGCCGGCGTCGAGCGGCACCAGCCCGCCCTGCCAGGCGAAGCCCAGCAGGAAGAGGTTGGCGGCCACGGCGTCGCCTGCGAGCGCCGTCGCCATGCGGGTGGCGTCCACCGCTTCCACCGCGTCGGCGCCGGCGGCCTCCTCGACCACGCGCCGCAATTGCGCGGCGGGGAAGGCCAGGTCCGGGTCGCGGGTGAAGTCCCCGGTGGGCGTCGCGTCGCCGTTGAGGACGACGCGCGAGGCGCCGCGGTCGAGCCGCGCCACCGCCTCGCCGCCGGCCGCCACCACCGGGTCCACGCCGAGCAGCAGGCGGGCGCCGCCCGTGGCGATGCGCACCGCATGCAGGCGGCCCCGGCCTTCGGCGATGCGGACGTGGCTCGTGACCGCGCCGTATTTCTGGGCGAGGCCCGCCTTGTCCAGCACCGTCGCGTCCTTGCCTTCGAGATGCGCCGCCATGCCGAGGAGCGCGGCCAGGGTGACGATGCCGGTGCCGCCGACTCCCGCCAGCAGGATGCCGTAGGGTTCGGCGCAGGAGGGCAGGGAGGGCGCGGGCAGCCCGGCGGGCGGTTCGGCCGCGACGGGCCTGCGTTCGCGCCCGCCCTTGACCAGCACGAAGCTCGGGCAGAACCCCTCGAGGCAGGAGAAATCCTTGTTGCAGGAGGATTGGTCGATGGCCCGCTTGCGCCCGAATTCGGTTTCCAGCGGAACGACCGAGAGGCAGTTCGAGCGCGCGCCGCAATCGCCGCAGCCCTCGCAGACGTCCGGGTTGATGACCACCTGCCAGGCCGGGTCCTCCATGAGGCCGCGCTTGCGCCGGCGGCGCTTCTCGGTGGCGCAGGTCTGGTCGTACACGAGGGCCGAGACGCCTTCGCACTCGCGCAGCTCCCGCTGCACCCGGTCGAGCTCCTCACGGCCGTCGATGGTGACGCCTTCCGCGAAGCCGCCGCCCAGCGGGTATTTGCCGGGGTCGTCGGCCACCACCGCGATGCGCCCGACGCCTTCCGCCCTGAGCTGGCGGGTCGCACCCTGCACGGTGAGCGGCCCGTCGAGGGGCTGGCCGCCGGTCATCGCCACGGCGTCGTTCCACAGCAGCTTGAAGGTGATGTTGACGCCGGCGGCCACCGCCGCGCGCACGGCGAGGACGCCGGAGTGGAAATACGTCCCGTCGCCGATGTTCTGGAAGACGTGGCGCGTCTCCGTGAAGGGCGCCTGTCCGATCCAGTTCGCGCCCTCGCCGCCCATATGGGTGAAGGTCGCCGTTTCGCGGTCCATCCACTGCGCCATGTAGTGGCAGCCGATGCCGGCCAGCGCCCGGCTTCCCTCCGGCACCCGGGTGGAGGTGTTGTGCGGGCAGCCGGAGCAGAAATAGGGCTGGCGCTCGATGGCGGCGGGTTCGGCGGCGGCCAGCGCCGCCCGCCTCTCCCGCAGCCGGGCGAGGCGGGGTTCGAGGCGCGCGCTCCCGCCGCAGCGGGCCAGCCGCGCCGCCAGCGCCTCCGCGACTCCCGTCGGCTCGAGCTCGCCGGCGGCGCGCAGCAGGGGGCGGCCCGCCTCGTCGGTTTTGCCGACCACAAGCGGCCGCGCGCCCGGGGCCGCGTTGTAGAGGATCTCCTTGAGCTGGCTCTCGACGAAGCCGCGCTTCTCCTCGACGACGACGATCTCCTCCAGGCCCTCGGCGAAGCGCGCGGCGCCCGCCGGCTCCAGCGGCCAGCTCATGCCCACCTTGTAGAGGGCGAGGCCGAGGCGCGCCGCTTCCGCCGCGTCGATGCCGAGATCGTCCAGGGCCTGGCGCACGTCCAGATACGACTTGCCGGTGGTGACGACGCCGAGCCTCCGCCGGGGCGGGTCGATGACCGCGCGGTCGAGTCGGTTGGCGCGGGCGAAGGCGCGGGCGGCGTCGAGCTTGTGCTCCAGCAGGCGCCGCTCCTGGTCGAGCGGCGGGTCAGGCCAGCGGATGTTGAGGCCGCCTTCCGGCATGGGGAAGTCGGCGGGCGCGACCGGCGCGGCGCGGTTCGGGTCCAGCGAGACGACGGCGGCACTGTCCACCGTTTCGGCGATGCAGACGAGGCCCACCCAGAGGCCGGAGAAGCGCGAGAGCGCCCAGCCGTAGAGGCCGTAATCCAGGATCTCCTGGACTCCCGCCGGGTTGAGCACCGGCATGGCGGCGCTCATGAAGTCGAACTCGCTCTGGTGGGCGAGGGTAGAGGAGGCGCAGACGTGGTCGTCCCCGGCCAGCGCGAGGACGCCGCCATGGGGGGCGGTGCCGGCGTTGTTGGCGTGCTTGAAGACGTCCATGGTGCGGTCGACGCCGGGCCCCTTGCCGTACCAGACGGCGAAGACGCCGTCGTGGCGGGCACCGGGGAACAGCCCCACCTGCTGCGTGCCCCAGAGGGCGGTGGCGGCCAGGTCTTCGTTCACGCCGGGCCGGAACAGCACGCCGCTCTTCTCGAGGAAGGCCCGCGCCCGCCACAATTCGCGGTCGAAATTGCCCAGGGGCGAGCCGCGGTAGCCGGAGATCAGGCAGGCGGTGTCGAGGCCGGCGGCCTTGTCCCGCAGGCTCTGCATCATCGGCAGCCGGACCAGCGCCTGCGTGCCGGTCATGTACGCACGCCCCGCCAGGGCCGCATATTTGTCGTCGAGGGAGGCCACCGCCCCCCATCATACCCCTTATTTCGTTTTTCGGGCGCGCGGATTTGCGCGGGCGGCGTTCCCCCGGCAGCATGGGCGCATGACGGAGCGGGAACTGCCGGAGTGGGACCTCTCCGACCTCTATCCGGGGCCGGAATCGGCGGCGTTGCGGCGCGACCTCGCGCACGCCGCCGCCGAGGCGGAGTCCCTGCGCGCCGAATTCGCCGGCAGGCTTGCCGCCCTGGACGGCGCCGCGCTCGCCCGCCTGATCGCCCGCTACGAGGCCGTGCGCGAGACCCTGGAGCGGCTGGAGAGCTACGCCACCCTCTTCTACTGCACGGCGATGGACGACGCCGGGGCGGCGCGCTTCTGCCAGACGGTCCGCGAGAAGGCCGCCGACGCCTCGGCCCTGCTCCTCTTCGTGGAAAGCGAACTCGCCCGCCTCGACGACGACGCCCTGCGCGCCGCGCTGCGGGAGCCGGCGCTGGCCCGCTACGCGCCCTGGCTGCGCGACGTGCGCGCCGCCCGCCCGTTCCGCCTCTCCGACGATCTGGAGCGCCTGCTGCATGAGAAGCGGGCGGTGGGAACCGCCGCCTGGATTCGCCTCTTCGACGAGACGCTCGCCGCCCTCCGCTTCGAGGTGCGCGGCGCGGCGCTGACCAGCGCCGAGGCCCTGGACCTGCTCTCGGACAAGGACCCGGCCCTGCGCGCCGACGCGGCCTGCGCCATCGGTGCCGTGCTGGGCGAAAACGCCCGCGTCTTCGCGTTGATCACCAACACCCTCGCCCGGGAGAAGGCCATCGAGGACGAATGGCGCGGCTTCGCGCGGCCCATCTCCGCCCGCAATCTCGACAACCGGGTGGAGGACGAGGTGGTGGACGCGCTGATCGCCGCCGTCGAGGAAGCTTACCCCCGGCTCTCCCACCGCTATTACGCGCTGAAGGCGCGCTGGATGGGGGTGGAGCGCCTCGATTACTGGGACCGCAACGCGCCGCTGCCGGAAGACGACGACCGCGCCATCGCCTGGGACGAGGCGGCGGAGACCGTGCTCGCCGCCTATCGCGCCTTCTCGCCGGCGCTGGCCGACATCGGCCGGCGTTTCTTCGAGAACCCGTGGATCCACGCCCCCGTCCGCCCCGGCAAGGAGCCCGGCGCCTTCGCGCACCCCACCGTGCCGGGCGCGCATCCCTACCTGCTGCTCAACTACCGGGGGAAGGCGCGCGACGTCATGACGCTCGCCCACGAGCTCGGGCACGGCATCCATCAGGTGCTGGCGGCCCCGCAAGGGGCGCTGATGGCGGAGACGCCGCTGACCCTGGCCGAGACCGCCTCGGTGTTCGGCGAGCATCTGACCTTCCGCGCGCTTCTGGACGCCGAGAGCGACCCGCGCCGCCGCCGCGTGCTGCTGGCCGGCAAGGTGGAGGACATGCTGAACACCGTGGTGCGGCAGGTCGCCTTCTGCGCCTTCGAGCGCCGCGTCCACGACGAGCGCCGGGAAGGCGAGCTGACCCCGGAGCGCCTGGGCGAACACTGGCTCGCGGCGCAGCGGGAGAGCCTCGGCCCCGCGTTCCGCTTCCGGGAGGAATATCGCTTCTATTGGAGTTACATACCGCATTTCATTCACACGCCGTTTTATGTATATGCCTACGCCTTCGGCGCCTGCCTGACGAGCGCGCTCTACGCGGTCTGGCGGGAGTCGGCGGCGGGTTTCCGGGAGAAGTACCTTGGCTTGCTGCGCGCCGGCGGCACCCTTCGCCACCGCGAATTGCTGGCCCCCTTCGGCCTCGATTCCGCTGATCCCGCCTTCTGGTCCCGCGGCCTCGCCCTCCTCTCCACCTACATCGACGAACTCGAAGCGGCCTGACCTCTTTTCGTTTTCTGCCTGTCCGCAAGCCTCATCCGGCACCGGGCGTTCCGTTCATACTCTTCCCCGGCAGGGAGGGGGAGATGGCGCATCGGCCATCGGGGCGTCATGCAGGGCACGGGCCGGTACCCTGCCGGGAGCGGCTTCGACGGTTGACAAATGCAACTTCGTTGTTGTAGCAGCATCGTCAGACTAGGAGCAGACCCGTCGACACAGCACGGGAAGCGCCGCCCCCGAAATCTCGGGGGGGGGGGGGGGTATGAAAAACTTTGCACGCTGCCTGGGCTTTCTGGCCGCCTCGTTGGCCGCGGCAGTAATCCTCTCCTTGGTGGCGCCCGCGGAGCGGGCCGCGGCGCAGACCGGGCCGGCGACGCCGGTGAACATTCCCGACGCCAACCTGCGGACGCTCCTGGAAGCTCGTCTGGGCAAGGCCGCCGGAGCGACGATCACCCGTGCGGAGATGGCGGCCTTTACCGGGTTCCCTTACGGGTCGCCCCCCAGGCGGAGGCTGCGCCTCGACCACGTCGACTGGAACAGCCATCTTGTTCCCACTCCCTCGGCCCCCGCTACCGTCGTCAGGGAGCTGACGGGACTGGAATACCTCACGGCGATCCAGGGGTTCAGTATAATCCACCACCGGATCACGGACCTCAGGCCGCTGGCCGGCCTCACCGGAGTGCGCCGCCTGTGGCTTCGAGGGAACCTGATATCGGACCTCTCGCCGCTACGAGGCCTCCCCCTGGACCATCTGAGCATCAGGCATAACCCGGTCTCGGACCTCTCGCCGCTGGCCGGCATGGTCGAGCTGGCCAACTTCAACTGCGACGGATGCCAAATCTCGGACATCTCGGCGCTGGCCGGCCTGACGCGCCTCACCTACCTGGACCTCCAGAACAACTACATCCGCTCCATCGAGCCGCTGAGGCGCGTCAACGATCTGGTGGAAGTGTTCCTCTCGGACAACGATATCGAGGACCTCTCGCCGCTGGAAAACCGCAACCTGCGGACCCTGACCGCCGCCGGCAACCGGATCACGGACCTCTCGCCGCTGCGAAACTCGCTGGTCATGGAAACGCTGGACCTCAATCTCAACGAAGGGCTCAAGGACGTTTCCGTGGTGGAGCGCATGACCGCGTTGAAGGTCTTGAGGCTGGACGGGACCGACGTCAGGGACCTCTCGCCGCTGGTCCGCAACACCGGGCTGGGTTCCGGGGACCAGGTCTATCTGCGGAACGTCCCGAATCTGAACGCCGACGCCGCACAGCACGTCGCGACCCTGAGAGGCAGGGGCGTCTCCGTAGTTGTGAACGATCCGCTGACCCTGGACAGGACGGTGCGGAACGTGCGGGTGACGCCCGGGGTGGAGAAGCTGACGGTCAGCTGGATCCCGGTGACGCCGACGGCGGCGTTCACCCCCCAAGGCTACCGGGTCTATTGGTGGTCCGGGCGCCAGGACCGTTCGTCGCGATACACCCCGCCCCAGCACCATGACGGCACCGCCGACACGTCCAGCTACACCATCCCGAACCTCACCCCCGGCACCAGGTACAAGGTGCAGATTCTCCCCTACCCCCCCTGGCCTGGGGGGGAGTTCTCCGCCATAGTCGTCGGCAGGCCGTTGGCGGCGCTCAGGGTGGAGGGCGTGGGAGGGGGCCCGGCCGTGACGGTGACGCCGGGCGTGGAGAGCCTCGCCGTGTCGTGGAACCGGGTCGACGGCGCGGGCGACTACAAGGTGCAGTGGAAGTCCGGCGAAGAGGGCTACGACCCCGCGAACCGGCAGGCCCGGACCGGCGGCGGCGACAAGACGAGCCATACCATCCCGGACCTCACCGCCGGGACCGAGTACACCGTGCGCGTCATCGCCACCACGACCACCACGGACGACGGAGCCGACGGCCCGCCCTCCGACGAAGCCACCGGCACACCGCTGGCCCCGGCCCCCGGAATCGGAGTGCCGGCCTCCGAATTCGAAGTGGACGTGGAGGATGAGCTACAGAGCCTGGTGGTGTCATGGGACGCGGTTCTCCACGCGACCAGCTACCGGGTGCAGTGGAGGCAGACCGCCGCCTCGGAGGAATTCGCCGACGCCGATGCCGCCTGCCTCTACGTCCGGGAGCAGGAATCCTGCGTCGGCGCCCCGCACTCCGACCCCGCCGGACCCGGCGAGATCGTCACCTGGATCATCGAGGGTCTCGAACCGGACGTCGAATACACGGTGGTGGTCACGCCCATGCTCGACGATCAACCCCTTGGCGACCCCCGCGACGACACCGGCACGCCCTTGGGGAAGGCCGTCGTGACGATCATGGCGGAGGCCGTGGCCGGGGTGGGGAGCGCGACCGTGGTGGAAGGCGAAGACGCGGCGCTCCGGGTCATGCTGGACAAGCCCTCCCGTGCCCGGGTGACGGTGGCGTGGAGGACGGAGGACGACGATACGGCGGAGGCGGCGACGAGGGCGAAGGCGGGCGAAGACTACCGCGCGATGGCCGGCCGCCTGACGATCCAGCCGGGCGAAGACGGAGCGACGTTGCGGGTGCCGACCCGGGAAGACCTGCGGGTCGAGCCCGCGGAGACCTTCCGGGTGCGGCTGACGGAGGCCACGTATGCCGAGCCGGACCCGGATGCCGCTTCGGCGACGGTGACGATCGCGGACGACGACACGGAGCCGGCGCGGGGCCGGGCGCTGGACAAGGTGCTGGCGGGCATGGGGCGCTGGATCGCCGCGGACGCGGTGCAGGTGATCGAGGAGCGGTTCACCGGACGGGAGGCGGTGGAGGCGCAGGTGAGCCTGGGCGGCCGGACGCTGCCCCTTCCGGGAATCGGGTCGCAGGAAGCGGCCGCCTGGTCCGCGGCGGCCGGCCGGGCGAACGAATGGACGCCGGAGAAGGACACCTTCCATCCGGCCTTGTCGGCGGAATCGGTTTCCCGGAGCCGGTTCAACCTGCCGCTCGGCCGGCATGACGCGGGCGCGGGCGGTACCCCGGGCCTGCGGGTATGGGGCCAGGGTTCCGTCGGCGGGTTCGACGGCAAGCCGGAAGCCGGTTTCAGGGTGGAGGGGGACGTGGTCGGGGGTTACGTCGGCCTCGATTACCCCGTGGAGCGTGACGCGCTGCTGGGCGTGGCGATCGCCCACAGCAGGGGCGACGTCGACTACGAAATCGATGAGATGACGACCGGCGCGGTGGACCTGGCGTTGACGAGCGTGCTGCCCTACGCGCATTGGAGTCCGCGTGCCGGTCTGGGGGTGTGGGGCCTGCTGGGCGCCGGTTGGGGCGACGCCGAGTTGGAGGACGAGGCCGGCGCGGTCGAAACCGGCCTGAAGATGCGGATGCTCGCCGCCGGGATGCGGCAGGACGTGGCGACCTGGCGGGAAATCGACGTGGCGGTGAAGGCCGATGCGTTCCTGGCCAGCATGGCAACCGACGCCGCGGGAGGATTGCCGAAGGCCGAAGGCACGGCCGAACGGCTGCGGTTGCGGCTGGAAGGCCGGACGCAGCGGAGGCTGTCTCCCGTCTCGCAGTTGACCCCGAGCCTGGAGGTCGGCGGGCGGTGGGACGGTGGCGATGCGGAAACGGGGTTGGGTGCGGAAGTGGGCGGTGGCCTGTCATACGCGCACGAGACGCTGGGTCTGGAGATCGAGGCGCGCGGGCGCTTCCTGCTGACGCACCGGGAGTCGTTGAAGGAATGGGGGATGAGCCTGGCGGGGACGCTGGACCCGGGACAGGCCCGGCAAGGGCCGTGGATGACGTTCGCGCCGGGATGGGGCGCGGAGGGAAGCCGGGTGGCGCAGATGTGGGACAGCAAGGGCGTGTTCCGCGCGCATGGCGGCGCCGATGAAGCACCGGAGTTTTCGCCGGACCGGCTGAATCTGAAGGTGGGCTGGGGGCTGGCGACGTATGGAGGCGCGGGGCTGCTGACGCCCTGGGCCGGGCTGTCGATGGCGGGGTCGGAGACGCGCGACTACACGCTGGGCGCCCGGATGGAAACGGGAAGCCGGATGAGCCTGAGTCTGGAGAACAGGCGGTCGAAGGCCGCGGGATACGAAGTCATGCTCTACGGCCGTCTGGACTGGTAGAGCGGGAATTCCCCGGACCCGCGAGACGATCCACCGGCGCCGCCCCGGCTACGGAAACACCGTCCCCCCGTCCACCATGATCGTCTGTCCGGTGACGAGCCGGCTCGCGTCGGAGGCCAGATAGACCACCGTGCCGGTCAGGTCGCCGGTCTCCAAGGTGCGCCGCAGGCTCTGCCCGGCGGCCACGGCTTCGAGGAACTTCTCCTTCTTGCCTCCGAAGAAGCCGTCGGTGCCCTCGGTCTTGACGGCGCTCGGGGCCACGGCGTTGACCCTGATCCAGTCGCGCCCGAGCTCGCGGGCGAGGCTGCGCGTCATGCCGATGACGGCGGCCTTGGAAGTCGCGTAGTGCAGGCCGAAGGGCATCCCGTACACGGCGGCGAGGGAGGCGATGTTGACGATGGAGCCGCCGCCCGCCGCGCGCAGCGCCGGCACGCAGGCCTTGCAGCACTGCCAGACGCCGCGCACGTTGACGGCCATGGTCCTGTCCCAGTCCTCGGCGGGGATGCGGTCGAAGCGCCCGCCCTCGATGTCGCCGTAGAGGGCGGCGTTGTTCACGAGCACGTCGAGGCCGCCGAATTCGGCGCGGGCGCGTTCGGCCATGGCCGAACAGCCCGCCATGTCCGCCACGTCCACTTCAACCGCGAGCGCCCGCCCGCCGGCGGCCGCCACGGCCTCCACCGTCGCGCCCGTATCGCGGATGTCGGCGGCCACCACCGCCGCCCCTTCCCGCGCCAGCGCCTCGCAATAGGCCCGCCCGAGCCCGCGCCCGCCGCCCGTCACGATCGCCACCTTCCCGTCCAGCTGCCCCATCGCCTTCTCGTCTCCTCGCGTTTGCCCACCCCACAATGCCCCCACCCACTCACCGCCGCAACGCTCCCTCTTTCGTTTTTCGGGCGCGCGCTTCTCCCCTTGCCTTGTGCACGGGGAACCGGACGGTCGGGAATGGAACGCCGTGGACAATGCATGCTTGCGGACGGGGCCGCACCGGCGTAGCGTCCGCACATGGCCATGACTGCATCCGCCGTCGCGTCGGCCATCGGCAACGCCGGCGACCGCTCCGCCACCAAGGCTGACCTTGGACAACTCGCCACCAAGGCGGAGCTCGGTACCGTGAAGGCGGAGCTTGGCACCGTGAGAGCGGAGCTTGGCACCGTGAAAGCCGATGTCCGCGACATCAAGGCCGATAACAAGGCCATCAAGGCCGGCATCGCCGATTTGAGAACGACATCGCTGGCCTCAAAGGGAGGATCGACGGCGCGAAATGGGGTCTGGGCTTGTTTCTCGGCTTTCTGGCGGCGCTCGGCATCGCCATCGCCGCGCGCATTTTCGGCGCCTTCTAACATCGCCGCGATACTCGTCACCAACCACATCCGCCTCGGGAGGGATTGAGAGGGCTTGTGGGCTGCCGGCGTGATGTGTGTGTCGCGGTGGAGGATGGTGTTTGGTCGGAGTTTTGGGCCGCCCGGAACGGCCCGGAAAGGGTGGCGGCGGATGGGGTGGGATTCGAACCCACGAGGGGCGTGCCCCTGCCGGTTTTCAAGACCGGTGCCTTAAACCGCTCGGCCACCCATCCGGCGCGGCCATATCAGCAGCACGCGGCGCGGCGTTCAAGACCGCGCGAGGCATGGACGCGGGCCGCCGCATCGGTCACCATGCCCCGCGGTACCGCCGACGGCGGCGCGCAAGGGCAGGGGAGGCGGCCATGGACCTGGGCTTGAAGGGCAGGAAGGCCCTCGTGACCGGCGGCACCAAGGGCATCGGGCGGGCCATCGCCGAAGCCTTTGCGGCGGAGGGCGCGGACGTCGCCCTCTGTGCGCGCACGGAGGCAGACGTGGAAGAGACGGCCGCCGCTCTGGCCGGGCTGGGTGTGCGCGCCACCGGCCGCGCCCTCGACGTGGCGGACGCGGAGGCGCTCCGCCGCTGGGTCGCCGACGCGGCAGCCGAATTCGGCGGCCTCGATATCGTGGTACCCAACGTGAGCGCCCTCGCGGCCACGCCGGCGCCCGAATCCTGGCACAAGGAGTTCACCGTCGACATGATGCACACGGTGAATACCGTCGAGGCCGCGCTGCCGCATCTGGAGAAGTCCGACGCCGGTTCCATCGTGGTCGTCTCCAGCGTCTCCGGCATCGAGATCGATTTCGCCGCCGGCCCCTACGGCGTCTTCAAGGCGGCGCTGATCCATTACGCCGCCGGCCTCGCCCGCCAGCTCGCGCCGAAGGGCATCCGCGCCAATGCCGTCTCGCCGGGCAACACCTATTTCGAGGGCGGCTTCTGGCAGGACATTGAGCGGAAGGACCCGGCGTTCTTCGCGCAGGCGCTCGCCCTCAACAAGACGGGCCGCATGGCGACCGCCGAAGAGGTCGCGACCGCCGCGGTCTTCCTCGCGAGCCCGCGCGCGAGCTTCATCACCGGCACCAATCTCAAGGTGGACGGGGCGCTCACCGACGGCGTCCAGTACTGACGGGCAGGGAAGGGCATCCCATGGCGGAAGCGGGCTGGCTGGTCTATCTCTCGGGCGAGATCCACACCGATTGGCGCGACCGCATCCGCGCCGGCGCGGCGGAGGCGGGGCTCGAGGCGGGCTTCGTCTCGCCCGTCACCGACCACGAAGCGAGCGACGATTGCGGCGTCGCCATCCTGGGCGCCGAAGAAAACCCCTTCTGGAAGGACCACAAGGGCGCGCGGGTCAATGCCATCCGCAACCGCACGCTGATCCGCCGCGCCGACGTAGTAGTGGTGCGCTTCGGCGACAAATACCGCCAGTGGAACGCCGCCTTCGATGCCGGCTACGCCGCCGCGCTGGACAAGCCGGTCATCGTGCTCCACGAATCCGCCCTCGGCCACGCGCTGAAGGAGGTGGACGGTGCCGCGCTCGCCGTCGCTGAGACGCCCGAGCAGGTGGTTGCCCTGCTGTGCTACGCCATGACGGGGCGGCTGCCGGAGGGCGCCTGACATGCCGAAGATCGCCATCGACCGGGTGCCGGAGAAGATCGGCGCGCCTTACCCCGCACCCTTCAAGGCGTTGGCGGAGGGGCGCGCGCGCCGGGCGCTGGGGGAGGCCGGCGGCCTCACGCAATTCGGCGTGAACCTGACCCGCCTGCCGCCCGGTTTCGCCACCGCGCAGCGCCACTGGCACGAGGCGGAGGATGAATTGGTGTTCGTGGTCGCGGGGGAGGTCGTACTGGTGGAGGAAGGCGGCGAGGCGGTCCTGCGGGCGGGCGAGGCGGCGGCCTTTCCGGCCGGCATCGCCGACGGCCACCATCTGGTGAACCGCTCCCCCCGCGACGCCCTGCTGCTGGAAATCGGCAGCCGCGCCGACGAGGAACGCGCCCACTACCCCGACATCGACCTCGTCTACGAAAAACGTGCCGGCGCCGTCCGCTTCACCAGCAAAGCCGGCACTCCCTACCCCTGACGAACCCGGCGCGCCTCGAAAAACGCCGACTTGGCCTTGACGGCCCGCACCGGGCGGTCTTGGCTATGGGGGCGGCGGGCTGGCACCATCGCTCCGGCCGCCGAGGGAGGAGCCCATCATGCAGAGAACCACGGAACACCGGAAACGCGGGCCGAGCCGGCGCACCCTGCTGAAGGGCGCGGCCGCCGCCGCGGGCCTCGCGGCCGGCGCCAAGGCCGCGGGCGGTTTCCCCACCGTTTGGGCGCAGGACACCAAGGACATCGTGATCAACCATTCCGGCATGTCCTATTCGACGATCATCCAGATCGCCGAGCGGGCCACGGAGGACCTGCCCTTCACCGTGGAGATGGCCGTCACCGACCACGCCGGGATGCTGAACCGGCTCACCACCCAGTCTGATTCCATCGACGTGGCCGATATCGAGCTCTGGATGCGCGTCATCACCGTGCCGCGCGGCGTCTATCAGGCGATCGACCCGGCCCGCATCACGCATTGGGACAAGGTGACGTCGATCTACCGGGACGGCATGTTCGAGGGCAAGCAGGTCTCCCGCCAGGGCGTCTCGCCCCATGAGGTCATGTATTTCACCGACGAAGACGCCAGGGCCATCGCCGACGGCACCACCGACCACGCCACCATGATCCCCGGCGTGTTCAACGCCGACACCCTCGGCATCCAGCCCGTCGCCATCGGCCGGCCCATCGCCAACTGGCACGAGCTCTTCAACGACGAGTTCAACGGCCGCGCCGCCGGCATGGATATCCCGCCGATCATGATCATGGATGCCGCCCTGGCCATCGAATCCACCGGCGAATACACCTATGCCGACAAGGGCAACATGACCAAGGACGAGATCTCGATGACCGTCGACCGGCTCATCGACCTCAAGAAGAAGGGCCACTGGCGCGCGATGTGGGGCACCTTCGACCAGTCGGTCCAGCTCATGACCTCGGGCGAGGTGGTGATCCAGTCCATGTGGTCGCCGGCGGTGACGGCCGTGCGCGCCCAGGGCGTGCCCTGCGTCTATCAGCCGCTGGAAGAGGGCTACCGAGGCTGGGGCAACGGCCTCAGCCTGATGCGCCACCTGGAGGGCAAGCGGCTGGGTGCCGCCTACGACTATCTCAACTGGTATTACGACGGCTGGATGGGCGCGTTCATCGCCAAGCAGGGCTACTATCTGGGCGTCGCCGAGACCGCCAAGGGGTTCATGCAGCCCTACGAGTGGGATTACTGGTACGAAGGCAAGCCGGCCGCCGACCGGATCGACGATCCTTACGGCAACCCGATGGAGAAGGCGGGCCACGTCCGCGACGGCGGCTCGTTCTCCCAGCGCTTCGGCAACATGGCGTGCTGGAACACGCTGATGGACAACCACCAGTTCCTGCTCAAGAAGTGGACCGAGCTGCAAACGGCCTGATCCGCGCGCGCGGCGGGGGCGTGCGGAAGCCGCGGCCGTATCTCAAGGTCGCGCCGCTCGCCCTCGCCCTCGCGCTTTTTTTCGTCCTGCCGCTGGGCGTTCTGCTGGCGGTCAGCTTCTTCGAAAACGACATGATTTTCGGGATGAGGCCGGCGCTCACGGCGGAGAGTTACGTCGAGCTGTTCACCACCATGAACACGCTCCGGCTCTATCTCGGCACCCTCAAATTCGCGGCGATCGTCTGGGTCATCACCCTGCTGATAGGCTTCACCATCGCCTATTTTCTGGTGTTCCACGTCCGTTCCCTGCTGGTCGCCATCGGGCTTTTCCTGCTCTGCACCGTGCCGTTCTGGACCTCCAACATCATCCGCATGATTTCGTGGATCCCCCTGCTCGGCAAGCAGGGGCTGGTGAACCAGGCGGTGGTCGGGCTGGGCATCGCCGACGAGCCGATCGAATGGTTGTTATTCTCCGATTTCTCCGTCGTGGTGAGTTACGTCCACCTGTTCACGCTTTTCATGATCGTGCCGATCTTCAACTCCATGGCCCGTATCGACAAGACGCTGATCGAGGCGGCGCGGGACGCGGGTGCAGGGCCCGTGCGTATTCTCCGCGAGGTAATCGTGCCCCTTTCGCGGAGCGGCATTGCGCTCGGCTCCATCTTCGTCATCGTGCTGGTGATGGGGGATTTCTTCGTCGTCAAGGTGATGAGCGGCGGGCGCAACGCCTCCGTCGTCTCTACCGTCTTCGAGGACATCAACGTCCTGCTCTATCCCACCGCGTCGGCGAGTTCCGTGGTCCTGCTCGTCGTCGTGGTGCTGATGGTCATGGGCGTCCTCCGCGTCGTCGACATCCGCAAGGAGCTGGCGGGTTAACTTCTTCTTTTCTCGGTACGCAGGTCTTCAAATCTGCACGTTTTTCAGAGTTGAAAGGAAGGTCCCCGAATGCCCCGACAGCCGAAACTCCACCGCCCCCGCCCCTGGACCTTTTACCCTCTTGCGGCCTTCTTCGCCTTCTTCGTGCTTTTTCTTTACGGCCCGATGTTTTGTATCTACATCCTGTCCTTCCAGGGGCCGAATGCCTCTCTGGTCTTTCCCATGCAGGGCTTCTCGCTGCACTGGTTCGAGGCGCTTTTCGGCCAAGCGCGCACGGGCGACGTGGGCGGCGCCTTCGCGCGCTCCCTGCCGCTGGCCCTGGTGCTGCTCGCGGTTACGGTGATCTTCTCGGTGGCGGCGGGCCTCGCCTTCCGACTCCGCTTTCCTGGCAACTCCCTGGTGTTTTACGCGGCGATCGGCAGCTTGGTGGTGCCGGGGCTGGTGTTGGGCGTCGGCATTACCCTGCTTCTCCAGCTTCTGGGATGGAACGCCCACTGGTATTCCTCGGCGCTCGGCGCGCATCTCACCTGGACGCTCCCCTTCGGTCTGCTCATCATGTTCGCCGTCTTGAGTCGCTTCGACCCGCGAGTGGAGGAGGCGGCGCGCGACCTGGGCGCGAACCGCCTCCAGGTCATGCGTTACGTGGTGATTCCGTTGCTGCTGCCGGGGATCATCGCCGTGGCTCTGTTCGGCTTCACGCTCTCCTACGACGAGTTCCCGCGCAGCACCTTCACGGTGGGCGCCCGCAACACCCTGCCGCTGGAGATCTGGAGCATGACGACGAACGTCACTTCGCCGGCCCTCTACGCCTTGGGCACGGTGACCACCGCCATCTCTTTCTTCATCATCCTCGTTTCCCTCACCGCCATCGCCGTGATCCAATCCCGCCGCCGTAAAAACCCCCGCTAATTTTCATTTTCGTCAGATGCGTGGGTCTTCAGGCCTGTTGCTCTTCTTCTTCGTCCTTCGTGCATGACGAGCCCCGCGCACCGGGGCGGGGTTACGCGGCGTTGCGGCGGGTGGCGTTGACGATGGCCTCGCGCAGCCCGTCGAGCATCCCGTCCAGATGCGCCGTGCGCTCGCGCAGGTCGCCGATCCCGGACTCCTGCCTGTCCATGCGCTCGCGGAGCTCGCCGAACGCTTTGTCCTGGTTGTCCATGCGCTCGTTGAAGGTGATCTCCAGGTGGGCCGTGCGCTCGCGAAGGGTGCCGAGGCTGGACTCCAGACGGTCCATGCGCTCATTGAAGGCGGCCTCCATGCGGTCCATTCGGCCGTCCAGGCGCTTTTCCATGCGGTCCATGCGCTCGTTGAGGACGCCCGTCTGCTCTTCAAAGCGCTTGTTGAGAGTGGCCCTGTGCTCTTCGAGGCGCTTGTCGAGGGCGACTCCCTGTTCTTGGAGGCGCTTGTTGAGGGTGGCCCCGTGCTCTTCAAGGCGCTTGTTGAAGGCGATTCCCTGCTCTTCAAGGCGCTTTTCAATGCGGTCGGTGCGGCGGATGGTGTCGGCGCGGAGCCAGCCGATGAGGCCGACCATCAGGCCCACCATGAGGGCGGCGAGGGCGATGAAGCCGCCGATGTCGGGGGTCATGGAGGGCGCTCCGCAGGGGTGGCGTCGGGGGGAAGATACAGCATCGGCGAGGGTGGGGGGACGAAAAAACGGCGGGCCTGGAGGGCCGCGCCCCTCGAAAGGAGACAGCGCTCAGCTGGCGGCGGCGTGCGCCGGGCGGGCGTCCGGCGCGGCGGGCGCTTCTGCCGCCAGCGCTTCGGCGTCGGTCCGGGGCGGCATTCGCCAGTCGATCGAATCGAACGCGCCACAGCGGTCGCAGGCGATGGACCACGCGGGGCTCGTGCAGGCGCAGCGGGCGCAGAGCCAAGCCGGGTCGGGCGGGGCCTCGCTCGCCCGCTCGAGAAGGCGCCGGACCTCCTCGCCATCGCCCCGTTCCGCCTCTTCGAGGCGCGCCATGAGGCGGTACACGACGCCCGTGGGGCGGCTCTCGGCGGCCCGCTCCAGGTGCCGGCGCGCCGTTCCCCATTGCTTCGCCTCGAGCGCTTGGCGCGCCACGAGCATGTGGCTTTCGGGGTGTCCGGCATTGCTCTCCGCCAGCGTCTCGGCCCGTTTCAGCCGCTTCGGAGGGGAGCGATCCGGGTCAAGCGCGACGAACAACCGGCCCAGCGCCGGATGGGGGCAATGGCGCCATGCCTCCTCGATGGTGCGCATCGCCGCGTTGCCGCGGCCCGCTTCCTTCGCGAGGCCCGCCGCGAGCAGCGCCGCCGGCAGGAACGCGGCATCGATCCCGCGCGCCTCCTGCGCCGCGTGCAGCGCCTCCCTGGCCTCGCCCTGCTCACGCAGCGCCCGCGCCCGCTCGAAAAGCAACCCCGCCTGCCGGCGGCGGGCGGCGGCGTCTTCCATCGCGCCCTGGTGGAGGACTCTCCGCACCGTAACGAGCGCGTCCGACCACCGGTGGGCGCGGGTCTGGAGCTCCAGGAGCGCCGTCAGCACCCAGGGCGTATCGGGGCGCAGCGCGAAGGCGCGCTCGGCCAAGCCCAGCGCGGTCGCGGCATTGCCGTCGCGCTCGGCCTGCACCAGGAGGCCGCGCAACCCGAGAAAGGCGGTCGTCGGCCGGTCGAGCATCGCTTCGAAGGAGGCCCGCGCCGCCCGGTCGTCGCCTTCGAGCTGCGCGGCCTGGGCGGAGAGCAGCAGGGTCAGCGGCGGCTCGTCCAGCAGCAGGTCGGCGCGCCGTGCCAGCCGGCGTGCCCGTTTCGGATCGCCCGCCGCGGCGGCGACCAGGCCCTGGGTCAGGGCGCGATAGCCCGCCCGTTCGCGCCGGCGTTGCCGCGCCCGCGCGAGCCGCCGGGGGCCGCCCCACAGGAACCGCAGCACGAAGGCGGCCGCGAGCGCCGCCACCGCCGCCGCCGCGACGGCCCCGGCGAGGATTCCGGGCGAGGTCTCGACCGTGTAGTCCCCCCAGTCGATCCGGACGCGGCCCGGCTGCTCGGCGAGCCAAGCCGCGGCCGCCGCCACCACGACGGTCGCCACGAGGAACGCGACGATGCGGATCACCGCGCCGCCTCGGCCGCCGCCCAGCGGGCGCCGACGCGCACGTTGACGATCCGGACGAGGCGCGCGCGGGCGGTGTCCGCGTCGCGCCGCGCGCGGGCGCCGTGCAGCCAGTCCCGGATGTCGTCGTCGGCGGGCGACGCCTCCTCCGCGATCGCGATGGCCGGCGCCGGGTCGCCGGCGGCCAGCGCCGTCTCGGCGGCGGCCAGTCGCCCGTCCAGGCTCCCCGGATCGATCGCGCCGCCGGTGCGGCGGACGGTCACCAGCCGCCGCAGCGTGGAAACGGTGGCGTCGATCCAACCGTCGCCGTCGCTCCCCTGGGCGGCGCGCAGGAGGGCGTTCGCGATGGAGGGGAAGCGCGCCGCGAGCCCGTCCAGGGTCGGGATACCGGCGGCGGCGAAGGGCGCCAGAGGGGCGATGACAGCCTCGATCTCCAGGTCCTCGCCGGCGACGCCGCGAAGCCTGTCGAGAATCGCTCCGAAGGGACGGGAGGTACCGAGAACGGCCGTCAATTCACCCGTCACGAGGACCAGGGCCACCAGGCGTCCGTCGTCGGCGTTTCGCCGGGCCGCGTCCGCCTCCAGACGTGCGAGCCGGTCGTTCGTCTTGGCGAGCCGGGCCTCCAGCGCCCGCCGCTGCGCCGTCCAGGCGGCGCGCGCGGGGTCGGAACGGGCCTGCGCCGCCTCCCGTTCCAGCGCTTCGATCCGCCGCTCCAGCCCGCCCGCGTCCGCCGCGGCGCCGCCTGCCCGCGCTTCCAGCGCGTCGAGCCGGGTCCGGAACGTCGCAAGCGCGGGGGCGGTATCCGTGCCTTCCGCCGCCCGCCCGGGCGCGTCCGCCGCGGCCGGTGCCTGGACGGGCGGCGAGGGTGCAGGAGGCGCTTCTTCCGCTGGCGGCGGCCGGTTTCCGCCGCCTTGGTCGGGCGCCGGGCGTGCGGCGTCCTGCGGTGCGTCCGGGTGCGCGGCACCGCTCTCCGGTCGCGGGTCTGCGTCCCGCGGTGCCGGGTCGATGGCGGGCCAAGCTGCATAGAGGCCGGCGCCGACGAGGGCCGCGATCAGGCCCCAGATCACCGGCAGCGGCGCGCGCGAGCGCGGGGTGGCTCCGTCTCCCGGTGCCGCGTCGTCCGCCCGGCGTCGGGCGCCGGCGCGCCGGGCGATTCGGAGCCACTTCCCGCCCTTGTCGTCAGGGGTCACGATTCGCTGTCCTCTCGCGCCGGCAGCGGCGCGCGCGTCACCGGCGGGAGGCCAGTTCGCCGGTCACGCGGGCCATGAGCGCATCCTGCCGGGGCGCGTCCGCCACGGCCACCCGACGCCAGGGCAAGGCCGCCGCCACCGCCGCCACGGCGTCGCTCAGGCAGAACGCGGTCATCGTCCCGACGCGCGGAGCGAGCCCCGTTTCGCGCACGAGCTTAGCAAGGAGCGCGGCGGTGCGGGGGGAGAAAAGCGCGGCGCCGGCGAGGGTCCGCCCTTCGAGTGCACGGCGGGCCGGCGGCGAGAGCGCGCGCGCCGGCACCGCTTCGTAGAGCGGAACACGCGCGGCCGCGAAGCCGGCGGCGCGCAGCCGGCCGGCGAGGCACCCCGCACTCACCCGCCCGGCTACGTGGACGAGGCGGCCCGCCTCCGGGCGCAACCGGGCCGCGGCGAAGGCGGCCAGATCGGCCACGTCTCCGTTCGCCGCCTCCACCTTTTTGAAGCCGCCGCGCCGCGCCGCCTCCGCCGTCGCCTGGCCGACCGCGAGGACAGGCAGCCGCTTGGCCGCCTGGTCGCCGGCGGCCGCCAGCGCCCGCGCGCCGTTGGCGCTGGTGAGCAGGATCGCCTGCACGCCGGCCGGGTTGAACCGCGCGCCGCCGTCGAGGCGTATCGTCAGCATCGGCTCGATCAGCGAATCGATGCCGTGTACCTCCAGGGCCGCCGCGAGCGCGCGCGATTCCAGGCGCGGGCGGGTCAGCAGCAGCCGGGGGCGGGTCACGAGAGGGGGGACGCGCCGGCCGCGGCCGCCTTCAGCGCTTCGCCGGCGTCCCGGCCCAGGGCGGCGGCGTCCGAGGTGGGACCGGCGCGGGCGACACGGTGGCAGAGCCGCCCGTCCGGGCTGGCGGTCAGCGCGTCCAGGCGCAGCCCGCCGGCACCGTCCGCCACGGCGAGGCCGGCGATGGGCGTCCGGCAGGAGCCGTCGAGCGTTTCGAGCAGCGCCCGCTCGCAGCGCACGGCGTCGGTGCTCGGCCGGTGGGCGAGGGGGGCGAGCAGCCGTGTCATGCGCGCGTCGCCGTCGCGGCACTCCAGGCCGAGTGCGCCCTGGCCCACCGCCGGCAGCATCTCCTCCGGCGCGAGCACCGTCATCGCCGCCGTGTTTGCACCCAGGCGGCGGAGGCCGGCGAGGGCCAGGAGCGTGGCATCGGCCGCGCCGTTCGCCACCTTGCGCAGGCGCGTTCCGACATTGCCGCGCAGCGGGACGATGACGAGATCCGGTCGCCGGGCCAGGAGCTGGGCCTGACGGCGCAGGGAGGAGGTGCCGACCCGCGCGCCCGCCGGGAGGTCGGCGATGCCGCACGCCCCCGGTGCGACCAGCACGTCGCGCGGGTCCTCGCGCTCCGGAATCGCCGCGACCGCGAGGCCGTCCGGCAGCCGGGTCGGCAGATCCTTCATCGAATGGACCGCGAGATCGACGCGCCCGTCGAGGAGTGCCTCCTCGATCTCCTTCGTGAACAGCCCCTTGCCGCCGAGTTCGGCGAGGGCTGCGTCGGCGCGGCGGTCGCCCGAGGTGACGACGACGCGGATCTCGAGCGCGCCCTTCTCGGCCAGCGCCGGATGGGCCGCGGCGAGCAACGCCCGGACATGGCGGGCCTGGGCCATGGCGAGCGGGCTGCCGCGCGTTCCGACGACGATCGGCGGGCGCGCGTCCATCGCGAGAATTCGCTCCAGGACGCCTCTTCTACACGGCGGAGGCGATCCGTGCGAGGGTTTTCCGCCGTTCGTTGCGGCGGGCGCGAGCGCCGCGTACCTTGCCGCCCATGGTGGTCCTCGGCATCGAGACGAGCTGCGACGAGACCGCGGCCGCGGTCGTCACCGGTGCGCGCGGGGTGAAGGCCGATCTCGTGCTCTCACAGCGCGCCGCTCACGCGCCGTTCGGCGGCGTCGTGCCGGAAATCGCCGCGCGCAGCCACGTGGAGCATCTCGACGGCCTGATCGCCGACGCCATGGCGGAGGCGGGCATCGGCTTCGACGCGCTGGACGGGGTGGCGGCGACCGCCGGCCCCGGCCTGATCGGCGCGGTCATGGTGGGGCTCATGACGGGCAAGGCGATCGCCGCCGTCCACGGCACGCCGCTGCTCGCCGTGAACCACCTGGAAGGCCACGCGCTCAGCCCGCGGCTGGTCGATGGGGCGTTGGCGTTTCCCTACCTGCTGCTGCTGGTGTCGGGCGGGCATTGCCAACTGCTCCTGGTCCGGGACGTGGGCGTTTACAAGCGCTTGGGGACGACGATCGACGACGCGGTGGGGGAAGCCTTCGACAAGGCGGCGATTCTGCTGGGGCTCGGCTATCCCGGCGGGCCGGCGATCGAGCGGGCGGCCGGGGGCGGCGATCCCGCGCGCTTCGCCCTGCCGCGCCCGCTGGCGGGCCGGCCGGGCTGCGATTTCTCCTTCTCGGGGCTCAAGACGGCGTTGCGGGAGACCGTGCGCAGGCTGGGGACGCCCTCCGACTGGGACCGCGCGGACGCCGCCGCGTCGTTCCAGGCGGCGGTCGCCGACGTCCTGGTCGACCGCACGGCGAACGCCATCGCCCGCCTCGACGAGGAGGGGCCGCGCCCGACCGCGCTGGTCGTCGCCGGCGGAGTCGCGGCCAACGCCCATCTCCGGCGCCGGCTCGCGGCGTTGGCGGAAGAGCGCGGACTCGCCCTGGCCGTCCCGCCGCCGCGCCTCTGCACCGACAACGCGGCGATGATCGCCTGGGCCGGGATCGAACGGCTCGCGCGCGGCCTGGTCGATCCTCTCGATACGCCGCCGCGCGCCCGCTGGCCGCTGGACGAGGGGGCAGGGCTCGCCAAGGGTGCAGGCCTCCCCGGCCGGTTGGGCCGCCGTGCCTGAGTCCGGCCGGGGCGAGGGGGCCGTGACCCGCGTGGGCGTGATCGGCGGCGGCGCGTGGGGCACGGCGCTGGCGGCGGCGGCGGCGCGGGCCGGGCGCGCGGTGCTGCTGTGGGCGCGCGAGGCGGACGTGGTGGCGTCCATCAACGAGGTGCGTGAAAACCGGCGTTTCCTGCCCGGCGTGGCGCTCGATCCGGCGATCCGGGCGACGGCGGACTTGGCCCAGGCGGCGCGCGCCGACCTGTTGCTTCTGGCCGTGCCGGCGCAGCATCTCGCGACGCTGGCGGCGCGCGTGACCGGCGCGGCGGTGCCGGCGCCCGCCGTGATCTGCGCGAAGGGGATCGAGCGGGAGACCGGCGCGCTGATGAGCACGGCGGTGCGTCGGGCCGCGCCGGCGATGGAGGTCGCCGTGCTTTCCGGCCCGACCTTCGCGCGCGAGGTCGCGCAAGGGCTGCCCGCCGCGGTGTCCCTCGCCTGCGCGGACGGCGCACGCGGTGCGTCGATCGTCCGGGCGCTCGGAGGGCCGGCCTTCCGGCCCTATCTCACCGACGATCTGATCGGCGTGCAGGTCGGCGGGGCGGTGAAGAACGTGATCGCGATCGCCGCCGGAATCGCCGTCGGGCGCGGCCTGGGGGACAACGCGCGGGCCGCCATCGTGGCGCGCGGCTTCGCGGAGATGACGCGGCTGGCGGTCGCCATGGGCGGGCGGGCGGAAACCCTCACCGGCCTTTCGGGGCTGGGCGATCTGGTGCTGACCTGCACCGGCGGCCAGTCGCGCAACTACGCGCTCGGTCGCGCGCTGGGGCAGGGCGGCGCTCTCGAAACGATCCTGGGCGCCCGCGAGACCGTCGCGGAAGGCGTGGCGAGCGCGCCGGCCGTGGCGGCGTTGGCCGCCGATCTCGGGATCGAGATGCCGATCGCCGCGGCCACCGACGCGGTGCTCCACCACGCCGCCGCCATCGACGACGCCATCGGCGGCCTGCTGTCCCGCCCTTTCAGGCCCGAATCCGAAGCCCGCTCGCCGTGATCGGCGGGGGCGCTTGACGGCCGGCGGAGGCGGGGGCTACCAAGGGGCGCGCGATGCCCGGAGCGGTGCACTTCATCCTCAACGACGAGGCGGTCACGGTCCGCGACGCCGCCCCGACCGTAACGGTGCTCGACTGGCTGCGCGGGCCGGCGGGCCTGCCCGGCACCAAGGAAGGCTGCGCGGAGGGGGATTGCGGCGCCTGCGCCATCGTCCTCGGCAGCGAGGCCCGCGGGCGGATGCGCTACGAGGCGGTGAACGCCTGCCTGATGGCGCTGCCCCAGCTGGACGGCAGGCTCGTCCTCACGGTGGAAGGGCTGGCGGCGCCGGGCGGCGCGCTGCATCCGGTGCAGCGGGCGCTGGTCGAGACCGACGGCACGCAATGCGGCTTCTGCACGCCCGGTTTCGTCATGGCGCTGTTTGCCTTCGCCCATTCGGGGGAGGCGGCGGACGACGATACCGTCCACGACGCACTCGCCGGCAATCTCTGCCGCTGCACGGGCTACCGTCCCATCGTGGACGCCGCGAAGCGCGTCGGCGGGCGGGTTACGGACCGCTTCGCCGCGCGCGAAGGGGCGATCGCGGCGCGGGTGGCGGCGCTGCCGCGCGATGGCGTCAGGGCCTACGCTGCGGGGGGCCGGCGCTTCTTCGCGCCGCGCTCGCTCGCCGGCCTCGCCCGGCTCCGCGCCGCCCACCCGCAAGCCCGCCTGCTGGCCGGCGGTACCGACCTGGGTCTCGCCTTCGGCAAGGCGCGCCAGCCCGTCGAGACCCTGATCTCCGTCTCCCGCGTGCCGCGGCTCCGGCGCATCGAGCGGCGCGGGCGCCAGCTGGAGATCGGCGCCGCGGTGACTCTGGCGCAGGCGCTGCCCGCCATCGACGAACACTATCCGGCGTTCGCCCGCCTGCTCCGGCGCTTCGGCTCGCGCCAGATCCGCAACCTCGCCACGCTCGGCGGCAATGTCTGCACCGCGTCGCCCATCGGCGATACCTTGCCGTGCCTGCTCGCGCTCGAGGCAACGGTCCTCCTGCGCCGGGCCGCCGCGCACCGCGAAATGCCGCTCGAGGCGTTCCTCGCCGGCTACCGGCGAACCGCGCTCGCGCCGGGCGAGTTTCTGGAAACCATCCGCCTCCCTCTCCTCGCCGAGGGCACGCGGTTCCACGCCTGGAAGGTTTCCAAGCGGTTCGACCAGGACATTTCGGCGGTGGTCGGCGCCTGTTGCCTCCGCGTCGAAGGCGGGGTCGTGACCGACCTGCGCATCGCCTGTGGCGGCATGGCGGCGACGCCGAAACGCGCCCGCGCCTGCGAGGCGGCCCTGCTGGGCAAGCCCTGGACCGCCGCCGCGGCCGCCGGTGCCGCGCCCGCACTGGCGGAGGACTACGCGCCCATCGGGGATTTCCGGGCCAGCGCCGAATACCGCTCCCGCGTCGCCGCCAACCTGCTGCGCCGGCTCCATCTGCAAACCGCCGGCGGCCCGGCCCCGACCGAGGTGGCCGCCCTGTGAGCGCCGGCATCCGCGGCGGCGTCCACCGCGCGGTCCGCCACGACAGCGCGGAAAAGCACGTGACGGGGAAGGCCGTCTATATCGACGACATGGTGGTTCCGGGCGCGCTGGAGGGGGCGCTCGTCACCAGCCCGCTGGCGCACGCGCGCATCCGGCGCATCGATACGCGCCGCGCCGCCGCGCTGCCCGGCGTCGGTGCCGCGGTGACGGCGGCGGACATTCCGGGCGTCAACGACGTGGCCCCGATCTTCTCCGGCGAGCCCGTCCTGGCCGAAGGCGTCGCCGAGTATCACGGCCATCCCGTGGCGGCGCTCGCTGCGGCGACTCGCGACACGGCGCGCGGCGCGGCGGTGCTGGTCGACGTGGACTACGAAGAACTGCCGCCGGTCCTTTCCATCGAGGAGGCCCTGGAGAGGGAACGCTACGTCGCCGCACCGCAGGTCATGCGCCGGGGCGACGCGCGCGCCGCCATCGCCGCCGCGCCCCGCCGGCTGCGGGGCGAAGTGCGCTGCGGCGGGCAGGATCACTTCTACCTTGAAGGGCAGATCGCGTGCGCGGTCCCGCAGGAGGACCGCGACATGCTGGTCTACAGCTCGACGCAACACCCGAGCGAGGCCCAGCACGCCGTGGCGCGCGTCCTGGGCCTGCCGAACAACGCGGTGACGGTGGAGATCCGGCGCGTCGGCGGCGGCTTCGGCGGCAAGGAGAGCCAGGCGACGGGCATCGCCGCGCTCGCCGCCTTGCTCGCCTGGAAGGCCGGGCGGCCGGTCAGGCTCAGGCTTTCCCGCGACGACGACATGATCGTCACCGGCAAGCGGCACGACTTCCTGTTCCGCTACGAGGCCGGGTTCGACGACGACGGAGCCATCCTGGGGCTCGACATGGCGCTCGCGGCCCGCGCCGGCAACGTCGCCGATCTGACGACGGCGGTGCTCGCCCGCGCCCTCTGCCACGCGGACAACGGCTACTGGCTGCCGAACGTCCTGTTCCGGGGTTACGCCTGCCGGACGAACACGGTCTCCAACACCGGGTTCCGCGGCTTCGGCGGGCCGCAGGGGATGCTCGCCATCGAGACCGTGATCGAGCATGTGGCGCGCAGCCTGGGCCTCGCCACCGACGCCGTGCGCCGCCGCAACTACTACGGGAAGGGGCGCCGCGACGTCACCCCCTACGGCCAGACCGTCGCCGACAACATCCTGCCCGAGATGGTGGAGCGGCTCGAACGCGAGAGCGCGCTCGCCCGCCGCCGGGCGGAGACGCGGGCCTTCAACCGGACGAGCCCGGTCGTCAAGAAGGGTCTCGCCCTGATGCCGGTCAAGTTCGGCATCTCGTTCAACCTGACGACGCTCAACCAGGCCGGCGCGCTCGTGCATGTCTATACGGACGGCAGCGTGCATCTCAACCACGGCGGCACGGAGATGGGGCAGGGGCTGTTCGTCAAGATCGCCCAGGTGGTCGCCGAGACCTTCCAGATCGACATCGACGCCGTGAAGATCACGGCGACGACCACGGCCAAGGTGCCGAACGCCTCGGCGACCGCGGCCTCCTCCGGTTCCGATCTCAACGGCATGGCGGCCCGCGACGCCGCCTTGCGGATCAGGGAGCGCATGGCCGAGGTCGCCGCCGCGCATTTCGAAGTGGCGCGCGCGGAGATCGCCTTCGCCGACAACCGGGTCCACGCCGGGAACCGCAACATGCCCTTCGGCGCGCTGGCGGCGCTCTGCTGGCGGCGGCGCGTGTCGTTGTCGGCGACCGGCTTCTACCGGACCCCGGACATCGAATGGGACGCCGAAGCGATGCAGGGGCGGCCCTATCACTATTTCGCCTACGGCGCCTGCGTCGCCGAGGTCGCCGTCGATACGTTGACGGGGGAAAACCGCGTGCTCCGCGCCGACCTGCTCCAGGATTGCGGCGCCTCGCTCAACCCGGCCGTCGATCTGGGCCAGATCGAGGGCGCGTTCGTCCAGGGCATGGGCTGGCTCACCACGGAGGAGCTGTGGTGGGACGGCGCCGGGCGCCTGCGCACCCACGGCCCCTCCACCTACAAGATTCCGGGGAGCCGCGACGTGCCGTCGGTCTTCAACGTGCGCATCCTGGAAGACGCACCCAACCGCGCGCCGACGATCTTCCGCTCCAAGGCCGTCGGCGAGCCGCCTCTGATGCTGGCGCTCGCCGTCTGGCTGGCGCTCCGCGACGCGATTTCCTCCCTCGCCGACCACCGCCTGTTCGTCGCCCTCGACGCCCCGGCGACGCCCGAGCGCATCCTCGCCGCCATCGAAGACATCCAGACCCGCGCCGCCGGCTCGTAGCGGGGCCGTCAGGCGTGGTCCCGGTTTCCGTCGCGGAGAGCGGAGAGGAAGGCGTGGGCGTGGTTGGCGCGCGGCTTCCAGAGGCCGCGCTCCTGCGCCTCCAGCAGGCGCGTGGCGAGCTCGGCGAGGGCGGCCGGGTTCGCTTCGCGGAGAAAGCCGCGCACCGCGTCATCGGCGACGTAGGCGTCGAACACTGCGTCGAAATGGTGGTCCTGCACCGCGCCGGTGGTGGCCGCGAAGCCGAACAGGTAGTCGACCGTGGCGGCGATCTCGAACGCGCCCTTGTAGCCGTGGCGCATGACGCCCCTGAGCCACCTGGGGTTGGTCACCCGCGCGCGGACGACGCGGGCGAGCTCGTCCGCCAGGGTGCGGATGCGCGGGCGCTCGGGCAGCGAATGGTCGTTGTGATAGACCGCCGGCATCCGCCCGGCGTGGACCCGGACGGCCGCCGCGAGGCCGCCCTCGAACTGGTAGTAGTCGTCGCTGTCCAGCAGGTCGTGCTCGCGGTTGTCCTGGTTCTGCACGACCGCCTCGGTCTGCCCGAGCCGCCGTTCGAAGAGCGCGTGCTCTGCCGCGCCTTCCTTGCCGGCGCCGTAGGCCCAGCCGCCCCAGGCGACGTAGGCCGCGGCCAGGTCGCCCGCGTCCTCCCACCCGCGTTCGTCGATCAGCGCCTGGAGGCCGGCGCCGTAGGCGCCCGGCTTCGAGCCGAAGACCCGGTAGCTCGCCATGCGCGCGGCGCGCGCCGGTGACTCGCCCTGTGCGGCCAGAGCGGCGCCGTCGGCGGCGACCGCGGCGGCGAGGGGGTTGTCGTCGGGCGCTTCGTCCAGTGCTGCGACCGCCCGCACCGCCGAATCGAACAGGTCGATCAGGCCGGGGAAGGCGTCGCGGAAGAAGCCGGAAACCCGCAAGGTCACGTCCACCCGCGGCCGGTCGAGCAGGCCGAGGGGCATGATCTCGAAGCCGGTGACGCGGCCGGACGCGCCTTCCCACCGGGGCCGGACGCCGATGAGCGCGAGCGCCTGGGCGATGTCGTCGCCGCCGGTGCGCATGTTCGACGTGCCCCAGGCGCTGAGCGCCATGGCTCGCGGCCAGTCGCCATGGGTCTGGGCGTAGTGCTCGACCAGGCGCTGCGCGGACTGCCAGCCGAGCCGCCATGCCGCCGCCGTCGGCACCGTCCGGGTGTCCACCGAGTAGAAGTTCCGGCCCGTGGGCAGCACGTCGGGGCGGCCGCGGGTCGGCGCGCCGGCGGGGCCGGGCAGCACGAAACGGCCGTCGAGGGCGCGCAGCAGGCCCGCCGTTTCCGCCTCGGCGCTGGCGTCGAGGGCCGGGCCGATGGTCTCCCGGACCTCCCGCAGCACGGCGGTGCTGGCGCGCCAGTCGCCGGGCGCCGCCTGCGCGCCGGAGAGCAGCGCCGCCGCCAGGGCCTCCAGGCGCTCGACCGTATCCCCGTTGGTCCGCCACGGGGCGCCGCCCGCGAGGACGGCGGGCTTCGGCCCGCGCCACGGCTCGCCGAGATCTGCACCGAGCGGATCGAAATCGAGGGCGAGATCGGCCGCCAGCGCCCGCAGCAGGGAGGCGTCGCCAGCGCCGGGGCCGCGTTCGCCGCGCAGCATCGCCCGCAGGAGCGCTGCGCGCCGCGCCGGTTCGGGCGCGGCGCCGAAGACGTGGAGGCCGTCGCGAATCTGCATCTCCTTGATCTCGCAGAGATAGCCGTCGAGCTTGCGGAGCGCCGCGTCGCCGCCGTCCTCGGGCGAAATGCCGCAATCCCGGTCGAGCCCGGTCGACTCCGCGAGCGCCAGGATGCGTTCCCGCAACGGCGGGCAGCGGCGCGGATCGACCGATGCGGCCTCGAAGAACTCGTCGACGAGACGCTCGAGCGCCTCCAGCGGGCCGTGGCTGCCGGCGCGGGTCAGGGGCGGCGTGAGATGGTCGACGATCACCGCCGCGCCGCGCCGCTTGGCCTGGCTGCCCTCGCCCGGATCGTTCACAATGAACGGATAGACCTGCGGGAGCGGGCCGAGCGCCGCTTCCGGGAAGCATGCGGAAGACAGCGCCAGCGCCTTGCCGGGCAGCCATTCCAGATTGCCATGCTTGCCGACATGCACCGCCGCATGGGCGTCGAACGCGGTCCGCAACCAGGCGTAGAAGGCGAGGTAGCCGTGCGGCGGCGGCAGGTCCGGGTCGTGGTAGCTCTTTTCCGGGTCGATGTTGTAGCCGCGCGCCGGCTGGATGGCGACGGCGACGTTGCCGAAGCGCACCGCCGGCAGGGCGAAGTCTCCCTCGTCGGCGCGGAAGAACGGGTCTCCGCAGGGCTCCCCCCAACGCTCGGAAACCTTGCCGCGCGCCGCTTCCGGCAAGGCTGCGAAGAACGCCTCGTAGGCGGTGCGGGCGAGCCGCGCGCCGGACGAGCGGCGGCGCGCGCCGTCGGCGTTGGTCGGGCCGGCCATGAGGCGCGCGATCAGGGCGGCGCCGTCCGACGGCGGGTTCTCCACCCGGTAGCCCGCGCCGGCGAGCGCCGCCACGATGCGGGCGGTGCTCTCCGGGGTGTCGAGGCCGACGCCGTTGCCGATGCGCCCGTCGCGGTTCGGGTAGTTGGCGAGCACCAGGGCGATCCGGCGCTCAGCCGCCGGCGTTTCGCCCAAGCGTGCCCAGGCTTTCGCGACCGCCGCGACGAAGCGGGTGCGTTCCGGGTGGGGCCGCGAGACCACGATCGGCGCCTGCGTCGCCCGGTCGAACCGCGCTTCGCTCTTGAACGCCACCGCGCGAGTCAGGATGCGGCCGTCGACCTCGGGGAGGGCCACGTTCATCGCGATGTCGCGGGGCGAGAGGCCGCGCGTGTCGGCGGCCCAATCCCGCTCGCTGCCGCCGGCGAAGACCACTTGCAGCACGGGCGCGCCGGTGTCGGCGAAGGGCGTTTCCTGCGGCGCGCCGGGTCGCGCCACCGCGAACCCCGTCGCGTTCAGGATCACCCTGGGCGCCGCGGCGCGCAGCAGCGCGGCGGTCATTTCCGCGGCCGCCGGGTCCTTGAGGCTGGTGACGAAGACCGGCAGCGGGTCCAGCCCCGCTGCGCGTAAGGCCGCCGCGAGCGCGTCCACCGGCTCCAGGGTTCCGGCCTGGAACAGCGCCCGGTAGAAGATCAGGCCCGCGCGCGGGACGCCGTCCCGCCAGAGCGTCGCCACCGTCTCGATGTCGGCAGCGCCCCGGCCAGGCCAGTAGAGGCCGGCGCCGGGCACAGGCCTGGGCGCGCGCCACGCGACGTCGTGGCCGATCAGGGTCGCCGCGTAGTTGAGCGCCTGGACGGCGTTGTCGAGGCCGCCGTGCAGGCAGTAGCGCCACAGCCTCTCCGACGCTGCCGGCGCGAGGGTGCCGCGCTCGGCGAGCCCGGCGTCGGGCTTGTCGTCGCCGGGCAGCCAGGCGATGGGGATGCCGCGCCCGGCGCAGGCGGCGGTGAAGCGCTCGACGCCGTAGGGCCAGTAGCTCTCGCCCCCCAGCAGGCGCACGATGACGAGGCGCGCGCCGCTCACCACCGTCTCGACATAGCGATCCACGGAGAGGTTGTGGCCGAGCTGCATCAGGTTGGCGACGCGGAGCGAGGGCGCGCCGGTGCCGAGCCGGGCCCGGGCCGCAGCGAAGCAGGCGAGCTCGGTGTCGGCGGCGGAGAGGAAGAGGATGTCCGCCGGCGACTGGCCGAGGTCCACCGCCTCGCCGCCGTCAGCGACGGCGCCCGGCTTCGCCGCGAGCAGGTGCACGCGCCGCGCCTACCCCGCGAGCGCCGCTGCGATGGCCGCCCGGTCGAGCGGGGTGAGGCCGATCACCACCAGACGGCCCTGCCGCGCCTCGTCGGCGCGCCAGTCGCGATCGAAATGGCGGTCGATCCGGGTGCCGACCGCCTGCACCACCAGCCGCCGTCGCCTGCCGGAAACAGCGAGGAAGCCCTTGGCGCGCAGGAGGCCGTGCGCCGCTGCTGCGTCGCGCAGCCGCGCGGCGAAGGCGTCCGGGTCATCGATGGCGCCTGGCGTCATCGCGAAGCTCTCGAACTCGTCGTGATCGTGTTCCCCGCCCTGCCCGTCATGGTGTGAGGGGCGGCCGTCCAGGTTGTCCTCGGCGGCCGCTTCCAGGCCGAGCAGGACACTCGGCGGGATGCGCCCGTGCGCCGCCTTGACGACGCGCGCGCCCCGCCGCAGATGCGGGCGAAGGTGCTGCTCGCTCGTTCCCGCACCGGCTTCGGCGAGCAGGTCGGTCTTGTTGAGGATCACCAGATCGGCGCAGGCGACCTGATCCTCGAAGACCTCGGCAAGGGGCGACTCGTGATCGAGGGAGTCGTCGGCCTCGCGTTGTGCCTGGAGCGCGGCTTCGTCGTCGGCGAAACGGCCTTCTGCGAGCGCCGGTCCGTCGACTACCGCGATCACGCCGTCCACCGTGAGCCGGGTGCGAATCTCGGGCCAGTTGAAGGCCGCGACCAGCGGTTTGGGGAGTGCCAGGCCGGAGGTCTCGATGAGGATGTGCTCGGGCGGCGGGTCGCAGGCCAGCAGCGATTCGATCGCCGGCACGAAATCGTCGGCGACCGTGCAGCAGAGGCAGCCGTTGGCAAGCTCGACGATATCGGCCGCGTCGCAGGCGTCGTCGCCGCAGCCGCGCAGCACCGCCTCGTCGATCCCGAGGTCGCCGAACTCGTTGACGATCACGGCGATGCGCCGTCCGTTCGCGGCGCCCAGCGCATGGCGGACGAGGCTGGTCTTGCCGGCGCCGAGAAAGCCGGTGACGACGGTGGCGGGGATTTTCCGGTTCTGCATTACGCCCTGTATCGCGACGCCGCGCGTCAGGCCGGCAAACGGCGCCAGCCGGTGCCGCGATGGCCGAAATCGAAGCGCGCCGGATGGAGGATTTCGGCCAGGATCTCGAGGGACTCGACGAGCCGCGGCCCGGGGCGGTTGAAGAAGGCGCTGCCGTCGGTGGCGTAAACCTCCCCCGCCTGCACCGCGCGTAGCGCCTGCCAAGCCGGGTCGGCCAGCAGGGCGCGGCCCTCGACCTCCGTCTGCGCCAAGCCGTAACCGCAGGGCATGAGCACGATGACGTCCGGGTCTGCCGCGCGCACCGCGTCGCATTCGATGGTGCCGGCATTGCGGCCCGGCGCGCCGAGCGCGTGGATGCCGCCGGCGGCGGCGATCAGGTCCGGGACCCAGTGGCCTGCCGCCATCGGGGGATCGATCCATTCGATGGCGGCGACCCGTTTCGGCGGCGCGCCCGCCGCCCGCTCGGCGAGCGCCGCCACGCGCGCCTGCAACCGCTCGCGGAGGGGCGCGGCGTCGATGCCGAGGGCGGCACCGGCCCGATCGATGTCGGCCCAGACGTCCGTGAGGCGCGCAGGCTTCAGGGAGACGACGCGCGCTGGCGCTTCCAGCGCGTCTTCCACCGCCGCTTCGACTTCGGCCAGGCTGACCGCGCACACGTCGCAGCGGTCCTGGGTGACGATATGGGTGGGGCGGGCTTCGCGCAGCAGGCCCGTGTCGAGATCGTAGAGGCCGAGCGCGGCGGCGAGCAGCCGGCTTACGTCGGCGTGGATGGCGCCGCCCTGCCGGGCGGTATCGATGCGCGGGCGGGTGCAGGCCGGCACGCGGGTGATCGCCGCCGGCCAGTCGCATTCGTGGGAGCGGAGGACGATGTTGTCGCGAAGGCCCAGGGCCGCGACGATCTCGGTCGCGCTCGGCACCAGCGAGGCGATCCGCGCGCCGGTCACGGCTTCAGCGTGAGCGGCAGGCCGGCGGCGACGAACACCACCTGTTCGGCGGCGGCGGCGACGGCTTGGTTCAGGCGCCCGGCGTGATCGCGAAAGGCGCGCGCCGTCGCGTTGTCCGGCACGATGCCGAAGCCGACTTCGTTCGCGACCAGGACCGTGCGGCTTTCGAGTCGGGGCAGGCAGGCGCGGAGGCGTTCGATCTCCGCGGCGACGTCGCTTCCTGCGCCCATGAGGTTGCCGAGCCAGAGGGTGAGGCAATCGACGAGCAGCGCGCGGCCGGGCCGGCTCTCCGCCTCGAGGGTCGGGGTCAGGGCGTGCGGCGCCTCCACGGTGCGCCAGCCCGGGCCGCGCCGAGCGCGGTGGGCCGCGATTCGCGCCGTCATCTCGGAATCCCGCGCCTCGGCGGTCGCGACGTAGAGTTTCGCGCCGGGGTGGTCTTCGAGCAGCGCCTCCGCATGGGCGCTCTTACCCGATCGGGCGCCGCCGAGAACCAGGGTGAGGCGCGCCGGCGCCGCGGCCGCGTCACGATCCGCCATGATCCTCCCTCAGAGGACGTCCCACCGCGCGGCCGGTCTCCCGGCTCGGGGTCACGGGCGGGAGCCGAGCTTCCCGATTCCACCGGGATCAGTGGCCCGCGTCGCGTTCGGCTCCCGTCTCGCCACTCACGGTTGCGGGGGCCGGGACCGGCCCTCGCGGGCGTCACCGGCTTCCCTCGCCGCGTGACGGCCTCACCTTACCCCGCCCGGAGTCGGAACGCCACCGCCTTGGGGCGGCGATGCCGCATGCCTTGGCCAGCGCACGCTTCCCGGTGTCGGGCGGAATTTGATGATCGCCGTCCGTCGTGTGGCCTGCGTGGCCCGGACGGTCGCGAGAGAAGGAGCCGGTCGTGCGCCATTTCGCCCCGATTGCGCTGCTTACCGCGACGCTGGCCTGCGTGGCGCCCGCCTTGGCGGATTACGAAGGTTGTAGAGTCGCTGTTCGGTTCCTGCGCTCTCGTCTCGTGGCACCGCTGCTTCCGTCGGTAGGCAGCCTTCCGCATGAAGAGTGACTCCTGCCGCCACGGACGCAGCGTCACGGAACGGCGGGGAAATGTGATCGGGCGGCGTTGCCGGGTGGGCGGGGACTCTCTATAACGGCGCGCCGGCAACCACGGGGGAGGACCCATGGCGAGCGAGCGGACCCTTTCCATCATCAAGCCCGACGCCACCCGGCGCAATCTCACGGGCGCGATCAACAAGCGTTTCGAGGAGGCGGGGCTGGCCATCGTCGCCCAGCGCCGCACGCGGCTGACGCCGGCGCAGGCCAAGGCCTTCTACGCGGTGCACGCGGAGCGGTCGTTCTACGAGGACCTGTGCGCCTACATGGCCTCCGGCCCGGTGGTGGTCCAGGTGCTCGAGGGCGAGAACGCGATCGCCCTCAACCGCGAGGTCATGGGCGCGACCAACCCGGCCAACGCCGCCGAGGGCACCATCCGCAAGGATTTCGGCGAATCGGTCGAGGCCAATTCCGTGCATGGCTCGGATTCCCCCGAAACCGCCGCGGCGGAAATCGCCTTCTTCTTCGCGGAAACCGACATCGTCGGCTGACCGGGCGGGGCCGCGGGGCAATCCATATGGAGAGCCGGATGGACGTGAAGGAAGCCGTGGCGACGGCGAAACGATACGTCACGGAGTTATTCGAAGGCGAAGATCTCGCCGACATGGGCCTCGAGGAAGTCGTGTTCGACGATGCGGCGGGCGTCTGGGAGGTAACCATCGGCTTCAACCGGCCGTGGGACCGTTTGAAGGGCTTCGCGGATGTCATGTCCGCGGTCTCCGCGGGCGAATTCCCGGAATGGAAGAGGCGTTCGTTCAAGGTCGTGCGGATCGAGGACAGCACCGGACAGGCCGTGTCCCTGACCCATCGCGAGCCGGCGGCGTGACGGCGGGCCGATGCCCGTCACCGAAGCGTTCATCGACTCGAACCTTCTCGTTCTTCTCGTCGTCGGATCAGTGGATCGCGGACAGGTCGGCAAGCATCGCCGTGCGCGAAGCTTCACGCCGGAAGATTACGATCGCCTGTTGGGGATGATAAATGCGTTGAAGCGTGTCCTCGTCACGCCGAACACGCTGACGGAGACGTCCAACCTGCTGGAATCCCGGGACGACCGCCGGTTTCTCGACAGACTCCGTCTCGTCATCGAAGGGAGCGAAGAGATTGTCGTCGTGAGCGCGGCCGCCGCGCGCAACACCGCGTTCCCGCGGCTCGGGCTGACTGATGCCGCGTTGCTGGAGGCCGTTTCGGAAGAAAGACCGTTGATCACCGCCGATCTCGATCTCTTTCTCGCCGCGTCGTCGAAGGGAAGGAACGCGGCTCTCAATTTCACGCACCTCCAAGCCTTTGGCTGAAATTGGCCGGCTCGGTGGCGGGCCGTGCTATAGTGGGGCCGTGAGCAGGCCCAGGGGAGCGAGGCTCGGCGCGGGAATGCCCGATCGACGGAGCGCCAACAGGCCGGACGGCCAGACCGGGGTCATCGACAAGCCCCGCAGCGAGACCAGGAAGCCGTCCATGTACAAGGTCTTGTTGCTGAACGACGACTACACGCCCATGGAGTTCGTGGTCGTCGTCCTGATGCGGTTCTTCGGCATGGACGAGCAGCGCGCGACCACGGTCATGCTGCATGTCCACCGTCGGGGAGTCGGCGTCTGCGGCGTGTATTCCTACGAGGTCGCCGAGACCAAGGTCGGCCAAGTGACCGATTTCGCGCGCCGCAACGAGCATCCGCTGCAATGCACGATGGAGAAGGAGTAGCGATGCTCTCGCCCGATCTCGAAAAGAGCCTGCGCCGGGCGCTCGCCATGGCCTCCGAGCGGCGGCACGAATTCGCGACGCTCGAACATCTGCTGCTCGCGCTCACCGGTGATTCCGACGCCGTCGCCGTGCTCAAGGCGTGCGGCGTGGACATCGAGAGACTGACCGGCGATCTCGAAGGCTTCCTCGAAGAGGGACTCGACGGCCTCGCGGGCGAGACGCCGGTCGAAGCGCGGCCGACGACGGGCTTCCAGCGGGTGATCCAGCGCGCCGTGCTCCACGTGCAGTCCTCGGGCCGCGCCGAGGTCACCGGCGCGAACGTCCTGGTCGCGATCTTCTCCGAAAGCGAATCTCACGCGGTCTATTTCCTCCAGCGGCAGGACATGTCGCGCTACGACGCCGTCAACTACATCTCGCACCGGATCGCCAAGGTGCCGGGGGGGGCGGCGCCGGGCGGTCCCGTCCCCGACGCGGACGAAGACGGCGCGGAGGAGACGGTCGCCAAGGAAGGGACGAGCGCGCTGGAAGCTTGGTGCGTCAATCTGAACGCCAAGGCCGAGGCCGGCCGGATCGACCCGCTGATCGGCCGCGACGGCGAGGTCGAACGCACGATCCAGGTCCTCTGCCGCCGCACCAAGAACAACCCGCTCTACGTCGGCGACGCGGGAGTCGGAAAGACGGCGCTGGCGGAGGGCTTGGCGCGGCGCATCGTGGGCGACGAAGTGCCGCAAGTCCTCGCGGATGCCGTGATCTTCGCCCTCGACATGGGCATGTTGCTGGCGGGCACCCGCTACCGCGGCGATTTCGAGGAGCGCATCAAGGCCGTGCTGGCCGAGATCGAAGCCCATGACGGCGCGATCCTGTTCATCGACGAGATTCACACGGTGATCGGCGCGGGCGCCACCAGCGGCGGGGCGATGGACGCCTCCAACCTGCTCAAGCCGGCGCTGCAAAGCGGGACCCTGCGCTGCATCGGCTCGACCACCTACAAGGAATACCGTAACTACTTCGAGAAGGACCGCGCACTGGCCCGGCGCTTCCAGAAGATCGACGTGAACGAGCCGAGTGTCGACGAGGCGGTCCGCATCCTGCGCGGCCTCAAGCCCTGCTACGAGGAACACCACGGCGTCCGCTACACGGCGGAGGCGATCCGCACCGCCGTCGAGCTCGCCGACCGCTACATCAACGACCGCAAGCTCCCCGACAAGGCGATCGACGTGATCGACGAGGTCGGCGCCTCCCGGCGCCTGCTGCCGGAATCGAAGCGGCGCAAGACCGTCGGCGTCAAGGACGTCGAAGGCGTGGTGGCCAAGATCGCCCGCATCCCGCCCAAGAGCGTCAGCCGCGGTGACAAGGCGACCCTGGAGACTCTGGAGCGCGACCTGAAGACCGTCGTGTTCGGTCAGGACGAAGCCATCGCCGCGGTCGCTACCGCGATCAAGATGGCGCGCGCGGGGCTGCGCGAGCCGGACAAGCCGGTCGGCTGCTACCTGTTCAGCGGGCCGACGGGCGTCGGCAAGACCGAAGTGGCGCGGCAGCTCGCCCATGTTCTCGGCGTCGCCCTCGTCCGCTTCGACATGAGCGAGTACATGGAGCGGCATTCGGTATCGCGTTTGATCGGCGCGCCGCCGGGCTATGTCGGCTTCGACCAGGGCGGTCTGCTCACCGATGCGGCCGACCAGAACCCGCACATGGTCCTGCTGCTCGACGAGATCGAGAAGGCGCATCCTGATCTTTTCAACATCCTCCTCCAGGTCATGGACTACGGGAAGCTGACCGACCACAACGGCAAGACCGTCGATTTTCGCAACGTGATCCTGATCATGACCACCAACGCGGGCGCCGCCGAGCTCGCCAGGGCGCCGATCGGCTTCGCGCGGACCGCGCGAGAGGGCGACGACGAAGAGGCGATCAAGCGGACGTTCGCGCCCGAATTCCGCAACCGCCTCGACGCGGTGATCCGTTTCGCCGGCTTGACGCCGGCGGTGATCGGGCGCGTGGTCGACAAATTCGTCATCCAGCTCGAAGAGCAACTCGCCGACCGCGACGTGACGATCGAACTGAGCACTGCTGCGCGCGCGTGGCTGGCCGAGAAGGGTTACGACGCGACCTACGGCGCCCGTCCGCTGGCGCGGCTCATTCAGGAAGCGATCAAGAAGCCGCTCGCCGACGAGCTCCTCTTCGGCAGGCTCGCGAAGGGCGGGCGCGTCCGCGTCGGCCTCAAGAACGGCAAGCCGTCGTTCGGCTATCCGGCGGGGGAACCGCCCGGCCGGCGAGGCGGCGGCAAGGGGCGCGATGACAACGCCCCCGGAAAACGCCCCCGCGTCCCCGAATACGCGACGTAGGCAGTCGAGGAACATGGAGCTATGGATATCGGGAAACTGATCGCGGAAGCGCTGGAAAGGATGGGATACACTCAGGCGCAACTCGCCAGGGAACTCGGCGTGGCACCGCCGACTGTAAACAATTGGATCAGCGGCAGGACCTATCCTTCTGATGCGCGTATAGCGGAGTTGGAGAGGATACTTGGTCCGCTTCGCCCGCAAAGCATAGCTCAATGGCTGCGTAGAGAGAGGGACGGAGCGGGTCTGACCCAGAGAGAGTTGGCAAATAGGGCCAGGGTGTCGTTCGTAACCATTAGCAATACAGAGAGAGGGGAAACCGCTCCCCAGAGAGGAACTATTGCTAAATTGGCAAATGCTCTGGGCGTGTCTGCTCCGGGCGACGGGGAGAGTGATTGCGAAGGTGATAACGCGCCGATGGTCGAGGCAAACGACCAAAATCAACCTGTGGATATGATAGGAGACATGGAGGACTTCCTTCCGCATGATGAAAATGAAATAAGAAGGATTCTTAATGATGTAGGGGGTATTTATGCGCTGTTGGATCGAAACGGGAATGCCGTGTATGTGGGACAATCCAATAATATAGCACAAAGGATTAATGGCCGTAATGGCCATTCAGAAAAGAAATGGTATAACAGGAGGACGATAACATCTGCGAAATACATTAGGATAGAAAATGACTCCATACGTAGGAAAATTGAAGCTGTATTGATTCAGTTGCTGCGCCCCCAAATTAACCAGCAGCACAACTAGGCTCAGAACCTGATAAACGGTCTTATCGGAAGTAACCCGACAGGGACCCGCCATGGAAGCCGGAAGCGTCGCAGCGCTCATCGCCGCCGCCGGCATCTGGTTCGGCATCGCCGCCATGATCGCCGTCAGCGGCTACCGCCAGCCGGCCGCTGCCTTGCGGCAGCAACGCGTCGCCGACGATCAGCGCCACACCGAAGCCTGATGGCCCCGCGCGCGCTCGGGTCATGAGTCCTGTCCTTGAACCCTGCATGTGGGGGAAACTGGCCAATGGCATCCGCGCTCCTGCCTGCGCCGCCAGCGTGCATGGCGGCGGGGACGCCTGCGCCCGGGGGAGCGTGGCTCGTGAAGGAACCACCGTGGGCGTCGCGACGGTCAAGGCGAAGCGGCCGGGCGGTTGACCGCGACCACGCGCCAAGCCCCGCCCGCCGCGGGGCCGTCGACTCGGTCGATGCGGGTGATCGAGAGATTGTCGATGCTGAAGGCGAGCGCCCGCTCCGGCGCGAGGCCGAGGGCCAGGGCGAGGGCGGCGCGAATCGAGCCGCCATGGGCCACGGCGACGATGTTTCCGCCTTCGTGCCGCGCCGTCCTGCGGTCGATGACCGGCGTCACCCGTTCCACCAGTTGGGCGAAGCTCTCACCCCCCGGCGGCACGAAGTCCGCCGGTGCCACCCAGTATTTGTGCGCGAGACCGCCCCGATGCGCGGCGAGTTCGTCCCATGTCAGCCCTTGCCACGCGCCGAAATCCTGTTCCCCGAGGTCGGGTTCGACGGCCCAGCGCGGTGTCTCATGCCCCGGGTCGGCGGTCGCGTCGACGATCGCGGCCGCGGTCTCGTGGGTGCGCCGGAGTGCGCTCGCGAGCCAGACGGCGCCGGCCGGCAGGACGCGGGCGAGCGCTTCGAACCGCGCCCGCTCGCTGGTGTCCGCCGAGAGGTCGGTCTGGCCGTAGAGACGACCGCCATGGTTCACGACCGGCGCGTGGCGGATCCACCACCAACGGGTGACGACGGCGCTTCCGCTCATCGCAGCGCCGCGAGGGCGAGGAGGAAGAGGACTTCGGCGATCTGCTGGGCACCGCCCAGCACGTCCCCCGTATGACCGCCGACCTGCCGGGCGGCGAGCCAAGCGACGAAAGCGGCGCCCAGGCCGGCGACGAGGAAGGCGACCAGGCCGGTCCAGGCGAGCAGGCCGACCGCGAGCACCAGCGCGAGCCCCAGTCCGGTCCAGACCTGGGGCGCCGGCGGGCGGCCTGCGGTGCTCGCGAGGCCATCGCTCCGCGCCGGCTCCATCCAGAGCGCAATCGCCGGCATCGCCGCGCGCGAGACGGCGGCGGCGCTCACCATGGCGGCGATGACCAGGCCTGCCCGCTCGATGTCGGCGATCGCGCCGACCTTCGCCGCGAGCACAACGACCAGGGCGATCACGCCGTACACGCCGATGCGGCTGTCGCGCATGATCGCGAGCTTGTCCGTGCGCGACTCGCCGCCGCCGAAGCCGTCAGCCATGTCGGCCAGGCCGTCTTCGTGCAGCGCGCCGGTGGCCAGCGCGAGGGCGCCCGCGGCGAGCACCGCCGCTACGATGTCCGGCAGGCCCAGGCCGCTGGCGATGGCGTAGACCACGCCGGCGAGCAGGCCGATGAGCCCGCCGACGAGGGGAAAGGCCCGGACAGCCCGCCCGAGCGGCGGATCCGCGCCTTCGGCGGGCGCCGGCTTCAGCGGAAGGCGGGTGAGGAAACGGAGGGCCGCCCGAAGATCATTCCACCAAGCGCGGGCCGAACGGGACGCCGCTCGCCGCCAAGGCTCCTCGTCGTGGGCGTCGTAGCGCATGTTCCCCTTGCCCGAGCCGAGCGGCCCCGGCATTCTTCCGACGCCTTATAGGCCACGCCGCCGCCTGCGCCAAGAAACCCTCGGTGATCCGTTTCGCGACATGGTCACATCCGACCACCCGCCGCTCGGCTCCTTGAACGCTTTCCGCGAGCGGGTCTCGCACATGCCGGGGCCGGACGGCGCGGCGGCGGCGTGTGCCCGGGCGCGCGAGGCCCGCCTCGTCAAGCCGGCGGGCGCGCTCGGCAGGCTCGAATCCCTCGCCGCGTGGGCCACCGCCTGGCAGGGGCGGCACCCGCCGCGCGCCGAACGCATCCGCATCCTGGTGTTTGCCGGCAATCACGGCGTCGCCGCGCGCGGCGTCTCGGCCTATCCGCCGGCCGTCACCGCACAGATGGTGGCCAATTTCGAGGCGGGCGGCGCGGCTATCAACCAGCTCGCTACGGCGCTGGGCGCGCGCTTGACGGTAGTGCCGCTCTCTCTCGACGCGCCGACCGAGGACATGACCGAGGCGCCCGCTCTCGACGAGGCGGGATGCGTCTCGGCGCTCGACGCCGGCATGGCGGCCGTCGGGAAAGAGGCGGACCTCCTCTGCCTCGGCGAGATGGGGATCGGCAACACGACCGCCGCGGCGGCGCTGGCGGCGGCATTGTTCGGCGGTGCCGGCGCGTCGTGGGTCGGCCCCGGCACCGGCGTGGACCGGGCGGGCCTCGCGCGCAAGGCGGCGGCCGTCGACGCGGCGCTGGCACGCCACGGTGCCGCTTTGGACGATCCGCTCGCGGCGCTCGCCCGCGTCGGCGGCCGCGAGATGGCCGCGCTCGCCGGTGCCGTGGTCGCGGCCCGGCACCGGCGCGTACCCGTGCTGCTCGACGGCTTCGTTTGCACTGCCGCCGCCGCCGTCGTCGCGCGGCTGCGCGGCGATGGCCTCGACCACGCACGGGCGGCCCATCGCTCGGCCGAACCGGGGCACGGGCGGCTGCTGGAGGCGCTTGCCCTGGAGCCGCTGCTCGCCCTCGACATGCGCTTGGGCGAAGCCTCCGGCGCTGCCCTGGCGGCCGCCCTCGTGCGCTTGGCGGTGGCGACCCACAACGGCATGGCGAGCTTCGCGGAAGCCGGCGTCAGCGGCCCCGTGCACCGAACGCCGTAGCCCCGCGCATCGGGAACGCTCTATGGCGCCCGCGTCGGCTCGGCGCCGGCGAGGCCGCGCTCGATCGCGGGCCGGATGTCGCGGCCGAAGGCGGCGATGGTTCGTTCCGCCTGCTCCATGGTCGAGCCCGTGGCCTGGACGTTCAGCATCACGTGGGTGGCTCGGGATGCGCGGATGTCGGCGAGCAGGCGCGCCGCTACCGTGGTCGTGTCGCCCACCGGCAGGGTCTCCGCCATCTCGTCCAGGGAGGCTTCGCCCGGCACGGGGCGTTCGATCAACATGCCGCGGTCGATCGCCTCCTGGCGGTTGCGGAGGGCGGCGGCGAAGCGCATCTGCTGCCGGGCGTTGGCCAGGAAATCCCGCGTTTCCGCGTCGCTCTCCGTCACGCAGGCGAAGCGCAGCACGCCCAGTTCGGGCGCGGGCCCCGCGCCCTCTGCGGCGTAGGACGCATCGATTCGCGCCCGTTGCTCGGCCAGATAGCCGCTCCCCTGGGCGCGGCCGGTGATGATCGGGACGAAGCCGCGCTGCGCGGCGAGCCGATGGGTGGCCTCCGAATCGCCGGCGATCCAGATCGACGGGACGCCCTCCGGCGGTCGCGTGCTGATGCTCGTTTCCGGCAGGGAGGTGAAGGCACCGTCGAAGGCAAACGTCTCCCCGGCATAGGCGCGCTCCATGAGCGCGAGGAACTCCTCGAGCCGCGCCTTGGAATCGCCGAGGTCGGCACCGAAGCGCTCGAATTCGAACGGCTGGTAGCCGCTGCCGAGCCCCAGCAGGAGGCGGCCGCCGCAGAGCGCCGACGCCATGCCGATCTCGGCGACGAGCCGGACCGGTTGGTAGAGCGGCACCACGATCACGGCCGGGCCGAGCTTGATCCGCTCGGTCCTGCCGGCGCAGTGGGCGACCATCAGGAGCGGCGACGGGCAGACGCAGTAGTTGGAGAAGTGATGCTCGGCGAACCAAGCCGCCTCGAAGCCCGCGTCCTCCGCCCACCGGACCATGCGGACCGCGTTACCGAGCACCCCGGAGACCCGACTGCCCCGGTCCCGGTAGCCCATGAGGCAGAACAAGCCGAAGGTGACCATGGTTCCCACCGTTCGCGGCCGGCAGGAAGCAACCTGCCGCCGCCGATTGTAGCCGATACGGCCGAAGCGGACGCCATCGACAGGGGTGGTGCAAGGGGAAGGGGAGAGGCCGCTTTCTCGTCCTGGGGTCGGCATCCATCGACCTGTTGCGCCGATCGGGTGAGACGCTGGCCGGGCGCATCACGTATGCCGACATGGCCCCGCTGCCCGCCCTCGAAGTGGAGAACACCCGCGCCCGTCGCGAGCGATTGTGGCTGCGCGGCGGCTTTCCCGACAGCTTCCTGGCCGACAGCGACGCGGACAGTCTGGCGCTGCGCCGGGATTTCATCCGTTACCTATCTGGAGCGCGACGTGGCGGCGATCGGCGTTCGCGCGCTCGCGATGGTGCTGCGCGCAAGCGGGGGATAGGGGAGGGCCGGCGGCGGCGCGGAGTCAGCGCTCGGGCTGCTCCACCGTGAGAACCTGTTTGCCGACGACTTGGCGGGAGCGGAAGGCTTCGAGCGCCGCCTGCGCCTCGGCGAGCGGCAGGCGGCGGGAAACGTGGGGCTTGAGGGCGCCCGCGGCGTGCCAGCGCAGCAGCTTGGCGAAATAAGCCCGGTTGGCGGCAGGGTCGCGCTCGGCGAAGGATCCCCAGGCGACGCCGACGACGCTGCATTCCTTGAGGAGGATGAGATTGGTCCTGGCTTCCGCGATGCGGCCGGAGGCGAAGCCGATCACCAGCAGCCGCCCGCGCCATGCGATGCAGCGCATGGACTCGTCGAAGATGTCGCCGCCTACCGGGTCGAAGACGACGTCGGCGCCGCGCCCGTCGGTCAACGCCTTGACCCGGGCGCGAATGTCCTCGCCGCGCGTGTTCACGAGGTGGGCGGCGCCGTGTGTCCGTGCGAGAGCGAGCTTTTCGTCACTGCTCGCGGTCGCGATCACCGTGGCTCCGAGCCGTTTGCCGATCTCCACCGCGGCGAGGCCGACTCCGCCGGAGGCACCGTGCACCAGCAGGGTCTCGCCGGGCGCAAGCGCCGCCCGCCCGACCAGGGCGTGATAGCCGGTGCCGTAGACCACGGGAAAGGCGGCGGCCGCGTCGAACGGCATCGTCGCCGGGATGGCGACGACGGAGGAAGCGGGTACCGCCACCTGTTCGGCCATGCAGCCGTAGGGGCGGAACGCCAGCACCCGGGCGCCGACCGCCACATCCGCGACGTCGCCGCCGCTCTCGATGACGGTGCCCGCGCATTCGAGACCGGGGCTGAAGGGGAAAGGCGGGCGGAGCTGGTATTTGCCCTCGACCAGCAGCAGGTCCGGAAAGTTCACGCCGACCGCGTGGACGGCGATGCGGACGGAGCCGGGCGCGAGGGACGGCGGATCGACGGTCTCGACCGCGAGCGCGGCAGGCGGGCCGAAGGCCTTGCAGAGGACGGCCTTCATGGCGGCGCGGCGGTTCGGGCGCGGGGCGCGCTATTCCACGGTCGTTCCGTCGCGGGCGAGGGCGGGGGCGATGGTGCCGCCGTCGAACTCTACCGTCGCGATCAGCTCGACCGAATGGTTCACTGCGAGGCCGCGGCAGCCGATGGCGGCGCGCGTCGGCATCGCGCGGCGTCCGTAGAGCGCGACGAGGAGGTCGACCGCGCCGTTGACGACCCGCGGCTGGTCGACGAAATCCGGGCCGGAGTTCACGTAGCCGACGAGGTGGAGCATCCGGTGCATCCGGTCGAGGGCGCCGAGGGCGTATTTGATCATGCCGAGATAGCAGAGCATGCACTGGCGCGCCGCCTCGTAGCCCTCCTCGACCGTCCGGTCCACGCCGAGCACGCCGGGAAGATAGGGTTCGCCATCCTTCGCGGGCGTGCAGCCCGAGAGGTAGAGGACGCGCCCGACCGCGTAATGCGAGACGTATTTCGCACCGGACGGGTTGTTCCTGTAGCTGTCCTCGATCCGCGGCAGCACGAGGCCCGCCGCTTCGATCTTTCGCTCGATCGTCATGGGGAGGTTTCCTCCGGGGACTCCGTCGCACCCGAGTGTAAGCGCACTAGAATCGTCGGAAAAGGACGCGCCCGGTCGCGGGCGTTCGCGCGCGCCGTCACCGCCTGTTTCAATCGTTCCACGGATTCAGGAGGGGAACGCCCGTGTCGGCGAAGTCGGCCTCGTTGCGGGTGACGACCGTGAGGCGGTGCCGGAGCGCGGTCGCGGCGATCAGCCCATCGATGGCGGGAACGCGCGGAAGCCGGGCGACAAGGCGCCCCCACTCGTCGGCGACGCCCACATCGACCGGCAGGACGCGGTCCTCGAACCAGTCCGGCAGCGCCGTCTCCAGCCACACGGTGATCCGGTCGCGGCGGCGGCCGTCCCCGAGCCTTTCGACTCCCTTGCGGATTTCCCCCAGAGTGAGGACGCTGACGAACAGGGTCTCGGGCGGCGCAGCGTCGAACCAGCCGGAGACCCGAGGCGCCGGCTTCGGCTTGATCAACTCTGACAAGGCGCAGGTATCGACCAGGAAGCTCACAGGTCGACGTCGCGCGGCGGCGTCCGGTCGCGTTCGATCTCCAGGCCGGTCCCCGTCAGTGGGGAAGCCCGCAGGAACGCTGCCAGCGAAGGCTTGGGACGCTTCAGACGATCATAGTCGACCGCCGACAGCAGGACGGCCGCCCGCCGCCCGCGCACCGTGATCGTCTGCGGGCCGGCCTTGGCCGCCTCGCGCACCAGCGCGCTGAACTGCGCCTTGGCTTCCTGCAACTGCCATTCCTGCATGATGTGCTCCTGACTAGTCCGACCAGACTATAGCCGAATGGGGCAGGGAGCGCAAGAGGTTTCGTTCGCAACAAGATACGCCCGATCAGGGACTTGGCCAGTCGGTGCGGTGGAGGTCGGCGAGGGGGACGGCGGGTGGATCGGTGCTCGCGCGGTATTCAGCGAACCAGCCGGCGCCGTGCGAGGCGAAGGCGGTTTCGACGATTTCGAAATAGCGGCGCGCAACGACGGCGCGGTTCGCGGCGGCGCCCTCGTCGTAGCGAGCGCGGGCCGCCGCCGAGCCGCGGTAAAGCCACACCGTGCCGTCAAGGCCGCGGTCGAGCAAACCGGTCGCGTCGATGCGGTCGTAATTGAATTCGCGGCGGTCGATGCGGTCGCGCTCGGCGCGGGTGACGTGGAAGGCCAGCCCGTTCGCCGCCTCGCCCGGCGCCGGGCGGACGTTCACGGCGGTCACGTGGACGTCCGCGCGCGCGCCGGTGACGGGATCGATGTACCAGGGCCGGCCTTCCAGGACGACGGTGTTGTCGCGCGCGACGTTCCAGACCCGCCGGTGGTCGCGCAGGCGGCAGCGGACGGCTTCGCCGGGCCGGAACGGCACCCGCCCGAGCCAGGCGGCGAGCACCGCCGCGTCGGCCAGAGAGCCGTAGCCGAACACCCATTCCATGCCGCCGGCCTTCGCGGCGCGTCAAGGGACGCGGTTGCACGGATTCTCTGGCCGCCCTCCGGCGAGCACACGCACCACTTCCTCGGCGCCGCGGCGCCTGAGCTCGGCGAGGGAGGCGTCGGAGGAAAAGGCGACATGCGGCGTGGCGATCACGTCCGGCCGGGCGACGAGGGCGGCTGGCGGGTCTGGTTCGCCTTCAACCACGTCGAGCCCGGCGCCGGCGAGGCGGCCCGAGTCGAGCGCGGCGATCAGTGCGTCGTTGTCGACCACGGGGCCGCGGCTCACGTTGACGAGGAAGACGCCGGGCTTGAGGCGGGCGAGGAACGCCGCGTCCACCATGTGGCGCGTGTCGTCGGTGAGCGGGAGATGGACGATGACGATGTCGGCTTCCGCCGCCAGTCGGTCCGCATCGACCCGCCGCACGGGCATCGGCTCCGGCGGGTCGGCGATGTCGTGGCCCAGGACGGTCAGCCCCAGGGCGTCGAGCTTGCGCGCGGTGAGGCGGCCGATGCGCCCGAGCCCGAGAATCCCCGCCGTGAGCGTCTTGCCGCGGCGGAGCTTGGCGCGGGCCGGATCCCATGCACCCGTCTTCACGGCGCGGTCGAACGCGACGATGCCGCGGAACCACGCCAGGGCCAGGGCGACCGCGTGATCGGAGACCTCCTCGACGCAGTAATCCGGAACGTTGGCGACCCAGGCGCCGCGTGCGGTCGCCGCCTCGACCGCGATGTTGTCGAGCCCGACTCCCAGTCGCTGGACGATCCTGAGCGCTCGCGGGACGTGGATGGCGGCAACCGAGACCTCGGCCCAGCAGGTCATGATCGCGGCCGGATCGTGCGCGGCGATCAGGGCCTCGATGGCCTCCGGCGGGCTCGCCTCGGCGGGGCCGGCGACCAGCCTGTGGCCCGCGCCTTCGATCACGCCGCGTTCGATCGCGACGTCGGACCAAGCGAAATCCGTCTCCAGCACCACCGCCATCGGCGCCCCCCCTCCGTTGCGTCGTGTCCGCCGATGGTAACAGGCCGTCGCGAGCGGCGTCACCGCGACGCGGCCTTCACGTCTGTTGCAACCTGTCGGGCGCGTCGCTACGCTTTTTCTACGAACCCTGTTGCCTCTCGGAGACCGCGCGGCCCGGCGCGGACCGTCGCCGCGCACAGAGCAGGAGAATCGGACGATGGCAACGATGCGACGGAGGATCACGTCACGGGTGCTCGGGCCGGCCCTCGCGGCGTTCGGCTTGGCCCTGTTCGCGGCGGGCGCACAGGCGCAGCAGATCGACAAGATCGCGGTCCTGGTGCCGGAGCAGGGCACCGATTACGGCTGGAACCAGCAGGGCGTCGATGCGGCCAGGGAGGTCGGCGCCGCCATGGGCATCGAGGTGATCGCGGCCGAGGGCCTGGGCTACGGCGACGTCCGCCCGACGCTGCGCGAGCTCGCGGCCGAGGGGGCGAAGCTGATGATCGCCCATGCCAGCGGATACAACACCGCAGCGCCGGAAATCGCCGCCGAGACGAACGTCCCCGTGGCGGTCGTCGACAACCCCGGTGCCAAAGCGGCCGGCCTGGTCGCCGACTATACGGTGAGCGGCCACGAGGGTGCCTACCTCGCCGGTATGCTCGCGGCGCAGCTCTCGCGCACCGGCACGCTCGGCATCGTCGTTTCCGGCGAACCGCCGTCCTGGAACTCGCAGTCCGCCGGCTTCGCGCTTGGCGCGCGCTCGGTCGATGCTGACGTCAAGCTGCTCTACGCGGTGATCGGACCGGCCGCCTATTCCGACGCGGCCGGCGGGCGGCGGGTCACCGAATCGGTGATTTCGGCGGGCGCCGACATCGTCTTCGGCCAGGGCAACGGCTCGACCTTCGGCATGTTGCAGGCGGTCGAGACCACGCCCGCCGTCGACGGCGGGAAGGCCCTGTTCATCGACGTGATCGGCGACAAGACCGAGATCGACAAGGGCCATCTGCTCTCGTCGGTGGTCTGGAACCTGGTGCCCGTCTATACCGCGATGATCGAAGACCTCGGGAGCGGCGCGTTCGGCGATGCGAACTACGCGATCCGGCTCGCCGACGACTCGGTCCAGCTCCTTCGCACCGCGCACATCCCGGACGACGTCTGGAATGGCCTGATGGAAGCCCGGGCCGCGATCGTCTCGGGGGCGGTGGAAGTGCCGGAGATCTACGAGGCGGAGGATGTGCGGGCGATGATGTCTTCGGTCGAAGGCAGCTGAGCGCGGCGCGCGGAGCCGTCCGGCTTCCCTTCTTCGACGGCGGTGCCGCGGCCCCGCGCCGCGGAGCCCGGCACCGTCCGGCCGCCCCGGCCATGGCCGTCCGCCCCTTCAGGCAAGCCGCCGGCGCGGCCGAACCGGTGGTCGTCCTGCGGGGCATCACCAAGCGCTTTCCCGGCGTCGTCGCCAACGACGACGTCTCGCTCGACATCCATCCGGCGGAGATCCACGCGCTGCTCGGCGAGAACGGCGCCGGGAAATCCACGCTGATCTCGATCCTCTCGGGCATGGCGCGCCCGGACGCCGGCACGATCGCCGTTCACGGCCGCGAAACCCGGATCGCCAGCCCGCGCGCGGCTCTCACCCTCGGCATCGGCACCGTCTATCAGCACCCGACCCTGGTGCCGTCGCTGACGGTGCTGGAGAACCTGATGCTCGGGGCCTCCTGGCGCGCGCGCATGGACCGGCGCGCGACGCGGGCGCGGCTTGAGGAGATCGGCTCCTTGCTCGGAATCGCGCTACCGGGCGGCGCCTTGCTCGGCTCGCTCTCGCTCGGCCAGCAGCAACTGGTGGAAATCGTGAAGGCGCTGTGGCGCGGCGAGCGCGTGCTGATCCTCGACGAGGCGACGGCCATGCTCACCCCGCGCGGCGTCGAGGACCTGGGGCGGGTGATGGCACGCCTCCGCGACGCCGGCATCGCCATCGTCTTCATCACCCACAAGCTGCACGAAGCGGTGCGGTTCGGGGACCGGGTGTCGGTGCTCAGGCAGGGCCACAAGGTGGGGTCCCTCTCCCCGGCCCGGCTCGCGGCGTGGAGCGCGCAGGAGGCAATCGACCATATCGTCGCGCTGATGTTCGGCGCGGCCGCCGATCGCGCACGGCATGCGCGGCACCGCGCCGGCCGCGACCGGGCGCCGGGCGAACGGGTGGTGGTCGCGGTGGATGGCCTCTCCGTGTCTGCCGGGCCGATGGAGGCCGGTGTCGCTGACGTGACCTTCTCGGTGCGCGAGGGGGAGGTGTTCGGCATCGCCGGGGTCGACGGCAACGGCCAGAAGCCGCTGGCCGAGGCGCTCGCGGGGCAGCGGCCCGCCGCCGGCCGCATCGCCCTGGCGGGCCGGCCGATCGAGCGCTTGAGCGTCCAGCGGCGCCAGCGCGCGGGCCTGCGCTACGTCACCGACGACCGGCTTGGCGAAGGCACCGTGCCGAGCTTTCCGCTCAGCCTCAACCTGTTGCTGAAGCGGATCGGCGATGCGCCGTTCTGGCGCCACGGCATCGTCCGCACCGGCGCGGTGGAGGCGCACGCTCGCGCCCTGATCGCTCGCCACGACGTGCGGGCGCCCGGCCCGGAGACTCCGCTCGGCCATCTGTCCGGCGGCAACGTTCAGAAGGCGCTGCTGGCTCGCGAGCTGGACGACCGGCCGATAGCCGTGATCTACAACAAGCCGACCTACGGGCTCGACCTGAACAACATCCGTTTCGCCCGCCGGGCGATCCGCGAGCGCGCCGACGAGGGCATCGCGACGATCCTGATCTCCACTGACCTGGATGAGATTCTCGAACTCGCAGACCGCATCGGGGTCATGCTCGACGGCCGCATGGTCGGCATCGTCGCGAACGACGGGGAGGCGGCGCACCGGGTCGGCGAGCTCATGATCGGGGTCGGCGTCGCCGCCTGAGCGGGCGGATGGGGCGCGCGGAAGGGGCCGCTTCCGGCCCGAGCGATCCGGCAAGCGCCGCGACCGCGGGCGCCGCACTGCCGCCCGGACGGGAGGGCGCGGTGCGGGTCGCGACGGCGCTCCTGCCGATCGTGCTCGCGCTCGCGGCCGGTGCGCTGCTTCTGCTGCTTCTCGGCGCAGACCCGGGCGCGTTCTATTACGACATCCTCCGGCGCGGCCTGTTCAGCTGGATCGGCCTCCAGGACACGATCACCCGCTGTGCGCCGCTGCTGCTGCTCGGCGCCAGCCTGATCGTGGCATTCCGCGCCGGCCTCTGGAATCTCGGAGTCGACGGCCAGTTCCTGCTGGCCGCAGTGATCTCCGCCGCGCTGGCGCCGGTCCTCGTCCCGCTGCTCCCGGTCTGGGTCGTGCTGCCGCTCGTCATGCTGGTCGCGATGGCCGTGGGTGCGCTCTGGTCGCTGCTGCCGGCGGTGCTCAAGGCCTGGCACGGGGTCAACGAGATCGTGACCACGCTGATGATGAGCTTCCTCGGGATCAGCGCGGCAAACGTCCTGATCAAACTTCCTTTCGATGACCCGGGCACCACCGTGCCGCAGACCATGACGCTCGCGACCGACGACCGGCTGCCGCGGCTCTTCGGAAGCACGATCAACGTGGGCACGATCGTCGGGCTGGCGGTCATCCTGTTCGTTCACTGGCTCATGACGCGGACGGCCTTCGGCCTCCGCCTGCGGCTGGTCGGCGCGAACCCGCGCGCGGCGATTCACGCGGGGCTGCCGCTGGGCGCGCTGACGATCGCGGTGTTCGCGCTCAGCGCAGGCCTTGCCGGCCTCGCCGGTTCCGTCGAGATTCTCGGCGTCTGGGGTAATGTGCGGGCCGACTGGAATCCGGCTTACGGGCTGATGATCATCCCGCTCGTGTTTCTCGCCCGCTTCAACGGCATCGCCGTCATCGGGCTTACCTTCTTCTTCGCCGTGCTTTCGATCGGCGGCGAGACGGCGTCGCGCAAGGCGAACCTGCCGAACTACTTCATCCTGGTACTGGTCGCCCTCATGCTGATCTTCCTGGCGCTCACCGAATGGCTCGACCACCGGCGCCGGATGGCACGGGGGAAATGACGCACGCTCGCGCGCCGGGAAGAGCGTGACCGGGAAGAGCGTGAATTGCGGCTTGCGGCTCTGCCGGCAAGAATGGCGATGGGATTCGTGATGACAGTCCTGCATTGGGGAGAGTGGGCGGCGCCGTGGCGGGTCCCGGCGTTCGCGAGGGGGGGCCGTTGATGCCGCGCACCGGGGAAGCCGTCTTCAACGGCCATTTCGCGGAGGTTCTGCGCGACATGCATCCCCTGTGGCGGGGTTGTGTGGGCGTCGAACAGACCGACGTCTTTCCCGAAGCCCCCCGCCTGCGGCCCGATATTCTCGTCCTGGTGCCGGATGCGCAGCCGGTGGCGGTGGAGACGGAGTACGCCCCGGCCGCCGGCGTCGAGCGCGACGCCGTGGCCCGGCTCGGCAAGCGGCCGCTGGGAGTGAGCGAGCCGATCGAACAGGCCATCGCCGTTCGCATCCCGGCCTCCCTCCGCCGGGGCCAGGCCGATCTCGCGGAACGCATCACCGCCGCCGAGTTCGATTACTGCGTGTTCTCGGGCAACCCGGCTCTGCCCCGGCGCTGGCCCGAGACGGGCTGGCTCACGGGAGGCATCGACGGCATTGCCCTCTGCCTCGAACACGCGATGGTGTCGCAGCGCCTGGTGGACAGGGGCATGTCGATCCTCGAAAACGGCGTGCGCGTCGCCACCCGCATCATCCAGAACGCCACCGCGCGGGGCTTCACGGACATCGAGCGCAATTTCGGGCAAATCCTCAATCAGCGCGCCGGCGAACAGACCACCCGCATGGCGATGACCATCATCGCCAATGCGCTGACCTTCTACATCGCGATCGCCGGCGTGCACGCTGTCCCGTCGGTCGAGCAACTCCAGGCCGAGGCGGAAACCTCCTTCCAGGCAGGGCTTCTCCGTGCGTGGCGGCGCATCCTCGACGAGATCAACTACTGGCCGATCTTCAAGGTGGCCTCCGACCTCCTCATCCACATCCGCACCGCGACGTCGCGGCCGCTCCTCGCCGTTCTCACCGACGTCGCGGCGCGGCTCGCCCATATCGGGGCGACGACGCGCCACGACCTGTCGGGCAGGATGTTCCAGAACCTGATCGCCGACCGGAAGTTTCTGGCGACCTTCTACACCCTGCCGACCAGCGCCGCCCTGCTCGCGGAACTGGCCGTGGCCCGCCTGGACGCCGACTGGAGCGATCTCGCCGCCTATCCGGACCTCACCATGGCCGACCTTTCCTGCGGCACGGGCACGCTTCTCTCCGCCGCCTACCATGCCGTCCTCACCAGATATCGCCATGCCGGCGGCGACGACGAGCGCATCCATCGCCAGATGATCGAGCGTGCCATCGTGGCGGCCGACATCATGCCGGCGGCCGCGCATCTGTGCGCCTCGCAGCTGTCGAGCGTCCATCCATCCGAGGTCTTCGACAACACCCGCGTCTACACGATGCCCTACGGGATCGGCGCCGGAGAGGAGCGGGAGCGCGGTATCGCCATCGGCTCCCTCGACCTGATCCTCGCGGCGCAGACCCGCTCCCTGTTCGCCACCGGGCAGCGGCAGGCGCGCGGCGCGCAAGGCGACAGGGACATACAGGACCTCGCGTTGCCGCACGAATCGGTCGATCTGGTGATCATGAATCCGCCCTTCACCCGCCCGACCAACCACGAGACCGCCGCGGTTCCCGTCCCCTCCTTCGCGGGCTTCCAGACGAGCGCGGACGAGCAGCGGGCGATGTCGGCCCGCCTCGCGGGCATCCGCCGGCGCCTGGACGGCCCCGCCGGCCACGGCAATGCGGGGCTCGCGTCGAACTTCGTCGACCTCGCGCATGCCAAGGTGAAGCCGGGCGGGGTGGTGGCGTTTGTCCTGCCCATCGCAGCCATCCAGGGCATTTCCTGGGAGGCGGCGCGGGCCCTGCTTTCCGACCACTACGCGGACATCGCGGTCGTGACCATCGCGGCGTCAGGGAGCCTGGAGCGAGCGTTCTCGGCGGACACGGGCATGGCGGAGGCGCTGATCGTGGCGACGAAGCGGGGTGACGGGAACGGCGCGCCCGCACCGGCGTTGTTCGTGAACCTGCACCGCCGCCCGGCGACGTTGCTGGAAGCGACGGAGACGGCGCGGCTCGTCACGCGCCTGCCGGCGTCGGCGACGACGGGCCGCCTCAGCGCCGGCGGACAACCGCTCGGAAGCTACATCCGCGCACCGTTGCGCGAGGGCGGGTGCGCGGCCCTGCGCGAGTCCGCACTCGCCGACGCGATGATGGCGTTGCGGCGCGGCGCACTGCGGATGCCGCGATACGGGGAACGCCTCCCCATCCCGATCGTGCCCCTGGGGACGCTGGGCGAACGCGGTCTGCTGCATCGCGACGTCGGCAACAGGAACGACGAGGAACCGCCGTTCCGCGCGCCGTTCAAGGTCGTTCCGGCGCGGGGCGCGCCCAGCTATCCCATCCTCTGGAGGCACGATGCCGAACGCGAACGGCGCATGGTCGTGAAGCCGGACAGCGAGGGCGAAGTGCATCCGGGTTGCGACGACCGGGCCATCGCCGCTTGGCGAACCGCCACGCGGCTCCACTTCACGCTCGATTTTCGGCTCAATTCGCAGAGCCTCGCGGCTTGCCTGACGCGGGAGCGCACGCTCGGCGGCAGCGCATGGCCGAACTTCCGGCTGCAGGAGGAGCGGTGGGAGGAGGCCATGGTGCTGTGGGCCAACTGCACGCTGGGCTTGATGGCCTTTTGGTGGGCGGGGTCGCGCCAGCAACAGGGCCGGGCAAGGCTGACGATCTCCGGCTTGCCGGGGCTCATGGTTCTCGATCCGGGGGCTCTGTCCGAAGCCGGGCTCGCGCGGGCGGCAGCGATCTTCGCGCGGTTTCGAGGTGCGGCCTTGCTGCCGGCGAACGAAGCCTGGCGCGACGAGGCCCGCCGGGCGCTGGATCGCGCCGTCCTCGTCGAACTCCTCGGCCTGCCCGAGGACACGCGCGAAGCCTTCGCCAATCTCCGCCTCCAATGGTGCCACGAGCCTTCGGTGCACGGCGGAAAGAGCACGGCGCCAAGCGACGCCGCTCGATAGTGATCTCCGGGGAAACGCGCCTTTCCTTCCTGGGGACGGGGTGCGAGAAATAACAGCAGGATGATGACGGACGACCTTACCGGTGAAGAACTGGCGGCCGGACCGGTTTGAACCGCCGCTGATATCGCCATAGAACTGCCGCCCATGCCGTTCCGCTTCGTTCACACCGCTGACATCCACCTCGATTCGCCGCTGCGTTCGCTCGCGCTCCGTGACGAAGGCTTGCGGACCTCGTCGGCGGTGCGACTCGCCAGACGTTCGAGCACGTGATCGACCTGTGTCTCGGCGAACGGGTCGACGCGCCGAAGATCACCGGCGACCTCTATGACGGTGACCAGACGTCGATGAAGACGGCGCTCTTTCTCGTCACTCGATTGCGACGACTCGATGAAACCGGGATCCACACCTTCATCGTGCGCGGCAACCATGACGCGGAATCCAGAATCACCCGCGAGCGCGTGCTGCCGGAAAGCGTGAAGGTGTTCGGCGGCTATCGCGAGAATCACCGAAGTTCGATGATGAAGAACGCTTCGGCGGCGTTCCGCACGATCAGCCGTGGCGCGTATTCGAAGCTCGATTCTCGACTCACCGACAAAGGCGAAATTCTCATCGGAATCCCGGTCGGCGGCGGTGTGAAAATCACGCTTGAAATGTCGAAGGGAACCCGTTTTCAGCTTTATCTTGCCCTGCGCGTCGCCGGCTACCGGGAATTCGTCGACCGCCACGGCCCGGTGCCCTTCATCGCCGATGATATTCTGAAAACCTTCGACGATTTCCGCGCTGAGGAAGCGTTCTGCCTGTTCGCGGACATGGCGAAATCCGGGCAGGTGGTCTATCTGAGCCACCATCGTCATCCGTGCGATATCGCACAGGCGGTCTGTCCTTCCGTTACGGTCCACGCGCTTCCCGGAATCCCCTGCCGCGCCGGAGGTTGAGCCCGGAATCCTTTCGTAAACCGTTCAACGCGGGGACGGGCGGGTCTATTCTCTGTCGGCAGGGCAACCCGGGTGTGTCGTGGGTCTTCTCGGCGATGCGTTCCTGATCTCGTTGATCGCAGGCGCGGTGGCGGCCGGCGTGCCGCTCCTGCTCGCGGGGCTCGGCGAGCAGGTCTCGGAGAAGGCCGGAGTGCTCAACATCGGCATCGAGGGCATGATGCTCTTCGGCGCCTATGCGGGCTTCGCGACGGCCTTCGGCTCGGGCTCGCTGTGGTCGGGCTTTCTCGCGGGCGCGACCGCGGGCCTCGTGCTCGCGCTCTTGATGGCGTTCCTCTGCGTTCGCCTTGGCCTGAACCAGATCGTCATCGGGATCGCGCTCACCCTGGGCGCGGACGGGCTCACGGCGCTCCTCCATCACGTCCAGTTCAGCCGTACCTACCCGCGCCTGCCGCGGGTCGAGACCCTCGACATTCCGGGGCTGGTCGACATTCCGATTCTCGGGCCGAGCCTGTTCGCGCGCCATCCGATGGTGTACATCGCCGTCCTCCTCGTTCCCGCCCTGGCTTGGCTTTACCGCCGCACCCATGTCGGGCTCAATCTCCAGGCCGCCGGCGACAAGCCCGACGCGCTCGACGCCGCCGGGGTCAGCGTGGTCGCAACGCGCGCTTGGTCGGTGCTGTTCACGGGCGTCATGGCGGGTCTGGGAGGCGCCTACATGGCGACGGTGGGGGCCGGCATCTTCGTTCCCTTCATGACCGGCGGCGCCGGATTCATCGCCATCGTGCTGGCGATGCTGGCGCGCGGACGCCCGCTCTGGGTGTTGATCGGCGCCTTCCTCTTCGGCACCAGCCTCTCGCTGACGACGGCGCTTCAGGTCGGCGGGGTCGACATCCCGACCGACGTCGTGCAGATGCTGCCGTTCCTCATGGTCATGATCGTGCTGGTGCTGTTCGCCCGGCGGGCCAGCCTGCCGGCCGCACTCGGCCTGCCCTACGTCCGCGGCCAGCGCTGAACGACGGAAAGGAGGCGCCGTGAAGAAGACCCGGGTGTTCATCCTCGACGGCGGCACGCTCGTCATCGACGGCTTCCACGTCTACTGGAACAGGGGGCCGGCCGGCGAGGTGCGCTTCCCCGTCTACAGCGTGCTGATCGACCACGAGGACGGGCTCTACCTCTTCGATACCGGCTACGACTGCGACCATGTGAAGACCGTGCTGCCTTTCGAGAAGCCGCGGCAAACCACGCAGCAGACCCTCGTCGGCGCGCTCGCCCTGGCCGGATACCGCGCGCGCGACGTCGATTATGTCGTCAACTCGCACTACCATTTCGACCATTGCGGCGGGAACCGGCATCTGCGCGAAGCCTGCACGGTGTGCCACGCCCTCGAATTCGCCCAGTGCAAAGCGCCGGCGCCCTTCGAGCAGCTGGGCTATTCCGATATGCGCTTCCACGCGGACCTGTACCGGGCGCAGCTCGAGCGCGAGGGCAGGGAGGCGCCGGCGGATCCGGAGTCGGACATCTGGACTCCCCGGGTGGAGCTCGTGAGCGGCGACCAGGAGATCGCGAAGGGGCTCCGCCTGATCGAGACTCCAGGGCACACGGCGGGCCATTACAGTCTTCTGGTCGAGCTCGCCGGGCGCCGCCCGATGCTCTTCACCGCCGACGCCGCCTATACGCGCAAGGGGTTCGACGCGGAGATCATCCCGAGCTTCCACCTCGATCCGGTGAAGGCCGTCGCTTCGATCAAGCGGCTCAAGGACGCCGCGCTCCGGCACGACGCCGAGATTTTCGTCAGCCACGATGGCGATGAATTCGCGCACTACGCCGTCGCGCCGGCTTTCTACGAGTGATCGTCAGGATTTCAGGTCGTCTTCGATGGCGGCGAGGGCGGCCTCGACGCCAGCGCCGCTGTCGGCCTTGCCGCCGAGCGCACGGATGGCGCCGCCCAGGGCGGTGACGGCGACGGCGGCATAGATCGGGTGCGCGACGGGGCCCATGTGGCCGATCCGCACGAGCTTGCCGAGCAGCGATCCGCGGCCGGCCGAGAAAATCACCCCGTAGCGCGCCCGCGCGGCCTCCCGGATCGCCGCGTCCTCCAGCCCTTGGGGGACGCGGACCGTCGTCACCGTGTCGGCGCAGATCGCTTCGCGCGCGGGCCAGAGGGCCAGCCCCATGGCGTGGATGCCGGCGCGGCAGGCGCGCGCCGTCAGCGCGTGGCGGGCCCAGACCGCTTCCGGCCCCTCCTCGAGATAGGCGTCCACGGCCGCATCCAGCGCGTGGACCTCGGCCACCGAAGGCGTGAAGGGAAACAGCGTGTCGGCGCGCCAGGCGTCGCGCCAGTCCTTGAGGCTCAGCACGGAACCCGTGGGCGCGTCGGGATTGGCGTCGATATGCGTCCAGGCGCGCTCGGAGACGTGGAGGATGGAAAGGCCGGGGGTGCCGCCGAGGCATTTGTTCGGCCCCGTCACGAAGACGTCGGCGTGGACGCCCTCGGGATGGACGTCCATTCCGCCGAAGGAGGAGACGGCGTCGACGATGACGAGCACGCCGTGCGCGCGGCAGATTTCGCCGATTTCGCGCACCGGGTTGATCGTGCCGGACGGCGTGTCGAGATGGCAGACCGAAAGGATGCGGATGTCAGGCCGCTCGGCCAGCGCCGCGCGCACGGAGTCCGGGTCGATCGCGTCGTCGTAATCGACCTCGATCTCGACGAGCTCGCGGCAATGGCGCGCCGCCCAATGGCCGAACCCCTTGCCGTATTCGCCGGAGACCAGGTTCAGCACCGCATCGTCGGCGCCGATCAGGGCGGCTGCGGCGGCCTCCAGCCCCAACATCGGCTCGCCGTGGAGGATCACCGGCGGCCGTTCGGTGCGAAGCGCTCGGGCGGTCTTCAGCACCGCCGCCTCGTAGAAGCGCCGGAACGACGGGTCGAAGTCGTAGGTGACGGGGCGCGAGAGGGCGCGCAGCACCGCCGGATAGGCATCGACCGGCCCGGCGCTCAAGGTGATGACTGGGGTGCTTTCGCCGTCGTTCCCCATGGCTCGATCCTCGCGTCTCGGTTCGTCCCGGAGGCGGCCGCCCGTCATGGCGGCAGCCGGACCGCCTCCAGCCAGTGCGCCTTCACGATCCTCGCCACCGCGACCATGTCGCCGAACGCCGCCGGCTTGACCATGTAGGCGTTGGCGCCGAGTGCGTAGCTCGACGCGATGTCCCGCTCGTCGTCGGAGGTCGTCAGGACCACCACGGGAATACCGCGGAGATCCGGCTCGTCGCGGAGCCGCTTCAGGAACGCCGTGCCGTCCATCTTCGGCATGTTGAGGTCCAGCAGGATCAGGCTCGGCCGCGGCGCGTCTTCCGGCTTGGCGTAGCGGCCGCGGCGCTTGAGATAGTCCATCAGCTCCGCGCCGTCGTGGACGACGCGGAGCTGACTCGCGATCTCTGCCTTGCGGAACGCTTTTTTGATGAGCAGGCAGTCGGCGGGGTCGTCGTCGGCGATCAGGAGGATCGCGCGCGCCGCGGGGTCGGGCATCGGCGCGGTTACCGGGTGCCGTCCGCGCCGCCGCCGTCTGCGGCGAGCAGCCGGAACGCGAGCGATTCGAACCCCGCAATCGCCGCGGTGAAGGCGTCGAATGTGAGCGGCTTGGTGACGAAGGCGCGGGGGGAGGGGGCACCGCCGGAGAGCGCACCGGCGTCGTCCTTCGACGCGGCGAGGACGATGACCGGCAGGCCGTGCAGCGCCGGGTCGCCGTCGATCTCGGCCAGCACCTGGCGGCCGTCCATACCGGGCATGTCGAGATCGAGCACGACCAGATCCGGGCGTGGCGCCGGCACGTCCTCACCGAAGGTGCGGCGGCCGCAGAGGTGCGCCATCAACGCCGCGCCGTCGGTGACGTAGGTCAGTGGATTGCTCAGGCCGGCGGCTTGCAGAGCCTTGGTCGCCAGCAGGCAGGCTTGCGGATCGTCATCGGCCATGACGATGACGGCCGGCTGTGCCGCGTCGTCGGCCGAAGCGGGCACCAGCTCGTAGCAGTAGCTCTTCAGCCGCTGCACGGCCGCATGCAGCTTCCGGAAGGTCACCGGTTTGACGAGATAGGCGTAGGCGCCCAGGTTGTAGCTCTCGGAGACGTCCAGCGCATCCTCCGAGGCCGTCAGGATGACGATGGGGATGCGGCGGATCGCCGGCTTCAGGTTGATCTCCCAGAGTGAGCCGAGGCCGCTCTTGTTGGGCATGTTCAGGTCGAGCAGGATCAGGTCCGGGCGCGGCGAGAGGGCAGGATCGGCGAAGCGGCCCCGCCGCTCGAGATAATCCAGGAGCTCCCGGCCGTCGCCCACGAAGCGCAGCTCGTTGACGAGCCGCGCCTTCTGAAGCGTCTTCTTCGTCAGCAGGCAGTCCTCGGGGTCGTCGTCCGCCATCAGGATCAGGACCGGCCTGGATCGCGCCGCGTCGCTCATCGGCCACTCATTCTGGCTGCCGGCGCGGCAGGGTCACCGTGAAGGCGGCGCCGCCGTCCGGCACGCCGGCCGCGGTGATCCGGCCGCGGTGGCGTGCGACGATCCTCTGGCAGACCGCGAGGCCGATGCCCGCGCCCTCGTACTCATGGCGCGCGTGCAGCCGCTTGAAGGGGGCGAACAGGCTCTCGCCCTGGGCCGGCTCAAAACCGATCCCGTCGTCGGTGACGACCACCGCGCACCACGGTTCGGGCACCCCGGGGAGGGGTTCGACCGCCTCCGCCGGCCCGACCGAGACGCGGGGGACCGCGCCGGGCTTGCGGAACTTGAGGGCGTTCCCGACCAGATTGCGGAAGAGCTGCTCCATCTGGGTGCGATCGGCCTCGACCGTAGGCAGCGTCCCCACCTCGACCCGCCCGCCGGTTTCCTTCAGGCCGACCGAGAGATCCGAGAGCACGGTATCGAGGACGCCGCCCAGATCGATGTCCTCGAAGGCACGGGCGCTGGTCGCGACGCGGGAGAGCGAGAGGAGGTCGCTCACCAGGGTCTGCATCCGGGCCGCGGCGTCGGTCATGAAGTCGATATAACGGCGGCCCTCGTCGTCCAGCAGCGCGCGCTTCTCCTCCGCGAGGAGGGCGCCGAACGCCTGGATCTTGCGCAGCGGTTCCTGCATGTCGTGCGAGGCGACGTAGGCGAACTGCTCAAGCTCCTCGTTCGAGCGGGCGAGATCGCGGGCATGGCGTTCGAGCGCCTCTTTCGCCCGCTTCTGCTCGGTGATGTCGCGGACGATCGCCATGATCCGCACCGGTGCGCCCGCGTCGTCGCGGACCAGGATGGCACGGACGGCCACCGGAAACACCGTCCCATCCTTGCGGATATACTCCTTCTCGTACTCGTCGGAATAGCCGCGGCGGACGATCTGCCGGGCGACGATCCCGGCTTCCATCTCCTTCCATCGGGCGGGGGTGAGCGCTTGGTAGGTCATGCGGCGGAGCGCGGCGCGGTCGTAGCCCAGCATGTCCAGATAGGCGCCGTTGGCCTCCTCGATCGGGCCGTCGAGAGCGACGAAGACCACGCCGTCGCGGCTCAGGTCGAAGAGGTCGCGGTAGCGCCGCTCGGACGCCCTGAGCGCTTTCTCCTTCTCCTTCAGCTCGGTGACGTCGCGGACGATGCCCATGAAGCGGACCGGTCGTCCATCCGGGTCCCGGACCAGAATGGTGCGAAGGACGATCGGCGCGATGGAGCCGTCCTTGCGGACATATTCCTTCTCGTATTCGTCGGAGAAGCCGCGCCGCATCACCTGGGATTCGATGATCGCGGCCTCGCTGGCGCGCCATTTCTCCGGCGTGAGGTCCTGGTAGGTGTGTTTCGTGATCTCCTCACGATCGTAGCCCACGAGATCGAGATAGGCTTGGTTTACCTCCTCGATATGCCCCTCGAGATCGACGAACACGATCCCGTCGCGGCTCATGTCGAAGAGGGCGCGAAACCTGTCCTCCGAGTGCCGTCCGGCGTCGTCGTCCGCCGGGGCCGCGGGGCGGGCGGTGCATCCGGCCTCAGCCATCGATCAGGTCGCCCGCATAGGCGAAGAGCGCGGGCGTGCCGCCGGTGTGGACGAAGACCACGGTTTCGTCCGCGCCGATCTCGCCGCGCGCGGCCTTGTCGACGAGCCCCGCCATGGCCTTGCCGGTATAGACGGGATCGAGAAAGAGGCCTTCGCTCTCGGCGGCGAGGCGGATGGCGGCGCGGCATTCCGGTGTGACCTTGCCGTAGCCCTCCCCGACATAGCCTTCGTCGGCGGTGAAATCCTCGGGCGCCACCGCCACGTCGAGAGCGAGCTTCCGTGCCGTCGCGGCGGCGATGCGGGCGATGTCGGCGGCGCGGTCCTCCTTCCACCGGATCGGGCTGACGGCGGTGACCCGCGCGCGCCGGCCCAGTGCCCGCAGGCCAAGGACGAGGCCGGCCGGCGTGACATTGGCGCCGCTGATGAACAGGTGGTCCGGGTCGATCGCCGCGTCGTCGAACTGCGCGTCGAGCTCGGCCGCGGCGTTCACGTAGCCGAGCGCCGCCAGCGCCTGGAGGTCGAGGGCGAAGGGCGCGATCACGAACGGGCGCCGCCCGGCCGCCTCCAGAGCGCGGGCCTTCTCGTCCAGCAGAGGCTGGATCTCTTCCATGCTGTCGAGCGCGACCACCGTCACGTCGGCGCCCATCAGGCGGTCGAGCAACAGGTTGCCTTGCGGGGCCGGGCCCTTGACGCCGTGTATCAGGGTCAACGAAACGTCGAGCCCGAGCCTGCGCGCCACTGCTGCGATCTGTCGGCACCAGTTGGACTGTGTGTAGGCGCCGGCGACGACGACATCGGCGCCGGAATCGCGGATCGCGGGGAAAACGAATTCGAGATGGCGGATCTTGTTGCCGCCGAAGGCGAGTCCGGTGAGGTCGTCCCGCTTTACGTACAGCGCGCGCAGGCCGATGGCCTGGGCGAGCCGGGGACAGGGTTCGAGCGGCGTCGGCAGAGGCGCCAGCCGGATCCGGGACAGCGCTGCGATGCGTGCGGCGAGAGCGGCCCTCGCCGTCGGTTCCTTCGCGCGCCTTCGCGCCAGCGCCATGCCGCTCTCCGTCGCCCCGCGCCATCCTATCGTGCGCGGAAAGCGCCCGGCAACGGGCGCCATGCCGCATCTGGCGCGGGAGCAGGAATGACGCACCACCGCGCTTCCCGGCGCACCGCCTGCCGGCACGACGCCCGCACGCGCGGAGCGCGCCAAGGAAGAGGCTGCGGGTCGGGAGACCTGCGTATCGGAAAACGGGAAGCCCGTCGCGCTGTACAGTGGAGCCGCGGTTGTACTAGCATCGCGACAGGGACCGGCGCGCATAGCGGCCGGGCGAAGAAGAAAGAGAAGGGGAGGGAACGATGAAGAAGACGACACGGCGTGGTTTCCTGAAAGGCACCGCCGCCGCCGGCACAGTCGCGGCACTGGGAGGGCAGGCGCCTTTCTTCAAGAAGGCCCTGGGCCAGGGGAAGAAGAGCGTCGTGTGGGGGCAGACCGAACCCTTCACTTCGAGCTGGGATCCGAGCAGCCACACGATCCTGGCGCAGATCTATTTCGACTTCGACGTGTTCGGCCAGCTCATCCGCACGCCGATGTCGGCGGCCAACCGGGACGAGATCGTCTACGAGATGGCGACCAGCCAGAAGGTGGTCGAGGACGGCTGGCTCGAATACACGCTGCGCAAGGACATCAAGTTCCACCGCGGCCAGTCTTTCACCGCCCACGACGTGAAGGCGACCTTCGAATACGCCTCGAATCCCGAGCGCCCCTCGGGCACCTGGTATCCGGGGCAGGCCGAGGTGCAGGTCATCGACGACTACACCTGCCGGGTGCGGGGCGAGGGTGGTTCCTATCCGGGGTCGCTGTTCTGGTTCCTCGCAGGCTTCCTGCCGATTCTGTCCAAGGACGACATCGAGTCCAAGGCGATCGACGAATTTCCGAACGGCGCGGGCTCCTACAAGTTCATCAGCCGCGACGGACCGACCACCATCCTCCACGCCAACCCGGATTACGTCCTGGGCAAGCCGGAGATCGAAGAGGTCGTCTATCAGTTCGTGCCCGACGCCAGCACGCGCCTGGTGAGCCTGCTGAGCGGCGAGCTCGACATCATCGAGCGGGTCGAGCCCGAGCAATACGAGACTCTGCTGGAGGAGAACGTCAAGACCTCGCGCACGGTCTCCACCGAGAACAAATACCTGCACTTCCGCTGCTACAAGCCGCCGTTCGACGACGTCCGGCTGCGCCACGCGGCTGCCCATGCGATCGACCGGGACCTGATCCTCGAGCTGATGGGGCCGGCGGGCCATCCGACCGTGGGCCAGATCTCGTCGGTGAAGTTCGGCTACACCGACAGCATCCCGAACTCGCCGGAATACGACCCGGAGAAGTGCCAGCAACTGCTGGCGGAGGCGGGCTATCCCAAGGGCGACGGGCTGCCGCCGATCGAGTACCTGACCTCCCAGGGCTTCTACCCGAAGACCAAGGAGTACGGCGAGGTCGTCACCGCGCTCCTGCAGGAGCAGGGCTTCCCGGTGGAGCTCACCGTGATGGAGGTCGCCTCGTGGATCGAGCGGGTGATGACCCGCGACGAGACAGCGCCGCAACTCGCGGACACCGGGTGGATGACGGGTTCGCCGGAGCCGAATCTCGTGCTGCGGCCGATGTGGCACTCGGACGGCCTGATCCTGACCAATTGCGGCAGCGACAAGGTCGACGCGGCGATCGAGCGACAGCAGCAGGTCACCGATACGGAGGAGCGGCGGAAGGCGATCCAGACCGAGGTGATGCCGGCGCTGGCGGAGCACCTGCCGAGCTTCGGGCTGTTCACCTCCGTGCTGATCCACGCTCATCACCCGGCCATCGAGGGCATTTACTTCTACCCGAACGGGCCGGTGGACAAGGTCAAGGCGACGCTGAAGTCCTGACGGGGTTCCGGGGGCTCCGCGCTTAGGCGGAGCCCCTTCCGCCGTCACGCGGTCGCGGCATGGCATTCGTCCTCACGTTTCTGATCCGCCGGCTGGCGCAGGGCGTGGTCATCGTCCTCCTGGTCACGTTCCTGATCTTCACCCTGCTGCGGGTCATCCCGGGCGATCCCGTCCGCATCATGCTGGGGCCCAGCACCACCCAGGCGGTCGTCGAGGCGCGGGCGCAGGAGCTCGGGCTGCGCGATTCCATTCCCGAGCAGTTCATCCGCTACATCGTGAACGCCGTGCAGGGCGATTTCGGCGAGTCCTACTTCATTGGCGAGACGGGCGTCGCGCTGACGGTGCAGAACGTGACCGGCGGCAAGGGGCAGGAGACAGCCACCGAACAGCGTGAAACGAAGATGACCCGGGCCAATGTGCTCAAGGTCATCGCCGATGGCCTCCCCTACACCCTGATGCTCGCCGGCATGGGGCTGCTCTTCACGCTCGCAGTGTCGATTCCGCTCGGCATCGCGGCCGGCCTCAACCAGGAGAGATGGCAGGACAGGCTCGCCTTCTTCATTGGCTCGGTCTTCATCTCCCTGCCCAATTTCTGGCTGGCACTGGTGTTGATCCTGTTGATCACCGCACGCGCCGGCCTGCTTCCCTCGATCGGCTACAAGGGCTTCGGCTACGTCATCCTGCCGGCCGTGGTGCTCGCCGTGGAACTGGCGCCGATCATCATCCGCGGCCTCTCGATGTCGATCGCCCAGGCGCTCCAGTCCGGCTACGTCGCGGGCGGCGTCGTGCGCGGCCTGCCGTGGCGGCAGATCGTCGTCAAGCACGTGCTGCGCAATTCGTCCATCCCGATGCTGAACCTGTTCGGCGTGCAGATTGGCGGCCTGCTGCTCGGCGGCGTGTTCGTGACCGAGTTCGTCTTCGATTACCCCGGAGTCGGGCGGACGACCGTACAGGCAGTCCTGCAACGGGACTTCCCAGTGATCCAGGGGGTCGCCATTCTCGCAGCCAGCGTCCTCGTGCTTGCCAACATCATGGTGGACTTGGCCTCCACCTTCATCGACCGAAGGCTCAAGTTCTGATGCCCGCCGAGACCGATCCCGCCGGCACCTGGACGGTCTCTCGCGCGCGCGGCGAATCCATGACGCGGCGGATGTTCCGCCTCGCCTGGGAGATGACGAGCTTCAAGATCGGCTTCTCGGTCTTCGTCCTGCTGGTCGGTGCGGCGATCGTCTGGCCCGAGGTTTCGGCGTTCGACCCGATGAAGATCAGCGTCCGCGAGCGCTTCCTGCCGCCATTCTTCATGGAGGGGGGCACCTGGGCCCATCTCGCGGGCACCGACCAGCTGGGCCGCGACCTCTTCGTGCGCTCGTTGATCGGCCTGCGCAACGGGCTTGCGATCGCGGTCGCCGCGGTCGCCGTGATGTTCCTCGTCGGCTGCGCGCTCGGCGTGATCTCCGGCTACTGGGGCCGCTGGGTGGACATCATCCTGATGCGGCTGACCGACGCGCAGCTGTCGATCCCGGTCATCGTGCTCGCCATCACCATCCTGAGCGTGAGCCGACCCAATCCGTTCACCGTGACGGCGGTGCTGGTGCTCGCCGGCTGGCCCGTCTATGCGCGGGTGGTGCGCAGTATCGCGCTGGCCGAGCGCGAGCGCGAATACGTGCGCGGCGCGAAGATTCTAGGGGCCACCGACCTGCGCATCATGGCGCTCATGGTCTCCCCCAACATCCTGCCGCCGATCGCCTTCGTCGCCGTCCTCGATGTGGCCCGTATGATGATCTTCGAGGCGTTGTTCGGCTTCCTCGGCATCGGTATCCAGCCGCCGACGCCGACCTTCGGCAACATCATCGCCGACGGCTACAAGTACCTCGTCAACAGCTGGTGGATCCCGACCATGCCGGGGGTCTTCCTGATCGTCACCCTGGTCAGCATCAACCTGATGGGAGCGTCGCTGGAGCGCGCCCGCAACAAGCTGTTCAAGGGGATCGTCTAGATGGCGGGGCCGCTGCTCGACGTGCGCGGCATCTCGGTCGATCTCGTCCGCCGGGACGGGCGCGCGCCCATCCTGCGGGACGTAAGCTTCGAACTCCGCGAACGCCAAGTGCTCGGCATCATCGGCGAGAGCGGCTCGGGCAAGACGGTGCTGAGCCGCGTGCTCGTCAACGCCGTCGCCGAACCGCTGGCCATCGCTGCCGGCAGCGTCGATTACCGGGGGCGGGACCTGCTGACCATCGGGGCAGACGAGATGCAGGCCCTCCGCGGCCGCGAGATCGGCTATATCGGCTCCGACCCGGGAAGCGCCCTCGATCCGACCATCCCGGTCGGGCACCAGATCGTCGAGAAGCTGCGGGCGGTCCAGCCGGACATTTCGCGGCAGGCGGCGCGCGAACGCGCTCTGGAGGTGCTGCGCGCGGTGCGAATGCCGCGGCCCGAGCACCGCTTCGACGAGTTCCCGTTCCAGTATTCCGGCGGCATGATGCAGCGCGCCCTGATCGTCGATGCGCTGGTCACGAACCCCGCCTTCCTGATCGCCGACAACGTGACCCAGCAACTCGACGTCACGGTGGCGGCGCAGATCATCCGCCTCATGCACGATCTCCGTGACCAGATCGACACGGCGATCATCTTCATCTCGTCGTCCCTCGCCGTGGTGCGTGAGATCGCGGACGACATCATCGTCTTGCAGGAAGGGCGGATCATCGAGCGCTCGACACCCGGTGCCATCGTCTCCGCGCCCGCGCACGACTATTCGAAACGCCTGCTGGAGCGCATCCCGCGCATCTGGGCGGTGGAGGAGCGTGCGGCCCCGAAGACGGCCGGCGGCGGCGCGCCGATCCTCCAGGTGGATGACGTCTACAAGACCTACCGGGTCAACGATCCGGCCAGGTTCTTCGGCTACAATGACGTGGAAGCGGTGCGGGGCGTCACCTTCAACGTGGAGGCGGGGGAGAATTTCGGCATCGTCGGCGAATCGGGGTGCGGCAAGTCCACCCTCTCGCGGCTGCTGAGCTGGATCGAGGCGCCGGACAAGGGCGCGATCTCTTTCGAGGGCAGCGACATCGCCCGGATGAACAGGCGGCGATTGCTCGATCTCCGCCACCGCTTCCAGCTGCTCCTTCAGGACCCATACAACGCCATGCCGCCGCACATGCCGGTCGGCCGCACCATCCTCGAGCCGTTGCTCATCCATGGCGGGCTCGGGCGCCGGGCGATGCGCGAGCGCGTGCTCGAGGTGATGGACGAGGTGGGCCTCCCGCGCGCGCTCTATGACCATCTCCAGGTCGGGCTCAGCGCCGGCCAGCGTCAGCGAATCAATCTCGCCCGCGCGCTCGTGCTCGAACCCCGCCTTCTCATCCTCGACGAGACGCTCTCGGCGCTCGACCAGGTCGAGCAGTCGCGGTTGCTGGAGATCTTCGACCGGCTCCAGGCCGAGCACGGCTTCACCTACATCTTCATCTCCCACGACCTCGCCATGGTGCGCCGCGCCTGTACCCGGATCGCGGTGATGTATCTCGGCAAGATCGTCGAGCTCGCGGACAACCACTCGGTCTTCTTCAACCCCGGCCATCCCTATACGAAGGCCCTCCTGAGCGCAGTGCCGACCATCGAGGAACGCCGCTACGACGCCAAGGAATGCCTGCTCGAAGGCGAGCCGCCGAGTCCGATCGGCATCCCGCCCGGGTGCAGCTTCAATTCGCGCTGCCCTCTCGCCTTCGATCGCTGCACGTCGGAGGAACCGCTCCTGACGGCGCGCGGCGACGCCCGTTCGAGCGCCTGCTACTGGGCCAACGCGGGGGAGGACGAGCTCGCCGCCGCCACCGAGGCAAACCGCGCGTGGCGCGCCGCGCGGGAAACCAGCGCAGGTGAGGCCGCCGCCGAATAGAACAGGGTGGGTCAGGCTTGGCTGCGCAGTTCGCGTTCCGTGCGCGGCGTTGGCATGGAGCCAATGCCCTCGGCAACCATCTCCCGCCACTCGCGCTTCTGCGGCATGATCGGCGGCACGGGGATGGTTTTCGGTGCCTCGGTGGCGTCGGCGATGGGCTTTTCGAGCGCCCGGCCCGTCACCTCGCCCCGGCGGAAGAAGGTGTTGTAGATCCCCCAGTGGAGCCGGTTACGCGCGCCCGTGAGCGGGAAGCGCCGCGCGATTGAGGGCAGCGAGTAGAACCGCCGGTAAGCGCGCATGTGCCCTTCCCGGAGCTGCTCGGTCGTCATCCTCTCGGGCCGGTACACGATATGGCCCTGGTCGTAGAGGTCCCAGTCGTAGGAGACGATCTGCCCGGCCTTTTTCATCTGGTACCAGGTGAGCGTGCCGGGATAAGGGGTCAGGACTGAATAAGCGCACATGTCGTAGTTGGCGGCGATGTTGAAATCGGTGGTCTCGTTGAAGACAGAGTCGTCGTCGCCCTCGAATCCGAACATGAACAGGCCGAAGACCATGATCCCGTAGCCGTGGATCTTTTCCACGAGTGCCTGGAATTGTTCCGGCCGGTTGACGTATTTGTGGACGCTCTTGAGGGTCTCGCGCGAGATCGATTCGAAGCCGATGCTCAGCATGTAGCAGCCGCTCTCGGCCGCGAGCTCGAGCATTTCGTCCTTCTGGGCGAGTTTGCTGGTGACCCCGGCCTGCCAGCGGATGCCGCGCCCCTTGAGCGCCTTCATCACTTCCTTGGGCCGCGCCTCGGTGCCGAAGAAATCGGCGTCGTTGAGGGAGATCGTCCGCTGGCCACAATTCTCCACCTCGTGGATCACCTCGTCGATGGGCCGGTATCGGAATTTCAAGCCGTTCATCAACGGTTCGGCGCAGAAGGTGCATCCCTGGTGACAGCCGCGCGATGTTTGCACGAAAGTCCGGTTGACGTAGCGATTCTTTTTCACCAAGTCATAGCGCGGCATCGGCATGTCGACCATCGGGTGGAGCTTGTCCGAGCGATAGACGCCCTTGAGCTGGCCCTGCTCCATGTCGTCCAGGACCTTTTCCATGACGAGCTCGGCCTCGCCGATGACCACGGCGTCGCAGTGCTCCAGAGCCTCCTCGGGCATGAAGCTCGCATGGACGCCACCCATCACCACCGGGATGCCGCGGGCGCGGAAGGCGTCGGCGATCTCGTAACCGCGCTTCACGTAGCTGGTCATGGCGGAAATGCCGACCATGTCGACCTTCAGGTCGAAGTCGATGTCCTCGATGTTCTCGTCGGTCATGACGACTTCGTACCGGTTCCTGGGAATCACCGCTGCCACCGCGAGAAGCCCGGCGAGCGGCGAATAGAGCGCCCGGTTGAAGTACATCGGCCGCGTCGTGAACTGGTTGGTCTGGGGATTGATGAGGTGGACGATTCGTGTGCGCATACGGCTCCTCCGCTGGCCGGCCCCATCCTATCCGATTCGGACACCGGGGGGCTACTGCATTTCGGCGGCGAGAATGCTCGCGACCTTCTCGTGCAGCCGCGGGTCGCCGGCCGCCAGGACCCGGCCGTCCGCCCCGACCGCCTCTCCGCTCCAGGAAGTGACGACGCCGCCGGCGCCCTCGACGATGGGGATCAGCGCCGCGATGTCCCAGCGATTCATGCTCGCCTCGACGACGAGGTCGACGAATCCCAGCGCCACCATGCCGTAGGCGTAGCAGTCGGCCCCGTAGCGCCGCATGCGGACCCGTACCGCGAGCGAATCGAAAGCCGCGCGCTCGTCGTTCGCGAACATGTCAGGCTCGGTGGCGAAGAGGCGGGCCTCGCCGAGTGCCGCACAGGGCCGCGTGGACAGCCGGCGTTTGCCCAGATACGCGCCTCCACCGTGGCCCGCGAAACGCTCCCCGAGAAAGGGCTGGTCGAGGATGCCGAGGACGGGCTTCCCGCCGTCTTCGAGGGCGATCAGGGTGCCCCAGGTGGGCATCCCGGCGATGAACGCCTTGGTGCCGTCGATCGGGTCGATGACCCAGGTGAAGCGCGCGCCGGGATTCGCGTGCCCGTGCTCCTCTCCGAGGATCCCGTGTTCCGGGCAGGCTTCCCCGATCAGGGCGCGGATCGCCGCTTCCGCCTCCCGGTCGGCCGCCGTGACCGGCGAGAAGCCCGCTCCGCGCTCCTTGTTCTCGACCGCCACTCGTTGCCGGAAGTAGGGCATGATCGCTGCGCCGGCGGCATCGGCGAGCCGATGCGCCAGGGCCAGATGATCGCGCCACGTCTCGCTCACCGTCGCCTCCCGCTCGCCTGTGCGACCATAGCAGGTGGCAGCGCCTTTTTCGAGGCGCTGAAGCCGGTCTTGCGCGGGCGCGTTCCATGCCTGAAGGTCGGGCCGGAGCGATGAACATGACCGCGCCGAGGAGCCGGACGCACAGGGCCGCCCGCCCGGCTCGCTGGATCGCCGCCTTCGCCTTGACCTTGGCGCTGGCGGCGGGCACCCCGGCGGCGCGCGTCTGCGAGGGCCCTGGGATCAACCACCGACCGCCTCCGGCGGAAGCGGACGACGTGCTCAGCGTCCTCGCGTTCAACGTCTTTCTGCTGCCCTCGCATATCCGCAACGTCCCCTTTCTCGGCGAACGCTTCGCGCTCGGCCAGGAGGAGCGCGCCGCCCTCATCCCGCCCTTCCTGGCGCCTTACGACGTCGTCATCCTCTCGGAGGCCTATGACGACGAGGCACGCGCGCTGCTCCTGGAGGGGTTGCGGGCGCAGGGCTTCCGCCACGCGACGCCGATCCTGGGCAGCGCCTGCCGCGCCGGCGGGCGTTGCGAGAAGGGCAGGGTCTATACGCAGAGCCTCACCGACGGCGGCACGGCGCGGGGCGGGGAGGGGGACGGCTGGTTCGGCGAGGACGGCGGTGTTCTCATCGCCAGCAAACACCCGATCGCCGAGGCGAGCGAGATGGTCTACGCCGATTGCGCCGGCCCCGACTGCCGTGCCGCGAAGGGATTCATCCATGCGCGGATCGAGAAGGGAACCGCCCGCTACCACGTCATCGGGACCCACGCGCAATTCGGATGGAACGCCGAGCAGAGCGCGGTCAAGCGGGCGCAGTTTCGCGCCATCGCACGTTTCGTCGAGGAGCAGATTCCGCGCTCGGAGCCGGTCATCGTCGGCGGCGATTTCAACATGGTGCGTCACGAGTTCGCCGACCTGTTGCGGAAAGACACGCTCGGGGCTGCCGCGCCGGTCTTCCGCGGCCACCGTTACACCCGCGAATCGCGTAACGACTGGGCGCGCCGCGGCAATGGTTACGTCGATTATGTCCTTCCTAAAGCGGCTTGGCGACAGCCGCGCTACGCCTTCAACTGTCCCGTCATCTTCCGCACCCGTTACGACTTCGAGGACCGGACACTCCTCTCGACGGTGCGCGGCGCGGACTATTGCGACCTCTCGGACCACTACGCCGTCTGGGGTCACTTCGACTACCGCGAAGATCCACCCCCGCCGCCCGCCTGCCCGCAACCGGTTTTTCCTCGGAGTTGATCGTCTGAATTTTGCGCGCCAGCTTGATTGTCGGCCGTCTTCGGCGCTCTGTCGTCGAGGATCATGGCGGTGACTTCCTTGATGTTGCCGTCAAGAGCGTCGAGCGTCTCCCCCTGGCTGTGTGCACCCGGGAAACCGGGGATGTAGCCAACCCAGAGACCCGTGTCCGGGCAGCGCTCCATGATGGCGGTGTAGTGTGCATCGGTGCGAGGGCCGTCGTTGGTCATGTGCGCAAATCCGGCCGAAGTCGGTAACGAATTATGAGAGATATGCCCCTTTACCTTTCCAAGGCGATTCCATCACTTCATCTCCGTGTTGCATTTCGCTATACATGACCTCACAGTAAACCGGTATTCGATGATTTGTTCCTGGGTAGCCGCCAACACGTCGGCGAAGCTTTCCGGAATTCACATCAATATATGGTTTCCCTTCATTTTCGCGAAATATTCTCGCAAGCTCTTTTCTAAAATCGTCAGCCGTGGGGCCACTCATAGTCCTTCACTCCGCCGCCTCCAGACGCCGCTCCTGTCTCATCCACTCCGGCTTGTTGGCGGCGTGGGCGCGGACGAACGCTTGCGTCGGCATCCGCGGGTCCTGCCAATAGAGCTTGGGCTTCTCCCAGTTGTAGGGGGCTGGCTCCGGGAGTGGCGTTTCGGTGTCGACGATCGCGCCGCCCTTCATGATCACGGCCAAGCGGCTCTTGTCTTGAAGCACGGCGATGTCGGCCAGCGGGTCGCCATCCACCACTAGGATGTCGGCGAGTCTGCCCTCTTCGAGAGTGCCGATCTCGCCCTCCATGCCGAGCGTCAGCGCGGCGTCCGCGGTGCCGGCGCGGATCGCCTCCATGGCGCTCAGGTTGCCATAGGTCACCAGATGTTCGAGCTCGCGGGCATGCCATTCCCCGTAGGGAACGGCGCCCTGGCCGCTGTCCGTGCCGGCGATGATCGTGATCCCCTCCGCGCGGGCGCGGGAGACGACCTGCGACAGGCGCTCGACCTCCTCCTTGTAGGAATCGAGGAGGAAAGGGGAGGCGCCCAGGTCCGGGCCCCAGTCCAGGGTGTTCACCAGCAGCGAGAAGGTCGGGATCAGCGGCGTGCGATGCGCGAAGAGGACGGCCAGATCCTCTTCCGACATGTAGGAGCCGTGGATAATCCAGTCGAACCCGGCGCGAATCGCGTCTGCCGCCGCCCGGCCGGAGCGGGCGTGGATGGTGCAGGCCTTGCCCAAGCGGTGGACGACCTCGGCGATGGCGCACAGGTCGTCCGGGCCGATGCTGCCGGCTAGCTCGGCCTGCCCCGTCAACACGTCGCCGTCGCCCGCGACTTTGACGATATCGACGCCGTCCTTGATCTCGCGCCGCGCCTCCGTGACCATCTCTGCCTGCGTGTTGCAGAGCACCGCGAAGGACGACTTCGGGTGCTCCATCCAGGAAGGCCAGGGCGAGCCGATGGCGTTCCAGGTGGTGATGTAGCGCCCGGCCGCGGCCATGCGCGGCCCCTCGATCAGGCCGGCGTTGATCGCGTCGCGGATGGCGACCGAGATATTCCAGGTGGAGCCGGGGTCGGAGAACGCCGTGACGCCCGCGCGCAGCACCTTCCGGGCGTTGTTGGCCGCGCGCAGGGTGCGGTATTCCACGCTGGCGTAGAGATCGAGCTCCTCGAAGGAAAGGATGTCGCCGTAGGAAATGTGGCAATGGGCGTCGACCAGGCCGGGCATGACGGTACGGCCTGCCGCGTCGATCCTCCGGTAGCCGCCGCGCGCGTCCGCCTCCGCCGCGACCGCCGCGGCCGGGCCGACCCTGGCGATACGGTCGCCCTCCACCAGCACTGACGCGCTCTCCATGGGCGCCGCGCCCGTCGCGTCGAGCACCGTGCCGCCCTCGATCAGATATCCGCCCATCGCGGCCCTCCTTCCGTCTTTCCGTGCCACCGGCTGCGCGTCACCGTATGTCCCGGCGCACGGAGGTCATGGCGCCGAACGGGTCCTTGGCCCGCAGACGTTCGCGGCTTCCCGCGTCGCCTTTCAGGTGCCAGTCGAACCACGCCTTCGCGTACCAGTCGCGGATAACGTGGGGCAGATAAACCTCGCCGTCGGCGCCAGCGGCGGCCCAGCCGAGCTGGACGTAGGGTTCGCCCGGCTCCATTAGCGGCGGCCCGTAGGCGCGGGCGCCGGTGGGCTTGCGGGTGCGCGCCGGGGCCTGGGCGAAGGGCAGGTCGCCGCGCCGGAAGGCGGGCCAGGGGAAGAGGCGCGCGAAGTCTCCCGCGACGGTGAAGTGGTCGGTGTCGCGCACGATCACCAGCAGCCGGTCGGAGGCCGCGCGCCGCCACGCGCTGAGCGCCACCGGCTGCGGGTTCTCCAGGCGCTCCGGGGCGGCGCGCTCGGCGGCCAGCGGGAAGGCCACGGCCGGGTCGCCCCCGGCCGCCGCCAGGGCCGACTGGAAGAGCCCGACGAACACGCTCTGCACGAAGGCGTCCTCGTCGCCGATCATGAGCAGCAGGGGCTTGCGGCTGCCCACCGGCAGCGGGCCGTCGCCGCCGCCGCCGGGCGCCTCGCCCGCGCCGTCCATCTCCTCCGGCGTCCAGGTGAAGGGCGGGGCGTTGTCGAGGCCCATGGCCGCTGCCACCCCCGGCAGGTGGTTCGCCGCGAGTTGCGCCGTCATGGCGCCGAGCGAATGCCCGGCGATGCCCACATGCTCCCCGTCGATGCGCCCTGCCAGCAGGCCGCACAGGTCGCGCGCGGCGCTGACGGCGCCCATGGCGGAAAGGGAGGTCCGGCAGGCACCCTCCTCGGCGCCGAGCAGACGCACGGTGCGCAGCAGAAGCGCCACATCGGAGACCCGCTGGCGGAACAGGTTGCGCATCATGGTGGTGGCGCGCTCCACGCCGCCGGGAACGAGCGTCTCCGAGGGTGGGTCGAACCCGGCCGGCGGCGCGAATCCCCGGCCTTCCCGCCCGAACAGCAGGCGGTAGAAATAAGGCACGACCTTGATCTCGCTCAACAGCAGGTCGTAGGCCCGCCGCAGCGCCTCGGCCGACGCCCGCTTGGCAAAGGGCGACTCCGGGTCGTGAAAGACGAGCGGCAGGCTGCCGTCGGACACGAAGGTGGGCGCCGCCACCACATAGCCGTGGGAGGCGAGGAACTCGCCGAGCGCGCTCCACATGCCGTGGTTGCCCGCGAGGCCGTGGGCAAGGACGACGACCGGGAACCGCCCTTCGGCGGGCCGCGCGTCCTGCCACGCGCCCCGCGGCGTATCCAGAACCCGCTCGCCGATGTCGGTGAAGGCCGCGCCTTGGGCCGCGCCGCCGGCCTCGGCCAGGGTGCCGCCTTCACGCAGGTGGACGACGTGCGGCAGCACGACCTGTGCCTGCGCGCCGATGCGCCGCGACAGGGTGCCGCCCTCCCGAAAGAAGAAGTCGAAGTAGTTCGCGCGCCGCCCGCTGGCCGCCGGAAACGGCGAGCGCGGCCCGGCGAGCCGCGTCCGCGCCAAGTCGGGCACCGCCGGATACCATAGATGGAAGACCACCGTCCGGGTCTGCCCGGCGGCCTCCACCCGGCGCAGCATGGCGCGGTATTCGGGCCGGCCGTAGGCGATGTTCCAGGGGTCGAAGCGCTGGCCGTCGTCCACGGCGAAGCCTGTGGCCGCGCCCACGGCGTAATCGCCATAGACGGCGCCCGCCGGCAGGGCGTCCAGGGAGCGCGCCGCCGCGCCGTCGGCGGCACCGAAGACGAGGAGCAGGGCGGCCAGCAGCCAGGCTGCGCCGTGCCCGGCCGTCGCTGTCAGCGGCCCTCGCGCGCGCTGCACGTCGCTCCCTCCCGCGCCTGTTCGTCGGGCGAGTATCGGATCGGACAAGCGGCGGCGTCAACGCTCCGCCGCCATTGCCGGGAGAACGCGCTGGCGGTCGCTGCTATAACGGGACGGGCCACGCCGAACGGGGAGCGGAACATGAGCACGGCACCATCGGACGCCTTGACGCTCTACGGCACCGAGCAGCCGACGCCGGAGGTCCGGCTCCTGCGCGCGGGCGAACTCTCCGCCGAACTGGAAGGCGGCAAGCTGCGCTATATCCGCTTCGGCGGCGTCGAGGCCCTGCGCGGCCTCGCCTTCGTCGTCCGCGGCGCGGCCTGGGAGACCCGCGCCCCGGCCATCACGAACCTGGAGATCATCGAGAAGGGCGGCGGCTTCCGGGTGCGTTACGATGCCCGCGTCGATTCGCCCGACGGCGTCCTCGCCTTCGCGGCCACCATCGTGGCGGAAGACGAACGCAGGCTCGTCTTCACCATCGACGCGGTGGCGGAGACGGCGTTCGAGACCAGCCGCAGCGGCTTCGTTGCCCTCCACCCGATCGAGGGAGTGGCGGGCGAGGCGTGCGACATCACCCATGGTGCCGGCGTGGCGGAGAAGACGGCGTTCCCGCGCCTCGTGATGCCGTTTCAGCCGTTCTTCGACATCAGCGCCATGCGCCATCGCGTCGCCGCAGGCGCTAGGCTCACCTGCCGGTTCGAGGGCACCGACCCGTGGGAGACCGAGGATCAGCGGAACTGGACGGACGCTTCGTTCAAGACCTATTACCGCCCGCTGGCCTTGCCCTATCCCTACACCCTGGCCGAAGGCGAACGGCTGCGCCAGACGGCGACCCTCGAATTCGAGGGGCGCGCCCCGGCGGTTCGCGCCGGCGGCGGCGATGCGGTCACGGTCGCGGTCGGCGGCGAGACGGGCGTGGTCATGCCCGAGATCGGGCTCGGCGTCGCCATGGCCGACGCCCCCGTCGCCGCGCAGCATGGGCGCGCCCTGCTGGCGGCGCTCGGCGCCCGGCATCTCGTCTGCGAATACGACCCGCGGGAGGCCGGCGCGTCCGAGGCTCTCTCGGCTTATCGAGCGCTCGCGGCGGCGCTCGACGCCGAGGTCGTGCTCGAAATCGTGGTGCCGTGCGCGCGGCCCGTGGACCGGGAATTGCAGGCGGCGGCGGAGGCGGCGGCCGGGGCGGGGCTGCGGCCCGCTTCCGTCGTGCCCGAGCAGGCGCGGCTGCTGCGCTTCGCCCTGGAGAGCGTCGAGGCGCTCGGCCTCCCCGGCTTCGCGGAGGTGTATGGGGCGGCCCGCGCCGCCTTTCCGGGCGTCAGGCTCGGCGGCGGCGTGTTCACGAACTTCACCGAGTTGAACCGCAACCATGCCGACCCGAGCCTGTTCGACTTCCTCACCCACGGCACCTGTGCCGTCGTGCACGAGCCGGACGATCGGTCGGTGATGGAAACGCTCCAGTCGCTGCCGGACGTGGTGGCGTCGGCCAAGTCCCTGGCCGGGGGCAAGCCCTACCGGATCGCGCCGAGCGCCATCGGCATGCGTTACAACCCCTACGGGCTGGGCGTGCACGTCAACCGCGACAACGGGCGCCATTCCTTCAACCACCAGGACCCGCGTCACCGCGGGCTGTTCGGTGCCGCCTTCGCCCTGGGTTATGCCGCGCGGGTGGCGCCCCTCGGCGTCGAGGCGCTGGCCTTCGGCGCGCCTTCCGGACCGCTCGGCATGGTCTATCGCCGCACGGCGCACCCGCAGCCCTGGTTCGACGCTCTCGCGGGGCCGACGGTGTTCCCGCTCTACCACGTCGTCGCGGCGCTGGCGGCGGCGCAGGGCGCGGCGTTGCGCGCGGTAGAGAGCGCCGACCCAGCCCGCATCCTCGGGCTCGCCTGCGCGCATGGCGGCGGAACCCGGCTCTGGCTTGCCAACCTGACGCCCACCGCGCAAACGGCGGCCGTCTCAGGCCTTGCTTCCGGCACCGCCACGATCACTCGGCTGGACGCCGACAATTTCATCGCGGCGACGACTGATCCCGCAGGCTTCGCCGCCGCCCCCGGCGCACCGGCGGATCTCACCCGCCTCGTGCTCGGGCCGTTCGCCACGGCCCGCATCGACATCCCCGCCTGAGGATGCAACACGCCCCGCCGTCGATTCTCGTGGATACGTAAGGAGCGTCCGACCCGTGCCGTATCTGAGTCTCTTCGATGGCCTCTATCTGATTCTGGGCTTCATCGTTCCCGGATTCATCGTTCTGTTCATTCGGTCGCAGTTCGTGACCGGACGAAGCCTCTCCCATTCGGCGGCGCTGTTGACCTATTTGACCGTTTCCGTCGTCTATTACGCCTTGCTATTACCTGTCGTCGATCTCGTCCCGTCGATACAACAGTCGAGCTACGGCAAGGTCCTGGCATGGTTCGCCCTGATTCTTGTCGGCCCCGCCATTCTTGGACTGTTGCTAGGAGTGAACATCCAGACGGATGCGTTCCGCCGTTTCCTCCGATGGTGCGGCCTCAATCCCGTCCATGTCATACCGACCGCGTGGGACTGGAAATTTGGTGGCATGCCCGAGCAGTGGGTGCTCGTCACTCTCAAGGACGGGACGCGCTTTGCCGGATTCTGCGGCTCGGACTCGTTCATGTCCTCCGACCCAGAGGAACGTGATATCTACATTGAAAGGATTTACGACATCGAGGAAGATAACCGATGGGTCTCGTGCGGCGAGAAGGGGCTTCTCGTCGCTGCTGGCGAAGTCCAGACGATAGAGTTCTGGCCCCACAACCCGGAGGAGAAAGCCAATGGCCAAGACTGATAAGCCAACTCCGCAGCGGCCTTCCCGTAGCCAGTGGGTTCGTCTGGCTGATGGTTATCAGCCCAAACGAATCCAAGGTTCCCGGTTGACGAGCCGGAACACTCCCGCCAAGCCGACCTCCAACCCTCCGAATCAGGGGACTTCCGGCAAGAAATAGGCCAGCAACGGCCTTTTGCGCCGACGGCGTGGGGTGCGGCCGGCTATCGTGGGTGACGGTGGCCGGTCCAGGCGTTCGTTTTCGTCTTGAGGCGAAACGCTCTATGGTTCCCGTCGCTCGCGCGTTGAGCGGTGCGCCTATGCGCCAGCGGAAACGGAAAGGACAGCGGCGATGGCCGAGCAGACCCTGAAACAGATGACCCGGAGCGGCCGGCTCAAGGTCGGGACGTTCGTGGTCGAGTTCGGCACGCCGGGGATCGGCCAGCTCCTCGAGGCCGCCGGCTGCGAGTTCGTCCTGCTCGACATGGAGCATTCCGGCTTCGGCTTCGACACGATCAAGCAGGTGCTGCGCTACATGCAGGCGGGCGCCATGCCGACGATCGTGCGCGTGCCCTCGCGCGAATACCATCACGCGGCGCGCGCCATGGACGTGGGTGCCGAAGGCATCATGCTGCCGATGATCGACTCGGCGGCGACGGCCCGCGAGCTTCTGGGCTACGTCAAGTACGCGCCCGCGGGGGAACGCGGCGTCGCCTTGCAGATCGCCCATGACCGCTACGCGCCCGGGCCGGTTCAGAAGAAGCTGCGCGACGCCAACAGGCGCTCGACCTTCTTCGCCCTGATCGAAACCGCCGAGGGAGTCGAGAACGCCCACGAGATCGCGGCGCTCAAAGGCGTGGACGCGCTCTGGATCGGGCATTTCGACCTGTCCGTCTCCATGGGCATCCCCGGACAGTTCGACCACCCGGACTTCCAGGCCGCGGTGGCGCGGGTCGTGGACGCCGCCCGCAAACACGACAAATCCTTGGGGAGGCTGGTGCCGGACGCCGATACCGGGGCCGCGCTCTTCAAGGAGGGCTTCGATTTCATCTGTTATTCGGGCGACGTCTGGCTGCTCCAGCAGGCGATGCGCGAGGGCGCGGAGGCGCTGCGCGCGCGCTGCGGGCGCGGCCGGCAGCGCAAGAGGAGGTAGGAATGGCCGACAGGTTCCGGGTCGCGTTGAGCAATGATTTCCTCATGGCGGACGGTGCGCCGGCCTTCCCCATGTTCGACCGCGGCCCCCTCGACGACGATTCGCGCATCGAGTGGCGCTATCTCGAACACGGCCAAGGGCCGGTGGACGCCTCCGAGCTCGCCGGCCATGACGCGCTGATCCTCCTCGCCCAGCGCTTCGACCGCTCGAGCGTGCCCGCCGACGGGCGGCTCGCGATGGTCGCGCGCTTCGGCGTGGGTTACGATTCGGTGGACGTTTCCGCCTGCACGGACAACGACATCGCGCTGGTCATCACGCCCGACGGCGTGCGCCGCCCGGTGGCCGTCGCCATCATCGCGCTGATTCTGGCCGTCACCGGCAAGCTGCTGATCAAGGATCGGCTGACCCGCCAGGGGCCCGCGGGCTTCGCGCAGAAAGCCGCCCACATGGGCGTGGGCCTCGTCGGCAAGACGCTCGGTTCCGTCGGCATCGGCAATATCGGGGCCGAGATGTTCCGCTTGGCCAAGCCGTTCGACATGGCCTTCATCGCCCACGACCCCTATGCGGATGCGGAAGCGGCGGCGGGACTCGGCGTCCGTCTGGTCGACCTCGAAACCCTGTGCCGCGAGGCCGACATCCTGACGGTCAATTGCCCGTTGAGCGCCGAGACCCGCCACATCGTCGACGCCCGTCTCATCGCCTTGATGAAGCCCACCGCCTGTCTCGTGAACACCTCGCGCGGCGGCACCGTCGACCAGAAGGCGCTGACGGCGGCGTTGCTGGAAGGGCGGCTCGCCGGCGCCGGGCTCGACGTTCTCGACCCCGAGCCGCCGGATGCCGACGATCCGATTCTCTCCCTCGACAACGTGGTGCTCGCTCCGCACGCGCTGGCCTGGACGGATCAGTGCTTCGCCGGCCTCGGCGCCGCCGACATCGCCGCCGTGCAGGCGGTGATGCGGGGCGACGAGCCGCGCGGCGTCGTCGACGGCGCGATTCGCGACAGCCGGGCGTGGCGCGGCAAGCTCGCCCGCTACCGGGAGGCCTTCGGCGCGTAGCCCGACGGTGACGGGCTTCGACTTTCCGCCACCCGCGCCGCCGCCCGGCGCCGCCGACTTGCGCGCGGAGGTCCGCGCCTTCCTCGCGCAATCGCGGGCCAGCCTCGGCTGGCGGCCCAATTCCGACTTCGGCGCGGGCTGGTCCTCCGAATTCAGCCGCGCCCTCGGCGCCCGCGGCTGGATCGGCATGACGTGGCCCGCGCAATACGGCGGCGGTGCCCGCTCCGCGCTCGAACGCTACGTCGTCATCGAGGAGCTGCTCGCCGCCGGCGCACCGGTCTTCGCGCACTGGATTGCCGACCGCCAGAGCGGCCCGCTGCTGCTGCGTTTCGGCAGCGCAGCGCAGTGCGCGGCGATTCTGCCGCGAATCGCCGCCGGCGAATGCTATTTCGCGATCGGCATGAGCGAGCCGGATTCCGGCTCCGACCTCGCGTCGGTGCGCACGCGCGCCGAGCGGCGCCGCGGCGGCTGGCGCCTCGACGGCACCAAGGTCTGGACCAGCAACGCCCATCGCTGCCACTACATGATCGCCCTCTGCCGCACGGCCCCGCGCGGGGAGGACCGCCACGCCGGGTTGAGCCAGTTCCTGATCGACCTCGAAGCCGATGGCGTGCGGATCGCCCCCATCGTCAACATGGCCGGGCGGCACGAGTTCAACGAATGCGTCTTCGAGGGCGTCGAGATCCCCGCCGACCGGCTGATCGGGCGGGAAGGGGAGGGCTGGCGGCAGGTCACGAGCGAGCTCGCGCTGGAGCGGAGCGGGCCCGAGCGCTTCCTCAGCACCTTCCATCTCTTCCGGGCGCTGGTGGCGGCGGCCGGGCCGGCGCCGGCGCCGCGACTCGCCGAGACGATCGGGCGGCTGGCCGCCGAGCTCTGGACGCTGCGGGCCCTGTCTCTCGCCGTCGCCGGGCGCCTCGACGCGGGCGCTGCGCCGGAGGTCGAGGCCGCCATCGTCAAGGACCTGGGGACCCGCTTCGAACGCGCGGTCGCCGAGGCCCTGCGCCTTGCCCTGCCCCTCGAACCCGAGGCGAGCGGGGCGCCGGCACCCGCGGCGGCACTGGGCGCGTCGCTGCTCGCCCTGCCGTCCTTCACGCTGCGCGGCGGCACCAACGAAATCCTGCGCTCGATCATCGCCCGCGGGCTCGGGCTGCGATGAGTGAATCGACCCGCCTGGTCGCGGAGACCGCTGAACGCCTGTTCGCCGCCGAGTGCGCGGCGGCGCGCGATTCGCTCCGGCGCGGCGCCTGGCCTGCGCGCCTGTGGGATGCCTTCGCCGTTTCCGGCCTCGCGCGGGCCGCCCTGCCGGAGGAGGCGGGCGGGGCGGGTTTCGCGGCGGGGCTCGCCGTCCTTCGCGCGGCGGGCCGCCACGCGGTGCCGCTTCCGGTCGCCGAAACCGTGATCGGCCATCGCCTCTGTGCCGCGGCCGGAGTCGAGGCGCCCGCCGGGCCCCTCGCCGTGGCTGCGGTGCGGGCAGACGAGGCGGCGGAGGCTGGGCCTCTCCGGCGCGTCCCCTGGGCGCGTTGCGCCGCCGCGGTAGCGGCGATCGCGCCTGGGCGGGGCCTCGCCCTGCTCGCGCCGTCGGTGACCGCGCAGGGGGCGAATCTGGCCGGCGAGCCGCGCGACGACATGGCGTTCGACGCGGCCTCCGCCGCGTTCCACGCCCTGCCTGCCGGCGTCGACGGGGCCGCGCTCATGGCGGTGGCGCGGGCCGCCCAGCTGCGCGGTGCGATGGAGCAGGCACTCGCCATGAGCCTGCGCCATGCCGGCGAGCGGCGCCAGTTCGGCCGGCCGCTCGCCGACTTCCAGGCGATCCAGCATCATCTCGCGGCCCTGGCCGGGGAGGCGGCGGCGAGCGGCGCGGCGGTGGACATGGCGGCGCATGCGCGAACGGCTTTCGCCTTCGCCGCGGCCAAGGCGCGGGCGAGCCAGGCGGCGGGCGAGGTCGCACGGCTGGCGCATCAGGTTCACGGCGCCATCGGCTTCACCGAGGAGCATTCCCTGCACCACTGGACCAAACGCCTCTGGGCCTGGCGCGACGAATGGGGGAACGAAGCCCATTGGTGGGGCGTGCTCGGAACGCACGTCGCCCGGCGCGGGAGCGAGGCGTTGTGGCCCGTGCTGGTCGCCTCCGGCGGCGGGGCGGAGGGCGGGGAGGGGCGATGAGCGACGAGATTCTCCTGGAGGCCGCCGACGGAATCGCGACCATCACCCTGAATCGGCCGGAACGGCGCAATGCCTTCACCCTCCCCATGATCGACGCCTGGGCCGCCGCGCTCGACGCCTGCCGGCGGCAGGCGGAGGTCCGCGTCGTGGTGGTGACCGGCGCGGGCACGGCGTTCTGCGGCGGCGGCGACATCAAGGACCTGATGGAAGCGGGCCTGGAGCGCGGGCCGGCCGAACAGAGGGCCCTGATCGGCGAACACGTCCACCGCATCCCGCTCGCCCTGGCCGACATGGACAAGCCGGTGCTCGCGGCGCTGAACGGCGCGGCCATCGGCGCGGGCCTGGACCTCGCTCTGGCGATGGACCTGCGGTTCGCCGCGGCCTCCGCGCGTTTTGCGGAGACCTATGTCGCGGTGGGGCTGGCGCCGGGGGCCGGCGGCGCCCACTGGCTGCCGCGCCTGGTGGGCCGGGCACGGGCGCTGGAACTGCTGTGGTCGGGAGAGGCGGTCGAGGCGGTGGAGGCGGAACGCATCGGCCTCGTGAACCGGGTCTGGCCGGACGATGAACTGATGCCGCGTACTCTGGCCTTCGCGCGCCGGCTGGCCGACGGCCCGACCTTGGCCATCCGCGCCATCAAGCGGCTCGTGCGGGGCGGACCGGGTGATCTGCGCGCCGATCTCGACCGCGCCGCTGCCACCTACGGCGTGCTGAGCGGCACCGACGACCACCGCGAGGCGGTCGCGGCCTTCGTCGAGAAACGCCGCCCCCGCTTTCGCGGCCGATGAGTCTTCGGTGAGCCTGTCTTCCTTCTGATGCGCAACACGCGGCGCACGCGGCGCCGCCAGGGCTGCCCACGGTCCATCCTTGCGCGCCGGCGCCGGCGCCGTTACGATTGCGGCATGGCAGACACGGCCGCGTTCGATACGCTTGCCACGGCCCGGAAGCTCAAAGCGGCCGGCATCGCCGAAGCCCACGCCGAAGCGATTGCCGAAGCCCAAGCCGAAGCTGCCCGCGCCGGCCGTAGCGAGCTTGCGACCAAAGCCGACATTGCCGGCCTCGAAGCCCGGTTCTACCGCGCCATGCTCTGGCAATGCGCGTTCACGGTTGCCGTCGCCGCCGGCGCCGTCGGCTTGATGCAGGCGTTGAGCTAGGCGCCGCCCGCTTCGAAGCGGCCGCACCGGCGCCCTGGAACACCCGCCCGGCCTCGAACGCGCGCCCACGGCGCCCGCATGGCCCACGCCGGCGCCTACGCGACCGGGAGCGTCGTTCCGGCCCGGCCTACTCGAACCGGCCTTCGTTCAACAGCCAGTAGGCATCCGTTCCCTTCAAGGCTTCGTTGTTGCGCTTCGCATAGTCGAAGGGAGTCATGCCGAATTCATCGTGCGCGCCGACGTCCGCGTCGGCTTCTATCAACGCCTCTATCACAGCGGGGTTGTCGTTGAAGCCCGCCGCTGCGTGAAGCGGCGTTATGCCGCGGTCGGCGCGCGCGCCGACGTCCGCGTCGGCTTCTATCAACGCTTCAATCACGGAAGGGTTGGAATTGCGCGCCGCCGCCATATGAAGCGGCGTTATGCCGCCTTCGTTGCGCGCGCCGACGTCCGCGTCGGCTTCTATCAACGCCTCTATCACAGCGGGGTTGTCGTTGAAGCCCGCCGCTATGTGAAGCGGCATTCTGTGCGGCGCTTTCCGCTCGCGCGCGCCGGTATCCGCGCCAGCCTCAAGCAACGCCTCTATCACAGCGGGGTTGGAATTGCGCGCCGCCGTGTGAAGCGGCGTCAAGCCGTCTTCGTTGCGCGCCTCGACGTCGGCTCCGGCCGCCAGCGCGCCCTTCACTTCCAAAGCGGTTCCGCCTTTCGCCGCCTTGAACAAATCGTCCGTCGCGTCGGCATGAACGGAAAGCGCCGGCAAGGCAAGCGCCCCGGCAAGCAGGATCACGGCAAGCAAGCGGTTCATCGCGGGGTTCCCTTCAAGGTTCGATTGCGGATTTGATATTCAGAGAGCGCGGTTTATGAACAATATCCATGATGGGCATTATCGTCAAGACGTGGCCTTCGATGAAACCCCAACCTGTGCCAACAAACTTACCGTTTCCGTCGTAAGCTCGTATGGTGATCTTTCCCGTTTCACAGGTAGTTGTTCCTTCGATGGAAATCATCTTATAGAATTCAACGTACTGCCAGCGCCAATCCTCGATTTGACAAGCGACAGATGCGCCGGGGTCCGCGCTTTCGGGCGCGGAACCGGAAGGCGAATGCCGCGGCGCGGTCGGCACCGGCGGAAGCGTCGCCTCGAACGGATCGTCCGTCGCATCGTCGGCGTGAACGGGATAGGGTTCGTTCAACAGCCTGTAGGCGTCGGTTCCCTTCAAGGCTACGTTCTCTTTCGCATAGTCGAAGGGAGTGTTGCCGGCCCCGTCGCGCGCGCTGGGGTCCGCGCCGGCTTCGATCAATGCCGCAATCACGGAAGGGTTGACGGTTTCCATCGCCGCCGCATGAAGTGGCGTTTCGCCGTCATCATCGCGCGCGCCGGGGTTCGCACCGCCTTCGATCAATGCCGCAATCACGGAAAGGTTGTTATTCAATTCCGCCGCCGCATGAAGCGGCGTTTCGCCGTCATCATCGCGCGCGCCGGGGTCCGCGCCGCCTTCGATCAACGCCGCTATCACGGAAGGGTTGTCATTGAACCTCGCTGCCAAGTGAAGCGGCGTTCGGCGTTTCAATCGAACACGCGCACCGGGATCGGCACCGCCTTCGATCAACGCCGTGATCACAGAAGGGTTGTCATTCCATATCGCCGCCAAGTGAAGCGGCGTATCGCCGCCTCTCTTGCGCGCATTGGGATCCGCGCCAGCCGCAAGCGCGGCCTTCACTTCGGAAGCGGTTCGGAGTTGCGACGCCTCGAACAAATCGCGGTTCGTGCCAGGGTCAGCGTGAACGGGAAGCGCCGGCAACGCAAGCGCACAGGCAAGCAGGATCACGGCAAGCAAGCGGTTCATGGGGTTCCCTTCACCGTCTGATTGAACGGCGCGCCGGCGCCGCCCTACTCGAACCGGCCTTCCTTCAACAGCCTGTAGGCTTCGGTTCCCTTCAAGGCTACGTTCTTTTCAGCATAGTCGAAGGGAACCCTGCCGGCATCATCGCGCGCGCCGGGGTCCGCACCGCCTTCGATCAACGCCAGGATCACCGAAGGGTTGGGATTGAGCGCCGCCGCCCCATGAAGCGGCGTTATGCCGCCTACGCCACCGCGCGCGCCGGGGTCTGCACCGCCTTCGATCAATGCCGTAATCACCGAAGGGTTGGGATTGCGCGCCGCCTTATGAAGCGGCGTGAAGCCGCGCCTATTGTGCGCGCCGGGGTCCGCGCCGGCTTCGATCAACGCCGTAATCACGGAAGGGTTGGGATTATCGCGCGCCGCCCTATGAAGCGGCGTGTCGCCCAAGCTGTCTTCGCGCGCGCCGGGGTCCGCACCGTCAGCGAGCGCGGCCTTCACTTCGGAAGCGGTTCCGTACCACGCCGCCTTGAACAGATCGTCCGTCGCGTCGGCGTGAACGGGAAGCGCCGGCAACGCAAGCGCGGTGGAAAGCAGGATCAAGGCAAGCAAGCGATTCATCGCGGGGTTCTCTTCAAGGTTCGATTGAACGGCGCGCGCCGGTTGTTAGGCCATCCACCCACGCGGCGCAATGTCCGCACCGCCTCGAAGCGGCCGGGCCGCCGCTGAAGGCCGCCGCGCCAGCTTCTGATGAATGCCTGATATTCTATGCGAAAATCAACGCACAGTACATTGCTTTCAAATCATTTATTACCGATCTACCAGTCGTTGCGCAGCTCCCGCAGCTTGAGAAACACCGTCTTCGCGTCGGGCTCGTCCGGCAGGGTGGGGAAGGCCTCGCGCAGGCGGGCGGCCACGCTCGGGCTGTGGAGGCGGAAGAAGGTGTTGATCTCCTTCTCCAGGGCCAGGGTGGAGACCAGGGCGCGCGCCGGGTCCTGCGGTTCGACCTCCGCCAGCAGGGCGGCCGCCCGCCCGTTGTCGGGTTCGCGGTCCAGGGTGAAGCGCAGGTTGTTCTCGATGTAGTCGTGGCCCGGATAGATCAGAGTCTCCTCCGGCAGGGCCGCGAGCTGGCCGGCGAAGGTCTCGTAGAGCTCTTCGGGATGACCGCCGCCGTGGCAGTTGCCGGCGCCGGCGTTGAAGAGCGTGTCGCCGCAGAAGAGCGCCGGCGTGTCCGTGCGGGAGAGCAGGCACACGTGGCTCATGGTGTGCCCCGGCGTGTCGAGCACCTCCAGTTCGACGGTAGCGCCCACCTTGACCACGTCGCCCGCGTCGAGGCCGCGGTCGATGCCGGGGATTTTGCTTCCGGCGTTGGCGTGGGCGAGGAGGGCGGCGCCGGTCGCCTCGATCACCGCCCCGTTGCCGCCGGTATGGTCGCCGTGCTCGTGGGTGTTGAGCACCTGCGCGATGCGCCAGCCCTTCTCGCGCGCCGTCGCCAGGCACTTCCGATGGTCCAGCGGATCCACCGCCAGGGCCTCGCCGGTCTCCGGGCAGGCGATGAGGTAGTTGAAGTTGCGATAGGCGTTGGCGGTCCAGATCTGCTCGACGAGCATGGGGACTTCTCCGGTTCGGCGGTCGGGCGGGATTATAAGGGGGCCGCTGCCGTCGGGGCCAGAGCCTTCGTCTCACGTCGACGGCGTCTGGTCGTCGCCTTGCCAGTCGTCGGGATCCAGATCTTTGACGCGGGGAGCAAAAACACGATGCATGGCGTTCAAATGCTCAGCAAGCCACTTGTGCTGCCGGGGCCAGTCCGCCTCGTCCATCGGATCTACGTCGTCGAAATAGCTCGCGATCCGGTAATCCCGATTCTTGTATTTCTCCCACTCCAGAGAGTAACCGAGTTCTTTCTCGATTTCATCCTTTTGGCGTTTCAGAAGACCGAAGAATGACTTTGCATCGTCTCCGAAAATGTAAAGTTCCATCCTAATACGATTTTTTAGCATTGTCGCACACAGCCGAAAGTATTTTCGTCCGATTGGAAGCCCCATCCAGTAGTTTGCTGGCGGCTTGTGGTTGCCGGAAACCGGTCCTTTCTCGTCGTCGAATGCCTTTAGTAACGCGCCCCAGTATTCCCTCTGTCGTATTCTCGTCTCCGATAATCCGGCACCGGCCGCAGCCCGTGCGATTGATCGTGACCAGTCGTTTGGCTTCGAAACGATATTGAATTTCGGGGCCGGCGGTGATTCACCGATCCGCCAGAGTTCGACTTCAAGCCCGAAGAAGTGAAACTGCTCGTCGGTGATCCCGTTCAGCCAGTCGAGAGCCGCCCGGTGTTCATCCGTGAATGACTTGGCGATCCAGATGATGATGACCGCTTTCAGACCCGCCGCGTAGGTCATCAACTGCCCGAGATGAGTGTGGTCGGTCCGTCCCAACTGGTTTTCGATCAGCACCCAGGCATCGGATCCGGAGCCGATTTCCTTGCAGAGAATATCGGCGCGAAAGGGGCCGACCGGCTTCTCCCGATCTTCCGTTTCCAGCTCCAGTCCGAGCGTCTTCGCCAGGACGTCGAGGTTTTCGGGGTGCGCGAGCCACGGGGTGAAATCTTGATCCTCGGTAGCCCAGGTTTTGCGAAGGTCGTCGATGCGCTCCAGGCGTCCGAGCGGCGGCTCGTTCATCTGCCTCTCCTAATCCGCTTCGAGTTCCGAATCCCAATAGAGGTAATCCCGCCAGCTTTCGTGCAGGTAGCGGGGCGGGAAGCGGCGGCCGGAGGCGTGCAGGTCGTGGGCGCTGGGCTGGCGCGGGCGGCGCTTCGGGCGCAGGCCGCACTCCTTGGGCAGCCGGTTGCCCTTCGCCAGATTGCAGAGGCTGCACGCGGTGACCACGTTGTCCCAGGTCGTGCGCCCGCCGCGCGAACGCGGCACCAGATGGTCGAAGGTGAGGTCCTCGACCGGGAAGCGCCCGTCGCAATACTGGCAGGCGAAGGAATCGCGCAGGAAGACGTTGAAGCGCGTGAAGGCCGGGCGGCGCGAGAGCGGCCGGTAGCGCTTCAGCGCCACCACGCTCGGCAGCCTGATCGAAACGGTGGCCGAACGCACCACCCGGTCGTATTCGGAAAGGATGGTCACCCGGTCGAGGAACGCCGCCTTGACCGACTCCCGCCAGCCCCAGAGCGACAGCGGGAAGTAGCTCAGCGGCCGGTAGTCGGCGTTCAGCACCAGGGCGGGGCAGCTTTCCAACGATACAGGCACGGTTCGACCTTTCGCCGCGGCGCCGGCGCGCCCAACGCGCGCGCATCATGCCAAAGAAGGCGCACACGGGCAAATCCGGCGGCGATTCCGGGGGTGCGACGGGCACGCGGGCTTGGCCCCGCACGGCGAAGCCGGTATCGACGTCGGCGGGAGCACAGGAAGGAGGGCGGCGCATGGCGGACATGAACGGCAAGGTCGTGCTGGTCACCGGCGGCTCGCGGGGGATCGGCGCGTGCTGCGTCCGCGCGTTGCTGGAAGCCGGCGGTGCGGTCGTCGCGCATTACAACGCGCATCGCGCCCCGGCCGAGGCGCTGGCGCGGGAGGTGCCTGAGCGGTGCCGCCCGGTCGGCGCCGATCTCGCGGCGGAAGACGCGCCGCAGGCGCTGTGGCGGGAGGCGCTCGCCTGGCAGGGCCGGATCGACGTGCTGGTCAACAACGCGGCCGTGTACGAGCCGGAGCCCGAGGAGGACGATCCCGCCGCCTGGCGCGCCGCGTGGCGGCGCACCTTGCAGATCAACCTCGTCGCGCCGGCGGCGCTCGCTCGCCTCGCCGTGGAGCATTTCCGCGCCCGCGGCGGCGGTGTCCTGATTCACGTTTCGAGCCGGGCCGCGCATCGCGGCGACAAGCCGCTCTACGGCGCCTACGCGGCGAGCAAGGCCGGTCTCAACGCGCTCAGCCACACCATCGCCCGCGCCCATGGCGGGGAAGGAATTCTCTCCTACGCGGTGGCGCCCGGCTGGGTCGGCACGGACATGTCGTGGGACTACATCGAGGGGACGGGCGACCGCAGCCCGCTCGCGGAAAACGCGCTGGGGGAACTCATCCCGCCGGAAGAGGTCGCGAACGTCGTGACCTTCCTCGCCTCGGGCGCGGCGCGGCACGCCACCGGTACCGTGATCGACATCAACGGCGCGTCCTTCCCGCGTTGAACGCGCGCGCCCCGTGCTATGCTCCCCGAAGGGCTGGCCCCGAGGGGCTGGTCCCGAGGGATTGGCCTCGCGACGACCGGGCGGTGGGGGAGGGCGAGAGATGGCGCGGATCCTGTTCACCGACGTGCGAATCTTCGATGGCGCCGGCGACGAGCCGTTCGCGGGCGAGGTTCTCGTCCAGGGCAACCGCATCGCCGGGGTCGCGCGCGGCGGCTTCCCGCGCAGGCCGGCGGCGGATCGGGTGGTGGAAGGCGGTGGGGCCACGCTGATGCCGGGCCTCGTGAACTGCCACGGCCACCCGACCTACCCGAACATGGGCGCGAACTTCTACCAGCCCGGCGAGCTGCCGGTGGAGGAGCACGTCTTCCGCACGATGCACAACGTGAAGGCGATGCTGGACGCGGGCTTCACCGCGTCGATCAACGGCTCCTCGGCGAAGCCCCGGCTCGACATCGCCGTGCGCAACGAGATCGAGTCCGGCGGCATCCCGGGGCCCCGGCTCCGCGCCTGCACGCCGGAAATCACCGTGACGGGCGGCTTGGGCGACGTCCGCCAGTACCACCTGCACCACGACGCCTTCGCGGTGGTCTGCGACGGGCCGGAGGAAATCCGCAAATTCGCCCGGCTGATGATCCGCGAGGGGGTGGACAGCCTCAAGCTGATGATTTCCGGCGATTTCTTCGTGCACGACACGGCCACCGGCGACATGACGGTGATGCAGGAGGACGAGATCGCCGCCTGCACGAGCATCGCCCGCATCCACGGGCGCCGGGTCATCGCCCACGCGCGCACCGCCGAATCGGTCAAGCTGTGCGTGAAGCACGGGATCGAACTCGTCTATCACGCCAATTTCTGCGACGAGGAGGCGCTCGACCTGCTGGAGGCGCACAAGGACCGCTTCTTCGTCTGCCCGGCGATCGGCCTCACCTACGCGACGCTCTACGAGATGGCCGATTACGGGATGCCGCAGGAGAAGGCCGAGGCCTGGGGGTTCCGGCGCGAGCTCGAAGGCGCCGTCGCCGTGACGAAGGAGCTGCACCGGCGCGGCGTGCGCGTGCTCCCCTTCGGCGACTACGGCTTCGAGTGGAACCCGGTGGGCCGCGACGCCCGCGACCTCGAACTCTGGCAGACGCTCATGGGCTTCGCACCGGACGCGCTCCTCACCATGGCGACGCGCTACGGCGGCGAATGCTTCGGCGACAGACTCGGCCGCATCGAGGAAGGCTGGCTGGCCGACCTCCTGCTGATCGACGGCGATCCGCTCGCGGACGTCCGACTGCTCCAGGATACCGACCGGGTCGCCGCGATCATGAAGGACGGCGCCTTCCACAAGGAACCTGAAGCGGCCCGCCAGCATCAGGCCGCCGCCGAGTGACCGCGGGGCGGGGGACGATTCGCCCCTTTTCATGCACGAAGGCGGCCCCCATGTTCCCGTCCGCCGCCCGGGCGGCGGACGGTGATTGCGACGAGCGAAAGAGATGAGCGAAACCGGCAACAAGAAGGAAGCGAGCGCGAAGAGCGCGCCGGCGAAGAAGCCGGAGAGCAAGGCCAAGGCCGCGGATGGCGGGAAGAAGGCCGCCGATGCCAAGGCCAAGCCTGCCGACGGTGCCTCTCCCGGCGGCGGCGCGGAATCCGGCAAGTCCGCCCGCGAGTCGGTCGGTGGTACGGGCGATGTCCATTACGGCTACTTCTCGAGCGTGCGGACCCCGGCTTACCGGAGCGGCTGGGACTCGATCTGGGGCGGCGACGGCGCGCGCCCGCCGGACAAGCGCCCGCCGAAGCCGCGCAGGAAGCCGCGGCCCATCACCCTCGATCTCGACCTGGACGATCTCCCGCCTCCCCTGAGGGACGGCCTGATCGCGGTCGCGCGCGCCGAGCTCAAGAAGTCCCGGGTCAGCTACGAACGCCGCGCCAGGGCTGGCGCGGTGGACTGGCGCATCGTCTGCCGCGTCGACCGGTGAGGCGAGGGAGCGCGACGAGACCCGCGCCCGGCCGGGCTACCAGGCCGTCCAGCCGCCGTCGATGGTCAGATGCGCCCCGTGCACGGCGTCCGACTCGGACGACGCGAAATAGACCGCGGCCCCCGACACGTCGTCGGCGGCCATCCAGTAGCGCCCGATGGGCGAAAGCCCGTTCATCCGCTCCTCCATGCCGGGCTGCGCCCGGATCGCCGCGTTCATGTCGGTCTTCGCCGCGCCCGGCGCGATGGCGTTGACGTTGATCCCGTGCGGGGCGAGTTCCATGCAGAGCGCCTTGGTCATGACCATCTGGCCGCCCTTCGAGGCGCAATAGGCGCTGCCGCCGCGCCCGCCGACGAGGCCGAAGGTCGAGGCGACGTTGACGATCTTGCCGGCGCCCCTGGCTTTCATCGCCGGCACCACCGCCTTGGTCATGAAGAACGTGCCCTTGAGGTTGATGTCGATCTGGGCGTCCCAGTCCTCCTCCGTGGTCTCCTCGATCGACAGCGGCCGATAGACGCCGGCATTGTTGACGAGGATGTCGATGGCACCGAACCGCGCCGCCGCCTCCGCCGCGAGCCGTGCGCAGTCGGCCACCCGCGAGACGTCCGCCTGGAACGGCGCGGCGCTGCCGCCGGCGCTTGCGATCTCGTCCACCACGGCTTGCGCCTTGTCGCGCGCCTTGTGGGCGACCACCGCCACTGCCGCGCCTTCTCCCGCGAAACGCCGGGCGATGCAGGCGCCGATCCCGCGCGAGCCCCCGGTCACGATCGCCGTCTTGCCTTCGAGCTTCATGCCGCGCCTCCCTCCGTCGAGGCCCGCACGATACCACCGGCCGGCGCGCAGCGCCGCGGCGAGGGCGCGTGACGGCGATTCGCGATCTCACGGAAATGGGCGCCGGGCTGGCGCCGGGCGCCCGCCTGATGGGCCTCGACCTCGGCGCGAAGACCATCGGCGTCGCGGTTTCCGACGTGGCGCGCACGATCGCGACGCCGCGCGAGACGCTGCACCGGACGAAGCTCGCGCGCGACGTCGCGCGCCTGCGGGCGCTGGTCGCTGCGGAAGGCGTCGGCGGCATCGTGGTCGGGCTGCCCGTCAACATGGATGGAAGCGAGGGGCCGCGCGCGCAATCCGCCCGCGATCTCGCTGCCCGGCTGTCCGCGGCCCTCGCCCTGCCGGTGGCGTTCTGGGACGAGCGCTGGTCCACCGCCGCCGCCGACCGCCCGCTGCGCGCCGCCGCCCTCTCGCGCGGCAAGAGGAAGCGCGCCATCGACCGCGTCGCCGCCGCCTATATCCTGCAAGGCGCGCTGGACCGGCTGCGCCGGCCCTCCCTCACGGGCGAAATTCGCGGATAGCCCCGCGCTGCACGACGACGCTCGCCAGGAGGACGATGGCGAAGCCGGGCACGGTCGTCGCCGGCGGCGCGGCCGTGCCGGCGGCCAGGTCGATGAGGAGCACGACCGCCGGAATCCCGTAGCTGTAGGCCACGACCCGCGTAGGACCTAAGCGCAGCGTCGTGTACTGGGTGATGAAGAAGGTGACGATCGTCGGGAAGATGGCGAGATAGGCGACGGCGCCCAGCGTGAGGCGTTCGACACCGGCCCAATCGGTGCGCCAGAGTGCGGCGTTGCTCGCCGCCACCAGCCACAGCGTCGCCGAGACCAGGGTCCAGAAGGTCAGGACCATCACCGGCTCGTCGCGGTGGAGGCGCTTGATCAATGGGCCGTAGACGCCGAACGCGGCGCAGCCGGCGAGGAAGATTCCGTCGCCGATGGTGACTTCGAGCGCGAGCAGGCGTGCCGGCTCGCCGCGAAAGACGATCCAGACCGCGCCCACCATGCCGAGGCCCAGGGCCGCCAGCCTGTGGCGCCCCAGGCGTTCGCCGACCAGCAGCGCCCCGAACAGGGCGGAGAAGCCGGGCACGGTGGTGAACAGCGCGCCGGTGTTGAGGGCGCTGGTGTGGCGGAGCGCTTCGAACATGCTCCAGAAGAAGAAGGCGAGCGGCGCGCCCAGGGCGAGATAGCGGAGGACGGCCCCGCCGCTCGGCGCGTGCAGCCCCTCCCGCCACGCCACGATCGGCGCGAAGAGCAGGGAGGCGAGGGCGAAGCGGATGCACATCATCACGGCCGGGTCGAGGCCGTGGGTGATCGCCTTGCCGAGCGGGAAGGAGGTCGAGACGATGACGGTCATGATCAGCGCCAGCGCGTGCGCGTGGGCGTTGCGGCCGGTGCCGCCTTGCGGCGGCCTTGCGGGGGCGGTCACAGGCCCGCGGCGGGCGCGCCATCGATCCGGTCCATGGCGCCAGCTTGGGTGATCGCTCTGCGGCCGTCCAGCACGGGCGCCTCCCGCGGATTCCGGCCCGGAGCCCCGCCCCGCCGGTGAGGGAGGGCGGCTTGGGGCGGCCGCCTCCGTTTGCTAGTGTCGGGGCCCATGACGCGGTATGTCTTCGTAACCGGCGGCGTGGCGTCCTCGCTCGGCAAGGGGCTCGCGTCGGCGGCGCTCGGCGCGCTCCTCCAGGCGCGCGGCTACCGGGTCCGGCTCCGCAAATTCGACCCCTATCTCAACGTCGATCCCGGAACCATGAGCCCGTTCCAGCACGGCGAGGTCTACGTCACGGACGACGGCGCCGAGACCGATCTCGACCTGGGCCACTACGAACGCTTCACCGGCGTGCCGGCGCGGCGGAGCGACAGCGTCACCGCCGGCCGCATCTATCAATCCGTGATCGCCCGCGAGCGGCAGGGCGCCTATCTCGGCGGGACGGTCCAGGTCATCCCCCACGTCACCGACGCGATCAAGGAGGCGATCGTCCGCGACTCGGACGGCGCCGATTTCGTGCTCGTCGAGATCGGCGGCACGGTCGGCGACATCGAGGGCCTGCCGTTCTACGAATCGATCCGCCAGTTCGCCTACGAGCGGGGGCGGGACAAGGCGATGTTCGTCCATCTCACCCTCGTCCCCCACATCGCGTCCGCCGGCGAGCTGAAGACCAAGCCCACCCAGCATTCGGTGAAGGAGCTGCGCGGCATCGGCATCGTGCCGGACCTCCTCCTGTGCCGGGCGGACCGCCCCATTCCGGCCGCCGAATGCGGGAAGATCGCGCGTTTCTGCAACGTGAGCGAGGACCGCGTGATCCCGGCGACCGACGTGGACAGCATCTACGAAGTCCCGATCCGCTACCACGAGCGCGGTTTCGACGCCCAGGTCATGCGCCATTTCGGCATTGAAGGCGCGCCTCCGCCGGATCTTTCCAAGTGGCGCGAGATCGTCAAGCGCACCCGCGCGCCGGAGGGGGAGGTCGCGATCGCCGTCGTCGGCAAGTACACCGGCTTGCGCGACGCCTACAAATCGCTGTTCGAGGCGCTGACCCATGGCGGGGTCGCCAACAGCGTCCGGGTCGAGACCCGCTGGATCGACGCCGACGACGTGGAGGCCGGAGGAGTCGACGGAACCTTCGAATCGGTGCACGGAATCCTGGTGCCCGGCGGCTTCGGCGAACGCGGCGTGCCGGGCAAGATCGCCGCCGTGGAGTACGCCCGTACCCGCGACGTGCCCTATTTCGGCATCTGTTTCGGGATGCAGCTCGCGGTGATCGAGACCGCCCGCAACGTCGCCGGGATCGCCGGCGCCGGCTCGACCGAGTTCGGCCCCTGCGACGAGCCGGTGATCGGGCTGATGACGGAATGGAACCACGGTGGCGAGACGGTGCGGCGCAACGCCGGCGACGGGCTCGGCGGCACCATGCGGCTGGGCGCCTGTGAGGCGGTGCTCGCGGAAGGCAGCCGGGCGCGGGCGATCTACGGCAGGGAGCGGATCCGCGAGCGCCACCGGCACCGCTACGAGGTGAACGCCGCCTATGAAGGCCGGCTGCGCGCGGCGGGGATGCGCTTCGCCGCGCTCTCGCCCGACGGCGCATTGCCGGAGATCGTGGAGCGCGACGGTCATCCGTGGTTCGTCGGCGTGCAGTTCCACCCCGAGCTCACCTCGCGCCCGTTCGCGCCGCATCCGCTGTTCGCCTCCTTCGTCGAGGCGGCCGTCCGGCAGGCGCGCCTTGTCTGACGCCGCGCGCCCCGCCGGTCGCGTCGCCGTCGGCGCCTTCGAGATCGGCAACGACCTGCCGCTCGCCCTGATCGCCGGCCCTTGCGCGATCGAGGGCCGCGACCATGCGCTTCGCGTCGCCGAGCGGCTGGCGGCGATGACGGCCGCCCGCGGCATGCCCTTCGTCTACAAGAGCTCGTTCGACAAGGCGAACCGCACCTCGGCCGCGAGCCCGCGTGGCGTCGGCCTGGACGAGGGCTTGGCGATCCTGGAGGCCGTGCGCGACGCCTGCGGCTGCCCGGTGCTGACCGACGTGCACCTGCCGGCGCACTGCCCGGCGGCGGCACAGGCGGTGGACGTGCTGCAAATCCCCGCCTTCCTCTGCCGCCAGACCGACCTGCTGCGCGCGGCCGCGGCGACGGGCAGGGCGATCAACGTCAAGAAGGGCCAGTTCCTCGCGCCCTGGGACATGGCCAACGTGGTCGCGAAGATCACGAGCGCCGGCAACCGGAAGGTGCTCGTCTGCGAACGCGGTGCGAGCTTCGGCTACAACACGCTGGTCTCCGACATGCGCAGCCTGCCGATCCTGGCGGAGACCGGCTGCCCGGTGGTGTTCGACGCGACCCATTCGGTGCAGCGGCCGGGCGGGCGCGGGGCGCGCAGCGGCGGCGAGCGGGAATTCGTGCCCGTGCTGGCGCGCGCCGCGGTCGCCGTCGGCGTCGCCGCCGTCTTCATGGAGACCCATCCGGCCCCGGACGAGGCGCCCTCCGACGGCCCCAACATGGTGCCGCTGGCCGCCCTGCCGGCGCTGCTGGACCGGCTGATCGCCTTCGACGGGCTGGCCAAGGAAACGAAGGGGAGGGAAGGATGCGAGACATGAAGGACGGATGCGTGTTCATCGACGGCGACTACGTCGCGCCGGAAGGCGCCAGGATGTCGATCTTCGATGCGGGCTTCGTCTGGGGCGATACGGTCTATGACGTGACCTCCACGTGGAACGGCTGGTTCTTCATGCTGGACGAGCATCTCGACCGCTTCGCCCGCTCCTGCGCCGGCTTCCGCCTGGAGAACCCCTATGGCGCCGACGAGATGCGGGCGATCCTCGCCGAATGCGTGGCGCGGACGGGCCTCGCGAACGCCTACGTCAAGCTCCAGCTGACCCGCGGCGTCATCCGCGATCAGACGCGGGACCCCAGGCTCTGCCGGCCCGCCTTCGTCGCCTACGCCACGCCTTACGCCTGGATCTGGGGCGAGGAGAAGTGCCGCAACGGCGCGGCGCTCCACCTGAGCGGAGTCGAACGGGTCTCTTCAAAGGCCATCGACGCCCGCTTCAAGAACTACAACCGCGCCGATTTCGTGCAGGCGCGCTTCGAGGCTTACGACCACGGTTGCGACGACGCGCTCCTGGTGGGCGCCGACGGCGCGCTCACGGAAGGGCCGGGGTACAACGTCTTCCTCGTGAAGGACGGCGCGGTGGCCTCGCCCGACGCCAACGTGCTGGAGGGCATCACGCGGCGCGCGGTGGGCGAGCTTTGCGCGGAAGAGGGCATTCCCTTCACCCTCCGCCGGGTCGAACCCGCCGAACTGGAGGAGGCCGACGAGCTCTTCGCCAGCACCACGGCCGGCGGTGTGATGCCGGTGGTGCGCCTGGGCGCCCGGCCCATCGGCAACGCCCATCCCGGCCTCGTCACCACCCGCCTCCAATCCCGCTACTGGCAGAAGCGCGCCGAAGGCTGGCACGGCACCCGCGTCGAAGACCTCCGCGTTGCGGCGTAGGGCGGTCACTCGGGAGAGGGCCTTGCGTGTGGAAGCAAGAATGTCGTATTCTCGCACCGTGGCTCCGCAAGATGGAGCTTCACTGATGGCAGATCTGCTACATGGCCGATCCATGCCATATCGTACGGACAATCGCTCAAGATTCTGGTGGAATTGATGATGCAGATAACTAGAGAACGAATCATCAAATGTATTCATGGAGGAATTCGTGAAGCGAAAAAGAGATACGAGAGAGAGATAAGAACGAGATGGATCCCTCATCCAGGGCATGAAAGCGATCTAGTTCGTGGGATTTATGGGGCGCTACGTCGCCGCCACAGTAGGAGAGAGAGCATTGAGAGGGAATATTCTTTCGGAGATATTCGAGTGGATATCGCTCTGCGCAATAATCAAGGAGACCCATTTTGTGTTATCGAAGTTAAGCGAAATTGGAATTGGGAATCGTGTTACAAAGACCTGCAGAGAATATATTCTCTTGTCAGGACTCAATGCCCTAGAAGGGGCGGTTCTTTGGAACGAGGCCTTCTCGCCGTGTTTTTGGCACAGCAGTCAGATGGTCAAGGTATGGATATGAATTATAGAATCCGCAATATCACTGAGAATGTTAAACAGGATTATAGAAATCGCGTATTAAATCTTGATTTCAAGAGGTGTGATATAAGTCGAGAAAGATTCGAAAACGGTAAGTGGCAGACAGCTTCCTTATCCATAGAGATATCCGCCTAAATTTCGACTGAAAAGGAACCGATTTCCGGCAGATATGTTGATCTGGACGTACTTTCCCACTGGAGCGATGAACAAAGTTCTTCGGTGCCTGCTCTCTCATTCCTCCTGGCGCTGCCCATCCACATAGTCCTCGATGTACTCCCGCACCACGTCGTCGAGAGGCGGGTTTTCGGGGAGGGCCAGGGCGCGGGCGCGGTCGGCGCGGGCGTGGGCGGGCCAAGCGCCGCAGAGGCGCTGGATCGCCGGGTCCGGCGCGTCGGTGATGGCGCCGAGCGGGCGGGCGCCGGCGACGCGCGCCAGGGCCGCCACCATCTCCGCCACCGTCGCCGAGAAGGAGGGCAGGTTGAGGGTACGGTCGTCGCCCAGCGCCGCGCTTGGCGCCTCGTGGAGGGCGATCAGGCCGGCGACCACGGTGCGGTAGCCGCCCAGCACCATGCGCGTCTCGCGGGAGACCGGCAGCGCGTGGTCCACCCCCGCCAGCGGCTCGCGGAACAGCCCGCTGGCGAAGCCCGAGGCCGCCGCGTTGGGCTTGCCGGGGCGCACGATGACGGTCGGCGGGCGGGCGCCGCGGCCATCCAGGAAACCCTTGCGGGTGTAGTCGGCGAGCAGCTGCTCCATGACGGCCTTGGTGACGCCGTAGGTGTTCTGCGGCGTGACCTTGGTCTCGTCCGTGACCGTCGCCGGCATCGCCGTGCCGCCATAGACCGCGATGCTGCTGGTGAAGACGAGCCGCGGCAGGCCGGGCGCGGCGCGGCAGGCCTCGAGCACGTTCAACCCGCCCGTGAGGTTCACCGAAAGCGCCAGGTCGAAATCCCGCTCAGCCCCGGCGCTGACCACCGAAGCGAGGTGAAAGACGGAGAGCGATTCGCCGGCGACGACGGCGCGCACGCACGCCGCATCCGCGATGTCGCCGACCGCGATGTCGACCCGTTCGTCGAGCCCCGCCGGGCGCGCGCCCGCCGAGACCGAATCGAACAGGATGATCCGCTCGATCGCTTCCTGCCCGCCGGAGGCGCCCGCCAACGTCCCCCTGGCGCGCAGCGCCCGCGCGAGTCGCAGGCCGAGGAAGCCCAGGCCCCCCGTGATCACCACCTTCATGCGAGCCTCCCCCGGCACCGTTGCGCGGCCCGCAACATATCCTGTTGCAGGGCAGGCCGGTATGTCGATGATGGCCGGGCACGCGCGCCTTCAGCGACGGGAGAGCACGAGATGGTCTCAGCCGATCAAGGGCCAAACGCCTTCCTGATCGACGAGCGCGAGTCGCGGGCGCGGCTGATCACGCCGGCGCTGCTGCTCGACCTGGACGCGATGGAGCGCAACATCGCGGCGATGGCGGCGCACGCGAAAGCCCACAGCGTGGCCCTCCGCCCCCACGCGAAGACGCACAAGAGCCTGCGCATCGCCCGCCTTCAATGCGAGGCGGGCGCGCTCGGCATCTGCTGCGCCACCCTGGGCGAGGCGGAGGCGATGGCGGCGGGCGGGATCGACGGGCTCCTCGTCACCTCGCCCGTCGTCGCGCCGGCCAAGATCGCGCGCCTGATGGCGCTTCGCGGGCGCAACGAATCGCTCATGGTGGCGGTGGACGACATGGGCAACCTGCGCGCGCTCGAAGCGGCGGCGGAGGCGTCGGCGCTGGTGCTGAACGTGGTGGTCGACGTGGACGTCGGGCTCCACCGCACCGGCGCGCGCAACGCCGAGGCGGCCGTGGCCCTGGCGGCGGCGGCGGAGGCGAGCGGCAGCCTGCGCTTCGCCGGGCTCCAGGGCTATGCCGGGCATGTCCAGCACATCGAGTCGTTCACCGCCCGCCGCAAGGCTTCGCATGACGATCTGGCGCCGCTGCGGGAGGCGCGCGACGGGCTCCTCGCGCGGGGCATCGAGGTGCCGATCGTCTCCGGCGCCGGCACCGGCACCCATGACATCGACCCGGAGGCCGGATTGTTGACGGAGCTCCAGGTTGGTTCCTATGTCGTGATGGACGTCGAATATCTCGACGTGGGCGCGCGGGACGCGGGCGGCTGGCGCTTCGAACCAGCGCTCTTCGTCCGCTCCACCGTGGTCTCGGCCAGCCACGACGGCAGCGCGACCATGGACGCGGGCCTCAAATGCTTCGCCACGGACGGGCCGCTCCCGCGCTTCCATGTGGGCGTCCCCATCGGCGCCCGTTACGAGCATTTCGGCGACGAGCACGGCCGCATCGTGTTCGCGGGCGCCAACGAGCGCCTCGCCGTCGGCGCGGCGCTGGAATGCATCGTCCCGCACTGCGACCCGACGGTGAACCTCTACGACCACTACCACTGCGTCCGCGGCGACACCTTGGTCGACATATGGCCGATCGAGGCCCGCGGGCGCCATTAGGGCGGCGCGCCGATGGCGGCGATTTCCCTGGTCGGCCTGACCAAGCGTTTCGGCGGCCTGACGGCGGTCGCCGCCCTGGACCTGGAGATCGCCGACAAGGAATTCGTCGCGCTGCTCGGGCCCTCCGGGTGCGGCAAGACCACGACGATGAACATGATCGCCGGCATCGAGGAGCCGTCGGACGGGCGCATCCTCTTCGACGGCCGCGACATGCGCGCGGTGCCCGCCAACAAGCGCAAGGTCGGCTTCGTCTTCCAGAACTACGCCGTCTTCACCCACCTCTCGGTGCGCCGGAACCTGGCGTTCGGGCTGCGGGTGCGCGGCTTCGCCCGCGCCGAGATCGACCGCCGCGTCGCGGCGATGGCGACGCTGATGCGCCTCGAGGACCGGCTCGACTGGCCGACGGCGAAGCTCAGCGTCAACGAGCTCCAGAAGGTCGCCATCGGCCGCTCGGCCATCACCGAGCCCGAGATCTTCCTCCTGGACGAGCCGCTGAGCAATCTCGACGCCGCCTTCCGCGCCTTCATGCGGACCGAGCTCAAGCATCTCCAGCACCGCTTTCAGCAGACCATGGTCTACGTCACCCATGACCAGATCGAGGCGATGAGCCTGGCCGACCGCATCGCCGTGATGGACCTGGGCGTGCTCCAGCAATACGGCTCGCCGATCGAGGTCTACAACGAGCCGCGCAACGTCTTCGTGGCCAATTTCATGGGCAGCCCCAGCATGAACCTGGTGCCGTGCACGCTCACCGGCGGCGCCGGCGCTTACGCGCTCGATTTCGGCGAGGGCGGGACCGCCGCCGTGGAGGACGATGACCTGAAGCGGCGCTGCAAGGCGGCGCGGGGCGCGGACCTCGTCTTCGGCGCCCGGCCCGAGGACGTGGCGCTCCGGCCGCCCGACGATTCCGGCCCCGGCATCGACATGACGGTCACCTTCATCGAGCCGATCGGCCCGCGCACCATCGTCCACGTCGCCGCCGGCGCGCGCCGGATGAAGGTCGCCAAGGGCAAGCATTACCGGGCCGCGCTCGGCGCCCCGGTCAAGGCGGCTCTGCCCCGCGGCAAGTGCCATCTGTTCGACGCCGGGACGGGCCTCGCGCTCGGGGCGGGGTAGGGGATGGCCCGGCTCGAGCTCAGGGGCGTCAGCAAGTCCTACGGCCGGACCGTCGCCGTGAGGGACGTCGATCTCGTGGTCGAGGACAACGAGTTCCACTGCGTCTTCGGCCCGCCCAGCTCGGGCAAGACGACGATCCTGCGCCTCCTGCTGGGGCTGGTCGCGCCCGACACGGGCACCGTCCTCATCGGCGGCACGCCCGTCGGCGACCTGGGGCCGAAGGAGCGCAACCTCGCCATGGTGTTCCAGAATCTGGCGCTCTTCCCGCACATGACGGCCCGCCAGAATCTCGCCTTCCCGCTGGTCGAGCGGAGGCTCGACAAGGCGACGATCGCGCGCCGCGTGGCGGAGGTGGCGGAGACCCTGCGCATCGCACCGCTTCTCGACAAGCTGCCGGCGCATCTGAGCGGGGGCGAGCGGCAGCGCGTCGCCATCGGCCGCGCCCTGGTGCGCGAGCCGGCGGCCTTCCTCATGGACGAGCCGATCGCCGCCCTCGACGCGCGCCTGCGCGAGGAAATGCGGGTGGAACTCAAGCGCCTCCAGCGCGAGCTCGGCCACACGCTCGTCTATGTCACCCATGACCAGGAAGAGGCGATGTCCATCGCCGACCGCATCGCCGTCATGGAGGCGGGCGCGATCCGCCAAGTCGGGACCCCGGCGGAGATCTACGACACGCCCAACAGCCGCTACGTCGCCGAATTGATCGGCGCACCGCCGATGAATTTCATCGAGGGAGCGCTGGACGGGAGCGGCCGCTTCGAGGGGCGCGCCGCGCCGTTCTCGCTCGGCTTCGACGGCGTGACGGTGGCCGGCCCGGCGACCCTCGCGGTGCGGCCCGAGGACGTGGAGATCGACGCTTCCGGCGGTGCCGGCGGCATCGAGGCGACCATCTACGAGGTCGAGCCGCTCGGCGCCTTCACCATCGTCGACGTGAGCGCGGGCGAGCGCCTCCTCAAGGTGCAGGCGCCGGGGCAGCCGCGCTTCACCCTCGGCGCGCCGGTCGGGCTGGCGGTCGCTCCCGACCGCTGCCACCTGTTCCACGGGGAGACGGGCGCGTTGATCTGCTCTGCCCGCAGAGAGGCATGACGTGAAAGGCTTTCTTGCCGCCGCGCTCGCCGCATGCGCCCTTCACGCGGGCGCCGCCGTGCTCGCCGGCACGCCCGCGCCGGAAGGCGCCCGGCTCACCATCCTCGCGCCGGCGGACGGCGCCGTGGTGCGCGGCCCGGTGACCGTGCGCTTCGGCCTGTCGGGCATGGGCGTGGCACCGGCCGGGGTCGAGCACGAAAACACGGGGCATCATCACCTGATCATCGATGCGCCGCTGCCGCCCCTGGACGAGCCGATTCCGACCGACGACAACCACCTGCACTTCGGCGGCGGGCAGACGGAAGCCGTCATCGTGCTCCCGCCCGGGCCGCACACCCTCCAGTTGCTCCTGGGGGATTGGAGCCATGTTCCGCACGCGCCGCCGGTGGTCTCGGAGAGGATCGCGATCATCGTGGAGTAGCCGGCGCCGCCCGGCGCGGTCAGACGTTCTGGAGCAGGTGGATCAGGCTCGACGTGTCCCAGCGCTTGCCGCCGCGCTGCTGGACGCGAGCGTAGAACTGATCGACCAGCATCGACAAGGGGAGGAGCGCGCCGTTCTTCCGGGCTTCCTCGAAGCAGAGGCGCAGGTCCTTGCGCATCCAGTCGACGGCGAAGCCGAATTCGAAGGCGCCCTCCAGCATCGTCGCGCCGCGGTTCTCCATCTGCCATGACTGGGCCGCGCCTTTCGAGATCACTTCCAGCACCGTTTCGCCGTCGAGCCCGGCGCGCTGGGCGAAGTTGAGCCCCTCGGCCAGGCCCTGCACGACGCCGGCGATGCAGATCTGGTTCACCATCTTGGTGAGCTGGCCGTTCCCGACGGGGCCCATGTGGGTCACGTTGCGGGCATAGGCGTCCATGACCGGGCGCGCACGGGCGAAATCGGCCGCGTCGCCGCCGACCATCACCGTCAGCACGCCGTTTTCGGCGCCGGCCTGCCCGCCGGAGACCGGCGCGTCGAGGAAGCCCAGGCCGCGTTCCCCGGCGGCGGCGTGGGTCTCGCGGGCGACGTTGGCGGAAGCGGTCGTGTGGTCGACGAAGAGCGCGCCTTCCGCCATGCCGGCGAGGGCGCCGTCGGGGCCGTGGACGATCGCGCGCAGGTCGTCGTCGGCGCCGACGCAGGCGAAGACGATCTCGGCGCCTTCGGCGGCGGCGGCGGGGGTTGCGGCGGTGCGGCCCCGGTGGGTTCCGGTCCACGCCTCGGCCTTGGCCGCCGTCCGGTTATAGACCGTGACCGCGCCGCCGGCCCTGGCGAGATGCCCCGCCATGGGGAACCCCATCACCCCCAGCCCGAGAAACGCCACCTTGGTTCCCGCGTCGTCGCCCATGTCGCTCGCTCTCCCTTTTCTGCCGCCTTGTTGCGGCGCCCCATCCTACCGATGCCGCGAAACCAGGACAATTCAGCCATGCTTGTCGCAGAATTCCGAAAATGTGGAATAGTTCTTTTGTCTTCTGGATTTACGAGTTTTTCCAAGAATCGTTCCGTCTATCCGTTGCTGAAGAAATTCAGATATCTCATCAAATCTCTCCATCGGAATCATATCCCATTTGGCTCCAAATCTCCTCTTTATTGAACCATACAAGATACTATATTTCATTCCTTCACGTCCAACGTCAGATTCTTTGAACTTGTGATATCTGTCGATAAGATGTTTTATGTAATTCTTATGCATTAGATTGGACGCAATGGATCCATCAGGTGGATTTACTCTCACCGTTTTGCTCTGAGTCACTATCTCCGTCTTGTTCACTACATTGGCTATAGTACCTTGGTTTATCCCTCTCGGGAAATTAATGACGTTGCTCGATACGCTTTCAGTCTTATGCGATCGATTGGCGTTACGAAGTGATTTTTTCAATTTCAAAATCTCTGATGTCTTGATTTCGCCATGCGTTACCTTGGAATGGCAATTAGAACAAAACAAAATTAAATTGCTCTCTTCGTTTTTCCCTCCTTCGGAAATCGGCTTGATGTGGTGAATTTCAAAAGTCGCGACATCTTCCTCTCCGCATCTCGAACAGGCCATGCCGCTCTCTTGGTATATTTTCTTCCTGATTCTTTCAGGTATCGATTTTGCCATAGATCGCTCTTTCAAGAGGCTATCGTGGATCCCCATTTGCACTCACGGCAAGACAAAGGGCTGCTACTCGTCGCGCGGTGTCGGTGAAGTGCTGGACCTCCTCGGGGGTGAGGGGGCGAGCGAGGAGGGGGTGTTCGCGGTAGGAGAGCCACTTCTTGAGCACTTGGTAGCCACCGAGCCTGTAGTGCCAGACGTTGGCGGGGACATTACACCAGAAGGCGCGGGCGTTCAAGTACACGTCGAAGGTGGTGTTGCCCAAGGTGGTGGGGAGCGTATCGCCAAGGGCAGCGCGTTCCTCCGGGGTGTAGGGGCGTTCGGTGGCGCGGCCTTGGCCGGGCATGACGGCGCCGCCTGTGCCGAGATGGCCCCAGCCGGCGGTGAGGGCGAAGTCGTCGCCTGTCATGTTGCGGCCGTGCGTGGTGGTGGGGACGGCGATGGCGGCGGCTTGCGGGCGCAGGGCGCCGGTGGTGACGCCGGGGACGGGGGTTTCAGGGTCGAGCAGGGCCGCGAGTGCGCGGCCGCGTTCGGCGGAGCGGGCGAGGGTTGCCGCGGCGTCGTCGCTTCCGCCGTCGGGCCAGCCGGGGAGGGGGATGCGGGGCCATTCCATGCGGAGTGCGCCGGCATTGGCTTGGCGGTAGGCGGGGTCGTGGAGGATGGCGAGGACGTGGTGGAACAGGTCTTCGACGCTCGCACCCAGGCGGTCGAGGTAGCGGCGCGCGGTGGCGGTGAGGTTGGGGCGGCGGGTGCCTTCGCCGTCGGCGCGGAGCCAAGCGGGGAACCAGTTAGCACCGCGTTCGATCAAGTGCCGCGCGCCAATGTGTCGTGTGAAATACGCTTGCGGTTCCTCCGCGCCCTTCCGCACATGCTGCGCATTGCAGAACCACAAGTTGTCCTTGAACACGTGCGATCGATAGTCGGGGCGTGGGCGGTCAAGTAGCGCGCCGTCCCCCTCCCAATACAGCCAGCGGGTATCGAACGGCCGGTAGGCATGACGCACGAACCCGGCATCGTCCGGCCCTCCCCTTGCAAGCAGTGCGTCGCGCGTCTTGCGGGCGTCGAACCGCACCGTCGCCTTCATCGCCGACGGGTAGCGCCGGGCGATCTCCTCGTGGCTTATGCTGGGGTCGAAGTAATCCCCGATCCGCGCCTTCAAGCGGTCCAGGTCTGTATCGACAAGAAACTCGTCGCGGCTGGTCTGAACACCGGGGAACGACACGGGGAACAGCTCGGGTAACGCCGGCCAATCGAACCAATCCTCGCTCACCGTCGCCCGCACGAACGGCAGCCCCAGAGGCAATGCCGGGGCGACGCTCTCGTAAAGCGCCTCCGGCTCCGCTTCCGCCGTCGCCAGCAAGTCTGCCCGCTTCGACCGCCCCCACAGATGCCGGAAGCCGACACGCCCCGCCGGCTCATGCTCCGCCTTGCGCACCAGCGTCGCAATCGCCGTCCCTACCTGGATGCCGACCGGGTCGCCTTCCGTCGAAAACACGCTCGGGTCCGGAGAACCGTCCGGCGCAACCTTCCCCGTCTTGTACTTGTCCCCGTTCAGGCAATCGATCCGCACCGCATCAAACGCCTCCAGATAGCGCTCCCGCATCCCCGTGAACGACAATCCGTCCAGCCAAGAGTAGTTCGAGATGAAACACACCACGCCCCGGCCCGTCTTCTCGGCAATCCGCCGCTCCGCCATGCGGAAGAAGCGGACATAGAGATCGTTCAAGCCCTGCCCCTCCGGCCGCCGCACCCGCTTCGTCGAACGGTACGCCTCCGAAAGCGCCCGCTCCTCCTCCACCGCCAAGCCCGCAAAGCCGTTGTAGGGCGGGTTCCCCAGAACCACCAGGACAGGCGCCTCCCGCTTCACACGCTCCGCACGGTCCCGTTCCTCCTCCAGTTCCGGGAACGGCAGCGGCTTCGTCACCCGAGGCTCCCAACCGGTCAAGGCATTGGTGAGGAAGACACCGGCCCGTTCCGTCCCGTCGTCTGCCAACGGCGCATCCAGTTCCCGCAGCGCCAAACCCACTTGCAGATGCGCCACCACGAACGGCGCCGGCATCAACTCGAACCCGAACACACGCTCCAGCGCCGCCCGCTTCACCCGCGCTCCCGCCAGCGCGCCCAACCCCCGGCCCTCCAGGTTGGACGCGATGCGCCGCAACACCTCCGCCAGATACGCCCCCGTCCCGCAGCACGGGTCCAGCACGTAGACGTGCTCCGCCGCCAAGCCCTCCGCGATGCCCAGATCGTCCCGCAACGCCCGGTCCACACGCGCCACCATGTAGCGCACCACTTCCGAAGGCGTGTACCAGACCCCCAACTGCTTGCGCAGCGCGGGATCGAAAGCTTCCAGGAACGGTTCGTAGAAGTAGGGAACCGCCGCGCCCTCGTCGAAGCGCCCGAAGAAGGCCGCCCGGTCCACCCGGTCCAGCGCGGCGGACGTCCAGTCCAGAACCTCCACCAGCCCCAACGGTTGCAGGCGACCGGGGTCGGAAAGCTGCTGGAACAGCGCCCGCAGCACCGGGGCGCGCAGATGCCAGACGGCCGTGCGCCAGTCGAACCCGCCCACCGGCGGCGGGGTCTGTCGCGCCCACAGCACCCAGGCCGAGAAGACGCCGTAGAACAGCGTCTGCACCAGCGTCGAACGGAAGAACCGCGCCCCCCGCGCGCCCTCGAAGCGCACCCCCAGCGCCTCTTCCAGAGCGGAGCGCACCGAAGCCAGCGCCGGCGCCTCGCCGGCCGCCTCCACCCGCGCCAAGCCGTCGCGGGCATAGGAGGCCAGCAACCATGCCAAATCCCGCGGCTCCGCCAGCGCCGCCCGGTGTGCGAGTGCACGCGCGAGATATTCAGCCAGCCCCGCGCCCACGTCGCGGGCGAAGGCCCGCGGCTTCTCCAGGCGGCGCGCGAAATCCGCCGCGCTCTCCGCCAGGCGCAGGCTCTCCAGCTTCGCGGGCCGCCCCGCCGCATCCTCGCCCACCAACACGAAATCGCGGGTGTTGGTCACAAGCACCAGCCGGTAGCGCCCCCAATAGCGGCTTACCTGATCGGAAGCCGCCGTCGCCCAAGCGTCGTCGCCGGGCGTCTTCACCTCCACCACGCCGCGTTCCGGCGTCTGGCCCTCCCGTGCGCGCCCCTTCTGCACCTGCTTCGCCGCATAGAGGCCGAAGTCGGGATGGCCCGCGCCGTGGTCGGCAAGCTCCTGCACGCAGAACACCTTGGGCTTCAGAGAAGCGCCGACGGCGTTCAGCAACCCCGCGAGCGGCCCGTAGCTGGAGCGCTCCTCCGTCCCCCCGCCCGACGCCCGCACCCGCCGCAGGTCCGCGAAATACGCCTCAACCGCCGCCGTCAATCGCGCGTTCGTCGCCGCCATCGCTTCCCTTGTCGCCGACGCGGAACGTTGCGCCCGTTCTTGCGTTTCGGTGTGCGGCTACGCGCCGGCCGGGGCGCCCAGCAGGTCGAGGGCCTGGGCGCGGAGCTTGTGCTTCTGCACCTTGCCGCTCGCGGTCATCGGCAGGGCATCCACCGTGAGCGTGTGGCGCGGGATCTTGAAGCTCGCGATCCGGTTCTTGCAGAAGCCGGCGACCTCGGCGGCGATGATCACCGCGCCGGGCGCCGTCACGACGAAGGCCACGGCGACCTCGGCCAGGCGCGGGTCCGGGTAGCCGACGACCGCCACCTGGTCGATCGCCGGATGCGCCATGAGGAAGGCCTCGACCTCCGCCGGCGAGACGTTCTCGCCGCCGACCTTGAGCTGGTCCTTGTAGCGCCCGACGAAGCGGATGTGACCGTCCGGGCGGAGCAGAGCGGTATCGCCGGTATGCAGCCAGCCGTCGCCGTCGATGGCCGCCTCCGTCGCTTCCCGGTCGTCGTAATAGCCCCGGGTGATCATGTAGCCGCGGATCAGGAGCGCGCCTTCCTCGCCCGGCGCCCGCTCCCGCCCGGTCTCCGGGTCGATCACCTTGACCTCGAAGCCCGGTGCCGGGAAGCCGGAGGCGTCGCAGCGCTGCTCGGTCGTGGAATCCCCGAACGACATGGTGGCGAAGGTGAAGGTCTCCGTCATGCCCCATCCGGTGAAGGTGGGGACCATCTCGGCCTGGACCCGACGGGCGATCCGGGCCGAGCTCGTCATGCCCGACGGGAAGGTGCCGAAGCGGAGGCTCGCTATGTCCCGCTTCGTGCGCGCGAGCGAATCGAGATATTCCTTGTAGTGGGTGTCGAAGCCGTGGACGACCGTGCCTCTTTCCGCTTCTACGAGGCGCATGCACTCGTCGGCGTCGAAGGTCGACAGCAGCACGTGCTTGCAGCCGGCGATGACCGAGATCAGCCCGCCCTCGCTAAAGCCGTACATGTGGAAGAGGGGCAGCGGGTTGATGATCGCGTCCTCGAAGGTCAGGCCGGTGTGGTTGGCGCGCTCGCGCATGTTGCGGATCATCACGTGGCTGTGCATCACCCCCTTGGGATGCCCGGTGGTGCCCGAGGTGTAGCCGATCATCACCCGGTCGTCCGGGTCGACGGCGCGCGCCCGCGCGGCCAGCGCCGCGTCGGACACCGCCTCACCGCCGGCCAGCAGCGCCTCCCAGTCGAGCGTTCCGGGCTCCTCGGCGCGGCCGAGCAGGACCAAGCGCCGCAGCCGGGGGAAGCCGGCGATGTCGGCGGCGCGCGGGTCCTGCGCCGCCAGCCCCGGCAGCACCGCGCGGAGCATGGCGGCGTAGTCGACGGGGCCCGAGCGGTCGACGGCGATCCAGGTCGCGCTGTCGGATTGCCGCACGGTGTAGGCGACGTCGTCGGTGCGGTAGCGCGTGTTGAGCGGCACCAGCACGGCGCCGATCTTGGCGATCGCGAAGGCGAGGAAGAGCCATTCCGCCCGGTTGGGCATCCACAGCGCGACGTGCTCGCCCTTCTCGACGCCCAGCGCGATCAGCCCCTTGGCGGTGCGGTCCACCTCCCGGTCGAAGGCGCCGTAGCTCCAGCGCTTCCCCTCGTGGACCAGCGCCTCGCGCGCGCCCCAGCGCCGCGCCGCCGCCGCCGGCAGGTCCCCCAGCCGCTCCTTCGGGTACCACTCGCCCACCGCCCGCGCTCCTCCGCGGCCTGCGCCCCCGGCGCCGCGCCGGCGCGGATTAGAACAACACGCCGCGGGAGCGGCAAGCGAGAGCACGCCTCTCGCGCGGGCGCGTCAAACGCTCCTGAGCTTCGTCAACAGATAGATCGCGAAGGCCCGCCGATGCCTGAACGGTACCTGGAGGAAGCGGGCGATGGCGTCTCGTGCTTCGTCGATGTCCTCGATGACGTTGGTCTTTCCGAACGGCGCGTCGGGATCGTAGTCGGCCAGATGGCGCTTGGATTGCAATGAGATGAAGGTTTCGGCGAAGTCCTGTATCCCGGCCGGAAAGGTCCGCAGGATCTCGTTTCGCTCGCAACGCTTCTTCGCTTCCCTGTGATCCAGGGCCCGGTAGGCTTGGCGCTGTGCCGGTTGGCTTCGCGTCGCCCGGGTTCGGCCCCCAGAGCGTCGGTGCAGGTTTTCGCCAAGCAGTGGAACAGCGCGTAGTAGGCGGTGCTGGTGGCCCGGCAGGGATCCGTCCTCCGTGGTCTGCCAGCGCCGCCCTCAGCCAGTTCGGCGGCGATCCGGAGGAGGTCATCGTGCCGCAGGGCGCTCTTCCTCCAAATCCGCCCGGGCGGTGAACGCGATGACGGGGAAAGCCTCCACGTCCTCTTCCTCGAATCTCAGGCGGAGACGGCGACGCAACCCCCTTGTCGTTTCTCTGCCGAGGAGCCGGGATTCTCCATCGTAGACCACCGTGATCCAGAGGAACTCGTCGACGGTGCCGACCGTATCCGCCATGGCCCCGCCTATCAAGCGCGCGGGCGCGGCGCTTACGCCGCGGTTGAAAAGCCTCTACACTCCGCCCGGGCCGTGCGCGCCCGTCGGTGGCGGCACGGCGAGGGGAGGGCGATGATCGACGATCCGGGCCGAGGCTGCCACGACGTGGGCGGACTGCCGGCGGGCCGCGTCGAGCGGGCGGAACACGCTCACGCGCCGTGGGAGAAGCGGGTCGACGCGCTGATGGTGCTGCTCGCCAAGCCGGAGCGGCGGCTCGTCACGGTGGACGAACTGCGGCGCGGGATCGAACGACTCGGCGCCCGCGCCTACGACGGGATGAGCTACTACGAGCGCTGGATCGCCTCCATCACCGACGCCCTGCTCGCCAAGGGCGTGATCACGGCGGACGAGCTCGGCCGCCGCATGGCGGAGGTCGAGGCGCGGGAGGGCGCCGAATGACCGCCGCCCGCTACGCGCCCGGCGACCGGGTGCAGGTGCGCCGGGCCTTCCCGCCGGGGCATGTCCGCACGCCTTACTACGCGCGCGGTGCCGCCGGCGTGGTCGAGCGCGTCTGCGGCGCCTTCCGCAACCCGGAGGAACTGGCCTTCGGGCGGGACGGCCGCCCCGCGCGGCCCCTCTACCGGGTGCGTTTCGCCCAGGCCGCGCTCTGGCCCGGCTACGACGGCCCGCCCGGCGACACCCTCGACATCGAGCTCTACGAACACTGGCTCGAACCCGCGACGGAGTGAGGAATGGAAGCTCACGCCCCGCCTCCCGACGAGGACGGCCCGCTTTCCTACTACCGGACGATGGAAATCGCCGTGCGCGAGCTCCTGATCGAGAAGGGCGTGTTCGGCGCCGACGACATGCGCGCCGAGATCGAGGCCATGGACGCGCGGTCTCCGGCGCGCGGCGCCGAAGTGGCGGCCCGCGCCTGGACCGACCCGGATTTCAAGACGGCGCTACTGGCGGACGGCGCCGAGGCGTGCGCGCGCCTCGGCATCGACTTGGGCCCCACCCGGCTTCTGGTCGTCGAGAACACGCCTGCCGTCCACAACGTGATCGTCTGCACGCTTTGCTCATGCTACCCGCGCGCCCTGCTTGGGCTTCCGCCCGCCTGGTACAAGTCGAAGGCGTACCGTGCGCGGGTGGTGCGCGAGCCGCGGGCGGTGCTGCGTGAGTTCGGCACCGTGTTGCCCCGGGACGTCGCCCTCCGGGTCCATGATTCGACCGCGGACATGCGCTACATGGTCCTGCCGCGCCGCCCCGACGGAACCGCGGGCTGGGAGCGCGACCGGCTCGCCGACCTCGTGACCCGCGACTGCCTCATCGGGGTAACGACGCCGAAGAACGCTTGAAACCGCCGGCCTCCCGCCTGCACACGCGCCCGTCAGCCGCCGGACGGCGACAGCTTCCCCTCCTCGTAACGGTAGAAATCCGGGTTTCGGACCGCGACGTCCGCAATCAGCTCGTCGAGCGCCCGCGCCATCTCTATTCTCTCGTCGGGTTTGCCGACCGGATAAACGTGGACGTTCGCGTGAGATGACGAAGCATCGAGAAGCACGATATAAAGCCGCTCGTATTGCTCGTCCCGGCCGCCCGGATCGGTTCTTCCGGTAAAGAGCCGGAAGCGATCATGCGCGTTCAGGAAGGTCGAACGGCGTCGTCGAGTCCCGTCGTACCGTGCGCCGCGGTCCAGGAAGAACAGCCCGCCGAGCACGGCGTAGGGGAATCGGCGATGCAATGTCACTGCCTCGAACAGCATGTCACCCCGCCGGTTCGTGATGTTCTTCTGAAAATTGCCCGTCCGCCCGTCGCGGAAGTTGATGGTTTTGATCGATATGCCGAGCAGTAATCCCGCTTCTTCGGTCGCCCAGGTGACGTCGACCTTCTTCGCACCGATGCCACCGGCCATGCGGCGCTCCGCGCCGGCGGTATCATGCTCACCGGACGGGCCGGGTCGGGCGCCCGTCAGTCCGCGTTCGCGCAGTTCCTCGGCGACGGCGCGCGCCACGGCGCCGGAGATTTTTTCGCTATAGGCTTTCTCGGTCGAAGCCGACGAAACGTCCGAAGGTTTATCCCCCACCGACTTCAGGGACCTCGCAAGCCGTTCGTCAATCGCCACCGCTCTTTCCTCTCGCTCGGCGGCGCCGGAACAGCGCCTCATGCGCCTGTCGGATATTTCTCAAATCTCTGTCCGTAATATCGGTCAGTATGATATCGTCGACGGCTTCCACGAGGTCCCGCAACGCGCTGGCGCGTAGCGGCCGAGCGACTTGCGGGCCGAGGTTTCGCAACTTCTCTCCGCTCGCTTCGAGCCGTTCGGGTGCCGGCACGGGCAACGTGTCGGCCTCGCGCGGTTCCATTTTGAGCAGGCCGCCGCCATAGGCGCGCCCGACGAGCTCTGCGCCCAGAAGAGTGACGCTGTTCAAGCAGGCGATCGGCAAGAGCCGGCGCCCGAGCCGCTTCCGCCCCGGCGCGAGACGGATACCGTAAACGGAATTGAGGATTCTCACCCGCGCAGCGTTGGCGACGAGTCGTGGGCGATCGTCGTTCATGTAAGGCACGATCAGGTCGGGAACGCCCACCAGCGGTACACGCCACCAGGGATTTCGGACGCGGCATTTGTAAGCCTTCGCGACACCGATGCGCGCGCCTTCGGCGATGTATCTCCGGGCCGCATCCGACGGTTCGCTGTCCGGAGAGAGCAACAGGCATCGCGCGCCGTCCGCGGCGAGTCGTTTCCATATGGCTGCGCTGAAAGCGGGGCCGCGCAAATGGCGGGCGCCCGGCGGTGAGATGCGCACGGTATCATTTTCGCACAGGCCGTGCGCGCATATGTCGGCCATCGTCAGCGCGAAGAAACCGTTGTTGCCCGTGACCGCCCCGAGGTGGGCGTTGCCCCACGCGCCGAGCGGTTCAAAGCACTCGTCGACAACCGTCCGATAGGCGGCCAGTGTGTCCTTCGCGACGAGCGCCTGCGTCCACTTTTCGCCGTCGCCGGGCGCATGCGTCGTCCAGGCCGCCGCCTCGACCGCGCCGAGCGACTCCACGTTCCGCGTCTGGTGGATTTCCAGACGGGAGGCGCCGCCGCTGCCCTCGGCGAACAGCAGAACGACTTCCTCCAGGACTCCCGGAAAAACGCGCTCCTCGAACGCGACGATACGCACGCGGCCGAACCGACGCAGCAGGAAACGGCGCACTGCCTGTGCGTAGTTCACGCTCAGGAGTTCGGCGGGCAGGACGAGCGCCAATCGCCCGTCCGGCGCGACGTGTCGCGTCGCCTTGACGACGAACGCGGCCCATGAACCGGCCAGTCCGGAAAGGCGAACTCCTTGCTTCAACGCCGCTTCCAGGCCGCGCGCGCGGGCTGCACCCGTGAAGCTCTGATAGCGGACGAAGGGCGGGTTGCCGACTACCGCGTCGTAGGACGCCGGCGCTTGGTGTGCGAAAAAGTCGCCCACGGCGACGGAAGCGTCGAAGCCCGCCTCGCGAAGGCGGGTTTCAGCGTTCCTGGCCGACGCTTCGAAAATCTCCACGCCGTGGAGACGCTCGCGCCAGCGGCGCGGCGGCGCTCCGATGCGTTTCAGTCGTTTGGCCGCCGCGAGAAGGAAGCTTGCCTCGCCGCAAGACGGTTCGAAGACCGTGTCGCCGGCGGAGCGGACGGCCCATTCGACGAGGGCGTGTGCGATACCCGGCGGCGTGAAGAAGGCGCCTCGCGCTTTGCGGAGCGCGTCCGATCCCACTCCGATCCTCCCGGCGGGTCGCGTCGCTTCGGCCGACCGCAGGCCGCAATGCGTTGCTTCGCGGCCGGGCCAGGAGCGCCACCGAAGGACAAGTTACGCGCCGCCGCCGCGGCACGCAAGCGGCGGAAAAGGCGCTTCCCTCGCGGGGGTACGCCTGCCGTTTCCTCCGGCTGCAGGGGTGCCATGGCCGTATGACGGGCCGCGCCTCGGTCAGGATTTTCCGTTCGCCAACGGGTGGGCACCCGGTCATAATCGGCAGGAAGGCTTGGGGGCAGGGCGGTTCGGCATATGCATGATCTGGTGATTCGCGGCGCGATGGTCGCCGACGGCAGGGGCAATCCGCTCGTGGCGGCCGACGTGGCGGTCGACGGCGGGCGGATTGCTGCGGTCGGCACCGTGCCGGAAGGCGCGCGCGAGACGGTCGAAGCCGACGGCCTCGTTCTCGCGCCCGGCATCGTCGACGTGCACACCCATTACGACGCGCAGCTCACCTGGGAACGCCAGGCCACCCCCTCGCCGGCGCTCGGCGTGACGACGGTGGTGACGGGCAATTGCGGCTTCAGCATCGCGCCATGCCCTGCCGACCGGCGCGAGCAGATCGCCCGCAATCTTGCCGAGGTCGAAGGCATGTCCATCGCCGCCCTGGAGGAGGGGATCGACTGGGGGTTCGAGAGCTTCCCCGACTATCTCGCCCTGCTGCGCCGCAAGGGCTGCTACCCGAACGTCGGCGTCTTCGTCGGCCACTCGGCGGTGCGCACGACCGTGCTCGGGGCCGAAGCCTCGGAGCGGGCCGCCACGGCGGACGAGGTGGCGACCATGCGCGCCATCGTGAAGGAGGCGCTGGAGGCCGGCGCCATCGGCTTCGCCTCCTCCACCTCCCTGAACCACAACGGCGACGGCGGGGTGCCGATGCCCTCCCGGCTGGCCGACGAGGCCGAGATGCGCGCCCTGGTCGGCGCGTTGGGCGCGTGCGGCCGCGGCGTCTTCCAGCTTACCGTCGGGCCGGGCGTGACCACGGCGTTCCTGGAAGAACTGGCTGCCGCGACCGGCCGGCCGGTGTGCATGACTGCCGCGCTCCACAACGACGCCTTCCCGGACCGTGCCATCGGGATGCTCGACGATTCGGCCGCCGCGCAGCGCCGCGGCAACGCGCTGTGGGCGCAGGTCTCCTGCCAGCCGCTCAGCATGGATTTTTCGATGCGGACGGCCTTCCCGCTCCAGAGTCTCGACGCCTGGAAGCCGCTGCATGCCGCGTCCGATGCGGAGTTCCTCGCGATTATCGGGAGCGAGGGGTTCCGGGAGCGGTTCCGCGCGGACCTGGAGAAACCCCAACGCGGCAAGCTGTTCTACGGCGACTGGCGGCGGGTGGCGGTGGCGCTGGCGCCCGGGCACCGGGCGCTGGAAGGCGAGACCATCGCGGCAATCGCCGGGCGCGAAGGCCGCGACCCGGTCGACGTCCTCTTCGATCTCGCCGCCGACGAAGCGCTCGAGGCGGTCTTCAACGCCGCCTTGCTCAACGCGGACGAGGCGGCGGTCGAGCGGCTCCTGCGCCACGACGCCGGTCTCGTCAGCCTTTCGGACGCCGGCGCTCATCTCTGCTACATGTGCGACGCGGGCTACGGCCTGCACCTGCTCGGGCATTGGGTGCGGGAGAAGGGCACGTTCGACTTGGCGGACGGCATCCGCCGCCTCACCAGCCTGCCGGCGCGGCTCTACGGCATCACGGATCGCGGCGAGATCGCGCCCGGCAGGTTCGCGGACCTTCTGCTGTTCGACCCGGCGGCGGTCGCGCGCGGTCCGCTGCGGCGCGTGGACGACCTGCCCGGCGGCGAAAGCCGCCTGATCCGCGACCCTTGCGGCGTGCACGGCGTCTGGGTCAACGGCGCCCAGGTGTTCGACGGCGACGGCTATCGCGACGTCCCGCCGCCAGGCCGCGTGCTCGACCGTTTCGAAGGCCGCCCGTGACGCGCGCGCCCCGGAAGGGCGCCCTCGGTCAGACCAGCGGGTTCTCGTCCGTCATGTAGATCGTGACGCGCTTGAAGCGGCCGTCCTCGACCTGGAAGAAGTTGCAGTTGCGCATCTCGACGCGGCGGCCGTCGTCGTAGTCGTTGCGGGCGACGAACTGCGAGGCGATCCACTGGTTGTCCACGTCGACGACGTGGCTGAAGTCGCCGTGATAGATGGTCTTCGTCGCGGCCATGAAATCCTTGAACATGCGCCTGATCTGCCCGTGCCCCGTATGGCTGACATGGGCCGATTGCACCCGCAGCTCCGCATCTGCCGCAAAACACGCGACCGCGGGTTCGACGTTCTTGTTGTCGACGTTGAAGAAATACCTGTCCTCGACGAGCGCGATCAGCGCCTTGCGGTCGAGCATCCGGGCCGCTCCGTCCGTCTGCCGCAGGGGCGCCGACTCTAGCGGGTGCCGCCGGGTTTGCAAGATCGAACGAGGCTTGTACGGTTCGCGGCGACAGGTTGGACGCACGGTCACGGAAGGAGGAGACGGTCATGGTCTGGAGAATGGGTGCCATCGCGCTGGCCGCGGCGCTCGCCGCCGGAAGCGGGGCGGAGCGGGCGGCCGCCGAGGACAAGGTGGTCGTTGGTGCCGCCATCGCGCTGTCGGGATTCCTCGCCCCTTACGACGACCCGCACAAGGGCGCGATCCTGGCGATCGAAGAGATCAACGCACGGGGCGGCCTGCTCGGCAGGCAGATCGAATTCGTGACGGCGGACACCAAATCCGATCCCGCGCAAGGCGCCAACGCCGCGATCGAGGTCATGGAGAAGGGGGCCGAGCTCGTCCTCGTCACCTGCGATTTCGATTTCGGCAGCCCCGCGGCGATCACGGCGCAGAGCCGCGGCAAGATCGCCTTCTCGCTTTGCGCGGGCGATCCCAAATTCGGCGTCCAGGGGATCGGCGATCTCGCCTTCTCGATGGGCGTCGGCACGCCCGCCGAGGGTGCGATCATGGCCGAATGGGCCCATGCCCAGGGCTGGCGGAAGCCTTTCGTCTTCGAGGACACGCAGGTGGAGTACACCAAGAAGCTCGCGGATTACTTCCGGGCGCGCTGGGAGGACGGGCTCGGCGGCGTGGCCGGCCACGACACCTTCAACGGGCAGACCGACGCCACGGCGGCCGGCCAGATCACCCGGATCAAGGAGTCCGACGCTGACTTCATCGTCTTCACCGGCGCCGCCGGCGTGGGCGGCACGCCGATCCTGAAGCAGGTCCGCGCCGCCGGAATCGACCTCCCGATCATCGGCGGCGTCGCGATGGACGGCGTCTACTGGCTGGACGCGATCCCCGGCCTCAGCGACTTCTACAATCTCAACTACAGCTCGATCCACGGCGACGACCCGATCGTCGAGGTGCAGGATTTCTGGGCCAAATTCGAGGAACGCTTCGGGCCGCCGATCGTCGGCTTCAGCGTGACCGGCTACGCCATCATCCAGGGGTGGGCGCGCGCCGTCGAGCGTGCCGGCACCTTCGACGCCAAGGCCGTGGCCCTCGAGCTGGAGAAATTCGACAAGGAGCCGCTGCTCTCAGGTGCCACCACCTACACGCCCGAATGGCACATCAACTTCGACACGCCGATGATGATCATCCAGGTGCAGAACGGCGTGCGGAGCGGGATCGGGCGTTTCGCGCCGAGCAAGGTGCCGCCGGTCGACTTCTAGCGTATGACCGGTTCGGTCGGGCCAGTCCGCGCCGCCCCCGACCGCCCACGGCCCGCAACCCTCGGGACGGAGGGCGTCGCCGTCCGTTTCGGGGGCTTGGCCGCGCTCGAGGGCCTCACGCTGACGCTCGACCGGGACGAGATTCTCGGCCTGATCGGCCCGAACGGTGCCGGCAAGAGCACGCTGATCAACGTGCTCTCCGGCTTCCAGCGTGCCGCGACGGGCCGGGTTCGCTTGGACGGCCGCGACATCACCAGCCGGAAGCCGCACGAGATCTCCCGCCTCGGCATCGCCCGCACCTTCCAGGCGGTCCGCCTGTTCCGGGGACTCACGGTGCTGGAGAACGTGGCCGCCGGTTTCACCGGCCGCCCGGTCGCCCGCCGCGCCGCGCGCATCCGGGCCCGGGAGATCCTCGATTGGATCGGCCTCGGAGCCAAGGCGGGGCTGGTCGCAGGCACGCTCCCCTACGGCGACGAACGCCGCGTCGGCATCGCGCGGGCGCTCGCGACCGGCCCGGCCTTCCTCCTCCTCGACGAGCCCGCCGCCGGGACCAACGAGGAGGACATCCCGCGCCTCATGGACACGATCACGCGGATTCGCGCCGAGTTCGGCTGCGGCGTGCTCGTGGTCGAGCACAATATGGGCCTCGTCATGGGTCTCTGCGGCCGGGTCCACGTGATCGACCACGGCCGCACCATCGCCGTCGGGTCGCCGCGCACGGTGCAGGACGACCCCGAGGTGCGTCGGGCCTATCTCGGCGAAGTCGAGGCGTGAGCGTGCTCGCGGTCGCGGATCTCGCGGTTCGCTACGGCCCGGTCGCCGCGCTCCGCGGAGTCTCCCTCGCGGCGGAAGAGGGCGAAATCGTCGGCATCGTCGGCCCCAACGGGGCGGGCAAGTCCACGCTTCTGCTTGCGATCGCCGGCGCCGTCCGGGCCGCCGCGGGCGCCGTCCGCCTGCGCGGGGAGACCCTCTCCAACCTGCCGCCGGAGGAGGTGGTGCGCCGCGGCCTGGCGCTGGTGCCGGAGGGCCGCGCGCTGTTCGGCGAGCTCACCGTCGAGGAGAATCTCCGGCTCGGCGCGACGATCCGCCGCGACCGCCGCGGCGTCGAGGCGGACGTCCGCGCGCAGATGGCCGCCTTCCCGATCCTCGGGGAGCGCCGGCGTTCGCGCGCGGAGAAGCTTTCGGGTGGTGAGCAGCAGATGCTCGCGATCGCTCGCGCGCTCATGGGCCGGCCCGGGATACTCCTGCTCGACGAGCCCTCGCTCGGTCTCGCGCCGCTGATCGCCACGCGGGTCTACGAGATCCTGGCCGGGCTCAACCGCGCGGGCATGACGATCGTCGTGGTCGAGCAGAATCCGGCGCGTATCGCCGACCTCGCCCGGCGGGCCTACGTCCTGCGTTCGGGGCGCGTCGCGCGCGCCGGGCCGCCCGCTATCCTGAGCGAGCGGGCGGCCCTGGACGAAGCCTATTTCGGCTTCGACGAGCACGGCCGGGAATCGTGACCAGTGCCATACAGGTCGTCGTCGACGCCCTGAGCACGGGCTCCCTCTACGCGCTCACGGCACTCGGCATCGGGCTCATCTTCGGCATCATGCGCCTGATCAACTTCGCCCATGGCGAATTCGTCATGATCGGCGCGTACATGCTGATGGCGGTCGTCGCGCAGTACGAGCCGCTCGCCATCCTCCTGTCGATGGCGGCGGTCGTCGCGCTTTCCCTTCTCTCGGAGCGGGTCGCCTTCCGGCCCGTGCGCCGGGCGAGCCCGACCACGATGCTGGTGACCAGCTTCGCGGTGAGCTACTTCCTGCAATATCTCTTCGTGATGATCTACGGCGCCCGGCCCAAGGGCTTCGAGTTCCTCGCCGCTCTGGCCGAGCCCTTCGTCCTCGGCGCGGTCCGCATTCCGAAGCTGAACGTCGCGATCGTCGGGGCGACGGTCGTCCTGCTCGCGGGCCTCGCGCTGTTCCTGAAACGCACGCGCTTCGGGATGCAGATGCGTGCGGCGGCGCTCGATTTCCGCATGGCCCGCCTGCTCGGCGTCCGCGCCGACCGGGTGATCGCGGTGGCCTTCGGGCTGAGTGGCCTGCTGGCGGGCGTCACGGCGATTTTCACCACGGTGCAGGGCGGCACGCTCTCGCCCAACATGGGGGTGCAGCTCGCCCTGATCGGCTTCGTCTCGACCGTCGTCGGCGGCATGGGGAGCCTGGTCGGTGCGGTGTTGGGCGGTTACTTCGTCGGCACCGTCAGCGTGCTCCTCCAGTTCAGCCTGCCCCTCGAGCTCCGCCCCTATCGCGAGGCCCTGGTCTTCGCGGCGGTGATCCTCGTGTTGCTCGCGCGCCCGCAGGGCCTCTTTCGCGGCGCGGAGGCGCGGGAGCGGGTATGACGCGCGCGGGCCTGCCGAGTGTCGAGGAGGCGGTACGCGGCATCTGGCCGTTGCTCTCGCTCTGCCTGATCCTCGTCGTACTGGCGGCGCTCTGCTCCCTGGGGCCGGTCGTGCTCCAGCGGGTCGCGACCGATGCGTTGATCAAGCTCGTGATGGTGGTGGGGCTCTACGTCTTTGTCGGCAACTCGGGCGTGCTCTCCTTCGGTCATGCCTCCTTCATGATGCTGGGCGGCTTCGGCGCCGCCTGGCTCGACGTGCCGGTGCGCTACAAGAAGATCCTGATGGACGAGCTGCCGGCGTTCCTGGGCCAGGCCGAGTTCCATCCCGGGCTCGCCGCGCTCGCGGCGATGGGCTGGGCCGGCGCCTTCGCCTTCCTGATCGGCATTCCCCTGATGCGGCTTTCCGGCATCGCCGCCGCGATCGGCACCTTTTCCTGGCTCACCATCGTCTTCGTCGTTCACGCCGGCTGGGAGGAGATGACCGGCGGTACCAGTTCGTTCAATGGCCTGCCGGTCTATGTCGATCTCTGGGTAGCGCTGGGCGCGGCGCTCTTCGTCATGCTGGTGGCCTACGTCTTCCAGACTTCGAAGCTCGGCCTCGCACTGCGCGCCTCGCGGGAGGACGAGGCGGCCGCCCGCGCGATCGGCATCGACGTGCTGCGCGCGCGGCTCGCGGCCTTTGTGGTCAGCGCCCTGCTGGTCGCCTTGGGCGGCGTGCTCCAGGGCCATTTCCTGGGCACGGTCAACGTGACCCAGTTCTATATCGGCATCACCTTCGTCACCATCGCGATGCTGGTGATCGGCGGTGCGGGCAGCCTCGCCGGGGCCGTCGTGGGCGCCGTCGCGGTCTCGGCGATCGCCGAGCTCCTGCGCCAGCTCGAGAACGGCGTCGCGGTCGGCCCGATCGCACTCGCCGCGCCCGCGGGCCTGCGCGAGCTCGGGCTCGCCGGTGCCATGATGCTGATCCTGATCTTCCGGCCCGCCGGCCTCACCGGCGGGCGGGAGCTTCCCTTTCCGGCCTTCCTCGACCGCGCCTTCCGCGCCCGGTCCCACTGAAACTCGGAGCGAAGATGATGAAACGCAGCGAATCGCGAATCCTCACCACCCATGTCGGAAGCCTGCCGCGGAGCGATGGGCTCCTGAAGATGCTGCTCGCCATGGAGCGGGGCGATTCGATCGAGCGCGCGGCCTTCCGCGCGCAGGTCGCGGCCGACATGGTCGACATCCTCCGCCGCCAAGCCGAATCCGGCATCGACATCGCGGGCGACGGCGAATTGCCGCGCATCGGCTTTTCCTTCTACGTCAAGGATCGGATGAGCGGCTTCGGCGGCACCGCCCGGCGCGGCACGGTGACGGATTTCGCCAAATTCCCCGGCTACGCCGCGCTCAAGGCGGCGGCGCTGCGCGGCGCCAGCAACGAGGACGCCGACATCGCCGAAACCGCCTCGCTCTACGAGATGCCGGAGGCGCAGGAGGCGGTTCGCTACGACGACGCGCTCACCGCCGCGAAGGAGGAGATGGCGCTCTTCGCCGACGGGCTCGCGGCAAGCGGGGTCGAAGGCCGCTTTGCCGAGACCTTCGTCACCGCCGCTTCCCCCGGCATCGTCTCCACCACCCTGCTCCGCGCCGCGGGCAACCCGGCCTACGGAAACGATCGCGACTACCTGTTCGCCCTCGCGGCCGAACTGAAGAAGGAATACGAGTACATCGTTTCGCAGGGGCACGTCCTGCAAATCGATGCGCCCGATCTCGCGCTCGAACGCCAGATCATGTTCGTGGACAAGCCGCTCGACGCCTTCCTCGAACGCGCGGCGCTCCATGTCGAAGCGCTCAACATGGCGCTCGCGGACATTCCGCCCGAGAAGGTCCGGCTCCACGTCTGTTGGGGCAACTGGGACGGTCCCCATCTCGACGACGTGGCGCTCGCGCCACTCTTGCCGGTGATTTACGAGGCCCGGGTCGGCGCACTCAGCATCGCCTGCGCCAACCCGCGCCACCAGCACGAGTGGCGGGAGTTCAAGACGCACAGGCTGCCGGACGACATGGCGCTCGTCCCGGGCGTCATCGACGTGACCACCAACTATCTCGAGCACCCGCAGGTCGTGGCCGACCGGCTCTGCCAATTCGTCGAAGCGGTCGGCGACCGGGAGCGGGTGATCGCCGGCTGCGACTGCGGCTTCTCGACCTTCGCCGGCTGGGTGATGGTGCCTGCCGACGTGGCCTGGAAGAAGATGGAGATGCTCACGGAGGGGGCGCGCCTGGCGAGCGCGCGGCTCTGGTGAGCCGCCCGGTGGACTCGCACCGGGCCGGGCCGTAGGGTGCGCCCGGTGGACGGGGAGGGGGACAGGATGGACGGCGTCCGGCTCGCCATTCTCCACAAGCGCTTCGAGGCCATTTGCCGGAAGATGGCCAACACGCTCTTCCGCACCGGCCGCTCCGGCGTTCTCAATACGGCGCGCGACTTCTCCTGCTGCATCGTCACCGCCGATTGTGCGCTTCTCTCGACCGCCGAGAGCCTGCCGATTCACGTCCTGAGCGGGCCCGACCTGATGGCGGCCGCGATGAAGGAATTCCACCCCGCGCTCCGGCAGGGCGATGCCTTCCTGCACAACTCGCCCTATCACGGCTGCTCGCATCCGGCCGATCACACCATCCTGGTGCCGGTGGTGGACGAAGGCGGCCACCACCGCTTCACCGTCGTCGCCAAGGCGCATCAGGCCGATTGCGGCAACGCCATCCCCACGACCTACCACGGCACCGCCCGCGACGTGTACGAGGAGGGGGCGTTGATCTTTCCCGCGGTCCAGGTCCAGCGCGGCTACGAGACGATCGACGACATCGTCCGCATCTGCCGGATGCGCATCCGCGTGCCGGAGCAATGGTGGGGGGATTTCCTCGCCATGCTCGGCGCCGCCCGGGTCGGCGAGCGGGCGCTTCTCGCGCTCGGCGCGGAGGTCGGCTGGGAGACCCTGGAGCGCTTCTCCGCCCGCTGGTTCGATTACAGCGAGCGGCGGATGGTCGAGGCGTTGTCGGCGCTGCCCGAAGGCCGTGTCGCCGTTTCCAGCACCCACGATCCGGTCCCCGGAGCGCCGGAGGGCGTGACCGTAAAGGTCTCCGTGGCCGTCGATCCGGGCGCCGCGCGGATCGAGGTCGACCTGCGGGACAACGTCGATTCGCTCCCCTGCGGCCTCAACATGAGCGAAGCCTGCGCGCGCACCTCGGCGATGGTGGGAATCTTCAACGCACTCCACCACGCCGTGCCGCCCGACGCGGGGTCTTTTCGCCGCATCGCCGTGCGCCTGCGGCAAGGCTGCGTCGTCGGCATTCCCGACCACCCGACCTCCTGCTCGGTCGCCACCACCAACGTTGCCGACCACATCGCGAACGGCGTGCAGCGGGCCATCGCCGCGCTCGGGGATGGCCACGGCATGGCGGAGGTCGGCGGCGTCATCCCGCCGAGTTGCGGCGTGATCTCAGGCGTCGATCCGCGCAGCGGCGCGGCCTTCGTGAACCAGGTCTTCCTGGGCTTCGGCGCCGGCGCGGCGGCACCCCGGGCGGATGCCTGGGTCTCCATCGCCCATGTCGGCAATGCCGGGCTCTGCCACCAGGATTCGATCGAAGTCGATGAGATGGTGTTCCCGATCGTCGTGAAGGGCCGCCACTTCATCGCGGACAGCGGCGGTGCCGGGCGCCAGCGCGGCGGGCCGGGTGCGCATGTGGAATTCGGGCCGGTGGACGGCTGCCGGCTCGAAGTGGGCTACGTCAGCAACGGTGCGGTCAACCCGGCGAACGGGGCGCGCGGCGGCGGCCCGGGCGGCGTCGCGCGGCAATACCGCCGCGGGCGGAACGGGGCGCTGGAGGAACTCGCGGCCTGTGCGCAGGTCGCGCTGGAGCCGGGCGAGACGGTGGTCTCCGTCTCCGCCGGCGGCGGCGGTTACGGCGCACCCGCCACCCGCGACCCGGCGCGCGTCGCCCACGACGTGCGGGAACGCTGGGTCTCGCCGGGCGCGGCCCGCGAGGTCTACCGCGTCGCCCTCGACACGCACGGCAACGTCGACCGCGCCGCCACCCGTCGCCTCCGCACCCCCGCCTGACCCCGGGTCACTGCCTCTTACCGGCGGCGGCGGCGATGTCTCCGGCTCTGAGCCAGCCGGGGCTTCCCTCGGGCAGGGCCCTGGCGGCGGCGCGGGCGTGGTGGCGCGCCTCGGCCATGCGGCCGCGCAGATAGGCGGCTTCGGCCAGGGCCAGGGAGGAGCGCGCGCGGTCCCCGGCCCGGCCCCGCGCGATGCCGAGAAAGTGCCAGTAGGAGGGGCGTCCTTCCTCCAGCCGCGTCGCCGCCTCGAGATGGCCGATGGCGGCCTCGGCCAGGGCGGGATCGCCCGTTTCGAGCTGCGCGCGGGCGAGGCCGAAACGCAGCAGGGCGGAGTCGCCCCGGAGCGCCACCGCGCGCGCGTAGGATTCGACGGCGGCTGCGATCCGGCCGTTCTCGAACAGGATCTGCCCCTTGAGCTCGTGGAACCAAGGGTCGTCGGGGAAGTCCGCGAGCAGGCCGTTCAGTTCCACCAGGGCGCGGTCGATCTCGGGGATGCGGTAGAGGGCGATGGCCCGCGCATAGCGGGCGGCGACCGATTGGTCGCTCTGCGGGTAGGCACGCAACGTCTTCTTCGGCGAATCGAGAAAGCCCCGCAGCTTGGCCACCATCCGCCGGTGCGCCAGGGCGAGCGCCTCCGCCTCCGGGGGCGGCGCGCCGGCCCGGGCCCGTTTCTCCACTTGGTTGCGGACGAAACGGATGCGGTCGCGGGTCAGGGGATGGGTGCGAAGATACGGGTCCTGCCGGTCGACGGAGAGAAACTCTTGGTTCTCCAGCCGGCGGAACATCGCGAGCAGGCCCTCGGCGGATTGCCCGGTGCTTTCGAGCAGGCGGATGGCGGCCTGGTCAGCGGCCTGCTCCTGCGTCCGGCTGTAGCGCAGCAGGTTCTGCCGCGCCATGGTCCAGGCGCCCATGATGAGGGCGCTGCCGGCTTCTCCTTCGCCGGCGAGGATGGCGCCCGAGCCCAGCAAGGTGCCGAGGATGGCCCCGGCCGCGGCGTCCTCCATGGCGCTGCGAGTCCGGATCAGATGGCCGCTGGCGATGTGGCCGATCTCGTGGGCGATCACGCCGGTGATCTCGCCGGGCTCCTCTGCGGCCGCCAACATACCGCTGGTGACGAAGAGGTTGAGGCCGCCGGCCACGAAAGCGTTCAGGCGGCGGTCGTTCACGATGTGGACGCGGACGGCCCCGGCGCCGAGCCCCGCCGCGTCGAACAGTGGCGCGGCATAGGCGCGGATGGTATCCTCGATCTCGGCGTCGCGGATCAGCGACAGGTCCTGCGGCTTCGCCGGCGCCGCCAGCGACGACGCGACGACGAGAGCGGCGCAGACGAGGAGCGCCGGGCGCGCGAGACGGAGAGCCAACGCCATTCTCCCAGGACTTCCCGGATCAGTTATGTCTTCCAGGCCGTTCCGTCAATGCGCGGCGTGGTTTTCGGGCGTCGCCGTCCTCGCCCTGCTCTGGGGCTGCGGGAGCGGGGAGACGGCCGCCGTGCCCGGCCTCTCCAGGGGCACGCACTTCGTCGGCGGAGTCGCCGCGGACGAGCCGCGCGCGGCGCTCGCCGCCCGCGATGTGCTGGCGGCCGGCGGCTCCGCGGCCGATGCAGCAGTGGCGTTGACCTTCACGCTGGCCGTGACCTACCCGTCGCGGGCGAGCCTCGGCGGCGGCGGGCAATGCCTGGTCTACGCGCCGGGCGCGGAAGGCGACGCGGTGGAAACCCTCGACTTTCTGCCGGCGCGATCGGCGATCCCGGCACCGGCCGGCGGCGCGGCGACCGCCGTGCCCGGCACGGTGCGCGGGATGTACGCCCTGCATGCGCGCTACGGCCGGTTGCGCTGGTCCCGACTCCTCGCCCCGGCGGAGGCGCTCGCGCGGTTCGGCCATCCCGCCTCCCGCGCCCTGGCGCGCGACGCGGCGGCCGCGGCCGGAGGGGCGAGCGGGGCGGGTGCGCTCCTGGCCTCGGGCGGCGGTGCGCCGATCGCGGAAGGCCGGGCGCTGCGCCAGCCGGCGCTGGCCGGAACCCTCACCCGGCTCCGCCTCGCCGGACCCGGCGATTTCCATGACGGCCGGCTCGCCCGCGCCTTCGCGCAGGCGGTAACGGAGGCGGGGGGCACGCTCAATACGAGCGAGCTCCGCCGCTACCGCCCGCGCTGGCGAGGAACCGCCGCGTTGCCGTTCGAGAGCCACGAACTGCACACGACGCCGGACGGGGCCGCCGCGGAGGTTGCGCTCCGGCGCCGGGCGGGCGCGGCTTACGGCGACGCCACGGAGGCGGAGCGGCTCTCCCTGCTGGCGGACGCCGCGGCGGGGTCCGCCGGGGGGACGACGGGCACCGCCCCGACCACGAGCTTCGTCGCGGCCGACCGGCAGGGCATGGCCGTGGTCTGCGGCCTGACGACGGGCGGCCTGTTCGGCGCCGGGCGGCGCGCACCGGGGACGGGAATCGTGCTCGCGGCGCCGCCGGAGCGGCCGTTCCCCTTCGCGCCGGCGCTGCTGGTGAACCACGTCAACGGGCAGCTGTTCCTGGCGGCCGGCGCTGGCGGGGGAGAGGCGGCGCCGAGCGCGCTCGCGGCGACGCTGCTGGAATTGCTCGACGCGGAGCGGCCGCTTCGGGCTGCGCTGGACGCGCCGCGCGTCCATGTGGGCGGCTCGGACGGCCGTATCGCCGTCGAATCCGCCGTCGGCGCGGCGGCGCGGCGGGCCCTGGAAGCGCGCGGCCACCGGCTTATGGACGCGCCGGCGCTGGGCCGCGTCAACGCCATCCATTGTCCGGGCGGCCTGCCGCGCAACCCCGGGACTTGCCGCATCGAGAGCGATCGGCGCGGCTTCGGGACGGCGGCGGGCGGCTTGTCGTGAAGGGGCGGGGATGAAGGCGTCCCGGCGCTCGGCGGTCGCGCCTTTCTTCACCATGGAGATTCTCAAGGCCGCCACGGTGCGGGCGGCGGGAGGCGCGCGGGTTTTTCACATGGAGGCCGGCGAGCCCGGCTCGGGCGCGCCCGAGGCGGTGCGCGACGCGGCGGCGGCGGCGCTCGCCGAGGGCGCCATCGGCTACACCGAATCGTGCGGAACGGCGGCGCTGCGGGCGCGCATCGCGCGGTTCTACGCGGAGCGCTACGGCCTCGCCCTGCCGGCCGAGCGCGTGGTCGTCACCATCGGCGCGTCGGGCGGGTTGCTGCTCGCCTTCCTCGCCGCCTTCGACGCGGGCGACCGGGTGGCCCTGGCGGAACCGGGTTATCCCGCCTACCGCAACACCCTCCAGGCGCTCGGCGTGGCGCCCGTGGCGCTGGCGGTCACGGCGGAAACCCGCTTCCAGCCGACCGTCGCCATGCTGGAGGCGCTGGAGGCGCCAATCCAGGGCCTGATCATCGCCAGCCCCTCCAACCCGACGGGGACGATGCTGTCGCGCCCCGCGCTGGAGGAGATCGCCGGCTACTGCGCGCGCCGGGGGATTCGCGTGGTCGCGGACGAGATCTACCACGGCATCGCCTACGACGCGCCGGCGGCGACCATCGCCGCCTTTTCGGACAGCGCGGTCGTGATCAACGGCTTCTCCAAATATTTCTCGATGACCGGCTGGCGGCTGGGCTGGATGGTCGCCCCGCCGGATCTGGCACGGCCCGTGGAGCGCCTGTCCCAGAACCTTTTCGTGTCACCGCCGGCGCTCTCGCAGCGGGCGGCGCTCGCCGCCTTCGATAACCGGGCGGTGCTGGAGGCGAACGTGGCCCGCTACGCCCGCAACCGGGACATCGTGCGGGCGGCGCTGGCGGAGGCCGGGTTCGGCGAGGTGGCGCCCTGCGACGGCGCCTTCTATGCCTATGCCGACGTCTCGGGCTTGACCGACGATAGCGAGGCGTTCTGCCGGCGGATGCTGGCCGAATGCGGCGTCGCGGCGACCCCCGGCATCGATTTCGACACCCGCCGCGGCCGTTCCTTCGTGCGCTTCTCCTATGCCGGAGCGACCGAGGAGGTCACCGCTGCCTGCGCCGCCCTCGTCCACTGGGCGAAGCACGGCCTGTAGGTCTTCGCGCTCCGGAGATCAGACGAGGTTGGACCCCAGGCGTTGCCACCAGCCGCGGCGCGGGGGAGCGGCGGGTTCGACCTCTGCCGAGGGGGGGGCGACCTCGGCCGCGGCGGGTTCGACCGTGGCGGGCGCGCCTTCGGCGGGGGGAGGCGGGGGGGCCGGCGGGGCTTCGGGCGCCGCGTCTGGTGCCTCCGCCGGGGTCTCCTCTTGCGGCTTGGCCGTCCGGCGGCGCCCGCCGCGGCGCCCGCGACGGCGGCGTTTGGTGCCGCGCGAATCGGCGTCCTTGCCGTCCTCGGCCTCGTCCGCGCCCTCCGGCCGTTCCGGCTCGGCCGCCACGGCTTCCTCCGGGGCCTCGCCGCGTGGTTTGCGCCTGCGCCGCCGCCGCTTGCGGGCCGGCTCGGCCGTCTCCGCCGCAGCCTCTCCGCCCGCCGCTGGCTCGTCCGCCGGGCCGGCTCGGGTCTCGATGCGTTCGATCGCGTAATTCGGGGGGACGAGCGCGTCGTCCTGCTGGAACCGCACGACGAAATCGTAGCGCCGCTCGATCTCCGCCAGCGTCTGGCGCTTGCGGTTCAGCAGGTAGAGCGCTACCGCCGCCGGCATACGGACGGCGATTTCCGCGCTCCGCCCTTGCAGGCCCTCTTCCTCGATGGCCCGCAGCGCATGCACCGCCGAGGATTCGATCGAGCGCCTGACGCCGGTGCCGCCGCAACCCGCACAGCGCTCCATGCTCGCTTCCTGCAGGCTCGGCCGTAACCGCTGGCGGGACAGTTCCAGAAGCCCGAAGGCGCTGATCCTGCCGATGCGGATGCGGGCGCGGTCGTTGCGCATCGCCTCCTTGAGCTTGCGTTCGACCGCCCGCTGGTTCCTGTTCTCGTCCATGTCGATGAAGTCGACGACGATCAGGCCGGCCAAGTCCCGCAAGCGGAGCTGGCGCGCGATCTCCTCCGACGCCTCGAGGTTGGTCTTGAGCGCGGTTTCCTCGACGCTGCGCTCGCGCGTGGACCGCCCCGAATTGACGTCGATCGCGACCAGGGCCTCGGTCGGGTCGATCACCAGATAGCCGCCGGACTTGAGCGGGATTTCCGGGCCGTACATGGAGTCGAGCTGGCTCTCGATCTGGTAGCGGACGAAGAGCGGGATGCGGTCGCGATAGGGCTGAACCTTCGCCGTGTGGCTCGGGATCAGGATCTTCATGAACGATTTGGCCGTCCGGTAGCCCTCGTCGCCCTCGATCAGAATCTGCTCGGTATCCCGCGTGTAAAGGTCCCGAATCGAACGGCGAATGAGGTTCGCCTCCTCGTTGATGACGCAGGGCGCCGTCGATTGGAGGGTCAGCTCGCGGATGTCCTGCCAGCGGCGCAGCAGGTATTCCAGGTCGCGCTTGAGCTCGGCCCGCGAGCGCGACAGGCCGGCGGTGCGCACGATGGCCGCCATGTGGGGAGGGATGTCGAGATCCTTCACGATCGTCTTGAGGCGGCGGCGGTCCTCGGCGTTGACGATCTTCCGGGAGATGCCGCCGCCACGAATCGCGTTGGGCATCAAGACCATGTAGCGGCCGGCGAGGGACAGGTAGGTGGTCAAGGCCGCGCCCTTGTTGCCGCGTTCCTCCTTGACCACCTGCACCAGCATGATCTGGCGCTTCTTGATGACTTCCTGGATGTGATAGCGGCGGCCGAGCAGGTCGCGACTCGCCTGGAGGCGGCGGTGCTCCTGATCGTCCATCTCGTCACCGCCCAGATCTTCGACGTCGCCGCCGGACGGCGCGTCGGCACCGTTCCCGTCTTTCGCCTCGTCCGCGCTCTCCGGCGGGGCCGAATCCGCCGGCACATCGGCGTCTTCGGGCGTGCCCGTATCCGCCGGCGGGTCTTCCGGCGCGTCGGCGGCCGGGGCGCCGTCTTCCGCCTCCTCGGCTTCCGGGGCGTCCGCCTCGGCCCGCGCCGCGGGGTGCCGCTCCGGCACCGCGGCCTCTTGCTCCGCGTAGAGTGCCTCGCGGTCGGCGACGGGGATCTGGTAGTAGTCCGGGTGGATTTCGTTGAGGGGAAGGAAGCCGTGGCGGTTGCCGCCGTAATCCACGAAGGCCGCCTGGAGCGAAGGCTCCACGCGCATCACCTTGGCGAGATAGACGTTCCCCTTGAGCTGCTTTCGCGCCGCCGATTCGAAATCGAATTCCTCTAGCCGCGTTCCGTTCGCCACCACCACGCGGGTCTCTTCCGGGTGGCTGGCGTCGATGAGCATGCGTTTGGCCATTCTCTGGTCTTCTCCGTTCGAGCGTGCGCGAGCGGCGCGGCCGTCCGCGGTCGCTCGTGCGTGAATGCCATGCAGCGCCCCGCCGGACGAAAGCCGTGGGCAGCCGCGCGCAGGCGGCGAGCCGATGGAGGTTCCAGGGCGGATGGGAGCCCGCTCGCGGGCGGCTGCCGCATCGGTTCGTTCCGTGTTTTCGATGCGCGGAGGCCACCGGATGCGCGCTTCCGAACGACGACGCGGCGTGCCCGCCGCGCCTTCGCCACAGCGCATCCGATGGCGGAGTCGCGCGCGCATCATAGAACCCCGCGCGGGGCGCGAACAAGGAAAACATGCGGGGGCGAGAGCGGCGCCTCCCGCGCACAGATGGTAGGGTAGGGGGCGCGCCCTGATTCCCAGGACGGTCCCTCGGCGAGACGATGAGAACGTTCGGCTTCACCGCCCTGAGCCTGTTCCTCCTGGCCGCGCTGGCCGCGGGGGGGATCGCCTTCGCGTTCTTCCACTACGGCCGTGACCTCCCGGACCACACTTGGCTTGCCGCCTACGAACCCCCGGTGGCCACCCGCGTCCACGCGGGGGACGGGCGACTGCTCGCCGAATACGCGCGCGAGAAGCGGCTTTTCGTGCCGCTTTCGGCGATGCCCCACCGCCTCGTTCAGGCCTTTCTCGCCGCCGAGGACAAGGCCTTCTACGAACATTTCGGAGTCGATCCGATCAGCGTGGCGAGCGCGGTCGTCAAGAACCTCATCAATCTGGGCCAGGACCGCCGGCCGGTCGGCGCCTCGACCGTGACACAGCAGGTGGCGAAAAACTTCCTGCTCTCGAACGAGCTCTCGTTCTCGCGCAAGATGAAGGAAGCCATCCTCGCGATGCGCCTCGAGGAGGCCTTCAGCAAGGACCGCATCCTCGAGCTCTACCTCAACGAGATCTATCTCGGCGGCGGTTCCTACGGCGTGGCGGCGGCGGCGCTCGACTATTTCGACCGCTCGCTCAACGAACTCACTCTGGGCGAAATGGCCTATCTGGCCGCGCTCCCCAAGGCGCCGAGCAAGTACCACCCGGCGCGGAGTTACGAGGCGGCGGTGGCGCGCCGCGATCGGATTCTGGCCCAGATGGTCGAGAACGGCGCGATCAGCGAAGCCGCGGCCCACGCCGCGATGCTGGCACCCCTCCTCACGCGCGCCCGGGCGCCGGAGACCTTCGTCGATGCGCCCTATTTCGCGGAGGAAGTGCGCCGGCATCTCTACGACCGCTACGGCGAGGCTGCGCTGTACGAAGGGGGGCTTTCCGTTCGCACGACCCTCGATCCGGCGATGCAGGCGGCCGCGCAGCGGGCCTTGCGCGCCGGCTTGGTGGAATACGACACGCGGCATGGCTGGCGCGGGCCCATCGCCGGAATCGCCCTCGCCGGCGACTGGCGAGGGCGGCTGGCCGCGGTCGAATTGCCGCCGATTCCCGATTCCTGGCGTGTCGCCGCGGTGCTGGCGGCGGGCACCGACGGCGCCGAAATCGGCTTCGCCGACGGGGGCCGCGCCCGGATCGGCCTGCGCGGCCTGGCCTGGGCGCGCGAGACGGCAGACGCCGTACTTGCGCCGGGCGACGTGGTGCTGGTGGAGCCATTGGCAGGCCCGGACCGCACCTACGCGCTCCGCCAGATTCCGGAAGCCTCCGGGGCCCTCCTCGCGCTCGACCCGCACACCGGACGGGTGCTGGCGATGGTCGGCGGCTTCGATTTCGAATCGAGCGAGTTCAACCGCGCCACGCAGGCGCGTCGCCAGCCGGGCTCCGCCTTCAAGCCGTTCGTCTATCTGGCGGCGCTCGACCACGGCTACACGCCGGCGTCCATCGTGCTCGACGCGCCCTTCGTGCTCGACCAGGGCGCAGGCCTCGGCAAATGGAAGCCGGAAAACTACACGCGGCGGTTCTACGGCCCGAGCACGCTCCGGCTCGGCCTCGAGGAATCGCGCAACCTGATGACCGTGCGAATCGCCGGCGCGCTGGGCACGGCGACCGTAGCCGATTACGCCCGGCGCTTCGGGCTGCACCCCGATCTGCCGCATCTGCCGGCGGCCGCGCTGGGGGCGATGGAGACGACGCCGCTCGCACTGGCAACCGCCTACGCCATGCTCGTCAACGGCGGCCGCCAGATCACGCCGGCCTTCGTGGAACGCATCCAGGACCGCCAGGGCGGCACGGTCTATCGCCGCGACGAACGCGACTGCGATTCCTGCCGGCAGGGCGGATGGCGCGCCCAGCCGCCGCCCGTCCTGCCCGACCGCCGGAAGGCGATCGCCGATCCCAGGACGGCCTACCAGGTGGTGTCGATGCTGGAAGGGGCGGTGCAACGCGGCACCGGGCGCGCGCTGAGGGACATCGGCAAGCCGGTCGGCGGCAAGACCGGCACCACCAACGAATTCCGTGACGCCTGGTTCGTCGGCTTCACGCCCGATCTGGTGGTCACGGCCTATATCGGCTTCGACCGGCCGAAATCGCTGGGCCGCAGGGGAACGGGCGGCGAGGTCGCCGCCCCGGTGGTGCGCGCGTTTTTGGACGAGGTCCTGCGCGGACGGCCGGCGGTGCCGTTCCGCGTCCCCGCCGGCCTCCGCTTCGTCCGGATCGATCGGGTCAGCGGCACGCCTGCCGGCCCGCAGACCGCCGAGACCATCGTCGAGGCGTTCCTCCCCGGCACCGAGCCGGCGCGGCGCCACGCGCAGGGCGACGGCGAGCGCCGCGCCGGGGCGCCCGCGCGCGAGACCGTTCCCTTCGACGGGCTCGGCGGCCTATATTGAGCCCATTCTTCGACGGGTTCGGGCCGACCATGCGCGCCGAGATCGCTTCGCTCGCGGACGACATCAAGCAGTCGCTGGCGCTGCTGAGGAGGCATCTTTGACCCGGATACCGCCGAACGCCGCTTGGCCGCCCTGAACGAAGAGGCCGAAGACCCGGACCTCTGGGCGGATTCCGCGCGCGCCCGTTCAGTCATGCGGGAGCGCACCCGCCTCGACGCGGCGCTTGCCGGCACCCGCCGGCTCGAGCGGGATTTCGAGGACGCTCTCGCCCTCGCCGAACTCGCCGAGGAGGAAGACGACGACTCGGCCCGCCGGGAGGCGGAAGCCGCCCTCGCCGGGCTTCGTGAAGAAGCCAGGAGGCGCGAGATCGAAAGCCTTCTCTCGGGCGAAGCCGACGGGAACGACTGCTTCCTCGAGGTCCACGCCGGGGCCGGCGGCACCGAATCGCAGGACTGGGCAGAAATGCTGCTGCGCATGTATGTGCGCTGGGCCGAGCGGCGCGGCTATGCGGTGGAATGGATCGCGGAGAGCCCGGGCGAGGAGGCGGGCATTAAATCGGCCGCGGTCAAGGTCTCCGGTGCCAACGCCTATGGCTGGCTCAAGACCGAGGGCGGCGTCCATCGCCTGGTTCGCATCTCGCCGTTCGACGCCGGGGCGCGCCGGCATACGAGCTTCGCCTCGGCCTGGATCTATCCCGTGGTCGATGACGCGATCGCGGGCGAATTCGCGGAAAAGGACCTGCGCATCGACACCTACCGGGCGTCGGGCGCGGGCGGGCAGCACGTCAACCGGACGGACAGCGCCGTCCGCATCACCCATCTCCCCACCGGTATCGTCGTCCAGTGCCAGGCCGAACGCTCGCAACACCGGAACAAGGCCGCGGCGCTCTCCATGCTGCGCGCGCGGCTCTACGAACGGGCGCTGCAAGAGCGGGAGGCGGAGACCCGGCGGCTCGCCGACCAGAAGAGCGACATCGGCTGGGGTCACCAGATCCGCTCCTACGTCCTTCAGCCCTATCGCCTCGTGAAGGACCTCCGCACCAACGTGGAGAGCAGCAACCCCGACGCCGTGCTCGACGGCGGCATCGACGGCTTCCTCGCGGCCTCCCTGGCTGCCCGGATCGGCGCGCTGGGAGACCCGGACGAGCGCCGCCGGCGGTAGCACGCGACGGCGGAAATGGGAGATCGGGTCATTCCATGGCGCGCACGGCCGCCAGGACGGCATCGACATGGCCCGGAACCTTGACCCGGCGCCAGACCCGGCCCACGACCCCGTCGGCCCCGATCAGGAAGGTCGAACGCTCGATGCCCATGTAGGTTTTGCCGTAGTTCTTCCTCTCCACCCAGACCCCGTAGCGTTCGCAGATGTCGCCGTCAGAGTCCGACACGAGCCGGAAGGGCAAGCCGTATTTCGCCTTGAACTTGTCGTGGCTGGCGGGGGTGTCCTTGGAGACTCCGACGACGTCTGCGCCCGCTTCGGCGAACGCAGGCAGTGCCTCCGTAAAGCCTTGCGCCTCGCGCGTACACCCGGGAGTGTCGTCGCGGGGATAGAAATAGAGCACCACCGCCTTACCGCGGAGGCTCGACAGGGTGAACGTGCCGCCGTCGTCGCAGGGCGCCGTGAAGTCCGGTGCCGGGCTGCCGGCCTCGATCGTCCTGGTCATCGGTCGGTTCCTTCCCGTTTTCGCTGGAGGGACGCGGCGGGCGCCGCGAGCAGGCGATCGTAGCCCGTGCGGACGCGATTCTGCACGGCCGCGAGCCGGGCCTCGATAGCGGCGAAATCCGCCGCTCCCATCGCCCGCGACAAGGTGTCGCGGACGCCCGTCGAGAACCGCGCAACGTCCCGGTTGGTGCCGACCGTCAGCCGGAGCAGGCCCTGGAGGCGGTGAAGGAAGGCGGTGGCGTCAGCGAGCGCCGCCGCCTCCGCCGCCTCCAGCAGGCCGGTCTCGCCGAGCCGGACAAACATCGCCCGCGTCGATTGCACGAGGATCGCCGGGTGCTGCGCGGCGTGGCGCAGCAGGTGGTACTGGGCGACGAATTCGAGGTCGAGCAGGCCGCCGCGGACATGCTTGAGGCGCCACGGATTTTCCGCATGCCGTTCGCCGTCGACGCGCTCCCGCATCGCGGCCACGTCCGCCAGCAGGGTATCGGGGTCGCGGGGGGTCGTGAGAATCGCCCGGATCCCCTCCATGGCCGCCGCGCACAGGTCCGGGTTGCCGGCGATCGGGCGGGCGCGGGTCAGCGCCATGTGCTCCCACGTCCAGGCGTCGTTCTCCTGGTAGCGGCGGAAGGCCTGGGCCTCGGTCGCGGTGGGACCGGAGTCGCCTGAAGGTCGCAACCGGGTGTCGATCGCATAGAGCCGCCCCTCGGCGGTGAGCGCGCTGACGGCGCTCGCCATGCGCTGCCCCAGGCGGGCGTAATAGTGGCTCGCCGCCAAGCCACGGGGGCCGTCCGACACCGCGCCGAAGCCTTCCGGCGCGTCGTAGAGGAACACGACGTCGAGATCGCTTTCGAAGGTCAATTCGCGACTGCCGAGCTTGCCCATGCCGATCACGGCGAAGCGCCCGCCCGGCACCGTGCCGTGGCCGCGGGCGAATTCCTCCTCCACGCGCGGCAGCAAGCCGGCAAGCACCGCGTCGGCCAGGTTCGACAGAGCTTCCGCGGCGCGCTCGGCCGGATCGTCGCCCTTCAGGATACGCATCCCGACGGCGAATTCACGCTCGTGCTGCCAGCGTCTCGTCCCGTCGAGCACGTCCTGGAAATCCTTCGCGGACGCGAGCGTGCGGCGGAGGTCGTCGCACAGGGCTTCCGGTGTCGGCGGCGGGCCGCCGGACTCGCCGGTGAGAAGCCCTTCGAGGAGGCTCGGGCGACGGCTCAGATGCTCGGCGATGCGCGGCGCGCTGCCCATGATCTCGGCCAAGCGGGCGAGCAGGCCGGGATTGGCGTGGAACAGCGAGAACAGCTGGACCCCGGACGGCAGCTTGCTGAGAAACTCGTCGAACTTGCGGAAGGCCGCGTCGGGGCTGGCGGTCCTGGCGAGCGTGCCGAGCAACGCCGGCATGAGCTCGGTCAGCAATTCCCGCGCGCGCGTGCTGCGGGTCGCCCGGATGCGCCCGTGATGCCACCCGCGCACCGCGGCGGAGACGGCGGAGCCGTCGCCGAAGCCCATCCGCGCCAGGCTGGCGAGGGTGTCGGGATCGTCGTCGGCACCGGTGAAAACCAAGTTGCCGTCGGCGCTGCCGAGCGCGGGCTCGCCCTCGAAGAGCGCGGCGTAATGGCCCTCGACACGCCGCAAATGGGCGCGCAGCGTATCGGCCAGCGCGGCCGTGTCGGCGAAGCACAGGAAGCGTGCGACCGCCGACAGGCCGGCGGAATCCTCCGGCAGCGTGTGGGTCTGTTCGTCGGCTACCATCTGGAGACGGTGTTCGAGCCGGCGGAGGAAGGCGTAGGAGTCGACGAGCTCCCGGGCTGCCGTTTCGCCCATGCGCCCGGCCGCGGCAAGCGCGCGCAGCGCGTCGCAGGTCGCGCGTGGACGCAGCGACGGATCCCGCCCGCCCCAGATGAGCTGCTGGGTCTGGGCATAGAACTCGATCTCCCGGACGCCGCCCGCGCCGAGCTTGATGTCATGGCCCGCCACGTCGATCCCGCGGCGTCCGGGCCGCGCGTCGATCTGCCGCTTGATCGACTGGATATCCTGGATGGCGGCGAAATCAAGATATTTGCGCCAGACGAAGGGGTGCAAGCGCTCCAGTATTTCGGCGCCGACGGTCGCATCGCCGGCGACCGGGCGCGCCTTGATCATGGCGGCGCGTTCCCAGTTCTGGCCGAGGGTCTCGTAATACTGCTCGGCGGCAACGGTCGATACCGCCAGGGGCGTCGCGCCCGTGTCGGGCCGGAGCCGGAGGTCCGTCCGGTAGACATAGCCGTCGTTCGTGCGCTCGCTCAACAGCGCGATGAAGTCGCGCACGACGCGGTGCAAGTCCTGCGCTGGCCCGTCCGGCCCCCGGTGGCGCACGCGCGCCGGGTCGAACAGCACGATCAGGTCGACGTCGCTCGAATAGTTGAGCTCGTGCGCGCCGAGCTTGCCCATCCCGAGCACGGCGAGCCCGCTCGCCCGCGCAGGGTTGGCTTGGTCCGGCGGGGAGAGAACGCCGCGCTTGGCGGCTTGGTGGAGCACGTGGTCGAGCGCGCTGGCGAGCGCCGCATCCGCGAAGCAGGTGAGGGCACCGGTCACCTGGACCAGATCCCATGCACCGGCGATGTCGGCGAGGGCGACGGTGAGCGAGGCCCGGCGCTTGGCCGCGCGGAGGCGCGCGGCGGCGGCGGCGCGCCCGGCCCGCCAGCAGGCCTCGTCGGAAACCTCGGTCACGGCGCGTTCGAACGCGCCGTCGGGGCCGTGCTCGGCCATCGTTCGCAACAGGTCCGGCGCGCGCGCGAGGGACTGGCCGAGATGCGGGCTGTTGCCGAGCACGCCTTCGAGGAACGCGCGGCCGCGCGGCTCCGCGGCGAGGGCGTCGGCGAACGCGGCGTCGTCGGCGCCGAGCCCGGCCGCCGCCGCCCGCCACGCCGCCATACCGGCGCGCGCCCGTTCCGTGGAGGCCGGTTCGGGGAGGGTAGCCCCGTCGTCGAGAAAAGCCAGGAGCGACACAACGAATCGATTGTATTACAAGGAGCGGCGATCGTGGGATCGCCTATGGCCGCTCCTGCCGGCTCGGCGCAGCGGAATGAAATCGACGGCCCGAATCGTTCTTCATGTTGCCGGCGCCGTATTCGGCGCTCTCGCCGTCGTATTCGCGGTCGGCGCTTGGCGGCTGTCGAGCGGACCGCTCTCCATCGGTTTCCTGTCGCCCTATATCGAGGAGGCGCTCCAGGACGACGATACGCCTTACCGGATCGAATTCGCCGACACGATCCTGACCTGGGCCGGTTGGGAGCGCGCGCTCGACGTCCGGGTGGTCGATATGCGAATCGCCGACGCCGGAGGCAAACCCCTGGTCACGGCGCCGGAGGTCTCGCTCGGGCTAAGCGGGGCCGCCCTGTTGCGTGGCATCCTCGCGCCGTCGTCGATCGAGCTGATCGGACCGCGCCTGACCCTCTTGCGCGCGGAGGAGGGGGGGCTGCGTCTCGCCCGCGCCGACGGCGAAAGCGCGGAGGTCGGCGCCGCGCTGGCCGCCAGCCTGCTCGATCCGCCGCGCGAGGATCACCCGCTGGCGTGGCTCGAACATGTCGGCGTTCTCGACGCGCGCCTCGCCGTCTCGGACGAATCGACCGGCCGGATCTGGACGGCGCACAAGGCCGATCTCGTGGTCGATTTCGACGAGGTCCGAATCGCCGGCCTGCTGTCGCTGGACTCGCGGCTGGAAGGCGCCGACGCCCATATCGAAGTTCTGGCACTGCGCGACCGGCAAAGCGGCCGGAGTGAGGTCACGGCCACCTTCTCCGACCTGCGCCCGTCGGCACTCGCCGGAATCGATCCCGCGCTGGAGGCGTTCGCCGCGCTCCGGGTCCCGCTCTCGGGCGCGGCGTCGTTCGCCCTGACGCCGACCGGCGCCGTCGAGGGCATTGAGTTCGATCTCGTGGGGGGAGAAGGGGAGATCACCTTGCCGGAGGTCCTTCCGACGCCCGTGGCGGTGCGGCGGCTCGCGACCGTCGGCACCGTCGACGGAGATTTCTCCCGGCTGACGCTCGACTCCTTCGCGCTCGACACCGACCGGCCGCGCTTTTCGCTGGCCGGCGTGGTCCGGCGCAGTGATGTCGGCGTCGGTGTCGAGGGGCATCTCCAGGCGTTCGACCTGCCGTTCGACAGCCTCGCCGACTACTGGCCGTCGGGCCTGCTCGGTGACGGAAGGGACTGGATCCTGCGCAACGTCGCCCACGGCGCGATCACGCATCTGGACGCGGCGCTCGCCGTCGAGCCGGGCGCCTTCGAGACCGGACGCTTCGGCCCAGCGATGGCCACGGTCGCCTTCGAGGGTGCGCGCATCGCCACCCTCGCCGCCGGTCCGGAAACGCCCGTCGCGGCGCAGGTCCCGTTCGCAGGCACGGTGTCGCTCGCCCTGGCGCCGACCGGCGCGATCGAGAACGTCGATTTCGACGTCTTGGGCGGGGAGGGGAAGATCACCTTGCAAGAGATCCTCCCGGCGCCCGTGGCGGTCCAGCGGCTGGCGGCCGCGGGCACCGTCGACGGTGACTTCTCCCGGCTGACGCTCGACTCCTTCGCGCTCGACACCGACCGGCCGCGCTTCGCGCTGACCGGCGAGATTCAGCGGACCGACGCCGGCGTCGGCGTCGAAGGGCGCTTCCAGGCGTTCGACCTGCCGTTCGACAGCCTCGCCGACTACTGGCCGGCAGGCGTGATCGATGGCGGAAGGGAGTGGATCCTGCGCAATGTCGCGCACGGCGCGATCACGCATCTGGAGGCGGCGCTCGCCATCGAGCCAGGTGCCTTCGAGACCGGCCGCTTCAGCGCGGCGGCGGCCACGGGCACCTTCGCGTTCGAGGGCGCGCGCATCCACTATCTCCGCCCGATGCCGCCCGCAGAGGGAGTCGACGGGACAGCGCGTTTCACCGGCGAATCGCTCGATTTGACGATGAGCGGCGGCCGAATTTTCGGGATCGTGGCGCCGCGCGCGACGGCGCGGTTGAGCGACATCCACGCCGAACGCCCGCGCATGCAGACCGCCGTGCAGGCGGAGGGGCCGGCGGCGGACGCCCTCGCTCTGCTGGACCACCCGCGCCTCGCGTTGATGGAGGCGGTCGGGCTGCGGCCGGAGCGTGTCGGGGGCACGGTGGAAACCGAACTCACGGTTGCCCTGCCTCTGCTCAAGGATGTAGCGCGCGAGCAGATCACGCTGACCGCCACGGCGCGGGTGAAGGACGGGCGGATGACTGCGCTCGACGGCCTGCTGGAATTGGCCGAGGGCACGTTCCGCATCGACGTCGACGGCACAGGCATGGATCTTCGGGGCGCGGCGAAGATTCACAGTATGCCCGCGACGATCGCCTGGCGGGAGAATTTCGGCGACGACGCACCGTTCGCCAGCCGTTACAACCTCTCCACGACCCTGACGCCGGAAGGGCAGGCGGCCCTCGGAATCGATCTGGCGCCCTATGCGCGCGGGAGCCTCGCGCTCGATGCCGTGTTCACCGACCCGGGGCAGGGGGGGACACCGCGCGCGACTCTCGCGCTCGACGCGGAGAATGCCGCGCTCGAAATTCCGGAACTCCTGTGGGCCAAGCCCGAAGGCGAAAAGGGACGAATGCGTGTCGTCGCGGTGTTTCCGGAGTCGGGCGGCGTCGAACTCGCGGGCATCGACGTGCGAGCCGGCGATTTCCGCGGCGCGGGGCAGGCGGCTTTCGAAAGCGGGCTGGACTCCCTCCGGGGCGTCGTCATCGAACGCATCCGCTACGGCCTGACGGACATCGCTGGGCGAATAGAACCTGCCGCCGCCGGCGGTTGGCTCGTCTTCGTCACCGGCACCAGTCTCGACGCGAGGCCGTATCTGAAGCGGCTCATGGCGGAAGATTCGCCGGATTCGGGCCCGCTGGTGCTGGAGCTCGCCGTTCAGAGCCTGATTACCGCCGAAAACCGGCAATTGACGGACGCCCAAGCGCGTTTCGTCGTCGATCCCGCCGGCCGGCACATCGGTTCTCTCGAAGGGACGCTTCCCACCGGAGGCGCGTTCCGTCTGGTCCTGGAGCCGCTGGGCGCCAAGCGCCGGCTGATCGTCCACTCGGACGATGCGGGCGCCGTGGCGCGCGTCTTCGACATCTACGACAACGCGCTTGGCGGGCGCCTCCTGATGGAGGCGGTGTTGCACGACGACCTCCCGGATACACCGATCACCGGCACGGTCACGATTCGCGACTATCGCCTGATAAACGCGCCGACGCTGGCCAAACTCCTCTCCGTCGCGACGCTGACCGGCATTCTCGACACGCTGCGGAACGACGGCATCGCCTTCGCGACGTTCTCCATGCCGTTCTCGATCGTGGACGACGTTCTCGTCGTGGAAGACGCCAGGGCCGCGGGCCTGTCCATCGGCATCAACGCCGAAGGGACACTCGGCCTGAAGACGGACGAGGTCGGCATTCAGGGCACGATCGTTCCGGCCTATGCGTTCAACAGCGTCATCGGCGCCATCGTCGGCAATATCCCTCTGCTGAGAGAGATCCTGGTCGGCGGCGAGGGCGACGGGGTGTTCGCGGCTACCTACAGAGTCGACGGCACCTTCGACGAGCCCGCCGTCGCGATCAACCCGATCGCCACCCTCGCACCGGGGTTCCTGCGGAACCTGTTTTCGTTCCTGGGCGACGGCGAGCCGACTGAGGGCGACGCTAAGGAACGCCAGCCGGCGCGCTGAGCCGCCCGTTATTGACAAGATCGAAGACCCGTTCGAACACCGCCGGTTCCTGCGCGCCGGAAACGGCGTAGCGGTTCTCGAAAACGAAGCATGGCACGCCCGAGACTCCCATACGACTCGCGGCCGCGCTCTCCCGCCTGACCTCCTCGACGCCTTCGCTGCCCGCGAGGAACCGGCGCACCGCCGCCTTGTCCAGGCCGGCGTCCTCGCCCGCGGCGACGAGCACGTCATCGTCGCCGATGTCCTCGCCCCGCTCGAAATAGCGCCGGAACAGGGCTTCGACAGTCGCGTCCTGGGCGCCGTGGCGCCCGGCGAAGGCGATCAGACGGTGGGAATCCACGGTGTTGGGCGTCCGAGCGATGCGGTCGAAGACGAAGCGGATGTTCTCGCCAGCGCCGGCGTGCTCGATCGCGTCGAAAATCTCGGCGACCCGCGCTTCCGAACCGAATTTGGCCATCATGTAGCCGCGCCGGTCCACCCCCCCGGCAGGCATGTCGGGATTGAGCTGGAACGGCCGCCACTCGACCGTGGCGTCCGCGCTGCCACACGCGGCGAGCGCCCGCTCGAACCGCCGCTTCCCGATATAGCACCACGGACAGATCGTGTCCGAGACGATGTCGACCCTCATGGGCGTAAGCATAGCGGGCAGGCGGGCGCCGGGCGAGGGGGCCTCAACACGCCATGACCCGTGCGTGGCCGATGGCCCCGTAGGCCAGCAGATGTCGGTCACGGGTCACCAACGTGTATCCGAACGCCCGAGCCGTCGCGGCGAGAATGCGGTCGACGGGGTCGGCGGGCGGCGTACCGGGGAGAGCGGACGCTGCGATCAGGACCGAGACCGGCAATTCTGCCAGCGCCACCCCCGGCAGGGCGCGGAAGCGTTCGAACCAGACGTCGGGGCCGGTCGCGAGCGCCATCCTGCCCTTCGCGACGAGCATGGCGATCTCCCACGCGGTCATGGGAGATACGGCGAACCCCGCGCCCGGGCCGTGCACGCTCCGCAGCGCGCTCGCGGCGGGTTCGCGCAAGCGGTCGCCGTTCGCGAGCCAGATCGTCGCGCAGGTGTCGAGGAGGAAGGACGTCATCGCCGGCTATCGGCCTGCGCCCCATTTCTCGCCCGTGGGCGAGGTCAGGTCCGTCCCCGGTTCGAGCGTCACCGTACCCTTGAGCGCGCCGAAGATGCGCGGAAAAAAGCCGGCACTCCCCGATACGAGTGCCGGGGGGTCCTCCTGCAGATCGCCGACGCGGCGATTCCCGAACGACGGCGCGGCCTTTCGGAAGACCAGCTTGCGGCCGGGCATATCCACCTCCGCCGTTCGGTATCCCGCATCAAGCCAAGCGTGGGTGATCGTGCTGTTCGATGGGTTGTTGGACCACCACGCGCGGTGTTTGAACGCCGACGCCGGCAGTTTCGCGCCGACGATACCTTCGATCTGCGCGAAGGTGAGGGGCACGGAGGCCTGCCCCGTCTCGCGCAGGTGTGCCGCCAAGGGCCCGTATTTGGACATGGCTTACCCTTTCTTCTTGCACTTGCATCACTCACTGTTACTATAATAACTTCAACACTCCCGTCAACCCACAATATCCCCCCAGGGTGCCTTTGGCAGGGTTGCGGGATGTCCTGCGATCCGGAACCATGCCGTCGTCCTTGAGGGCAGAGAGTGGGAGGGCGGAATGATCGACTTCGCGCCGACGCCGGAAATCGAGGATTACAGACGGCGAATCAATAGGTTTATCCGTGATCATTGCATTCCGCTTGAAGAACGGAGGGATCGTTTCGACGAACACGAGAACGTCCCGCTCGATGTTCTCGACGGTGTTCGGGAGAAGGCGAGGGAAGCGGGGCTGTGGGCGCCGCAGATGCCGCGCGCGCGGGGTGGCATGGGGCTTCCGTTCGTCGGCCAAGCGGTGCTCTACGAGGAGGCCGCCTATGCGCTCTTCGGCCCGCTCGCCCTGAACTGCGCGGCCCCGGACGACGGCAACATGCGCCTTTTGGAGGCGGTTGGGACGGACGACCAGAAGGAGCGTTGGCTACAGCCGATCATAGACGGCACGGCCCGCTCAGCCTTCGCCATGACGGAACCCGCGCCCGGCTCCGGCTCCGACCCGGGCGGCATGATGCTGACCCGCGCCGAGCGGAAGGGGAACGACCGCTGGGCGATTCACGGCCGCAAATGGTTCATCACCGGCGCCGGCGTCGCCAAGCACTTCATTCTGGTTGCGCGGACCTCGGAGGACCCGCGCAACGGCCTGAGCGCGTTCCTCTTTCACGCTGACCAGCCGGGATGGGAGCTCGCGCGCAAGGTGCCGATCATGGGCCCCGAGGAGCATGGTGGCCATTGCGAACTCCGTTTCGACGGCCTGGAAGTGGCCGACCGTGACGTCTTGATGGCGATCGGCGACGGCCTTCGGGCGACCCAGATCCGCCTCGGCCCGGCGCGGCTGACCCACTGCATGCGCTGGCTCGGCATGGCGAAGCGGGCGATGGACATCGCGCGCAATTATGTCGGCGAGCGCCGGGCCTTCGGCAGCGTCCTCGCCGAGCGCGAGGGCGTGCAGTGGATGCTGGGGCAGGCCGCGATGGATATTCAGATTGGCCGCTTGCTCACGATGCACGCCGCCTGGAAGCTCGACCGGGGAGAAAAGGCGCGGCCCGAGCTTTCGATGGCCAAGGTCCACGTATCCGAGACCCTGAATAAAGTGATCGACACCTGCATCCAGCTTTGCGGTGCCCGCGGCTATTCGCAGGACACACCGCTCGAGTGGATGTATCGCTACGCGCGGTCGGCGAAGCTCGTGGACGGCGCCACCGAAGTCCACAAAATGGTCCTTTCCCGCACCTACATGAAGCAGGGGCGCGACATCTGGACCTGGTCGCCCCCGCGCGGATAGCCCGTAATCTTTCACCCACCTCCGGCGGAGGGTCGGCGTGCGCTCGGAGCGCACCCTTGGGAAGTCACAGGAGAGAGGGCCTTGTCCCGCCGGCGGACGGTTGCCGCACCTGGGCGGGGACGGAGGGGCAGGTCGTCGGCCCGCAGGCAGCGGCCTCGCGACGATTTCGTGGAACAGGCCCGCCCGCTCGGGACAGGGCGCCTCCGTCGCCTCCAGGACCCAAAGCAGATCGAGCAACTCCGTGGTGAACCGCGCCGCCGTGCCCCGAAGCGTGGGGTAATGGCGAAACACCCGACGACGGCGCCGACTTTCAAGATCGCGCTTGCCACGAACGCCGCCGATGAAAGATACCTTATACCGCGCCTGGAAAAGAACCGGCGGGAGGCGACGATGCCCAAAGTGATCATACACGACGCGATCGACGGCGCCGGGATCGCAGAGCTCGAACGCCGCGCCGGCCTTGAGATTCGCACCGTCGCGCGAGACGACCGGGAGGCTTTGATCCAGGAGATCGCGGACGCCGACGGCATGATCCTGCGTTATCTCCCGCTCGACGGTGCAGCGCTGGCGGCGGCGGGGAGGCTCAAAGTGGTTGCGCGTCACGGAGTCGGCTGCGACAATGTCGATCTTGAGACCGCTTCGGCGATGAAGATTCCGGTCGCGACGGTCGGCGACGCGAACGCCGTCACGGTCGCCGAGTTCACGCTCTATTTCATCCTCGCCGCGGCGAAAAAGGGCCGCCACTACGACGAATCGATGCGGCGCGGCGACTTTCTCGCACGCGAAGCCGCCGACCACCTGGAACTCTACGAACGCACCGTGCTGATCATAGGCTTCGGGCGGATCGGGAGGCGGGTCGCGGCGCGTTGCCGCGCCTTCGAAATGCAGGTTGAATGTTACGATCCCTATGTCCCGAGAGGATCCATCACGGACGCAGGATGCGTACCGGTCGCCGACCTCACCGAAGCCTTGCCTCGGGCTGACTACGTCACGGTGCATGTCCCGTTGAACGACGAAACCCGCCACATGATCGACGGCACGACGATCGGCCGGATGCGGCGAGGGGCGATTCTGATCAATGCCGCGCGCGGCCCCGTGGTGGATGGAACCGCCCTCGCCGCTGCGCTCGACTCGGGCCATCTGGCGGGTGCCGGCTTGGATGTCTTCGAGCCGGAGCCGCCGCGGCCGGACGATCCCTTGCTGCGCCATCCGGCGACTGTGCTCATGCCGCATATGGGCGGCTCGTCCCGCGGCGCGTTCGTCCGCATGGCGGTTCGTTGCGCGCGGAACGTGCTCGACGCGCTGGACGGCCGGCTCGATCCGTCGTTCGTGATCAATCCCGAGGCCCTGACCGAGAAGCCGTAGACGGGACGAGGATCGACTCGAGGCCCTGGCCCTTCGACAGTCGATATGGCATAGGAGCGCGGAGGTGACAGGGCACGAGTCGGAGAAGTTGTCGAGGTTCGTGCGCGGGATTGCCGTCGCGACCGCTTTTGTTCTTGCGTTGCTGACGAGCGTCGGCGGGTTGGGAGCGCAAGAGGCCGGGGGCAACCACCTGCCAGCCGAGCCTTTCGACGAGTGGCGCGCGAAGCTGCGGAACGAGGCGCTCGCCCTGGGTATCGGCGCGGTGACCTTCGATGCCGCGTTCGCCGGCGTCGCGCCGATCCCGCGCGTGATCGAGCTGGACCGCAACCAGCCTGAGTCCACGATCACCTTCGCCGAATATCTCGAGCGCATGGTGCCCGAAACGCGCGCAGCCAAAGGCCGAGAGATGCTTGCCGCCAATCTTGGCCTGCTCGAACGGGTCGGCCGGAAATACGGCGTGCCGCCGCGCTTCATCGTCGCGCTATGGGGCATGGAGACGAGTTACGGCCGGTATCTCGGCGGTTTCCCCGTCATCGGCGCCCTCGCAACTCTCGCCCACGACGGCCGGCGGAGTGCCTACTTTCGAGAGGAGCTGTTGAACGCCCTGCGGATTCTGGAGGATGGCCACATCACGCCGGCAGCGATGAAGGGCAGTTGGGCGGGCGCCATGGGGCAAAGCCAGTTCATGCCGTCGAGCTTCGTCCGCTATGCTGTCGATTTCGACGGCGACGGCCGGCGCGACATCTGGGCGACGCGGGCGGATGTTTTCGCCTCTGCTGCCAACTATCTGGCGCAGGCCGGCTGGCGGACCGGCGAGACCTGGGGGCGGCCCGTCCGATTGCCCGCCGACTTTGATTCGTCGATGGCCGGGCTCGACGTGACGAAGCCCCTCGCCGAATGGCAAGCGCTGGGAGTCCGCCGCGCCGACGGCGGTGACCTGCCTCGGGTGGCCGTGAGCGGATCGGTGGTCCTGCCAGGAGGGGAGGGGGGAGCGGCCTTTCTTGCATACGGCAACTACCGCACGATCATGCGTTGGAACCGCTCGCTCTATTTCGCGACGGCGGTGGGTCTGCTCGCCGACCGGATCGTCGGCCGGTGACGCAGGGCAGCGCTTGCCCGCCCGGCCGACGGTGGCCGCTCTTCGCGGCGTTGCTGGTCGGATCGCTCGTGCTGGCCGGGTGCAGCGAAGTGCAACTGGCGATCAACGTGGTCAAGAAGCTCCACCGCGAGACCAACGAAGAGTTGCCGGTCGAATCGCGCGATATCCCCTCGATCGAGGTGCCCCTGCCGGCCGGACCGAAGCCGGTCGGCGATCGCGGGCGCCGAGGCACCCGGAGCGCGGTGAGAGACGCGCGCTTGGCCTCGGCCTATCGCGCGGTGTAGATCTCCGCTGCCGCGTCGCTGCGGCAAGAAGCGGGAACAGGAAGATGGCCGATCCGAAACGAGAAATCCTCCGTGTCGTGCTCGTCGCTCTCCGCTGTGCCCTCGGCTTCGGAGCGATCCTCGGCATCCTGGTACCCACGCCCGGCGGCGCCTTCGAGACCTTGGCGAAGCAATTGGTCCTGACCGACGGCGCGACCGGTATGGTTCTGGCGGAGAAGAATGCAGACCAGCCCATGTATCCGGCGTCCATGAGCAAGATGATGACCCTCTACATCGCTTTCGAGCGTCTGGCCTCGGGCAGGATCGCGATGCAGGACGAGTTCACGGTGAGCCGGAAAGCTTGGCGCATGAAGGGCTCCCGGATGTTCGTCGAGGTCGGCTCCAAGGTTTCGGTCGCCGACCTGCTGCGCGGGATCATCGTCCAGTCGGGCAACGACGCCAGCGTCGTGCTCGCGGAAGGCCTTGCCGGATCGGAGGACGCCTTCGCCGATCTGATGAACCGGAAAGCTGCCGAGCTCGGTCTCAGGGGCAGCCGTTTCGTCAACGCGACGGGCTGGCCCCACCCGGACCATGTGACGACCGCGCACGATCTCGCGGAACTGGCGCGCCGAATCATCGCCGATTTCCCACAGTACTACCCGATGTTCGCCGAGAAGACGTACACCTACAACGACATCCGGCAAGGTAACCGCAACCCGTTGCTTTATCGCTATGACAGCGCCGATGGTCTTAAGACCGGCCACACCGAAGCCTCGGGTTACGGCCTCGTAGCGTCCGCCGAGCGCCACGGCCAGCGCCTGATTCTCGTGGTGAACGGTCTCTCCGGCGTCAACGTTCGTGCGCGGGAAGCGGAGCGCTGGCTCGATTACGGCTTTCGCGAGTTCAAGAGTTATGTTCTGTTCGAAGCGGGCCAGACGGTGGACGAATTCGACGTCTGGCTCGGCGAGGCGGAGACGGTACCGCTCGTGGTCGATCGCGACGTGGCGGTGGTCATGTCGCGCAAGGCGCGCGCCGGCATGGTGGTGAAGATCATGGCCGACGGCCCGGTTTCGGCGCCGGTCGAGCGCGGGACCGTGGTCGCCAAGCTGGTCGTGAGCGCGCCGGACTTGGCGGCACGCGAGTGGCCCCTCATGGCCGGCGCGACGGTCGACAGCCTGGGTGGATTCGGGCGCCTCGGGGCCGCGATTCACGAACTGATCTGGGGTGGGTAGGGACAGTGTGGCACGCATGGCCCGTGGACGCCTCATAACGCTCGAAGGCGGCGAGGGGGCTGGAAAGACGTCGCAGGCCGCGAGATTGTGCGCGGCGCTTGAGGGCCGCGGCATCGCGGTGTTGCCCACGCGGGAGCCGGGCGGCTCTCCCGGTGCGGAGGAGATCCGCCGGCTACTGGTAAACGGCCCGGCCACGCGGTGGGACCCGCTGTCCGAGGCCATGCTCCACACCGCGGCGCGGCGCGACCACCTGCTGCGCACGATCCGCCCGGCGCTTCGGCGTGGCCTTTGGGTGATCTCGGATCGCTTCGTCGATTCGATGGTCGTCTATCAGGGGAGCGCCCAGGGAGCCGACGCCGGCGCCCTCGCGCAACTCAACGCGCTTGCCCTCGAAGGCTTCGAGCCGGATCTTACCTTGATCCTCGACGTTCCAGTGGAGGAAGGGCTGCGGCGCGCCGACATGCGCACCGCCCGCGCGAGCCGCTACGAGTGCATGGACGAGGGGTTCCATCGCCGCGTGCGGGAGGGATTCATCGCCGTTGCCCGGCACGCGCCGGACCGATGCGCCGTGGTAGACGCCTCCCGCGAGGCCGAAGCCGTTCAGCGGACGATTGAGAAGATCGTTTCGGAACGGCTGTCCGACGCCTTCGATGACTGAAGACACGGGCGGCCCCTTCGCGTGGCCAGAACCCCGGGCGAATCCGCATTTCTTCGGGCACGAAGGCGCGGTGGAGACGTTGGTCCATGCTTGGCGGCGCGGGCGGCTCGCCCATGCCTGGTTGCTGGCGGGACCGCGCGGCATCGGCAAGGCCACGTTAGCGTTTCGTTTTGCGCGCTTCGTGCTCGATGGTGGTGCGGCCGAGAGCCTCGCAATGGCACCCGAGCACCCGCTGTTCCGGCGAGTCGCGGCCGCCAGCCACAGCGACCTCGCGGTCGTCGAGCGGGGCATCGGTGAGCGCGGGAAGCGGCGCGCGGAGATCGTGGTCGACGACGTGCGCAAGGCCAACGCCCTCCTTTCCCTGACGCCAGGCGAGGGCGCGTGGCGGGTGGTGATTGTCGATGCGGCGGAGGAGATGAACAGGAATGCCGCGAACGCTCTTCTCAAGCGCCTCGAGGAGCCACCGAATCGTGTTCTGTTCCTCCTCGTCAGTCATGCCGCGAGCCGCCTGCCGCCCACCGTTCGCTCCCGCTGCCGTTTCCTGTCCATGCGGCCGCTGCCCGCACCGGTGCTCGGTCGGATCCTGGCCAACGCCATGGCCGATCTTCCCACGGAGGACCGCAGGGTGTTGGCGCATTTGGCCGAAGGCAGCCCCGGCCGGGCGGCGGCACTCGCGGAGCAGGGAGGCGCCGCGCTCTATCGGAGCGTGGTCGCGCTGGTCGGCGCGCTTCCCGCGCTGGGCGCGCGACGCCTTCACGGGCTCGGCGAGGGGCTCTCCGGCGCAGAAGGCCTGGAGCGCTTTCGTACCCTGGCCGAGCTGATCCTCTGGTGGCTCGGCCGGTCGATTCGGGCGGCGGCGCGGGGCGAGCTCCGCACGATGGAAGAGGTCGTGCCGGGCGAGCGGGCCGGTGCACGCCTGTTCGAGGGCACCCGCCTTGATCATTGGGCCTGGGTGTGGGAGAACCTCCGGCGGTCGTTCGCGCTGGCGGACGGGCTCAACCTCGACCCCAGACAGGTGCTGATCGGCGCCTTCGGCTCGTTGCAGGAAGCCGCACAGTCCTGAGAGGTGAAGCGGGATGGCGTCCCGACCGGCCTATTACCTGACGACCCCCATATATTACGTCAACGATTCGCCCCACATCGGGCATGCCTACACATCGCTCGCCTGCGATGTTCTGGCCCGGTTCATGCGCCTCGACGGCCGCGACGTGCTATTCCTCACGGGCACCGATGAGCACGGGCAGAAAGTGGCAAAATCGGCCGCCGCCGCGGGCAAGGAACCGCAGGCTTTCGTCGACGAGGTGTCCCGGCGGTTCCGGGCGTTGGGCGGCGTCATGGGATACAGCAACGACGATTTCATCCGCACCACCGAGCCGCGGCACGTCCGTGCTTGCCAGGCGCTGTGGCGGCGCATCGCGGCCAACGGGCATATCTATCTCGGCAAATACGCAGGCTGGTACTCGGTGCGGGACGAGGCATTCTACGCCGAATCGGAGATCACGGCGGACGAGGGTGGAACTCGTACGGCACCCAGCGGCGCGCCGGTCGAATGGGTGGAGGAACCGAGTTATTTCTTCCGCCTTTCAGCTTGGCAGGAGCGGTTGCTCGCGTTCTACGACGCGCACCCGGCGGCGGTCGCGCCCGAGAGCCGGCGGAACGAGGTCGTCAGTTTCGTGAAGGGCGGGTTAAACGACCTCTCGATCTCGCGCGCGAGCCTGAAGTGGGGCATCCCGGTGCCGGGCGAGCCGGCCCATACCATGTATGTGTGGCTCGACGCGCTGACCAACTACATCAGCGCTGCCGGATTCCCCGATGAGGAGAGCAGCGCTTATCGCACCCACTGGCCCGCCGATCTCCACATGGTTGGCAAGGACATTCTGCGTTTCCACGCGGTTTATTGGCCTGCCTTCCTCATGGCGGCGGGCGTCGAACCGCCGAAGCGGGTTTTCGCACACGGCTGGTGGACGATCGAAGGCCAGAAGATGTCGAAATCGCTCGGCAACGCGATCGATCCGGAGCACGTCGTAGCCCGCTACGGCCTGGACGCGGTTCGTTATTTCCTGCTGCGCGAGCTCCCGTTCGGCAATGACGGCGATTTTTCGCATCGCGCCATCGTGGGCCGTATCAACAACGATCTCGCGAACGACTACGGCAATCTGGCGCAACGGATTCTCACCATGATCCAGCGGAACTGCCGCGCCTCGGTGCCGCAGCCCAGCGCCTTCACGGCGTCGGACGAGGCGCTGCTCGATTCCGCCACTGCCCTGACGGCAGCGGTCCGTGCGGATCTCGATACTCAAGCGTTCCACCGGGCACTGATCCGCATCTGGGAAGTCATCGGCCGGGCGAACCGGTATGTGGACGAGCAGGCGCCCTGGGCGCTGCGCAAATCGGAGCCCGCGCGCATGGCGACCGTGCTCTACGTCACCGCCGAAGCCTTACGCCATCTGGCAATTTTGACCCAGCCGTTCATGCCGGGGGCGAGCGGGCACCTGCTCGACCAGCTCGGAGTGGCTGCCGACCGCCGCGGTCTCGCGGCGCTGGGCCCCTCCGGGCGTCTAGAGCCAGGAACCCCGTTGCCGAAGCCGGAAGCCGTCTTCCCCCGGTTCACGGAGGGCGCGGCGGCGGCCTGAGAGGGCGCGGGGGCGCGGATGCTGGTCGACAGCCATTGCCACCTGGATTTTCCAGACTTCGGCCCGGACCTCGATGCCGTCCTCGAGCGGGCGGCCGGCGCCGGAGTCGGCGCGGTGCAGACGATCTGCACGCGCGTGACCCGGTTCGATGGTGTCCGCGCACTCACCGAGACGCATCCCTCGATCTGGTGCTCGGTCGGCATCCACCCGCATCATGTGGACGATGAGCCGACTCCGACGGCCGCCGCGCTGCTCCGCCTCACCGACCATCCGAAGGTGATCGGAATCGGCGAGACGGGCCTGGATTTCCACTACGACAACAGTCCGCGGCCGCTCCAGGAAGCGAGCTTTCGTCGGCATATCGCGGCGTCGCGCGCGAGCGGCCTGCCGTTGATCGTACATACGCGCGGGGCGGACGAGGAAACCTGCCGGATCCTGCTTGACGAAGCGGAAGAGGGGGTGTTTCCCGGCGTCATTCACTGCTTCAGCGTCGGGCGGGCGGTGGCGCAGGTCGCCCTCGATCTCGGCCTTTACCTCTCCTTCTCAGGCATCCTGACCTTCAAGAAGGCCGATGCGCTTCGCACGATCGCTCGGGACGCACCGGCGGACAGGATATTGCTGGAAACCGATTCGCCCTACCTCGCGCCCGTCCCACATCGCGGCACACGCAACGAGCCGGCCCGCGTGCGCCTGACGGCCGAACGCCTAGCCACGCTCAAAGGCACGGATATTGAGGAGATCGCACGGGCCACCACCGACAATTTTTTCAGATTGTTTACGAAGGCACGTCCCCAAGGCACTCATATAACATGAAAATAACGATACTTGGCTGCGGCACCTCGAGCGGCGTTCCGATGATCGGTTGCGCCTGCCCGGTATGCCGGTCGGACGACCCGCGGAATCGCCGCCGCCGGGTTTCCATCCTGATCGAAGCGGACGGAACCCGTCTTCTCATCGACACGCCGCCCGATCTCCACGGGCAGCTCGTGGACGCAGGCGTCTCGCGTATCGATGCCGTGCTCTATACCCACGGCCATGCTGACCATGTGCATGGGATCGACGACCTCCGGTCGATCAACCACCTCATGGCGCGGACACTCGACGTCTACGGTTCAAGCGACACCCTCTCGGCGATCAGGCGCCGCTTCGGCTATGTTTTCGAGCCGCTTGGCGGGGAGTGGGCGAAACCCAGCCTCAACCCCATCGCGGTGACGGGGCCGTTCACGCATGGCGGGCTCGTGATCGTACCGTTTCCACAGGAGCACGGCCGGGTCACGACGACAGGATACCGGATCGATGACATGGCTTACTCGACCGACGTCAAGGCGCTGCCGGAGCAATCCTTCGCGGCACTGCGGGGCGTGCGGCTCTGGATCGTCGACTGCCTTGGCTACCGCGAACACCCGACTCACGCGCATCTCGCGCTCACGCTCGAATGGATCGCGCGGGTCGAGCCGAAGCGAGCCGTGTTGACACACATGTCGCATCAGTTCGATTACGAGACGCTGCGCGGGGCGCTGCCGGCCGGTGTGGTCCCGGGGCATGACGGGCTGATCGTCGATACGGACGAACTGGATACCTTGTGAACGGTGCGACGAACCGCTTGGGCGCTATTGCGAACACTCCGCGTTTTGGCGCATTTGGTACGGTGCGGGGCGGATGCTCAGCTAAACAAATTTTGATTGCGATTGCAATGGTGCGGCGACTGATATTGAAAAGAGCCTAGGGTGAAGATGCTTATTTCGATGAGACATACCCATATGCGTGTCCTGATTAGCCGGCGTCTCCGGTGCGGTTTGACTTTGTTCTATATTTATGGTAGGGTATATAGCCTCTTTGTAATGGAGGCTATGATGACAAAAATCGTGATGGCGATGGCGGTGGGTATCGGGATCGTATTCGGTTCGATCGCGGCGATGGCGCAGGTACCGACGAAGGAGGAACTCGAATATGCTAAGACGGTCAATGCTCGGGGTGATGTTTGCGTTGGGGCGATGGAGAAATTCGCTAACGGCGTCCTGCACGGCGTTGTTAAAGAATGGGAAAGGGATAAGTTGTGGAGCGCTATAAAACTCCCTTACCTAAACTCGCAGAGTGCTCTCCGAAGGATAAAGCGTTTGGATGCGATACCGCTTGGTATGAGGGAGGATTCTTGGAATAAGGATTGGATGCAAGCCTACAAAATGCTAGACGACTTCAACATCGCCTTGGATCGCCATCTTCCGGGAGGTTGCTTGTAGCCTACTGAAGAAGGAAGCCATGAAGACTATGATAGCAGTGGGAAGTTGTTTGGCGTCGTTTTTTGTGGGTTCGACTGGGCCTGCGTATGCGCATGGGGGGGCTTGGATGAGTGTGGGGGCCACGCTGGCACGAGGCCGTACCACGTCCACAATCACGCGGCGAAGGCGGCGTGTGAAGAGGATGGGGAGAATTTCTTGATTGTGCTTGGCATTCTGGGGGGTGTTGTCATTGGGGCGATGGTTTGGAACAGGTATGCCGAAGACAACGATGCTAATGCTTTCGCCGACGATGTCGGCGAGTTCATGGAGGAGTACGTGTCGTTCACTCGTGAGGAAGGGATCGAGTTCCGTTATCCGGTCGGGATGGGGGAAGTCCATTTCTCGCGGACGGTTCCGGCGGTGCACGATGGCGATACGCGGGGCGAGGACGTCCGGTTCGGCTATCGGATGCGGTGGTAACATCTATCGCACCCAACACCAGGGGCGATTCTTCGGAGTCGCTCCTTATCTTGCGCCGTATCCCGTCCAGGGAAGCCGGCAAGGGGCTGGGCCGCGGCGTGGTGGTAGGAAAGATGCCCGAACGGAGCTTCCTGGTCCGTGGACGCTCGCCCGGAATTGGGTCATCCTGTGTCGGCCCGTTATTTCCCATAATATATCTTATGCGAATCATGCGCGATCGGTGCGCACACGGAAACCGGCGAGACGGGCAATGCGTGTCAGCCCTGCCCGTCTCGCTCGGAAGGCATCTCGGCGCTCCCGACGACCACGAGGCGTGTGCGCCATGACCCGCTGCAGCACAAACGGCCGGCGCGGTATCGACCTGCTCCTCGAGGTTATGACCGCGCTCCGCGCCCCGGACGGCGGCTGTCCGTGGGATTTCGAACAGACGTTCGAGACGATCGCGCCTTACACCATCGAGGAAGCCTATGAGGTCGCCGAAGCGATCCGACACGGCGACCGTGCCGCCTTGCGGGATGAGCTCGGAGATCTGCTCCTCCAGGTCGTTTTCCACGCGCAGATGGCGCGGGAAGAAGGCGCCTTTGATTTCGACTCGGTCGCGCGCGGCATCGCCGAGAAGATGATCCGCCGCCACCCCCACGTCTTCGGCGGCGCGCCGGTCGCCGGTGCGGCGGCGCAAACCCGGGCCTGGGAAGCGCACAAAGCCGCGGAGCGGGAGGCCGCGGCGGCGGCCGACGGGCGCCGCCGTCCGGGTGCGCTCGATGGCGTGGCACTGGCCCTCCCCGCCCTCCTCCGAGCCGAAAAGCTCCAGAAGCGTGCGGCCCGGATCGGCTTCGACTGGCCCGGAGTCGAGCCTGTATTCGCGCAAGTGCTCGATGAGATGGCCGAGCTTCGGGATGCGGCCGGGTCGGAAGCGGCGGAAACGACGGTTCCTGAGGAGCTCGGCGATCTCCTTTTCACCTGCGTCAATCTCGCGCGCCATCTCGGGGTCGATGCCGAAGCCGCCCTGCGCGGCGCCAACGCCAAATTCGTGGCGCGGTTCCGGCATATGGAGGCCGCCCTGGCAGCGGCGGGTCGCCGTGCCGACGAGACCGATCTCGCGGAGTTGAATCGCCTGTGGGAGGAAGCGAAGCGCGCGGAAAAGGAGCGCTAGAAATCCATGTCGTCGCCCATGCCACCCATGCCGCCCATACCCATGTCTCCCATACCGCCGCCGGGCATGGGAGGCGTGGGCGCCTTTTCGGGGATCTCGACGACGCCGGCTTCCGTCGTGATCAGGAGGCCGGCGATCGAAGCAGCGTCCTGGAGGGCTGTGCGCACGACCTTCGCCGGATCGAGGATCCCGGCTTCCACCATGTCGCGATATCGGCCCTCCTGGGCGTCGTAGCCGCCGGTCTTCCCCTTCCCTTCGAGAATGGTTCCGACCACCAGGGAGGCATCGGCGCCGGAATTCGCGATGATATGGCGGGCGGGCGCGCGGACCGCCGAGCGCACGATGGCGATTCCGCGGTCCTGATCGGCGTTGGCGCCCTTCAACCGGTCCAGCTTGCGAGAGGCGGCGAGCAAGGCCACCCCGCCTCCGGCAACGACCCCCTCTTCCACTGCGGCGCGTGTCGCGCGCATTGCGTCGTCGACGAGCTCTTTCTTCTCCTTCACCTCGACCTCGGTGTCGCCACCCACCCGCAGGACGGCGACGCCGCCGACCAGCTTGGCGAGCCGCTCCTCGAAACGCTCCTGGTCGTATTCAGAGTCAGTGGTTTCGATCTGCAAGCGTAGCTGGTCGCAGCGCTCGGCGATGTCCTTCTTGCGGCCGCGGCCATTGACGATGACGGTTTCGTCCTTGCTCATCTCGACTCGCCCAGCCTGCCCCAGCATGTCGAGGGTGACGTTCTCAAGCTTGACGCCGAGTTCGTCGTTGATAACCGTTCCGCCGGTCAGGATCGCGATGTCCTCGAGCATGGCCTTGCGCCGGTCGCCGAAGGCCGGCGCCTTCGCGGCGGCGACGGTGAGGCCGCCACGAAGGCGGTTCACCACCAAGGTCGCGAGCGCTTCGCCCTCGACGTCCTCGGCCACGATCAGGAGCGCTTTGCCGGCCCGTCCGACCTGCTCCAGCACCGGCAGCAATCCCTGCATACCGCTCAATTTCTCCTGGTGCAGCAGGATATAGGGGGTATCGAGCTCGACGGTCATCTTCTCGGCATTGGTGACGAAATAGGGCGAGATATAGCCCTTATCGAAGTTCATCCCCTCGACCACGTCGAGCTCGGTTTCGATCCCCGTGGCTTCTTCGATCGTGATCACACCGCGCTCACCAACCTCCTCCATCGCGCGCGAAATCATTTCGCCGACGTCGGAATCATTGTTGGCGGCCACGGTCGCTACCTGGGCAATTTCCCCGCGGGTTTTGACCTTCTTCGCCTGTTTGGCGATGTCGGCCACCACCGCCTCGACGGCCTGCTCCACGCCCCGGCGCAAGTCCATCGGGTTCATGCTGGCGGCGACCGCCTTCGCGCCTTCGCGGGTGATCGCCCGGGCGAGCACGGTCGCCGTAGAGGTCCCGTCGCCAGCCGTCTTCTCGGTGCGAATCGCCGCTTCCCGTACCAAGCGCGCCCCCACGTCCCGGAGCCGGTCGTCCAGCTCGATCTCCTTGGCGACCGTCACGCCGTCCTTGGTGACGCGGCCGTCGCCGCCACTCGTCTGGTAGACCACCGTCCGGCCCTTGGGGCCGAGCGTGACCGACACCGCGTCGGTGAGAATGTCGACGCCTTCGAGAAGACGGGCGCGGGCTTCGTCCGCATGGTGGATTCGCTTCTTGGCCATGGCCGAATCGCTCCAGATCGATGTCTGTCAGGGCGCTCAGTCGATCACGCCCAGGATGTCGGATTCCTTCATGATCAACAGCTCCTCGCCGTCGACCTTCACCTCGGTGCCTGACCACTTGCCGAAAAGGATGCGGTCGCCCACCGCGACTCCGAGGGAATGCAGCTTGCCGTCATCGTCGCGCTCGCCCGGACCGGCCGCCACAACCTCGCCCTCCTGCGGCTTCTCCTGGGCGGTATCGGGGATGATGATGCCGCCCACGGTCTTCATGTCCTGTTCCACCCGTCGCACCAGCACGCGATCATGCAAAGGCTTGATATCCATATCGATCCTCCCAGGATGCGAAACTCGCTCTCGACGTGTTGGTCTTGGCCGCCCGGCGCCTAGCAGCGCTCCGCCAGGGTGAGTGCTAGCCCATATAGAACGAGTTGCTGCTGGTGTCAACCGACGGCGGGCGCCGTCTCGATGGAAACGCCGCCCCGTCGCGCCAGGCGGTTGGCATCGGCCGGCGTGAGTCCCACCCTGAGACACGCCGCCCCGTCGCGTTCGGTTCGATTCAGGACCTCGCCGTGGCGATAGAGCCAGGCGAGGGTGGCGCCGTCGGCATAAGGCACGCGCACCTCGACGACGCGACGCGCCATCGACAACCGCTCGTCGATCAGGCAGATGAGCGCGTCCAGCCCCTCGCCGGCGAGGGCCGACAGCGCGACTCCGCCGCCGTCCGCCAAGCTGGCGTGTCGTCCGGGCTCGAGCAGATCGACCTTGTTGAGCACCTCGATGCAGTCGGTACGCAGACGGCCTTCGAGTCCCAGTTCGGCGAGCACCCGCACCACGTCGGCGCGCTGCCCGGCGGTGTCCGCGTGGGCGCAATCGCGCACGTGGACGATGAGATCGGCCGCGACCACCTCCTCCAGGGTCGCCCGGAACGACGCCACCAGGCCGTGCGGCAGGTCTGACACGAACCCCACCGTATCCGACAGGATCACGCGAAGGCCGGAAGGCAGCGCGAGCCCGCGCATGGTCGGATCGAGGGTCGCGAAGAGCTGGTCGCGGACGGCCGTTGCGGCGCCGGTCAGCCGGTTGAACAAGGTCGATTTCCCGGCGTTGGTGTAGCCGACCAGCGCGACGATGGGATAAGGCACCTTGCGGCGGGCGCCGCGGTGCAGGCCACGGGTTCGCCGCACGCCGGTGAGCGCGCTCTTGAGGCGGCCAATGCGCGTGTCGATCTGCCGCCTGTCCGCCTCGATCTGGGTTTCGCCCGGCCCGCCCGTGAACCCGTGGCCGCCGCGCTGGCGCTCCAGATGCGTCCAGGATCGGACCAGACGGCTGCGTTGATAGGAAAGCGCGGCGAGCTCGACCTGGAGCCGCCCTTCGCGGGTCCGCGCCCGCGCCGCGAAGATATCGAGGATGAGCGCGGTGCGGTCGATGACCTTGCAGCGCCAGGAGCGTTCGAGATTACGCTGCTGGACTGGGGAGAGCGCGCCGTCGACGACCACCACCTCCAGCCTCCGGTCGGCGACCGCCGCCGCCAGCGCCTCGACCCGCCCGGTTCCGAACAGCGTGCCCGCTCTCGGCCTGGGCAGTGGAACGATCTCGGAGAACGCAACGACGAGGCCGATCGCCTCGGCGAGGCTCACCGCTTCGGCAAGGCGTCCCTCGGGCGCGCGAACCGGCTCGTCTCCGCGCGCTGGCCGCACGCGCGCGAAGAACGGATGCAGCACGCAAGCGCGCGGACCGGGATCACCGGAGCGGGGCACACGCGTGGCCCGTGCCGGTCAGGCTTCTTCCTCCTCCGTCCGCGCCGCGTCCGGGTCGAACAGCTGGACCGGCCTTGCCGGCATGACCGTCGAAACGGCATGTTTGTAGACGAGCTGTGAGTGCTCGTCGCGGCGCAGCAAGATGCAAAAATTGTCGAACCAAGTGATCATGCCCTGGAGCTTGACGCCGTTCACAAGGAAAATCGTGACTGGCGTCTTCTCCTTGCGCACATGGTTCAGAAAGACATCCTGGAGACTCCGGGATCGATCGCCAGCCATGGGTCCCCCCGCCGTTGTCGCGCTTTTCCGGAGCGCTCGCGTTGCCTAGCGCCTGGGCGCGGGCGGCGCACGCGGAGCCCCTTCCCCGCCGGCTGCCGCGCACGCGCCTCGTTCGGCGGCCACTATAAACGGCGGTCTCCGGCGTTTCAAAAAACCCGGAACGATTCGTGGTCGGCGAAGCGGTAGATCTCCCATGTACCACACGCCCCTCCCCGGCTCGATCCGGCCAGAGGCGTCAGCCGGTCCAGGTGACGACATCGGTAATGGCCGTAGATAGAGTCGGTGCGCACAGTCCGCGTCGGTGCCGAACAGGTCGCGAAGGAATCGCGCATAGAACGCCCGACCCAGGCTTTCGTCTGCGCGAAGGTCCACGACTCTCGCGCCAAGTCGCGGAAGGTCCGCCGCAGGGTTTGTGGATGATTTTCCAGTGCGTGACGAGAGTGTTGTCCCGGTCGAAGACGACGGCGCGAGGGTTCGTCACCGGTTTGCGCGCTCGCCCTGGCAGTAGGCCAGATAGGCGTCACGCAGCCGCAGGGTGACCGGCCCTGGCACGCCCCTGCCCACCGTTCGCCCGTCGATTCGCACGATCCCGCGGACGAAGGCCGTGGTACTGGTCAGGAAGGCTTCGGGCGCCTGTCGTGCCTCCTCCAACGTGAACGCCCGTTCCACCACTTCGATCGCTTCCTCGCCGGCCAGCGCGATCACGGTCTGGCGCGTGATGCCGCCGAGGATGTTCGATTCGAGGCCGCGCGTGACGATCCGGCCGCCCTCGTCGACCAGCCAGGCGTTCGTCGACGTGCCTTCCGTGACGTAGCCTTCCGGGTCGACGAACCAAGCCTCGAAGGCCCCCCGCTCCCGGGCCGATTGCTTGCCCAGCACGTTGGGCAGGAGGGAGACGGATTTGATGTCGCAGCGCCCCCAGCGCTGGTCTGGCAGCGAAACCACATCGACGCCGCGGTCGTCCGCCGCCATCCGGGGCCAAGCGACCGGACGGGCGGTGAGGACAAGAGCTCCCTCGGCCGCGTCGGGAAAGGGATGGTCCCGGGCCGCGACGCCGCGGGTGACCTGAAGGTACACCATACCATCGCGCACCTGGTTGCGGCGCAGCACCTCGCAGGTCACGAGGCGAAGGGCGGGCCGCGGGATCGGCAGGTCCATACGGAGCGCCTGGAGAGAGCGTTCGAGCCGGTCCAGGTGGGGCTCCTCGTCAATCACCCGGGCGCGGCAGACTGCCGCCACCTCGTAGACCCCGTCGGAGAATTGATACCCCCGATCTTCGATGTGGACGTGCGCCTTGTCGTGAGGCACGTAGCGGCCGTTCACGTAGGCGATGCGGGACATGCTCCCTCCGGTCAGAAGAATTCCAGTCGCACAGCGAACATCTTGTCCAGCTTTTTCACCGCGTGCGCCGCGGCCAGGATCACGACCCGGTCGCGTTCCTCGACGACCGTGCGAGCGCGCGGGATGATTACCTCCTCACCGCGCAGGATCGCCCCTACGATGATGCCGCGCGGCAGTTTGATCTCCGCGAGCGGCCGCCCCACCACGGGCGATGTCTCGAGGGCTTCCGCTTCGACGATCTCGGCAGCCCCGTCCCGGATCGAATACGCGGCCAGGATGCGGCCGCGGCGAATCCGCCGGAGAATGGTCGAAACCGTGGATTCGCGCGGGCTCACCGCGACGTCGACGCCGAGACTGCCCATCAGCGGCCCGTAGCTCGGATTGCTGACCAGCGAGATCGCCGTGCGGCAGCCAGCCCGTTTCGCCAGCAGCGCCGCCAGGATGTTCACTTCGTCGTCGTTGGAAACGGCGATCACGGCCTGGGCGAGCCCGACGTTGATCTCCGTAAGAGTCTCGGCGTCGAGCGCGTCCCCGTGAATGACGGTAGCGCGCTCGAGCTGCTCCGCGAGGAATTGGGCGCGTTCCTTGCGCAGCTCCACCACCTTCAGGTCCAGCCTCTGGTGCGCCGCCTCGAGTTCGCGGGTCAGGAAATAGCCGATGTTGCCGCCGCCGATGATGACCACGCGGCGCGCCTCCGGCTCCTCGTGGCCGAACACGGCCATGGAGCGCGCGGCATGCCCGGAATCAGCGGCGAAATACACTTCGTCGCCCAGGAGCATCTGGTCGTCGCCGCGCGGCACGATGAAGCGCGTGCCGCGGCTGATCCCCAGGATCACGATGTTGAGATCCGGAAAGAGCTCGGTGAGCTGGCGGAGTGGTGTGTTGACGATGGGGCAGCCTTCCTCGCAGCGCACCTCGATCACCCGCAGGCGCCCGTCGCCGAAAGGCAGCATGTCGAGGGCGCCGGGCACCTGGAGCCGGCGCTCGATGGCGCGGGCGACCTCGATCTCCGGGGAAATGATCAGGTCGATCGGCATATGGTCGCGACTGTAGAGATCGGCCCAGACCGGATCGAGATAGCTCTGGTGGCGGACCCGCGCGATCTTTTCCGGCACGTCGAAAATCGAATGGGCGACTTGGCAGGCCACCATGTTGACTTCGTCGGAATGGGTAACGGCGACGACCATGTCGGCCGTCTTGGCCCCCGCCTCTTCGAGCACGTCCGGAAGCGAGGCGTTGCCGACGATGGCCCGCACATCCGCCGTGTCGGCCAGCCGCTGCGCGATCTCGCGATCGTTGTCGATCACGGTCACGTCGTTCGCTTCTCCGGCGAGCTGTCGGGCAATGCTGCCGCCGACTTGGCCGGCGCCGCAAACGATGATGTTCATGCGCCGCTCATGGTCGCGTCCGCGCGCCCGCGCGCGGGTTCCCCGTCGTCGCCCGCGCCTCTCCCCTGCCCTCGCTCGCGTTCCACGATGCCGAGCGAGCGCAGCTTGCGGTGGAGCGCCGAGCGTTCCATGCCGACGAATTGGGCCGTGCGCGAGATGTTGCCGCCGAAGCGCGCGACCTGGGCGCCAAGATATTCCCGCTCGAAATGCTTGCGCGCGTCCCGCAGCGGCAGGGTCATGACGTCGGCCGGCTGCAGGAGCGCGCGCGGCTTGCCGGCGCTGGCGTGGAGATTGGCGGAGAGCAGGTCGACACCTATCGGCACGTCGCGCGGCGCGGGCGCCATGATCAGGAGCCATTCCACGAAGTTGCGCAACTGGCGCACGTTGCCCGGCCAGTCGAAGGATTGCAGCACCACCATCGCGTCCTCGCCGATCGCGCGCGGCGGCAGCCCGGCGTTCGCCGCCGCCCGTTCCATGAAGAAACGGGCCAGCGCGGGGATATCCTCCCGACGCTCGCCCAACGCGGGAACCCGGATCGGCACGACGTTGAGACGGTAAAACAAGTCTTCTCGAAAAGTTCCTGATTTTATTTTATTTTCGAGATATTTCGTCGTGGCGACGACGATCCGGACGTCGACCTCGATCGGCTGCGTCCCGCCCTCGCGCTCGAAGGTGTGGGCCTGCAACACGCGCACGATCTTCCCCTGAGTCTCCAGCGGCATGTCGGCGATTTCGTCGAAGAAGAGCGTGCCTCCGTGGGCGCGTTCGAACATGCCGATTTTGCGGGAGCCGCCGCGCGCCTCGGTGCCGAACAGTTCCGTTTCCAGGCGGTCTGGCCGCATCATCGCGGCGTTGACCACGACGAAGGGCCCTGCAGCTCGGCGCGACCGGTCGTGGATCAGGCGTGCGACCACTTCCTTTCCCGAACCCGCGGGCCCGGTGATGAAGACCCGGCTTTCGGTGGGCGCGACCCGTTTCGCCGCCGCGCGCACCAAGTTGATTCCGGGGGATTCGCCGACGAGTTCCTGAGCCGCGCCGGTGCGCAGCTTGAGCTCAGCGATCTCCCGCCTGAGCTCGACCGCTTCCAGTGCTCGCCGCACCATGAGCAGCAGGCGGTCGCTCTCGAAAGGCTTTTCGATGAATTCGTAGGCACCCTTCTTGATCGCCGAGACGGCGGTATCGATCGTGCCGTGTCCGCTGATCATGATGACCGGAATATCCGGGTGGTGGCGGCGCACGAGGTCCAGAAGCCCCATGCCGTCGAGATCGCTTCCGTGAAGCCAGATATCGAGGAGGACGAGCGCCGGCGGCGGCCGGGTTTCGAGTACTTCCAGCGCAGCGGCGCTGTCGCCCGCTGCGTGCGGCGCGTATCCCGCGTCTTCGAGGAGCCCGGAGACCTGCGCCCGGATGTCGGCTTCGTCGTCGACGATCAGGATGTCGTGGGCCACTAACCGCCACCCTTCCTTGACCGGCGGCTTTCGTCGACGTCAGCGAAGACCAGCGCCACCCGCGCGCCGCCGCCAAGGACCAAACCGCCGCCGTGATCTTCCATGATCTTGCGGACGATCGCGAGGCCGAGGCCCGTGCCTCGCGCGCGGGTGGTCACGTAAGGTTCGGTCAACCGCTCCCGCAGGTCCTCGGGCAGACCCGGCCCGTTGTCTTCCGTCTCGATCCTCCAGCGCCCCTCCTCCTCGCGCACGCGGATGACGATGCGTCCCGGCGGGACCCCATCCGCCGCTGGCCGGCCCTCGATCGCCTCGATGGCGTTCTTGAGCAGGTTGGTCAACGCTTGGCCGATCTGGCGGGCGTCGCAGTCGTGCTCGACGCGGCCCGGCGGAGGCTCGACCTCGAAGGCGATCTGCGGATTGGCGATTCGATGGAGGACGACCGTCCGTTCGACGAGATCGACTAGGTCGACGCTCTCGAACACGGGTGCCCTCATGCGCGCGAACGAGGAGAACTCGTCGACCATCTGTCTGATGTCGCCGACTTGGCGGACGATGGTATCGGTACAGGCCGCGAACACCTCGGGCTCGGAGGCGATCTCGCCGAGGTATTTCCGCTTGAGCCGTTCGGCGGCGAGCTGGATCGGTGTCAGCGGATTCTTGATCTCGTGGGCGATACGGCGCGCGACATCCGCCCACGCGGCGCGGCGCTGGGCGGATACCAACGCCGTGATATCGTCGAAGGTGACGACGAAGCCCTCGACCCGCCGCTCGCCGCGCTCGGCCACGATCTGCACCAGCAGCGTCCGCCGCCGTTCGCCGCGCACGAGTGCGATCTGGCTCTCGGCGACCCGTTGCGGCCTGGCCCTGGCCTCGGCAAGCAAACCGGCCGTTTCGGGGACCACGGCTTCGAGCGGACGGCCAACCAGCGCATCCTCCGTGGCGGCGAGCAGGTTGCGCGCCGAAGGGTTCGGCAGTGTGATCCGGCCGCGCGCGTCGAGGCCGATGACGCCGGCCGAAACCCCGGCGAGTACCGCCTCGGTGAACCGGCGCCGATCGTCGAGTTGCCGGTTGGCGTCGATCAATTCCTGCCGCTGATGGTGGATCTGGCCGGTCATCCGGTTGAAGGCGCGGCTGAGAGAGCCGATCTCGTCGTCGCGCACGGGCTCCGAAACGCGGGCCGTGAGGTCGCCTGCGCGGACGCGATCCGACGCGGCGATCAGGCCGCCGATGGGGCGCGCGATCCGGTTGGCGAAGTGGAGGCCGACCCAGGCGGAAGCGAGCAGGACCAGCAGGGCGATCACGACGAAGATCAGTACGAACGTGATCTGGATGCCGGACCGTTCGCTCTCCAGCCGCTGATACTCCTGCACGACCTTCTGCACTTCCTGCGTGTGGTCGACGACGCGGCTTTCGAGGAAGCGGCCGACATAGAGATAGGCATCGATGTAATTGTCGAGCCGGATCAGCGCCCGCACACGGTCGTCGCCTTCTTCGGACAGGATCACCACGTCGCCGGCCGCCGCGGCGTTGATGGCGCGTTCAGGCATCCGCTCGAATTCAAGCGTGAAGCTCAGGTCGTTGCGCGCGAGTACCCGCCCGTTGTGTTGGAGCACCACCGCCTCGGTGAGCGAACGCACGGCGGCCACCCGGTTCAGAAACTGGGTGAGTCGATTGGGATTCGACGCCAGATCAGACGCTTGGCGGTTGAGCGCGCTCGCCGTGGCCAGGGCATCGGCACGGACCCCCTCGCGGTGTTCGAGCACATAGGCCCGCGCGACCACGAGAGAGCGGTTGAGAGCGGTCGAAACCCGCTCGCTGAACCAGGATTCCATCCCGAAATCGAGAAAAAGCGCGGAGAACACCGCGATCACGATGGTCGGCGTGACCGCGACGAGGCTGAACAGCGCGACCATGTGCGAATGCAGGCGCGCCCCGGCCGAGCCGCGGCGGCGTTCCTGCCAGAGCCGCACCAGCCGGGTGACGACCAGCGCGCCCAGGGAAAGCAGCAGCACGAGGTCGATGTTGAGCAGGATCAGGATCGTCCTCGGATCGGGGCCGGACGGCGCCGACCCGCTCATCGCGATGTAGGTCAAAGCACTGGAGACCGCCGCGCCGGCCGCCAGGGCGATCGCAAGCAGACGGGGCAGTTCGTTGCGCCGGGACCACGCGCGGAGGCGCGGGAGGAGGCCCGCGCGGGAGGTCCCGCGAATCGCGGCCGCGCTCCCCGGGGCGTCGAGGGTCTTTTCAGCCATCATGCGCCGCCACGGCTACGCGCGCAGATCCCTGCGTGGCGGGAGAGAATAGCGCAGCCCGCCGGCGGCCGACTCGAGCCGCGCCGCCGTCTCACGCGGGTTTTTCGCCGCCGGCAGGGCCGTAGAAGACCACCCAGACGTAAAGGTCGTCGCTGAAATCCTCGAAGACGTGCGGCACGCCGGCGGGCACGAAGAGCACGTCGCCGGGCTGGAATCGATGGCTGGAGGGGCCGTTTCGGAATGTGCCATGCCCGCTGATCACGACATAGACCTCGTCCTGGTCATGCGGCTGCTGGGGGTCCTTTCCACGCGGCGCGTAGAGGCCGACGCGCAGTGTGCCGCGCGCGATCGATTCGGCGAAGGGCTTGACGCCCGGCGAGAGGGCGGCGAGCGCGCTTACGGCGTCCGCCAGCGACACGCGGCCGGGTACGCCCCTGTTTCCGCTCATGCCGTTTCTCTTGGCCGCGGGCGCTGCCGATCATCCGTCGTCCCAGACCCAGGCGATTTGTTCGGTATCCTCGAACGCCTGCCAATGGGCGATGGCGCCGCCCGTCACGTGGAAGTGCCAGGCGGTCTCCTGATGGAGAAGCCGTCCGGTGCTCTTCGCGGCGCTCGTTTCTTCGATGAGCGCCACGACATGCTCGCCCTCGCCGATGAGCAGCGTGACCATGTGGTCACGGATCTCGAGCGACTCCTCGATCGCCCGAAAGCATTGCCTGATCGGCTCCCTTCCTCGCCAGCGGCCAGCCCAGGGGATCTCGAACGAGCCGGGCAGGACCACCACGGCGCCGTCGGCCAGCAGGCCCATCATGGCGTCGCCGTCACCGCTTTTGATCGCGGCCAGGAACTGCCGGACGACCACCTTGGGATCGCCATCCACCATCGCCGCTCCTCCTTCCGGATTCCGGGCCCGAACGCGAAGCCCTTATTGCACGGCCACGGGAGTGCTGTATACAGGATCGGCCGCACGCCGTCGGGAGACCACCCGTGCCCAGGATCGCGAAAGAGCTCGTCGAGGCCCAGGCCGCGGCCATGGGTGTCGAGCCGCCGTCGGGGAAGCGGGCGGCGATACTCGCCGAAACCGTCGGAACGTTGATCCAGGCCGTGGACGAAGCCGCTGCCGGCGTTACGCTCGAATGGGAGCCGGCGCGGTTCTTGACGGCCGTCGACGAGACGGCTGCGCGTTAGCATGGCCGCCGCCATACACGCGATGGGGCTGGTCGAGGTCGCCGACGCGATCGCTGCCCGGACGCTCTCCGCCGTGAAGGTCATGGAAGCCACCGTCGCCCGCGCCCGCGGCTTGCAGCCGGTGCTCAACTGTTTCATTTCCCTCCAGGCCGACGCCGCGCTCGAAAGTGCGGCGGCGGCCGATGCCGCACTTTCCCGCGGCGTGGAGCCGGGCCCTTTGCACGGCGTGCCGCTTGCGCACAAGGACATGTTCTACCGTGCCGGTCGCGTCACGACCTGTGGTTCCCGCATCCGTAGGGACTTCATTCCGGATCACGACAGCACCGCCCTCGCCCGGCTTCACGAAGCCGGCGCGATCTATCTCGGCGGGCTCAACATGGCCGAATTCGCCACCGGACCGACCGGCCATAACGAGCACTGGGGCGATTGCCGCAACCCGTGGGATCCGGACCATATCTCCGGCGGTTCGTCGAGCGGTTCGGGGGCGGCGGTCGGCGGCCGGGTGGTGTTCGGCGCGCTCGGCTCCGACACCGGCGGTTCGGTGCGCCTGCCTTCGGCCTGCTGCGGCGTGGTCGGGCTCAAGCCGACCGCTGGCCTCGTCAGCCGCTACGGGATCATGTCGCTCTCCTGCACGATGGACACGGTGGGCCCGCTCTGCCGTACCGTGCGCGACGCGGCGCGGCTCACCGGCGTCGTCGCCGGCCACGACCCGCGCGACCCGACGACCGACCGCCGCCCCGTCCCCGACTACGAGGCGGCGCTTGCGCGCGGCGCGGAAGGTCTCAGAGTCGGCGTGCCGACGGGTTATTTCTACGATGCCGCCACCGCCGAAGTGCGCGCATCAATGGAGCATTCCCTCACTGTTCTCGAAGCGGCCGGTGCTGAGATGGTCGAGGTTTCGGTGCCCGACATGAAGCGCCTCACGCATCTCGCCAACGTGATCTTCGTCTGCGAAGCGGCAGCGGTCCACGAGCCCTGGCTCATCGACCGGCCCGGGGACTACCAAGCACAAGTGCGCAGCCGCTACGAGCCCGGCCTCTACATGCCGGCGACGAAGTACCTTCAGGCGCTCGACGCCCGCGCCGGCCTGCTGCGGGAATTCGTGGAGACGGTATTCGCGAACGCCGACATCCTGCACACGCCGGCGATCCCTTTTCCCATCCCGACCCGGGCAGAAACGGACGTCGCCGCCGGCGAAGGGATGGCCGACATGGTCGCCGGCCTGAGCTGGTGCACCCGCGCGACCAACTATCTCGGGATTCCGGGCCTGATCGTCCCCTGCGGCTTCACGGAGAACGGCCTGCCTATCGCCTTTCAGCTCATGGGCCGGCCCTTTTCGGAGGCGACCTTGTTCCGCCTGGGCCACGCTTATCAGGGCAAGACCGATTGGCATTCTCGAATCCCCGCTCTCGAACCGGCGCCCGAGGCCGCCGCGGACGGGGCACCGTAACGCGGCGGCTCCGAGGGAACTGAAGAGCATGAATGCGAGCGAGAAGCGCGCGGTGCTGGCGGCCGCGATCCGGGAAGATCGATTCGTCGTTGCGCCCGGCGTCTACGACATGATCTCCGCCAAGCTCGCCGACCGGATGGGGTTTGCGGCGCTCTACATGACGGGTTACGGCATCGCGGCCTCCTATCTCGGCCTGCCGGACGCGGGAATCGCGAGCTACGCCGACATGGCGACGCGGGTGCGCACCATCGCCACCGGCACGGTGACTCCGCTGATCTGCGACGCAGACACCGGTTTCGGCGGCCTCCTGAACATCCGCCACACCGTGCGCGGTTACGAAGACGCGGGCGGCGCGGCGATTCAACTCGAGGACCAGGAGACCCCGAAGAAGTGCGGCCACACGCCGGGACGGCGCGTGGTCCCGATCGAGGACATGGTGGAGAAAGTCCGCGTCGCCGCCGAGGCCCGCACGGATCCGAACTTCCTGATCGTCGCACGCACCGATGCGCGAACGAGCCTGGGCCTCGACGAGGCCCTCGCCCGCGGCCGCGCCTATGCCGCGGCTGGCGCCGACGTGATCTTCATCGAGGCGCCGGAGAGCGAGAACGAACTCGCACGGATCGGGGAAGCCATCGACAAGCCGCTGCTCGCCAACATGGTGGACAGCGGCAAGACCCCGATCCTGCCGGCCGAAAGGCTGAAGGCGTTGGGCTTCAACGTCGCCATCTATCCCGCCATCGGGATGCTGCCGGCGGCGGGCGCCATGCGGCGCGCCTTCGAGGCCCTGCTGCGGGACGGCTCCACCGCCAACGTCGACGCGCCGATGATCTCGCTCCCGGAGATGCACACGCTCATGGGCTTCGAGGAGGTTTGGGCCTTCGAGCGGAAATGGGCGCGCGCCGAGGCGGTAGAATAACGCCGGAGCGGGAAATCCGGCGCGCGATCGTCGAGGCCTGCCTCACGCTCGAACGCGCCGGAGTCAACCAGGGGACGTCCGGCAATGTCGGCGTGCGCGCAGGCCGCTGCCTGCTCATCACCCCGAGCGGCATGCCTTACGACCGGATGAAGCCCGACGGCGTCGTGGCGCTGCCGCTGGCCGGCGCGCCGACATCGGGCACGAACCCGTCGAGCGAATGGCGCTTCCACCGCGACATCCTGGCGGCGCGGCCAGATCTCGGCGCCGTGGTGCACGTTCACCCGGTCTTCGCGACTGCGCTTTCGATGCACAACGAGTCGATTCCGGCAGTGCATTACATGATCGCCATGGCCGGCGGCCCGTCGATCCGCTGCGCCCCTTACGCCACGTTCGGCACCCAGGCGCTTTCCGACAACGCGCTCGCCGCGATGAAGGACCGCAAGGCGTGCCTGCTCGCGAACCACGGCATGATCGCCGCTGGAAAAACCCTGGCCGAGGCCGTGCGCCTCGCCATCGAAGTGGAGACTCTCGCACGGCAGTATTTCCACGCCCGTCTGCTGGGAGAGCCCGCGGTCCTTTCCGATGCGGAGATCGGGCGCGTCCTGAAGAAATTCGCTTCCTACGGCCCCGCCCGCCAATAAGGCTTCGCGCCGTTTTTCTTGGTGCGCGAGTCCCGGCCGTGCTAGACCCGTTCAACGGCGATTCCGATGGCGCCTCGCATGTCTACCGATATCTTGATTATCAACGGCCCGAACCTCAATATGCTGGGGTCGCGGGAGCCTGGGATCTACGGGCACCGGACCTTGGACGACATTCGTGCGCTCTGCGAGGCGCGCGCCCGGAGCCATGGATTCACCGTCGATTTCAGGCAGTCCAACCGCGAAGGGGAACTGGTTGATTGGATTCAGCAGGCGCAGGACTGCCACGCCGGGATCGTCGTCAACGCCGGCGGTTACACGCACAGCTCGGTCGCTATCATGGATGCGTTGAACGCGGTGAACCTGCCGGCCGTCGAGGTGCATCTGTCCAATATCCACCGGCGCGAGCCTTTCCGGCAGCGGTCTTACGTGGCGCTCGCCGTGCGCGGTTCGATCTGCGGCTTCGGCGCGCATGGTTACGCGCTGGCGCTCGACGCTATGCGCGCGCTGCTGGACGAGGAGTGACGCGATGGCCGTGAAACTACCTCTGGAACGGGAGCAGGAAGAGCCCGGACAGGCGGCCGACTTCGATTTGATTCGCGAACTCGCGGCTCTCCTGGAGGAGACAGGCCTGACCGAGATCGAGATCGGTGAAGGCGCGCGCCGCGTCCGCGTCGCCAGGTCGCCGGCGCCCGCCCCACGCCTTGCGCCGGTCCCGCGCGAAGCCGAGGAAGGCGACCGCCCGGCCGCCGGCCCGGCGGACGCTTCGCATCCCGGCGCAGTCACCTCGCCCATGGTCGGCGTCGTTTACGTCGCGCCGGAGCCGGGCGCCAAGCCCTTCATCTCGGTCGGCGACGAGGTGCGCAAGGGAGAGACCCTCTTCGTCGTCGAGGCGATGAAGACCATCAACCCGATTCGCGCGCCCCGGCCGGGCAGGGTCACGCGCATCGTCGCCGAGAACGGCGCCCCGGTGGAATACGGCGAGGTCTTGCTGATCCTCGAATAGGACGCCGATGTTCGACAAGGTTCTGATCGCCAATCGAGGCGAGATCGCGGTTCGGATTAACCGCGCCTGCCGGGAGCTCGGCATCAAGACCGTCGCGGTCCACTCCACGGCGGATGCCGAAGCGATGCATGCGCGTCTCGCCGACGAATCGGTCTGTATCGGTCCGCCGCCGCCGCGGGAGAGCTACCTGGACATCCCCGCCATCATCGCGGCCGGCGAGATCACCAACGCCGACGCGATCCATCCGGGCTACGGCTTCCTCTCCGAGAACGCCGACTTCGCGTCCATCGTCGAGGAGCACGGCTTCGCCTTCATCGGCCCGAGTCCTGCGCATATCACGCTCATGGGCGACAAGATCCGTGCCAAGCAAACGGCGCGAGAACTCGGCCTGCCGGTGGTGCCCGGCTCCGACAGCGCGTTGGAAAGCGACGAGTCGGTCACCGCGGCCTCGGCGAAAATCGGCTATCCGCTCCTGATCAAGGCAGTCGCCGGCGGCGGCGGGCGCGGAATCAAGCGGGTCGATCGGCGGGAGGACCTGCTGCCTGCCGTCGCGACGGCGCGCGCCGAGGCGGGAGCCGCTTTCGGCAGCGACGGCCTCTACCTCGAAAAGCTGGTCGCCGCCGCGCGCCATATCGAGATCCAGGTGCTCGCCGATCGATTTGGCCGCGCGGTCCATCTCGGCGAGCGCGACTGTTCGCTGCAACGTCGGCACCAGAAGGTGCTGGAAGAGGCTCCCTCCCCCGCGCTCAACGCCGAACAGCGCGAAGAGATCGGCCGCCGTGTGCAGGCCGCGACCACCGAGCTCGGCTATCGCGGAGTCGGCACCTTCGAGTTCCTTTACGAAGACGGAGCGTTCTATTTCATCGAGATGAACACCCGGCTTCAGGTGGAGCATCCGGTGACCGAGATGATCACCGGGATCGATCTCGTGCGCGAGCAGATCCGCATCGCCGCCGGCATGCCTCTGGCGCTCTCCCAGGAGGACGTCAGGCTCGACGGCCACGCCATCGAATGCCGCATCGCGGCCGAGGATCCGCAGACCTTCCGCCCTTCTCCCGGCGTCGTGAGCGGCTATCACACGCCGGGAGGTCCCGGCGTGCGGGTCGATTCGGCCCTCTACGACGGCTACCGTATCCCGCCTTACTACGACAGTCTGATCAGCAAGGTGATCGTCCACGCTGGGAGCCGCAACGAGTGTCTGATGCGGCTCCGCCGGGCATTGGAGGAATATCTGATCCAGGGAGTCTCGACGACGGTCCCGCTGCATCTGCGCCTGTTGGCCGACGCGGAATTCGCCAACGGCGCCTATGACAACCGCTGGTTCGAGCGCTTCGTCGCGCGGGTGGGCGCCGGCGCTTCATGACGCCTCCCGCGCTCACGCCGGCCTTGATACTCGATGCTTACGGGTGCGGCCTCTTTCCCATGGCGAAGAGCAAGGCGGAGCCGGAGGTCTTCTGGGTCGATCCCGACCGGCGCGGCGTGATCCCGCTCGATTCCTTTCGCGTTCCGAGGCGGCTCGCGCGCACGGTGCGCGCCGGGCGCTTCGAGGTCACCGTGGACCGGGATTTCACGCAGGTGATACGCGGCTGCGCCGCGCGTACCGAACGGCGGCCCGATTCATGGATCAACGGGTCGATCGTCGAGGCCTATTGCGCGCTGCACGGGCAGGGGCACGCCCACAGCGTCGAGGCCAGACGGGACGGCGCGCTCGTCGGCGGTCTCTACGGTGTCGCGCTGGGGGCTGCGTTCTTCGGCGAAAGCATGTTCAGCCTCGAGCGGGACGCGAGCAAGGTCTCCCTCGTCCATCTGGTCGCGCGGCTTCGGGCCGGCGCCTTCACGCTACTGGATACCCAGTTCGTCACCCCTCACCTGAGTCGCCTGGGCGCGGTCGAAGTGCCGCGCGCCGGCTATCTCGCTCGGTTGCGCGACGCGCTCGACAGGTCGGCGACGTTCTATCCGGCCGGCTTCTCCGACGGGGAATTGTCGGCGGTCGGCGGTCCGCCGACGCAAGCGAGCACCCAGATGTCGTAGACCGGGTGTTCGAGCGCCGCGAGGCTGGGTGAAGAGGCAAACATCCAGCCCGTATAGAGCCGCTCGGCCGGCCGGCTGGCGTGTCTTTCGTCGATCTCGAGAAAAGCCGCGCTCTCGGGGGGCTCTTCCGGCGGTGCCCGGTGGCAGGCCCGGACGGTGATGTCGAGCGTTCCGAAACGGATCGTCCGGTCGAGGAGCGCCTCCAGGCGGGAAACCCGGGCCGTCACCTTGTCCAGCGCCTGCAGCACGGCAAGCTGCTGTTCGCCCGCCGAGGCGCTCGGAGAGCAGGCCCCGAGCACCGCCCCGGCGGCCAGGAAGAGCCAGACCTTCACCTATTGTGCGCCGAAGGCGAACCTGCCAATCAGCTCCTCGATCAACAGCGACGATTGCGTGAACGCGATCCGGCCTCCGTCGGCCAGCATGACATCGTCGCCGCCGGGCTGGATGTCGACGAATTTGCCGCCGAGCAAGCCCTCGCTCGCCACCGCCGCCGTCGAATCGGCCGGGAGCCGAACGGTCTCTTCGATGCTCATGCGAAGCACCGCCCGATAGCTCGCCGGATCGAGGCGCTGCTCGATCACGGAGCCGATCTTGATGCCGCCGATCCGTACGTCCGCGCCGTGGGCCAGGCCGTCGATCCGGTCGAACCGGGCGGTGATCTCGTAGCCGCTCACCGTGGCGACGCTGCTTCGCGTATAGGCGAAAACGACGAAGCCGATGGCCACCGCCAGGACCGCGGCCCCGAGCAGGGTTTCGACGAGGCTCCTCGACATGACGACCTCCTTCGCGCGCCTAGCCGGAGGAATGCCGCATCGCCCCGCTGTTGGCAAGACCGGGGCGAGGCCGGCGCCCCGTGTGGGAAACGTACGGGAAATGTGGGTAGCATGGCGGCGGCGCGGCGGGGAGACGAGCGATGAAGGCGGCGGTGATCACCGGAGAGGGCCTGGCGATCCGCGCGGTGCAGGCGCCCGTGCCGAAACCGAACGAGGTGCTCGTCAGGGTCGCGGCCTGCGCGCTGAACCGGGCGGATCTGGCGATGGCGGCGGGCTGGACCTACGCGACGACCGGCGGTGCGTCCACGATAGCCGGGCTCGAATGGGCCGGCGAGGTGGCGGCGATCGGCGCCGAGGTGCCCGAGTTCCGACCGGGCGACCGGGTCATGTGCTCCGGCGCCGGCGGCTACGCCGAATATGCCGTCACCGACTGGGGTCGCGTCTGTCCGCTGCCCCGGAGCGCGACCTCCATGGTCGAGGCGGCGGCACTGCCGGTCGCGCTCCAGACCATGCATGACGCCTTGGTCACCAACGGCCGGCTCGCCGCCGGGGAATCGGTCCTGGTCCAGGGCGCCGGTTCGGGCGTCGGGCTGATGGCGCTGCAAATCGCCGGGCACAAGCGCGCGGGCCTCGTGATCGGCACCGCCCGCGATCCGGGCCGGCGCGCGAGGCTCGCCGAGTTCGGCGCCGCCCTCGCTCTCGATCCGAACGATCCCGATTGGGTGGAACGGGCGCGCGCGGCGACCGACGGCAAGGGAATCGACCTGGCCATCGACCAGATCTCGGGCGGGACGATCAACGGGACCATGCAGGCGGCGGCCATTCGCGGGCGGGTGATCAACGTGGGCCGCCTCGGCGGCCTCACCGGCGACTTCGACCTGCACGCGCTCAAGCGGATCGAATACACGGGGGTCACCTTCCGCACCCGCACGGTCGAGGAAGTGCGCGTGCTCAACGCCAGGATGCGCGCCGACCTGTGGGAGGCAGCCGCGGTCGCCGCAAGCGGAGCACGTTCAGGGCACGGACGCCTGGTCGAGCGCCGGCGGAAGCGCCCCGTTACAGCCCGTCGGACGGGCTGTTGAGAAACCCCGCAAGGGCGCCGGGTCTGGCGGACATCGTGCGGGCACTTGGCAACATCGTGCGTCCTGCGGGGCGCTGAACCGAAGGAGAGAGACGATGAAGATGGCGAAGACAGCCGTCGCGGCAGCGCTCGTGGCGGTGGCCGTGCCGCTGGCGGCGTGCGACGACGGCACGCCGAACGAGGATGCCTTGAAGCTGCCGGAGACGATTGCCGGGGCGAAGGTGTCTCACAGGATCACGACCAATCAGAAGGAGTGGCGCATCAAGTGGGCGGTGGAGACCGTGAGGGAGCACGGCGGCTCCTGCTCGTTGATCAATGCCATGTTCCTCAGTGACGGGAAACCAGTGGTCTTCAAGCTGATCTGCGACGACTACGAGAAGTACTACGACATCGACAAGCCGGATGGCTTCTGGCGAGTGAAACGTTACTGAACCCAAAGGAGAACTGACATGAGACATCTCACCGTAGTGCTGCTGGCGGGTGCCGTGCTGACGCTCGGCGCCTGCCAGTCGGGCTGGACATGGCGAGTTGGTATATGCCCGTGGTGGACCCGGGCCAGACCGACCCGTCCAAGTACAACGCCGACATCCAGGTCTGTCGCCAGATCGCGGCTGCCAAGTACGACGAGTACCAGGGACGGCAGACGCGCGAGATACTCGCCGGGGCCCTGGCGGGCGCTCTTCACGGGGGCGGTGGCCGGCCAAGCCCACATGCGCGCCAATGCCCATTTCGTCGGCAAGATCGTCCTCACCGTCTGAACCGCCGACGCCGCCTCGTGCGGATGCGGGCCGGGAAGCCCGCGCGCGTCAACCCCGCATCCGTGCGGCACCGGCGTAAAGGACGGCGTTGTGGCTCGCGTTGGCGGCCTCGTAGGCGGCGAGGGCTGCGGGCTCGAGGTCGCGCTCGGGCCGGCGTTCGGCGTCGAAATGGCCGTATTCGTCGACGCCACGGACGAGGGCGGCGGAGTCGCGGCCGACCAGGTTGCGCACGCGGGTCGGGATGTAGCGGATGGCGAAGCCGATGCGCCTCTCCCCGGAACGGTTCGGGCCGGAGCCGTGAATCAGGCGGACATGGTGCAGCGAGGCTTCGCCCGGTTGCAGCACGACGTCCACCGCAGTCGCATCGTCCACCGGATGTTTGACCTCCTGCCCCCGGGTCAGCAGGTTGTGTTCGTCGTAGGTGTCGTGATGGGCCATCTGCTCCAGCTTGTGGCTTCCGGGCACGACACGCATCGCGCCCGCTTCGACGGTACTGGGCGAGAGCGCGACCCAGGCGGTCGCGACCTCGGTGCTGCTCAGGCCCCAATAGGTCGAATCCTGGTGCCAGGAGACGAACGCCGGATCCCGCGCTTCCTTGGTGAAGAACAGCGAGGTCCAGCAAAGGATATCGGGGCCGAGCAGGGCTTCTGCGGCGTCGAGGAGCGCGTCGTTACGGATCAGGCGGTCCAGCGCGGTCACGAGCAGGTGGGGGCGGTGGCGCAGCCGCTCGTCCCGCGCGGCGAAATGGCGCTCGGCAGCCTCCACGTCCGCCCGGATCGCGGCCGCTTCCTCTGCCGAAACCACCCGCAGCGGAAAGTGGTAGCCATCCCGTTCGTAACGGGCGATCGCCTCCCGGGAGAGACCCATGGCTATGCCTCCTCGTTCAGGCCGCCGCCGGCGCGAAGGCGGATTCCATCGCGCGGCGGGCGCGCACCGCGTCGGACGCCGCCGCGTCGAGCGCCACGTCGGCCCAGGTGAGCGGCGTATCCGCTTCGACGGCGCGGGTCAGCGCCGCGTCGTGGGCGAGACCGATGGGCAGGTGGCCGCCGGTGACGCTCGCCTCCGCCGGCATCAGCCTGCCGTACACGGTATGGCCGCCCTCGCCGTCGAGCCGCGCACCGGCAGGCAGGCGGCGCTTGGTGCAGGCCACGGCGTCGGCCCGAAAGCCGGTGGGCGCACCGGTCGGCTCGCCGCGCAAGGCCACGCTCGCGACGGAGATGCCGAGCTCCAGTCCGATCAGGTGATAGGGCTTGTACATCGCGGCGTAGCGGCCGGTCGGGTCGGTGCAGAGGCCGTATTCGCGGAAACAGGCGGCGACGTAATCGCTCCCCGCCTCGAACACGGCGTACACCCCCCACCGCAGGTCCCGCGCGAGCGCGGTGCCTTCGCGGGTCTCGCTGGCGACCACCTCGACCTGGCCCTTGTGGTGCAGCGTCCCGCCTTCCGCGCGTGGCCGCAGCACGGTCGCGAGATCAATGGTCTCGCAGGGCGGGAAGCACAGCCCGTCCGGGGCCGGGGTCAGGCCGGTCGCGTTGGCGACCGCCGCCATCTCGATCGCCGACTTGGTGCCATCGAGGAAAGAGCAGAACATGCGCGGGTTCATGCCCCCGGCGAGGGCATCGGCCTCCGTCAGCCCGTAGTGCGCCCAAACCTCGTCCGGCGCGAGATGGTGATAGCCTGGCCGGTATCTGGTCCCCTTGCCGGCGGCGACCACGTCGAGGCCTGCCGTGCGCGCCCAATCGACCATCTCGGCGATCAACGCCGGCTGGTCGCCATAGGCGAGCGAATAGACCACGCCGGCCCATTCCGCCTCGCGGGCGAGCAACGGCCCGGCGAGGGCGTCGGCCTCGACGTTGACCATGACGAGATGGCGGCCGGCGGCGAAACAGGCCCGGGCATGGGCGATACCGGCGGCCGGATGGCCCGTCGCGTCGATGACCACTTCGAGCCCGTCCGCCGCGATCAGCGCGAAGGCGTCGGTGCCGGCGTGAGTCCCGCCGTCCGCCAGGGCCGCGGTCGGGGAGCGTGCGCGGCGTTTCTCCGCGGGCCAGCCCGCCCTCGCGAGCGCCGTGTCGGCGCGCCCCGCCGCCGCGTCCGCCACCGCCGCGACGTGGAGCCCCGGCGTGCGCTCGGCCTGGGCGAGGAACATGGTGCCGAACTTGCCGGCTCCGATCAGCCCGACGCGAACGGGCCGCCCCGCCTCGGCGCGGGCCGCCAGCATCCGATGGAGGTTCATGGCGCGCCATTATAGCCGGCGAAGCCCGACGGGAATCGGAGATTGCCGTTGCGCGCGGCGGCGCGGTGCGGCCATAGTCCGGGTGGGCGGGTTCGGGCCGCCCGTCGCAGGGAGTGCCGCGATGTCGCCGGAGGAAATTCTCGCCACGCCGCCCCGGGTCCTCACCCAAGCCCAGCGGGTGGCCTATTTCGAGACCGGCTATCTCATGGTCGAACGCCTGTTGCCGGACGATCTGCTGGAACGGCTGCGGGCCGTGACCGCTGCGTTCGTCGAGGAAAGCCGCACGGTCGCCGAACCCGACCGGAAGTGGGACCTGGAAGACGGCCACTCCGCCGCTTCCCCCCGGCCCCGCCGCCTCACCGGGCCGGTCGAGCACCACCCCGTCTATTGGCGGTTCGCATCCGACTCCGTCATCACCGACCTCGCCGCCGATCTGCTCGGCCCGGACGTGGTCTTCCACCACTCCAAGCTCAACTTCAAGTGGTCAGGCGGCGGCTCGGAGGTGAAGTGGCACCAGGACCTTCCGTTCTATCCCCATACGAACGACAACGTGCTGGCGATCGGCGCCTACCTGGAGGACGTCGACGAATCGATGGGGCCGATGGCCGTCGTTCCGGGCTCCCACGACGGCGCGCTGTTCAGCCTCTACGACGAAAACGACCGCTGGACCGGCGCCATCGGCCCGGACGATCTCGCGCAGGTGCCGCTGGAGAAGGCCGTCTGCCTGCCGGGGCCGGCTGGCTCCGTCACCGCGCACCATGGCCGCATGGTCCATGGCTCCCAGCCCAACGCCCATCCGACCCGGCCGCGCCCGCTCCTCATCAACGCCTACAGCGCGGCCGACGCGCGGCCGATCACGCCCCACCCCGTTCCCGGCTTGCGCAACGGGACCATCGTCCGCGGCGCGCCGGCGCGCTGGGCGCGGTTCGACTCCCGGCCGTGCCGGCTGCCGCCCGACTGGTCCGGCGGCTACACCTCGATCTTCGCCCTGCAACAAGGTGCGGATGCCGCCGTCGAGCGGGCATGAGCGAGCCCCTCTTCATCGAACGGTTTGCTCTGCCGGCAGCGCCGGGCGAAGGTGGGGACCTTCGTCGCGGGCGTCGCGGTGCTCTCGTAGAAGCACGCGCCGTCGTTCACGGGGCGCTGACGGGTGAATCTGCGACGCCTGTCAGGGCGACCATCGCGTTCTCGATCAGCCTCATCCCCACCTCGTCGTCGAGGGAGAGGATCGATTCCGGGTGGAATTGCACGGCCGCGATCGGCCGCTGCCGGTGCTCCAGCGCCATGACGACGCCGTCTTCCGTCTCCGCCGTCACCGCGAGGAGATCGGCCGGCAGGGCGTCCCGCACGGCGTGGAGCGAGTGGTAGCGCCCGACCCGGAAGCGTCGCGGCAGCCCGTCGAACAGCGCGCCGCCCAGCACCGTTACCTCGGAGGGCTTGCCGTGGACGGGCTCGGCGAGCCGGTCGAGACGGCCGCCGAAATATTCGGCGATGGCCTGGAGCCCGAGACAGACGCCGAACAGCGGCACCCTGCGCGCGAGGATTCGCTCCACGGTCAAGGCGGTGTCGAAATCGCCGGGGCGGCCAGGCCCCGGCGACAGCACGGCCAGATCCGGTGCGTCGTCCGCGAGGGCCCGCCGCGCCGGCTCGGGGCGCAGGGTCTCGACCACCGCCCCCGTCTGGCGCAGGTAGTTCGCGAGGGTGTGGACGAACGAATCCTCGTGGTCGATCAGCAGCACGCGGCGCCCGGTGCCGGGCCGGGCCGGGCGGGCACCGCCATGGGCGGGCGACGGCTCCGCCCGCAGCGCCACGAACAGCGCCGACGCCTTGAGGCGACACTCGTCGTCCTCCGCCTCCGGGTCGCTGTCGTACAACAACGTCGCGCCGGCGCGGATTTCGGCGATGCCGCCCTTCATGCGGACGGTCCGCAAGGTGAGCCCGGTGTTCATCCCGCCGTCGAAACCGATGCGGCCGATGGCGCCGCCGTACCAGCGGCGCGCCGAGCGCTCGTTCTCCTCGATGAAGCGGATCGCCCATTGCTTCGGCGCGCCCGTCACCGTCACCGCCCAGGCGTGGCTCAGGAAGGCGTCGAGTGCGTCGAACTCCGGCCGCAGGATGCCCTCCACGTGGTCCACCGTGTGGATCAGCCGCGAATAGAGCTCCACTTGGCGGCGCCCGATCACCCGCACCGAACCCGGCTCGCAGATCCGCGACTTGTCATTGCGGTCCACGTCGGTGCACATCGTGAGCTCGGCCTCGTCCTTGGCCGAGTTGAGGAGTTTTGCGATCTGGGCGGCGTCACCCAGCGCGTCCTTGCCGCGGGCGATGGTGCCGGAGATCGGGCAGGTCTCCACGCGTCGGCCTTCCACCCGGACGTACATCTCCGGCGAAGCGGCGACCAGGAACTCGCCGCTACCCAGGTTCATCAGCGCGCAATAGGGCGCCGGGTTGCGGGCGCGCAGGCGCGCGAACACCGCGGACGGCGGGTCCGCGCAGGCTTCGGAGAAGCACTGGCTCAGCACCACCTCGAACAGGTCGCCCCGGCGGAATGCCTCCTTGGCGCGCCCGACCGCGCGCGGATAGGCGCCCGGCCGATGGTCGTTGCCGCTCCACCGGGCGCCCGCGCCCGCGCCTTCGTAGGGGTCCGGCGCAGCGGCACGGGCGATGCCCCTCGTGTCCCCGGCGGCGCAGACGAAATCGTAGCGATGGCGCACGGCCCGCCCCGCCATGTGGTCGACGACCAGGATCTCGTCGGGCAGGAAGAGCACCAAGTCGCGCTGGTCGGGCGCGCGCGCGAGGGCGCGTTCGATCGGTTCGAACTGGTGCGCGAGGTCGTAGCCGAAGGCGCCGTAAAGCCCAAGATGCTGATCCCGGTCGCTCTTGAACAGGTCGATGACGGTGCGCAACAGGCTGAAGATCGAGGGCTGCCTGCTGCGCCGCTCCTCGGGCACGGTTTCCGCCGGCGCGCGCACCATGCCGACGAGGCCCGCCGCGTCCGCCTCCAGGCGTTCGACCGCCTCCAGCGGCGCGAGGGCAGCACGGATGGGCTCCAGCAGGACCCGCCCTCTCTCGCCCAACGCCGCGACCGAGAAGTCGCGCCCCCGGCAGGCGATGGCGAGCGGCGGCGCGGCAAACCCAAGGTCCCAGCGCGTATAGCGGCCAGGAAACTCGAAGCAGGACGACATGAGCACGCCCGGATAGCGGTCGAGCCGCTCGACGAGCGCTTCGGTGGGGGCGGCGCCCTCCTCCTCAGCGTGGTCCCGCCGGTACACGACGATACCGCCCCGGGTTTCGTAGCGCTGGTCGGTCACGGCGCTCCTCCCCGTCCGGAACGCCACCCCGCCTCCCGTGGACCCTCGCGCTCGGCCTCCCGCCCGCACGCAAGCTACTCCAACCCCCCTCCCCCTTCAACCCCGCCGATCACCCATAACGCGCACGGAACGGGAAGCGCAGGTTCCGACACTTGAATCTTGACGTTACCCCCGCGATGCGATATATACTGCGCGAAGGCCGCGGGGAGAGGCGTTCCTTCACGGCCCCCGCACGGCCCGCCAAGGGCATGATCGGGAGAAGAGGAATGGAAATATCGAGGATCCTCGAATACATCGATATCGGGCAAATGGCGTTGCCCGAATTCCAACGTGGCTATGTATGGAACCGCAAGCAAGTCCGCGAATTATTCGATTCCCTGTATCACCGCCACCCCGTCGGCGGGCTGCTGGTCTGGGCCACCGAATCGTCGGCGGTCGACCATCGCGGAAGCGGACAGTTGGCTTCGGGGATCGTCAAGCTTCTTCTCGACGGGCAACAACGCATAACCTCGCTATACGGCGTCGACCGAGGAAAGCCACCCGAATTTTTCGATGGCAACCAAGCGGCGTTCACGGGGCTAAAATTTCATCTGGAAGACGAGAGTTTCGAGTTCTATCAGCCAGTGAAAATGAAGGATGATCCGTTGTGGATCGACGTTTCGGAGTTGATGGCGAAGGGAACGAGTGGAATCAGCCATTGCATCGCTCGACTCTCCGCCTCACCCGAACATGGTTCCCGGATCAACGAATATATGAGCCGCCTTCTCCGTTTGCTTGGGGTCAGAGAGATCGATTTGCATATCGACGAAGTGACCGGAGCGGACAAATCCCTGGATGTCGTCGTCGATATCTTCAATCGAGTCAATAGCGGCGGCACGAAACTGTCCCACGCCGATCTGGCCCTGGCAAAAATCTGCGCCGACTGGCCCGAGGCGAGAAACGAGATGAAGGCTCGCCTCGAGACGTGGCGGGAAGCCGGCTACGAATTCACCCTCGACTGGCTGCTGCGTGCAATCAATACGGTGGCCACGGGAAAAGCGAGATTCGACCATCTGCACGGCAGGGGAGCGGAGGAGATAGAAGGCGGGCTCCACCGCGCCGCCGGGGCCATCGACTCCGCCCTCAACATGATCGGCGGGCGGCTGGGGCTCGACCACAAACGCGTATTGTTCGGGCGCTTCGCCATTCCCGTGATGGTCCGTTACCTCGACCGGCGCGGCGCAGCTCTGGGCGAACACGAGCGCGACAAACTGCTGTTCTGGTACGTCCAGGCCGGCATGTGGGGACGGTTCTCTGGTTCCGTGGAGGCCATGATCGACCAGGACCTCGCGGCGATTGAGGAAATCGAGGGCGGGCTGGATCGCTTGCTCGATCAGCTGCGACATTGGCGGGGGAGCCTGTGGGTCGAACCGGATCATTTTCACGTATCGACTCTGGGGGCGCGCTTCTATCCTGTCCTCTATATGTTGACGCGCATGGGCGAGGCCAGGGATTGGGGCACCGGCCTAGCACTCAAGGCGGAGATGCTGGGCAAGATGAGCGTGCTGGAAGTCCATCACATCTTTCCGAGCTCGCGGCTTTACGATCACGGTTACTCGCGGACGGAAGTCAACGCGCTGGGCAATTTCTGCTTTCTGACCAAAGGCACTAATCTGAGCATCAGTAATCGCTTGCCCGAGGCGTATTTTCCGGAAATCGAAGCCAAGCATCCGAGCGCCTTGGCGTCGCAATGGATTCCGACGGATCCGACGCTGTGGCAAATCGACAACTATCGGGATTTTCTCGAGGCACGGAAGACTCTGCTGGCGGAGGAAACCAACCGGAGACTGGCGGCGCTGCTTCACGGCGATGGACGCTGGCTGCAAGAACCGGCGAGAGGCACGGCTGCGCCGGTTCCTCTCCCCGGCGAGGTCCTTGGCTGCATCGCCGACGAGGAAGAAAAGAGAGAGCTGGAGGCGCTCAACGAGTGGGTCGCGGCGCAGGACTTGCCGCGCGGCGAGCTGGCTTACGACTTCGCCGATGGGAAGACAGGCGAGCAGAAGGCGGTGTTCGACCTTGCTTGGCCCAACGGCCTGCAACCGGGGCTCAGCCAGCCCGTGGCGGTGCTCCTCGCCGAAGGCGCGGAGGTCATCGCCCTCGCCAACGACGCCGGCTACCGCTGCTTCACGACTCCGGCGAGCTTCCGGCGCCATGTGGAGGCCGATCTGTTGTCTCGGGCGGAGAGTGGATGACGAGACGGGGCAGCCCGCCGTCGTCGACGGCGCTTTCACGGCGCGGGCCCCCTCTTCCGGCAGTACCGCCTCCGGGAACGCGCGGGCCGCACGCAAAGCCGATCGACCCGTTCAGCCGGGTGCGCGGTGGAGACGGGCGGCGTAGTGGCCGTCCAGGCCGCCCCTCTCCGGCCAGTGGCACGGCAGGGTACGCAGGTCACCCGCCGCCGTGACGGCCTCGGGGAGATCCGGTAATTCGGCCGGGCGCAGGGGGACGCGGGCGAAATCGGGGGCCTGCACGAGGAAGGAATCGATGACGCGCTCGCATTCCTCCGGTTGCAGCGCGCAGCTCGCGTAAAGCAGCAGCCCGCCCGGTGCCACCATGGTGCGCGCACTTGTGAGCAGCCGGCCCTGGAAGGCAGCGAGCCGGTCCATGTCGGCGGGGCCGCGAAGATGGGGGATGTCCGGATGGCGCCGGATCGTCCCGGTCGCCGTGCAGGGCGCATCGACCAGCACCACATCGGCGGGCGCGTCGGGGCGCCAGTCGAAGGCGTCGGCCTCCACGATCTCGGCCCGGAGACGGAGCCGAGCGAGGTTTTCCCGCAGGCGGGCGAGCCGGCGCGGCGCACGGTCGACGGCGGTCACGCGCGCGCCGGCCGCCAGCAACTGGGCGGTCTTGCCGCCGGGCGCCGCGCCGATCTCCAGCACCCGCCTGCCCGCGAGGGGACCCAGCAGGCGCACCGGCAGCGCCGCCGCCGCGTCCTGGACCCACCAGGCCGGCGCGTCGTAGCCGGGCAGTGCCGCCACAGGGCCGGCGTCCTTGAGCCGCAGCGACCCGCCCGGCAGGAGCGCCGCACCGAGCCGCTCGGCCCAGGCCGGCGCATCCGCGACGACGGAGAGATCGAGCGGCGGCCCCCGCAGATGGGCCTCCGCCATGGCGCGGCAGGAGGCAGGCCCGTAGACCTCTTCCCAGCGCCGCCAAAGCCAGCCGGGCGTGTTCAGGCGGGGCGCGTCCAGCGCCGCGATGGCGTCGATTTCGCGGGCGGCGCGGCGGAGGACGGCGTTGACGAAGCCGCGGCGCGGCGCGAGGCGCGGCCCCTCGGCCAGAGCCACGACGCTGGCCACCGCCGCATGCGCCGGCGTGCCGAGGAAGGCGAGTTGGCAGACCCCGAGCCGCAACAGATCCCGTGCCGCGCTTTGGCTCGCGGGCGGCGGGCGGCGCAGGAAGCGGGTGAGGAAGGCGTCGATCTGCCCGAGGCGGCGCAAGGTCGTGAGGAGCAGCAGGCGGGCGTGGGCGGCGTCACGCGCCTCCAGCCGGGCGAAGGACGGTGCGGCGGCGAGCGCCTGATCCAGAGTGCGGCCCCTGCGGAGGATGGCGTCCAGGGCGGCGGCCGCCGCGCGGCGCGAGGCGTAGCGCTCCAAGGCCCTATTTCACCGCGCCCAGCGCGAGTCCGCGGATCATATGACGCTGGATCAGGAAGACGACGACCAGCATGGGCACGAGCTGCATGACCACCGCCGCGCTGATTGGCCCCCACAGCACGTTGTAGAGATCGACCATCTTGGAAATCTGCATCGGCATCGTCACCGCCTTGGAACTGGTGAGGTAGAGCGCGAAGAGGAATTCGTTCCAGCTGAAGACGAAGGTGAAGATCGTCGTCACCGCGACGCCCGGCCCCGACATCGGCAGCACGATGCGCCAGACGATGGCGAGCCGGCCCAGCCCGTCGAGCCGCGCGGCCTCCTCCACGTCGCGCGGCAGGTCGAGGAGGAAGCCGCGCAGCAGCCAGACCGCGAAGGGCAGGCCGAAGGCGACATAGACCACGATCATGCCGAAATGGCTGTCGCTGAGCCCCGTCTTCTGCGCCATCATGAAATAGGGCATGGCGATGACTACTGCCGGCATGAAGCGGAGCGAGAGGATGAACAGCGACAGCCCGTCGGCGCCCCGCATCCGCATGCGCGCGAGCGCGTAGGCCGAGACCAGCGCCAGGACCATGGTGATCGCGGTGGAGGCGACCACGATGATGGCGCTGTTGGCGAGCGCGTGGGCGAGGTCGAAGCGCGCGAAGGCCTCGACGTAGTGCTCCACGGTCGGCGCGAAGGCGAAGGCCGGCTTGGGCGCGTTGATGACGGCGGTGGGCTTCACCGACGTCATGACGATCCAGTAGAGCGGCGCCAGATAAAGGGCGACGACGAAGACCGCACCGATGTCGAGGGCCTTGCGCAGCGGCGTGCGCATCATGCCGGTGCCTGCCGCCGACCGGCGCGCTCCTGGCGGTGCAGGGCGCGCAGGAAGCCGATGACCACGACGTTGATGGCGACCACCATGAGGACGCCGTAGGCCGCCATGACGCCCAACCTGCCGGCCTCGAAGACGGTGTAGATGTTGACGCTGGCCAGCAGTGTCGAGGAGCCCGGCCCGCCGCGGGTCACCACGAAGATCAGGTCGAACAGCCGGATTTCGTCCACCAGCCGAAGCAGCAGGACGACGGTCACCACCGGCCCGATCAGGGGCAGCACGATCCGGCGCATGTAGGCGAGGCCGCGCACCCGGTCGAGCCGTGCCGCCTCCACCACTTCGGGCGAGATGCCCTGCATCCCGGCCAGCAGGATCAGCGTCACGAACGGCGTCCACTGCCAGATGTCGACGATCATCACCGACATCATCGCGGTCGCCGGATCCGTGTGCCACGGGCTGGGCGGCAGGCCCACCCCCTCGATCAGGTAGTTCAGCACGCCGCCGACCGGTTCGAACATGGAGCGCCAAGTGAGGCCGAGCGCCACGGGCGTGATGAAAACCGGGATCACGATGAGCGAGCGCAGGACGCCGATCCCGCGCATGGTGGTATCGAGCAGCATCGCCAGGAAGAAGCCCAGGACGAGCTGGATCGAAACGGTGACCGCACACCAGATGCCGGCGAGCCGGACCGTCTTCCAGAAGGTCTGATCGTTGAAGAAGAGATACTCGAAGTTGCGCGTGCCTACCCACCTCGTGGTGGTCGGGTTGAACAGGTTCTCGAGGCGAAAGGCGGTGACGACGGTCCACCCCAGGGGATAGACCGCGAGCCCGACCAGAACGACGAGCGTGGGCAGCACCAGGAAGAGAGCGACCCGGTTCTCCGTCAGCCGCGGCCGAAAGCGCCCGCGCGCCGGAGCAGCGCCTCTGCCCTGCCCGGAGGCACCGCGCGCGGCGCCCGGCGCCGGCGGGTCAGTCGTAATAGCCGCCGTCGGCCATGATCTGGCGCTGGCCTGCGTCGATGTCCTTGAGCGCCGTGTCCACGTCTTTCTCGCCGGCGATCACCGCGGCCACCTCGTTGCCGAGGGAAATCGCCAGCGTGAAGGCTTCGGGCACCCACACGAAGCCCGGCACGCAGATCGGGATCGATTCCGCCAGCGCGCCGAAATAGGGCTGCTCCGTCGCATAGGCCCTCAGCAGCGAGGTGCGGGCCGGCTGGCCGGCGTTCCGCACGTAGTCGCGGCCGATACGGCTGTCGACGTAGTTGCCCGAGTTCAGGTGTTTGACGTATTCGAAGGCGGCGCGTTGATCCTTGCCGAAGGAGTTCACGTAATAGCCGAAGCCGCCCATCAGGGGCTGGTGCCGGCCGCCTTCCGTCCCGCCGCGCGGCACCACGGCCGAGGCGAAGCGGTCGGCGAATTCCGTGAATTCGGGATTCTGGAGGACGGACGTTCCCCACTCCATGGGCGCGAAGACGGCGGAGCCCTTGGCCAGGACGGCGTTGGCCTCGTCGTCCGTGGCGTTGAGGGTCACCGGATGGCGGTATTCCATCAGTTTCAGCAGAATCTCGAAGGCCTTGTGGCCGATCTCGGTATCGAATTGCGGTTCCCAATTCGCGTCGAACCAGACTCCGCCATAGGCGCGCACGAGCTGGTAGAGCTCGAGCCCGGCGAACAGCCCGCGGCGCCCGGTGGTGACGAAGCCGTACTGGTCGTTGTCCGGGTCGTGCAACGCCTTGGCGACTTCGATCGCCTCCTCGAAGGTCGCCGGTGGGCCGGCGATGCCGGCTTCCTCGAGCTTGTCCCGGCGGTAGTACATCAGCTTGGTGTTGCTATCGCAGGCGAGCGCGGCGGTGTGCCCCTCACCCGTCTGCGGCACGCGGTAGCCGATGGTGATATTGGGCGGCACGTCGGCGAAGTAGTCATCCGTCCAGCCCTGGTCCTCGGCAAGCCAGCCGTCGAGATCGGCCGGCGTCCCGATCAGACCGATCGCCGGCATGATGTTGTGGTCGCAGATCGCCGCGTTGTAGGAGTCGGTTTTCGACGCCGCCAGGACCTGCATTTTGTTGTAGGCGACGTTCACCGGCTCGGTGATGACCTCCACGTCGACGTTGGGGAAGCGCTCCTTGAAGGTGGCGATCACCCCTTCACAGGGCAGGCCCCAGCGTTGCCCGGCGAAGGAATGCACCTTTACTTCGCCGGTGAGCGAATCGTCGCCGTAATAGCCCGGCCCGTGGGTCTCGGACGAACGGGCCCATCCGGGCGCGATTCCGACGCCCGCGGCGGCCGCCGCGGCGGCGCCGACCTGGAGCATCCGGCGGCGCGTGATCCCGGCTCTGAGCAGGCGCGCCTCTTCCATGGAGCGCTTGTAGAGCGCTTCTCGATCGGTACCCATGTCTCCCTCCCTTTGCAGTCGCTCGCCGGTGGGTTCGGGCCGGCGCCCGTCGTTCCCCTCGGGGCGGCAGGGCGATACTCACGCCCGCCGGGCCCGCCCCGCCGCGTCCCCGGCGGCTGGCGGAGTGCGGAGCTTAGCCCGGATTTCTCGAACCGGTCGAGAGTTTCAGGCGCTCGGCGTCGTCAGACCTGTGGCGCGGCGGGGGTCGGCTCAGGGGAAGCGGCATTCCCGATGACGGCCAAGGGAGTTTCGCGTTGTCGAGCCTGTTACAACACGCACGTCGACAATGCGTTCGAATCCTGCACCGACGCCTTGTTGCGCGGCCGGCCCGTTCGCCGCCACGACGTTGTGCCACCGGAGGGATCAGACGGCGACGCGGCAGACCGCCTCGCCGCTGCCGGTGAGCACGCGGCGCCAGCCGGCAAGGGCGCGGTCGAGGGCCGGGTCGCCGGTATCGACGTGGAGCGTGCTCCCACACAGTGCGGCAAGCTTCTCCGGCGTCGCGGCAACGATCACGTTGCCTGGCCCCACCGCCCGCACGACGCGGGCACCGATCTGCTGATTGCCGCGCCCGAGAAAATGCCCCTGGCCGCCAATCGGCGTCACGACGACCGCGCCCGGACCGCCCGCCAGCGCGCGCAGGATCCCCGCTTCGTCCGCGTCGGCGGCGAGCAACGCCCCGTCGCGCACCAGATCCACGCCGAGCAGCGTCTTGGGCAGACCCAACGCCTCCATGACGGCACGGATCGTGGTGCCCGGCCCCATGGCGTAGAGCCGGCCCGCCTCCATGCGGTGCGCGACCTGGGCGGCGACACGGCGCAGCGCGGCAGGCTCGCCGTTGACGCCGCCCGTCTTCACGTTCTGTACGAGAGCCGGCACATAAACGACTCGCAAATAACCATAAAGACGAGCGGAAACTACGCCGGCGCGAAATGCCGATTCGTCGATGTCCATCACCTCGCGTTCGCATATCTCGAAGGCACCGGCGAGCGTGCGCAAGGCGAGATCGGCGGCGGCGCGCGGGCTGGTCGCATAGACCGCTGAATGCATCTTCACGCCCGCCGGCACGCCAATGACGGGAACCCGCCCGGCGACGGCCGCCGCCATGTCGCGCGCCGTCCCGTCGCCGCCCGCAAACAGGATCGGGCGGGCCCCTGCCGCTTCCATCGCCCGCGCGGCCGCGCAGGTGTCGGCGGCAGCGGTCTCCCCGGCGGGACGGGGGCCGACGACGGCCGGGCGCAAGCCGGCAGCCTTCGCGCTCTCCTCCCCCATGGCGCCGGGCGCGGTCAGTAAGGCGAACGAGGCGTCGGCGCGCGCCAGCGCCCGCAGGACCGTTTCCATGCGCGCGCCGGCCCGCGGAACCGCGCCGCGGGCGCGCGCCTCGCGCAGGATCGCCGGCGTATCCGTCCCTTTCAGCCCGACGCCACCGCCCATGCCGGCGATCGGGTTTACCACGAGACCGACAGGCGGCCGGGCCACGGCGGCGGTCAGCCGTAGCCGCCCCGCGACTCGCCCCCGTCGCCGCGCTTCGCCTTCGCCCAGTTCGCCCGCTTGCGTCGCCAGGCCCGCGCCGTGAAGGCCCAGCAGTCCGGGTCGTTCGGCACGTCGCCGTCGAGGGGGACGGTCGCGGCGCAGTGCGGTGCGGCCTTCACCGTCTCCGGTTCGCGGCGGGCCTCGTCGGCGATACGGCGCAGCGCGTCCAGCATGTAATCCATTTCCTCGATGGTGAGCGATTCGCCGGGCTCCAAGGTAAAGGGCTGCGGCACCAGCATGGGCACGTGGCTCTCCATGTAGTGCTGCATGCCAAAATCGACCATCCGGTTCATGACGTCGCGGCTGGTGACGCCGGTCTCCTCGTAGAGCGGCTCCCAGCTGTAGCGGACCTGTTCGAGCTTCGGCAGGTCGTTGTCGGGCCACGGAATTTTCGTGCCTTCGATGCGCCGGATGTGGTGCAGCATGTAGTTGTTGTTGAGCACTGCCGTCTCGGCCACTGCCCGCAGGCCCTCGGCGCCCAGGCTGCGGACCCAGGCATAGGCCTTGAGCACGGCGTGGACGTTGCCGAGGAAGGCGCGGATCTTGTCGATCCCCTCCCCCGGTGCGTGGTCGAGGTCGTAACGCTCGCCGTCGAAGGTTACGAGCGGGCGCGGCAAGAAGCGCCGCAGGGGTTCCTTCACGCCGACCGCCGCACAGCCCAGGCCGATGGCGCCGTGGGGGGCGGAGAAGGTCTTGTGCAGGTTGAACTGGCACATGTCGAAGCCGGTGTCGCCGGCGCGCACGATGCCGAGCAGGGGGTTGCCGTTGGCTTGGTCGTAGGCGCAGAGGCCGCCCGCCCGGTGCACGATGTCCACGAAATCGCGGATGCGCGGGTTGAACTGGCCGGTGTCCTCCGGGTTGGTCAGCATCAGGCCGGCGGTCCGCTCTGAGACCGCGGCTTCCAGCGCCTCGACCTCGACGATCCCTCTGTCCCCCGGCATCAGGGTAACGACCTTGAAGCCCGCCACCGCCGGCGTCGCCGCGTCGGCCGGGTGGGAGAAGGCGGTGGTGAGGATCTCGTCGCGCCGCCCGCCCTCGCCGCGCGCCTCGTGATAGGCGCGGATCAGGCAGGCGTTGGTGTAGATCCCCTGGGCGCCGCTGGCCGGCTGGAAGGTGAAGGCGTCCATGCCCGCGATCGCGCACATCATGCGCTCGAAGCGGTAGAGGATCTCCAGCGTGCCCTGCATCGTCGCCGGGTCCTGCAACGGGTGGACGTCGGCGAAAGCCGGCAGACGGGCCGCGTATTCGTGCACCTTGGGGCTGTACTTCATGGTGCAGGTGCCCATCATGTCCACCGTCACATCGAAGCCCATGGCCATCTGCGAGAGCCGCAGGAAGTGCCGCAGCACCCGGTGTTGCGGTATTTCGGGGAGAGCCGGCGGCGCCTTCCGCTGCGCGCCCTCGGGCAAGCGGGCGGCGACGTCGCCCACGGCCGACGCGATCTCCGCATCCACCGCCGGCGGCAGCAGACCGCGCCCGCCGCTTTCGCCGAGCTCGTCGATCAGGGGTTCGTTCCAGCGCGCGGCGTGGAAATCACCTTCTATTCGGTCGCTCATCGCAGCGCCTCCGCGAGCGCCGCCACCAGCCGCTCAATGTCCGCCTTGCCGTGGCGCTCCGTCACGCAATAGAGCGCCGCCTGCCCGAGCGCCGGGAATTCGCCGCTCAAATCCTTGCCGCCATGGATCTCCGCCTCCAGCAGCGCGGCGTTGACGTCCACCACCGTCTTCCCCGAGGCGGCGAAATCGACGACGAATTCCTTGAAGAACGGGCGCTCCAGATGGGGTACGGCGAGGCCCGGCAGCGCGTCGATCCTCTCCGCCGCGTAGCGCGCCCGCTGCATGATGCCGCGGCCCAGCTCGGCCATGCCCTGCGGCCCCATCAGCACGAGATAGACGGCGGCGGCGATGCCCCAGAGCCATTGCGTGGTGCCGTAGTAGTCGGTTGCCTCGTGGCGGGTGTCGTAGGAGGTGCGTTCCATGGTGGACCAAGCGAAGCCGAACCCGCCGGAATCCCGCCCCGGCGTGATGCTGAACAGCATGGTGGGGTATTCGGCGACGATGCGTGGGTCGTCGCGGCTGGCGATGAAGCCCGCGTTGCCACCGCCCGCGTACATGTGAATGCCGAGCGGCTGGAGGTCGCCCACCGCCAGATCGGCGCCGTAATCGGCGGGCGCGGCGAGGACGCCGAGGGAGATCGGGTCAACGCAGGCGACGACCATCGCGCCGGCCGCGTGGGCCATGCCCGCGATTTCGGCAGCGGCCGTCTCGATCTGGCCGAGATAGCTGGGCGATTCGATCACCACCGCGCCGGTCTCGAGCGAGAGCTTGGCCCGGAGGTCGGCGCGGTCCAGCAGTCCTGTCGCCGCATCGCGCGCGACCGTTTCCACGGTCGCAAACGGCTTGACGAAGCCCCGCATCTGCGTGCGCCGGTCAGCACTCATGGTCTCGGGCACCAGGATGCCGCTGCGGCCGGTGAGACGACAGGCCATCGCCGCGGCGCTGTCGGCGGCGGCGCCCGCGTCGTAGGTAGGCGCGGAGACCACCTCCATGCCCACCAGCTCGCCCATCAGGCTCTGATATTCGAACAGCGCCTGGTTCTTGCCGTGGTCTGAATAGGGGCCGCCGCCATAGGCGGTGAGGAATTCGCCGCGATGGACGATCTCGTCCACGATCGCGGGTACGTAATGATGCGCGCAGCCGGCGCCGCGGAAATTAAGCCACGCGCCGTCGCAGGCGCGGTTGCGGGCGACGATCTCCTCCAGATGCCGCCGCAAGTCCCTCTCGCCGGGGAGCGCCGGCGGCAGGTCGAGCGGCCCCTTGACCCGCAGCGCCTCCGGAATCGCGGCGTAGAGTTCCATGACGTCGGCGACGCCGATCGCCTCCAGCAGCTTCCGCCTGGGCCCCGACGCCGCGTTCGGCACGTATGGGTGAACGAACCCCTCGCCCATCGCTCGGCTCCCCCCTTCCCGCCAGAACAGGAAAACCTGGCCCCCTCATACTGAATGATTGCCAAGGAAAAATCAGATGAGGCCGCCCAGGGGCGAGGACGGATCGGCGTAAAGCTTCTTCTCCATGCGGCCGGCGAGATAGGCCAAGCGGCCGGCCTCGACGGCGTGGCGCATCGCGCACGCCATGCGCACCGGATCCCTCGCGCCCGCGATGGCCGTGTTCATGAGCACGCCGTCGCAGCCCAATTCCATCGCCACGGCGGCGTCCGAGGCCGTGCCCACGCCCGCGTCCACCAGGACGGGCACGGAGACCCGCTCCACGATGATGCGGATGCCGACCGGGTTCTGCACGCCGAGGCCTGAGCCGATGGGCGCCGCCAGCGGCATGATGGCGACGCAGCCCATGTCCTCCAGGCGCTTGGCCATAATCGGGTCGTCGTTGCAATAGACCATTACCTGGAAGCCGTCCCGGATCAGGATCTCGGCGGCGCGCAGGGTCTCCGGCATGTCGGGGTAGAGCGTCTCCCGATCGCCCAGGACCTCCAGCTTGACGAGGGACCAGCCGCCGGCCTCCCGCGCGAGGCGGAGCGTGCGCACGGCCTCTTCGCCCGTGAAGCAGCCGGCGGTGTTGGGAAGGTAGGTGTAGCGCTTCGGGTCCACGTGGTCGATCAGCATCGGCGCCTTCGGGTCGGTGACGTTTACTCGCCGCACGGCGACCGTGACGATCTCCGCGCCCGAGGCTTCCAGCGCCGCGGCCGTCTGTTCGAAATCCTGGTATTTGCCGGTACCGACGATCAGGCGGGAGCGGAAGCGCCGCCCGGCGACTTCCCAATCGTCGTCGTCCGCGCCGCCGCCGATGAAGTGGACGATCTCCAGCCGGTCGCCGGCGGCGACGGCGGTGCGTTCGTAGGCGCTGCGGGGGACGACCTCCAGGTTGCGCTCAACCGCGATCTTGCGCGCATCGAGCCCGAGCCTCTCGACGATGCTCTGCACCGACTGCGGCTCGTCGAACTCCCGCACTTCCCCGTTGACCTGCACCCGCATCACCCCCTCAATATCGGCTTTCCGCCCCCCGATCTCAACTCCTCGCTCCCTGTGTGCGGGCCTCCAGGTCCGCAGCGTGCGAAACGCGCACGGAGAAACGGGCGGGCCTGGAGACCCGCACACCGAAAAGGGGTTATTCGGCAGCAGCAGCCGCGGGGCGAGCCTCGCGTTCCTGGAGGAAGCGAAGGACGCGGCGGTTGAAACGGGGAGGCTTGGGAGGCGCCAAGCCCGTCTCCTCCAGGCAGCGGGCGCGGAGCTCCTCGATGCTGCCGCCGCGGTCGAAGATGCGTACCTCGCCGCGCTCCTCGCGCAGCTCGGCGCGCAAGGCCTCCGTCGCTGCTTCATCCACGGCCAGCGCGTCCGTCAGCACCACGCCGTAGCGCGCGGCGCCCGCCCGCGTTACCAAGCCGCGCTCCACTTCGAGGGCCACCAGGGCCGGGTCGCGCTCGTAAGGATCGCCCCAGCCACCGCCGCCCCAGGTCTTGAACAGCAGTAGGTCACCAGTCTCCACCTTGACGTGGTCGCACTTGGAGGGGAGCGTCTCCACCGAGCCGTCCACCCGGTGGATCTCCTTGCTGCTCCGCCCGCCCGGCAGGCCGCCGTTGACCCCCCACGGGCAGGTGAGCCATCGGTCGTCGTGGAGCGACATCTCGCCTGGCTCCAGGGCGCGGTAGCCGATGACGACGCCGTTGCCGCCCCGGTGCAGCCCCGGCCCGCCGGAATCGGGGATCGTCTCGTACATCTCGATGCGCAGCGGGAAATACGCCTCCAGAAACTCGTTGGGCACGTTGGTGAAGGAAGGCCAGAGGGAATGCCCGTCCGGTCCGTCGCCGGCCGGCCTTCCCGGAATGCCGCCGAAGCCGATCTGGTAGAGCTGATACCACTCGCCTTCGCTCGTGTAGCCCGAATACATGAAATGCGGGCTGTCCGAGAAGCCGGCCGCCACCATGAGGTCGGGCGCCCGCTGGCCGAGCAGCCCGCCCAGGACGTCGAAGATGCGGCCCAGGGCGTGCGTCCGCGAGGAGAGCGCCGCCGGCTTCAGCGGCTTCAGCAGCGTCCCCGGTGGGATGCGCACATCCACATGGTCATAGAAGCCGTCGTTGAACATGATCTGCGGATCGAAGACGTTGATCATGTAGACGCCGACGAACATCTTGAACATTTCCTCGTTGAGGAAGAAGTTGATCGAGCTCTCGGACTGTGGGTCCGTGCCGGCGAAATCGAAGATCAATGTGTCCCCTTCCCGCCACATGGTGCAGGCCATCTTGTAGGGACCCATGCCGAGGCCGTCGTCGCAGATGTAGTCCTCGAAGGAGAGTTTCTCGTCCTCTCCCACGGTGTTGCGGATCAGGTGCAGCATCGCCCGCCGGTTGCGCTCCAGAAGCTCGCCCATGGCGGCGATTACGGTGTCCACGCCGAAGCGGTCGCAAAGTTCGTGGATGCGCTTCTCCGCGAGCCGCACGGCGGCGACCAGGGCGTTGAAGTCGCTCCGGTTCCACTGCGGCATCCGGCACTGGTGCAGGATGACCTTGAGCACGTCCTCCTGCAATTCGTCGTTCTTGTAGATCTTGACGATGGGGATGACGACGCCTTCCTCGTAGATCTGGTTGGCGTCCGTAGGCAGACTGCCCGGCACCTTGCCGCCCACGTCCGTCATGTGGCCGAACATCGAGGCGTAGGCGATGAGGCGCCCGTCGCGGTAGACGGGCCGCAGGATCAGCCAGTCCGGCGCGTGGCTGATGGCGCCCGCGCAGCTGTACGGATCCGAGGTGAGGAAGATGTCCCCCTCCTCGATGGTGCCGTCGTATTCGCGCTTGAAACCGTGGATGAAGGAGCCGAACTGCCCCACCACCATCTTGCCGTCCGGGTTGGCGATCATCGGGAACTCGTCGTGCTGCTCCCGGATTCCCGGTGACATCGCCGTCCGGTAGAGCACGGCATCCATCTCGTAACGGGCGCTGCGCAGCGCGCTCTCGACGATGTCGAGGGTGATCGGGTCGAGGTCGACGGGCGCGAAGGGCGCGTCGTTGGTCTGCACGATCGTGACTGGCATGTCGCTCCTCCCCGGCTCAGCCGTCGAGCGGCCGGACGATGATGTTGCCGTACTTGTCGACCGTACCGGCATGGCCGGGCAGGACGAGGGTGGTCGAGTCCATTTCCGTCACCACCGCCGGCCCTTCGATCGCGTTGCCGGCAGTCAGCTTGCCGCGGTCGTAAATGGCCGCCTGCTGGTCGTGATTGTCGATGTAGACAGAAGTTTCCGCAACCTTGGCGGCGGACGGGGCCGCGCCCCCTTTCGGCACCCGCCCCGCCTCGACGAAGGTCTCCGCCCCGCGCACGATGGCGCGCAGCGTCACGATCTCGTGCTCGGCATCAAGGGCGAAGGTGAAGAGCTGTGTGTGTTCCTCGTCGAACTGCCGAGCGAGGAATGGAAGCCCTTCTTTATCAAATTCTTGCGTGGAAAAGCTCACAGGCAACTGAAGCCCCTGCCCATGGTAACGCAGGTCCACCTCGTAATGCACGGACTGGTCGCCACGGGCGATTCCCTCCGCGTCCAGCTCCTGGCGAGCGCGGCGTTCCAGGTTGTCCAGGATACCGCGCACTTCTCCTTGCGATGTCTCGGAGAAGCGCCTGACGAAGCTCATGGAGGCTTCGTCGGTGACCCGCGTCGTGGCGTCGCCATAGGCGCAAAGCACGCCGGGCGAAGGCGGGATGATGACCGGCCAAGCGTTCATCAGTCGGGCGAGCGCGTTGGCGTGCAGCGGCCCGGCTCCGCCGAAGGCGATCAGTGCGAAATCGCGCGGGTCGAACCCCTGCTGCACCGAGACGAGCCTGAGCGCGCCGAACATGTTTTCGTTCACGATGTCGACGATGCCCGCCGCCGCCCGCTTGAGGTCGAGGCCGAGCGCGTCCGCCACCCCCCGCACCGCCTTTTCCGCCGCCGCCACGTCGAGCTGCATGGCACCGCCGATCAATTCGCTCGGCAGGTAACCCAGCACCACGTTGGCGTCGGTGACGGTGGGCTGTTCGCCGCCCCGCCCGTAGGCCGCCGGGCCCGGGTCCGCGCCCGCGCTCTGCGGCCCCACCCGCAGGGCCTTGGTGATCTCCGGCACGTGGGCGATGGAGCCACCGCCTGCCCCCACTGTGCGCACGTCGAGGGAAGGCGCGCGCACAGTCACGTCGCCCACGGTGGTCTCTCGCCGCTTGCGCGGCACGCCGTCCAGAATCAGCGCCACATCCGTGGAGGTGCCGCCCATGTCGAGGGTGAGCAGGTTGCGATAGCCGGCCTGCCGCGCGATCCAGAGAGCGCCGGCGACGCCCCCGGCCGGGCCGCTCATCAGCACGTTCACCGGCGAATTGCGGCTCGCCTCCACCGAAGCGAGGCCGCCGTCCGAGCGCAAGATGTGGAGATGGGCATGGACCTTGCGCCGGTCGAGCTCCTGCTCCAGGTTGCGGACGTAGCGGCGGACCGCTGGCGCCACGTAGGAATTGGCCACGGTGGTGATGGCGCGCTCGTATTCGTACATCTCCGGCAGTACGTCTGACGAGATCGAGACGGGCACCTCCGGCAGCGTCTCCTCGGCGATGGCGCGGACCCGCTCCTCGTGCGCCCCGCCGGCATAGGCGTTCACAAGGCAGACGGTGAGTGCCTCGATTCCCCGGTCCTTGAGGCCGGCGAGCTTTGTGCGCAGGTCGTCTTCGTCCAGTTCGCGCACCGTCTCGCCGCGGGCGCTCGTGCGCTCCTTCGCCTCGACCGTCATCTCCAGCGGCGCCAGCGGCTCCGGCTTCGGCCAGATGATCCAGCCGGCGAGGATGCCGGGCACGAAGGAGCGGGCGATCTGGAGCATCTGCCCGTAACCCTCCGTGGTCACGAGGCCCACCCGCGCGCCCTTCCCTTCAAGGATGGCGTTGGTGGCGACGGTGGTGCCGTGCATCACGTGGGTGATCCGCGCCGGCTCAACGCCCGCGTTCTTACAGACCCGCCCGATGCCGTCGAGCACACCGACCGACGGGTCCTGCGGCGTGGACGGGACTTTCGCGCGGAAGGTCCCGCCGCTGGATTCGTCGATCAGCAGCAGATCGGTGAAGGTACCGCCTACATCGACCCCTAAACGAAAGGACATGCTCCCTACTCTCCTTTTCCGAGGTGCGCGGGCATCCAGACCCGCTGTTTCTTCCCGCCCTCCGCGCGAATGCGGGCCCGGAGACCCGCGCACCGCCTTATCCGTCGTCCGCCTTCGCCTTCGCCGCGATGCCGAAGCCCGCGCCCGTCCGGCGCTTCTGGATGAAATAGACAGCCGCGAAGCTCACGAAGATGACGAGGAGCGAGAACACCGTCGTCATGGTGCCGATAGCGTAGATCGCCGGAGTCGCCGCCAGAGTCAGTGTGTTCACGAGCTCCACCGGCAGGGTATTGAACTCCCCCGCCACGCTCGAGGTGCGCGGGAACTCGTCGTAGGAAAGCGTGAAGCCGAACAGCGCGACTCCGATCAGCCCCGGCAGCGTGATCGGGATGATGACGTGGCGGAGCGTCTGCCACTGTGTCGCGCCTTGGTCGCGCGACGCCTCCTCCAGCCGTGGGTCCAACCGACTGAACACCGCCAGCATGATCAGCACGCCAAACGGCAGGGTCCAGCTCAGATGCGCGCCCAAGGCACCCGACCACCACTGGCTGGTCATGCCGAGATTGGAGAAGCCCAGTCCGATCCCCAGGCTGATGAGCACGGAGGGGCAGATCAGGCTGGCGACCACGAGATAGAACACCACGATGTTGCCGGTGAAGTTCTTGCGGAAGGCGAGCCCCGCCAGGAACGAGATGCCCATGGTGAGGAACATCACGATCAACCCGAGGATCAGCGAGCGCCCGAAAGGCCAGCGGAAATCGCCGATATAGGTGGGTTCGATCACCTCCTTGAACCAGAACAGCGAGAACCCCTGCATCGGGAAGGAGAGCGATGCCCCGTCGTCCTGGAAGGACAGCACCACGATGATCAGGATCGGCCCGTAGAGGAACAGCAGGTACAGGTAGAAGATCGCCGCCCGCGGCCAGAATCCCGGCGCTCGCCTAGTCTCTTTCTGCATGGCTAGAGCTGCTTCCGCACGTCCACGAGGCGCATGATGATGCCCACTATCAGCAGCACCGTCAGCAACAGGACGATGGCGGATGCCGCCGCCGGCGGATACTGCACATTGTATATCTGATTGCTCATGGAGGCCATGACCGTCCCCACCCGAGCCCCGCTCAGGATACGGATGGCGGTGAAGTCGCTGGCCACCAGCGCGATGACGAAGATCGCCCCGATGGCGATGCCCGGCTTGCACAGCGGAATGATGACGTGGATCAGGATCTGGATCCCCGAGGCGCCATTGTCGCGCGCCGCCTCGATCAGGTCACGGTTGATCCGCGCCATGACGTTGAAGAGCGGCGCCATCATGAACAGCGTGAAGATCTGGACGTAGGAGAGGAACACCGCGAATTCCGAGAACAGCAGGAATTCCAGCGGCGTGTCCGAGATGCCGACGGCGATCACCGCTTGATTGATGATCCCTTCCTTGCCGAGGAACGGCATCCAGGCGACCATGCGGATCACGCCCGACGTCCAGAAAGGCACGACGCAAAGCAGGAAAAGAAGCAGCTTCGTTCTGAGCTGGATAATGTCGAAAACGAGGAAGTAAGCGAGAGTGAAGCCAAGGACCGCCGTGATCGCCAGCGTAATCGCCAGCATCTTCAGCGTCTGCAAATAATTGTCGAGGGTCAGGTTTTTCGAGAACAATTTGATGTAGTTGGAGAAGGTCCATTCCCCCTCCACCATCATGAATCCGTTGAAGTTCCACAGGCTGATGACCAGGATCACGATCACCGGCCCGACCAGGAAGAATAACAGCGTGATCAGCAGCGGCGATATCTGAAGCGCCGTCGCGTAGCGATGGAAAAACGCCCTCACGACCGCGCCCCCGAGGCGACCATTTTCCGAATTTCCAGGGTTTTCGAGGGGCGCGCCCGCGCGCCGTACGCGAATCGCGGGATGGCCATGGGTGCGATCCCCATTCCCCGGGAGGGCGGGCGAACGATGCGGGGCGCGCCCATGCCCCGCATCGCCTTTGCCTGCCGCCTTACGCGGCGATGAACTCGTTCCACCGGTCGGTGAGGTACTCGTTCTCGTCCATGACCGAGTTCCACACCGCGACGCGGCCCATGCGGTTCTTGTAGGAGCCGCCGTCCCGCACCGCGCCCGGCTTCTCCATGATCTTGCCGAACGGGCTGTAGATGTCGACCGTCGCCGGCTTGCCCTCGAACCAGAAGTCCCATTCCGGCGCCGGCAGGTGCTTCTTGGTGTTCTCGGGCGTCACCACGTAGTAGCCCTGGCGCGCGAAGAAGGCACCGGCGGGGCCCGAGTGGTACCAAGTGACGTAATCGTACACCGCACCGAGCTTTTTGCCCTCGACGTGGCGCGGCAGCAGATGGCCGAGCGTCCAGGAGCGGTAGCCCTCCTTCAGGTCCTGGTAGATGCAGGGCACGCCCTGCTCGCGCACGGCGGTCACCGCGGGCGACCACATGGACTGGATCACCACCTCGCCCGACACCATGAGCTGGACCGATTCGTTGAAGGTCGACCACAGCGCGCGCCAGTGGCCGTCGGCCTTGAGCTGCTTGAGGCGGTCGATGGAGAAATCGATCTCGTCGCGGGTCATGTTGCCCTTGTCGCCGTACTCGATCTCGCCGTTGGCCTGGAACGCCATGGCCGCGTCCATCAGGCCGATTTGCGGGAACGCCACCAGCGCCGACTTGGTCGCGAATTCCGGATTGACCAGCTCCGCCCAGGTATCGATGGGCCGGCCGATCAGGTCGGGCCGGATGCCGAGGGTGTCGGCGTTGTGCAGCACCGCGTGGTTGGTGATCCACTGGGTCGAGCCGGCCTCCACGAAGTCGGTGGACAGCCTGTCCGAGGTGTAGGCCACGGTGCTCGGGTTCTGCCCGTCGCCGAACCAAGCGTCCGGCCAGATCTTGCCGGGAGCCTTGTAGAGGTCCACCACCTGGTCCCATTCCGGCAGTTTGGTGGTGTCCCAGGCCTGGAAGTTGCCCGACGGCCACATGAACTTCATGAGCATGTAGGGCGGCTCGAAAAGGTCGCCCGAGTCCGGCTGGGTCAGGCCGCGCGCCTGGATAGCCGGAATTTCCGCCGCCGTCTGCCGCACGGTGAAGTCGAGGTCCTTGTTGGCCATGTCTTCGAGCGGCTTCATGTTGGAAACCGCCATGCCCACCGTGCGCACGGTGATGTCCTTGATGTCCTGCGACCAGACGGTGGGGAAGCCCCCCGTCGCCGCCGTGGCCGCCGCGGCGCCCGCCACGGCCGCCGTCCCCTTGAGAATCGAACGGCGGCTCACCCCCGTCCCGTACTTCTTCGACCTGCGCATGCTTTCCTCCTCCTCGCCTGCGTTCCTGCCTTGGTTGGTCGTCGTTTCGCGGCTCCGGGGCGGTGCCTCGCGGCTTCGCCCCGGCCGGCGTTAGAAACTCTCCCCGATCAGGTTCTGCGCGCCGGTCGCCGCCTCCATCAGGCGCACGTCGGCGCTGGCCCAGGTGACGATCACCCGGTCCCCCACCTTCGTCGGGTTGGAGAAGTATTCGCGGTCCTCGATCACCGCCACGAGATCGCTCTTCTCCTCTCGCGTCATGGTGAGCTTAACCCAGTTGCCCTGGTATTCGATGGCGTGGACGGTGCCGCCCAGGGTGTTGCCGCCCTCCGAGCCGTCGTCGCCCGCGAGATGCACCTTGTCGCGGCGCACGCCGAAATTGAGCGCCTGTCCCACTTCGTGGCCGTCGCGCGGCAGGTGGAAGCTGTCCCCTTCCGAGCCCGCGACCAGCGTCAGGTCGCCCTCGATGCCGGAAACCTTGCCGGTGAAGACGTTCCAGCCGCCCATGAACTCGGCGACGTAGGTGGTGCGCGGCTTGTCGTAGATCTCGGGCCCCGTCGCCGCCTGCTCGATGTGGCCAGTATCCATCACCACCACCAGGTCGGCGATGGCCAGCGCCTCCGGCTGGGTATGGGTGACGTGGATGAAGGTGATTCCGAGGTCGATCTGGATGTGCTTGAGCTCGGCGCGCATCTGGAGCCGCAGGAATTCGTCCAGCGCGGAAAGCGGCTCGTCCAGCAGCAGCACCTTGGGGTTGGTGATGAGCGAGCGCGCGAGCGCCACCCGCTGCTGCTGGCCGCCGGAGAGCTGCGCCGGCATCCGGTCGGCCAGCGGGTCGAGCTGCACCCGCTTGAGCACCTCGTAGGCGCGCTCCCGCCGCTCGCCCTTGGCGACATGCTTCATCTTCAGGCTGAAGGCCACGTTGTCCAGCACCGTGAGATGCGGGAACAGCGCGTAGCTCTGGAACATCATCGACGTGCCGCGCTGGCCGGTCGGTTTGCCGAGCACCGACTCGTTGCCGATGGTGATGTCCCCTTCGGTCGGTGTTTCGTGCCCCGCGATCATGCGCAGGAGCGTCGTCTTGCCGCAGCCGCTGGGCCCCAGCAGGCAGCAATAGCAGCCGTCGGGGATCATGAGATCGATGTCCTCCACGGCGACCGTCGGGCCGAATCGCTTCGTCACCCCCTTGATCGCGACTTCGCCTGCTCCAGCCATGGCGTCTTCCTCGTTTCTCCGACGCATCCGAGAGTATATTCTGTTTTTCTGTTTTGCGGAACAGCATACAGCACGACCGGGAGGGCGCGATGGCGGAGAGGGGCGAGGCCGGGAGCGCGGACGGCGAGCAGGAGGCCCTGCTCCTCGATTCCGTGGAGCGCTTCCTGGACCGCGACGTCCGCCCCCACGTCGCCCGCCTGGAGCACGAAGACCTCTACCCCGAGGAGATCGTCGAGAAGATGAAGGAGATGGGCCTGTTCGGGGCCACCATCTCCCCGGAATATGGCGGTCTGGGCCTGCCCGTGACCACCTACGCCCGTATCGTCGAGCGCCTTTCGCACGCCTGGATGTCGGTGAGCGGCGTCATCAACTCCCATCTCATCATGGCCGCCGCGGTCGAGCGCTTCGGCACCGAGGCGCAGAAGCGTGCCTTCCTGCCCCGCTTCGCCACCGGCGAATTGCGCGGCGGCCTCGCTCTCACCGAGCCCGACTGTGGCACCGATCTCCAGGCGATTCGCACCGTAGCCCGGCGCGAGGGCAACACCGGCTATGTCGTCAACGGCACCAAGATGTGGATCACCAACAGCATCCACGGCTCCTGTCTCGCCCTCCTGGTCAAGACCGACCCGGCGGCCGAGCCCCGCCACAAGGGCATGAGCCTGTTCCTGGCGGAGAAGGGCCCGGGCTTCCGCGTCAGCCGCAAGCTGGAGAAGCTCGGCTACCGCGGCATCGACACCGCGGAGCTCGCCTTCGAGGATTACCGCATCGCGGCCGACAGGCTGATCGGCGGCGTCGAGGGCAAGGGCCTGCAACACGCCCTGGGCGGCCTCGAACTGGGCCGCATCAACGTCGCCGCCCGCGGCGTCGGCATGGCCCAGGCGTGCCTGGACGAAGCCCTCCGCTACGCCCAGCAGCGCCAGACCTTCGGCAAGCCCATCTGCCGCCACCAGGCCATCCAGATCAAGCTGGCGGACATGGCCACTCGCACCGAGGCCGCCCGCCTCCTCACCGAAAGCGCGGCCCGCGCCTATGCCAGCGGGCGGCGCGCCGACATGGAGGCCGGCATGGCCAAGCTGTTCGCCACCGAGGCGGCGCTGGAGAACAGCGTCGAGGCCATGCGCATCCACGGCGGCTACGGCTATTCCAGGGAGTTTCCCATCGAGCGCATGTACCGCGACGCGCCGCTGCTCTGCATCGGCGAGGGCACCAACGAGATCCAGCGGATCGTCATCGCCCGCCAGCTGGTCGAGCGCAACCCGGCGTGAGCGGCGGCGACTCCCCCGCGCCGGCCCCGGCCGCGCCGACGGCCGGGCCAGCGGACGAGCCGGCGCCCCTCCGGCCCCTGCGGGGGCTCGTCGTCCTCTCGGTCGAGCAGTACGGCGCGGCGCCGTTCGGCACCATGTATCTGGCCGATCTCGGTGCCGACGTGATCAAGATCGAGAACCACCGCGCCGGCGGCGAGATGGGCCGCCACGTCCTGCCCTATGCCGAGGGGGGCGACAGCCTCTTCCACCAGACCTTCAGCTGCAACAAGCGCGGCCTCGCGCTGGACCTGAAGAAGCCCCGCGGTCGCGAAGTCCTGGAGCGCCTGGCAGCCCGCGCCGATGCCGTCGCCAACAACCTCCGCGGCGATCTGCCCGCTGCCCTGGGCCTCGATTACGAGAGCCTGCGGGATGCCAACCCGCGCATCGTCTGTGTCCACCTCTCGGCCTACGGACGCGACAACGAGCGCGCCGACTGGCCCGGCCTCGATTACGTGATGCAGGCCGAGGCCGGCTATCTCTCCATGACGGGCGAACCCGGCAGCGTGCCCACCCGCTTCGGCCTTTCCATCGTGGATTTCATGGGCGGGCTGACCGCCGCGTTGGCACTGGTTTCCGGCGTGCTGGGGGCGCGCGGGACCGGCCGGGGCATGGACCTCGACACCCCTCTCTACGACGTGGCCATGAACAATCTGAGCTACCCGGCCACCTGGCACCTGAACGAGGGCTTCGAGCCCAGGCGCGTGCCGCGCTCCGGCCATCCCTCTCTGGTGCCGAGCGAGCTCTACCGCACGGCGGACGGCTGGCTCTTCGTCATGGCCAACAAGGCCCCCTTCTGGCCCGCGCTCTGCCAGGCCATGGACAGGCCGGAATGGATCGACGACCCCCTGATGCGCGATTTCGCGGCGCGCTACGAAAACCGTGAGGAAGTCGTGCGCCGCCTGGAGGCCGTCTTCCGCACGCGCCCCACCGAGGCTTGGCTCGCGCGCCTGGGCGGCGTCCTCCCCTGCGCGCCGGTCAACGACGTGAAGGCCGCGCTGGCCAGCGATTTCTCCGCCCGTCGCCGCATCGTGCAGGAGGTCCCCCACCCCGCCCGCGGCACCATGCGCCTGGTGCGCCAGCCCATCACCGTGAACGGCGCCGTCATGCCCCGCCGCCCCGCCCCCGCGTTGGGGGCCGACACCGCCGCCATCCTCCAGGAGGTCGGCTACCCCGCCCCCGAAATCGCCTCCCTCCAATCCGAAGGCATCATCCACATCCCCGGGTGAGCGGCGGCGGAAGAAAACAGAGGGAAGAAAAGCGCGAACCGCCTGAACGCGCGGACCGCTTGGCTTGTGCGGAGGCGCGAAGGTGAGGCGGTTGTCGTTGGCACCGAGCCCGCAGCCTGCCGATCACCCCGCCGAGGCCCGAGAAGGCGCGACGCATGCGGCCGCCGGCGCGCTCGGCATCGTCCCGTTCGTGAGCGCGATTCTGACCATCGCGCCTCTCCCCGCGCCCGGTGCCATGACGCGCGGGCCTTCAGGGTGGAGCAGTGCCGCTCAGCCAGGGTGCGAGCGCCTTGCCCGGGTCGGCGAGCTCAGCCAGTGAACGGTACCACCATGCTTCCCAGCCGGACTCCGGCAGGCCGGTGAACAGCATCAGGTTCAGCGGATAGCTCTCGCTGTCCGTGCAGCGGCGGAAGTCGTCGCGGAACAGGAAGACCGGCTTCTTCCAGGCGATCGCCATGCCCAGCTCCACCATCACCCCCTCGTCCGGCGGACAACCGTTGACCACCGCGAACACCCCGTCGGCGTCGCGCACGTCGCGCAGGTCGGCCTGGCCGACCCGGTACGCCCAGCCCGGCGCTGCCCGGTCGATCTGGTTGTTGCGGGCGAAGGGCTCCCACACCTCGGCCCCCAGCCCTTCCAGGGCCGTCACGAGCGCCGCCAGCGGCCCCGCGCGCTGCTGCGCGGAGAAACCGTAGGGATTCGCCAGATACAGGGTCTTGCGCGAGGGCATCCTCACCGCTCCGCTCGCCCATCGGCGGCGTCCAGGAGCATCCGGCAGGCTTTACGCATTTGCGCCCGCCCCGGCAACGGCTTGGTTTCGCAACATGGCAACCGCCGCCTCCGACACGCCCGACACGGCGCGCGATCTCGAAGCCGCCGGGTTCTGTAAACGCCAAGCCGAAGCATGGGCTCGCGCCATGCGGAACGTCGCCGACGACGAGTCGCGGTGCGAGCACTTGGCGACCAAAGCCCATGTGCTGCCTGTCTTCATGGCGGCCGCGCTAGCGAACGCCGCCTTGATCGTCGCCTTGCTCAAGCTGCTCCCGTAGCCGCGCTTGCCGCGACCGCCGTCTTTACAACCCGCCGCGGCTCGACGATAGTCCCGCGGCCACGTTGGCATTGCCGGTCGGCGCGGTGGGCCGCAGTAGCTCAGTCGGTAGAGCAATGCATTCGTAATGCATGGGTCGGGAGTTCGAGTCTCTCCTGCGGCACCGCCGGCCGCGCCCCTCCGGGCGGACGCGCCCCTCCGGGAGGCCGGCCATGATCGTCATGCCGACGATACCGCTTCGGAACAAGAACGCCGGCATGGTGTATCAACACGTGCACTTCCGCGACGGGGGGTGCGACAAGATCACCGCTTCGGCCGGGGAGGACGCTTGGGATGGCAGACACAACCGCGTTCGATACGACGGCGCACAGGCTCAAAGCGGCCGGGTTCAACGATGCGCAAGCCGAAGCGATTGCCGAACAAGCCGAAGCAATTGCCGAAGCCTTTGTCGCCGCCGTCAACACCAGCCCGCGCGCCGCCCGCCATCGTAGGCGCGCCCGTGGCCCTCAATAATCAACCAGTCTGCAAGCGAGCGCCCGCCCGTGAGCGTCGTTCCGGCCCGCGCGCCAAGGCATACGCGCCCAATCGCGCGCGGCCGTCCGCACCGACGAAGTGCATCCATGCGAGCATCACCGCCCGCCGGGTTCGCCATCCGACGCGCCCTCGAAGTCGAATACATCCGCGCCCGAGTGAAGCAGGAATTCGCGCGTGTACGGCCCCGGCGCCCGAAGCCGCCTCAAGCGCCTCGCGAGCCACGGCGCCGGCCCGACAGCCCGGCCGCGCATCGCCGGCGCCGCGTCAAGCGCGCGCCAGAATGCCGGCCCGACACCATCCACACCCCGCCGCCCGCGCCCAACACCTTACACACACGGGCGCAAGCCAGCCCGAAGCCTGAAGATCACGCCGTGCAGTGGCGGCCGTGTCCATGCACACCCCCGCCGCCGTTGCCAGTTCGGGCGCGGTCACGCGCGCCCGTCCGTCCGCATCCGCGAAGTGAAGCCACGCTACGAACGCCCGCCGGCGTGTCGAAGCAGACGAAGCGCCCTCGAAATTGAATTTCGAATTTTTGCACGCAAGCAGGAAGCGGCGGATTTCAGCCCGCGTCGGGGTTCGCGTTTCCATCATCGCTGCCAACCAAGTTCGCTGCTTCCGCCGCTTCGGAAGCGGTCAAGTGCACGCCGGCGCCTTTGGCGTGCGGCGTGAGCGGCCGCGTGCGCATCGCGCCGTGCACGGCCTGCCGGCGCGGGTTGTGCGCAATCGAGACACTTGCCTTCCGCGCGCCTCGCACCCCGCGCGGCCCGAACCCGCTCTACCTTGCCGGAATGGCAAGCGCCCACGGTGTCCGATTGCGCTTGCCGCGTGTGTGCGCGGCAAGCGCCCGTAGCGCCGCCGTCGGCCCGCCGGCGGCTTCAACGGCGTCGGCATCCATGCCGCTCTTGGCGAGTGACAGCGATCGCCGCGCCGTCTTTTCGTGCACGCTGGCGGCCTCGAGGAAGGCGGCGCCGGAATCCGGCCGCGCGCCGCCGCCGGCGGCCTTCCGCCGGAACGCCGCCCACGCCTCGCGTGCGGGTTCGATCAACGGTTCCAACCGCGCCGGCAAGGTAGATCCGAAGAGTGCGGGTTCACCGCCCGCCTCGAAGCTGGCCCCGGCGGCGCGGGCGGCGGGGTTCGTCGTTCAACTACCCCGCCGCCCGGCGGTAACGGTGTTCCCTGCCTTGCCTAGCCATGCTTGGCCCTGCCATGCCGCGCCCTTCACGCCTACCATTGCGACGCGGCCGTTGTCCAACCAGCCTATGCGCCCCGGCTTTCGATCAACAACCGGTAGGCGGCGGTTTCGCGCAAGCCCTCGAAGCCGGCGTTGCCTTCCGCATGATCGAACGGAACCTTGCCGCGCTTATCGCGCGCGCCGGGGTCCGCGCCCCCTTCGATCAACGCCTTGATCACAGCGGGCTTGGCTTCAATGCCGCCCTCTGCATTGCGGAATGAATTCGTCTTCGCGTTGCCCTTCGCCGCCGTGTGAAGCGGCGTCATGCCCCGCTTGTCATGCGCGCCGGGGTTCGCGCCGCCTTCGATCAACGCCGTAATCGTGGCAGGGTCCGCGTTCGCGCGCGCCGCCGTGTGAAGCGGCGTTCCGACGCCGCCAGCGCCGGCGTCGGGGTTCGCGCCGCCCTCGATCAACGCGGCAATCGTGGCACGCTTGGCGTTGTAGCGCGCCGCCCAATGGAGCGGCGTTCCGCCGTTTTCGGCATCCGCGTCGGGGTCCGCACCGGCTTCGATCAACGCCTCGATCACGGAAGGCTTGGCGTTGTTCCGCGTCGCTTCGTGAAGCGCTGTCACGCCGCGCTTCCCGCCCGCGCGGGGGTCCGCGCCCGCCTTGAGCAACGCCTTGATCACGGAAAGGTTGGCGTGTTCGCCGGTGCGCACCACGGAATGAAGCAGCGCCGCGCCGTCTTCATCACACGCGGCGGCGTCCGCACCGGCTTCGATCAACGCCTTGATCACGGCAAGGTTGCCAGCCCGCGCCGCCGCGTGAAGCGGCGTTTCGCCGTATTCGGTGCGCGCGTCGGGGCCCGCACCGGCTTCGATCAACGCCTTGATCACGGCAAGGTTGCCAGCCCGCGCCGCCGCGTGAAGCGGCGTTTCGCCGTATTCGGTGCGCGCGTCGGGGCCCGCACCGGCTTCGATCAACGCCTTGATCACGGAAGGATCAGCAATTTTTACCGCCATGTGAAGCGGCGTTTCGCTGCGTTCATCGCGCGCGTCGGGGTTCGCGCCGCCTTCGATCAACGCCGTAATCGTCGAAGGGTCCACGCTGGCTTTCTGCCACAACGCGCTATGCAGCGGGGTTCGTGCGCCGTCGGCACGGGCGGCGGGGTCCGCACCGGCTTCGATCAATGCCGCTATCGTGTCCGGGTTGGCGTCGAACCAGCCCGCCCAATGCAGCGGCGTTTCGCCGCGTCCATCGCGCGCGTCGGGGTTCGCGCCGCCTTTGATCAACGCGGCAATCTTCGAAGGGTCCGCGCCGCGCTTCGCCGCTTCGTGCAGCAGCGTCACGCCGTTTTCATCACACTCGCGAGCGTCCGCACCGGCTTCGATCAATGCCGTAATCTCCGAAGCCGTCACAGACCGAAACCGCAACGCCTCGAACAGATTTTCCGGCACCACGCGGCCCGCCGCGTTGCGGCGCCGGCGGGGTTGGCGCGCCGGGGGTTGTGCTTTGCCGAACAGCCATCCGAACATCGCATTCTCCTTTCGGGGTCAACACCAAGACTTGGCCTTGGCCTTGGCCTTGCCCTTGCCGTCGTAGGCGCGCCCGTCTAGGAGAAGTAAGCCATTCCCAAGGCGACAACCAAAGCAAGGATTACCGCACCGAGGATGATCGCTTCCCAAAGGGACAAAGGTCCGAATGGCCAGTAGGAATACTCTCCTCCGAATTTCTTGCGTTCGTCCTCGCTCATTTTCCCGGCCTCATTCAGCATCCCGCGCATCGCGCACGGAACCTTGCCGTCATCATCGCGCGCGCCGGGGTTCGCACCGGCTTCGATCAACGCCTTGATCACGGAAAGGTTGGAACACCGCACCGCCGCCCAATGAAGCGGCGTGGCGCCGTATCCAGCCCGCGCGCCGGGGTCCGCACCGGCGGAAAGGGCGGCCTTCACTTCGGAAGTGGTTCCGCGCCGCGCCGCCTCGAACAAGGCGTTGCGCCTTGTCCATTGGCCCACGCGCGCCCACGGCGCCCGTAGCGCGCCCGTGAGCGTCGTTCCGGCCCGCCGGGGGGTTTGTTGTGGCACCCGCACGGCCTCGAACGCGCACACACGGCCCCCGCACGGCCCACAGCGGCGGTCCTATCGAACATCGCGTGCGCGCCGCACGGTTTCGGCATCGTATTCGCGCACGGCCACGCCCGAAGCGGCTTGCTCAAGATGGCGAACCCGTTCCGCAAGCGCACCGGCACGGGCGCTTCGTTCGTAGGCATTTCCCGGCCCAAGCCGTCGCGTCCAATCGCCATCATCGCCCGCCCCCTTCCGGCCTGCGCCGCCGCCATCATACCACGGCAGACGCCGCGCTTCCGGCCCGCCCCTCGAAGCGCCCGCAGCGGCCCACAGCCCGCCCAGGAACGCCGGACCTCTATGCGGTATTCGGGAACGAACAAGGACCATAACGACCGGCACGTCGACGTGGGGGAAGCCACACCGCCTCGCGCAAGCTGAGCTTCTCGCCACAGCTTTCGGCGCCGGACGCCTACGAAGGCGGCGGCCTCGAATTCTGAACATGTCGCTCGACCGCGACGCCGTGCGGCGGAAGAGCACGCCGGTGATCTTCCCGCCCTGCTGGCCGCACAAGGTCCCTCCGGTGACGCGGGGAACGCGCCGCGCCGTGGTCGGCTTCATCTACGGGCCGTGCTTCCGCCGATGCGCCGGCGGGCGCGGCGGCTCAACCGGATGCGCAGGCCCTGATGGTGGCTTCGGCCTGGGCCTTCGCGTCCGAGCCCTCCGCCACGGGCGCGATGATCGGCAGGGCGATCCCGGATTTCCGATAGGCGTCGATCCTGTCGCGACACTGCCGGGGCGTGCCGGCCACGCAGACCGAATCGACGAGCGCGTCGCTGACGGCCGCGGTCGCCGCGGCGCGGTCGCCCCGCGCCCAGGCCTCGGCGATGACGGCCGCCTCTTCGCCGAACCCCTGCTCCACCGCCGTCCGGTTGTAGCGCGGGAAGAAGCCCGTATACATCGCAACGCCGGGCCGCAGGGCGTCGAACGCGGCGCCCGGATCGTCCGCCGTCGCGGCGGGAAGCAGCGACGCCACCTCGACCGCGTCCGGGTCGCGCCCGGCCGCCGCCGCGCCCTCGGCAAGGTGTCGCTTCGCGTCCGCCCCGCTCGCGAGCGTCGTCCTGGTCAGGATCACGCCATCCGCGATCTCGCCGCAGACCCCGATCATCCTGGGAAAGACGGCCGCGAGATAGACGGGCAGGCAGGGGCGGAGCGGCTCGAACCAGAGATCGTAGCGCTCGATGGCGACGGTCTCGCCCCGGTAGGACACGTGGCCGTCGCGCAGCAGGCGCCGGACGATCTCGACGGTCTCGCGCACCCGCGTCACCGGCTTGCCGTAGGGCAGGCCGTGTTCGGGGCCGACCTGCACCCGGTGGCTCGAACCGAGGCCGAGGACGAAACGCCCGCCCGAAAGCCGGTCGACCGTGGCCGCCGCCATCGCGATGGTCGGCGCCGAACGGACGAACACGCTCGAGATGCAGGTGCCGAGGGTGACTCTGCGCGTCCGCGTCGCGACCGCCGCCAGAACGGCGAACTGGTCGCCGCCATGCCCTTCCGCCATCCAGACCGAATCGTAGCCGAGCGACTCGGCCAGAACCGCGCACTCGACGATCTCGCATGCATCGAGGCCGCCGGAGAAGGCGACGCCGAGTCCTCCCATGCCGCCTCTCCGCCTACTCGGCCGCTGCCCGATGCGGCTCCCACTCCGGAATGCGGCCTTCGTAATAGGGCATCTTCTCGACGCGGGGTCGCCAGGAGCCGTCGTCGATGCAGGCCCGCACATGCGCCGCGATCTCTTCCATGGTGGCGAACCAGACGCCACCCCTCTCCAGCAGGGATTCGATCCACGCCGCCACGCGGCTCATGCGGGCGAGCCGGCCGGAGACGAAGGGATGCCAGACGGTGATCGCCATGCCGCCATGCGCGTATGCCGCCTCGACTTCCGAATCGAACACCCTCATGGCCTCGTCCGGCGCCTTGATGGTCATGGTGTAGCGGAAATCCAGGTTGTGCATGTAGTGCGGCCAGTCGTCCATGCCCCAGTGGGACGGCAGGCAGACGACCGCGCCCTTGGCGGTATCCAGCATATAGGGCACGTCGTCGCCCATCAGGCTCGCGTCGTAGGCGAAGCCGCGCTCGGCGAGGAGCTCGGGCGAATACCGGGAGGCGTTGTAGAGCGGCGCCCGCCAGCCCCTGGGCGGCTTTCCCGTCATGCGCCTGATCACCTCGATCTGCCTGTCCAGCCAGTATTCCTGACGCTCGCGCGACTCGTCGTTCGGGTTCTCGTGCAGATAGCCGTGCGCCGCGATCTCGTGCCCGCCCTCGAGAATCGCATCGACCAGATGCGGATAGCGCTCCATGCACCAGGCCGGATAGAAGAACGTCTGCTTGATGCCGAAATGCGCGTAGACCTTGAGAATCCGCGGGATCGCCACCTCGTCGTATTTGAGGAACGACAGGGTCGCCAGCATGTTCTCGGCCTTGTCGGGGAATTCCAGATGAAGGATACTGTCGGTATCGATGTCGAAGGTGATGGCCACGGCGCAGCGAGCGCCGCCCGGCCAGGGCACCGGGTTGTCGATCAGCGCGAGCGTCATCCTTTCCTCCTTCGGCGCGACGGAAGCGCGGAGCGACTCTACAGAGGGCCGGGGCAGGCGCCAATCCGCGCCTGCTCGATCGTGAGAGGGGCGCGCCTTCTCGCGGGAACCGGTGGCAAGGAGTGCACGACATGAACAAGCGGCGCATCATGCCGGCGGGTCACTGGGACTGGAGCATGCCGGTCACGCTCTCCCAGGGGTGGCAGGTCGGCGACCTGCTCTTCGTCGGCGGCCAGATCTCCGCGGACGCCCGGGGCCGGGCGGTCGGCGGGGATCTCGAAACCCAGACCCGGAACGTCATGGAATTCATCGGCCGGGTGCTGTGCGAGGCGGGCGCGGATTTTTCCGACGTCGTCAAGCAGAACGTCTATTACGTGGTGGACGACGAGAGCGCGCCCCCGGCCGAGACCGTGCGCCGGATCGACGCCGTGCGGGCGGCCTATTGCGGCGCGCCCGGCCCGGTCACCACCGAAACGCCGGTGGCCGGCCTCGCCTTCGAGGGGCTGCTGGTGGAGATCGACGCGACCGCCGTCCTCGGCGGAGACAAGACGCTCCTCGCTCCCGCGAACCATTGGTCGCGCGGTGCCGGCGCGCCCTACGCGCAGGGCTGGCGCGCCGGCGACTGGGTGTTCGTCGGCGGGCAGCGCCCGCTCGATGCGGGCGGCTCCTTGCGTGACCCGGGCGACATCGCCGCGCAGACCCGCCATTGCTTCGAGGGAATGCGGCGCGTGCTGGCCGAGGCCGGCGCCGGCTTCGAGGACCTGATGCGGTTGAACACGTATTACAGCCACGACGGCACGGGGCGCGCGGTCACCGCGTTCTGGGAGGAGATGACGCGGGTCAGGATGGATTACCTGCCGGACCCGGGCCCCGCCGGCACCGGGCTCCGGGTCAAGGGGTTCCCCCATGAGGGGGAGGTGTTCCAGATCGAGGGGATCGCCCATCTCGGCAAGGAGCGCCGGCGGATCATGCCGGCGGGGCACTGGGGCTGGAGCATGAAGGTGCCGTTCTCGCAAGGCTGGCGGAGCGGAAACGCGGTGTTCGTCGGCGGCCAGATATCGGCCGACCGCGCCGGCCGCGCCGTGGGCACCGGCGACATCGCGACCCAGACGAGGAACGTGTTCGAGAGCCTGACGACGGTGCTCGCCGAAGCGGGCGCCACGATGCGCGACATGGTCAAGCTCAATACCTACTACCAATACGAGGGCACGGGGGAGAGCGTCACCGACTACTGGGAGAAGATGACGGAGGTCCGGCGCCATTATTTCCCGCCCCTGGGGCCCGCGGCGACGGCCGTCCGCGTCGACGGCTACGCCTTCGAGGATCTGCTGATCGAAGTCGAGGCGATCGCCGTCGTCGACGGCTGACAGGGCCGCACGAGGGGCGTCGAAGGGCGGATGCCGACATGACGGCGATGCCCCGCCGCGGAACCGGGACCTTGGCGGAGGGCGGCGGTACGCCCTCCGACGCGCCTGCGCCCGTCTTCAAGCCGCCGCGGGCGCCGTTCCTCGAGGTCCTCGGGCGGCTGAGCCAGAGGCGCACCGTGCTGCTCGGGATCGTCGGCGTGGTCGTCTTCTTCGCGGTCTGGGAAGCGGCGCACTACGCGACGCCGGCGGAGAGGCAGCGATTCCTGCCCAGTGTCGAACTCGTGGTCGGCGAGATCGTCCACCTGCTGGTGGAGAAGAACTACATCGCCGACATCGGCACGAGCCTCTACCGGATTTATGCGAGCTTTTTCGCCGCCAGCCTGATCGCCGTTCCCCTCGGCGTGCTGATGGGGTGTTTCGTCAAGCTGCGCGCCCTGATCAACCCGACGACCGGCGGCTGGCGCTACCTTCCGGCGGCCTCCTTCGCGCCGCTCCTGCTGGTCTGGTTCGGGCCGACCGATTTCGCCAAGATGGCGCTGCTCTTTCTCGGATGCTTCTTCTTCCTGGTCGCCCTTATCCTCGACAATACGCTCTCGGTTCAGCGCGAACTCGTCGAATCGGGCCTCACCATGGGCGCGAACCGCAGGCAGGTCGTCGCCATCACCTTCCGGGCGGCCGCGCCGCAGATACTCGATTCGATGCGCAACATGATCGCCGTGGCCTGGACGTATCTCGTGATCGCCGAGATCATCGCCGCGACCGATGGCATCGGCGCCGTGATGATGCGCGCCGCGCGCTTCCTGCACGTCGACACCATGATGGGCGGCATCCTCACGATCGGCGTGCTCGGCGTCCTGACCGATATCGCCTTCCGGATCGCCGCTCGCCTGTCGTTTCCCTACATGTACGTCAGGCGATGATGATCCTCCGACGCGGGCGCGCGGCGGCGCAGGCGCACGCGAGCGCACGGGCGCAAGCCCCGGACGCGCCGCCGATACAGGCGGACCGGGTCACGAAGAGCTATCTCGGCGGCGCTGTCGTGGCGCTCGACGACGTCTCCTTCGACCTGCGTCCGAATCAGGTGACGGCGATGATCGGCCCCTCCGGCTGCGGCAAGACGACCATGCTGCGGCTGATCGCGGGCCTCGAATACCCGTCGCGCGGCACCGTGACCATGTTCGGCCGGCCGATCCTCGGGCCCGGGCCCGAACGCGGGATGGTCTTCCAGGCCTACACCTCGTTCCCCTGGCTCACCGCGCGAGCGAACATCGAATACGGTATGAGGCTGCAAGGCCTGTCGAAGGCCGAACGGCGGGAGCGGGCCGCGCATTTCCTGGCTCTCGTCCACCTGGAGAACTTCGCCGACGCCTATCCCGCCGAGCTCTCCGGCGGCATGAAGCAGCGCGTGGCCATCGCCCGCACCCTGGCGCAGAACCCGCGACTGCTGCTCCTCGACGAGCCCTTCGGCGCCCTCGACGCCCAGGTCACCTGGGAAATGGAGGAGATGATCGTCGAGATCATCGAGCGCGAGAACAAGACCGTGATCGTGGTGACCCACGACATCCAGGAGGCGATCTATCTCGCCGACCGGATCATCTTCTATACTCGCCAACCTGGGCGCATCAAAGCCGACCTCGGCATGGATTTCAAAAACGGCCAGCGCTTCCGGAGAAAGGAAGAGTTGCTTGTTCATCCGGGTTATGTGGATATGGAGCGGCAGCTCTATGCGATGATGCGCGAAGAGATCGAAGGACGCATCGGCCAGGAACGGAACCAGGGGAGAACATCGACATGATTCGACAGGGAACGAGCCGTCACGTGTGGGCGGCCCTGGCGGTGCTCGCCGGCGCCCTCGCCGTACTCGGGACGACCGGCACCGCGGCCGCGAAGGAGACCGTCCGCGTCGCCCATTTCAGCTGGCCCGGCTACGGCTTCCTCCACATCGTCCAGGAGAAGGGTCTCGCCCCGGACCTCGATCTCGACATCTCGATCATCGAGGACCCGGTGCAAAGCTTCGGCTTGCTCGCCAGCGGCCAGCTCGACGTGGTTACGAGCACGATCGAATTCGGACCGATCGCGGCGGCCGAGGAGATGCCGGTCAAGCTGCTCGGCCTGACCAATCTCGGCAACGGCTCCGACCACATCATCGTCCACCCCGACATCAAGGAGCCGGCCGATCTCAAGGGCAGGAAGGTCGCGGTCCTGGAAGGCGGCCTCTCGCAGATATACATGGCGATCTGGCTCGAACAGCAGGGCATCAAGTGGGACGAGGTGGAGATGGTGAACCTCATCGCCGGCGACGCCGCCGCCGCGATGATGTCGGGTGATCTCGCCGCCGCCGAGCTGTGGGACCCTTACGGTGGCCAGGTGCTCGCCGAGCTTCCCGGCGCGCGCGAGGTCAGCCACTCCGGCGAGGAATACTGGCTCAAGGAGGGGTTGATCGCGGACGCCATGTTCGTCTCGGACACGTTCATCGAAGAACGACGCGATGTTCTCGTGGCACTGACCAGGGCGCGCTACGCGGCGGTCGAGTGGTGGCGCGAGAACCCGGCGGAGGGCAACAGAATCATCGCCGAGGCCATGCAATTCACGGTGGACGACGTGCAGTCGATTCTCGGCGGTGAGAACAACCCCGACGACGGAACGCTCTACATGTACAGCCTCGAAGAGTCGGCGCGGTTCTGTGGCGTCGCCGAGGGCAATCCGCCGTTCGACCAGCGTAACGGTCAGATCGTCGACCACTGGGCGCTCACCAACAAGTGGTGGGTGACCTTCGGCCTCATGGCTGAAACCGTCGATCCCGCCAAGGGGATCGACTGCTCGATCCTGAAAGACGCGCTCGGCGGTTGATGCCGGAGCGGCGGGCGGCGGGAACCGATACCGCCGCCCGCCCGGGGAGGACTGGGAACATGGCGCTTCTCGACATGCACGAATGGTACGATTTCGCGCGGGATACCAACTGGACGCCCCGCTACGTTGACGAGGAGGCGCTGTTCCCGCCGGCGTTCAGCGATCCTTACGGTATCCCGGTCGAGCAGTGGGAAACCTTCGACGAGCCCTACAAGGTCTCCTACCGAGACTACGTCCAGACCCAGCGCGACAAGGACATCGGCGCTTACTCGGTGAAGTCCGCGCTGGCGCGGGCGGATTTCTTCCGAAAATCCTCGCCGCACTGGAAGGCATTGCTCGCCCTCCATTTCAGCCCTATCGGCTTCGCCGAGTTCCACTCCGCCTCAGCCTTCGCCCGCATGACCCGGTTCAGCCGCGCCCCGGGGATGCGCAACATGGCGACTTTCGGCACCCTCGACGAAATCCGCCACGGCCAGATTCAGATGTACTTCGCCTATGAGTTCATCAAGCAGGATCGGGTGTTCGACTGGGCCCACAAATCGTCCAAGACCGAGAATTGGATTATCATCAGCCTGCGCCACGCCCTCGACGACATCGAGCACACACGCGACGCGATCAGCGCCGCGATCATGACCAACTTCGCCTTCGAGCAGGGTTTCACCAACCTGCAATTCATCGGGCTTTCGGCGGACGCAGCGAAGGCCGGCGACCACAGCTTCGCCACCATGTTGCAGAGCATCCAGACGGACGAGGCGCGCCACGCACAGATCGGCACGCCGCTGATCGGCATCATGATCGAGAACGGCCGCAAGGCCGAGGCCCAGCGGCTGGTGGACATCGGCTTCTGGCGCATCTGGAAGCAGTTCTCCGCGCTCAGCGGCATCTCGATGGACTACTACACGCCGCTGGAATACCGCGAGCACTCGCTCAAGGAGTTCATGCACGAATGGGTGGTCGACCAGTTCGCCCGCAATATCGAGGCGCTCGGCCTCGCCCTGCCCTGGTACTGGGATTACTTCCTGCACGACATCGAAACCTTCCACCACGCCCAGCAGATCGGCGTCTACATCTACCGCGCGACGGAATGGTGGCGTCCGATCGCCTGCGTATCGCCCGCCGAGCGCGACTGGCTGGAGGAGAAATATCCCGGCTGGAACGACACCTACGGCCAATGCTGGGACGTGGTGATCGACAACATCCGCAACGGCCGGTTCGAGAGGACGGTGCCGGAAATTCCGCCGCTGATCTGTAACATGTGCGGGCTGGAAGTGACAGGAATCGCCGGCGCTGGCCGCCGGAAGGACGGCGGGACGTGGAACGCCACCGACTTCCACCTGGACCACGAGGGCCGACGCTACCACTTCTGCTCCGAGCCCTGCAAATGGATCTTCACGCTCGAACCGGCCCGCTACCAGGGCCACCGCAGCATCATCGACCGGGTTCTCGACGGCACCGTTCCGCCGGGGCCGGACGGGTTCTACGAATATATGGGCCAGAGCCTCGAAGAGAGGGGCGTCTGCGGCTACGATTACCGGTGGATCGACGGCTACGATGCGCCGCGCGCCGCCGCCGCCGAGTAGGCCCCATGGCCGACATTCCGCTCGCCGTCCTCTTCGAGGGCGATTACGGCTACAAGGTCCAGGTCTTCGATACCGGCGACACCATGGCGACGCTGATCGACAAGGCGTCGGCACAACTCGTGGGCGTGCTGGTCGCGCCGCCGCCGGCGGACGCCGTGTTCGAGGTCCGGGTACAGGGCGGCGACGGCCCCCTCCCCCGTGGCCTCACGATCGAAGAAGCCGGCTTCGCCGCGATGGAGGCCGTCGAAATCTATCGCGCCCGCTGAACGGGGGAGGAAGGCCATGGCGAACGAGGGCGATGCCGGCGATCTTGTCGGCCCCGTGATGCGCACCGGCGAGATCGCCGACGCCGTCCTCGAGGCGATCCGCGAGGACAATGCGGGGCGCACGATCACCACCGAACCGCATGCCTCCTACGTGCGGATCAAAGTCCCGGGTGAATGCGTGCTCCGCTACGAGACGGTGGGCACCATGCTCGGGCGCCCGGTCACCCGCGGCGACATCGAGGCCAATATGCCGAGCTTCGCCGGGTTCATTCGTACCGAGCCGGACGGCATCCGGTTCGTCGCGCGGTAGGGAGGGCGCCCATGGCCGCCGAAATCAAGGGGATGAAGACCTGGAGCGGCCTCGCCGGGAAGCGGCGGCGGCCGAGCGAGTACGAGGTCGTCACCACCAACCTGCAAACCCGCACGCGCCATCCCGACCAAGCCTACGAACTCTCCCCCGCCCCGCTGCTGCCGATGAACGCCTTCTACAAGCGCAACGTCTCCGAGAGCCCGCTCCGGCATGACGATTGGGAGGGCTTTCGCGATCCGGACGAACTGATCTACCGCGTCTACACGCGGCTCCAGGACCAGCAGGAGCAATATGTCGACGGCCTGCTGGACGAGCACAACGAGATCGGCCACGACTCGACGCTCTCGCCTGAATGGCTCGCGGCGCTCGAGCGGCTCTACACGCCGCGGCGCTTCCTTCAGATGGCGCTCCAGATGGGCGCGGCCTATCTGGTGCAGATCGCGCCGGCGAGCACCGTCACCGCCTGCGCCGGGTTCCAGGACGGAGACGAATTCCGCTGGCTCTCCCGCGTCGCCTACCGCACCCGCGAGCTGCAAAAGGCCCATCCGCTGCGCGGGTTCGGCAAGACGGAACGCGCGACCTGGGAGGCAGACGAAGCTTGGCAGGGCTTTCGCGCGCTCCTGGAGAAGACGCTCGCGACCTACGATTGGGGCGAGCATTTCGCGGCGCTCAACCTGGTGGCGAAACCCGCCGCCGACGAAGCGCACCGCCAGCTCGGGCGGGTGGCGCGCCGCTTCGACGACGGGCTTCTCGCCCTGATCGCCGACAACCAATTGCGCGACAGCGAGCGCTCCCGGCGCTGGAGCGCCGCGCTGGTCACCTATTCGCTCGCGAACGAGAACAACCGTCCCGTCCTCCGCGGCTGGCTCGACAAGTGGATGCCGCTCGCCGAGCGGGCGATCCGCGCCTATTGCGGGGCACTGCCGGAACAGGATGACGCCGCGGAGGCGGCGTTCGCCGCGCTAATGGCCTTCCACCGGGGGCTCGGCCTCGCCGGCTGACCGCCCGCACCGCCCGCGCAGCACCCCTCGCTCACCAGGGGAGCACCGTGCGCCCGGGCGCATGCCAGAACGCGAGCGGCGATTCGGGCGTCGTCAGGTCGATCCGCTCGATCAGCGCCCGCGCGGCGGTCTCCGGCGGCAGGGCCTCCGTGCGTTCGGAATCGAGGGTCATGTCCGTCGCCACGGCGCCAGGATGCAGGATCGCCGTCGCCACGCCGCGCCACGCGAGGTCGTGCGCGAGATTGACCGCCACCATGTTGGCGGCGCACTTGGAAATCCGGTAGCCGTAGGAACCACCCGACAGGTTGTCGCCGAGCGAGCCGACCCGGCTGGTGACGAACGCGACCTTGGCGCCCGGCCGCAGGCGGTCCAGCAGCGCCTCGGTCACGCGGAGCGGCCCCAAGGCGTTGACCTCGAACTGCTGGCGGATGGCGTCGTAGTCGAGCGCGCCGAGCCGGTCGGATCCCATCACGCCGGCGTTGTTGACGAGGATGTCGATCGCCGCGCCGTCGTCCGCCAGCCGCCGGGCGAGCCGGCCGACCGTCACGTCCGACGTCACGTCGATTCCGGCCTCGACCCGAACGCCGCGGGCGCGCAACGCCTCGGAGTCATCCAGGCACGCGGCGACGACCCGGTCGCCGCGTGCGCGATAGGCGAGGCAAAGCGCCCGCCCGATCCCGCGGTCGCATCCGGTGATCACGACGAGGCCCATGGCGTCCCTGCCCCCGTGGTCGCCGAGCGACGACCCGCGGGTATATTGTCGCTCCCCGGCGCGGCGGTTTCCAGTGGCGAAGGGACAAGAGGCGCATGACCGATCCACCGGTGGGCAGGTTCGTGCGGCGCGCGGGGCGCGCGGCGGAAGACGAGGCGCTTCTGGCCGCGCTGCCGTTGTTCGAGGGCCTGGAACCGGCGCTTCTGCGCACGCTGCTGGCCGACGCCTCGATCCGCCGCCACGCGCGCCACACCGTGCTGTTCCTCCAAGGCGAGCCGGCGGACCGATTCTACGTCGTGCTGGACGGGTGGGTGAAGCTGTTCCGCGCGACGCCGGACGGGCACGAGGCGGTTATCGCCGTGTTCACCCGCGGTGAATCCTTCGCCGAGGCCGCGAGCTTCGCCGAGGGCGTCTTTCCGGTGAGCGCGGAAATCGTCGAGGAGGCGCGCCTGCTCGTCGTGCCCGCCGCCGCGTTCACCAGTCGGCTGCGCCGCGATCCCGCGCTCGCCGTCAACATGCTCGGCAGCATGTCGCGACATTTGCGCGGCCTCGTGCAACAGCTGGAACAGCGCACGATCAAATCCTCCACACAGCGGCTGAGCGCGTTTCTGCTGAAGCTCTGCCCCGAAGGGCGCGCGGCGGCGACGATCGACTTGCCCACCGAAAAGGCGCTGGTCGCGGCGCGCCTCGGGATGCAGCCGGAGACCCTGTCCCGCGCGCTGGCGAAGCTCCGCGCCGCCGGGGTCGAGACTCGCGAACGCCAAGTCGTTGTCCCTGACACCGGTGCGCTGCGCCACCTCGCGGAGGGCGCCGGTGTCGGCCTCACGCCGAGGCTTCGCCGCGCGCCGCCATCCGGCCGCGGATGCGCGTGAGCCTGTCGAGCGCGTGCCCGGCGAGGCGCTGCGCTTCCGCCACCACCTCCTGATCGACGCCCCGCTCCGCGACCGAGGCGTAGAAATCGAACGCCCTTCCCGCATCGGCAAGCGCGAGGCGAAGCGCGCTGCCCCGTGTCTCTCCGGCGGCAGCAGGCGGAGAGTCCGGCGCGGCCGGGAGGTGGACGCCTGCGCCCTCGGCGCGAAGGGCAAGATCGGCCAAGCGGCGCCGCTGCTCCGCCGCCAAGCTGCGGAAGACGGCGCCGACCGCCTCCTCCCCACCCGCCGCCGCCCGCTCGGATGCCTCGTAGCGGCGCGCGGCCGTGCGCTCGATCGCGTGCGCCCGGCGCAGAAGATCCGCAAGGGAGCGCACCGCGCCGCTCCCTCCCCCCGCCCGGGATTCAGCGCGCCACGCGCGGCGGCGTTCGAGCCGCAGGCGGACGATATGTTCCAGCTCCTCCTTGGCGAGCGCCTCCGCCATCTCCCGTAGCGACCGGTCCGCCGCGGCGGCGGCGGCGCCGGAGAAGAACGCGAAGGCACGCTCCTCGTTGGCCACCGCCAGGCAGAGCGCGCGGTAGGGCGTCATGAGCCAGGGTCCACCCGCCTCCGCCCCGGCCGTGCGATCCGTCGCCTCCGGCGTTCGCCACGGGAGCGGGACCGGCGCCCCACCGACGTCGCCCCGACCCGACCGGCGTCCGATGCGGGCCTCGTGCGCGCGCTCCTCCGCGGCGAGGCCGGCGAACAGGGCGGCGAGTTCGCGGTTTCCGTGACGCGCCATCTCGTCCGCGAGCTCGTCGTAGCACGCCGCAGCCTCCCGCTCCATGGCGCGCGCCGCAGCCATCAGCGCTTCGGGTGTTTTCGGCAGAGTCACGGATGCCGCCCTCTCGCCGCTGCGATCATCGGACGCTCCCCAGGCCGGCCCCCCGCCACCGATGGAGCGCGACCGGACGCGGGCGTCCTTGACCGGCGTCAAGGACGCGCCGCCGCCGACGTTTACGCTTTCTGCCACGCGGCGCCGGGCGCGCCACGAACGAGGGAGGCAGGGCGATTGCACGGACCCTCGGCCCGACCATCGCGATGAACCCGGCGCACCCGCACGATCGCGCGCGGGCGACGGGCATGGCCCGCGCGGTGGCACCGCTTCTGATCGTCCTCGTGGCCGCCCTGCCGGCGCGCGCCGCGCAACCGCTTGCGGACGCGCTGGCGACGATCGAACCGGGCGATCTCGTGCCGGGCGCCGACCGCTTCGGCGCCGTCGAGGGAACGCCGCCGCGGGCGCCTGTCTATCGCGGTGTCGATCTGGCGGGGCATGTCTTCCTCAATACCGACGTGGTCGCCGCCGTCGGCTATTCCGGCAAGCCGATCCACATCCTCATCGGAATGGATCCGGCCGGCCGGATCACCGGCGCCCGGCTCCACGAGCACGCTGAGCCGATCGTGCTCATCGGCATTCCGGAGGCGCGGATCGCGTCGTTCATCGACGGCTATGTCGGGCGAGACGCCGGCGCCTCCGGACAGCGGGACGAGCGGCCGGGCCGCGCGCCTGACATCATCAGCGGCGCGACGGTGACGGTGATGGTGATCGACGACGCCATCACCCACGCGGCCATCGGGATGGCGCGGGCGCTGGGCATCGGAGGACCGCCCCGCGAGGCGGAACGGAGACCAGCCGGCCGCGTGAAAACCGACATCGCCGGGATCGACGACTGGCTCACCCTGATCGGCGACGGCTCGGTGCGGCGGCTCACCCTCGACGTGGGCGAGGTCACTGCGGCATTCGAAAGAGCCGGCAAGACGGAAGCCGCGGCGCGTTCCGAGAGCAGCGACCCGGAAGACGTCTTCACCGACCTGTACACGGCGCTCGCGAGCGCGCCCGCCATCGGGCGCAGCCTCCTCGGCGAAGCCGAGTACGGCTTGCTCGCCGCCCGGCTCGAGGCAGGACGGCACGCGATCCTCGTCGCCGGCAACGGGCTCTATTCGTTCAAGGGGTCCGGCTACGTACGGGGCGGCATCTTCGACCGCATCCGCATCGTCCAGGGCGCGAACAGCTTCCGCTTTCGCGACCGAGACTACAAACGCCTCGGCGGCGTCGCAGCCGAGCATGCCCAGGATTTCCGGGAGGTCGGGCTCTTTCTGCTGCCGGCGGAGGCCGCCTTCGACCCGACGGCGCCGTGGCGGCTCGAGCTCCTGGTGCACCGCGCCATCGGCGCCCTGGAAAAGGATTTCCTGACCTACGACCTGCGCTACGTCCTGCCGGAACGCTACGTCGAACGCGCGCCGGCGGCCGCGGACATCCCCACCGCCGCGCCACCCGGTGCCGGCCGGGCGCCGCTGTGGCAGCGTGTCTGGCGGGAAAAGCTGGTGGACGTTTCGGTGCTGGCCGTGGCACTGATCGCACTCACCGGCATCTTCTTCTTCCAGAACTGGTTCGCACGCCGGCCGCGGCTGGCGACCGCCGTGCGGGCAGGCTTCCTGCTCTTCACCGTGGCCTGGATCGGCGGCTACGCGCAGGCACAGCTTTCCGTAGTCAACGTCATGACCTTCACCAACGCCCTGATCACGGACTTCAGGTGGGAGACTTTCCTGATGGACCCGCTGATCTTCGTGCTCTGGATCGGGGTCGCGGCATCGCTGCTGTTCTGGGGCCGCGGACCGTTCTGCGGCTGGCTCTGCCCCTTCGGCGCCTTGCAGGAGCTTCTGAACAAGGGCGCCCGACTGCTCCGCATCCCGCAGCTACAGGTGCCGTGGGGCCTGCACGAGCGCCTCTGGCCCGTGAAATACATCGTCTTCATCGCCCTGTTCGGGCTGTCTTTCTATTCCCTGGGCTTCGCCGAGGAAATGTCGGAAGTCGAGCCGTTCAAGACGTCGGTAATCCTGCGTTTCGCGCGGGAATGGCCGTTCGTGCTCTATGCCGGCCTCCTGCTGGCGATCGGCCTCTTCATCGAACGCTTCTTCTGCCGTTACCTCTGCCCGCTCGGCGCGGCGCTCGCGATTCCCGGCAAGCTGCGGATTTTCGAATGGCTCAGGCGCCACAAGGAATGCGGCGCGCCATGCCACCGCTGTGCCCAGGAATGCATGGTGCAGGCGATCCATCCGGACGGGCACATAAACCCGAACGAGTGCCTCTACTGCCTGCACTGCCAGGAACTCTACGACGACGAGCACAGATGCCCGACGATGATCCAGCGGCGCCTCCGGCGCGAACGCCGCCGCGCCCTGGCGTCGCCCATTCCGCCTCCCGGCAGCACCACGGCGGCCCCGACCGGGGCCCGTTCGCAGCGCCAAGGCGGCTGACAGCATCACCGACCAAGCAACGCGGAAGAAGGAGAACGATCGATGGCACGGAAGAAACCTGACTCCGGTGGCATGACACGCCGCGACCTGTTCGGCAACGCCGCAAAACTCGCGACGGTGGCCGGGTTGAGCAAGACGGCAGCCGCGACCACGGCGGGCGTGGCAGGGCTCGGTGCCGGCGTCGCGATGACGCCCCGGCGGGCGCGGGCCGTGGACGCGATCGGGCCCGGCCAGCTCGACGACTATTACGGCTTCTGGTCCGGCGGCCATTCCGGCGAGATCCGGATCGTCGGCGTGCCTTCCATGCGCGAGTTGATGCGCATTCCGGTCTTCAACACCGACAGCGCGACGGGCTGGGGCATCACCAACGAAAGCCGCAAGATCCTGACCGACGGGTTGACGGAGGAGACGAAGAAATTCCTGAAGAATCGCGGCGGACTCTACAGCAACGGCGACGCCCACCATCCGCACATGTCGTTCACGGATGGCACTTACGACGGCCGGTATCTGTGGATCAACGACAAGGCCAACACCCGGCTGGCGCGAATCGATTGCGCGACGATGAAGCCGGACAAGATCATCGAAATCCCGAACGCCAACGACATCCACGGAATGCGGCCTCAGAAATACCCGCGGACCGGCTATCTCTTCTGCAACGGTGAGCACGAGGTTCCGCTGCCCAACGACGGGAGCGTCCTCGATGATCCGTCGAAATACGTCGCTATTTTCAGCGCAGTTGACGGCGACAGCATGGAGGTCGCGTGGCAGGTCATCGTCGACGGAAATCTCGACAATGTGGACGCCGACTACCAGGGAAAATACGTCGTGTCGTCCTGCTACAACTCCGAGAAGGGCATGACCCTCGCGGACATGACGGCGGCCGAGCGCGACTGGGCGGTGGTTTTCAATGTCCCGCGCATCGAGGAAGGCGTGAGGAACGGCGATTATGAGATACACAACGGAATCAAGGTGTTCGATGGCCGGAAAGGCTCTCCCTACACCCGCTACATCCCGATTCCGACAAGCCCGCACGGCGTCAACACCGCACCCGATGGCATCCACATCGTCGTCAACGGCAAGCTGTCGCCGACCTGCTCGGTGATCGACGTGCGCCGGCTGGACGACCTGTTCGAAGACAGGATCCAACCCCGTGACGTCATCGTCGCCGAACCGGAGCTCGGCCTCGGTCCGCTGCACACGGCCTTCGACGGCCGGGGCAACTGCTACACGACCCTGTTCCTGGACAGCCAGATCGCCAAGTGGAACCTCGAGGCGGCGATCCGACAGTACAACGGCGAGGACATCGACCCGATCATCGATAAGATCGACGTGCACTACCAGCCCGGCCACAACCACACCTCCATGGGCGAGACCAGGGAGGCCGATGGCCAGTGGCTGTTCTCCCTCAACAAATTCTCCAAGGACCGCTTCCTGAACGTCGGTCCGTTGAAGCCGGAAGCCGAGCAGATGATCGACATTTCCGGCGACGAGATGAAGCTCGTTCACGACAGCCCGACCTTCGCCGAGCCGCACGACTGCATCATCGTGCACCGCTCCAAGGTCAATCCGAAGCAGGTCTGGGACCGCAACAGCCCGGCGTGGGAAGAGGCCCGGAAGTGGGCGGCGCGGGACGGCGTGGACCTCGATTGGGGCGAGGACGTCGTGCGGGACGGCAACAAGGTGCGCGTCTACATGTATTCCGTCGCACCCGAGTTCAGCCTCGAATCCTTCACGGTGAACGAAGGTGACGAAATCACTGTCTTCATCACCAACATGGACGATATCGATGACCTCACCCACGGGTGGGCGCTTTCCAACTACGGCATCATCATGGAGATCGCGCCGCAGGCGACGGCCTCGGTGACTTTCACCGCGGACCGGCCGGGCGTCCACTGGTTCTATTGCCAATGGTTCTGCCATGCGCTCCACATGGAGATGCGGGGCCGGATGTTCGTCAAACCCAAGGCCACGTGATGCGCGGGCACCGCCGGGCGCGCGCCTCGGCCGCGGCCGGGCTGCTGCTTTCGGTGGCTTTCTGCCTGCCATTCCCGGCGGCGGGGCATACCGCCGCGATCTCGGTGGCACCGGGCGGCGGGCACCTCGCCGAGGCGCTCGCCGCCGCCCGGCCCGGCGATCTGCTGGTCCTGGAGCCCGGCATTCACCGCGGGCCCGTCACGGTGGACCGGCCGCGCCTCGCGCTCCAGGGCGAGGCCGGTGCTGTCGTGGACGGCGGCGGGAGGGGCCGGGTGATCGAAGTCGCCGCCCCTGGCGTCGTCATCCGCGGCCTGACGATCCGCAATTCCGGCACGGATTTCACCACGGTCGACGCCGGGATTTTCGTAGGCCAAGCGGGCGCCGGCGCGTCGATCGAGGGGAACCGCCTCACGAACAACCTGTTCGGCGTCTATCTGCACGGTCCCGAGCGGGCCGCGGTGCGGGACAACCGGATCGACGGCGGCCGGAATCCGCGCGTGAACGACCGCGGCAACGGCGTCCACCTGTGGAACGCGCCCGGCTCGGTCATCGAAGACAACGACATCCGCTTCGGCCGGGACGGCATCTTCGTGACCACGAGCGCGCGCAACGTCTTTCGCGGCAACAGGTTCCACGACCTGCGCTTCGCCGTCCATTCCATGTATGCGAACGACGCCGAGATCGTCGACAACATCTCGATGGGGAACCATACCGGTTACGCCTTGATGTACTCGCGCCGCCTGCACGTTCACGGCAATTCGTCGGAAGGCGACCGGGATCACGGCATCCTGCTCAACTACGTGAACGAGTCCGGCATCGCAGGAAATGTCGTCCGGCGAGGCGGTTCCAAATGCGTCTTCCTCTACAACGCGAACAAGAACCGCCTGCGCAACAACCGCTTCGAAGGCTGCCGCATTGGGATCCACTTTACGGCCGGCTCGGCGCGCAACATCTTCGCCGGCAATGCGTTCATCGGCAACGAGACCCAGGTCAAATATGTCGGAACACGCCTTCTGGAATGGTCGCACGAGGGCCGCGGCAACTATTGGAGCGACAATGCGGCATTCGATCTGAACGGCGACGGCATCGCCGATGCACCATACAAGCCAAACGGTCTGCTCGACCAAGTGCTGTGGCGCCATCCGCTCTCCAAGTTGTTGCTGAACAGCCCCGCGATGCGGGTATTGCGCTGGTCGCAGGAGCAGTTCCCGGCACTCTACCCCGGCGGTGTCATCGACAGCGCGCCTCTCATGCGTCCGCCGCCGACGCTCGCCTCGCCCGACATATTGGAGAACGGCGCATGACGGCGCCCGTCGTCGATATCGCGCACGCGACCAAGCGCTACGGCGGACGCACCGCGGTCGATGACGTGACCCTCGACATCCAGGCCGGCGAGAGCTTGGCGCTGCTCGGCCACAACGGCGCCGGCAAGACGACGCTGATGAAGCTGATGCTGGGCCTGGTCAGGCCCGACGGCGGGAGGGTGCGTGTTCTCGGCGCGGAGGCGGGGCATCCCACAGCCGTGCGGGTGAGAAAAGGCATCGGCTTCCTGCCGGAGGACGTGACGTTCCCCGGCAACACGACCGGGCGTGCGCAGCTCGGTTTCTACGCGCGTCTCAAGAGGGTGCCCTCGCACGAATGCCGCGCGCTTCTGGAGCGAGTCGGCCTCGCGGAGGCCGCCGGCAGACGTATCGGGACCTATTCCAAAGGAATGCGGCAACGTCTCGGCTTGGCGCAGGCGCTGCTGGGCGCTCCCGGCCTGCTGTTGCTCGACGAACCGACGTCCGGGCTCGACCCGGGCTTTCAGCGCGACTTCTTCGAAATCCTGCGCGGCATGACCGACGCCGGTGCGACGGTGCTGCTCTCGTCGCACACGCTCACCGAGGTCGAGGCGCGGCGGCTGGAGCGGATCGCGATCATGAAGAACGGGCGCCTCGCAGCCTGCGGCACGCTGGACGAGCTGCGCGCCGCGGCGGCGCTGCCGGCGCAAGCGCGCGTCACCGTCGCGCCCGGCACCGCCGCCGCCGTTGCGGCGCGGCTCGGGAACGGCCTCGCCGCGCGGGCGGACGACCGCACGGTCGATATCACCTGCCCGCCGGGCGAGACGATCGCGCTCCTGCGCCGCATCGCCGCGCTGGACGGCACCGTGCAGGACGCGGAAATCCGCCCGCCGCCGCTCGACGCGCTCTATGCGCACTACCGAGGGGACGACACCCGGCCATGAACGCGCTGCTCACCATCGCCGGCAAGGAAATCCGAGACGGCTTCCGCAACCGCTGGATTCTCGCGGCGACGCTCCTTCTGGGCGCGCTCGCGCTGATCCTGACGCTGCTCGGCAGCGCGCCCACCGGCGCGGTGGACGAGAACCGCCTCGCCGTGACGGTGGTCAGTCTGTCGAGCCTCGGCGTCTTCCTGATCCCTTTGATCGCGCTGCTGCTCTCCTACGAGACGTTCGTGGTCGAAGTGGAGCGCGGCACGATGTTGCTGCTGCTCGCCTGCCCGGTGGCGCGCTGGCAAGTGGTATTCGGCAAGTTCCTCGGCCACGTCGCCATTCTCGCCCTGGCGACCGCGGCCGGCTACGGCGCGGCCGGTTTGGTCGCAGGGTCGGGCGGGAGCGCCGACGGGGAGGCATGGCGCGCCTTCGGCGCCATGATGGGAACGTCGGCATTGCTCGGCGCGATCTTCGTCGCGATCGGCTACGCGATCAGCGTCGCGACCCGCGACCGGGGAACCGCTGCCGGTATCGCCGTCGCGGTCTGGCTCGTCTTCGTCGTGCTCTACGACATGGCCCTTCTCGGCGCGCTGGTCGCCGATGAGGGGCACGCCATATCGGAGGCGCTCTTCGGCGCGCTGCTCCTGATCAATCCCGTCGATCTCTACCGGATGTTCAACCTCTCCCACTCCGAGGGCGTCGTCGCGCTGTCGGGCATGGCAGATGCCGCCGGACGGGCCGGCTTCGGGCCGTCCCTGCTCCTGTCGGTGATGGCGGCCTGGGTCGCTGCGCCGCTCGCCGCCGCCGCTCTCCTGTTTCACAGGAGGGCGCTGTGAGCGGGCGCGGAGCGTTCCTGGCAGCGGCGCTTCTGACGGCGGCTGTCGTCTCGGGCTGCGGCAGCGACGAGACGGCCGCCGCGCCGGAGCCGCGGGAGCCGACTCGCGAGGCGATCGGCCACTACTGCAACATGATCGTCGTCGACCACCGTGGCCCCAAGGGACAAATATTTCTGAAGGGCCGGGAAAGGCCGCTCTGGTTCTCTTCGGTCCGCGACACGATCGCCTTCACCATGCTCCCGGAAGAGCCGAAGGACATCGCGGCCATTTACGTCAACGACATCGCGCGCGCGAGCTGGGACATGCCCGAGCCCGGCACCTGGATCGATGCGCGCGGCGCCTGGTACACGATCGAAAGCGGCCAGGCCGGCGGCATGGGAGCGCCGGAGGCGGTGCCGTTTTCCGACCGCGCGGCCGCCGAGGCATTCACCACCGCGTTCGGCGGCCGCGTCGTCGCCTTCGACGACATTCCCGAGGAGTTCATCCTGGGCGGCGTGGACGACCTCGGCGAACACAGCCCGCACGACATGCCGGCCCACGACATGGCCGGGGGCGAAGACCACGGAGGGGAGCACGCGCAATGACGGGCCGCCCGAGCCGCCGCCGCTTCCTCACCGTCGCCGGCGCCCTGGCCGGCCTTTCTCTGGTGCCGGCGGCGCTTGCACCGGCGGCCGCAGCGGCGGCGCTCCACCGCTGGCGGGGCGTCGTGCTCGGCGCGGAGGCACGCATCGTCCTGCACCATCCCGACGGCGCGGAGGCGCGGCGCCTTATCGAATCCTGCGTAGCCGAGATCGCACGCCTGGAACGGATCTTCAGCCTGCACCGCGCGGACTCGGCGCTCTCACGCCTTAACCGCGCCGGCACGCTCGAGGCGCCGCCTTTCGAACTCGTGCAATTGCTGGGCGATTGCCGGCGCTTCGGCAGGCTCACCGGCGGCGCGTTCGACGCCACCGTTCAACCGCTCTGGCGCCTTCATGCGGACCATTTCGCGCGTGGGAACGCCGATCCGTCGGGTCCGCCTCCGTCCGCGCTCGCCCGCGCCCGCGCGCTGGTGGATTACGAAGCGGTGTCGCTCGATTCCGCCCGCGTCGCGCTGGCGCGGCCGGGCATGGCGGTCACGCTGAACGGCATCGCCCAGGGCTTCATCACCGACCGCGTGGCGGCGCTGCTGCGGGCGGGCGGGATCGAGCGGGTGCTGCTCGATCTCGGTGAGGTGCGCGCGCTCGGCCACCATCCCTCCGGGCGGCCGTGGCGGGTGGGCCTGCGCGATCCGCGCTGGCCGGGCCGGAGCGCAGCGACGGTGGAGCTGGCCGACCGGGCGATCGCGACCTCCGCGCCGGCGGCGACCCGCTTCGATGCCAGCGGCAACCACCACCACCTGTTCGAGCCCGGAACTGGCCGCCCCACTCGGCGGGCGCTGGGCGCATCGGTGATCGCGCGCGACGCGACGACGGCCGACGCTCTTTCCACCGCGTTCTGCATCATGCCCGAACCGGCGATACGGCGAGTCGTCGCCACCACCGCCGGCATTTCGGCGCGACTCCTCCGCCGAACCGGAGAGACGATCCGCTATCCCGCGTGAGCCGGCGCGCCTCCCCCGGCACCGTCCGGCGGCGGCGCTTCACCAGCGGACGACGCCGGCGCCCCAGACCAGTCCGCCGCCGATCGCCTCCAGCACCAGCAGGTCGCCGGGTTTGATCCGGCCGTCGTCGAGGCCGGCGGCCAGGGCGAGGGGGATGGAGGCCGACGACGTGTTGGCGTGGCGGTCGACGGTCACGATCGTCTTCTCCGCAGGCACGCCCAACTTCCTGGCGGTCGCGTCGATGATGCGCCGGTTGGCCTGATGCGGCACGAGCCAGTCGACCGCGTCGGTCGAAAGCCCCGCGGCGGCGAGCGCCTCGCCGGCGATGTCCGCCAGATTGGCGACCGCGTGGCGGAACACCTCGCGCCCTCGCATCCTGAGATGGCCGGCCGTCCCGGTCGAGGACACGCCGCCGTCCACGTAGAGGGAATCGTAGTGCCGCCCGTCGGAGCGCATGCGGACGGCCAGCACCCCCCTGTCCGCCGCGCCACCGCCGCCCGTCTCGGCGCGCAGCACGGCGGCACCGGCACCGTCGCCGAACAGGACGCAGGTCTGCCGGTCGTCCCAGTCGAGAATGCGCGAATAGGTCTCGGCACCGATGACGAGCGCGGTCTCCGAGCCACCGCCGCGCAACATGCTGTCGGCGACCGATAGCGCGCAGACGAAGCCCGCGCAGACGGCCTGGACGTCGAAGGCGACTCCGCTGGCCATGCCGAGCCGCGCCTGCACCTTGGTGGCGGTCGCCGGAAAAGTGTTGTCCGGCGTCGAGGTCGCCAGCACCAGGAGGTCGAGCCGCGCCGCGTCGATGCCGGCCGCGTCCAGGGCGGCTTGCCCCGCCGCGTGGGCGAGATCCGACGTCAATTCGCCGTCCGCCGCGATGTGGCGCTGCCTGATGCCGGTGCGTGCGGCGATCCATTCATCGCTGGTGTCGATGCGGGCCGCGAGGTCGTCGTTGCGGAGAACCTTGTCGGGGAGATACGCGCCGCAGCCGACGAACCGGGAGCGGCGCATGTCAGACCACGGCCCTTGTCGGCTCCGGCAGGATGGCGAGCTTCAGGCGCGATAACTCGTCGATGATCTTCGGGTTGATCCCCTGGTTCACCATGTCGAAGGCGACGCCGATCGCATTGGCGAAGCCTTTGCGGTCGGTCCCCCCGTGGCTCTTCACGACAACGCCGTTCACGCCCAGGAACATGGCGCCGTTGTAGGCTCGCGGGTCCACCCGCTCCCGCAACAGGCGAAGCGCCGGGCGGGCGAGAAGGTAGCCCATGCGCGAGAGCGGCGAGCGCCGGAACGCGCTCTTCAGATACTCAGTATAGAGGCGGGCCGTGCCTTCCGCCGACTTGAGCGCGATGTTGCCGGCGAAACCGTCGGTGGCGATCACGTCCACGGTGCCGGCGGCGATGTCGTCGGCCTCGACGAAGCCGTGGAACTTGATCGGCAGGCCCGAATCGCGAAGCGTCGACGCCGCGGCTCGGATCGTCTCGCCGCCCTTGAGCTCCTCGGTGCCGATGTTCAGCAGGCCCACCGTCGGCTCGCGAACGCCGAGAACGTTGCGCGCGAAGACCTCGCCCATCACGGCGAATTGGGCGAGCGTCGTCGAGTCGCAATCGATGTTGGCGCCGAGATCGAGCATCACGCTTTCCCCCCGGACGGTGGGGAAGATCGACCCCATCGCCGGGCGGCCGATCCCCGGCAGGGTCTTGAGCGCGACCTTCGCGAGCGCCATCAGGGCGCCGGTGTTGCCCGCGGACACCACGCCATGCGCAGTGCTTTCGCCCACGGCGTCGATCGCCAGCCTCATGCTCGACCCGTGGCGCCGGCGAAGCGCCTGGGAGGGCTTGTCGTCGTCGGCGACGGCCTCCTCGGTGTGGTGGATCGAACTCACCGCCGCAGGCGCTTGAAGCGCCGGAGGCCGGCCGTGACGGCGTTTCCCCTTCCGAAGAACATGAACCGGAGATTGGGGTAGCGGACGCGGGCGATGTTGGCGCCGCCGATCACCACGTCGGGCGCGCCGTCCCCGCCCATCGCGTCGAGGGCGAGCACGATCTCCGTGTCGCTCATCCGCCCCGCCCCGCCGCGTTCCGACGCTCGGTCAGGCCTCGCCCTCCGTCACCTCGCGGCCGTTGTAATAGCCGCAGGCCGGACAAACGTGATGAGGCAGCTTGGATTCGCCGCAATTGGGGCATTCCGCCGGATTGGCCTTGACCAGCGAATCGTGGGACCGGCGAGCGCCGCGCCGGGCGCGGGATACCTTCTTCTTCGGGACGGCCATCGCCAGTTTCTCTCACCGATTGAGCGCGCCAGCGCTACCGTATCGCGCGGCACATTACAACTTGCTTTTCAGTTGGCCAAGCGCGGCGAAGGGAGGTTTCCCGGCAGCCTCGCCCGTCGCGTATTCGAGTGGCCCCGGCGGCGCGTCCGGGTGCCGCGGATAGGGATCGAGGAGCAAGGCGAGATGCTCCGCCGCCAGTGCGCCCACGTCGATGCCCGCCTCCGGCAGGGGCTCGGGCGCCTCGCCGTCGGGCGGCACCTCGACCTCGCGTTCAGCTTGGTCCGCCGGCATCGGCGCGTAGAGGACGGCGATGGTTTCGCGAATCGCCTGGAGCACGGGCTCGAGGGTCGCCACACAGTGCTGGACGACGCGCGCCTCAATCGTCCCGCTCACGCGAATCCCGCCGTCCGCCTCCGCCGCAGGATCGAGCCGGAGCGTCGCGGTGAGCCGCTCCAGGGCCAGGAGCTCCAGGCGCTGCGCCAGCGCGGCCCTCTCCCGAGGCCCCGCCTCGAATGCGACCGCGATGCCGCGGCGGCCCACCTCCTCGGGCGCGACCAGACGCGGCGATTCAGCCCGGACGGCACCCTCCGTCATGCCGCCCCCCGGTCGGTGGACGCCGCCCCGCTCTCGCGGAAGTCGGGCACCGGCGGCAGGCACGCCTGCCCGCGCAGGATCGCCGCAGGGTCCTGCCCGTCGAGCGCGCGGGCCACGGTTTCGACATAACGTGCCATGGCGCCCACCCGCCCGCCGGGCGGCGGATCGTCGTTGAAGACGTTGCGTTCGAGGGCGACGGCCATGGCCTCCCTGCGCCCCTCCCCCGGCGGAAGGTCGAGCGCACGGTCGTAGGCGGCGGCGCGACCGTAGAAGGCGCGCGCCATCTGCTTGACCCGCTTGCCCACGCGGAGGTCGCCCACGCCCATCTCGCGCAAGCTCCGGTCCATGTCGTCGAACATCGCGTCGAACAGGGACTGGCTCAAGCCGCGCCCGGCCTCGCCGCATCGGCGCAGCCGCCGCATCAACAGCACGACGTGCAGGACGATGAGATCGAAACGACCGTCGAGGGTATCGGATACGCCGCCGGCCATGTACAGGCGCGGCTCGCGCGCCTGGCGCACCGCGAGCGCGTAGAGACGGCGGGCCGCTTCGCGCCGCCGCGCGTGCTGCCGAAGACGGCGGCGCAACCGCCCCAGGATCATCGCCGGTGCTCCGCCGGACTCATCGCAGACCGGGCCACGAAGGTCACTATCGGCCCCTACGGTACCGCCGCTCCCACCGCCGCGCGGGGCGCGGGGCGCCGAGATCGTCACCGCCGCCAAAACCGGCAGGGATTTTGTCGAACGCGCACTTGCCCGGCTCAATCACAACCGACGACTCGCCGGGAGCGGGCGGACGCGCCATAAGGGAGACGGCAAGGTCTCGGTGGCGGTCTGAATCAACCTGTTCATGATGCGTCGATCCAACGCCATGATGGGGTGGTCATCCACACGGATTTCCGGCGTCGAAGTGTGTCTTCTCAACAAGCCATCTGCACTTCCGCTTTCCGACTCGTTCTTTTCGATCATGCAGCCTTGACACCGGTACGGACGAAGTCCCTGCCCTTGAACAGCGGAGGCTCGTTCGAAACCTTGGCGAGCGCGTAAGCGAAACAGTTGCCGAAGTTCAATGCCGCCGAATGATTGCCTTTGCCGAAGCGGCGCCAGGCACGCCGACCGCTGCCAAATGTTCGACCGTGACCGGCATCAGTTCGATCCCGGCGCGTTCCAGAAACACGTCGAATTCGTGACCCGCCGCCGCGCCGCATCGGCTTTCCACGACGATGGATGCCTCCAGGACGTTGGCGACCGACATGCGGCAGGGCATTGTCGTCACGATCGCCCCGGCATAGTGCCTCGCGTCCTTTTCATGGAGCAGAACTGCCAACACTGCCGAGCTGTCGACGATCACTTGGGCAATCCCCGCTCGTCGTAGAGCATATCGCCGTGCTCCACGGCGGACGGTCCCGGACCCAGCAGCTTGGCGCAGCACCGTCCGATGGCAAGCAGCTCTTCGACGCAGTCATCCGCATCGTACCGGCACCTCTCGCGGGCGAGGCGTTCGCGCAGCGCGACGGCAATCGCGCCGGTCATGGTCTCGCCCGTCAACCGGGCCAGCTCACCGGCCAGCCGACAGGTTTCCTTGTTCTTGATGTTGAGGCTCATTATCCTGCCCAGGTATAATGACGTGAGGGGTATCTACCCTACGCCGTGCCGTGATCGTGTACAACGCCATCGAGGCCGAAGAACCAAGCCGTTGACACGCCTCTGCGCGGCGCGCAAGGTGGCGCCCGTCGGGTTTCCCGACCGGGATTCGATACGAGTGTGGATGCTTATACGATGTCATCGCTGATCCGGCGCGTTCGATCGCGGGCGGTGCGCCCCGCGTGGCTCGCCGTCGCCGTCGCCGTGGCGGCGGCCGGCTGCGCGCCTCGGATCGACGTGCACGGCCACATCGGCAACCCGGACGCGCTGGACGGGATACAGCACGGCGTCCAGACGCAGGAGCAGGTCGCCGAACTGTTGGGAACGCCCACCGTCGTCGCGACCTTCGACGACACGCGCTGGTACTACGTCACGCGACGCACCGAGACCGTCTCGTTCTACGACCCGATGCTGATCGCGCAGCGCATCGTTGTCATCGCCTTCGACGAAAGCGGAGTCGTCGAGTCGGTCGATTCCTTCGCCGCCGAAGAGGCGCGCGCGATCGACCCGGCGGACGACGAGACGCCGACGCGCGGGCGCAGCTTCGGGTTCCTGGAGCAGCTGTTCGGCAATATCGGGAGGCCCGCGGCGCTCGGCCGCTGACACGCCGCCACGCGGCACCTCAGGCGGTGCTTCAGCACACGGCGCCTCAGCCGGCGACGAATTTCGCGATGATGGCCAGCAGCAGGATCGCCACGATATTGGTGATCTTGATCATCGGGTTGACGGCGGGGCCGGCGGTGTCCTTGTAGGGATCGCCCACCGTGTCGCCGGTCACCGCGGCCTTGTGGCTGTCGGAGCCCTTCCCGCCGTGGTGGCCGTCCTCGATGTACTTCTTGGCGTTGTCCCACGCGCCGCCGCCGGCGGTCATGGCGATCGCGAGGAACAGCCCGGTCACGATTGTTCCCATCAACGCGGCCCCGAGCGCCGAGAATCCCGCAGCCTGCCCGGCGATCGCCCAGATCACGATATAGAGCAGAACGGGCGCCAGGATCGGCAGCAGCGAGGGAAGGATCATCTCACGGATGGCCGCCTTGGTCAGCAGATCGACGGCGCGGCCGTATTCCGGCTTGCCGGTCCCTTCCATGATCCCGGCGATCTCCCGGAATTGCCGGCGCACTTCCAGCACCACGGCGCCGGCGGCGCGGCCTACCGCGAGCATCGCCATCGAGCCGAACAGGAAGGGCAGGAGGCCGCCGTAGAAGAGGCCCACGACCACATAGGGGTTGCTCAACGAGAAATCGAGCGACACCCCGGGGAAGTAACGCGAGACGTCCTCCGTATAGGCGGCGAAGAGCACCAGCGCGGCGAGGCCGGCCGAGGCGATCGCGTAGCCCTTGGTCACTGCCTTGGTGGTGTTGCCCACCGCGTCCAGCGCGTCGGTCGTCTTGCGCACGTCTTCGGGAAGCTCGGCCATTTCGGCGATGCCGCCAGCGTTGTCGGTGACGGGGCCGTAGGCGTCGAGCGCCACCACCATCCCGGCGAGCGCCAGCATCGCCGTCACCGCGACCGCGATACCGAACAGCCCGGCCGCGAGGTAGGCGAGGATGATCCCCGCCGCGATGATGATCGCCGGGACCGCCGTCGCCTGCATGGAGACCGCGAGCCCCTGGATGATGTTGGTGGCGTCGCCGGTCGTCGATGCCTTGGCGATGCCGCGCACCGGCCCGAACTCGGTCGAGGTGTAGTATTCGGTGACCCAGACCATGAGGCCCGTCACCACCAGCCCGATCAGCCCGCACAGGAAGAGGTCGCTGCCGGTGGCGTCGACGCCGCCGACCGTGAACTCGGTGCTCCAGCCCACCACCCAATCGGTGATCGGCCAGAATGCGAGCGCCGAGAGAAGCGCGGAGGCCAGAAAGCCCCGGTAGAGCGCCGGCATGATCCTCCCGCTCTTGCTCAAGCGCACGAAGAACGTGCCGATCACCGAGGCCAGGATGCAGGCGCCGCCGATCGCCAGCGGGTAGAGCATCATGGATTGCTGGAGTGGCTCGGCGAAGAACACGGCGGCGAGCAGCATGGTGGCGACGATGGTGACGGCGTAGGTCTCGAAGAGGTCCGCCGCCATGCCGGCGCAGTCGCCGACATTGTCCCCCACGTTGTCCGCGATCACGGCGGGGTTGCGCGGGTCGTCTTCGGGGATTCCAGCCTCCACCTTCCCCACCAGGTCGGCACCGACGTCGGCACCCTTGGTGAAGATGCCGCCGCCGAGCCGCGCGAAGATCGAGATCAGCGAGCCGCCGAAACCGAGGGCCACCAGCGCTTCCAGGACCTTCTTCATCTCCACGTCGGCGATCACCAGGATGGCGTAATAGACCGCGACGCCGAGGAGGCCGAGCCCGACGACCAGCATTCCGGTGATCGCGCCCGAGCGGAAGGCGACGCTGAGCGCCGGCTTGAGCCCGCCCGTCCGAGCCGCGTCGGCGGTCCGCACGTTCGCCCGCACCGAGACGTGCATGCCGATATAGCCGGCCGCCCCCGAGAGGACCGCGCCGATCAGGAAGCCGATCCCCACCAAGTAGCCGAGCAGCCCGGTCAGAATGCCGAACAGGACGAGGCCGACCAGCCCGATGGTCATGTACTGGCGGTTCAGATAGGCGCGCGCGCCTTCCTGGACGGCGCCGGCGATCTCCTGCATCCGCGCCGTGCCGGTGCTCGCGACCAGCACGGCGCGCGTGGTGTAGATGCCGTAGGCGAGCGCGACGAGCCCGGAGCCCACCGCAAACCAAAGAACCGCTGACATGGTGGCAACCTCTCGAAACGATGAGGGAACGGTGCTGTGGCGCGCACCGGGCGCGGCGCGGGCCGGACGATCGGCGGCGGAAAATGGCAGAAGACGATGGCGAGCGCAACCGGCCCCGGCGGCTGCGTCGCGCGCGTTACCGGAAGCGGCAGGCGCGCCCGTCGCAGGCGAGACGCACCGCGCCGGACGCCGCGCGCAGCGGCGACACGGCGACACGGCTCCAGTCGCGCCGCGGCGTACCCTCGAGGCCGCAGTGGATCTGTTCGAGGAGCATCGGCGCGCCGGCCTCGTTGCGGACCGCGAACGCGCCCTGCCCCGGCTCGATCAGGAGATCGACCGACCGCGCGCCGCCGGGCGCGACCGGTGCGATCGTCGTTTCGAACCAGTGCGCGAAAAGGAACTGGCAAGCGAGCGCTTCGCTCGGTGCCTCGTTCACAATATCCAGCGTGAGGCGCCGCCACCCGCCCGCGTCGCCCGCCCGGACGACGGTGCAGGCGGCCAACCAGGCAACGCAGAAGAGCGCCGCCGCGCGCAGGGAGAAAGGCACCGCGCTATCCGATCCGAGCGGTTCTCTCAGCCGGGACGGGACGGCGCCACAGGCTTTCCCGGCCGCCCGCAAGCTCTTCGATTCGGTGCGCGGGCTTCACCGCATGAGCGGCCAGCCGCCGTGGGCGTCGATGGCTTCGTCGATGCGGGCCATGAGCCGGGGGGTTTCGGCCAAGGCGGCGCAGAGGCGGCGGTAGCGGGCGATGTCGTCGAAAGAGAGCGCGCGGCCTTTGCGGTCCTTCAGCCATTTCTCCGCCGGGCGGTAGCCGCCGATGGAGAAGGCCCACGTCTCCGGCGCCACCCCCTCGAAACACTGCCCGCCGTTGATCCACACCCGCCCCGGAACCGCGCCCTTCGGCGGGGCATAGCGGACCCTCTCGATGCGGTTCGACCCCGCCGTCGGGAAGGCGGGGGCGTCCTCTCCCTCCGCTTCCATCGCGTGCAGGGCGACGAGGCGCCGCCCCAGGCGGGCCAGATCGGCGAACAGCGCCCGCTCGCCCATGAGCGGCACGCGCGGGAAGTCGGATTTCAGGAAGGACGCGTAGCGGCGGCGGTATGCCGGGCTGTGGAGCACGGCGTAGAGGGCGTGGAACACGTCCTCGGGGCCGAACGTGGCTGCAAGGTCGCCCGCGCCGTCGGGAACGAAATCGAGGCCGAGCGCCGCCCGCATCGCCTCGACGAAGCCCGGCGCGAGGTTCGCCGCGCGCGCCTTCCCGAAGCCCTCCGCGCCTTCCGCCGGGTAGATGTAGAGGGGGAAGAGGTAATTGACCTCCTTGAGCGACACCGCGTGGTGCTGCGTGAGAATGCGCGAAACGAAAACATGCTCCCAGCCTCCCGTTATCTCCGTCGATCGAGTCGTCGAGAGGCCCAGGTTCTCCCCCGCCAGCATGTGGCGCATGACGTTCGGACGCGGGCGGACGATGAAACCGCCGGCCCGGCCGGTGTACCAGGTGAAGCGCGTATCGAAAGGCCGGTAGAGGACGGGCGCGACGTGCCGGTCCGGCTCTGGATGATCGCGAATGTCCCGTTGTGCGTCTGCGACCCGCCAGTCGCTGGAATCCCCGCCGAGTGACCAGGCGCTCCTGGCGCTCTCGGCGTCGCGGGAGGCGAAGTCCCGCGCCACCCGCCGCATCTCCCCCGCGCTCCACTGGATCGCCAGCCTGTCGCGGGCCGTGACGATCCCCACCGAATGGACGGGGAAGACATCCGCGAGCCGCGCGCCCGCCTCGTATTCCGCGCTCAACCCCTCGTCGCGCGGCACGAACAGGTAGAGCGGCGGCTTCGGCGCAAGCGCCGTCCAGGCCGTCGTCCCCACGTCGTTGGCCGCCAGCCAGCCATACTTGCCGCCGCCCGGCCCCGCCTCCCGCGCCCCCCACAGGTCAGCGTGGAACACCCGCGCCGGCGCACCGCCCGAGCCTCCCCGCCTGACGAACAGGCCGATGGCCACCCCCTGCTGGATGTCGAATACGTTCTCGTCCTTGCCCCCGTCCGGCGCGCGTTCCTTCTTCTTCGCATTGCCGTGCAGGTCCAGCAGGTAAATCTCGTCAAAGCTCTCCATCAAGCTCTTGCGCATCCCGCGGAAGGTCGGGTTGTCGAGATAGCTGTGGTTGGTGACGAAGCCCAGCACGCCTTCGCCCGTGCGCTCGATCCGCCACTGGGCGAAGCGGAGGAACTTGACGTAATCGTCGTTCAGCCATTTCGGGTTCCGTTCGCCGAGCGGTTCGCCGTCCACCCGGAAATAGCTGCCGGTCTCGGACGCGCCGTCCCGGCCTCTCAGCAACCCGGCGATCCATGCGCCCCTGTTGGCGGAGTGCCCGGAATAGGGTGGGTTGCCGAGCACCACCATCACCGGCTTCTCGCGCTTCACGGCGTCCGCCCCCGCCGCTTCGCGGGCGATCTCACGCGCGAACAGCGGCCCCGGACTCTCCTCGTGCGCCTCCTCCAGCGCGTTGGTGAGGAAGACCCCGAGTCGCCGGCCCTCCGGCATGGCGAACCCGGCCTCTGTTCCGCCGATCTCCAGCGCCAGCTTCAGGTGGCAGATGGCGTAGGGCGCCATCAGCAGCTCGAACCCGGAGAGGCGCGGCAGCAGGTGATCGCGCACGTAGTCGCCCCATGCGCCGCCGAGCCCCTTCACCTCGACCGTCGCCCGGATACGCGCCACGACCTCCCGAAGAAAGCTCCCGGTCCCCGCCGCCGGATCGAGGATCAGCACGCGCGGGCCGGGTGACTCCGGCGCGGCGGGCGCAGTATCGGCGAGGCCGTCGACCAAGTCGAAGCGCTCGCGGAGCAGGCGGTCGACGCTCGCCACGACATACGAGACCACCGGCTCGGGCGTGTAATAGACGCCGCGCATCTCCCGCAAGGCGGGATCGTAGGCGGCCAGGAAATCCTCGTAGAAATGCACCACCGGGTCTTCCCGCCGCGTCCTGGCGCCGAAATCCCCGAGGATCGCCGCCATGTCCGCACGCGCCAGCAACAGGGCGAGATCGTCCACGATCCAGGCGACGCGCGGGTCGATGCCGGGGCCCGCCACGCGCCCGAACAGGTCGCGCAGGAACGGCGTCGTCTCCATGAACACAGCCGACCGGCGCGTGAACGGACCGTCCGCGGGATCGTGCAGGCAGCGCGCCGCGAATAGGCCGTAGGCGGCGGTCTGCGCCTGGAGATCCGCAAACGCCGCCGGCGAAAGATCGGCGATCAGGACCTCGCGATAGGCCGCCAACATCTCGTGAAGCGGCCCCTCACCCTCTTCCCGCGCGAAAATCCGCTCGATACCGTCGCGCAACAGACGCGCCTTGGCCGCCATGCGCCGGGCCAGTTCACGAGGCTCGGCGACCGTGGGCACAGCGGCCGCGAAGAACGCCTCGAACAGGGCGCTCAGCCGGGCGGCGGCATCCTCCTCCGTCGCGACCCCGCCCCGCCCGTCCAGCCCCGCGACGCGCACGCTCTCGCGCCGCTCGCCCCCCGTATAGTGGAGGAACTCCAGATGATCGGTCAGGATCAGGTTGGGCAGGCCGTCCCGGTAGCGTTTCATCTGCTCCGTGGCTTCCGCACGGTTCAGGTCGGTGCCGATGTCCTTGCATTCGATATGGCCCAGCGGGATGCCGCGCCGCTCGAGGATGAAGTCGGGCGCCCCGCAGGCGACGTGCGCCGGTTCGTTGATGGCCTCCACGCCTGCGCCCAACCCCTCGACCAGTGCCTGAAGCGCCGGGCGATAGCTGTGCTCGGTCGCCCGTCCGCTGGCCCGCGTCCGCTCCAGGGCGCGGATATAGGCGCGAAACGCGGCCGCCTGGTTCGCATCCGTCATCGGCCGCCGCGCGCGCTGTCGCCCGAAAGCGCCGCCGCGATGCCGCACGCTCCCGGAGCCGGCGCCACGCTCTTCCCCCCTGTCGAGGCCATCGCGCATTCTTGCCTTTATGCCCCGATCCACAAGGACGCGCCTGCCCGCCGCCTCCCGGTTGCCGGCGGGGCGGGCGCCGCATAATCTTTACGGCCGGAGGCGGGAACGGCGGCAAGCGACCACATGACCCAGGCGGCGGAGAGCGATCGGGAAGCGCGGCTCGCCGCGCTCTACGAGGACGTCCATCGCAGCCATATGTTTCCCTTCTGGGCGACCACCACCGAGGTCGCCCACGACGAGATCGCGCGGCTGGTGAAGAGCCGGGGCGCGGTCCCCTGGCTCTGGCGCTACGAGAGCGACATCGCACCCCTGCTGCGCCGCTCAGCCGAACTGGTCTCGATGGCGGATTCCGAGCGCCGCTCCCTCATCCTGGTCAACCCCGGCCTTGCGCCGACGCGGGCCACGGTATCGACCATGTACACCGCCTACCGGCTCAACGACCCGCACGAGGTGATGCCGCCGCACCGCCATTCGCCGAACGCCATCCGCCTCGGCCTCACCGGCGCGATGAATTTCACCGGCGTCGAGGGAGAGGACATCCTGTTCGGCCCCGGCGACATGGTGCTGACCCCCCACGACACCTGGCACAATCACGGCAACAAGGGCGACGAGCCGGCCGTCAATCTCTCGGTGCTCGACCTGCCGCTGGTCGAGGTGCTCAACGCGATCTATTTCGAGCACGACTACGAAGAAGAGCGGGACGGCGTGAAGGTCGCGGCGAAGGAGCAATCGGCCCGCTTCACCGCCGACCATTCGACCGCGATCTACGGCGCCGGCGGCCTCATGCCGCGTTTCGTGTCGCATGCGCGGGGCACGGGCGCGGCCTCGCCGATGTACGTCTATCGCTGGGAGGCCATGCGCGGGCTGCTGGAGGCGCACCGCGACCGCGACGGCGACCCCCACGAGGCGCTGACGGTCGAATACGTCGATCCGACCCGCGGCGGGCCGGTTTTCAAGACGATGACCTTCTTCGCGCAAATGCTGCGGCCCGGCGAAAGGACGCGACCGCTCAAGCAGACCGCGAGCCTGCTCGTCGCGCCGCTCGAAGGGCGCGGGCACAGCCTGATCGACGGTGCGCGGTTCGACTGGGCGCCGTTCGACACGCTGGCGGTGCCCGGCGGCGCCTGGTGCGAACACGCCAACGGTTCGGAGACGGCGCCCGCGATCCTCTTCGTCGCGAGCGACCGGCCGGCACTGAGCGTGCTCGGATTGTTCAAGAAATGGGGCCGCGACGACGCGGGCGCGGTCGTCCGCCTCGCATAGAGCGGGCGGCCCGACACGACAGGAGAAGCGATATGACCACGGCGGCAGTGATCGGCCTGGGAACGATGGGGCCCGGCATGGCGGCGACGCTGGCGCGCGGCGGGCTGACGGTGCGCGCCTTCGACACCGAGGCCGCGGCGCTGGAAAAGGCGCCGGGCATGGCCGGGATGGCCTTGGGCGTGCTCGCGAAGCTCGGCACGCCGGAGCACGGCGGGGCCGACGCAATCAGCTATCACGACACCCTCTCCGAGGCCGTTTCCGGCGCCGACCTCGTGATCGAAAGCGTGCCGGAAAACGCCGAGATCAAGCTCCAGGTGTTCGCGGAGCTGGACGCGCTGGTGTCCAAGGAGTGCGTGCTCGCCTCCAACACCTCGGGCATCCCGGTGACCACGCTCCAGGCCGGCAATTCGGCGCCGGGCCGCGTCGTCGGGATGCATTGGTCGAATCCGCCGTTCATCATTCCGGTGATCGAGGTCATCGCCGGCGCCGAGACGGCGCGGGAAACGGTAGACTGGATGACGCGGGCGATCGAAGACCTCGGCCTGCTGCCCGTGGTCGTCAAGAAGGACGTCCCCGGCTTCGTCGAAAACCGCATCCTCTACGCGATCATGCGCGAGGCCTGCGACCTGGTGGAGAAGGGCGTGATCGAGCCGGAGGGCCTCGACACCTGCGTCTCCTGGGGCGTCGGCTACAAGCTCGCCGTGGTGGGGCCGATGGCGCTGCTCGACATGGCCGGCCTCGACATCTACCAAGCCGTCGGCGGCTACCTGAACAAGGACCTCTGCAACCGCGGGGACGTGAGCGGCTACGTCACCGAACGGACGGCCAGGGGCGATCTCGGCATGAAGACCGGGGGCGGCATCTTCTCCTACCGGCCGGAGGACATCGAGGCCCTGCGGGGCAAGCGGGCCGGGCAGCTCGTCGCCGTCCGCCGCGCTCTGGAAGCGAGCGGGTAGGCCCGCGCGCCGCGGAACGTTCCCGGACGGACGGATGGCCAACTCCCACCGGACCCGCCGCATCGCCCACATCGACTGCCCTGGCGGCGGCCAGGTCTGGGTCGACGGGACGACGCTCTACATCGGCCACATGCGCCACCCGTCGGGGACCACGATCGTCGACGTGGCAGACCCGCAGCGGCCGCGCGAACGCGCCCGGATCGACCTGCCGGAAGGTTGGCACTCGCACAAGGTCCGCGTCGCTGACGGCGTCATGCTCGTGAACCACGAGAGAGTCGGCGCCGGCGCCGAGGATTTCGGCGGCGGGCTCGGAATCTATGACGTCTCCGCCCCCGCCACCCCGCGCATGGTCGCGAAGTGGCGCACGGCCGGGAAGGGCGTGCACCGCTTCTCGTTCGACGGGCGCTACGCCTACATCTCGCCGACCGTCGAGGGCTATATCGGCAACATCGTGATGATCCTCGATCTGGCCGACCCGGCCGCGCCCGAGGAGGTCGGGCGCTGGTGGATCCCCGGGCAATGGCGCGCGGGCGGCGAGGACTACCCCTGGACGGACTGGGTGCCCCCCCGTTGCCATCATCCTCTCAGGCTCGGCGACCGGCTTTACGTGAGCTACTGGCATCACGGCCTCTTCATCCTGGATATCGCGGACATGGCGCGGCCGAAGCTGGTCGCCGGTCTCAACACCAGCCCCACCTTCCCGCACCCGACCCACACCTGCCTGCCCTTCCCGCATCCCCTCAGGGGGCGGCGGATCATGGTGGTCGCCGACGAGGACGTGGCCAAGCTGTGGCCGGCCCCGCCCGCCTTCGCCTGGGTCTACGACATCACCGAGGAGCACTGCCCGATCCCCATCGCCACGATCAACGTGGAGGGCGTCGATCGGGACGGCAGCCCGCAGCCGGACATGACGGGCTGCCACCAGCCCTCCGACAGGTTCGCGGGCGACATCGTGCCCTTCGCGTGGTTCGCCCAGGGCCTCCGCCTGTTCGACCTGTCGGATCCCTTCGCGCCTCGGGAGGCGGGGAGCTTCGTCCCCGACCCGCCCGAAGGATGCGCCCGCGCCTCCTCCAACGACGTGACGGTGGATGACCGCGGCCTGCTCTACCTGATCGACCGCCAGCGCGGCGTGGACATCATCGAGACGGATCTGCTCTGACGAAAGCGAGTCCTCGCGCGAGGCGGCGCGCTTTTCAGGCGCGCGGCACGGACACTCCTCAGGGTCGGGTCAGCCGTCGGAACGCCGAGAGGATGGCATATCCAAGACCGAAACCACCAATGCCGGTCGCCGCGTATTTGAGGATTTCGATCGCCGTCTTCGACTGTTCGGCCGTTCCGAAGAACGACAACGCGATGAGCAACGCGAACGCGCCGCCGGCAATCACGATCAAGGCATAAAGTGCGCGTCCCGCCCGCTTGTGGCGGCGAACATCGGCGCGCTCGCGAGACTCCAAATCAAGTTTCGCATACTCGGCCTGCCGCCGATCCTGGTCGTCGTTCAGCTCCAGCGCCCGCTCGACAAGCTCGGTGCGCCTGCGGGCTTCGTCGAGCCTTCGGTCTTCCAGCCTGATCAGCTCGCGGAAAAACTCGATCTCAGCCGGTTCGGTACCGCGGTTGACCGGTTGTGGAACCCGACCGGAGCCACCGTCTCGATCGTCGTTCATCGCGCTCCGTAGCGACCCGTCACGTTCCGCTCGGGCATGAGCGGCGGACCATCGACGAGGCAATCGACCATCAATTCGGCGGACACGGAATGGACGCGAAACCCACCGTAGGCTGATGGCGAGACCTTGGTGATCATGCCTTTCGCGTTCGGGTCCCGGCGGCGGCGTTGTGTCTCGCTATCCGCCTCGTGGCGCGTCTTGAAGTAGCTGTCAGCGATCATGTGCTCGGCTCTCCGTACATCTCACGCCTTTGGCACCCTGATCCTGCCTGAATTGGCTTCCCGATGAAAGCGGATTCGGCTCACGCCGCGTCGGGGTGTCGCCCGCCGGCGCCGATCATGCACGAGCGACCGCGCCATGGCGAACAGGGCGGTGCGCTCGGGTGGCCGCCGTGCTATCGTGCCGGACTGACGAGGGGAGGACAACCCGACATGCCGGAACTGCTTCGGCCCGGATCGATCGACGAGGCGACTACTCTGATCGCCGAACACGGCGCGGCACTGACGATCCTGGCCGGCGGAACCGGCGTGTTGCGTGATGTCCATCCCTCGGACGACGGCTACCTGCTCGGCGTGGACCGCCTCGGCCTCGACCGGGTGGTGCCGCGCGACGGAGGCTGGTCCGTCGGTGCTGCGGTCTCCGCCGGCGCGCTCCGCGATGCCGTGCCCCTGCCCGCGCTCGCGCAGGCGACGCACTCGGTGGGCGGCCCCGCCATCCAGAACATGGCGACGGTCGGCGGTAACGTCTTCGCGCCCGCACCGGCCGGCGACCTCGCCGTGGCACTGCTCGCCTTCGGCGCGGACCTCGTCTTCGCGACCCCCGACGGCGAAGTCACCCGCGGAATCGAGGATTTCTACGCGGATTGGGAGAACGGCGCCGCGCCGCGCGCAGGGCTCCTCACACGGATCGATCTGGACGCACCTGCCGGCGCCGCCGCCTATCTGAAATGCGCCCGCCGGCGCTTTGCCAGTCCGTCTGTGGCGACGGTCGCCGCCCAGGTGGAGAAAGGCGATGGCAGTACCGTGACGGCGGCGCGAATCGCGATCGGCGGCGCCAGCCCGCATCCGGTCCGCTGCCCGGCGGCGGAAGAGGCAGTGGTCGGCTCCCGTCTCGACGAGGCCGCGCTGGCGGCGGCGGCGCACGCGGCCGAGGCCGGCGTCTCGCCGGAGACTGATTCCGTCGCCAGCGCCTGGTACCGCCGGCGCATGGCCGGCGTCTTCACTCGCCGCGTTCTGACGAAGCTCACCTGAAGGCAGGCCGCGGGAAAACCGTAAGATGGACGCGAAACCGATACGCCTCAACGTCAACGGCCGCGACGAGACCGTGCTCGCCCAGCCGCTGGCGACGCTCCAGGACGTGCTGCGCGACACGCTGGAGCTCACCGCGGTCAAGAGCGGTTGCGCGCAAGGCGGCTGCGGCAGTTGTTCCGTCCTGATCGACGGAGAACTCCGCCTCTCCTGCCTGACGACGGCGGAGCGGGTCGAAGGCGCCGAGGTGGTCACGCTCGAGGGCCTCGACGCGAGCGGCGCGGCCGCGCCGCTGCAACGGGCCTCCGTCGAGAGCCACGCGGCGCAATGCGGCTATTGCACGGCAGGCATGATCGTCGCGGCGAAGGCGCTGCTCGATCGCAACCCGGCGCCCACCCGCGACGACATCGTGGAAGGGCTCTCGGGCAATCTCTGTCGCTGCACCGGGTTTGCCCCGATCGTCCGGGCCGTGGAGCGGGCTGCCGCTTCGCGCGCGGACGACGGCGCGGCATAGACGGGAAGGGCCAGGGAATGTCGATGAAGGACCTCGACGTCGTCGGCCAGTCGGTCGGCCAGCGCGACCTGCAAAGCCACGTGCGCGGCCAGACCGGCTACTACGAGGACGTGCATTACCCGCGGATGCTGCATCTGAAGATGCACCGCAGCACCGAGCCCCACGCGCGGATTCTCCACGTCGACACGGCCGCTGCGAAGGCGAGTCCCGGCGTCGTCTGCGTACTCACCCACGAGGATCTGCCCGGCAAGAAGGTCTGGAACGGCCTCGCCGCAGTCGGAGTCGGCCCCGAGGACGAGCCGGTGCTGGCCTTCGACAAGGTGCGCTGGCGGGGCGAGCCGATCGTGGCCGTGGTTGGCGAAACCGCCGAGGCCGCGCGCGCCGGCGCCGCCAAGGTCGAGGTCCGCTACGACCCGCTCCCCGGCGTGTTCGACGTGGAGGAGGCGATCACGGGCGCCGCGCCGGCCATCACCGCCCACTGGCCCCGCAACCACTACGTCTATCCCGACGATCACGACGCCGCCCAGATCCGCTTCGGCGACGTGGAGAAGGCGTTCGCCGAAGCGGACCACATCGTCGAGGACAGTTACCAGACGAAGCCGATCGAACAGGCGCCGATGGAGACCAACGGCTGTATCGCCAAGTCCGGCGGCGACGGGCGAATCACGGTGCACACCAACACCCAGGCGGTGCATTTCGCCCGCGACAACACCGCGGCCATCCTCGCCGTCCCGCCGGGCCGGCTGCGCTTCCTCGGCGGCACGGTCGGCGGCGGCTTCGGCGGCAAGGTCGACGTCCAGGTCGAACCGATCGCGGTGCTGGCGGCGATGAAGACCGGGCGCCCGGTGAAGTTCAAATACACCCGCGAGGAGGAGATGCAGGTCTCCTCCACCCGCGCCGCCTGGCGCCTCCGAATCAAGGACGGGGTGATGAACGACGGCCGCATCGTCGCCCGCAAGATCACCTCCTACCAGGATTCGGGCGCCTATCTGCGCTTCAGCTCCTACGGCTCGATGAAGCACGCCGGCCACATGCCCGGCCCCTACACGATCCCCAACGTCTGGGTGGATGCCCGGGTGGTCTTCACCAACCGGCCGCCGTCGAGCGCCATGCGCGGCTTCGGCGTCATGGCCGGCTCGTTCGCCATCGAGTTGCAGATGGACAGGATCGCGCGGACCATCGGCATGGACCCGTGGCAACTCCGGCTGCTCAACGCCTACCGCAACGGCGACATGAAGGCGCACCGCAAGGAGGCGGAGGACGCGGCGCTGGTGGAGACGATCCAGGCCGCGGCGCGGCTCGCCGGCCACGCGCTGCCGCCGGCCTACCGGGCGATGACCTCCTGGGACAGAAAGGCGCATTGAGCGATGGCGAAACTCCGGGGAACCGGCCTCGCGGCCGTCAACTATCCGACGGGGATGCATCTCGGCGGCGATCCCACGCAGTCACTGATCCACGCGACGCCGGCCGGCGATTTCGTCGTCACCATGGCGAGCGTCGACCTGGGCCAGGGGCTCAGGACCGTGCTCGCGCAGATCGCGGCGGAGACCCTGGGCGTGCCGTTCGAAAGCGTCACGGTCGAGACCGCCGACACCGACACCGGGCCGCACTGCACGGGCACCTTCGCGAGCCGGACCACCCATCGCGCCGGCAACGCGGTGATGATGGCGGCGCGGGAGGCGCGCAAGGCGATGCTCGAGGTCGCGGGCGACATGCTCGAGGCGAGTCCGGACGACCTGGAAACCGATGGCACGGGCAACATCCACGTGAAAGGGGTGGCCGAGAAATCGGTCACGGTCGGCGAGGTCGCCGGCGCCGCGCATTTCGCCCACGGCAAGACGATCGCCGGGCGCGGTGCCTTCCTGAAGCCGCCGAGCGGCATGGACCCGGAGACCGGCGCCTGTGATCCGGATTCGACCCAGGCGCATGCCTGCACCGTCGTCGAGGTCGAGGTCGATACGGAGACGGGGATGGTCGACGTGCTCTCCGTCAAGAGCGTGTACGAGGTCGGCCAGCAGGTGAACCCGGCGCTCGTCAAAGGCCAGATCGTCGGCGGCGCCTGGATGGGGATCGGCCACGCACTCTACGAGACGACCGCCCCCGCCTACCCGGCACTCGACCCGGCCCCGACCGACTTCCAGGCCTACCTGCAACCGGGCCCGGCGGAGATGCCTGAAGTCAAATGCGAGGTGCTGGAATTCCCCGCCGCCAGCGGCCCCTACGGCGGCAAGGGCGTCGGCGAGATGGTGACCAACGGGCCGATCCCGGCCATCGTCAACGCCATCAACGACGCCCTCGGCGTGCGCATCACCGAGATTCCCGTGACACCCGAAGTCGTGCTGCGCGCCCTCGAAGAGAAGGAAACCTGCGCCTGACAGCCACCCGGTGCGCGGGCCCGGAGGCCCGCGCACCGGCGAGGCGTGTCACTCGAAGACCGCCTCGGGATCGTCGAGGCTGTCCGACCCTTCGAAGGCGACCTTCGCCAGTCGCAGCGCGGCGACGGCCCGTTCGATCCCGCCGGTCTGCGCCGTCAAGGCGTCGATGGCCGCCTGCACCCGGGCGTTGCCGGCGCCGTTGCCTTCGGCGATCATCTGATCGTAGGCTTCGCCGCCTTCCGCGCTCTTCACGATCGCCTCCATGGCCGCGATCGTGGCGTCCAGCTGCCCGCGCAAGGCGCTGTCGACGTCCGGTGCTGCGGCCGCCACGAGGTCCGAGAGGCTCGGCCCCTTCACCACCGTGCCGTCGATGCGCCGGTACGCGCCGAGATAGACGTTGCGGATGCCGAGGGCGTCGTAATAGTGCGAATAATGGGTGTTGTCGCTGAAGCAATCGTGCTCCTCCTCCGGGTCGTGCAGGAGGAGACCGAGCTTCATGCGCTCCCCGGCGAGCTCCCCGTAGGAGAGGCTGCCCATGCCGGTCACGATGGCGGCGAGTCCCTTTTCCGCAGCCCCCTCGAGCAGCCCTTCGCGAGCGCCGCCGCCGGGCGCCCACTGGGCGGTCATCCAGGCCAGATCGTCGACCAGGAGGTCGGTGGCGGCCTTCAGATAGGCCGCGCGCCGGTCGCAATTGCCCCAGGAACAATTGGCCGGGTCGAAGTCGCTCGCCGGCCGCTGTCCGGCGCCGGGGCCGGTGCCGTTCAGGTCCTGGCCCCAGAGGAGGAACTCCACGGCGTGATAGCCGGTCGTGACGTTCGCCTCCACGCCGCCGAGTTCGTGCAACGCTTCGAGCAGGGCCTTGTCGATGACCCGGGCGTCGATGGTCTCGCCGGCGAAGGCGACGGAAGGGCTGGCGACGATGTTGGCCCGGTAGGCCGGGTTCTCCTCCGATTCGGCGCCGTAGCTCGCCGCGACGTAGTCGATCAGCCCTTCGTCGAGGGGCCAGGCGTTCACCTTGCCCTCCCAGTCGTCGACGATGGCGTTGCCGAAGCGATAGACCTCGCTCTGCTGGTAGGGAACGCGCGCCGCCGTCCAGGCCGCCCGCGCCGCCGCGAGGGTCGCCTCCGTCGGGGCGGCAATCAGGCGGTCGACGGCCTCTTGCAGGCCGTGCGCGGCCACGAGCGAATCTTCGTATTTGGCGTGCGCCATCGCGGCGTAGTGCGACAGCACCTCGCGTTCCGACGGCGCGGCGAACGCCGGTGCCGACAGGATCGACAGGGCCATCGCGGCCATGACGAGTCTCTTCATCGAACTGTCTCCTCGGTGCGGGTGATCAGAATTCGGCGGCGAGCTGGACGGTGACGGTGTCGGCACTCTTGCCGGTCCCGCCCTCCGCCTCGCCGTAATCTTCGTCGCGCTTCCATTCGGCGGACAGGGCGACACCCTCCGCCATCTCGGCTGACAGCCCGACGAGCGCGCGCCGTTCGGGCAAACCCAGGGAGTCGGCGTCGCCGACCGCTTCGCTGGTTCCCTGATAACCGACGGCGGCCGTCGCATCCCTGCCGCCGAGGTCGAACCCGTAGGCGATCTCGGCCGTCCAGGCCGAGGGCTCGGCACCGGCGTCGCCGAATTCGATCCCGTCGCCCTCGAAGCCGTCCAGCGCCGTCAGATACTCGCCGATCAACGTGACGTCGCCCCAGCCCAGCACGACGCTCGCGGCCCAGCCCGGCACGTTGTCGGCGCCGGCGGGATCGATCTCGAAGCCGTCCGACTCGCCGAGATCGTTGATCCAGGAGAGGTTCGCATCGATCGCGCCCCCTCGCTCGATCTCCATCGCGTAGCCGAGGGCGACGCCGAAGCCGTCGATCGTGTTGTCACCGCCGCGCTCCAGGTCGCCGTCAAAGGCGAAGGCGGAACCGTAGAGCCCGCCGGATTCGGCGGCGAACATCACGGCGTCCTGGCCCGTTTCGCCGAGATCGAGGGTCACGGGATCGGAGATCATGTTGGTTTCGTAAACACCGAAGGGCACGACGTAGCGCCCGGTCTGGAGCGCCCACGCCCCTTCCGGCGGCGCGATGGTCAGGAACGTCTCATCGATCGCGATATCGTCCTCATCGTCGTTCTTCACGACGATCTCGGCGCCGACCCAGTCGTGAATCCGGGCGGCGATCCCGAGTTCGAGCGTGGCCAGCTCGGCCGTCGTGGAGGGATCGCCTTCGTAGGGAGCATCATCGGCGCCATGGCTCGCATAGGCGGCCTCGAGCTCGATGACCCCGCCGATCTCCACGGCATCGAACCAAGCGTCCTCCCGTCCCGTCAGTTCGGCGATCTGGCGGTCCTTCTCAACGATCATCTCGTCCTGGGTGGCGACCCGCTGCTCCAGATACTTGATACGCCGCTCCAGGCCGGAGAGGCGGTCGTCCACGGACTCCTGCGCCAAGGCCGGCGCCTGCCAGACGAACGCCGCGAGACCCGCCACGATCAAGGTTCTCGATTTCATCGGTCGGTTCCTTCTTCATCACTGACACATTCGCGAATGCGAACGATTTTCAATCTTAGCATGAGACCGAAAGCGAATGCAAACTATTTTCAATCTGACATGAGGCGGAGCGGGCGCGCGTCGCGACGGCCCGACCCACGACGGATTTCTCCCGGCCCGAACGCTATGAAAGCCGCCACGGCGGCGCGGCGACGGTGTTCAAGACGCCGAACCCGCGACCGGCGGGCGCTACGTCGCGACGCCCGAAAACCCCAACTATCTCAGGCTGACGGTGCTGGACGAGATCACCGGTCAGGTGCGGCGCTCACGCGCCCGCGCCCCGGCGCCAGAAAATCGCCCGCGTCGCCGCCGCCGAGACGGCGAAGCAGGTCACCAGGACCGGCCCCGCCGGCAGGTCGGCGGCGGTCGAGAGGGCGATTCCCGCCACGACCGCCGCCGCCCCGCTCGCCAGCGCCCGCCCCAGCGCGTAATCTACGCTGGAGCGCGCCGCGAGCGCCGGCAGAATCAGGCTCGCGAACACCACGTACACCCCCACCAGCTGGACCGACGCCGTGACGACGAGCGCGAACGAGACGAAGAACCCCATCCCGCTTCGCGCGCCCGGAACGGCGAGGCGCAGGAGGATGACAGCGGCGTAGATCGGCACGAACATGGCGATGTCGCGCCACGACACGAACAGAATCTGCCCCGAAAGAACGCTCCGCAGCTCCTCGCCGCCATGCGGGTCACCCGTCAGCACCAGCAGGACCAGGGAGGCGGCGACGACGAAAGCGCCGCCGATCACCGCCTCCTGTTCGGCCGGCGCGGTGCGCTCGAACCGGCGGAAGAACAGCGCCGCCGCGACCCCGGCGCCGAACGCCGCCGCCTGCCGTGCCATCCACGACGGCTCCTCCAGCCACAGGCCGAGCAGGATGAGCGCGAGCCCCACGACCTGCGCCGTCGCCAGATCGATGAACACGATCCCGCGCCGCAGGACCTCGATCCCGAACGGCGCGTGGACCGCGGTGGCGAGCAGCCCCGCCGCCAGCGCGGGCGCTACGATGTCGAGGACGTCAGTCAGGGACGATCCCCGATCTCCTCCAGCGACGCGAGCAGGGCGTCGAACAGGTCGAACAGGTCGTCCACGCCCTCGCGTCCGCCGACCGTGAACGGCGGCGCCAGCACCGGAAGCCCGGTCCGTTCCGCCAGCCAGTCCGCCGCGTCCGCGGGGTCGTACGGCGCCCGCAGGATCGCCCTGGCGCCCGTCTCCTCCACCCGTTCGAGAACCCGCGCCAGATGGCTCACGGTCGGCGGCGCGCCGGGGACCGGCTCCAACGCCGCCGCGCGCTCCAGACCCGCCCAGTGCAGGAAGTGCGCCCAGGACTCGTGATGGACGACGATCGGCATGCCGGCGAGGCGGTCGGTCCGCGCCTGCCATTCCGTCATTGCCCGGCGCCAGTGCGCCGCGAAGGAGTCGCGCCGGCCGCCATAGGCGGCGGCGTTCTCCGGGTCGATGAGCGCCAGCCGCTCCGCCAGCACGTCGGCGAGCACGAGCATGTTGCGCGGGTCGAGGTGGAAATGCGGGTTCCCGCCCGGATGCAGATCACCCTGGGCGCGGTCGAGCGTTTCGGGGCGGTCCAGTGCCTCGAGATGGTCGGCCGCCATGACGTGCCCCGGCCGCCCGCGCTGAACCGCCAGCGGCGCCCCGCGCTCCATCAGGACGGGGAGCCAGCCGGCCTCCAGGTCGGCGCCGGAGCAGACCACCAGGTCGGCGCGGCGCATCCAGGCGATCAGGCTCGGCCGCGCCCGGATGTGATGCGGGTCCTGATGGGCGGTCGTCGCCGACCGGACGGCGACGTCCTCGCCGCCGACCTCCTGGGCGAGCGCCGCCCATTCGGGCTCGCACGCGAAGACGCGGACTTCCGCCGCGGCAGGGGCGGCCAGCACCGCCCCCGCCACGACACTCGCGACGGCGGCGAGGGCCGCCGGCGAAAGCTTGCTCTTCATCGCGTGTTCTCCTCAGAACGCGTGCGCGGCGTGCGCGCCGAGGCTCATGACGTATTGCAGAATGAACTGGTCGTCATGATCGCCGTCGGCGAACGCCTCGCGGTTGTATTGCGCGCGGATGCGCCCGAACTCACTGTTCGTCCAGTCGCCCATGACCCCGATGGCGTAAGGGGAGTGGGCGATCTCCGCCGAGTCCGGCGGCTCGAGCCGGGCGTAGCGCGTGCCCACGCGCCAGCGCGGCAGGAACTTGTAGACCGCCTGCACGTACCAACCCGAGCTGGAGCCGTCGAGCCGTTCACTGTGCGTCTCTCCGTCTTCGCCCGCCAGAGCGTAAAGCCCCTCCTCCTCAAGCTGGAAATACTCCCCCTGGAGGATGAGCTCGCTTTCACGCAGGTTGCCCGTGGGCGCCCACGTGTAGCGGATGTCGGCGCCCCAAAGCCGCCCGTCGCCGGTGAACGCGCCGCGGGTCAGGAAGTCCGCATGTGCGAACGTCTCATGTTCGCCCTCTCCGTGCTCGTCGTCCTCATGCTCCCCGGCGTGTTCGTCGTGTTCGTCCTCTTCGTGCTCATGCTCCCCGGCGTGTTCGTCTTCGCCGCCGTGGCCGTGGCCGCCGTGGTCGTGGCCGCCGCCGGCGCGGTTGCGCGACGCGCCGTCGAGCACGTAGGCGCCGATGCGCCACGCCGAATTCGCGCCGATGTCGCCGCCGATCCGGGCCCAGCCCGAGATCGCGTCGACGCCGTCTTCCGACCCGCCGAACGGCAGATCGTCGCCACGAAAGACTCCGCCGCCGGCCTCGGCGTAAAAGTCCGTGGGCAGGACCCACGAAAGCTCCACGCCGTCGTCGTTCCAGTGGTTGTCCAGATAGACCCGGTAAGGCAGCGGGCGGTCGGCGAAATCGTCGCCATGCGCGTGCAGTTCGTTCAGGTAGCCCAGGGTCCACAGCGCGCGCCCGGCCTTGATCCGCAGCCCGTCGGGCAATCCGGCGCCGGGCAGGGTGCGGATATAGACCTCCTCCAGATCGAGTTCGGTCGCCTCGCCCGCATGCGCGCCGATTCCGAGCGTGAGCGCGCCGTGGAACTTGTCGTCGACGTTGCTCGACAGGGTCGCTTCGGTGTGCCCCAGGCTCAGGCCCTCGTCGCCGCGCTCTCCGTGATGGCCGAGCCGGAAGCCGGGGATGTCCGATTCGTCGGCAGAAAACGACGCGGCCCGCCCGTCGAGGACGACGCCGATCGCCGGGTTGAAGGCGTTGTCGGTCGTCGCGGCACGGCGCTGCGCCGGCGCCGCCGAGGGCGCGGTGGATTGCGCCCGGATCTCGGCGAGCTGCTTCTCGAGCGCGCGGATGCGCTCTTCGTATTCGCTTCGCAGCGCCTGGATTTCGTCCGCCAGCTGGGCCGCCGTTTCGGCCTGCGCCCACGCCGGCGGCGCGGCGAGCAGAACCAGCGCGCCGGCGGTGAGCAGCGCGCATATGGCGATGGCTCTCATCTTGTCCTACTCCTCCTCATATGTCCTGAACCGGGACACGCCGTTGACATACTCGCGAATGCGAACTATTTTCACCTCTGGTATGAGAGCGCACTCAACGAGATCGTGTGGTTATAACATAACGTTCCTTGCATCAAATGCAATCCAAAAGACGAGCATCCCGCCTCCTACCGGCGGCCCGAGGCGCGCTGTCGGCGCTCGCCGGCGGCGCCCTGCTGGCGCTGGCGTCCCTCCCCTCCCTCGCGGCGGATGAGGACGGGGGGCGGGCGCGTATCGCGGCGGCCGTCCGGCCCACGACGGATTTCTCCCGGCCCGAACGCTACGAAAGCCGCCCCGGCGGCGCGGCGACGGTGTTCAAGACGCCGAACCGGGACGCCTTCTCGCACCCCTCCGCCAACATGCCGTTCGAACGCCAGCTCGATTTCAGGGTCGGCGACGGCATTTTCAGGAAGCTCTGGGTGTCGGCGCCGAGCTCGACCGCGTCCTCCGACGGCCTCGGCCCCCTGTTCAACGCGCGCGCCTGCCAGCGCTGCCACATCAAGGACGGGCGCGGCCACCCGCCGGCCGCCGGCGAGCGCGCCGAATCGACGGTCCTGCGTCTCTCGATCCCGCCGCGAGACGAGGCGGAGCGGGCGGCGCTGCGGGCGCATCGGTGGGCCGTCATCCCGGAGCCGGTCTACGGCGCGCAACTCCAGACCTTCTCGGTCGGCGGGGTGCCGGCGGAGGGAGAGATGACGGTTTCCTGGCGGGAGACGACCGTCGCCCTGGCCGACGGAGAGACGGCGCGCCTGCGCACGCCGCGCTACGCCGCCGCGAACCTCCGCTACGGTCCGCTCCACCCGGGGACGATGCTGTCGCCGCGCGTCGCCCCACCGATCATCGGCATGGGCCTGCTCGAGGCCATTCCGGACTCTGCCATCCTCGCCGGAGAAGACCCGGACGACCGGGACGGCGACGGCATTTCCGGCCGGACGAACCGGGTGTGGAGCGACGAGCACGGGCGCGTCATGATCGGACGGCTCGGCTGGAAGGCCGGGCAACCGACCGTCGCGCAGCAGGCGGCGGCCGCCTTCCGGAACGACATCGGCATTTCCACGCCTCTCTATCCCGATCATCACGGCGACTGCACGGCGGCGCAGCGGGCGTGCCGGGGCGCGCCCCACGGCGCCGCGCCGGACGACGGCGCGGAGGCGGGCGCCGGGATGTTCGACCTGCTCGCCTTCTACAGCCGCAACCTCGGCGTGCCGGCGCGGCGCGACGTGGGAGCGCCGCGCGTGCTCGAAGGCAAGCGGCTCTTCTACGAATCGGGCTGCACCGGCTGCCACACGCCGAAATTCGTGACCCGGCGGGATTCCATCGGCGCGGAGCAGTCCTTCCAGCTCGTCTGGCCCTACACGGACCTGCTGCTCCACGACATGGGCGACGGGCTGGCCGACGGCCGGCCGGAGGGCGACGCCGACGGGCGCGAATGGCGCACGCCGCCGCTCTGGGGCATCGGCCTCACGAAGACCGTGAACGAGCGCGCCGCATTCCTGCATGACGGGCGGGCGCGCACGCTCCTGGAAGCCATCCTCTGGCACGGCGGCGAAGGGGAAGTGGCGAAACGGCGCGTCGCCGCCATGACGCGGCAGGAACGCGCCGCGCTGCTCGCGTTCCTGCACTCGCTCTGACGGGAGAACCCGCCATGATTCGCAAAGCCCTGCCCGTGACCCTGGCCGCGCTGGCCTCGCTCTGCGCGGCGTCCGCATGGAGCGGAGAGCCGATCGGGGAAGCCGACTACGCGCGCGTCAACGCCGCGTTGGTCGAGGGCCATGTCGTGCCGCGCTACGCCCGGCTGGCGGCCGCGACCGAGGCGTTCGCCGCCGCCGTCGACGACTTCTGCGCCGACGCCGGAGGGGAATCCGGGCGCGCCGCCGCGCGGGCGCGGTTCCATGACGCGATGGACGCCTGGATGGCGATCCGGCATCTGCGCTTCGGCCCCATCGAGCTCTTCATGCGCGGCCCGCGCTTCTATTTCTGGCCCCAGGCGCAGGGCAAGGTGCGCGAGGCCCTGCGCGCGCTCGCCGCCCTGGCCGAAGGCGACGAAGCCGCCCTCCTCCCGCCGCGCTTCGGGCGGGCCAACGTGGCGGCCCAAGGCCTGCTGGCCGCGGAAGCGCTCCTTTACGACGAAGAGCGCCTCGGCATTCCGACGGGAGCCGGCTCGGTCGGCTGCCGCGTGCTTCGCGCCGTGGCCGGGAACCTGCGCGGCATGGCCGCCGGGACCGCCGCCGACTGGCAGAGCGGCGCCGCGGCGTTCGCCCGCGTGGTGGCGCGGCCCGGACCGGAGAACAGGTATTTCCAGAACCACCGCGAGGCGACGCGCACCTTCTTCCAGAGCCTTCACGACGGGTTGCAGTTCGTCGCCGACGCGAAGCTCAGGCCCATCGTCGGCGACTCCCTCCAGGCGGCGCGGCCGCACTTGGCCGAATCCCGTTCGAGCGGCCGCTCGACGCGCAACGCGGTCGGCAATCTCGAGGCCCTGCAAGCGCTCTATCTGGGCGAAGGCGGGCCGGGACTCGGCGCCCTCGCCGGCGCGGCCGACGCCAGGCTCGACCGGCTGTTGCGCAAGGCGTTCCGGCTCACCCTCGAGACCGCGCGCTCCATCGAGGGCCCGCTGGAGAACGCCGCGACGGATCCGGCGACGCGGGTGAAGGCGGAGAAGCTGACGACCCGGGTGCGGGCGTTGCGGCAGATCGTGCGGGACCGGCTGGCACCGGCGCTGGGCTTCCCGGTCGGGTTCAACGCGCTCGATGGCGATTGACCGCCGGGCCTTGCTCCGGGGCGTCGCCGGCGGCCTCGCCGGGGCGCTCGCGCCGGTGCCGCTCCGGGCCCGGGCCGGCGGCGCGCTCTACCTCGCGGCCCGCGCCGACGCCGCCGGCGGCTACCGCGCCAGCGGCTTTTCGGCGCGCGGCGTCCTCGCCTTCGACCTGCCCTTGCCGGGGCGCGGGCATTCCTTCGCCGTCCGCCCCGGCGCGCGGGAAGCCGTGCTCCTCGCCCGCCGGCCCGGGCGCTTCGCGCGCGCCATCGCCCTCACGCGCGGGAACGTCGCGCACCGGTTCGCGGCGCCTCCCGACCGGCATTTTCAGGGTCACGGTGCGTTCGGCGGCGACGGGCGGCTGCTCTACGCCAGCGAAAACGACTTCGACGGCGAGCGCGGCGTCGTCGGGGTCTACGACGCGGAGAACGGGTATCGGCGGGTCGGCGAACTTCCCTCCCACGGCATCGGCCCGCATGCGCTCCTGACGCTCCCGGACGGCGAGACCCTCGTCGTCGCCAACGGCGGCATCCTGACCCGGCCGGACCGGCCGCGGATCAAGCTCAACCTGCCGACCATGGCACCGTCCCTCTGCCATATCGACCGGCGCGACGGCAGGCTCCTGCGGGAACTCCGGCTCGCCCCCGACCTGCACAGGTTGAGCATCCGCCATCTGGCAGTGGGCGCCGGCGGGGCGGTGGCGGCCGCCATGCAGTACGAGGGGCCGACCGGCGACCTCGTGCCGCTCGTCGCGCTGCATCGCGGCGGCGGTGGCGCGCTGCGCCCGTTGGCGGCCCCGGCCGCCGTGTGGCGGGCGATGAAGCACTATTGCGGCGGCATCTGCTTCGATTCGGGCGGACGGACGATCGCCGTCTCGGCCCCACGCGGCCACGTCGTCGTCTTCTGGGACGCCGGTTCCGGCGCCTGTCTCTCCTCCGTGCGCCTGGCCGACGGCTGCGGCGTCGCGCCGGGCGCGCGGCCGGGAACCTTCCTCGCAAGCGGCGGGAACGGCGACGTAGTGGCCTTCGACGCCCGGTCGAAGGCCGCGACTCCCCTCGCCGTTGCCCTCCCCGGACGCAGCCGCTGGGACAACCATCTGGTGGCCGCGCCTCTCCTCTCTTCGAGCATCCCGGAGACGCTTGCGTAGCCGGCAAGGGGTGGCGGGTTTTGGACGGTTCGAGTGGGTAGATCGATGGAAATTCTTGTCACCCCCCCCCCCCCCGTGGTAGGGACGCCGCCACCTTACGGGTCCGGCAAGGGGGAATCGATGCGTTCAAAGGTGATGATTGCGATTGCGTGCGGCGCCGTGCTGGCGCTCGGAGCCTGCAACGGCAGTGGTAACAATATCCTCCAAAGTATGCTGAACGAGGAGAAGAAGAAAACCGCCGCGGCGGAAGCGGCGCTGGCCGATCTCCAGGCTTCGCTGGCGGCGGCCAATGCGGCGCTCGATGCGCTGCAGAGGGACAACACCAGCCAGCAGCGCGACGCGGCCCGCACGGCGGTGGTCGCCGCCCAAAGGAATTTGCGGCAGGTCCAGGAGGATCTGGCGGAGCAACCCGCGAGCGACGCCAGGACGGCGGCCGATGCGGCGCTCAGGGCGGTCGATACGGCGCTGACGCGGACCGCCGAGGCACTGGCGGCGGCCAACGGGTCGCTGGCGTCCGGGGGGCCGGTGGCGCTGGCGAACATGCACACGACGCTGGACCGGGCGCAGGCGGCGGTGGACGCTGCACGGGCCGAGCTGAAGACGGCGCTGGCGGCGGAGGGCATCACCGCCGACATCCGCACCGTGCTGTCCCGGGCCCAGGGAACGCTGAACACCGCCCAGGTCTCCCTGATCCCCCTGCTGCGGCAGGACTTGGCGGAGGCAGAAGCCGAGGCGGCAACGCAACGGGCCAGGGCCGAAGCGGCCGAGACCGCAAGGGACGAAGAGAAAGCGCGCGCCGACACCGAGAAAGCGCGTGCCGACACCTACGACCCGCGCGTGTCCCTGGCCGACGCGCTCCTGCCGCGGGAAGAGAGGGACGTGCCCCGGGGCGATGCGCAGAGCATCACGCGCACGCCGCGCACCGGGGGAGCCGGCCACCGGAAGCTCGCCATACGGACCGACCCCGTCCCCTTCGCCACCGGCAAGAGGGTCGCCGGCGCCGGCGCCGGCCTCGTCGCCACGGACGAGCTGCCGCTGCGGGCGATCACCCTGCGCGAGGCAGGAAGGCATTTCACAGTAGCTCAGTCACGCAACGAGGGGAGGACCAGGATCCACGGAGACGACGGCACGCCGGCCGCCTACAGCAACACCGACGGTGAGGTGGAGAGCTCGCTCCAGCTCTCGGCTGACGGGGCGACGCTGAAGTTCGGCGGCGTGGGCGTGGTCTATTACGACATGCAGCGGCAGTTCAACTACTTCGACAACGCCGACGACACCACCGCCAACGAGGCGCCTTGGTGGCGCTACGGCCCGGACGGCAAGCTGGGCGACGCCGCCGCGGCAGCGGGCGGCACGATGACCGCCTCCCACGCCAGGGACCTGGGCCTGGAGGAGGCGAGCGGGACGCTGACGGCGGATCAGGCGACCGCGCTCCAGGGCTACGTGGCGGACAACTCCGGCGCCTGCTGGCAGGAGGACCTCTCCCTTTGCGGCGACTGGGCCCACGACGACCTCACCATCGCCTTCGGCACGCCGTCGCAGTCGCCTCATGGCGAGGCGGCCTATTACTGGAAGGTGCGGGCGCCGTTCACCCAGCTACAGCGCGACACGGGCCTCCCGGACGAGAACAACGACGGCCGGCCGCGGGATCTCGGGACCTACGAACTGTGGCTGTCGCACTATGGCGGCGTGGACGACAAGGGCACGGACACCGAGGACGACGACACGCACCGCTATCTCGAATACGCGGCCTACGGCCTGTTCACGTTCCTCGACGGCGTCGTGCAGACGCCGAGCTTCCTCCGCCAGCATGCGTTCGCCCTGGGCTACGACGCCTTCCGGGACGCGGAGAACATGAAGACGACCGACCTCACGTCGTCGATCGCGGCCACCTTCACGGGCCACACCATGGCGCGGCAGCTCATCACCGACGGCAGCATAACCCACGTCGTCATCACCGGCGCGGACGTGCTCAGGGGCGACGTCACGCTCAACGCCTGCATCGGCGGCAGCGGCTGCACCGGCACCGGCATCCCCACCGGCGCCAACAGGATCAGCGGCCTGATCTCCGGGCTCGAAGAGCTGCGGCACGACGGGGTGTGGGTCGCCGTCACCAACGACAACATCCCGATGGTGGAGGGCGACATCGACGCCGACGGCAGCTTCGCGGGCGCGCTCGACTATCCGAGATCGGACGCCACCGACCCCGCCACCCGAAATACCTGGCACTACGAAAGCGGCGTGCCGGGGGAGCGCGGCGCATCCCAATACGGCGGCAACCTCTACGGCCCCCGCGATGGCCTGGAGGCGGCGGGTTGGTGGTACGTGCAGCCCGATCCTCGGATAGCAACGGATGCAAGCGTCAACATCGGCGGGATCATCGGCAGCTTCGGCGCCAAATGCACCACCGGATGCGGCAATTGACCAGCGGGCGGCAGCCTTCCTCCGGCCAAATCCGGGGTCGCTGAATCGGGGCGGCGGCGCGGCCGGAAAGCGCCGCCGCCGACCGCCCGGACGCTCGTTCCGGAGAGCGTCGTCCGCACCGGGCGGCATCCGGGAAAACGGCCAGCGGTGACTTTCGTACATAAGCCCCAGGGTTGACTCGCCCGCGCTCCCGGGGGGTAATGCCGCAACGCGACAAGCGAAATGCCGGGGGAGGGTCAGAGATGGGCATCAAAATCGACACGCGCGGCTACGGGCGGCTTCCGGGCCTCAGCCGCCGCGCCTTCTTGAAGGGCTCCGCCATGGGGGCGGCCGGAGTGGCGGCCGCGAGCGCGTTGGGCGGCCTGCCGCCGCGCGCCTTCGCGAAGGACCCGCTGGTCTTCTCGTTCTGGCCCTGGGGCAGCGAGATCGTCACCTCGAACGCCGAGCTCTTCATGAAGGAGAACGACGAGGCGGTCGATCTGCAACCGATTCCGGGCGACTACGCGGCGGTGCTGGAAACCAAGCTCGCCTCGGGCGCCGCCCTCGACATGTTCTATGCGCAGCGCGGCCAGGCCTCCCGCTGGCACGCCGCCGGCTGGATCAGGCCGGTCGACGACATGCCCGGGCTGGACCAGATCCGCAGCGAGATGATCCCGGGCCTCGACCAGGACACCGTGGCCTACAACGGCGACTATCTCGGGCTCACCTACTACAACGGCGGGCCGTTCTGCCTGTTCCTCAACCTCAAGCCGCTCCAGGAATGGGGCTTCGAGGCGACCGCCAACCCCGGCGACTATCCGCAGACCTGGGACGAGGTGGCGAAGATCGCCCGCGAACTCAAGGCCAAGGGGATCAGCGAAAACCCCATCCTGCCGGCTTGGTACAACGCCTGGACCGGCCTGCCCTGGGCGCTGATCGCGCAGTGCTTCTCGGAAGGGGAGCAGTTCGTTGACGCCGACCTGCGCGCGACTTACGGCACCGACACGCCGATCCTCAAGGTGCTCACCGACTGGAAGCAATGGTGGGACGAAGGCCTGATCCCGAAGGGCATTCTGACGACCCAGGAATCCACCATGTCCGACATGTGGGTCACCGGGCAGCACGCCTTCCACGCCTACATGGACTACATCCACTTCATCTACGGCGACCGCGCCAACAAGCAGATCGGCGAGTACAATCTCATGAACCCGGTCATGCCGGGCGCGACCCAGGACACGGTGCTGGTCGGCCATGCGCTGCTCTGCACCGGCACGCACGAGCGCAGCCACGAGGACGTGCTGCGGGCCTGGGAGCTCATGAAGTTCTACGGCTGGAAGGACGGCACCGGCGATTACCACACCCACAAGCGCTGGGCCATGAAGGCCAACCTGCCGATCCCCTACCAGGCCGTCTACGACGACCCGGAGGTCAAGGCGGCGCTGCTCAAGTGGATGCACGCCGACCTCGGCGAGGCGCAGTACAAGTGGCAGGCCGAGGGGCGGGCCCGTTCGCTCGGCCCCAACCTGCTCAAGTCGCCCTGGCACCAGGAGTGGGACACCTACACCTGGGACATGATCGCCAACGACCTGATCGTGGCCGACGACGTGACTCCGAAGGAGGTCGTCGAGAAGACCCGGAAGCGCTGGGACAAGCTCCAGAAGAAGTACACGCAGAGGGAGAGAAAGACCTTCTACGTCGCCTGACCGGTGAGCGGCGCCGCGCGCGGCCGAGACGCGGCACTGAAACCGGTTCGGGAGAGAGCGCATGGCGACGGTCGGGATCGAGAACGTCACCAAGACCTTCGGCGACACGCTCGCCGTGGATGACGTGTCCCTCTCCATCGAGGACGGAGAGTTCGTCGTTCTTCTCGGCCCTTCGGGGTGCGGGAAGACGACGACCCTCAACATGGTCGCGGGGCTGGAGAAGCCGACCTCCGGGCATATCGCGATCGGCGGTGCGCGGGTGGAGCACATCCCGCCGGACAAGCGCGACATCGCGATGGTGTTCCAGAGCATCGCGCTATACCCGCACATGTCGGTCTATCAGAACATCGCTTTCCCGCTGCGGATGGCGCGCGTGGCGAAAGCGGAGACCGACCGGCGCGTGCGTGACGTGGCCGACCTGCTCCGCATCGGGGAGCTGCTGGAGCGCAAGCCCCACCAGCTCTCCGGCGGCCAACGCCAGCGCGTGGCCTTGGGCCGCGCGGTGGTGCGAGACCCGGCGGTGTTCCTCTTCGACGAGCCGCTCTCGAGCCTCGACGCCAAGCTCCGGGTGGACATGCGGGTCGAACTCAAGAAGCTGCACGAACGTCTGGGCGCCACCTTCGTCTACGTCACCCACGATCAGGTCGAGGCCATGACGATGGCCGACCGGGTGGCCGTCATGGACCAGGGGAACCTGCTCCAGATCGGCGCGCCGGACGACATATACCGGCGGCCGGCGAACCTGATGGTGGCCGGTTTCCTGGGCAATCCGGGCATGAACTTCGTTGGCGGCCGCATCGAGAGCGACGGCGGGGAAGCGCGCTTCGCAGGCAACGGAATGTCCATCGCCCTGCCCGGCGCGCTATCGGCAGGCGCAGCACCCGGCCGCGCCGTCACCCTCGGTATCCGGCCGGAGAGCGTCGCCGTCGGCGCCGGCGGCGACGGCGCGGCGGTGAGCGGCAGCGTCTTCGCGACCGAGCCGGTCGGTTCGGACCTTTTCCTCGACGTCCTCTTCCAGGAGGAGCGCGAGGAAACGCGGCTCTTCAAGGTGCGGGCGCGGCCCGACCTCCAGGTCCGAGTCGGCGAGCAGGTGCCGCTCCGCCTGCCCTGGGACGGCCTCTACCTCTTCGACGATGCCGGCGACCGTATCCATCCGCGCTAGCGCCCCCCGGCGGGCGCTACCGCAGGCCATCGCGGGCGCTGGCCCATGATCGCGGCGGCGCGACGCCGGGCGGAAGGGCTGACCGATCCGCAATTCGCCCTCGCGATCGTCATCGGCGTCCTGCTCTTTCACGTCGTCATCATCATCGTGCCCCTCGCCTATTCCTTCTGGCTGAGCCTGCACGAGACCAACGTCATCCTGCGATCGCGGGAGTATGTCGGCTTCGACCTGTGGGCCGAGGTGCTCTTCGAGGAAGAGACCCAGTCGGCGACCCTGAAGAGCCTCTATTTCGCGGCCATCGCGGTCTTCTTCTCGCTCCTGCTTTCCCTGGGGATGGCGCTCGTCCTCAACCAGGAGTTTCCGGGCCGAGGCGTGCTCCGGGCACTCATCCTGCTGCCCTGGGCGGTGTCGGAAGTGGTGACCGCGACGATGTGGACGGTGATGCTGGAGCCCTCCTGGGGCTTCTTCAACGGCGTGCTCGAACCGCTCGGCGCCGTGGAGAGAGGCCATGTCTGGCTCAACAAGGACTGGGCGCTCTTCTGGCTCTCCATCGCCTTCACCTGGCACATCGCGCCCCTCGGCACGTTCTTCTTCCTCGCCGCGTTGCAGACGATCCCGCAGGACCTCTACAACGCCGCCCGGATCGACCGGGCCGGAGTCCTCTCGCGCTTCTGGCACGTGACGCTGCCGCACATTCGCTACGCCGTGCTGATCGTCCTGGTGGTGGTGACGGTCGAGGCGTTCCGGCAATTCGACCTGGTGTTCGCCATGACCAGCGGCGGCCCCGGCACGACCACGCAGATCCTGCCGTTGCTCATCTTCCGCTACAACTTCCAGTTCTCACAGTACGGGCTGGCGTCCTCGGCGTCGTTCATCCTGATCATCATCGCGACCATCCTCGCGGTCGCCTATTTCGTGCTCATGACCCGGCGCGGCAAGCAGGGGCGCGCGGCGGCAGCGCTCCGGCGGCCCGCGGCGGCGGCCGCCTGAACCACCATGCGGCGCGACGCGAATCTCAAGCTGTTCGTCGCCCTCTCGGTGCTGTTCGTCCTGCTGTGGACGATCGTGCCCTTCTTCTGGATGCTCTGGGCCTCGTTCATGACCGAATCGGAGCTCACCGAGGGCATCGTCCAGGGCATCGACGACCCCACTCTCGAACACTACAAGCGCATCTTCGGCCATGCCGAGGAGGAGGCGATCTTCGGCGGGCAGACGAAGCTGATCGGCCAGGGCTTCCTCAACAGCCTGGTCGTGGCCCTGCCCACAGCCGTCATCGGCACGGCCATCGCCACCCTCGCCGGCTACGCCTTCGGCCGCTTCCAGTTCCCGGGCAAGACCGGGCTCCTGTTCGGCCTGCTGCTGACCCGCGTGCTGCCGCCGGTGGCGATCCTCATCCCCTATTTCACGATGTTCAGGACGGTCGGGCTGGTGGGCGATCCAGGCGGCCTGATCCTGACCTACCTCACGGGCATCATCCCGCTGCTTTCCTGGGTGCTGATGGGCTATTTCGCGACGCTGCCGCTCGAAGTGGAGCGCGCCGCGCGGATCGACGGGTGCAGCCGGCTCCAGGTGCTCTGGTACGTCATCGTGCCCATGGCGGCACCGGGGATCAGCGCCGCCTTCATCATCGCCTTTCTCTTCGCCTGGAACGAGCTCCTGTTCGGGATCATCCTGGTCGGCGGCACCCGGTGGCAGACCCTCTCACCGGCGCTGCTCGCGATCTCGCCGCTGACGGCCGTCGGCTATTCGCCGATCGCCCTCTTCTCGGCGGCGAGCGCGCTCTCCATCGTGCCGCCCTTGATCCTGGCGCTGATCTTCCAGCGCTACATCACGCGGCTCAACATCGTCGATCCGGTCACCGTCCGCGAATAGCGGCGGAGGGCGGCGGAGAGTGTCTTCCCCAGGGCGCGCGCCGGACGGCGGCGCGCGGCTGAAGAGCGCTGTCCTCATCGCCGGCATCCTCGTCCTGCTGTGGACGATCCTTCCCTTCCTGCTGATGCTCTGGGCGTCGTTCATGACCGAATCCGAGATGGTCGGCGGCCTCGCCCGGCCCATCGAGGAACCGACCCTCGAACATTACCGGCGGATTCTCGGTCTGGCCGAGACCGAGGCGCTGTTCGGCGGGCAGACGAAGAAGATCGGCCAGGGCTTCCTCAACAGCCTGATCGTCGCCTTGCCCACCGCCTTCATCGCGACCGCCGTCGCCACGCTCGCGGGCTATGCGTTCGGACGCTTCGTCTTCCCGGGCCGGACGAGCCTGCTCTTCGCCCTCCTCTTCACCCGGGTGCTGCCGCCCATTGCGATCCTCATCCCCTATTTCACGCTCTTCCAGTCGGTGGGCCTCCTGGGCAGCCATGTCGGGTTGATCCTGACCTACCTCACCGGGATCACGCCGCTGCTCGCCTGGATCCTGATGGGCTATTTCGCGACGCTGCCGGTGGAGGTCGAGAGCGCCGCGCGGATCGACGGCTGCGGCCGGCTCCAGGCGCTGCGGCATGTGATCGTTCCGATGGCGATGCCGGGAATCGCCGCCGCCTTCATCATCGCCTTCCTGTTCTGCTGGAACGAGCTCCTCTTCGGCATCATCCTGGTCGGCGGCACCAACGCCCAGACCCTCTCGCCCGCCTTGCTCGCGATCTCGCCGCTGACCGCCGTCGGCGTCTCGCCGATCGTCCTCTTCTCCGCGGCGAGCACCCTTTCCGTCCTCCCTCCCCTCGCCCTCGTCTTCCAGCGCTTCATCACCCGCCTCAACATCGTCGACCCCGTCACGACGCGGGAGGTCTGAGAAGCCGCCCCGAGACGACCGGCGCAACGCCTTCGGCGCGGCGTCCCGGGGCCCGGGCGCCACGGGCGGGGATGGCCGCCGCCCAAGCGCGGAAATGGGTGGCGGCCAGAGCAGCGGGCGGTTACACAGGCAGGGACGCCAGCATCAAAGGTGAGCCCACCAAGGCGATGGCCGATTGCCCGAACGAGCCGGACGGGAACGCGCCGCGCCTGATCCAGCCGCCGCGCAAGCGTGGCCTCGCCGTGCGCCTCCGTACCTACTTCATCGCCGGCGTCGTCGTCACCGCGCCGGTCGGGATCACCGCGTGGCTGATCTGGCTGGTGGTCGACCTGTTCGACCGCGCGGTCGTCCCCCTGATCCCGGACGGCTACGACCCCGCCGACGTGCTGGGCGTGAGCGTCCCCGGCATCGGCGTGATCGCGGTGCTCCTGCTGGTCACGCTGATCGGCGCGCTGGTGACCAATTTCGCGGGCCGCTTCCTCGTCCGCTTCGGCGAACGCCTGCTGGCGCGAGTCCCCGTCGTGCGGACGGTCTACGGCACGCTCAAGCAAATCTTCGACGCCGTGCTGGCGCAATCGGCCAACGCCTTCCGCGAAGTGGTGCTGATCGAATACCCGCGCCGCGGCATCTGGGCCGTCGCTTTCGTCACGAGAGAGGCGCCCGACGAGGTGCGGCAAGCCGCGGAGGAAGGCATGGTCGGCGTCTTCCTGCCGACCACACCCAACCCGACGTCGGGCTTCCTGCTCTTCGTTCCGCGCAAGGACTGCATCCCCCTCGACATGACCGTCGAGCAAGGCGTCAAGCTGGTGATCTCCGGCGGCATCGTCGGCCCCGCCGACGCCGCGACGCGGGGCCCGAACGCCGACGGCCGCGACGCGGGGCGCAAGGCGTGAGAGCCGCGCACCGGAAAACTTGTTCCGGGCTTCGCGAGCGCCTACAAAATTCGGGCCGTCGGGGTGTGGCGCAGTCGGGAAGCGCATCTGCTTTGGGAGCAGAGGGTCGCCGGTTCGAATCCGGCCACCCCGACCGTTACAGGGTGCGGAGCAGGCCGCCGCCGACCAGAACCAGCTTCTCCAGCGCGCCGAAGCGGATGCGCGGGCCGCAGACCGGGAAGCCGGACGCTTCGATGCGATCGAGATAAGCCTCGTAGATGGCGCGCATGAGGAGTGCTGGGCGCATGGCCCGGCGCTCGGAGCGCGGCAGCACCGCGCGTGCGGCGTCGAAATGGCGGCGGGCCATCGCGCCGACGGCGCCGCAGACCGCGCCGATCCCCGGCGCTTTCACGACCGCCTCCGGGGCGATATCGGCGAGCCCCTCGCGCTCCAGCAACTCCGCCGGCAGGTAGATGCGGCCGCGGCGTGCGTCCTCCGCCACGTCGCGCAGGATGTTGGTGAGCTGGAAGGCCTGGCCCAGATGGCGGGCGAAGGCGGGGACGCCCGGCGCGCGATAGCCGAAGATCTCGACCGAAAGCAGGCCGACGCAGCCGGCGACGCAGTGGCAATAGCGCTCGAGCTCGGCCAGGGTCGGGCGCAGCATGGCGCCGCCCCCGTCCATCTCGAAGCCGTCCAGGATTTTCAGGAAGTGGCGCTCCGCCAGCCCGAAACGCGCGACCGGGCCGGCCAGCGCGCGGGTCACCGGATGGCGCGGCGTGCCGCGATAGAGCGCGCGGACCTCGCCGCGCCAAGCGTCGAGCAAGGCGCGCGAAAACGCCGGGTCCGCGATCTCGTCGGCCACGTCGTCCGTCTCCCGGCAGAAGGCGTAGAGAGCGAGCATCGCCTCGCGCTTCTCCCGCGGGAGCAGCGCCATCGGCAGGAAGAAGGAGGAGCCGGAAGCCCGCGCCACCTGGGCGACGTAGCGCTTGGGATCGCCGGCTTCGGGGATCGGCAGGCTGACGGCGCGAGTCACCGCAGGCCGAGGACGGCGCCCGCCGCCGCGCGCAGGCGGCCGGCCCTGGAGACCCGGACCCGCCGGGCGAGCGGATCCGCGCGCGACAGCAACCGGTGGAGTGCCCAGGCGAGGGCGACGATCGTCGCACATTCCCAGCGGAACCGCCGCCGCCGGACCGAGCGCGGCATCGCCTCCGCGCGCCGTAGCAGGTCGGCCGTCCCTTCCAGGCAGCGGTCGATGGCGTGGCGCACCGCCGGAGTCGCCCGCGCCGCCGCGAGTCCCTCGACCGAACCGCCGGCCTCGCGCAGCCAGGGCTCCGGCAGATAGACGCGATCGAGGGCGAGGAAATCCTTTTTGCAATCCTGAAGGTGGTTCAACACTTGCAGGGCGTTGCACAGCGCGTCCGCACCCGCCAGATCGGCGTGAGTGGTCTCGCCGTGGATGTCCATCATGACCCTGCCGACCGACGCCGCCGAGCGCCGGCAGTAATCCATCAGCTCCTCCCAATCGGCGTAGCGCCGCTTGGTCGCGTCCTGGATGAAGGCGGAGAGCAGATCGCGGCCGTTGCGCGGCGAGCATCCCGTCTCGATCAGGCTCCTGTGGTAGGGCACGGCCCAATCCGGCAGGGCCGCCTCGTCCCGACCGAGGGCGTCACGCACGACGCGCAGCCGGGTCACCTTCTCGGCCGCGGGCAGGGACGGGGAATCCGCGATGTCGTCGGCTCGGCGCGCGAACAGGTAGAACGCATGCACGTGCGGGCGGCACTCGCCGGGAATGAGGAACGAGCCGACGGGGAAATTCTCCGCATTCGTCCGGATCAGCGCGCGGATGTCGTGCTCGCGCGCCGACTCCGCCGGTGCCGGTCCTGCGCCCCCCCACGCCGCCGCCCGCGCCGTCATGCCTGCGCCCCGGCTCTCAACCGGCGCCGTCGAGCAGCCGCGCCGCCAGGTCGCGCGCGGCGCCGTCGATCTCGTAGACGTCGTCGAGCCGTGCGACCGGCCCGTGGTCGGCCCACTCCAGGCAGCGCTCCACGGTGCGGATGATCTCCAGGAAGCCGATCCGGCGCTCCAGAAAACCATGCACCGCCACTTCGTTCGCGGCGTTGAGCACGATGGGCGCGCTGCCGCCCTGGGCGAGCGCCTCCTGCGCCAGGCGAAGCGCCGGGAAGCGTGCCGGGTCCGGCGGCTCGAAGGTGAGACGGCCCAGCGCCGCGAGGTCGAGCTTCGGCGAGGGCGACGGCATCCGCGCCGGCCACGCCAGCGCATAGGCGATCGGCGTGCGCATGTCGGGCGAGCCGAGCTGCGCCAGCACCGACCCGTCGACATAGGCGACCATGCCGTGGATCACCGATTGCGGATGCACCAGCACCTCGATCTGCGCCGCTTCGACGGGGAACAGGTGGTACGCCTCGATGGTCTCCAGGCCCTTGTTCATCATCGTCGCCGAATCGACCGATATCTTGGCGCCCATGTCCCAATTGGGATGGGCGACCGCCTGCTCCGGCGTCGCCGCCGCCATCGTCGCGTGCGGCGCCTCGCGGAACGGGCCGCCGGAGGCGGTGAGGACGATCTTCTCGACGCTCTCGCCGCGCGCGAAATCGAACGCCTGGTAGATGGCGTTGTGCTCGGAATCGACCGGCAGCAGCGTCGCGCCCCTGCGCGCGACCTCGTCCAGCATGAGGGAGCCGGCACAGACCAGGCATTCCTTGTTCGCCAGCCCGACGACCGCGCCGCGTGCGACTGCCGTAAGCGTGGGCCCGAGCCCGGCCGCGCCGACGATTCCCGCCATCACGAAATCGGCGGGTGCTGCAGCCGCCTCGACCAGCGCATCGGCGCCGGCGGCGACGGCGACCCCGCTGCCGGCAAGGGCCTCCGCGAGGGCGCCGTAGAGCGAGTCGTCGCCGATCACGGCCCGCCGGGCGCCGACCGCCCGCGCCTGCGCGGCCAAGCGTTCGACGTTGCGCTGGGCCGTGAGCGCCTCGACTTTGAACGACTCTGGATGGCGGGCAATCAGATCGACGGTGCTGCGCCCGATGGAGCCGGTCGCGCCGAGGATGGTCACGCGCCGGGGCGCGCCCGCGCCTTCAACGAAGGGGAAGCGGCTCGCGGTGGAAACGTCGACGGCGGCTTCCATCGGCGCCATTCAGGAAAGCCCTTCTCGGCCGGCGGTGTGGCGTAGTAATCATCTTTCCAGCCCGTTCCGCCTGTCGCAACACAAAACGGGCGCCCGACGCCGGAGGACGACATGAGCTTGACGAGCAAGACTTGCGTGCCCTGCCGGGGCGGCATCCCGCCGCTCCAGCCGGCGGAGGCGCGGACCTTCCTGAAGCAGACTCCCGGTTGGGAGCTGACCCACGACGACACCCGCATCCGCCGCGCCTTCACGCTCGATGATTTCGCCGAGGCCATGGCGTTGGTCCAGAAGATCGGCGATCTGGCCGAAGCCGAGGGCCACCACCCGGACATCGCCTTCGGCTGGGGCTATTGCACGGTCGTGTTCTACACCCACAAGATCGGGGGCCTGCACGAGAACGATTTCATCATGGCCGCCAAGGTCAACGCCCTGTCCACCCCCTGACACGCCCGCTCTTTTTCGTTTCTCGGTGTGCGGGTCCTCAGGCTCGCCTGCGCACGAAGTGCACGCGCCAGGGAATTCGGTTACTAAGGGGCGGAGCGTCGGGAACGGCGGATCGGGATCCGGAAGGAGGTTTCCGATGGCGCGTGAAACGGTGTCGGGCGCGGCGTGGCACCCTGGCCTCATCGGCGGGCTGGCGTTGCTCGCCGCCCTCTTCCTGGCCCCGGACGCGGCGCGGGCGCAAAACAATGCCTGCACCGACATCGGGGTTATGCCTGCCGCCAGCGGAACCCACGACTGTACGCCCGCGGAAGCGGCGAACGGCATCGTCTATTCGGGCGCCAACGGGCTGACGCTCACGGTCGGGGCGGGTTCGGCCGCTGCGACTACGATCACCCGATCGGCCGCCGGCGGCACGGCCGTGAACGAAAGCGGCATCGTCATCGTCAACGCCGGCGCCTCGACCGCGACGGACGACGGCAGCATCTCGCTCACGATGGGCGCGATGGGCAGCGTGTCGATCGTGCAGCCCACCCCCACCGCTGCCTATACGACGCTGCCGGCCTCGTCGGGCCACGGCATCTACATCCGGCCGAGTACCCCGGCCGCCGCCTCCAGCCTGACGGTGGACCTCAAGAGCCGGGTGAGCATCGGGACGCAGGCCGCGCCCATGCTGCACGATGGCGTCCACACGCGATCGCCTCCACCAACCCACACGGGAAGCCACACGGTCACCAGCGGCGCGCGCATTTTCGCGACCGGCGACGGCATCGAACTGGCGCACGACGGCGCGGGCAAGGTGACGCTGATCAACAGTGGCGACATCCTCTCCACGGCCGGGAACGGCGTCCTCATCCGGACGGCGACGGGCAACACGGCCGACGTCAGGATCGACATGACGGGCGGGTCGGTGACGTCGACCGCCCGGCCCCCGGAGAGAGGCGCCGTCTGGGCCGACCTGAACGGAACCGGGGACGCCCTCGCGACCGTCTCCGAAGGCGCGGCACTCGTGTCGCAATATGGCCCGGGACTCCATGTGGCCCTCGGCTCCACCGCGGCGACCGGACGCATTCGCGTCACCCAGGGCGGGACGATCTCGGCGCGCCGGGGCGTCGTCGCCCACATCGCGCGCGAAAGCGCGGTGGGCGAAACGCGCGCGGACCAGCCCGCCATCGACATCGTCTGGACGGGAACCTTCGCGCGGGAGGAAGGCAAAACCGAGCCGAACGACGCAGGCCGTTTCTCCGTTGCCGCTCTCGACCGGGCGGCCGTCGTCACCCATCGGGGGGCGGTGGGCGAGCGCGTCACGCGCTACGGGCAGGCGGCGGGGATCGAGGCGCAGGTGATGAGGCTGGATGCCCTGCTCGCCGCCGTGGCGAAGGGCGACGACCCGAACGCGCTCATGAGCCATGAGGCCCAGCAAGCGCTTCTGGCCGTTCCGGTCTCCGGCGAGGCGGCCCCCGACGAGGCGGATAAGGCGCGTGCGGTGGTGATCGTGAGGCAATTCCGCACGCTGCTCGACGATACGAACTTCGTGCCGATTCCCGGCGCGTCCGGCATCGATAGCGATGGGAACGAGAGCTACAGCGACCCGGAGATCGTGACCTATCTGACGGCGGACAATGCGGAGCGCAGGACCTTCCTGCGGGGCCTCCTTCTGGACGGCCTCTCGGAAGGCGAAGAGGCGATCGTCGCGGCCCTGACGACCGGAGGCGACTTGGAGGCCGCGCTCGATGCCCTGCCCGATTACGGCAATGTCTTCACCAGCTATGGCGATAGCTGGAAAGACGAAGTGCGCGCGTTCCTGAACTGGCACAATGTCGGGAACATCCGCCTCGCCGTGAACGCCGGTGCCATCGATTCCCGGGGCGATGGCATCCGCGCCGGCTATGTCATACCGCACGACGACAACGGGAGCATCGACGTCACCGTCGCCGAGGGCGCGCGCGTCACCGGCGGTGAGACGGGCATCTATGTCGCCAACGCCGGCTGCCCCGTGGACGACGGCTGTGTTCCCGGGGAGGCCGGCATCCGCGACCAGACCGTCACGGTGCATGGCTTGGTGATGGGCGGAACCGACGCCGCGGTGCATCTTTCGGGTGGCGGCTCCCTCACCGTCGGGCGAACGGGGCAATTGCTCGCCGGTTCGTCGGGGCGGGCGATCCTCGTCAACGATCCGGGCCCGGCGGACATCCGCATCGACGGCCTGGTGCGCGGCGGCACGGGTGCGCGGGCGGCGGTGGATCTGACCGGCGGCGGCAGCGTGACGATCGGCGTGACCGGGCGGGTCGAGGCGAACGGCGCCATGAGCGCCATCCGCGGCGACGAGGACACGAGCGTGACCCTTTACGCCGCCCGCGATCCCCGGGAGATACAGGACTGGATCTCGATGGAGAGCGCCGATGGAGCCGCCATAAGAGTGGAGGGCCTCATCGTCGGTGCCGGAACCACGGCCACCACCTTCAAGGAGTTTCAGGACGGGGTCACCACCGGCCACGAGGCGACCGTTCCCCTGAAGGACGGCAGGCCGGATACGTCGGGGCTGCGGGCGGCGGTGTATCCGCCGGATCCGGAAGAGACGGACGGCAAGGATACGGACGACGACACGGGCAGCACAGACACGGGCGGCAGCGACCGGGAACCCCCCGATACCGGGCAACGCCCTCCGCCGCCCGCGCAGACGTTCGACTGCGGCGGTGCGATGGACGGGCGTTGTCGGCTTTACGAGGCGCTGCCGTCGATCCTTCTGGCGATGAGCGCGACGCCCCCCACCTGGGACGAGCGTTCGACGGCGGCGCGCGACGCCAGGGGCACCTGGGCGCGCATCGACGGCGGCGGCGGCGAGTGGAAGGCCGAGTCCTCGACCACTCGCCCGGACCTTGCCTACGACCGGCAGCGGTACGTCATGCACGCCGGGGTCGAGACCCGGATCGCGGACGCCGCATGGCTCGGCGTGTCGGCCCATGGTCTGCGCGGCAGGGCGACGCTGGCCGAGGGGAATGCGGCGAAGCTGTCGGGCGTCGGAGTGGGCGCCTACGCCACGGCGCTGGCAAGCGGTTTCCACCTGGACGTGCAAGCGGCGGCGGCGCGGTATGACGTGGACCTCGCGTCGGCGATACATGGCACGCTGGCGAGCGGCGTGTCGGGGGTGAGCCACGCTCTGGCCGTGGAAGTGGGGCGGCGCATGGCGGCGGCGGACGTGTCGATCACGCCGCATGTCGGGCTCGCCTGGTCGCGGATCTCCCTGGATGATTTCGCGGACCCGGTAGGAAGCGCCACGCAGGTGTCGGTGGAGCGGGCGGAGAGCCTGTCGGGCCGCATCGGCGCGGCGGTGGAGGCGCCGCTCGGCGGGTCCGGGAGCGGGCGCGTGTTCGCCACGCTGGACGCGGTGCACGAGTTCTCGGGCGAGATGGAAACCGTGGTGGAGGAGCAAACCCTGAAAGCCTCGGGAAAGCCCACGTCGCTGCGCTTCGGGCTGGGCGGCTTGTTCACCCTCGACGCGCGCACACGGCTCCGGGCCGCGATGGGCTACGAGACGGGCGGCAGCATCCGCGCGTTCGACGGCGGCCTGAATCTGGCCATCCGCTTCTGACCGCGCCGCCGCCGTTCCGTCATTCCGGCGCACGCCGAATTCCGGGAACGACCCCGCTTCGCAAGGGGAGACCGGGAGTCAGCCCGGGGGCGTGGCGGCGAGGGCGCGGAGGTCCTGGAGGAGGCGGCGGACGCCGCGCAGGCGGTCCCGGGCCTCGGGCCAGTCGCGGGGCGCGACCAAGCGGCTGTCGGGGCGGAGGCGGACGCCGCGCTCCGGTGCCGAGACGTAGCGGACCAGCTTATCCGAGTCGACGGGAGCGCCCTCCCGGAAACGCAGCACCGCGCCCTTCGGCCCGGCCTCGACCTTCTCCACCCCACCCTGCCGGCACAGGCGCTTGATCGCGACGATCTCCAGAAGGTGGTGAACGGATTCGGGCGGCGGGCCGAAACGGTCGGTCAACTCGTCGACGAAGGCGTCGATCTCCGCCTGCCCCTCGAGGCCGGCGACGCGGCGGTAGAGCGCGAGGCGCACGTCGAGGTCGCGCACGTAGCTCTCCGGGATCAGCACCGAAGTGCCGAGGCTGACGACGGGCGACCAGTCGCCCTCCGGCGGCGCCTGCCCGCCCGCCGCCGCGCGCGCCGCCGCCACGGCTTCTTCCAGCATATGCTGATAAAGCTCCACCCCCACCTCGCGAATGTGGCCCGACTGCTCGGCGCCGAGCAGGTTGCCGGCGCCCCTGATGTCGAGATCGTGGCTCGCCAGGCTGAAGCCGGCACCCAGACCGTCCAGCCGGTGGATGACCTGGAGCCGCTTGTACGCGGCCTCGCTCGGCCGGTGCCCCGGCGGCAAGGTCAGATAGGCGTAGCCGCGCAGCTTGGCCCGCCCGATGCGCCCGCGAAGCTGATAGAGCTGGGCCAGCCCGAACCTGTCCGCCCGATGCACGATCATGGTGTTCACCCGCGGCAGGTCGAGGCCCGATTCGACGATCGCGGTGGAAACCAGCACGTCGTATTTGCCGTCGTAGAAATCGCCCATGATGGAATCGAGTTCGCGCGCCGCGACCCGGCCGTGGGCCACGGCAACCGTGATCTCCGGCGCCAGCAGCCGCACCTGCCGGGCGACGCCGTCGAGATCGGCGACGCGCGGGCAGACGTAGAACGTCTGGCCGCCGCGCAGATGCTCGCGCATCAGCGCCTCGCGCACGACCACCGGATCGTAGGGCAGAACGAAGGTGCGCACCGCCAGCCGGTCGACCGGCGGAGTCGCGATGACGCTCATGTCGCGCACGCCGCTCAAGGCCATCTGCAAGGTGCGCGGAATCGGGGTCGCGGTGAGGGTGAGAACGTGGGCCTCCGCCTTCAGCCGCTTCAGGCGCTCCTTGTGGGCGACGCCGAAATGCTGCTCTTCGTCGACCACGATCAGGCCGAGATCGGCGAAGGCGACGGAGCGACCCAGCAGCGCATGGGTGCCGATGACGATATCGACCTCCCCCGCCGCCAGACCGCGCCGCGTCGCCGCCTGCTCCTTCGCCGGGACCAGACGGGACAGCTGGGCGACGCGCACCGGAAGCCGCGCGAAGCGCTCGGCGAAACTCCGCATATGCTGGCGGGCGAGGAGCGTCGTCGGTGCCAGCACGGCGACCTGCTTGCCGGCCTGGACCGCGTGGAACGCGGCGCGCAGGGCGACCTCCGTCTTGCCGAACCCGACGTCGCCGCACACCAGCCTGTCCATCGTCCGCCCGGAGCCGAGATCGGCGAGGGCCTCGTCGATGGCGCGCGCCTGATCCTCGGTCTCGACATAGGGGAAGTCGGCGCAAAAGGCGTCGTAGGCGGCGCCCGCCTCGGCGAGAACCGGCGCCGGCGCGGTCGCACGCGCGGCGGCGAGCCGGATGAGCGCGTCCGCCATGTCCCGGACGCGCCGCTTGAGTCGCGCCTTGCGCGCCTGCCAGGCGACTCCGCCGAGGCGGTCCAGCGCGACCGGACGATCCGCCGAGCCGTAGCGCGAGAGCAGGTCGATGTTCTCGACCGGCAGGAACAGCCGGTCGTCGTCGGCGTAGAGAATGCGCAGGCAGTCGTGGGGCGCGTGGTCGACTTCGAGGGTGACGAGGCCGTCATAGCGGCCGATGCCGTGATCGACGTGAACCACGAGATCGCCTTCCGCGAGCGCCGCCGCGTCCGCGAGAAAGTTCTCCGCGCGCACCCGGCGACGGCTCGGGCGGGCGAGGCGCACGCCGAGGATGTCCTGCTCGGCGACGACCGTGAGCGCGGCGGAAACGAAGCCCCGCTCCAGCGGCAGCACCACCGCCGCCGCGATGTCCGGAGGCAGCGCTTGCGCGGCCCGCCAGTCCTCGGCCGGCTCGATGCCGTACAGGCCGTGCTCCCGAAGCAGCCGGACGAGCCGCTCCCGGCTGCCGGCGCCGACCGTGGCGAGGAGGAGCCGCCGCGCCTGCGCCTGCTGGCCCTCGATATGCGCGCCGAGGGCGCCGAAGAGCGCGCCATGCCCCTCCCGCTTGCGCTCGGCGACGAAATCGCGCCCCTCCCGCCCCCCGGCGTCGAGGCCGCCCTCCGTCCCCACGAACGGCGTCGTCTCGACGACGCAGCGGCCGGCAAGCCGGTGCTCCCACTCGTCCGCGTCGAGGAAGAGCGATTCGGGCGGAACCGGGTTGTAGGGGGTTTCCGTGATCACCGAGGGCGGCGGCGAGGCGCGGGCGCCATGGAAATCGGCGATCGCCTCCAGGCGGTCATCGCGCGCCTCACGCGCGCGGTGGTCAAGCACCACGGCGGCGCCGGGGAGATAGTCGAACAACGTCTCCAGGCGATCGTGGAAGAACGGCAGCCAGTGTTCGAGGCCGGGATAGCGGCGGCCGGCGGAGACCGCTTCGTAGAGCGGGTCGCCGTCGCCCGCGGCCCCGAACCGTTGGCGATAGGCGGCGCGAAAGCGCGCGATCGAGGCCGGATCGAGCAGCACTTCGCTGACCGGCACCAGCTCCACCGCCTCCACCCGCGCCCCGCCGCGCTGCGACATCGGATCGAAGGCGCGGATGGTCTCCACGGTATCGCCGGCCAGATCGAGGCGCACCGGGTGACTCTCGTTCGGCGGGAAGAGATCGACGATGCCGCCTCGCACGGCGTAATCGCCCGCCTCCATCACCGTGCCGGTGCGCGTGAAGCCGTTGCGTTCCAGGTAGTCGAGCAGGGCCTCCCTGTCGAGCGAGGCGCCTGAAGCGAGGGAGAAGGTCGCGTCCGCCAGCATCGCGCGCGCCGGGATTCGTTGCAGCACGGCGTTGACGGTGGTGAGCACGATGCAGGGCCGCCCATCGACCGGTCGCAGCAAGCGGACGAGCCCGGCGAGCCGGCGGCTCGCGATGTCGGCGCGCGGCGAAACCCGGTCGTAGGGAAGGCAGTCCCACGCCGGGACGGACACGCTCGGACAGCCGGGATCGAAGAAGGCGAGCATCGCGGCGGCACGCGCGAGCCGGGCGTCGTCGCGGGCGATGTAGAGCAGCGGCTCCGGCGCCCGCGCAGCAGCCAGCCGCAGCAGAACCGCCGCCGAGAACCCCTCCGGGACGCCGCCCAGCACGACCCGGCCCGCGCGCGGCAGGGCGGAGGGGAGCGCTTCCGGGACGAGACCCGTCAACGGCGGCGGGCCATGGCGGCGCGCTTGAGCCGGCCCATGAAAGGCGTGTCGAATTCCGCCGGCACCGGCGTGCGCCCGCCGACCCAGTTCGCGATGTCGGCGTCGCTCGCGCGCAGCAGCCGTTCGGCCTGGGTTACGTCCCCCGGCGCCATCCGGTCGCCCTGCCGGGACACGAATTCGCCGAGCAGGATGTCGGTCTCCCGCGTGCCGGTGCGCGCGGCGCGGTAGCGGAGCCGCTTGCGCCGCGTCTCGAGGTCGCCGGTCATGCAGGCGGCGCGCCGGACTCGACCGCGACCGGATCGCGGCCGACCAGACGGCGGTAGATGTCGGGGTCGGTCGCGCCCTCGCTGCCGATCGCCACGATGCGGGCCTCGGCGCCTATCGCCAACGCCGCGCGCGCGCCGGGATCGGCCGACAGCGCGATCAGGCCGCCCAGCGCGGCGGCGCCGGACTCGCCCAGGACGAGCGGCAGATCGCCTTCCTCGGGCGCGGCGGCCCGGCGCATGGCCACAACGGCGCCGGAATCGTCCATGGCCATGAAGGCGAAGGCTTTCTTCTCCAGCACCCGCCACGCCAGCGACGAAACCTCGGCGGCGGCGAGGCAGGCCATCACCGTGTCGAGATCGCCGGAGGCCGGGCGCGGCCGGCCGGCGACGGCGCTTCGATAGAGTCCGTCGGCGGCGAAGGGCTCGACCACCACGCCCCGCGGGCCGGCTGCGCCGCAATCCTGCCGGAAGGCGCCGATGGTCGCCGCCGCCAGCCCGCCGACGCCGCCTTGCACGAACAGATGGGTGGGAACGGCGCCGGCCAGCTGCGCGCGCATCTCGTCCACCATGACCGTGTAGCCGTCCATGACCAGCGCCGGCGCCTCCGCCCCGCCCGCCTGGGAGGTATCGGAGATCAGGAGCCAGCCCCGCGCCCGCGCCTCTTCGGCGCAAGCCCGCACGGCGTCGTCGTAGCGCCCCGCGACGCGGTGGGTGCGCGCGCCGAGAGCCTCGATGGCGGCGGCGCGGTTGGCGCTCACCGCCGGCGGCAGGAACACGACGCAGCGGGCGCCGGCGCGGCGGGCGCCCCAGGCCACCGCGCGGCCGTGATTCCCGTCGGTCGCGCAACAGACCGTGACCTCCCGCGCCCGCGCCGCGGCGCGGCCGGCGGCGAGAGCGGCGAGCGACACCGCGCCGCCCAGCCTCTCCCGCAGCATCGCGACCGTGGCGTAGGCACCGCCCAGCGCCTTGAAGCTGCCCTGGCCGAAGCGCCCGCTCTCGTCCTTCAGCCACAGGTCACGCACGCCGAGGGCGCGGGCCAAGCCGGGCAGGCGGCGCAAGGGAGTCGGCCGGTAGCCCTCGAAGAGCGCGAGCGCGGCGCGCGCCGCCGCCCGACGTTCCGGGAGGAACGGCAGCGCTCCGCCGGGCGCCCCGTTCCCGTCGGCGAAGCGCGGGTTCACGTGGAGGCGAAACGGGATCGCCATGGCCCCGGCGCAAGCCGGCGCGGCTCAGCGGAGATCCGCAAGCAGCGGCATGACCGTTTCCGCGAAGCGCCGGAGATGCGCCGTCTTGTCGCGCTCGTGGGCGAGGAGATGCAGCACGAGGTGGCGCATCCCCGCTTCGTGGAAGGCGCGGATGGCCGCGGCCACGGCCTCGGGCTCGCCCAACGCGCAATAGCGCTCCGCCGGGCGCGAGAAATCCATCCCGTAGCGGGCGCTCAGGAAGGCGCCGGCGAAGGCGAGCGCCTTCGCGCGGTTCTCATCAAGGCGGACGAACAACAGGTGCCCGGTCCCGAACCGCGCCGGCGCGCGTCCGGCGGCACGGGCGGCATCCGCGATGGTCTCCAGGGAGCGGCGGTAGCGCTCCGGGGTGACGACGTAGGAAATCCAGCCGTCGGCGAGCCGGCCGGCGCGGCGGAGGGCGGCGTCGGCGCGGCCGCCGCACCAGATGGGCGGGCCGCCGGACCGTGCCGGCGGCGGCTCGAGGGCGACCTCGGGAAAGGCGTAGAAGCGCCCGTCATGGGCCACCGCGCGGCCCGACCAGAGCGCGCGGAGCACCCGGATCCCCTCGCTCAGCCGGGCGCCGCGCTCCGCAACCGGGACGCCGCACAGCGCGAACTCGATGGGGAACTCGCCGCCCCCGCCGACGCCGAAAATCACCCGCCCGTTCGAGACCGTATCGAGCGTCGCGACCTGTTTCGCCACCGGCGCGGGGTGGCGCAGGGGCAGGAGATAGACCCCGGTGCCGACGGTCAACCGGTCGCTCAGCGCGGCGACCTGCGCGAGCTGGATCAGCGGATCGAGGATCGGCCCGGCATAGGCGACATGGTCGCCCGACCAGACCGAGTCGAAGCCGATCTCGTCGATCAGCCGGACCAATCCGGGGAGGGCACCGCCGCCCGGCCCCTCCTCCTCCCCGTAGCCGCGCGGCGGGAGAACGTGCTGGTAACCGATGCGCAGTTTCGCTTCGAGGGGCAGGTTCACGGGCAGCTCCACGGTTGCGCGGGCGAGCGGCCGGCGCGGCCGGTCGGGGGCGGACCTCGCGGCCGCCCGGCGGGGACGATGGCGCGGGGCCGCGCGGTGCAGCCCCGGCCTTCGCAGGCGTCGCGCGCGCCCTACTCGGCGGCGGCGGGCGCCGCGGGGCGCCGGCGCCGGGCGAGGCGGACCTCGTCGGGCGCGCGGTGATAGGCGCCGTCCTTCATGATCATGAGCAGGTTGTCGGTATCCATCATGATCGAGACGTCCTTGGTCGGGTCCCCGTCGACCAGCAGCAGGTCGGCGAGATAGCCCTCCTTGACCATGCCGACGTTCATGCCCATGAGCTCGCCGGCCCATTTGGTCGCGCCGATCAGCGCCTCGGCCGGCGAATAGCCGAACAGGTTGACGAAGTGCTCCAGGTCGCGGGCGTTGGTGCCGATGGGGTTCCAGGCGAAGCCGTAGTCGCCGCCGGGCATGGCCCGGATGCCGCGCTTGCGCACCTCCTGGTAGGTGCGCACCGTGAACTCCATCTGGCGGAACAGGTTGTAGCCCTCCGCGACCTCCCGGGTGATTCCCCAGTCGGCGGCCTCGTGCGCCGTCGTATAGATCACTCCGATCGCCGGCGCGAGATAGACGTCCTTCTTCTTCGCCTCGAGCATGTCGAGGGTCTTCGGCGTCGCGTAGTCCGCGTGGTAGATGATGTCGATGCCGTGCTTGAGCGCGAGCCGCACCGCCTTGTCGGCGCGCGCATGGGTGGCGATGTTCACCCCGGACTCGCGCGCCACCTCGGCCGCAGCGGCCACCTCGGCGTCGAAATAGGTGATCTTCTCCGACTGCCCCGGATGGGCAAACTCGTCGCCGGAGATGTTGATCTTCAGGTTGTCCACGCCTTCCCGCACGCAGATGCGGCAGGCTTTGCGCACCTCGTCCGGGCCGTCGGCGATATAGCCGACCGACTCCTGGTGCATGTGGAACATGCGCTCGTCGGTAAGCCCGCCGGAGGCGACGATCTCCGGGGAGGCCGCCTTGAGGCGCGGCCCCGGATAGCGCCCGGCGGCGATCACGTCGCGCAGCACCGGCTCGATGCGGAGCTTGTTGTAGCCGACGCCGGCGGCGGAGAAGAGGCTCGTGAAGCCGTGGTCGAGCATCTTCTTCGCGTTGTCGAGGGCGAGCACCATGTGCTCCTCGGGCGGCAGGCGCCCGATCTCCGGCAGGCTCGCGCAATCCGTGTAGCAGACATGGGCGTGCGGCTCGACCAGCCCCGGCATCAGGGTGGCGCCGGCGCCATCCACCACCGTCGCGCCATTGGCCTTGATCTTGCCTCTGCCCCTCGCGACCTTCTCGATCAGGTTGCCCTGGAGCATCACCTCGCCCGCGTAGGAGCGCTTGGCGTTGCCATCGAAGATCGTCACGTTCTTGAACAGCGTCCGTGCCATCGTCTCTGCCTCCATCTCCAGCGGGAACCCTCGCGGCCCCGTCACCGCTCGCCGCGTAGCGCCCGCGCCGCATCCGTCGCGACGCACAGCTTAAGCCCCCTGCCCCCGTCCATCAATCACGAACCGCCGCGATCGTCCCCCGGTGCGTTCCACGAACGGATGCGTTCGGGCATACTGGCGCGGGCGCCGGCGGTGGAGGGGAACATGCTGATCGTGTGGGGACGCAAGAACTCGATCAACGTGCAGAAGGTGATGTGGACCGTGGGCGAGCTCGGGCTCGCGCACGAGCGGAAGGACGCGGGCGGCCCCTTCGGCGGGCTCGACACGGCGGAATACGGCGCGCTCAACCCCAACCGCCTGGTGCCCGCGATCGTCGATAGCGACGGCACCGTCGTCTGGGAATCGCACAGCATCGTCCGCTATCTCGCGGCGCGTTACGGCGCCGGCGGGCTGTGGCCGGAGGACCCCGCTGCGCGGGCCGCCGCCGACCGCTGGCTCGACTGGATGCAGACCACGCTGCTGCCCGATCTCGCCCCCGTCTTCATCGGCCTTGTGCGAACCCCGGCCGCGCAACGCGACACGGTGCGCATCGCCGAGGCGGCGCGGGCCATGGGCGAGACCTGGCGCATCCTGGACGCTCATCTGGCGGGGCAGCGCTTCGTCGCCGGCGACACGCCGACCATGGGCGACATCGCGGTCGGCGCCGCCTGCTACCGCTACCACGCCCTCGACATCGAGCGGCCCCCGCTCGCCAACGTCGCGGCCTGGTACGACCGGCTCCGGGAGCGCCCGCCATTCCGCACCCACGTGATGATCCCGCTGAGCTGACCGCGAGACGGGACCGATCGGGACGCGGCAGGAGCCCGCATGAAGGCGCTTCCCGTCCTCGCCGCGGCCTGTTGCGCCCTGGCCCTGGGGGCTTGCGGGAATCTCCCGAACGAGAAAGCCCTCGAGGACTTCAACCCGCCGGTCGTCTCCCGCCTGGAAACCACGTCGTCGCCCGCGCCCTCCGAATCCGTCGTCCTGGCCGACCGGATTCTACGGCGCGAAAGCGGCGCTTTGCTGATGGAGGCGGAACGCCGACGCACGCTCGCCCACGAGATCGGTTCAATGCTTTCCCGGCTCCGGGACGCCTATCCGGCGACGGCAGAGGTGACCGCGCGACAGACCCATGGCTTCGGGACGATCCTGGTGGCGTTCGAGCCGGACCTGTTCGACGTCGTCTCCGGCCTTCTCGACGACGCGACCGGACCCGTCGCGCTGCGCACCGGACACGCGGAGTTCGACGCCCTCAATGCCCGCCTCGGCTTGTGGGGCGTGAAACTGTTTTCGTTTTCACCCCTCGCCGTCTTTTACGTCGATGAGCACGCGAACACTTCCCTGGCCAGCCTGCTTTACTCGGCACTGGACGGAATCGACTACGCGCAGCCCGACATGTTCCTGGGAGACGGCTCCGATATCGAGGCGTCGAAGGTGCGCGGGACATGGCATGTCGTCCTCCGGCGGGCCTGGGGGGACTGTCCGGCCGGCTGCCTGCACCGGGAGTTCCAGTTCTTCACCGTGGGCGGCAGCCGCGTGAGCCGGCACATCCCCGCGCAAGCGGCAAGCACGTTCACCTTCGCGGCACTGCTCGCGGAGAGAGGATGGCAGGAGGCGCTTCCGTCCGACGCCCGATGACCCCCCGGGCGATGCAGCGACGGTGCGTCCGGCTCACGCCTCCGCCCAGCCGTCCTTGTGCGGCTTCACGAAATGGATCGTCGCCCGGAGCGACTGGAACAGCCAGACGCCGCCCCGCCGGACGTATCGGTCGTCGTACTCGCCGAGAAGCCAGGTCGCCGTTTTCTTGCCGTCTTCGAGCATGGTCGCCGGCATGATGATCCACCAGCGGCCGCACGCGGTGTCGGTCGCCACGTCCACGTCGATGCGCTCGTTGGTCACGAGATGGCCTGCGAAGACGATCCGTTCCGAGACGCCGGCGAAGAAGGTGCGGATGGCGTCCCGCCCCTCGTACCGCCCGAAGGCGGCACCGCCGTCCCACACGCCGTCCTCGACGAATTGCGAGGCGATGCCGTCCGGGTCGTAACCGTCGTCGCAATAGGCGCAATACTGGTGCTTCAGACGCTTGATCGCCTCGACCGATTCGAGCGTATCGACGCGGCGTTCGAGGTCGCTCGCCGTCATGCCTCCCTCCCCTTCGCCCGCCTCGCCCGCGTCAAGCCGGGCGGGTTTCAGTTCTTGAGCAGCACGCTTTTCGGAATCGGGCCGGCGGTGACGTAATCCACCATCCGGGTCTTGCCCTCGTCCGTGCAGACGATCGCGTAACGCGCCTTGTCCTGTATGTGCAGCTGGTCGGAGAAACTGCGGGGCCCCATGAGGGTCGACTCGTCCGTCATCTTCTCCATCTCGGCCGTCACCGCCGCGGAATCGAGCGAGCCGGCGCGCTCGACGGCCTTGGCCCAGAGGTCCATCAGCACGTAGCCCGCGATCGGCAGAGAGGTGGCGGTGGATCCGCCCTCCCTGGCCTCGAGCTTGTCGAAGAATGCCTTCACCTCCGCGCCGGCGTCGCCGTAAATCGAGCTGAACGTCGCCGCGCAGAAATCGCTCAGGTTGGGCACCGCGTCGAGCCAGTAATGACCGTCCATGGCGACGCCGGAGACGACCAGGGTATCGACTCCCGACGCCCGCATCTGGCGCAGCGCCGAGGCCGCACCCGGCACGTAGGAGCAGAGGGCGATGACATCCGGCGCGGTGTCCAGCGCCTTGATGCGGTCGATCTGACCCTGAATCGACGGGTCGTTGTTCTGGAACACGTCGATCCCGAGGAGCTCGGTCCCCTCCAGCTGCGGCCAAGCCCATTCGAAGCCGGCACAGACCGACTTGTTGTACTCGATGGTGTCATCGCGGAGCAGCCAGGCGGTGCGGGCGCCGCGCGATTCGTAGGCGTATTTCGCGACGGAGGCGCCGTCGAGATGCGCCGCCTGGCCGCCGGTGAAGGCGAACGGCCCGATCCCTTCGATCCCCGCCTTGGCGTCGCCGGCGCAGAGGAAGAGCGAGACGAGGCCCGCGTTTTGCGCCACGTTCGCCGCGGGCGCCCCCATGTCGAAGTCGCAATCGACGAAGACGACGCTGGCGCCCCGATCAATGACGAACTGCCCGGCCTTGACGCCCTCCTCGCGCTCGGATTTCGAATCCGCCTGGGCGATCGTCAGCTGCCTGCCGAGGAGGCCGCCGGCCTCGTTGATCTCGTCCAGCCTGATCTGCGCCGCCAGGGTCGCGGGCCCGGTATAGGCAGCCTGCCAGCCGCTGGTGGAGACGGCGAAGCCGACGACGATGGGGTCGGCGTCCGCCGCCCGTGCCTCGGCCGCCCCGGCGGTCAGGAGCGCCCCGGCCGCGACCGCTCCAAGCGTCTTCTTCCACATCGGATTCTCCCTCCCGCTATTCCTCTCGATCGAGTCGTTCATCCGCCCACGAGGCGCGCGGGCTGCCGCTTGCCGGGGCGGGTCCAGTATTCGGGCGGAATCCGCTCCAGGCTCTCGTAGAAGTGTCAACGGCTTACACCTCGCCTTCCCCGAACTTCCGCGCAATCCTGGTCAGCATATCCCGGGATCCGGTCGCAATAAAGGTCGTGCAACCCCTTCCACTCGTGGATCAGGTTGCGCGCCAGGGCCTTGGCCCCCGCCGGGCGGCCCGCGTCGATGGCGTCCGCGACCACCTCTCCGGTCGGGTGGCCCCTACCGCGTGCCGCCGCGCCGGGGCAGGTCGATGACCCGGCCGCCGTCCCGCCGCGGGTCGAAGTCGTAGCCCTTGCGGATCTCGACGTTGCGGAGCATGACCTCGAGGGCGGTCCTGTCGAAGGGGTCGACGTCGGCCGGGGCGGCGTATTTCGACCGGAGGCTGTGCAGCATCTCGCGCTCGTTCGGCATGAGGCGCTGCGCGACCGCCTCGGCCTCCTCAATCAGCCCCCGCAGCGCGGCGAACGCCGCCAGCTCGACCATCGCCCCGCTCTCCCGCCTGCCGCAGCCGACCGCCCCATGATAGCGGCCGGACACGGCGCGGGCCACCGGAGTCGGGTAGACCGCCGCACCCGGACCGCACAGCCGGGCAGCGGGTCAATGGTCGCGAAGTTCGGAGGCTTCGGCGGCGGCCTTCGTGCCGCCGCGCATCCGCCCGCTGATCCAGACGCCGAGGATCGTCGCGAGATACGGGAGGGAGAGCAGCACGTCGTGGGGAACGCTTGCGCCGAAGAGCAGCTGCAGGCGAATCCCCGCGACTCCCACCAGGCTGAAGAACAGCGCGGCGAAAGCGGCGCCGACGGGATGAGCCGCCCCGAAAATGACGGCGGCGAAGCTCATGAAGCCGCGCCCGGCGGTCATGTTCTGGGCGAAGATGTGCAGGCCGCCGGCCGCCAGCTCGGCACCGCCGACGGCGCAGAAGAGTCCGCCCAGCGCCAGCGCGACGAGCCGCATCCGCGCCGGGCTGGCTCCGACGCTTCGCGCCGCCAGAGGATGCTCCCCGGCAGCGGCCAGGCGCAGGCCGAAGCGGGTGCGGCGCAGCAGCACCCACATGCCGAAAACGACGCCCGGCATCGCCAGAACGAAGACGGAGAGCGTCCCGTAGGGGCCGAAGGCGCCGCCGATCCGTGGAACGCCGAACGGCGCGGCGACCGCGGCCAGGCTTCCGAACAGAGCCTGGACGGCCAGCGCCGTGCCGCCGATGCCCAGCCCCGTCAGGCCGAGCCCCGCGATGATCGGGTTGGCGCCGAGCTTCTCGATGACGAACCAGAGCAGGACGGAGGCGGCGACGCACAGCGCGAACGCGATCACGATCGCCGCGAGAAACGAGCCCGTGAACACGATCCCGAGGATCGTCGCGCAGGCGCCGACGATCATGACGCCCTCGAGGCCGAGATGCCAGACGCCCGCGCGCTGCGCGATGACGCCGGCCATCGTGACGTAAATCAACGGTGTGCCCGAACGCAATATCGCGACCATGAACTCGTGGAACTCGCTCATGTCGGCAGCTTCCCGAGGCGCAGGAGGCGGTTCAGCAACCCCGACTTCGCGGTAATGAAGAGCGCGATGGAGGCGTTGAAGATGTCGATGGCGGCGGCGGGAAGGCCCGCCACGATGGGCAGGTAGAGCGCCGCGGAGGCAAGCCCGCCGAAGAACAGACTCACGACCGCCGTCCCCAGGACCGATAGAGTCGCGACCAGTGCGATCAGAACCGCGGTGAAGCCGTGGGTCGGCAGAAACCCGCTCGCGATGCGCCCCGTCGGGCCGAACAGCTCGACCGTGCCCGCGAGCCCGGCGAGGGCGCCGGCGATCAGGAAACTCGACAGGCCGAGCTGCCAGAGCCGCGCGCCCTGGAATCGCACCATGACCGGATTGCGCCCGGCGAGGCTCGCCAACAGGCCGAACGGCGTGCGATTGACCAGCACCCACATGGCCAGGGCGACGGCCACGGCGATGGCGACGATGGTCGGCGACACGCCCTGGGAATCGCTGATCCGGTAGGCCGCCGGCAGCATCGGGCTGGAGGCCTGCTGGCCGGTTCCGGACGGATCCTTGAGCGGCCCCGAGGTGACGTAGACCAGCATCAGGGAGGCGATGAAGTTCCCCATGAGGGTGGTGATGACTTCATCGGTGCCGGAGCGGAGCCGGAGGTAGCCGGGCCAGAGCGCCCACAGGGCGCCGCCCGCCATGCCGGCCGGAAAGGCGGCCGCGAGGACCAGGGCCGGGGGCGCGCCGGCGAGCGCGTGGGCCACGAAGGCGGCGCAAATGGACCCGACGTAGAACTGGCCCTGGGCACCGATGTTGAAGAAGCCGCAGCGGAAGGAAATCGCGACGCCCGTGGCGGTGATGAACAACGGCAGGGCCCAGCGCAGGCTCTGCTCCACCCCGCCCGCGCGCAGGAAGGCGCCTTCGGCGAAGCCCTCGAACATCGCGAGGGCCGAGTAGCCGGCCAGCTCGAAGACGATCCCGCACAGCGCGAGGGCGAGTGTGATGAAGGCGAGCGCGCGAACCGCCGCGCCGAGCCCCTGGCTCACCCCGACGCCCCGGTCATGGCGCGGCCCACCGCGCCGATGTCGTAGGGCGGTGCGAATTCGCCGACGATCCGGCCCGATAGCATCACCAGGAGGCGGTCGCCGACATCGAACAGTTCGTCGAGATCGGAGGAGACGAGAAGCACGCCGCAGCCGCGCGCGGCGGCCGCGCGCAATGCGGACCAGACGAAGGCGGCGGCGCCGATGTCGAGGCCGCGGGCCGGTTGCGCCGCGATGATGACGCCGGCGTCGCCGTCGATCTCGCGCGCGAGAATGACCTTCTGGGCATTGCCGCCCGAAAGGGTGCCGGCGTTCTGGGTGGTCGAGGCGTAGCGCACGCCCCAGGTCTTCAAGGCCTCGTCGCACCGCCGGCGCAATTCGGCCGGCTTCACGAGGCCGAACAGCGGGCGTTGCAGCAATTCGCGGACAGCCCAGTTCTCCCACAGCCGACTCGTCAGGCTGAGGCCCTCGCTGTTGCGCTCGAACGGGACGACCCGGAGGCCCAGCGCGCGGCGCTCCGCCGGGCTGGCGCCGGTCGCTCGGACGCCGCCTAAGCGGATGTCGCCGCCGCCCACGCGCGCGAGGCCGGCGATGGTCTGGACCAGCGTCCGCTGGCCGTTGCCCTGAACGCCGGCGATCCCGACGATCTCTCCCGGCTTCACGGCGAGGGAGACGCGATCGAGGGGCGGCTCCCCGGCCTCTTCCGTCGTGCTGACGTTCGTCAGGTCGAGAACCGCCGCGCCGCCGGAGGCCGGCGGGCAGCGCGCCTTCCCCGCGCCCGCGCGGGCCGCGGCGGTGCCCGTGTCGGTGGCCGCGGCGGCAGGACCCACGATCATCGCGCCGATGCTCCCGCGGTCCGCCTGCTCGCGAGGCAAGGGGCCGGCGACCAGCCTGCCGCCGCGCAGGACAGAGACCGTATCCGCGACCGCCAGGACCTCCCGGATCTTGTGCAGGATCAGGATTACCGTGACCCCGCGCCGCTTGAGGCCGCGAAGGCGGTCGAACAGGGCCTCGATGCCGGGCGGCGGCAGGACGGCCGTCGGTTCATCCAGGATCAGGACCTTCGCATCCGCCACCAGGGCGCGCGCGATCTCCACCCCTTGTTGCGCCTCGACGGGCAGGTCGCGGATACGGTAGCGAGGATCGACGTCGAGGCCGAGGGCCTTCAGGCGTTCGCGGCAGCGCGCCAGGAGGCGGCGCCGGCTGTAAAACCCGATCCCGCGGCCGGCGCCGAATTCCAGCGCTTCCGCGACGGTGAAGGAAGGCGGCAGCGCGAAACTCTGATGGACGAGCTCGACCCCGGCCGCGCGCGCGTCGGCGACGCGGTCAGGCCGCAGCGCGCGCCCGTCGACGGAAAGGGCGCCGGCGTCGGGCCGGACGAGGCCGGCCGCGACGCGGGCGAAGGTCGTCTTGCCGGCGCCGTTCTGGCCGACGACGGCGTGAATCCGGCCGCGCGCGAAGGCGATGGACAGATCGTCGAGCGCGACGAGGCTTCCGTATGCGACGCGAATCCCGCGGCATCGGAGGGCCGGTGGCTCCGCGTCGGTCATGCGTCGCGAACGGAACCCGCCGGCGGGCGCCCGCGCTCAGATCGTCGTGTCGAACGGGACCGCGACCGAGCCGTCGAGAATCCCGGCCCGCGCCCGCTCGACATGCGGCCACGCCTCCGCCGACGCGGCGACGAGGTCCGGGGGCCCCTGCTCCCGATACACCGGCGACAGGACGAAATCGATCACCTTCCCGAGACCGGTCGAGACATGGCGCCCGCCCTGCCAGTCCGGGGCGCGCGCCTTGCCCGTCTCGTCGTAGAGCGACTGGCCGAAGTTCAGACCCACGATGCCGATGACCGAGGAGGGGCCGAGCGCGTACTGGGCCGGATCCAGCGCGCTGACCATGCGCCCGGCGCGCTCGTTGGCAGCCTGGATGATGCCGCCGTCGGTCGCGGCGGAATCGGTCTGAATATAGTCGATTCCGTCCAGGAACATCTGGCTGGCGAGCTCGTAGCCCTTCGCCGGATCCTGGAAGGAGCTCGCGAAGGCCGCGGTGACGGTGGCGCCTCCGTCGACCGAGTGGACGCCGGCCTTGAGCGCGTTGAAATCGGCGTTCAACGGCGGAATGCTGATACCACCGATATAGCCGATCTTCTTCGTCTTCGAGACATGCGCCGCGAAGACCCCGGACAGGTAGCAGCCGAGATAGTAGTCGTAGGAGACCGTGACCAGATTCGGAATCGGCGGGTCGACCGGATCGCCGAAAAGCTGGATGAATCTGGTGTCCGGGTAGAGCGGCGCTACGGCCTTGAACGCCTCGGAGATGACGGGGAAGGTCGCGAGGACGATGGAGGCGCCCGCGTCGGCCAGGGTCCGCAGGACCGTCTCGTAGGTCGCCGGGTCCTGCGCGTAGATGGCGCGCGTCTCGAAGCCGTGCTCCCCGGCAAGCTGGTCCAACCGCGCGATCATGGAATCGATCGGGCCGTTGTCGCCGGCTGCCTGCGTGTGGACCAGCGCGACCATCCCGTTCCCGGCGCGCGCGGAAAAGCACACGCCCGCGCCGAGAACGGCCGAGGCGCCAGCGGCGGCCGTCAGGAACCGGCGCCGGGTGGGGACGAACGGCCGCCCGCGGCCGTTCGATTGCGACTTGTTCGACATGGCGTTTCTCCTCCTCTGACATGGGCGCGCCCGCGCCCGGATTCGAGCCGTGGACAAACTCCCCGCGAGCCCGCGCGGCTCAGGCGCCGAGCGGCGGCGAGCACGGCGCGGGGTTCATCACCATCACGTCCTGCTCGCGGATCGCGTCGAGCGCCCAGACCGCCCCGATGAACGTCTGCCAGGCGGGATCTGCGGACATCGCGGCCCGCCGCCTCTCGCGCTCGGCCAGGCTCTCATAGGCCCAGATCAGGACGACCCGATGGAGCCGTCCGATTTCCGATACGTAGAGGCCGACGAAGCGACCCAGATGGCGCTTCTGGATCGGCAGGCCCTCCGCTTCGTAGCGTCGCAACCATCCGTCCACCGTGCCGGGACGGAACGTGTAGGTCCGGTGCTCGACGATCATCCTTCGCCTCCTTCGCCATGGTGCCCGCCGGCGCGGCGACGGCGCCGATGAATTCGGCCGCCTTCTCGCCGACCATGACGGTGGGCGCATGCGTGTTGCCGCCGGGGATGAGCGGCATGATCGATGCGTCGGCCACCCGCAGCCCCGCGATGCCGTGAACGACGAGCTTGGCGTCGACCACCGCCATCGGGTCCGTGCCCATGCGGCAGGTGCCCACGGGATGGAACGTCGTCATCGCGCTGGCGCGGAGCCAGGCGGCCAGCGCCGCATCGCTCCGCACCGCCGCGCCGGGCGCGAGTTCCCGGCCGCGCCAGGGGGCGAACGCCGGCTGGCCGATCACGGCCCGGACCATGCGGACGCCGGCGATCATCGCCTCGCGGTCGGCGTCGCGCCGCAAATAGTCGGGCTGGATCAGCGGCGGATCGGCCGGGTCGGCGGAACGCAGGTCGATCCGCCCCCGGCTCTGCGGCTTGATCGGCCCCACCCGCAAGGTGAAGCCGTGGCGCGATTCGACCGGCACCCTCTCGAACGGGTTGGGAAAATGCAGGTTGGCGGTGGTTTCCAGCGCCGGCATGAAGTGAACCTGGAGGTCCGGCGCGTCCAGGCCCGGCCGGCTTTTCAGGAAGGCGCCGGCTTCGTAGGGGAAGGTCGTCGCGACCCCACGGCCGAACAACAGGCCCTCGGCCACCGCGCGGATCAGCCTGTCCGCCCGCAGCTCCCGATAGAGGGTGATCGGCTTCGTGCACGCATAGGAGAGGACGCAGTCGACGTGATCCTGGAGGTTGCGGCCGACGCCCGGGAGCTCGTGCACCGCCTCGATGCCGTGCCGCCGGAGCGAATCGCCCTCGCCGATGCCGGACAGCATGAGGAGCTGGGGCGAGTTGACGGCGCCCGCGCAGAGGACGACCTCCCTCTCAGCGCGGATCGTCCGTGCCCGCGCGCCTCGGGCAACCTCGACTCCCGTCGCGCGGCTCCCCTCGACGACCACCCTTCGGACCAGGCAGTTCGTGACGATCGTCAGATTGCGCCGGCGCCGGACCGGGCGGAGGAAGGCGGTGGACGCGGAGCAACGCCGGCCGCGTTCAATGGTGAAGTCGTAGCGGCCGAAGCCGTCTTGCGACGCGCCGTTGAAATCGTCGTTGACCGGATGGCCCGCCTGCCGCCCGGCCTCGACGAAGACGTCGAACAGCGGGTTGGCGCCGCGCGCACGACAGACGGCCATCTCCCCTTCCGTTCCGTGCCAGACGCCGCCGCGCTCGGCATGGCGCTCGGACCGGCGGAACGCCGGCAGCACCTCCTCCCAGGACCAGCCGGCGAGGCCCGCTTGCGCCCAGCGGTCGTAGTCGCGGCGGTTGCCGCGGACGTAGATCATGCCGTTGATGGTGGAGGAGCCGCCCAACACCTTGCCGCGCGGCCAGTAGAGCGAACGGCCGTTCAGGCCCGGAACCGGCTCCGTCCGGTAGCCCCAATTGTAGAGGCCGGAGTGGAACAGCTTCCCCATCAGCATCGGCAGCCGGAACAGAGGATTGCGGTCCGCGCCGCCGGCCTCGACCAGGAGGACGGAACGTTCGGGATCGGCCGAAAGCCTGTTGGCGAGCACGCACCCCGCCGAGCCGGCGCCGACGACGACGTAATCGAAGGAGCGATCGCGAGGCATCGCCTACCAGTCCACGGGCGCCGCGCCCAGCGCCCGCAAATGCCTGTTGCAGAGGGAGAACGGATTCTCCCGCTCGAACAGGGCATCGGCCGCGGCCGGATGCGGGCGGAGGACGACGCGGCAGGCGGCGGGTGCATCCGGCCCGTCCAGCCCCGCCGCCGCGAGCGCCTGCGCCGCCGCGTCGCCGAAGGCGATGAAGACGACCGGCCTTCCCCGCTCCGCCAGACGGTCCAGGACCCGGGCGATCAACGGGCGCCAGAGCGGCAGGTGTCCGCGCGTCTGGTGGGGGTCGCCTTCGCGCTTGAAGCGACTCAAGGTGAGCGAGGCGTTGAGGAGCAGCACGCCCGATTCCACCCAGCGGTCGGCAAGCGCGGCCGGCTCCTCCAGATCGACGGCGCCGCTTTCGATCCCGGCCAGCAGCGCCGGCCAGTCGCCGACGCCGCCGGCGTAGCGCGCCTCGCCCGTCCGCGCCGCGACGACAAGCTGGACGACGGCGCGCACGCTCGGCGAGAACATCTTGTCGAGCTCGCGCCAGCGGGCGACGTTTCCGGCCTCGAAGGCCCGGCCGGTCGCGAAGGCGGGGCACGGGTACGGGTCCTGCCCCAGGATCACGCAGCGCACGCGCTCCGGCGGCAAGCCATCGAAGGCGCGGAGCATGTGTGCGCCCGCCGGCGCGCCGGGAAAGCTTTTGCCGCGCCGGGCCGGGAAGATCGGCTCCCACGGCGCCAGCGCGAGCCCGGTGCCGACCGACTCGAAGGCCGGCTCGACGCCGGCGACGAGATCGCGCCAGCGGGGGTCGATATCCTCGCGCCAGCCCCGGAGGGTGTCCCGAAGCGCCGTCCTGAGCCGCGTTCCCATGGCGTCCGCCTTTCCGGCCGCCGCGACGCGCCCGGAAGATGACGCGCGCGTCATGTTTCCATGATCGAAAACATGACGTGCATGTCAAGTTTTTTCCGAAGCGCGGGACGCGCGGAAAACCGGGCTAGACTGTCGCGCGGTTCAACGGCCCCGCGGCACGGGAGAGTCGAACATGGCGAAGGCGATGCGGTCGGGCGCGGGCGAGCGGGCGCCGGAAGCCCGGATTCGCGCCCGCAACGAGGAGAGGATCTTGCGCGCGGCGGTCGGCCTGTTCGTCGCCAAGAGCTTCCACGGCACGCAGGTCAAGGAAATCGCCGAGAAGAGCGGCCTCCCCAAGACGAACGTGTATTACTACTTCCCGACGAAGGAGCGCATCTACACCGCCCTGATCGAGCGGCTCATCGCGGGGTGGGACCGCGCCTTCGAACATATCGTGCCGGAGCGCGCGCCACGGGACGCCATCGCGGCCTACATCCGCGCGAAGCTGGACTATTCGCGCCGCCACGCGGCCGAATCGCGGTTCTTCGCGAACGAGATCCTTCGGGGCGCCCAGTTCCTGGAGCGGCGCCAGCGCCGGCACATCCGCGACGTCACGCGCCGGCGCGCCCATGTGGTGGAGGAATGGATCCGCCGCGGCCAGCTGGCGCCGGTGGACCCGCGCCATTTCTTCGTCATGCTCTGGTCGGCGACGCAGTTCTACGCGGATTTCGCGATCCTGGCGGCCGACGTCCTGGAGAAGCGGCGCCTCGCGCGAAAGGACTTCGAGGCCGCCGCCGACACGATGATCCGCGTCATGCTGGACGGCTGCCGCCCCCGCTGACCTCGCCTTTCGCGGTTCCCGGCGCCCGGACGCGCCGGGTGTGCGCTTCGTGCGCACAGGACCCGCGCAGCGGGAGGGGCGGCGGCCTTCAGTGGCGGGTGGCGGCCAGGACGGTGACGCAGGCCGCGGCCGCGTCGCCGCCGATCCAGCCGCCGGCGTTCTCGGCCAAGCCGAAGCGCGCGCCGTCGCGCTGGCGGGCGCCCGCGCGGCCGCGCAGCTGGTCGGCGAGCTCGACGAGCTGCGCCGCGCCGGTCGCCCCGACGGGGTGTCCCTTGCTGATGAGCCCGCCGCTCGGGTTGACGGGCAGGCGGCCGTCGAGCGCGGTCACGCCGTCCCGCAGCAGGCCGACTCCGTCCCCCGGACGGCAGAATCGGAGCTGCTCGCAGAGCATGAGTTCGGCGGGCGCTGCGGCGTCGTGGACCTCGGCCACGTCGATCTCGTCGGGGCCGACGCCTGCTGCCTCGTAGGCCGCCGCCGCCGCGGCTTCGGCGACGGGAGGCGCGCCCGCGTCGTCGCCCTGGCCGGATTTGAGCACGCTCGCCAGCACCGGGACCGGCTGGACGCCCTTGCGCACGGCGTAGTCCGCGCTCATCAGCACCAGCGCCGCCGCGCCGTCGCCGATGGGCGAGCACATCATCAAGGTCAGCGGCGCGGCGATGGTACGGCTTTCCAGCACTTCTTCCACGGTGACGTCGGCCTGGAACTGGGCCTTCGGGTTGCGCGCGCCGGCGCGGCGCTGCTTGACGGAGACGGCGGCGAAATCGGCCGGGGTGGCGCCGGTGCGCGCGGCGTAGTCGCGGGCGAGGCTGGAATAGAGGTCCATGAAGACGGAGCCCGCGCCGACGCCGTCGGGGGCGATCTTGCGCTTCAGCGCCTCGAACTCGTCGCGGTCGGCCGCCGCCTCCAGGGCCTTGAGCGGCACCGTCCTGTCCTCGTTGCTCATCTTCTCGGCACCGACCGCCAGCGCCACGTCGCACTGCCCGGAGCCGACGGCGAGGGCCGCCAGATGGAAGGCGGTGGAGGAGGAGGCGCAGGCGTTCTCGACGTTGACGATGGGCTTGCCGAGGAGGCCGGCGTGGCGCAGCGCGACCTGCCCGCGCACGCATTCCTGCCCCGCCAGCAGGCCACCCGCGGCGTTGCCGAAGAAGACCATGTTGATTTCGTCCGCCTCCGTGGCCGCGTCGGCGAGCGCCGCGCCGACGGCCTCGGCGGCGAGCGAACGCAGGCTCGCGTCCAGAAATTTGCCGAAGCGGGTCATGCCCGTCCCGCCGATCACCACCTCGCGCATCGCGCTCCTCCCTCCGTGCCCTCCCCCGTGCATACGCCCAAGCCACCGCCCGTTCAAGCGTCCGCGGTGCGCACCCCTCCCCTCCCCGCCCGCCGGTCGGCTTTGATAGGTGGGGCCGTGTTAGATACCGTCCGCATCCACGACCCATCTCGCGAGGCGACAGGATGAAAGAAGAGGTCCTGGAACGGGCGAAAGGCGTGATCGCGGGCGCTCTTCAGAAACGGCGGAGCAGCGTGCCGCTCGACCTGTACGAAGTGCGACCCGAAGTGGGCGGCGACGGCGACGAGTTCCTCTGGATCACGGTGGTCTATGACGGCGTGCCCCGCATTCTGGGCGGCAGGACGACGGGGGCCGTGCGCCGCCGTCTCCGCCTGAAACTCCAGGAAGCCGACGTGGAAGCGTTCCCCGTCATCGCGTTCACTGCCCGGTCGGACCTGGAAGAATAGTGCCCTGCAACCCGACGATCTCCTTCGGATCGCCGAAGATCTGGCCGAGAGCGATGCCGGCAGGCCGCAGATGAACTTCGTCCGGCCTGCCCAGGGTGTAGATCGAAATGCATACCGCGGCTATCGCGTTGTCGCCCTGGCCTGCAAGCCCGACGGCACTTGGCCTTTGGGTCCCCTTGACAGAACGAATCACGAATATATGTTGCCGATTCGGTAGGGACTTCGCACGGGCCGACCGTATGACCGACAGATCCGCGATCGAGTGGACCGACGCGACGTGGAACCCGGTGACGGGTTGCACGAAGATCACGCGCGGCTGCGACAACTGTTATGCCGAGCGCTTCGCGGAGCGGTTTCGCGGCACGCCCGGCCATCCCTACGAGGACGGATTCAAACTCACACTGCGCCCGGAGCGGCTGGCCCAGCCGCTCGCGTGGAAGCGACCACGGCGGGTCTTCGTCAATTCGATGAGCGACCTGTTCCACAAGGAGATCCCGACCGATTTCATCGACCGCGTCTTCGACACCATGGAGGCCGCCGACCGGCATGTGTTCCAGGTGCTCACGAAGCGCAGTGCGCTCATGCGGGCATACCTGCGGCGCCGATACGGGAAGGGCGCGGCGCCCGCGCACATCTGGTGCGGCGTGTCCGTTGAGGATCGCAGGGCAGCCGCGCGAGTCCGGCATCTTCGGACGGCGCCCGCCGCAGTCCGGTTCCTCTCCATCGAACCGCTGCTGGGACCCGTGGGGGATATCGATCTTGGGGGCATATCCTGGGTCATCGTCGGCGGCGAGTCCGGCCCCGGCGCGCGGCCCATGAAGGAACGATGGGTCCTCGACATCCGGGATGCCTGCGAGCGCGAAAGAGTCGATTTCTTTTTCAAGCAGTGGGGAGGATGCACGCCCAAATCGGGCGGGCGGCGGCTCGACGGGGTCGAGCACAACGCCATGCCCGCCCATCCGGCAAAAGGAAGGGAGCATGTCCTTCAATTGGCATCCTGACGAGCCTCCACCGAAAATCGAGGCGCACAGCAGAGCCAAGCTGACGGTATTGCGGAGCTACCTTCGTGCCTATTTCGACAGACTGAATGTCAACCCTAATCGCGAAGAGTTCAAACTCGATCTCGTCGATGGCTTTGCTGGAGGGGGCGCATTTCGAGACAGTGATGGAATTGTGTCCGGTACGCCATTGATCATGCTCGAAGAAACAGAGGAGGCGAGAAAGCGATTGAACCGGAATCGTGTCAAGCCTCTTCTCTTCGATTGCAAATACTATTTTGTCGATGTGAAATCCGCTCATACGGACCATCTTCGAAAGATACTGACCGAACGTGGGTATCGAGTCGATAATGAAAAGATCGTCATCCGTAACGGCCGATTCGAAGAACAAATCGACGACGTCCTGAAAGATATTGGCCAACGGCAACCTCGCGCCGGACGTGCGATATTTCTTTTTGACCAAACCGGTTTTTCCCAAGTAGCGCTCGCTCTGATTCGGCGCATATTTAACGAATTAGCAGCGGCGGAAGTCATACTGACATTCGCTGCGGATGCGCTCGTTAACCATCTGGCGCAAACACCGGCTCTGATCAAGGCGGTCGCACCGCTCGAATTAACCGAATCGCAGATACACGACTTGATCCAGCATAGGGAGGGAGATGGTGGAAGGGCACTCATTCAGAGGATATTACGTGATCAAATTCGTACTCGTACTGGTGCCACTTACGACACACCCTTTTTCATCAGACCTAGACCGTCACGCCGCGCCTTGTGGTTCCTTCATCTGTCAAAGCATCCCACAGCGCGCGACGTTATGATCCAATGTCATTGGAATATCCAAAATACGTTCGAACACTACGGCCGCGGTGATTTCGGAATGCTAGGGTGGGATGCGCCAAGGCTTCAAACATTACAGCTGTTTCATTTCGGACAGCTTGAAGCTCAACAACTGCAAGAACAGCTCCTGGAGTCGATGCCGGCGGAACTTTTTAGCTTAGCGTCTGAAGAACCAGTTATCGTTGATGCGATGCGGCATATGCTCGCAAACAAAACCGCGGCCCGATTCTTGGATCTCGACCAAGCCATCCTCACGCTCGCTCAGGAAAAGGAAATTGCAATTCTGAACTCCGATGGAAAAGTGCGTTCGCGTAATCTGAAACGGCTGCACGCGGACGACCGGATCACATTCCCTGAAACGTTGCTGCTTCCTGGAATTTCACGCCGCCACAGACCGTAAGAGAAGATCTAAGCGGATACCAATAGAATCGCCGCGATGCGCCGCGCGGTGTCGGTGAAGTGCTGGACTTCCTCGGGGTGCAGTGGACGGCGAAGGGTAGCACGTTCGCGGTAGGAGAGCCACTTCTTGAGCACTTGGTAGCCGCCGAGCTTGTAGCGCCAGACATTGGTAGGAACATTACACCGGAAGGCGTTGGCGTTCAAGTGGATGTCGAAGGTGGTTTCACCCAGGGCGGGGAGCGTATCGCCAAGGGCGGCGCGTTCTTCCGGGGTGTAGGGGCGTTCGACGGCGCGGCCTTGGCCGGGCATGACGGCACCGCCGGGGCCGAGGTGGCCCCAGCCGGCGGTGAGGGAGAAGTCGTCGCCTGTCATGTTGCGGCCGCTCTCGGTGGTGGGGACGGCGATGGCGGTGGCTTCCGGGCGCAGGGCGCCGGTGGTGACGCCGGGGACGGGGGTTTCGGGATCAAGCAGGGCCGCGAGTGCGCGGCCGCGTTCGGCGGAGCGGGTGAGGGTTTCGGCTGCGTTGGGGGTCGGCACGTCGGGCCAGCCGGGGAGGGGGATGCGGGGCCATTCCATGCGCAGCGCGCCGGCGTTGGCTTGGCGGTAGGCGGGGTCAAGGAGGGTGGCGAGGACATGGTGGAACAGGTCTTCGACGTTCGCACCCAGGCGGTCGAGATAGCGGCGCGCCGTGGCGGTGAGGTTGGGGCGGCGGCCTGTGTCTTCGCCGTCGGCGCGGAGCCAAGCGGGGAACATGAGCGCGCCGCGCTCGATCAAATGCAGTGACGCCATGTGCCGGGTGAAACAAGTCTGCGCTTCCGCAGCATCTTTGCGGAGGTGCTGAGCAGCAGAAAGCCACAGGTTCCCGTCGAACACGTGCGGCCGATAGTCGGGGCGTGGTCGATCAACCAGTTTCTCTCTTGCTTCCCAATAAATCCAACGATTATCGAACGGGCGAAATGCGTAACGGATAAATCTGGAATCCTCTGGCCCTCCACTCTCGATCAAATGATTCCGTACTGCGCGAGCGTCGTACTCCCTTGGATTGCGCATCGCGGTAGGATTAAAGTCGAGATATTTCTTCATGACTCAACGCCGAATTGAAATAATAACGAATGCGCTCCTTCAATCGATCAATTTCTATATCGACAACGAACGGGTCACGACCGCTTTTGATCCCCGGAAACGATACGGGGAACAGCTCGGGTAACGCCGGCCAGTCGAACCAATTCTCGCTCACCGCCGCCCGCACGAACGGCAGGCCGAGCGGAAGCACCGGGGCCATGTCGTCGTACAGCGCGCCCGGTTCCGCCTCCGCCGTCGCCAGCAGGTCCGCACGCTTCGACCGCCCCCACAGATGGCGGAAACCGATGTGTCCCGCCGGTCCATGGTCCGCCTTGCGCACCAGCGTCGCAATCGCCGTCCCCACCTGGATGCCCACCGGGTCGCCTTCCGTCGAAAACACGCTCGGGTCCGGAGAACCGTCCGGCGCAACCTTCCCCGTCTTGTACTTGTCCCCGTTCAGGCAATCGATCCGCACCGCGTCGAACGCCTCCAGATAGCGCTCCCGCATCCCCGTGAACGACAGCCCGTCCAGCCACGAATAGTTCGAGATGAAACACACCACGCCCCGGCCCGTCTTCTCGGCAATCCGCCGCTCCGCCATGCGGAAGAAACGGACATAGAGATCGTTCAAGCCCTGCCCCTCCGGCCGCCGCACCCGCTTCGTCGAACGGTACGCCTCCGAAAGCGCCCGTTCCTCCTCCACCGCCAAGCCCGCAAAGCCGTTGTAGGGCGGGTTCCCCAGAACCACCAGGACAGGCGCTTCCCGCTTCACACGCTCCGCCCGGTCCCGTTCCTCCTCCAGTTCCGGGAACGGCAGCGGCTTCGTCACGCGCGGCTCCCAACCGGTCAAGGCATTGGTGAGAAAGACACCGGCCCGCTCCGTCCCGTCGTCGGCCAACGGCGCGTCAAGGGCCTGCAGTGCCAGCCCCACCTGCAAGTGCGCCACCACGAACGGCGCAGGCATCAACTCGAACCCGAACACACGCTCCAGCGCTGCCCGCTTCACACGCGCTCCCGCCAGCGCGCCCAAACCCCGGCCCTTCAGGTTGCCGGCGATGCGCCGCAACACCTCCGCTAGGTAAGCCCCGGTGCCGCAGCACGGGTCCAGCACATAGACGTGCTCCGCCGCCAAGCCCTCCGCGATGCCGAGATCGTCCCGCAACGCCCGGTCCACCCGCGCCACCATGTAGCGCACCACTTCCGAAGGCGTGTACCAGACCCCCAACTGCTTGCGCAGCGCGGGATCAAACGCTTCCAGGAACGGTTCGTAGAAGTAGGGAACCGCCGCGCCTTCGTCGAAGCGCCTGAAGAAGGCCGCCCGGTCCACCCGGTCCAGCGCTGCCGACGTCCAGTCCAGAACCTCCACCAGCCCTAACGGTTGCAGGCGACCGGGTTGCGACAGCTGTTGGAACAGTGCCGCCAGCACCGGGGCGCGCAAATGCCAGACCGCCGTGCGCCAGTCGAACCCGCCCACCGGCGGCGGGGTCTGCCGCGCCCACAGCACCCAGGCCGAGAAGACGCCGTAGAACAGCGTCTGCACCAGCGTCGAACGGAAGAACCGCGCCCCCCGCGCGCCCTCGAAGCGCACCCCCAACGCTTCTTCCAGCGCCGAGCGCACCGAAGCCAGCGCCGGCGCCTCGCCGGCCGCCTCCACCCGCGCCAGACCGTCGCGCGCGTAGGAGGCCAGAAGCCACGCCAAATCCCGCGGTTCCGCCAGCGCCGCCCGGTGTGCCAGCGCACGCGCGAGATATTCGCCCAGCCCCGCGCCCACGTCGCGGGCGAAGGCGCGCGGCTTCTCCAGACGGCGCGCGAAATCCGCAGTGCTCGCCGCCAAGCGCAGGCTCTCCAGCTTCGCGGGGCGGCCCGCCGCATCCTCCCCCACCAACACGAAATCGCGGGTGTTGGTCACAAGCACCAGCCGGTAGCGCCCCCAATAGCGGCTTACCTGATCGCTCGCTGCCGTCAGCCACGCATCGTCGCCGGGCGCCTTCACCTCCACCACGCCGCGCTCCGGCGTCTGGCCCTCCCGTGCGCGCCCCTTCTGCACCTGCTTCGCCGCATAGAGGCCGAAGTCGGGATGGCCCGCGCCGTGGTCGGCAAGCTCCTGCACGCAGAACACCTTCGGCTTCAGAGAAGCGCCCACCGCGTTCAACAGCCCCGCGAGCGGCCCGTAGCTGGAGCGCTCCTCCGTCCCCCCGCCCGACGCCCGCACCCGCCGCAGGTCCGCGAAATACGCCTCAACCGCCGGTTGCGCCTTCGTTCCCACCATCGCCCCCCCCTGTCGCCGAACACGGCGCGCCGTGCAAGGGGGTAGCGCCTCGGTTTGAAATGCGGCGCGCGGGCTATGCGACCCCCTCCCGATCTCCCCCTGACAGGGGGGAGGAGCGCAGACGGCTTCCCTCGACGGCCGGAGCCGCAGGGGGTGCCCTACTCGCCTTTGAAATCGGCGGGGCGGCGGTCGCGGAAGGCGGCGGTGCCTTCCGCCAGGTCGCGGGTGTGGGCGAGGTCGTGGAACGAGCGCGATTCCAGCCGAAGCGCCTCGTCGAGCGGCAGGTCGAAGGCGCGCGTCATCACCTGCTTCGCGAAGCGTTGCGCGAGCGGCGCGCGGCTCGCCAGACGCTCGGCGAAGGCCAGGGTCTCCGCCAGCAATCCGGCGGCGGGGACGATGCGGTTCACCAAGCCGATGCGAAGCGCGTGTTCGGCGTCGATACGCCGGCCCGAGAGGACGAGCTCCATGGCGTTGCCCAGCCCGACGATGCGCGCGAGCCGCACGCAGCCGCCGTCACAGGGGTGAAAGCCCCAGTTCACGTCCTGATGGGCGAATTCGGCGTTGGGTGAACAGAAGCGCACGTCGCAGGCCTCCGCGAGCTCCAGACCGCCGGAGATCGCGTAGCCGTTGATCGCCGCCACGATGGGCTTGTCGATGGCGAGACCGCGGGTGATGCCGCCGAAGCCCGGTCCTTCCGTGAAACGCTGGCGGAATTCGGGCGCCGGACGCCTCGCGTAGTCCATGGTGTAGGTCTTGAGGTCGGCGCCGGCGCAGAAGGCCTTGTCGCCGGCCCCGGTGATCACGGCGACCCGCGCGGAATCGTCGTCGGCGAATTCGCGCCAGCAGGCGATCAGCCGGTCGTTGGCCGCGAAATCGAGCGCGTTCATCTTGTCCGGCCGGTCGATGGTGATCAGGCGCACGCGCCCCTGCGCCTCGTAACGGACGCTGCTCATCGAAGCTCCCCTTCCAGGTTCCGCGAGGCCCCCGCCCCGCTCAACGCAGCGGCCACGTCGATCAGGCTCGCGATGTTGTGCACCGGGCGGAAATCGTCGATGTGCGGCAGGATCGCGCGCACGCCGCCGGCCTCGGGCTTGAACCCCTCGTAGCGGAGCAGCGGGTTCAGCCAGATCAGGCGCCGGCAGGATTTGTGCAGCCGCTCGATCTCGCCGCGCAGGATGCCGAGGTCGTCGCGGTCGAGGCCGTCGGTAATCAGCAGCACGACGGCGCCTTGGGCCAGCACCCGCCGCGACCACTCCCGGTTGAAGCCGCGCAGGCACGGGCCGATCCGCGTGCCGCCCGACCAGTCCCGGACGGCGCGGCTCGACCGCCCCACCGCCACGTCCACGTCGCGATGCCTGAGGTAGCGGGTGACGTTGGTGAGCCGGGTGCCGAACAGGAAGCTGTGCACCCGGTCGCGGTCGTTGGTGACGGCGTGGACGAAGTGCAGGAACATGCGCGAATAGCGGCTCATCGAGCCGGAGACGTCGCAGAGGACGACCAGCGGCGGCAGGCGCGCGGCGCGGGAGCGGCGCTTGAGGGGCATCATGTCGCCGCTCGACCGCAGACTCGCCCGGAGCGTGGCGCGCATGTCGATGCGCCGGCCGCGGGCGTCCGCGCGGAAGCGCCGCGTCGGCACCGGCGCGATGGGCAGGCGGAGCGCCGCGATGGCCTGCTTCGCCTGGGCCAGTTCGTCCGCCGACATGTCCTCGAAGTCCATCTCCTGCAACACCTCGCGGGGCGAGAAGGTGAGCGCCGCGTCGAGCTCGATCTCGACGCTTTCGCGGGCTTCCGGCTCCTCCGGCGCACGCGGGGCCATCGCCTCCCGCACCCGCCGGCTGGCCTCGGGCGTCTCCGGCAGCGGCAGCCTGTCGGTCGCCATGACCGGCGCGCCGGCCGCGCTCGTCGGGCGGCTCTCCCGCCAGAACAGGCGGAACGCCTGGTCGAAGATCTCGTGCTGTTCGCGCCGCTCGACCAGGACGGCGTAGAGCGCCCAGTAGAGGTCGCTGCGGCGGGTCGGGTCCACCGCCTCGACGGCGCGCACCGCGGCGACGGTCTTGCCCGGCCCCGCCGGCAGGCCGGCCCCCCGCAGCCCGCGCACGAAGTGCATGACGTTGTAGGCGAGCGTTCCGCCGCCTTCTTCCGCAGCCACGTCGGCCGGGAGAGGCTCCGTCACGGCGCGGGGACCCGGCCCGGTGCCGTCGCGTGCGCGCGACCGCTGGCCTCGGCCAGCTTCCGCTGATGGGCCAGCAGGCTGTCGAGATGGGCCCGCGCCGTCTCCGGGTCGAGCTCGATGCGGTCCAGGTCGATCACCGCGCCGGACCACGCGATGGCAGCCCGCAGGTCCGGAAGCCCGGAGAGATCGGCCGTGCGCATCCGCGCGACGGCAGCGGCGACGTTGGCGCTCAGCCGGCGCTCGATGCCGGGCAGGCGGGCGCGGAGGATCGCCTTCTCGCGGGCGGCGTCGGGGTAGCCCACCCAGTGGTAGAGGCAGCGCCGCTTGAGCGCATCGTGGACCTCGCGCGTGCGGTTGGAGGTGATGACGACGACGGGCCGGGCGGGCGCCGCCACCGTGCCGAGCTCCGGCACGCTCACCTGGAACTCCGCCAGCACTTCGAGCAGATGGGCCTCGAAGGGCGCGTCCGCCCGGTCGATCTCGTCGATCAGCAGCACCGGCGGGCCGCGCCGGTCGGGCTCCAGCGCCTCCAGCAGCGGGCGCTTGACGAGGAACCGCTCGCCGAAGATGTCCCCGGCCAGCGCCCGGCGGCCGCCGCCCTCCGCTTCGGCCATGCGGATGGCCAGCATCTGCGCGGCGTAGTTCCACTCGTAGACGGAGGCCGCCGCGTCCAGCCCCTCGTAACATTGCAGGCGGAGAAGGCGGCGGTCCAAGGCCTCGGCCAGGGTCACGGCGAGTTGCGTTTTGCCGCAGCCGGGTTCGCCCTCGACCAGCAGCGGCCGGCCGAGCGCGAAGGCGAGGAAGAGCGCCTTCGTCAGCGCCGCGTCGGCGACGTAGCGCCCCTCCTCCAGGAGGGCGCGCGTCTCCGCTTCGCTGCGGGGCAACGCCCGTGGTCCGTCGGCCATGGCGCTACTTACCCCCATCTCGCCGAAGAAGAAACAGACCTGCGCGCCTCGAAAGAACGCCTCCCTTGTCGCGGGACGCGAAGTCCGCTTGCATAGGCGCCGCGTAACTGCGGCCGGGCCATGCCATGGCGGACGGGTACGAAAAGGGATTTCCCGTCTCGTGGGACCAGTTCCATCGTGACGCCCGCGCGCTCGCCTGGCGGCTGGCCGAGATCGGACGCTGGGAGAGCGTCGTCGCGGTGACGCGCGGCGGGATGGTGCCGGCGGCCATCGTCGCCCGCGAGCTCGACATCCGGCTCGTCGATACCGTGTGTATCTCCTCCTACGACCACCAGAACCAGCGCGCGGCGAAGGTGCTGAAGCCCGTCCCCGGCGACGGCGCGGGCGCCCTCGTGGTGGACGACCTCGCGGACACCGGCGCCACCGCGCGACTCGTCCGCAAGATGCTGCCGCGCGCCCATTTCGCCTGCGTGTACGTGAAGCCCGCCGGGCGCGACGAGGCGCATACCTTCGTCACCGAGGTCAGCCAGGACACATGGATTTTCTTCCCGTGGGACACCGATCTCCAGTTCGTGCCGCCGATCGCCGAGCGAGGCGCCGGCGCCGGCGGGGCCGCGCCGTGAGCGCGCGCCTCCCCCTGCCGCGCGCGGACGCGCTTTCGCCCGCGCAACGGCGCGTCCACGACGCCATCGAGAGCGGGCCGCGCGGCACGGTGCCCGCGCTCTTCATGGCACTCATGCACAACCCGGAACTGGCCGACCGCATCCAGAAGCTGGGTGCCCTGCTCCGCTACGAGACGAGCCTGCCGCCGCGCCTGCGCGAGCTCGCGATCCTGGCGGTGGCGCGCCATTGGTCGTGCCAATACGAATGGCACTGGCACGCGGCGGAAGCCGCGAAGGCCGGCCTGTCGGAAGCCGTCATCGAGGCGATCCGGCATCGCCGCCCGCCGCCGCTCGCGGACGCGGCCGAGACGACGGTCTACGACTTCTCCTGCGAGTTGCAGGCGAACCGCGCCGTGAGCGACGAGACCTACGACAAGGCCCTCGCCCTGTTCGGCCCGGCCGGTGCGGTGGAGCTCGTCGCCCTCAACGGCTACTACGCGATGATCGCCATGACGTTGAACGAACACCGCGTCCCCCTCCCCGACGGCGCCGCCCCCCAACTCCCCGCATAGCCGCGCGTCGTCTGCGCTGCCATCGGTGCGAGGCCTGCGGGAAGACCTTCGGTGCGCCCAGACCGGAGGGCGCCGGCTCCGGCTATTCGCAGCCTTGGGTGCACGCCGCCCCGAAGCTGCCGAAGACGCCTGAGTACCTGAAGTCCGGGCGGCCGGGATCGTTCTGGGCAGCGCTCCCGGTCAGGCCGCGGGAGTCGGGGGTGTATCCCCGCGCCGTCAGATACCACCAGCCCGCGGTCTCGAGGGCGGGACCGCTCCTGGCGCCGTAGAAGTTTCCGCCGAACGCGCCGGGATCCCAGAGATGGCTCGAGTCGCCATCCACGTCGGCGTCGCCCTCGTAGCTGCCGTCGGCCGCGATCATTCCGTTCGTCAACCGGACTTCGTCTCTCAGTGGCGCGTAGGGACCCCACCCACCGCCGGCCGGCGTCTCGAAGTTGGAGATGTTGCCGGTGATCGTGTTGGCACCGCCGATCGTCGCGTTGAGCGTGACGTCCCCCCGCACGCGGATCAGACGTTCGACCTGGGACCGGTCGCTGTGGGGCTCCATGACCATCCCAGAGGCCCTGCCCGCGAACGTGGCCGTGATCGGAGTGTCGAGATCGGTCGTCCTCATCCCGGCGGCGTCGGCGAAGGCGTCGTAGCCGAAATGAAACCCCTGCATGCGGGCCGGCCTGACGTTCGACGTGAGATAGTCGGTGAAGGTGAACAGGCCGTAGGCGGCGTATTGGAGATAGCGGTGGGAATCGTCGGTTTCCGCGTCCGTCGCGCCGGTGTCCAGGCCCGCATGGTTCGAGAGCCATACCCGGTATTCGCCCCGGTACTCCCCGGCTCCGCGGTCGGGGTCGACGAAATGTTCCACCTTGGGCTTGGCCCAGCGGTGCATGGCGTCGGCGACGACGGGTTTGGGCTGGTCTGCGGACGACGGGATCTTCGATGCCCAGTGGTAACCGGACTCGCCATCCGGATCCGGGGAAGGCTTCCCGAAGTCGATCGTCAGGTCACGCATGTTGCCGTCCCAGCAGGGGAAGGTCACGCCGGAGCAGTTGTCGGCCGCCCACCCGGTCAACTTGTCGGCCTGGGCCTGCGTCAACGTAGCGTCGACCGTGGGCGGCGTCTCGCCGGCTCTGCGGAACATGGCGACGTGGTAGGCCGTCGCCGTGGTGCTCGTCGTCGCGCCGCCGTCGCCCGGAATTCCGTCCGGGCCGTCGGCTTCGGTCCCGCGGATGTCCCACTGGAACTCGTTGAAGACGATGCCCGATCCCCCGGCCTTGAGGATCAATCCCCCGTCTTCCGATAGCTGGATCGAGCTGAGCACCGCGTTCTTGGTGTGGTCGTTGGCGTTGCCCAGCGTGTTGCCGGGTCCCTGGATGATCGGATAGCGTCCGTCGTTGTTGGCATCGGCGCCGGTCTTCCCCCGCTGGCTTCCCTGGCGTATGTCGCCCCGGAAGGTGATCGCCCGCATGGGGAATTCTTCGTTGCCGGCGCGGGAGGTCAGCGTCCTGCCGGCGGCGTAGGGGACGGCGGCCGTCGCGATTTCGAGCGCGTTCGGATTCCTGATCCACGTGTCGGGGTCGGTCGCGGTGTTCGGGACGGTCCGGGCCGTCCGGGTGATCGTCATCGTCGTCCCGAGATCCCTCGGGCCGTCGGTGCGCCCGAAGAGGGGCGGAGAGACATGCTCGTCTCTCAGCGCGTCTCTCTCGGCCCGCGCTGCGTCCCGTTCCGTGGTGCGGGTCGCCAAGTCCGCCTCGGCGGTCTCCAGCTCCTGCCGCAGCAGCGGCACCAGGGAGATCTGGGCGGTGGAGAGCGTGGCTTGGGCCTGGGACAACAGAGTGCGCACCTCGGGGGAAGGGTTGGCCGCCAATGCCGTCTTCAGCTTGGCTTGGGCGTCGTCCAGCGCGCTCTGCGCCCGGGCCAGCGTCGTGTGCATGCGCGCCAGCACCACCGGTCCCCCCGACGCCGTGCCGGTCGCCGCCAGTGCCTCGGCGGTCCGCTCCAGCGCCAGATTGACCGATGCCAGCGCATCGGTAGCCGCCGTCTTCGAGGGGCTCTCGGGCTGCGCCTCCAGGTCCCTCCGGACCCGCGTCAAGTCTTCCCGGGCGGTGCCCACCGCCTGGCGGGCCGCGTCGCGCTGCTGGGCAGTGGTGCCTGAACCCAGTGCGTCCTGCGCCCGGGCCAGCGAATCGCGCAGTTTCGCCAGCGCCGCTTCCGCCGCGGCGGCCCGGTCCTTCTCCTCGTCAGCCCGCGCCTTCTCCGCAGCGGTTTTCGCCCTCTCGGCGTCCAGCGTACTCTGGAAGATTCTGTCCTTTCCGCTGCCGTTGCAGGCTCCGAGCGCCAGCACGACGCCGCACACAATCGCAACCATCACCTTGGAACGCATCAATATTCTCCCTGCCGGACCCGTTGTAAGGTGCGGCGTCCCTACCACGGGGGGGGGGGGTGACAAGAATTTCCATTCGCCGACGCGCACCGGGCGCCTGAAACGACGAAAAGAAACGCCCCGCCCGGGGGGCCCGGGCGGGGCGTCGAAGGTTCGGAAGGCGGTGCGTCAGCGCGCGATGTAGCCGTAGCGCTTGCCGAACAGCACGTCCATCGGCACCGGCTCGGAGATCGTCCACGAATCGATCACCGCCGGCTGGTTGTTGGTGGTCTCCATGATCAGATAGGGCGCGAAGTTCTGATGGTGGAGCTGGTCGGTGAAGGTCCGCGTGCCCACGAGCACCGGTTCTTCGCGAAAGCTCTCGAGCGCCTCGACGACCGCGTCGGTGTCGAAGGTGCCGGCCTTCTCCACCGCCTTGGCCCACATCTCGAACACCACGTAGCCGGGGAAGGCGTACTGGTTGTTCACCTTCTCGCCGAACTTGGCCTCGTACTTCTTGAGGAACTCCTGCACCGCCGGGCGCGGATCGTCGCCGTAGATCGACGCCTGCTCGGGCACGAAATGGCCGGAGAGGCCGGGCACCGAATCCTGCCAGTAGACCCCCGTCATCGAGCTACCGCCACCGATGGGCGCCTTGATGCCCGCCGCGCGGATCTGCTTGATCGCGCTCGCCCCGCCGGGGATGTAGCTGCAATTCTCGATGATGTCCGGCTCTTCGGGCAGCGCGCGGATGCGGTCCACCTGCGCCTGGATGCTCGGGTCCTCGTTCTGGTAGACGTCGTGGCCGACGATCTCGCCGCCCAGCACCTCGCGCCACATCCAGTCGAAGCCGTAGCAGATGCCCTTGTTGTATTCGAGCACGTCGTCCAGCAGCAGATAGGCCGTCCGCCATCCCCTCTTCTTCCAGCCCCATTCGGCGATGGTCGCGCCCTGCACGGCGGCGAGGATCGAACTGGAGAAGGAGTACTTGCCGATCCCCTGGATGCCGGCCAGCACGCTTTCCGCGCACAGGAAGATCGAGATGATCCCGGCGTTCTGCGCCTGCAGCGCGGCGGGCGCGCCGAAGTCGTAGTCGCAGTCGACCGCCATCGCGGCGGCGCCCTCGTTGATGACCGAGATGCCGGCCTTGGCGCTCTCGGCGCGGTCGGTCTTGGCATCCGCGAAGACCGCCCGGATCTTCTTGCCGAGCAAGCCACCCTTGGCGTTCCAGTCGTCGATCGCGATCAAGGCGGCGTTGGTGGACGGCCCGCTATAGGCCTGCATCCAGCCGGACTGCGAAGCGGCGAAGCCGAAGACGACCTCGTGATCGTCCGCCGACGCGGGCGCGGCGGAGGCCATGCCCAGCGCCAGCGCGCCAGCCGCGGCGATTGAAACATACTTCTTCATCCCACCCGATCTCCCTGTCTGGTCGTTGCGGTGACGGGTCATTGTCTGTGCGGAATCGGGATTTGCAAGCCCGTTCCGCCCGCGATCCGCGATTTTCGTTGATTTTCCGCCCGCCGTTCAGTAGCAAACGGGCGCGAGGGAGGCGGGGCAGCGGAGGCGCCTGGTGCCACGGGAGGCCGCAGCGGAAGCGCGCGGGCCGGAGGGTCCGACCCTCGAGGCACGCGGGGTGACCGTTCGCTTCGAGGGCCTGACCGCCGTCGACGGAGTCGACGAGACCCTCCATCGTGGCGAGATCCTGGGCCTGATCGGGCCGAACGGCGCGGGCAAGACCACCCTCGTCAACGCCATGACGGGGTTCCAGGTCCCCGCCGCCGGGGAGGTCCTGCTGGGCGCGCGCGTGATCTCGACCCTCACCCCCCACTGGATCAGACGCCACGGCGTGGCCCGCACCTTCCAGGCCGGGCGGCTCTTCCGCGACATGCCGGTGAGCGAGAACGTCGAGGTCGCCGCCGTCAGCCTCGGCCTCTCACGCCGCAAGGCCCACGCGCAGGCGATGGAGATCCTCGAATGGATCGGCCTCGCGGACAAGGCGGCGGACCCGGCCGGCGTCCTCCCCTATACCGACGAGCGCCGCGTCGGCATCGCGCGGGCGCTCGCCATGCGTCCGGCCTTCGTCCTCCTGGACGAGCCGGCGGCCGGCATGTCCGACCTCGAATGCGACGACGTGATGCACCTGGTGCGCGAGATCCCGCAGCGCTTCGGCTGCGGCGTCCTGCTGATCGAGCACAACATGCGCGTCATCATGGGCGTCTGCGAACGCATCCACGTGCTGGACAGCGGGCGCACCATCGCCCGCGGCACGCCGGGCGAGGTGCAGGCCAACGAGGCGGTGATCGCCGCCTATCTCGGCCACGACTGATGCTGCTCTCCGTCGAAGACATCCACGTCCATTACGGCCGCGTGCCGGCCGTGCGCGGCGTCTCGGTGACCGTCTCGGAAGGGGAGATCGTCTGCGTCGTGGGGCCGAACGGCGCCGGCAAGTCCACCACCCTGCTTACCGTCTCCGGCGTGCTGCGGCCGACCAGCGGCAATATCGTCTTCAACGGCAAGCCCATCGCCGGCCTGACGCCGGAGGCGGTGGCCCGGCGCGGCATCTCGCAGGTCCCGGAAGGCCGCCACGTCTTCACCACCTTGAGCGTCGAGGAGAACCTCCGCCTCGGCACCCGGATGCGCAAGGACCGGGGCGCCATCGAGGACGACTTCAAGCGGGTGCTGGACCTCTTCCCGGTGCTGGCGGAACGCCGCAAGGGGGCGGCGGGCAAGCTCTCCGGCGGCGAGCAGCAGATGCTGGTGATCGGCCGTGCGCTCCTCACCAACCCGCGCATCATGACCATCGACGAGCCCTCGCTGGGCCTCGCGCCGAATCTGGTGGACCGGGTCTACGAAGTCCTCATCGAGCTGCGGGAATCGCGCGGCCTGACCCTGCTCATCGTGGAGCAGAGTTCCGAGCGCGCCCTGAAGGCGGCGGACCGCCTCTACGTCCTGCGCAGCGGCGAGATCCAGCTCGAGGGCGAGGCGGCGGCGCTCAGCGACGGCGAGAAGGTCCGCCAAGCCTATTTCGGCTTCACCGAAGGCGTGGAGCATGCGGGCGAGGTCGAGTTCTGATGGAGACCATCGTCCAGGTCATCATTTCGAGCCTGAGCCTCGGCAGCTTCTACGCCCTGGGTGCGCTCGGCATCGGCCTCCTGTTCGGCGTGCTGCGGCTCATCAACTTCGCCCACGGGGACTTCATCAGCGTGGGCGGGTTCTCCCTGATCGTGCCGGCGACCGCGGTGGTCGCGGTGCCGCTGATCCTGGGCTTCCATCCGGTCGCGCTCATCGTCTGCTCGGTCGGCGTGGTGATCGTCTTCGCCCTGGCTTCCTATTTCCTCCTCTTCCGCCACATCCAGACGGCCCCGCCGGCCGTGCTGATGATCGCCTCCATCGCGCTCAGCTTCTCGATCCAGAACCTGATCATCATGCTCTACAGCGGACGGCCGAAGGCGGTGGCGCTGTGGCCCGAGCTCACCGGCGTGGTCGCGCTCTCGGACAAGATCCAGGTCCCCGTGCTCCAGTTGGTGATCGTGGCGGTGACGTGGATTCTGCTCGTCCTGTTGACGCTCTTCCTGCGGCGCACGCCCATCGGCGTGGAGATGCGGGCCGCGGCCGAGGATTTCCGCATGGCGCGGATGCTGGGCGTCAACGCGACCCGGGTGATCGCCCTGGCCTTCGTCATCAGCGGCGCGCTGGCCGGCATCATGGCGCTGATGTACCACACGCAGACGGGCATCCTGAGCTTCCGCGGCGGTGTCTTCCTGATGCTCTACGCCTTCATCGCCACGGTGATCGGCGGCATGGGCAGCCTGATCGGCGCGGTGGTCGGCGGCTACGTCGTCGGCATCTTCTCGACGGTGCTGATCGCCGTCCTGCCCGAGGGGATGCGGGGTTTCCGCGACGCCTTCGTCTTCGGCCTGGTGGTGATCATCCTGCTGGCCCGCCCGCAAGGGCTGATCCCGACCAGGGCCTTCAAGGAACGGGTCTGATGATCGACGCCACGACTCCGCTCCTCCGCCGCATCCGGCATTTCTGGCCGCTCGTGAACCTGTGCGTAGGCCTCCTGATCGTCACCGCGGTGGTGGTCGCCCTGGACGACCGCATCCTGGCGCGCACGCTGACGGAAGGCCTCATCCGGGTGGTGATCGTCGTCGCCCTCTATCTCTTCATCGGCAACTCCGGAATCATGTCCTTCGGCCATATCGGCTTCATGATGATCGGCGCCTATGCCACCGGCTGGCAGACCTGCTGCGAGATGACCCGCGAGATGTTCATGCCGGGGTTGCCGGACTACCTGTTGAACAACAGCCACCATTTCGTGCTGGCGATCTTCCTGGCCGGCCTGCTCAGCGCGGCGGTGGCCGCGGTCGCGGGCTACGCGCTCATGCGATTGTCGGGCATCGCCGCCTCGATCGGCACCTTCGCGTTCCTGATGATCATCTATTCCGTCTATCTGCGCTGGAGCACCTGGACGTCCGGTGCGAGCTCGGTGATCGGCCTGCCGCAGACGACGACCCCTTGGGTGGCTTATGCCTATGCGGTGGTCACCATCGTCGCCGCGTTCTTCTATTCGCGCTCCAAGTTCGGCCTGGCGCTGCGGGCCTCCCGCGACGACGAGGTGGCGGCCAAGGCGGCCGGAGTGAACGTCTTCGGCCAGCGCCTGCTGGCCTTCGTCATCAGCGGCTTCTTCTGCGGCATGGCAGGCGGGCTGTTCGGCCACTTCCTCGGGATGCTCACGGTCGACACCTTCTTCCTGAACCTGACCCTCATCACCCTGGCGATGTTGGTGATCGGCGGGATGCAGAGCCTCTCCGGGGCGGTGGTCGGCGTCGTGGTCATGACCGTCGTGATCGACCTGTTGAAGAACCTCGAAAGCGGGATGTTCGGGAAGGACGGCTTCGTCCTGCCCACCAGCAGCACCTGGGTGGTGGTGGGCATCGTCATGATGTTGATCATCATCTTCCGCCGCAGCGGCATCACCCGCAACGCCGAGCTCTACTGGCCCTTCAAGTCCGACACCACCGCCGAGGGCGCCCTCAAACGCCAGTCGTGATTTTTCGGGGCGCGGGCCGTCCCCGACCTTGCGCCAGAGAGCCGTCACCCTTCCATTCGAATTCGCCGCGTCGGTGGGGGCTTTTTCGCCTTTTCCGCCATGCGGGCCTCCAGAGGGAGTTCCTTCCTTTTCGTGCTCCACCCCGAGTGCACCGGCGCGCCCCTACCGCTCGATCCAGCCGTCCTTGTGCGGTGCGAAGAACTTCAGGTCGAGCCGCAAGTGCTTGAAGTACCACGCGCTGTCGATGCGGACGTAATCGTCGTCGTATTCCGCGAGCAGCCAGCGCGCCTCCTTGCCGCCGCCGTCGGTTGCCGTGGTGCAAGGCATGATCAGCCACCACTTGCCGTTGGCGGCGTCGCCCTCCACCGAGATGATCGGGTTCAGCACCAGATGGGCCGCGAACACGATGTCGCTCGAAATGCCCGCGAAGAATGCGCGGATCGCCGCGCGCCCGACATGGCGGCCGAAGCTGGCGCCATCCCAGATCGCGTCTTCGACGAACATCGCGGCGAGGCCGTCCGGGTCGTAGCCCGCGTCGCACAGCTGGCAGTAGCGCGCCTTGAGCTGCTTGATGTCCTCGATCGCCGTCAACCGCGCAACCTGCTCCTCGAACGTCATCGCTCTCCTCCTCTCGTGTTGCGGGAAAACCGTCAGAGCCCCAGCGCGCACCCGTCCTTGCGCGGGTCCGAGCCGCCGACGAGCACGCCCGCGGCGTGGTCGATGCGGATCGCCTGGCCGCCGCCGTGTGGCTGCTCGGCGCGTCGCACGACATGGCCCAGGCCCGCCAGACGCGCGGCGGTCTCGTCCGAAACGGTCGTCTCCAGCGCGAGCACACCGTCGAAATGGAAGGCGCGCGGGCAGTCCAGCGCCTCCTGCACGTCCATCCCGTGGTCGATCACGTTGCCCAGAAAATGCGCATGGCCGCAGGCTTGGTAGTGGCCGCCCATCACGCCGAACGGCATGACGGCCCGCTCCCCCTCCCCCACCATGCCGGGGATGATCGTATGCAGGGGCCGCTTGCCGCCGGCGATGCGGTTGGGATGCGCCGGGTCCACGACGAAGCTCGCGCCCCGGTTTTGCAGCATCACCCCCATCGGCGTGCAAAGGCCGCTGCCGAAGGGTTGGAAGAGCGAGTTGATGAGCGAGATGGCGTTGCCGGCACCGTCCACCACGGTGAGATAGACCGTATCCCCGTGCGCCGGGTAGCCCGGCGGCAGGGTCGCCGGCATGGCCCGGTCGCGCCGGATGTGGCGGCGCATGGCGTCGGCGTAGGCGGGCGCGAGCAGCGCCTCGGTCGGCACGTCCACCGCCTCCGGATCGGCGATCAGCGCGGCGCGGTCACGATAGGCGAGGCGCGTCGCCTCCGCCTGCAGGTGGAGGCGCTCGGTGCCCACCGGGTCGAGTCCGCCCCTCTCGAAGCCGCGCAGGATGTTCAGGATCAGCAGCGCGACGACGCCTTGCCCGTTGGGCGGACACTCGTAGACGTCGTAGCCGCCGTAGGAAGTGGCGATGGGGGCTACGGGCCGCGGCGCGAAGCCGGCCAGGTCGCCCGCGCGCATGAGGCTTCCGCGCGCCTCCAGATAGGCCGCGATATCCGCACCCACCGCGCTTTCGTAGAAGGCCGCCGCGCCGCCCTCGGCGATCAGGCGCAACGTCCGCGCCAGCGCCGGTTGCCGGTGGCGCGTACCGGCGCGGGGCGCGCGGCCGTCGGGCAGGAAGAGGCGGCGCGCATTCTCGCAGGCTTCGAGCTTGCCGGCGTTGAACGCCCAGTCGCGGGCCACCCGGTCGTGGATGACGTAACCCTCGTCGGCGTAGCGGATGGCCGGGCGCAGCAGCTCGTCGAAGCCCTTGCTGCCGTGTTCCTCCAGCAGCCATGCCCAGGTGCCGACGGCACCGGGCACGGTGACGGCGTGCGGGCTCTGGAAGCCGATGGAGTCGATGCCCCGCTCGCGGAAATGTTCCACGCTCGCCAGTGCCGGCGCCCCGCCGGAGCCGTTGACGGCGACCGGCGGCACCCGCCCGCCGGGCGCGTAGAGCGCGAAGCAGTCGCCGCCGATGCCGGTCGACTGCGGCTCCACCACGCCCAGGAGGGCGCAGGCCGCCACCGCCGCGTCCACCGCGTTGCCGCCCGCCTTCAACACGTCGAGGGCGGTGGCCGTCGCCAGCGGATGCGAGGTCGCCGCCATGCCGTCGGCGCCGTAGGCCGGGGACCGCCCCGGACGCTGGAAATCGCGCATCCGCCCGCTTCTCGCCCGCGTCAGCCGCGCGCCTGGACCAGCGTGCAGGCGATGGTCTCTTCCCCCAGCGCCTTGCACGCCTCCAGGCGCTGGAGCCCCTCCACGAGGATGTAGCGCGCGCCGTCCTCGCGGACGAGGATGGGTGCCTTCAACCCCTCTTCGAGGATGCTTTCGGCGAGCGCCGCCACCGTCGCCGCGTCGCGCGTCCGCCGGCGCTTGGCCGGGACGTAGATCGCGTCGATGGAAACCTCCCTGTCCTCCAGAAGCGGCAGCGCCCCCTCCTCGCTCCGCCGGCGCGGCGCCGACTCTCGCAAACCCCCCGCCCCCGCGCAACGCCGCCCGTCGCCCTGAGATGGGCACGCGCACCCGCTCAGAAGGACGAGCCGGGCTCCTCGAGGAAGGCCGCCTCCTCGGGCGTCGAGGGGCGGCCGAGGGCGCGGTTGCGATGCGGGTAGCGGCCGAAGCGGTCGATGATGGCCTTGTGCCGACGCTCGTAGTCCAGGAGCTCCGGCTCCCCCAGGCTCGCGAACAACCCGACCGCGATTTCGTGGATCTTCCGGGATTCGCTGTGCTGGAAGGGCATGTAGAAGAACTGCCGACGCATGACGGGGACGGCTTGGTCGTCGCCCCGCCGCACCGCTTCCTGCGCCAGCGCAAGCGCCATCCCGTCATTGGCGAAGGCGCGCGAATCGTCGCGGTAGAGGTTGCGCGAGAACTGGTCGAGCACCACGGTCTCGGCCAGCCGCCCGTCCGCCGTGTCGCGCCAGCCATGGAGCTCGCCTCGCCCGGCGGCGGCGTGGAGCGCGCCGAAGCGCGAACGGATCGCTTCGTCGAAATCCGCGTCTTTCGCCCACCACTGCTCGCGGCCGCTCTGCTCGAACCAGAAGGACAGCACCTCGTCGATCACGCCACCCTCCCCCGCCGCCCCCGCACGGCGCTCGTTTGAGATCGCCTGACCGATAGCGCAAACTGGCGGCCGGGGCGAGGCGTACCTTGCGCTCGCGACGGGAGGGGAGCCTGCGGATGAGCGACGGGAAGGGCAAGGCAGTGCGGGTCGCGTGCGACGTGGGCGGCACCTTCACCGACGTGTGCATCCTCGACGAGGCCTCGGGCCGGATGCGCGTCGCCAAGACGCCGACCACGCCCGATCCGATCGACGGCGTGCTGAACGGCATCGCCGCCGGGGGAATCGACCTGCGGGACGTAGCCCTCTTCTCCCACGGCACCACGCTGGCGACCAACGCGCTGATTACGCGCAATTTTCCACCGGCGGTCATGGTCACCACCAAGGGCTTCCGCGACGTCATCGAGATCCGCCGGGGCACCCGCGACGATCTGTGGGACACCTACAAGGAGATGGCGCCGCCCTACATCAGCCGCCGCAACCGGCTGGTCGTGACCGAGCGCGTCGATTACAGCGGTGCCGTCGTCGAGCCGGTGGACGAGGACGAGGCGCGGGAGGCCGCGCGAATCATCGTCAAGCGCGGGATCAAGACGATCGCGATCTGCTTCGCCAACGCCTTCGCCAACCCGGCGAACGAACGCCGGATGCGCGACATCCTGGCGGAAGCGGTGCCCGGCGCGTCGATCTCGCTGTCCAGCGAGATCATGCCCGAGATCTTCGAGCACGAGCGGTTCTCGACGACGGTGGCCAACGCCGTCCTCGCACCGGTCGCCGGCGACTACGTGCGGCGCCTCGCCGCCCGCCTGCGCGAGGGCGGCTACACGGAGGATGTCCTCCTCCTCCACTCCGGCGGCGGCGTCATGACCGAGAAGACGGCGGAGAAGTTCGCGGCGCGGCTCGCCGCCTCCGGTATCGCCGCCGGCGCCATCGCCAGCCGCTTCGTCGCCGGCCTCGCCGGCCACGAGAACGCGATCGGCCTCGACATGGGCGGCACCAGCACCGATGTCTCCCTGTGCGACCGGGGTAATCTGCAGGTGACCACCGACTGGTACGTGCAATACGGCTATCCGATCTGCTTCCCCAGCATCGAAGTGCTGACCATCGGCGCGGGCGGCGGTTCGCTCGCCTGGATCGACGAGGCCGGGTCGCTCCGCAACGGGCCGCGCTCGGCCGGCTCCGCGCCCGGCCCCGCCTGCTACGGCCGGGGTGGCTCCGAGCCCACCAATTCCGACGCCAACATCGTCCTCGGCCGCATCGGCGACCAGCTCGCCGGCGGCGCCGTCACCCTCGACCGCACCCTCGCCGAAGAGGCCATCGGGCGGCGGATCGCCGAGCCCCTCGGCCTCTCGGTCCGGGAAGCGGCCGTATCGATCCTCCAGGTCGCCAACGCCAACATGGCGGACGCGGTGCGGCTGGTCTCGATCCGGCGCGGCTACGACCCGCGCGACTTCGCCCTCGTCGTATTCGGCGGCGCAGGGCCGCTCCACGGCGTGGCGCTCGCCCGCGATCTCTCGATCCCGACGGTCCTGGTGCCGCCGAGCCCGGGCGTCACTTCCGCGCTGGGCTGCCTCCTGGTCGACATCAAGCACGACATGTCGCGGATGTACCTGCGCGCGGCGGAGGACGCGAAGTTCGACGAGGTCGACGGCACCTTCCGCGCGCTCGAGGAGGAAGGCCGCCGCCGGCTCTCACACGAAGGCGTGTCCGAAGACCGGATGCGGTTCGAGCGCTTCGTCGACATGCGCTATCTCGGCCAGTGGCGCTCGATGTCGATCGCGGTGCCGGCGACGGCCGCCGCCCTCGATGACGCGATCGCGCGGTTCCACGAGGAGCACGGCCGCGAGCACAACTATTCGCGCCCCGACGCGCCGGTGGAGATATACCGGCTGAGCGTCAGCGCGACCGGGCTTTCGCGCAAGGCGGCCTTCGCCAGGCACGAGCCGGACGGGGCGGTGCCCTGCCCCGCCTCTCACCGCCCGGTGGTCTTCGACGAGGAGCCCGCGCCGATCGACACCCCGATCTACGATCGCGACGGCCTGCGGGCGGGGGCGGTCGTCGAGGGACCGGCGGTCATCGAGCAGCTCGATTCGACCGTCCTCGTGCCGCCCGGCGTGAAGGCCGAGGTCGATCCCTGGCTCACCATCGTCATGAACGTTCCGTTGGCACAGGCCCCGGAGAGGGGCGCGCGTGAGGAGGGCAGCACATGAGCGGCAGGTCGGACGGCTACACACTCGATCCTGTGACCTTCGAAGTCCTGAAGAACGCCTATGTCAACATCGTCGACCAGATGGCGGAGCAGATCTTCCGCACCTGCTATTCCTTCGTCATCTGGTCGCGGGATTTCTCCTCGGCCATCTGCGACACCGAGGGCAACACGATCATGCAGGGCAGCGGCGACATCGCCGCCCATGTCGGCACGCTGCACTACACGGCCCAGGCGGTGATCGACAAGTTCGGCGACGACATCCACCCCGGCGATACCTTCGTCGTGAACGACGTCTACCAGGGCGGCACGCATTTCAACGACACCCGGATCGTCCGGCCGATCTTCTACGAAGGCACCCATCTCGGCTTCGCCCAGGCCAACGGCCACTGGGCCGACGTGGGCGGTGCGGTGCCCGGCTCCTTCAACGTGAGTGCCCTCGACCACATGGCGGAGGGGCTGCGCATTACGCCCGTCCGGGTCTACAGCAAGGGCGTGTACCTCTCCGACGTGGCCGAGCTGATCGCCAACAACACGCGGGCACCGGCCGACATCATCGGCGATTTGCAGGCGCAGGCCGAGGCCTGCAACGTCGCCGAGCGGGAGATTTGCCGGCTTTGCGACAAATACGGCCTCGACGTGATCCGCACTTCCTTCGCCGAGGTGCAGGACTACGTCGAGACCCTGACCCGCCAGCGCGTTGCCCGGCTGCCGGACGGCGTCTGGGAGACCGAGGACTATATCGACGTCGACCCGGCGCTGGGCGAAGGGCTGATCCCCATCCGCATCAGGATGACCATCGACGGCGACAGCGTGCATTACGACCTCTCCGGCTCCCACCCGAAGACGATCTCCACCTTCCTCAATTGCTGCTATGGCGGAGCCTTCGCCGCCATCGTCGCCGGTACCAAGATGCAGTCGCCCGACATCCCGTTGAATTCCGGCTTCTACCGGGTGGTCACCGTGGACCTCGGGCCGAAGGGGACGGTGGTCAACGCGGACTGGCCGACCCCGGTCGCCGGCTTCTGCTCCGGGCCGTTCGAGAAGATCATGAACTCGGTGTTCGAGCTGTGGGCCGAGATCCTGCCTGAACGCGCCATGGCCTGCACCTTCAATCTGGAATACCTGCTGATCGGCGGCCGCGACGGCCGCAAGGCGGATCGCCCCTATTTCATGTGGTACGACTGGATGGTGGGCGGCTGGGGGGCGCGCAACGGCCGCGACGGGTGGAGCGCCACCGGGCCGGTCTTTGGCGTCCAGCTCGGCACCCAGCCGTTCGAAGGGCAGGAACGGCTGGCCCCGGTGCTGACCACCGGCCACGAGCTGATCGTCGATTCCGGCGGGCCGGGCAAGTCGCGCGGCGGCCTGGGCGTGGAGAAGGGAGCGGTCCTGACCCGCGCCGAGCGCTCGGTCGTCTCCTATTGCTGCGACCGCGAGCGTTCGGTCACCTGGGGGCTCTGGGGCGGCCTGCCCTCCATCCCCCACGGCGTCTGGGTCAATCCGGGCAGCCAGGGCGAACGCTATCTGGGCTCGATTTTCTCGGGCGTCCCGATCGAGACCGGCGATACCGTGACCCGCCCCTCGGCGGGCGGCGGCGGTCTGGGCGACCCGCTCGCCCGCGACCCGCAGGCGGTCTGCGAAGACGTCGCCGACGGCTACGTCTCGATCGCGCGGGCGCGGAAGGATTACGGCGTCGTCGTGCGCGAGGTGGATGCCGACTTGGCCGCCTACGAGGTCGACGGGGCCGCCACGACCGCCGCGCGCGCGGAGATCCGGGCGCACCGCCATGCCTGGCTCGACGAGGACCCGGAGGCGGTCGCCGCCCGCTACCGGAGCAAGGCGCTCGACGCGATGGACCTGATCCGCCGCTACGGCGTGATCGTAGACTGGGGCAGCGGGGCGCTCCTGCCCGAGACCACCCGCCAGTTCCGGGAGATGCTGAAGCGCCGGACCGCCGCCCACTGGGAGGCGCCCGGCGCGGCGCGCAACGAGCCGCCGACGCTCCGGGTCGCGTAGGCTCCCCTCTTCCGCCCCGGCTCCGCGCCGGCGCCGGAGGCTCGGGCGATGACGGGCTTCGCCCTCTCGGAAGACCAGCGCGCCGCCTTCGACGCCGACGGCTTCGTGACGGTGCCACGCATCGTCCCGCCCGAGACCGCGGCGCGAATCGCCGCCCGCTTCGAACCGCTGTTCCGCGGCGAATTCGAGACCGGCCTCCAGCCCGACGAATGGAACTGGCGCGCGGGCCGCGACGCCGCCGACCTCACGCGCCAGATCTGCAACGGCTGGAAGGCCGATCGCTTCGTCGCCGCCACCGTCCTTTCGGCGGAAATCGGTGCCGCCTGCGCCAAGCTCTCCGGCTGGCCCGGCGCCCGCCTCGCCCAGGACAACCTCCTGTGGAAACCGCCGGGCGGCAAGCCCCTCGCCTTCCACCAGGACGCGAGCTACGTCGATTGGGTCGTCCCGCCGGAGATGACGAGCTGCTGGATCGCCCTCGACGACACCGCGTGGGACGCGGGCACCGTCCACTACGCCCGCGGCTCCCACCGCTGGGGCGTATCCCCGCCGCCTGCCGCCTTCCACGCGCCCGACGATCCGCTGGCCGCGCTCGCCACCGCCGCCGCCAAGGCCGACGCGCCCGTGGATTTGGCGCCGGTCGAGGTCTCCGCCGGCGGCGGGGCCTTCCACCACGGGCGCGTCTGGCACGGCTCCCCCGCCGCGACCGCCGGCGTCGGCCGCCGCAGCCTGGTGGTCCACTGCTTCTCCAGCGCGGCCCGCTTCCACGCGCGCAACGTGGGCGCCATCTACAGCCGCTATAAACGCGCCGGCGACACGGCCATGGACGAAACCTTCTTCCCCATCCTGTGGACCGCCGAAGGCCACCGCTCCCCCTTCATCCGCGCCTATCTCGAACATGGCTGGCGCGGCGCGCGGCATTGAAGAAGAAACCCGCGCACCGACCGCGCGCCGGTTCCCTTCGCGGCGAAAGCGCCTTACGATGCGCCCCGCGTGGGAAAACGCGATTGAAAGAACGGGAGAGACACCATGACGTTCCATCGTTCGATCGTAGGGGCGGCGGTGCTGTGCGCCCTCCTCGCGGGCGCACCCGCCTTCGCGGCCGACCCGATCAAGGTGGGCTATATCGGCTCGTTCGACACCGATACCGGCAAGAGCACCATCCGCGGTGCCGAGATCGCCATCGAGGAGCTCAACGCCGCCGGCGGCGTGCTGGGCGGGCGCACCATCGAGCTCGTCAAGGCCGACACGCGGGAAGACGTGGCCGAGGGCATCCGCGCCTACGAGTATCTCAACGAGGTCGAGAACGTCGACTTCATCGTCTCGGGTTGCATCGACGACGTCTCGCTCGGCTGGCTCGAGCGCATGGCCGAGTACCGCACGCCCACCCTCGACACCTGGACGTCCTACATCGGCATCATCGACAAGGTGGTCCAGGAATACGACAAGTACAAGATGTACTTCATGAACGTGGCCAACGACTACGCGCTCGCCACCCTCTACATCGACTTCGGCAAGGACGTGCTCGCCAAGGAGATGGGCTGGAAGTCCGTGGTCGTCCTCCAGGAGGACACCGCCTTCGCCGGCGGCGTGTACGAGCTGATCGAGCAGGGCTTGGCGCCCGAGGCGAACATCGCCATCCTCGACCACATCGTCTACGACATCAACACCGTCGATTTCGCGCCGATCTTCAACAAGGCGGTCGCCGCCGAGCCCGACTTCATCTACCTGATCTCGTCGGTGCGCAGCCAGGTGCCGGCATCACAATACGTCAAGCTCGAAGTGCCGGTGCCGATGACGGGGATCAACGTCTCCGCCTTCGCCAAGGAATTCTGGACTGACACCGGCGGCCTCGGCGGCGGCATCTCGACGCTGAGCCCAATCCCCTCCATCGGCTTCGACATCGACGACCGCACGGCGGCGTTCCTGGAGAAATACACCGCCCGATACGGCGACGAGCGCCCGGTCTTCCCGCACTTCAACGGCTTCAACGCCTATTACGGCCTGTTGAACGCCTTCGCCGCCGCCGAGCGGGCCGGCGGCTTCGCGCCCCTCGACGACTGGGTGCGCGAGATGGAGAACGAGGACATCGTCATCGAGAAGGACGGCGAGATCTGGCTCCGCTACGCCTACTGGAAGCCCGGCGAGATCGAGCCCCGGACGGGCCGCGAATACACCCACAACATCAAGTTCGACATCGACCCGCCCTACGACCAGGGCGCGCCTTCCATGGTGGTCATCCAGTGGTATTCCGACGGCTCGACCAAGGTCGTCTATCCGCCGAAATACGCGAACGGCGCCTTCGAAGTGCCGGACTGGTTGAAGTAACCGCACGCTCCCCGGGCGCGGCCGCCCGCCGCCGCGCCCGGGCCTTCCCTCCATGGCGCTTCAGATCCTGATCCAGGGGTTCCTGCTCAGCGGCCTCTATGCGCTGATCGCCGTCGGCTTCACCATGATCTTCAGCGTGGGCCGGGTGCTGAACCTCGCCTACGGCGTCTACATCATGCTGGGCGGCTACACCTACTACGTCGCCGCCCAGCAGGCCGGGCTGCCGGTTTTCGCGAGCTTCGTCCTCGCCATGCTGTCCGGCGTCGCCTTCGGCCTCCTCACCTACGCGCTGCTGGTGCGCCGTCTGGAGGACAACCCCATCGCGGTCGAGATCTCGACCCTGATCCTGGCCGTCGTGATGCAGGCGCTGATCGTGATGATCTTCTCGCCCGCGCCCAAGACGATGTGGCCGGTGATCCCGGGCGTGCTGCGCTTCGAGGGCATCTCCGTCACCGTCAACATCCTGCTCGCCATGGGCGTGAGCTGGGTGGTGCTCGCCACCCTGATGCTGTTCGTCCGCCGCACCCATCTGGGCCGAGCCATCCGCGCGGTTTCCATGGACCGCAAGGGGGCGGTGGTCTCCGGCATCGAGCCGCGCCTCGTCAACCTGGTGACCTGGGGCCTCTCCGGCGCCCTCGGGGCCATCGCCGGCGTGTTCTTCGCGACCTTCACCCAGCTCGACCCGCACATGTGGGTGTTCCCGCTCATCATCTCGGTCGCCGTGGTGATCGTCGGCGGCATCGGCAGCATCGCCGGCAGCCTGATCGCGGCCCACGTCATCGGCTTCCTGGAAACCGTCACCACCACCGTGATCGCCGCCGAGCTGCGCGGCGTCTTCACCATGCTGCTGATCATCCTGGTCCTGGTGCTGCGGCCCAAGGGGCTGTTCGGCAAGGCGGAGCTCTGAGTGGTGGAACGCGAGACCCTGCGCTATCTCGGCTGGTGGCTCGTCTTCGGCGCGGTCATGTGCCTGCTGCCGCTGGTGGTGCCGACCGGCACCTTGCGCATCCTCATCTTCGCGCATTTCCTCGCCATCTTCGCGATGAGCTGGGATTTTCTCTCGGGAAGGACGGGCTATATCAGCTTCGGCCATCCCTTTCTGATCGGCATCGCGGGCTACACCACGGCTATCCTGAGCTACCGCTACGGGGTGCCGCTCCATGCCAGTATTCCGGCCGCCGTGGTCGCGACGATGGTGGGCGGCACGCTGTTCTTCCTGCCGGCGCTGCGCACCCGCGGCACCTATTTCGCGCTGGTGACCTTGGCCTTCATGGAGATCCTGTACGAGCTCACCAAGGTGGTGGCGCCCAAGACCACCGGCGGCACGCGCGGCATCTCGGGCATTCAGACCATCGTCTCCGGGGCCGTCGCCAACTACTACCTGACCTTCGGCATCATGTTCGCGATCGGCGTCGTCCTCTGGCTCCTGGTGCGCACGCGGCTCGGCATGGCGCTCAGCGCCATCCGCATGGACGAGGACGCGCTGCGGGCCGCCGGGCACGACACCACCCGGCTCAAACTCTTCGCCTTCATGGTGAGCGCCGCCGCAGCCGGCATCGGCGGCGCCTTCTACGTCCACTATCTCGGCTCGATCGCGCCGCGCGGCATTTTCGAGATCGATTTCCTGTTCACCATCCTGGTGGCGGCGCTGATCGGCGGTGCCGAGACCATCGTGGGCCCCATCATCGGCGCCTACTTCCTCACCATCCTGCTGGAATATCTGCGCCCCGTCATGCCCGGCATGGAGCGCTATTTCGTCTACGGCGCGGTCGCGCTGGTGGTGTATGTCTATCGGCCGGACGGCATCTACAGTCTGCTGGACGCTGCCCGCCGAAGGCTGCGAGAGCGGAGGGGCTGATGGCGGAGCCGCTGCTGGAGGCGCGCGATCTGCACATGGCGTTCGGCGGCATCCGCGCCGTCCGCGGCCTCTCCTTCCACGTGGCGGAGGGGGAGACGTTGGGCCTCATCGGCCCCAACGGCGCCGGCAAGACCACCGTCTTCAACATGGTCATGGCAGAGTTGAAGCCCACCGCCGGGCGCATCTTCTTCCGCGGTGCGGACATCACGCGGCTGCCGACGCACGCGCGCGTCAAGCGCGGCCTCGCCCGCACCTACCAGGTCCCGCGGCCCTTCGGGGCCATGTCGGTCGGCGCCAACATCCGCGTCTGCATGGCCCCGGACGATCTCTGGAAGCTCATGACCGAAGGGCCGGACGTGGCGGCCGAGCGGGCGATCGGGCGCGGCGTCGGCTTCTCCGACAGCCAGATCGCGGCCCTGCCGAGCGCCCTCGCCATGGGCGACCTGCGCCGCCTGGAGATGGCGCGCGCCGTCGCCGTGGCGCCCCGGCTGCTGCTGCTGGACGAGGTCTTCGCCGGCCTGACCCTGGCGGAGATCGCCCGCCTCTCCGAGCTTCTGGTCGAGAAGAAGCGCACGGAGGGCTTGGCCTACGTCATCGTGAGCCACGACCTGCGGGCGCTGGCCCCACTGGTCGACCGGGTGATCGTGATGTCCTTCGGCGAGGTCATCGCCGAGGGCACGTTCGACGCAGTGACGGCGGACGCGGCCGTCTGCGAAGCCTATCTCGGGCGTTAGGACGGGAAGCGGGCGATGGCGTTGCTCGATATCGAAAACCTCGACGTCTTCTACGGCCGCGCCCAGGCGCTGCGCGGGGTGTCGCTGGCGGTGGAGGCGGGCCGCATCGTCGCCGTCATCGGCCCCAACGGCGCCGGCAAGTCGACCCTGCTCGATTCGGTCGTGGGCCTGACGAAGCGCGAGGGCCGCATCGCCTTCGACGGGCGCGACGTGACCCGCTTGGCCCCCGCCCGCATCGTCCGCGCCGGCATCGGCTACGCGACCGAGCGCGGCAACCTCTTCCCCTTCATGGACGTGCGGGAGAACCTCCTCGTCGGCGCCTGGCGCCGGCGCGGCGAGATCGAATCCAACCTGCGCAAGGTGTTCGACCTGTTCCCCCGGCTGGAGGAGCGCCAGCGGCAGGAAACGGCGACGCAATCCGGCGGCGAACGGCAGATGGCGTCGCTCGCGCGCGCGCTGATGTCGCGCCCGAAGCTCCTGATGGTGGACGAGCCGACGCTCGGCCTCGCGCCCCGCGTCTGCCTGGAGATCGCCGCCGCGCTGCGCGACCTGAACCGCCGCTCGGGCCTCACCATTGTGATCGCCGAGCAGAACGTGAATTTCGCCATGAGCCTCGCCCAGGAGGTCTATCTCCTGGAAACCGGGCGCATCGGCCCCAGGAGCACCCCCGCCGCCCTCCGCAATTCCCCCGAAATCGCCGCCGCCTACTTCGGCGCCTGATTTTTACATCGCCGCGCCGTTGCGCATCCTGCGGGGAGGCGGGCGCGCCCCTCGAACGAAGCCCGGCGCCTATTCGCAGTTGGTGCAGACGGCGCCGAAGCTGCCGATGATCGAGACCCAACCGCCTTCCCGCGCCCGGCCGTCATACGGCAGGTGCCACCAGCCCGCGGCTTCCAGGGCGTCGCGGGGGCCGTAAAGGTTGCCGCTCCATTGCGCCGCGTATCCGTTGTCGTCGCCCGTCGCCGGCCCGCTGGCCGGTCTCGGCGTGGGGTTCGCGGCGAAGCTGCCCGTGTTGCTGACGAAGGCCGACGGGTCCCTGCCCCTGATGCTGCCGCTCTCGGGGATATGGCGTGGATGCCCGACTTGGCCCTTGAAGCTGCCGTCGACGGCGATGGCGGCCTCCTGCAACGGGATGCCGCCGTTGGTCGGCTCGTAAAGCAGCCAGGTCCCGTCCACGCGGAGACGCTCGAAATTGGAGATCATGCCCGCGATCATGTTGGCGTCGGTGGGGAAGCCCTCGCCGGTGCAGCCCGCGCCGCTGATGCAGGCGTTGAGCGTGATGTCCCCCCGCATCGGCTTCGTGTCGGTGATGGCGATACGGTCGGCGCGGGAGTTGAAGGGCCGGGAGATCAGGGTGCGCGCCATGGTGCGGCCCTCGAACCTGGCCGCGATGGAGGTGGCGACGTCCGTCGTCCTCAGGTTCTCCAGGTCCTGGAAGGCGTCGTAGCCGACGGCGAAGGCCTGCGGGCGGATGTAGCGGGGCTCGTTCACGAGGTTGTCGTGCCAGCATGAACAGCCCGTAGGCCGCATGGTCGAGATAGCGCACCGCGTCGTCGGCCTCGCTCTCCGTGCCCTTGTCGTCCACGCCGGCATGGTTGGAAAGCCAGACTTCGTATTGCCCGATGTCCGCTGGCCGGGTGTCCGGCAGCAACGACTTGACTGGTGGCGCCACGGCCTGCTCGGCGGTGAACGGAATGCGCGCCTTCCAGTAATGGGCCGGCTCACCGTCGGGGGACGGCGACGGCCTGCCGAGGGAGATGGTGAGGTCGTCGTGGGCCCAGTCGCCGCAAACGGAGAGGTTCACCTGCCAGCAGGCGCCGGCGTTGTCCGTCACGTAGCCCTGGAGCGCGGTCGCCTGGCCCGACGTCAGCGTCCCGCCCGCCGCCGCCAGCCCCAGGTCTCTGGCGTGGGAGGCGGTGATGGTGCCGCCCGCTGCCGCGGCGGCGTCGCCCAGCTTCCCGTCCGGGCCGTAGCGCCACCAGGAGTCGTGGTCGGGTGTGCCGTCGGCGTCGCTGAAGTAGTTGAACTGCCGCTGCATGTCGTAATAGACCACGCCTTCGCCGCCGAACCTGATGGTGAGGCCGTCTTCCGAGAGCTGGAGCGAGCTGGTCACCACGCCATCGGTGTTGCGGTAGTGGTCTGGCGCCGAGCCGTCGTCACCCTGGAGCTTGATGGGGTACGGTCCCGCCGCGCGCAGGACGGCCGAACGCATGGGCAGCTCGTCGGTCGTGCCCGCGCCGCCCGCGGAGAGCACCGTCTTGCCCGCCGCGTAAGCCACGGGGCCGGTCCGGATGGCGAGCTTCGCCCAGCCGTCCTCTCCGGTGTCGGTACGCGGCGTGCGCGTGACCCGGGCGGTGCCCGCTTCCACGATGGCCCCGTCCGTCCACACCAGGGGCGTGCCTGCGGCCCATGCGCCGGGCGCGGGCGGTGCGGCCGCCTGGGCCGCCATGGCGGCGTCGACCTTGGCCTGCGCAGCGGTCCTCTGCGCGTCCGTTTGCGCGCCCGAAAGCGCCGTCCGGGCCGCCGTCACGAACGCCGCCGCGGCGGTTCTTTCCGCCCCTTGCGCGATCCGGAGGGCCGCCTCCGCGGCCACCAGGGCGGCCTGCGCCGCCTGTAGCGCCGTCGCGCGCTGCCTCACCGTGACCTGCGCCTCCGCCTTGTCCGCGTCCGCCGCGGCCGCCAAGGTGCGAATCGCCTCTTCGTAGTTTTCCCGCGCCGCATCGACCGCACGCCGTGCGGTCTCGACGGCCGCCTGCGCTTGCGCCGTCGCAGCTTGCGCTCCCGTCAGCGCGTCCTGCTTGTCGTTCACGCCTTGCAGCCACGCCAACTCCTGCTGGAGCCTGGGCAGCAGCGAGAGCTGGGCCGTGGTGAGCGCGGCTTGCGCCTCCGCCAGCACCGTCTGCACCGCGTCGTCCGGCGCCGCCGCCAGCGCCTCCTGCGCGGCAGCCAGATCGGCCTGCGCCCGGGCCACTGCGGTCAGCGCCCTGCCCAGCGGGGTGTGATCGTCCGTCCGGGCGGATGCGGGATAGAGTGCCCTCACCGAGGCGAGCGCCGCCCGGGTCGAGGCCAGCGCCTTCTGCACCGCGGGGGTGGCCGCCGTGGCCGGGGCCTCCGCGACGCGCATCTCCGCCGCCTTCACGGTGTTCTCAGCGGCGCTGAGCGTCGTCCGCAGCGCCTCCTCCGCCTTCTCCCTCTGGTCATCCGTCGTCGCGACGACCACCGCGCGCTGGGCGGCCTGCGTCCGGGCCAGGGCGGCCCGCGCGGCCGTCAGGGCGGCCCGCGCCGCGTCTCGTTCGGCCGTGAGCGTGTTGATCCGCGCCTGGTCGTGGCCGCTGCTGCCGCTACAGGCTCCGAGCGCCAGCACGGCGCCGCACGCAATCGCGACCATCACCTTGGAACGCATCGATTTCTCCCTGCTGGATTTGCAAGTGCGGCACATTATCTACCATGCGGATCACGAAGGCCAGGGAGGAGCCCCCTAGCCTTCGCTCTGTCTGAGGTCACGCTACCCGGAACGGGGATTCCGGGCAAGCGCCGCCTACTGCTTCCCGGCTACGAAGGCGCCGATATAGGCGGCTTGGCTGCCGTCGCTCAAGGCGGCTCTACCGCCGAAGGTGCCGGCTACCAAGCGCGGCTCGTTAAGGAAGGTCTGAACAAGTTTGCGTTTTGTTATAGTTCATGGGTGGAAGGGTTGTGTTGGAGAAGTTGAATGGATCAGTACACGTTTTCGGACATGGAGTATGCGTCGAAGAAGCGGGTGACGCGTCGTGAGAAGTTTCTGTCTCGCATGAATGGTTTGATCCCGTGGGAGAAGCTGGAGGGCCGGGTACGCCCGCACTACCCGCAGGCGGGTCGGGGTCTGCGGCCCTATGACCTGTCGGTGATGTTGCGGGTGCACTGCGTGCAGTTGTTCTACAACCTGAGCGATCCTGCGATGGAAGACCTTCTCTACGAGGTCGGTTCGGTTCGCCGGTTTGTGGGTCTGCGTCTGTCGGGTCCGTTGCCGGACGAGACGACGATCCTGAAGTTCCGGCATCTTCTGGAGAAGCACGGTCTGGGGGAGGGGTTGTTGGAAGAGATCAACCGGCACTTGGCGTCTCGGGGTCTGCGGCTCCGGGAGGGAACGATCATGGACGCGAGCATCATCGAGGCGCCGTCGTCGACGAAGAACCGGGCGGGCAAGCGGGACCCGGAGATGCATCAGACGCGGAAGGGTCGGCAATGGTACTTCGGCATGAAGGCGCATATCGGCGTGGATTCCGGCACCGGGGTGGTGCACAGCCTGTGGACGACAGCAGCGCATGTGGGCGACGTGACGGTGGCGCATCGTCTTTTGCGCGGCGGGGAGAAGCGTGTGTGGGCGGATGCGGGCTATGTGGGGGTTGGCAAGCGCCCGGAGAACGCGGGCGGGTCGGTGGACTGGCGTGTGGCGATGAGACCGGGCCGGCGGCGCGCGCAGGCGCCCGACAGCGAGGCTGCGGGGCGGGAGCGTGCGCAGGCGCGGGTGCGTTCGAAGGTGGAGCACCCGTTTCTGTATGTGAAGCAGCACTTCGGCTACGCCAAGGCGCGCTACCGGGGATTGGCAAAGAACAGACAACGGATCGCGCTGCTTCTGGGGTTGGCCAACTTGATGATTGGCGAGCGTCATCTGGCGGCGGCGTGAAGGGGTAGCCCGTCCAGACGGCAAGGAACCCGATCCGTCGGACCCGTCCCACCCCGCCTGGGCATCGATGATCGAGAGAGCCGGGCGCCAACAGACTATCCACGAAACCGATCAACCTTCGGGAACATCCCCTCCCTACCGAAATGAAAACTTGTTCAGACCTTCCTTAAAGGTGTCCATGGTATCCGGGATGTTCGAGAACCTTCCGCCCCACGAACCGCCTTGCTCTGTGAACCCCAACCCTGCCTGCCGTACTGTGGCGCTGGAAAGCGTTACGTCGTTGGTGCGGAACGTGCCATTCGATTCGATTTGCGCCGCACCGAGGCGAAGCTGGTAGTCGGTAGGCACGTCTTCGAAGGTGCGCTGCGCTCCCGTCGCGCCATCCTCGAAAACGCCGGTGAATAGAAGGTTGCCCTTGCAACCGAAGCAACCCGATATGGTGTTGTCGGCGAAGCTGGCGGTCAACGTGGTCGTGCCTGTGAATTCGCCAATTTCCGTGCTTCCCGGAGCGACGCCGGCGGCCGTGAAACCGCTCCCGTATCGGGTGGCGTAAGCTCCCGCGCCCATTCCTTCATAATGCGCGAGTTGCGTAGTGGGCAGGTTCGGCGGCGAGCGGAGCTCCGGGCCGTCAACGAACGCGCCCATGTCGGCGCGCGTGACGGTCGGGGCCGTGGCTAGCAGGTTTTGTCCGGCGATATGTAGCCAGTAGCCGCCGGCTAGCCAGTCGTTCGAATCGCCGTTCGCCGTTGTGACCGCGAGTCGGGAAACGGTGGCGGCGCGGTCGGCGATATTCGCGGTAAGCCAAGCGCGCGCCGTCCGCGCCGGGCCGGGAATGCGGAACACTCCGGCGGGGAGGGATTCGCTGTGTACCGAATCGGACGAGTCGAGCGTGAGAGTGCTTCCGTCCGCGCGCGTGACCGTGACGGCAACGCCGGCGCCGTTGAACGCCGCCCGGGCCCTGTCCGTGGTAATGCCGTTCGCGTCGCGGTTCGTCGATTGCGTGACGCTCCCGAAGCGCGGAAGGGAGTCCGCGGCACGGCGGGCGCTCTCTAACGTCTTCCCGGAATCGGCGGTGCGAACGCTGTTGCGATCCGCTTCCGTGGGCGCCGGCGTCGGGTCGGCGGGCGCCGGCGTTGCTGTCTTCGCGGGTGCGCCTCCGCCGCCGCCGCACGCGGCAAGGGCGAACGGGATGGCGAGGCAGAGCGCGGCCACGAGGGCCGCGAGGTGTCGTCCGGGTCCGTGCATTCTGCTTCTCCGTGCTGATTGCCACGGCGCCGGCGGGATGCCGGGCCGTTGCACACCACATGCGGGAAGCATGAGATCCCACCTATTCGCCGGGCCGGGGAGCTACCCCGTGCCGGATCGAGGGCTATCGTATTCAGCGGGCGACCCGACGAATGCGGGTAGCCGCATATGGTGTGCGAGAGTGATCTTAGACGGCGCCGCCGCGAGCGTCAACGGGGGTAAGCCGCAACGGCGACGGTGGTCACCTTGCGGCGGAAAGCTAATCGGTTTTCGATGACCCGCGAGGCAAAAGCTAGGAGAAGCCGATGGATACGAAGGCAAGCCCACGACCCCCGCGCCGCCCCGGCCGCCCGGTCGAGAAGCCCATGCCGGACCCGATCCCCGACACCCCGGAGAACGTCGCCCTCGCGCTGCTGAGCACCCCGCCCAAGGCCGAAGGCGAGTGGGAGTATCTCAAGAGAAGACCAAGAGGCTAAGGCCACCCCCTGGTCACTTTCATATATTAAGCCCCTTTTCTTTCACCGCCGCGCGCGCCGGGCGGGCTTGCAAGCGGTGGCGGTTCTTTCCGCCCCGTGCGCGGTCCGGGGGGCGGCCTGCGCCTGGGCCAGCGAATCGCGCAGTTCCCCCGGCGCCGCTTCCGCCGCGTCGGCCCGGTCCTTCTCCGCGACGATTTTCGCCCTCTCGGCGTCCGGCGTGCTTTGGCAGATGGCGCCCTTCCCGCCTCCGCCGACGGAGAAAGGATCAGAGGTAATAGAAGAGGAGGCAGGCGGCCAGAAGGAGGAGAAGGGAGAGAGCGGCGGTGCCGGGGGGGAATGGACGCGGGAGGGAGAAGGCGAGAGAGGGGACGGTCGGGGGGACGGCGCGGAGGCGGGCGGCGGCGGCCGTGACGGCGGCCTCGGCGCGGCGGGCAAGGCGCGGCAGCAGGCGGCGGTAGAGCCAGTCGGCGTCCAGGTTCACCGAGCGCAGTTCGGGGGGGTAAAGCCCGGCCAGATTGAGCCAGACAAAGGCCAGCGCCGAAAAGAAGAGCAGCTGGACCTGCGCGAGCACGTGGCTCCCGGTGTAGGGCGCATAATCCGCCGGGTACGGCAGAAGCGCGTAGAGCCACGCCGGATGGCAGCCGATGGCGACGCAGAGGGCCGCCGCGAGCGCCATGGCGAGGCGCATGTTGAGCGGCGGCTCGCGGGTGCGGAGGCCGGAATCGTGGGCGAAGAAGGCGAAATAGGGGATCTTGATGCCGGCGTGATGGAAGACGCCGGCGGAGGCGAAGAGAAGGAGTATCCAGACGATCCAGCGCCCCTCCTCCGCCGCGGCCGCCATGACCATCGACTTGCTGACGAAGCCCGAGAACAGCGGAAAGGCCGAGATCGACGCCGCGCCGACGATGCAGAGCGCGGTCGTCTGCGGCATCGACTTGTAGAGACCGCCGAGTTCGGAGCCGTCGATCCGGCCCGTCTGGTGCAGCACCGCACCCATCGACATCAACAGCAGCCCCTTGAAGATCACGTCGTTGAAGGCGTGCGACACGGCACCGTTGAGCGCCAGCGCCGAGCCGATGCCGATGCCGACCACCATGAAGCCGATCTGGTTGATCATGCTGTAGGCGAGCACGCGGCGAAGATCATTCTCGATGACGGCGTAGAAGATCGGGAACGCCGTCATCGCCGTGCCGATGTAGATCAGCGCCTCCGTCCCTGCATAGCCGCGCGCCAGGGCGTACACCGCGAGTTTGGTGGTGAAGGCGCTCAGGAACACCGTCCCGGCCGGAGTCGACTCGGGATAGGCGTCCGTGAGCCACATGTGCAGCAGCGGGAAGCCGCATTTGATGCCGAAGGCGACGAAGATCAGCACGCCGCCCAGGCCGTCGATCCCGATAGGCCCGAAGGCGGCAGAGCCGGTTTCGCCGATCACCAGCACCGCCCCGGCCAGGAGCAGGAGGCCGGAGGTCAACTGGAACACCAGGTAACGCATGGCCGCGGCGGTCGCACGCGGGGCGCGGCGGGCCAGAATCAGAAGCGCGGAGCCCAGGGTCGCCGCCTCCCAGAAAAGGAACAGACTGATCAGGTCCCCGGCGAACACCGCGCCGAGCGCGGCCCCGGCATAGAGCAAGGCCCCGGCCTGTTGCAGGCGATCGGCCACATGGAACGCGAAGACCGCGCCGAGGAAGGCGGCGAGATGGAACAGGAGGCCGAACAGGAGGCTCAGCGAATCAACCCGGAGGAGGACGAGCCGCGTCTCGAACAGGTCCACGTCGAGGCCGCCGCCGCCCCACAGGCCCCACAGGAGAAAGCCGCCCGCGAGCGGAGTCGCCACCAGGAGGAGGCGCCGCGCCCGCGCCGGCAGCAGAACGACCAGAACCGCCGCCGCCAGGAAGACGAACGCCGGCGGGACGCTACTCGTCATAATAGCCCTCGCGCCGCATCAGCAGGCGGCGCATCCCCTTTGCCGCCAGGACGAGCACGACGCAGGCCGCGAAGCCGAAGAACCCGTGGAAGCCGAACCAGCCCTCCCAATGGAATTCGGCATGCCGGTGAAAGCCCGCGTCGATCACCAGGACGGCGAGGCAGAGCCCGGCGAAGAGGCGGATCAGGAGGATCACGTTCTTGCGCGAATCGAGCCAGTATTTCTTTTCCATGACGGGCCTTTACGGCAATGTGCTCAGAGGTTGAACGAGGCTGTGGAGGAAGCGCGGATAGCAGAACAGGACGACGGTGCCGAGCGCCGTCACGACCATGGCGAGGAGCAAGGGCCACGGCGCCTCCGCCCGCCCGGCCGCGACCGGCGGCCGCGCGCCCGCCGCTGGGAAGAAGGCGCGCAGCAGGATCGGCAGGAAATAGAGCGCGTTGAGCAGCGAACTCGCGAGCAGGACGGCGACGGCCGCCATGTGGCGACCGCTTTCGGCACCGGCCACCAGATACCACTTGCTCCACAGGGCGGCGAAGGGCGGCAGGCCGATCAAGCCCAAGGCGCCGATCGCGAAGGCGCCCATGGTGACCGGCATCCGGTGGCCGATGCCGTCGAGCTCGCTGACCAGCGTCTTGTGCGCCGCCGTGTAGATGGCACCGGCGCAGAAGAAGAGCGTGATCTTGGCGAAGGCGTGGGCGGCGATGTGCATCGCCCCGCCCACGACGCCCGCGCCCGTGGCGAGCGCGCCGCCCAGCACCACATAGGCGAGCTGGCTCACGGTGGAATAGGCCAGCCGGCGCTTGAGATCGTCCTGGCGCAGCGCGATCAGGGAAGCGAGCAGGATGGTGGCGCAGGCCACCGCGACGAGCCATTCGTTGCCGGCCACCGAGCGCAGGAAATCCAGGCCGAAGACATAGATCAACACCTTCAGCACCGTGAACACGCCGGCCTTGACCACCGCCACCGCGTGCAGGAGTGCGCTGACCGGGGCGGGCGCCACCATCGCCGCGGGAAGCCAGGCGTGGAACGGCATCAGGGCGGCCTTGCCGATGCCGAACACGTAGAGCACGAGAAGGACGGCAGCGGTCCCCTCCGAAACCGCGCCGGCGAGGATTCCGCCCGCGCGGAAATCCAGCGTGCCCGCCGCCACCCACGTCCAGAGGATCGCGAGGAGTTGCAGCAGGATCGAGGTGGAAAGCAGCAGGCCGAGATAGAGTCGCCCCGCGCGCCGCGCCGCCGCGCTGCCGCTATGGGTGACCAGCGGGTAGGTTGCCAGCGTCAACGCCTCGTAGAAGAGGAAGAGGGTGAACATGTTGGCGGCGAAGGCGATGCCGATGGCGCTGGCGAGCGCGATCGCGAAACAGGCGTGGAAGCGGGTGCGGTGTTCCTCCCGGTTGGCCCGCAGGTAGCCGATCGAATAGACCGTCGTCGGCAGCCAGAGGAAGGACGCCACCAGCGCGAACGCCATGCCGAGCGGCTCCAGCGCGAAGGCGAGCGGCAGGCCGGGCACCACGTCGAAGAGTGCGACCTGCGGCCCCTCCCCCGCCATCACCGCCGGCACCAGGGAGGCGGTCAGGCCGAACAGGGCCGCGGCCGTCGCCAGCGACACGGCCTCCCGCAGCGGCGGACGTCGCCCGAGCGCCGCGATCAGCAGGGCGCCCAAGAGCGGGACGGCCAACGCCGCGAGGAGCTGGGGCGCGTGACTCACGGCGCCGCGCCGAGGAGCGCCGCCGCCGCGCGTCCGGCGACTCCGACGGTGAGTTCCGTATGCAGGCCGAAATAGAGCGAACCCGCGATCAACAACACCGTCGAGAACTGCATGGCCCAGGGCGCCTCGCGCACCACGCCGGCGCCGGGCGGCGGCGGGTGGAAATAGGCCGCCTCCACGAAGCGCCCGACATAGGCGAGCGCCAACAGGGACCCGACCAGCACGAAGAGCGCGACGGGCCACAGACCGGTTTCGAGGGCACCCTGCACGAGATACCACTTGCTGACGAAACCCGACGTCATGGGCACTCCGATCAGCCCCAGGCCGCCGATGACGACGAGCGCGGAGGTGAGCGGCATCCGCCGGCCGAGGCCGCGGAGAGCGGCCAGATCCGTCGCGCCGAGGCGATGGGCGATGGCCCCGGCCGCCAGAAACAGCCCGCCCTTCATGAGGGCGTGGTTGAAGACGTGGATCAGCGCGCCCGTTACGCCGGTCACCGAGGCGAGGCCGATGCCGACGCCGAGATAGCCGATCTGCCCGACGCTCGAATAGGCGAGCAGGCGCTTCAGGTCGGCCTGGAGGAAGGCGGCCACGGAGCCGGCCAGGATCGCGATCACGGAAAGCGCGAGGAGCAGCTCGGCCAGGGGCACCGCTCCGAACGCGAAGGGCGCGCCGAACACCGTGAAGACGAAGCGCAGCAGCACGTAGGCGCCGACCTTGGTCGCGGTCGCGGCCAGAAAGGCGGCGACGAAGGACGGCGCGCGGGCATAGGCTTCGGGCAGCCATAGATGGAAGGGAAAGAGCGCGAGCTTGACCAGGACGCCCGTGGTGATCAGCGCGAAGGCCGCGAGGACGGCCGGCGTCTCCCCCAGCGCGGGCACGCGCTGGGCGAGATCGGCGAGATTGAGCGTGCCCGTCCTGGCGTAGAGGAAGCCGATCCCGGCCAGGATCAGGGTCGCGCCGACGGTGCCCAGGATCAGGTAGCGGTAGGCCGCCGTCGGCGCCCGGCGCGACCGACCGAGCGCGATCAGGACGTAGCTGGCGAGGGAGGAGATTTCCAGGAAGACATAGATGTTGAAGGCGTCGCCGGTCGCCACGATGCCGAGAAGGCCGGTGAGCGCAAGCAGGAAGACGGCGTAGAAAAGAGGCCGGCGCCGGGGCGCGATCTCCCCTTCCACGCTCCGCAGGGCGTAGGGCATGGCGAGCGCCGCGATCCCGGCGACCACCAGGAGGACGAAGGCGTTGAGGCCGTCGAGCCGGTATTCGATGCCGAAGGGCGGCGCCCAGCCGCCGAGGCGGTAGGAGATGGGGCCGCTCGCCATCACCCGGTCGAGCAGCAGCGCCGCGATGGCCAGCAAGCCGAAGCAGACCGCGGTGGCGAGGCCCCAGGCGGCGCGCCCGCGGCGCAGCAGCACGCAGAGCGGCGCCGCCACGAGCGGCACGGCGACTTGCAGCGCCGGCAGGTGGCTCGCGATCACGGGTCGCCTGGCCCGTCGCCCTCGGAGCCTTCTTCCCGCGCGGCGATTTCGTCTTCCTCGACGGTGCCGTAGGCGCGCTGGATCGCCACCACCAGCGCCAGCCCTACCGCGAGGGTCGAGACGGAGACGACGATCGCCGTCAGGATCAGCACGTGGGGCAGCGGGTTGGAGTAGGTCCGGTAGGCGGGATCCAGGATGGGCGCGGTGCCGCCTTCGACCTTGCCCAGGGTGACGTAGAGCAGGAACACCGCGCTTTGGAAGACGCTCAGGCCGATCAGCTTCTTGACGAGATTGGCGGGCGCAATCACGGCGTAGAGGCCGATCATCGCGAGCGCGACCGCCGCCCAGTAGTTGACCTGCGCGAGGGCCTCCACCTCAGCGGCGCTCGGCGAGGACGGAGAAGACGATCGTCATCACGGCGGCGACCGAAATGCCGACGCCGATCTCGATGGCGACGATGCCGACATGGTTGCCGAAGGCCGGATCCGGCGCGAGCGCGCCGTATTCGAGGAAGCGTCCGCCGCCGACCATCGCGGCGACTCCCACTCCGGCATAGATCAGCACGCCGGCGCAGGCGAGCGCCACGAGGACGCGGAGCGGGGCCACGCGCCTGGCCGCGCGGGCGCCGAAGACCAAGCCGTAAAGGACCAGCCCCGCGCCGAAGATCACGCCCGCCTGGAAGCCGCCGCCCGGCCCGTAATCGCCGTGCATCTGGACGTAGAGGGCGAAGAGCAGGATCGGCGGAATCAGCAGTTTCGCGACCACGCGCAGGACGAGGAGATCGCTCATTCGGGAGGGTCCACCGCGCTCGCGCGCCGCCGGGCGAAGCCGAGCAGCGCCAGGACCCCGATCCCGGCGGTGAAAATCACCGTGACCTCGCCCAGGGTGTCGAAGCCGCGATAGGAGGCGAGCACGGCGGTCACCACGTTGGGAACGCCGGTCTCGGCCTCCGCGTGCGCGATGTAGTAAGGGGCCACGTGGCGCTGGGCCGGCGCCGCCGGGTCGCCGAAGCCGGGCAGGTCGAGGGTGCCGTAGATCAGCAGGCCGCCGGCGGCCAGTGCGGCCGCGCCTGCGAGCCAGGGCCGGCGATGCCGGATCCGCTCCTGGCGGCCGGTGGCGGCGATGGCGAGCAGCATGAAGACGGTGGTCACGCCGGCGCCGACGGCGGCCTCGGTGAAGGCCACGTCCACCGCGTCGAGCAGCACCCAGAGGGCCGCCGCGACCAGGCTGTGAATGCCGAGCGTGAGCGCGGCCGCCAGCAGGTTGCGGAGCGCGATCACGATCAGCGCCGTCGCCACCAGCAAGGCCAGGAGCGCGATGTCGACGGCGAGTTCTATGGCCCCGGGTCTCCGGTCTTTCCCGTCCGCGGCGCGTGCCCGGCGAGCAGGGCCGCGTGGGCCAGGGCATGGGCCGCGGTCGGGCCGGTGAACAACAGGAAGACGAGGATCAGCACCAGCTTGAGCGCCGCCAGGGAGAACCCGGCCTGGAGCATGAAGCCCGTCAGCATGAAGCCCGCCCCTACCGTATCGGCGACGCTCGTCGCATGGAGACGCGTGAAGAGGTCCGGCATACGGACCAGCCCGAGGCCGCCCACCATCACGAAGCCGGCGCCGGCGGCGATGAGGAGCCAGCTCAGGACGTGGACGATCACCGGCTCTCCCCCGCGTCGCCTGCGCCGGCGCGGCCGCGCCGGATGTAGCGCAGGACCGCGATGGTGCCGATGAAGTTGATCAGCGCATAAACCAGCGCGATGTCGAGGAAATCCGGGCGCTCCGAGAGGAAGCCCAACGCCGCGATCAGGAGGACGGTCATGGTGCCGACCGCGTTCACGGCCAGGACGCGGTCGTAGACGCTGGGCCCCAGGAAGGCGCGCACCAGCGCGAGCGCTGCGGTCGCCATGAGCGCCGCGACCGCGGCGAGAAACATCACGACCGGCCCTCCAGGGCGGCGACGCGCCGGTCCATGCCGCCCGCCTTCAGCGCCGCAGCCGCCCGGCGGGTCAGCGCGTGGACTTCGACGCCGTGGGCCGTGACCGCCGTGCAGAGCGTGCCGGGGGTGAGGGTGATGGAGTTGGCGTAGATCGCCTTGCCGAGATCCGTCTTCTGGCTCGACGGCGCGGTTTCCAGCACCGGGTCGATGGCGAGGCGCGGCGCCAGCACCCGGCGGCTCACGTCGAGCGCCGAGACCAGGATCTGCGCCGAAAGCCAGCCCCAGTAGAGCGGCATCCGGTAGCTCAAGTGGAGCGGATGGCCCTCGTGGTCCACCACGTCCATGCGCATCGCGAGCGCCACGACGCCCGCCGCGCAAACGGCGCCCGCGGCCAGCAGGAAGGTCGCGACGTGGCCGGACAGGGCGAACCAGAGCCCGTAGAGCACGGCGAACAGACTGACCGCGTGAAGCACGCCGACCCCTCGTCCCGAACCTGCGCGCCCGAATTATGCCCGTGGCGCCCCCGTCCGCAAGCGATTGCTCCGTGTCCGATGGCGGCGAGCGTGACGGCGGCCGCGAGGCGGTGCTATCGTCGCCGCTTCGCGGCGCGGCACTCACGAGCGACTCGTCGACAGTGGAGAACGCGGGGGCCGCGGTGCGCGGGGCCCGCCGGGCGGAGAAGGCCGTTGAGGAAGATCGAAGCCGGCGACCCGGAGAGCCGCTCGGCGGACATCGTGGCCGGCAATATCGAACGCCTGAAGGCCCTGTTCCCGGAAGCTTTCGCCGACGGCAGGATCGACTTCGAGGTGCTGAAGCAGCTTCTCGGCGGCGCCGTAGACGACTCCGGGGAGCGTTACGGTCTCAACTGGCACGGCAAGCGTCGCGCGCTCTGGAACGCGCTCATGCCGTCCACCGGCACCTTGCGCCCCTGCCCGCAGGAGAGCGCCGATTGGGAGACGACACGGAACATCGTCATCGAGGGCGACAATCTGGAGGTGCTGAAGCTGTTGCAGAAGAGCTATGCCGGTAAGGTGAAGCTCATCTATATCGACCCGCCCTACAACACGGGCAACGACTTCGTTTATCCCGATGACTGGCGCGACGGCGTGGGGAACTATCTGGCGCTGACCGGCCAAGCCGATGGCGAGCGGCGGAAACTGTCGTCCAACACGGAGACATCGGGCAGGTTTCACACCGATTGGCTGAACATGATGTATCCGCGGTTGAAGTTGGCGAGAAGCCTTCTCAAGCGCGATGGCGCGATATTTATCAGCATAAGCGATATTGAATTTCCTACGCTTCGCCTTATTGCCAATGATATCTTTGGCGAAGAGAATCTTCTGGCGTGCTTCGTATGGAAGAGTCGGCAAAATAAAGACAACCGAACTGTGAATGGAGCTTCAATAGATCATGAATATGTTGTTTGCTACGGCAACAAGATCCAAGGAGACATCAGAGATAGAAGCCAATACACCAATCCAGATGGGGATCCTCGCGGTGACTGGACTAGTGCCAACATGGTAGGCATCGCCACTGCTGAGAGACGCCCGAATTTACATTACGATTTGATGGATCCCCAGACTGGAATCAATTACAACTGTCCCGATATGGGATGGCGGTACGATCGAAAAACAATGAAAAAACTTATCTCCGAAGATCGGATTCTCTGGCCGGCCAAACCTCAAGGTCGACCTAGACGTAAGGTGTTTCTTTCTGAACTCGAGTCACAAAATACCGGTTTCTCATCTATATTGGGGTCTGGCATCTATACAAGGGATGGGACTCGGGATATGGATACACTGTTCAGTGCTAGAATTTTTCAATTTCCAAAGCCTGCTCGTTTGATCGCAACCCTTGTAGAACAAGGATCACAAGGCGAAGACATCGTTCTTGACTTCTTCGCCGGATCGGGGACAACCGGCCACGCCGTCATGGAGCAGAACGCGGCCGATGGCGGCCGGCGGCGCTACATCCTCGTCCAGCTGCCGGAACCCCTCGATCCGGCGAACAGGGAGCAGAAGACCGCCGCCGATTTCTGCGACCGGCTGGGCAAGCCACGCAACATCGCCGAACTCACCAAGGAGCGCCTGCGCCGCGCCGCCGGGAAGGTCAGGAACGACCACCCGGCCTTCGCCGGCGATCTCGGCTTCCGCGTCTTCAAGCTCGACAGCTCCAACATCCGCGCCTGGGACCCGGACCCCGACGATCTGGAAAACTCGCTGCTGGCCATCGTCAAGCGGGTCAAGGAAAACCGCAGCGACGACGACATCTTCCACGAGATCCTGTTGAAATTCGGCTACGACCTCTCCACCCCGGTCGAAACCCGCACGATCGCGGGCAAATGCGTGCGCTCGGTCGGCGGCGGCCTGCTGATCATCTGCCTCGACGAGGCCCTCGGCCACAACAGCTGGGAGCCCCTCGCTGAAGGTATCGCCCAATGGCATGTCGACATGGGCGCGCAGCGGGAGGCCACCGCCATCTTCCGCGACAATGCCTTCGGCAACGACGTCGTCAAGCTCAACGTAGTCGCCATCCTGGAACAGAGCGGCCTGATCCGTGTGTACAGCCTGTGACGACGGCGGCTCTGCAACGCGACAGCAACCACGCCAAACCAAGTGAAGCAAGGGCGCCGGGCGATCCTGAAATACAGGCAGAGGACGACCGATGCACAAATTCGAGATCATCCTCTATGGGAGCGACGAGGACCAGGCCTTCGTCGCTGAGGTTCCCGGCTGCATGGCCCATGGCGACAGCCAGGAAGCCGCTCTCGGATACGTCAGCGACGCGATGCAGCTGTGGATCGACACGGCGAGGAAGTGCGGCGATATGCGGAAGCAAGCCCATAGCAGGCTTCTATGAATACGTGAAGAAGCGCCGGAAGCGGTATCTCCCGGAGTCGCAGTCGTGAAACTCCGCTTCGAGCCCAATCTCGACTATCAGCTGGAGGCCATCCGGGCCGTCGGCGACCTGTTCCGCGGCCAGGAGGCCCGCTACAGCCAGTTCGCCGTCACCGGCGGCCCGGTACAGCCGCGCTTCTCCCTCGCCGAAGGGGCCGGCATCGGCAACCGGCTCGACCTTGCGGACGACGACATGCTGCGCAACCTGCGGTCGGTCCAGCTTCGCAACGGCCTGCTGCCCGACGAGGCCCTGCGCTCCAGGGACTTCACGGTGGAGATGGAGACCGGCACCGGCAAGACCTACGTCTATCTGCGCACAGTCTTCGCGCTCAACCGGCGCTATGGCTTCACCAAATTCGTCGTCGTGGTGCCGTCGGTGGCGATCAAGGAGGGGGTCGCCAAGGCGTTGCAGATCACCGACAGCCACTTCCGGTCGCTCTATCGGGGCGCGGCTTTCGACTGGTTCCTCTACGACTCGGTGAAGCTCGGCCTAGTGCGGAACTTCGCCACCGGTTCGCATATCCAGATCATGGTGGCGACGGTGGGCGCCATCAACAAGAAGGACTTCAACAATCTCTACAAGGACAGTGAGAAAGCCGGCGGCACCAAGCCCATCGACCTCATCCGCGCCACCCGCCCTATCCTGATCGTGGACGAGCCGCAGAGCGTGGACGGCGGTCTCGGCGGGCGCGGCAGGGAGGCGCTGGCCAGGATGGACCCACTCTGCACCCTACGCTATTCGGCGACCCATGCCGACAGGCACCATATGGTTTATCGCCTCGATGCCGTCGATGCCTATCAACGGGGGCTGGTGAAGCGCATCGAGGTGGCCTCGGCCGTCGTCGAGAGCGCCCACAACCGGCCCTATCTGCGCCTGATCGCGACCGCCCGCAAGGCAGGCACGATCAGCGCCAGGGTGGAGATCGACATCGAACGCGCCGGGCGGGTGCGGCGGGTGCGGAAAACCGTGCAGGACGGCGACGACCTGGAAGAGGCGACCGGCCGCGCCGTCTATCGCGGCTGCCGCATCGGCGAGATCTCGGTTGCCAAGGGCGGTGAGTTCGTCGAATTGCGCGTGCCCGGCGGCGAACGCTGGCTGCGGCCGGGCGAAGCCTGGGGCGACATAGACGGCGATGCGGCCCGCCGCCAGATGATCCGCCGCACCGTCCGCGAGCATCTCGACAAGGAGAAGCGCCTGCGGCCGAAAGGAATCAAGGTGCTGAGCCTGTTCTTCATCGACGCCGTGGAGCGCTACCGCCGCTACGACGACGAGGGCAGAGCCTCCAAGGGAGTCTATGCGCGCATGTTCGAAGAGGAGTATCGCCGCCTTGCCGGACATCCCCGCTATCGGGATCACATCCAGGGCCTGAACGGCGGCGACGCCGAGGAAGCCCATGACGGCTATTTCTCCATCGACCGCAAAGGCGGCTGGACCGACACCGCCGAAGGCAACCAGGCCGGCAGGGACAATGCGGAGCGCGCTTACAACCTCATCATGAAGGAGAAGGAGAGGCTGCTCAGCCTCGATACGCCGCTGCGGTTCATTTTTTCCCATTCGGCCCTGCGCGAGGGCTGGGACAACCCCAACGTCTTCCAGATCTGCACGCTGCGCGACATCCGTAGCGAGCGGGAGCGGCGCCAGACCGTCGGACGCGGCCTGCGCCTTGCCGTGAACCGCAAGGGGGAGCGCCTGCACAGCCTGGACGTCAACACGCTCACAGTGATCGCGACGGAGAGCTACGAAGAGTTCGCCGCAAACCTCCAGAAGGAGATCGAGCGCGACACCGCCATCCGCTTCGGCATCGTGGAAGCGCATGCCTTCGCGGCCATCCCGGCCGCCGGCGTGGGCGGGCGGACGCAGGCCCTGGGCATCGAAGCGTCGAAAACCCTGTGGGAGCATCTGCTCGCCATGGGCTATATCGACAGCGAAGGCCGGATACGGGACACTCTGCGCGTGGCGCTGCGGGAGAAGACCTTGAACCTGCCGGCAAGGTTCCGGGCGCTCCATACCGAGATCGCCGAAGCGTTGCACAAGCGCGCCGGGCAGCTGGACGTCAGGAACGCAGACGAACGCCGCACGGTGCACCCGCGCCAAGCCGTGCTCGACAGCCAGGAATTCAGGGACCTGTGGGACAGCATCAAGCACAGGACCACCTACCGGGTGGCGTTCGACGGCGAGGCGCTGATAGGGCGATGCGCCAGGGCGCTGGCGGACATGCCGGCGATCCCCAAAGCGCGGTTGCAGTGGCGCAAGGCCGACATCGCCATCGCCGAGGCCGGCGTGGAGGCGACCGAGACGGCCGTCGCGACGCCCATGGCGCTGGACGAGGCCGGCGTGGAACTGCCCGACCTCATCGCCGAGCTTCAGAACCGCACGCAGCTGACGCGCGACAGCGTTCTGCGCATCCTGTGCGAAAGCGGCCGCTTGGCGGAGATCGGGCGCAACCCGCAGCGCTTCGTCGAACACGCCGCAGAGACGATCGCATGGCACAAACGCACGGCCCTGGTGGACGGCATCAGATACCGGCGTCTGGGAAGCCGGAACGTCTATGCGCAGGAATTGTTCGAGAAGGAGGAGCTGGTCGCCTATCTGAAGAACATGATCGAGGCGAAGAAGTCGGTCTATGAGCAGGTCGTCTATGAATCCGGTGTCGAAGCGGAATTTGCCGACCGGATGGAGAGGAACGACGACGTGAAGGTTTATGCCAAACTTCCCGGATGGTTCACGGTGCCTACGCCGCTGGGGCGCTACAACCCGGATTGGGCCATCCTGATCGACTCCGAGGAGGGAGAACAGCTCTATCTCGTGGTCGAAACCAAGGGCAGCGAGGCGCGCGGCGACCTTCGCGACGCCGAGAACGCCAAGATCGCCTGCGGCAAGGCCCATTTCGACGCGCTGGCAAAGAAGGGCTCGCCGGCGCGTTACCATGTGGCGACCGGCCTCGACGATCTGCTTTCACGCATCGGCGCGGGCGGATAGGGCCGGAACGCGCATTCGTCGCCCCGGCGCGAAATCGCCTTCCGGACAGGCGGCGATGCGGGCGGGACCATGGCGGTCTCGCGCCCGTCAACACTCACGGCCGAAATCGGCTCCTCGGCCGCGCCCCCGAATCGCCGCCGGCACAGGAGCACTTGCGCCCGCACCCGGCGGTGCCGGCAGGCGCGCACTTCGTGCGCGACGAGACTCGCGCGCCAAAGCGCGCCCGCCGCTATTCGAGTTCGACGGCGTAGCGGGAGACGGGGAGCGCCTTTTCGATCAGGCCCTGAGCCTCCAGGAAGGCCGCGAAGCGGGCGTAGCGGGCCGTGTCCAGAGCCGCCGGGCGGAGTGCGAAACGCGGCAGGGTGTCCCGCCACGCGCGCGCGTTGAGTTCGTCGTCCAGCTCGTCGCGCCCGCGCAAGAACAGGCGCCAGGAGTCCTCCGGGTGGTTGACGAGGAACTGGACGCCGCGTTCGAGGGCGTCGACGAAGCGCCGGAGGAGCGGGTCACCCTGCCGGTCGGGGCGGGCCACGACGATCAACTCGTCGTAGGGCGGCACGCCGTGCTCCTCGACGTAGAAGGCGCGGCCGGGCCGGCCCTCCAGGTCCATCTGGTTCAGTTCGAAATTGCGATAGGCGCCGATCACCGCATCGACCTGCCCCGACAGCAGCGAGGGAGAGAGCGAGAAGTTGACGTTGACCAGGGTCACGTCCTCCATGCGGATGCCGTGCGGTTCCAGCATGGCGCGGAGCAGCGCGTCTTCGAAGCCGCCGACCGAGAAGCCGATGGTGCGGCCCTTCAGGTCGGCGAGCGTCGCGATCGGGCCGTCGTCCAGCACCAGCAGCGTGTTGAGCGGAGTCGCCACCAGGGTCGCGATGCGCGACAGCGGCAGGCCCTCGTCCACCTGGATGTGGAGCTGGGGCTGATAGGAGATCGCCAGATCGGCCTTGCCGGCGGCCACCAGCTTGGGCGGGTCGTTCGGATCCGCCGGCGCGACGACCTCGAGGTCGATCCCGGCTTCCTTGAAATAGCCCTTCTCGAGCGCGACGTAGATCGGCGCGTGGTCCGGGTTCACGAACCAGTCGAGCAGGAGGGTGAGCTTCTCGGCTGCCGCGCCCGCCCGCGGCACCAGGGCGCCGGCCGCGAGACAGGCGCAGACGGCAATGGCGAGAGTGGTCTTCATGATCCGCATCGCATCCTCCTTGTGGCGTGCGCGTTCACGTGTCGGCCTGCCAGTAGAGGGCCCGCCGCAGCACGTGGTCGACGAGGAAGTAGAGCGCGACCGCGAAGGCCGCGAGGGTGAACAGCGCGGCGAACATCAGGTCGATCTGCATCCGCCCGTTCGCGTGGAGCATGAGGAAGCCGAGGCCGGCGCCGGAGCCCACCCATTCGCCGACCACGGCGCCGATGGGGGCCACCGCCGTCGCCACCCGGACGCCGGAGGCAAGCGCCGGCAGCGCCGCCGGCACCCGGATGCGCCACAGCGTCCGCCACGGGCTTGCGCCCATGGCGCGGGCGAGGTCGAGCCAGCCCGGCTCGGTACGCCGCAGGCCGTCGAAGAAGCTCGCGGCCACCGGGAAGTAGATGATCAAGGTCGCCATGGCCACCTTGGAGGCGATGCCGTAGCCGAGCCAGAGCACGAGGATGGGCGCCAGGGCGAAGACGGGGACGGCCTGGGAGGCGACGAGGACCGGCAGCAGCCAGAGCCGCGCCGGGCGGACATGGGCCAGCACCAGGGCGCTGCCGACGCCGAGCAGCGTGCCCAGCGCGAGCCCCAGGCCGATCTCCAGCAGCGTGGTCTGGGCATGGTCCAGGATCGTTCCGACATGGGCGTGCCAGCTCGCGGCGACGCGCGCAGGGCCGGGCAGGATGTAATGGGGAGTCCCGGCGAGCCAGACGACCGCCTGCCAGACCAGCAGCAGCCCCCCGCAGATCACGGCCGGCCTGAGAAGGCGCACGGCGAGCCGCCGCCATCAGGCCGCCCGCCGGCCCGGCGCGCCGGCGGCATCGGCCGCCGTGAGCCGCTCGAGCAGGCGCGCGTGGCGCTCCTGCAAGGCCCGGTCGCCGACGTTCCGGGGCGGCCCGCCGGCGGGCACCGGAGCTTCCCGCAGGGAGGCAGGCCGGCCGGCCATGACGTAGATGCGATCGCCCAGCCGCAGGGCCTCGAGCGGGTCATGGGTGACGAGCAGCACGGTGCGCCCGGCGAGCAGGGCAGCCGCGAGTTCCTGAAGCCGCATCCGCGTGATCGCGTCGAGGGCCGAGAACGGCTCGTCCATCAGGACGATGGGGCGGTCTTCCATCAGCGTGCGGGCCAGGGCGACCCGCTGTCTCATACCGCCGGAGAGGGTGCGCGGCAGGGCGCCGGCTTCCGCGCCCAGGCCGACCCGTTCGAGCAGCGCCCGGGCGCGCGCCTTGTCAGGCCGCGCACCGCGCAGGCGGGCGCCGAGTGCCACGTTGTCCAGCGCACGGAGCCAGGGGAGAAGCAGGTCCTGCTGCGCCATGTAGGCGATGCGCCCGTCGCCGGGGATGCTCAACGCGCCGGCCTCCAGGCGTTCGAGGCCGGCGATGACGCGCAGAAGGCTTGACTTGCCGACGCCGCTCGGCCCCAGGAGGCAGGTCCAGCGGTCGCGCTCCAGCGCCATGTCCAGGCCGTCGAAGAGGAGCGTGTCGGCGAAGCGCAGGCGGGCACCCTGGACGCGGACGGCCGCGTCCTGCGGCGATAGAGGGTTGTCTGGCGGGATCACGTCTCGTTTCCTACGCCGGTCCTAACCGGATCAGGTTCAAGGGGTCGTCGGCGGTCGTCCGACCTCTCAGCCGCGCGCGGCTCCCCCAGAGGCGCCCCGATTATGGCGCCCCGCCCCGCGCCATGCAACCGCAGCCGGTGCGGGCGCAGCGGGATGCACCGAGTGGCGGAACGGCCTTATGATCGGATCGTGGACATCGAACGGGGAACCCGATGACGAACGCGGCACTGCGTCGCCGCATCCGGCTCGGCAAGGATTCGAGGCTGGAGCTGAAGAGCGTCCTCCTGTCCGACGGCCGCGTCGAGGCTCCTCACCGGGACGGCTTCGCCGACGCGCTGGCCGCCATGGCCAACAGCCAGGGGGGAACCGCGGTTCTCGGGGTGGAGGACGAGACACGCGCGATCCAGGGCCTTCCGCCCGACGGCCTGGACGCCGTCGAGCGATGGGTAAGCGAAATCTGCAACGACTCCGTAAAACCCGCACTCACCGCCGATATCCGCAAAGTAGAACTCGAAAACACGGACGGACGGCTCGCGCCGGTGCTGCGTATCGATGTCCAGCGCAACCTGTTCGTGCACAAGAGCCCGGGCGGGTATTTCCACCTTCGGTTGGTCATCCAGGCCGCCGGACAAGGGGGCGATCCTGACTGACGGCAAGCGAATCGTCTGCCTCGCAAATTCCCGGAAGCTCTCGGGCCGGTGCATCGCCGGCCGCGAATGGAGCGCGGAACGGGGCGCGGGAGACTGGATCCGGCCCGTGAGCGCCCGGGAAGGCCAGGAAGTCTCCGAATACGAGCGCCAGTACGAAGACGGCAGCGATCCAAAGGTTCTCGATGTCGTTTATGTCCCGGTTCTGGAGCCGCAACCGGACAGTTGGCAAACGGAAAACTGGCTGCTCGATCCCGATTTCTACTGGACGAGAGAGGGCAGATATTCGTGGTTCGACCTTCCCCGTCTCCTGGACCCTGTCGCGCCGCTCTGGATCGATGGATCCAGCACCTATAACGGGAAAAACGATAGGATTCCGGACGAAGCGATGGCATCGGTATCGGGTTCGCTGCGCCTGATCCACGTCGAGCGTCTCGCGCTCGCCGTGTTCAGCCCGGGCGAGGCGTTCGGCAACCGGAAACGGCGCGTGCAAGGGCGGTTCTCCCATGCCGGCAGGGACTACGCGCTGTGGGTGACCGACCCGATCTACGAGCGGGCTTATCTCTCGAAGCTGGACGGCGCGTACGAGATTCGTGATTGCTATGCGACCGTCAGCCTCGGCGAACCGTATCAGGGCGACCGCTACAAGCTCATCGCCGCGATCATGGAGGTCGATGGATGACGGGTGCGGCAGGCATGGCGAAAGACCCGATCTTCACCGTCGGCCATTCCAATCATTCCCTGGACGGCTTTCTGGCTCTTCTGTCGAAGCACCGCGTCACCGCGGTCGTCGACGTGCGCTCGGCGCCGTACAGCCGCTTCAGCCCTCATTTCAACCGCGACGCCCTCGCCACCGCCCTGGAGGACCGCAACATCGGCTATGCGTATCTCGGACGCGAACTCGGCGGGCGCCCGGACGACCCGGCCTGTTACGAAGAGGGGCGGGTCAGCTATGAACGCATCGCGCGGACGGCGCGCTTCCGCTCCGGCCTCGCGCGAGTCGCCGAAACGGCCGCGCGGGGCCGCGTCGCGCTCATGTGCGCGGAGAAGGAACCGCTGGATTGCCACAGGACGCTGCTCGTCGCCCGCGTGCTCGACGTCGACGGCACCCGCGTCGTGCACATCCTCCCCGACGGGAGCGAAGAGCCTCATGCCGAGACGATGGAGCGGCTGATGATGATGGTCGGCCTGAATCCGGGCGGCGACCTGTTCCGGTCACCCGACGAGCTGATCGCGGAAGCGATAAAGCGGCGGGCACGGCGCGTCGCCTTTGCCGGCGCAGGCCCAGCCTTGAAGGAGCGGCAGGCCCGATGAAACTCGCGACCATCGGCTTCACTCGGAAATCCGCGCGGCGGTTCTTCGCCCTGCTGCGTGAATCCGGCGCCAGGCGCGTCGTCGACGTACGGCTCAACACCGCCTCGCAACTCGCCGGCTTTGCGAAGAAGGACGACCTCGCCTGGTTTCTCGACGAGATTTGCGGCATGGGCTACGTCCACATGCCCGCTCTCGCGCCGACCAAGGACATGTTGGACGACTACCGGAAACGCCGGATCGACTGGCCCGCCTACGAAGCCCGCTTTCTTGCCCTGATGCGCGCGCGGCGGATCGAGGAAACGATCCGGAGAGACGACCTGGACGGCGGCTGCCTGCTGTGCAGCGAGGACCAGCCACATCGTTGCCACCGCCGTCTGGTCGCCGAATATCTGAATGAGCGCTGGGGCGGCGTCGAGATCGGCCATCTGGGGCTGACGCAAACCGGGGAGCGCGGCGCGTGATCGTTCGATCGGCGGCCGCGCGCACCATCCTGGCCGGGGCCCTGCTCGCGCTCGCCTGTGGCAGCGCGGCGGCGGACGGGGCGCTCGAATCGCTGACGATCGAGACCGGCGCCGGCAGTCACGCCGTCGCGGTCGAAATCGCCGACACTCCCGAGCGCCGCGCCGTCGGGCTCATGCACCGGCCCGCGCTCGCGCCCGACCGCGGCATGTTGTTCGATTTCGGAACCACGCGGCCGATCGCGATGTGGATGAAGAACACCCTGATCTCCCTCGACATGTTCTTCATCGACCGCTTCGGCCGAATCGTCGCCATCGCCGCGGAGACCATCCCGCTTTCGCTGAAACGCATCCCCTCCGGCGCGCCCGTCCGCTTCGTGCTCGAGATGGCGGGCGGCAGCGCTGCGCGCCTCGGCGCCGCGCCGGGCGACCGCCTGCGCCACCCGCGCTTCGACCGGCCGGGCCCGGCAGCGCCTTAGCCTGAGCGGAGGTAACGCACCGCCGTGTCCCGCTCGAAGAGATAAAGCAGGAAGCGCAGCGCCCGGCCGCGCTCCGATTCGAGCTCCGGGTCGCCTTCGAGGACGGCGCGCGCGTCGTCGCGGGCGGCGGCGAGCAGGTCTTCGTGCGCCGCGAGGTCGGCTAGGCGGAAGGCCGGAGCGCCGCTCTGGCGCGTGCCGAGTACCTCGCCTGCGCCGCGCAGCCGCAGGTCCTCCTCGGCGATGCGGAACCCGTCGTCCGTCTCGCGAAGAATGGCGAGCCTGGCCCGCGCCGTCTCGCCGAGCGGCGGCGGATAGAGCAGCAGGCAGCTTCCCGGTTTCTCGCCGCGGCCCACGCGGCCGCGCAGCTGGTGGAGCTGGGCCAAGCCGAAGCGCTCGGCATGCTCCACGATCATGACGGTGGCGTCAGGCACGTCGACGCCGACCTCGATCACCGTGGTGGCAACGAGGACATCGGCACCGGTGCCGGCGAAGGCGGCCATGGCGGCGTCCTTCTCCGGCCCCTTCATGCGCCCGTGGACCAGCGCGACGCAGGCGCCGAAGACCTCCGCGAGCCGCGCGTGGCGATCCGTCGCCGCGGCCAGATCGACCGCCTCCGATTCCGCAACCAGGGGGCAGACCCAATAGACCTTGGCCCCGGCGGCCAGCGCCCGCCCTACGGCGACGACCACCTCTTCCAGGCGGTCCGACGGGAGGACGCGGGTCTCGACCGCGGTGCGCCCGGGCAGCCGTTCCGTGAGGCGGGAGACTTCCATGTCGCCGTAGGAGGTGAGCACCAGCGAGCGCGGGATCGGGGTCGCCGTCATCACCAGCAGGTCGGCTGCCAGCCCCTTGCGCGCCAGCATCATGCGCTGATGCACGCCGAATCGGTGCTGTTCGTCGACCACGGCGAGGGCGAGGTTCGCGAAGGCCACACCTTGCTGGAACAACGCATGGGTGCCGACCAGGATGGAGACGTCACCGGAGCGGAGCGCCGCCAGGATCTCTTCGCGCACGCGGCCCTTCTCGCGCGCGGTCAGCAGCGCGAGGCGGACTCCCGTCCCCGCCAGCGGTGCCTCGAGCGCCGCCGCATGCTGCCGCGCCAGGAGCTCCGTCGGCGCCATCAGCGCGGCCTGGGCGCCTGCCTCGACGGCGATCAGCATGGCGAAGAGCGCGACCGCGGTCTTGCCGCTGCCGACGTCGCCCTGGAGAAGACGGAGCATGCGGACGCCGCCCGCGAGATCGGCTTCGATCTCGGCCACGGCCGCGCGCTGCCCCGCGGTCAGGTGGAAGGGAAGCGCCCGGGCGACCGCTTCGCGCAGGCGCCCGTCGCCGACCACGGACCGCCCGCGCCCGCGCCTGGCCGAGCGCCGGACAAGGGCCAGTGCGAGCTGGTTCGCCAGCAACTCGTCGTAGGCGAGCCGCGCGCGGGCGGGCGAGGCCGGCTCCAGGTCTGCCGCGCGCTCCGGCCGGTGGACGGCGCGGAGAGCCTCGTTCCAGGACGACCAGCCGCGCGCTTGGAGCGCCTTGGGCGCCGCCCATTCGGGAAGCACCGGCGCGCGCTCCACGGCGGCCCGCACCGCGCGCGTCATGGCCTTGAGCGTGACCCCGGCGCCCAGCCGGTAGACGGGCTCCACCGTCTGCACGCTCTCGCGCTCGTCCGGCGGCACGACGTGGTCGGGATGCACCATCTGGAGTTCGTTGCCGTAGCGCTCGACGCGCCCACTGACCACCCGCGTGGCGCCTTCGGGCAGCCGTTGCCGGAGCCAGTCGTCGCGGGCGCGGAAGAAGACCAGGGCCATGCTCCCGGTCTCGTCCGAGCAATAGACCTTGGTCGGCAGGCGCGGGTTGGGCGCGGGATGGTGGTGGTCGATGCGCACGGTCAGCGTCGCCGTGGCGCCGGACTCGGCGGCGGCGATCTTCGGCCCGTACCGCCGGTCGATCAGCCCGGTGGGCAGATGCCAGAGCAAGTGTATCGGGAGCGGGCCGGCCACCCGCTTCAGGGCCCGCGCGGTACCGACGCCCACACCCGGCAGCGCCGTCACCGGCGCGAACAGCGGATTGAGGACGGCCGGACGCATCGCGCCCGCACCCTAATGCCGCAGGCCGCGCCGCGCCAACCGGCCCCCCTTCTCCCACGCCGCCGGGCGGCGTAAGGTTGGCGCCGTCGCCACCGGCCGGGAGAACCGCCATGCCGTCCGCCACCACCCATCGCGCAGCATGCGGCTGCGGCCGGCTCAGGGTCTCGGCGGAAGGGGACCCGGACATCGTGATGGCCTGCAACTGCCTTGCCTGCCAGCGGCGCACCGGCAGCCCCTTCGGCGTCGGCGCCTATTACCGGAAGGAGGCCGTATCGGCCGAGGGCGAGGCGAAGGTCTTCTCGCGCGTCGCTGATTCGGGGCGGGGCGTCGACATCCGCTTCTGCCCGCGCTGCGGGACGAGCGTCTACTGGACGGCGGCGCTGCGCCCGCATCACTACGGCATCGCGGCCGGCTGCTTCGCCGAGCCCGGCTTCGCGACGCCGGAGCGCGTGGTCTGGAGCGAGAGCAAGCATCCGTGGGTCGCCTTCCCGGACGGCACGCCGACCTTCCCCCAGGCCGCCCCCGGGGCGCTGGGCGCGCCGGCGGACGGCTAGAACGGCACGCCGACGGCGCGCGAGAGGAAGCCCACGAACGCGCCGCCCCTGCGCGCGATGTCGGCGAAGCGTTCGAGAAAATCGGGCCGGCAGGCATCGCCTTCAGGGAAGCGCGCAAGCGCGACGAAATCCTTGCGCTTGAGGTCCTCCACCAACGGATGCGCCGGATCGTAACCGCGCGGCGGACGCTTGAGCGCCTGACCCGCCAGACGAAAGGTCTCACGGAAGGCCGGGGCGGCCGTGATGCGCGTCCATTCGTCCGGCCGGGCGACGATCGAATCGCGGATTCCGCGGAGCGACTCGCCGTCCGGGTGCCAGACGCCGCAGCCGGCGAAACACGCGCCGGGCTCCAGGTGGAGATAGAAGCCCGGCGCGTGGGCGTCCTTGCCGGCAGCATGGCGGAAGTGGGCGCCGACATTGGTCTTGTACGGCGTCTTGTCCCTGGAGAAGCGGACGTCGCGGTGGATACGGAAGAGCGAGCCGCCGTTGGGCCGGGGATCGGCGCGGAAATGCGGGCTGATTTCGGCGAGCGGCCCGGCGAAGGCGTCGATGAAATCGAGCACCGGGCCGCGCACCTCGTCCTCATAACGGCGCCTGTTCGCCTCGAACCACGGCCTTTCGTTGTTGGCGGCAAGCGCGCGCAGAAAATCAAAGAGCGCGGGCGTGATCGGTCGACTCGCCATCCCCTCCTCCCCCGGCAACGACGGCGGCCCGGCCCTGGATAGCGTGCCGGGCGGCCGGACGTGGTATCAAACCCCCATGCGCGCCAGGATGGCACACTCCCGCCGGGCTCCCGGCGGCGCGCCCAGGCAGGTGAGCCGATGCTTGGCGGCCGCCTTCCTCGCGGCCCTGCTGGCGGGAAACGCGCGGGCGGCCGCGCAAGACCACGCCACGGCGACGCACGACATCGCGATGCACGGCATCGCGATGCATGGGGCGCCCCAATACGGCCCCGGCTTCCCTCACCTCGATTACGTCAACCCCGACGCGCCGAAGGGCGGCACGATGCGGCGCGCGGTGACGGGGACCTTCGACAGCCTCAACCCCTTCATCATCAAAGGCGTGCCGGCGCAGGGGCGGCATCTGGTCTTCGAAAGCCTCCTCAAACGGACCTGGGACGAGCCGTTCTCGCTCTACGGCCTGATCGCCGAATCGATCGCCGTTCCGGACGACCGCTCCTCCGTCACCTTCACGCTGCGGCCGGAGGCGCGCTTCCACGACGGCAGCCCGGTCACCGTGGACGACGTGGTCTTCTCATGGGAGACCCTGAAGGAGCAGGGCAGGCCCAACCACCGCCTCTATTACACGCAGGTCCGGCGCGTCGAGCGGCCCGGTGCGCGCATGGTGCGGTTCGTCTTCGACTCCGAATCGCCGGACCGCGAACTGCCGTTGATCATGGGCCTGATGCCGATCCTCTCGAAAGCCTACTACGCGGAGACAGCGTTCGAGGAAACGACGCTCGAGCCGCCCCTCGGCAGCGGCCCCTACCGGATCGAGAGCGTCGACGCGGGCCGCAGCGTCGTCTATCGCCGCGACCCGGACTACTGGGGCCGCACCCTCCCCATCAACCGCGGGCAGCACAATTTCGACCGCATCCGGTTCGATTACTACCGCGACGGCGACGTGATGATGGAAGCCTTCAAGGCCGGCGAATACGACCTGCGCCGGGAATATTCGGCGGCCCGCTGGACGACCGCCTACGACTTCCCGGCCGCCGAGGACGGCCGCGTCGTGCTGGAACGCCTGCCCCACGGCCGGCCTTCGGGCCTGTTCGCGTTCGCCTTCAACACGCGGCGGAGCATCTTCGCCGACCGCGCGGTGCGTTACGCGCTCGCGCACGCCTTTGACTTCGCCTGGGTCAACAAGACCCTGCTGCACGGCGCCTACGTCCGCACGCGCAGCCTCTTCGACAATTCGGCACTCGCCGCGCGCGGCGTGCCGGAGGGCCGCGAGCGCGCCCTTCTGGAGCCTTTCCGCACGCATCTGCCGCCCGAGGCGTTCGAGCGCGAATACCGCCCGCCGGGCGTCGAAGGCGGCCTCCGCGCCAATCTCAAGGAAGCGCGGCGCCTGCTGGCGGCGGCCGGATGGACGGTGCGAGAGGGCGCGCTGCGGCGGGCGGAGGACGGGGCGCCGATGGCATTCGAGATCCTGCTGCTGCACCCGGAGAACAAGAAGATCGCCCTCGCCTTCGCCCGCAACCTCGAGCGGCTGGGCGTGGATGTGAAGGTCCGCATCGTCGATACGTCGCAGTACCAGTACAGGCTGAACGTCTACGACTTCGACATGATCGTCTACCTCTGGAACTTCTCGCTTTCACCGGGGAACGAGCAGGCGCATTACTGGTCCTCTGCGGCCGCCGGGCGGGAGGCGACGCGCAACTACGCCGGCGTGCGGGACCCGGCGGTGGACGCGCTGATCGACGGCATGACGAAAGCGCGCGAGCGCGACGTCTTCGTCGACACGATTCGCGCCATGGACCGGGTACTCCTGTGGGGGCATTACGTCATCCCCCTCTACCACCTGAAGGACGACCGGATCGCCTACTGGAACAGATTCGGCCGCCCCGACGTCACGCCGCTCTACGGCGTCGTCCCGGAAGCATGGTGGGAGGACAAGGCGGCGCTCCGTCGGTGAGAGCGGCGGAGGTCGCTGCGAATGCGTCAGCCGCCGAAAGCCCTCTTAGGCTCGTAGAGCACGGGCACCGCCAGTCCCTGTTCGCGCAAACGCTGCGGCAGGTATTTTCCCACATACCTCTCCCTAATCTCTTTGTCCGTCACTTCCTCGCCAACGAATTCGTATCTCTCCGGATCCGCTCGCCAGCGAGCGTCGTCCTCATCAAGCACTTCCTCGCCATCGAAGGGGTATCGCCGGATGCGCCCTGCGGGCAAGCGGAAAGAGAATTGCCGATGTTGCGGAAGACAGCGCGGTGTGCGTATGGTGGCGTGGGTGTCAACCGAAGGCGAGGGTTCCATGGACATCGAGGAACAGAAGACGGACGCGGCATGCGTCGTCTCCCTGAACGGCCGGCTGGACGCGCTGGCTGCGCCTGCCCTCGAGGAGAGGTTGGCGGCAATCGTCGAACGGGGGGAAACCCGCGTGGTGCTGGACTGCGCCGGGATGGCCTATGTGAGCAGCGCCGGCCTGCGCACCCTCCTCATCGGCGCCCGGAGCCTCCAGCAGAAAGGCGGGACGCTCGCCATCGCCGCCTTGCAGCCCGATTGCCGCGCGGTGATGGAAGCGAGCGGGTTCCTGTCGGTCCTGCCATGCCACGACACCCGCGATGCCGCCGTCGCGGCGCTGTCCTGAGCGGATCCGCCCCATGCTGACATTCTCCGAAGAGGTCATGGTCCTCCTGCTCCATGACGAGAACGGCACCTTCCTGCCGGTCGGCGAGTACACCCTGAACCGGGCGTTGGCCGGCGCCGTCCTCATGGATCTCGCCTTCGCCAACCGGATCGACACCGATCCCGAACGGCTCACGGTGACCGACTCCGCGCCGACGGGGACGCCCGCGCTCGACCGCGTGCTGAACCGGATCGCCGGCGAAGAAGAGGTCCGAGACACCCGGACGTGGATCGAGACGCTGTCGGCCGACGAGGCGGGCGCGATCAAGGAAGCGGCGCTGGACAGCTTGGTGGCGCGCGGCATCCTGGAGCGCCGGGAGGAGAAGTTCCTGTGGGTTTTCCGCTCCCGGCGCTATCCGATGATCGACGGGAAGGCCGAGCGCGAAGCCAAGAAGCGTATCGCCGACGCGCTGTTCACGGACGAAATCCCCCACCCGCGGGACGTCGCCCTGATCTGCCTCGCCGACGCCTGCGGCATCCTGCGGGCGGTCTTCGACGAGCGGGAGATCAAGCGGGTCGCGCCGCGCATCGAGCTGCTTCGCAAGATGGACCTGATCGGGCGCGAGATGGCCGGCGCCATCGCCGACATCGAGCGCGCTCTCGCCATCGCGGCGGCGCACGCCTTCTGAGAACCGCCGGTTCTGAACTGCCGGGCGGCGCGGGCGGATCACCCCTCCAGCTCGGCAACCCGGGGGCGGCGCAAGGCGCCGGCCCAGCGCTCCGCCATGTCCAGCCGGAGGCCGAACTGGTCGAACACGCGGGCCACCGTGTGGTCGACGATGGCCTCGATCGACCGCGGCCTGTTGTAGAAGGCCGGGACGGGCGGCAGGATCGTGACGCCCAGCCGCGCCAGCTTCAGCATGTTCTCGAGGTGGATGGCGCTGAGTGGCGTCTCGCGGACCACGAGCACCAGCGGCCGGCGCTCCTTGATCATCACATCGGCGGCGCGGTGGATCAGATTCTCGCCGAGACCCGCGGCGATCGCCGCCAGGCTCCGCGCCGAGCAGGGTGCGATCGCCATGCCGTCGACCGGAAACGACCCCGACGACATCAGCGCGCCCATGTCGGCCGGGCCGTAGTGATGGTCCGCGAGCGCCCGCAAATCGTCGAGGCTCTTGCCGGTCTCGTGTTCGAGGGTCCGCCGGCCCCATTTGCTGACGACGAGATGGGTCTCGATCGCGGCGTCCTTCGCCGCCTCGAGCAGGCGCACGCCGAACACCGCGCCGCTCGCGCCCGTCATGCCGACGACCAGGCTCTTCACCGCTGCCTCCCCTCGCCCTCCCCCATCCTACGGAGTGGCCCGGTGCGGCGGAAGCAGGAAGCCCCCTCATTCCCGCCCGCTGGCGAGCCAGAGCGCGAGGAAGCGCGCAAGCCAGCCATGCATCGCCGCGTGATAGCGGGTGTGGTTGGCGCGCTGCTCGGCGACGGTCTGGGCGCCGGGGCGCAGCAGGTCCTCCGGCGGCGGGTCGCGGTCGAACCAGGCGTCGAGCACCGCGTCGTTGACCTCCGGATGGAACTGGATGCCCCAGGTCGTGGCCCCGTAGTGGAACGCCTGGTTCTCGAAGACCGCGCGCCGGGCGAGGCGGCGGGCGCCGGCGGGAAGCGCGAACCCCTCCCCGTGGCGCAGCGCCACGTCCAGCGGGCCATCGAGCGCGAAATCCGCCGCCGCGCCCTCCAGCGGCTCGATCGGATGGTAGCCGAACTCGTAATGGCCCTCGGGGTGCGGGGCCACCCGGGCGCCGAGCGCCCGGGCGATCATCTGCCCGCCCAGGCAGACGCCGAGCAGCGGCACGCCCGCCGCCATCACCCGGGGCAGCCAGTCCAGCTCGGCGCGGATGTAGTCGACGTGGTCGTCGTTCGCGCTCTGCGGCCCGCCGAAGCTCACGACGCCGGCGAAATCCTCGACGCGCGCGGGCAGCGGCTCCCCCTTGTTGGTCCGGATGAGACGGACGGGCCGCCCCATCTCGCGCAGCAGGATCGGGACTTCGCCCGGGTCGCCGGCGCGGACGTGGCTCACCAGGAGGACGGGCTTCTTCTTCATGTCGCGCGCCGCCCGCCCGTTCACGGGACGACGAGGACCCCGTTCTCGATCGCGAGGCGCCGGTCCATGCGCCGGGCAAGGCTCGCGTTGTGGGTCGCCACCAGGGCGGCCAAGCCGGTGGCGCGGACGAGCGCCGCGAGGGACGCGAACACCGCGTCCGCCGTCTCCTGATCGAGGTTACCGGTCGGCTCGTCGGCGAGCAGCACCACCGGCTCGTTGGCGATGGCGCGGGCGATGGCCACCCGCTGCTGCTCGCCGCCGGAAAGCCGAGCGGGCCTGTGATCGGCGCGCGCTTCGAGGCCGAGGCGGGCCAGCAGCGCCCGCGCCCGCACGGTTGCTTCGCGGCGCGAGCGGCCCGCGATCATCTGCGGCAGGACGACGTTCTCCAGCGCCGAGAACTCGGGCAGGAGGTGGTGGAACTGGTAGACGAAGCCGAGCCTGTCGCGCCGCAGCCTGGTCCGGCGGCGGTCGGGCAGGCCGTCGCAGCGCGCGCCCGCGACGACGATTTCGCCGCCCCGCGGGCGCTCCAACAGCCCGGCGATCTGGAGCAGGGTCGACTTGCCGGCACCCGACGGCCCGGTGAGGGCCACGATCTCGCCGGGCCGGAGCGCGAGCGACGCCCCCTTCAGGACCTCGATCGCCCGGCCCGCCTGGTGGAAGGTCTGCACGATCGCGCGCAGCTCGAGGACGGCACCGCTACTCATAGCGGAGCGCCTCCACCGGATCGAGCCGCGCCGCCCGCCACGCCGGATAGATCGTCGCCAGGAACGAAAGCCCGACGGCCATGACGGCGACGACGACGACCTCGGACGGATCGGTTTTCGCCGGCAGTTGCGAGAGAAAGCGGATCTCCGGCGGGAACAGCGCCGTGTCGGTCAGGCGTTCGAGCCAGAGGCGGATGGTGTCGATGTGGGCGGCGAAGGCGACGCCGGCGGCGACGCCCAGCACCGTCCCCGCCACGCCGACCGCCGCGCCGTTCATGAAGAAGATGCGCAGGATCTGGCCTCGCGTCGCGCCCATGGTGCGCAGGATCGCGATGTCGCGCCCCTTGTCCTTCACCACCATGATCATCCCGGCGACGATGTTGAAGGCGGCGACCAGGACGATCAGGGTCAGGATCACGAACATGACGTTGCGCTCGACCTGGAGCGCGTTGACGAACTGGGCGTTGACTTCGCGCCAGTCGACGATCCACCCCTCCCCGGCCAGGGCGGCCCGCACGGCGGGGCGGATGTCGCGGACGAGATCGGGATCGACGGTCGTGATCTCGATGCCGGTGACCGCGTCCGGCAGCCGGAAGTAGGTCTGGGCGAGGGCGAGCGGCATGAAGACGAAGGTGCTGTCGTATTCGAACATGCCGACGTCGAAGGTGGCGACCACGGGATAGGCGCGCGAGCGCGGCACCGTCCCCATGACGGTCGCCCGGCCTTCCGGCGACAGCAAGGTGATCGAATCGCCGACGCCGACGCCGAGCCGCCGCGCCATGCGCTCCCCGATCACCACCCCCTCGCCTTTTGCGAAATCCTCGAGCCGCCCGCCGACGACGTTCTCCGTCACCAGCGGACGCGCCGCCAGATGGGTACCGCGCACGCCGCGCACCTGGCCGAAGGTCGCGCCGCCGCGCGCGGCCGCGATCACCTGGCCCTGAACGACGGGGGAGGCGGCGACCACGCCCTCCACGGCGCCGATGCGCGCCGCCACGGCGTCGAACCCCGTGAGGCCGCCGCGCTCCGCATAGACCGTCATGTGGCCGTTCAGCCCGAGGATGCGGGTGAGCAGCTCCTCGCGAAAGCCGTTCATCACCGACATGACGATGATCAGGGTGGCGACGCCCAGGAAGATGCCGACCAGGGAGAAGGCCGCGATGACGGAGACGAAGCCCTCCTGCCGACGGGCGCGCAGATAACGGAAGGCGACGAGCCGCTCGAAGGCCGAGATCATGGGGCCGTTACGCGGCCCGCAGGGAGGGGCGGACCTTACTCGAACCGGCCATCGTTCAACCGCCAGTAGGCGTCGGTCCCCCGCAACGCTTCGTTGTCTTCCGCGTAATCGAAGGGAGTCTTGCCCCATTCATCGCGCGCGCCGGGGTCCGCGCCGCCTTCGATCAATGCCGTGACCACCGAAGGGGCGGCGTTCGCCGCTGCCACATGAAGCGGCGTCCTGCCGGATTTGGTGCGCGCGCCAAGGTCCGCGCCGCCTCCGATCAACGCCGTGATCACCGAAGGGTTTTCGTTGTCCTCCGCCGCCACATGAAGCGGCGTCCTGCCGGCGAACAGCACCTCAATCCTCGACACCATCACCGAAGCGGCGAGGTTCCCCTCCGCCGCTGCGTGAAGCGCCGTGGAATCGAGTTCGTTGCGCGCGTCGGTATCCGCGCCGCCTTCGATCAATGCCGTGATCACCGAAGGGTTGGGGTTGAGCATCGCCGCCCCATGAAGCGGCATCATGCTACCAGCGAATCTCGACCCGAACTCCGAAAGAGCGGAGAACTCCTCCACTGCCTCAGGAAGCGGCATCTTGCCGAGTTTGCCAGAGAATTCGCCGTGTGCGTGGGGGTCTGCGCCGCCTTCGATCAATGCCGCGATCACCGAAGGGTTGGGGTTGAGCGTCGCCGCCAGATGAAGGGGCGTCATGCCGCCCTCATTGCGCGCGCCGGGGTCGGCACCGCCTTCGATCAACGTCACGATCACCGAAGCGGCAGGGTTGTGCATCGCCGCCAGATGAAGCGGCGTGTTGTTGTTTTCGTCGCGCGCGCCAGGGTCCGCGCCGGCGGATAGCGCGGCCCTCACTTCGGACGCAGTCCCGCCTTTCGCTGCCGCGAACAGGTCGGCCGTCGCGTCGGCGTAAGCGGGCGCGGCAAGTGCCAAGGCACCGGCCAGCGCCAAGGCGAATATCGGGGCGGCGCGGATGGCGAGCATGGCTCCTTCCGGTTCGCGGCGCAGGCGCCTCGGTGTTCTCTCCCGACCGCGGGCCGTTATTGCCGAATCAGGCGGGCGGGCACGGCCTCGAGCGGGAGGGACTCCGCCACGCCGCCACCCCGCACCCTCAGCTCCGCGATGCCGGATGCGACGCCGCGCGGGCCGACCGCGACCTGCCAGGGCAACCCGATCAGCTCCATCTCCGCGAACTTCACGCCTGCGCGCTCGTCCCGATCGTCGTACAGGACCTCGACTCCGGCCTCTGCGAGCCGCGCGTAGAGCGCCTCGCAGGCACCGTCGCAGGCCGAGTCGCCCACGCGGAGATTGATCAGGCCGACAGCGAAGGGCGCCACGATCTCGGGCCAGACGATGCCGGCGTCGTCGTGGCACGCCTCGATGATCGCCCCGACGAGGCGGGAAACGCCGATGCCGTAGGAACCCATCTCCACCGGCGCCTCGACGCCGTCCGGGTCCGTCACGGTGGCCCCCATCGCCTTCGAGTATTTGGTGCCGAAATAGAAGATGTGGCCAACCTCGATCCCCCGACCTTCGTGGAGCCGCGCCGACGGCACCGGACAGGACGCGGCGTCGTGCTTGTCGTCGGTGGCGGCGTAGAGCCTCGTCCATTCGTCCACGACCGGCTGAAGGTCGGCCCCGTAGTCGATCACGGTGGCCAGCGGGTCGGCGTCCAGCCAGGCGCGGTCACAATAGACGGCGCTCTCGCCCGTGTCCGCGAGGACGATGAACTCGTGGCTCAACTCGCCGCCGATGGCTCCGCTCTCCGCCCGCATCGGGATGGGGGTGAGGCCGAGCCGGGCGAAGGTGCGCAAGTAAGCGACGAACATCCTGTTGTAGGAGCGCACCGCGCCGGCGCGGTCGAGGTCGAAGGAATAGTTGTCCTTCATGTAGAACTCACGGCCGCGCATGATGCCGAAGCGCGGGCGCAATTCGTCGCGGAACTTCCACTGAATCTGGTAGAGATTCCGGGGCAGGTCGCGGTAGCTGCGCACCGTCTGCCGGAAGATGTCGGTGACGACCTCTTCGTGGGTCGGGCCGTAGAGCATGGGGCGGTCGTGGCGGTCGGCGAAGCGCAGCATCTCCCGGCCATAGTCCTCGTAGCGGCCGCTCTCCTGCCAGAGTTCCGCCGGCTGCACGGCCGGCATGAGGATCTCCTGGCAGCCGGCGGCGTCCATCTCCTCGCGCACGACCTGTTCGATCTTGCGGAGCACCCGGTGGCCGAGCGGCAGCCAGCTGTAGATGCCGGCGCTCGACTGCCGGATCATGCCGGCGCGCAGCATGAGCCGGTGAGAGACGACCTGCGCCTCGGCCGGGTTCTCCTTCAAGGTCGGCAGGAAGTACCGTGAGCGCCGCATCTCCGCCTCGCGCGCTTCTCGCCCGCGCCGCGTTGTATGCCCGATGGCGGCCCGAAGCGCAACGCGGCGCGCGGACCCTCAGGCGCGGCCGGCGCGTTCGGCCACCAAGTCGAGCCAGGCGCCGCCGACGCGGTAGCAGAAATCATGCGCGGCGTGGTGATGGAGGCGGAGGAGAAGGGGCAGGCGGCCCGGCAGGTCGGGCGCGTGGGTCGGAACCAGCGCCTCGGAGGTCGAAACCCACTCCGTCATCATCGCCGGCGTCACCTCGAAATGGGGCTGGAAGGCATAGGTCGCGGCGCCCAGCCGGAAGGCTTGGCTGGGCACCGCCTGGCCTGCCATGAGCCGGGCCGCGCCCGCCGGCGGGTCGAAGGTCTGGCTGTGGAACTGGGCTAGGTGAAGGGGGGATTCGAAGCCCTGGCCGAGCAGCGCATCGCCCGTGGCCTCCTCCGTCAGGCGGAGCGGAACGATGCCGATTTCCGGCGCCGGCAGGTCGTAGCAGCGCCCGCCGAAGGCGCGGGCGACGATCTGCGCGCCGAGGCAGATTCCGAGAACCGGCTTCTCCGCCTCGGTGAACCGACGCACCAGCGCCGCCGCCGCGTCGAGCCACGGATGCGCCTCGACATGGCCCGCATGCATCGCCCCGCCCAGCAGGAGGAAGCCATCATGGCCCGAGTCGTCGGCAGGGAGCCGGTGGTCGGCCTTGATGTTGGGCATACAGGGCAGGAAGCGCGCGCCTCGCCGGGCCGCCGGCTCCTCCAGGTAGCCCGGCCCCGAGTTCCGGTGGTTCTGGAGCAGGAGGACGCGCATCGGCGCCTACCTTTCGGCCCAGAACCGCTTGAACCCTTCCAACGTGAAATCCGGATTCTTGCAGAAGGAGACGATCGCCTCTTCCTTGCGGACGATCCCTTCGGCCGCCTCCAGGAGCGCCGGCACGCACGCGGGCGGCACGGCGACCGCGCCGTTGCCATCGGCGTGGATCAGCGTGCCAGTGCGTGCGTACAGCCCGGCGACGTTGACCTCGCAATCGAAATCAACCCGGTGCCAGGAGGCGCGCGAGGGCGCGATGCCGCCATGGAGCACCTGGAAGCCTTCGGCCATGCCGGCCGTGTCGCGGACGGCGCCGTTGGTGATCAGGCCGACGCACCCGAGCGCCTTGTGCATGAAGCTCATGACCTCGCCGAACAGAGCGTTGGTGGTGGCGGCGGGCGTGTCGGCGTCCTGCACCATGACGATGCGCGGCGCAGGCCCCGTCCCCACATAGTCGAAATAGGCTAGGTCCTGCGCCCGCGCGCCGGCGGCGTCGAGGCCGCCGGGCTCCATGGTCCTGTAGAGGACGGTGCGCGCGAAGCCCACCATGGGCGGCAGCGCCGGCCGCACGCAATGGAGCGCCCCCTTGGTCGAACACCGCGCCGCCTCCGGCGCCACCGTCAGCAGCGCGTTGGAGATCGTGGGCGTGTCGTAGCGGGCGAGCGCCGCGAGATCGATGTCGTGACCGGTCATGAGCCCCTCCGCACGCCGCCCGTCATAGCCACCGCCCCGCACCGTGGCAATCCACGGCCGCCGGCTCCCGTGCGGCGCATCTTTCGACCGGAGCCATTGCCGGCGTGATTGTTTGCAACAGCTTGGCATTCGCCGGCACCGTGGCAACAGCACGGAGGAAGGAATGCACAGACTCTCGGACGAACCCTTGCGGCCCTCGTGGCTGCGCTCGGCGCGTCCCGTCGCTCGCACGGGTTTGTGTCCTTGCAAACTGCGCCCTCGCATTCCAGGATCGGGAACATGAGCGTCAGGATCGAGTGCATCCTCGACTGCGAAAACCATCTCGGCGAAGGCCCGGTGTGGGACGTCGAGGAGGGGCGACTCTACTGGGTAGACGGCACCGGCCGGCGGGTCGGCAAGCCGGAGCTCTGGCGCCTGGACCCGCGCAGCGGCAAGGCAGAGAACTGGACCATCGGCGGCGGGCACGACGTGGGCGCGCTCGCACTGCGCGCGGGCGGCGGGGCGGTGATGGCCCTCGACGACGGGTTCTACTTCTTCGACTACGAGACGCGCGCCCTCGAACTGATCGCCAGGATCGAAGCGGACCAGCCGCGCACCCGGCTCAACGACGGCAAGTGCGATCGGCGCGGCCGCTTCTTCGCGGGCGGCATGGACGACAAGGAGGAGCACGCGATCTGCGGCCTCTGGCGGCTCGACCCGGACCTGACCGTTACCAAGGCCGACGACGGGATCATCTGCACCAACGGCCCCTGCTGGAGCCCCGACGACCGGACCTTCTACGTCGCCGACAGCTTCCAGGACGAATTCTGGGCTTACGATTATGACATCGAGACCGGCGGGCTCGCCAACAAGCGCGTCTTCGCGACGACGAAGGACGACGCCGGCGTCGCCGACGGCTCGACGGTGGACGAGGAGGGTTGCCTATGGAACGCCCAGGTGATCGGCGGCGAGCTGGTCCGCTACACGCCGGACGGCACGGTGGAGCGGCGCATCGGGATGCCGGTTCGGAACGTCACCAGCGTGATGTTCGGCGGCGACGCTCTCGACGTGCTCTACGTCACGTCGATGGCCCGCGTCCAGCATCCGGCGGTGCACGACCGCTTCGCCCGCGAGGTCAAGCCGCAGTTCCTCGCGGGCGGGCTCTTCGCGGTGACGGGGCTCGGAATCAGGGGCATCCCGGAGCCCCGTTTCGCGGGCTGACCCGGGCCTCGCGGAGGCGCGGGCGATGAGCGCCGGCGCGCTTTCCCGCGCCCAGGGGTGTTTGCTCGGACAGTTCGCCGGGGATTCTCTGGGCAGCCTGGTGGAGTTCCGGTCGGCGGACGCGATCCGACGCGACTATCCCGACGGCATCCGCGATCTCGCCGACGGGGGAATCTGGAACACGCTCGCCGGCCAGCCGACGGACGATTCCGAAATGGCGCTGATGCTGGCGCGCCTGTTGGTCGAACGAGGGGACTACGATCCGGAACGCGCCCGGGAGGCGTATGTCTTCTGGCTCGATTCGGGCCCGTTCGATTGCGGCGGGACCGTCTCTCGCGGCTTGCGCGGTGCCCCCGACCCCCACAGCCAAGCCAACGGCGCGTTGATGCGGATCGCCCCGCTCGGCGTTTTCGGCGCCCGGGGCGGCGACCTGCCGCGCGTCGCCGAGTGGGCGCGCCGGGACGCGGCGATCACCCATCCCCATCCGGTGTGCCAGCAGGCGAATGCACTGTTCGCGATGGCGGTCGCGACGGCCGTCCGAACCGGCGCCGGCGCGTGCACTCTTCACGAACGGATCATAGGCTGGGCGGAAGACATGGCCGCCGCCTCGCTCGTGGAAGCGGCGAAAGGCGCGCGGGAATCGCCGCCCGCGGACTACACACGCCAGCAGGGATGGGTCTTGATCGCGTTCCGCAATGCGCTCTGGCAACTCTCGCACGCCGAAACCTTCGAGGAGGCGGTGGTCGATACGGTCATGCGCGGCGGCGACACTGACACCAACGCGGCGATTTGCGGCGCGCTTCTGGGCGCGGTGCATGGCCGCGGCGCCATCCCCGACCGCTGGGCCGAAGGCGTGTTGCGCTGCCGGCCGGAAGCCGGACGGCCCGGCGTCCACCGCCCGCGCCCCGTCTGCTTCTGGCCGGTCGATGCGCTGGACTTGGCGGAGAGACTGCTCGGCGGCGTCAGGTCTTGCGGATGAAATTGTCGGCGTAGGACTTGGACCGGACGCGGCGTTCCCGCGGCTCCTGCACCTCGTAGCGCAGGCCGCGGCGCCTGGCGTAGGCGATCGCCTCCTCCTTGCTCGGGAAGCCGAGCCTGACCTGCGCGGCGGTGTCGCTCGAGCCGGTCCAGCCCATCAGGCTGTCCACCTCGCGGCGGCCGCGGGGAGCGTGTTCGAGCACCCAGCCCCTGGTCTTCGCCCGCCCCGACTGCGTGGCCGTCTTCGCCGGCCTGTAGATGCGCACGTCCATCGGCCGCGCCTCATAGCGCGGGGCACCGCCCGCGGCAAGCTTCGGGCGCGCCCGGTAGTGTCTCAGTTTGAAATCCGGCGCTTGCGCAAGTCTTGGGTCGGTTCGGCTTCGACGCCCGTGTGTCGATCAAACCGACGATCCATCCCATGCCCCGCAGCATGCGCGCTATGCCGCGGCGCTCGGGCGGGCGGCGATCTCCGAGAACCAGCGGGCGACATTCGGGCAGGCGGGCGGGATTTCGATGTCGGCGCGCTTCGCGAAGTCGATGGCGACGAAGGCGGTGATGTCGGCGATGGAGAAGGCGGCGCCCGCCAGGAAGCGGTTGTCCGCGAGTTGGCGGTCAAGCTTCTCGAACAACCGGCCCATGGTCTGCTTGCCGCGGTCGATCAGCGCGGGAATCTGCGGCGCGCCGCCCGGCACGCCGGGCAGGCCGCGATCCGCGAACAGGGGCGCGCCGTTCCGCACCGCCTCGGCGGCCGCAAGATAGCCTTCGAACTCCGCGCGCCGGCCCCACATCTCGATCACCGCCTTCTCCCTGGCATCCCGGCCCATCAGGGGCGGTTCGGGATGGGTCTCCTCCAGGTAGCGGCAGATCGCCACCGATTCGCCGAGGCAGGTGCCGTCGTCCAGCGCGAGCGTGGGGACGACGCAATGAGGATTCACGGCGCGGTATTCGTCGCTGAACTGCTGCCGCTCCCGTGTGTTGATCTGCACGCTCGGGATTTCGATCCCCTTCTCGGCGATGAACATCCGCACCCGGCGCGGGCTCGGGGCGAGCGCGAAATCGTAGAGCTTCATGGTTCCTCCCAGATGGTGGCCGCGCTCAGAGCGTCCGCCAGTCGACCGAGCGCTCATAGGCATGGGCGGCCCGGTAGAGGGTCGCCTCGTCGAAATGCCGGCCGACCAGCATGAGGCCCACCGGCAGGCCGTCGCTCAGGCCGCAGGGGACGGTGAGCGCCGGGTGGCCGGTGACGTCGAAGACGGCGGTGTTGGCGAACATCTCGTGGGCGCGCTGGATGACGAGGCTGCGCGGTGCGTCCGGCGGCGGGATCGGAGTCGCCGTGATCGGCAGAGTCGGCATGAGGATCGCGTCGCATTCCCCGAGCGCCCGGTCGTAGGCCACGCGCAGGCGCCGCGCGATGTTCTGGGCCTTGCCGTAGTGGCGGCCGCCGTAACGGCTCGCCATGTACTGGCCGAGCAGGATCACGTATTTCAGCGAATCCGAGAGCTCGTCCGCGCGTTCACGCCAGCGCGCGTAGCGGTCGATCAGGCTGGTGACGAACAGGCCCTTCCAGTTGGTGCCGAAGCCGTTGCCGTGCATCATGAAATCCACCGTCCCCTCGACCCCGATCGGGGTCCAGACGGCGACCCCGACCAGATGTTCGGGAATGCTGATTTCGCGCATGGCGGCGCCCAGCGCCTCGAAACGCGCGACTGCCGCGCGCCCCTTCTCGTCCACCTCGGGTTCCGAGTTCGGGTGACCGTAGCCTTCCTTGAGGACGCCGATGGTGAGGCCCCTGGCGCCGCGCTCCAGGGCATCGGTGTAGGAAAGATCGTCCGGCACGCCGATCTGGCGCGGGTCCAGGCCGTCGGCGCCGGCGATAACCTCCAGCAGGAGCGCGTTGTTGGCGACCGTATCGGTCATCGGCCCGGCGTGGTCGATCGTCATCTCGATCGGCATCACGCCCGAATAGGGTACGAGGCCGTGGGTGGGCTTGAGGCCCACGATCCCGCACATCGACGCCGGGATGCGGATCGAACCCGCCTGGTCGCAGCCAATCGCCATCGGGACGTCGCCGGCCGCGACCGCGGCGCCCGAGCCCGAGGAGGAGCCGCCTGTCGTGTAGCCCCGCTTCCAGGGGTTGTGCACCGGCAGGCCGGTCGCGTTGGTGTGGCTGCCGCCCGAGAAACAGAGATACTCGCACGCCGTCTTGCCGGCGATCTCACCGCCGGCGTCCAGGATGCGGGCGACAAGGGTGGCATCGATGTCGGGCACGTAACCCTCGAGCACTGAGGCGCCATTCATCATCGGCACGCCGGCGACGCAGACGTTGTCCTTGATCGCGACCTTCCTGCCGGCGAGTTTGCCCTGGGCCGTGCCCTTGATCGCGGTCTTCCAGTACCAAGCGTTGTGCGGGTTGTCGTCGCCCACCGGCCGGTACCCGGGGAGTCGCGGATGACGGACCGGCGGCACTTCGTCAGCCATGCCGTCGACGACGTTGTAGCCCTCGATCAGCGGCGCCATCGCGGCGAGATAATCGGCGGCCTCTGCCTCGCTCAGGTGCAGGCCCAGCTGCGCGCCGGCCTCGACGAGGTCCGGCACGGTCGGCGTTCTGATCGTCATGGCTCTCCCCTCTACGCCTGCGCGGGCGCGCCGTAGAGCTGCCGCGCGCGCCCCTCGAAGGCGCGGACCATCCGGTCCACCGCATCGGCGAAGAGGCCACCCATGACACGCTTCAGGAACCACGAACGGAACTCGAAGTCGACGAAGAAATCGACTTCGCAGCCGCCCTTGTGCTCCCGGAAACGCCAGCGGTTGACCAAATAGCGGAACGGCCCGTGCGTGTAACGCACCTCGATTCGGTATTCGCCCCGGTGCAGCAAGACTCGCGAGCCAAATCGCTCGCGGAACATCTTGAACCCGACGAGCATGTCAGCCTCCACGAGGCCCGCCTCGCGCTTCGTCACGCGAGTGCCGAGGCACCAGGGCAGGAACTCGGGATAACGCTCGACCTCCGCCACCAGATCGAACATCTGGCCCGAGCTGTAGGGCAGGAAGCGACGCTCGGCGTGCTGCGGCATGGGGCCCTCAGACGGCGCGCGCGGCCGCCGCGCGCTTCGCCTCGCGGTTGGCACGCAAGGTCCTGAAGTCCGCGCCGGCGTGGTAGGAGGAGCGAGTCAGCGGCGAGGCCGAGACCATCAGGAAGCCCTTGGCGTAGGCCAGCCGCTCGTAGTCGGCGAATTCGTCCGGCGTGGCGTAGCGGACCACCGCGTGGTGGCGTTCGGTCGGGCGCAGGTACTGGCCTATGGTGAGGAAGTCCACGTCAGCGGCGCGCAGATCGTCCATCACCCGGTGGATTTCGCGCGGCTCCTCCCCGAGCCCCACCATGACTCCGGACTTGGTGAAGATCGACGGGTCCTGGCGCTTGACCGTATCGAGCAGGCGGAGCGAGTGGTAGTAGCGCGCACCGGGCCGCACCTCGGCGTAGAGCCGGGGAACCGTCTCCAAGTTGTGGTTGTAGACGTCCGGCCGGGCGGCGGCCACCGCCTCGACGGCACCGGGCTTGTTGCGGAAATCCGGGGTGAGGACCTCAACGGTAGTGCCGGGCGCGGCTTCGTGGATGCGCGTGATTGAACGCACGAATTGGGAGGCCCCACCGTCGTCGAGGTCGTCGCGGTCCACCGAGGTGATGACCACATGGTCGAGGCCGAGGGCGGCGACCGCCCGTGCGAGTTCCGCCGGCTCGTCCGGGTCCACCGTCTCCGGCCTGCCGGTCGCCACATTGCAGAAGGCGCAGGCCCGGGTGCACACCGAGCCCAGGATCATGACGGTGGCATGGCCCTTGGCCCAGCATTCGCCGATATTGGGGCAAGCGGCTTCTTCGCACACGGTGTTCAGCCGGTGTGCGCGCATCAGCCGCCGGGTGGTGTTGTAGGCGGGCGAGGTCGGCGCCTTGACCCTGAGCCAGCCGGGCTTGGGGCGCTGTGCTGCGCCCGCGCTTCCTGAAGCCGTGGGGTGCATCGGGGCTCCGTCCGCGAGACCGCGGCGGAGTGTATGCCGGATTCGCCCGCTTTCCAATGCGAAACGCTCGCGTGCGCTTTGGCGTCGGCCACGCGGTGTGGTACGGTTGTCGTGGCGTGGCAGACGAACCGAGCGACGACGGAATGCCAATGGACCGGGAAGCGGCGATGCGGCGTCTCGACGCGCTTCGCACGGAGCACAGGGAGCTCGACGAGGCGATCGCCGGCTTCGGGAAGGAAACCGACGAGATCCAGCTCCGGCGCCTGAAGAAACGGAAGCTCGCCCTCAAGGACGCGATCGCCAGGATCGAGAGCGAGCTGGTCCCCGACCTGATCGCCTGACGGCCCGTTTCGAGGCGGGCGTTCAGGCGGCGTCGTCGAGCACGACGAGATCGCCGTTCTGGTCGAGGCCGATGCCGTAGCGCCGCGCCTCGGCGATGGTCTCGTCCGGCCATCGCACCTTGCCCGGGTCCGTTCCGCCCACCACCGCGAGCATCAGCGCGGTCTCATCGCCGGCGTTGCGGAAGCCGCGGCTCGCACCGACTGGCACCGACACCGTGTCGTAGGGCTGGAGCAGGATCTCGTGCCGCGCACCGTCGCTGTTCTGCCAGTAGATGCCCCACTTGCCGGTCAGCGGGATGAACACCTCGTTCGTCTCGTGGATATGCAGCGACGCGCCTTTGCCGGGCTCGCATTTGATGAGGCCCACGTTGAAGTCGCGGTTGTCGGTGATGGGCGGCGTGAGTTCCTTATCCTCGACAACACCGCGGCCGATGATGTTGTAGATGTCGCGCTCGTAGCCCGGGATCAGGGCGTCCACGAACGCCTTGGCGCTCGACCGCAGGTCCGCAAAACGCGCGACGCGCTCGCGCTCCATCTCTTCCGGACTGACGTCGATCCGTTCGACCATCTCGGAACCTCCTGATGTGGCCATACGCCGCATAGCATCTCACGGCCGCGCGCGCGACGCCAGGACGCGAGGCGGAAGGCGCGCCGATGGAAATCGCACGCCCGAAGCGCGGCAGGCGTTGTGAGGGAGCGGGGAGACCTTGCATAATGGGACGCTGGCGAAGGGAGGCGCGGATGACCGAGCTGCACGAACTCACGCTGACGGAGGTCGCGGCGAAGATTCGCGCGCGCGAGGTCTCGTCGGCCGAAGTGACAGCGCACATGCTGGCGCGGATCGAGCGCCTCGATGGAGCGCTCAGGAGCTATGCCACGGTGACGGCCGAGGTCGCCACCGCCCAGGCGGCGCGGGCCGATGCGGAGATCGCCGCCGGCAAGGCGCGCGGGCCGCTGCACGGAGTCCCCTTCGGTATCAAGGACCTGTGCGCGACGAAGGACGCGCCCACCCATGTCGGCTCCCTCGCGCTGCGCGACTGGAACCCGGGCGTGGACGGCACCGTCGTCGCCCGGTTGCGGGAAGCCGGCGCGGTCTTCCTCGGCAAGCTGCAGATGACGGAAGGCGCCTACGCCGTCCACCACCCGAAGATCGACCCACCGGTGAACCCGTGGCACCTCGACTACTGGACGGGCGTCTCCTCCAGCGGCTCGGGCGTGGCGACGGCCGCCCGGCTCTGCTACGGCTCGCTCGGCACCGACACCGGCGGCTCCATCCGCTTCCCCTCCCACGGCTGCGGAGTCACCGGCCTCAAGCCGACCTGGGGCCGGGTCAGCCGCGCCGGTGCCTTCGCGCTCTCCGAGACACTCGACCATATCGGGCCGATGGCGCGCTCGGCGGCCGATTGCGCCGCCATCCTCGAAGTCATCGCCGGCCCCGACCCGGACGACCCGACCGCCCTCCAGGCGCCGGTGCCGCCTTACGGCGCGGCCGTCGCCGCGGGTGTGAAGGGCATGCGCATCGGCCTCGACGAAGCCTATTGCGCGGACGGCGTGGACCCGGCCGTAACCGCCATGATCGGGCGGGCGGCCGACGTGCTGCGCGGGCGCGGCGCCGACATCCGCCCGGTACGCTTCCCCGACGCCACGGTCATGGTGGAGCGCTGGAACGATTTCTGCGGCGCGGACACGGCCATCGCCCACGAGCCTTATTTCGCCGGGCGCGCGGCGGATTACGGGCCGGTGCTCACGAGCCTGATCGAGGCCGGGCGGGCGCTGAGCGGCGTGGAACACGCCCGCATCCAGATCGAGCGGGACAAGTTCGCCGGCGCGCTCAACGCCGTCTTCGCGGAGGTGGACGCGCTCCTCGTCCCCTCTCAGCCTTACCCCACCCCCACCAACGCCTTCATGGATTCGCTCGGGGCCGAGGAGGGTTCGGTCGAGCGGCTCATCGCCTTCACCGCGCCGCACGACATGGCGGGCACGCCGGCGATGTGCCTGCCGGGCGGGTTCGACGAGGCGGGTGTGCCGCTCGGCTTCCAGATCGTCGGGCCGAAGCTCTCGGAGGAACGGCTCCTGCAAGCCGGCCACGCCTACCAGCGGGACACCGACTGGCACGCCCGCACGCCACCGGCGGCCTGACGCAGGCGCGCGCCCCGTGGCCCCGGCGGACGCGCTCTGGCGGCAGACGGCGACCGAAGCCGTCCGCCTGCTGAAGCGCCGCGAGGTCTCTCCGGTCGAACTGGTCGAGGCGAGCGCCGAGCGCATCGCGGCGACCGACGGGCGGCTCAACGCACTGCCCACTCTTTGTGTCGAACGTGCCCTCGACCGCGCCCGGCGGATCGAGGCGGAGGACGCCGGGCGCGAACGCCCGCCGGGCTGGCTCGGCGGGTTGCCCATCGCCGTCAAGGATCTGGTCGCCGTCGAAGGCGTCCGCACCACCTGGGGTTCGCCTATCCACGCCGATCACGTGCCGGCGCGGTCGGACGTGCTGGTGGAGACGCTCGAAGCCAACGGTGCCATCGTGATCGGCAAGTCCAACACGCCGGAGTTCGGCGCCGGCGCCAGCACCTTCAACGAGGTCTTCGGCAAGACCCGCAATCCCTGGAACGCGGAAAAGACCTGCGGCGGCTCGTCGGGCGGCTCGGCGGCCGCGCTGGCCGCGGGCCAGGTCTGGCTGGCGACGGGTTCGGATCTCGGCGGCAGCCTGCGCATCCCGGCAAGCTTCTGCGGGGTTTTCGGCTTCCGCCCAAGCCCGGGGCGCGTCGCGCGCGGCCCCCGGCGCCTGCCCTTCGAAGACCTGATGGTGGAAGGCCCGATGGCCCGCGACGCCCGCGACGCCGCGCTCCTGCTCGACGCCATGACCGGCGCGCACCCGGAGGACCCGCTCTCCCTGGAAGCGCCGGCCATGGGCTTCCGCGAGGCGCTGGCCGCACCGCCGCCGCCCGCGCGGATCGCCTACAGCCCGGACCTGGGCCTGCTGCCGGTGGACCGCGAGGTCGCCGCCGTCTGCGCCCGCGCGGCGGCGGCGCTGAGCGGCGCAGGCCTCGCGGTCGAGGGGGCATGCCCGGATCTTTCGGGCGCCCTCGATACCTTCCAGGTGCTGCGTGCCGCCCTGTTCGCCGCCGACAAAAGCGACCTGCTGGAGGCGCACCGCGACCGGCTCAAGCCGGACATCGTCTGGAACATCGAGAAGGGCCTCGCCCTCGACGGCGCGACGATCGGCCGCGCCGAGCGCCACCGGGGCGTGCTCCACCAGCGGATCGTTCGCTTCTTCGCACGCCACGATCTGCTGCTCTGCCCGGCGGTGATCGTGCCGCCCTTCGACGTGGACATCCGCTGGATCGAGGAGATCGAGGGCCACCGCTTCGACAACTACGTCGACTGGCTGGGCCTCACCTTCGCGTTGACCCTGACGGCCTGCCCATCGGCCTCCGTCCCTGCGGGCTTCACCGAAGCGGGCCTGCCGGTGGGCTTGCAGATCCTGGGCCCGCCCCGCGGCGAGGCGCGCGTTCTGGCCGCCGCCGCGCTGCTCGAGGACACTCTGCTCCTCACTCCCCGCCCCCCCATCGACCCTCGCCCCTGATCCCCTTTTCTGGCGCGCGGGTTGCCGACGGCGGAAACAGGCTACGCGACGGGGCGGCGCGACAAATCCGGTTCTTCCGCGGCGCGCGGCGGCGCGAGCTCGTGACCGGGGCGGGACGGCTCGCGAAAGGTGATCGCGCTGTAATGATCATCCAGCGGCACGAAGACGCCGTTCTCCTCCGCCCATTCGCGCATTCCCTGTTTGCACGAATGAATCCACGACAGCACTTCCACGCGCCAGCCGCGCCGGTGCATCCGCTTCAGCGTGCTGTGGAAGCCGCGGCTCTCGACATACCCGGCGCCGTCGCCGGTCAGCAACGCGACGACGCCGGGGTCGGCGCAGTCCACGGCATCCTCCAGCATGCGCAGCTGCAGACAGCGATCGGGAACCTCCTGCTCTCCCCGTTCCTGGCCGCCGCGATGGAACAGGTTGACCTCGACGCCGCTGTTTTCCATCCGGTTCCAGAGCTGGCGCATTTCCGGCGGCACGGAACCGGCGGCGACGGCCTTCGTCAACGGTCGGGCGGCACGGGCGAGGCACAGCAGATTGTCGAAATGGATGCGGACCAGATAACGGGCGCCGGGCGTGCCATCCCGCTCGTCGGCGATGCGCTGCGCCTTGTGAAAAATATTGGAGTTGTCCCAGTAGATGAATACGCCGCTCATTCGTGCTGCCTCCGGCCCCGCGTCACGCTCCCGGCGGGCATCCCGACGACCCCTGCTCCATCATACCAGCGTCAGTCGGCGAAAGGGTCCTGGACGAGGATGGTGTCGTCGCGCTCGGGACTGGTGGAGAGCAGGGCGACGGGGGCGCCGATCAGTTCCTCGATGCGGCGGATGTACTTCACCGCCGTCGCCGGCAGGTCGGCCCAGGAGCGGGCGCCGCGCGTGCTCTTCCGCCAGCCCTCCAGGGTCTCGTAAACCGGGCGGACCAGCGCCTGATCGGTCGTGGCGGCCGGGAGGTGGTCGATCGCCTCCCCCCCGATCTGGTAGCCGGTGCAGACCTCGAGCGACGGCATCCCGTCCAGCACGTCAAGCTTGGTGAGCGCGATGCCCCGAACGCCGCCGATCTCCACCGCCTGGCGCACCAGCACGGCGTCGAACCAGCCGCAGCGGCGACGGCGCCCGGTCACCGTGCCGAACTCGCGCCCGCGCTCGCCCAGGCCCTGGCCCGTCGCGTCCTCGAGTTCCGTCGGGAACGGCCCGCCGCCCACCCGCGTCGTGTACGCCTTGGCGATGCCGAGCACATAGCCCACGGCCCCGGGGCCGACGCCCGCGCCGGCGGCCGCGTGACCGGCCACGGTGTTGGACGAGGTGACGAACGGATAGGTGCCGTGGTCGATGTCCAGCATCGCTCCTTGCGCACCTTCGTAGAGGACCCGCCTGCCCTCCCGTCGCGCGCGGTGGAGCCGGCGCCACACGGGCGCCGCGTAGGGGAGAAGGCGGGCGGCAATGGCCAGCAGGTCGCGCTCCAGCGCGCCCGCGGCCGCGTCCCCGATCCCGAAGCCGCGGCGCAGGGTGTTGTGGTGGAGCAGGAGCTCGCCCAGACGGGGCCTGAGCGTTTTCGCGTCGCGCAGGTCGCAGAGGCGGATGGCACGGCGCCCCGCCTTGTCCTCGTAAGCCGGGCCGATGCCGCGCCCGGTGGTGCCGATCCGCCCGGCGCCGCGGGCCCTCTCGCGCGCCTGGTCGAGCTCCCGATGGATGGGCAGGATAAGGCAGGCGTTCTCCGCAATGGCCAGGTTCTCCGGGCCGATGGCGACGCCCTTCGCCGCCATCGCGTCGATCTCGTCGGCCAGCGCCCACGGGTCCACCACCGCGCCGTTGCCGATCACCGAAAGCTTGCCGCGCACCACGCCGGCCGGCAGCAGGCTCAAGCGGTATTCGACTCCGTCCACCACCAGCGTATGGCCGGCATTGTGCCCGCCCTGGAAGCGGACCACGACATCGGCCCGGCTGGAAAGCCAGTCGACGATCTTGCCCTTTCCCTCGTCGCCCCACTGGGCGCCCACCACCGCGACGTTACCCATCGCCGTCCCCGTCGCTGACGGCGACTCCGCCCTGCCAGACATGGCCGCACCCCAGGCGGACGGCCTCCGCCGCCGCGTCCTCCTCCGGCGCGAGGCCGGCGACCGTGACCCAGCCCTCGGTGCGGAGCCGGGCGCCCACCTGGCGCTTCGTCCCGTGCGGAAGATAGACGCGGCGCGGTGCCGGCGGCGGCGGCAAGGCGCGCAACAGAGTGTCGGCGTAGAGCGTGCAGCCCGTGGCCTCCTCGGCGGCGGTGGTGTCGCCCGCCGCGTAGCGGCCGCCGCGGCCGATCTCGGCGCGGGCGCCGCCGGCGAACAGGCTGAAGCCCGTGCCCGTGTGGTACTCGAAGCCGCGCCATTCGACCGGATCGACGGTCACCGGCAGGTCGGGCGCCGCCTCATGCAGCAAGGCTGCGACCGCGAGCAGCGAATCGAGCGCCGCCGCCGCCGGCTCGGGCAGGGCGAGCGCCGCCAGCGCGTCACGGGCTTGCCCGGCCGGGCCCGTGGCCTGGAGCAGCGGAACCAGAAGGCGGGAGACCGCGCCGCCCGACTCCGCCACTGCCGCCGCGTCCTTGCGGTCCAGCGCCTGCCGGAGGCGGCCGGCGCGGGCCGCATCGAGGCCGGCGTCGGCCAGCAGGGAGGCGACCAGGGTCGGCGCATTGAGGTCCACGGAGAGCCCACCCGCGATCCCGAGCCCGCGCACGGCCGCGGCGGCGAGAAGGATGACCTCAGCGTCGCCCGCGGCGGCCGTGCTGCCGATCAATTCGATGCCGACCTGCACGAACGCGCGCTCGGGCCGGAGCTCGCCGCCGCGGATGCGCAGGATCTCGCCGGCGTAGCTGAGCCGGAGCGGCCGGGGGCTGCGGGAAAGCCGGGAGGCGGCGATGCGCGCGACCTGCGGCGTCAGGTCGCTGCGCACGGCCATCATGCGGTGCGACGCCGGGTCCATCAGGCGGAAGGTCTGGTCCGCGAGGCCGGCGCCGGCGCCGCTCAGCAGGCTCTCTTCGAACTCCACGAGCGGCGGCTTGACGCGCTCGTAGCCGTGCGCCGCGAAGGCGGCCAGCAGCCCCTCGGCCAGCGCCGCCTCTGCGCCGGCATCCGGCGGCAGCAGGTCGCGCAGCCCCGCCGGCAATAGCGCGCGTTTTCCGCTCTCATCCATGCGAGCCGCATTCTAAGGGGCGACGGGCGGGCGTTAGAAGCGGAGGCGCCTCACCGCGATGATCGAGGCGGCCGCCCGCAGCCGCGCGAGCACCGCGTCGGGGACGGGCGAATCGACGCCGATGAGACCCAGGGCGTCGCCCCCCGGCTCCCGCCGTCCGAGATTGAAGGTCGCGATGTTGATGCCCGCCTCGCCCAGAATCGAAGCCACGCCGGCGATGGTGCCCGGCTTGTCCTCGTTGGTGAGATAGAGCATCTCGGGCGCGAGCGCAGCCTCGACCTCGATCCCCTCGATCTCGACGATGCGCGGGCCCCCTTCCCCGATCAAGGTCCCCGCCACGGCGCGCTCGCTCTTCTCCGAAAGCACCCGGACGCGCAGCAAGGTCTGATAGTCCTCGGTCGTCGCCTTGCGGACCTCGCGCACCTCGATGCCGCGCTCTTGCGCGACGACGGCGGCGTTGACCATGTTGACGCTGTCCAGCTGCGGGGCGAGCAGACCGCTCAGAGCAGCCGCCGTGAGCGGCCGCGAATCGAGTGCATGGGCTTGACCCTCGTATTCGACCGTCACGCCGTGGATGCGGCTTTCGGCGATCTGGCCGGCGAACGCCCCGAGCTGCCCGGCCAAGGCCAGATAGGGGCCGAGCCGCGCCATTTCCTCGGGCGCCACCGACGGCGCGTTGATGGCGTTCGTCACCACGCCGTCCAGGAGGAAACCCCCGATCTGCCGGGCGATCTGCCGGGCCACGCTCTCCTGCGCCTCGACCGTGGATGCGCCGAGATGCGGCGTCACCACCACCTCGTCCAGGGCGAGCAGCGGGTTGTCCCGCGCCGGCTCCTCCTCGAATACGTCGAGCGCCGCCCCCGCCACGTGGCCGCTGCGGATGGCGGCTTCCAGATCCGCCTCGACCACCAGCCCGCCCCGCGCGCAGTTGACGATGCGCACGCCCACCTTGGTCCGGGCCAGCGCGGCGGCGTCGATGAGGCCGCGCGTGCCGTCCGTGAGGGGGACATGCAGAGAGATGACGTCGGATTCGCACAAAAGATCGTCCAGCGGCACGAGCGAAACCCCGAGCGCGCCCGCGCGTTCCGGGGCGAGATAGGGATCGAAGGCGAGGACGCGCATCTGTAGCCCGAGGGCAAGGCTCGCCACGATGGCGCCGATATTGCCGCAGCCGATCACGCCCAGGGTCTTGCCGCGAAGTTCGATCCCCATGAACCGGCCCCGCTCCCAGGCGCCGGCGCGCAGCGAGCGGTCCGCCTGCGGGATGCGCCGCGCCATGGCGCAGATCAGGGCAATGGCGTGCTCGGCGGCGGCCACCGAGTTGCCGTGCGGTGTGTTCATGACCACGACCCCGCGCTCGGTCGCGGCGTCGGTGTCGATGTTGTCGACGCCCGTTCCCGCCCGTCCCACCACCCGGAGGCGGCCGGCCCGCGCCAGAAGTTCGGCCGTCACCCTGGTCCCGGAACGGACGGCGAGGCCGTCGTAGCGTCCCACGACCTCGGCCAGCGCGTCGGGCGTGAGTCCCGGCCGGACGTCTACCTCGATCCCGCGCTCCACCAGCGCCCGCGCCGCCGCGTCGCTCATCCGGTCGGCGATCAAAACCTTCGGCATTGCCCCCGATGCTGCCCCGCCTCCCCTCATCCGACAACCTGGAATCGCCCCACCGCTCGGGGTGGGGTGTGGGGGGACGAAGGTCGCGGCAAATTTCGGGATCGGGCCGGCGCGAACCGGTCGAGGGCGATGCAGATGCAGGGGGAAGGCGACGGCACCGCGCGGCCCTTCACCTCCTCGTCCGCGGCGCCCGTGCGTTCAGCGTCTCGCAGAGGGCACCGGCGCCCCGATTGCCGACGCGCACCTGCGCCGAGCCGCCCCGCGTGCTCGGGTGTCCCGCCCGCGGGCGGGCAAAAGCCGACATTTCCGACATTCCGGGCGGCTATTCCGCCGGGACCGGAGCGGTGCGCTCCTCTTCCGGCGTCATGGCGTCGCCCGCGATCTCGTCGAGCGTCGCCGTTTCGGCTTCCAGTGCCTCAGCCTGCCTGAGCAGTTCACGCTCGACCGCCCGCTTCTGGATGCGGTTGACCACGCTGCCGGTCCCTGCCGGGATCAAGCGCCCGACGATCACGTTCTCCTTGAGGCCGACCAAGCTGTCGGTCTTTCCGGAAACCGCCGCCTCGGTGAGCACGCGGGTGGTCTCCTGGAAGGACGCGGCGGAGATAAACGAGCGGGTCTGGAGCGACGCCTTCGTGATCCCCTGCAACACCGGGTCGCTATCCGCCCCGTCGCCCTCCGTGCGTCCATTGACCTCGTCGAACTCGACACGGTCGACCTGCTCGCCGACCAGAAAGGTCGTATCGCCGGGTTCCGTGATCTCGACCTTCTGCATCATCTGGCGGCAGATCACCTCAATGTGCTTGTCGTCGATCTTCACGCCCTGGAGCCGATAGACCTCCTGGATCTCGTCGATCAAGTAGGTGGCAAGCGCGCCCACGCCGCGCACGCGCAGGATGTCGTGAGGCGCGGGGTTGCCGTCCATCAGAGGATCGCCCTTGCGCACCATGTCCCCTTCCTGGACGCTGATGTGCTTGCCCTTGGGAATGAAGTACTCCATCGGCTTGGCGCCTTCGCCCTCCTCGGCAGGCACGATCACGATCCGGCGTTTCGCCTTGTAGTCCTTGCCGAACTCGACGCGGCCGTCGATGTCCGTGATGATCGCGTGGTCCTTCGGCTTGCGCGCCTCGAACAGCTCGGCGACCCGCGGCAGGCCGCCCGTGATGTCGCGCGTCTTGGCCGATTCGCGCGGAATGCGGGCGAGCACGTCGCCGGCATGGACCCTCTCGCCGTCCTCGACGTTCAGGATCGCGTCGACCGAGAGGTCGTAATACGCCTCGCGGCCGTTGGGGAGCGTGATGATCTCGCCGTCTTCGTCCGCCAAGCTCACCCGCGGCTTCAGGTCGACGCCGCGCGGCTGCTGGCGCCAGTCGACCACGACCTTGTTGGAGACCCCCGTCCGCTCATCCACCGCCTCGCGGAAAGAAAGGCCCTCCACCATGTCAGCGAAGCGGATGGTGCCCGCGCGCTCCGAGATCAACGGCAGGGTGAACGGATCCCAGGCGGCGATGGTCTGCCCCCGTTCGATGGCCTTGCCGTGCTCGACATAGAGCTTGGCGCCGTAGGGAATGCGATAGGGCGTGCTCTCCCGCCCATGGCCGTCGCGCAGCACGACCTCGAGATTGCGGCCCATCACCACCGCCGTACCGGTACTGTCCCTCACCACGTTTTCGTTCGCGATGGCGATCGTCGCGTCGTATTCGGCCTCGACGCTCGACTGCTCCGTGCCCTGCTGAGCGGCGCCGCCGATATGGAACGTGCGCATCGTGAGTTGCGTGCCCGGCTCTCCGATCGACTGTGCCGCGATGACGCCGACCGCCTCACCGATATTGGCCAGGGTGCCGCGCGCGAGGTCTCGCCCGTAGCACAGGCCGCACACGCCGTCCTCGCTCCGGCAGGTGAGGACGGAGCGGATCCGGACCGATTCGACATTGGCCCGCTCGATGCGCTCGGCGGCGCGCTCGTCGATCATGGTGCCGGCCTCGACGACGGTCTCTCCGGACACCGGGTCCCGGACCGCTTCGGCGGCGACGCGCCCCAGGATGCGATCACCCAGGGCGGCGGCCATCTCCCCGCCCTCGATCACGACCTTGGCCTCGAGGCCGTGATCGGTGCCGCAATCCTCCTCGACGATAATGCAGTCCTGAGCCACGTCGACGAGACGGCGGGTGAGATAGCCCGAATTCGCGGTCTTGAGCGCCGTGTCGGAGAGGCCCTTGCGGGCGCCGTGCGTCGAGTTGAAGTACTCGAGCACCGTAAGCCCCTCCTTGAAGTTCGAGATGATCGGCGTTTCGATGATCTCGCCCGAGGGCTTGGCCATCAGGCCGCGCATCCCGGCGAGCTGCTTCATCTGCGCCTCCGAGCCGCGGGCGCCGGAATTGGCCATGATGCGGATCGAGTTGAGCTCCTCCATCCCCTCCCGCATGGCCGACGCCACCCGTTCGGTGCATTGCGACCACGCGTCGACCACCTTGTTGTATCTCTCGCCCTGCGTGATCAGGCCGTCCGTGTACTGGCGCTCGTACTGCCCGACGAGCTTGTTGGCTTCGGACACGTATTTGGTCTTCTCGCGGGGCACCACCATGTCGTCCTTGCCGATGGAGATCCCGGCCAGTGTGGCGTAGCGGAAGCCGAGGTTCATCACCTGGTCGGCGAAGATCACCGTCTCCTTCTGCCCGCAATGGCGGTAGACGTCGTCGAAAACGGCGGTGAGCTCGCGCTTGGTGAGCGGTTTGTTGATCGAATCGAACGGAATGTCAGGGGTCTCCGGCAACGCCTCGGAGAGGATCAGGCGCCCGGGCGTCGTCTTCACCCGCACGGGCCCGGCACCGTTGGTCCCGGGCAAGCGGCATTCGATCATCGCGTGCAGCGATATCGCGTCCGCGTCGAACGCCTTCCGGACCTCGCCCGGGTCGGCGAACGCCATGCCCTCGCCGCGCTCCCCCTCGCGGGTATAGGTCAAGTAATAGACGCCGAGCACGATGTCCTGGCTCGGCACGATGATCGGCTTGCCGTTGGCCGGGCTCAGGATGTTGTTGGTCGACATCATCAACACCCGCGCCTCCAACTGTGCCTCCGGCGAGAGCGGCACGTGGACCGCCATCTGGTCGCCGTCGAAATCCGCGTTGAACGCGGCGCAAACGAGCGGATGGAGCTGGATCGCCTTGCCCTCGATCAACACCGGCTCGAAGGCCTGGATGCCGAGGCGGTGCAAGGTCGGCGCCCGGTTTAGCAGGACAGGATGCTCGCGGATCACCTCCTCAAGAATGTCCCATACCTCCGGCCGTTCCTTCTCAACCAGGCGTTTGGCCGCTTTCAGAGTCGTCGCCATGGCATAGAGTTCGAGCTTCGAATAGATAAACGGCTTGAAGAGCTCGAGCGCCATCTTCTTCGGCAGGCCGCACTGGTGCAGCTTGAGCTCCGGGCCGACGACGATCACCGACCGGCCCGAATAATCGACGCGCTTGCCGAGCAGATTCTGCCGAAAGCGGCCTTGCTTGCCCTTCAGCATGTCGCTCAGCGATTTCAACGGCCGCTTGTTGGCGCCGGTCATCACCCGTCCGCGGCGGCCGTTGTCGAACAGCGCATCCACCGCTTCCTGAAGCATGCGCTTCTCGTTGCGGACGATGATCTCGGGCGCGCGGAGCTCGATCAACCGCTTCAGGCGGTTGTTCCGGTTGATCACGCGGCGGTAGAGATCGTTGAGGTCGGAGGTAGCGAAGCGGCCGCCGTCGAGCGGCACCAGGGGGCGGAGCTCCGGCGGGATCACCGGCACGACTTCGAGGATCATCCATTCCGGCCGGTTACCGGAGAGGATGAAGGACTCGACCAGCTTCAGCCGCTTCACGAGCTTCTTGCGCTTCGCCTCGGAATTGGTCTCCTGCAGCTCCTCGCGCAGCCCGTCGCGCTCGCGCTCGAGGTCGAGGGCCGCCAGCATGGACCGGATCGCCTCCGCGCCGATTCCGGCAGAGAAGGAGTCGGCACCGTATTCGTCCTGGGCTTGGCGGAACTGCTCCTCGGTGAGGAGCTGGTTTTCCTCGAGGGGTGTCAGGCCCGGCTCCGTGACGACGTAGCTCTCGAAATAGAGTATCCGCTCCATGTCCTTGAGCGTCATGTCGAACAGAAGCCCGATGCGGGACGGCACGGACTTCAGGAACCAGATATGGGCGATCGGCGACGCCAGCTCGATGTGCCCCATACGCTCGCGCCGGACCTTGGACTGGATTACCTCGACGCCGCATTTCTCGCAAACGATGCCGCGATACTTCATGCGCTTGTACTTGCCGCACAGGCACTCGTAGTCCTTGATCGGCCCGAAGATACGCGCGCAGAACAGCCCGTCGCGTTCGGGCCTGAACGTCCTGTAGTTGATCGTCTCCGGCTTCTTGATCTCACCATACGACCAGGACCGGATTTTCTCCGGGTTGGCGATGGAGATCTTGATCTGGTTGAACTGCTGCTCAGTGCTGACCGGACCGAAGAGGTTGATCAACTCGCTCATCGAGGCATCCTCCGAACGCGGTTCAACTCGTTGTCCTGAGATCGATATCGAGACCGAGGGCCTGCATTTCCTTCACGAGAACGTTGAAGGATTCGGGGACCCCCGCCTCGAAATTCTCGTCGCCACGCACAATCGATTCATAGACCTTGGCGCGACCCGAGACGTCGTCCGACTTGACCGTCAGCATCTCCTGAAGGGTGTAGGACGCGCCATAGGCCTGGAGCGCCCATACCTCCATCTCACCGAACCGCTGGCCGCCGAATTGCGCCTTGCCGCCGAGCGGCTGTTGCGTGACCAAGCTGTACGGCCCGGTCGAGCGGGCATGGATCTTGTCGTCAACCAGATGGTGCAGCTTCAGCATATAGATGTAGCCGACCGTGACCTTGCGGTCGAAGAGCTCGCCCGTCTGCCCGTCGATCAGCGTCTCTTGGCCCGTCGAATCGAGACCCGCGAGCTCGAGCATCTTCACGATGTCCGCCTCGCGGGCACCATCGAACACCGGGCTCGCCATCGGAACGCCGTTCGCGCTGCTCTCGGCGAGCGTGACCAGATCGCGATCCGACATCCCGGCTATAGGAACGTCGATCTCGCGGTCGCCCTCGTAGACGTTCGAGAGGAAGCCGCGCAGCGCCCCGTTCGCGGCGCCCTTTTCCTTCATCTCGAGGATCTCGCCGATCTTGCGGCCGAGCCCGTGGGACGCCCACCCCAGATGGGTCTCAAGGATCTGCCCGACGTTCATGCGCGACGGCACGCCCAGGGGGTTCAGGACGATGTCGACGCTGGTTCCGTCTTCCAGATGGGGCATGTCCTCGACGGGCACGATTTTCGAGACCACGCCCTTGTTGCCGTGCCGACCGGCCATCTTGTCGCCGGGCTGCATCTTGCGCTTCACGGCGACGAACACCTTGACCATCTTGAGCACGCCCGGCGGCAATTCGTCGCCACCTTGCAGCTTCTCGACCTTGCTCTCGAAGTGGTTCTGGATGCGCTCGACGTTTTCATCATACTCGTGCTTGAGTGCCTCGAACCGGGCCAGAATCGGCTCGCTGCGCGGCACGATCTGCCACCATTGCCCCTTCGAGAGAGACGCGAGCAACTGCTCGGTAATCTTGGCGTTGGCGGTGACATCCTTGGGGCCGCGCGCCGCGACCCGGTTCATGAGCAGCGCCCTGGCACGGTCATAGATGTTGCGCTCGATGATCGCCCGCTCGTCGTCGCGGTCCTTAGCCAAGCGTTCGATCTCCTCGCGCTCGATCGCGAGCGCCCGCTCGTCCTTGTCGATCCCGCGCCGGTTGAAGACCCGCACCTCGACCACGGTTCCCATGCCGCCAGGCGGCACGCGCAACGAGGTGTCTCGCACGTCGGACGCCTTTTCCCCGAAGATCACGCGCAGAAGCTTCTCTTCGGGCGTCATGGGCGATTCGCCCTTCGGCGTGATTTTGCCGACCAGGATGTCGCCGGGCTGGACTTCCGCCCCGATGTAGACGATCCCGGCCTCGTCGAGATTCCGGAGCCCCTCCTCGCCGGCATTGGGGATGTCGCGCGTGATCTCTTCCTGGCCGAGCTTGGTGTCACGCGCCATCACCTCGAATTCCTCGACGTGAATGGAGGTGAAGACGTCGTCCCTGACGAGACGCTCCGAGATCAGGATCGAGTCTTCGAAGTTGCAGCCGTTCCAGGGCATGAAGGCGACGAGCACGTTGCGGCCCAGGGCAACCTCGCCGTGGTCGGTACTGGGTCCATCGGCAAGGATGCCGCCCCGCTCCACCCGCTCGCCGATTCGCACCAGCGGCTGCTGGTTGATGCACGTGCTCTGGTTGGAGCGCTGGAACTTCCGCAGGGTGTATATGTCGACGCCGGCGGAGGCCTCGTCCTCGCCGTCCGCCGCGCGCACGACGATGCGGGTCGAATCGACCTGCTCGACGGTGCCCGCGCGCTGCGCGACGATGGTGGCGCCGGAATCCAACGCGACCACCTCCTCCATGCCGGTCCCTACCAGCGGCGCCTCAGAGCGCACGAGCGGCACCGCCTGCCGTTGCATGTTGGAGCCCATCAGGGCCCGGTTCGCGTCGTCATTCTCCAGGAACGGGATCAGCGCGGCGGCCACGGAGACGAGCTGCTTAGGCGAGACGTCCATATAGTCGATCTGGTCCGGTGCCGACATGACGAACTCGCCCTTCCGCCGGCAACTCACCAGGGGTTCGCTGAAGGTGCCATCATCGCTCGTCCTGGTGTTGGCCTGGGCGATGGTGTGCCGGGCCTCCTCGCTCGCCGAGAGATAGACGACCTCGTCCGTCTGGCGGCCGTCCACGACCTTGCGGTACGGGCTCTCGATGAAGCCGTATTTGTTGATCTGCGCGTAGGTCGCCAAGCTGTTGATCAGCCCGATGTTGGGGCCTTCCGGCGTCTCGACCGGGCAGATGCGGCCGTAGTGCGACGGGTGCACGTCGCGCACCTCGAAGCCCGCTCGCTCGCGCGTGAGCCCTCCGGGGCCCAGCGCCGAAAGGCGGCGCTTGTGCGTGATCTCCGACAGCGGGTTGGTCTGGTCCATGAATTGCGAGAGCTGGGAGGACCCGAAGAACTCGCGCACCGCCGCGGCCGCGGGCTTCGCATTGATCAGGTCATGCGGCATCACGGTGTCGATTTCCACCGAGCTCATGCGCTCGCGGATGGCGCGCTCCATCCGCAGAAGGCCGATCCGGTACTGATTTTCCATCAGTTCGCCGACCGAGCGCACCCGGCGGTTGCCGAGATGGTCGATGTCGTCGATGTCGCCGGCCCCGTCTTTCAAAGCGACCAGGACGGCAACCACGGCAACGATGTCCTTGCGGCAGAGAACGCGGAGTTCGTCGTCGTCCTCGATATTGAGCCTCATGCCCAGCTTGACGCGGCCTACGGCCGAAAGGTCATAGCGGTCGGAGACGACGGGGGCACAGGTCGAGGCACGCACCCACACCGGCCCGTCCATGCCGTCGGGCCGGGCGACGGCAGGAACGACGATCCTGAGCCAGTCCTCTTCCCGATCCAGCACCCAGACGTCGTTGATCTCGACGCGCTTGAGCCGGGTCGTCGCCGTGCCTGAATCCTCGGGTGCGGCGTAGGCGTCGACCGACTCCTCCTTGAGCCGGGTCTTACCGAGGAACAGCTCGTAGAAAAGCTTCTCGGCGGTCTCCACGGTCGGGGGCTCGCCCGGCCGCATCACCTTGTAGATCTCGAGCAGCGCGTCTTCCCGGCTCGAGGTCCGGTCGATCGTGGCGATCGTATTGCGGATGTAGGGGCCGGCGTTGATGTGATCGATACCGAGGACGGCGATCTCGTCGATTCCGATTTCGTCCAGGGAGTCGAGCGTCGCTTCGCCGATCTCGCCGCCGGCCTCGATCAGCACTTCGCCGGTCTCGGGATTGATCATGTCGGCGGCGACGTATTGTCCGATCAGCTTATTGGGCGAGACGAACTTCTCGGTCATGCCCGTATCTTCGATCTTCTTCAGCGCGCGCGCGGTCACCCGGCGGCCGGCCTCGACCACGACCCGGCCTGTTTCGGCGTTGACCAGATCGTCCAGCAACTTGACCCCACGCAGGCTTTCGGCCTGGACCGGTGCCTTCCACCCCTTCTCGGTGCGGCGATGGACCACCTTGGCGTAGAAGCGGCCGAGGATCTCCTCCGTGTCCATGGAGAGCGCGCGCAGCAGCACCGTCACCGGCAGTTTCCGGCGCCGGTCGATCCGCACGTACACCAGATCCTTGGCGTCGAACTCGAAATCGAGCCAGGAACCGCGATAGGGGATGATGCGGGCGGCGTAGAGGTATTTGCCGGAACTGTGCGTCTTCCCCCGGTCGTGATCGAAGAACACGCCGGGCGAGCGGTGCATCTGGGAAACGACCACCCGTTCAGTGCCGTTGATGACGAAGGTTCCGTGGCCGGTCATCAACGGCATGTCGCCCATGTAGACGTCCTGCTCCTTGATGTTGCGTACCGAGCGAAGCCCGGTGTCCTCGTCCACGTCCCAGACCACGAGCTTGAGCGTGACTTTGAGCGGCGCGGCGTAGGTGATGCCGCGCCGCTGGCATTCCTCGACATCGTACTTCGGGGCCTCGAACTCGTAGTGGACGAATTCCAGGGACGCCAGCTCGGAGAAATCCCTGATCGGAAAGACCGAATTGAAGACCCGCTGAAGACCCGATTCGGAGCGACTCTCCGTATCCGCGTCCTGCCGGAGGAAAGATTCGTAGGACAGCCTCTGCACCTCGATCAGATTGGGCATCGAGGCGACCTTGGGCATACGGCCGAAGCTGCGGCGGAGCCTGCGGTGGCTTATGAGAGAGTGCGGCATCTTACCCCTCGAAATCTCGACCGGGACCGGGCGCGCCCAGGCGGCCGGCCGGCGGCTGGTCGTCAAACCGCGCGGGCACGCGCCCCGCGCGGGCGGCACCGGCCTGATGGCGGGCCGGTGCGCCCTGACCCAAGGCGGTCAATCGTCGCTACTTGACCTCGACGGTGGCACCCGCCGCTTCAAGCTGCTCCTTGATCTTGTCCGCCTCCTCCCTCGACACGTCTTCCTTGATAGGCTTCGGTGCGCCCTCGACCAGCTCCTTGGCCTCCTTGAGACCGAGGCTCGTGACGGCCCGGACTTCCTTGATCACGTTGATCTTCTTCTCACCGAAGGACACGAGGACGACGGTGAACTCGGTTTGCTCCTCCGCCTCCTCGACCGCCGTCGTGGCACCGGGCACCGCCGCGACGGCGACCGGGGCGGCCGCCGAGACGCCCCATTTCTCTTCGAGCATCTTGCTCAGTTCGGCGGCCTCGATCACCGTCAAAGTCGAAAGTTCGTCTGCAATCCTGGCCAAGTCAGCCATGTCGTCGATCTCCTTGGTCGGGCTATCGTTATGTGTTGACGTTCCTGTCGCCGGGCGGTGCACCGCTCTCGGCGGCGTTTCCTTCCTCCGCCCGCGCCTCGAGGATTCGCGCGAGCTGGCCCGCCGGGGCCCGCAGGACGCCAGCGACCCCGGTCGCCGGCCTGTTCAACAGGCCCATCAGCCGGGCGCGAAGCGCGTCGAGCGAGGGGAGCTCGGCGAGCGCGTGGACGCGGTCGCTATCCAGCAAGTCACCCGCGAGGGCACCACCCCGAACGACCAGTTTGTCGTTGTCCCGGGCGTAATCCACCGCGACGCGCGCCGCCGCCACGGGATCGTCCGAATAGGCGATGGCGCTGGAGCCGGCGAAGAACTCCGCGAGGACGGCGAACGGAGTCCCCTCGACCGCCCGCTTCGCCAGCCGGTTCTTGGTGACCCGGAAGGTCGCGCCGGCGCCCCGCATGCGGCGCCGCAGGTCGGTGGCCTCCACCACCGAGAGGCGGTCGAACCGCGTGACCACCACGAGATTGGTGCTCTCGAAGATGCCGCGCAAGGTCGCGACGATTTCCTCTTTCTCGTGTCGTTCCATCGCTCTCCCGGCCTTTCAGGCGGCATGGGTGTGGCTGCGCCCGGGGGCGTCGGGTGCACGAAAGCTCGCGCCGCCCGCCGGCCCGCCGCGCACGGCCTCGCCCACTACGCCGTCCGTTCCGCCAGCAAGTCGTTGACGTCGAGCTTCACGCCCGGCCCCTGGGAGGAGCTGAGCGCGGCCTTCCTGATGTAAGTCCCCTTCGCGCCGCTCGGTTTCGCCTTGTTGACCGCGTCCACCAAGGCCCGCGCGTTCTCGACCAGCGCCTCGTCGGCGAAGCTCGCCTTGCCGATCCCGGCGTGGACGATGCCCGCCTTCTCGACGCGGAATTCGATTTGGCCGCCCTTGGCTGCCTTGACGGCTTGGGTAACGTCGGGCGTGACCGTGCCGAGCTTCGGGTTCGGCATGAGGCCGCGCGGGCCGAGAATGCGCCCCAGCTTGCCGACCACCGGCATCATGTCCGGGGTGGCGACGCAGCGGTCGAAATCGATCTTTCCCTCCTGGACGTCCTTGGCGAGATCGTCGGCGCCGACCACGTCGGCACCGGCGGCGCGCGCGGCCTCGGCCTTGTCGCCCTTGGCGAAGACCGCCACGCGGACGGCTCGTCCGGTGCCGTGGGGCAACGCGACGACGCCGCGTACCATCTGATCGGCGTGGCGCGGGTCGACGCCGAGGTTGACGGCCATCTCGACGGTTTCGTCGAACTTCGCCGTCGCCCCCCGTTTCACGATCCCGACCGCCTCGCCGAGCGCATGGGTCTTCGTCCGGTCGAGGTCCTCCCTGGCCCGCTTCACCCTGTTGCCCGTCTTCGCCATGGCCGCTACTCCACAACCTGGATGCCGATCGAGCGCGCCGAGCCCTCGATCATGCGGCAAGCGGCTTCGATGTCGTCGGCGTTGAGGTCGGCCCTCTTCTTCTCCGCGATCTCCCGGACCTGCCCGCGCGTGACCGAGCCCACCGGGTCGACGCGCCCTACCTCCCCGGAGCCCTTGGCTAGGCCAGCGGCCTGCTTGAGGAAATAGCTCGCTGGCGGGCTTCGAGTCTCGAACGAGAAGGTGCGGTCGTGATAGACCGAGATCACCGTCGGGATCGGCGTGCCCTGCTCGAGGCTCTGGGTCTGGTCGTTGAAGGTCTTGCAGAACTCCATGATGTTGAGTCCCGCTTGACCGAGCGCGGGGCCGATCGGGGGTGAGGGATTCGCCTGCCCTGCGGGCACCTGTAGCTTGATTGTGTTCGTCACGCGTTTGGCCATGGCTTCCTCGGTTTCCGGTCAAGCCTTTTCGATCTGCGCGTATTCCAATTCGACGGGAGTCGGCCGGCCGAAGATCGACACCGCCACCGTGATGCGGGCGCGTTCCTCGTCGACTTCCTCCACCAGCCCGCTAAACGAGGTGAAGGGACCGTCGCAGACCCGCACCGTCTCCCCGATCTCGAACATGATCGAGGGCTTGGGCCGCTCGACTCCCTCCTTGACCTGCTGCAGCACGCGCTCCGCCTCTTCGTCGCGGATCGGTATCGGCTTACCGCCGCCGCCGAGAAAGCCCGTCACCTTCGGCGTGTTCTTGACCAAGTGCCATGTCTCGTCGGTCATGCTCAGCCGTGCAAGGACGTAGCCCGGGAAGAACTTGCGCTCGGACTTGACCTTTTCGCCGCGGCGCATCTCTACCACCTCTTCCGACGGCACCATGACGTCGTTGATCAGGTGGTCCAGGCCCTGCTGCCTAGCCTGCTCCCGGATCGACTGCGCCACCTTCTTCTCGAAGCCGGAATAGACGTGGACGATATACCACTTCGCGTCCGCCGCCGGCGCGACCTCTGGCCGCGATTCCGCCCCCTGCACCTCCTCCGCCCGCGTGTCCGTCATCCGCCGAGCCCCAGAACCGCCCTGACCCCGATCGACAGCACCTGATCGACCAGGAAGAAGAACAGGGCCATGATGATCACCATGATGATCACCATGATGGTGCTGATCGTCGTTTCCTTGCGCGTAGGCCACGTGACCTTGGCGATCTCCTGGCGCGCCTGACGCAGAAACTCCAGAGGCGGCGTACGCGCCATCGTCAACGCAGCTCCTCCCGCGCAGTGCTGGCAGGAGTGGAGGGTCTCGAACCCCCAACCTCCGGTTTTGGAGACCGGCGCTCTACCAATTGAGCTACACTCCTGTGCGTTCCCGTCGCGCCCGGCGGCCCGGTCGGGCGTCCTATTCCATGATTTTGGCGACGACGCCGGCGCCCACTGTGCGACCCCCCTCGCGGATCGCAAACCGAAGGCCCTCGTCCATCGCTATCGGTGCAATCAACTCCACCTTCATGTTCACGTTGTCCCCAGGCATCACCATCTCCGTACCAGAAGGCAACGCTATCGTCCCCGTCACATCCGTCGTCCGAAAGTAAAACTGCGGACGATAGTTCGAAAAAAACGGCGTGTGACGACCACCCTCATCCTTCGTCAGAATGTACGTCTCCGCCTCAAACCGCGTGTGTGGCGTGATCGTACCAGGATGAGACAATACCTGCCCCCGCTCAACCTCATCTCGCTTCGTCCCTCGCAACAAAACACCAACATTGTCTCCCGCCTCCCCCTGGTCCAACAACTTACGAAACATCTCAACCCCCGTGCATACCGTCTGCAACGTCTCCTTCATACCCACAATCGAAACCTCATCCCCAACCTTCACAACCCCTCGCTCAATACGACCCGTCACAACCGTACCACGACCCGATATCGAAAATACATCCTCTATCGGCATCAAAAAAGGCTGCTCCTTCGGACGCTCAGGCTGCGGTACATAACCATCAACCGCTTCCATCAACGCACAGATCGATGCGCTCCCCACCGACGCATCACCTCCCTCCAACGCCACCAACGCAGAACCACGGATCACAGGTATCTCATCACCCGGAAACTCGTAGGCCGACAACAACTCACGAACCTCCAACTCAACCAAATCCAGAAGCTCCCCGTCGTCAACCTGGTCAACCTTGTTCATATACACAACCAACGCAGGAACCCCAACCTGACGCGCCAACAAAATGTGCTCCCGAGTCTGCGGCATCGGACCGTCCGACGCAGACACCACCAAAATCGCACCGTCCATCTGCGCCGCACCCGTGATCATGTTCTTCACATAGTCCGCATGACCCGGACAATCCACATGCGCGTAGTGACGGGCCGACGTCTCGTACTCAACATGCGCCGTCGCAATCGTGATCCCACGCTCACGCTCCTCAGGAGCCTTGTCGATCTCCTCAAACGACACATACTCCGCACCGCCCGCCTCGCCCAATACCCGAGTGATCGCCGCCGTCAACGTCGTCTTCCCATGGTCAACATGACCTATCGTCCCCACGTTGCAGTGCGGCTTCCTACGCTCATACTTCACCTTCGCCATCAGTGCTCTTCCTCAAGGTCAACCGCGCCGTCGCGGCGGTTCGGAGCGCGCCCACGGGCCTCGGGCCGGAAACGCCGGAGCGGGTGGTGGGAATCGAACCCACGTAACCAGCTTGGAAGGCTGGGGCTCTACCATTGAGCTACACCCGCACGCCCGATCGACCTGCATGTCGTGCCCCACGCCCCCACGTGCCGACGGCGCGCGCGTTTGGTGGAGGGGGTAGGATTCGAACCTACGTAGACTGACGTCGGCAGATTTACAGTCTGCTGCCTTTAACCACTCGGCCACCCCTCCGCGCCGAGGTGGGCGTGCCCGAAACCCGGAAGAGCGCATCGTAGAAGGTCCGCAACCGGTTGTCAATGCCCGATGGAGCGTCGAGCCGCCGCCGCTCCCGTCGGCGCGGGCGAGCTCGCCCGCGCCGACGGTCTCGCAAAAGGGAACGCTTTCTCGTACCATGACGCGCCGTGCTACGCAACATCTCTCGCCGCCCGCGCAACCGCTCGACCGGACGGCGCCTGACGCACCAGGAGCAGCGCCGCCAAGCGCAACCCCGCCGCGAGCGCCTTTACGGCGCCCATGCGGTGGCTGCTGCCCTGAGCAATCCGAGCCGCCGCTGCCACCGTCTGATCGCGACGGCGGAAGGTGCCGCGCTCCTGGCGGAGCGGATCGACGCCCGCGCCCTGCCGCTCGCGGCCCGCGCCCTGTTCGAGGCGCCGCAGGTCATCTCCCGCCAAGCCCTCGCCGCCCTGCTGCCGGCTGGGGCGGTCCATCAGGGCATCGTGCTCGAGACGGCGCCGTTGCAGGCGGTGGATCTCGCCACCGCCTGCCGCAACGCGGCGCAGGCGGGGAAGGCTGTGCTCGTTCTCGATCAGGTCACGGACCCTCAGAACGTCGGCGCCATCCTGCGCTCGGCCGCTGCTTTCGCCGCGGGCGCGGTCGTCGTGCAGGAGCGGCATTCCCCCCGGAGCGCAGGCGCACTGGCCAAGGCCGCCTCGGGGGCGCTGGAGGCGGTGCCGCTGGCGCGGGTCGTCAACATCGCGCGCACGCTCGTCGTCTTGAAAGAGCTCGGTTTCTGGTGTCTCGGCCTCGACCCGGAGGCCGCCGCTCCCCTGGCGGATGCCAGCGTGAGGGCACCGCTCGCCCTCGTGCTCGGCGCGGAGGGCGAAGGAATGCGCCGCCTCACCCGCGAGCGGTGCGACCTGACGGCCCGCATCCCGATGCCGGGTGCGATGGCCAGCCTCAATGTCTCCAGCACCGCCGCGATCGCCCTTTACGAGACCGTGATGCGCGGGGCGCCCGCAGCCAACGCGACAAGGGAGGCCCCTCGCGCGTGAAACGCCGCCGCCCTCAGCGTCCTGCCGCGCGCCCTCCGCCGGGCCGGCGTAGCTCAACCGGTAGAGCACTTGATTTGTAATCAAGGGGTTGCAGGTTCGAGTCCTGCCGCCGGCACCGCGCGGGCCGGGGCTTGAACGGCGATCGCCGCGGCACGGGGCGAAGCGCGATGACCACGGCCGCCGCCTTGATCGTCGCCGCCGGGCGTGGCCGCCGGGTCGGCGGGTATCCGCCCAAGCAGTACCGCCCGCTGCGAGGGCGCGCCGTCCTCGCCCACGGCGTACGGCGCTTCGCGGTGCATCCCGGGATCGACCGGGTGCGCGTGGTGATCGACCCGGACGACAGGCCGCTTTACGACGACGCCGTTCGGACAAACGCCGATGCTCTGGAGGGCAAACTTCTGACGCCGGTCGGCGGCGGCGCGTCACGGCAGGAATCGGTGCGGCTGGGGCTTGAAAGCCTGTGCGACACAGCCCCGCCTGCGGTCCTGATCCACGACGGGGCGCGGCCCCTGGTGTCTGCCGCCGTGATCGACGGCGTGCTCGGGGCACTCGCCACGCATGACGGCGCGATCCCTGCCCTGGCGGTAAGCGACAGCCTGATGCGGGCCCCGCCCGGCGGCGGCGCGGTCGCCGGAACGGTGCCGCGCGACGGCCTCTGGCGCGCCCAGACTCCCCAGGGATTCCGTTACCACGCGATCCTGGAGGCCCATCGCGCCGCGCGAGGCGAGAGCCTGAGCGACGATGCGGCGGTCGCCGCGCATGCCGGTCTGCGCGTCGTGCTCACCAGCGGCGACGAGGACAATCTGAAGATCACCACCGAGGACGACCTCGCCCGCGCCTCCCGCGTCCTCGCGCACGGCGCGCCAGCGGCGGCTTGCGAAACCCGCGTCGGCACGGGCTTCGACGTCCACCGCTTCGGGCCGGGCGATCACGTCATGCTGTGCGGCGTCGCCGTGCCGCACGAGCGCGGCGTGATCGGCCATTCCGACGGCGACGTGGCACTCCACGCCCTGGTCGACGCCCTGCTGGGCGCGGTCGCGGCCGGCGACATCGGCATGCATTTTCCACCCGCCGACGAGGCTTGGCGGGACGCGGATTCCGCGCGCTTCGTGACCCGTGCGCTGGACCTGCTGGCGGAGCGGGAGGCCGTGATCGGCCATGTCGACCTGACGCTGATCTGCCAGCGGCCGAGGATCGGCCCGTATCGCGACGCCATGACCGCGCGGCTTGCGGCGCTGCTCGGGCTGCCGCCCGACCGCATCGGCCTGAAGGCGACGACCACCGAGGGCCTGGGCTTCACCGGCCGCGGCGAAGGCATCGCGGCGCAGGCGGTCGCGACGGTACGCCTCCCGACCGGCGCGGGCGATCGTGGCTGACGCTCGGAGCGCCCGCCTGGGGTTGCGCGATCCGGCCGCCCTGGTCGCGACCTGCTGCGGCGTCGGCTTCGTGAAATGGGCGCCGGGAAGCGCCGCCTCCCTGGCCACGCTGCCCGTCGCCTGGCTGCTCGTGAGCACCACGGGCATGGTCGGCCTCGCGAGCGCCGCCCTGGCGTTGTTCGCGATCGGGGTCTGGGCGGCCGGCACCTGCGAGCGGCGGGGCGGCGTTCGCGATTCGCCCGCGATCGTCATCGATGAAGCGGCCGGCCAGTGCATCGCGCTCTTGCTGGTGCCCCCGGATCCCGCCCTCTATGCGATCGGCTTCGTGCTGTTCCGCCTGTTCGACGTGGCGAAGCCGTGGCCGATCAGCCTGATCGACCAGCACCTGAAGGGCGGGCTTGGCGTGATGGCCGACGACGCGGTCGCGGGCGGCTTCGCGGCGATCGTCCTGTGGCACGTCTGGATCTGGCTGTGACCTTCCCCGATGCTACGCTGGACCGCGCCGCGCGGCTGCTCGAGCTATGCCGCGCGGCGCAGCTCCGCGTCGCGGCGGTCGAGTCCTGTACCGGCGGCCTGATCGCCGCCTGCCTGACCGAGGTCGCAGGCGCCTCGGCGGTTTTCGACCGCGGCTACGTGGTCTATTCCAACGAGGCCAAGCGGGAGGCACTGGGCGTGCCGGCCGGCCTCCTCGCCCGCTTCGGTGCGGTGAGCGGGGAGGTGGCGCGGGCAATGGCGACCGGCGCGCTCTCCCGCTCCCGCGCCGATCTCGCCGTCTCCGTGACCGGCATCGCCGGCCCGGGCGGGAGCACGCCGGGCAAGCCGGTCGGCCTCGTGTACCACGCCTGCGCCGGACGCGATGGCGCGCTGAGCGACAGGCACGCGGTCTACGCGGGAGACCGCGCGGCGATCCGCCTCGCCACCGTCGATGCCGCACTCGACATGTTGCGGGAGGCCGCCGCGGCGTTTTGATGCTACGATCGGCGGGCTTGCCGCCGGGGAACGACGGGGAAGACGATGGGGATCGACATCAACTGCGACATGGGCGAGGCCTACAGCATCTACACATGCGGGGACGACGAGGCGATCATGCCCTACACCACCTCGGCGAATGTCGCCTGCGGCTTCCACGCCTCCGACCCGGGCGTCATGCACGCCACCGTCAGGCTCGCCAGGGAGCATGGCGTGAAAGTGGGGGCGCATCCCTCCTTCCCGGACCGGGACGGGTTCGGGCGGCGCTACATGAAGATGGACCGCGACGAGCTGCGCGACGCCGTGATCTACCAGGTAGGCGCGCTCAAGGCGTTCCTCGACATGGAAGGCATGGCGCTCAACCACTTGAAGCCGCACGGCGCGCTTTACGGCGCCGCCTGGAGCGACGAAGACGTGGCGACCGCCTGCGCTGAGGCGGCGCAAGTGTTCGGCATCCCGATGTACGGCACGACCGGTACCCTGCACGAGACCGTCTGGCCCCGATACACCACGGTCGTCTGGGAGATCTTCGCAGACCTCGACTACGATGACGAAGGCCGCTGCATCATCACCCGCGCGCACGAATCGGTCGCGCCCGAGCGGGCGGTGGAACAGGTCATGCGTGCCGTCGAGAAGGGCGTGATCCGCTCGGTCAACGGCAAGGACGTGCCGACCAGGGCGGAGACGATCTGTGTCCACTCGGACACGCCGGGCGCGGTCGCCGTCGCCAAGGCCGTGCGCGCGGCGGTCGCCCCCTACATCGATTCGCCGGAGGCATGAGCGTCATGCCGCCGGAAACCGCTCCTTCGTTGGACGGCGACCCGGCCTTCTCGAACTCGGGCATCGTGCAGGCGTACCGGGCGAAGACGCCGGGTTCGGCGGCGCTGGCGGCGGAAGCCGGGACGCTCCTTCCCTCCGGGATCGTCCACGATGCGCGCTATCTCGAGCCTTACGGCATCTACGTCGTGCGGGCCGAGGGTTCGCGCAAATGGGACCGGGACGGCAACGAATACGTCGATTACACGGGCGGCCACGGTGCCCTTCTCCTGGGCCACGGCCATCCCGACGTCGTCGCGGCGATCCAGGAGGCGCTGCCGCTGGGCACCCATCCCGGCGCCAACCACGAGCGCGAGGTCGGCTGGGCCCGGATCGTCCGCGAACTGGTCCCCTGCGCCGAGCGCGTGCGCTTCACCTCCTCCGGGACGGAGGCGACCCACATGGCGCTGCGCCTCGCTCGCGCCCATACCGGCAAGCGCGGCATCGCGCGGTTCAAGGGCCACTTCCACGGCTGGCATGACCACATGACCTCCGGCTACACCTCGCATTTCGACGGCGCGCCGACGGCCGGCGTCCTGCCGGAGCTCGCGGCCCGCGTGGTGCTTCTGGAACCCGGCGACCGGGAGGCCGCGCGCGCCGCCTTCGAGGCAGACGACGACATCGCTGCCGTGATCCTGGAGCCGACCGGCGGTTCTTTCGGCCTCGTGCCGCATCCGCCGGATTTCCTGGGCTTCCTGCGGGCGTTGACCGAGGCGCACGACGCGCTGCTGATCTTCGACGAGGTGATCACGGGCTTTCGCGTCTCCCCCGGCGGCGCGCAGGCGTATTTCGGCGTCACGCCCGATATGAGCACTCATGCCAAGATCGTCGCCGGTGGCCTGCCGGGCGGCGCCGTGGCCGGGCGCAAGGCCATCCTCGACGACCTCGACTTCGCCGCGGCCAGGGAGTGCGGCCGTGAGAAGATCCAGCATCCCGGCACCTTCAACGCGAACCCGCTCTCCGCCGCCGCCGGGGCCGCCGCGCTCGCCGTCGTGCGCGATTCGAGCGCCTGCGAGAAGGCCTCCGCCTTCTGCGCCGCGCTGCGGGCCGGGCTGAACGCCGTGCTGGAGGCCGAGAACGTCCCCTGGGCGGTCTACGGCACGTTCTCGTCCTTCCACCTCTTCATGAACCCGCGCGGGCGCCCGATCGTGCCGTCCGCCTTCGACCCGCTCGACTTGGGCTACGCCGAGCTCAAGGAGCGCCCGCCGGACCTCGTCAACAAGATACGCCTCGCGATGCTGGTCAACGGCGTGGACATCCACGGTTGGCCCGGCGGCATGACCTCGGCCGCCAACACCGAGGACGACCTCCGGGTCACCGTCGACGCCTTCCGCGAGACGATCCGCCTGTTGCGGCGCGAGGGGGAGTGCTGACGCCGCCGCGTCTACGGCTCGACGCTCATCCTCCGCCCGGCCTCGATCTGCTCGGCCGTCATCCGGCCCGCCACGGCGTCCAGAAAGAGCGCGGCGTTGGGATGTTTCTGCGCGACCGCCAGACGAAGCCAAGCATAGGCGCGCACGAGATCGCGGGGGACGCCCGCGCCCGTCGCGTATATCTCGCCGAGCAGCACCTGCGCCTCGGCCGACCCGGCGCGCGCCGCCTGCTCGTACCACGGCACCGCGCGCGCCGGCTGCCCCATGATCTGCCACGCCATTCCCATGCCGTAGGCGGCTTCACGGTCACCCGCCTCGGCGAGAGGCTGCCATTCGTCGATCGCCGCTTCGTAATCGCCCGACGCATAGGCCCGCCAGCCGCTCGCGATGTCGGCTCGTCCCGCGGCGGGGGCCGCGACCGCCGCCAGCGCCAGCAAGCCGGCGAGCGTCGCCGCCTGCGCGACGCGGCGGCGCGGATTCTTTCCATGCGGCATCGGGTACCCGGCGGGTCTTATTTGATCTTCGCTTCCTTGAAGACCACGTGCTTGCGCGCGACGGGGTCGTATTTCCGAAGCGACAGCTTGTCGGCCTGGGTGCGCGGGTTCTTGCGCGTCGTGTAGTAGAACCCGGTGCCCGCCGAACTGACGAGCTTGATCAGGATGCTGTTCGCCTTGGCCATCGCCGCGCGCCCCGCGGTCGCCCACCGTTTCCGTGCCGCGACCCTAGCGCTCGGCCGCCCGCTGTCAAGCCCGTGTGAAGGCGGGCCTCGTCAGGATTTCTGCGGCAGGGAGATAGGGGGATTGTTTCCTGCCGCTCGTTCTCGTGCATAAAGGCGGCGAAATTGCATCGCCCTGGTCGAAGCGGCCAGCCCCCGACCCGGGTGCGGCGGCACCCGCGAACGAGGCGAACCATGCCGAGCCGCCTGGAGCTGATGATTCGCCGTGTTGAGGCGCAACGCGCCTGCCTCGATGCCGCGGCGGCGCGGATCGCGGGTCTGGACGGCGTGGTGCTGGAGATCGGGCTCGGCAACGGGCGCACCTACGACCATCTCCGCAAGCGCCTCCCCGACCGCGAGATCTTCGTCTTCGACCGCGAGGTCTCGGCCCATCCCGACTGCATCCCCGATTCGCGCCACATGCTGGTCGGCCGGTTCCAGGAGACGCTGCCCACCGCCCGCGCGCGCATCGGCGCGCCGGCCGCGCTCGTCCACGGCGACTTCGGCAGCGCCGATGCGGCGCGCGACGCCGCCCTCGCCGCCTGGCTCGGCCCCGCCCTCGAACCCCTGGTGCGGCCCGGCGCCATCATCGTCGCCGACCGGGCGCTGACGACCGTTCCCTGGTCGGCGGAACCACTGCCCCCCAGAATCGCGCCGGGGACCTATTTCATGTATCGGGTGCCCGCCCTCGCCGCCCGCTCCGACGGGGGCCCTTCCGCCGCGGCGGATTCCTGACTCCTGCCGTGGTGCGGCCCACAATTCCTCACATTCGCCGCTTGCCTGATCGTCCGTTGCAACCGTGTGCGGGGGCGTATGCAGACCTGATGCCTTCGATCGCGCCCCCGCCCGGGGGGGCCATTTCACGCTCGTGCCCTGACTCGCGGATCGAAAAACCGTCGCGGCGCAGTCTCCGCGTGTTTCCGTCAGCCCCGCCAGAGGCCCTCGCGGATGAGGTCGTCCTGGGTCGCGACGATGCTTTCACGCAAGGTGTCGACCAACCGGTCGATCTGGTCGCGGGTGAGAGTGAGAGGCGGCGAAAGGACGTTCATGTGACCGATGGGGCGGACCAGCAGGCCGCGCGTCTTGCAATGCCGCGTGATCCGCGCGCCGATTTCGGCGTCCTGTTCAAAGACCTCCCTGGTCTCTCGGTCCTTCACCGCCTCGACGCACATCATGAACCGCATGCCGCGCACGTCGCCGACGAGCGGCAGGTCCAGCAATCCCCGGAGGCGTTCCTCGAAATAGGGGCCGACGGCGCGCACGTGGCCGCAAATATCCTCGCGCTCCATGATCTCGATGTTCTTGAGCGCGGCGGCGCAAGAGACGGGATGCCCCGCATAGGTGAAGCCATGGGTGAAGAGGGCGCCCTTTTCCTGCGGCACGCTGATGACGTCGTAGATTTCGTCCGAAAACAGCGTCGCCGAATGGGGGACATAGCCCGAGGTGAGGCCCTTGGCGGAGGTGATCACATCCGGCACGAGATCGAACACCGGCTCGGACGCGAAGAAGTACCCAAGGCGCCCGAAGCCCGTCACCACTTCGTCCGAGATATAGAGCACGTCGTATTTCTCGCACACCGCCTTGGTGCGGGCGTGGTAGCCGGGCGGCGGCACGATCACCCCGCCGCCGCCCATGATCGGCTCGGCGATGAAGCAGGCGACGTTCTCGGGCCCGAGATCGAGGATCGCGTTCTCCAGGTCGGCCACCTTCTCGTCACAGAACGCCTCCACGCTCATGCCCTCCGGGCGCCGGTAGGGATGGGGCGCCGGGATGTGGTGGACGAGGCCGGGCGCCAGATCGAAGCCGATATGGTTGTTCTTCACGCCCGTCATGGTCATCGCCAGATAGGTCGAGCCGTGATAGGCGTCGGCACGAGAGATGATCTTCTTCTTGTTCGGCTTGCCCAGGCGGTTGAAGTAGAAGTGGATGATGCGGATGGCGGTGTCGTTCGCCATCGACCCGCCGGTGCCATAGAACACGTGGTCGATGCTGGCGGGCGCGAGAGCGGCGAGCTTGGCCGCGAGCGCCGCCGCCGGCGGTGTCGTCAGGTGGGTGAAGGTCGAATAGTAGGGGATGCGGCGCACCTGGTCGGCGATGGCCTGGGCCATCTCGTCGCGGCCGTAGCCGATATTGACGCACCACAGCCCGCCGATGCCGTCGAGGTAGCGTTCGCCCTCGGCGTTGTAGACGTAGACCCCCTCGGCCTCCGCCATGATCTCGGAGCCTTCCTCCTTGAAGGTCGCGAAATCCGTCCACGGGTGGACGTTGTGGTCACGGTCCATCCGCCAGAGGCCGTCGTTGTCGTATTGCTTGAAATTCGCCCTCATCGCGCCCTCCTCTCGCCCCGCGCGGCAGTCGCCCGCCACAGGCCGACCTTAGCGCGCCCGGTCGGCGGCGGCCACCGCAGCCCGAGGCCGCCTGTACAGCGGCGCGGCGGCGGTCTATGACGCGAAGGCCCGCGGGCGCCACGATGAGGAGGCATCCATGCAACTCTACTCCAGCCCGGCCACGCCGTTCGGCCGGAAGGCGGCGATCGTCGCCAGGGAACACGGCATCGCGCTCGACATCGTGAACGTGAACCCGTTCGACTCCGAGGCGCTGGAACGCCTCAATCCGGTGAAGCTCGTCCCCGTGCTGGTGCTGGACGATGGCACCGTGCTCTATGACAGCGCCGTCATCTGCGCTTGGCTCGACGAGGCCGGCGGCGGCACTCTCCACCCGGCGGCCGGAAAGTGGGACTGGCAGCGCCGCATGGCCCTGGGCCAGGCGCTGGCGGAAACGAGCGTCGCCTGGATTCTCCAGAAGCGCCTGCCCGAATCGGAGCGGAGCGCGACGCTCATGGCACGCTACGACACCCGGTGGCGACGCATCGCGGCGCGACTCGAGACCGAGGCCGGCGCACTGGCGGGGGCGCCCTTCCGCATGGACCACGTCACGGCGATCTGCGGGCTCGGCCACCTCGAATTCCGCCACGACGTCGACTGGCGGGCCGCCTGCCCGGCGCTGGCCGCCTGGTACGACGCCATGCTGGAGCGCCCCAGCGTCGCCGCGACGCGGCCCGTCGATTGACCGGCGCCGAACAGGAGGGGAATCCATGATCGCGCTGCACTACTGGCCGACTCCCAACGGCAAGAAGGTGACCATCCTGCTCGAGGAATGCGGGATGCCCTATCGTCTCGTGCCCTGCCACATCGGGCGCGGCGATCAGTTCGAGGAGGCGTTCCTGCGCATCTCCCCGAACAACCGGATGCCGGCGCTGGTGGACGACGACCCGCCCGGCGGAGGCGCGCCGATCAGCGTCTTCGAATCCGGCGCGATCATGATGTACGTCGCCGAGAAGGCGGGCCGCTTCTATCCGCAGGACGTGCGCGGGCGCTACGAGGTCAACCAGTGGCTCATGTGGCAGATGGCGAACCAGGGCCCGAAATGCGGCGAGTGCGGGCATTTCCGCCGGCTCGGGAACGGCCACGGCGACCAGAGCTACGCGATCGCCCGCTTCACCGACGAGGTCAACCGACTCTACGGCGTCATGAACAACCGGCTCTACGACCGGCCCTGGCTGGCGAGCGAGGACTACACCATCGCCGACATGATCGCCTACCCCTGGACCGTGCACTGGGAAGCCCAGGGCCAGAACCTGGGCGAGTTCAAATACCTCAAGCGCTGGTTCGAGGCGCTTTCGGAACGGGACGCAGTGAAGCGCGGCATGGCCGCCGGCGCCGACCTCCCCGAGGACCCGGACTCCCTCTCGGACGAAGAGAAGGCGCGCCGCCGCAAGCTCCTCTACAACCAGCGGGCGCGGCCGGCGCCGGGCTGAGCGCGCGGCCGCGCTTCAGGTGACGGGCTTCCAGCCGCCGGCCGGCGCGATCTTCCGGGTCTCCGGAATCACCTCGGTGCGGAACCGCTCGATTTGCTCGAGCTGCTCGGCGAGTTCGCCGGAGGGGCATTCCAGCATGCATACCGCCAGCGAGTAGCCCGCCTCGGCCAAGCGCGCGAAGTCCTCGACCACCTGCTCGGCGGTGCCGGTGCAGGTCCGCCGGGGCTTCGCTTCGGCGGCCGGGTTGCCGGCATCGACGATCCGCGCGGTGGCGGCGCACAGCATCAGGAAGTCCGACGGAGCACGGCCTTCGGCTTCGAGCGTCCGGCGCACCTCGTCCTGAAGGTCGGTGAAGCGCCCAGGCTCGGCGTGGGTATCGAGGAACAGGGGGTAGAGGCCGTCGCAGAAGCGCGCCGCACGCCGCGCGCCGCGGATCGTGTTGCCGCCGAAGACGATCGGCGGATGCGGCCGCTGCACCGGCTTCGGATCCATCGAGATGTCGGCGAAGTCGTAATAGGTGCCGTCGAAGGACGCGAGGTCGCCGGTCCAGGATGCCTTGTACACCTGGATACATTCCTCTGTCCTCCCGTTGCGCTCGTCATAGGCGATGCCGACCGCGTCGAACTCCTCGACCATCCAGCCGACGCCGATGCCGAGCATGAGCCGGCCGTTCGAGAGGCAGTCGACGGTCATGAATTGGCGGGCGTCCGACAGCGGATGCCGATAGGGCGCGATCAGGACGCTGGTGGCGAGCTTGAGCGTCGTCGTCCGGACGGCGACGGCACCCATGACGACGGCGGCGTCGAGCATGTTGTGGCGGGGCTGGTAGGCGCGCTGGCCGGAGCGGTTCGCGGTGTGGAAGCTTTCCGAACCCGCCGGCATACAGACATGGTCGGGATACCAGACGGAATGGATGCCGGCCCGCTCCGCGGCACAGGCGACGCGCACCGGCTGCATCTCCTCGAGCGGCGTGTGGTGGAGAAACATGTTCACGTCGTCGCGGTACGACTGCCCGTGCGTGTTCGCGTAAAGCCCGATTTCCATGGCGCTGCCTCCCTCTCCTTCGCCGCCTTCGCCGACGGCCGGTGATTATGCCGCGCGCCCGCCCTGCCGTCATGCCGCGTGCGCGCGCGCCGGTCATGCCCGCGCCCCCCGCGACGCCATGACTCGCCGACGCAGGTCGGCTAGCATCCGGGCGAACGCCGCGCGACGGCGCAACAGCGCAAGGGAGGGAGCGATGGCGGAACACGCCATGACCAATCTCAGCCTCGAACAGATGGACGTGGACAGCACGCTCCACCCGTTCACCCCGATCGTCGAGCATGAGAAGACCGGCCCGCACATCATCACCGGCGGCGAGGGCATCTACGTCACCGACAACAAGGGCGATACCTATATCGACGCCATGGCCTCGCTCTTCTGCGTCAACGCCGGCTACGGGCGGCGCGCGATCTGCGACGCCATCGCCGAGCAGGCCAGGCGCTTCCCCTATTTCCACACCATGGCGGGGCACGCCCACGAGCAGCAGATCAGGCTAAGCGACCGGCTCCTCGACCTGCTGCCCGATTCGATGTGCCGCCTCCTCTACGCCAGCTCCGGCTCGGAGGCGAACGACGCCAACGTCAAGCTCGCCTGGATGTATCAGCGCTGCCGGGGCAAGCCCGAGAAGCGCAAGATGATCGGGCGCCGGATGGGCTACCACGGCGTCACCGGGATCGCCACCAACCTCTCCGGCCTGCCGGTCATGCACGAGGCCTTCGGGCTGCCCCTGCCGGGCTTCCTGCATACCGAGAAGGGTCACTACTACTGGGAGGCCGCCACCGGCGAGAGCGAGCGCGATTTCTCCCGACGCATGGCGGCGGAGCTCGAGGCCCTGATCCTGCGCGAGGAGCCGGAGACCGTCTGCGCCTTCATCGCCGAGCCGGTGATGGGCGCCGCCGCCTGCGTGGCGCCGCCGGAAGGCTATTTCGAGGAGATCCAGAAGGTCCTGAAGCGGCACGACGTGCTCTTCATCGCCGACGAGGTGATCACCGGCTTCGGGCGCCTCGGCAACTGGTTCGCGACCGAGCGCTACGATCTCGCGCCCGATCTGATGACCCTCTCCAAGGGCATCACCAGCGCCTACGTGCCGCTTTCCGCCTCCGCGATCTCGGAGCAGGTGTGGGAGGTGCTGCGCGAGGGCTCGAAGGACATCCCGGTCTTCGCCCACGGGCACACGGCGAGCGCCCATCCGCTCGCCTGCGCGGCGGCCAACGCGAACCTGGCCCTGATGGAGCAGGAGAACATGGTGGAGAACGCCGATACGGTCGGCGCCTACTTCAAGGAACAGCTGGTCGAGCGCGTCGGCGATCACCCACTGATGGGCGAGATCCGCGGCGACGGGCTGATGATCGCGATCGAGCTGATCGCGAACAAGGAGACGAAGGAGCAGCTCGACCTGGAGTGGGACTGCTCGCACAGGCTGTTCGATCTCTGCCTGGAGGAGAAGCTCATCACCCGCGGCTTCTTCGGCCACAACTCCACGTCCTTCGCACCGCCGCTCACCATCACCCGCGGCCAAGTGGACGACGTGGTGGGCCGCTTCTCCCGCGCCCTCGACAAGCTCACGACCGCGCTGCGCCAGGATTACGGCTGGATCCCGCCGGCGTAAGCGCAGGCGCGTTCGACCGCCGGTCGACATTCGTTTCGCCTGCCCCGACCGGGCGGGCGAAACGAATGGACGGCGACTTGCGTCGCGGGCCACGGCGAACGGCGTAAGGAACGTAATTGCAGTTTCCGGAGGTCACCGTAGAACTGCACCAATGAATCTTGTTCGGATTTCAGTTTCAGCGGCTACCCGTTCTTATTTTCGCTTATCGGATCAGTTGCTGGAGGGAAGTATTTTAGAAACAGATTCGAAAGGGATTCGCCGTCAACCAACGTCACAAGACGATCGGGATTATCCTTGTTATGGCAATCCAGAACCGCCCTTGCACGATGGCTAAGGATCCCCGTAGTCAACAGCACGCCGTAGTTGATTTCATTGACTTCCCAACCGCCGAGAAGCTGATCTAGCTTTTCCTTGAGGGCATTCTCCTTGACTTCGTTTTCATACGAAAACACTTGCACACCGATGCGGATCTCAATGTCGTCTGGCAACAGCGGGTCGCCGAGCGTGACGACGATATCCGAGCCGTCCTCATATGGGCCTTCTTGTACTTCGTGCGTATAGCCCATCCGTTCAAACAGCTCCCTGCACAGTCGTCGAGACAGATCAGGCCCGCTGAATTCCCGCTGGATCAGGGTAGGCAGGTGTTTTCTAAGGCCCTCGTGAATCTGACCAATACTTGCTCGATTTGTGTCATCCCGAAGGACAGGCTCCGAGGAGCCTGTCCGAGAGAGGAGTTGGAGAAAATTTTGCAACGGAACAACATCGTACACTTCGGAAAACCGTCCCGGCCGCCCCAGCCGACGACGTAGCTTCGACGGAACGATCTCGTCGTTTATGGGCCGTGAAGTCACCAGCTCGCAGGGCCGGAAAGAGCGAAAATCTCCTCCGAGCCCATCATCGTCATAGTCATACTCGCCTGTCACCTGGGCGACTGCAAACTGGTCTCTCTCTGGCTGGCGCGGGTAGAGAAGATAGTCCCCATCATTTACTCTGGTAAGAAAGCCGAGACATCTCTTGGCAGCGCGTTCGTCTCCATCCAGATCTGCTGCGGGCCTAGTTCTGATCTTGCGTAGATCAAGTTTATCGCAATACGACCAGCCAATCCTTGCCCGCCCGCTCTCAAGTTCGTCGAATACGCCCTCAACAGGACAACCATCGGCTATTGCTTTGACCACGAAAGCCCGAGTCATGACATCCTCCCAGTTCTCAACTGGTATGCGGGTCCCCTCATCCCCTCACGCCGCCTTCTTCGCCCGCAGGCCGTTGTCCTCGATCCACTTGGTGGTGTCGTCGAGGGCAGCGGCGAAGCGGCGCATCATTTCGTCGACCTCCGCCTCGCTCATGATCAGCGGCGGGGCGAAGGCGAGGCTGTCGCCGGAAAGGGCGCTGCGGATGATCAGGCCGTGTTCGCGGGCGCGGTCGACCATGCAGGTCTTGACCCCGAGCGCCGGGTCGAAGGAGCGCCGGGTCTCCTTGTCCGCGACCAGCTCGACCGCCCCCATCATGCCGACGCCGCGCGTCGCGCCGACCAACGGGTGGTCGGCGAAGCTGCGGATGCGCTCCTGCAACACCCGCCCGACGCGGCGCACGTTGCCGAGCACGTCGCGCTCCTCCATCAGCTCCTGGCAGCGGAGCGCCACGGCCACCGCCACCGGATGGCCGGTGGTGGTGTGCGCGTGGGCGAAGAAGCCGAGCTTGCGGCTCTCGGCCAGCAGGGCGTCGTAGAGTTTGTGGTTGATCATCACCGCCGAGATCGGCTGGTAGGCGCTGGCCAGCCCCTTGGCGAGGGAGAGGCCGTCGGGCCGGATGCCGAAGGTCTCCGAGCCGAGCCAGTTGCCCGTTCGCCCCGAGCCGGTGATCACCTCGTCGGCGAAGAACAGGATCTCGTATTTGTCGAGGACGGCCTGCACCTTCTCGAAATAGGTGCGCGGCGGCACCAGGCAGCCGCCGCCGCCGATCACCGGCTCGGCGAAGAACGCCGCGACCGTGTCCGGCCCCTCCTCCAGGATCAGGGCCTCCAGATTGGCGGCGAGGCGGGAGGCAAAATCCTCTTCCGTCTCGCCCGGTTCGCCGTAGCGGTAGAAATGGGGGCAGTCGGTCTTCAGGAACCGGCCGTTGACCGGCAGGTCGAAATCCTGGTGCATCTGCGGGATGCCGGTGACGCTCGCCGCCCCGCAGGTCACGCCGTGGAAGCCCATGAAACGCGAGATGATCTTCTTCTTCTCAGGCTTGCCGATGGCGTTGTGGTAATACCAGGCGAGCTTGACCAGCGTGTCGTTCGCCTCCGAGCCGGAATTGGCGAAGAACACCTTGGCCATGGGGACGTGCGCCGACGCCTTGAGCCGCTCGGCCAGGCGCCCCATGGGCTCGGTCGTCTTGTCGATCAGCGAGTGGTAGTAGGGGAGCGTGCGGAACTGCGCGATCGCCGCATCCACCAGCGCCGGCTCGCTGAAGCCGAAATTGGCGCACCACATGCCGGCGACGCCTTCGATGTAGCGCCGCCCGTCCTCGTCCACGATGGAAACGCCCTCGCCGCCGGTGATCACCAGCGGCGGCGTCCGTTCGAGCGCGTCGAGATTGCCGTAACCGTGGACGACATGGGCCACGTTGCGCGCGCCCGCGGAGTTCGGCCCGCCGTTCGAAAGGGCGCCGCCCGCACTATCCGTCCCGGTGCTGCTGCTCGTGTCGTCCATCGCGGGGCCCTCTCTCCACAGGTTGCCGCGCGCGGCGGCGCGCCGGTCTCACGCCCCATTGTAGCAGGGCGGCGCGCACCGTGCGCGGGCGTCAGCCCAGATCAGCGAGGACCTCGCCCCAGACCAGCGTCTGCTCGCCGGCGACGAGGCTCGCGCCGACCACCCGGAACGGCTCCAGGCGATGCAGCGGGTCGGCCTCTGACGGCTCGAAGCGGAGCCTGCCGTCGCCTATGATCGTCTCGGCGACCTCGGTCTCCGGCGCCATCGAAACGATCTGCCGGGCCAGCGGCCGCGCCCGGTCGGCTTGCGGGATCACCTTGTAGAAGAGGCGCGGGAAGGTGTCGGGTGGCGTGAAGCGGTGGTCCGACGGCGTGAGTTCGACATCCACGATGGTCTTGCCGAGCCGCCGCGTCCGCCCGCGGAGGCGGTCCGCCCCCTCCTCCAGAAACATTTCCGCGAGCTTCATCTTGAAGCCCCATATCTCGCGCGTGCCCGAGAGCACCTGGTCGGTGCTGGTGTAGCCGAACACCCAGTAGCCGCCGTCCACGTCGCCGTAGCGCACCGGGGCGATCACCGCGCTGTCGTAATAGAGGCGGTTCGGGATCGTGCAGTCGAAGAGCATCACCGTGACTTGCAGCGTCGTCGAGCGGAGCGCAAAGGGCGCCGGCACCAGCGGCCGCAGCCGCGCCTCATCGACCTCGCAGAAGACGCTGAGCGTGCGGAAGCGATGCTTCCACGGCGGCAGCGGGTAGGGCAGGTGGTCGAAGGGATCGCCGACGCTCATGGCACGGGTCTCCACGACAGGAAGCGGGCGCGGATCGGTAGCACGGAACGCCCCGCCCGGGCTATGGCCGCGTGACGTTCCAGGTCTGCGTGATCCTGGTGCCGGCCTGGGTGAGAAGGACGGTCACCGGGCAGCGCTTTTCGAGATCGGCCCGCAGGCGCGCCAGCGCCTCGTCCGACGCGCCCGTGGTCACGTTCATCGTGAGCACGATCTCCGGGAACGGCAGCGTCGTCGGCGTGGTCGTGCCGACGCCCGCGGTGTCGAATGCGGCGTCCAGGGACATCGAGAGGGCATCGATCTCGATCCCCATCTCGTCGGCGACGAGATGGGCGATGACGTTGAGACAAGCCAGGTAGGACGCCAGCATCGTCTCCAGCGGCGTGGCTGCGCTGTCGCTGCCTCCGCGTATTTCCGGCTCGTCGATGACCACCGTGTGGTGGCGCGCCCGCGCCTCGACACGGCAATGGCCGGTGCTGACGGCCCCGACCTCGAAGCGGTGGATCGGCGGCAGATCGAAGGTCACGGTCTCCTCCGGCTGGTCGTTTGTCCGCCGTCCATGTCAACACGGCGCGCCCCGCCCCGGCAAGCCGCGACGCATTCCCCCCAATCGCGATTGCATCGGGCCGGCAATCCTGGGACACAGGGGCCGCGCAAGCCGGACGAGAGGAGGCCGCGCTGTCCATCGCCGTCGGATTGGGGCTTTCCGCGTTCCCGTTCTCCGGGGCTCGCGCCTTCTGGCGCTGGGTCGATCTCTGCGAGGAAGGCGGCGTTGATTCGCTCTGGCAGACCGACCGTCTCGTCTCGAGCGAGCCGTTCCTCGAAGTCATGAGCGCGATGGCCGCCCTCGCCGGCCGGACGCGGCGCATCAAGTTCGGCATGAACGTCGCCTCGGTGGGCCTGCGGGACCCGCTGCTGCTCGCCAAGCAATGCGCGACCGTCGACGTCCTGAGCGAGGGGCGCCTCCTGCCGGCCTTCGGCATCGGCGCCATCCGCGCCCCAGACTGGACGGCGACCGGCGCCGACACGAAAGGCCGCGGCCGGCGCACCGATGAGGGGCTGGAGATCATCGCCCGGCTCTGGACTGGAGAGCCGGTCGATTTCGCGGGGGAATTCTACCGCTACGCGGGGGCCCGGATCGCGCCGACGCCGGTGCAGAAGAACCTCCCGCTCTGGCTCGGCGGCTCGAGCGCGGCGGCAGTCCGGCGCACCGCGCGCTTCGGCACCGGCTGGCAAGCCGGTCTGGAGACGCCGGACCAAGTCGCGGCCGCGGTCGCGGCGATCGGGGAGGCGCTCGCGAAAGCCGGCCGGCGTATCCCGGCGGACCACTACGGCGCCGGTTTCGACTTCCGTTTCGGAAGCTGGAGCGAGCCGTTCATGCGGCGGGCGGGCGCGGCCTTCGAGGCCCGCTTCCGGCGCGACCCGCGCGATGGCATCGTCGCCGGCGACGCGGCGGCGATCCTGCGGCGCATCGGGGAATACGTCGCCGCCGGCGCCTCGAAATTCGTCCTGCGCCCCATCGGCGCCGACGATGACGACATCATCGACCAGACCCGCCGCCTGATCGAGGAGGTGCAGCCGAAGGTGGAGGCATTGAACCGGCCATGACGCCGGACGCCATCGCGCAGGCCGTCGCCCTCTGCGTCGCCGCGCGGCGACGCCGGCGCCGCCTCGCCGCCTTGCCGGACCGCTGCCGCCCGGCCTCGCCGGAAGACGCCTACATCCTCCAGGCGGCGTTGAACGAACGGCTCGCCCGCCAACTCGGCCCCGTCTGCGGCCGCAAGATCGGCTGCACCACGCCGGTGATGCAGCGCTATCTCGGGATCGCTCATCCCTGCGCCGGCGCGCTCTATGCGAGCCGGACGCACCGGGAGGCCGCGACGGTGCCCTGCGACGACCACTGGCGGCCCGGCGTCGAGTGCGAGATCGCGGTGCGGCTCGGGCGCGCGCTTCCCGCCGCCGCGGCACCCTTCGACCGCGATAGCGTGGCCGCCGCCGTGGAGAGCTGTATGGCGGCGATCGAGATCGTGGACGACCGCTACGAGGATTACCGCGCGCTCGACACCCCGACCCTGATCGCGGACGATTTCTTCAGCGCCGGCGCGGTGGTCGGCGCGCCGGTCGATGCTTGGCGCGCTCTCGATCTCGCGGCCCTGGGCGGTACCATGACGATCGACGACACCGAAGCCGGCGCCGGGACGAGCGCCGACGTGATGGGCCATCCCTTCGAAGCGTTGACCTGGCTCGCCAACCACGCAGCGGCAATCGGATCGCCGCTGCGCGCGGGCGACGTCGTGCTCACGGGAAGCATCGTCGAAACCCGCTGGGTGGAGCCGGGGAGCGTCGTCCGGGTCTCGATCGAGGGCCTCGGAGAAGCGGCGGTCGCGTTCGCGCGGCAGGACGGCGCGTTGACATCCGCCCCGGAAGGGGACTGAATTCCAGGGGCGCCGCACGGGGCGGGAGAGCAACCGGAGGGAAATCCGATATGGTGCGGAATCTGCCGCTGGCCGCCGGCATCGCCGCCGCGTTCCTGGCCGGGGCTGCCGCTTCCGCCGAGGACGCGGTGGTCAACGTCTACAACTGGTCCGACTACATCGACGAGGAGATTCTCGCGACGTTCGAGGCCGAGACCGGCATCGAGGTCGTCTACGACGTCTTCGACTCCAACAACATCCTGGAAACCAAGCTGCTTACCGGGAACACCGGCTACGACGTGGTCGTGCCGAGCGGGACCTTCCTCGCGCGCCAGATCCAGGCAGGCGTGTTCCGCAAGCTCGACAAGAGCCTGCTCGCGAACATCGGCAACATGGACGAGACGATCATGGCGCGGGTCCGCCAGTGGGACCCGGAGAACGCCTACGCCGTGAACTACATGTGGGGCACCACGGGCTTCGGCCTCAACACGGCCATGATCGCCGCGCGCGACGCCGACGCGCCCACCGGTTCGTGGCGCATGATCTTCGATCCCGAAGTGGTCTCGCAATTCGCCGATTGCGGCGTCTATGTGATGGACGAGCCGGACGAAGTGATCCCTGCCGTCCTGAACCACATCGGCGAGGACCCGGACAGCCACGACGTCGACGTGATCGCCAAGACCGAGCCGGTGCTGATGGCGATCCGCCCATATGTCCGCCGCTTCCACAATTCGGCCCAGATCAACGACCTCGCGAACGGCGACATCTGCCTCTCCATGGGCTGGTCGGGCGACATGCTGCAAGCGCGCGACCGCGCCATCGAGGCCGAAAACGACGTCGAGATCGCCTACGTGATCCCGGACGAGGGCGCGCTCATGTGGTTCGACATGATGGCGATCCCGGTGGACGCGCCGCACCCCGGCAACGCGCATCGTTTCATCGACTACATCATGCGCCCGGAGGTGATCGCCAAGGCCTCGAACTACGTCTTCTACGCCAACGGCAATGCGGCGGCGACGGCGCTACTCGACCCGGCGCTGATCGAAGACCCCGGCATCTACCCGCCGGACGCGGTGCGGGAGAAGCTCTACGTGACGAGCCCCTATCCGGCCGACGTGCAGCGCTTCGTCACCCGCCTGTGGACCCGCGTCAAGGGCGCGCAATAAGGCGCGGCGCGCGGTCGCGGCCGTGGTGAGCCTTCGGCCGCGCCGCGCCGCGCCGCCGGCGGTGGAGGAGCGGAAGGAAGGCGCCCCCCATCTCGCCATCGCCGGGGTGAGCAAGCGCTTCGGCGCGACCGCCGCGGTCGACGGCGTCTCCCTCGCCATCGCACGGGGTGAATTCTTCGCGCTGCTGGGCCCGTCCGGCTGCGGCAAGACGACGCTGCTCCGCCTGCTGGCCGGCTTCGAGACGCCGGACGGCGGAACGATCCGGCTGGACGGCGTCGACCTCGCGGCCCTGCCGCCTTACCGGCGGCCGGTGAACATGATGTTCCAGTCCTACGCGCTGTTCCCGCACATGACGGTGGCCGGCAACGTCGCCTTCGGCCTCCGGCAGGAGCGCGTAAAGCGGGCCGAGATCGAGGCGCGGGTGACGGAGGTGCTGGCGCTGGTCGAACTGTCGCCTCTGGCCCGGCGCAAACCGCATCAGCTCTCGGGCGGCCAGCAGCAGCGCGTGGCGCTGGCCCGCAGCCTCGTGAAACGGCCCCAGCTCCTGCTGCTCGACGAACCCCTTGCCGCGCTCGACAGGAAGCTGCGCGAGCAGACCCAGTTCGAGCTCATGGCGATCCAGCGGCGCGTCGGCATCACCTTCATGATCGTGACCCATGACCAGGACGAGGCCATGACCGTCGCCGACCGCATCGCCGTGATGGACAGGGGGCGCATCGTCCAGGTCGCCGCTCCGGCCGAGATCTACGAGGCTCCCCGCTCCCGCTACGTCGCCGAGTTCATCGGCGACGTGAACATCTTCGAGGGCCGGGCACGGCAGGTCGGCGCGGACGCGGTCGCGATCGACCTGCCCGGGGCACCGGCCGGCCTCGCCGCGCCCGCCCCGGCCGAGCGCCCCGCGCGGGGCGACGCGGTGCTCCTCGCGGTGCGCCCGGAGAAGATCGAGATCACCCCCGGACCGCCGCCCGGCGCGGACAACGTGATGGCGGGCGTCGTCGCCGAGATCGCCTATCTCGGCAGCACCTCCACCTACCGGGTGCGCCTCGACGGCGGCAAGACGGTCGCCGCAGTCCGCACCAACCGCCTCGACCGCACCGGTGGGGCCATCGGCCGGGGCGCCCGCGTCCATCTCTCCTGGCCGCGCGAGGCGGGCTTCCTGCTGCGCGGATGACCGGCGCCCGCCGGCGCCCGGAGCGCGCCGCATGAAACGGAGCACGCTCGCGCGCGGCGCGTTGGTCGCAGGCCCCTATCTCTGGCTCCTGCTTTTCTTCCTCGCGCCCTTCGCCATCGTCCTCAAGATCAGTGTTTCCGAGGTCGCGCTCGCCATCCCGCCTTACACGCCGCTCTTCGTCTGGCCGGCGGGCGGCGCGTTCGAGTTCCTGGCGGTCGCCGACAACTACCGATTGCTGATCGCGGACGACCTCTACGTCCGGGCCTTCGCGCACAGCCTGCGGACCGCGGCGCTCTCCACCGCGCTGGCGCTGCTCGTGGGCTTTCCGATCGCCCATGCGATGGCCCGCGCGCCGCGCGCGTGGCAGGCGCCGCTGGTCATGATGGTCATCCTGCCGTTCTGGACCTCGTTTCTGATCCGCGTCTATGCCTGGATCGGCATCCTCAAGAACGAAGGGCTCCTGAACGGCTTCCTCCGCTGGCTCGGCGCCATCGACGAGCCGCTGGTCGTCCTGAACACCGACATCGCCGTCCATCTCGGCATCGTCTATTCGTACCTGCCGTTCATGGTCCTGCCGCTCTACGCCACGCTGGTGCGGATGGACCGGTCGCTTCTGGAAGCGGCGGCGGACCTCGGCTGCCGTCCGGCGGCGGTCTTCTGGCGCATCACGGTGCCGCTCGCCCGGCCGGGGATCGTCGCCGGCTGCCTCCTGGTGTTCATCCCGGCGGTGGGCGAATTCGTGATCCCGGACCTGCTGGGCGGCTCCGGCACGTTGATGATCGGCCGGACGCTGTGGACGGAGTTCTTCAGCAACCGTGACTGGCCGGTGGCTTCGGCGGTCGCCGTGATCATGCTCCTGGTGCTGGTCGTCCCGCTCCTCCTGTTCCAGCGCCAGCGGCGGGAGGCTGCGCACCGATGAGGCGGGGAGCGCGCGCGATCGACCTTTCGGTGCTGACGGCAGGCTTCGCCTTCCTTTACCTCCCGATCCTCCTGTTGATCGTCTATTCGTTCAACGAATCGAAGCTCGTCACCGTGTGGGCCGGATTCTCCACCAAGTGGTACGCCGCGATGGCGGAGAACGCGCTTCTGCTCGACGCCGCCTGGATGACGCTCAAGGTCGCCTTCGTCTCCTCGACGGCGGCCCTGGTGCTGGGCACGCTCGCCGGCCTCGCCCTCGCCCGCATCGGGCGTTTCCGCGGCCGCACGCTGTTCGCCGGCATGGTCTATGCGCCGCTGGTGATGCCGGAGGTGATCACCGGCCTGGCGCTGCTCCTCCTCTTCGTCGTGCTCTCCTGGGCGCGCGGCTACTGGACGGTGACGGTCGCCCATATCACCTTCTCGATGGCCTATGTCGCGGTGGTCGTGCAGTCCCGCCTCCTCACCGTGGACCGCTCCCTGGAGGAAGCCGCGATGGACCTGGGCGCACCGCCGGCCCGGACCTTCTTCGCGGTCACCCTGCCGATCATCGCCCCGGCCCTGGTGGCCGGCTGGCTGCTCGCCTTCACCCTTTCGCTCGACGACCTCGTGGTCGCCTCGTTCACCAGCGGGCCGGGTTCGACGACGCTGCCGATGAAGATCTATTCCCAGGTGCGCTTAGGCGTCACGCCGGAGATCAACGCCGTCTCGACGGTGCTCGTCGGGGCCGTCGCCGTCGGCGTCATCGGGGCGAGTCTGGTCAACAAGCGGGCCTGGCTCGCGCGCGACGGCGGGCGGCCTGCGCCTCAGAGCCGGTCGCGGAGCGCGTAGCAGGCCAGCCCGAACGCAGCGAGGGGCCGGCGCAGGAGCACGCCGCCGGGGAACGGCGGCTGCGGCAGCCGCGCGAAGGCGTCGAAGCGTTCCAGGGTGCCGGCGAGCGCCTCGGCCACGAGCTTGCCGGCGAGGGTCGTCAGCGCCACGCCGTGGCCGGAGAACCCCTGCGCGTAGTAGAGATCGCCTTCCAGGCGGCCGATGCTCGGCATCCGCGTTCGCGTGATCGCCAGGGTGCCGCCCCATGCATGGTCGATTCGGGCGCCCGCGAGTTGCGGGAAGAGGCGCAGCATGTGCCGGCGGACGAGGCGTCCAGGATCGGTCATCAGGCCGCGGCCATAGCTCTCACCGCCGCCGAAGAGAAGGCGCCGGTCGGGCGAGAGGCGGAAGTAGTTGACGACGAAGCGCGTGTCGGCCACGGCGATGTCGTTGGGAATCAGCGCCCGCGCCTTCTCCTCTCCCAGGGGCTCGGTCGCCAGGATGTAGTTGTCGATGGGCAGGATGCGGCGGCCGATGCCGGGGTCCGGCGTCTCCAGATAGCCGTTGCAGGCGAGCACCACCGCCTCCGCGCGGACGGTATGGGCACCTGCCGAGACCGCGTTCGGCGCGCCCCGCGCCAGCGCGCGGACGGGCGCGCCTTCGTGGATCGCCACCCCTGCCGCGCCGGCCGCGCGCGCGAGACCGAGCGCGTAGTTCAGCGGGTGCAGGTGGCCGGCGCCGCGATCCAGGATGCCGCCGTGGAAGCCCTCGGCGGCGACCTCCGCCTTGAGCGCCGCGCGGTCGAGGATGTCGATCGCATCGTAGCCGTAGCGGGTTCGCAGATGCTCCGCCTCCCGGGCGAGGGCGCGCGCGTGGCGCGGGCGGTGCGCGGCGACGGCGATGCCCGGTTTCAGGTCGCAGGCGATCCGGTGGCGGGTGATGCGCTCCCGGACGGCGGCCTTCGCCTCCTCCGCGAGTTCCCACAAGCGCCGCGCCGCCTCGACGCCGAGCGCCCGTTCCAGCAGCGCTTGCGGGCGCCGATGCCCGCTGCCGAGTTGCCCGCCGTTGCGCCCGGAGGCGCCATTGCCGATCCGCCGCGCCTCCAGCAGCACGACGCGAAACCCGCGTTCCGCCAGATGAAGCGCCGCCGAAAGCCCAGTGTATCCGCCGCCGACGACGCAGACGTCCGCCCGGCGATCCCCATCGAGCGCCGGCCAGGAGCGCCGCCCCCGCGCGCTCGCCTCGTACCAAGTGGGCGCCGCGCCGTCATGCTGCGCGTAGCGCATGGCGCTTTCGCCGCGCCTCGTGCTCTTGCGATAGACTGCGCGGTCTCTCTCGGAGACAAACAACCATCGCCGCCCGTACCAGACCACTAAGCATCAGAAAAACGGTCAATTCACGATGACCCAACTGCCATCAACCCTGCGAAAATCTCTCCTCGCTGGCATAGGGCCTTTAGTCATTCACTCTCCTCGGTTCCGCAATATTTTGTGCTAAACAATAACGTATATGTAGTATGGTCCCTTCGCCGGACAACCACCCCCACTCTTCACATTTGCAGCATTCCTCCTCGCATGGTCAATCAATCTCTTCTCAGCTTCAAAGGCTCTAGAGCGCGACGTTGTTCTCCATAAAACGATGAGAGACGACCAACCATATTCTTCGAGGAATTTTACACTATGTTGGGTAGCCCGCCTTTCCGGATCGACGGTCATTCCAACATATACAGTTCTGTTATGTCGGATGTGCTGACCTATTGCCATTCGCAAACCCCGCTGAACTCGTCCAAGAGGTCCTGTCCTCATCGAACCCCATCGAACTTCCAACATACTTACCTCCCATGGTCGTTTTCAAGAACGCTATGCAGCGTCCGCTTGATCGCCCTCGTCGTGCCTTCCGCTGCGTTGCTCCAATTCGCGCGTCGGAAGGGACGTTCCGCCATCGCGCACCGTATGCCGCTGGTGCCTGCCGCGTGCGCATCGTATGCTATTCCGTTGGACGGAGGCAACGATGGTGATGGACGAACCACGAGGCGGGGCGGCGATCATCCCGGGCCTGCGCTACGCGGACGCGCCGGGGGCGATCATGTGGCTTTGCGACGCCTTCGGCTTCGAGAAGCATCTGGTCGTGGAAGGCGAGAACGGGACGATCGCCCACGCGCAGCTCACCTACCGTAACGCCATGGTCATGCTGGGCTCGGGCAGGGACGACGCCGACGGCTGCCTGACCGTGCGGCCGGCCGACGCCGGCGGCGTGACCCAGGCGCCCTACGTCGTCGTCGATGACGTCGATGCCCACTGCGCGCGGGCGCGGGCGGCCGGGGCCGAGATCGTGATGGAACCGGCGGACCAGGATTACGGAGGGCGCCTCTATTCCTGCCGCGACCCCGAGAAGCACCTGTGGCACTTCGGCAGCTACGACCCGTGGAAGGGCGATGGTTAGAGCGGGATGTTCCCGTGCTTCTTCCACGGGTTTTCGAGGCGCTTGTCGCGCAGCGTCTCGAAGGCCCGCGCCACCCGGGCGCGGGTGTCGCGGGGGCGGATCACATCGTCGATGAAACCGCGCTGGGCGGCGACGTAAGGGTTGGCGAACTTGCGGCGGTATTCCTCCGCCTTGGCGTCGACGGCGCCGGGATCGTCGAGGGCGCCGCGAAAGACGATCTCCACCGCACCCTTCGGCCCCATCACCGCGATCTCCGCCGTGGGCCAAGCGTAGTTCATGTCGCCGCGAAGATGTTTCGACGCCATGACGTCGTAAGCCCCGCCATAGGCCTTGCGCGTGATCACCGTCACCTTGGGCACCGTCGCCTCGGCATAGGCGAACAGCAGCTTCGAGCCATGGGTGATGATGCCGCCATATTCCTGGTCGGTGCCGGGCAGGAAGCCGGGCACGTCGACGAAGGTGAGAAGCGGGAGGTTGAAGCAATCGCAGAAGCGCACGAACCGCCCCGCCTTGCGGGAGGACGCGATGTCGAGGCAGCCGGCGAGCACCGTCGGCTGGTTCGCGACGATACCGACCGTCGTCCCGCCGATCCGCCCCAGGCCGGTGACGATGTTTTGCGCGTAGGCGGGCTTCAGTTCGAAGAAATCGCCTTCGTCCACCACCTTCGCGATCAGCGCCTTCATGTCGTAGGGCTTGTTGGGGTTGGCCGGCACCAGCGTGTCGAGGGAAGGCTCGATTCGCCCGGGCGGATCGCCGCTCGGCCATGACGGCGGCCGCTGGCGGTTGTTCGCAGGCAGGAAATCCACGAAGCGGCGGGTCTCGGCGAGCGCCTCCACGTCGTTCTCGAAGGCGCGGTCCGCCACGCCCGAGCGGCCGGTGTGCGCGGCCGCGCCGCCGAGTTCGTCGTGGGTCACGATCTCGTGGGTGACGGTCTTCACCACGTCCGGCCCGGTGACGAACATGTAGGCGCTGTCCTCTACCATGAAGATGGCGTCGGTCATGGCCGGCGAATAAACGGCCCCGCCGGCGCAGGGGCCCATGATCACCGAGATCTGCGGCACCACGCCGGAGGCCAGCACGTTACGCTGGAAGACCTCCGCGTAGCCGGCGAGGGAGGCGACGCCTTCATGGATACGCGCGCCGCCGGAATCGTTCAGGCCCACGACCGGCGCGCCCACCTTCATGGCCTGGTCCATGATCTTGCAGACCTTCTCGGCATGCGCCTCGCTCAAGGAGCCGCCGAAGACGGTGAAATCCTGGCTGAAGACGAAGACCAGGCGGCCGTTGATCGTGCCCCGCCCGGTGACCACGCCGTCGCCCGGCACGCGCTGTGCCGCCATGCCGAAATCGGCGCAGCGGTGTTCGACGAAGGTGTCGTATTCCTCGAACGAGCCGTCGTCGAGCAGGAGCTCCAGCCTCTCGCGGGCGGTCAGCTTGCCTTTCGCGTGCTGCCGCTCGATCCGCGCCGCGCCGCCGCCCAACCGGGCCTGGGCGCGGCGCTCCTCCAGCGTTCGCAGGATGTCTTCCATCGCGGCCGTGTCATATCACGAAGCGGCGCGACCGGCGACCGGCGCGCCTCTCGCGAACACGAGCCCGCACGCCCGAAAGCGCCAGCCTTCCGGGCAGGCTAGTGCTCCCAGGGATCGAACGCTACGAAAACCTTCAAACCACGCATGGCGCGATATGCCGTTTCAACACCGGGATCAATCACTATAATGATGCCGGTCCGGCCAACGGTGAAGGCTGGCAACGCCATGCGTAAGCTGCGGAAGAATATTGCCGCCTACCGGGCGATGCAGGATCGACTTGAGCGCGAACATCGCGGCCGTGTCGCCCTGCTGCACGACGGCACGCTTGTTCGCGTCCTCGATGACCGGTGGGACGCCTACCTCATCGGTATGGAGCGTTTCGGCGAAGGGAGATTCTCCATCAAGACGATCGGCGGGCGGGCGGCATCGCTTGGCACCGCCGCCGTATATGCCGAACCCGTGCCGATCGAGTGACCGGTCGTGCCGACCTTCCGCGGGACGATCGTCGATCGCCAAATCATCCTCGCGGTCCATGTATCCAAGCTACCGGTGAAGTCCAGCCCGATATCAGCCCCCGTTTCCTTCAGGGCGCTGTTGGATACCGGAGCGACGATAACCTCGGTATCTCCGAAGATTGTTGAGACGCTCGGCTTGGCTCCCGTCAGTTGGCATCCCGTCACCGGTGTGCATGGGACCATCGATACGGCCACCTACGCGATCAACATCACCGTTCCGATCACCGAGATGGTCCCTGATCCCGACGACAAGACAACGCAGGCGCTTCAAACGTTCTCACGCGGCGCGCGCCTGGAAGTTGCAGCACTCAAGATCGAACCAGAAACCTTCGACGTGCTGCTCGGCATGGACCTGCTGGAGGACTTCCATCTGACTGTTCACGCAGACCAGTTCATCCTGAGCAGCTAACCCGCATTTCTCATTTCCATCTCCGGGAACGACGCGCGGGAATCACACGATTCACTGCGGGACGGGTACGCGGCACCCGATCAAGCGGCGAGGAGGCGGAAGAGGCGGTCGGCGCAGGCGACGTCGTGGGCGAGGCGGCGGCAGCGTTCGGCGAGTTCGGGGTCCGCGCCCCAGCGCTCCATCTGGTAGCGCTCGTCCACGAGCGCGGCCTCGGCGGCGGCGGCGGCGGCGAGCCGCCCCTCCAGAAGCGCCAGGGCGACCACCAGCGAGCCCAGCGCGCCGGTCGCGAAGCCGAGGCCAGTGAGGGCGAGGTCGTCCAGCACCGCCACCGCCGCCCGCAGCGCCGCCACCGCCGCCGGCGCTTGCGGGATCGGACGAAGGCCGGTGGTCACCGCGAGGCGGGCGCCGTAGCGTTCCGCCGCCCATTCCACGAGAGGCTGCCACGCCGCCGCCTGCCGCGCGGCGAGCGTCGGCGGCGCGGGGGCGCGGTAGCAGACAAGGTCCGTTTCCGCGTAGCGCGCGACGGCGGCAACCGTGCCCGGCCGCGCCGCCGACGTGAGATCGAGGGCACCGCAGACGAGGCGCGTCAGCGGCATGGCCTCGCGTTCGACGCGCTCCCCCGGCACCGCCCATTCCTCGGCGAGGGCCTCGGCGAGCGCCGCCCCCGGCACCGCGAGCGGCCGCCCGGCGGGGGTCAGCACCGGCTTGCCGTCGAGCGCGACCCCGTACCCCCCGGCGGCCGGCGCGCACCGGGCCTCCCGGTAGAACCGCTTCACCGGCGTTTCCGCGGCCGGTCGTCGGGAGCGAAGGCGCCGAAATCGTCGCCCGCGGGCGCCGTCGCGAAACCGAGCGCGCGCCAGCTCTCCGCCATGTGCGGCGGCAGCGGCGCGGCCACGACCAGCGGCGACCGCCCCTCCCGGGGCAAGGCGACGGCGCGAGCGTGAAGGTGCAGGCGCGGCGCGAAGCCGGGCGGGAAGGCCGCCGCACCGCCATATTTGCCGTCCCCGACGATGGGGTGGCCGAAGACCGAGGCGGCGTGAGCGCGGAGCTGATGGGTGCGCCCGGTGCGCGGCATCAGCGCGAGCCACGCGAGGTGCCGGCCGGCGGCCTCGATCACCGCGTAGTCAGTCACCGCGCGAACGCCGCCCTCGTCCACGGCCACGACCCGCTCGCCGGCGTAGGCCCGCCGTTTGGCGAGCGGCGCGTCGATCCGCCCGCGCGCCGGCCGCGGGCGACCCACCACGAGCGCCCAATAGAGCTTGCGCAACCCGCGCCCGCGGAAGAGCGCCGTGAGGGCCCGCGCGGCGCGCGCGTGCCGGGCCAGGAGGAGGACGCCGCTGGTGTCGCGATCGAGCCGGTGCACCAGCCGCGGCGCCTCGTCCGCATCGAAGCGGAGCGCATCCAACATGGCGTCGAGATGGCGGCCGACGCGGCTGCCGCCCTGCACGGGCAGGCCGGGTCGCTTGTCGAGCGCGATCATGTCCGCGTCCCGGTAGAGCACGGCGGCCCGCAGTGCCGCGGCCTCCGCCGCACTCGGCGGTGCGGCGGTGCGGCGTTCCGGCCCCGTCTCGCCGAAGTCGGAAAGCGGCGGCACCCGGATCCGGTCGCCCGCGTCGAGGCGGGTGCCGGCGCGGGCGCGCTTGCCGTTCACCCGGATCTGGCCGGTCCGCAGCAGCTTCTCCAGGCGGCCGTGTGCGAGGCCCGGATAGCGCCGCCGGAACCAGCGGTCGAGCCGTTGCCGGGCGTCCTCGGGCGATACCTCCATCGCTCCGCCCACTGTCAGAGCACGGCGCGCACGAGCCGGAGCCCGAGCCAGAAGCCGCCCAGGGAGAGGAGGACCGAGAGCGCGATGTAGAGCATCGCCCGGCCGACCTCGCCGCGCTCCAGCAGGGCGACGCTCTCCGCCGAGAAGGCGGAGAAGGTGGTGAAGCCGCCGAGCAGCCCGACGAACAGGAAGCGCTGGGCGAGGACGCCGGCGTCGAAGGAGACCGCCAGGCCCTGCGTCAAGGCGCCGAGAGCAAACGAGCCGGTGGCGTTCGCCGCGAGGGTGCCGTAGGGAAAGCCCGCGCCCAGGGCCGCCGCGAGCCCGCGTTCGACGGCGCCGACGACGTAATAGCGCCCCACCGCGCCGAGGGCGCCGCCGAACGCGATCACCAGCACGGTCTTCACGACCCCTCCTCCGGCCCGGTACCGCCCTTGGCGCGGCGCAGCTTGCGCCACCAGGCCAGACGCTTGCGCACCTCCCGCTCGAAACCGCGTTCACGCGGCGCGTAGAAGGTACGCCGGGGCATATCGTCCGGGAAGTAATCCTGGGCCGAAAACCCCTCCTCGGTGTCGTGGTCGTAGACGTAGCCCTCGGCGTAGCCGAGTTCCTTCATCAACGTCGTCGGCGCGTTGAGGATGTGCCTGGGCGGCATCAGCGATCCGGTTTCGCGGGCCGCCTCCATCGCGGCGGAAAGCGCCCGGTCGCTCGCGTTGGATTTGGCCGCCGTCCCCAGATAGATCACGACCTGGGCGATGGCCAGCTCGCCTTCGGGCGAGCCCAGGCGTTCGTAGGCCTCCCAGCCGGCGAGGGCCTGCGGCAAGGCGTTCGGGTCGGCGAGGCCCACGTCCTCGGAGGCGAAACGGACCAGCCGCCGCGCGATGTAACGCGGGTCTTCGCCGCCGGCGAACATGCGCGCGAGCCAGTAGAGGGCGGCGTCGGTGTCCGAGCCGCGCAGCGACTTGTGCAGGGCGGAGATCAGGTTGTAGTGGCCGTCCTGGGATTTGTCGTAGAGCGGCGCACGGCGCTGCACGCGCTCCATGAGCGCGCGAACGTCCAGGGGCGAGCCGGGATCGGCCGCGAACAGGGCTTCGGCCAAGTTGAGAAGCGCGCGGCCGTCGCCGTCGGCCATCGCGCGGAGCGCGAGGCGAGCATCCGGAACCAGCGGCAGGGCGCGGCCCTCCGCGCTCTCGGCGCGCGCGAGCAGCGTCTCCAGCGCCGCATCGTCCAGGCGGCCCAACACCAGGACGCGGCAGCGGGAGAGCAGCGCGCCGTTGATCTCGAAGGACGGGTTCTCGGTCGTCGCGCCGACGAGCACCACGGTGCCGTCCTCGACCACGGGCAGGAAGGCGTCCTGCTGGGCCCGGTTGAAGCGGTGGATCTCGTCGACGAAGAGCAGCGTCCCCTGCCCCGCGGCGCGGCGCTCGCGCGCGGTGGCGAAGACCTTGCGCAGTTCCGCAACGCCGGAAAAGACCGCGCTCAGCGGCTCGAACAGGAGGTCCGTGTGGTCGGCGAGAAGGCGGGCGACGGTGGTCTTGCCGCAGCCCGGCGGCCCCCAGAGGACCATGGACGAAAGCGCGCCGCCGGCGGCCACGCGCGCGAGCGGGCCTTCACCCCGGAGCAGACGGTCCTGGCCCACGACCTCGGCCAGCGCGCGCGGGCGCAGGCGATCGGCCAGAGGCCGCGGGGCGGCGCCCTCGAACAGGCCGGGCGCTTCCGGCCGCGTCATCGGCGGTGCTCGCGGGCGGCCACACGCCCCCGACGGGATTTTTCCGGTGCGCGGCTCTCCCGGCCCGCAGCTTCGCGAAGCGCGCACGAAAGGAACAGGTGGGCGTCGCGCCGGCAGGCGCGCACGCCGTGTGCGATGCGCCCCGCGCACCGGGGAGCGGCGTCACCCGCCCTTGAGGGGGCGAAAGAGGCTGAGGGTGTCGGCATCCTTCAGGGGCGTTTCGGGCCAGCGGTCGCGCGGCACCGCCGCACCGTTCACCATGGCCAGGAGCGCAGGCTCGCCTTCCAGCCCGAGGGTAGCGAAGGCGTCGGCCACGCTCGCCCCCTCGGCCAAGCGGATGTCCCGGCGCCTGCCGGGGCCGAACCGCGGGAGCTCGAGCGCGACGAGCTCCACGACGATCCTCATGCGAGGCCGAGGCGTCGCCTGGTCTGCGTCGTCAGCCGGCCGTCCTTCGTCCAACCGCGCAGCGCGTAATAGTCGGGCAGCATCTCGTCCAGCCGGCAGACCTGGCCCTTGCCGGAACCGCTCTTCGCCGCGTCCTTGAGGATGCGCGCCGGCAGGGTGTCGTCCGCCGCCGTCATGCCGGCGTCCAGGTTGAACTGGCGTTCAAGGTTCCAGATGCGCTCCCCCACCTCGTAGAGCCGCTCGACGGTCCATTTCCCGGCGCAGGCGGCGTCGACCAGGCCGGCCACTTCGTCGATCCCCCAGACCATCATGGGGAAGGCGCAAAGGCCGGTGGAGTCCACAGCGGCGTTGGCGTCCTGACTCTCCTTCACGATCCTGGCCTTGCCTTCGAGCTGGCCGCCGGCGAAATCATCTTCGTAGGGGTCGGCGCGCAGGTGGCAGGCGCCGCGGTTGCTGGTGGCGTAGGCGAGCCCCATGCCCTGCATCGAGCGGCCGTCGTAACCGGGGAACTCCTGGCCCTTCGCGACCATGGCGAATTCGGGGTGGCCGTATTTCTCGCACAGCAATCTGGCGCCGAGCCCGATCTCCCTGCCGAAGCCGGCGCCCGTGCCCGCCTGCTCCGCCGCCGCGACGAGCGCCTCCGCGGACCCGAATTGGTAGGCGATGCCGCCGGTCTCCGCGTCCCCGATCGCGCCGGCCTCGTAGAGCTCCATCGCCGCCGCGACCGTCGCGCCGAAGGAGATCGGGTCCATCCCCTCCTCGTTGCAGACGAAGTTGGCGTAGGTCGCAGCCTCGATGTCGTCCACGCCGACCATCGGCCCCAGTGAATAGGCCGATTCGTATTCGAGGCCGCCGCTCACGTTCCTGTAGCGCTCCCGCCCCTTGATCGCGAAATGGGCCGGGTCCATCCGGGAGGCGCGCTGGCAGCCGATGGTGCAGGCGAAGCAGGCCCGGTTGGCGACGAGATTGGCGGCGCCGTCGGAGCGCCGCTTCGCCGTCATCGCGTCCGGGTTGAGCTTGCCGGCGCCCTCGAACTGTACGTCGCGGTTGTTGCGCGTCGGCAGGCTGCCGAAGGCCTGGGTCACGTCGATCATGGAGAGCGTGCCGGTGCGCGCGAGGTCGGCGCGGGTTTGGCTCTCGGCCAGCGCGGCGGCGGCGTGCGCCGCGGCCCTGGCGAAGGCGTCGGCATCGTCCACCGCCACGCCCCGGGTGCCGCGCACCGCGATCGCCTTCAGGTTCTTGGCGCCCATCACGGCGCCGACGCCGGAGCGCCCGGCGGCGCGGTCCAGGTCGTTCATGACGCAGGCGAAGCGGCAGCCCGTCTCGCCGGCGCGGCCAACCGAGGCGATCTTGATGGCGCCGTCCTGGTGGCGCGCCCGGATCAGGGGCTCCGTCTCCCACACCGACCGGCCCCAGACGAAGCCTTCGGCCTCCAGGAGCGCGGCCTCGTCGTCCCGGATGTAGAGATAGACGGGCTTCGGCGACCGGCCTTCGCAGATCACCATGTCCCACCCCGCGAGCTTGAGCTCGCCGCCGAAATAGCCGCCCGAGTTGGAGCAGGCGATGGCGCCGGTCAGCGCGCCCTTGGTGACCACCGTGTAGCGCCCGCCGGTCGGCGCCGTGGTGCCGGTGAGCGGGCCGGTGGCGAAGATCAGCTTGTTCGCCGGCGAGAGGGGATCGGCCTTCGGGTCCATCTCGGCAGCAAGATACCTGCTGGCGAGGCCCCGGCTCCCCAGGAATTCGGACGCCCAGGCCATGTCGAGGGGCTCTTCCGCGCACACGCCGGCGGTGAGATCGACGCGCAACAGTCTGCCTTGCCATGCCATCGCGATCCTCCCCGCTGTCCGCCCGCCGATGGTAGCACGCTCCGGGGCGCGGGGTCAGCCGTGGCGCTTGAGCGCCGCGCCGTTCGCGCGCAGCCAGCGGCGCGCCGCCGCGCGGTCGTCGGTGAGCGCATCCACGAGATGCCAGAACGCCGGGCCGTGATGGAGATGGACGAGATGGGCCACCTCGTGAGCCACCACGTAGTCGAGGACGAAGGGGGGCGCCATGACCAGGCGCCACGAGAAGGAGAGATTGCCGCGGGCCGAGCAGCTCCCCCAATTGGTCTCCGAGTCGCGCACCGAGATGCGGCCGGGACGGGCGCCGGCCGCCTCCGCCTTGCGCGCGACGCGCGGCGCGATCGCGCGACGCGCCTCGGCACGCAGCCACCGCTCGACACGCGCCGCGAATTCCTCGGGCGGGCCGGGGACGCGCAGGACTCCGCCTGCACACGCGGCCCCGCCGCGCGAAGCGGCGTCCGCCCGCAGCAGGACGGGCACCCCCATCACCGCGAGCGCTGCGCCTTCGACGAACCGCACCGGCGGCGGCAGCGCCGCGAGGCGCGCACCGATCCATCCCGCCTTCTCCTCGGCGAAGCGGCGGCCCGCGCGCAGGCTCGCCCGCCGGGGCAACACCAGTTCGATCGCGCCGCGTCGTTCGAGCAGCCGCAGCGTGATGCGCCGGGCGCGGGCGCTGCGACGCACCGGGAGCCGCGCCGTCGCGCCATCCGGCAGGGTGATCGCGATCTCGGCCGGCGAAGCGCCGGCGCTAGGCCGCGGCGCGGTGGACCGGCACCACATAGGGGCCCTCCGGGATCACGGCAATTCGCCGGTCGCCATGCCGGGCGACGCTTTCCGCCACCGCATCGGCCGGCGAAGCGGCCGGCCGCACGCCGGTGAGCGCGCGTTCCTCCGCCGCCAACCCCTCGGTGAAGAGATGCACCCTGCCCACCCGCATGGCCTTGAGCTGCATCTCCGTCTGCCATTCGTCGATGGCGGCGTGGCGTTTGCCGCCTATCTCCGCGAGGAACCGCCCGGGCCCCAGGGCGGCGAGGCGGCGTTGGGCCTCCACGAAATGCGCCGAGCCCATGCCTTCGGAGCATTCCGAGGCGACGATCAGGTCGCCCCCCGGTGCCAGGATGTCCAGCGGGGCGACCATGCCCTTGACCGTTTGATAGTAGGTCCTGTCGAGGGGATAGCCGGCGGCGCTCGTCAGCACGGTCGCGAACCGCGCGGCGACGGGGACGGTCGCGAACGCCTCCGAGAAGCGCACCGCCTCCGCGTGGCTCGCCACGACCTCGCCGTAATTGAGGAAGGACACCCGCCGCTCGTCGTCGATGACGCTGTTGACGGCGCGGGCGCCGCCGATCATCGCCACGATCTCGATCTGCTCCTCGTGCAGCGGGTTGCCCTCCAGCACGCAATTGGCGCAGTGCGGATGCTCCATGAAGCGCGCGCTGTGGAAGGTCGTGATGGTCTCGGCGTGGGCGATGCCGGGGGCGATCACCTTGCGGCCACCCGACCAGCCGGCCATGAAGTGCGGCTCCACGAGGCCGGTAGCGATCCTGAGATCGGCCTCGACGAAGCGCCGGTCGAGCCGGACGACCGTCCCCCGCCGCGTATGCCCGACGAACACGTGGTCCTCGTCCGCGCGGGCTGCGTGGTTCTGCGCCCCCACCGTCTCCAGCACCCAGGGGTCGCCCACGACCTCGGCCAGCTCGGCCGGGCCGCCCGGCCGGTGCAGCCCGGTCGCGATCACCACCGTGACCGCCTCGGGGGCGAGGCCGGCGTCGAGCAAGGTCCGCAGCAGGGGCGGCAGGATTGTCCCGTTGGGCACGGGACGGGTCACGTCGCAGACGAGGATGCAGGCACGCCTCGCGGCCGCGGCCTCCGCCGCCAGCGGGGCGCAGCCCACGGGCGCCGCCAACGCCTCCCGCATGGCGCGCCCCGGATCGGCGAGTACCGGCATCGCCTTCTTGCCAATGACGGTGACCTCGAGGCCCGCCGGAAGGTCCACCTCGCGCCTGCCGCGGCCGTAGTTCAGATGCACGCGCATGACTCTCCCTCCGATGCGCGATTCGTCGCGAAACGGACTCTCAGACGTGCTGCCCGCCGTTCACGTGGAGCTCGCCGCCGGTGATGTAAGCCGCAGTGTCCGCGCAGAGGAAATAGATCGCCGCCGCGACCTCGGCGGGCTTGCCGAAGCGCGCCAGCGGAATCGCCGGGAGCATGTCCCGGGCCCCCGGCGAAAGGATGGCGGTTTCGATCTCCCCCGGCGCGATGGCGTTGACGCGGATGCCGAGGGGGCCGAAATCCGCGGCCATTTCGCGGGTGAGCGCCGCCAGCGCCGCCTTGGACGTGGCGTAGGCACTGCCGGCGAAGCGGTGGACCCGCCCGCCGGCGATCGAGGTCACGTTGACGACGCAGCCGCGGCCGCGCTCGAGCTCGTCGAAGAGGCCGCGCGCCAGCGCCAGCGGCGCGAAGAAATTGACCTGGAAGACCTCGCGCCACAGGTCGAGTTCGGTGTTCAGGCTGTCGAGCCGCACGCCGTCCGGCCCCTTCGGTGAAATCCCGGCGTTGTTGACCAGGGCGCTGAGCGGCGCGCCGGCGAGGCGGGCGCGCATCTCGCCGATGCCGCGCTCCACGTCCCGCGGGTCGGACAGGTCGATCTGGATGTGGTCCTCCGGCCCCGCCTCCCACGGGCAATCCTCGGAGAAGGCCCGGCGGGAGCCGGTGATCACGCGCCAGCCGGCGGCGCTGAAGCGCTTGACCGTCGCGTGGCCGATCCCCTGGCTCGCGCCGGTGAGGATCAACGTCCGTTGTCCATCCGCCATGATGGCACCCTCCCCCTGCCGCGGCGTTCGATCATCGCCCGTCCGCTACGCGCCGTCGACCGCCGCGGGCCCGCCTTTCTCCGCCGGGCGGAACAGGTTGACGATCTGCCGCGCGATCTCCCGCGCCGAATCCTCGCCGGGCGCGTACCACGCGATCGACCAGGCCATGGCGCCGATCAGCGAGAGGCGGAGATATTTGCGGCTCTTTCCGGGCGGCAGAGGGAGCGCATCGATCAGGCGGCGGAAGACTTCCTCGTAGTCGTCGCGCTCGGCGATCATGCGGGCGCGGAGCTTCGGCGAGTGGCGGCGCGGGAACTCGGTGGCGATGACGGAGCCGTAGTCCCCCGCCCGGTGCAACGCCTCGACATGGGCGGCACAGGCGGCCTCCAGCCTGGACCACGGATCGCCCGCCGTCTCCACGGCCGCCAGCACCTTCTCCTTGATGCGCTGGATGCCGCTCTCGTGAACGGCCGCCAGCAGGTCTTCCTTGGAAGAGAAGTGGTAGTACAGGGAGCCTGGCAGGATGCCCGCCGCGGTCGCGATGTCGCGCACCGACGTGGCGCTGTAGCCCGCTCTTGCGAAGCGGACCGCGGCCGCGTCGATGATGCGCGCGCGCCGGTCGTCCCTGCGCTTTCTGTCGCTCGCCGCCACCGTGCCCGATCCTCCCAGAGCCCGCGCCGGCGGGCAAGCGGCCCCGGCCGGCCCGGTGCGATTGTCGCCGGCGGCGGGGGCGGCTACCATCGGCGGCATACCAGCCAGGGAGAACAGCCATGAGCAGAGTCAACCGCCGCACGTTCCTCAAGGCGGCCGGCATCGGTGGCGCGGCCGCCGTCGCGGCACCGGCGATGATCGCCCGCCCCGCGCGGGCCGACACCATCAAGGTCGGCGGCCTGCACGACCGCACCGGCGTGATCGGCATCTACGGCAACGAAATGGCGGACGCCCTGGTGTTCGCGGTGGAGGAGATCAACGCCGCCGGCGGCGTCCTCGGGCAGCAGCTCGAGCTGATCGAATACGACGCCCAGTCGACCATGGCGAACTACTCGCAATACGCGCAGCGCCTGTCGACGAGCGACCGGGTAGACGTGGTCTTCGGCGGCATCACCAGCGCCTCCCGCGAATCCATCCGACCGGTCTTCGACCGCTTCAGGAAACTCTATTTCTACAGCACCTTCTACGAAGGCGGCGTCTGCGACAGGACCTGCTTCTGCAACGCCGAGACCCCGGCTCAGATCAACGGCCCACTGCTGAAATACGCGATGGACAAGTTCGGCGCGAAGACCGTCTACACCATCGCCGCCGACTACATCTACGGCCAGATCACCGCCGACTGGATCAAGAAATACGCCAAGGACTTCGGCGGCGAGGTGATCGCCGAGGAGTTCTTCCCGCTCGACGTGGGCGACTTCGCCTCCACCATCACCAAGATCCAGCAGGCGGACCCGGACCTGGTGGTCTCCGCCCTGGTCGGCGGCAACCACATCGGCTTCTACCGGCAATGGCCGGCGGCGGGGATGCAGGACAAGATTCCGGTCGCCTCGACCGTCTTCGGGCCGTGGGAGAAGGCCTTCGTCTCGGCCGAGGAGGCCGAGGGCATCATGTGTTCCTACCACTACTTCCAGACCATCGACACGCCGGCGAACGCGGCCTTCCTGGAGAAGTGGCGGGCCCGCTTCGGCGCCGACGCCCAGGAGATCGGCACGCTGGCGATCTGCACCTACAACTCGGTCCATCTCTGGAAGAAGGCCGTGGAGGCGGCCGGCACGATCGACCGGATGCCGGTGATCGAGGCTCTGGAAACCGGCATCTCGACCGACGGGCCGGGCGGGACGGTCACCGTCGATCCGCCCACCCACCACACGGTGATGAGCGCGGCGATCGCCGAAGTTCGCGACGGCCGGTTCGACATCGTTGAGGTCGCCGAAAACCGCACCCCCGACGACACGGCCACGGTCTGCGACCTGATCGCCAACCCGGACCAGGCCACGCAATACCGGATCGAGGTCGACTGACCTCGACCGACTCCGGTCCAGCCATGGACCTGGTCGGCATCATCGCCGTCCAGATCGGCTACACGGTCGCCAGTCTCGCGCTGATCAGCGCGGGGTTGGCGGTCATCTTCGGCATGATGCGGGTCATCAACCTGGCCCATGGCGAGTTCCTGATGCTCGGCGCCTATGCGGTCGTCGTCTCGACCAAGGCGGGCATCGACTTCTGGGTCTCCATGCTGGTCATCGCCCCGCTCTTCGTCGGCCTCGTGGGCGTGATCGTCGAGCGTTTCATCGTCCGCTTCCTCTACGGCCGCATGATGGACACGCTCATCGCCACCTGGGGCCTGAGCCTGCTCTTCATCGGCATCGTCACCACGATCTTCGGCAACGCCACCGAGAGCGTGGTGTCGCCGCTCGGCAGCTTCGAGATCGGCGAATTCGCGGAGAGCCAGTACCGGCTGTTCGTCATCTTCCTGGGCGTCCTCGTGGTCGCAGCCATCTTCGTGGTGCTGCGCTGGTCGCGCGCCGGGTTGATCGCCCGCGGCACGATGCAGAACGCCGACATGGCGGCGGCGCTCGGGATCAGCCCGCAGCGCGTCTACACCATCACCTTCGGCGTCGGCGCCGCGCTCACCGGCCTGGCCGGCGCCGCGCTCGCACCGGTGACCGGCCTGCTGCCGACCATGGGCGTCGCCTTCATCGCCAAGGCATTCATCACCGTCATCGGCGGCGGCGAGGCGATCGTCGCCGGCACCTCGTCGGCGGCCGCCCTGTTCGGCACCGTGAACCAGGCCACCACCTTCCTGGCGACGCCGGTCATGGGCGACGTCGCCCTGCTGATCGCCGCCGTCGTCCTGCTCCGGCTGCTGCCGCAGGGCATCACCGGCCGCTTCTTCCGCCGATGGCTCTGAGGCGCGCCGCCGGTGGTCTCCTCGCGCCGGGGCGATTTCCGTCGGCCGCGGCCGGCCCGGCGGCGGTCTGCGCGGCCATCGCGCTCGCCGTCGCCGTGCTGCCCTTCGCCGTCTCCGACATCTTCATCCTGCTGCAACTGACGCTCTTCATGGCCTACGGCATCCTGGCCATGAGCTTGGGCTGGGTCTGGGGCTACGGCGGCATCTTCAGCTTCGGCCAGGCGGCGTTCTACGGCCTGGGCGGCTACACCTACGCCGTGGTCTCCATCAACATGGGCGGCAGCACGACGGCGCTCGTCGCCGGCGTCGGCCTGCCGGCGGCCTTCGCCCTCTTCCTCGGCTACTTCATGTTCTACGGGCGGATCAGCACCGTTTACGTCGCCGTGATCACCCTCGTCGTTTCGCTGATCTTCTACAAGTTCCTGGGCCACACGGCGGGCTACGAATACACGATCGGCACCGCCCATCTCGGCGGCTTCAACGGCATGCCCGCCCTGCCACCGATCAACCTGCCGGGCGATCCGGCGAAGTTCGTCTATCCGGAAGACATGTTTCTGATCACCGGCATCTGCCTGCTGCTGGTCTATGCCGGGCTGCGCCTGCTGATGCGCTCGCGCTTCGGGCGGGCGGTGGCGGCGGTGCGCGAAAACGAGCTGCGGGCGGAGCTTCTGGGTTACGACACCCGATTCTACAAGACGGCCACCTTCGGCATCGGCGGCGCCGTGGCCGGCTTGGCCGGCGTCCTCTACGCCAACTGGAACGCCTATGTCAGCCCGACCGTGTTCGATCTGGGCTTCAGCGCACAGATCATCATCTGGGTGGTCGTGGGCGGCCTGGGCACTCTGGCCGGCCCCCTGATCGGCGCCATGCTGCTCGGCTTCGTGACCATCGAGCTCGGCACGCAGCAGAGCGTCGACGTGAACCTGATCCTGGGCGTCATCCTCGTCCTCTTCGTCCTCGCTGTCCCCGAAGGCGTCGCCCCCCGCGCCCGCGCCCTCTGGCGCCGGCTTGGTAGAGCACAAGCACAGCGGGAACGTTAGATTTCAGGACTTATGGTCCTGAACACTGGAAAACCGCTTCCAGCCATGGCTGCCCCTGGAGCTTCGGGGAACGGCGAACCACCCGGGGACGGAGCGCGGCAAAGGCACCGCGAAACGGCTTGACGCGCCGCTCCTCGCAGCCCCACCGGATGTCTCATACATATTGAACGAGGAAATTCTGTTGACTGGCCGCCCCTCCCCCGCCAAAGTCCTCTTTGCAAACGTCGTTTCGGGTTGTCCCGCTGAGTCGGGTCGCCCGCTGAATAGAACAGCCCTTGACCCGGCTTGGGGTAGCTCCCTGCGCCCGGCGAATAGGCGGGGTCTCTGCACATAACCCGTGCGGCGTTTGCAACGGCCCGGCACATGCCGGTGTCGCAGCGACCGCACGGAGGATGAAATGCACGAAACTGGAAGACTCTTCATGGCCCTCACCGCCGCGTCCACACTCCTCACGCTCGCCGCGTGCGGCGGGGGCGGCGGAGACGACGCGAGTTCCCGCCCCATATCCGACCCGGCGAGAGCGCGCGCCCTGACCGGCTCGCAGACCCCCGCCGAGACTCCGGCGGACCAGACCGCACGCGCGCCCGGGATCGTGGAACGCACCGACTCGCTCATCGTCTCGACCATCGTCGGGGAGACATCGCATGCGGACCTCCCGACGATCCAGTTTCGGACGAACTGCGCCGGAACGCGGTGCACGTGGAGAGAATCGACGACCGGAGTTTCCGGCTCCCTCAGCCTGAATGACCTCGAGTTTTCGTCGGGCAGCTCGCGAGCCATTCTCACCAAGAACGGGATTACCGTGCTGGAAGACCAAGCAGAGGATATCGAAGCCTACGGCGCCTGGATGAACCACGCCGCGTTCGCGGTGCAAAGCGAACGGACAACGTCCCAAGGCATCGCCGTCACCGGTCGTTACGGGATCGCCGGTGGTGATCTGACCGGCATCCAGCCCGACATGGCAGCCACATGGCGCGGGCTCATGGTCGGCACCCCGCGTGACGGCGCGCTGCGCGGAAACGTCCTGCAAGGCGACGCCGCCCTGACCTACACGCTGGGCAGCGGCGCGCTCAACGCGGCCTTCACGGACATCGGGAATCTCGACACCGGCGCGGCGCACTCGACGTCGACTCTGCGCTTCGACGACGTACCTGTCGCCCATGACGGCACTTACGAAGCCGGTCTGACCGGCAACCGCATCCAGGGCGGCTTCTATGGGCCGGGCCACGCGGAGGCGGCGGGGATAGTCGAACAGAGCGGCATCGTCGGCGCGTTCGGCGCGAAGCGCCAATAGCAGGAATGGCGCGCCCTGCTCCCAGGTGTGCGCGCCGCCAGCCAAAGGTTCGCGTTCCACTTGCCCGCGAGCGTCACACTGGCGGGCGCGCACTTCGCGCGCAACGAGACCCGCGCAACCGAGATCATCGAAGCCTTCCCGCGGAGTTTCTCGCCTTCCTCGTCATAACGACGAATTGCAAGTATGAACGACGATGGTATTCGAATGGGACGAGGTCAAGAATCGGGTCAACATCCGCAAACACGGCGTCGAATTCGAAACTGCCTAACGCATCTTCGAGGGACCGGTCCTGACCCGGATCGACCGGCGCAGGGAGTACGGCGAGGAACGCTCCATCAGCATCGGTCGTATTAGACCGCGCGGCGGTGATCGTGGTCGCCTATACCGAACGGGATGGCCGCATCCGCCTGATCTTCGCTCGCCCGGCGTCGCGCAAGGAAAGGCAGGCTTACCATGAGCGGACACGATAGGCCCCTCACCCCCGCAGAAATCGCAGCCGTCAAGGACGAGAGTATCGATTTCAGCGACGTTCCCGAGATGGACGACGCCTTCTGGCGGCAAGCGAACCTCATCGAACCGGACCGCACCGAGCCGATCACCCGGCACGCCAAGCGCTCCGTGCTCGCCCATTTCAGAGCGCCGAGCAAGAGCTAAAGGTTCGCGCTTCGCGCGAATGCAGGCGTCGCGCCGGAAAGCGCGCACTTCGTGCGCGACGAGACCCGCGCACCTCAAGTGTCGGCGCCGGGCAACCGCGCCAGGGCCCGTTCGTAGAGGGCGGGGTCGACGTTGCCGCCGGTGAGGATCAGCCCGACCTTCCGGCCGGCCATGGCGGCGCGCTCCTTCAGCAGGGCGGCGAGCGGGGCGGCGCCGGCGCCCTCGGCGAGATTGTGGGTGTCGACGTGGTAGGCGGCCATGGCGTCGAGCATCTCATCGTCGGAGACGGTGACGATCCGGGCGCAACCGGCGAGGATCGCCTCCAGGGCCTCGGGCGCCGGCACCCGGGTGGCGATCCCGTCGCCCACCTCGGTCGCCGAGCGGTTGGTCGAGACCGGCCGCCCGGCCTCGACGCTGAGCGCATAGCAGGGGGCGCCTTCGGCGACGACGCCCACGATCTCCGTCCGGAGGCCGAGGGCGTCGCGCACCCCCATCAGCCCGCAGAGGCCGGAGCCCAGCCCGACCGGCGCATAGACCGCATCCAGGTCGGGCACGGCCGTGAACAGTTCCAGCGCGTAGCTCCCCACCCCGCACACCAGGCGCATGTCGAAGGAGGGCACGAAGACGAGTCCCTCGTCCGCCGCCAGCGCGCGCGCGCGCTCCAGCGCGGCCTCGAAATCGCTTCCGTGGACCACCAGGTCGGCGCCGAAGCCGCGCATCGCGGCGTTCTTCCCGGCGGCGTTGCCTTCCGGCACCACCAGGGTCGCGGCGATGCCGAGGCGGGCGGCGGCGAAGGCGACGCTCTGGCCGTGATTGCCCCGCGTCGCGCCGACCACCCCCTTGACCGGGCCATGCCGGTGCAGGTCGTCCAGGAAGACGAGGCCGCCCCGCACCTTGAAGGCGCCGATGGGCGTGTGGTTCTCGTGCTTGACCCAGACTTTAGCGCCGGTCCGCTCGGCCAGAAGGGGCCAGGCGATCTGCGGCGTCGGGTCGAGAATCCCGTGGACGAACGCGGCGGCGTCCTCGAACGCGGCCCGTGTCGGCAAGGGCATGGCGGCGCTCCTCGGTATCGGCGGGGCGCGCAGCATAGCAGGCACCGGCCGTTGCATCGCGGGCAGTGCCCTGTAGGCTGTCGGCACCGGCCGGAGAGGAGTCGATGGAGGTTCTGCGCTCGCGGGTCGATCCCGCCTCGGACGAATTCAAGGACAACGAGGCGGCGATGCGGGCGCTGGTCGCAGACTTGGACGGGCGCCACGCGCGGGCGCGGGAAGGCGGCCCGGCGGCGGCGCGCGAGAGGCACCGGGCGCGGGGCAAGATGCTGCCGCGCGAGCGGCTGGCGGCGCTGATCGACCCGGACTCCGACGTCCTGGAACTGTCGCCGCTCGCCGCCCACGGGATCTACGGTGAGGAAATCCCGGCCGCCGGCATCGTCACCGGGATCGCCCGGATCGAGGGGCGCGACTGCGTCGTCGTCGCCAACGACGCGACGGTCAAGGGCGGCACCTATTACCCGATGACCGTCAAGAAGCATCTCCGCGCCCAGGAGATCGCGGAGGAGAACCGGCTTCCCTGTCTCTATCTGGTGGACTCCGGCGGGGCGAACCTGCCGCACCAGGACGAGGTCTTCCCCGACCGCGAGCATTTCGGCCGCATCTTCTACAACCAGGCACGCATGTCGGCGAAGGGAATCCCGCAGATCGCCGTGGTGATGGGCTCCTGCACCGCGGGCGGCGCCTACGTCCCGGCGATGTCCGACGAGGCGATCATCGTCAAGAATCAGGGGACGATCTTCCTGGGCGGCCCGCCCCTGGTCAAGGCGGCGACCGGGGAGGAGGTGAGCGCCGAGGCGCTCGGCGGCGGTGACGTGCATACGCGGCTCTCCGGCGTCGCCGACCATCTGGCTGCGGACGACGCGGACGCCATCGCCCGCGCCCGCGCCATCGTGGCTCGGTTGGGCCGGCCGCCGCTGCCGCCGCCGCCCGTTCCGGCCGAAGCGCCGGCCTGCGATCCGGCCGGCCTCTACGGGATCGTGCCGCAGTCCCTGCGCAAGGCCTGCGACCCGCGCGAGATCGTGGCGCGGATCGTGGACGGCAGCCGCTTCGACGAGTTCAAGGCGCGCTATGGAACCACGCTCGTCACGGGCTTCGCGCGCATCGGCGGGCATCTCGTCGGCATCCTCGCCAACAACGGCATCCTGTTCTCGGAATCGGCGCTCAAGGGCGCGCATTTCGTCGCGCTCTGCTGCCAGCGCGGCATCCCGCTGCTCTTCCTCCAGAACGTCGTCGGCTTCATGGTCGGCAAGCGCTACGAACGGGGCGGCATCGCCAAGGACGGCGCCAAGCTCGTCGCCGCCGTCTCCTGCGCCGAAGTGCCGAAGCTCACCGTGATCACGGGCGGCAGTTTCGGCGCCGGCAATTACGGCATGTGCGGGCGCGCCTTCGGCCCGCGCTTCCTCTGGATGTGGCCCAACGCCCGCATCTCGGTGATGGGCGGCGCGCAGGCGGCGGGCGTGCTCGCCCGCGTCCGCCGCGACCGCGCGCAAGCGGAGGGCAAGGAATGGACCGAGGCGGAGGAAGAGTCCTTCAAGGCGCCGATCCTTGCCCAGTACGAGGCGCAGGGGCATCCCTTTTACGCCGCGGCGCGCCTCTGGCACGACGGGGTGATCGACCCGGCGGAGACGCGAACGGTGCTGGCGCGGTGCCTCGCGGTGGCCGCCGAAGGCCCGGACGCGCCGACGCGATTCGGCGTTTTCCGGATGTGACGGCGTGGCGGAGGAAAGCGTCCTTCTCTCCGTCGAGCGGGCCGTCGCCACGGTCACGCTGAACCGGCCGCGGGTCCACAACGCCTTCGACGACGCGACGATCGGCCTCCTGACCCGGGCCTTCGACGACATCGGCCGCCGCCGCGACGTCCGCGTCGTCGTGCTCGCCGGGCAGGGCGAATCCCTCTGCGCCGGCGCCGACCTGGCCTACATGAAGCGATGCGCCGAGTTCTCCCCGGCGGAGAACGAAGAGGACGCACGGGCGCTGGCGCGCCTCCTCTTCGCGCTCGACCGGCTGCCGCAACCGACCGTGGCGCGCGTTCACGGGCCGGCCTATGGCGGCGGCGTCGGGCTGGTCGCCGCCTGCGACGTGGCATTGGCGGCCGAGACCGCCTCCTTCGCGCTGACCGAAGTGCGCCTCGGCCTGATCCCGGCCGTGATCGCGCCGTTCGTGATCAGGGCGATCGGCGAGTCTCAAAGCCGGCGCTTCATCCTGACCGGCGCGCGCTTCGACGCCGGGACGGCCGCCCGCATCGGCCTGGTGCACGAGGTCGTCCCCGCCGGGGCGCTCGCCGAACGGAGCGAGGCGGTCGCCGCGATGCTGCTGCGCGGCGCGCCCGCCGCCCATCGCCGCGCCAAGGCGCTGGTCCGCGCCGTGTCCGGCAAGCCGATCGACGAGGCCCTGGCCGGCGATACGGCCCGGCGCATCGCCGAGGCGCGCGCCTCGGAGGACGGACGGGAAGGCATCGCCGCCTTCCTCGAGAAGCGCCCGCCCCGATGGCGCGCGTGACCGCGCACGGAGCGGAGGCACCGTGCCGCTGCACCTCCTGAAGCTCGCCGTCGGCATCGAGGGCGTGGACCATCTGCGGACGGTCCAGGCGGCGCGGTTGCAGCGCGCGGGCCGTCTGGTGCACGTCACCCGCTTCACGCCGCGCCGCGCGGGGGAGGTCCTGGACGGCGGCTCGCTCTACTGGGTGATCAAGCACCGCATCCGCGTGCGCCAGCGCATCCTCCGCTTCGACCGGCACGAGAGCACCGCCGCCGGCAAGGCCAAATGCGCGATCGTGCTGGATCCCGAACTGGTCGCGACCGATCCAGTGCGACGGCGCCCGCATCAGGGCTGGCGCTATCTGGAGGACGCCGATGCGCCGCGCGATCTCGGCCCAGTCGGCGCCGGCGGGCCGCCGGAGGAAGCGTGTCCGCCGGAGATGGCCGCGGAACTCCGCGAACTCGGCCTTCTCCGATAGCCGCCGTTCCGTGCTACGCTCGGGGCGCGGCGTTCGCGGCAGGAGGACCGGGCCATGAGCGGGACGGACTGGCGCATCAAGGGCGACTACTTCGAGACCTGCAGCTGCGATTACCTCTGCCCCTGCATCTACACCAACATGACCGCCATGCCGACCGACGGCGTCTGCAAGGTCGCGATCGTGATGGACGTGGCGGAGGGGCATTACGGCGACGTCCGGCTCGATGGCGTCGCCTTCGTCACCGCGGCGATGGTCGAAGGGGCCATGGCCGACGGCGGCTGGACGGCCGGCCTGATCGTCGACGACGAGGCGAGTGATGCGCAGGTCGAGGCCATCGGCCGCATCTGCTCCGGCGAGGAGGGCGGGCCGATGGCGCTGATGGCACCGCTGATCGACACCTTCGCCGGCATCGAGCGGGCGCCGATCGCGATCGAGCGGCGGCCGATGGGCTTCTCGATCACCGCCGGCGGTCTGCTGCGCCACGGGGCGGAAGGCGTCCCCAGCCTGCCCGACCCGGCGCGGCCGATCCACATCGACGATACGGGGCACCCGGCGAACAAGCGGCTCGCCCTCGCCAGGGGCACGCACAGCCACCTCCACGCCTTCGGCATCGACTGGGACGACGCGACCGGCGGCCACAACGGCCATTTCGCCCCCTTCGACTGGCGCCCGCACTGACCCGCGCACCGACCGGGCACCACCAGGCGGCCTTACCGGGAGGCACCGATCTCGTCCCGCTGCCCGGGCGGTCGTGCGGACGGGCGCCGCCAGCGTACCGTCGGTGTTGAAGAGCAAGGCGCGGGTGTGGCCGGCAGGTTCAGCCGGTGGATGAGCGTGGCGGCTGCGGCGCGGTCGATTCCGATGCCCCCGTGCTTGCCGAGGGCCACCGCCAGCAGGCCGGCCTTGCGCGCCTGCGCGCGCAGGAGGCGGGAGGGAAAGAACGCGGACCCGGAGGCCCGCAACTCCCGGGAGCGGTCAGAAGCGCACGGCGAGGTTCAGGCTGCCGCCCCAGGCGCGGATGTCGCTGCCCCCCGCCGTGTAGTCAGCCGCCGCACGCAGCGACGTGTTCTCACCCAGAACAAACGCGCCGCCCACGCCAACACGAACCGACGTCGACGCAACAGACGACGTCAGCAACGTATCCGACACCGACGTGCTCGTCTCTTCCGAAAACTCGTGCACCGCATCCAACGAGCTATGCAGAAGCACCCCTGACCCCACAGGAGCCTCAACCCTCAATCCCGCGCGGCCCGTCATGCTCCGCGCGTCCTCAACCGACACACGCGCGCCGCTGCCCACCTCGTCCGTGAAGTCGTCGAGCGTCACCTCCGACCACACCAGACCGGCACGCGGCATCACAAACGCACCGCCCCCCAACGGCATACGATGCCCAACCTCAACGCCCAGCGCCCAGCCCAGACCCTTGACCCTGTCCTTCAGTGGGGCGGCGTGGGTCGATGACGTGAGATCCGCTTCGTACCACGTCACCGTCGCCTGGGCGTCGAGATAGACATCGTCAGCCATCGTCGTGGCGTTCACGCCCACGCCCATGCCCGAAAGCTCGACCTCGCCCTGCTGGCCCGCGGCCGTCGCCCACATCTTCGCCGAACCTTGAAGGCCGTGCACCGACGCGCCGAGGCGGCTGCTCTCGTCCACCGGGAAATCCACGCCGGCGCGCACCCCGTGACGGGAATGGTCGTAGGCGATGCCCGGCTGCGTCGAACTGTCCGCCTTCCACTCGCCACGCGCGGTCTCCACCCGCGCCCAGCCGCCGTGCCCGTCCTGCGCCGCCGACAGGCGGTCCGCCCGGGTCGCTAGGCCGTTCATCGACAGCAGCACCGAAGGCAGCGCCTCGTACAGCCGGCAGCGGCCGTCCATCGCCCTGTCGCAACTGAAGGTGTCGGGCGGAAGCTCGTCGAGCACCACGTTGCCGTCGTCGCCCACGGGCAGGTTCTTTCTCTCGTGACCGGTGGTGACACCGTCCCGGACCTCGGCGATGGTGACGTTGTCCCCGCCCCCGTCGCCGACGATTCCGCCCTCCACCCGAGCCAGCACCTCCCGGGCGCCGCCCCGGGTCAGATCGCCGACGGTCCTGTCGGTGAGGAACACTACCGCAGTCGGCTCGTTGTCGCGCCGGATGGCGCTGTCGGCGCCGTTGGCCCGCACCCGCCCGTTGAGGCCGACGGTGACGCTGCCGCCGCCGGTCAGATGCACCGCCGCCGTGGCGCCCTCGTCGCCCGTCGCCTCGCCCTCGATGTAGACCGCGGTCGGCTCGTTGTCGCTCCGGATGGCGCTGTCGGCACCGTTGGCCCGCACCCGCCCGTTGAGGCCGACGGTGACGCTGCCGCCGCCGGTCAGACGCACCGCCGCCGGCGCGGGCTTGTCTTCCGGGCCAGCACCGCCCGTCACCTCGCCCTCGATGTAGATGACCGCCGGCCCCGGATCGTTCACCAGCACCGCACGGCCCGAAGAACCGGCCACCAGCTTGCCGGCACCGGTGACGATCAACCCGCCGCCGCCGTCGAGATGAACGGCCGCGTCCGTCCCGCCCGTCACCGTGCCCTGCACCCGAACCACCTGATCGAGATGGTCCGAAAGGGTCACGAGGTCGTCGGGGCCCAGTTCCTCGTTCGCGTCCTGGATGGCCGTGGAGGTGTATTTCTTCTCGATGCGCAGGCCCTCGCCGGCGTTGGCGACATAGATGCCCGCCTCGCCGCCGGTGACGCTGGCGCCCTCGGCGACGGTGACGGCGATACCGCCGGCGTTGGCGGCATAAATGCCCTCCTCGCCGCCGCTGACGGTGGTGCCGGCGGCGACGGTGACGGAAATGGTGCCGGCGTTGGCGGCATAGATGCCCGCCCTGCCACCGGTGACGCTGGCACCCCCGGCCACGGTCACGTCGATGGCGCCGTTGCTGGCGTGGGGTGCCGCGTACCAGGCACGGATGCCGTCGCCGCTCGAGGCGATGGAACCCGCGTTCATGGCGACGCGGATGTCGCCCGCGTTGTAGCGGTCCAGCAGCGCCCGCACCGCCGCCTTGTAGCCGGCGGAGAAGCTGGCGTCGTCGAGGGCGGCGTTCACGTCGCCGCCCGTCGCCACCGCCTCCAGCACCGCCTGTTCCGCCGCCGAGAGACTCCGCGCCAGAATGTCGCGCAGCAACACCCTGCGGGCGTCGCTGTCGGCGCTCAGATACGCCGTGAGCTCGGCGTCGGAGTAGCTGCCGTCGCCGTCGGCGTCGATGTCGTCGGCGCCGGGAATGGCCGGCCCCCCGGCGGTGAGCACCGCGCGGAAGCGCGTCAGGATCGCCTCCGCCCGCGCCTTCACCGCCGCGTCGGTCGAGGCGGTGTCGAGCAGCGCCGCCTGGGCCGCGGCGTCGGCGATCTCGCCCGGGTCGTCGCCGGTGGTCGCGATCCGGTTCAACACCCGCCAGGACAGCACTTCGGCGTCGATGCCGGCCCATGCCGCCGCGCCGCGGAAGGCCGCGCCCGCCTGGCCCTCCTGCGCGCCTTCGATGGCGTGGGCGACGTTGTTCCAGCTGCCGGCGGCGCGCTCGGCCTGCGTGAAGGTTCCCGTCCAGGCGACGTCGATCAGCGGCTGGGTGCGCGTCTCGCCGGCCGCGCTGGCGCGGGGCACGGTGGCATAGATGCCCTTCTCGGCCGTGATCGCCCCCGCCTGGGTGATCGCGATGCGCCCGCCGGTGTTCTGGCGGTCCGCCAGCTGGGCGTAGATGCCGGCATTGTGCCTCGCCGTCAGCGTGGCGCCTTGCGAGACGCTCACCTCGACGGAGCCGCCCTCGTGGTTCAACGCCGCGATGGCGACCCTGTTGTGGGTTTCCGAGGCCTTGACCGAACCACCCGTGACCTCGACCCTGACGGTCGCCGTGCTGTTGGGGGCGGGAGATTCGGCGCCGTCCTCGTCCCGCCATCGGCCGATCACGGCGAGGATGCCTTCCCCCGTCCCACCGCTGACTTCGCCCGCGCTGTGGGTGACGGTGACGGCGCCGCCGCCGCCCGTGCCGCCCTCCGTATTGCGCGCGAAGATGCCCTGCTCCCTGCCGGTGACGTCGGCGCCGTTCACGATCACGATGTCGCCGGCGGCGGCCTGGTCGGCGAGAATGCCGACCCTCGCCGGGCTGGCGCCCGATGCCGGGGCGATGGCGCCGCTGTTCTCGATGCGGACGTCGCTGCGGCCCCCGTGCCAGACCACGATGCCGTAGCGCTTCGCCTCGATGGCGGCGGTGTTGACGATGCGGATGGCGCCCTTGTTGGCGGGGTTCTTGCCCACATGGATGCCGTCGGCGGCGGCCTCGATGGCGGCGGCGTTGGTGACGGTGATGGCGCCGTCGCCGGCGTTGGCGGCCAGGATGCCGAGGGCACCTTCGCCGGTGGCCGAGATGGTGCCGCCGGTGGTGGTGACGGCGATGTTGCCGTTCCCGGGGTCGGGGGCGCTGGAGGCGTCGACCAGGATGCCGTGGCCGCCCGCGCCGGTGGCCGTGATGACGCCCGAGCTCTGGACCGCGACGGCCTCGGAGCCGGCGGCGCCGGCGTGACGGCTCGCCTGGACGTAGATGCCGTGGCCGCCGGCGCCCGACGCCGAGACGGTGCCGCTGTGGACGGTCCTGTAGAGGCCCAGGCCGTCGGCGTCCACGTGGATGCCGTGGGCTTGCGCGGCGCTCACCGCGATGGAGCCGGAGTTGGTGACGGTGGTGGTGGTTTCGGCGGCGCGGTCGTCGCCGAAGCCTCCGCTCCAGTCCAGGACGCGGATGCCGGACTGCTGGCCGGCGGTGCCACCGGTCGCCGCGGTGGTGATGGAGCCGGAGTTGGTGACGGTGGTGCTGCCCGAGCCTCTGGCGTCCATCAGCAGGCCGAAGCCCGTGGAATGGATGGTGGCGGCGCTGGCGATGCCGTGGTCGGCGGTGTTGCCGCTCTCGGTCACGAGCACGGTGACGCCGTAATGCTTCATCGGGGCGGAAGCCGTGCCGATGGTGACGCCGCTGCCGACCGTCACCGTCGCCGCGTCGGCGGCGTTGCCGAACTGATGGACGAGGATGCCGTGGTTGGTCTCGGTGGCATGTTCGGTGATCGCCACGGCGTTGCCGTCGGAGCCGACCGTGAGGGCGATGGCGCGCGACGTGCTGTCGCCTGCCCCCTGGACGGCGGTGCGGATGACGATGGCGCCATCCGTCCAGCCGTTGGGGGGCGATGCCGGGGCGGAGACCGTCGTCGCCATCCCGCCGGTGACGGTGAGCGTGACGGGGCCGACGACGCCGCCGGGCCAGCCATCGTTCTCGTCGTAGCGGATGCCGGTGGCATAGGCTTGGTTCGAACAGGTGGCCGCGCCCGAGACGAGCGCCCCGCATTGATTCCGGGGGTCCGCCGGCGTCTGCGCCCGCGCCTCGCCCGGCGCAAGAAGAACCGCCGTCGCCAGAAGCGCCAGCACACAAAAAAACCGGCCCGACATACGAGCCGTCCGCCCCTCGATGTGCATCGGTGGATACCTCACCTCAAACTCCCGCGCGACTCGACACGCCGAATCGGGATTTTCTATACCCCCCCCCCCCCCCGTCAAGTTCTTGTCTTGGTCCACTCCATGCGAGTGCAGCCCTCGCGGAAGAACGCGCTGCGCCGGGCGCCTCAGGAGAAGCCGGAAGCGGCGGCTCAATAGCGCGCGATGGGGCGACGGGCTACGGACAGGAAGCGCAGGGCGAGGAGGCCGCTCGCGGTCAGTGCTCCCGCCAGGATGCCCCACATGAGGCCGTCCACGCCGACGCCGAAGGCGAAGGCCAGCACGTAGCCCAGCGGCACCGAGACGCACCACCAGGAGACCAGCTGGAGCCCCGGCGGCACCCAGACGTCGGCGACGCCGCGCAGCGCGCCCATGAGCACCGCCTGGACACCGTCGAAGACCAGGATCACGCCGCAGATCGCGATCAGCGACGCGGCCGCCGGGATCACCGCGGGATCGTCGGTGTAAAGCGTAGCCAGCGCCGTATCCAGCCCCAGGAACGGCCCGGCGAAACAGGCCATCACGCAGACGATGAAGAAGACCCCGGCCCAGCCGGCGCGCGCCACGTCGGCGGCATTGCGCCGGCCGACCGCGTTGCCGACGCGGACCATGCTGGCGGCGGCGGTGCCGATGGCGCACATGAAGACGAGGCCGATCAGGTTGTAGCCGATCTGGTAGGCGGCGAGGGCCTCCGTGCCGAGATGGCCCGCCAGCATGACGAGCGCCGCGAACGCCGCCGTCTCCAGGCCGCGGGCGGCGCCCAGCGGATAGCCGATGCGCCGCAACCGGCGGGAGACCGCGCGGAAATCCACCGCCGGCGCGCGCACGCGAAGGGCGCCGGCGTCCGGCAGGCGCAGCACCACCAGGAGGAGAGCGGCGAACATGAGCCAGCGCACCAGCGACGTCGCGATCGCCGCGCCCTCCGCCCCGCGCTCCGGCCCGCCGAGATTGCCGAAGATGAAAACCCAATTGAGCAGCGCGTTGAGAAGGACGGCACCGATCATGACCACCATGCCGGGAAGCGGCCGGCTGAGCCCTTCGAGGAAATGGGTGCACACCACCCACATCATGAGCGGCGGCGTTCCCCAGGCGATCATGTCGAGCACGGCCCCGCCGTCGGCGGCGACCGCCGTCTCCTGCCCCGTCGCCGCCAGAATCCAGCGCCCGAGCAGGCAGATCGCGCTCATGACGAGGCCAAGAACCGCGCCGTGGACCATGCTGACCCGCCAATAGGCGCCGCAGGCCGCGTCGTCGCCCGCACCGCGCGCCTGGGCGACGAGGATCACCGTGCCCTGGAGCAGCCCGACGCCGATCAGGACCATGACCACCTGCGCCGCGTTGGCCGCCGCGTAGGCGGCGAGCGCCTCCGTCCGGTAATGGCCGAGCATCGCCGAATCGATGGCGACCATCACCAGGAGTCCGGCGCGGGCGGCGATCACCGGCGCGGCGAGCCGGGCGGTGCGCGCGAGATGGCGGGCGAACGGCATCGCCGCGCCGCCGACCGCCTCCCCTCCCATGGCCATGGACCCCTCGTCGTTTGCCGGAACCGCGCCGGCCCGGCCCCGGGACGCGGGCACCGATGGCCGCCGATATTATCCGAAACGCGCGAATCGCCGAACGGCCGGGACGATCACCTTTCGGTCTTTCCGGGCCGCACGAAATGCCGTTCCCGGAGGCGCTTCGCGAGTGGATGCCGCTTCGGCGGTGTGCTTCGCGCGCGACGAGGCTCGGACATTCGCGAATCAGACCGAGATCCGAAGCGCCAAGGGAGACAGCCCCGATAAGGGGTGGCAAGTCCCCGATGAATGGCGCATATTGCGATCAATGCAGGTCTTCGTCACCGGCACCTATGAATGTGCCGTTCGCAAGTTGATCTCGGAGGGCGCACGGCGGGAAATGGAAGCGGCGATCGTCACCGATCCCGACGGTGCTCCGATCATTCGAGGTACGGGAGGCATCCGCAAGCTGCGCTGGGCAGGTTCGGGCCGAGGCAAACGGGGCGGCATCCGCGCGATCTATTTCCATCATGCCGGCCCTGGAGACATCTATTTGCTGACGGCTTACGCGAAAGCAGAGCACGACGACCTGACCTCGACGGACAGGAAAGCGCTTTCGCGGCTGGTGGCCAGGATCCAGGAGGAGGGGGCGGACAGATGAGCGGAGCGGAACGAACCCAGGCGGGCCGCGAGGTCGAAATGGCCCTGAACGAGGTTCTCGCCCATGTGCGCGGCGAGGTCGCGCTGCCACGCCGGATCGCCGACGACCCGTCCGCGGAGCGGATTCCCCCGCCCGGCAAATGCCTGGTTTCGGGGGAAGGAGAGAGGCGAGGTGGAAGCGGGAGATTCGCGGCGTCGGCGAGCGGACGGATGAAGCAGCACGGCTTGCACATCAGCCGGTACGGCGTGGAGAGTCACGGCGTCCGCGAGCCGGCGGCGGTGCACTGGAATTATCCGCGGGCGGTCCTCTACGAGGAGGCGGTCAGGCGCGGCGAGGCGCGAATCGCCGAGGGCGGCGCGCTGGTCGCCATGACCGGTACCCACACCGGGCGCTCGCCCGACGACAAATACGTGGTGCGGGAGCCTTCCTCCGAGGCGGACATCTGGTGGGGCGCCGTCAACCGGCCGATGTCGCCCGACGTCTTCAACGATATCCACGGGCGGATGACGGCCTATCTCGACGGCCGGGAGATCTTCGTCCAGGACTGCTACGCTGGCGCCGATCCGGACCATCGGCTGCCGATCCGCGTGATTTCGGAACGCGCCTGGCACAGCCTGTTCGCGCGCAACATCTTCATCGCGCCCGCGCCTGAGGAACTGGCCGGGCACGAGCCGCAATTCACCATCATCCAGGCCCCGGGCTTCAAGGCGCGGCCCGAGACCGACGGCACCAATTCCGAGACCGTGGTGCTGCTGAACTTCGCGCGGCGCCTGGTTCTGATCGGCGGCACCGCCTATGCCGGCGAGTGCAAGAAATCGGTCTTCACGATCCTGAATTACCTGCTGCCGGCGCGCGACGTGATGCCCATGCACAGTTCGGTCAACGTCGGGGCGGACGGGGCACCGGCGGTCTTCTTCGGCCTGTCGGGCACCGGCAAGACCACGCTCTCGGCGGACCCGCGCCGGACGCTGGTGGGCGACGACGAGCACGGCTGGGGCGCGAACGGCCTGTTCAACTTCGAGGGCGGCTGCTATGCCAAGGTGATCCGGCTCTCCGCGCGCGCCGAGCCCGAGATCCACGCCGCCGCGCAGCGGTTCGGGACCGTGCTGGAGAACGTGGCGATGGACCCGGACGGCCGCGCCCTCGACTTCGACGACGGGAGCGGCACCGAGAACACGCGCGCCGCCTATCCGCTGGCCTTCATCCCGAACGCCAGCCCCGCCGGGACAGCGGGGCATCCGACCGACATCGTCATGCTGGCCGCCGACGCCTTCGGCGTCCTGCCGCCGATCGCCCGCCTCACCCCGGCGCAGGCGATGTACCACTTCCTCTCCGGCTACACGGCCAAGGTCGCCGGCACCGAGCGCGGCCTGGGCAAGGAACCGCAGGCCACCTTCTCGACCTGCTTCGGCGCGCCCTTCATGCCGCGCCATCCCACCGTCTACGCGCGGATGCTGCGCGAGCGGCTCGAGGCGAGCGGCGCCCGCTGCTGGCTGGTCAATACGGGCTGGACGGGCGGGGCCTACGGCGCGGGCGAGCGGATGCGGATCGAATACACGCGCGCCCTGCTCAGCGCCGCCCTCGAAGGCAAGCTCGAGGGCGTCCCGGAATCGCGCGACAACCCGTTCGCACTCGCCGTGCCCGCGCACTGCCCGCAGGTGCCGGACTCCGTCCTGGATCCGCGCGGTGCATGGCCGGACAAAGGCGCCTACGACGATCAGGCCCGCGCTCTGGTCGGCCGTTTCCGCGACAACTTCACCCAGTTCGAGAATCAGGTCGGCGCGGAGGTCCGGGCGGCCGCACCGCGCGCCGCCTGACGACGCGGGCGAAGCGCCGCCCCCCGCCCGGCGCGCCAGGGATACGAGGTCGCCATGAAGATCACCTTTTCCAAAATCGCCGTGCCGTCCGCGGGCGCGGTCGCCGTCGGCGTCGCGGAAGATCGCGTTCTGGGCGCGACCGCCCGCCGCCTGGACGAGGGGAGCGACGGTGCGCTCACCCGCGCGCTCGCGAGCGGCCGCTTCCGCGGCAGGGAGGGTGCGGTGAGCGCCGTCGTCGCGCCGCACGGCCTCCCGGTCGATGCCGTCCTCCTGGTGGGGCTCGGCAAGCCGGACCGACTCGGCGCACGCGGGCTGCGCACGGTCGGCGGCGGCGTCGCCGGTCGCCTCGACGCGCTCGGCGCGAAGGCCGGCGCCATCGCCGTGGACGAGGCGGAAGGCTGCGCCATGACGCCGGCCGAGATGGCCGCGGAAATCGCCCTCGGCGCGCGCCTCGGCGCCTATCGCTTCGACAAGTACCGCACGAAGAAGAAGGATGCGGACAAGCCCAGCCTCGCCCGCCTGACCGTGATGGTGGACGATCCGAAGGCGGCCCGGAAGGCGTTCGCGCCCAACGACAGCCTGGCACGCGGCGTCTTCCTCGCGCGCGATCTGGTCTCCGAGCCGAGCAACGTCGTCTATCCGGAGACCCTGGCGAAGGCCATCGAGTCCCTGGCCGCGGACGGGCTCGGGGTGGAACTGCTCGACCGCGCGAAGATGGCGTCGCTCGGCATGGGGTCGCTGCTCGGCGTGGCCCAGGGCAGCGCGCGCGCGCCCTATTGCGCGATCATGCGGTGGAACGGCGCGCCGCAGGGCAGAGGCCGCAAGCCCGTGGCCTTCGTCGGCAAGGGCGTCACCTTCGACACCGGCGGCATCTCGATCAAACCGTCCCAGGGCATGGAGGAGATGAAATACGACATGGCCGGCGCCGCCACCGTCGTCGGCCTGATGAAGTGCCTGGCGGGCCGCCGAGCGCGGGTGAACGCCGTCGGGGTCGTCGGGCTGGTCGAGAACATGCCTGACGGCAAGGCGCAGCGCCCGGGCGATGTCGTGACCTCGATGTCCGGCCAGACCATCGAGGTCGTCAACACCGACGCCGAGGGCCGGCTGGTGCTGGCCGACGCGCTCTGGTACACGCAGGCGACCTTCAAACCGCGCCTCATCATCGACCTCGCGACGCTCACGGGCGCGATCATCGTCAGCCTCGGCACCTACCGGGCCGGGCTGTTCAGCAATGATGACGAACTCGCGGGCCGGCTCATGGCCGCCGGCGAGGAGAGCGGCGAAGAGGTCTGGCGCCTGCCCCTCGGCAAGCGCTACGACAAGGACATCGACTCGGCGATCGCCGACATGAAGAACGTCGGCAAGGGCCGGGAGGCGGGCAGCGTGACCGCCGCGCAATTCCTGCAACGCTTCGTCAACGGCGTGCCCTGGGCGCATCTCGACATCGCCGGCATGGCGTGGATGAAGCGCGGCGACGACCCGATCGTTCCCAAGGGCGCCACCGGCTACGGCGTCCGGCTTCTCGACCGGCTGGTGCGCGCGCACTACGAGGCCTGACCGCCGGCACGATGGCCGCGTTCGCCTTCTACCGGCTGCGCCGCACGCCGTTGGAGAAAGCGCTCCCGAAGCTTCTGGAGAAGGTGCTCGAAAGCGGCCGCCGCGCCGTGGTGATCGGCGCTTCGGAGGAGCGCATCGAGGCGTTGAACGCCGCGCTCTGGACCTACGAGCAGGGCTCGTTCCTGCCCCACGGCACGGCGCGGGACGGGCGCGGCGAGCGGCAGCCGGTCTTCCTGACCACGGGCGACGACAACCCCAACGGCGCCCGGATCGCGGTCATGGTGGACGGCATCGCTCCCGGCGACCCGGACCGCTTCGAGCGTTGCCTCGACATCTTCGACGGCGCCGATGCGGCCGCTCTCGAAGCCGCGCGCGAGCGCTGGCGGGAACGCCGCACCGGCGGCCACGACGTCACCTTCTGGGAGCAGACCGCGGACGGCAAATGGGAGCGGCGGGACCAGGGGTGACCGGCCGGGAAACGTGGCGGACAGGATCAGAGCGGACCTCTGCGTGATCGGCGCCGGCGCCGCCGGCCTGTCGATCACCGCCGGCGCCCGCCGGCTGGGCGCGTCGGTGATCCTGATCGAGCAGGCGCGGATGGGCGGCGAGTGCCTCAATACCGGCTGCGTCCCCTCCAAGTCCCTGCTGGCCGCCGCGGCGCGGGGGGACGGTTTCGCCGCCGCCTACGACCACGCGCGGCGGGTGATCCGCACCATCGAGCCGCAGGATTCAGCCGAGCGCTACCGCGCGCTCGGCGCCTGTGTCCTGCGCGGCAAGGCGTGTTTCGTCGCCCCGCGCTTCCTGGAAGTGGGCGACACGAGCGTGACCGCCCGGCGGTTCGTCATCGCGACCGGCTCGGTGCCCGCCGTTCCGCCGATCCCGGGGCTGGACACCGTCCCTTACTTCACCAACGAGACGCTGTTCGACGCGGCCCCGGAGCCCGCGCACCTGATCGTGCTGGGCGGCGGGCCGGTGGGAGTCGAGATGGCGCAGGCCTATCGCCGGCTCGGCGCCCGGGTCACGGTGGTCGAGGCGGCGCGCCTGCTCGGGCGCGACGACCCGGAGCTCGCGGCGGTCGTGCGTGCGCGGCTGATCACGGAAGGCGTCGCGATCGTCGAGGACGCGCGGGTGAGCGCCGTCGAGGCGGCCAGCAGCGGCATCGCACTCGCCTGCGAATCGGGCCGCATCCACGGCTCGCACCTCCTGATCGCCGCCGGGCGCAAGCCGAACGTCGCCGGCCTCGGCCTCGAGAGCACCGGGGTCCGCCTGCGCGACGGTGCGCCCGTCGTGGACGGCCGCCTGCGGACCACCAACCGGCGGATCTACGCGATCGGGGATGTCGTCGGGCCTTATCGATTCACCCATATGGCCGACCACCAAGCGCGCGCGGTACTCATGAACGCGCTCTTCCGGCTCCCGGTGCGGATGCGCTACGACGCGGTGCCGTGGGTCACCTATACGGACCCCGAGCTCGCCCATGTCGGCCTCGCCGAAGCGGCGGCGCGCGCCGCCGGCCACCGGATTCGCGTCCTGCGCGTTCCCTTCGGCGACAACGACCGGGCTCTCGCGGAGGGCGCGGCGGAGGGCCTGATCAAGGTGGTGGCGACGCCGCGCGGACGAGTGCTCGGCGCCTCCCTCGTCGGCCCCCATGCCGGCGAGTTGATTCTCCCCTGGGCACTCGCCGTGCGCCGGCGGCTCGCGCTCGGCGCGCTGGCGCGGGCGGTCGTGCCCTACCCGACCTTGAGCGAGGTCAGCACCAGAGCAGCCGGAAGTTTCTACGCGCCGGCCCTGTTCGGCGCGCGGACGCGCCGTCTCGTCCGCCTGCTCGCCCGCCTGGGGTGACCGGCACCCGGCATGGCGCGCGCCGGAGGGCGGTTCTATAGTCGGCGCGGAGGGACAACCGGTAGCCACTCTCGAGGCGTCTTGCGCAGCTCCCCCCTCTCCCGCCTTCCGGGGGCCGCCCGCGGCCTGTCGGCGCGGCTGCTGGCGTTGACGGTGCTCTTCGTCCTCTTGGGCGAAGTCTTCATCTACGTTCCCTCGATCGCCCGCTACAGGCTGGTCTTCCTCGAGGAGCGGATCGAGGCCGCGCGCCTCGCGGCGCTCGCCGTCGAAGCGGCACCGGACCGGGCGGTCGCCGATGCGCTCGGGGCCGCGCTCCCGGCCCGCGCGGGCGTCTCGGCGGCGGCAATAGAACGGCCCGGCGGGCGCAAGACGATTCTGGGCGACGGCATGGCGGCCGCGCCCGACGCGCGCTTCGACTTGCGCGAGGCGACTCCCCTCTCTCTGATCGGCCACGCCTTCGACACGCTCCGCCACGGCGGCGCCCGGATCATCCGGGTGGTGGGGGTGGTGGCCGGCGATCCGCCGGGCACTCTGGTCGACATCCTGCTGCCGGAGGCGCCGCTTCACGCGGCGATGCTCGACTATTCGGGTCGCATCCTCGCGCTCTCCCTGGTGCTTGCCTTCATCGTCGCCGGGTTGATCTATCTGTCGCTGCACTGGCTCATGGTCCGCCCGCTGGGCCGCATGACCGACAGCCTGATCTCGTTCCGGCAGGCGCCGGAAGACGCTGCCGCCACGATCTCGGTGAGCGGCCGGCGCGACGAGATCGGCCTCGCGCAGCGGGAGCTGCACGTGATGCAGCGGCGCGTGCGCGCCGCACTGCACCAGAAGGCACGGCTCGCCGCGGTCGGCGCCGGAGTCGCCAAGATCAACCACGATCTCCGCAACATGCTGGCGACCGCCGCGCTGCTCTCGGACCGCCTGGCGGCCGCCCGCGACCCGGAAGTGCGGAAGCTGGCGGCCCCCCTGGTCTCGGCCATCGACCGGGCGGCCGCGCTGTGCACCCAGACCTTGACCTACGCCACCGCCGGCGCGCCGGAGCCGCGGCGGGCGTCCTTCGCTCTGGCGCCGCTCGTCGACGAGGTGGGGAGTGCGCTTCCCATCGGCGCCGGCGACGCCATCGTCTGGCGCAACGACGTGCCGCCCGGCCTCGGCGTTTCGGCCGACCGTGATCAGGTTTACCGGATCATCATGAACCTCGCGCGGAACGCGGTGGAGGCGCTGGCCGGCTGCGAGTCGGGCGGAACGGTGCGCGTCGGCGCCCGGCGCGAGGCGGCAGGCACGATCGTCGACATCGCCGACACCGGACCGGGCCTCCCGGCCGAAGCGCGCGACCACCTGTTCGAAGCGTTCGCCGGCGCCGGCCGAAGCGACAGCACCGGCCTCGGCCTCGCCATCGCGCGCGACCTCATGCACAACCACGGTGGTGATATCCGCCTCGACCGCTCCGGCCCGACGGGCACGGTTTTCAGCCTCCGCTTCCCCGACTCGCGCACAGAAGAGGAAGGAAGACCGTGACGCGCGCCGCCGGACGGGGTATGGGAAATTCGGGTTGCAATGTCGCATCCAGACGCGGCTGGTCGGAGACCACATGACCAAAGCACGGGATTCCGAGGTCGTTGCGCTGTTCCCGGAGGGCATCGCGCTGCCGAAGGGGGACAACACACGTCCGAGGATCTTCAGATGTTGCGGACGGCCAACGAACGTTTTCGCCAAACCGCGTGGCCGCCTCCCTTCGACCGGACCGCGCATGCGCTGCGACGGGGAGACGCCCGCGATCTGTCCCATATCGAGGACGAAACGGTTCATCTGGTCGTCACGTCTCCGCCCTACTGGACGCTCAAGGAATACCCGGAAATCGCCGGTCAGATCGGCACCATCGAGTCTTACGAGACGTTCCTCGACGCACTCAACATGGTGTGGCACGCATGCGCGCGCGTCCTGGTGCCGGGAGGGCGTGTTTGTTGCGTCGTCGGCGACGTGTGCATCCCCCGCAGAAAATTCGGGAGGCACGTCGTCATGCCTCTTCACGCCGACATCCAGGTCCGATCGCGTGCCCTCGGGCTCGACGTGTTGACTCCGATACTCTGGCACAAGATCGCGAACGGCGTCACCGAAGCGCGAGGGAACGGTGCCGGATTCTACGGGAAGCCGTACCAGCCCGGCGCGATCGTGAAGAACGACATCGAGTACGTCCTGTTTCTGAGGAAGGGCGGCGAGTACAGGAAAGCGACCCCACTACAGAAGGCGCTATCCATGCTCACCAGGGAGGAAATGCAAGGGTGGTGGCGGCCTGTCTGGACGGACATTCGCGGCGCCTCGACGCGCAATGGCCATCCCGCCCCGTATCCTCCCGCACTCGCGGAGCGCCTGATTCGCATGTTCTCGTTTGCGGGAGACGTCGTTCTCGACCCCTTCGCCGGAACCGGCAGCCCGACCATCGCCGCGGTCGCGTCCGGTCGAAATTCGATGGCCGTGGAAATCGATCCTGGCTACGTGGGGATCGCGGCGGACAATATCCGAAAAGCGATTGCACGACGGCGCGATACCGGTGCCGTGCACGTCGAATTCGACAACCCCGCGGAACGGTGCGCGCGTGCACGGGGTGCGAATTGAGCACCCATCTTCTCGACATATTCCGAAGTCTTTTCGAGGGGAAAGCTTATCTTCACAGGAAATCCAACCTCGGCGATTGTTCGGCTCGCCTTACCAACCGTTTGGATACATAGTGCGGCGGCCTCTTACCGGCTAACGGAGCGAGCGCGCCCAGGCGGCCATGCGGATCACGAGCTGGAACGTCAATTCCGTCCGCCTGCGGGCGGAGGGGTTGCGCCGCCTCGATGCGGCGGTGGCTCCCGACGTGCTCTGCCTCCAGGAGACCAAGGTCGAAAACCGGCTCTTCCCGCACGAGATCGCGGACGAACTCGGCTACGCGCACCGGCTCGTCCACGGCCAGAAGGGCTATCACGGCGTGGCCATCCTCTCCCGCCTGCCGTTCGAGCGCGCCGAGACGCGCGACTGGGCGGGCCGGGCAGAGGCGCGCCACGGCTATGTGACGATCGGCGCACCGGGCGGAAAGGCCATCGAGCTCCACTGCTTCTACGTGCCGTCCGGCGGCGACGAACCGGACCCGGCGGTCAACGAGAAATTCGCCCACAAGCTCGCCTTCCTCGACGAGATGGCGCGCTGGTTTTCCGCCCGGCGCCGCCCGGAAAACCGCTTCGTCCTGGTCGGGGATCTCAACGTCGCGCCGCTGGAGACCGACGTCTGGTCGCACAGGCAGCTGCTGTCGGTGGTCAGCCACACGCCCGTCGAGACCGCCGCCCTCGCCGCGGTCGCGGCGTCGCATGGCTGGGTCGACGCCGTGCGGCGCTTCGTGCCGCCGAAGCGCAAGCTCTATTCCTGGTGGAGCTACCGCGCCCGCGACTGGGCGGCCTCCGACCGCGGCCGCAGGCTCGATCACATCTGGGTCACGCCGGCACTGGAAACGGCGCTCCGCGGCGCCTTCATCCTCCGCGACGCCCGCGGCTGGCCCAAGCCTTCGGACCACGCACCCGTCACCGCCGAACTCGCGTTCCAATAGCGGCGGATGCCGCGCCCGACCGTTCGCCCGAGGCGCGGCTCAGTGAATCTCCCGCACCTCGCGCAAGAGCCGGGCCATCGTCTCGGCGGAGAAGCCCGGCTCCTTGCAGGCGTCGAGGATCGGCGCCTCCCGACGCTGGCAGAGCGCGGCCGCAGCCGGGACCTCGCGCGCCGCTTCGTGCGGAACGACGACCGCGCCGTGGCGGTCCGCGTGCACGAGATCGCCGCCGTTCGTCACCATGCCGCAGACATCGACAGGGCCGCCGTGGGAGATCACGTGGACCCAGGCATGCGACGGCACGACGGTGCCGGACAGGAACTGGAAGCCGTCGGCGATGGCGTCGAGATCGCGCACCGCGCCGTTGGTCACCACGCCGAGCGAGCCGAGGGCCTGATGCACGTTGGATTGCACTTCCCCCCACCAGGAGGCCGCGCCGGGTCGCGAATCGATGTCCTGGATCACCATGATCGACGGCCTGGGGCCCTCCTCCACGTACCGGTAATAGGCGATACGGTCGGCGATAACGGCGTCGTCGTCCGCCGCCGGGCGCTCCATCGCGCGGATCGTCGCGGTGCGGGCGTAGCCCACCATCGGCGCCAGCGCCGGGAACGCGCAGAGGAGCATCCCGGTCGTGAAACCGAGGGCCCGGCGCTCGGGACACACGATCTCGAGGGCGTTGCAGATGGTCGGGGTGTCGAAGGCGCGCAGGGCGGCGAGCTCGTTCTCGTCGAGGGGGCGATCGGTCACCGACGGTCTCCCTTGCTGAAAGCGCCGGATCATCGCCGATGGAGAGGAGCCGGGCAAACGAAAGCCGCGACGGCTCATGCAGGCGCGGTCTCCCCTGCCGATCCCTCCAGCGCCTTGAGTCGCCCGGCGGTCTCCCGAAGCCGCTGGTTGGTCCGCTCCAGACGGCCGGCGAGCTCGCGCAGGATCTCTACCGATATCTGCGGGAACTGAGTGATCAGCTGGAAGAACACGTCCTTCGCGATACGCAAGGTCACCAGCTCTTCGGTCGCCGTGATCGTCGCGGTGCGCGGCACGTCGCACAGGATCGCGATCTCGCCGATGAAATCGTTGCGCTTCACCGTGGCGACGATGAGCGGCCCGGCGGTGGTTTCGATCGTCACCTCGGCTTCGCCGTCGACGATGATGTAGGCGGCGTCGCCCACGTCGCCCTGGTGGAAGAGCGCGTCCCCGGGCGCGAAGACGAGCCGCTCGCTGGTGAAGGCCAGCAGCTTGAGCTTCGCCGAATCGATGTTCCGGAACAGCGGGATGTTCCGCAGCAAATCGACGTCCTGTTGCAGATCCATGACCTGCCTCCCCCACGGGGCCCCGCCCCTATTCGTTCGCCGTCAATTCGCGAAGGGCCGTCCCCTCCGCATCGATTTCGTCGTAACGGCCCTGCTCGACGACGCGACCGTTCTTCATGACGAGGACGCGGTCGAAGCGCGCGGCGAGAGCCGCGCGGTGCAGGGACCAGATCACGCCCCGGCCCTCGAACGCCTTCAGGACGTTGCCGAGGATGCGGTTCTGGGACGCCGCTTCGAGCGCCGCCGTGGCCTCCGACACGATCAGCACATCGGGCGCCTTCATGACCGACCGCGCGACGGCGAGCTTCTGCCGCTGGGCGCTCGAGAGCCGGGAGCCGGCGATGCCCGCCTGATAGTCGAGGCCGACTTCCATCACGGTTGGCCGCAGCCCGCGGTCGTCGATCACGTCGGAGACGAGGCGGCCGATCTTTTCGGCCGCCTGCGCCTGCCCATAGGCCACCTTGCCGAAGAGGACGTTGTCCTGCACGGTCGCCGCCGCGTTGTACGCCTCGGGGTCGAAGAACCCGACCGCGCCCGCGAGCGCCGCCGGCAGCGTTTCCACGAAGCGCTTGCGGGCCACCAGAACCTTCTTCTGCACCCCTTCGTCGAGCAAGCCCAAGCGATGGCGCGCCGGGATCAGCCGGAACGGCAGGGACAGGAGCTTCGTCCGGTCGGCCCCGTCCAGCGCGTCCAGCCTCTCCTTGTCCACGCGCGCGACGAGCGCCTGGTAGTCGGGCAGGTCGTCGGCGTCGATGAAGCTGAAGCGCTGAAACAGCTCGTGGTCGGGCGGCAGATCGGCGAATATCTCGATCATGGTCGCGGCGAGCCGGTAGCCCCGCGAGACCAGATCCTCGATCAGATCGGCCTCTTCGAGAACGGCCAGAACGTGCGCGTTCTCCGCCAAGCGGTCCATTTCCAGCGTCTCGTCGGTCGGCGTGCCGAAGATGAGGTTCTCGGCCAGCGTCGCGTTGGTGTTGTAGCGCTCGGGGTCGAAGGCCTCGACCAGGGCGCGATACCGGGGCTCCTCCAGCCGCTCGGCGAGGGCGCGGCGGACCTCGAGGATGCGCCGCGCCGCATCCGGGCGGGCGGCGGGGTCGAGGGAGCCGCGAAGGCCGAGCCGGTAGACGTCCTCGGTCATGTCCGCGATGTCGAGGGCGCGGAGTGCCGGGCCGATCACGTCTTCGGGCCCGCTCGCGCCCGCCGCGCGATAATCCACCCAGTCGGCGAAGGCGTCGTCGACGGAGTTGCCGGCGCGTTGCGACTCCGCCCGCCAGTCCGCGCGCGCCGCCTCCCCCGCCGCGGCGGGCGGGCGGTGCTTGAGCCCGTAGAAGAGGTTGTCCCTGAGCGAGGCCTGGAACACGAAACCGTTCTGCGCCACGAAACCGATACGTCGCCCGGTCACGGACTCGGGCAGGCCGGCGAAGTCGGCGGCGCCGACGCTCAGGCGCCCGCCGGTGGGCGCGATCAGCCGCGCCAGCATCAGCATCAGCTCTTCCTTGCCGCTGCCGGCGCTCCCCACCACGGCGATGCGCTCGTTCAGCGGCAGCGTGAAGCTGACCCCGCTCACGATGCCGACCTGATCGTCGTCCTGGAGGGAAAGGTTGGCCGCGACCAGATCGCCGTCGAGCTTGTCCAGGCCAGGGTCGGCCGCCTGCTTCTCCTCGTCGAGCATCCCTTGCGGTTCGAACTGGGCGATCACCTGCTCGTACTTGATTCGCGAGTCCTCCTTGATCTGGTAGAAGGCGAGGAGCTCCTTCCAGGGCGGCGCCAGATCCTTGTAGGCGGCGAGAATGGCGACCAGCGCGCCGAGCGTCAGATCGCCTTCGATGACGAGGACGCCGCCGATCGTGAAGAAGAAGAACGGCGTGAGCTGGGCCAGGAAGTTGTTGAGGAACTTGATGAAGAACTTCTTGTTGTAGATCTGGTAGCGGATATCGAAGATCTCGCTCAGGCGTTGCGAGAAATCGGAAAGCGCATAGCGCGAGGCGCCATGGGCGTGTATCTCGCGGACGCCCGCGACCGACTCGCCGATCCGGTCCGACAGCCGGCGCACCGCCCGGACGCGCGCCTTGGCGAGCGCGTTCACCCGCCGCTGGAGCTTCGGGATGATGTAGCCCTGGACGGGATAGAGGGCGATCGCGGCCGCGCCCATGAGCGGATCCTGGGCGAAGATGAAGAAGATCGCCGTCAGCAGGAGGCCCCCCTGCAACGCCGGCAGGGCGAAGGCGTCGCCGATGAAGCCGCCGAGCGGCTCGACCTCGGCGGTGATCATGGGGATCAGCTCGCCCTGGCTGACCTTGCGGAAATGCGGCAGGGGAAAGCGCAGGATGCGCGCGTAGAGCATGTAGCGCAGGCGGCGCAGCATGCGCTCGCCCAGGCGACCCTTGTAGATGTTGATGTACAGCTTGAAGCCGCCGTTGACGAACACCAGCGCCAGAAAAAGAATGCACAGAGACAACAGGAGCCATATCTGCTCCAACGCGAACAGTTCGAACCCGAAGATCGTCAACGGCCGGGGAAACTCGTCCCCCTGGACTGCCGGATCGTCGGCGCTGAGCGCGTGGTTGACGATGAGCTTCGGGATTTCGAGGGAAACGTAGTAGAACGGGAGCGAACATGCGGTGACCAGCAGGATGTAGATCTGCTGCGCCTTGGTATGGCGAAAGGTGAACCTGAAGATGCTCTTGTCCATGAAGCGAACCGGCTTCCTGCTGCCGCCAGGAAAGGGTGACGCGCACCCTAAAGGAGCACCCCCCGCGGGGAAACCGGGCCCGCCCGGGCCGGGGCGCCGACGGCCCGCGGTTCCCCGTGGCTAGCGCCGTCGGCTTCGTCCTCAAGGGCTATCCGCGGCTGTCGGAGAGTTTCATCGCGCAGGAGATCCTGGCGCTCGAGCGGCGCGGCCTCGCCATCCGCCTCCATGCGCTGCGCCGCCCCGCCGAGACCGCCACCCATCCGGTCCACGACGCCATCGCCGCGCCGATCCGCTACCTGCCCGAATATCTGCACCGGGAGCCCGTGCGGGTCCTCCGCGCCTGGCGTGCTCTCCGCGGCACGGCGGGCTACGCGGACGCCCGCCGGCTTTGGCGCGCCGACTTCGCCCGGGACCGCACGCGCGGGCGCGTCCGCCGGTTCGGTCAGGCGCTCGTCCTCGCCCATGAGCTGGACCCCGACACGGGCCGGCTTCACGCCCACTTCCTGCACACGCCGGCATCGGTTGCGCGCTACGCGGCGGCGCTCCGCCGCATCCCCTGGTCGGTCTCCGCGCACGCCAAGGACATCTGGACCTCGCCCGCGTGGGAACTTTCGGAAAAGCTCGCGGATTGCGCCTGGGCCACGACCTGCACGGAGGCCAACCGGCGCCATCTCGCCGGCCTCGCCCCGCCCGGCCGGGTCACGCGCGTCTATCATGGCCTCGACCTGGAGCGCTTCCCGCCGCCGCCCGAACCGCGCCTGTCGCGCGACGGGAGCGACCCTGCCGATCCGGTACGCTTCCTCTCGGTGGGCCGCGCGGTGGAGAAGAAGGGCTACGACGACCTGCTCGCGGCGCTGGCTGCGCTGCCCGAAACCCTCGCCTGGCGCCTCGACCACATCGGCGGCGGCGCGCTTCTCGGCCGCCTGCGGGCCGTCGCCCAGGGACTCGGCATCGGCGGGCGCATCGTCTGGCACGGCCCCCGGCCCCAGGGCTTCGTGCTTCGGGCCTTGCGTGACGCCGACCTGTTCCTGCTCGCCTGCCGCGCGGCCGCGGACGGCGACCGCGACGGCCTGCCGAACGTCCTCATGGAGGCGCAGAGCCAGGCGCTCGCCGTCGTCTCGACCCGCTTCTCGGCAATCCCGGAACTGGTGCGGGACGGCGCGACCGGTCGTCTGGTCGAACCCGGCGACAGGCCGAGTCTCGCCAGGGCAATCGCGGCGCTCGCCGCCGCGCCGGACCTGCGCGCCCGCCTCGGCCGCGCCGGGCGGGAACGGGTCCACGCCCGCTTCGCCCTCGACGCCTGCATCGAGCCACTCGCCGCCCGCTTCGGACTCGCCCGCGCCGCCGCCTGAGATGCGCATCGCCTTCTACGCGCCGCTCAAGCCGCCCGGCCACCCGGCGCCATCGGGCGACCGGCGCGTGGCGCGGCTTCTCTGGCACGCGCTCGAGGCCGCCGGCCACACGCCGGTCCTCGCCTCGGACTTCCGCAGCTACGAGGGAGAGGGAAACCGCGAGCGGCAGCGTGCGCTGGAGCGCGAGGGGGCCGCGGCGGCGGCGCGCATCCTGGAAGAATACCGGGCGCTGCCGGCCGCCGAGTGGCCGGACGCCTGGCTCACCTACCACCTCTACCACAAGGCCCCGGACTGGCTGGGGCCCGCGGCGGCCGAGGCGCTCGCCATTCCCTATCTCCTGGTCGAGGCGTCCTACGCGCGCAAGCAGGCCGGCGGCCCGTTCGCCGGCTGGCTTGCCGAGACCGCCCGCGCCATCGCCCGCGCCCGCGCGGTGCTCTCGTTCACGGCCGAGGACGAGGAGGGGATCAGGCCCCTGGTCGGCCGCAGAACGGCTCTTTACCGGCTCGCGCCGTTCCTCGATCCCGCGCCCTACCGGTCGCTCGACCGCGCCGCCGCCCGGCGCGCCCTGGCGGCGTCCCTGCCGCTCGATCCCGCGCGGCCGTGGCTCCTGACGGTCGCGATGATGCGGCCCGGCGACAAGCTCGCGTCCTATCGGCTGCTGGGCCGCGCGCTCGGCCTGATCGCCGCGCCGCCGTGGCAGCTGCTGGTCGTCGGCGACGGCCCGGCCCGGGGCGCGGTCGAAGACGCGCTGGCGCCGCTCGGCGCGGGCCGGGCGATCTTCGCCGGCGCGCGCGAGGGGAGCGCCCTGCCCCGCTTCTACGCCGCCTGTGATCTTTACGTCTGGCCCGCCTGGAACGAAGCCTTCGGCATGGCGATGCTGGAGGCCCAGGTCGCCGGCCTGCCGGTGGTGGCCGGCGACTGGCGGGGCGTGCGCGAGGTGGTCGCCGACGGCGAGACCGGCGTGCTCGCGCCCCGTCACGACGACGTGGCCTTCGCCGGCGCGGTGGTCGAACTCTGCGCGCAGGCCGACAAACGGCGGGCGATGGGCGCGGCGGCGGCGGCCCGGGTGCGCGCGCGGCACGGCCTGGACGCCGCCGCCAGCACCTTGCGGCGGGCGCTCGACGCCGCCTGCGCCGGCCCGTAACCGCCCATGGCGCGCCGTCTGGCCCTGATTCGCCACGGGCCGACCCGGTGGAACGACGAGGGCCGCATCCAGGGTCGGACCGATATCGGCCTCGGCGCCCGCGGTCGCGCGGTGGTGGCGGCCTGGCGCCTGCCGGCGGCGCTGCGCGGCGCCGCCTGGGTATCGAGCCCGCTGCTGCGGGCCGCCCACACCGCGGCGCTGCTCGCCCCCGGCGGGGTGACGTTCGAGCCGCGTCTCGTGGAAATGAACTGGGGCGCCTGGGAGGGCAGAACCGTCGCCGCGCTGCGGGCGGCGGATCCGGCGGGTCTCGCGGCGAGCGAGGCCCGCGGCCTGGATTTCCGGCCGCCGGGCGGCGAGAGCCCGCGGGCGCTGCAAGCCCGCCTCGCCCCCTGGCTCGCCGAAACCGCCGACGATGGCGGCACCCTCGCCGCCGTCACCCACAAGGGGGTCATCCGCGCCGTGCTGGCGCGGGCGCTGGACTGGGACATGACGGGTGCGATGCCGGTGGCCCTGGATTGGGCCTCCGCGCACCTCTTCCGGCTGGAGGCGGACGGGAGTCCGCTGGTCGAGCGGCTCAACATCGGCCTCGCCCGCGACGCGCGATGACCGGCGCGCGAGTCTTTTTCTGGGTTCAGCACCTGCTCGGCATCGGCCATCTCCGGCGCGCCGCGCTGCTGGCCGCCGCGATGGCGGAATCGGGTTTCGACGTCCTGCTGGTGTCCGGCGGCCTTCCCGTCCGCCATCTCGACCCGGGCCGTGCCCGCTTCGCCCAACTGCCGCCGGTGAAGGCCGCCGACCGGCGTTTCTCGGCCCTGGTCGACGGCGCCGGCCGGCCGCTCGATGCGGCCTTCGACGCCGCGCGCCGGCGCCGCCTGATGGACTTGTTCCACGGCCACCGACCGGACGCGGTGATCACCGAGATGTTCCCTTTCGGCCGCCGCCGGTTCCGCGCCGAGCTGCTTCCCCTGCTCGACGCCGCCCGGCGGCGGCCGCGGCCCGCTGTCTTCTGCTCGGTCCGCGACGTGCTCACCGCGAAGGCGGCGCCCGAACGCCATCGGGAGATGGCCGCCCTGGCGCACGCACGCTTCGATTGCGTCATGGTCCACGGCGACCGGGCGCTGATTCCCTTCGACGCGACCTTTCCGGAAACCGCCCGCATCGCCGGACGCCTCCACTACACCGGCTATGTGGCGCCGCCCCCGCCTGCCGGGCACCCCGCGGGAACGGCGGGCGCGGTCGTGGTCTCCACCGGCGGCGGCGCCGTCGGCCAGCGGCTTCTGGAAACGGCCCTGGCGGCGCGGCCGCTGTCGCGGCTCGCGGAGGCGCCGTGGCGCCTGCTCGCCGGGGAAGCGCTCGGCCCCGCGGCGTTCGCCCGCTTGCGGGCGCGAGCACCGGCCGGCGTCACGGTCGAACGGGCGCGTCCCGACTTCCCGGCGCTGCTGGCGGGCGCCGCGCTTTCGATCTCCCAGGCGGGCTACAACACGGTCGCCGACCTGTTGCGCGCCCGCGTGCCCACCGTCCTCGTGCCCTTCGCCGAGGCGCGCGAGACGGAACAGACGGTTCGCGCCCAGGCCCTCGCGGCCCGCGGCCTCGCCCGCGTCGTGGCCCCGGAGCGGCTGTCCCCGGCGCGCCTGGCGGTCGCTGTCGATGACGCCCTCGCGGCCGGCCCACCGGCGGAGAGCGGCGTGAGGCTCGATGGCGCCGCGACCGCCGTGCGCCTCCTGCACGAGGCGCTCGCCAAGTGAGCGGCAACGCCGACTGGGCGGCGCTCGACTGCGAGCTCGACGCTTGGCGCGCGGCGGGCCGGCGGGCGACCTTCTGGTGGCGGGACGACGACGCCGGCGCGGATTCGGAGGCCCTCGCGCGCCTCCTGGCACTGGCGGCGGCGCGGCGTGTTCCCGTCGCCCTCGCCGCGGTGCCGACGCGACTCACCGGCGCGGCGGTCGCCCGAATCCTCCGTTACCCGGCGGCGGCGATCCTCCAGCATGGCCACGCCCACCGGAACCACGCGCCCGCCGGGCGCAAGAAGGCGGAGTTCGGCCCGTCGCGGGAGGAAGCCGCCGCCCTCGCCGACCTGCGCGCGGGCCGGGCGGCGCTCGCGTCCGCGGCGCTCGCGTCCCTCGGCGCCGGGGCACTGCCGATCCTGGTACCACCTTGGAATGCCATCGCCGCGCCCCTCGTGCCGCGCCTCGCGGCCATCGGGCTCACCGGCCTGTCGACCTGCGGGGCGCGGCCGGCGCGGCGGCCGGCGCCCGGCCTGATCCAGGTCAACGCCCATGTGGACATCGTCGACTGGCGCGGGACCCGCGGCTTCGTCGGCGAACGGACGGCACTCGGCCTGCTCGTCTCCCACCTGCGCCGGCGGCGCCTGGGCCATGTCGACCCGGCCGAGCCGACCGGCCTCCTGACCCATCACGCGGTGCACGACGCGCCCGCCTGGCGCTTCATCGACGCCTGCCTGCGCGCCACGACCGCCCACCCGGCCGCCACCTGGCCCCCGATCACGGCGCTGTTCGCGGACGGCGAACCGGCGCCGGCGCCCGAGGACCGAGCAGCCTCCGATCGCACCCGGCCGGCGTAGAGCGTTCCCGCCGTAAGCCGCGCACCGAAAACGGGGCATCGACCCGGCGGCACGTGGGCTATAGTCGCGCCGGCGGCGGCGCATGGAGTGTCTCATGGCGGCTTCCCATAGCGATCCGCGAATCCCGGCGGCGGAGCGGTGCGTGTTGCGCGCCCTGCTCGACCGGCTGGCCGCGGCGACGCCCGACAAGACCTTCTGCGTCTTCGAGGACGGCACCGAATGGAGCTATGCGCGCACCAGGGAGGAGGCGATCCGGACCGCGACCGGCTTGCAGGCGCTCGGCGTCCGCCAGGGGGATCACGTTCTCTCCTGGCTGCCCAACGGTGCCGCCGCGCTGCGCGTGTTCTTCGGCGCCAACTACATGGGCGCCGTCTACGTCCCCATCAACATCGCCTACAAGGGCCGCCTCCTGGCGCATGTCGTCGCCAGCTCCGACGCCCGTGTGATCGTCGCCCACGCGGCGCTGGCGCCCCGCCTCGCCGCCATCGACCGCGCCTCCCTCGAAACGCTGGTGGCGACGGGCGGCGCCCCGCCCGCCATCGAGGGCCTCGCCGTCCTGCCCGAATCGGCACTCCGCCCCGAAGGCCGCGCGCTGCGCCCCCTGGAGCGCCCCATAGCCCCCTGGGACACCCAGTCCATCATCTTCACCTCCGGGACCACGGGGCCCTCCAAGGCGGTGCTCAGCTCCTACGTCCACGCCTTCTCCAATTTCGGGCCGGACACCTGGCGGTTCATCACGCCGGAGGACCGCTATCTGATCAGCCTGCCGCTCTTCCATCTCGGCGGTGCCACCATCGCCTACGGCATGTTGTGCCAGCACGCCTCGATCACGGTGATCGAATCCTTCAGGACGGATTCGTTCTGGAAGACCGTGCGCGAGACGGGAGTCACGTCGGCGTTCCTGCTCGGCGTCATGGCGTCGTTCCTGGCGGCCGAGCCGCCCGCCCCGGACGATCGCGACCACCCCTTGCGCACCGTCGGCATGGTGCCTCTGGTGGACGACGTGGACGGGTTCATGGCGCGCTTCGGCGTCTCGGTCTATTCGATTTACAACATGACCGAGCTCTGTTGCCCGGTCATGACGACCGTCCCCATGACGGTGCCCGGCAGCTGCGGGCGGGTGCGGCCGGGCTGCGAGCTCAGGCTCGTCGATGAGAACGATTGCGAGGTGCCGACCGGCGCCGTCGGCCAGTTCGTCGTCCGCTCGGACACGCCCTGGGCCATGAACCACGGCTACTACAAGGAGCCGGAGGCGACCGCGCGCGCCTGGCGCAACGGCTGGTTCCACACCGGCGACGCGGGCCGCGCGGACGCGGACGGCAATCTCTATTTCATCGACCGCCTGAAGGACACGATCCGCCGGCGCGGCGAGAACATCTCCTCCCTGGAGGTCGAAATCGAGGTCGCGGCCCACCCGGCGGTGCGCGAGGCCGCCGTGATCCCGGTGCCGAGCGAATTGGGGGAAGACGAGGTGATGGCCGTGGTCTCGCTGCGCCCGGGACGGCGGCTCGACCCGGCGGCGCTGCTGGCGTTCCTCCAGCCGCGCCTCGCCCATTTCATGCTCCCGCGCTACGTGCGCATCGTCGATGCGCTGCCGAAGACTCCGACCGAAAAGGTCGAGAAACACAGATTGCGCGCGGAAGGAATCGGCGCGGAGAGCTGGGACCGGGAGGCCGCGGGCATCCGCGTCAGGCGCGAGCGGCTGGGGCGGGCGCGGTGAACGACGGCGCGCCGCACGGCAGCGCGCCGCACGCGGGCGAGAGCCGCCACCGCTACCCGCCGCGCGCGGTTTTCTCGGAATGCGCCTGCGCCGCGCTGGGGCTCCTCTTCGCCCTCGGTCCGTTCGCGGTGGCCCCGCCGCTGGCGCCGGTTGCCGGCGTTCTCGCCGCCCTCGCCGCGCTGTTCGCGGCGTTCGGCGGGCGGGCGCTGCTGCGGCACCGCACCTGCCTGCGCCTTTCCGCACGCGGCCTCACCGTCGACGGACCGCTCCCCCGACACCTGCCGTGGGCGCGGTTGACTCGCTGTTCCCTCGGCTATTATTCGACCAGACGGGACCGTCAGGGCGGGTGGATGCAGCTCAAGCTCGAGGCGCAGGCTCGGCGCCTGCGGGTCGATTCGCGGATCGAGGGCTTCGAGACGATCGTGCGCCGCGCCGCCGACGCGGCACGGGCGCGCGGCCTCGCCTTCGACCCCGCCACCGTCGAGAACCTCCGCGCCCTCGGCATCCCCGGGGCCGCGCCGGACGCCGGTTGACGGACCCGTACCCCCCTCGTGAGCGCGCTTCTCACCGTCGAGAACCTGGAGGTCCGTTTCCGCGTCGCCGAGGGGACGATTCGCGCCGTCGACGGCGTCTCGTTCTCGGTCCCCGCCGGGCGCACCGTGGCCCTGGTCGGGGAATCGGGCTCCGGCAAGTCGGTGATCTCCCAGACCATCATGCGCATCCTGCCCAAGGTGGCCCATATCGCAGGCGGGCGGGTGACGCTGAACGATCCGGCCCACGGCCCGCCGGTCGAGATCACCGCCCTGAAGGCCGACGGCAGGGCGATGCGGGCGATCCGGGGCAGGCGCATCTCGATCGTCTTCCAGGAGCCGATGACCGCGCTCTCGCCGCTCCACACCATCGGCAACCAGATCGGCGAGGCCTACCGGCTGCACCGGGGCGGCGGCCGGGAGGAAAGCCGCCAGGCCACGGCGGAGATGCTGGGGCTGGTGGGCTTTCCCGATCCCGGCAAGGCGCTGCGCACCTATCCGTTCGAGCTCTCCGGCGGCCTCCGGCAGCGGGCGACCATCGCCATGGCGCTGGTCTGCCGGCCGGCGCTGCTGATCGCCGACGAACCGACCACCGCGCTCGACGTCACCATCCAGGCGCAGATTCTCAAGCTGATGAAGGACCTCCAGGCCCGGCTCGGCATGGCCATCCTGATGATCACCCACGATCTCGGCGTGGTCGCCAACATGGCCGACGAGGTGGTCGTCCTGTACCGCGGCAAGGTGATGGAGCGCGGCACGGTCGAAGACATCTACCGCGCCCCCGGGCACCCCTATCTCGACGCCTTGCTGCACGCGGTGCCGCGCTTCCACATGGCGCCCGGCGAGCGTCTGGTGCCGCTCCGCGAGATCAAGGCGGAGACCGGCCCCTTCCTCTCCGCCGGCGGGACACGCCCAGTGCGGAGCGCGGCGCCCCTGCTCAGCGTGCGCGGCCTGGGGAAGAGCTTCGCCATCCGCAAGCAGGGCCTGTTCGGCGGCGGGCCGGCGGTGCGGGTGGACGCGGTGGACGACGTGAGCCTCGACGTGCGGCGCGGCGAGTGCGTCGGGCTGGTGGGGGAGAGCGGTTGCGGCAAGACGACCCTGAGCAAGCTCATCCTGCGCGCGATCCAGGCCGACCGGGGCGCCATCGTCTTCCGCGACGGCGCGGAGGAAATCGACGTGCGGGCGCTCCCGGCCCGCCGGCTCGTTTCCTTCCGGCGCAAGATCCAGTTCATCTTCCAGGACCCGTTCGGCTCCCTCAACCCGCGCATGACCGTCTTCGACATCATCGCCGAGCCGCTGGTCATCCACCGCGTCGGCACGCCCGCCGAGCGGCGCGCGATCGTGCGGGAGCTGATGCGGCTGGTCGGCCTCGACCCGCGCTTCCTCCGGCGCTACCCGCACAGTTTCTCCGGCGGCCAGCGCCAGCGCATCGGAATCGCCCGCGCGCTCGCGCTGAAACCGGCGCTGCTGATCTGCGACGAGCCGGTCTCGGCCCTCGACGTCTCGATCCAGGCGCAGGTCCTGAACCTCCTGAAGGACCTCCAGGAGAAACTCGATCTGACCTATCTGTTCATCTCGCACAATCTCGCGGTGGTCGATTACATCGCCCATCGCATCGCCGTGATGTGCGCCGGCCGCATCGTCGAGATCGCCCCCCGGGAGGCCCTCTTCCGCAACCCGCTCCATCCCTACACCCAGGCCCTGGTTGCGGCGGTGCCCGAGCCGTCACTCGATTCGAAGCTCGATCTGACGGCGCTGATGGCCGGCAAGGCCTCGGAGCCCGCCGCCTGGCCGGCGCCGTTCACGGTCGACCAGGAGGCGCGCCCCGGCCTGGTCGAGCGGGAGGCGGGGCATTTCGTCCGGGCCGCCGCGTAGGCCGGGCGGGTCGTGACCAAGCGGGTCCCCATGCCGCGGGCGCGGAGCGGCCCCCTGGCCGGCCTCAAGGTGCTCGATCTGAGCCGCATCCTGGCCGGTCCGTGGGCCGCGCAGCTGCTGGCCGATTTCGGCGCCGACGTGGTCAAGGTCGAGCGCCCCGGCAGCGGCGACGACACCCGTTCCTGGGGGCCGCCCTTCCTGCGCGACGCGGCGGGCGCGGAGACGGCCGACGCCGCCTATTTCCTCTCTGCCAACCGGGCGAAGCGCTCGATCACCCTCGACCTGTCGGCCCCGCCCGGCCAAGGCCTCGTCCGCCGGCTCGCCCGCTGCGCCGACGTCCTGATCGAGAACTACAAGGTCGGCGGCCTCGCGAAATACGGCCTCGACTACGCTTCGACGCGCGCGATCAACCCGCGCCTGATCTATTGCTCGATCACGGGCTTCGGCCAGACCGGGCCTTACGCCGCGCGCACCGGCTATGACCTGATCGCCCAGGGCGCGGGCGGCCTCATGAGCGTCACCGGCGAGCGCGACGACCTGCCGGGCGGCGGCCCGCAGAAGGTGGGCGTCGCTGCCGCCGACCTGATGACCGGCATGTACGCGGCGACGGCCGTCCTCGCCGCGCTGGCGAGCCGCGCGCGGACGGGCCGCGGCCAGCACATCGACCTCGCGCTGCTCGACACCCAGGTGGCGTGGCTCGCCAACCAGGCCATGAATTATCTGGTCGGCGGGATGGTGCCTTCGCGCACGGGCAACGAGCATCACAACATCGTGCCCTACGGCGTGTTCCCGACGCGCGACGGGCATGTCGCCCTGGCGATCGGCAATGACGGCCAGTTCCGCAAATTCTGCGCGGTGGCCGGGCGGCCGGAGCTCGCCGAGGACGCACGCTTCGCCACCAACGCCGGCCGCGTCGGCAACCGCGAAGCGCTGATCCCGCTGCTGAACGACGTCACCCGCGCGCGGACGATGGACGCCTGGATCGCCGCCCTCGAGCCCGCCGGCGTGCCTTGCGGGCCGATCAACACCATCGACCGGGTGTTCGCCGACCCGCAGATCGCGGCGCGGGCCATGCGGGTGACGATCCCGCACGGCGCGGGCGTCGCGGTGGACCACCCGGCCAACCCGGTCAAGTTCTCCGAAACCCCGGTGGACTACCCGCGCGCCGCCCCCCTGCTCGGCGCGGACGCGGCCGACATCCTGCGCGACTGGCTCGCCCTCGACGCCGCCGCCCTCGACGCCCTTCGCGAAGACGGGGTCGTCTGATTGCAGCTATGGCGCCCCTCCCGGTACGACAGGGGCGAGCCTTACTCGAACCGGACCTCATTCAACCACCAGTAGGCGTCGGTTCCCCGCAGCGCAGCGTTGTCTTTCGCATAATTGAAGGGAAGCTTGCCGTCTTCAGCGCGCGCCGGGGTCCGCGCCGGCGAATAGCACGGCCTTCACTTCGGAAGCAGTCCCACGTTCCGCCGCCTTGAGCGGGCATGGGCGGTTCCTTCCGGTTGTGGACTTTCTTGGCATCCACCGATTGCGCCCGCCCGGGCGAATCGCGTTCACGCTGGCACCAGCTTGGTGCGTATCAAGGGCGCCAAGCCTGGGATGCGCCATTCACGCCAGCGCCCAGACCAACATCACGATGGCAACCACTATTACCGCCGCCATTGCCGCCTCGCGCACGAGCTTATCGGCGGTGCGCGACAGGGCGCGCAATGGAGGCTCTTCTTCGATCACCGCGCCGCAACGGCGGCAGCGCCGCGCATCGTCATTCATGGCTCGAGAGTGAAGATCACCAGGGAAGCCTCCATCAAGGCCGCCGACCGGGTGCGCAACGCCCGGGTTACGGGCCGGCGAGCACGTCGTGCAGGAAGCGGCCGCCGATCTCGATTCCGTCCGGCGCGATGCCGTGGCCGACGCCGCGGCTGACGTGCCATTGCACGGAGACTTGGCAGGCACCGAGCGCGGCGGCGGCCTCGAAGAGCGCGTGCGGCGGGATCAGATCGTCGGCCTCGCCGTGGATCAGGAACGCCGGCGGCCGGGCGCGCAGTTCCCCGGCCAGGCGCTCGCCGCCGATCAGGGAGCCCGAGAAGCCGAGCACGCCGGCGCACGGCGCGGCGCGGCGGTAGGCGGCATGGAGCGCCGTCATCGTGCCCTGGCTGAAGCCGACCAGCGCCAGGTCGCCATCGTCCAGGCCAAGCGCCCGCAGCCTGGCGTCGGCATAGGCGTCGAGTGCCGCGGCCGCGCGCGCGACTCCGGCCAGCATCCGTTCGGGCGCGCGGTCGCCCAAGCCGAACCATTGCCGGCCCGCGGGCGCCATACCCTCGGGCACCATACCCACGGGCATCATGTCGCAGGGTTCGGGCGCGTCGGGCGCGGCGAAGAGGGCGTCGGGCACCGCCCGCCCCCAGGCTTCGGCGAGGCCGATCAGGTCGTTGCCGTCCGCCCCCAAGCCGTGCAGCAGGAGGACGAGCTTGCGCGCCGGGCCGCCGTTCGCCGGCGGGCGCTCTGGGCCGTCCAGGTCATCCACCCGCGCCTTCGGGTCATCCACCCGCGCCTTCGGCGCGAAGCCCGTGCCGCTCATGCCGCCTGCTCCACCGCCGGTGACGGGCCGGCGGCGATGATGGCCGCGGCGCCCTTCCGGCGCAAGACGCGGCGGGCTAGAATCCCGCGCGCCTGTCGGCGTAGTCACATTCCGCGCGCCCGTTGGCGCGACTCCCGACAGGCGGTTCGGAGGGGAGCATGACCGGCACCGTCGCCGACGTCGTCGAGATCGCGGTCTACGTGCTCATGGGGGGTGTCGTGGTCGTGCTCGCGCTCGGTCTCGGCGCGATGTACGGCGGCGGGAAGAAGAGCAATCTCTTCATGCGCTGGCGGGTCGGCCTCCAGTTCGCGGCGATCGCGCTCCTCGCGCTGCTGGTGTTCGTCATCCGGGAATAGATGGTCAAGCTGACCCGCATCTACACCGGCGGCGGCGACGCCGGCGAGACCTCCCTCGGCGGCGGGGCCAGGGTCGCCAAGCACGACCGGCGGGTGGAGGCTTACGGGACGGTCGACGAGGCGAACGCCGCGATCGGCATGGCGCGGACCGAGACCGGCGGCGCGGCGGACGCGATGCTCGCCCGCATCCAGAACGACCTGTTCGATCTCGGCGCCGACCTCTGCCGCCCGGGGCCGCTCGAAGAGGGGCTGTGCATCGCCCGATCCCAGATCGACCGGCTCGAAGGCGAGATCGACGCCATGAACGCGCGTCTCCGCCCGCTCGATTCCTTCGTCCTGCCCGGCGGCTCCCGCGCCGCCGCCGCCCTTCACCTCGCGCGGACGACGGTGCGTCGCGCGGAGCGGCTGATCGCCGCGCTGGCGGCGGCCGAGCCGGTGAACCCGCTGGCCCTGACCTACGCCAACCGCCTCTCCGACCACCTCTTCGTCCTGGCCCGCCACCTCAACGAAGACGGCGCCGCCGACGTGCTCTGGGTCCCCGGCGCCAACCGGTAGCGTCACGCCGGTGAGGGGGACGCAGGCGCGCGGATCGGGATGAGACGTCCGACATGCCGCCGACGGCCCCCCTGTCTTCACGCCCGCCCTGTTCGACGACACTCGAGGCATTCCACGCGCCGCGGACCATCGACGAGGCGCTCGGGTGCCTCGCCGGGGGCGGGGCGGCGTTTCTTGCCGGCGGCACGAGTCTGATGCCGGCGCGGTCTTGCGTGAACGCGGGCGCGCAGCCGGTCGCGCCGCGCGCCTTCATCGACCTGAACGGGGTGGAGGAATTGAGCGGCCTCGCGCGGGGGCCGCGCGGCCTGACCGTGCGCCCGATGACGCGCTGTCGCGCGCTCGCCGCCACCTCGGGCCTGCACGGCGCCTTGCAGGCCGTCGGCGACGCGGCGGCGGCGCTGGGCGACCGGCAGCTGCGCAACGCCGCCACCATCGGCGGCGGCCTGTGCTGGAACGCCGTCGCCTCCTGTATGCCCGCTGTCTGCCTCTGCCTCGGCGCGACGCTGGTGCTCGCCTCGGCCGCCGGCGGCACGCGGGCCGTGCCGATCGACGCCTTCCTCACCGGGCCGGACGAAACGGTGCGGCAGGACGACGAGCTCCTGGTCGAGATCATCTTCCCCCCACCGAAATACCGGGGCGTCGGCAGCGCCTATCGCAAGCACGGCGCCACGCCGGACAGCGCCACGCCGGACGACGCCACGCCGGGCGGCCCGCCGGTCGTCGGGGTCGCAGCCGCCGTCGAGATCGACGAGGCGGGGCGCTGCACCGGCGCCCGCTTCGCCGTGGGCGGCCTTGCGCCGACGGCCCGGCGCTTCGACGAGATCGACGACCTGCTGCGCGGCCGGCCGGGCGGGCGGGCGGTTTTTGCCGAAACCGCCGCCGCGGCCGCCGACGCCATCGAGGCGCAGTCGGACGCCGCGGCGAGCGGCGAGCGCCGCAAGGCGCTGATCCGCACCCTCGGCCGCGATGCCCTGGCCGCGGCCTGCGCCCGCGCGGCGAAGAGATAAGGCCATGCGCAAGACCGTCACGGTGACGATCGACGGCGCGGCGCACGCGCGGACCGTGCCCTTGAGCCTCCTCCTGGTCGATTTCATCCGCGACGCGGGCGGGCACGCGGGGACGCTCGCCGGCTGCGCGAACGCGGGACGATGCGGGGCCTGCACGGTGTTGATCGAGGGCAGGGCGTACAAATCCTGCCTGAAGCTCGCGGTGCAGCTCGACGGCAAGGCCGTGACCACCGCCGAAGGGCTCGCCCGCCGCGGCACGCCGCGCCATTTGCGCGAGGCGTTCCGCCGCTATCGCGCCGCCCGGTGCGGCGATTGTACGGGCGGCATCCTGACGAACATGGTGGATTTCCTGGAGGAGAACATCGACCCGAGCGCGGCGGACGTGCGCCGCGCGCTGCGCGGCAATCCGTGCCGCTGCGGCGACGAGGCGCGGATCGTCGCCGCGGTCCTCGCGGCGTCCGCCATGCGCCACGGGTTGAAGCCCGCACCGCCGCCGGCGGAAACGGAGGCGTGACCGCCCCCCGCCGGCGGGCCTCGTTTTCCGGGGCGCGCGCCGCGCGGGCGCGCGAAAAACACTTCCGCGCGGCGCGCACCGGGGCTATGGAACGGGGACCTCCCGCCGGAGCGCGTATGGAGAACCTTTCCCGCGGCGGCCTGTTCGCCGACGGCTTCCTGTGCGACACGATCGCCGGCTCGGCGGATTGGAAGGCGCTCGACGACGCGGCGCTCGACGCCCTCGAACGCGACCTCGGCGCGCTCCTCGCCCGCTTCCCCAGCGAAGGCACCCCCAACGAAAGCCAGACCGAGGACGACCTGATCTGGCCCGTCCTCCGGCGCCTCGGCTGGACGCAGAGCCTGCGGCAGCAGAACCTGAGCGCCCGCGGGCGCGACCACGTGCCGGACGGCCTGCTCTTCGCCGACGCAGCCGCGAAGGCCCGCGCCAACGCCTTGCCGGAGGAGTGGCGGCGCTACGCGCTGGGCGCGGCGCTGGTCGAATCCAAGCGCTGGCGGCGCCCGCTCGACCGCCGCTCAGGCGTGCACGGCGAGGAGACCGCGCCGTCGACCCAGATGCTCCGCTACCTGCGCCGGGTGGAGGACCTGACGCAAGGCGGGCTGCGCTGGGGCATCCTCACCAACGGCGCCTGCTGGCGGCTCTACTGGCAGGGCGCGCGCTCCGTCTCCGAGCAGTTCTTCGAGATCGACCTGGCGGCGCTCCTCACCCCCGCGGCGGCGGGCGGCGACCTGTTCGCCCCGGCATCGGAGGCCCGCCGCCACTGGCTCAAGGTCTTCGCGCTGGTCTTCCGGCGCGCGGCCTTCCTGCCCGGCGCGGAACGGGCGGCGAGTTTCCACCGCTACGCCGTCGACGAAGGCCGCTTCCACGAGGAGCGCGTCGCCGGCGATCTCTCCGCCAAGGTCTTCGAGCGGGTCTTCCCGCAGCTCGCCCGCGCCATCGCCGCCGCCGCGCCGGACGCGCCGCTGGCGGAGGTGCGCGAGGCCGGGCTTGTCCTGCTCTACCGCCTCCTCTTCATCCTCTATGCCGAGGACCGCGACCTGCTGCCCGTCCGCGACTCGCGCTACGACGATTACGCCCTGCGCGCGAAGGTGCGCGGCGACGTCGGGCGGCGCAAGGACGAGGGCGACGTCTTCTCCGAGAGCGCCGCCCGTTACTGGTCGGCCGTCGACGACCTCTGCCGCGCCATCGACGCCGGCGACGCCTCCATCGGCCTGCCGCCCTACGACGGCGGCCTGTTCGACCGCGCCCGCACGCCGCTGCTCGGCCGCGTCCGGCTGGGCGATGCGGTCATGGCCGACGTCATCGACGCGCTCTCCTTCGAACGGACGGCGGACGGGCGCCGCAAGTACATCAACTACCGCGATCTCGGCGTCCGCCAGCTGGGCTCCGTCTACGAACGCCTGCTGGAGCGCGCGCTCGCGGCGGAGGGCGGGAGCATCGCCGTCCGCCCCGACGTCTTCGCGCGCAAGGACTCCGGCAGCTACTACACGCCGGACGATCTGGTCGGCCTGATCCTCGACGAGACTCTGGGGCCGCTCGCCGCCGCGCCCATGGCGGCGTTCCGCGCCCGCGCCGAGGAACTCGGGGACCGGCGCGACGCCGCGCTTCGCCTCGCCGAATTGCGCGCGCTCGACCCGGCCGAACGCCTGCTGGCGCTCAAGGTCTGCGACCCGGCCATGGGCTCCGGGCATTTCCTGGTCAATCTGGTGGACTGGCTCGCCGACCGGACCATCGCCGCCATGGCCGAAGCGGAGGCGGCGGTCGACTGGGGCGCATACCGTTCGCCGCTCGCCGACCGCATCGAGGCCACCCGCGCCACCGTCCGCGCCAACGCCGAGGCGAACGGCTGGGCCGTCGCTCCCGAACGCCTCGACGACCGCCACGTCGTGCGGCGCATGGTGCTCAAGCGCTGCGTCTACGGCGTGGACAAGAACCCGATGGCGGTGGAGCTCGCCAAGGTCTCGCTCTGGCTGCATACCTTCACCGTCGGCGCGCCGCTCTCCTTCCTCGACCACCATCTGCGCTGCGGCGACAGCCTGTTCGGCGCCCGGGTGCGCGCCGGCATCGACAAGGCGGCGGAACACGGAACGCCGCTCCTGCTGCACGATTCGATCACCCGCGCCGCCGGTGCGGCGCGGGGCATGGCGGCCATCGAGGCGCTCACGGACGCGGAAATCGCCGAGGCGCACCGCTCCGCCGAAACCTTCGCCGAGGTCGAGGCGATGACCGCACCGCTCGACCGGATTCTCGCCCTGGTCCACGCCTTCGACTGGCTCGGCCTGCGGGCGCCCGAGGACCGGACGGCGCTCCAATCCTTCTTCGCGGGCCGCTTCGGCGACCCCGTCGCCATCGTGTGCGGCGCATGCGCACCGGCCGCGCGCGGGGCTGAGGGAAAGCGCTTCGCCGGCCTCCTCGCCCAGGCGCGGGCGCTCGCCGCCGAGGAGCGCTTCCTGAACTGGCAGGTCGCCTTCCCCGGCGTCTGGTCGCAGTGGGAGAGCGACGCGCCCGAGGGCGGCTTCGACGCCGTGATCGGCAACCCGCCCTGGGACAGGGTGAAGCTGCAACAGGTCGAATGGTTCGCGGCCCGCCGGCCCGAGATCGCGAACGCCCCGCGCGCCGCCGACCGCCGGCGCCTGGTCGCCGCGCTGGAAAGGGCCGGGGACCCGCTCGCCCGCGATTTCGCGCGGGCCGGCGCCCGGGCGGCGGACAGGGCCCGCATGGCGCGGACCTGCGGCGATTACCCGCTGCTCTCCGGCGGCGACGTGAACCTCTACAGCCTGTTCGTCGAGCGCGCCCTGGCGCTGGCGAAGCCGGAAGGCGTGGTCGGCCTGCTGGTGCCCTCCGGCATCGCCTCCGACAAGACGGCGGCCCGCTTCTTCAGAGGCGTGGCGACGGAAGGCCGGCTGCGCGCGCTCTACGATTTCGAGAACCGACGCACGCGCCACGCGGCGCCGCCCTTCTTCCCGGAGGTTCATCGAAGCTTCAAGTTCTGCGCCTTCGTCGCCGGCCGAGCACCGGCGGGCGCGCCTGCGCGCTGCGCCTTCTTCCTGCAAGCCGTGGCCGAGAGCGAGGACCCGGAACGCCGCTTCCCCCTGGCGGCGGCGGATTTCGCCCGCGTCAACCCCAACACCGGCACCGCGCCCGTCTTCCGCACCCGCCGCGACGCCGAATTGACCGTGGCGATCTACGAACGGCTGCCGGTGCTGGTGGACCGCTCGGCAGGCGATGAAGCGAAGGCGTGGCCGGTGCGCTACACGCGCATGTTCGACATGGCCAACGACTCCGCCCTCTTCCGCACCCGCGCGGAACTGGAGGAGAAGGAAGGCGCGTGGCCCGTCGGCGGCAACCGCTTCGCCAGCCCCGCAGGCGCGTGGGTGCCGCTCTACGAAGGCAAGATGGTGCAAGCCTTCGACCACCGCGCGGCGGACATCGTCGTGAACCCGGACAATCTGTTCCGGCCCGGCCAACAGGAAACCGCCGAAGCCTCACGGAAACGAGACCCCGACCATTTCCCGACCCCCCGCTACTACGTCATGGACGATCCCGAGCGCTGGCGTTGGAGCGACCGGTGGGCCGTCGCCTTCAAGGACATCACCGCTTCCACCAACATGCGCACCATGATTGCGGCAATCGTGCCGCGCGCCGGAGCCGGGCACACCCTTCCCTTGCTCCCGCTGGAAGACGCCGCGACGGATCGGGCCGCTCTGGCTTGTTCGATCGTCGCGAACCTGAATGCCCTGGTGTTCGATTTCGTCGCCAGGCAGAAGGTTCCGGCGACGCACTTCACCTGGTTCGTCCTGGAGCAACTCCCCGTGGTCCCGCCCGCGCGCTACGACGCCGTCCGTTTCGGGCCGAAGACGGCCGCCGAGATCGTCCGCGAATCGGTGCTGGAACTCACCTCCCTGGGACGAGGACCGCCGCTTGCGGCTGCGCGCCCGCCTCGACGCCCTCTTCTTCCACCTCTACGGCGTGACCGACCGCGACGACGTCCGCTACGTCTATTCCACCTTCCCCATCGTCGAACGCCAGGAGCGCGCCTCCCACGGCCGCTACCGCTCCCGCGACCTCTGCCTCGCCTGGCTCAACGCCCTCGCCGCCGGCAAACCGGACGCGAAGATCGAGGGGTAACGGGCCGCGGCTGGTCGGGAAGCGAAATTAATTGACTCCCGATTCGCCGTGTGATGACTCTGGAAGAGTCCGTGCCATCGGCTACCGTCGGCACGGACGCTTCCTTCCGGTGGAGGCCAGACGGTGAGCGCGCACGAGACGACAGGGGACGTCGACCCGCCGGAGAAAATCGAGGGCCTGGATCCCGAGAGCGGATCGTGGGGCACGTATCCCATCGACGAGCTTCTGATCCGGCAGGAAAACCGGACGATTCACGGCGTCATGCGGCGGATCGACCGGAACACCTACATCCTGGACCCTGATTTTCAGCGCGAATTCCTCTGGCCTCCCGACAAGCAGAGCAAGCTGATCGAATCCGTCATCTTGCGTATTCCGCTGCCGGTGTTCTACATGGCGGAGGACGAAGAAGGGCGGATGGTGGTGGTGGACGGTTTGCAGCGCCTGTCCACGTTTCGGCGGTTCGTGAAAGATGAATTGCCGCTTGATCTTCCAGATCGAGGCGAATTGCACCGGAAAAAATTCTCGGATCTACCACCCAAGCTCAAGAACCGCGTCGAGGATTGCAACCTCACGTTCTACATCATCGACTCGAAGGTGCCCGAGCGCGCCCGTCTGGACATCTTCGAAAGGGTGAACAGCGGCGTGCCGCTCACGAGGCAGCAGATGCGTAATTGCCTGTTCATGGGCGCGGCAACGAAGTTCCTCAAGGAGGAATCGCAAACCGAGATTTTTGTATTGTCGACCGGTGGAAGCCTGAACAGGAAGACCATGCGCGACCGGGAGTTCGTCAATCGATTTTGTGCCTTTCGCCTTCTCGATCGCGACGACTACCGCGGCGACATGGACGACTTTCTCGCCAAATGCCTGCGCCGCATGAACGAGATGGACGAAGCCGAACTCTCGCAGCTGTCCCGCCGGTTCCGCCGAGGCCTCGAGAACAATCACATGCTGTTCGGAGAACACGCCTTCAGGAAATCCAGGGAACCTCACCGGCGCAGCGTTCTCAACGCCTCGTTCTGGGACGTGATGTCCACCGGCCTGTGCCGTTACGCCCGGGACAGGGTCGAAGCGCGTGCCGACGCTCTTCGCGATGCCGTCCACCGGCTTCTCGACGACGAGGAGTTCAATACCGCAATCACCTACGGCCCCAACGACGCCAGAAAGGTGAAGTATCGGTTCCAAAAGGCTCGGGACGTGTTCAGGGGAGTTCTGAGTGCTCACACGAATTGATTTCCGTCATTTCAAGTGTTTCGGCGGGCTGAAGCTGCCCCTCCGCCCGCTGACCCTTCTTTCCGGCGCCAACGCCTCGGGGAAATCGACGGTCCTGCAGGGGCTGGCGCTCCTGCACCAGACGATGCGCGAGCATGAATGGTCGCCGCGGCTGATGCTGAACGGCGCGGCCGTCCGCCTCGGCACCGTCGCCGACGTGATCGATCAGGTCCAGGGACGCCGCGAGTGCGAAATCGGCCTGCTGGATGGCGATACGGTCTTTCGATGGACGTTTGCGGGTGAACGCGAAGGCATGTCGATGGACGTCGCCCGCCTCGCCGTCGCCGGCACCGAGCATGACCGTCCGACCGGTCTTCGCCACTTGTTGCCATCTCCGCACGGGGATGGGCGGTTGGCGCAACGGCTTCGGACGCTGACCTACCTGACGGCGGAACGGCTGGGTCCGCGCGAAACTTATCCTCTGGAAGATCCGCAAGGCGCGCCGGTCGTCGGCCCGCGAGGAGAGCATACCGTCAGCGTTCTTCATGCCGGCCGCGACGACGACGTGCCGGACCGCCTGCGGCTTCCAGGCGTGCCCGGCACCCGGCTGCGGCAGGTCGAGGCGCGGATGGCCCGGTTCTTCCCCGGCTGCGGACTGGAGGTCAGGGAGGTCGTCGGCGCCAATGCGGCGCTGCTGGGGCTTCGCACCTCCAGCGATATGGACTTTCACCGCCCGGCTCACACCGGTTTCGGCCTCACCCAGGTGCTTCCCATCGTCGTTGCGGCCTTGTCCGCGGACCGGGACGGCTTGCTGCTGATCGAGAACCCGGAAGTGCATCTCCACCCCGCCGGACAGGCGGCGATGGGGAAGTTCCTGACCGAGGTCGCCGCGGCCGGCGTTCAGGTCCTCCTCGAGACGCACAGCGACCACGTCCTGAACGGCATTCGCCGGGCGGTCAGGGACGGGACGCTGTCCGCCGGCGACGCTGCGGTGCACTTCTTCCGGCCGTGCCGCGACGACGCCCGGGGCGGCGGCGCCCAAGTGCAGAGCCCGGCCCTGGACGAAGCCGGCAACCTCGACTCCTGGCCAGACGGGTTCTTCGATCAGTTCGACAAGGACATGAACTACTTCGCCGGCTGGAGTTGACGTGGAGCTTTTCGTCAACGACCTGTCGATCCACGGGCAATTCCACGACCTGCAATCGTTTCGCGGCGCATTCGGCAGGCTGATGACGATGCGCGCGGTTGCCCGGCACCACGAGCGCGACGTTCATTGCCACCGCGCGCTGCTGGCCGTCGAACCGTTGCCGGGCGTTTCGATGCAGCAGGCGATCGGGTGTCTGTCGGAAAGCGAGCGCCGTTCCGCAATGCGCTGGCTGACGAAAGGCGGTCCGTTCTGGGACGATCTTCGCCGGCACGGGTCCGACGACTGGCTGGAGTGCCGGGGCGACGTCGTCACCGATTCCGTCGTCGGCGAAGCCGCGTACCGGAAACTTCACGGAATCGAATGCGGTCTCGTCGGGGTCGTCCCTTCCGACTGGGACTTCTCGCCTGTGGAGGTGGCGTGGCGGCGGGAGGCCGAGGGACTGGAAGACCGGCAGGCAGCCCTCGAAAACTGGCGCGCCCCCGCCGCTTTGGAAAACGGGCTGCGCGCCGCGGCGCCACCGGTCCGGTCGTGGGGAGATTTGCGAAACGCCTCGGTGCGCCGCTTCACACGCCTGACCTTCGCCGACAACGCCTTCCAACCCCTCGACGGGAGTCCGTTCTCCGCGAGCGCGTCAGAGCGCATCCTGATACTGCTGAACATCCTGGACCGTCTCGCGGGTGCTTTCGACCGGTCCGGCAGGCGGACGCCCGAAGGAAACCGGATCCATCAGGACCACTTCAGGGGTCGCAATGCGCTGTTTTCCGATTCGTCCCCCACGGAGAGGCGCGATTTTCGCAACGAAATGACGTTCCCCGACCCCGGCGATGCCGGCGGCACCTTGTTCTGCTCGTGGCACGGCAAGGTACGAAGCCCCACTTTGCGCCTGCATTTCTGGTGGTCGTTCCGCCCCGGGGAGCCGGTCTGCATCGTCTACGTCGGGCCGAAGATCACCCGCCGCTGAAGTCGAAGTGGCCCTCGCCGCCGGCGCCCCGGACGCGGCGATCGAGGGGTGACGGGCTGTTCCGGGCCTCGTTTTCCGGTAGGCTTCGCCGGACGGCGCGCGGCGCGGAGGCCCCGACATGACCGATACCTACCGGGACATCGGTTACGAGGCGACGGAGATCGGCTTCGGCGAACGGCCCGGTATCCTCGTCGTCGACCTCCAGGTCGGCTTCACGGATCCGCGCTTCCCCCTCGGCGGCCGCCCGCTGGTCCGCCGCGCGGTGGACAACGCCGCGCGCGTGCTGGCGGCCGCCCGGCGCGCGAACCTCCCGGTCGCCAACTGCTACACCGCCTACGGCTCCGAGCGGGACAAGCCCTATTGGAAGATCGGACCGGTCCGCGAGTCCTTCTACGAGGGCGATCCCTGCACCGAAATGGAACCGCGGACGGCGGATGCGGACTACGACTACATCCTGCGCAAATCGGCGCCGTCGATCTTCTTCCAGACGCCGGTCGCCAGCTTCCTCACCAGGAATCGCGTGGATACGACGATCGTCATGGGCTGCATGACCAGCGGCTGCATCCGCGCGTCGGTGGTGGATTCGTTCTCCAACGGCTACCGCACGATGGTGCCGGAGGATTGCGTCGGCGATGCGGAGGAAGGACCGCACCGGGACAACCTGCGGGACGTGGGCCGCCGCTACGCCGACATCGTCTCCGCCGGGCGGGTTCTCGATCACATCGAGGATATCCGCAAGCGGAACGCCTGACGGCGCGCCGCGTCAGCAGGAGGGCCTGAGCCGGCAGGGATCGGGCGCCGGCGGGCCGCCGACCACGCTCGCGGGCCGCGATGCCCGCTCTCGCGCCGCCGCGCGGAGCGTCTCCTGGCCGACGGCGCGCTTCTCGTTGAGCGCCCGCGCCAGGGAGAGCGCCGCGCGCCGGGTCTGGCAGGTGCCGACGAAGGCGTAGAGCCGCCGCCCGCGGGCGGGCTCCTCGGCCCGGACCACGCGCCAGGTCGATTGCTCGCCCGCCAGCCCTTCGACCACCAGGTAATGGGTCGGAAACGCGCCCTTCATGCGGACAGGCTCAGGCGCCCCGGCTTGCCGCTCGGGGGCGGGGTGCACACAATCGGGCGCAGGGAAACCCCATGCTGACCTTCCTCGTCCGGCGCCTGCTGATCATGATCCCGACGCTGCTCGCGATCAGCGCCCTCGTCTTCATCATCATCCAGCTGCCGCCCGGCGATTATCTCAGCGTCCACATCGCCGAGCTCGAGGCCCAGGGCGAGGGCGCGAACGCCGAGAAGATCGAATTCCTGCGCCGAGCTTACGGCCTCGACCGCCCCCTGGTCGAGCAATACGGCATCTGGCTGTTCGGCCTGCTCCAGGGGGACATGGGCTATTCCTTCGAATACAACCTGCCGGTGAACGAGGTCGTCGAGGACCGCCTGCTGCTCACCTTCATCGTCTCCTTCGTGACGATCCTCTTCACCTGGGTGGTGTCCTTCCCCATCGGCGTCTATTCGGCGACCCATCAATACAGCTGGGGCGACCACGGGCTCACCTTCATCGGCTTCCTCGGCCTGGCGACGCCGAACTTCCTGCTCGCCCTCGTCCTCCTCTACGTCGCCAACGTCGCCTTCGGCACCTCCATCGGCGGCCTGATGGACCCGGAATATCTGGGCCAGCCCTGGAGCGGCGGCAAGCTGCTCTCGGTGCTCGAACATCTGTGGGTGCCGGTGGTGGTCATCGGCACCTCGGGCACCGCCGGCATGATCCGCCGGCTGCGCGCCAACCTGCTGGACGAGTTGCAGAAGCAATACGTCGTCACGGCCCGGGCGAAGGGGCTGCCGCCCGGGCGGCTCTTGTTCAAATACCCGCTGCGCATGGCGCTCAACCCGTTTATCGGGGACATCGGCAACCTGCTGCCGCAGGTGATCTCCGGCGCGGCGATCGTTTCCGTCGTGCTGTCCCTGCCGACCACCGGGCCGATGCTGCTGGACGCGCTGCGTACGCAAGACATGTATCTCGCGGGCTCGTTCCTGATGTTCATGGCGTTCCTGACGGTGATCGGCGTCTTCGTCTCCGACATCGCGCTGGCCGCCCTCGACCCGCGCATCCGGCTGAGCGGCGGCGTGACCCGATGACGGAACGGGAAGGCGGGCGGCTCAAGCACTACGTCTCGCGCGCGCCGTTCGACCCCGGTGCGGCGGAGGCGCTCACGCCCGAGCAGGAGCGCTTCTACATGGCGTCCCAGTGGCGCATGATGTGGTGGAAGCTCAAGCGCCACCGCGTCGCCGTCGCCGCCGGGATTTTTCTGCTCGTCCTCTACGCCACCATCCTCGTCAGTGAGTTTCTGGCGCCCTACGGCCTCCACTCCCGCCATACGGATTCGATCTACGCCCCGCCGCAGGCCGTCCAGCTCTTCCACGACGGCGAATTGCGTGCGCCCTTCGTCTACGGCTTCTCCTACGCGCTCGACATGGACACGCTGCAACGGGTCTACGTCCGGGACGAAAGCCGTATCCATACCCTCCGCTGGTTCTGCTTGGGCGATGCCTACGAGTTCTGGGGCCTCGTGGAGCTGCGCTTCCATTTCGTCTGCCCCGCGGAGGGCGGGACGCTCTTCCTGCTGGGGACGGACCGGCTCGGCCGCGACATCCTCTCGCGCATCATCTACGGTGCGCGCATCTCGCTCACGGTGGGGCTGTTCGGCATCGCCATCAGCTTCCTTCTCGGCCTCGTGCTGGGCGGCCTCTCCGGCTATTATGGCGGCTGGGTGGACGCGATCGTGCAGCGCGTCATCGAGGTGATCCGGTCCTTCCCCGAACTGCCGCTGTGGATGGCGCTGTCGGCGGCCCTGCCGGTCACGTGGTCGCCGATCGTGGTCTATTTCGGGATCACCATCATCCTCGGGCTGATCGACTGGACCGGCCTCGCCCGCGCCGTGCGCTCGAAGCTGCTGGCGCTGCGCGAGGAGGATTTCGCGACCGCCGCGATGCTCATGGGCGCCCGCCCCGCCCGCATCGTCGGGCGCCATCTGGTGCCGAGCTTCATGAGCCACCTCATCGCCTCGGCCACGCTGTCCATCCCCTCGATGATCCTGGGGGAGACGGCGCTCTCCTTCCTCGGGCTCGGCCTGCGGCCGCCGATCACCAGCTGGGGAGTACTGCTGAACGAGGCGCAGAACATCAACGCCGTCGCGCTCTACCCGTGGCTCATGCTGCCCGTGGTCCCGGTGATCCTGGTGGTCCTCGCCTTCAACTTCCTGGGCGACGGGTTGCGCGACGCGGCGGACCCGTACAAATGACGGCGGCACGGCGGCGGAGGACGGCATGAGCGAGCGGCGCATGGTGCTGGTGGGCTTCCTCCAGGCGCAGAACTGCTCCAACTACACCGCCTCCTGGCGCCATCCGGAAGCGGCCGGCGACTTCCTCTCCGCCGGCTACTACCGGCGGATCGCCGAGGTCCTGGAGGCCGGCAAGTTCCATCTCGCCTTCTTCGACGACAGGCTGGCGCTGCCGGACATCTACGGCGGCACCCACGCGGAGGCAGTGCGGAACGGCGTGCGGGTGGTGAAGATGGACCCGATTCCGGTGCTGTCGATCATGGCCGCGGCGACCGGGCGGATCGGCCTCGGCGCCACCTGCTCCACCACCTATTACCCGCCGTTCCACGTCGCCCGCACCTTCTCGACCCTCGACCACATGAGCGGCGGGCGGGCGGCCTGGAACGTCGTCACCTCGCTCAACGATTCCGAGGCCGCGAATTACGGCGCCGAGTCGGCGGGCGCGCATGACGAACGCTACGACCGCGCCGACGAGTTCATGGAGGTGGTGCTGGGCCACTGGGATTCGTGGGACGACGACGCGATCCTCCTCGACAGGGAGGGCGGGGTCTTCGCCGACCCGGCCAAGGTGCGCCGCCTCGACCACCGGGGCCGCTTCCTGCGCTCGCGCGGGCCGTTCACCGTGCCGCGCACGCCCCAGGGGCGGCCGGTGGTGATCCAGGCGGGCCAGAGCGGGCGGGGGCGGCGCTTCGCGGCGCGCTGGGCCGAGGTGATCTTCGCGATCTTCCCGACCCTCGAATTCGGCCAACGCGCCTACGCGGCGACCCGCACAGCCGCCGTGGAAGCCGGGCGCGACCCCGACGCCTGGCGCCTGACCCCGGCGATCTACGTGACGGTGGCGGAGACGCAGGCGGCGGCAGAGGACAAGGCCGCGTTCGTCGCCGGCCTCGCCCGCCCGATCGACACCCTGGCGCTGCTGTCCGAAGCGCTCAATTACGACTTTGCGGCCAAGCCGGCGGGCGAGCCCTTCACCGACGCGGAGATGGCGTCCATCGGCGGCCTTCAGGCGATCCGCGACCGCGTCGTCGCACTGAGCGGCAACCCCCACCCGACGGTCGAGGATTTCGTCACCTACAGCCGCCGGGGAACGGTGGACGAAATGCCCCATTTCGTGGGCACGCCGGCGGCCGTCGCCGACCGCATGGCCGAATGGTTCGAAGGCGGTGCCTGCGACGGCTTCGTCATCGCCGCGACCCACGTGCCGGGTTCCTACGAGGACATGACGCGCCTCGTCGTCCCCGAACTCCAGCGCCGCGGCCTCTTCCACCGCGACTACGCCGGCCCCACCCTGCGCGAGAATCTGGGCCTCCCGCCCCTCCGCCCCCGCTAGCGCCAATCGGAGGGAACAGAGAGGCACCGCCTGCACGACACAAAATTGTCGTCAACAATATAGTTGACAACTTATTTGTTGATACCTAATCATACGACAAATCCGTTGATTCCGAGGCGGGCCATGAAACCGGCCACCGGCCGCTGGGTGAGCGGCGCCGACTTCTTCGATCGCGAAACCGAATTGGGCATCCTGGAAACGCGAGTCCGCGAGGGCAACCATACGCTGCTCACCGGGCAGCGGCGCATGGGGAAGACCAGCATCGCCCGTGAACTCGGGCGGAGGCTGGCGGGCGACGGCTGGACCACGCTCTTCGCCGACGTCGAGGACGCGACGTGCGCGGAGGACGCGATCGCCGAGCTCGCCCGGGCGGCGCACCCGGTTCGCTCCATCGCAGCGCGTGTCACCGCCGGCCTGAGGGGCGTTCGGGGGAGCGTCGAGGAGGTCGGGGTACTCGACTTTCGTGTGAAGTTCCGCGCCTGCCTGGACGCCGGAAACTGGCGCCGCCACGGGGATGGCCTGATCCGCGCCTGCGCCGAGCACGAGCGGCCGGTTCTCCTCGTCATCGACGAACTGCCGATCCTTCTCACGCGCATGCTTCGCGAAAAAGACGGAGCGCGGCGCGTCGACGACTTCCTGAGCTGGTTGCGACGCGCGCTCCAGGGGCTGGAAGGCGGCTCTCCGGTCGTCATCCTCTCCGGCAGCATCGGGCTCATGCCCCTGGTGACCCGGCTCGGCATTCCCGACCGCGTCAACTACCTCGACCCCTTCCGCCTGGGGCCCTGGAGCCGCGACGCGAGCATCGCCTGTTTCGAGCGGCTCGCCGCGCGTTGTGACTTGCAGGTCGAGGACGGCGTTGCCGAAGCAGCCTACGACGCTCTCGGCATCGGCATTCCGCACCACGTACAGTCCTTCTTCGCGCGTTTGCGGGAAGCCGCCGCGATGCAGGGGCGCGACCGGGTGACGACGGCGGAGGTTGACGAGGTCTACCGCACGGAGCTCCTCGGGCCGTCGGGGCAGAGCGATCTCCTGCATTACGCGACCCGCCTGGAGGACGCTCTGGACGACGAAAGCCGCAGGATCGCGATGGAAATTCTCGCAGAAGCCGCGCTCCTGGGCGTGTTCGGCGCCGATGCGCGGCGCGCCCTCGAACGGTCTTACGCGCCGCTGGTCCAGGATGCGCCCGCCCGCGTCGCGGAGGCGCTCGACGTGCTGGAGCACGACGGCTATCTCGAACCCGGCGCCGACGGCTATCGTTTCCCGTCGCGCCTGCTGAAGGACTGGTGGGCGGCGCGCTTTCGCGATCACCATGTGCCGCTCGCCGGCCGGGACGCCGCCCGATGACCGCCCCGAACGCCCGGACGCTTCGCAAGTTCAATCCCGGGCTGTTCCAGTCCGACCGTGAGGTGATCGAACAATTCGTTGTCCGGCGCCGCGAACTCAAGACGGTGATCGAGATTCTCCAGGGAAACGTCGATTCACCATCCTGCCAGCATGTCCTGGTCGTCGCGCCACGCGGCCGGGGCAAGACCATGCTGCTGGCGCGCGCCGCGGCCGAGATCCGGACCGACGAAGCGCTCTCCCAGCACCTGTTGCCGGTGCGGTTCATGGAGGAAAGTCACGAGATCCTCGGTCTCGCCGACTTCTGGCTCGAAGCGCTGTTCCACTTGGCGCAGGAGATCGACGACCCGGCTCTCTCGCAGGAACTGCGCGATACCCATGCCGACCTGAAATCCCGCTGGCGCGAGCGCGAATTGTCCGAGCGCGCGCGCGCCGCCGTCCTCGAAGCGGCCGAGCTCCTCGACAGGCGGCTGGTCCTCATGGTCGAGAACCTTCAGGCACTCTGCGATCCCGCGGATGCCGATTTCGGCTGGGGGCTGCGCCAAGCGTTGCAGTCGGAGGCCGGGATCATGCTGCTGGCCACCGCCACCAGCCGCTTCGCGGCGCTGGACGATGCACGCCAACCTTTCTTCGAACTGTTCTGGCATATCTCCCTGGAGCCTCTGGACAGAGAAGCCTGCCGGCGCCTGTGGCACGCGGTCGCCAGCGACGAGAGGAGCGACGGCGAAATCAGGGCCTTGCAAATCCTCACGGGCGGCAGCCCCCGCCTGCTGGTCATCGTCGCGGGATTCGCGCGGCACCGCTCCCTGGGCCGCCTGATGGAAGAGCTGGTGACGCTCATCGATGACCACACGGAGTATTTTCGCGGTCATCTGGAGAGTCTGGCCAGGACCGAGCGCCGGGTCTATCTGGCGGCGGTCGATCTCTGGCGGCCGTCGAGCACCGGCGAGATCGCGGCGCGCGCCGGGATGGACGTCCGCACCGTCTCGACCATGCTCGGCAGGCTCGTCGACCGCGGCGCAATCGCCGTGGAAGGAACCGGCCGCAAGCGGCGCTACGCCGCCGCCGAGCGGCTCTATTGCATCTACTACAAGCTGCGACGCGAACGCGACGCGGCGGCCGTCGTGCAAACTCTGATCCGCTTCATGACGGTTTTCTACGGCCGCGACGAACTGGCGGACCTGTCCGGCACACTCCGGGCCGAGGCGATACGGTCTGCAACCATTCGCGAGGGAATCGAGCGGGCGATCGCCGAGGCGCCGGACATCGGAGGCTTTTTTCCTGGCGGGGCACGGCTGAACACCGCCCACCCGCCCAGCTTGGCCGAAACGAGCGAGATCGACATCGAGGCGCTTATGGCAGAGGCGGCTTCGCATGTGAAGCGCGGCGAGTCCGAAGCGGCGATCGAGACATACGACCAAGTGATCGAACGCTTCGGCGACGACAACACGCCGGAAGTCCGAGCACAGGTCGCCTGGGCGCTGGTCAACAAGGGCATTGCGCGAGCCCAGCTTGGCGATCCCGAGGCAGCGGTCGCGATATACGACCAAGTGATCGAACGCTTCAGCGGCGACGGCACACCGGAAGCTCGGGCACAGGTCGCCTGGACATTAATCTTCAAAGGCCTCACGCAAGGCCAGCTTGGCGAGCCTGAAGCGGAGGTTGCGACATACGACCAAGTGATCGAACACTTCGGCGACGACGATACACCGGAAGTTCAGGCATTGGTCGCCAAGGCGCTCATCAACAAGGGCGCGGCGCAAATAAGAAGCGGCCGTGCGGAAGACGCCCTGGAGACTTTTCGCCTCGCGTACGCTGCGTTCGCTCCCGACGATCGGGCGATGCTGGGTGCCATGCAGGAAACCGTGCCAGCGTTGATCGCTGGTGGGATTCCCGAGCGCGTCCTCCTCGAAATACTCTCGGAAGACGACGAGAAAGCCGACGCCTTGGCGCCGCTCGTCGTCGCCCTGCGCCAGCGCGCCGGCGAGAGCGTCCGAGCGCCGGCCGAGGTGCTCGAAGTCGCGGCCGACATCCGCGAGCGTATGGAAAAGGCCGCCGCTGGGGCCACCCCCCCGGTTTCGTGATCTTGCTCGTCCACGAAAATCCGCCGATGAAGTCCGACGTTTTCCATGTGCTCTCGGCCGGGAGGCCGTGGCGACGACACTCGCCCGCGCGCCTTCTCCGAGGGCGGGTTGGCAATGGTGCACCGATTGGCCTAGGGTGCGGGATGCGCGGAGGTCGAACGTCGAGGCTGGTGGTGATGGGCCATGGCTGATCTCGGATCCCGAGAAAACCCCTCGATGGAGGAAATCATGGCCTCCATTCGCGAGATCGTCTCGGAGGAGAGAAGTGCGCCCGCCAGGGACGATGACGTGCTCGACCTGACCGACGTCGTGGACGAAAAAGGTAACGTCATCGCGTTGGAAAGCGCCGCGAGCGGACAGCCCGCAAGCCCCGCGCCGCCGATCCCCTGGCCGGATGCGCCGCTGGTGTCGCCCTCCGTCAAGGCCGAGGTCGCCCGGGCGCTCCGGCGCGCGGACCCGGACGCGCCGCCGGCAGACGCGGACGATCGGGCCATCGAGGACCACCTGCGCGCGATGCTGCGACCGATGCTTCGGGAATGGCTGGATACGCACCTGCCAGGGATCGTCGAGCGCCTCGTGCAAGGCGAGATCGCGCGTATCGCGCGTCGCCCCGGCTCCGGATAGGGCGCACGGCCGCCGCCGAGCCGGCGCCTGTCCCACGGAACGAAATCCCGGACGACGATGCTGGACAAGACCTATCGGCCCGCCGAGTTCGAAGGCCGACTCTACGAAGCCTGGGAGCACGACGGCGCGTTCGCCGCGCGTCCCGGCGGGGCGGGCGGGGCGCGACCCTACTGCGTCATGATGCCGCCGCCCAACGTCACCGGCAGCCTCCACATGGGCCACGCGCTCAACAACACCTTGCAGGACGTGCTGACCCGCTACCGCCGCAAGACCGGCCGCCGCGCGCTCTGGCAGCCCGGCATGGACCACGCCGGAATCGCGACCCAGATGGTCGTCGAACGCCAACTCGCGGAAGAGGGCAGCGACCGCCGGCGCATGGGCCGCGAGGCGTTCGTCGAGCGGATCTGGGCCTGGAAGGCGGAATCGGGCGGCGCGATCCAGCACCAGCTGCGCCGCCTCGGCGCCTCGCCCGACTGGCCGCGAGACCGCTTCACCATGGACGAAGGGCTGAGCCGGGCGGTGGTCGAGGTCTTCGTCGCCCTCCACCGGCAGGGCCTGATCTACCGGGACAAGCGCCTCGTCAATTGGGACCCGGCGCTGCGCACCGCGATCTCCGACCTGGAGGTCGTCCAGCGCGAGGTCGCGGACGGCAGGCTCTGGCACATCCGCTATCCCCTCGCAGACCGGCCGGGTGCCCATGTCGTGGTCGCCACCACCCGGCCCGAGACCATGCTGGGCGACACCGCCGTGGCCGTCCACCCGGAGGACCCGCGCCTCAGCGGCCTCGTCGGCGGCGCGGCCGTCCTGCCGCTGGTCGGGCGCCGCCTGCCGATCGTGGCCGACACCCACGCCGACCCGGAGCAGGGATCGGGCGCGGTGAAGATCACCCCCGCCCACGACTTCAACGATTTCGAGGTGGGCCGTCGGCACGACCTCGAGGTCGTCAACCTGTTCGACGAGAACGCCCAGCTGAACGAGAACGCGCCCGAAGCCTATCGCGGCCTCGACCGCTTCGCCGCGCGCGAGCGCATCGTCGCCGATCTCCAGGGTCTCGGCCTGATCGAGAAGATCGAGCCCCACACGCACACGGTGCCCGTCGGCGACCGTTCGGGCGCGGTCATCGAACCCTGGCTTACCGACCAATGGTACGTCGACGCCGCGACCCTCGCCGGCCCCGCAATCGAGGCCGTCGAATCCGGCCGCATCCGCTTCGTTCCCGAACGGTGGGCGAATACCTATTTCGAGTGGATGCGCAACATCCAGCCCTGGTGCATCTCCCGCCAGCTCTGGTGGGGCCATCGCATCCCGGCCTGGTACGGCCCCGACGGCCAGGTGTTCGTCGCCGCCGACGAGGCCGGCGCGCAGGAAGCGGCGGCGCGCCATTACGGCGAGCCGGTGGCGCTCGCCCGCGACCCCGACGTGCTGGACACCTGGTTCAGCTCCGCCCTCTGGCCGTTCTCCACCCTCGGCTGGCCGGAGCGCACGGAGGCGCTGGCGACCTACTATCCCAACGACGACATGATCACCGGCTTCGACATCATCTTCTTCTGGGTCGCGCGGATGGTCATGCTCGGCATCCACTTCATGGGCGAAGTCCCCTTCCGCACCGTCTACATCCACGCGCTGGTGCGGGACGAAGCGGGACGGAAGATGTCCAAGAGCCAGGGCAACGTCATCGACCCGCTGGCGCTCATGGACGAATACGGCGCCGACGCGCTGCGCTTCACCCTCGCCGTGATGGAGGCGCAAGGCCGCGACATCAAGCTCTCCGAGAGCCGCGTCGCCGGCTACCGCAATTTCGCGACCAAGCTGTGGAACGCCGCGCGGTTCTGCGAGGCCAACGAATGCCGAGCCGCCGCCGGCTTCGATCCGGCAGGCTGCCGGAGCGTCACGAACCGGTGGATCGTCGGCGAGACGGCGCGGGCTGCCGCTGCCGTCACCGACGCACTCGACGCCTATCGATTCAACGAGGCGGCGGGCGCGGTCTATCGCTTCGCCTGGGGCGTGTTCTGCGACTGGTATCTCGAGTTCGCGAAGGCGCCGCTGGGCGGCGCCGACGGGCCGGAGAGGCGGGAGGCCCGCGCCGTCGCCGGCTGGGTGCTGGACACCATCCTCGGCCTGCTCCATCCGTTCATGCCGTTCGTCACCGAGGAGCTGTGGGGCAGACTCGACGAAAGCCGGGCCGGCAGCTTGGTCGCGGCGCCCTGGCCCGCGCCGGGCGCCGGCGTCGCCGACTCCGCGGCCGACCGCGAGATGGATTGGGTTGTGCGGCTGATTTCGACGATCCGCGCCGTGCGGGCGGAGATGAACGTGCCGGCGGGAGCGCGCATCGCCCTCGGCCTGCGCGGCGCCGCACCGGAAACACTGGACCGGCTGCGGCGGCACCGCGAGGCCATTATGCGGCTCGCCCGCCTGAGCGAAGCCGCGGCGCTGGACGGCGCCGTGCCGCCCGGCGCCGTCCAGGCCGTGCTGGACGAGGCGACGGTCGTTCTGCCGCTGGCCGGCGTGGTCGAATTCGAGAAGGAGCGCGCGCGGCTCGAGAAGGAGATCGGCCGGCTCGACGGGAGGATGGCCGGCATCGAGAGGAAGCTCGACGACGAACGCTTCCTCGAGCGGGCGCCGGCCCATGTCGTGGACGAGCAGCGGGGGCGCTTGCAAGAGGCGCAGGACGCGCGGGCGCGCCTGGAGGAAGCCCTGGCGCGAATCGCCGCGTCTTCGTGAGGCGGCCCCGCGCGCGGCTTGACCGGCACCGGCCGGGGCGGGTAAGCGGGGCGGCGGCGGGCCGGGGGAGATTGTGATGAGCGCGAAGTTCGACAAGTCGAAGCTGCCGAGCAGGCACATCACCGAGGGGCCGAAGAGTGCCGCCCACCGGTCGTTCTTCTACGCGATGGGGGTCTCCCGACAGGCGATGAGCCGGCCCATCGTGGGCGTCGCGACGACCTGGAACGAAACCGCCCCCTGCAACATCACGCTGCGCCGGCAGGCGCAGGCGGCGAAGGCCGGGGTCGAGGAAGCCGGCGGCACGCCGCGCGAATTCACCACGATCACGGTGACCGACGGCATCGCCATGGGCCACCAGGGGATGAAGTCCTCGCTGGTCTCGCGCGACGTGATCGCCGATTCCGTCGAGCTCACCATGCGCGGGCATTCCTATGACGCCCTGGTCGGCATCGCCGGCTGCGACAAATCGCTGCCGGGCATGATGATGGCGCTGGTGCGGCTCAACGTGCCCGGAGTCTTCCTCTACGGCGGCTCGATCCTGCCAGGCCGCTTCCGCGGCCGGGACGTGACGGTCATGGACGTCTACGAGTATTACGGCAAGCTCAGCGAGGGCACGGTCAGCGAGGCCGATCTCGCGGCGCTCGAGGCGGTGGCCTGCCCCTCCGGCGGCTCCTGCGGCGGCCAGTTCACCGCCAACACCATGGCCTGCGTCTCGGAGGCGATCGGCCTCGCCTTGCCGCATTCCGCAGGGGCACCCGCGGTCTACGAATCCCGCGACGAGTTCGCCGTGGCCTCCGGCAACCGCGTCATGGCGCTAATCGAGAACAACATCCGCCCCAGGGACATCGTGACGCGCAAGGCGTTGGAGAACGCCGCGACGGTGGTGGCCGCCACCGGCGGCTCGACCAACGCGGGGCTCCATCTTCCGGCGATCGCCAGCGAGGCCGGCATCGATTTCGACCTGTCGGCGGTCGCCGAGGTGTTCGGGCGCACGCCCTACATCGCCGATCTCAAGCCCGGCGGCCGCTACGTGGCGAAGGACCTGTTCGAGGCAGGCGGCGTGCCGATCGTGCTCAAGACGCTGCTCGACGGCGGCTACCTGCACGGCGACTGCCTCACCGTCACCGGCCGCACCCTCGCCGAGAATCTGGCGGACGTGGCGTTCCCGCGCGAGCAGGACGTCGTGCTGCCCACCTCGGCGCCGCTCTCGCCGACCGGCGGCGTGGTGGGGTTGAAAGGCAATCTCGCGCCCGAGGGGGCGATCGTGAAGGTCGCCGGCCTCTCCCGCCTGCGCCACGTGGGCCCCGCCCGCTGCTTCGACAACGAGGAGGAGGCGATGAAGGCCGTCGTCGGCCGCGACTACCGCTCGGGCGACGTGATCGTGATCCGCTACGAGGGGCCGAAGGGCGGGCCCGGAATGCGCGAGATGCTCGCGGTGACCTCACAGATATACGGCCAGGGAAAGGGCGAGGAGGTCGCGTTGATCACCGACGGGCGCTTTTCCGGCGCGACGCGCGGGTTCTGCATCGGCCATGTCGGGCCGGAGGCCGCGCTCGGCGGCCCCATCGCGCTGATCCGGGACGGCGACGAGGTGACCATCGACGCGACGCGCGGCGCGCTCCGCGTCGCGGTTTCCAAGGCCGAGTTCGCGGAGCGCCGCAAGCGCTGGAAACCGCGCGCGACCGACTACCAGTCCGGCGTCCTCTGGAAATACGCGGCGACCGTCGGGCCGGCCTACCGGGGCGCCGTGACGCATCCGGGCGGCGCGGCCGAAACCCACGTCTACGCCGACATATAGCCCGCGGCCATGGCCAAGGAGGGGGACACGCCGGCGCGCTACCGGGCCGACACCCTGCTCTCCGTCCTCGGGCGGGACCCGGCGGCCAACCACGGGGTGGTGAACCCGCCCGTCTATCACGCCTCGACGGTCCTCTACGAATCGACAGCGGCACTCGAAGCGGCGACGACCGGCCCGCGCGAATACGGGAAGACCTATTACGGGCGGTTCGGCACGCCGACGACCTTCGCCCTGCAAGACGCGCTCGCGGCGCTCGAACGCGGCCATCGGACGTATCTCTTCGGCTCCGGCAAGGCGGCGATCGTGGCCGCGCTCCTGGCCTTCGCGAAGAGCGGCGACCACGTCCTGATCAGCGACAGCGCCTACGGCCCGACGCGGGCGCTTGCCCGCGGACTGCTGGCCCGCATCGGAGTCGAGGCCACGTTCTACGACCCGCGCGCCGGCGCCGGCGTCGCGAAGGAGATCCGGTCCCGCACCAGCGTCGTGTTCGCCGAATCGCCCGGCTCGCTCACCTTCGAGGTCCAGGATCTGCCGGCTCTCGCCGAAGCCGCCCACGCGGCGGGTGCGGTGCTGATCGTCGACAACACCTGGGCGTCGCCGCTCCTCTGCCAGCCCCTGGCGTTGGGAGCCGACGTTTCGATCCAGGCCGCGACCAAATACATCGTGGGCCATTCGGACGCCATGCTCGGCGCGGTCACCGCCGCGGAGGCCCGCGTCGAGCCGGTGCGCGGCGTCTTCGAGGAACTCGGTGCGGCGCCCGGGCCCGACGATTGCTATCTCGCGCTGCGGGGGCTGCGCACCCTCGGCGTGCGGCTGCGCCGGCATGAGGAGACGGGCCTCCGGCTCGCCCGCTGGCTGCGCGCGCGGCCGGAAGTCCGCCGGGTGCTGCATCCCGCGCTCGCGGACGATCCGGGCCACGCTCTCTGGAAGCGGGATTTCTCGGGCGCCTCGGGCCTGTTCGGCGTCGTCCTGGAGCCGGCCTCCGAAGCGGCCGTCGCCGCCCTTCTGGACGGTCTGGCACTCTTCGGCCTAGGCTATTCGTGGGGCGGCTACGAAAGCCTCGCCCTGCCGACCCATCCCCACCGCATCCGCGACGCCAAGACCTGGGACCCGGCCTGCCCCACGCTCCGCCTGCACGCCGGCCTGGAAGACGCGGACGACCTCATCGCCGACCTCGACCGGGGCTTCGCCCGCATGGCCCAGGCATGAGAAACGCCATCGCCCCCTACCGGTGGCATTGACAGCGAGCGGGCGGCTGCTGTAGAGGACCGTTCCCGTGGCCACGGGCGATGTGCGGCGGGAGCCGGAGGCGGAGCGTGAAACGGACCTATCAGCCGAGCAACATCGTCCGCAAGAGGCGGCACGGCTTCCGGCAGCGCATGAAGAGCGTCGCCGGCCGCCGCGTGTTGGCGCGCCGCCGCGCCAAGGGGCGGAAGCGTCTGACGGTCTAGAGGCGATGCCGGTGCGCATCGCCGTTCTCAAGAAACGGCGGGACTTCCTGCGGGTGCGCGCCGCGCGCCGCCGCTGGGCGGCGCCGGGGCTGGTCCTCCAGGCGGCGCCCGCGGGGAAGACCGAGCCCGGGCGCGTCCGCGTCGGCTACACCGCCAGCAAGAAGATCGGCAACGCGCCCGCGCGCAACCGCGCCAAGCGTCGATTGCGCGCGGCGGTGGCCCATGTTATGCCGGAACGCGCGCGGCGAGACCGCGACTACGTGGTCATCGCGCGCGGCGCCACCTTGACCCGGCCGTTCGACGCACTGATCGGCGATCTGGTCGCGGCCCTCGCGCGAGTCGATGCGAAAGCGGGCGGCCGGGCACCGGGCGGACGACGGCGCGCGGCAGGCGGTCCGCCGCCCGGAGCGCGTTCGAGGACCGAAGAAGCATGAAACCGATCACGGCGCTGCTCGTCGGCCTGTTTCGCGGCTACCAATTGTTCGTCTCGCCCTTCCTGCCGCCCGGCTGCCGGTTCGAGCCGACCTGCTCGCACTATGCCGCGGCTGCGGTGCGCCGCCATGGCGCGCTCGCGGGCCTCGCCCTCGCCGCCTGGCGCGTCGCCCGCTGCAACCCGTTCTTCCCGGGCGGTGCTGATCCCGTTCCCGACCGGCCGTTCCGGCGCCCGCGGAACGGCCACGCCCTCCCCTGAACGCGCGAGCGGCGCATGTTCGGCGAAGACAAACGCAATCTCGTCATCGCGATCGCGGCGATCTTCGTGATCCTGGTGGGCTGGCAGTTCCTGATGCCGGTGCTGTTCCCGCCCGAGGAGCGGCCGGTGCGCATCGCCGAAGCGCCGGCCCCGGACGCGCTCCCGGCGGAGCGGGTCACGATCGAAGTCGTGCAGGGCGACGGGCCGGAAGCGCCCGCCCAGCCTCTCCAGGCCGGCATCGACAGCCCGCGGGTCGCGATCGACTCGCCGCGCATCCGGGGTTCGATCTCCCGGCTCGGCGGGCGAATCGATTCGGTCACGCTCCGCGGCTACCATGAGACCGCCGACGAGGAGAGCCCGGAGATCGTCCTGCTCTCGCCGCGCGATGCGGCCCGGCCCTATTTCGCCGATTTCGGCTGGGCGAGCGCGGGCGACGACATCGCACTCCCCCGCCCCGACACCCTGTGGGAGGCCGATCGCGCCATCGTCGACCTCGGGAAGCCGGTCACCCTGCGTTGGGACAACGGCGCCGGATTGTCCTTCGCGCGCCGCATCGCGGTGGACGACGGGTTCGTCTTCACCGTGACCCAGTCGGTCCGCAACGAGACCGCCACACCGGTCGCGCTCGTCCCGTTCTCGCGTATCGCGCGGTTCAGCACTTCGTCCGAATCGATCCTGCCCTTCAAGCCTCTCTTCCTCTTCCAGGACGGCGCCCTCGGCGTGTTCGGCGGGGATTACCACGAGGCCGATTACGAGGACATGCTGGATGCCTACGACGCCCTGGAGCGCAACCCCCGCGCGCTCGACGAATACCGCTACCGGGCCTCCGGCGGCTGGCTCGGGATGACGGACAAATACTGGCTGGTGGCGCTGATCCCGGACCAGGAAACGCCGTTCCAGGGCAGCTTCGAATATGTCCCCGTGGACGGCGGCGAGACCGATTCCTTCCAGACGATCTACGAGGCGGCGCCGTTCACGGTGAATCCGGGCCAGACGGTCTCGCTCACCTCGCACCTCTTCGCCGGCGCCAAGGAGATTAACCTCCTCGATCGCTACGAGGAGACGCTGGGCGCGGAACGCCTGGACCTCGCCGTGGATTTCGGGCCGACGTGGTTCCTCTCGAAGCCACTGTTCTACGTCATCGACTTCTTCAACCGCGCGACCGGAAACTTCGGCGTCGCCATCCTGCTGCTCACGATCTGCGTGCGCGCGCTGCTGTTCCCGCTGGCCAACAAGGCCTACGCCTCCATGAGCCGGATGCGGAAGTTGCAGCCGGAAATGATCCGCCTGCGCGAGCGCTTCAAGGACGACAAGCAGCGGATGAACAGCGAGCTGATGAAGCTCTACCGTGAGCAGAAGGCGAACCCGGTCGCCGGCTGCCTGCCGCTGTTGGCCCAGATTCCGGTGTTCTTCGCGCTCTACTACATGCTGTTCGTCACCATCGAGATGCGCCACGCGCCGTTCTTCGGCTGGATCGACGATCTTTCCGCGCCCGACCCGATGACCTTCATCACCGGTTTCGGCCTGTTGGAGTGGCCAGCGCCGGAATTCCTGCTGATCGGCATCTGGCCGCTCCTGTTCGGCGCCACGATGTGGCTCCAGATGAAGCTCAACCCGCAACCGATGGAGCCGATCCAGCAGAAGATCCTGATGGCGCTGCCCATCGTGTTCCTGTTTCTGTTCGCGCGGTTCCCGGCCGGGCTGGTGGTGTACTGGACCTGGAACAACGTGCTCTCCATCGGCCAGCAATGGCTGATCATGCGCCGCATGGGCATCACCCGGCAGAGCCTCGCCGAGGACGCCGAGAAGATCCGCAAGATCAAGGAGGCGGCCGAGAAGGGCACGCTGATCAAGCCGAGCCGCTCGCCCCGGAAGGAGCGCGCGGGCGAGGCCGATGCCGCGCCCCGCCGCGCCCGCAAGCCGGCCGCCGCGTCCGGGTCGAGCAGTGCCGCCCGCACGCCGGCAGGCAAACGGAAGGGTCCGCGCCGCGCGGCCGCCACGGGCGGCGGGGCACGACGCGAGGGGACCGGCACCAAGCGCGCGGCGGCGCGCGACGAGGCGGCCGATGCCGCGCGCGGGCCGGCGAAGCGCAAGGCGCCCACGCGCCGTAAGCCCGCGCCGCGAAAACCTGCCGCCGCACCCCGCGGGCGGAAGCCTGGAACCCGGCGCAAGGAATCTCCGCCGGGCGCGGCACAGGCGAGCCTGCTCGAGCGCGTGAAGACCGGCCTCGGCAGGAGCACTCCCCCGCCGGCACCGAAGCCCGAACCGGAAGAACCTCCCCGAAAATCGCGCAGGCAACGCAAGGCGGAGCGCGCGGCCGCGCGGGCCGACGAGGGGGCCGGCGAAAGCACGGCGGCGGAGCGAGACACGCGCATCGACGACGGCGAATGGACGGGACAGAAACCAACCGGGTCGAGGCGGACGAAGACGCGGAAGCGCGCGCGGCCGCGTTAGAAGCCGGGCGCCGGCTGTTCACCCAGCCCTGCCGCTTCGTATCGGGCGCCGCCGTCCTCGAGGCGGTGCCCGCGCCCGCCTTGCCCGAAATCGCCTTCGCCGGCCGCTCCAACGTGGGCAAGTCGAGCCTCGTCAACGCTCTCACCGGGCGCCGTGCACTCGCCCGCACATCGAACACGCCGGGACGCACGCGGGAGCTGAATTTTTTCGACCTCGCCGGCCGCCTGATGCTCGTGGACCTGCCGGGCTACGGCTACGCCGCCGCGTCGAAGCGGAAAGTCTTCGCCTGGACCCGCCTCGTGGACGCCTATCTCCGCGGCCGGCCCACCCTCCGGCGGGTCTGCCTGCTGCTCGACGCGCGGCGGGGCATCGCGGAGGCGGACGCGCCGCTCATGGCCGCGTTCGACCGGAACGCCGTGCCCTTCCTCGCCGTGCTTACCAAATGCGACAAGCTGGAGCCGGCGGCGCTGGCAGCCAAGGCGGGGGCGCTCGAAACCGCGCTCGCCAGGCACGTCGCCGCCTATCCCTCGCTGATCGCCACCAGCGCCCGCACCGGCGCCGGCATCGCGGCACTCAGGGCCCATCTCGCGGCGCTGGCCAAGGCCGAGCGAATCGGCTAGTGATCCGCCACCGGCGGGTGCGGGAGACTCCGCCGGGCAGGCGCCTCCCCGAGCGATCCGGCCCATGCCGAACATCGGCGACACCAAGCACTGGCTCCGAACGGCGGCCACGATCTCCGAGGCGCTGCCCTACATGCGGCGCTTCGCAGGAAAGAGCTTCGTGATCAAATACGGCGGCCACGCCATGGGCGACTCGGCGCTCGCCCAGGGCTTCGCGCGCGACGTGGTGCTGCTGAAGCAGGTCGGCATCAATCCCGTCGTGGTGCACGGCGGCGGCCCGCAGATCGCCCGCATGCTGTCGAAGCTCGACATCGAGAGCGACTTCGTCGACGGCCTGCGGGTGACGGACGAAGCCACCGCCGAAGTCGTCGAGATGGTGCTGGCCGGCAGCATCAACAAGCGCATCGTCACGACGATCAATGCCGTGGGCGGCACGGCGGTCGGCCTCAGCGGCAAGGACGGCAAGCTCATCGAAGCGACCCGGCTCGCGCGCCGGACGCGGGACCCGGAGACCGGAAGCGAGCGGATAGTCGATCTCGGCTTCGTCGGCGAGCCCACGCGCATCAACGCCGGTCTGCTGAACCACTTCTGCGAGTCCGACATCATCCCGGTCGTCGCGCCGACAGGCGTCGGCGCAGGCAGTGAGACCTACAACATCAATGCCGACACGGCCGCCGGTGCCATCGCCGCCGCGCTCTCGGCCGCCAAGCTCCTCCTGCTGACCGACGTGGCCGGCGTGTTCGACGAATCGGGCGCGCTCATCAACCGCATGACCGTGGACGAGGCGCGCGCCCTCCTGGCCGGCGAGGCGGTCGGCGGCGGCATGATCCCGAAGCTCGAGACCTGCCTCGCGGCGCTCGAACACTCGACCGCCGCCGCCCACATCCTGGACGGCCGCGTGCCCCACGTGCTCCTGCTCGAAGTGTTCACGGAGCACGGCACCGGCACCATGATCGTGCCGGCGTAAGACCCGCGCTCCGAGGAGAAGGAGTCAGAAGCCGAGATAGGTGGCTTTGACCGCCGGGTTGCCCTGGAGGTCCGCCGCCGTGCCTTCGAGGCCGATGCGGCCGTTCTCCAGGATGTAGCCGTAGCCGGCCGTGGCGAGGGCCATGTTGGCGTTCTGCTCGGCGAGGAGGACGGTCACCCCTTCCTCTTCGTTGAGCCGCCGGACCGTCTCGAAGATGCGGGCCACGACCTGGGGTGCGAGACCCATGGACGGCTCGTCCAGGAGCATCATGGCCGGCCGCGACATCAGCGCCCGCCCGATGGCGAGCATCTGCTGCTCGCCGCCGGAGATGAACCCGGCCTGGAGCCGGCGCCGTCCGGCGAGCGAGGGGAAGTGGGCGTAGACCCGTTCGAGGTCGGCGCGCACCCGCGCCTTGCCGTCCGTCCGCGTGTGGGCGCCGGTCAGCAGGTTCTCGTGCACCGTGAGATGGGCGAAGCAGCGGCGCCCTTCCATGACCTGGACGATGCCGCGCTTTACCAGATTCGACGGCGCAAGCCGGTCGATGCGCTCGTCGCGAAAATGGATCGTGCCTGCGGTGACGTCGCCCCGCTCCACCCGCAACAGGTTGGAGACCGCCTTCAGCGTGGTGGTCTTGCCGGCGCCGTTCGGCCCGAGGAGGGCGACGATGGCCCCCTCGGGCACGGTGACGGTGACGCCGCGCAGGACGGAGATCACATGGTCGTAGACGACCTCGACCCCGTCCAGCCGGAGAAGCGCCGGGACGCTCACATCTCCTTCGCGCAGTCGCGCGGCGTGATGTTGTTCTCTTCCGCGAACTTGGCGGCGGCCGCCTCGATCATCGGGCGCACGACGTCGCGCATCGGCGCGATCCAGTCGCTGACGACGTTCCAGGCACCGCCGTCCCACTGCTGGATGATTACCGGACCGCTGCCCTCGTGGTCCTCGCAAGTGACCTTGATCGGCTTGGTGAAGCCGGCCAGGCCCAGCTCGGCGAGTCGCTCTTCCGTCAGGTCGAGATTCTCGAGGCCCCAGCGGACCTCCACGCCCGTCAGCGACCGGTTGCCATATTTGCCCATGGCCGTGCGGATCGCCTCGACGTTCAGCACGGCCTGGAAGACGCCGCGGTTGTAGAGGACCTCGCCAAAATTGTGCTCGCCCGCGGCCGCGCTGTCGCCGCCATAGACGTGCGCCAGGATGTCGTCGTGGAGGGGGAAGCCCGCGCCCGGCGAGTGGAACGACGCCCCCTTGTAGCCCTTGGCGTCTTCGCCCGCCGGCACCACGTCCGATTCGCTCGCCGACCACCAGACGCCGATCAGACGGTCCATCTGATAGCCGATCCCGGCGGCCTCCTTGATCGCAACCTGGTTCATCACGCCCCAGCCCCAGAGGAACGTCCAGTCGGGCTTGAGCCTGCGGATCTGCAACCATGTCGCCTTCTGCTCCTGGCCCGGGTGGTCGACCGGCAGCAGCTCCAGGGCATAGCCGTATTTCTCGGCCAGCACCTGGAGGACCGGGATCGGCTCCTTGCCGTAGGGACTGTTGTGATAGACGAGGGCAATGGTCTGGCCCTGAAGCTTGTCCATGCCGCCCGACTGCGCACCGACATATTTGATGAAGGCGGACGCTTGGCTCCAATAGGACGTGGGGTAGGTGAAGGTCCACGGGAACACGCGCCCGTCGGACGCCGCCGTCTGCCCGTAGCCCATCGAATGCACGGGCACTTCGTCCACCGGGGCCCTGGGGTTGAGCTGGTAGGTCACCCCGGTCGAGAGGGGATTGACCACCGAAGCCCCGGTCGGGCCCTTGTTCTTGAGCCGCTCGTAGCACTCGACGCCGGCCTTGGTGTCGTAGCGGAACTCGCATTCCTCGAAGGTAAGCACGACGCCGTTGATGCCGCCGTCGCGTTCGTTGACCAGCTTGTAGTAGTCCAGGGCGCCGTTCGCCGCCGGGATGCCGTTCGGGGCGTAGGGCCCCGTCCGATAGACGAGCAGCGGAATGAACTGCTCGTCGGCCGCGCGGGCCTCGCTGCCCGCGAGTCCGGCCGTCGTCGCTGCCGCGGCGAGGCCGCCGGCGACGAGCGCCGCGGCGAGCGCGCCGTTGATACCGTGACGAAGACTTCTCCTGAACGCCATGTCCCTCCTCCCGATCAGGCGGTCGCGCCGGCAAGGCTTGCGCCGCTCTCTCTCCCAGCCGAGCCTAGCACGATGCACCGCCCGCGGTCACATCGAATCGGAAGGGATCGAAACAGCGCGCTCCTGTCGGCGCGACGTGGCGCGTGTTGCGTGTCACGACGACGAAATCGTGAACCAGCGCCGTGGCGGCGAAGCCCGTCGACGTCGGGCAGTGGGTCGCGGACGCCGAGCCGGCTCCAGTGCTCGGCGACCGCGGCGTCGACAGCCAGAAGGCGGTCCCGGTATCGGTCGAGAACGCCATCCACCCATGCATCCAGGGCGGCCGCGCCTTCTGGATCGCGGACACGCAGCCTCTCGACACCGTGCCGCAGCTCGCCCACGGTCAAGACGCTCATGAAGAGTTCCCGGGGTTCGCGCGCTTTGAACCACTTGATGACCGAGGGCGCCGCGCGCTCGCGCTTGCGGAGCTCCGAAACGACGTTGGTATCGGCGAGATAACTCACATCCCTGTCTCGCGAGGGTCCGAACGGAGGCGGTTGAAATCGGCGTCTTCGCCCACATCCGGCATGGCGAGCAGGTGATCGACGAAAGTCGCGCGCGGCCCTGCGACGAAACCGGCGCCCTTCTCCGACAATTCCCAGACGCCGCGCGGCGAATCACTCCGCAGGTAGCCTTCTTCCCTCAGAGCGTGTCGCACGAATTGGGTAGCGTTCCACCATCGCGGTTCACCCGACGAAAGAAGCGCCAAATCGCCGGGGAGCAAGCGAGGCTTCATGCGTTCCTCCATGACCGGCCGAAGATCGTGAACATGCGCCCGCCCGCCCATGTCACGGAGAACCTCCAGGAGGGGCTGCCGGAACGCCTTCTGCGAAAGCTTGCCCCGCCGAGACCCGGCCGCCGGCCGCTCGGGACGGGTCGGGCGGGAGGGTGCAAAGGCTCCTGTCTGCGCGCGACGGCGCTCCGCCGCATCCAGCACCCTGGCGAGAGTCGAGTCCGCCGTGTCCTCGAGAGGCATGGCCCATCCCTGGAGGCGCTTCCACGTCTTGTCGGAAACACGCATGACCGGCATGGCGACCCCTCGTCGTTCGTTGATTTGTTACAAGGTTACAATGTGGATACGCCGGAGTCAAGTCGGAATCGCGGACGCCTCACAACCCGAGCCGCTCCCGCGTGAGGCGGATGAGGCGGGCGAGGCCCAGGGGCTCGACGATCAGGAACAGGATGATCATGCCGCCGAAGATGATCACTTCGATGTGCTTGGCGAGGTCGGAGGCGATGTCGATGCCGGTGAGCGAGGGAATGTTGGCGAGGAAGATCGGCACGATCGTGATGAAGGCCGCGCCCAGGATCGAGCCGGCGATCGAGCCGAGGCCGCCGACGATGATCATGAAGAGCACGAGGAAGGAGACGTTCACGTCGAAGGCCAGGGTCTCCGCGCTCCCCAGATAGAGGAAAACCAGGAGCGCGCCGGCGACGCCGCACAGATAGGAACTCACGGCGAAGGCGAGGAGCTTCGTGCGCAGCAGCGGGATGCCGACGATCTCCGCCGCCACGTCCATGTCGCGCACCGCCATCCAGGCACGCCCGAAGCGGCTCCGCACCAGATTTCGGGCGACGAAGACGAAGAGCGCGACGAAGGCGAGCGCCGCGAGATAGCGCACCTCGGCGGTGGCCTCAGGGCCGGTGACCATGACGCCAGCGAAGGTGCGCGGCGGCGCAGAGATCGTGCCGGAGGGGTTGTGGTTATAGAACCAGGGCACCCGGTTGAACAACCAGATCAGGAAGAACTGGGCGGCCAGCGTCGCCACCGCCAGATAGAAGCCCTTGATGCGCAGGCTCGGCAACCCGAACAGGATGCCGACTCCGGCCGCGAAGAAACCGGAGAGGAAGAAGACGGCGATGACGTTGAGCTCGGGCCAGCCGGTCGCCATCTTGTAGGCGGCATAGGCGCCGACTGCCATGAAGCCGCCAGTACCGAGCGACAGCTGCCCGGCGAAGCCGGTGAGCAGGTTCAGGCCGAGGGCCGCCACCGAGAAGACCAAGAACGGGATCAGGATGGCCTGGAGCCAGTACTCGTTCGCGACCATGGGCACCGCGAAGAAGGCGAGCACCGCGACCAAGCCGACGAAGCCCGTGTCGATCGCCCGCGAACGGCTGGCGAAGAGGGAGCCGAGAAACGCGGAAGCCGCGGCGCGCATGGCCGATCACACCCGCTCGATGAGCTTTTCGCCGAACAGGCCCTGGGGCCGGAACAGCAGCGCCACCATGGCGATCATGTAGGCGAACCAGTTCTCGATCGCGCCGCCGATCACCGGCCCCCAGTAGATCTCGGCGATCTTCTCGCCGCAGCCGATGATCAGGCCGCCGACGATGGCACCGGGCACCGAGGTGAGGCCGCCCAGGATCAGCACCGGCAGGGCCTTGAGGGCGATCAGCGACAGGCTGAACTGCACCCCGCTCTTGGCCCCCCACATGACGCCCGCCACGATGGCGACGACGCCGGCGACCGACCAGACGACGATCCAGATGGTCCTGAGCGAAATGCCGATGGAGAGCGCCGCCTGCGGATCGTCGGCCACGGCGCGCAGGGCGCGGCCGATCGGCGTGTGCTGGAAGAGGAGCGCGAGCGTCGCGACGAGCGCCGCCGCCAACGCCGCCGCGATCAGGTCGAACTCGTTCAACAGCATCCCTGCGATCTCGACCGGCCCGTCCGGAATCCCGATGTCGAGGGCCTTCACGTTGGCGCCCCATGCCCATTCGCCCGCGCCTTCGAGGAGGAAGCTCAGGCCGATGGTCGCCATGAACAGCGTGATCGGCGGCTGGTTGATCAGCGGGCGCAGAACGCCGCGCTCGATGCCGACGGCGAGCACCACCATGACGGCGGCTGTGGCCAGCACCGCCGCCCACACCGGGAGGCCGTATTCCATCAGCCCGACGAGGGTGAGCGCCGCGAACAGCACCATGGCGCCCTGGGCGAAGTTGAAGACCTGGGACGCCTTGAAGATGAGGACGAAGCCGAGCGCCACCAGGGAATACATGACGCCGGTCAGCAGCCCGGTGAGCGCGACCTCCCCGAAGAACATCGGATAGGCGATCATGTCGAGGAAGGGCGCGACGAAGAAGGCCTCGAGCGCCCCCATCACGTGCCCCCCTCGTGCACCACCCCGAGATAGGCGTCGATCACGGCTTGGTTCGCGCGCACTTCACCCGGGCTTCCGTCCGCGATCTTGCGGCCGTAATCGAGCACGACGATGTGGTCCGAGAGCTCCATGACGACGCCCATGTCGTGCTCGATCAGGGCGATGGTCGTCCCGAACCGCGCTTTGGTATCGAGGATGAAGCGGCACATCTCCGCCTTCTCGCCGGCGTTCATCCCGGCCATGGGCTCGTCGAGCAGCAGCAGATCGGGCTTCGCCGCCAGCGCGCGGGCGAGTTCGACCCGCTTTTGCAGGCCGTAGGGCAGACGCCCCACCGGGGTGTCGCGGATCGAGTCGATCTCGAGGAAGCGGATGACATCCTCGGCCGCCGCGCGGTGGCGCGCCTCCTCCGCCCAGGCGGGGCCCGCCGGCAACATGCAGGCCAGGAAATTGCTCCGCATTTCGAGATTGCGCCCGGCCATGACGTTGTCGAGCGTGCTCATGCCCTTGAACAGCGCGACGTTCTGAAAGGTGCGCGCGATTCCGGCGGCGGCGGCCTCGCGCGGGCGCATCCGCCGGCGCACGCGCCCCTTGAAGGTGATGACGCCGCCGGTCGGCTGGTAGGCACCGTTCAGGACATTGAGCATGGAGGTCTTGCCGGCGCCGTTGGGCCCGATGATGGCGCAGATTTCGCCGCTGGCGATGGTGAAGCCGACTCCGGCGAGCGCCTGGACGCCGCCGAAGCGGAGGGTGACGTTCTCGACGGTGAGCAGCGGCTCGCCCGGCGCGGGGCGGTCCGGCGCCCTCCCGCCGGCCTTCCCGACGAGGGCGGCGCGGACCGCGGCCCGGGCGCCGGCGCCCGGCGTCACGCGCCGTCCTCCGCCGCGCGGTCGCTCGTCCGCCCTGCCGCCGTGTTCCCTTCTCCGCTCGGCCGGCGTCGCGTCAAAGGCGCGGCTCAGGCGTCAGGCAGATCGAAATTGTAGAAGCGCGCGCAATTGTCACAGGTGATGTCCCGGCGCGTCCGTTCGTCGAGATGGCCGAACACGCGGTCGATGACGGCCCGGGTGTCGGGATAGGTGCAGCGCGCGTGGGGGAAGTCCGAGCCCCACATGATGGTCTTCGGGTCGATCACGTCCAGAACCTTGTCCAGATAGGGATCATCGATCAACCCGTGGTAGATCTGCTGGAGATAGGCTTCGACCGGCTTCGCGATCTTCGGGATGTCCAGCGCCGGGCCGAAGTCGTTCTGGATCTGCCTGGCGCGGAACAGCCAGTAGGGCAACCAGGACACTTCGTATTCCGACAGGACCAATTTCAGGCCCTCGAAGCGGTCGAGGATGCCGCCGAAGATGAACTCGTTGGCGAGCACGGGGCCGGCCTCGGCGAGCACGCCGATGGTGTGCCGCGCCATGTCGATGCGCGCCGGCCCGTGCAGGGTGAAGGGATCGACCTCGTTGCCGGTGATGATGTGGAGGGTCACCGGCTGATCCAGCTCCTGGGCCCGCGCCCAGAAGGGATCGTAGTGCCGATCCTGGAAGCGCGGCCATTCGGGGCGGGCGTCGCAGTTGATGATAACGCTCTTGAGGCCGCGCTTCGCGGTGCGTTCCAGCTCCCGACAAGCCCAGTCCACATCCGCCAGATGGATCATCGAAGTGCCGTAGAGCCGCTTCGGCGCGTGGCTGCAATATTCGGCGAGCCAGTCGTTGAACACTTGGCAGAGGTCCTGGACGAGGCGGTCGTCCTGCGCCCGCATGGCGTAGAGCATCCAGGTGGAATTGACGATCTCGCCGTGGACGCCGTCCTCGTCCATGCAGCCCAGGCGGATCGCGGGATCGGTGCCCGAGCCGACCAGCTTCTTCTGCAATTCCTCGTCGCCCTCGACGATCTCGTCCACGCGGACGTATTCGATGCCGGTGAAGAAGTGGTCGGCCCTGACGCCGGCGTGTTCGCTCACCATGCGCGGCACGGCGTCGCCGTAGCGGGCGCCCAGCGGCCCGGTCCAGAGGTCCGCGGGCTCGATGACGTGCGAATCGCCGGAGATGACGAAGGAGGAGCCGTTCTCTGCCATGGCCGTGCTAGTCCCTGAGCATGAGGAGCAGTTTCTGCCGGTAGTTGTCGGCAACCACCGCGAGGATCAGCAGGATGCCGACCACCACCATTTGCAGATAGGAACTCATGCGCAGCAGGTTCATGCCGTTCTGGACGAGGATGATGAAGATCGCGCCCAGGACGACGTTGGGCAGGCGCCCGGTGCCACCGAACAGGCTGACGCCGCCGATCACGCAGGCGGCGATCGAGAGCAGGGGATATTCCTTGCCGATGTTGCCCTCGCCGCTTTCGAGGCGGGCCGTCAGCATGAGCGCCCCGATGGTGGTGATGCCGGCGCACACGACATAGGCCATGAAGAGATAGAAGCGCGTGCTGATGCCGGAAAGCTGCGAGGCCTTGAGGTTGCCGCCGAGCGCGTAGAGGTAGCGCCCCATCCGCGTCCAGTTGAGGAAGACGTACATCAGGATGATGAAGCCGATGGTGATCCACACCGGGACCGGGAGCACCAGCTTGCCCGGCCAGATGCCGTATCCGAGGAAGTTCGCGAATTCGTCCGGCATTCCGTAGACGGGCGTCCCGCCCGTGATCATGAGGGCGATGCCGAACACGATGGACGACATGGCGAGGGTCATCATGAAGGGCGGGACCCGGAAGACCGCCACCCCGATGCCGTTCAGCACCCCGATTCCCGTGCCGGCCCCGAGCCCGGCGAGGCAGCCCACGATGATCGCGACCGTGGCCGCGCTCTCGCCGTCCCACATGCCGACCATGGCCATGGAGGTGATCACCGAGACCATGGCGAACATGACGCCGACGGAGAGATCGAGGCCCGCCGTAAGCAGCACCACCATCTGCCCCATGGACACCATCACCAGATAGGTCGCCTGGCGGACGACGTTGATGAGATTCCGCTCGCTGAAGAAGTTGTCGGTGGTGATGGCGAAGACGATGATCGCGACGATCAGGAACCACGGCAGCACGCCGGCGCGCACGAACACGAGCGTCGCCAGATGCTCCGCCCTTTCCAGCGGTGTCGGTTGGTCCCGCGTGACGTCGGCCATTATCTTCCTCCCCCGCTCACGCTGCGGCCTCCTTCTCGAAGAAGTGGCTCAACACCGCTTGTTCGGAAATTTCGGCTTGATCGAGCTCGGCGCGCAGCTCGCCCCGGTACATCACATAGGCGCGATGGGTGAGGTGCAGGATCTCCGGCAGGTCCGAGGAGATCAGCAGGATGCCCGCGCCGGCCTCGCAGAGGTCGCGAATGAATTCGTAGATCGCCACACGCGCGCCGACGTCGACGCCGACCGTCGGCTCATCGAAGACGAACAGCTTGACGTCGCGCACCAAGGACTTCCCCACCAGCACCTTCTGCTGGTTGCCGCCCGAAAAGTGCTCGAGATCCCGTTCGATGTTGAGCGGCATCAGGTCCAGGTCGCGCGCGATGTCCCGGACGATCTTCCGCTCGCTGGCCCGGCGCAGGAAGGCGCGGTTGGAGAACTTGGAGAGGCCGAGCGACGGCAGGGCTACATTCTCCCGGACGTTCTGCATCATCACGAGGCCCTCCTCCCGCCGGTTCGACGGCAGGTAGTAGAAGCCTCGGTCGAGCATCTTGCGGGGGCCCAGCCTGTTGACGTGGCGCTCCCGGTCGTAGACGACCTCCCCGTCGAAGGCGATGGAGCCCGACATGATCCGTTCGAGGCCGAAACAGGCGCGGCCGATATTGGACTTGCCGGAGCCGACCAGCCCCGCCAGCCCCACGACCTCGCCGCGCCGCACGGCGATCGAGACGTCGTTCACGGTGTGCTTCGCCGTGACCAACCCTTCGATCTCGAGCAGCGTTTCGGCTGGCTTGCGCGCGATCGCCGGGAAGATCTGCTCGATCACGCGCCCGGTCATGAGCGAAACCAGCTTCTGGTCCGTTGCCTCGGCGACCGGAAGGGTGTCGATGTGGAGGCCGTCGCGTAGCACCGTGATGCGGTCGCCGATCCGCTTGATCTCATTCATCCGGTGCGTGATGTAGATGATCCCGATGCCGTCGGCCTTGATCTGCTCGATCAGGTTGAACAGCCGCTCGGTCTCCCGCTCCGTGAGCGAGGCCGTGGGCTCGTCGAAGATCATGATCGAGGGCCGCGTGCGGAACGCCTTGGCGATCTCCACCATCTGCTGCTCGGCGCGCGACAGGTACATCACCTGGTCTCGCGGCCTGAGCGGGAACCCGAGCCGGTCCAGGGTCTCCCGCGCCTGCCGGGCGAGCGTCGCCTTGTCGAGCAGGGGGCCGCGGGTGAGCTCGGAGCCGAGGAAGAGGTTCTCCTCCACGGTGAGTTGGGGGACCAGGGAAAACTCCTGGAAGACCGCGCTGATGCCGAGCTCGCGCGCGTGATGCACCGAGCCGATCGTGGTCGGCGCGCCGTGGAGATGGATCGTCCCGCCCGACGGCCGGTGCACGCCGGCGACGACCTGGATCAGGGTCGACTTGCCGGCACCGTTCTCGCCGAACAGGACGTGGACCTCGCCCGCGCGCACGTCGAAATCGACGCGGTCGAGCGCGAGCGTGCCCGGAAACTGCTTGGAGAGTTTCTCCAGCTTCAAGAGAATGTCCCCGGAACCCGCAGGCTCCGGGGACGTCTCATGCGCAACCGCCGATGGTTGTTCCGCCACGGTCGCGGGCCTCCATCGGTCTCGTTTTCGTTTCGGGCTCGATCCGCCGCGATCAGTCGGTGCTGAACACCGGCGTCCAGCCCTTGGGGGCCAGAGTCGTCGTGGTGTCGAAGTCCTTGATGTTCTCCGGCGTGACCATGAACGCCACCGGCTGCACGTGCTCGATCGTCCGGCCGGTGTCGTTGAACTCGGGCCGGCCGCCGGTGGCCGACGGCTTGCCCTCCAGGAGCCGGACCGCCTGATCGATCGAAATCCGCGCCTGGATGATCATCTGGTCGGTCGGCGCCATGGCGACGCTGCCACGCCCGACGAACTGGTGCATACCGGGCGTGTAGTAATAGGAGACGAGCTTGACCTGATCCGCGAGGCCCATGTCGCGGAGCGCGGCCATGCCGCCCTCGACGGCGGGCGCCACGCCGACGATGTAGTCGAGATCGGTCTCGCCGCCGGAGGTCTGCGCCTGGATCACGTTCTCGACGAGCGACAGCTGGGCTTCCTTGCTGGTCTGGGCCCACTTCGTCGAGATGATCTCGGCGTCGCTACCCTTGACCGCGTCGTGGCAGCCGTCGTTGCCGGCGACCGACCAGCTGGCACCGGGCGGTCCGGGGAACCACGCCAGCTTGACCTTGCCGCTGCCGGTCGGGTGCTGGTCGGCGACCCACTTGCAGGCGATCCGGCCCATGCTGTAGTAGCTCTCCAGCGACTTGGCATCGACCTCGGTGTTGATCCCGTTGATCAGGTCAACCACCTTGATCCCCTTCGCGCGAAGCTCGTTGACCTGCTTGACGTTGCCCTCGGCGGAGATCGCCGAGAGGACGAGAATCTCGGCGCCGTTGGCGATGCAGTCCTCGACCTGCGCGATCTGCCGTTCGAGCTTGTCGTAGCCGCCGGCCTCGATGAGGGTGATCTTCTGGCCGAGGCGCTTGCCCTCCTCGATGATGCCGTAGGCCGCGCCGACCCAGTACGAATCCACGAGATGGGGGAAGGACACGCAGATGTGGTGTTTCGCGTCCACCTCGTCGGGCATGAGCGGCACGTAGTCCACGATCTCGAGGTTGGCGTTGGCCGGATCGGTCCAGCACTTCGGATCGCCGTCGGTGCAAGCCGGGTTGTAGATCTCCACCTTGGCCGGCCACCAGACGCCTTCCATTTCGTGACTGTCCGCGCGCGCGTCCGGCGCGGCGAGGCCGGCGAAGGCCACCCCCGCCGCGAGCGCGGCGCCAAAGGTCAGTTTCCACATGTTTCGGTTCTCCCTGGATCGTGGACACACGCAGGCGCACCGGCGCGTTCCGTTCTACGGTGCACCGTCACGCCTCCGTCTCGAACGGGTGCATCTTAGCGCACCGATGCGGCGCACCGCAAAGCCGTTCGTCGGGGGAAGCAACTCCCCCGACGCGCAGGGTCAGAGGGCGGGGGCGCGCATGTCCGCCGGCACGAGGGCGCCGCGCGTGACGATCGGCTCGTCGTCGAGCCAGAGCGAGCAATCGCGCATCGGCAAGTCGAGGTGGCAGGCGGTGTCGTTGTCGCCGCCGAACTCGGTGTCCGGCCCGAGCGAGAACAGCACGTTGCCGTAGTGGGCGCGGCCGTCCATGCCGATCCCCGGCAGGTCCGGCCGCCAGACGCAGTGATGATTCAACCCCCAACCGATGTGGGAGACGGCATAGGCGCGCGGGTCGTCGTAGCGCTCCATGAAGGCGCGGAGGCGGGCGGCGCGGGCGCCGCCGGCGATCTCCGTCACCGTGCCGTCGCGAATCTCGAAGGCGATCCGCTCGCCCGCGTATTCGCGGAGCGGGAAGACGATGTCGTCCTTCTCCATCACCACCCGCCCGTTTACGCCGCCCTCGGCGCCCAGGGTCGCGAGGAATCCGCCCGGCCAGTGGTCCCAGCGCCCCGGCTCGGTGGTGTAGCCGTATTCCGTCAGGATCGGCTTGCCGTCCAGCATGTAGGTGACGTCGGTGCCGGCGTCGTTGACGAAGCGAAGCCGGTGCGCCTCCTTCAGGCGCCGCTCGCCGGCCTCCACGCGCGCGCGTATCTCGGCGGTCGGGAACAGGCGCTCCAGGATCTCCACCGGCTCGACGACGAGCAGGATACGGGTCCCGGCCTTCTGCATGGCGACCTGCTCGTGGGAGAACAGGAGAAGCATGTGGTCCACGACCATGTCGGCGTCCAGGCAGGTTTGCAGCGCCTGCGGATGGGCGCCCAGAGCGTTCTGCCCGATATTGGCGATCCTGACGCTCGCATCCTCCGCGCCGTCGGACGGGATGTGGACATGGGCCGCGTCCGCGCCCAGGTCGCGCGCCGCGGCGAGCGAGGCCCGCGCGTAGTCCCGCAGCTGGTCGCCCTCCGAGAGGACGGCGACGGTCTGGCCCGGCCCCACTTCGCAGAGCGCGAGGTTTCGCCGGAACAAGTCGGTCAGCCGCGCCCGGTCTTCCCTGCTGGCCATGGTCGCCTCCTGTCCCGCTATTCCGCCGCGCTCCTCAGCGCCGCGTAGCCGCCGTCCCGCGGCACCGGGTTCCGCACCGCGCTTTCCTCCTCCGCCGCCGCACCGTCCCGGCGGCGGCGGGCGCGGGCCTCGTCGTCGGCGCCGAGAAGCCTGTCGAGATAGTAGTTGAGCAGGTGGTGGATGGCGCGCTCCAGCTTGACGGTGGGCCCCGGGCGGAAGGCGCGCGAGCCGACCCCGTTCTGGAGCGATTCCAGCATCGCCCGGTCCTCGTTCGCGACCAGCCGGATGAAGTCGGCGTAGATGCGGTTCTTCTCCTCGAAGGCCGGCGCGTCGAAATAGTCGGCCGGAAGCTGGGTGTAGATGGTGATGCGCGTGGTGCGGTGGTCGATCGGCAAGGCCACCCAGGGCTGAATCAGGTCGTGGCGGCCGAAGACGTTCATCGTCGGCCTGATCCAGGTCGTGCAGGCGAACCTGTCGGTCACCTTCCCGCGCAGCCAGGGCATGGTGTCGAAGAGCGTGACCCCCTTCGGCGCCATGGTGAAGCTCTCGTAGGCGGCGTTGTACCCGTTGTTCACCAGGTTGAAGCGGAAGTCGTTGACCGGGAAGTGCCCGCCGAAGGAATCCTTGTGGATCACGCCCACATGATACATGTCCATCAGGTTCTCGGGGATGAACTTCCAGTTGCAGGGCACGTCGAAGACGTATTTGTCCGACGTCCGCGTGTTCTCCGGTTGCAGGAACGTGGCGAACGCCCTGACCCCGTCCTCGTCCAGGCACTCCGCGAGGCTGCGGCAGTCCGCGTCGAAATTGACGAAGACGTAGCCGCCCCAGCTGTCGAGCCGGACCCGCGGCAGGGCGCAGTTGGCGAAGTCGTAGCCCTCGACCTCCCTGCTGTGCGGCGCGCCGAGCAGCTTGCCTTCGAGATCGTACACCCAGGCGTGGTAGGGGCAGCGGAAGCTCTTCAGCGTCCCCTCGCCGGTCGCCACCTCGACGCCGCGGTGCTGGCAGACGTTGCTGAAGGCGTTGAGCGCCCCCTTCTCGTCGCGGCAGACCAGCAGGGGCTCGCCGGCGACCCTGAGCGCCCGGTAGTCGCCGGCGTTCTCGAACTCCTCGACCCGGCCGACGCAGAGCCACTCCTTCATGAAGATCGCGTCGATCTCGTAGTCGAAGATCTCGGGCGAGGTGTAGAGGAAGCCCGGCAGATGTCGCGCCGAGCCCAGGCTTCGGCGGGTCTTTTCGATCTCGGCGCGGACGTCTTCGTCCAGCGCGACGCTCCGCTTCCGCATGGCCAGCGGCCCCTCATCCTTGCCCGTGCGGGCAGTATAACCGCCGCGGCCGGCCGCCGTCGCGTTATTTTCCGGGGCATCGGACGCCTTGCGTCCGCGCTGCGATCCTGTACGGTGCGCGCCGCCCTTCCGGGCACCGTACGCTCACCGCCCCCATGACCGACCGAACCCCACTGGCCGCCCACGTCGAAGCGCTCGGCAGCAGCCGCGTCGCCTGCATCGGCGACCTGATGCTGGACCGCTTCGTCCACGGGCGGGTCGAGCGCACCTCGCCGGAGGCGCCGGTGCCCGTGCTGCACACCGACGGGGACGTCTCCATGCTGGGCGGAGTCGGCAACGTTGCGCGCAATCTCGCGGCGCTCGGCGCCCGCGCCACCCTGCTTTCGGTGATCGGCGACGACGCGGTCGGGCGCCGGCTGACCGGCATGGTCGGGCGCGAGCGCCGGGTCGAGCCGCATCTCCTGGTCGAACGCGGGCGCCTCTCCACCGAAAAGACGCGCTTCGTCGCCGACGGCCGGCAGCTCCTGCGCGCCGATTCCGAGACCACCGAACCGATCGCCGCGCGATCGGCGGAAAGTCTGGCCGGCCTCGCCCGGGACGCGCTGGCGACCTGCGACGCGCTGGCGCTTTCGGATTACGGCAAAGGGGTTCTCACGCCGGCGCTGGTTCGCCGCCTGATCGCCGCCGCCCGCGAAGCGGGCCGCCCGGTGGCGGTCGACCCGAAAGGCTGCGATTACGCCGCTTACGCGGGCGCCTCGGCGCTTACGCCGAATCGCGCCGCGCTCGCGGCGGCCGACGGCGAGCGCGTCGAGACCGACGCCGCCGCGGCTGCCGCCTGCCGGCGCCTCGCCGCGCGATACGGGATCGGGGCGATCCTCGTCACCGGCGACCGCGGCGGCATGATCCTGGTCTCTGCCGACGGGCGCTTCGAGCGGCTCCCGTGGGAAGAGCCGGCGGTCTTCGACGTGGCGGGGGCGAACGACGCGGCGCTGGCTGCCCTCGCCGCCGCGCTCGGCCGGGGCCTCGACATGGCCGCGGCCGCAGCGCTCGCCGGCGCGGCGGCCCGCGTCGCGAGCGGCAAGACGGGCACCGCCGCCGTCGGGGCGGACGAACTGCGCCAAGCCGTGGGCGAAGGCGCCGCCCCCGCCGCCCGCAGGACCGCCGCCGGCTGACCCGCCGGCCCGCCGCTCAGACGCTGCCGGCAGGCCGGACGAAGCCGTCCACGACCTTCTTCCTCCCGGCCTCGTCGAACGCGATGTCGAGCTTGTCGCCGTCCACCGAGCGGATGCGCCCGTAGCCGAATTTCTGGTGGAAGACGCGATCGCCGATCGCGTACCCGCCCGGCCCTCCCGCCTGGTGCCGGGGCGCGGGCGCCGCGTCGATCGTCCGCGGCCCCGGCGCCCGACGCCCGGCGCGCACGCGGAAGCCTGTTCCGTCGGCAGGCGTCGGCGGCCCTGCCGCGAGGGCCTCGGATGCGACGACGTGGTCGGGCGCGAGCTCGTCCACGAAACGCGACGGGATGGCGCTGACCCAGCGGTTGTACATGAGGCGGTTCGCCGCGAAGAGAATATGCGCCCGGCGGCGGGCGCGGGTGAGACCGACATAGGCGAGGCGCCGCTCCTCCTCGAGGCCGGCGGCGCCGGCCCCGTCGAGCGCCCGCTGATGCGGGAACAGCCCCTCCTCCCAGCCGGGCAGGAACACCGTGTCGAATTCGAGGCCCTTGGCGCCGTGCAGGGTCATGATGTTGACCATCTCCCCGGCCGCCCCCTCCTCCCGCTCCGTCACCAGGCTGACGTGATCGAGGAAGGCTGGGAGGTCCTCGAACTCGGAGAGCGCGCCGACCAGCTCCTTCAGGTTCTCGAGCCGGCCCGGCGCCGCCGGCGAACGGCTCTTCCGCCACATGTCGATATAGCCCGATTCCTCGAGCACCTTGCCCGCGACCTTCTCGTGGGGGGCGTCGCGAAGCGCGCGCCGCCAGGCCTGGAACCCGTCCAGGAGACGCGCCAGCGCCGCCCGCGCCCTGGGCGCGAGCGAGTCGGCCTCGACCAGCGCCTCCGCCGCGCGGTGGAGGGAAAGCCCCTGCGCCCGCGCGCGGCCGTGGATTTCGCCCAACGCGCGGTCGCCGAGGCCGCGTTTCGGGAGGTTGACGATACGTTCGAACGCCAGGTCGTCGTCGGGGCGGACCAGGACGCGGAGATAGGCCACCGCGTCGCGGATTTCCTGTCGTTCGTAGAACCGCAAGCCCCCGATCACGCGGTAGGGCAAGCCGATGGCCAGGAAGCGCTCCTCGAAGGCGCGGGTCTGGAAGCTCGCGCGGACGAGGATGGCCATGCCGTCCAGGGTCTCGCCGTCGCAAGCCTCGCCATCGCGAGTCTCGCTGCCGCGCTGCAACGCCTCGATGGCCTCGCCGACCGCGCGCGCCTCCTCCTCGCCGTCCCGGGTCTCGGTGATACGGACCTTCTCGCCGGCCTCGCCTTCCGTCCACAGGGTCTTGCCGAGCCGCCCGGCATTGTGGGCGATCAGCCCCGACGCGGCGGCGAGGATATGGCCGGTGGAGCGGTAGTTGCGCTCCAGCCGCACCACGACGGCGCCGGGGAAATCCCGCTCGAAGCGGAGGATGTTGCCGACCTCGGCGCCGCGCCAGCCGTAGATCGACTGATCGTCGTCGCCGACGCAGCAGACGTTGCGATGCTTCTGCGCGAGCAGCCTGAGCCACAGATACTGGGCTATGTTGGTGTCCTGGTATTCGTCCACGAGCAGATAGTGGAAGCGCGCGTGGTATTCGGCGAGGGCGTCCGGGTGCTGCGTGAAGACCGTCAGGTTGTGCAGGAGGAGATCGCCGAAATCGGCGGCGTTCACGCTCCGCAGCCGCTCCTGGTAGGCCGCGTAGAGCGCCGGTGCGCGGCCGTTCGCGAAGTCCGCGCCGTCGGCGCCGGCGACCTTGTCGGGCGTGAGCCCCCGGTCCTTCCAGCGCTGGACGATGGTGGAGAGGGTGCGGGCCGGCCACCGCTTCTCGTCCAGGTTCGCCGCCTCCAGGAGCTGCCGGAACAGGCGGGTCTGGTCGTCCGTGTCGAGGATCGTGAAGTCCGGCGCGAGCCCGGCGAGCGCCGCGTGGCGGCGCAGCATGCGCGCGCCGACCGCGTGGAACGTGCCGAGCCAGAGGCCGGCGGCGGAGCGCCCGATCAACGCCTCCACCCGGCCGATCATCTCGCGCGCCGCCTTGTTGGTGAAGGTGACCGCCAGCACCGCGCCCGGCCGGGCGCGCCCGGTCGCGAGAAGATGGCCGAGCCGGGTGGTGAGGACGCGGGTCTTGCCGGTGCCGGCGCCGGCCAGCACGAGCAGCGGCCCGTCGAGCGTCTCCACGGCCCGGCGCTGCTCCGGATTCAGGCCGGAGAGATAGGCGGGATCGGGAGCTGGAAGGGAAGAAGATGTCGATTCGCTCATGGCCGGCGGCGGATGACCACGCCAGTGTACCACACACGCTGTTCGCGAGCGGGCCACAGCGCGGTTTCCGAAGGCACCAGCGGCGCACTTGACAACCCGAATATGAATACAATGGAATTTCTCGCTCAGGGCCCGTCGGCGCCGCACCCCCCTCGGAGGGGCCGGGTGGAAGGCCAACGGATGCGAATCGTGCGAAAACCGAGATACCAGCGCCGTGACAATCCGAAAACGCGCAAGGTCACGCCGCCGCCAGAGGGCATCGATTTGGCGCGGGTGGCGGAGTCGTGTCGCTACGCCGCCGACAACCCGTACCACAAGGCCCGCCCCGGTTCCGCCGGGACGCCCCCCAGGCACCGGCCGGATGCGAGCCTGTGCCCGGGTACCTTGGCGGACTGCCGGGCACGCATCGAGCGGTGGCTTCGGGACGCCGTGAGGGCGGGCCATGTCGGGGCGGCGTGGGAAGGAGGCTTCCCGCGCTACGTCTGGCACCGCGAGGGAAACACGGTGTTCGAGGCCCGGCAAGGCGCGCCGGGCTCGGGGGAATATCACGGCTACCCGCTGGATCCGTGGCAGCGCGTGCGGGGGCTGGAATGAGCGTCCGCTTCCGGTTCGACTGGGTGGATGCCCCGCCCGCGCCGGATGAGCGCGCGCGCACCACCATGGCCGCGCTCTCCATCCGGGTGGGCAATGCGACCATCACCGACGTGCTCGATCGTCCGCGCCGCATCAACCGGGGTCACGTCGTGGTCCCCCTGTGTTGCGTCGCGGAGTGGTTGACCTGCAATTGGTGGCACATTTTCCACGAAGTCGAGGACACGAGGGAGCAGAAGCCCGATTTCGAGGCTAGGCACGACTTGGCCTTCGCCGGTGACGGCTTCGTCCTCCCGCGCCTCGCCATGGCGCCGACGCCGGAGCGCATGCGTCTGCGGTGGAGCCCATACAAACCGCCGCACGCCCCGATCGAATTCGTCGCCGAAGAGGGAGAAACGGACGTCGCGCGCGCGGATCTGGAAGGGCAATGCCGGAACCTGATTGAAGCCGCGCTGGAACGGCTGCGGAGCCGCGGAATCGACTCGGGCGCGTTCGCCGATGAGTGGACGGCGATCAATACCCTCGACCCTGACGAGCGGGCGTTCGCCCGCGCCGCCGCGCTGCTCGGCGTGGATCCCTTCGGCGTTTCGGACCATGTGGCCGACGCGATCACGGGACTCTGGGAAGGCGCCGACCCGTCCCTGCGCGACGACGCCCTGGCGGCCGCGAGTGCGGACTCCGTACCTCGGATGAGCGCGTGGCTGACCCGCTCTCTCGAAGCCCTCGAACGCGCGGAGAGCGGCGGCGACTGGCCGGTGATACGCCAAGCCCTCCCCCAGGGCACCGCCGCGGCGCCCTGGGAGCAGGGCTACGATCTGGCACGCACGGCCCGGAACCGGATCGGTGCGGGCGACGGGCGGTTCGACTTCCCTCCGACGGGGCCGCTGTCGCTTCGCTGGAGCGAAACGCAGCCGCCGTCGGCGCGCATTCACGGGCTGACGGCGGCGGACGCGCCTTCATGCATGACGGCGCTCCGCAGCGAGACGGGGAAACGCTTCCTGCTGGCCCGCGCCCTCGGCGACTATCTGGACCGGTCCGAACCGGGGCCGGCGCTTCTCAGCTCCCTCGCGACCAACCGCCAAGCCCGGTCGCGGGCCTTCGCGGCGGAGTTCCTCGCACCGGCCGAATCCCTGCGCCGACGGTTGAACGGCGGGCCGGTGGAACCGGAGACGGTGGACGAGCTGGGCATCGAGTTCGGCGTTTCCAGCCTAGTGATCCGCCACCAGATCGAGAATCACAGACTGGCGACCCTCGCCGGTTGGTGAGAGGGGGGCGCCCCCGCCCGGCACCGGGTTTGACCGGCCCGTGCGGCCCCGTATGTTCCTCCCATGCGTGATTCGGAAACCGGCGACACGCCCCCGGCTGAGCAACCCTCCCCGGGCGCCGGCGCGAAATTCGAGCGGCTGAAGGCGCTGCTGCGCGAGATGTTCCAGCTCGACCGGGGCGATCTCGACTTCGGCCTCTACCGCATCATGAACATGAAGGCGGTGGAGATCGAAACCTTCCTCGACCGCGACCTGCTGCCCCAGGTCAAGACCAGGCTGGCGTTGAACACCGACGAGGAGCGCGCCGCCGTGGAGAAAGCGCTGGAGACCGCGCGCAGCCAGGCGCGGGAGCTGGGCTACGACCCGGACGCGCATCCCTCGGACAAGATGGTCGAACTGAACGAGCGGCTCGCTGAATTCCGCAAGGATGCCGAGGCCGAGGCCGACGCCTACAACCATCTCGCCGATTTCTTCGGGCGCTACTACACCGAGGGGGATTTCGTCTCCCAGCGCCGCTACTCGGGCGGCGGGCGTTCGGCCTATCTCATCCCCTATGACGGGGAGGAGGTGAAGCTGCACTGGGCCAACGCCGACCGATATTACGTCAAGACGACGGAGAACTACGCCTCCTACGTCTTCACCGTCGGCGCCGGCGGCGACGCGCGGCGTGTGCGCTTCGAGATCGCGGCGGCGGACAACGAGAAGGACATGGTGAAGGAGGCGAACGGCCGCCAGCGCCGCTTCGTGCTGGCCCGCGGCGCGGGCGCCGTCTCCGTCGAGGCGGGCGCCCTGGTCGCGCGCTTCGAGCACCGGCCGTTGACGGAAGGCGAGAAGAAGGCGTGGCCGGGCAACGGCGGTTCGCAGCAGCGGCGGATCAACGAGGCCACGGCCGCGCGCATCCTGGGCGCCGCCGGGGAGGACTGGCGGGCGTCGCTGGTCGCCCCGGCCCCGACGGAGGCCGACGGCGCGCGCACCGTGCTGGCGAAGCATGTCGAGCGCTACACCGCGAAGAACAGCTTCGACTACTTCATCCACAAGGACCTGGGCGGCTTCCTGCGCCGCGAGCTCGATCTTTATCTGAACACCGAGGTGTTGAATCTGGACGACCTGGAGCGCGGCGACGCCAAGCGCCTCGACCGGGCCTTGGCGCGGGTGCGGGCCGTCCGCCATATCGGCGGCAGGATCATCGACTTCCTGGCGCAGCTGGAGAATTTCCAGAAGCGGCTGTGGCTGAAGAAGAAATTCGTTCTCGATACCCATTGGTGCGTGACTCTCGACCGGGTGCCGGCGGCGCTCTATCCCGAGATCGTCGCCAACGCGGCGCAACGCGCGGAATGGATCGCCCTGTACGCCGTGGACGAGATCGCAGGCGACTTGGAGAACGGCGGCGTGGCCTGGAGCGACCCGCCGGGCGTGGACTTCCTGAAGGCCAACCCCTGGCTGATCGTGGACACCCGCTATTTCGACCGCGGTTTCACCGACCGCCTGCTGGCGGCGCTCTCCGACGCCGGCCCGCTGGACGAGCGCACCGACGGGCTGCTGGTCCACGGCGAGAATTTCCAGGCGCTGAGCCTGCTGCAAGCGCGCTATCGGGGGCGGGTGCAGTGCGTGTATATCGACCCGCCGTACAATACGGGTGACTCGGAGATTCTCTACAGGAACGGGTATCTCAAGTCTTCCTGGCTGTCGATGATGGAAAATCGCCTGGATCTACTTACAGAAATTCTTACACGTGATTCGGTTCTTTATATCGCCATAGATGACTTCGAGATGCCGGATCTTTCGAAACTCATGGATACACATTATCCCTCCCTAAGTCGAGAAATGATTATCGTCAATCATCACCCCCAAGGTGGAAAAGCGAAAACATTAGCTCATACACATGAATATATGCTCGTATGTACTCCCGAATTGTCAGACAGGACGCTCATAGGTCGAAAAGCCGATGGTGAAGAAGAGCGACGGCCATTCAAGCGAAGTGGAACCGCGGAAAGCAATTTCCGTTACGGTAGGCCAAATAGTTTCTACGCAATCCTTGTACATCCGGAATCCCGGCAAGTTGTTGGACTGGAACCACCGCCTAAGGGTGGTAACTATCCAACCGGTCCAACAAGTGATGGATTGATCAGGGTTTATCCAACCGGTGACAGTGGCGATGAGAGAGTGTGGAGACGCTCTTACGAATCGTGTGCGGAATTGGTGCGGAGCGACAGATTACATTGCACAAGCGAAAACACGATATACCAGATCATTGAGGCCGGAAAACGAAAGGCCGCGCTGTTCACAAACTGGATAGATCGTCGCTACAATGCTGGAACTTACGGTGCAAATTTGCTGCGAAATGTTCTCGGGGAACAGAACCCATTTTCGTACCCGAAATCGATTCACACTGTCGAAGATGCGGTTTTCGCTGCCGACATCGACGACGGAGCCTATGTGATGGATTGCTTTGCAGGATCTGGAACTACTGGCCATGCTTTGATCGCACTGAACCGTGAAATCGGTGGACGGTATAAATACATCCTCGCGGAGCTTGACCACCATTTCGATGCGGTATTACTGCCACGCATGAAGAAGGTCGCCTATTCGCCAGACTGGAAGGACGGAAAGCCAGTCTCGCGCGCGGGGATCTCGCAAACGTTCAAATACGTCCGCCTCGAATCCTACGAAGACACGATGGACGGCCTCGAAGCGACGCCGCTTTCCGACACACAGGCGGAAACGCTCGCAAGCAACCCGGACCTGGCCGAGGACTACCGCTTGCGCTACGCGCTCGGCGCGGAGACCGCCGGCAGTGCCTGCCTGCTCGGCAAGCACTTCACCGATCCCTTCGCCTACACGCTCTCCGTCGTGCGCGACGGCGCGCGCCGCGAAACGCCGGTCGATCTCCCCGAGACCTTCAACTATCTGATCGGCCTGGAAGTCCGCTCCCGCCGGCAGATCGACGGCGTGCTCACCATCGCAGGCACGGACGCCGAACGCCGCGAATGCCTGATCCTCTGGCGCAATCTCGACGAAACCGACTCCGCCGCCCTCGACTCGTGGTTCACCCGCAACCGCCCCCTGCTCCCCGACTCCTTCAACCTGCTCTATGCCAACGGCGACCACACCCTGAACGCCTTGTGCCAGCCCGGCGAGGGCTGGATCGCCGTGACCATCGAACCGGTATTCCGCGAGCTGATGTTCGAGGATTCGAACGATGAACGATAATCGACATCGTTCCGCTGCCCATCCAACGTTTTCGCAACGTTATGGATACGAGCCCTTACCGGAGCCTATGCGCTTGAAATATCTCTCGAATGATCATCGACGTGATGGCCTATCGAAACGGCACGCAACCCCTTTGAGCCGCACGGCAGGCAATTTCTTCAACCGCTGATTCTGCGGATCGACTTCGATTCCCACCGACTCCAGGGCCGTCACGCCGAGCAGCGGCTCGGCATCGGCGTCTCCGACGATGATGAGCCCCGCCGTGATCTCCCTCATGACCTCGATGTCTCCGGTCGTGACGTCCATTTCGACTTCACGGCCGTCGGCGGTTTCATACACTCGCCGCCCCTTGAGCTTCAGCCCGACGGCTTCCAGGTGCGGCCGCGGCACAAGGGAATCGATCGCGCCGGTATCGACCAGGAACGGCCCCTCCCAGGCGCGGGCGGGCTCGGCCGGATTGCGGATGGTGACGGTGACGTGCATGACTCCCATGCCCCTCTCGCCTCCGGCAACCCCGTCGGAGCACTATCGCGCATCCTTCCCACCGGGGCAACCGACATGGGGATACCCGGAAGAAACCCCGGCTGGCCGGACATGTGATCTTCCACGATCTCCCTCCGAACGGCCACCGCGCCGGCACCCTCTCCGGATGCCTGGGAGCCGGAGCGCTTCACCATGGCCCGTCCTTCCGCTTGGTCGCGCTTCCAGGAACGTGCGATGTCCACCCGGCGCAGGCAATCCCGGCGGCGCGCGGGCGCTTTCCGGCCCGCCTCCATAGGGTATCCTGAAAACCATGCCGCCGCGCACCCGCAAGCCGAAGGCCGCTCCCCTCGGCAACCGCCTCGTCCTGCATCGCTTCGCCTGCCGCGAATTCGGCTACCACAAGGGCATGAACGAAATGCTCGACCGGCTGCGCGGCATCCCCGCCGACATCGGGCCCGGCGGCGAAAGCGAATACGCGCGGGCGCTCTACCTGGACCCGCAACGGGCCACGGTCGCACGGGAGCACATGGTCGAATACGACGCCAACATCGCCGCGCACAGCCGCCGCCTGCGCATGACCGGCGAACACGGGCGAACCTGGAAACCCCACCAATGGCTCGCCCTGCTGTTCACCGAACACTACCTGCGCCGCTGGTTCGACGACCCGGAGACGCTGCGGGCGGACCTGAACCGCGCCCGGCTCCACGACCCCCTCACCCGGTGGATGCCGGGCTACGAGACGGACGACCTGCGCACCCTGGCCTTCCAGAGCGCCACCGGCTCCGGCAAGACGCTGCTGATGCACGCCCACATCCTGCAATATCGCCATTACCGGGCGCGCGCCGGCAAGCGACCCGTCAACGTCGTACTGGTGACGCCGAACGAACAGCTGTCGGCGCAGCACGAACGCGAATTGGACGAAAGCGGCCTGCACGCGCGCCTCTTCTCCAGCGCGGCCGGCGCCGACCTGCTGGCGCCCATCGAAATCGTCGACATCAACAAGCTGGCGGAGAGGAAGGGAATCAAGCGCGTCGCCGTGAGCGATTTCGGCGGCGACAACCTGGTGCTGGTGGACGAAGGCCATCTGGGCGCCTCGGGCAAGGCTTGGCGCGAACGGCGCGCGGCGCTCTCCCGCGGCGGCTTCACCTTCGAATATTCGGCGACCTTCAACCAGATCACCGCGAAAGACGAGAGCCTGCGCGACGCCTACGGCAAATGCCTGCTGTTCGACTACCCCTACCGCGCCTTCCATGCGGACGGCTACGGCAAGGACTACGCCATCTCCAACCTGCCGGGCGGGGCGGAGGACGCGAACAGCCGCATGTACCTGCTCGGCTGCCTCCTGAGCTTCTACCGGCAGTGCCGCATCTGGCGCGACGGGCACGCCGGATGGCAGGCCTTCAACGTAGCCAGGCCGCTCTGGGTCTTCCTGGGCAAGACGGTCACCGGCAACTCTCGTGCGGACAGGGAAACCCGGTCGGACGTCCTCCGCATCCTCGACTTCCTCGCCTGGGTGCTGGCCCATGGCGAGGCGGTGCGCCCGATGATCGCCCGCCTGCTCACCGGGGAAGCAGGGCTGACCGACGATTCCGGCCGCGACTACTTCACCGGCCGCTTCGGCGGGCTGGAAGGCGAAGGGGCCGGCACGATCTATGACGACGTCTGCCAAACCTTGTTCCACGGGAAGGGGCGGCTGCATGTCGTCTATCTCACCGCCGGCGAAGGCGAACTGCATCTGCGCAGCGCGGATAACCCGCCGTTCGGCGTGGTCAATGTGGGCGACTCGGCGGCGCTCCACCGGCTGCTCGTCGAGGCGGCCAACCCCGATCTCGCGGTCGAGCGGGAAGCCGGCTTCGCCGAGCGGCTCTTCGCCAACGTGGACCGGGCGGAGTCGACCGTGAACCTCGTCGTCGGCGCGCGGCGCTTCATCGCCGGCTGGAATTCCTGGCGGGTGAGCACCATGGGGCTGATGCATGTCGGCGTCGGCGAGGGGCCCGAGATCGTCCAGATGTTCGGCCGCGGCGTGCGGCTGAAGGGCTGGAACATGAGCCTGAAGCGCCACCGCGAGAGCGGCGCCGAACCGCCCGCCGACGGCGGCCTTCTGGCGGAACTGGAGACTCTCCGCATCTTCGGTCTGCGCGCCGCCTACATGCAGACCTTCCGCGAGTTGTTGCGGGAAGAGGGCATCGGCGCGGAGCGGGAAACCATCACCCTGCCCGTCACCTGGAACTTCGCCAGGAAGGACCTGAAAATCCTGCGCCTCGAAGAGGGCACGGCCTACGACCGCTCGGACGACCGCCCCACCCTGCCGCCCCCTGAGCCGGACGCACCGCCGGTCGTGGAAATGGATCTGTACTCGCGGCTGCAAACCGCCCAGGCCGGCGCTCCCGACGCCGCGCCTGGAACGGGGAAGGCGCAGGTCAGGCTCGACCGCCGCCACGTCGCCTTCTTCGACCGGGCGCGCATCCACGACAGGCTGCTGGCGCGCAAGCGGCGGATGGGCTGGAACAATCTGGCCATCGAGCGCGAGACGGTGGACCGGCTGCTGGACGACGACGGGTGGTACACCCTCCGCGCGCCGCCGGAGCGGCTGGCTGTCAGGCGCGTCGAGGACCTGCGCGCATTGGAGGCGCTGGCCGTCGACCTGATCGCCGAGTACGCCGACCGGTTCTGGCGCAAGCGCCGCCGGCGGTGGGAGCACGCCAACATCGACGTGACGACGCTGGGCGAGGCCGACCCCAACAACATCCGGGAATACCGGCTCTCCGTGGACGCGGCGAAGAAAACGCTGGTCGAGGATGTCCGTGGATTCGCGGCCCTCCTGCGCGACGGCAGCGTCTGTCGTCTGATGAACGTCGGCGCCGTCATGGCCGACACCCACGCCTACAGGCCGCTCCTCTACGCCGCCGCCGGGAAGGGCGAAATCTCCGTCCAGCCCGTCCCCCTGGACGACAGCGAGCGCAAGGTCGTCGAGGCGCTGGCCGGGCTGGCGAAGACGGACGCCCCCTGCCTGCGGGGGCGGGAACTCTACCTGATCCGCAACATGACGCGGGGCCGGGGCTTGTCGTTCTTCGACGACTTCGCCTACTACCCGGATTTCATCGTCTGGTTGAAGGACGAGGCGGATCAGCACGTCGTCTTCCTCGACCCGAAGGGCTTGGGCCGCTACGGCCCGAAGGAACGGCGCAAGGTGCGGCTGCACGCCGAGATCAAGGAGACCGAGGCGCGGGTGCGGGAAGCCGACCCGGCGCTCCGCCTGCATGCCTACGTCCTCTCCGTCACGGCACCCCAGAACATCGGCGACGAGTCGCGCCCGCAGCGCGAATGGGAGAAGCGCGGAGTCTACTTCCTGCACGATCCCACCTGCCTCCGCCGAATCATCGAACACACCCTGGCGGCGTAACCGCTCCCCTGTTCGTGATTTCGGATGCACGGCCTCCAGCCCGCGAACCCGAAATCAGGCGAGGTAGCGGCGGTGCAGGTGGGTCTTGAAGGCCGTCGTGGCGAGGGGAGCGCCGGTCGCCCGTTCGACGATCCCGGCGGCGGGGTGGCGGGAGGCGAAGCGGTGGACGTTGGCCCGCAACCAGCCGAGAAGGGGGGCAAAATCGCCGCGCCCGAGCGCCGGCCAGAGATCGGGCACGGCGCGGGCGGCGGCGGCGAAGAACTGCGCCGCCATCAGCGCGCCCAGGGTGTAGCTCGGGAAGTAGCCGAACTCGCCGGCCGCCCAGTGGATGTCTTGCAGGCAGCCGCGGGCGTGATCGGGCGGGCGCAAGCCGAGCAGGGAGTCGAGCGCGTCGGCCCAGGCGCCGGGGAGATCGCCCACGGCGAGATCGCTCGCGACCAAGGCCTTCTCCAGCCGGTAGCGGAGCATGACGTGCGCCGGGTAGGTCACCTCGTCGGCCTCCACCCGGATGAAGCCCGGCTCGACGTGGACCGCCCGGCGGTAAAGCGCCTCCGCCGTCGCCGCGCCGCCGTCGCCGCCAGGAAGATCACGCAGAAGCGGCGCCAGGAAGCGCATGAACGACAGGCTGCGGCAGGCCTGCATCTCGACCAGCAGCGACTGGCTCTCGTGGAGCGCCATGCCGGCGGCCTCGCCCACGGGCTGGAGCCGCCATTCCGCCGGCAGGCCCGCCTCGTAGAGGGCGTGGCCCGTCTCGTGCAGGACCGCCATCAGACCGGACAGGATGTCCGCCTCGTCGTAGCGCGCAGTGACCCGGATGTCCCCGCTCACGCCGCCGCAGAAGGGATGGAAGCTGGCGTCGAGGCGCCCGTGGTCGAAATCGAAACCGAGCGCCGCCATCAGGCGCCGGGCCAGCGCCTTCTGCGCCGGCTCGGGCGCGCGGAGAGGCGGGGCCGGCGGCACCGCGCGCGCCTGGCGCTCGCGGACGCAGCCGAGGAAATCCGGCAGGAAGCACGCGAGATCGGCGAACAACGGATCGATGATCGCGCAGCGCATCCCGGCGTCATAGTGATCGACCAGCGCGTCGTAGGGGGCGCAATCCAGGGCGTCGGCGAGCGCCGCCGCCTTGTCGCGGACCAGCCCGAGCAGCGGCGCGAAGGCCGCCGCGAACCCCGCGTAGTCGTTCGCCGGGCGTGCCGCACGCCAGACCATTTCGCAGCGCGAAGCGGCCTCGCTCAACGCCTTGACCAGATCGGCGGGCAGGGCTGCCGCGAGGCGCCGCCGCCTGCGCATGGCGGCGAGATTGGCCCGGCGCCACGGGTCGAGGACGCCCTCCTCCGCCGCCGCTTCGTCCAGCAGGTCGCCCAGGCGGGAGTCGGTCAACGCTTCGTGGCGGAGCAGCTCGAGCTCGGCGAGCTGGGCCGCGCGCACCTGGGCGCCGCCGGGCGGCATCGTCACGGCCCAGTCCCAATGCAGGATCGCGGCCGCGCCGGCCAGGTTGCCGAGGCGCGCGAACCGGGCCTCCAGCGCGCCGTAGGCGCTCACGCTCCGGCCTCTCCGGAATCGTCGCGGCGGCCGCGGCGCATGTAGAGGAGGTAGATGACCGCGAGGGCCACCGCGAGGGCGTACCAGATGACGATGTATTGCAGATGCTCGCTGCGCAGTTCGACCTTCGTCTGCCCGCCGATGGGGAGGCCGCCGGGGTTGGGCGCAGGGCCGGCCTCGACCAGAAACCCGGGCGCGGGGATGCCCGCCTTCGCCGCCAGCGATTCCGTGTCCGCCCAGAACCAGAGGTTTTCCTCGGGCGCGTTGTCCGGCGTGAACCAGCCGGCGCGCCCGCCGGGCACCACGACGCCTTCGAAGCGGATGCGCCCCTCGATCTGCCCCGCCCGCCGCGTTTCCGGCATCTTGTTGTCGAGCGGCACCCAGCCGCGATTCACCAGGACGGGCGCGCCGCCTTCCCGTTCGAACGGCGTGATCACGTGGTAGCCGACCCGGCGGTCGTGGGTGCGTGCGGCGAGAAACATCTCCGCCTCGTGGCGAAAGCGCCCCTCCAGCCAGACGCGGCGGAAGGCGAAGGAAGCCGGCTCTTCGAGCACCGCCGGGAGCAGCACCGCCTCCGCCTGGTGGCGGGCGCGGCGCTCCTCGTTGAGCTCGGTCTTCCACATCAGGCGGTGGACCTGCCAGGAGCCGAGCGCGAGCAGGATCAGCACGCCGGGGATCGCGAACAGGGTGGCGCGCCGGCGGGCGCGGTCACTCCGCGCCGAAGCCGGCGGCTTTGTGTCGGTACTGGAGGGCAATCAGGATGGCCTTGGCGGGCCGCACAGCAGGACGAGGCTGCCGACGACGATCAGGGGCGCCCACAACGCCACGTGGAGCCAATAGGGCGGTTCAAAGGCGAGTTCGAGCCAGAGCGCGAGGGCGACGACGACTCCGCCGACGAGGAACATGACGAAGACCGCCGGCCCGTCGCCGCTGTCGTGCCGCCGCAATTCGAAGGCGCAGGCCTCACACCGTTCGGCGACGCGCAGGTAGCCGGCGAAGAGCCTGCCGCGCCCGCAGCGGGGGCAGCGGGAGAGGAAACCCGCCTTCAGGACCGAGACCGGTGGATGGTAGCTCTCCCCCATGGCCTCGCGATCAGCCCTCGCCCCACCAATAGACCCAGATGAAGAGGAACAGCCAGACCACGTCGACGAAATGCCAGTACCACGCGGCCGCCTCGAAGCCGATGTGCTGATCCGGCTTGAACTGGCGCTTCAACGCCCGGTAGAGGCAGACCGCGAGGAAGATCGCGCCGACCGTCACGTGGAAGCCGTGGAACCCCGTCGCCATGAAGAAGGTGGAGGGGTAGATCCCCTCGCGGAAGCCGAACGCCGCATGGGCGTATTCGTAGCCCTGGACGCCGATGAAGGCGACGCCGAGCATGACGGTCAGCGCCAGCCCGTAGATCGTGTGCCGGTGGTTGCCGTGGCGGAGCGCGTGGTGGGCCCAGGTCACCGTCGCGCCCGAGGTGAGCAGCAGCAGCGTGTTGATGAAGGGCAGCCGCCAAGCCGGGATGACCTCGACTCCGGGCGGCGGCCAGACGTTGCCGATGGCGTCCGTCGGCATGATCGAGGCGTTGAAGAACGCCCAGAAGAACGCCGCGAAGAACATGACCTCCGAGGCGATGAAGAGGATCATGCCGAAGCGCAGGCCGCGCTGCACCACCTGGGTGTGCTCGCCTTCGACCAGCCCCTCGCGGATCACGTCGCGCCACCAGAAATACATGGTCAGGAGGACGACGAGGCCGCCGATCGTCATCAGCCAGAGCTGCCCGGAATGCATGAAGACGACGACGCCGCCCAGGCCCAGCCCGCCGCCGCCGAGGGCGCCGATGACCGGCCACGGGCTCGGCCGCACCATGTGGAAATCGTGGTTCGCCGCACCGTGCGCGCTATCCGCCATCGCTCGCTCTCGCTCCCTCGTCGGACAGGGCGGCCTCGGCCGCACCGCCGCCCCGTCCGAAGAACGTATAGGAAAGGGTGATCGTGTTCACATCGTCGAGCCGCCGGTCCTCGACGATGTCGGGATCGACGAAGAACGACACCGGGAACCGCACCCGCTCGCCCGGCGCGAGCGCCTGCTCCTCGAAGCAGAAGCATTCGATCTTGTTGAAATAGACCCCCGCCTTCACCGGCGTGACGTTGAAGGTCGAACTGCCAACCGAGGCCCGGTCGGACAGGTTCTCGGCGCTGTAGAACGCCAAGTTCACTTCGCCGACGCGCACGGCCATCGCGCGCCGCTCCGGAACGAAGCGCCAGGGCAGGTCGCGCGCGGTGTCGGCGTTGAAGCGCACCGTGACGATGCGCTCGCCGATCTCGGCCGGCGCCGCTTCCGCCACCTGGACGGTGCCGCCGAACCCGGTCACCTGGCAGAAGAGCCGGTAGAGAGGGACGGCGGCGAAGGCGAGGCCGGCCATGCCCAAGACCACCCCGCCCAGGACGAGCGCGGTCGCCACCCGGCGCCTGCCCGCCCGCGCCATCTCACGCGCCTCCCATCCTGACGATGGTGATCAGGTAGAAGAGGATCGCGAGCGCCAGCAGCGCGCCGCCGACGGCGAGATTCCGCACGCGCCGCCGCCGCCCGGCCTCGCGGCCCCTCGCTTCATCCCTCATGGCCAGACCGGAACCGGCCACGCGCTGTCCACGACCAGGAGCGCGAACAGGGCGAACAGGTAGAGGATCGAGAAGCCGAACAGCCGGCGGGCGGCCGCCTTGCCTCGGTCCGTCAACACCCGGAACGCGCCCGCCGCCAGCAGAAGGCCCAGGACGAGGGCGCCTGCCCCGTACACCGCGCCCGCCGCGCCCAGCGCGCAAGGCGCCAAGCCCGCCGGTAGCAGGAGCAGCGCGTAGGCCGCGATCTGGCGGCGGGTGGCGCGGGCACCGGCCGTCACCGGCAGCATCGGCACGCCGGCACGGGCGTAGTCGTCGGCGCGGACCAGCGCCAGCGCCCAGAAATGCGGCGGCGTCCACAGGAAGACGATGGCGAAGAGCGCCGCCGCAGCGGGGCCGACCTCGCCGGTCGCCGCGGCCCAGCCGATCATCGGCGGGAAGGCGCCGGCGGCGCCGCCGATCACGATGTTCTGCGGCGTGCGCCGCTTCAGCCACATCGTATAGACCACGACATAGAAGAAGACCGTGAAGGCGAGCAGGCCGGCCGCCAGCCAGTTGACGGCGATTCCCATCAGCGCCGTCGCCCCCGCCGACAGGACGATGCCGAGGCCCAAGGCGGCGCCGGGCTCCACCCGCCCGGCCGGGACGGGCCGGTGGCGGGTCCGCGCCATCGCGGCGTCGATATCCCTGTCGTACCACATGTTGATGGCCGCCGCGCCGCCGGCACCGGCCGCGATGCAGAGCACGGCGACCAGCGCGATCAGGGGGTGGATGCCGCCCGGCGCGACGACGAGGCCCACCGCTCCCGTGAACACGACCAGCGACATCACCCGCGGCTTGAGCAGAGCCAGGGCGTCGCCCAGCGCGACGGGGCCGGCGCTCCCGGCGGAGGCCGCCCCGGCGGCCGCGGGCTCGGTCATGGCGCCCCTCCGCCCCCGCCTAGCGGACCCGGGGGAGTTCTTCGTGGGTGTGGAATGGCGCGGGCGACGGGACCGTCCATTCGAGGGTGCGCGCGCCCTCGCCCCACGGATTGTCGGCGCAGCGCCGGCCGAAGAACAGCGTGTAGACCAGGATGTAGAGGAACAGCACCAGGCCCGCCGCCGAGATGTAGGAGCCGATGGACGAGATCATGTTCCACCCGGCGAAGGCGTCCGGGTAGTCCGGGATGCGGCGCGGCATCCCCGAGACGCCGGAGAAGTGCATCGGGAAGAAGGTGAGGTTCACGCCGACGAAGGTGATCCAGAAGTGGAGCTTGCCGAGCGCCTCCGGATATTGCCGGCCGCACATCTTGCCGATCCAGTAGTAGAAGGCGCCGAAGATGATGAACACCGCGCCGAGCGACAGCACGTAGTGGAAGTGCGCGACCACGTAGTAGGTGTCATGCAGCGCGCTATCCAGCCCGGCATTGGCCAGCACCACGCCCGTCACCCCGCCCACGGTGAACAGGAAGATGAAGCCGAAGGCCCAGAGCATCGGCGTCTTGAACTCGATGGAGCCGCCCCACATGGTGGCGATCCAGCTGAAGATCTTGATGCCGGTCGGCACCGCGATGACCATCGTCGCGCCAACGAAATAGGCGCGGGTGTCCACGTCCATGCCGACCGTGAACATGTGGTGCGCCCAGACGACGAAGCCGATGAAGCCGATGGAGACCATCGCGTAGGCCATGCCCAGATAGCCGAAGACCGGCTTCCGGGAGAAGGTCGAGACGATGTGGCTCACGATCCCGAAGGCCGGGAGGATCAGGATGTAGACCTCCGGGTGCCCGAAGAACCAGAACAGGTGCTGGTAGAGGATCGGATCGCCGCCGCCGGCCGCGTCGAAGAAGGCGGTGCCGAAATTGCGGTCGGTGAGCAGCATGGTGATCGCGCCGGCGAGCACGGGCAGCGACAGCAGCAGCAGGAACGCCGTCACCAGCACCGACCAGACGAACAGCGGCAGCTTGTGCATCGTCATGCCCGGCGCGCGCATGTTGAGGATGGTGGTGATGAAGTTGATGGCGCCCAGGATCGAGGAGGCGCCGGCGAGATGGAGCGCGAAGATGCCGAGGTCCATCGCCGGCCCGACGTGGCCCGAGGTCGAGAGCGGCGCGTACACCGTCCAGCCCGCGCCCACCCCCGGCCCGGGGCCGCCATCCACGAACATCGACGTCACCAGCAGCGCGCCCGAGGGCACCAGCAGCCAGAAGCTGATGTTGTTCATGCGCGGGAAGGCCATGTCGGGCGCCCCGATCATCAGCGGCACGAACCAGTTGCCGAAGCCGCCGATGAACGCCGGCATGATCATGAAGAACACCATGATCAGCCCGTGGCCGGTGACGAAGACGTTGAAGGTGTGCGGATCGACGAAGATCTGCATCCCCGGTTCGGCGAGCTCGATCCGCATGAAGATGGAGAGCACGGCGCCGACGATGCCGAACACCACCGCGTACGCGATGTACATCGTGCCGATGTCTTTGTGGTTGGTGGAGTAGAGCCACCGCGTGATGCCCCGCGGCATGTGGTCGTGCGTGGCGTGGGCGTGGGCCTCGTGCGCCATGGCCTCTCTCCTCCCTCAGCGCGCCGCCGGCGCGTCTTCCCCCGGCGCGCCGACGGCGAGGGCCGCGACGCGGTCGGGGCGCGCGCCGGTGGATGCGTATTCCTCCCGCGCCTCCTCCACCCAGGCGTCGAAGGCTTCCTGCGGGACCGCCTCGATCATGATCGGCATGAAGCCGTGCAGCGTCCCGCAGAGCTCGGAGCATTGTCCGTAATAGGTGCCCTCCCGGTTGATCCGGAACCAGGTCTCGTTAACCCGGCCGGGCACCGAATCGAGCTTGACGCCGAGCGCCGGCACCGCCCAGGAGTGGATCACGTCGTCGGCGGTGGTGAGCAGCCTGATCGTGGCGCCGACCGGCAGGACGACGGGGGTGTCGGTCGCCAGCAGCCTGAGCTGCCCTTCCTCGAGCTCGTCCTCCTCCAGCATCACTGCGTCGAAGGTGAAATCGCCGTGGTCGGGATATTCGTAGGACCAGTACCACTGGTGGCCAACCGCCTTGAGGGTCATGTCGGCGTCCTCGACGCTGTCGGTGAAATAGAGCAGCCGGAACGAGGGGACGGCGATGACCAGGAGGATGATCACCGGCACGATGGTCCAGGCCACTTCAAGGAGGGTATTGTGGGTGGTGCGCGTCGGCACCGGGTTCCGCTTGGCGTTGTAGCGGATCACGATCCATGCCATGAGGCCGAACACGAAGGCCGTGATCACCACGATGATGATCGTGACCATGAAATTGAAATCGACGATCCGCTCCATGGAGGGCGAGAGCGCGGTCTGGAAATCGATCTCCCAGGGGGTGGGCGCCTGTGCCGCCGCCGGTCCGGCGACAGCCAAGCCGGCGGCGGCGGTCATCCGCGCGCCCAGTTTCGCGAGATACCTCACTCCGGCTCCTCCACTCGCTCGGCGAAAGCCACCTGACAGGTCGCGCCCATGCCCGGACCGGGGCGCGCCCGCACACCCGGCGCTGCGCGGCATGGCGCATGCGGGACCGGGCAGGGTCCTAACACGCGCCCCGTCGTTTTTGAAGCCCTGCATTGACGGCGGGCGGTCGGGGCGCGGATTTCCGCCGGGCGCGGCCCGGCGCGCCGGCGGCGGGAGGCCAGGATGAACCGCGAATCGATCACGGACGATCTCTTCTTCGGGCGCACCGGCCTCGACCGGGCGCGCACCGAGCGGCTGGTGGGCGAGGCCCTGGAGGGCGCGGACGACGGCGAGCTCTTCCTCGAATACCGCCAGAGCGAGCGCCTCGCGTTCGACGACGGCCGCCTCAAGAACGCCGCCTTCGACACCGCCCAGGGCTTCGGCCTGCGCGCCGTGGCCGGTGAGACCAGCGCCTACGCCCACGCCGGCGCGCTCGACGAGGCGGCGCTGAAGCGGGCCTGCGAGACCGTCCGTGCCGTCCGGCGGGGCCATGGCGGGCTTCACGCGGACGGGCCGTCGCGGACCGACCGCGCGCTCTACGCCGGCGACAACCCGCTCGATTCCGCGCCCTTCGAAGACAAGGTCGCGGCGCTGGCGGAGATCGACGCCTACGCGCGGGCGAAGGAGCCGCGGGTGCGCCAGGTGATGGCCTCCCTCTCCGGCAGCTGGCAGGCGGTGCAGATCGTCCGCGCCGACGGCGCCTCTGCCTGCGACCTGCGCCCCCTCGTGCGCCTCGACGTCTCGGTCATGGTGGGCGACGGCGCCCGTCAGGAGACGGGCTCCCACGGGACGGGCGGGCGCGTCGCCTATGCGGATTTCCTGGCGCCCGAGCGGTGGCGGGCGCAGGTGGACGAAGCGCTCCGCCAGGCGCTGGTCAATCTCGAATCGGTGGCGGCACCGGCCGGCGAGATGCCGGTGGTGCTGGGCCCCGGCTGGCCGGGTATCCTGCTGCACGAGGCGGTGGGCCACGGCCTGGAGGGCGATTTCAACCGCAAGAAGACCAGCGCCTTCTCCGGGCTTCTCGGCGCGCGAGTCGCGGCGCCGGGCGTCACCGTGGTGGACGACGGGACCCTCGACCGCCGCCGCGGCTCGCTCACCGTGGACGACGAGGGCACGCCCACGGGGCGCACGGTGCTGATCGAGGACGGCATCCTCCGCGGCTATCTTCAGGACCGCCTGAACGCCCGCCTGATGGGCATGGAGCCGACCGGCAACGGGCGGCGCGAGAGCTTTGCCCATGCGCCCCTGCCGCGCATGACCAACACCTTCATGCCGGCCGGCGACGCCGCGCCGGAGGACATCCTGCGCCGGGTGAAGCGGGGCGTGTACGCGCGGAGTTTCGGCGGCGGGCAGGTGGACATCACCTCGGGCAAGTTCGTGTTCTCGGCCTCCGAGGCGTATCTGATCGAGGACGGCAAGGCGACCGCGCCGCTCAAGGGCGCGAGCCTGATCGGCAACGGCCCGGACGTACTCACCAGGGTGGCGGCCGTCGGCGACGACTTCGCCCTCGACCCGGGCGTCGGCACCTGCGGCAAGGACGGCCAGGGCGTCCCCGTCGGCGTCGGCCTGCCCACCCTCCTGGTGGACCCTCTCACCGTCGGCGGTACCGAAGCCTGACCGGCGGCGCGTCGGCCTGGGCTTCGTCGACTCCAGCGGCCTTGAGCTTGCGCGCGTAAGCCAAGGTGTCGAACGCGCTTGCGCCATGCGCCAAGGCCTAGGGCCGGCGGGGCGCATGGCGCAAGCGCGTTCTCATCCCGCGCGACATCGTGCCATACTGGGATCGCCCACTCCGGATCGTACTCGATGTCGGGTACGAAATGCACGAACGCCTCGGAAACCCCACTCGTCCTCAACCACCGGCAGGATCGTCCAGAGATGGCGGATGACGCGCCGAGAGCAACGGCAGGTGGCTTGTCGCCTGTCTTTTGTTTCATGCCTCGCGCGCAGGCGGGTTTCGGAGACCCACATACCAGATCCCCCCACATGTCAAGCACCTCGTTCAGTTTCGAGCGGCCTTCTTCCGCCTTATCCATCCCTTGTCAGTCAGGCATGCAAGCAGGTATTCGTGGGGCCGGTCGCCTTTGAGAGAGTTGCAGGCCCCGCACAGGAGTTGCAGGTTACTGATATGGTCCGTTCCGCCCTTCGATCGCGGGATGATGTGGTCTACCGCAAGGTTACGCATCTCGAAATGGTGTTCGCATCCGTTACAGTAACCGCCTTGCTCGCCGTATAGGTATCGTTTGTTCTTCGCATCGTTGTAGCGGATGACCTTTCCAAGATCGGTGCGCTTCGGGATGTCGGTACGGTGCGCGCCCTTGTAGAACAAGCCAAGTTCCTTATCCATCCGGTCTTTTACGAGATCTGCCGCCTTCGGTGAGATGTCGATCCCTGCCCATCGGCGCTGTTCGATCTCCGCCGCGATACACGCCGTGGCACATCCGCAGAAGGGGTCAAGCACCATATCGCCCTCATTGCTGCTGGCCCGGATAATGCGCCGAACCAAGTCGAGCGGCTTTTCGGTCGGATAGCCAGTCTTCTGAGCGAAGCTCTTGATCATCAGGGAGTCCAGCCGGTCGGCATCGGAGCAATTCCATGTGTCCTCTAACGGAATGCCTTTGCCGGTCGGCTTCTTTCCGTCGCGCCGCACATAATCGGACGCATATGGGATGTATTCCTTGTTGAACCGTTTAGCGGCGCCCGGGGAGGCCACGTAATACAGGATGGTATCGTGGTTTCTGATCCATCCCCGTTTTTGCGTCTTGAATCCGCTCACCCAACCGATCCGCCACACGATTTCGTTTCGGAAGCATTGCTTTCCGAACAAGCTGTCCATCAGCAGTTTCAGGTAGTGGCTGGCAAAGGTGTCGCAGTGGAGGTAGATGCTCCCGGTCGGCTTGAGCAGCCGCCTCATCTCCATGACGCGAATCGCCATGTAGATGAGGTAGCTCATCATGGAGTCACCGTGTATCTGTCGCGTCGCCTGGAGCAAGGCGTAGAGCCCCGGATGCTCGTGCATGATCTCGCCATGCCACGCGAGATTCACATCGTCGAGTCCCCACGTATCCTTGAAGGCGGCACCGGCCGCCTTACTTCCGATGGGCGCGGCGTAATTGGCCTTCGAGTTGAACGGCGGGTCGAGGTAGATAAGGTCAACCGACGCGGCGTTCATCCCCCGCATGATGCCGAGGTTGTCCGCAGTCCAGATCGTCTGATTGGACCAGTTCGGGCCGCCGCTCATCGGGAGCACTCCGGTGCGCGGTCCCTTCGCCCCTGGCGGGCAGTCTCTTTGTGCATGGTGTGTTCCTATCAGATTTTAGCCCCCGATGCAAGTGCGCATCAAGACCCGCCTTGCCAGGGCGCGGCGGCTTCCGTAGGCTCGGGCGAAGCGAACCGAAAGGAGGGCGGGATGGCCAGGAAGGAGATCTTCGTCGGGATCGGGGTGGACGTGGACGCGGTGGCGGGGCAGATCGGCTCCTATGCCGGCGGCGATTCGCCCAGCGACATTTCGCGCGGCGTCTTCGCCGCCGAGGTCGGAACCCCCCGGATGCTCAAGCTGTTCGACCGGCTGGGCATCCGCACCAGCTGGTTCATCCCCGGCCACTCGATCGAGACCTTCCCGAAGGAGATGAAGGCCGTGGCGACTGCCGGGCACGAGATCGGGCTGCACGGCTACACCCACGAGAACCCCATCGCCATGACGCCCGAGCAGGAGGCGGACATCCTCGACAAGACCATGGCGCTGGTGACGAAGCTCCAGGGCGGGCGCGCCCCCACCGGCTATGTCGCGCCGTGGTGGGAGATGAGCGCCCACACCCCGCACCTGCTGATGGAGCGCGGCATCAAGTACGACCACAGCCAGATGCACCACGACTTCGAACCGTACTGGATGCGCATCAACGAGGAATGGACGCTGATCGACTATTCCAAGCCGGCGAAGACCTGGATGAAGCCGATGAAGAAGGGCGATACCTTCCCCATCGTGCAGATCCCCGGCAGCTGGTATCTCGACGACCTGCCGCCGATGATGTTCATGAAGAAGGTGCCGAATTCCGGCGGCTGGACCAACCCCCGGGACATCGAGGACTGGTGGCGCGACCAGTTCGACTGGGTCTACCGCGAGATGGATTACGCGGTCTATACGCTCACCATCCACCCCGACATTTCGGGCCGCCCGCAGACGCTCCTCATGCTCGAGCGAATCATCGCCCATATCGGCGCCCATGACGGGGTCCGCTGGGCGACCTTCGACGAGATCGCCGACGACTTCATCAGGCGCCGGCCGTTCAAGGGCCGGAAGCCCTCCAGGAAGAAGAAATAGACCCGATGTGCGCGCTCTGCGGCGCCCTGGCGGAAGGCCCGCACTGGACGGAGGCCGGGACCGACGCCGGCCGCAGCGACGCGGCGCCCGGCGGCCGCACCCGCCATCTCGAACGTCGGCACAGGCTCGCGCTGCTGAACCGCGTCCTCGCGGCTTACGGGTGCGCGGCCGACGACTGGGCCGGCGCCCGGTATCTCGTGCACAACAGGAGCGGCGGCGCGACCGAGGTGACCGCCGACCTGCCGGGCCTCTGGATGGCGGTCGAGCGGCTGACCGGGCGGGCCGCGGACCCGCTCAATCCCGCCCTGGTTTCGGCGCTCGAAGAGGCCGGGCGGGCGGGGGGAGAATGGCGGCCTATGCGCGGCTGACCCCGGTCTTCGTCGTCACCGGGTTCCTCGGCAGCGGCAAGACGACGCTGCTGAACCACATGCTCAAGCACCCCTCCCTCGCCGACGCGGCCGTGCTGGTCAACGAGTTCGGCACCGTGGGCCTCGATCATTTCCTGGTCGAGGCGATGGACGAAAGCACGGTGCTGCTCCAGAGCGGCTGCCTCTGCTGCACCATCCGCGGCGACCTCAAGGACTCGATCCTGGCCCTCGACGGCAGGCGGGCGCGCGGCGAGATTCCTCCCTACAGGCGGCTGATCGTCGAGACCACCGGGCTCGCGGACCCGGCGCCCATCCTCTCCACGCTCAGCGCCGATCCCGTCCTCAAGCACCATTACCGGCTCGCTACCGTGGTCGCGACGGTCGACGGCGCAAACGGCCCGCGGCAGCTCGCGCGGCGCGGGGAAGCGGTGAAGCAGGCGGCGGCGGCCGACAGGATCGTGTTGACGAAACCCGATCTCGTCGACGCGGCGGCGCTGGCGCGGCTCCGCGCCAGCCTGGAGCGGCTCAACCGCTCGGCGGACATCCTGACGGCGGAACACGGCAAGGTCGACGTCCGCCGCGTGCTGCGCGCGGATATCTACGACCCGCGCACCAAGGGCGCCGACGTGCGCCGCTGGCTCGCGGCGGAGGCCCGGAAGGCGGTGGACCGGCCGCACGGGCACGATGCGAGCCGCCACGACGCGACCATCCATTCCTTCACCCTGAGCTTCGACGGCGCCCTCGACTGGACCGCGTTCGGCATCTGGCTCACCATGCTGCTCCATGCCCACGGCGAACGGGTGCTGCGCGTGAAGGGCGTCCTCAACGTCGCGGGAACGGCGGCACCGGTCGTGCTCAACGGCGTGCAGCACGTGGTCCACCCGCCCCTGCATCTGGCCGCCTGGCCCGGCGCGGACCGCCGCTCGCACATCGTCTTCATCGTCGACGGGCTTTCGCGGAGCGCCGTCGAGCGCTCGCTCGCCGCGTTCAACGGAATGGGCCCGCGCCCGCCCGAGGAGGTTTCTCATGCCGGACAAGATCGCGATCCTGGGCGCCGGGCTGGTCGGCAGCGCCTGGGCGATCGTCTTCGCCCGCGCCGGCCGGCAGGTCGCGCTGTATGACGACGCCGAAGGCCAGTGCGAAGCGGCGCTCGCGCGCATCGAGATCAATCTCGCGGCGCTCGAAACCCACGGCCTGATCGCGGACCCGGCCGCCACCCGCGCCCGCATCCGCGTCGCCTCCGGGCTCGAAGACGCGCTGGAGGGCGCCGCCTACGCCCAGGAAAGCGTCTTCGAACGGGCAGACGTGAAGCGGCAGGTCTACGCCGCGATCGACGGGCTCGCCGACCCGGCGCTCGTCGTCGGCTCCTCCTCCTCAGGGATTCCGTCGTCGGTCTTCACGGAGGGGCTCGCCATCGGGGAACGCGCCCTGATCGCCCACCCGATCAACCCGCCCTACGTGATCCCGCTGGTGGAGATCGCGCCGGCACCGCACACGAACGCCCAAGCCGTGGCGTATTGCCGGGAGCTGATGGCGGCGGTCGGCATGGCGCCCGTCATGCTCGCGCGGGAGATCGACGGCTTTATCGCCAACCGGCTCCAGGCCGCGCTTCTCTGGGAGGCCTTCCGCCTCCTCGAAGGCGGCTACGCCACGGCCGCCGACATCGACACCGTGATCGCGGCCGGGCTCGGCCGCCGCTGGGCCTTCATCGGCCCGTTCGAGACCATCGACCTGAACGCCCCCGGCGGCCTGGCCGATTTCGCCGCCCGCCTGGGCGAAGGCTTCTACGAAATGGTGAAGCAGGGCGAGCCGGCGCGCCCCCTGTCGGAGGCCGCGGTCGCCAAGGCGCACGGGGAGCGCCGCGCCCGTCTGCCCCTCGCCGATCTCGGCGCCCGCCAGGCTTGGCGCGACCGCCGCCTCATGGCCCTGGCCGCCGATCTCGGACGGGCCGCGCGCGAGATCGGGGAGTGACGCCGGCGGGTGGCCTCACGGATAGCGGCAGCCGGTCAGCGACTCGCTGAGCGCCCACAGGCGGCGGGCGGCGGCTTCGTCGCGGGAGGCGGGCGCGCTTTCGGCTTCGCGGCAGCGGTCGAAATAGCGGCCCGTCACCGCCGCCACCTCCGGGGCGGTCGCGAGATGGATGCCGGTGCGCGCGCCTGCCGCCTCGTCGATGGCGAAGAGCCGCTGCGCGACCTTCAGCACCGCCGCGAAGAGGCCGCCGTTCTCGTGCCCGAACCGGCTGGCGACGAAGCCCGGATGGAGGCAATTCGCCGTGATCGGCGTCCCCGCCAGCAGCGCCGCCAGCCGGTAGGTGAACAGGACGTTGGCGAGCTTGCTCCACTTGTAGGCGCGCCAGCCGCCGTAACGCTGCGTCCCTTGCGGGTCGTCCAGCTCGATTCGCGCCCCGCGATGGGCCCCGGAGGCGACGTTGACGATGCGCGCCGCCGCGCTCGCCCGCAGGCGGTCCAGGAGAAGCCCGGTCAACAGGAAGTAGCCCAGATGGTTCAGCGCGAAGGTCATCTCGATGCCGTCCGCGCTCTCCTGCCGGCGGGTGAACAGGGCGCCGGCGTTGTTGACGAGGACGTCGATGGCGTCGAACCGCGCGCCGAGCCGCCCCGCCAGCGCCCGGATCTCGGCTTGGCTGGAAAGATCGGCCTTCTCGAAGCGGAGCCGCCCGTTCCCGGTCGCCCGCCGGATGGCGTCGAGGGCGGCCGCGCCCTTGGGTTCGTTGCGCCCGACGAGGACGACTGCCGCGCCCTTGCCGGCCAGCACCTCCGCCGTGACGCGGCCGATCCCGGCGGTGGCGCCGGTGACGACGCAGACCTTCCCTTCCATGGCTCCCTCCTTCGACCGGCCCCGGCGTTTGCGAAACGGCCGGGCGCCGCGTAAAACCGTCGCCGCCCACCAGCCCCGCGGGAGGACGACGATGGAATACGGCTTCAACGTGCCGAACGGCGGCCCGCTCGCCGTGCCCGAGCATATCGCGACCATCGCCGAACGCGGCGAGGCGCTCGGCTACCGCCTGCTCGCGATTCCGGACCACATCATCGTGCCCAAGGGCATCGCCTCGCCCTACCCCTACTCCCCGGACGGGAAGCTCAACTTCCCGACGCTGCTGGCCGGCGAGTGCCTGGAGCCGATCGCCTTGATGGCCCATCTCGCCGGGATCACGCGGCAGGCGCGTCTGCTCACCTCGGTGATGGTGGTTCCCTACCGCCAGCCGGTGCTCACGGCCAAGCTCCTTTCCACCATCGACCTGCTGTCGCGCGGGCGCGTCGTGGTCGGCGTCGGCGCCGGCTGGATGGCCGAGGAATTCCCGCCCGTCGGCGCGCCGCCCTTCGAGGCCCGCGGCCGCGCCACCGACGAGTATCTCGCGATCTACAAGGAGCTGTGGACGGCGGACGACCCGCGCTACGCCGGGGAGTTCGCCTCGTTCGACGACATCCTCTTCCATCCGAAGCCGGTGCAGAAGCCGCATCCGCCGATCTGGGTGGGCGGCGAGAGCAAGCCGGCCAGGCGCCGCGCGGTGCGCCACGGCGACGCTTGGTTCCCGATCGGTTGCAACCCGCGTTTCCCCCTGGACACGCTGGGCCGCTTCGCCGCCTCGCTCGACGACCTGCGGGCCATGGCGGAGAAGGAGGGCCGCGACCCGGCCACCATCGACCTCGCCTACTGGGCCGTCTGGTACGGTGCGAGCGAAGAGCCCGTGAAGGCGGAGACGGGGGAGCGCATGCTGCTCTCCGGCGCGGCCGACGACATCGCCGGCGACATCCAGGCCCTGCGCGGCCTGGGCGTCCGCCACCTGGTGCTCCAGTTCCTCCGCCCCACCATCGAGGAAACCCTCGACGCCATGACCGGCTTCGCCGAAGAGATCCGCCCCCGCGCCGACCGTTGATCCGTCCGGCCGCGTTACGGGCGGGACGGCACGTCCGGGCCGGCGGGCGGCACCGCCGGCGGCGAGTCCTGATCGAGCTCGAGCGAGTCGATCTTTTCCGCGCCGCGCGTCACCTTCTGCGTCGAGATCTGGATCTGACGGATGTCCTCCGTGGCCTGCCCGAAATGGCGGTCGAGCTTGGCGACGCGGTCGTCGAGGCGGCCCACGTCGCCCATCAGGGAACGGACATGGCGCTGGATCAGGCCGGCCTGCTCGCGCATCTCCACGTCCTTGAGGACGGCGCGGACGGTGTTCAGCGTCGCCCACAGGGTGGTGGGCGAGACGATGAAGACCCGCGCCCGGTGCGATTCCTGGACGGCGTCGGGGAAGTTCCCGTGCAGCTCGGCATAGACCGCCTCCGAGGGCAGGAACATGAGCGCGGCGTCGGCCGTTTCGCCCACGATCACGTAGCGCCCCGCGATGTGGCGGATATGGGTGAGTATCGCCGCGCGGAAGGTGCGCGCCGCCGCCTTGCGCGCGTCGTCGCTCCCGGCCTCGCGCAGCGCGTGGTAGCTCTCCAGCGGGAACTTCGCGTCGATGGCGATGGCGCCCGGCGGGTTCGGGAGCGTCAACAGGCAGTCGGCGCGGCGGCCGTCGGAAAGCGTCGCCTGGAGGCGGTAGGCCGAAGGCGGGAGGACCTGGCGCACCAGGTCGGCCAGCTGGATTTCGCCGAAGGCACCGCGCGCCTGCTTGTTGGCGAGGATGTCCTGAAGGCTCACCATCTGGCTGGAAAGCGCCACGATGTTTTCCTGCGCCTTGTCGATCACGGCGAGCCGCCCTTCGAGGCGCGCCATCGTCTCCAGCGTGCGCTTGGTAGCGGAGTCGAGGCCGGCGCCCAGAGTCTTGGTGAGGGCGAGCTCCTGGTCGTGCAAGCGCTTGGCGAGGGCGTTCTGATCGTCGCGGAGGCGCTTCTCCATCTCGCCCTGGCCGGCGCGGAGGGAGTCGGCCAGCCGCGCCATCCCGGCGTCCGTCTCCGCCCGCTCGCGGCGCCCGCGGCGCAGCGGCAGGGCGACGGCCGCGGCGAGCGCGACGGCGAGGACGGCCGCCAAGGCCATGTGCTCCATCGGCGGCGCTTGACCTCCCGAACGGGCCGTCATACCTAGCACGCTTCGTTCCCCGACCGAACCGATGGCCGTACGCCCGATCATTCTCGCGCCCGACCGGCGGCTGAAAGCACGCTCCGCGCCGGTCGCCGTCGTCGACGACGCGATCCGCGCGCTGCTCGACGACATGCTCGAGACCATGTACGACTCCGCGGGGATCGGCTTGGCCGCCATCCAGATCGGCGAGCGCAGGCGCTGCATCGTCGCCGACGTGCAACCGCCCGGCGCAGCACCGGCACCGCTCAAGCTGGTCAACCCCGCGATCCGCTGGCGTTCCGAGGAGCGGCTCCGCCGCCCGGAGGGCTGCCTCTCCTTCCCCGACCACTACGCCGACGTGGAGCGGCCGGCGGCGGTGACGGTCGCCTATCTCGACGAGACCGGCGCGCCCCGCGAACTGCAAGCCGCGGACATGCTCGCCGTCTGCCTGCAACACGAGATCGACCATCTGGACGGGATGCTGTTCGTGGACCGCCTCTCGCTGGCCCGGCGCGGCCTCATCCTGCGCAAGATGGCCAAGGCGCGCCGCGCCGCCGCGGGCGCGTAAGCACCGCGATGACGCGCCTGCGGCTGGCGTTCATGGGGACGCCGGCCTATGCCGTGCCGACGCTCGACGCCCTGCTGGCGAGCCGCCACGAGGTGGCGCGGGTCTATACGCAGCCCGCGCGCGCGGCCGGGCGCGGGCACCGTCCGCGGCCCACGCCGGTCGCGTTGCGCGCCGAAGCCGCCGGCGTCCCGGTCGAGACCCCCCGGCACCTGGACGGTGCGGACGCGGGGGCCGCGCTGGCCGCGCTCGGCTGCGATCTCGGGGTGACGGTCGCCTACGGCCTGATCCTGCCGCCGACGTGGCTGGCCGCGCCCCGGCTGGGCTTCGTCAACGCCCACGCCTCGCTGCTGCCGCGCTGGCGCGGGGCGGCGCCGATCCAGCGCGCGATCATGGCGGGCGATACGGAAACCGGCGTCACCATCATGCGCATGGACGAGGGCCTCGACACCGGCCCCGTCCTGCTGGCGGAGCGGGTGCCCATCGGGCCGGCCGCGACGGCGGGCGCGCTGCACGACGCCCTCGCCGCGCTCTCGGCGCGCCTGCTCCGCGCCGCGCTGGACGGGCTCGCCGCGGGCGCGCTGCCCGCCACGCCGCAACCGGCGGACGGCGCCACCTACGCCGCGAAGATCGAGAAGCGCGAGGCCGCCATCGACTGGCGCGCGCCGGCTTCGCGCATCGAGCGCCTGGTGCGCGCGCTGGCGCCCGCGCCCGGCGCCTGGTTCGCCCATGGCGGCGAACGCATCAAGCTCCTGGCGGCGAAAGCGGTGCCGGCGGCCGGCCCGGCACCGCCGGGAACGGTCCTCGACGCGGCGCCGACCGTCGCCTGCGGCGCGGGCTCGGCGCTCCGCCCGACGCGCCTCCAGCGGGCCGGCAAGGCGCCGCTGGAGGCGGACGCCTTCCTTCGCGGCCGCCCCATCGCGCCGGGAACGCGCCTGCCGTGCCCCGCTACAGGCTGATCGTCGAATATGACGGCGGCGGCTTCGTCGGCTGGCAGCACCAGGGGAACGGCCGCTCGGTACAGGAAGCGCTGGAACGGGCGGTCGCGGGCTTCTGCGGTGCGCGGACGCGGGTGCACGGGGCCGGGCGCACCGATTCCGGCGTCCATGCCCTGGGCCAGTGCTGCCATTTCGACTTGGCGCGCCCCGTCGCCCCCGAGGTGCTGCGCGACGCGGTGAACGCGCATCTCAGGCCGGCGCCGGTGGCCGTCCTCGCCGCGGCCCGCGCGGCGGACGCCTTCGACGCCCGGCGCGACGCGACGGCGCGGGTCTATCGCTACCGGATCATCGACCGCAAGGCGCCGCTCGCCCTCGCCCGCGGCCGCGCCTGGCATCTCCCGCGCCGGCTCGACGAGGGCGCGATGGCCGAAGCCGCCCGCCTGCTGGAAGGCACCCACGACTTCACGACCTTCCGGGCCGCGCGTTGCCAGGCGGCCTCGCCGGTTCGCACCCTCGACAGCCTCGTCGTCGCCCGCGACGGCGCCGAGATCACGCTCCGCGCCCGGGCGCGCTCCTTCCTCCAGCACCAGGTGCGCGCGATGGCGGGGACGCTGGCGCAGGTGGGCGAAGGGCGGCGGACACTCGCCGACGTGGGCGCCGCGCTCAGCGCCTGCGACCGCAACCGCTGCGGGCCGACGGCGCCCGCCTGCGGCCTCTATCTGGAGGCGGTCGTCTATCCGCCGGAGGCGTGAGCCGCGTGGCCGGAGAACGCGGGCTATGCGCCGCCCTTGCGGAGGCCGAGCACCTGCTTGGTTCCCTCGATGCCGGCGTTGTAGATGCCTTCGGCGAACTCGACGCATTCGGCCTTCGTCCGCCCGGATTTCGGCACGAAGCGGCTGGACCATTCGACCGTGCAACTGCGCACCGAGGCGGGCTTGACCCGGATGGTGGCGGTGTAGTCGGTGAAGGGCACGAGGTCATCCGGGTCGTCGATGATCTCGTAGCGCGTCACGCGCGTCGTCGAGTCGTATTTCAGCAGGCGCTCGTAGAGCGTGCCCCGCCGCCCCCTGATCTTGAGCGCCCGCACCACGCCCTTGTCGTCGAGGGTGCTCTTCGAGATCGCGTCCGGCATGATCGCGGTCAGGTTGTTGAACGGCGCGATCTCGTTCCAGACGCGGTCCGCCGCCGCCCCGACCTTGGCGACGACCTTCGCTCGCGTGACGGCCATCTCTCCCTCCCCTCCGGGTTGCGTTTCGTTGGCCCGCATCGTGGCCGAAAGCGAATTGCCCCGCAACGCCGCCGGGTGCCGTCATCCGGTGCCGTCGGGCGAACGGGCGCGACGGAGGCCCGATTCGGCGATGGCTTCGGCGATCGCGCGTTCGCCGTGGGGCGCCATCAGGTGCGCACCGGCGACTCCCTCGATCGTGCGCAGCTCCTCCAGCAGCTCGACGCAGATGCGGATCCCTTCGGCCCGCGCATCCCCGGCGCGGTCCAGGCGGCGGACGACGGAATCGGGGACGTGCACACCGTAGAGATTCGCGTTCATCCAGCGGGCGGCGCGCGCCGAGCGCAGAGGCCCGATGCCGACGAGGATGGGCGCGCGGGCGGGGATTCCGAAATCCCCGAGCCACGCGAGGTAGCGCCTGAGCATGGCGAGGTCGAAGCAGAACTGGGTCTGGAAGAAATCCGCGCCGGCCTCGATTTTCGCCAGCAGGCCGGACGGCGCCGCGCCGGCGGGCGGCTCGCGAGGCGCGTCCGCACCGCCGATCAGCAGGCGCGGCGCGGCTTCGAGCGCCCGCCCGCCCGGCAGCACCGCCTCGTCGCGCATGGCGCGGACGAGCGTCATGAAGGCGCCGGCGGTGAGGTCGAATACCGGCTTCGCCGCCGGCTCGTCGCCGGCCTCCGGCGGATCCCCCGTCAGGCAGAGCAGGTTGTGGACGCCGAGCGCGGCAGCGCCCAGCGCGTCGGCCTGGAGCGCCAGGCGGTTGCGGTCCCGCATGGTGAACTGGAGCACCGGCTCGATGCCGGCCCGCGCCAGGATGGCGGCGGTCGCCAGCGGCGAGAGATGCGCCCGCGCGCCGGCGCCGTCGAGCACGTTCACGGCGTCGACCAGGCCCTCCAGGCACCCGGCGCGGGCGAGGACGGCGGCCGGGTCGGCGGAATCGGGCGGCCCCGTCTCCGCGGTGAGGGCGAAGCCGCCCGTGCGCAGCACCCGTTCCAGGCGCCCGGCGCTCTTCGGCGCGCCTGCCGTCGTTCCGCCCGCGCGAGCCACGGCCGCTCACGCGATGCGGCGGCGCGCCTTGAGCGCGGCGGTCAACGTGCCGTCGTCGAGATAGTCGATCTCGCCGCCGACCGGCAGGCCGTGCGCGAGACGGGAGACTGCGGCGCCGCTGCCGGCGAGGCGATCGGTCAGGTAATGCGCGGTGGTCTGCCCGTCGACCGTGGCACCGGTCGCGAGGATGATCTCCGTGACCTCCGGCGCGCCGGCGCGCGCGACCAGCCCGGCGATCGCCAGATCGTCCGGCCCGATTCCGTCCAGGGCCGAGAGCAGCCCCCCCAGCACGTGGTAGCCGCCGCGAAAGGTCCGCGTGCGCTCCAGCGCCCACAGGTCGGCGACCTGTTCGACCACGCAGATGGTCGCGCGGTCGCGTTCCGGATCGGCGCAGATCGCGCAGGGGTCGGCGGCATCGAGATTGCCGCAGGTGGCGCAGGGGCGGACGCTCTCCGCCGCGGCCGCGAGCACGGCCAGGAGCGGCTCCAGATGCGATTCGCGGCGCTCCAGCAGGTGCAGCGCGGCGCGGCGCGCCGACCTCGGGCCGAGGCCCGGGAGCCTGCCGAGATATTCGATCAGCCGCTCGACCGCCGCGCCCGCGGTCACCGGAGGCGGACCTTCGGCCGCGCGCTTCCCGCCGTCACAAGCCGAGATCGAGGCCGGGCGGCAGCTTGAGGCCGCCCGTGACCTCCGCCATCTTCTCCTGGACCAGCCGCTCCACCTTGGCCTTGCCGTCGTTGAAGGCGGCGACGATCAGATCCTCCAGCACCTCCTTCTCGCCGCCGGAGAAGAGCGCGGGATCGATCGCGAGCCGGCGCATCTCGCCCTTGCCCGTCAGCGTCACCCGGACCATGCCGCCGCCGGCGGAGCCTTCGACCTCGAGCGCGCCCAGGCTCTCCTGCAATTCGGCCATGCGGGACTGCATGGCCTGGGCCTGCTTCAGCATCTGGCCGATGTTCTTCATGGCGAGGGGTCTCCTTCGACCGCGCCGCTCCCCGACGCCCGCTGCACCGCCCGCACGCGGGCGCCGGGGAATGCCTCGAGGATCTCGCGCACCAGCGGATGGCCTTTCGCCGCTTCGTCCGCCGCATCCGCCGCCGCCTGTGCCTGCTCCGCGAGGGTGGCCCCGCCGCCGGCGTCCGTCAGCGCGATCATCCAGCGTGCGCCGGTCCAGGCCTCGAGCCTGCTCTGGAGCAGGGCCAGCATCTTCCGGTTCGGCGCCGGGCCGCAATCGATTTCGAGGGTCCCGGCGGCGACGCGGACGGGGCGCACTTCCGTCTTCAGCCACGCGCCCAAGGTCGGCTCCCGGTGGGTTTCGGCCAGCGCCGCGATCTCCTCGAGCGACGCCGGAGACGGCCTGCGCGGCGCGGGGGCGGCCGCCGCGGGCACCGCCGCGGGCGCTGGCGCGGCGGCGGCGCTGCCGCGGGGTGCGGCGCGGGGGGCCTCGCCGGACGCCGGCGCGCCGCCGGGGCCGAGGGCGCGGAGGGCCTCGGCCGGGCTCGGCAGATCGGCGGCATAGGCGATCCGCACCAGGGTCATCTCCGCCGCCAGGGCGGGGCGCGCGGCCTGGTTGGTCTCCTCCAGCCCCTTGAGCAGCATCTGCCAGGTCAGCGTCAGCACCGGGACGGTCAACGCCTCGGCCATCACGCGGCCGCGCGCGCGCTCAGCCTCCGGGACCGCCGGGTCGTCGGCCGCGGCGGGCGCCAGCTTCAGCCGGGTCAGCCAGTGGCAGAGCTCCAGCATGTCCTGCAACAGGACCGAGGGTTCCGCGCCGGCGTCGTGGAGTTCCGCGAAGCACTCCAGCGCGTCCTTGAGGGCGCCGCGCATCAGCATGTCGAACAGGTCGAACAGGCGGGTCCGGTCGGCCAGCCCCAACATGGCCTGGACGTCCGCTTCGGAAATCCGCGCCCCGGCGTGGGACATCGCCTGGTCGAGCAGGGAAAGGCCGTCCCGCACCGAGCCGTCGGCCGCGCGGGCGATCAGGGCGAGCGCCGCCGGCTCCGCTTCCGCGCCTTCGGCGGCGGCGATTCGCGCGAGATGCGCCGTGAGCGTCTCCATCTCCACCCGGCGCAGGTCGAAACGCTGGCAGCGCGACAGGACGGTGACCGGCAGCCGGCGCGCCTCGGTGGTCGCGAACACGAATTTGACGTGCGCCGGCGGCTCTTCGAGGGTCTTGAGGAGCGCGTTGAACGCCTGCTTCGAGAGCATGTGCACTTCGTCGACGATGTACACCTTGTAGCGCGCGGACACCGGGCGGTAGCGCACGCTCTCGATGAGCTCGCGCACGTCGTCGACGCCGGTGCGCGAGGCGGCGTCCATCTCGATCACGTCCGCGTGGCGGTCCCCGGCGATGGCGACGCAGTGTTCGCAGGCCCCGCACGGCTCCGGCGTGGGGCCGCCCTGGCCGTCCGGGCCGACGCAATTGAGCGCGCGGGCGATGATCCGCGCCGTGGAGGTCTTGCCGACGCCGCGCACGCCGGTCAGCAGGTAGGCATGGGCCAGGCGGTCCGTCGTGATCGCGTTGCCGAGCGTGCGCACGAGCGGCTCCTGGCCGATGAGCCCGGCGAAGTCGGCCGGCCTGTGCTTGCGCGCGAGCACGCGGTAGGCGGCGCCGTCCTCGCTCATCGCTGTTCGTCCCCAGGGCTCGCGGGCGCGGCGGGAGACCGGCGGACGACCCGGCTCGGGCTCGTTACGGCTGCTTCCTTCCGGACCTGACCGGGTTGGCGAGAGAGCCGTCCACCACCGGCCTCCCGCGCCCATCCTAGCAGCTTCCGCCCGCGCGGTCATCGGCGCGGCGGCGGGCCGGGCGCCTGGCGCGCGCGGCGGCAGCTTACCGCAGGAGTTGCATCAAGCCGATGGAGAGGGCGGCGACGGCGACGATGAACGCTGCCAGCCCGAACATGCCGCGCCAGAAGTCCGCGCGGGTTACGAGGTCGCCACGGGCCGCACGGATGGCGGCGGCGATGGGCGCCGGCGGGTGACGTTCCGATTCGAAGAGGGCGCGGCCCTCGAACCGCGGGCGCCGTTCGCTACTCCCTGCTTTCGTTGATACGCGGGTAGGCGACTTTTCCCCAGGCGTCGGTGTCCGGGTTCGCGGCGAGGTCGGCGCGCATGATGTCGAGAATCGCCGGCACGAGGGCGGCCATGATGCGGCTGCCGTCCCTGATCTGATCCCCTCCCCAGCCCGCGGCGAAGGTAGCACCGCCGTGAAAGATCTGGTTGCGCAGCACATAGAGCCGCAAGAAGACGATTTCGAGAACACGCTCAACGTTACCGTTCTCCAGCGCGCGATTCGACTGTCGTTTTTCCTTCTCGAATTGTTGTTCCCAATCCCCGCCGCTCGGAGAGCCACGGACCGATTCCCAGAATGGCTTGAAAACATATTTGTTTTTCAGAAGGACACGCACAGGACCAGAGTACTGCTCCCACAGGATGTTCCGGATGGTCCCTCCCCTGTCCCGTCTTACGATTTCATACAAAAATTTTGTAAATTTCTTCTTTTCTTCCAGATAGGCCACATGTGTACCGTCCTCCATCATCTCGTATCCATAGGCGGCGTTGAAGGATATCCAGAGAAACAGGAATCGCTCGCACGCGAACCCGGTATCATCGGCGCCAGCACCCGTCTTCTCACTCTCGCTCGCGGCTCTGTCCGCCCTCGCCAGCCAGCTTTCGGCGCGCCGCATCCGGTCTTCGTTGTGCTGGCGTTGCGGTACGCCGCCGCCGGTCCCTGGCATCGTCCCGTGCCCTGCCGGTCTTTCTTCCCTATGCCCTACTCTATATTCCTGCATGCGCCGCGTGCAATGCGGGGCTGGAGACCCGCGCGCCCAGGGAGGCGCGCCGGGCGCGATTCCGCGGGGCGCCTTTGCGCCCCGGCGCGCGCCGTGCGACCTTCGGGACATGGCCTCCCTCGCGCGAATCGGCGGGAACGTTCTCTCCGGGATGCCGCTCGACCGGGCCGCCCATTTGCGGGCGGACGAGGCGTGGCTCGCGGCCCGGCTGGACGATCCCGCGAGCCGCTTCGTCGCCATCTGGCGGCAGAATGCCGTCATCCACATGGAGCCGGAGCCGCGCGCGGCGTTGCACGCCCGCGAGGCCCTGGACGGGCTGCTGGACGCGCGCGCCGAGCCCTGCCTGCTCGGAATCGAGGCGGGAAACGACGGCGCAGGCACGGCGCGCTTCGTCGTGGATCTCTCCCACGTGGAGGCCGACGCGCTCCTCGCCCGCGCACCGGGAGGCCGGATGATGGACCTGCGGGACTCGGTGCAGATCGTGCCGGGGGCGGATGCGGCGCTGATCGCCTATGCGCGCGGCCTCACCTACTGGCACAGCCGGCACCGTCATTGCGGCACCTGCGGCGCGCCCACGGAATCGCGCGAGGCCGGGCACCAGCGGCGCTGCGGCAACGGTGATTGCGGGGCGGTGCACTTCCCCCGGACCGATTCCGCGGTCATCGTGCTGGTCCACGATGGCGACGCCTGCCTGCTCTGCCGTCAGTCGCGCTGGCCAGCGGGGATGCACTCCACGCTCGCCGGCTTCCTCGAGCCCGGCGAGAGCCTGGAGGAGTGCGTCTTCCGCGAGATCCGCGAGGAGAGCGGCGTGCGGGTGGGCGACGTGCGCTACCACTCCTCGCAGCCCTGGCCCTTCCCCGGCACGCTCATGGTCGGGTTCATGGCCCGCGCGCTCACCCGCGCGATCGCCGTGGACGATACCGAGCTGGAATACGCCCATTGGTACACGCGCGGTGCCCTCGCCGGCCGCCCCGACAGCGACGAATTCCGCCTGCCCGGCCGCTATTCGATCTCGCGGCGCCTGATCGAGGACTGGCTGGCGGGCCGCATCCCGCCCTGACCCCGCCCGCGCGGCTGCGCCGCCGCCGCGCGGCGGTAGGGATGGGCCGGATAGACGCCCATGATGCGGACTCGGCGGGAGAAGAAGCGGAGCTCCTCCAGGGCGCGTTCGAGCGCCGTCTCGGAGGGATGGCCGTCGACTTCAGCGAAGAAGACGGTCGCGGTGAACATCCCGCCTGCCATGTAGCTTTCGAGCTTGGTCATGTTGACGCCGTTGGTGGCGAAGCCGCCGAGGCACTTGTAGAGCGCTGCCGGCACGTTGCGGACCTCGAACATGAAGGAGGTGACCACCGGCCCGCCATGGGCGCCGGGATCGACGGGCGCGCGGGCGAGCACGACGAACCGCGTCGTGTTGTGCGGCTCGTCCTCGACGTCGGCTTCGAGGACGGCGAGCCCGTAGGTCTCGGCGGCCAGCACCGAGGCGATGGCGGCCTGGGCCGGGTCCCCCGCCGCCACCACTTCGGCGGCCGCACCGGCGGTGTCCGCATGGACGACCGGCGCGAGGCCGAGCCGCTCGATCAGCCGGCGGCACTGGGCGAGGGCGTGGATGTGCGAGCGGACGGTCGCGAGCCCCTCGACGGTCGCGCCGGGGCAGGCGAGGAGGTTGTGGCGGACGCGCGCGAAATGCTCGGCCACGATGTGGAGGCCGGACTCAGGCAGCAGCTGGTGGATGTCGGCGACGCGGCCCGCCACCGAGTTCTCGATCGGGATCATCGCGCGCGCGGCGCGGCCGTCGGCGACCGCGGCGAAGGCGTCGCCGAAGGTCTTGCACGGGAGCACCGCCATCGCCGGGTAGCGCGCCGCACAGGCGGCCTCGGAGTAGGCGCCGCGCGCGCCCTGGAAGGCGATGGTGTTCGCCGGATCGCCGGGCGGTTCGAGGCGGCCGGTCTGTGCGCTCACGCGGACCCCCGGTCGAAAGCGCGGCGGGCGCCGGCGACCAGCGCCCGCGCCCGTTCAAGATGCGCCGGAGTGTCGACGCCGAGGGGAACGGTGTCAACGCGGGCCACGTCGATGCGCATGCCGCCTTCAAGCGCGCGGAGCTGCTCCAGGCCCTCGCGGCACTCCAGGGGGCTCGGCGGCAGGCGGACGAAACGCGCGAGCGCCGCGCGCCGCCAGGCGTAGAGGCCGATATGGTGCCAGAGAGGCCCGGTGCCGGCGGGCGCGGGCGCGCGGGTGAAGTAGAGGGCGCGGCCCCGCGCGCCGCCGGGCGCCCACGAAACCACCGCCTTGACCACGTTCGGGTCGTCCCGCTCGGCCGGGTCGGCGCTCTCGGCGGCGAGGGTCCCGATGGCGACGGCGGGGTCGTCCAGCAGCGCCAGGGCGCGGCGCGGCAGGGCGGAATCGAGGGTCGGCAGGTCGCCTTGCAGGTTGACGACCGCGTCGTGCCGGCCGTCCGGGTCCAGCGCCTCCAGCGCCTCGAAGATGCGGTCGGAGCCGGAGGCGTGCTCCGGGCGGGTCGGGACGGCGCGGCCGCCGGCATGCACGACCGCCTCCGCGATCTCCGGGTCGGCGCAGGCGACCGCCACGGGGCCGATTGCGGCGGCCTCGGCGCGCTCCAGGACGCGCACGATCATCGGCTTCCCGGCCACGTCCGCGAGCGGCTTGCCGGGGAGCCGCGTCGAGGCCATGCGCGCAGGAATCAGCACCAGCGGGGCGCGCGGCGCGGGCGATCGGGTCTCGACGGGCGCGTTCATGCGCTCGGGCCTCCCTGAGCGGTTCGCGCCTGAACGGATAGGGCGCGGCATGGGCCTTGTCGAGGAGGTTGGACAGGATCGAACGAGTTGGCTAGTCTCCCGCGCCGTCGGCGCCCGGCGCACCCGTTCCATCCGAAACAGCGGTCGGCATGAACAGCTTCGAGTTGAACAAGCTCTTCGGCGCGGTCCTTTTCGCGGGCCTCGTCGCGATGACGGCGTGGCTGATCTCGCTCGCGGCCTACGGCAAGTTCGAACACGGCGCGCACGAGCGGGTTGTCCACTACCGGGTGGTCGGCCTCGAACAGGACGCGCCCGCCCACGGCGCGGCAGCGGAGGAGGAAGCCGCCCGGGAAAGCGTCCCCCTGGCCACGCTGCTGGCCCATGGGGACGCCGCCAAGGGCCAGAAGGCATTCAAGAAATGTGCGGCCTGCCACACCGTGGCGGAGGGCGGCAAGAACAAGATCGGCCCCAATCTCTGGGACGTCGTGAACCGGCCGGTCGCGAGCGTCGAGGGCTTCGCCTATTCCGAGGCCATGGCGGGATTCGGCGGCGTCTGGGATTTCGCGCGCCTGAACGGCTTCATCGCCGACCCGAAAGGGACGGTCTCCGGCACGAAGATGGTCTTCAAGGGCCTTTCGAAAGGGGCCGACCGCGCCAACGTCCTCGTCTTCCTCCGCTCCCTCAGCGCGCGCCCGGCGGCGCTCCCCGCGGAGGAATAGGGATCACGCCGTCTGGATCAGGCGGTATCCGTCCGCCTCCAGCACCAGGCAGGTCAGCACGCCGGTCGCGAAGGCGCCGGTGTCAATGCCGATGCGGTTGCGGCGAATCTGGGGCTCCCTGTCGATCGTATGGCCGTGCACGACGACATGGCCGTGATCCGCGGCAGACCGCAGGAACTCGCCGCGGATCCAAAGCAGGTCGTCGAGCGATTGTCCGGCAAGGGGCACGCCCGGCCGGACTCCGGCATGGACGAAGAGATACCCGCCGATCGCCTGGCAGGGTTCGAGCCCGCGCATGAAGGCGCGATGGGAGTCCGGCAGCGCCGCCGCGAAGGCCGCTTGCAGCGCCACGAGCCGCGCCGGGTCGTCCTCGTCGCGCGCGGCCGCGATGCCGTAGCTCGCCAGGGTTTCGGCGCCGCCGTAATAGAGCCAGCTCGGCCCGACGGCGATGTCGTCGAGGAACCGCAGGAAGGAGTCCTCGTGATTGCCGCGCAGATGGACGCGCTCAAAGGCCGGCAGGGGGCCTTCGATCAGCGTCTCGACGACGCCGCGCGAGTCCGGTCCCCTGTCCACGTAGTCGCCGAGGAGGACCAGCGTCGGGCGTGCGGTGCCGGCATCCTTCTGTTCCGTATCGATCGCCGCGATCAGCGCGCGCAGGAGGTCGAGCCGGCCATGGACGTCGCCGATGGCGTAGATTCGCCGGCCTTCGGGCAGCCGCCCGGGCGCCCGCCGCCAGGGCGAGACGCGCGGCGTCATTTGACGAGAGCGGAGACGGCCTTGAACTCGTCCGTTCCGGCCGCCTCCAGCCATTCGAACAGCACCATCTCCGTGGTCACACAGGCGATGCCCATGGCGCGGCAGCGCGCCAGCGCGGCGTCCTTGCTCGCGGCCCGGCGCGAGCCGCAGGCGTCGACGGCGAGATGAACGGCGCTGCCCCGCGCGTGAAGAGCGGCGGCCGTCTGCAACACGCAGACATGGCTTTCGACGCCGCAGATCACGAGGTGGTCCCGGCCTTCCGCCGCCAGCGCGTCGATCTGCGCCGTGAAGTCGCGGTTGCGCGCCGCGCTGAAGGTGAGCTTGACGACGACCGGCGCGTCGTCGGGCAGGCGCCCGGCGATGGCGGGGACGGTCGGGCCCAGGCCCTTCGGGTATTGCTCGGTGGCGACGACGGGCACGTCGAGCATCCGCGCGGCGTCGATCAGGCTCCCGGCCGCCTTCGCCACCGCCTCGCCGTCTGCGATGGCGGGCATGAGCCGCTCCTGAAGGTCGATCGCGACCAGCGCCGAGCGCTCCCGCCGCAGCAGCCCGTCGTCCGCCGGAATCGCCATGCCGTTCCCCCTCGCTTCGCCCACCGCACCGTGGCCCAAGCCGCCCCCCGCCGCAACCCGCCCGGACAACGCGCGCCGACAGTGGCGCTTGAACCCCTGGCGACAGTTTATCGCAGTTGGGTCCCGACCCCATGACCTTCAGCCGATACAGGCAATGAAGCTGGCGTCCTCAACGTCCCAAGTAGAGCATGCGTGGCGCGAGTGTCCCTACCAGGTTGCAGGATATCTATGATTGTTTAGAGGTGGAGGCGAATGAGTCAAAAACAAACGAGCAGGTTTTGCTCCCATTGCAATGAAAGAGTGCTGGCAACAGGCCAAAAGCCGAATCATATATTACATCTTCTTCTATTCGTACTTACTTTTGGTCTTTGGATAGTTGTATGGATATTGGTAACTGTCGGAAAAATAAATAACTATCGTTTGTAAAATGTGGAAGCAGGGTTTAGTATCTATACCATTGTCTCAGGACTTATTGACTACAACGGTGACACCGAAAGGCTCGATAAATCGATCTCGTAATCTCCGAAGAAAACCGGTAATCGACCTTTCTCGGCCACGGCCAGTATTCCGGTAAACCAGCCCGCATAGGCTTGGTTTCCTCCTTCTCCGTCTTCGGCTATTCAGGGAAAATGCTCGACGAACATGCGCGCCAATCGGCGTGGTTTCTTGCCGCGAGCATCGTCTCAACCGAAGGGTGGCGCATACGCCTTGCCGATGGAGTAGCCCGTGACATCAGTCATACGGCACTTCGGACGCAGTCCGTTCGGCTCGATGTTGTCCGCATTGGTGATGTGATAGCGCCATCTGCGTGAAGCGACCGCACATGAAGGCTACCCGATCACGCGGAACGCCGCGTGCCGGTGCCGCGCTTGATGCGGTAGACGGCGAAGTCGGTGCGGTCGAGGCCCGGATCGTCGAGATGGAGAACCTCGCAGACCGCCGTCGACGACGAAATCCATGAGCCGTTGCGCGCCGACGCTCGCCGGCCCCAACAGAGGGAAGGCTTCCGTCAGGACGGGGACGGTCGTCGCGGTCGGCTCTTCGATCGCTGCGAGGGTTTCGACGCATCGCCCGTGGCTGCCGTCAGCAGGATCGAACAGCGCGACCAGCGGGCCGGTATCGGCCAGGATCACCGCCCGTGCTTCTCGCCGATCCCGGCGACGACGCCGGCGACCGCCATCACGGTCGGCGTGACGTGGCGCGACTTTGCGGCGGGACTATGTGAGATCGGCCGTCGGTGGGATACCGCGGGCATCGCATGAGCAGTCACGGGCACCATCGCAGCGTCGATGCTTGCTCCCTACCTTGCTGCGGTTACGATCGCGAGGTCTATGTCGCCAGGGCAACGGTCGCCGGGATCGAATCCGTGGCCGCGCAAGCCGGCCTGCGCGTCGCCCCATGGCCCCGCGTGTATGCAGACCTGCGCGCCGTGGGCGTGCGCGGCGAGGAAGCCGTCGAGCATCTCCGAGAGATTGTCCGTGGTCAGCGAACCGCCTCCCCGTTCCCGGGCGGCGGCGGAAGCAGCGCTATCGCGTATTGTCCACCACTACGGGCAACGGCCGGAATTCGTGGTGCTCGGAGGGTTGGTCCCGGAACTGCTTTGCGCCGAAAGCGCGTTCCATCACGCCGGGACAACCGAACGTAGACGCACAGGTCGATCTCGAAATCGCATGCGGGGCGGTGAATGCGGCCCGCCTCGAGGAAGCGCTCCGCGATACCGGGTTTGTCCCCGAGGATGGACGGTCCTGGCGTTGGGTCGCGGGCAAGGCTTCCTGCGCAGCGGTCGTCAAGTTCGAGCTGTTGGACGATTTCCACAGCGAACCGGCGGAGGCGACGATCGCGTTCGATGCGTGCGAGAACCTGGGAGCTTTGAATCTCCGCAGCACCGGTTTCGCGGCCCGCGACATGGAAGTACGCGAGCTGAACGCCCGGATCGAGGGCATCGACCGTAGCGCCGAGGTGAACGTCTCGGATCTGGTCGGGTTTCTTCTGGCCAAAGCCGCAGCGGCGCACCCCCTTCGGCCCACATCGGGCTGATCTCCACCGAGCGCACCTGCGCCCGCCTGGCGGCCTCGATGGTGAAGGGGTGCGTCGCCGCGTCGTCGGCCGTCTCGTCGCCGTCGGCATCCGTCGCCCTCGGCGTGTAGGTGGCCGCGGCCTGCTCACCGGTCGGCGTGCCGGCGATCGCACCGCCGCCCGAAGCGGTCGCGCCCCCGGTGCCGGTAGCCGAGCTCGCTGACCGCAGGCCCGGCCCCGGCGGCGCCCTGGTGGAAAGCATGGCGTAGCGCGTGGCCGTGCCGATGCCGAGTCGGGGCGAGCCGCCGACCGCGACCAGCCGGTCGAAGTCGATCCGCACAGTGATCGCATCGCCCATGGCGTAGGTGTCGCCGCCGCGCGACAGTGTCGAGGTGACGGCCGCATCGGAGATCTTCGGTGCGGTCGCGCTCGCCACCGCCAGCCGGAAGGTTAGCGTGGCCGCGTCGCCGTCTGCATCGCTCGCCGCCAGCGTGTCGCTGGTCTCGGCCCTGGCTTCCGTGGCCGCGCCGGTGATGGTGGTCCCGTTCAGCGACAGGTCGTGCGGCAAGGCCGGGTCGATCGTGTAGGTGAGCGACCCATTGCCGCCGGTGGCGCCCGGCAAACGGTCGCTAGCCACCTGACCAACCGTGAAGCGCCGGGCACGGGTGGATGAGGCAGCGAACGACGGGGTGCGGTTCGTCGTCGCCTGGATGGTGGAGTTCCGTGTCGCGGCGTCGCCGTCGCGGCCCGTGGTGGTGAGCGTATAGGTGGTGCGCGGATGCGCCCCGGTCGGCGTGCTCCATAGGGTGTGGGACTGCTTGGCGTTCGATCCTCGGCGGGAACGCAGAAACCTCAACCCGTCCGGCAGCGCCGGCGTGGTGCCCAGGCTGTAGTCCACCCGCCCGTCGCCTCCTTCTGCACCCGGCAACTCGACCTCGACGAGATGACCAATGCGGACCGTCAGGGTCGGCCCGGTGACGTCGCCGAAGGTGAGCTCGCTGCCAACCGCAAGAACGAAGTCCAGGGTTGCGCGGTCGCCGTCCACATCCGTTGCGACCAGGGTGTAGCGGGTGTTGCGCGACGAGCAGTCGGCCGGGTGGAGCTTGCCGGTGGCCGTGCTTGCCGTGGCCCGGAGGCGTCCTGACCCGATGAACGCCAGCCCGCAGGGCAGCGTGGCCGGAGCGTTGAGCGTGCCGGACCGTTCGATGGTGTAGGTGACTTCGCCATCGCCGCATCCCTGGCGACGCATCCGGGCGCGGGCCGGTCTCGACGACGTGCGCCTCCACGACCTGCGCCACAGCTTCGCCAGCGGCGGCCTGCTGGTCGGCGAGGGCCTGCCGATGATCGGCAAGCTGCTCGGCCACACCCAGGTCCAGACCACCGCCCGCTACGCTCACCTCGCCAACGATTCCCTCAAGGCCGCCGCTAACCGCATCGCAAACAGAATCGCGGAGATCAGCGGATAGCGTCTTGATAAAGCGGATAGCGTCCCGACAAGAAGCGCCGGCAGAGCCTTATCCGTACACGTGTGTACGTCGTTCCATGACCGGTGACGAGTTCGTCAGGCGCGTCCGAAGGCTCGGTCGGGAACGGGCGTCGCGGTGCGCTTCGAATCCCGAACGGGCAAGGGAAGTCATGGCCGTCTGCGTTATGGGGATCGTTTCATCACGGTCAAGGACCGCTTCAAGGAAATCGGCCAAGGCCTCCTCGCGGCCATGATCCGGCAACTCGGGCTGTCCCGAGAGGACCTCCGGGGACTCAGGAGAAAACCATGACGATACGGTCGATGCGGTTGGCGTATCCCGTCAGGCTCGAGGCGGAGGAAGGGGGGTCCGTGCTGGCGTCGTTTCCCGACGTCCCGGAAGCCTTGACGGAAGGCGCCATGGAGCGGGAGGCGCTGGCGGAGGCGGAGGACTGCCTCGTCGCCGCGCTCGGTGGATACATCGAAGCCCGCCGCGACATTCCGCTGCCGTCGCCGGGAAGGGGACGTCCGCTTGTCGCGCTGCCCGCACTGGTCGCCGCCGAGATCGCTCTCTACCGCGCGATGCGCGAGCGCGGGCTCGGCAACGCCGCGCTGGCCAAGCGATTGGGGACCGTGGAGGGGACGGTGCGGTGCCTGCTCGACCTCGACCACCGGTCGCACATCGGCCATATCGAGGCGGCGCTTCACGCCCTCGGACAGCGGCTGGTGGTGGCGACGCGGGCCGCGTAGAGGCGCCCCTCGGGGCGAATCCGCAGCCACCGATATCAGCGTCGACTCACTCCATCAGCGCCTTGAATACGCCGTCGGGGCCGTCCTTGTAGAACTCGATGTTGATCCTGGTCCACAGATCGTCGGGCAAGTCGTCGAGCTGCCGGCGCGCGGAGACGGGCATCAGCAGCGTCTGGGCCTGCTTGTCGACGGCGAGCTCCGCGACCCGCGCCGCGTTCGGGACCGGCTCGATCGAGCCGCCGAGATTGAGCGCCCCGGCGACGATGGCGCCGCCGCGGGTGTTGCGGCCGAGCAGGGCCCCGCAGAGGGCGACCAGCACCGGCACCCCCAGCCCCTCGCCCGACATGGTGGCGTCCATGGGACGCATCTGGACCGTGAACTCGTCCTCGCGCGGGTTGCGGTCGCCGACCAGCTGCTTTGCCCGCGCATACAGGTTCTGTTCGCCCACCCGCACGCTCTCTCGGAACGCGGGCGGAGTCGGCTGGTTCAGGATGCGCACGCCGCCGCCCGGACCGCAGGTGACGTCGATGCGGTAGAGGCCGGCCCCGGCGCCGCCCGACCCGGCGCCGACGCCCCAGACCTGCCCCGGCGGCAACGGGTCGCTGTCGATCGCCTCGTCGCTGTGCAGCTCCGGCGTCGCCACGAACCGCTCGACGCCCTCCGTACCCAGGATGTAGCTGAAATGGGTGTTGCGGAACTCGCTCTTGAAGACGCGCTTCTGCTGTTCCTTGACGCGGCGGCGCGCTTCCAGGGCCAGCCGCACGGTCCATTCGAGATCGTCGTCGGCGACCGGCATGTCCGGGTCCGGGAACAGCAGCTTGATGAGGCCGCCGACGGTCTTGTTGACCGCCTCGATGTCGCGCCCGCTCAACGCGCCGCCCAGATGCACCCGGCTCTGCATCGCAGAGACGCGGTTGCCGCTGCGCAGCCGGCTCCAGCACTCGCTGAGGAAATCGCTGACGAGGCCGAAATGGTCGGTCAGATGCGCACCCGGCGCGAGCTTCGGGTAGTCCCAGCCCGGCGCGAACGCATGCAGGCGGTCCATGAACGCGGTGTCGTCCCGCATCTCGGGCGGTAGCGGGCGCAACAGATGGCCGATCCGCTGCTGCTGCTCGATGTCGGCATCCAGGTTGCCGACCATCACCAAGCTGCCGTCGGCACGGATGTTCTCCTTGCCGCGGCTGAACTGGCCCGAGGCCATGTAGCCCTTCATGATGCCGACGCCGTCCTTCTGGTCGAAGGAGATGCCGGCGACCTCGTCGAAGCAGACCACGTCGTAGCGGCAGACCAGGCCGCGCTGGCCGTTGGCGTTGTTGACGAACATCTTGGCGACGGTCGCCTTGCCGCCGGAAACCAGATGCGCGTAGGGCGATATCTGCTGGAAGAGATGGCTCTTGCCGGTCCCGCGCGGCCCGAGCTCCACCAGATTGTAGTTCCGCTCCACGAACGGGACCATGCGCAGCAGCGCCACCCGCTTCGCGCGCTCGTCGAACGCCGCCGGCTCCAGGCCGACGGAGCGCAGCAGGAAATCGATCCACTCGCCGGTCGCGAACCCGCGCCGCGCGCCGGCGTAGACGTCGAGCACATCCGGCTTCGACATCTGGATCGGCCGCAGTGCCTCCGCCTTGAAAGGCCGCCCATCCTTCTCCTGAGCGATGACGCCGTCGTAGCCGAGCGTGACCTCGGCATAGAAGCCGTCGGTCAGCATGCGCTCGTTGTCGCCGACGAGTTCGTCGTCGATGCGGACGTGGCGCAGATTCAGGCTGGGCAGTTCGGCGACATAGCAATCGTTGCGCGCGTCCAGCCGCGCCTTGACCAGATCGATGAGGCGGATCGACCCGTTCTCCCGCGCCCGCGCCTTGAACAGCTCCTCGTCGCCGGTGCGGACGGTCCGGTCCTTCAGCAACCGTTCGACGATGCGCAGCCCTTCTTCGATCTCCGCCTCGTCGACGCTCGCGCAGTAGCGCCCGAGGAGGAATTCGACGACGTAGGTCGGCACCGGGTACTGGCGCGCGTATCTGCGGACCAGATCCTTGCGCACCAGGTAGCCATCGAAGGCGGCGGCGGCCAGTTCGTCCAGACGGTCGAGTTCCATCGTCACCCTCCGTCGCCGACGGTGGTCGGGCGGTCGTCGAGCACCCGCCCCGCTTCGTCCAGAACCACGACCAGGGCCGCGGCGCCTTCGTGCTCGTCGTCGGGAACGACGAGGCTCGCCTCGCCGGCATCGTTCAGCGCCCGGACCGCGGCGGCGATGCTGGATTCGGCCTGCCTGCGGTTGAGCCGCAGGTCGACTTTCGCCCCCGGCGCGCCGGTCTCGACGGCGATCCGGCAGCGCATCCCACGCCAGACCACGCTCGTTATCCGCGCGGCGGCGACGGCCGCGTCGCGCTCCGCGAGCAAATCGGGCACGACGCATTCCTGGGGACTGACGCCGCCGTGGGCGTATTCCGTGCCGGCACGGAAGGCGCCGATTCCCGGCGGCGAGGCGATCCGCAGCGACGGGTCCCAGTGCCACGGGTAGGTGGGAACGACGGGTTCCGACTCGCCTCGAACGGCGGCGCAGCGGGACCATTTGGTTTCGACCAACGACGGCGGCAGATCGACCCGCGGCAATCCGCCCGCAAGCAGCAACCAGCCGTGATCGGTCACGACCCGGACCTTGCGCCAGCCGGCCGCGAGAAGCGCATCGACACGGTCGGCGATGGCGTCGATCTCCGCGTCGATCTGGCGGGCGAGTGCGGCGTCCAGGGAATGGCCGAGCGTGTCGATCTTTCCCGTTTCCATCCAGGCGCCGGCGCCGCCGTCGAGCGCCATGGGTATTTCGCCGGCCTCCGGAATCGCGATGCCCTGCCGCACCATGAGGGCGCGAAGCCGCGCGGCGGTCGCCGGCTTGCCGGCGCCGGCAACCGCGGGGCAGAAATCCTCCGCGCTCGCCGCGCCGGCACAGGCCGCATGGGCGGGGGAAGCCAGCGGCTTCGCAGTGGCGGTCACGGTCGGGATCGGCGCCATGCGATGCCCGAGCCGCACCCGGACGCCGCGCGCCTCCAGCCGCTCGCCCAGCATGGCCCCGAGATCGAAGCGCAGCCCGTCGGCGAAGAGGATGCAGACCCCGGGTTCGGCGTCGACGCCGCTCGTCAACGCGCCCGGATCGGGATGCCCGGCGGAAAGCAGGCTCTGGAAGCGCCGCGCCGCGCGGTCGAGCCACGGTTCGTACAGCGCCCGCACGACGCTGGTGACGAGACCGTGTCCGGCGCCGGGTTTGGGGCAGGCCAGCGCCTCGATCGCCGCCCGGTCGCAGCGCCACCCTTGCGTGGCGTAGTCCGCGGCCAGCGCTTCGGCCGAGGCGGCCTCCGCCTCGCGCTTCGCCGCGCGGGCGAGGCGGCCGAGCGGCTCCAGCGCCAACGCGCAGGGGCTCTCGCCGAGCTGTGCCCACACCCAGCCGCGGCGTTCCCTGTGTTCGTCGTCCAGCGCCGCGACCCTGTCGCAGGCGTCGGCGTGGGGAAGCCCGGCGGCCGCTTCCAGCGCCGCGCGAAGCCGGTCTTCCCGCTCCTCGTTCAGGCCCGGCCGGCGGGACGGTTCGACCGGGTGCAACAGGTCCTTGGGCCGCGCCGTGCGCAGAACGGCGGGAATACCGGGGTAAAGCAGCGGCACATCGCAGAAACGCCGCCAAGCCTCGTTCCACTTGCCGCCGCCCGCGGCCAGCGTGTCCGCGGCGGCGCGGAGGCCGTCCGTCTCCGGGTCGAACGCGAATTCGCGCGCGCAGACGTCGCGAAACGCCGCCCAGCGGTCCGGGTCGCAGTCCGCCTCGAACGCCGCGGCGTCGCTCATCCAGGTCAACAGATCGCGGATCGGATCGCCGATCGACAGGCGGTCGAAATCCTCCGCCTCGAGCCGGCGGCCGCGCAGCGTCGCGACCGGCTCCGCCGCCAGCAAGGGCAGGGCGCGCAACGCGGCGGCGCGGGTCGCCGCGTCGCGCGCCACGTCGAGCCCGAGCGCGTCGTCGGAAGCGAGGAACGCCTCGACCGTCCAGTCGCGGCCGTTGCGCTGATGCCAGACGGCGCCGCGATATTGCAGCTCGACCAGCGGCTGGAGCGTGGCGTCGCAATCGTCGGCGGCCCGCAGCGTCTGGCGCCCCACCTCGGGCAGGTAGAGGACCGGCGTCGCGCCCACTTCCGGCGCCGCGTCGGGCAGGGTCCGTTCGACGACGCATTTGAGCCAGATGACCGGTCCGCGCCGTTCCGCGGGCGCGTAGGCGCCGAGGGCGTAGAGTTCTGGCAGCGCCTTCATGAGCGCGGGGATCAGCGGCCGCCACTGGCCGTCCGGGTCGGTCCAGAGCAGGGCGGCGGGCGGTTCCGCGCCGTCCGGCCCGTGCAGGCTCGCGGCCATCGACTCGCGGATCGCGTCGATCAGGGTGGCGGTCGTCACGCTTTTTCCCCGGCGGGTTCCGGCTTCAGGCGGAAGGTCACGCGGACGAATTTGCCGCCTTCGTCGTTGACCAGTTCCGGTTCGGTGCCGTTGAACGCCTGCATTTCGCGGCGCATCCTGAGCCAACCGAGCCCCCGCTTTTCCATCAGGCGCGCCACGACCATGGCGTTCGCCATCCACTCGTTGCGGGAGCGTGGGAGACCGCCGAACCGGACGTTTTCGACCGTCATGTGGTTGGGGAGCGTGCCGGGGCTGGTGACGGCGGCCCGGTCGCGGAACACTTCGAGCTGCACGGGCGAGCCGATGAGCGCGTAGTCGCGGTGGGCGACGGCGTTCACCAGCGCTTCGCGAACCGCGGGTTCGGGGATCAGCGGGCGATCCTCGCGAAGGATGCCGGGATAGGATTCGGTCCACCCCAGGCTCTTCAGCCAGCCGAGCGCCCGGCGCACCTGTTCGTCGAGGTGCCCCTTGCCCTCCCCGACCAGGATGACGTCCGACGCCCGGTCGCGGCCCGCATAGGCGGTGCATTGGATCCAGAAGCTTCCGGTGTGCGGATGCGCCTGGGGATCCCGGCCGAAGACCATCAGCCCGTAGAGAGTGGGGCGAAGCGTTCCGTCGACGTCGCGCAGAACGCGGGCATTGCGCAGATCGTCCTCGATCGAGGGTTGCGGCTCTTCCTCCGTTTCGAGCCCCCGTCTGCGCAGGAACGACCGGAACGACTTGATATCGATGTCTTCGACACTCGCCGCCAGAATCGCCTGTTCTTCGGTTAAGACAAAGCCGAAGGCGTTGAACAATTCCTGAAGCTCGTGGGGAGAGGGCTCCACGCTGCTTCGTTCGCGGCGAATGTAGGTGCGCCCGCGGTAGCGAAGCGGTTCCGGTCCCCGGATGCGGGGCGCCTCGATCCAGTGGACCCAGCCGTTCGCGACCTCGTGCCGTCCATAGCGCGCCCCGACCGGCGCGCTGCATCCGGTTTGCAGGAAATCGGTCAATCGCTCATGCACCTTGTGCGGATCTGCGTTCAGCCCGATGATGGATCCCGCGTCGTCGATTCCAAGGACGATCAAGCCGCCTTCACCGTTCGCGAACGCGCAAATCGCCTTGCCGACGGCGGACAGGTCGTTTCCGAGCTCCCGCTTGAACTCGGTGGTTCGGTCTTCGCCCGCTTCTATGCGTCGCAGTACGTTCGCCCATTCCATCGCCGCGCCTCAGAATCCGTATTTCCGCCGTCGAAGACGGAATGCTTCCTCCCCGCCGTCCACAGTGCGCACGATGGCGTCGCGAACGGCCGGTTCCTCGATCGCGCCGGCGCATGCCACGCGCCCGTGGTGGGCCGTCGCGTCGAGAAGGATCACCATGTCGGGGTCTCCATTGACGACGATCTCCGCCTTGTGCGTCGCGACGATGACTTGCCGCCGACCGCGCAGTTTCTTCAGTGCCGGGAGGACCGTTTCCGACAGAAACCGGTTGTCGAGTTCGTCCTCGGGTTGGTCGATCACCAGCGGGCGGGCATCTTCGGTTTCCAGAAGAAGGGAGAGAAGAACGCTGACTCGTTGGCCTCCAGAAAGATCGTCCAGAGGGCGGTAGGAACCGTCGTCCATCCGCAGTTCGAGAACGTAACGGTCCGGGCACCGCAGCGCGGCCAACTCACGCCGCTTCGACTTGGTGACGCTCTCGCGGAACCTTTCCTGGACGGCATCGCTCATGCCGACTTCGGCGAGGGAACCAGCGGCGAGGCACGCGACCAGCCTGTCGGGCGAGGGTTTCTTCGTCGGGTCGAAGTCGTTCCACCAGCGCGTCACGCCCTTTTGCCGTAGCCCTCTCAAGAAATCGTCGAGAGTCCGGGTGTCGGCGTCGTCAATCCGGTGCACACGGATCCGGCCTCCGAATTCCCGGTTCACGCCTTGGGCAACGCGCGCGAAGGCCCGTCGCTGCTCTTCGACGAGAGCACGGCGCTCCTTCGACGAGTCGCCGAACGCCTTCTCGTCCGCCGCGAGTCGGCGGCGCGTATCGTCGCGATGCGCCGCGTAATTGGGAAACAGCGATGCTTGGCGTGTGAGTTGCTGAATCTCCTTGAGTGTCCCGGCGTCGTATCCGCGGGCGGCAAGAGCTCGCTCCACTTCGATACGAACGGCGGCCTCGCGTTTGCCCATTTTCAAGGAGACGTCGAGAATGTCAGCGATCCATTTCTCCGCCTCTTGCGACACGGCTTCCAGGCGTTCGACGATCCGGCGTTGTCTTCCGTCCAGATCCAGCTTTCGCCAATCGACCGAATTCTCTGACGGAATCTCCACCTGCTTCCCGCCCACGGGCGGCAAGTCGATTTCCCGCGCGGCTCGAACGATTTCCCTGACAGGACCTCGGAGAGCCGTCTGAACGGTGCTCGCCGTCGATTCCCAGGCCCGCCGCTCACGGCTGGCTTGGTGGAGATCGTCCACGCCGGCTTCGGAAAAGGCGGCGAGCGCCACTTTCGCGTCGCCGGTGCGTTGACAATCCTGCTCCGCTTCCCCGACGGTTTCATCGAGTTTCGCGAGCTGCCTGGCCAGATCGGCGAGGCGCTTGTCGAGGCGTTTCAACTCGGCGCCGCGCCCATCGATTCCTTCTATTTCGGACGGAATCAGGCGCGCAAGAATGTCTTCAGCGGCCGCGCTCTCTTGGGAGAGGCGCTGCAATTCGTTCTGGGCGAAGAACCGGGCGGGCCACCGTTCCAACGGTGGTGCAGTGGGGTCCTGGCCAGGGCAGTCGAGCGCAACCTCGGGCGAACCGGCGGCGAAAACGTTCCGGCCCCGGGTTTCGACCTGCCTGCGGACCGCCTCGTTGGAGGGCAACGGCGCACCGACATGCAAGCGCAGGCCGTCGAGCAAGGTGCTCTTGCCGGTCATGCTGCCGCCGATGATGCAGGTCAGGTCCGGATTCAGCCGGAAGCGGGTCCCTCTCGGCTTACCATCTTCCTGGCCGCCGAAGAACGAAACGCCGCCGCGTACCGTCACCTCTCTCAGCCAAGGGCGGTTTCCGGATATAACGGCGGGCGGATGGTCGATCGGCCGGAGCGCGCCATCGCTGCCTTTCTCGAAGCCGATCCGCACGCGCGAATCGCTGGCGACGAACGCTTGGCGCAGGGCTTCGATGCGCGGACTCGCGAGCTTGATCCACGTATGGCGACGGCCGACGTCGCCCGGACCGTAGGCGTCGCTGGCGTGGAAGAACGCCTGACGATGCGTTTCCATTCCATCGCGGAGCCACAGACGGTTCTGCAAAATTTCTTTCGGCAGCTTGTCGTCGCCGAGTTCCAGACCGGCGATTGCTCCGTGATCAAAGAGTTGCAGAACCTGGGCTTTCTGCGTGCCGAGCAAACCCTTGTCGGCGTCGATATGGGGGGCGAGGACAAGAGAATTCCAACCCTCGCCGACGGAGTGTTCACGCTCCCGGAAATTCTTCAAATCGTCGAAAGCTTGGTCCGCACGCTTGCCGGAGATCTGCAAGGTTCCGCCTTGCCAAGGCGAAACGCCGCCCATAACAAGATCGAAGACTCTCAGATAACGATCGCGGCCGATTTCGGGATCGAACAGAAACAGGAGATGCAAGCCTTCTTTTCCCTCCCGGAGCGACGGTTCGAATCCGGGGAACACGGCGTATATCTTCTTCCGGAACGGGATGCCGTCGTCGTCGGTTCCTTCGTTCCACTCCTCGACGATGCGCCAGACGGCGCTCGTGTCCGAGCCGTCCCCCGCGCGCGGCGAATGCGGCGTCAGCCCGACGACCTGCACGCCGCGTTCCACGACGGCCCGGAGAAAGCGCCGCGCGTAGTCCTCCAGCGTCTGTGGGTCCGCCGGATCGCCCGACAGGCCGTCCGGCATTTTCGCCCGGCCGGCGTGGTCGTCGATGGTATGGACGTGCAGGTCGGCCTTGAACCAGCGCGCGCCGGGGACTTCGTTACGCCACTTTTCCGTGGCCTGTCGTTGGAAGGTCATCGGCCTTCTCCTTCCGCCGCCCGCGCGGCTTCTTTGGCGGCGCGAGTGTAGTGCAGATCGTTCCAGCGGTTGCCGTCGAAATCCGCGCCACCGGGGAAATCGACTTCGTGGGCAGGGTCGTCCGGGTTGCGGCTCCAGAACCAGGGGTGGTCGGCCTTCTCCCGCCGGGGCTCCTTGCCGCGGTCCTTGCGCCAGTGGATGTTGGGCGTCGTGCGCAGGATGCAAGCGTTCCTTGCCCTGGCGGCGAGGGGGCGGGCGGTCATGAAGGGGCGGATGTTGACGCGCACGCCGTCGTTCGCGTCCGGCTCCCAGCCGAGGGGTTGTTCGTGGAGCGGCTTCCAGCGGGCGAAGAGGTCGTAGGGCGGCGTGCCTTCGAGGACCTTGACGAGTTCGGCGCGCAGGTGTTCGGCGTGGGCGAGGCGGGCGTCGGCGCCTTCGGTTTCCGCGTCCCGTTCGGCCCGCTGGCGGTCGATCCAGGCGCCGAGACAGGACCAGATCAGCTTCTCCAGCGTGCGCCGGCCTTCGCCGCCGGGCGCGGCGAGGCGGTGGCAGTTGACCAGCGCGTGGAAGCCGTCGCGGCGGCCGTCCCAGACGTGCCAGACGAAGGGGCGGTGGCGGAACAGCTTGCAGTGCTGGGCGAAGAAGCCGTCGCGGAGCCAGTCGTCGAGGCTCTTGCCGGCGAAGCCCGCCTCGGCGAGCAGGCCGGCGAACCGGGCCGCCGACCAATCGGGGCCGAAGGCGTCGGTGAGCAGCGCGGCCAGCCGTTCGTGCGCCGGGGCCTCGCCGGCGATGGCGGCGAGGCAGACGATGCCGTCGGCGTCCGCGTGGCGCTCGAGCCCGTCGGGGCCGACGGTTGGGCAATCCATGAAGCTGGAGCCGGTCTGGCGTGGCCAGCGATAGCCGCACAGGCGGGCGGCGGCGACCTGCAGCGGTGCGTCCGCGCGGGCGGGGTGTCCGTCGAACAGCCATTGCGTCGGGTTGGGGCACTGCGCTGCGCTCAAGTTAGGAAATGAATCGGCTCTACGAATTTTTTCATCAATCGGCACCCTGATCAACGTCAGATTGGCCACACTAACATTCCGGTTCAGTCGACGAACCTCTTTTGAATACTCAGAAGTCCGAACCTGTGCCCAAATCCACGAGAAATCTTCAGGATCGTCAGGTATAATAACAGCAACATTACAATCGAACATTGTACCGAAATATGGAGAACATGGAAGATCTTTCATTCTGTTGACTGCGACGCCAACCTTCCCCCAAGCCTCATGGCCTGATTTCCATCCTCCAAGCCTTCCTGCCTTTTTTAGAGCCTTCGCATGTCGTGCATAACGACCTTCGCCGTTCTCCCAATGGATTATCCAAGAGCATCCGCTCAAGGTTGATGTCCCATCGGATGTCATTTGGAATGGTTCCCAGCCACCAGAAATCCTTGCAAGTTCCCAAAAGTTGATAACAAATTGGGAATTATCGCTGGTCGCCAAGCCCTGATAGCAATAACTTACGCTATCAAGGGTTTGAGTTCCTTCTTTGCTTTCATATCCAATAACAAGATCAGGGTTAGAAACCGGATTCGCGTTCTGCGCCGCCTGCGCCGGCAGCGATAGCTCCCCCTGCGACAGCGCCCGCGCTTTCGCGGCCGCATCCGCACCGTCGTTGGTGTCCAGGCTAGCAAAGGCCGCATCGCTTGGCGGCGAGGTGGCGGTGAGTGTTACCAGGGCGGTATTCACGACCTCGCCGCTGATGGTCTCGAACGCGCGTGGCCCGAGCGCGGCGACGACGTTCAATGTCGTTTCCCGCAACACGCGCTTGCGCAGCTTCGCGTAGGACTTCAGGAACAGCCAATTCTGCGACGTAACGGCGGCGACCACCCCGCCCGTATCCGCGAAGCCCAGCAGGCGGCGAAGCATGGCGGTGGCGAGATCGCGCTTCGCGTCGTCGAAATGCACCGCCAGATGGTCCTGCAACACCCTGTCCTGCTTGCCGCGCCCGAGGAAGGGCACGTTCGTCACCACCAGCGTGAAGCGCCGCCCCAGGAGTTCCGCCGCCTTCGCCATGCCCTGCGCGGCGACGGCCATCTCCGCGGTCTCACTGTCGTTCTCCGCCGCCTTGAGAACCACGCCCAGCAACGACTCCAGCGCCTCGAAATCCGCGGTCAGGATGTCGCCGCTCACCCGGCGCGGGTCGATCAGGCTGCCGAGCGCCGGCGCCTGGGCGAACAATTCGTGCAGCGCCTCGAGCCCGTTCTTCACGCGCTCTTCGACGCCGGCCGCGCGCAAGGTCTCCTCCGCGCCGAGCGGGTCGCGGGCGGCGGCCGGGTCGGCGGCCGCGGCGGCCCTCTCCGCCAGCCGCCGCCATTCCGCCTTCGACGCGCCGACGGCGCGGCCGGAACAGGCGAGGTTCAGCGCCGGCAGCGAGCGGTATCCCGCCATGCGCCACGCGGCGAAGGCGAGGGTGAAGGCGGCGATCTGCGTGCAGCGCGGGTCGATCTCCAGGCCGAAGAGGTTGTCGCGCAACACGGCGTCCGTCGCCGCCTCCCGCGAAAGCCCCTCCTCCGCCATGCGCAACGCGGCGAGGATCGGCAGGGCGAAGACCAGGAAATGCCCCGAACCCATGCACGGGTCGCACAGCGTCACGTCCTTCGCCGCGCGCGGCCAGCCGGGATACGCGCCCGCCGCCGGGCGCCACGGGCCGGGTGCGCCATCTTCCCCCTCCGCGCGGACGAAGCGCAGATAGCGCCACTCCACGGCGCCGACCTTGCAGGCTTCGCGCAGTTCCTCCTCGCTTCCGGCCGATTGCGCGAGGCCGGGGCGCGCCGCCAGCACCTTGCCCGCCCACCACGCGCCCAGCGTGTTGTGGAGCAGGAACAGGACCATGTAATCCTCGGTGAAGAGCTGGGTGACGGCCGGGAGCTCGTCGGCGCCGATCTTGACGCCGGAGCGGTTGACCGCCTCCTTCCTGTCCGCCTGCCAGAATTGGTAGACCCAGCCGAGGCTGTCGTCGGCGAGGAAGGTCGCGCGCGGCAGCCCCTCCAGCAGCGCTTCGAGGTCGGCCCGCGTTTCCGGCGGCAAGGCGACGTCGAGAACCGGGTCGCCGGCGCGGAAGATCTGCGGCAGCATCCGCCCGGCCCAGGCGCCGGCCAGCGCCAGCCAGTCGTGTGGTCGGTCGCCGGTGGCCAGTGATCGGTCGCCGGTGGCCAGTGGTCGGTCGCCGGTGGCCAGTGGTCGGTCGCCGGTGGCCAGTGGTCGGTCGCCGGTGGCCAGTGGTCGGTCGCCGGTGGCCAGTGGTCGGTCGCCGGTGGCCAGTGGTCGGTCGCCGGTGGCCAGTGGTCGGTCGCCGGTGGCGCGGGCGAGCTCCTTCGCCTCGGCGAGGGTGACGGCGACGCCGGTTTCCGGCTCGATCAGCAGGCCGGCCTCGGCGAGGAAGCGGGCGAACAGCATCCGGTGCCAGTGCTCGTAGGCGCATTCCCGCATCAGCCGGCCGCTCGCCTGTGTGCCGCTCCGGGGGTCGCGCCGGTCGCCGAGATGCCGCCCGTGGGCGCGCAGCCGGTTGCGCAGCGCGCGGCCGTCCGGCGTCATCGACTCCCAAGGTTCGCGGCGGCCGACCGCGAGGCTTTCCAGCGCCTTGCCCGCACCCGCCTCGGCGGCGGCGCGGGCCTTGCGGACGGCCCTCTCCAGCGCCCGGCGCGATTCCCGCGAAAGCGCGCTCATCGCCTCACCCCGCCGCGACGGCCGCGCCGCCAGCATTTCTTCCCAATCGCCATCGTCAGGCAGCCGCCTCGACGAGTGCATCGCGAAACGCCGCGAAACTCGGCGACCGGTTGCGCCCTGGATCGACGTGCGGGGCGATGGCGCACGCGGCCTCGATCTTGCGTAGCCCACCCTTGAAATACCCGTGCTTCTGAAGGACACGCTCGAATGCTTCCCACGTTCCGCCGTGTATCTCGTCCGGGTTCCGGTATTTAGCTTTCCCCGGAATCGTATCGGGAACCTTTGGGTAGGCGCGCCGAACGGCGTCCCAGTCTCCGAAATACCAAGCCTCCAGTTCTTCGATCACGATGCGGTTGACGACCTGCCAACAAGCGCCGCCGGATTGCGCGCGCGTGCGTAGCCGCGACTCGGCAGCTGCCTTTTCCAGCTGCGCCTTGAGCAGCCGGCAATCGTCGTTGTCGCGATCGACCATCACGACGATACGCCAATTTTCGGGCAGCCAGCGGCTATAAGCGCGAAGACGGTTCGGTAGATTTTTCATCGTATCCCGTTTCCCCTGAAACAGTCGAATGTCGCACTCGCAATCGGGAAGAATACGTGGAACGAGCGCCTGGAGAAACGCCTCCATGGATGGTTCCTCGACAAGAAATATAAAATGGCGCGCCGACGTCATCGGCGGCGTCCTCCGCCGCGACGGACCAGTGGATCGCCGACGCCGAACTGCCCTTCTGCCCACAGCTGCCCGAGCAGCGCCCCGTTATCCATGAACTCCGCCACTCCCTCGAGACCAGAGGTCTGCTCGACCTGCGCGTGGCCGGTTTCGTCGCGCCACAAAACGCGGACTTCCTCGGGGCGAAGCGCGTTCAGAAAAAACGGGGAGTGCGTCGTGACGAGCAGTTGCGTGCGCGCGCTGGCCGCGCGGCATTCTTCCGCCAATTCGGGAAGTAGCCTCGGATGCAGGAAATTCTCCGGTTCCTCGATACCGATGAACGGCGACGGATTCCGGTCATGCAGCAACACCAGATAGGCCAGCATCTTGAGCGTTCCATGGGAAGCGAAGCGCGCCTGAACCGGATGATCGAACGGCGCGTCCTTGATTTGCAGAAGCAGTCGCCCGTCCGGCATGGTTTCAGCGCGAACCTTCTCGACATGCGGCACCCGCCGCCCCAATAATTTGAATATCCTCTTCAACCGCTTCGGATGATTCTCCTTCAGATACTGAATCACGTTGGCGAGATTATCGCCGGTCCTGGTCAACCACTTCTCGGGGCCCGCTTCCGGATGCCCGCGCGCGTCATCCACGGAAAGGTAGGATACGTGCCAGTTCATAATGAAGTCGCGCAGCGCGGCCACGCGCGGATGCTCCCGGAGCTGCCCAAGCGTGTTGACCGCCAGCAGGTCGGGAGACTTGAGAGGAATTGGGATTCTATCCTCCTCGACATCGGGTTGTTCGCCGCTGATCGCTGTGCCTCCGCCATTTCGGTATTCGAGAAAACGAAACGGGCGTCCATAGCTGTGCCGTTTCCACCATAGCCATTCACGGACGACACTGGGCGCGCCATCATGCTCGTCCACCTCCAGGTGATAGGTGATAAGCGGTGTGCCCGGTCGCTCGCGGTATTTGAGTTCGACGATGACCGGGCCTTTGGCGCCACGGGTCTTGAGCTCTCTGGCCCGCCCGCGTCGATCCCAGGCGCGCCTCAGGCCGTCCTCGAAGGATTCGGAGAGGAACGCGAACACGTCGAACAAGGTGGTTTTGCCGCTCCCGTTCGGTCCAAGCAGCACCGTCAAAGGCGTCAAATCCCTTATATCGACGTCTTTCAACACCCGAAAATTCCGCACCTTCAAACGCTCGATCCGCGGAACGCCAGCAAGCTGTTCGTCGGTCATGTTCATCTCTCCTCCCCTCCCCCCAACTTCATCTTGCCCGCGCCCGCTTCGGCGGCGGCGCGGGCCTTGCGGACGGCCCTCTCCAGCGCCCGGCGCGATTCCCGCGAAAGCGCGCTCATCGCCTCACCCCGCCGCGACGGCCGCGTCGAGGGTGGCGAACAGGCGCTCGCAATGGCGGCAGCGCGCCCGCGCCTTCGCCGGGTCGATGCACGCGAGGAGGTCGGCGGCGTGGTGGATCTTGTGGTAGCGGCCTTTCTGCGTCTGCTCGGTCGCCCGGTCCAGGGCACTGGCGACCTCGTTCTTGGCGACCGTTTCCAGGTCGTCCGCCGCCGGGAGAGCGTTCGCTCGAAAGCTCTGCCTGTAATAGGCGGCAAGGGCCTCGGGGTCGGCGACGATCCAGGTTTCCATCGTCTGGACCATCAGATGAACCCGGTCTTCGTCCACTCCGTCCAGGTCCCACCCGTCCGCGGCCAGATGGGCGCGCGGCGAGGAATTTACGGGACCTTCCGAATCGACCAGCAGCACGAAGATGCTGTCCCGGTCGCTCCGACACGCTTCCACAAACGCCCGATATGCCTGGTTCCGCCCACCACAAAGAACGAGTCTCCAGCGGGTCGACCGGGACCTGGCCATGCCCTTCATCTCGCTAAGAAACGCATCCATACCGAGACGAAGACGTTCCTTACCATTTCGATGATCCCCTCCCCCCTCCATATAGATTTCGACGGAACTCATGGATTGGCGCCCAGTTTTCCGATACGCCACAAGTCGCCAAGCCCATAATCCTCGTTCAACCAGTGCGCCAACTTTTCGGGATCGAGTCGTTCCAGCACGGTACCCGCACCCGGCCGCTCGCAAACAACGACAGATTCCGGTTGGTTCGTCAACGCGGAGACAAGTGCATCCGAATGCGTGGTGACCACAAGTTGCATACGCTCGGATGCCTCTACCAGAAGCTCGGCAACCAGCGTCAGCGCGTCGGGGTGCAGCCCGAGCTCCGGTTCTTCAATGCATACGAGCGGCGACGGCGACGGCGCCAGCAGGGTCGCGAGGATAGCGACAAAGCGCACCGTCCCATCCGACAGCCGTGTCGGGGGGATCGGTGACTCGAAACCGGACTCATGCAGATAGAATTGCACCGTGCCGCCGGAGATCCTGGTCGACATCCGTTCAAAACGTGGGAAGAATCGCTTAAGGAGTTCGTTGAACCGCCGAGGATCACGGTGTTCGACTTGATTGAGAAGCAAGGCTAAGTTGCGATTATCGGGCAGCAGTCGATCCTCCGGCAGATCCGCAGGTTGTGGCTGCCTTAATGGAGCATAACGCCCGAAGGTCCAGTCGCGGAACGTCTGGATTTGCCCGAACATGCGCCCGATCCAAGCGACTTCCGGGTAGAGATCCGGTTCCTTGCGTTGCATCAGGACAGACTGATCCGGCAAAATGTCGTCTCGCTTGAGGCGCCTTTCCACATGTCCACCAGAACCACCTTCCGTTGTCTCTTTGACGTTAATGGCCGGTCGTCCCTGCTGGAAGTGATAATAGAAATACGGTTCGTCATGTCCAATGTCGGGCTTCACTTCCTCGATCGCTTCGTCGAGCACCTCGACCCGGCTATTCGACGACGTGAATTGGAGAAGATAGCGCAACGGCCGGCCGGTCGATGGCGTCGAGTCTCCGGTCTCGATGTCTACCGTCGCCGCCCTCGCTGGATTCTCGCCTTTCCACAACCATTCCGCCGCGCCGCCGCCATCGCGGATCGCGGCGGCGAAATCCGTTGGCGTCGCGCGGAGAAGCTCCAGCGCCTCGATCAGGTTCGTCTTCCCGGAGCCGTTGGGGCCGATCAGCACGTTCAGCGGCTGGAAATCGAACGGCTCCATGTCGGGCGGAAACGACAGCAGGCCGCGCAGGCCGATACGGCGGATGAAGGACATTGCGGTATCTCCTCAATTCACCAGCACCGGGCCGTCGGCGACGGCTTCGAGCAGCGCCTTCTTCTGGCGCTCGGCCCACGCCTCGACCTCGGCGGCGTCGCGCAAGGTGGCCCGCTCCAGGGCGACCGGGCGGACCTTCGGTTCCAGCAGCCGGGCCGCCCGCTCGACGGCACGGGCCGCGCGTGCCGGGACGGCGTCGATCTCGGCGCGGACGCCCGCAAGGGAGCGCCGGTCGAGGCAGTCGGCCAGGGCTTCGTCGGTCGCGACCTCCGGCTTCGCCGGTGCGGCCAGCCCCGCCTCTTTCAGGATCGCCTCGCGGTCGGCGGGCGCGGCTTTTCGCCATGCTTCGTTCGCGTCGAGAGTCCGCATGGCCTCGGCGAAGGCGGCCTCAAGGGCCTCGAACCCGGCCCGGACGGAAGCGCGGAGAAGGTCCGCCAGCGCCTTGCGGATGGCGGCGGCCGGATCCGCGCCCGCCAGCAATTGCCGCCCGTCGCGCACCGCCGCCACCTCGCGGCGCTGCGGCCCGGCCTCTTCGATCCCTTCGGCATGCGCCGCCAGCCGCTCGACCAGGCGCCATGCCGGCAGACGCGCGGCGATCGACTTCGCCGCCGCGCGCCACTCGGCGATCTTCCCTTCCCATTCGTCGGCCTTGTCGCGGATGGCCGCCAGCCGTTCGTTCCCGGCCAGCCGGCGCGCGTCCTCGACGTCGACCGTACCGGGCGGGACGGGAAGCGGCGGTTCACCGCCGGCCGAACGGGCGAGTTCGGCAAGCGTGTCCAGGAAATCATTCGCCCGGGCTTCCTCCTCGCCACTCTTGCAGGCAAGATCGGCGGCCTGGAAGAGCTTCCGCAGGACCAAGCGATCCTGAACCGAGAGGGCCGCGCGCTCGGCGCGGAACGCCGCCTTCGCGATGCGGTTCTGGTCGAGCCCGCCTGGCGGGAGCGCCGCGCCGTTCAGCGTCGCGGACAGATGCCGCGCGCGATGCAGCGCGATCAGCGCCGCGTCCACGGCGTCGCGCGGCCAACCGAAGGGCGGGCCGGCCAGCGCCTTGCGCAACGCGGCCCCGGACGCGCCGACGCCGATCTCGGCAAGCGCCTGCCGGCAGACCGCGTGCTTTTCCACCGCGTCCGTGTGCCCGACCGGCTGGAGCGGGTGGTCGGCGCCGTCACGCGCACGCTTGATGACGGACGGCCACGCCGCGCCATCGGCTTCCCTGAAGCGGGGGAACAGGCGCGCGAGCGCGTCCTCGCCGGCGGCCCGGAGGCGGTCTTCCAGCGCCGCGAGAAGGACCTCGTTGCCGCCGCCCTGGAAGACCTTGGCGTTGGCGGCGACGTCGCGGACCAGAGCGTCGCGCCCGGCCTCGGCGCGGGCGCGACGGCTCTCCATGCTCCGGCGCGCCTCCTGGCCTTCGGGCTCGGTCGGGTTGCCGCGCGCGTCGAGCGCCTGTTCGGCCGCGGCCGCCTCGACGATCAGGCGGCGCAGATCGTCCGCCGAACGACGGGGCACGAAGACGTGAATCGTCGGGTCGGCGGCGCCCGCCGCCCGCGCCGCCTCCACCGCCGCCTTCTCCGACGCCGCCCAGCCGTCGCGGACCCAGACCGGGATCGTGGAACCGTCGGCGGCGGGCGGCGGGGACGCCCCCCGGTGAACGGCGAAGCGCCGGGGTTCCTTCGCCGCCCCCTGGACCATGCGCAGACCGCGGACGATCCTGTCGATCTCTCCGTGGAGAAGCGCGTCGCGCCGAAGCTGGATCGCGGCGGAATCGTTGTTCAGGCGGGTCTGCCGATTGCGGAACTCCCGATCCCATTCGGCGCCCTGGCGGGTCTGAAGGCGGTATTCCTCGCCCACCCGCATCAGGATGCCGTTGCCGGCGAGCTTGCCGAGCGTCGTTTCGACCGCGCTGCGGAGCTTGCCGTTGTCGGCGGCGAGATCGTCGATGACCAGATCGGCGAGGTGGTCTGCGGTCGCCCGGACGCCGGTATCCGCTCCCGCCTCCCGCGCCAGCCTGCCGATCAGGAAGATCAGCCCGCAGAGGCGGCGCGCGAGCGCGCCTTCGGCCTCGCCGACCTCGATGATCCGTTCGTTGATCTCCCGCAGCAGCACGCCGGTGTTGACCATCTCGGGCGCGAGCGCATCGAACAGTTCGTCGCCGGCGACGACCGCGCCGAGCGGCCGGTCGGAGAGTCTGGCCAGGGCGTCGTGGACGATGCGCAGCTGCGAACGCAACTGGCTGTGGGTGCCGGCCGCGTCGATCTGGCGGAAGCAGGCGTCCCAGAAACGCCGGCGGACCGGCAGCAGCGGGTAGTCGTCCGCAAGGGCCACGCGGTCCGCAGCGGTCTCGCCCAGCCGGGTCCCCTGGAGTTGCCGCGAGATCTCGCCGCCGTGCCTTTCGAGCAGCGCGCGCAGAGCGGCGACGGCGCTGGGTTTCTTCTGGAGCAGCACCTTGCGGGTGACCGTCTCCACGTCGGCGTCGGAGAGCGGGACGCGGATCGTGAAGCGGTCCATCAGCTTCTGGAGGAGCGGCGCGTCGGTCAACGCGCTCTGGCCCGCGCCGACGATCATCACGTGGCTATCGAGCTGCTTTTCGACGGCTTCCGCGACTTCGGTGACGAGCATGGAACGCTCGGTCGAATCGCCGATATATTGCTGCACTTCGTCGAGCACGACGAGTGTGCACGGCACCCGGCCCTCACTATCGGAAGCATGCGCCAGGGCGTCCTTGGCCGTGCGCAGGAACTCCGCCGTCGCGATGTCGGCGGCCTGGGGCGGGAATTGCGCCCTGATCGCTTGCCTGGCCTCGGCTTCGCCGGCCGCGAAGGACGGGGCACAGGCGAGGACGGCGCGGGCGATCGCGCCGCTCACATAGAGGTCATTGAGCTCCCGCTCGAAGCGCCGGCCCTCCGCTTCGACCGCGGATTTCACGGCGTCGAAGCGCCCCTCGGCGTGCAGCCACAGGCAGAACCGGGCCTGGGGGTACTGCGCCGGCAGGCCGGCGGCGCGCAGCAGCAGCCCGAGGATGGTGAGGCGCACGTGGTCGGTGCTGCCGCTGGGCAGCGAACCGGCCGCGGCCATGAGGCCGCCGGCGCGCCGGGCGGCGACGTCGAGCTCGCGCAGCAGCGCGGCCAGATCTTCGGGGATCGCGGGAACCAGGCTGCGCGCCGTCGCCCCGTCGGGGAATTCGGTGTTGCGCCACAGGTGGCAGAGCATCTTCAGGAGGTGCGACTTGCCGCTGCCGAAGAAGCCGCTGACCCAGGCGCCGCGCTGGCTGGTCCGGCCCAGATCGTCGAGGAACGAACGGACGATCCTCTGGATGCCGTCCGCATATTGGCCCTCGCAGACGAAGGTCGCGAGCTCGCCGTGCAGCTCCCGCATCACCTGCGCGTCCTCGCGGTCGGCGATCCGGGCCTGGCCCTTGTTGACGAGGGGGTGCGCCGCAGGATCGCGCTGGAGGACGTCCTTGATCTTCATCCGTGCTCCTCCGCGCCACGCAGCGTGATCGGCACGGCGAGATAGTTCCAGCCGTCGCGCGCGTCCAGCAAGCGGTAGTTGTTCCGTTCGTACTGACCCGGGAAGAAAAGGACGAGGTGGCCGCGGATATCGCTCTCGACCATGCCGAGGATTCGCGAGACCCGCGCGAGGCCGAAGAGCGCGCCCGCGCCGAAGACCGCGACGACGGAAGCCTCCGTGGCGTCCGCCGAAGTCAGCCGCTCGCGGATGCGGCCGGCCACATGGTCCGGGAACGCGGCGTCGAGCTTCAGCCGCAGATCCTCGGGCGTCGCGAAATACGCCTCCCGGTATTCGTCGCCGGCCATCCATTCGGCGAAAGCCGGCGCCAGATCGACCTCCAGCCAAGCGTATCCGGCCCGCTTTGTCGCGGTCTCGAAGGCGAGCCTGCGGGCGCGCAGCATCCGCTCCTGCTCCTTGTCGTAGACGACCATCACGACACGCTGGGCGCCGGCGACCGTCCGCTGCCAGGGCGTCGCAATATGCCGGCCGTAGGCTTCCGCGAGGTCCTCGATGCGCGACACGGTCACACCCCTCTTCCGGCGGGGTCGAGCCGGGCCGTGTCGAGCTCGACGACATCGCCGGCCATCCGGAGGTCGATCAGGCCGAGCCGCTTCGCTTCCAGGGCCAGGCGGCGCGCCCGCGAGGGACCGCAATCGGCCAGCCGCAGCCACGCCGAGACGAAGACGCCAGCGCCGCGACAGCCTGCGGCGCCGGCGAGCCAGAGGGCGAAGGCGACGGCCGCCGTGGAGGCCGTGACCCGCCGCCGCTTCTTGAACGTCCGCCCTTCGAGATGCCCCGATTGCGTCCAGCTGCTGGCCGCGTTGCGGCAGGTCTTGTCGAGGACCGCCTCATTCAGGCGCTCGCCCACGGCGCTCCGCAGCGCGGCCTTCATCGGCGCACGCTGGAAATCGGCGCCGGGCGGCAGGGACACGATCGCGGGAACGGTGGCGGCAAGCAGCGGATCCCGAGCGAGCGCCGACAGCAAGGCCAGAAGCGGGCGGCCCGCCGGATCGAAGGCCCAGAGGCGCCGGAGCACGCGGAACAGCGGCAGCGCCGGGTCCAGCCCGTGGAGCTCGCGCAGCCGCTGGCACGAGAGCCGGCGCGTCGCCGCGGTAGGCTTCGACAAACAGTTGGTCTCAATGATCGCCGCCGCGTAGTCGGCCCGCGCGGCGTCCGCACCGGCCGCTGCCAGGACCGCCTCCAGCTCCGCCAGCATGATCGTGCGGCTGGTGTGCGTGCCTTTGGCCCCAAGGCGGAAGCCGGCCGTTTCGGCCCCGGCGCGGGACTCGGCGTCCGGCGAGAGGCGAAAGGAACATGCGGCCTGACCGTGCATGGCGGCTGGTCGCTACCACGGCGCCGGTGCTCCGTCAACGACAGGCCATATGTTTGCCGGCAAGTTTGCCGGCAAACAGGAAACCCCTTGAAATCCCGCGCCGGCGCCGCATATCGAAGGGCATTCGACGACGGGAGAACGCGATGCAGATCGACATGCATTATTACGGTGCCTACGCCATGGCCCGCGCCGCGGGACTGGAGCGGGAAACGGCGCGGGTCGTCGCGATGTCTGCCCAGTTCGTGGACGACAACGCGGCGCGAAGCCGGGTGACCTTTCGGGACGGGTCGCGCATCGACACGGAAGCCACCGCCCATCATCCCTTCGACCTCTCCAACCGCGACGACCGCGACCAGCGCCGGGTGTGGGTGCCGTTCCATTTCATTCCCGGCAACGTCGGCGAGACCTACACGGAACGCTTGAAGTGCCGCATGGACAGCGGGATCGCGCGGGAGATGCGCGACCACCATCTGACGTATGCGGATCGCGCCTTCGCGCCGCACCTGCTGGGCATCGCCGCGCACGTCTATGCCGACACGTTCTCGCACTACGGATTCTCGGGCGTCAGCTCCCGCGGCAACAGAGTCGACAACGGCAGTTTCCGCTTTCACGAGGAGGTCGAAGGCGCAGACGGTGCGACGGCGAAGCTGTCGTCCGAGATGCGGGATTATGTCACGCGGAAGGCCGCTTCGTTCTTCGAGAAGCGGGGGGCGCATGGCGGCCTGCTCACCAACATCCAGGGCTGGCTCGCCGAAGAAGCGTCGGGGGCGCTGGGGCACGGCTCTGTCGCCACCCTGCCCGACCGGCCCTATCTGGTCTGGAGTTACGACTACGAGCGCCCGGACGCGGTCGCCGGGATACGCAGCACGCGCAACAACCCGGTCACCTTTCTGGCGGGGTGCCGGGCCCTGCACGACATGTTCCGGCGATTCGCCCGTCTGCGGCCCGACGTCGACACCGGCGCCGGCCGGGACTTCGAAGCCATCGCCCCCCGCGTGCGGGAGATTCTGCTGACCCAGGGCAACGAAGCCGAACGTGTCGAGGCTTGGCAGAACGCTGCGCGGGCCGGCACGCTGTTCGGTGAAGCCGGCGAGGCGATTCCGGATTACGAGGGCGAGGACTGGAACGCGCAGTGGGAAAGTCTGGACGGCGGCGACGATTACGGAATCGCCATGGATACACATATCTGGCGCTTCTATCAGGCCGCCGCACTGCACCGAATCTATGTGCTGCGCGATCTCCTGCCCAAACACGGGCTCATCGTCGATTGAGCAGGGGCGAACGCCGCGGAAGCGCGGACATGACTCGACGGCCTTGTCAGCTTTCCGCCCGCGCACGATCCGCCGGCATCGTCGCCATACCGCCGCGCTCGGCCATCGTAGACCGGCCTCTCGAGCGTCGACAGTGGCGCTTGAACCCCTGGCGACAGTTTATCGCAGTTGGGTCCCGACCCCATGACCTTCAGCTTATACGGGTAGCGAACTGCAGCGAAGCTGATATCCTCTTGTCAACCTATGTATGTAATCCCCCAATTAATCGGCCTGAGAAGGGCAGCGGGTCATTGGAGGTTCCCATGCTCAAGCTGTCGATCGTCATCATAGCCTACAAGATGCAACGGGAAATACCGCGTACCCTGCGGTCCTTCCTGCCTCCGTTGCAAAGAGCGGTCGAGGATGTCGATTACGAGATCATCATCGTCGACAACGGCTCGCCGGACGCATTGGAACTCGGAGATCTCCTCCACCAGTCATCGCGTCCCGTCCATCTCGTTCGGATCGCTCCCGAGGATGCCCGAGTATCGCCGGCTCGCGCCATCAACGACGCGATCCGGGACTCAGCCACCGGGGACTTGCTGTTGATCTGTATCGACGGCGCCCGCATGGCCAGCTCTCACTTGGTGCGCCGGACTCTCGATGTCCTGACTCACCATCCGGACGCCTTCACATTCGTCGGCAGCCGCCACCTCGGCCCCAAGCCACAGATGCAATCCGTGCTGGAAGGTTACGATCAGACCGTGGAGGATGCCTTGCTCGACTCCGTGGATTGGGAGGGCGATTTGGATCGACTGTACGCCATCAGCGTATGGGCAGGCGCACACCATGGGGGCAATCCCCTGCTGCAGAACGAGACCAATGCCTTTGGCGTGTCCAGAGAGACCTGGAATACCGTGGGGGGTTATGATGAAGGATTCCTCCGGCCGGGGGGGGGGGGCTCTGCAATCTCGAACTGTTCGGTCGCTATGTGAGCCGAGCCGGCGCCCTCAACGTGTTGTTGCTCGGAGAGTCGACCTTCCACCAGGTTCACGGCGGCGCCTCCACTTCTGATGACACCTATTTCACCGCGAGCTTGCCGGAGCACGCCCAAGTAACGGGGAATGACTATAGCTGGCCCTTTTCGTATCAGTTTCTTGCCGATCTGGGCGAACGGTATGGCCGCCTGCCGGCCGTGGGGAGCTTATGGATCGGCACCTAGCGCGACGCCCGCAAGTGCGGCGTATGCCGTTGGGGTTTGTTCCCATGCGCACTCCCATTCGGGCTCGATATGGACGAGATTCGACGAGCTGGACGACTGGCTGTGACCCCGAGCCACGGCACGCATGACGCCGTCCATGCCCCCCGTCACAAGATCGAAGTTGGCGTTGGACAGAGCCAATGCGAGCGTCTCAACGGTATGCCGGAGGTCTCTCGGAAGCGCGCCGGCCGAACCAACGATGGCGACGACATGTCTCCTCATTGCCCGGCGCGGCCTTTGCCCGCCGTTGCGCGACCCTTGGCGACGATGCGCGCGATGACTTTCTCGCGGGCCGCCCTGCCGGCCGGGTCTTTCCCGGTCCCCGAAGGTTCGTAGAGATAGAGCGGTTCGCGGATGTACGCCGGGTTACGGGCCTTCTCCACGATGGGCAGCATGAAAGCCCAGTCGCTGGCGAGGTCGACGTAGTCGCCGTCGAGGCGCAGGGCTTCGTCCGGTATGGCGTCGAACAGCCGCTTCCTGAACGACCGCAAATGCTGCCAGACGTTGCCGCCTCGCCGTTCGCGCGGCCGGTCGAAGCACACCGGATAGTCGGCGGCCTTGTCGGTCCGCAGCATTGAACCCACAGTGGCGTCGGCGCCCCGGTCGTATTCCTCGGCCAGCCGCTCCAAGACCCGCGCGCCGATCAGGACGTCGTCCGCATCCAGCGTCACGATTACCGAGTCGGGGTTCGCGCATATCGTCCGAATGGCGACGACCATGTTGGCCAGCAGCCCGCGCCGAACCCGGTTGCGAACGACCGTGCAGTGCGCCCCCAGCCGCGCACAGGCGATCTCGAAATGCTCGGCGAATCGCGGCTCCGATGCATCGTCGAAGACCACGGCGCCCCATCGCGGGCCGCGCTGGCGGATCATCGAGCCGAAGCAGCGGCGCAGCCGGCCCGGCGGCACGTTGCGGCCCGAGACGACGAACACGAAGGGTTCGCGCCGCCGCGGCTCCGACCATTCCTCGGCGGTTCCCGTCCAATTCACACTTTCCTTCTGGATGCATGGGACCGCCCCACGTTCGATACGGTCGAGCGTCGCGAACCACGCTTCCCGGTCCCGCTTGCGTGCGTTGGGCGGATGCACGAAGAAAGTCCGGCGGTCACCGCCGCGCCAGGACCGCCCCGCCCCACCCCGGACGGCCTGGTCCAACGCCCTGTGCCAAGGGAGCGCCAAACGGCCTCCGTCGAGCGCGTTCGGCAGCGGGCGCGCCCGGTGCAGCCGGAAGAGGTCGAGCATCACGGCGCGCGTTTCCACGCGCCACGGGCCGGACTCTCCTTCGGCGCCGTAGGGCCGGTTGCGGTCGGAGGCGATGTTGAACGATACGGTGAGTGCTTCGGGGTCACCGGCCAGCACCGCGGTCATCTCGGCCAGATAGTCATGGTTGCGATCCAGACGACCGATCATGGCGTCCGCATCCACATGGAGGACGTAGCGCGCCGCGCATGCCTCGAACCCCGCCAGCACCGAAGCCGTCTGGGCACCGGTCGCGGCATGCGCCAGCGGGCACGAAATCCCGAACCATGCCCGATGCAGCGCCGCGGTGGCTTCGCCGTCGCCGGACCCCTCGACGATCCGGTCGATCCAGCCGGCCTCCGCCAGACGACGCGCCGCTTCGCGCAGGCTGCGCAGGTCGCCCCGCGTGTATTGCCTGAGAAAGTCGTCCTCGCGGGAATCGATCACGAGAATCCGCTCGGCGAACGCCCTCGGTCCTTCGAGCTGCGACACCAAGTGGCGGACCTGGGTTTCGATCGTTCCCGCCTCCATCGCGCACGCCTTGACCAGGAGTGCGACCTCGCCGGCGAGCGGCGCCAGGGGCCGGAGTTCGAACGCCAGAAGGTCCGACGCCGGCTCGAAGCGCTCCAGGTCGATGGTCGGCGCCTCCACGCGGCGGCGCACCGCGAGGCCCGCGCGGGCGAACGCGCGCCGCAGCATCCGCTCGGGCCGATGGACGTCGCGGCGTGTCCGGCCCGTCGCGCGAATGCGTTTGCGCCATACGAACGCGCTCTCGTAGCGGGCGCCGGGCGGCAGTTCGCGATCGGCCTCCGGGGTCGGGCCTCCGAAGGTGAAATGCGGGTCGCAGACGGCTACGATCACCCGGCCATGCCCGGCCACCGCGGCCCGCAAATCGCGGAGGATCGCCCGCATTTCCGCCTCTTCCTCGACGGTGCACAGAACGCGGCGGCAGATCACGAGATCGAACGGGCCGACCGTCAGCGCCTCGCTCCGGTCGCGCGTGAACCGCAGCCTGTCGGCTCCGGCGCAAAGCGCCTCCCAGCGCGTTCCATGGGCACCGTCGGGGTCGTAGCCCAGGACCCGTGCGCCCCGGTTGGCCAGGACGCTGGCCAGTCGGCCGCTTCCGCACCCGTAATCGAGGACGTGCGCGGGCCGCCCGGCCAACCCGAGCACGACGTCCTCAGGCGTCTCATGCAGCCCCGCCACCCGCCGGACCGCTTCGTAAAACCGGTCGAACCCTTCCAGCTCGGGGATGCCGGCATCGTCCAGCGCCCGGCGCATGATCCGCTTGAGGTCGGGGCGATTGGCCCACCGGCAACACAGCCAGGCGCGCCGGCACATCGCCGTGAATTCGCGCTCGTCATGGAGGGGGCGGAGGTCCGAGCCGTAATCGATCAGCCGGACCTGTCCATCGACGACACGCAGATTGGCGGGATGGAGGTTGCGGCAGACGAGGCCATGCTGGCGGCATTCGGCGAGAAGCTGGACCATGCCCGGTCCGCAACCGCCGATGCAGGGATCGCTGGCCTCGTAGGGATAGACCAGAACCGCGCGATGCCCCGCCTCGTGGAAATCGAGGATCGGGTAGAGGCAGCGTGTATCCTTCCATGCCCCCACGAGAGAGCGCAGAAACGCCGGAGCATCCACCCGGTGCGCTTGTGTCCAGTAGTCGAAGACCTTGAACACACGCGCTCCGGCGCTGAACGCCACTCCTTCCATACCGCTTCCCAGCACCGCGAGCGGGCCGACGGGCCCGGCCAGCCGCGCAGCGACGGCCTTGGCGTTGGCGATCCTCTCGCTCTCGAGACTCCGCGCCAGAATCGGAAACCGCGAGAGCCGTTCGCGGTGCTCCCTTATTTCTTCCGGAAGCCGGGCGAGAAACTCGTGGATTTCACGATTCTCCAGTTCCCTGGCTTCACGCTCGATGCGGTCCAAAGCCTCCATCGTGTATGATCGAGCCAGGCGCTCGCAGAACTCCAGGAGCCGCGTCCTGGCAGGAGCGTGCCGTTCTCCGCCCCACCAAGAGTGCTTATCGTTCACGAGCCGGCGCAAGACGCGCATCAAGCCGCGGACGCGATGGAACGACAGGCGGAACGCCGCCAAGCGTTCTTCAAGATATTTGTGCACGCGGGCGGCGAAGTCCTCGGCTATTCCCCGGGCGAGCGCGAAGCCGAGATCGTCCGCCGCCTCGAACGCGCCGGACATCTCGTCGAGCGCGGAGAACGTCGCGTAGCCGCGGATGTCGTCCACGACGCGCTCGGTGTCCAGATCATCGACGGGAACATGGGAGCGATCGTGATAGAGGGGGAACGGCATGGAGGCGACGCGCCGACGGAAACAGCGCTCTTGAAGCAGCGCCCAGATCATGTCGGAACGTCGGCTCGGCCGCCCGCCGACGGCCGGGGAGGGGTTGGGCGCCAGCCGCAGCGCTTCGATATCCAGCACGAAGGTATTGCCGCCGCGCTGGAACCCGTTGTCGGGCGAGTTCAGTGGGTCGATGTCGGCTTCGACCGCAAGGGGCCGGAAGATTTGCTCCCCGGCCAGGAGCCGCTCGGCCGTCATGGAAATCCGCTCGAACGCTTCGCCGACGGTCTCGCCCGGAAACGCGGGAACGATCCAGAACGGCGTTTCCAAACGGTCCGTTTCCTTGCGCGAAAGGTCGTAATGGTAGTCGCGCCGGCCGGATCGCAGAGCCGCGTTCTCCGCACCCCGATCCGGCAGCGGCGCCTGCGGATCCTGTTCCGCCAGCCAGCGCAGCGACGCGGCGAGATCGACCAGCTGCACGCGCACGGTCGCCGCGAACGGCAGCGGAGGCGCGCCCGTATACGTCCCGATGACGATATCGAACTCGCCCCCCGCACGTCGCCGACGAAGCTCTTGCAGAAAAGGCGCGATGTCCGGCCGTCGGCGCGCCAGCCGGCCATCCTCCGCCGCCATCAGCGGATCCAGCCGCATGTCGTCGTCGACGATCCAGACCACGGCGCCGGGACGGCGCTTGGCGAACGCATACAGATATGATTGCAGGACCGTTCGGGCGGGAGCTATGGCCAGCCTGCGGCCCTCTCCCGCCCCGCCGTCGGCAACCAGCCCGTTGCTCGCGTCCTCGGCGTGCCGCGCGCGGTCGACGAGATGGACCCGCGAGCCCTCCATACGCTCGCGCTCGACCAGGCCGCGCAGCGACCGGTCGGACGCGCGGCCCCGGCCGTTCTCCAGGACAAGGACGTCGAGGCCCGAGAGTTCGGGGGCCTCGGCGAGGCCGCGAAGGTCAACGAGCAGGCCGTCCACGTTTTCGAGCCGCTCCGTATCCGCGATCACGCCGACGATCAGATGCGGCGCAGGACCGGGGGCCGAAGACCGGGGCGGAACGGACGAGGAGACGGCCTTGCCGGTTGCGCGGTTGCAGTTCGCGGCCTTCGGTTCCGTCCATCCGAAATACCGGTATGCCCGATCCCCGAACTCTTTCCGCTGGTCCTCCGACATGCGGCCGCCGTGCTTGCGGCAGAAGCGGTCCAACCCCTCCCGCTTGGCGGCCGACCCGGGCGTGGACAGGCGCGGCCGCGACGTGCAGGCGAAATGATCGACGGTCGTCTCGGAGGTGACGCCGTAGCGCACGCTCGGCAACTCGGCGATGCGGATGCACAGGTCGCGGTCCGTGCAGCTCGCGAGCGACTCGTCGAACAGCCCGGCTTCGAGCAGCACGCCCAGGCGGACGACCAGATTGCTGCCTTGAATGCCGGGATTGCCCACCAGGAAATCCGCCGCGTCCAGGTTCGGCGGCGGTAGCGTCAAGCGCGGCCTCTCCTCGATTCGCCGGAAAGGCGCCGCGACCACATCGAAGCCGCGGGTCTCGACGGCCTCCAGGCACGCCTCCAGGTGGCGGGGGTTCCACCGGTCATCGTCGTCGAGAATCGCGACATGGAGCCGGTCGGGATCGCCGCCCGTCCGAAGCAGGTGATCGATGCCGGAGTTCCATGCGCCGGCCGCGCCTTTCGTCCGCCGGTTACGCAGGAAATCGACGTCGACTCCCGGTGGCCGCCAATCCCGGATCAACCGTTCGGTTCGTTCGGCCGCGTCGTCGGTCGAATCGTCGACGATGACCACACGGTCCGGCGGCCGGGACTGTTCCGTGATCGACGGAAGGGCCCGACTCGTCAGCAGAGTCGGGCGATCGGCCGTGGCGACGAGAACCGCCACGGTCGTCTTCCTGATATGCATAGCGGCTGCCCCCGGGATGTCCGGCGGTAAAATCGACCCGTTCGGAACGGCGGAGCTCCGGTTCGATGCCGAAGCCGCGAGGGACCCCACATCCAGGGGATCCCCGAAAACCGCACCCGCCGTCCTTCCGGGCGATGGAGAGGAGGATACGGGCCGCCTCCCGCCGCCGTCAAGCCCCTGCCCTGGTTCTGTCGCCAGCACACGATGTGTCCGGTTCGGATAGCGCAGAAGTTGTCCGGTCGAGTGTCTCTGGAAGGAGGTGCGGTGATGGCCCGGACGACATGGCTACGGGAACGCAGGGTGGAGGCGTTCGGGGATGCGCTGGGGCGCTTGGAGGGGAAGCGTTCGTCAGCGATGGATTCGGAGCGCGATTACATCAAGGCCAAGGTCCAGGCCCACGAGCGCCCCGACGGCGCACTCGCCGTCTTCCGCGGACCAGACGCTTCGCCCGATACCGGCGCAACGGTGAACCGCTCCCAAACCCAATCCCGGATGGCCGCATGACCCGCTTCAACGCAGCCAACCGGCGGCCTGTGGACAAGTGGACAGCCGCTACGCGCCCGGCCACTTCCCCACAGGCGCCATCCGCCTGCTGGTGCTGACTGGTTGTCGGCTGGGCGAGGTCCAGACGCTTCGTTGGGAGAACGTGGACCTGGAGGCGGGCGAACTGCGGTTGCCCGACAGCAGGACCGGCGCACGGATGGTGCCGCTGTCGCGCGCGGCGGCGGGCGTGCTCACCGCCTTGCCCCGCGACCCGGACAATCCCCGGGTCATCGCCGGGCGCAAGCCAGGGAGCCATCTCACCGACCTGCAACACCCGTGGCGGCGCATCCGGGCGCGGGCCGGGCTCGACGACATGCGCCTCCACGACCTGCGCCACAGCTTCGCCAGCGGCGGCCTGTTGGTCGGCGAGGGCCTGCCCATGATCGGCAAGCTGCTCGGCCACACCCAGGTCCGGACCACCGCCCGCTACGCCCATCTCGCCAACGATCCCTTCGAGGCCGCCGCAAACCGCATCGCAAGCCGAATCGCCGACATCGCAGGGTGATGGAAACCACATCGAAGCGTAAACTACCCGGTGACAGGTTCCTGGACGCTCGCGCGGCTCCCGGCTCGCGCCGACGGCGCAGCGTTTGATCGATAAGGTAAGGGACATGGCGCGGGGAAGACCGAAGAAGCGGCGCGGCGATTCGGGAGCGAACCCCAACGACGCCACCACCGGCTATGAGGCCGAGCTGTGGGCGATGGCCGATGCCCTGCGTGGCGCCATGGACGCGGCCGAGTACAAGCACGTCGTCCTCGGGCTGATTTTCCTCAAATACATTTCCGATGCCTTCGATGAAAGGCGCATCCGTCTGGAAGCCGAGCGGGCGCAGGGCGCCGACCCCGAGGACCCGGACGAGTACCGTGCCGAGAACGTCTTCTGGGTGCCGCCCGAGGCCCGCTGGAGCCATCTCAAGGCCCAAGCGCGGCAGTCTGCTATCGGCCAAATGGTCGACGATGCGATGGCCGGGATCGAACGCGACAATCCGGCACTCAAGGACGTGCTGCCCAAGGACTACGCCCGTCCCGCCCTCGACAGGCAGCGCCTCGGCCAACTCATCGACATGATCAGCAACGTCAGGGTGGGCGATGAGGACGCCCGCTCCAAGGACGTTCTTGGCCGCGTCTACGAGTATTTCCTGTCGCGGTTCGCGAGCGCTGAAGGCAAGAAGGGCGGCGAGTTCTACACCCCGCGCTGCGTCGTGAAACTGCTGGTCGAGATGCTGGAGCCCTATCGGGGCCGGGTCTACGACCCCTGCTGCGGCTCGTCAGGCATGTTCGTGCAGTCGGTCGAGTTCATCCGCGCGCATGCCACCGGCAACGGCAATGGCGGCAAGGCGCGCGACGACATTTCGATTTATGGTCAGGAGTCGAACTACACGACTTGGCGACTCGCGAAGATGAACCTCGCCATCCGCGGCATCGAGGGGCGGATCGCCTACGGCGACAGCTTCCGCAACGACCGCCACCCCGATCTCAAGGCTGACTTCATCCTCGCCAATCCGCCGTTCAACGTCTCCAACTGGGGCGGCGAGCACATCGCCGACGACAAGCGCTGGCGCTACGGCGCTCCGCCCAAGGGCAACGCCAACTTCGCCTGGGTGCAGCACATCGTCCACCACTTGGCGCCGAGGGGCGCTGCCGGCTTCGTGCTCGCCAACGGTTCCATGTCGTCGGCCCAGTCGGGCGAGGGCAATATCCGGAAGAACCTGCTCGAGGCGGATTTCGTAGACTGTATGGTCGCACTGCCGGGCCAACTCTTCTACTCGACCCAAATCCCGGCCTGCCTGTGGTTTCTCTCCCGTGACCGCAACGTCGGGCTTCGTGATCGGCGCAGCGAAATGCTGTTTATCGACGCCCGCAAGCTCGGCCGCATGGCGGACCGCACCCACCGCGCGCTGACGGACGAGGACATCACCCGCGTCGCCAGCGTCTACCGCGCCTGGCGCGGCGAGGAAGGAGCGGGCGATTACGCCGACGTTCCGGGTTTCTGCAAGAGCGCGACGCTGGAGGAGGTCCGCCAGCACGGCCACGTGCTGACCCCCGGCCGCTATGTCGGCGCGGCGGCGCCGGAGGAAGACGGCGAGCCGTTCGAGGACAAGATGAAACGCCTCGTCTCGCAGCTTCGCGAGCAGCAGACCGAGGGCGCACGGCTGAATGCCGCGATCACCGCCAATCTCGAGGCGCTGGGGTTCGGGGACGGACGATGAGCTACGGCGTCCCGAACATCGAGCGCCGGCTGCGATTGGGCGAGGACAGCCGTTGGGAGTTCAAACGGATCGAGTTCGCCGGCAACCGGCCGAAGAGCCCGAAACGGGACGATTGGGCGGACGAGATCGCGGCGTTCGCCAATACGGACGGCGGCGTCGTGCTCTGCGGCGTCGCCGACGACGGAACGCCGCAAGGCATGTCCCGCGAACAGGTCGACGCATTGGATTCCCTCCTGGTCGAGATATGCACCGACTCCATCAAGCCGCCCGTGCGCGTTCGCAGCCAGCACGAGGAACTCCCCGGCGGCGCGCGAATCCTGCTTCTCGAAGTCCCCGGAAGCGATTCGCCGCATGACGGCCCGGGAGGAACCTACGTCCGGGTGGGCGGATCGAAGCGTCCGATGAACCCCGACGAGCGGTCGCGCCTGGCGCAGCGGCGGGGACAAGCCCGCTCCCATTGGTTCGACGAGCGGGCCGTGGCGGACACGGGGTTCGGAACACTGGACGAAGCGCTCTGGAAACCGCTGTTGAGCGCCGAGGGCGCAGCGAACCCCGAGGCGGCGCTCGAGAAGCTCGCGCTTCTGGCGCCCGACGAAGACGGCGTCGTGCGCGCGACGGTGACCGGCGTGTTGTCGTGCACCCGGAATCCCGAACAATGGCTGCCCAACGCGAGCATCGCGGCGACCCGGTACAGGGGAAAAGATCGCGTCTCCGGCCAGATCGACGCGCAGGAGATTACCGGCCCGCTGAACCGACAGATCGCCGACGCGGTGGCCTTCGCGGTTCGCAACATGCGGGTCGCGGCGCGTAAGGAGCCGGCGCGCGTGGACATGCCGCAATACAGCGACAAGGCGTTGTTTGAAGCCGTGGTCAACGCCGTGGCGCATCGCGATTATTCGATGATGGGTGCCCGGATTCGCCTCTCCATGTTCGAGGATCGTCTGGAGCTCCAGTCGCCGGGCGCGCTGCCGAACAACCTGACGGTGGACGGCATGGAAGTTCGGCAGGCCACCCGCAATCAAACACTGGCATCCCTGCTCGGACGAATGTCGGTGAGCGGCGTTCGCGGCTCCGAGGACAGGCGGTATTTCATGGAGCGCCGCGGGGACGGCGTGCCGATCATTCGGCGTGAAACCCGGGCGCTCTGCGGCAGACCGCCCGAATACCGCGTGATCGACGGCTCGGAGGTTCGTCTCGTCATCCCCGCTGCGCCGCAGGAACCGAGCCCCGCGCGCGCCGTCGTCGCCGTCTGGTCCGACGGCCGCCCGTTGTCCGGCGTCGATGTGCTGGTCCTGTTCCCGAACAAGACCTGGAAGCACGCGACGACGGACGAAAACGGTGAGGCGGCCGTCGACCTGTACACGACCGCCCTCCCGATGACGGTGTTCGCGGCCGCTCCCGGGTACGCAGCGCATGTGGAGCGGGAGTGGGTGCCGGGCCGGGGCGGGCTCGCGGTCGCGTTGCGCGATCTGCCGGGGGGTGGGGCCGTCATCCTTCCCGAGGCGACCGGTTGTCTTCCCGGGCTCCGGGGCAGGCTCAATCCCATTCGCGACACCCGCGACCGGACCTGTCTCTACGCTTCCAACGTCGCCATCGACCAGGGCCGGCCCCAACCCGTCCCTTTCGTCTTCGGCGAAGACCTGCGCCTGACCGACGCCGATGGAAACGAGTTGTGGGCGCGCATCGTGGCCGTCGAGGGCCGGTCGGCGCTGGTGGAACACCGCCCGTATTCCGAAACAGCGGAATGCCGTGAGCGCCGATAACCTCAAGGGGCGCAGGCTCCGGGAGCACGGGGCATGACCAATACCGACGAAGGGCGGTGGCAGCAACGTCTGGACAGTTTCGGCGCGGCGCTCGCGCGGTTGGACGAGGCTTGCGAACAGGATTCCTATACGAACCTCGAACGGGCCGGGCTGGTGCAGACCTTCACGTTCTCCTACGAACTCGGCTGGAAGGTCCTGAAGGACCTGTTGTTCCATGAAGGGCACGACCTGAACAGCCCGCGTGAGGTGATCCGCCAGAGCTTCGAATCGGGCTATATCGGCGAGGACGATTGCGAGACGTTTCTCGATGCCGTCGGCAAGCGCAACACGCTGAGTCATGCCTACCGGGACGAGGTGGCGCGGGAAGCGGAAATGCTGATCAAAGGCCGATACCATCCGATGTTGCGCAGGTTGCGGCGAACACTGGAGCGAAAAGGCGCCGCATGACCGACGGCCTGAAGGCGAAGAACCGCGCGGCGATCATCGACGCCCTCGCCGCCAACGACCGGGTGGAACGGGCGGTGCTGTTCGGCTCGCGGGCCACGGAGACCCATACCCCTGCCTCCGACGTGGACATCGCGCTGTTTGGAGACGGCCTGACGTTGACCGACCAGGTGCGCCTCGACGCCGTGATCGAGGCGCTCACCGTTCCACAGCGGGTCGATCTGCTCCTGCACGCGACGATCGACAGCGACGCCTTGCGCGAGCATATCGCGAGGCAGGGGGTCGAGTGGTATCGGCGGCAGGGAAGCGAGGGAACGGCGCGGCCGGGCCTCTCGCCGCTGGTGGAACACCGCCCGTACCCCGAAGGGGAGGAGCGATGACCGTCGGGGAGCGGCGACGCATGGGAACGACGCCCGCCGTCGACGTCACGGCCGGACGGCGATGAAGCTCGACTACGCCTCCCTGGAAAGCGCGGTCGCGCAGCTGCAAAGGAGTTTCGACTACCTTCACTCCGACCTGGCGCGGAAGGATGCCGGTCTGCGCGAGCAGTTCCGCGCCGCCGCCATCCAGGCCTTCGAGTTCAGCTACGAGTTGGCAATCAAGATGATCCGCAGGCAACTCGCCCTGATCGTCGCCAATCCCGGCGCGTTGCGTGAGATCGATTTCGCCGATCTGATGCGCGACGCGGCCGATGCGGGCATCGTCCGCGACGCCCCGGCCTATATGCGGTACCGGGAGATGCGGAACAGGACGTCCCACACCTACGACGCGGGACGGGCGGAGGAAGTGGTCGCGGCGATAGACGAATTCCTGCACGACATGCGGCATCTTCTCACGAAACTCGAGGAACGCAATCGTGGGATCGGTTGACGCCGCGCCCGCCGATCTGGAGGCGGTCCGGCGTATCCTGCGGGAACACGCGCCCGAGCTGGAAGTGCGCGCTTTCGGTTCGCGCGTGTCCTGGACCGCGCGGGAAACGTCCGATCTCGACCTCGCCTTGATGACGAACGAACCTTTGGACGCCGCGCGCATGGCCGTGCTGAGGTCGGCTTTCACCGACTCGCGCCTGCCCTTTCGCGTGGACGTCGTGGATTGGGCGGGTGCGTCCGATAGTTTTCGGAAAGTGATCGAGAGTGAGTATGTGACGTTGGTGGGAAAACCCGGACGGGACACGGGCGGAAGCTGGCCGACGGCCCCCCTCGGTCAAGTTACGGAACTCACGTTGAGCAGCGTAGACAAGAAGACCAAGCCTCACGAGCACGCGGTGCTGCTCTGCAATTACATGGACGTGTATTCGAACAGGTTCATTCGCTCCGATCTCGAATTCATGACGGCAACCGCGACCGAGCGCGAGATTCGGAGATGTGCGCTACGACCCGGAGACGTCGTCATAACGAAAGATTCTGAACAGTACGACGATATAGGCGTGCCGGCGCTCGTACGCGATGACATAGGCAATCTTGTTTGTGGATACCACTTGGCGATTCTGCGCCCGTTGCGGGAATCGATCTGCGGTCACTACTTGCTCTATGCGCTGCAAATTGAGAACGCTCAACATCAGTTTCACGCATACGCAAACGGCGTCACGAGATTCGGGCTACGGAAGGACGATATCCTGCGCGTTGAAATTTCTCTCCCCCCTCTCCCCGAACAGCGCGCCATCGCAAGCGTGCTGGGTGCTCTGGACGACAAGATCGACTTGAACCGGCGCATGAACGAGACGCTGGAGGCGATGGCCCGCGCCCTGTTCAAGTCCTGGTTCGTCGATTTCTCCCCCGTCCGTGCCAAGGCGGAAGGCCGCGATACCGGCCTGCCCGACCACATCGCCGACCTGTTCCCCGACAGGCTCGTCGACTCCGAATTGGGCGAGATACCGGAGGGGTGGCACTCTGGAACACTCGACGACATTGTGTCTCTGAATCCGCAATCCTGGAACACTCGAAATGTGCCTGAAACCGTCGTTTATGTCGATCTTGCGAACACTAAATGGGGATGTATCGAAAGGGTAGATGTCCATCCTTGGGGAACCGCACCAAGCCGAGCGCGTCGGGTGTTGCGCCCGGGTGACACGATTGTCGGCACGGTCCGGCCGGGAAATGGATCGTTCGCGCTTATCGGCCGCGATGGACTGACTGGAAGTACCGGATTTGCCGTTCTTCGTCCCAAGGCGTCGCATGATCGTGAAATCGTCTGGTGCACGGTCACGTCCCGCGACAACATTGAACGTCTGGCTCACCTCGCCGATGGAGGCGCCTATCCGGCCGTTCGTCCTCGGGCGGTCGCGGAGACGCCGGTCGTCCTGACCGATGTTCCCGTGAGAAGAGCGTTTTCGTTGATGACCGCTCCTTGGTTCGATCTGATTGAAAACAACAGACGAGAGTCTCAGAGGCTCGTATCGCTCCGCGACATGACGCTTCCCAAGCTCGTCTCGGGAGAGCTTCGGCTCGGCGAAGCCGTTAAACGACTGGAGAGTGCCGCGTGACCGACGCGCTGCTGACGCCCGAAGATCAGAAGGAAGCGCTGTCCCGCGTCTACGCTCGCGCCGTTGCGGCGAGAGCCGGATACACGACGTCCGGGCCCGAGCAGGACCGGGACGGCGTGGACCTGCAAGTACAGGCCGGTAGCACAATGCGTCCTGCCCTGGACTTGCAGTTGAAGGCGACGGTCAACCTCGAGAGGCGAGGCGATGGTCATGTTCACTTCCGATTGAAACGCCGCAACTACGACCTGCTTCGCATGGAAACCCAGACGCCGAGGCTGCTGGTGGTTTTGGATTTACCCAAGGACGAGGCCCAGTGGATGACCGTCACCGAGGACGAACTGGTGTTGAGGAACCGAGCTTATTGGCTCAACCTTCAAGGAAGAGAAGAAACTGCGAACAAGGAATCCATTACCGTCACGATACCGAAAGGAAATCTTTTCGACGTCGAGAGCCTGCGCTGCTTGATGGAGCAATCGAGGGGAGGGAGAATCCGATGAGAGTCAGCATCCGGGACGAAGACGCCCTGAATGGCGTCTCGCCCTCGGCGCTGTCCGCCTACGCGCGCGCCGCGGGCTGGAAGAGGCAGGAGCCCTATGGCGATCATTCGGACGTCTACGTTCGCGAGGAAGCGCCCGAGATCGTCATTCCCCGGACCGACCGCCTCGGCGACTACGCCGACGTCGTGTCGCGGTTGATCGAGATTTTCGCCGAAGCCGCCGAAACGGACGCGCTTTCCCTCTATCGCGATCTGGTCACCGCCGACCGCGACGTCGTCCGGGTGAGGGCCGCCCCGGAAGGCGCCAACGGCTCCGTGACCCTGGACGCCGGGGTGAGCCTGATCACCGGCGCGCACGACATGGTGCTGGCCGCGGCCCGCTCCTTGCGGGAACCGAAGCCACTCTACCACGCGAGGCCGAACCGGGAGACCCGTAATTACATGCGCCAGGTCCGCCTCGGACAGACCGAGCAGGGCAGCTACGTCGTTACGCTGCTCACTCCCGTCGTTCCGCCCCCGATGCGACAGGCGGCGTTGTTCGACTCCGCAGCGGACGATCCGCCCGTCGAACGGCGGGTGACGAGACGCCTGGTCGAGGCGTTGACGGCCGCCCGCGAAGCGACCGAAAGGACTTCCGCCGGCGCTGCCGACGCTTTCCCGAAAGCCGTGGAGCGCGGCGCGAGCGCCAATCTGTGCGACGCCGTCGCCACGTTGATCGAACCGTTCGGCGGGATCGACGTCGGTGTGACATGGGCGCGCACCTACCCTGTGGAAACGGCGAGGGAAACCGTCCGCTTCGGGGCGCCGGACGCCCCCATCCTGCGCGAAGCGGCGCGGCGTTTCCGGGAATGGGAGCCGCGGCCGGACGTATCCCTGATCGGCCGTATCCAGCGCCTGAGGCGTGACGATCGGGAAACGGACGGAACGGTAACCCTGCGAACCTATGTCGAGAGGCGCGTCGTGTCGGTCACGGCCGCTCTGGATCAGCCGAACTACGACCGCGCCATCCAGGCTCACAAGAGCACCGCTCTCGTCGTCATGACGGGCGATCTCGAACGATTCCGCAGCCGATGGCACTTGCGCGACCCGTACGTCACGGACGTCATTTCGGACGAAGACGACGAGGACGACGACCTTCAGGACCGGGACCGGTAATCGACGAACATGGCCGTGGGGAAGCGCATGACGAAATCCCTTTCCCGAAGCCCATGCGCGGCGGGCACCGCCGGTCTGGCCTTCGCAGCGGTCATGGCCGTGGCTTTCCCGCTCCTTGCGGACGAACCGGCACCGCCGACCGCGGCTGAACCGGCCGCCTCGACGGTCGCTCCCGAAACCGAACCGCCCATCCCGGCCGCCGCTACCGAGGCCCCACCGCCCGCCGCCGCGCCCGCGCAACGGCAGACGACGGAAGCACCGGGCGAAACCGGCCGGGACGATGCGAACGACGTCGAAAATGACCTGCGACGTGACTTCAACGACCTGCGGCGCGAGCTCCTGGATTACCGCGTGAAGCTCGTCGACTGGTGGCTCATGGTGATGGCCATCTTCCTGACGCTACTCGGCGTCGGCGCCGTCATCGCCGGCTATCTCGGCTTCAAGCGGTTCCGCGAGATCGAGGCGGAAGCGCGCGGGAATGTCGATACGGCCAGAGAACACGCCGAAGAGGCGCGGAAACTGGTCGCCGAGATCAAGAAGAGGCGTGATGAGGCTGACTCGCTAATGACGAAGGGAATAACCGCCGAGACCGCCGCGGCGAAACCGGACAAGGCCGACGAGGCCGTGCGAAGCGTCCAAGCCGATCCCGCGGCGTCCCCCATCGACCGAGCGGTCTCCGCCGCCATCCGGTTTCAACGACAGGGAAACAACGAAGAGGCCATTGAGAAGTGGCGCGCTGTCGCCAGCGTCGCGGACGGAACCGATGACGAGCTCGGAGCCCAGGCGTGGTTCTCCGTCGGTTACCTGCATGGGAAAGAATCCCGCCATCAGGAAGCCATCGCTTCCTACGACGAGGCGATCCGCCTGAAACCGGGTATAGAAGAAGCCTACTACAACCGGGGCATCGCGAAGAGACAACTCGGCCGGCACGAAGACGCCATCGCGGACTACGACGAGGCGATCCGTCTGAAACCGGATAATACCGAAGCCTACAACAACCGAGGCGTCGCGAAGGACGATCTCGGCCGGTACGAAGACGCCATCGCGGACTACGACAAGGCGATCCGCCTGAAACCGGATAATGCCGAAGCCTACAACAACCGGGGCGTCGCGAAGGACGATCTCGGCCGGTACGAAGACGCCATCGCGGACTACGACAAGGCGATCCAGCTGAAGCGGGATTATGTGGAAGCCTACAACAACCGGGGTGTCGCGAAGGAAGATCTCGGCCAGCACGAGGAGGCCATCGCGGACCTCGACGAGGCGATCCGGCTGAAACCGGACTATGCCAAGGCCTATTACAACCGTGCCAACGTGCGTTTCGCCCTGGGGCACAAGGACGAGGCGCGGCAGGATTTCGAGAGAGCGTTCGCCCTGGCTCGTGCGGCGGGTGACGAAACCGTGGCCGACAAGGTGAGCCGTGAAATCGAACGACTATTCGGCGGCGGAGACCCTTGAGAGCGCTCTCGCGCCTCCGGGGCAGGTTTCGCCGACGCCGAGCCGGTGCCGGGCGAACGCGCGGTCGGTGGGTTTCGGGCCATAATCCCGGCGCCGGCTCAACGGGAGACATCGGATGCTCACCAGGCTCACCGTCCGCAACTTCAAACGCTTCGGCGAGGTCGAGGTCGAGTTGGGAAACCCCGTCGTGTTCATCGGCCCGAACAATTCGGGGAAGACCTCGGCCATGCAGGCCCTGGCCCTGTGGGACATCGGCGTCAAACGGTGGAACGAGAAGCGCGCGGGCAAGAGCGCGCCGGAAAAGCGCCCCGGCGTGACGGTCAACCGCAGGGACCTGTTCGCCATTCCCCATCCGAGCGCCGTCCACCTGTGGCGCGACCTGCACGTCCGGGACATCCGGCGCGTCGACGGCCGCACGCGGACGAACAACGTGCGGATCGACATCGTCGTCGAGGGGGTCGACGAGGACAAGCCCTGGACGTGCGGCCTCGAGTTCGACTACGCCAACGAGGAGTCGTTCTATTGCCGCCCCCTGCGGCGGGACGAGGGCAAACATCCCGAGCGGATGCCGATCCCGAATCAGGCGGGTTCCGTCCGTATCGCCTTCCTCCCTCCCATGTCCGGCCTCGCCGCCACGGAAACGCGGCTCGACCAGGGCGCCGTGAACGTGCGGATAGGCGAAGGCCGGACGGCCGAAGTCCTCCGCAACCTGTGCTTCCGCGTCCTCCACGAGAGGCCCGAGCGGTGGGAATCTCTGGTGATGCGGATCGAGGCGCTCTTCGGGGTGACGCTCGACGAGCCCCGCTACGTGGAGGAGCGGGGAGAGATCGCCATGGGATACCGCGAGCGCGGCGTGGCCCTCGATCTCTCCTCGAGCGGGCGGGGATTGCAGCAGACCCTCCTGATCCTCGCCTACATGTACGCCAACCCCGGCGCGGTCATCCTGCTGGACGAACCCGACGCGCATCTCGAAATCCTCCGCCAGCGCCAGATATACGGCCTGATAACCGAGGTCGCCTCGGACAGCGGCAACCAGATCATCGCGGCCAGCCACTCGGAGGTGCTCCTGAACGAAGCCGCCGAAAGGGATCTGGTCATCGCCTTCGTCGGCGGACCGCACCGGATCGGCGGCGGGCGGAGCCAGGTGCGCAAGGCGCTCGCGGAGATCGGATTCGACCAGTACTACCAGGCCGAGCAAACCGGATGGGTGCTCTATCTCGAAGGCTCGACGGACCTAGCGATATTGCAGGCCTTCGCCAGGAGACTCGGCAAGGACGACGCCGTTCGGGCGCTGGAACGGCCCTTCGTCCATTACGTCGGGAACCGGCCGCCGGCCGCCGCGCGCCACCTCCATGCCCTCCGGGAGGCGCTCTCCGGCCTCAAGGGCGTGGCCCTCTTCGACCGCCTGGACGGCGAAGCCCCGAGCGATCCGTCATTCGAGCATCTGGTCTGGAACCGGCGGGAGATCGAGAACTATCTTTGCGCCAAGTCGACCCTTGAAGCCTACGCGCGCGCGTCGGCCGCGGCGGCGGAGCAGAAACCCCTTTTCACCGGCGCCGAGATCAGCAAACGATCGACGGCCATGGGCGAGGCCATCGCGGAGGTCAGCGAGGCCCTGGAGACCTTGGGCAAGGGATCGCCGTGGAGCGACGACGTGAAGGCGAGCGACGAATTCCTGACTCCGCTCTTCAAGGCCTACTTCGAGAAGATCGGCATTCCCAACCTGATGCACAAGAAGAACTTCCACGCGCTCGCCGACCACGTTCCCGAGGACGAGATCGACCCCGAGATCGGCGAGAAACTGGACGCGATCGCGCGCGTCGCGGAGAGCGCCGCGCCGGCGGGCGACGAGTGACCGGCCATGCCGGGAAATTCAGCGCTGGCCTGTCGCCGTCGTCTTCGGAGAACGCCGTGACCCGCTTCACCGAATCCGAGGTCGAGGACGCCGCCCTCGAATGGCTCGCCGGTCTCGGCTGGGCCGTCGCCCACGGCCCCGACATCGCCCCCGACGCGCCGGGCGCGGAGCGCGCCGACTACGGCGAGGTTGTTCTGGAGCGCCGGCTTGGCGACGCGCTGGCCCGACTCAATCCCGACCTGCCCGCCGAGGCCCTCGGCGACGCCTTCCGCAAGCTGATCCGGCCGGAGGGCGCGACGCTTCCGGTCCGCAACCGAGCCTTCCACCGGCTGCTGACGGACGGCGTGACGGTGGAATACCGCGACGACGGCGGGGTGATCCGCGGCGCACAGGCCCGCGTCATCGACTTCGACGACGCGGACGGCAACGACTGGCTCGTGGTCAACCAGTTCACCGTCGTCGAGAGCCGGCGCGAACGCCGCCCCGACGTGGTGCTGTTCGTCAACGGTCTGCCGCTCGGGCTGATCGAACTCAAGAACCCGGCGGACGAAGACGCCACCGTCTGGACCGCATGGCGTCAGCTCCAGACCTACAAGGCCGATCTACCGTCGCTGTTCGCCCTGAACGCGGCGCTCGTCGTTTCGGACGGGACGGAAGCGCGGATCGGCACGCTCACCGCCGGGCGGGAGTGGTTCAAGACCTGGCGAACGATCTCCGGCGAGACCCTGGCCGATCCGCGCTTGCCCCAGCTGCAGGTCATGCTTGAGGGCGCGTGCGAACCGCGCCGGTTCCTGGCGCTGGTCCGCGACTTCATCGTCTTCGAGAACGACGGCGGCGGCGCACCGGTCAAGAAGATGGCCGGGTATCACCAGTTCCATGCCGTCGAAGCGGCGGTCGCGGAAACGCTGCGCGCGGCCGACCTGCGCCGGTCGGGCCCGGCGCTCGCGGAGGGGACGGGGCGCTACCAATCGGGCCGTCGGCCGAGCGGCGCTCCCGGAGACCGGCGCGTCGGCGTCGTCTGGCACACCCAGGGCTCGGGCAAGAGCCTGACCATGGCCTTCTACGCCGGGCGCATCGTTCGCGAACCGGCGATGGCCAACCCGATGGTCGTCGTGCTGACCGACCGCAACGACCTCGACGACCAGCTCTTCGCCACCTTCTCCCGCTGCCGGGACCTGTTGCGGCAACCGCCGGTCCAGGCAGAAAGCCGGGCCGATCTGCGCCGCAGGCTCGCCGTCGAATCGGGCGGCGTGGTGTTCGCCACCATCCAGAAGTTCTTCCCGGAGGAAAAGGGGGACCGGCACCCGACGCTGTCCGATCGGCGCAACATCGTGGTCATCGCTGACGAGGCGCACCGCGGCCAGTACGACTTCATCGACGGCTTCGCCCGCCACATGCGCGACGCCCTGCCCAACGCTTCGTTCGTCGGTTTCACGGGCACGCCGATCGAGCGCCGGGACGCCAACACGCGCGCCGTGTTCGGCGACTACATCAGCATCTACGACATCCAGCGTGCGGTCGAGGATCGGGCGACGGTGCCGATCTATTACGAGAGCCGACTCGCCAGGCTGACGCTCGACGAAGAAGAGAAGCCCAACATCGACTCCGATTTCGAGGAGGCGACCGAGGGAGAAGAGATCGAGCGCAAGGAGAAGCTCAAGACCAGATGGGCGCAACTCGAAGCGGTCGTCGGCGCGGAGAAGCGCGTGGCGCTCGTCGCCGCGGATATTGTCGCGCACTTCGAGCACCGTACCGAGGCCATGAACGGCAAAGCGATGGTCGTCTGCATGAGCCGGCGCATCTGCGTCGATCTCTATCGCGAACTGGTTCGCCTGCGCCCGGACTGGCATCACGAAGACGACGACAAGGGACACGTCAAGGTCGTGATGACCGGCGCCGCCGCCGACCCGCCCGACTGGCAACGGCATATCCGCAACAAGCCGCGCCGCGAGGCGCTGGCCAACCGGTTCCGCGATGCCGGAGACCCGCTTCGAATCGCGCTCGTGCGCGACATGTGGTTGACCGGCTTTGACGCGCCGAGCCTGCACACCATGTATATCGACAAGCCGATGCGCGGCCATGGGCTGATGCAGACGATCGCGCGCGTCAACCGCGTCTTCGGGGACAAACCGGGCGGCCTCGTCGTCGACTATCTCGGGCTCGTCCACGAGCTCAAGCGGGCACTCGCGGCCTATACGGAGAGCGGTGGCGGCGGGCGGGCCGCTCTCGATCAGGAGGACGCGGTGGCGGTGATGCTGGAGAAGCACGAAGTCTGCCGCACCCTGTTCCACGGTTTCGACGCCTCCCGGTGGATCGCCGGCTCATCGGCGGAACGGCTGGCGCTTCTTCCGGCGGCACAGGAACATGTTCTGGCGCAAGAGAACGGCAAGGAGCGCTGCCTGCAAGCGGTGCTGGAACTTTCCCAGGCCTTCGCCCTCGCCGCGCCACATAAGGAAGCGATCGGCATCCGCGACGACGTGGCATTCTTCCAGGCCGTCCGGTCGGTGCTGGCCAAGCGCGCCGCGGGGGAGGCGCGCCCCGAGGAGGATCTCGATCATGCCGTCCGCCAGCTCGTATCGCGCGCGGTGGCGTCGGACGGCGTCGTCGACATCTTCGCTGCCGCCGGTCTGAAGAAGCCTGACATCTCGATCCTGTCCGAGGAATTCCTCGCCGAGGTGCGAGGCATGCCCCAGCGCAACCTCGCGGTCGAACTGCTGCGCAAGCTGTTGAAGGGCGAGCTCGCCGTCCGCCGGCGGAAGAACGTCGTCCAGGCCCGCTCCTTCGCCGAGATGCTGGAACGGACGCTACTACGCTACCGGAACCGCGCCGTCGAGGCCGCGCAGGTGATCGAGGAGCTGATCCAGCTCGCCCGCGATCTACGCGAGGCGAACGCTCGAGGCGAGAAGCTCGGACTCTCGGAAGACGAACTGGCCTTCTACGACGCGCTCGAGACCAACGACAGCGCAGTAAAGGTGCTCGGCGACAAGACTCTACGCGACATCGCCCGCGAACTTGTCGAGACCGTGCAGAGCAACGTCACGATCGACTGGACGCTGCGCGAGAATGTCCGCGCCAACATCCGCCGACTGGTCAGGCGCATTCTGCGCAAACACGGCTACCCACCCGACAAGCAAGAAAAGGCGACGCAGACGGTGCTCGAACAGGCGGAGGTGCTGTCCGCCGGCTGGGCGGCGTGACGACGCAATGCGCGATGCTGTCCTTGCCGGCCCTCTTACGCAAAATCCGGCATTGCACCCGCAATTGCGGGGTATTGCCCGTACCGCTCGTTCCGCACCCGCTCAAGCGCCGCAGCAGCGCGATCCTGCATTACGGGCGCTCCACTCTTCCCCATGGCTCCGATTGAGTAGCAAATCGTTTCTTGCGCCTCGTTACGGCGCCTCCGTGCTCAGTCCACGCAGCGCATTCGCGAAGGCCCGTCCGCCGCTACCATCCGGGCGCCGAGGCGATGCACCAGCGCCAAGTACACACAATCGTAGACGGGTCTGTTGAGCACCGACGCGAGGTGCCCCCTGGCCGAGAGCGGCAGCCGCGAGAAGCTGGACCGGCTGCTGAAAGACATCCACGAAGCCAGGGACGAGGCTGGCCACCGCATCGGACCGCCCTCTTCGTTCTACGCGCTGCTGCTTGCGGATGGCGACCGCCTGGGCAAGCTGGTCGGCGCGCTGGGCGGGGATACCGTTGGAAAGGCGCTGGCCGCTTTCACGCGCGCGGCTCCGGGGATCGTGCGGAAACATGACGGCGTGACCGTCTATGCCGGCGGCGATGACGTGCTGGCGATGCTGCCCGCGCCGGAGGCGCTTTCGTGCGCGGCTTCGCTGACCGACAGCTACAGATCGGCTTTCCAGGAACGGTCCGGTGCCACGCTTTCGGCTGCGGTCGCGTTCGCGCATGTCCGGCTGCCGCTCGGGGCGGCGCTCGTCGAGGCGCACAGGCTCCTCGACGACATCGCCAAGGAAGCCAACGGCCGCGATTCCCTGGCCGTCGGCGTGCTCAAACCCGGCGGCTTGAATTGCCAGTGGGTCACGACCTGGATCAGGAGACGCCCGGACGGCGGCTCGTCGTCCGCCGCGGAGCTTCTCAACCGTCTGGCCGCGCGCCTCGGCTCCGGGGCGGCGGAACCCGGTCTTTCTTCGGCGTTGATCTACCGGGTTCGGGAGACGCTCGCCGCGCTCTGCGGATGGGATGCGTGGAGTCCCGGCGCCTGGGGCCGCATACCCGAAGGTCTCGACGTTCGCGCGCTCCTGCGCGCGGAGATTCTCCACAGCTTGGCCGTGAGAACGGAGGACGCGGAGGCTCGCGCCGACGAGCTGATCGCCCCGGTCTGGAGTGCGCTGGGCCGGTCGTGCGCGCCGTCCGACGGCGGCAAGACCGGGGTTGCCGAAGCCGGCGTCGATGCGCTGCTGCTCGCGCGCTTCCTCGCCGACCCCGAACACGATGGGGGCGAGCGATGATCGGCATCCAGTTCGAGCCGGCGGACACGTTGTTCTTCCGTGACGGAACCCCGTTCACGGCGCAAAGCGCGCCGCAGGAAGGCGTCGGCAGCCTCTTTCCGCCTCACCCGCCGACGACGGCTGGCGCGTTGCGGGCAGCACTCGCCCTCTGCAACGGCTGGAACGGTCGCGGACGATGGCCCGAACGCCTCGACGAGATCCTGGGCGACGGCCCGAACGATCTCGGCGCGCTCGCCGTGGACGGCCCGTTCCTCCTACGAAACTGCGAGCCGCTCTTTCCGGCCCCGCGCCACCTGCTCGGTGCGGGCGGCAAGGGCGGCTGGACTCCGGGCGCCCTGCTCCGCCCCGGCCCCGCCGTCATGTGCGATCTGGGCGCTGCCGTCCGGCTTCCCGAAACCCCGCGCACGGAGGGGGAAGCCGAGGTCCTCAAGCCCGGCCAGGGACTCTGGCTGACCCGCGCGGGGATGGAGGCGGTGTTGAACGGCGCACTTCCGGCCGCCGACGAGCTCCTGCCGAGCGAAGCGCTCTGGCGCGAAGAGGCCCGCATCGGCCTCCAGCGCGACGCCGGCACCCGCGCGGCGGTGGAGGGAATGCTCTACAGCACCCGCCATGTGCGGCTCCGTCGTGGCGTCTCGCTCGGCTTGCGGGTCGCCGGCGTCCCGGATGGATGGGCGTGGCCCTTCGGGCGCATGGTCCCCCTGGGAGGCGAAAGCCGCCTAGCCGCATGTTGCAAATGGGATGGCGAGGTGGCTTTCGATACCCCCCTGGAAACGATCGCGGACAGCGGGCGGGCGGCAGTGATCGCGTTGTCGCCCCTCGACATCGAACGGGACGTCTATGGCGGGCGGCTGGAGGATCTCGGCGGCGCCCGGGTCGTCTCCGCCTGCCTGGACCGCCCGCAGCGCATCGGCGGATGGGATTCCCTCGCCCGCGCCCCGCTGCCTCTTCGCTGCGCGCTGCCCCCCGGAAGCGCCCTGTTCTGCGAGCTGCCCGAGCCCGAACGCCGCCGGGTCGTGGCTGAGGCGGCTGCGGGAACGATCCGGCTGGGGGCGAGGCGGCGATGGGGCTTCGGCCTCGCGGCGCTCGGGCCGTGGCCTTCGCAACGGGAGACGACGGGATGAAAACAACCATGCTCGGCCTTCTGGCCGAGACTCCGATCCACCCCGGCACCGGGCGGGGCGTGGGGGTGGTGGACCTGCCTGTGGCCCGAGAGGCGTCCACCGACTACCCGGTGATCGTCGCATCGAGCCTGAAGGGCGCATTGCGCGACAAGGCGACGGCCATGGGCATGGGCGATATGGAGGCCCGCTTCGGAGAACCGGACCACGCGGGCGATTGGATCGTTTGCGACGGACGCCTGCTCCTGCTTCCCGTCCGCAGCTTGACCGCGTCGTTCCGCTGGGCGACCTGTCCGCACCTGATCGAGCGTTACCGGCGCGACCTCGCCCGCGCGAGCATGTCCCCTCGGCCCGGAATCCCGAACGTCGACCGCGGGACCACTCTGACGGCGGGTGAAGGCGATCTGTTCCTCGAGGAACGGCACTTCAGGATTGCAAACGGGCCGCCGCAAGACCTTGCTGCCTCCATCGCACCGCTTCTGCTGCATGAGGAGACCCGGAATCGTCTCGCCTCCCGGATCGCCGTTCTGAACGACGACGACTTCGCTTGGTTCGCCCGCTACGGTCTCGCCATCCAGGCGCGCAACAATCTGTCTGATGACGGTGCCAAGAAGAGCAGGAATCTGTGGTACGAGGAGACCTTGCCCCCGGATACGATCATGTACGCCCTTATCGCCGCCCGCGGAGACGAGGCGCTCGGCGCCCTGGATACGCTCTTCCCCGCGGCCGATCCCTATGTGCAGGTGGGCGGCAACGAAACGATTGGCCACGGTTGGCTGGGTGTGACCGTGCGCCGGGGCGACGAGGGGCGCGCGCCATGAAGACGCTCGAGCAACGGCGCGCCGCGGACGCCTTGTTTCGTGTCGGGCAGCTGATCGACAAGCCGGACGAGTTCAAGAAACTCTACCGCGCCTATGTCGATCGCCTGGGGCCGGCCATCGTCATGAACGGGCTGGGGCAGGCGCTCGCCACCGAATGCGCCGCCGCCGGACCCCAGCCGAAGAACGTCCGCGAACGCACGCATCGGGCGCTTTACGACAACCTGCGAGACTGGCTCTGCCGGGACGACGGAGGCGTTTACCCGTCGAGTGGCGACCTTCTGCAAGCCATCATGGCGGAGGACGAATCCCGCTATCTGCACGCCCAAGCCGAAGCCCTGACATGGCTGCAGTGGCACAAGAAATTCTGTCGCGCCTCGCTCCCGAAGGGCGAAGGGGATGCCGAGTGATGCGACCCCTTTACAAAACCGCTATCCACCAGCCGAAGAAGAGAGGCCAGGACGGGCACACGGGGCTGTGGTTCGACAAGTTCTGCGACAGGTGGCGCAGGGATGGCGACGCCTGGACGATGAAGGGGGACGACAATCCGAAACTCGATTGGATCAATGACGTCACGGGATCGCAAATCGGCGCCTCGGGTGAGACCAAAGAATATGCGCTGCGGCTGACGCGCTTGGTCGAGAGACACGGCGGGCGCGTTGCGGTATTCACGACGGAATCCCGCTTCGTGACGGGCTTGGGACGCAGCCATCCCGTCGAGAACGGCTTCGTCTGGCATCCGACGTTGGGAACGCCTTATTTGCCGGGGAGCTCGGTGAAGGGGCTGGTTCACGCTTGGGCGAAAGCGGAGCCCGAACCGGGACCAAGCGCCAATCCCCGCGAACGTTTGTTCGGGAGCGTTGGAAATGCGGGGAGCATCTGCTTCATGGATGCCGTACCCGTCGCGCCCGTCCGCCTCGACGCCGATGTCATGACGCCGCATTACGCCGGCTGGAGCGCGAGCGAACCGCCCGGTGATTGGATGTCGCCCACGCCGATACCGTTTCTGACCGTCGCGGCCGGAACTCCATTCCTGTTCGCTCTCGTGTCCGGCCGCGGCGCTTCGGACGAAGATTTGAATACGGTCGAAGGCTGGCTCGGCACGGCTCTCGTCTGGGCCGGGGGCGGCGCGAAGACCGCGATTGGGTACGGCCGCTTCCGCTGCGACGACGAGAAAACCCGCTCCTGGACGGAGCGGGCGAGGACGGAGCGTCTGCGGCAAGACGCCCTGAAGAGCCCGACGGGGCGTTGGCGCTTGGAGATCGAAGGAAAGACGGAAGCCGAGGTCCTGGACCAAGTGCGCATCCACCTAGAGAAAGAACGTCTGGCGGATCCCGCTGAACGCCGGGCTTTCGCAGATGCCGTGTTCGCAGTGCGACCGGACTGGGTGGAGCGCTGGCGTGGTGGCATGAAGCAAGACCAGCGAACCAGCGTCGGCGGCAAGAAATTGAAGGAACGCGCGCACCTGCTCGATAACGCGGCCGCCGAGACCGCCTCGTACGCAGGCAGCCAGGAAAGAAACGGATCAAGCTCCACCGGCGGCTGAACGCCGCGCGGCAATTCGCGGGATTCCTTCCCGCGCTTCGGACGATTCTCCCGCCAAATCTGCGCAGAGCTTGGAAACGAGATAGTGCCTATACGGTACCTGAGAGGAATTCGGCTGTCGTCTCCAAAAGGCGAATTCCCGCTATCCTGTTGAGATAGCGGGAATTGTTTGGCTGCAGGGGCAGGATTCGAACCTGCGACCTTCAGGTTATGAGCCTGATGTTAATCTTTGTCACCCGATCCCGCCTCTCCCGCGCCAGAATACGCAGACATACGCTAATACACTATGATGATTTGATTTTTCTCTACCTCCTCTACCGGTTTCGGACTTGACCCACCGCCACACATGCGCTTTGATTCGCTCCGATTTCACCTCACCCGCTTACGGTGTCCTTACGATAGATCGCATCGGCATCCCCGTCAAGCGGAACCCCAGCGAGGCTCGGCAATGGCGAGACTGCAATACCGAACCATCTCCAAGCGCACCGTCGATCGGCTCTCGACGGAAGGCAGGGACGCCGTCTTCTGGGACCGTGAACTGTCCGGCTTCGGGGTGCGTGTCTACCCTTCGGGCACGAAAGTCTATGTCGTCCAAACCCGTGCCCAGGGCAAATCGACGCGAATCGCCGTCGGCCGGCACGGGGTGATCTCGGCCGACCAGGCACGTCGCAAGGCAGCCATGCTGATCGCCCGCATCAAGGCTGGCGAGGACCCCTCCCCTGCCCCGGCGGCATCGGCGACCCGGCCGACGGTCGCGACCCTTGCCGAGCGCTACCTTGCGGAGCATGTCGCGGTCCGCTGCAAGCCCCGGACGGCGGCATCTTGCCGGTGGCTGGTCGCTAAATTCGTGCTGCCCGAACTGGGCGCGCTCGCGATCGAGGCGGTCGAACGCGAACACATCGCGGCGTTGCACCACCGGCACCGGGACACACCCTATCAGGCGAACCGGATCCTTGAGGTCGTGCGAAAGATGTTCAACTTGGCCGAAGCCTGGGGTCTACGGAAAGACAGCGCGAACCCGTGCCGGTTCGTGGAGAAGTACAAGGAGCACAGGCGGGAGCGGTTCCTGACGGAGGAGGAGTTCCGCCGGCTGGGTCAGGTGCTGAGCGAGGTCGAGGCCGAGGGATCGGAGACGCTCTCGGCGGTAACCGCCATTCGCCTGCTGACGCTGACCGGCTGCCGGCTGGGCGAGGTCCAGACGCTGCGTTGGGAGAACGTGGACCTGGAGGCGGGCGAACTGCGGTTGCCCGACAGCAAGACCGGCGCGCGGATGGTGCCGCTGTCGCGCGCGGCGGCGGGGGTGCTCACCGCCCTGCCCCGCGACCCGGACAATCCCTGGGTCATTGCCGGCAGGAAGCCGGGCGCCCATCTCACCGACTTGCAACACCCGTGGCGGCGCATCCGGGCGCGCGCCGGATTGGGCGACGTACGCATCCACGACTTGCGGCACAGCTTCGCCTCGCGCGCACTGGCGCTGGGCGAGAGCCTGCCGATGATCGGGAAGCTGCTCGGCCACACGCAGGTTCAGACCACGGCGCGATACGCGCATCTGGTGCGGGACTCGGTGAAGGCGTCCTCTTCCAAGATCGCAGACAGCATCGGCGCGGACATCCTGGTTGGAGAATCCGGCCAGGATGCCGCATGAGCGAATGGGCCGAGCGCGGCGAACCTCACGCCCATACCTGCCGACCCCCGCCGTGTATGGGGAAGGAAGAGCAGGGGTCTGAATCCGGCGGGCAGAGAACGATGCTTCCTCCGGCGCTTCGTCGCGCATGATCTTTGTATACATTGAATGCTACAATGGGGCGCGCTTTCAATAGCAGAGAACCGACCGATGGCGATCAATCTTGCACATAGGCCAGACCTCGACAGCCGCGTCGAGCAACTCGCCGACCGCCTCGGGCTGAAGGGCCGTGGACGAAAGACCGCGACGATCGAGCGGGCGCTTACCCTGCTTGAGAAGCACGTGGCGCACGACCGGCCGGATCGGGCGGCCATCGAGGCGGCGCTCGATCGTTACATCGCCGAGGGCCCCCGTTTGCGCAAGCGTCTGGCCGGCCGGAGCGGCAGTGGTCCACCGCTGTCGCTGTCCCTGCAGCAAGTGCTCTACGACGAGCGCGGGCTGCCGGGATGATCGTCCTCGATACCTCGGCGATTTTGGCCATCCTTTTGGAAGAAGAAGAGGCGGCATCGTTTCGCGACCGGATCGGCGAAGCAGGCGGCGCCATGGTATCGGCCGGGAGCGCCGTCGAGCTCGCCGCCGTGGCCAGCCGCGACGCCGACCTTTTCTCGGCGGTGCGGGCGTTCCTGGACGAGCCGTTCATCTCCGTCGAGCCGCTGGACGCGGAGCAAGCCGCCGCAGCGGGGGACGCATACCGGCGCTACGGCAAGGGTCATCATCCCGCGGGCCTCAACCTGGGCGACGTTTTCGCTTACGCGCTTGCCCGGCGGAGGAACCTCCCGTTGCTGTTTAAGGGTGGAGATTTTGCTCGCACCGATATCGAGGCGGCCTGAGCGAGATGGTCTTCCGACATGGCGGCGCATCCGGACGCGCACCGGTCCTGATGACGTGCGCATCCGCGACCTGCGGCATTCGTTCGCGTCCCGCGCGCTGGCGCCGGGCGAGAGCCTGCCGATGATCGGGAAGCTGCTCGGTCACACGCAAGTTCAGACCACGGCGCGTTACGCGCATCTGGTACGGGACTCGGCGAAGGCTTCCGCCTCCAAGGTCGCCGACAGCATCGGCGCGGATATTCTGACCGGAGGTCCAGGAGCGGACACCGCGTGAATGCCTGCTTCGGCGCATGAGTACGGGAGGGGGAAACTCGTCGAAGGGAGGCGGGGTCCGGCCGGTGCCTTTACATCCGAAAGCCCAAGCGATACATAACATCTCATTCCAAGGCTCATTCTGTGAGATTCCGCATCAATGTCGAAGCCTGCCACTCAGCGCAGTCTGGCCTGCGACCTCCTGGAGGAACGGGGAATCGTCCGCCATGCCGAGCGTGGCCGGGTATCGACGGGGGTCCGGCCCTATCTCGAAACCCTGATCACCAATGGCTGAATGAGGTCAAGGATAGGCGATCCGGATCCGCAATCCGTTCTCGAGGATTTCAGGGAGATACTCGGGATGGAACATCGGGACGGTGTTCGCTTCGATGTCGATCAGGCGCGTGTAGACCGCATCCGGGAAGACACCGAGTACGGAGGCCTTCGCATTCGGACGACGGCCGGGAATGGGGGCGCCTGTATCGCCGTCGCGGTCGACATCGGTTTCGGGGACGCCACCGAGCCTGGGATCGAGATGCTCGACTATCCTGTCCTGCTCGACATGCCGGCGCCGCGTCTGCACGGGTATGCGCCGGAAACCGTCGAGCCGAAACGGCGTCTCAGCCATCGGCGACCAGTGCGCATACCAGTTCCGCCATCCACGCCGGCATGATCGCACGCGCCGCCGCCAGCTCGGCCATTTCGTCGTCGGAGAGCTCGTTGGCGACCGCCGCGAGAGCGTCCTCGACCTCTCGCGGGCCGAACCATGCCAAGGCGCGAACAGCGTCGCCGGCCCGTGGGTACGGCGCCACGAGTTGCCAGCACGGCGCATGGCGCAAGCGCACTTCATGTGTATCGAAACGCAATCGCGGTTGGGACCCGATGTGAGATAGACGGACAGCACCGGATTCTGCGTAGTGAGGCCAAGGATGTTGGCGGCGGAGGCACCGCAGGGAACGATGGTCTCGCCCCACAATTCCGCGAGCGCCATGACTGCCTTCTCGACGATGGGTGGGCGCGGACGAAGCGGGTCTTGACGGGCCGCATGTAGACGCCCCGACAGACGCGCAGGAGCCATCCGGCGCGGGCGAGCCGGGGAGGGCTTGATCGACGGCAGCGCAGCTTCCCAAGTGAAGCAAGGCACCCGGGCACAGCGGCGCTGCCTCGGGCAGAGCGGCTGCGTGCTCCATGATGCGTTTCGACAGGCTCAGCATATCAGTACCTGCTTATCCATGAGAGTCCGCCTGTGGAGGGCAGCATTTCCCGGCATGAGCGCCGGTGTCTCGCCGGCATCGCGCGAAGCGCGAACGGGTCCCATCGGGGGATCGGGAAAGGTTATCAGGAACGCCGGGCCGCAGAAGCAGTGAACGAGGTGATCGGGTTTATGCTTCAGATAGCAAGACAGACCTGAGACGGGGAAATCAAACGTAGCGACCATGTCGGACCGCCGCAAGCGGATCGGGGAGGTCTTCGAGTGGTCGACGACCGTTGTCGGTCTGGCGAAGACCAGCATTGGGGCTTGGCGCGGGTCGGCTGGCAGTTCACCCTAGCGATGGCAACCTATGATCTCATCCGCTTGCCGAAGCTGTTGGGGTCCCATCATGAATGTCGCCAGGACCGGGCCATACCCAGGCCCAGACGACCGCCCGCTACGCTCACCTCGCCCGCGATACCGTCAAGGCTTCCGCCGCCCGCATCGGCGACAGCATCGAGCGAGACCTTGAGGCGAAGGAAACAAGCGCGGTTTGAGCGCGCTCAACGGTTTCCGGCGTCGAGAACCCGCTGAAGCCGGTCGAGTGCAGCCGCATGTTTCCACCCGCTCATTCGACCGAGATTGACGAGTTTCCATTTGACGGCCGGCAGGCCGGCAACATCGGGGAGATCGATGAGCGACCAGTCCGGACGCCGGCCCTTTACCGACAACAGGAACGCGCGATCCCCGTCGGTGAGTGCGCCATGAATGTCCGCGACAAGTCGCTCGCGCACCTCGGTCAGCGCGATCAACGGAACCGGCTCGCGGGTCATATGCCTGAACTCGCCTTCGTAGAATGCGCGGACGGGCTTGCGCCTCGGGGCCAGCAGCTCGGCCATCGGCCGGTTATGGCCGATCAGATAGACCAGAAAAGTCATGAACAGGTCCCTGTCGATGCCCTCGTTGTTCAGCAGCTGCGTGATGTCGAACAGATCGCGCGGGTGCTGCCGGTCGAGCGCCGCGCACATCTTGTCCGCGTAGAGATCGTTGAACGACAGGATCCGGTTCTCGGTGTAGCCCAAGCTTTCTTCGACTTCCGCGACGACGGCCCGCGTTTCCGAAGGCCAGACCGCGCCGCGCGCGACCGGGGAGACCTCGATCTTGATACGACAGTCGTGCAACTCCAGCGTAAGCCGCAACGCATCCGTCGCGGATGGATCCGTGGTCTGCACCCCGATGCCGGGAATGGCGCCCCTCAAGTCTTTCGCGAGCGTGTCGAGACCCCGGCGTATCGCCGGCAAGGCCTCTGTTGGCGAGGCGAGCGCGGCAAGTAGGCGAGATCGATGTCCACCGACAGACGGGGCAGATTGCGCAGGAAGAGATTGATCGCGATGCCGCCCTTCAAGGCGAACTCGTCCCGCCTCGCGACATAGGGCAGGACCCGGACCACGAGCTCCACTTGGCGGTGGAACGGATTGCGCCTATCCATGCATCGCTTCCGGCACGGTGATCCCGTACCGGCTCACCAGCCGACCGCCCTTGGCTAGAACTCGCTTGCCGCGACCGAGATCGAAGTCGCCCGGTTCCAGACGCTTCGCCCAGGAATGCCCCTGCCGCTCGGCCAACCAGAAAAACAGGCGCTTGACCTTGATGCTGCGCGTCCGGCGCAGGAGTGCGTCGAGCCGGCGCGGCGAAAGGTCGGCAAGACTTTCCATCAGTCGCTCCGCGTACTCGAACGACACTCCCGCCGGCACGTCCTTCAATATCTCGAACAACGCCCGCTCGGCCGTCGAGGTCTGCACCGCCCAGAAGCCGTCGCCCCAAGGAACGTCGACCGTCAGGGACGGCGTGAGGCGCCGCGCCTCGTCCCCCGCCGGCTCGTCCGGCCCCGACAGCCATGCCGTGCCATGCCGGTGGAACGTCTCGGCGGTGCCGAGCCCGTTGATCCACGGCGGCAACGGCCGGGGGCCGTACAGGTGTATCGCGCGTCGCCCAGTCAGAGGCAGATAGTGCGCCCGCCCATGCAACTCCAGCGCGGTCGTTCCACCGACGACGAGACCACCGCCCATCCGTTGGAGGGAGCAGACGATTCCCTGCCAGACGAGCCGACTCCCCGGGAGCATGTAGACGCCGGCCCGGAGCGGTATGAGCTGGCCGCTCTTGACCAGGTTGTCGACGGCGTGCCGGGCGATGCCGCGCTCCATGAGCCACGGCCGGGTGGCGAGGAGGCCGTAGGGAACCAACTCCAGCAGTTCGGTGCGTAAGGCGACATTGAGAGGCATGGTTCGAGTTCGATCGATTCCGCAGCGATTATCGCCGCAAATACTAATATAAGGAAACCGTGTGCCGAGCCACCTGGAAGTTCGGTCAATATCGATTTTGCGGCGTTGATCGCCGCTGAAACGGGGTCGCGCAGGCACGGCTGCATGGCCGTCGCGGGCGAGGCCCGCCTCCACCGTGGGCAGGGCCTGCTCGCAGACCCACGCGGCGAGCCGGTTGCGGATCGCTTTCGTCCGGCGCTGCTCCTGGCCGCGGGTGGGCGGCAGCGCCTCGTCGCCGCCGGCGCCCGCGAGATCGAGTGCGGAGGCGCGGATGTCGTAGGTGATGTCGATGTCCTCGGAGAATCGCCGGACGGTGCGCCACGCTTTCGCCGGAGATGTCCCGCCGATGAGTTCGGAATGCCGCATCGCCGCTCGCACGGTCGCAGCCGGCGCGCTGCTACCACCTCAGCCGCAGGTCGATGCGGGCGCCGTGCTCGGGGGCGGCGGCGCCTTCCTTGCGTTCGGCCTCGAGACCGACGGCAAGGTCCGGCCCGAACGCGGAGCGCATCCCGAGGCGCCAGCACCGCGCCCCGCCCTCTTCGTAGCCGAACCCGATATGGGGCGTCATCACCCCGGTCCCCTCCAGGAACCCGAAGCCGTACCCCAACTCCGCCTCCAGACGCGCGCCGCCAGCGTCGCCGCCATCGACCGATGATGCGCGGCCCGCCATCCCTTCGTCCCACAGCCGCGCGAGGCCGCTCTCCGCAGCCCCCCAGCGCGGCGACAGCGCCAACGACCACCCGCGCCCGCCGGACCCGGGCGACAGCCGCGCCGACCCCGACACGCCCCATTCCTCCACGTCGCCCTCATGCGCCACCAAGCCACGGCCCCGTGCCTCCACCGACACGGCACCCGACGCCGAACGCCACGACATCCCGCCGCCGACCTCCACGCCCGTGCCGGTCTCCCCGTCACCGCCGTCCCAACGAACGCCCACCTCCAGCGCCGGCACCAACGAACCGCCGCCTTCCAGCGCGTAACGCCGGCTCCCCTCCACCGACAACCGCAGGCGCTGCGTCTCCACCGACACCTTCTCGATGGCGCCGTGCTCGCCGTTGGCTTCCACCGAATACTGCGTCCCTTCCAACGCCCCCTTCACGTCAATCGTCAGCGCCCCCTCCGACACCGCACGCACCGAACCGCCTGTGCCCACCGCCAGAAGGCGGCTGTCGCTCCGCTGAACCCCGAAGCGCTCCACCACCTCCGCATCCTCGATCTCGATCTCGCCCTCGCCATAGCCCAGCACGCCCCACAGGCGCGAGCCGTCATCACCCGACCACCCCAGATAGGGGTGGATCGCCCGCATCCGGCTCTCGTGCGTACCCCCGATCGCCGCCACGCCGCTCTTGTCCGTGTAGTCGATGCGGCTCTCGAACCACGACGCCGCCACGCCCGCCCGCAGCGTCCGTGTCACCCGGCCGTCCGCCCCCACGAGGATGGAGTACGCTTCGCCCGACCACGACAGCGCCTCCTTCTCCAGCGAAAGCGTCCGCCGCTCACCCGAACCCCACACCACCACGCCGTGACCTCTGCCGCCCGAACCGCCGGCCCCGCCGACACCGCCCCCGCCTTCGCTATCGTCCAGCCCGAGCGCGAAGGTCCGACCCGCCAGCGCCTCACGCCACGACAGATCGTCCTGCGTCCCCTCCTGCGCCTTCAGCGCCTCCGCCACGGAGGCCACCACGCCGCCGCCCGTCCCCGGCGCCTCCAGGCGCCCCGTCACCGCCTCAACCACGCTTCCCCATTGCGCCCGCGACAACTCCGGCAGGATCGACTCGTTGATCGCCTTCAGACGCGCCCGCGCCAGCCCCAGTGCCGGGATCACCTCGATGGTGAACGACAGCTCGGCCTTCTCCCCGTCAAGGTCGGTCGCCGTCCAGGTGTAGCCCTTCTCCGCGAACTCCTCCGTCGGCGTACCGCAGAGGGTGTACGCCGGCTGGCCAGGGCATTCGTCCTCCCCCGTGCCGTCGTCGAAGTCCAGCCCCGGCGGCAGGACCAGCGGCTCCGGCAGCAACTTGTGCTCCGTCTCGTCGCCGCCTTCCGCCTGTCGCAGCGTCACCGGCTCAATGGCCTCGTCCACCGTGAACACCATCTCCGTCATGGTGAAGTCGTCCGGGAACTGCGGCGCCGTGTCCGCATAGCCCACCGCGAACGGCGAGAACGCCATCACCCTGTCCGCGCACACCATCGTCCCGTCCTCGGTCGGCGCCGACCCGGCAACCGGCTCCCAGGCGCTGCCGTCGTAGTGCAGCAACAGCAAGGGACGACCCCGCGCCGCATCGCGCACCGCGTCCTCCACCGGCAGGCACAGCCGCAGACCCGGCGACGGAACACTTCCCTCCGTCACACGCACGTCCACCACCGTCCGCGCCCCTTCCAACCCGTAGGTGAACGCATCGCTCACCGCCGGCGCCTCCACCGGCGCGAAGGTCAGCGTCAAACGCTCGTTCGACGGCGAGGCGGGCAGGGCCTCCAAGTCCAGTTCGATCCCCGCCGGAACGCCGGACTCCACCACCACCGTCACCGTCCGGCCGCCGATGCGGTAGGTCGTCTCGCCCGCGCCCCCCACCATCACCTTGCTGCCGCCCGCCACCGCCACGGCCAGCGTCTTCGTTACCTCATCGTAGCCGCCGCCCGACGCCGTGTGCACCAGGGACGACGCATCGGCATAGTCGTCCCCGTCGTCGCGCGCGGTCACGGTCACCGTCTGCGCCGTGTTCCAGTCCGACGGGGCGAAGGTGAGGCGGGCGGGGCGGGCCGTCACCTCCGCCGCGTCGCTCGCCACCGTCACCGTCACCGTCCCTTCCGGCTCGCTCGTCAGCATCACCGCGTAGGCCGCACCGGTGGCGGCGTCCGCCGCCACCGCGAGCGACGACGGCGCGAGCGTCAATCCCTTCTCGTCGTCGTCGGTGATGGTCAGCGTCGCGCTCTCCACCGCGCCCACGCCCATGCCGTTCCGCGCCGTCCCCGAGATCGTCACCGTCTTGTCCGGCGCGTCCACGTCGTTGTTCTCCGCCGTGATCGTCACCGTCCCGGTGCTCGTCGTCGCACCCGCCGCGATGGTCAGCGTGGTGGTCGTGCTCAGGCTGAAATCGTCCGCCACCGCCGGGGATACCGGTGCCGCCGTCACCGTCACCGCCGTCGACTCGACCGACGGGTGCGACAGCACAGCCGTCACCGTCGAAACCTCGCCATCCTCCGCAATCGACGAGGGCTCCAGCTCCAGCTTCACCGTCGGCGCGTCGTCGTTGTCGATCGTGCTCACGTCCACGTCCACGGGGTCGAGGCCGTCGTAGTTGACGTCGCCGCTCGACGGCTCCAGGCGCACCTTCCAGGCCACGTCCCCGTCGTCAACGTCGTCGTCCGCACCCGTCACCGTCACCGTCTGCGCCGTCTCCCAGTTCTGCACCGTGAACACCAGCCTCGAAGGCGATACCCGACCCTCGCTCTCATCCTCCACCACACCGGCCGCATCCCAGCGCGTCACCGTCACCGTCACCGCCGCCGAGGGCTGCGTCTGCAACGCCACCGTGAACGTCGCCTGCCCGCCACCCTCCGTTACCGGCCCGCTCACCGTGCTCTCGTCCAGACCGAACTCGTCGTCGCGGATGATCAGCGTCGCGTCCGAAGGCGCCGACACCATGCGCCCGCCCGCCGCCGTCGCCGACACCGTCACCCGCTTCCGCCCCGAAGCCACCGCGTTGTCCACCGCCGTCGCCGTCACCAGACCCGTGCTCGTCGTGCCGCCCGCCGCGATGGTCAGCGTCGTCCCCGTCTGCGTGAAGTCTGTCGCCACCGCTGGCGCCACCGGTGCCGTCGACACCGTCAGCGTCGTCGCCTCCGTCGTCGGGTGCGACAGACGCGCCGTCACCGTCGAAACCTCCCCGTTCTCAAGGATCGCCGACGGCGTCAGCACCAAGGTCGCCGTCGCCGTCGCCTCGTCGTCCGTCAAGGTCAGCGTCGCGGCGGAAGGCGCCGCCACCCCGTTGCCCCCCGTCGCCGTCGCCGTCACCGTCACAGACTTGTTCGCCGCGTCCACGTTGTTGTCGTTGCCCCGCACCGTCACCGCCCCGGTGCTCGTCGTCGCCCCCGCCGCGATCGTCAGCATCGTCCCCGACTGCGTGAAGTCCCCCGCAACCGCGCCGGACGACGCCACCGCCGACGACGACACCGTCAGCGTCGTCGCCTGGCTCGACGGGCCGGACAGCGCCGCCGTCACCGTCGACACCCCGCCGTTCTCCGAAACCGACGACGGCCCCAGCGCCAAACTCGCCACAGGCAGCGTCTCGTCGTCGGTGAGCGTCAGCGCCGCCCCCGTCACCGCGCCTGCGCCTTGGCCGTTGGTGAGCGTCGCCGTCACCGTCACGCTGCGGCCCGCCGTCCCCTGGTGGACGTCGTCGTCCACGCCCGCAATCGCCGCCGTGTCCGAAGCCGCCGTCGTCGCTCCCGCCGCAATCGTGATCGTCGCGTCCGAACCCACCGTGTAGGCCCCGGCAACCGCCGTCACCGTCACCGTCGAGGGCTCGCTCGACGGATGCGAGAGCGTCGCGCTCACCGCCGAAGCCCCGCCGTTCTCCGAAACCGACGACGGGTTCAGCGACAGCGTCACCCCCGGCGCCGCCTCGTCGTCGGTGATGGTCAAGGTCACCGACGACGGGTGGTTCGTCAGCCCGAGGCTGTCGGAGGCCGTGCCCGATACGGTCACGCTCTTGTTCGGCGCGTCCGTGCTGTTGTCGTTCGCCGTCACCGTCACCAAGCCGGTGCTCGTCGTCGCGTTGGCCGCGAAGGTCAGCGTCGTCGCCGTGCTCAAGGTGAAGTCGCCCGCAACCGCTGGCGAAACCGCCGCCGCAGCCACCGTCACCGTCACCGCGACGGTCGATTGCCGATCCAGCGTCGCCGTCACCGTCGCCACGCCGCCGTTCTCCGAAATCGAGTTGGAAGACAGCGCCAGCGTCGTCTGCGGCGTGTCGTCGTCGGTGATGGTCAGGGTCGCGTTCGACGGGTTCGTCACGCCGTTGCCCCCGGCCGACGTCCCTGAAACCGTCACCTGCTTGCTCCCCGAAGCCACGGCGTTGCCGTTAGCCCGGATCGTCACCGTGCCCGAACTCGTCGTCGCCCCCGCCGCGATGGTCAGCGTGGCGGCCGTGCTCAGGCTGAAGTCGCCCGACACCGCGCCCGTCCCCGCCGCGGCCGCCACCGTCACCGTCGTCGGCCGACTCGACGGACCCGACAGCGTCGCCGTCACCGTCGACACCCCGCCTTCCTCCGAAATCGACGCCGGCCCCAGAACCAGACTCGCCACCGGCAGCGTCTCGTCGTCGGTCAGCGTCAGTGCCGCGCCGGTCACCGCCCCTGCGCCCTGGCCGTTGGCCAGCGTCGCCGCCACCGTCGCGCTGCGCCCCGCGCTCCCCTGGTGGATGTCGTCGTCCACCGCCGTCACCAGCACCGTGTCCGCGGCCGCCGTGGTGGCGCCCGCCGCGATCGTGATCGTCGCGTCCGTGCCCACCGTGTAGGAACCCGAGACCGCCGCCACCGTCACCGTCGAAGGCTCGGAAGACGGGCGCGACAAGGTCGCCGTCACCGTCGACAGCCCGGCGTTCTCCGAGACCGACGTCGGCGACAGGGCCAGCACCGCCCCCGGCGCCGCGTCGTCGTCGCGCACCGTCAGCGCCGCCCCCGTCACCGCCATGGTCGTCGAATCGGCCGTCGCCCGGGCGCTGGTGATCGTCGCCGTCACCGTCCCCGTCCGGTCCGGCGCGTCCGTGTCGTTGTCCACCGCCACGACGGTCGCCGTGTCCGAGGCCGCCGTCGTCGCCTCCGCCGGGATCACGATCGCCGCGTCCGTCCCCGCCGCGTAGAACCCGGAGACCGCCGTCACCGTCACCGTCGTCGCCGCGCCGGAGGCGTGCGACAGCCGCGCCGTCACCGTCGCCACGTTGCCCGTCCCGCTCTCCGCGATGCTCGCGGGGTTCAGCGCCAAGGTCACCCCCGGCGGGCCGTCGTCGTCCGTCGTGGTGACGGAGACGTCCTCCTCGACCGACGACGTGTCGTAGTCGCCGTCCCCGCTCGACGGGTCGAGGCGCACCTGCCAGGTCACCGTCCCGTCGTCGATCGTGTCCTGGACCCCGGTCACCGTCACCGTCTGCGCCGTGCTCCAGCCCCCCGTCGTGAAGGCCAGCGACGAAGGCTCCGCCCGCCCCTCGCTCCCATCCTGGCTCGCAACCGACACCGTCACCGCCGCTGAAGGCTGCGTCCGCAGCGCCACCGTGAACGTCGATTGTCCGCCCGCCTCCGTCGCCTGGCCCGTGACCGCACTCACGTTCAGCCCGAACTCGTTGTCGCGGTTGGTCGCATACACGGTGACCGCCGAGAGCGCGTCGTAGTTGGAATCCGCCGTGTTCGTCTGGTCGATGGTCAGCGTGACCGTGTAGTCCCGGTTGCCGTCGGCGGCGGCATCGTCCACCCCGGTCAGGGTCACCGTCTGCGCCGTGCTCCAGTCGCTCGCCGTGAAGGCCAGCGTCGACGGCCCGACCGTGCCCTCGGCCGTGTCCGAACTCGCCACGCCGATCTCCACGTCCCCCGTCGGCTCCGTCGCCAGCTTCACCGTGAACGTGGCCGTCCCGGCAGATTCCGTCGTCTCCAGCCGCGAGCCGGTCGACGTCGCCGGAGACACCGCGATCCCCGCCGTATCGTCGTCGGTCAGCGTCAGCGCAACCCCGCCCCCGGACACCGTGCCCGCGCCGTGGCCGTTGGCCAGCACCGCCGTCACCGTCACCTGCCGGTCCGCCACGTCCACGTCGTTGTCCACCGCCGTGAGCGCCACCCCGTCTGGACTCGACGTCGCTCCGGCCGCGACCACGATCCGCGACGCCGCCCCCGAACCCACCGTGAACGCCCCCGACACCGCCTGCACCGTCACCGTCGTCGCCTGCGCCGAACGCCGGTTCAAGGTCGCCGTCACCGTCGTCATGCCGCCGTTCTCCGAGACCGACGAAGACGACAGCGCCAAGGTCGCGTCCGGCGCCGTGTCGTCGTCGGTGATGGTCAGCGTCCGGGCGATCGGCTGCTGCACGCTCTGGGCGTTGACCGCCGCTCCCGAAACCGTCGCCTGCCGGTTCGGCGCATCGGTGTCGTTGTCCACCGCCGCCACCGTCACCGTGCCGCTGCTGGTCGTCGCCCCCGCCGCGATGGTCAACGTGTTCGCGCTCGACAGCGTGTAGTCGCCCGCCGCCGCGCCGGTCGAGGCCACCGGCGCGACCGACACCGTGACCGTCGTCGCCGCGCTCGACGCCCGGTTCAGCGTCGCCGTCACCGACGCCGTGCTGCCCGTCCCGCTCTCGTCGATGGTCGAAGGCGTCAACGCCAGCGTCACCGTCGGCGGACCCTCGTCGTCGCGGATGGTCAGCGTCACCGCCGACGGCGCCGCCGCCCCGTTGCCCCCCGCCGCCGTCGCCGACACCCGCACCTCGATGTCCGGCTCGTCGGCGGCGTTGTCCTGCGCCGTCACCATCACCGTGCCCGCGCTGACGGTGGCCCCGGCCGCGATGGTGAGCGTCGTCGCGCTCGACAGGGCGAAGTCCCCCGACACCGCGCCCGTCGACGCCACCGCGGCGGCCGACACCGTGAGCGTCACCGCCGCACTCGACTTGCCCGAGAGCGTCGCCGTAACCGTCGAAACCCCGCCCGTCTCCGAAATCGACGTGTCGGAGAGCGCCAGCGCAACCGTCGGCAAGGCATCGTCGTCCGTCAGCGTCAGCGTCACGTTCGGCGGGGCCGTGACCCCGTTGCCCCCCGCCGCGGTCCCCGAGACCGTCACAGACTTGTTCGGCGAATCCACGTCGTTGCCGTTCGCCGTCACCGTCACCAGACCCGCGCTCTCCGTCGAACCCGCCGCGAAGGTCAGCGTCGTCGCCGTGCTCAAGGTGAAGTCGTCCACGACCGCGCCGGTTCCGGCGGCCGCTGCCACCGTCACCGTCACCGCTTCGCTCGACGGGCCGGAGAGCGTCGCCGTCACCGTCGAAACCCCGCCCGTCTCCGAAATCGACGAGTCCGAGAGCGCCAGCGCCACCGTCGGCAGCGTCTCGTCGTCCTCCAGCGTCAGGGTCACGTTCGACGGGTTCGCCACGCTGTTGCCGCCCGCCGCAGTCCCCGAGACCGTCACAGACTTGTTCAGAGAATCCACGTCGTTGCCGTTCGCCGTCACCGTCACTTCGCCCGCGCTCGTCGTCGCCCCGGCCGCGATGGTCAGAGTCGTCCCGGACTGCGTGAAGTCCGCCGCGAGCGCCCCGGTCCCTGCGGCCGCAGCCACCGTCACCGTCACAGCAGCGCTCGACTTGCCCGAAAGCGTCGCCGTCACCGTCGAGATGCCGCCCGTCTCCGAAATCGACGTGGAGGAGAGCGCCAGCGCAACCGTCGGCAGGGCGTCGTCGTCCGTCAGCGTCAGCGTCACGTTCAGCGGGGCCGTGACCCCGTTGCCGCCTGCCGCCGTTCCCGAAACCGTCACCGACTTGTTCGGCGAATCCACCGAGTTGCCGTTCGCCGTCACCGTCACCAAGCCCGTGCTGGTGGTCGCGTTGGCCGCGAAGGTCAGCGTCGCCGCCGTGCTCAAGGTGAAGTCGTCCGCGACCGCGCCGGTCCCCGCGGCCGCCGCCACCGTCACCGTCACCGCTGCGCTCGACTTGCCCGAAAGCGTCGCCGTCACCGTGGAGATGCCGCCCGTCTCCGAAATCGACGTGGAGGAGAGCGCCAACGCCACCGTCGGCAAGGCGTCGTCGTCCTCCAGCGTCAGGGTCAGGTTGGGCGGGTTCGCCACGCCGTTGCCGCCCGCCGCCGCGCCCGAGACCGTCACCGACTTGTTCGGTGAATCCACGTCGTTGCCGTTCGCCCTCACCGTCACCAGCCCCGCGCTCGTCGTCGCGCCCGCCGCGAAGGTCAGGGTCGCCGCCGTGCTCAAGGTGAAGTCCGCCGCCACCGCCCCAGCCCCGGCGGCCGCTCCCACCGTCACCGTCACCGCTGCGCTCGACGGACCCGAAAGCGTCGCCGTCACCGTCGAAACCCCGCCCGTCTCCGAAATCGACGACGCGGAGAGCGCCAGCGCCACCGTCGGCAAGGCGTCGTCGTCCTCCAGGGTCAGGGTCACGTTCGGCGGATTGGCGACGCCGTTGCCGCCCGCCGCCGTTCCCGAAACCGTCACCGACTTGTTCGGCGAGTCCACCGCGTTGCCGTTCGCCGTCACCGTCACCAGGCCCGCGCTCGTCGTCGCCCCCGCCGCGAAGGTCAGCGTCGTCGCCGTGCTCAAGGTGAAGTCGTCCACGACCGCGCCGGTTCCGGCGGCCGCTGCCACCGTCACCGTCACCGCTTCGCTCGACGGGCCGGAGAGCGTCGCCGTCACCGTCGCAACGCCGCCCGTCTCCGTAATCGACGACGCGGAGAGCGCCAGCGCCACCGTCGGCAGGGTCTCGTCGTCGGTCAAGGTCAGCGCCGCCCCCGTCACCGCCCCCGCGCCTTGGCCGTTGGTCAGCGCCGCCGTCACCGTCACGCTGCGCCCGGCCGCGCCCTGGTGGATGCTGTCGTCCACCGCCGTCACCAACACCGTGTCCGAGGCCGCCGTGGTGGCGCCCGCCGCAATCGTGATGGTCGCGTCCGTGCCCACCGTGTACGCCCCCGAAACCGCCGCCACCGTCACCGTCGATGGCTCCGACGACGGGTTCGAGAGCATCGCCGTCACCGTCGCAATCCCGCCGTTCTCCGAAACCGACGTCGGCGCCAGCGACAGCGCCACACCCGGCGCCGCGTCGTCGTCCGTCAGCGTCAGCACCGCCCCCGTCACCGATAGCGTCGTCCCGTCCTCCGTCGCACGGTCGTTCGCCACCGTCGCCGTCACCGTCGGCGTCCGGTCCGGCTCGTCGGTGGCGTTGTCTACCGCCGCCACCGTCGCCGTATCCGAGGCCGCCGTCGTCGCCCCGGCCGCAATCACGATGGTCGCATCCGTTCCCACCGTGTAGGAACCGGAGACCGCCGTCACCGTCAACGTCGTCGCCGAACCCGACGGGCGCGACAGCTTCGCCGTCACCGTCGACACGCCGCCGTCCTCCGAGACCGATGCCGGGTTCAGCGACAGCGCCACACCCGGCGCGCCGTCGTCGTCCGTCGTCGTCACCTCCACGTCCACGTTCGCCAGGCCGTCGTAGTCGGCATCGCCGCTGGCCGGGTCGAGACGCACCTTCCAGTCCACGTCGCCGTCGTCGATCGTGTCCTGAACCCCCGTCACCGTCACCGTCTGCGCCGTGCTCCAGTTCCCCATCGTGAAGGTCAGCGACGGCGGCGACGCCGCGCCCTCGCCCGTATCCTGGCTCGACACCGACACCGTCACCGCCTCCGAAGGCTGCGTCTGCAACACCACCGTGAACGTCGCAGTCCCCCCCGCCTCCGTCGCCTGACCCGTCACCGAGCCCACGTCCAGCCCGTATTCGTCGTCCCGGATCGTCAGCGTCGCGTCCGACGGGGCCGCCACGCCGCGACCGCCCGAAGCCGTCGCCGACACCGTCACCGACTTCATCCCCGACGCCAGGGTGTTGTCGTTCGCCCTCACCGTCACCAGACCCGCGCTCGTCGTCGCCCCCGCCGCGATCGTCAGCGTCGCCGCCGTGCTCAGCGTGAAGTCCGCCGCCACCGCGTTCGCCCCCGCCGCCGCCGCGACCGTCAACGTCGTCGCCTCGGTCGTCGGGTGCGAGAGCGTCGCCGTCACCGTCGACACCTCCCCGTTCTCCAGGATCGAGGACGGGGTCAGCACCAGCGCCGCCGTCGCCGTCGCATCGTCGTCCTCCAGCGTCAGCGTCACGGCCGGCGGGGCCGCCACCCCGTGGCCCCCCGCCGCCGCGCCCGAAACCGTCACCGACTTGTTCGGCGAATCCACGACGTTGCCGTTCGCCGTCACCGTCACCAGACCCGCGCTCTCCGTCGTCCCCGCCGCGATGGTCAGAGTCGTCGCCGTGCTCAGCGTGAAGTCGCCCACGACCGCCCCGGTCCCCGCGGCCGCGGCCACCGTCACCGTCACCGCCGCGCTCGACGGACCCGACAACCCCGCCGTCACCGTCGAAACACCGCCCGTCTCAGAAATCGACGCCGGATCCAGAACCAGCGCAACCGTCGGCAAGACTTCGTCGTCCTCCAACGTCAGCGTCACGTTCGGCGGATTCGCGACCCCGTTGCCCCCCGCCGCGGTGCCCGAGACCGTCACCGACTTGTTCGGCGAATCCACGTCGTTGCCGTTCGCCCTCACCGTCACCAAGCCCGTGCTGGTGGTCGCGTTGGCCGCGAAGGTCAGCGTCGTCGCCGTGCTCAAGGTAAAGTCGCCCACGACCGCCCCGGCCCCTGCGGCGGCCGCCACCGTCACCGTCACCGCTTCGCTCGACGCACCCGAAAGCGTCGCCGTCACCGTCGAGATGCCGCCCGTCTCCGTAATCGACGAGGCCGAGAGCACCAACGCAACCGTCGGCAAGGCATCGTCGTCCTCCAGCGTCAGCGTCACGTTCGGCGGGTTCGCCACGTTGTTGCCCCCCGCCGCGGTTCCCGAAACCGTCACCGACTTGTTCGGCGAATCCACGGCGTTGCCGTTCGCCCTCACCGTCACCAAACCCGTGCTGGTGGTCGCGTTGGCCGCGAAGGTCAGCGTCGTCGCCGTGCTCAAGGTAAAGTCGCCCACGACCGCCCCGGCCCCTGCGGCGGCCGCCACCGTCACCGTCACCGCTTCGCTCGACGCACCCGAAAGCGTCGCCGTCACCGTCGAGATGCCGCCCGTCTCCGTAATCGACGAGGCCGAGAGCACCAACGCAACCGTCGGCAAGGCGTCGTCGTCCGTGATCGTCAGGGTCACGTTCGACGGGTTCGCCACACTGTTGCCCCCCGCCGCGGTGCCCGAGACCGTCACCGACTTGTTCGGCGAATCCACCGAGTTGCCATTCGCCGTCACCGTCACCAAGCCCGCGCTCGTCGTCGATCCCGCCGCGATGGTCAGAGTCGTCGCCGTGCTCAAGGTAAAGTCCGCCGCGACCGCCCCGCTACCTGCCGCCGCGGCCACCGTGACCGTCACCGCTTCGCTCGACGGGTGCGAGAGCGCCGCCGTCACCGTCGCCGTGCTGCCCGCCCCGCTCTCGTCGATGGTCGAGGGCGAAAGCGTCAAGGTCAGCGTCGGCAGGGCGTCGTCGTCCATGACGGTCAGCGTCGCCGCGGCCGGGTCCGCGATGCCGTTGCCCCCGGCCGCCGTTGCGCCGACCGTGACCAGCTTGTCGGGGGAGTCGGTCGTGTCGGCGACGGCGGTGACCGTCACCGTCCCGGCGCTCGCCGTCTCCCCAGCGGCGATGGTCAGCGTCGCCGCCGCGCTCAGGGTGAAGTCGCCGGCCGCCGCGTGCGCCCCCGCCGCCGCCGTCACCGTGAGCGTCGTCGCCGCGCTCGACGCCCCCGAGAGCGTCGCCGTGACCGTGGCCAGCCCGCCCGCCTCCGCGATCGACGCGGGCGCCAGCGCCAGCGTCGCCGTCGGCAGCGCCTCGTCGTCGGCCAGCGTCAGCGTCGCACTCGCCGGGTCCGCGACCCCGTTGCCGCCCGCCGCCGTGCCGGAGACCGTCACCCGCTTGTCCGGCGCGTCCACGTCGTTGTCGCTGGCCGTGATCGTCACCGTCCCGGTGCTCGTCGTGGCGTTCGCCGCGATGGTCAGCGTCGTGCCCCCGCTCAGGCCGAAATCGTCCGCCACCGCGCCCGACGCCGCCACCGCCGCCGCCGCGACCGTCACCGTCACCGCCTCGCTCGACGCGCCGCCCAGCGCCGCGCTCACCGTCGCCACACCGCCGTTCTCGGCGATCGACGACGACGACAGCACCAGCGAGACCGTGGGCGCCCCGTCGTCGTCGCGCAGCGTCAGCGTCGCGTCCGGCGGGTCCGCCGCCCCGAGCGTGCCCGACGCCGAGCCCTTCACCGTCACCTGCTTGTCCGGCGAATCCGTGTTGTTCGGTTCCGCGGTCACCGTCACCACGCCCGCGCTCGTCGTCCGCCCGGCGGCGACGGTCAGCGTGTTCGCCGTGCTCAGGGCGAAGTCGCCGTCCACCGCGCCCGTGGACGCCGTCGCCGATACCGCGATCGTCACCGCCTCGGCCGAGGGGTGGCTCAGGGTCGCGGTCACCGTCGCCACGCCGCCCGATTCCGAAATCGACGCCGGGGCGAGCGCGAGCGCCGAGCTCGGCCGCGAGTCCTCGTCCGCGATGGTCAAGGTCAGGGCCGCCGGCGCCGCCACCAGCCCGTGACCGCCGGCCACCGCCCCGCTCACCGTCGCCGTCTTGTCCGCCGAGTCGACGATGTCGTCCGTCGCGGTGATCGTCACCGTGCCCGCGCTCGCCGCCTGCCCGGCAGCGATGGTCAGCGTCCGCGCCGCGCTCAGGCTGAAGCCGCCGTCCGCGGCCAGCGCCGCGTAGGTCGAGGCCGCCGACACCGTCACCGTGAGCGCCTCGCCCGAGGTCCCGCCGCTCAGGCTCGCCGTCACCGTCGTCGCGTTGCCGGCCCCGCTCTCCCGGATGGTGTCCGGACGCCCCGCGTCCGGGTCCGACAGCGCCAGCGTCAAGGTCGGCGTCGGGTCGTCGTCGGTGATCGTCCCCACCCCGGTCGACGCGCTCCCGACCACCGCCCCGGAGGGGTTGGACAGCGCGATGCGGATCGTCTCGTCGGGCTCGTCCAGCGCGTCGCCCGTCACCGTCACCTCGACGGTCTTGCTCGTGTCCGTGGCGGCGAAGGTCAGCGTGCCCCCGGAGAACGCCGTGTAGTCGGCGCCGGAGGCCGCCGTGCCCGGGTCCGCGGCCGCCGCCCAACCCACCGTCACCTGCCGCCCCGGCGCCCGGTTCAGGGTCACCGCGAAGGGCAGCGTTGCCGTCTCCCCCGCCGCCCCTTCCGCCACGCTCGGCGAGGAGATGGACACGGCGATCTCCTCGATCTCGATGGAGAAGCGCAGCTCCGCCTTGTCACCGTCCCCGTCGGTCGCGACCAGCGTGTAGTTCGTCGCGCCCTGCACCGCGGTCGGCGTGCCCGAGAGCGTGCGCGTCGCCGCGGTGAAGACCAGCCCGTCCGGCAGGCCCTCCTTGACGCTGTAGGTCAGGCCGCCGTCGCCGCCGGTCGCCGCCGGCAACACCTGGGAGACCGCGTTGTCCTTCACCCAGCTGAAGGACGGGCTGGCGGTCGTGCCGAAGCTGGGCATGGTCTGGCGCCCGCGCACCTTGTGGTTCGGGTCGTCCAGCACCGCCCCGAAACTCCGGTCCACCCGGTTGTCGCCGCCGCCGATGCCGGCACGGTAGAAACGCAGATAGCCGGACTTGCCGGCGCCCATCGGGTTGGCCGGAAAGCTGATGCCGTCGCCGTCCCAGTCGCCCTCCACCACCGCATAGCTGAAATCGAGCTTGTCCTGCCGGGTGGCCCCGGTCGGGTTGCACACGCGGCGCGTGTTGCTGCCGATGCGGATGTTCAGACAGACGTTGCTTCGGATGATGCTGCCGATGTTGCGGCTGAAATCGACCCGCACGGTGATGGTGTCGTTGGTCCCGAAATCCCCGTTCTTGCCGTAGGTCTTGTCGCTCCCGGGGTTCGACGTGACCGTGATCGATTCGATCCCCACATCGTCCCGCACCTCCAGGTTGAAGGTCAGGTCGGCCGTGCGGTTGAACCCGTCCGTCGCCCGCAGCGTGTAGCTCTGCCGCGCCGACGCCGCGCTATGCGAGCCGGTGATCGTCGCCGTGGACGAGTCCAGCACGAGCCCGCTCGGCAGCGGCCGCGCTGGCGTCACCGAGTAGGTGACGTTGTGCGCCGCGGCCGCGTTCGAGAGCGTCGGCAGCCGGTGGCTCGCCGATCCGCAGTCATCGAACGCCCCGCAGCTGTAGAGGATCAGGCTCGGGCTCGACACCCCGGCGAAGCTCGGCGCCGGCGTATCCACCTTGTGCCCGGACTGGGCGCCGAAGCCGTGCAGCAGTTTTTCCAGCTCGAACTGCCGGAAGCTGGTGCCGGCCGTGCCCCTGATGCCGCTCTCGGCGTTGCCGGGGGAGCTCAGCGCGTTCTCGACGAGGCTGACGCCGTCGGTGTCGCGGTCGCCTGCCTGCACCACGTAGTCGAAATAGAGGCGGCGGATGGTAAAGGCCGGGCCGTAGCGGGCGCTCCGGTCCTCCCAGATGCCGGTGAGCGTGCGTTGCGCGCCGCCCACCGTGAGCACGAGCTGGACCGTGGCCACCGAGTTGACCGAGATGCTGGTGCGGGTCTGGGTGCGCCCCCAGGGGACGTAGACCGTGATCGTCTCCCCCGGATAGTAGGTATCGCCCGAGGCCGGGCGGGAGACGATGCGCGGCTGGTCCAGCATGTGCGGGTTGTAGAGGCGCTGGTGCCAGTCCGGGGCGCCGTTATGCGCCGCAGCGGCGTGCGCGAACGCCACCCCCGCGAGGGCACCCCCCCCCCCGACCAAGGCACGCCACACGGCGCCCCTGCCGCGCTTTCCCGCACCTTTCATCTCTGGATTCTACAATGATTCGGGGAGGGGGGAAATTTCCTGCATACCCGTGAACGTCATCTCCGGGTGACAAAGGCGCCGTTCGTCCGGGAGCGCCCGCGGACACCCCGCTGCGCCTGGGGCGCTTCTTCGGGACGTCGGGCGAGTTCTGGCTCAATCTTCAGAAGCTCTACGATCTACGGCTCGCGGAGCGGAAGCACGGTGCGGAGATCGCCCGTCTGTCTTCGCTGGACAACGACAGCCGGCTGCACGCTTCAAGTTGAGGCGCCCCGGACCGGAGGCGGAAACTGCGTCGGGTGCTCGCAGACGACCAGCCCGTCCGGGCGGCGCTGTAGCCGGAACGCGGCCGGGAGAGGCCATCACCCGGCCAGAACCGGCGTCTGGATCCGCTCCGTCCCCCTTCCCGGGACCCTGGGGCCGCGCGGGCTCCTCGACATGCGCAAGGACGATCCCCAGCTGCGTCACAGCGACCGCGCTTGGGCCCTGGGCCTTCACCGTCCACGCCGGGCCTCCACCCGACGAAGATGATCCGCCCATCCGTAAAGGTCCGCCGCTCGTTGATGACGTGCGGAGGCGTGTCCCAGCCCGCCGCTTGGAGCTTGGGAACGACGAACTTCCGGCAGGTGTCGGCTTCGGTCGACAACGCGGAAATCCCGCCAGCCGGACAACGCTACCCGGCGCGGTCCGGCCGTTCCCGTTTGTCGCCCCGACAAGGCTGTATGCGGCATCGACATCGCCATCCACGCGATCAAGCGCGTCGCCAAGGTGCGCTTGCAGGACAGGCTCGGGCTGGTCGAAGGCGAGGACTTCACCATCGACGGCGTGCCGCGCAACGTCGAGGGCGCCCGCGACCTGTGGGAGCGCGACAAGTACCACTTCCAGAAATGGGCCCTCGAACAGGTGGACGGCTTCGTGACGACGAAGCGCACGGCGGACGGCGGGATCGACGGGCGGCTCTACTTCGCGCTGCCGGATGCGCGCGACCTGCGCAGCATGGCGCTGGAGGTGAAAGGCGGCGCGAACGTCACCATCGCCGATGTCCGCGCGCTGCACAGCGTCCTGGAGCACGACGAGGCGGCGATGGCCGGGCTGATCGTGATGGACGATCCGGGGCCGCGCAAACGCGCCAACTTCGCCCGCAAGATGGCGAGCGCCGGCGACCTCGCCGTGTTGGGGCGCGCCTACCCCCGGATGCAGCTGCTGACCGTCCCGGAAATCCTGGCCGGCAAGTGCTTCGACACCCCGTCCGTCGTCGGGCGCAGCGACCGCGCCCCCGTCCTCCCCCGCTCCGCCCGCACCCCCCGCCGCGAGAATCCGGGCCTCTTCCCCAACAAATAACCCCAAAGCCCGTATCTACTTATTCCGATCAGTTTCCGATCAGTTTTTGAAGGTTCGGCCAATTCCAGTCGTGAATCTCGTCCGACGCCCGGGCCATCGCCGGCTTGGTGCAGTTGGCGTGACCCCGCAACAGAAAGTAGGGCTTGCCCTCCTCCCGGGTGATGGTGATCTCGGCGGCCACCCCCTTGGCCGTGTCGGTATGGGCTCCGCAGATGACGATGGTAAGGTCGGTGTTACGGATGATGCTTCGGACTTTCCGCCGCCACTTCTCGTCGTAAGGTGCCCTGACCGAGCAATCGACGATCGAGAACAGCGAATCGGGGCGTTCCAACTGGGCGACCAGATTGCCGCGAAGGCTGTTGTCGTGGTCGAAGTCGAAGCTGATGAATACGCGCTTTCGGGCCATGTTCGGCGCCTCCGTCGTTCGGGCCGTCCTCGGGTCTGGAGAATTCAGGCGTGGCCGGATGGTCGGGACGCCAGCGCCCGGTGCCAACGGCTTCGGCAGACCCGGATTTGATACCCGTTTTTTCGCGGTCGTTGGCAGCGCGCCCCGGGTGACCAAGTTCGGACAGATATGAGACGCGGCCCTTGAAGGAGGGTTGGGGGTCTCCGAAGCTTTGGTTTGAGACACACAGCTTGGAGGAGACCCCCATGCAGACCTTCAGCCTGCCCCGTCATAATTTTACACGGGGCCACCGCCTTGGCGTCGCGTCTGTGTGTCAAGGATCGGACGACGGGAGTGACGGCCGGGCGCTCGGCTATGCGAACGTTCTCGACGTCTTGGAGATCGTCGACGGCGCCGGCGACGAATGTGAGGTGGTCGTCAAGGTGGGCGATCCCCCCCCCCCCCCGATACGTTCGGAATGCCGCATCGCCGCCCGCACGGCCGCGGGCGGGGGCTGCTACCATCTCAGCCGCAGTTCGAGGCGGGCGCCGTGTTCGGGGTCGGCGGCGCCTTCCTTGCGTTCGGCCCGGAGGCCCACCGCCACGTCCGGCCCGAATTCGAACCGCGTCCCCAGCCGGTAGTGACGCTCGCCATCGCTCCCGTAGCCGATCCCGGCATGGGGCGTCGCCAGACCGGACCCCTCCCAGAACCCGATCCCGTACCCTACCTCCGCATCCAGATGCGCCGTGTCGGCGTCAGCCTCGGCGCCGCCCGACGACGCGCGGCCCGTCATCCCTTCGTCCCACAGCCGCGCGAGACCGCTCTCCGCGGCACCCCAACGCGGCGACAGCGACAGGCCCCGGCCCCCGGGCCCGGGCGACAGATGCGCCGATCCCGACACGCCCCATTCCTCCACGTCGCCCCGATGCGCCGCCAGCGTCCGGCCACGCGCCGCCACCGTCAGGCCGCGCGAGGGCAGCGCCCACTCCAGGCCGCCGCCCAGCTCCATCCCCGCGCCCGTCTCCCCGTCGCCGCCGTCCCAGCGCGCGCCAACCTCGAGCGACGGCGTGAACGCGCCCCCGCCCGCCAGCGCCCACATCCGCCGCGCCTCCGCCGCAAGCCGCAGGCGCCGCGTGTTCACAGACACCTCCTCGAGCGCCAGTCCGTTGTCCGCCACCGAATAGCGCGTCGCCTTCCCCGATCCCTTCAGCGACAGCACCAGCCCGTCCGCCGACACCACCGGAACCGAGCCGCCCGCCGCAACGCCCACGAACGCGCTGTCGCCCTTCTGGACCCCGAAACGCTCCACCACCTCCGCTTCGACGATCTCGATCTCGCCCTCGCCGTAGCCCAGCGCGCCCCACAGGCGCGAGCCGTCCGAACCGGACCAGCCCGCATACGGATGCACCGCCGTCAGACGGCTCTCGTGGACGCCCGCGACCGCCGCATCCCCGCTCCGGTCCGTGTACTCGATCTCGCCCTCGATCCACGACGCCGCAAGACCGCCCCGCAGACTGCCCTCCATCGGCGCGTCGACGCCCACGTGCGCCGCGAACACGTCGCCCGACCAGTCCAGCGGCCCCTTGTCCAGCGACAGCGAACGCCGGCTCCCGCCGCCCCACATCACCGCGCCCGCACCGCCGACGCCACCCGCGCCGCCATCGGCCCCGCTGCCGTCGCCGCCCAGCGCCACCGCGAACGTCCGCCCCTCCACGACGTCGCTCCACGTCATCCCGGACTCGTCCTGCGCGCCCTCCCGCGCCTTCAGCGCCGAGGCCAGCGTGTCCGCCATTCCCGAACCCGCGCCCGAGGACTCCAGACGGCCCGTCACCGCCTCCACCACGCTCCCCCACGGCGCCCGCGACAGCTCCGGCAGAACCGACCTGTTGATCGCCGCAAGACGCGCCCGCGCCTTGTCGAGCGCCGGGACCACCTCGATGGTGAACTCCAGCCGCGCAACCTGCTCGTCGGCGTCCGTCGCCGTCCAGACGTAGTCCGTGACCCCCATCTCCGCCGTCGGCGTCCCCGACAGCTGCCGCCCGGTCGCGCTCGACGCCCTCCGGCAACGCCGGCGACAGCGCGTACTCTATGGTCCCGTCGCCGGTCGCCGCCGGCAGCGTCACCGGCTCGATCTCCTCGTCCACATCCCAGACAAACGCCTCCGGGAAGTCCTCCTCAAAGGACGGCGCCACGTCCTTGTAGCCCACCGCGAACGGCGAGAACGACGCCACGCCGGACGCGCAGACACGCATCCGATCCGCGTCGTAGGAAGAAGCGCTCTCCTCCCCCGCCTCCGCCCAGGCACTGCCGTCATGGCGCAGCAACAGCAGGGCACGATCGGCCGACCCGTCCCGCACACCGGCCGCCGCCCGCAGGCCGGCGCTCACCGGCAGGCAGATCTCCACGCCCGACGACGGAACCGAACCCGTCGTCACGCTGATGTCCACCACCGTCCGCGCCGCCGCCAGCGTCTCCGCCAGACCGCCGAAGCCGTCGCCCGCCGCCTCTGCCACCGTCGCCGCAGCGACCTCTGGCGAGACCGTCAGCGCCAGTGGCGGACCCGCGCCCACGCCCTCCAGGTCGACCTCGATCCCCGCCGGCGTTCCGGACTCCACCGTCACCGTCACTCGGCGCCCCGCGACGCCGTAGGTCGCCGTGGTCGTCGTGTCCGCACCCGCAATCCGAATCCGGGTCGCCCCCGCCACCGACACGCTCATCGTCCCCGTCACGCCGTCGCCGCCGCCGTAATCGCCGCCCGACGCCGCGTGCGCGACCGACAGCGCCGCGGCATAGCCGTCCGCGCCCACCGCCGACCCCACGGTCGCCGTCACCGTCTGCGCCGTGTCCCAGCTTCCCATCGTGCCCATCGTGGTCGTGAAGGTCAGCGTCTCCGGCGACGCCTGCACCGCGCCGTCCGTCGTGAGCGCCACCGTCACCGGCCCCGTGGGCTTCGAGTTCAGATGCACCGTGTAGCGCGCCTGCCGCGCACCCTCCCCCACCTCGACCACCGCCGCCGGAGTGAACACGAGCCCCTTCTCGTCGTCGTCCACGATGGTCAGCGTCGCGTCCGTCACGGTCATCGTCGTTCCGTCCGCCTCGGCGCGATCGTTCACCGGAGTCCCCGCCGAGACCGTCACCATCTTGTTCGGCGCGTCCACGTGGTTGTCGCGCGCCCTGATCGTCACCACGCCGCCGCTCGATATGTTCCCCGCCGCGATCGTCAGCGTCGTCGCCGTGCTCAGCGTGTAGTCGTCTTCCGTCGCCGGCGACACCGGCGCCGCCGTCACCGTCGTCGGCTCAACCGACGGGTGCGACAGCACAGCCGTCACCGTCGACACACCGTCGTTCTCCGAAATCGCGTCCGGCGACGCCGCATCCGGCTCCGACAGAACCAGCGTCACCGTCGGCGGACCGTCGTCGTCGTTGGTGGTCACGTCCACGTCCACATGGGGGAGGCCGTCGTAGTTGACGTCCCCGCTCGACGGGTCCAGGCGCACCTTCCAGGCCACGTCCCCGTCATCAACGTCGTCGTCCGCCCCCGTCACCGTCACCGTCTGCGTCGTCTCCCAGTTCTGCACCGTGAACACCAGCCTCGAAGGCGATACCCGGCCCTCGGTCGTATCCGGATTCCCGTCCGCATCCCGGCTCGCCGTTCACGAAGCACGAGAACAGCGCGAAGTTCCCGTACTCCCCGCTCTTGAGCATCTCGAAGACGCGCTTGTGCTCATCCGTGATGTTGGTGCTCTCCATGGCGGAAACCTCCATGCGGCGCGGCCGGGGCCATGCGGCCGGGGTGCCGGTGCCCGGGAGCACCCGGGATGTCGGGAATGAGATCGAGTCGCCGGCGAACCGCGCCCCGGAACGTGTCGCGAGTCGAGACCGCGACGATCAGGCGATCCCCGGCCGCCGCGAGTACGCGGTCGCGCTCTTCCCGTCCGGCGCGGATGCGCTCTCGGACGCCCCGCCTTCACCCCTCCCCGGCCCGGCTCGGCCTCCGGGCGGCGCGCGAACGTCGGGCGGGAGAGGAGCGGGTCGGGCGTCGCAGATGCGGGTTACGGGTTGCCGTGAGTGTCGGGCCCGCTATCCCGGCGGCAACACACCGACCCGGCGAGCAGGTTGCCTGGATGCGTATCCTCAGTGCAGCGGATCGTGATCGGCGCGCTCGCGGAGATGCACTTCGAGGGCCGACGAAATCCGCAACCACATCCCGTGGCCATCGAGGGCGCCGGCGGCCAGGAGCTCGGCCGTGCGCTTCGCGGCATGGGCGGGCGCACCGTCGCCGTGGTGCTTCGCGAGCAATACGGCCGCGCGCCGGATGTCGAGGTCCGAAGTCATCGAAAGCGTCGTATCGGCCGGCTGCACCCCGGGGTTACCCCGCGGCGACCGGCTCGATGCATCGCGGATCGTCGTTCGCGGGACGGTTGACGAAGGTGCTCACGGGCCAGGCGGTCATGGTCTCCGGCGGGCACGGGCCGGGCGCAACATCCGCGCCCGCGAGCCAGGGGCCGAACGCCTCCGGCGCCAGGATCGCCGGCATCCGGTGATGGATCGGCGCCACGGTCTCGTTGGCGCTCGTCGTGAGAATGGTGAAGGTCTCCAGCGTTTCCGCTCCGCCGCACGGCGCAGACCAGCGCTCCCAGAGGCCCGCGAAGGCGAACGGCTCGCGGTCCTTCATGCCGATCAGCCAGGGTTGCTTCGCCCTTCCCTCGCGCTTCCATTCGTAGAACCCGTCCGTCGGGACCAGGCAGCGGCGGGAGGCGAACGCGGCCCGGAACGAGGGCTTCTCCCGCGCCGTCTCCGAACGCGCGTTGATGAGCTTGTGGCCGATGCGCGGGTCCTTGGCCCATCCCGGCACCAAGCCCCAGCGCAGCATCGAAAGACGGCGACCGTCACGGTCAGCCCGAACGACCGCCACATCCTGACTCGGCGCCACGTTGTAGCGGGGGCGCAGGTTCGGCGGCGCGCCGGACAAACCGAGAAACAGAGCCGCCTGATCCCAGGTGAAGGTCTGCGTGAAGCGGCCGCACATGGTTGGCGTCGCTATCCGGTCGTGCGTGCCCGCGGGAGGTCGCGAGACCGGGTTGGAACATTCTTCGCATGAGGGCCGCTCCCGAGCGCCGGAGCCGCATTCGGCATGTGTGCGCCTTGCGCGCGTCTCGGACCACGGATCAAATCGCCACCAGGGATCCCTCGCTTGCGCCGGGGACGGCGGACAGCGGTATGGACTTGTCGAGCGTGACCATCCGGGCGCCATGCGCAACGGCGAGCGCCGGAAGATAGACGTCCGTCACTTGCCGGGGTCCCGACAACCGCCGACGGTCCACGACGGCATCGTCGAGCAGGCTTACGTCGTCGGCGATGAACCGGTGATGCGGCGTGGACACGGCGGCCCGGAGATGCGCCATGGCTTCCCCGACGCCCAAGGCGTTGGGATATCGGGGTTGGGAGAGGATGCGAACGCACCCGTTCTGCGTCAGGGGACAGGAGGCCCATCCCGACTCGATGCGCTCCGCGAGCCAGTCCGATGCCACCGCGTGATGGATGTGGTTCTCGTCGAGCAGTGCGATCAGGACGTTGACGTCGAGCAACGCCCTCACGGATCAGACCCCCGCCTCCTCACGAAGCTCGTTGACCGGTTCGTCGGTGAGGACGGCTCCCCCCGCCGGAATGGGATCGAAGCCATGTACGTGCAATACGCGTCGCGGCCTGTCGGCGGGCGCGGGATGCGAGCGCGTCTGAAAGGCCTCGCGCATCACGTCCGAGACCAACTTCCCGGTCGTCGTCCGCTCCCGTCTGGCAAGTTCCTTCGCCGCCGCAAGGACGTCGTCGTCGATGTCGAGCGTAGTGCGCATGGGCGTCCCCCGAGGGCGCTTCAACCTATCTCTCGTCATGCGCCGTATCAAGCAGCGCTCGGTCTTGAAGAGTGCGAGGGACGCGAGGCGCTCGAACCCGAACGGTTCACCGCGTTCGCTCGCCGGGGCTGTCCAAGGTCTCACGACCCCATCATATCGATGCGTTCGCCCAGGGTTGGCGGATGTCGACCAGATGACTCGGAAGAGAGCCGGCCTCAAGAGAGGCCAAGTGAAGCAGGCAGGGGACGACCGGAACGCGCGCGGGGACGCGCCGAGAGTCCTGGAGGACGAAGAGGATGGACGTGAGTGCCGCCGCAACACTCTCCGCGGCGATGGAAGCGGTCGACTGGGGGGATGATCGCCACAATAACGAACCTCGTGTGCGCCGCGGGGATCGTGCTTGCGACGTGGGGGCTGCTATGGGCAACCAAGGGGCCGGTGCATGAGACCAAACGCCAGACGGGTCCGGCAGAGGTCGAAGCAAAGAGCGGCCCGACGCGCGGGCATGGCTCTACCCCCGGCTCGGCGGAGTGTTGCCGCAGCGCGAACTCGTGGTTGCGAATATCGGCCCCGGGACGGTCAGGAAGGTGCGTTGGTGGTACGAAGAGGTTGACCGCGAGGAGTGGCAGGCACGACGCATCGGCGGGCTCGGCTGGCCTGCCTGCCGGGAACACGGGGCAGGCGTCGACGTGATGCGCAACGGAGAAGAGGTGCGCACACATCTGACCGGTGGACGATACCTGTTCGCCCCGGACGGAGGCGGCGACTATGGGTAGTATCTCAGTTTGACATCCCGAGGCCGCGCACCGCGGCGCTTCCCGGTGTGCGGGCCTTCGGGGACACGACCGGGTGGGTTCGGGCAAGGATGGCCCTGGACAAGGAAGCGGCCGGCCTGTTGTCTTCGGACGCGAAGGTTGCCTATAAGTTTTGCAGCCTCATTCGGGAGCACTCGCCGCCGTGGCGGGTACCTCCATCTGAGAGAGGAAGCCATGGAACGCTTGACCGTTCATCTCCCCCCCCCCCCCCCCCCCCCCCCCCCCCCGCACGGGCGGCTCAGGGAGCGCGTCATGAGCACTCGGACGCTGGCCGCCACGCTCGCGCCGGGGTTGCTGCTCGCGCTCGCCTTGTGGGCCGGGCACGCGCCGGCGCAGACGAACGTGTGCCGCGGCGGGCCGCCCACGGGCACCGGGAAAATCGAATGCGTCGAATCCAGCGGCGCGGCCGACATCCTCGTCGCCCCGGGGAACGCCAGCATCGACCATTCCACCGCCAACGAGGCGAGCATCCTGGCCCGTCACGGCGGTACCGGCGGCATCGAGTTTCGCATGACGGCCGGAACCGTCGTAGGCAGGGGGACCGCCGGTCACGGCATGCATGCCCGGCACGACGGAGCGACCGGCGGCGGCGCCATAGTCGTCCGCATGAGCGGCGGCTCCATCGAGACGCGGGGGTCGAACGCCTATGCCATCAGGGGCAGGCGCGCGAGCGGGACGGGCAACGTCAGCATCGACGTGACCGGCGGCTCCCTGTCGAGAACGGGGGCGACCGGCGCCGTCGTTTTGGGCCACCACCAAGGGACGGGCAGTTTAACCGTCAACATGAGCGGCGGCGCCATCGAGGCGACGGGGGCGGGCGTGCGCGGCCTCACCGGCGACCACAGCGGGAACGGCGATCTCACCATCGGCCTGACCGGCGGCTCCATCGCAACGCCAAGCACCGGCATCGGCGCCTCGCGGAGCGTCTCCGGCACGGCGGGCAACATAGCCGTCACCGTCGCGGGCGCGAACTCCACGGTCAAGACGACTGACCGCACCGCCCACGGCGTCAACACCAACAACCGCGGGTCGGGCAACACCACGATCACGATGCGCGACGGCCTCGTCGAGACGACGGGGAACGGATCCCGGGGCCTCAATGCGTATTCCTCATATACGGGGACAGGCGCCTCGAACGTGTCCGTCGTCCTCGAAGGCGGAACGGTCCGCACGCGGGGCGGGACCCACACCATTGCCACTTTTAACTTCTACGCCCACGGGGTTTACGCCGAGAGCAACAACGGGCGCGGCGATGTCTCGGTGCGCATGACGGGCGGCTCGATCGAGACGGCGGGGGCGGGCGCCAACGGGATTGTCGTCTTAAAGCGGGGGCCGGCCGGAGCGGGCTCCATCGAGATGACGGGCGGCTCCATCGCGACGGCGGGCGACGGCGCCTACGGCGCCTACGTCTACATGTATGGAACCGGCGCGAGCACGGAGGGGCTTACCATCGACGCGGCGGGCGCCGTTTCCGCCGAGGGTCTGAACGCAAGAGGTCTCGCGGGATTCCACTTGGGCCTCGGATCCGCCACCGTGATGACGGGCGCGGGGGCGGAGATCGCGGCGCCGTTCGCCGTCGGCATGGAGGGGCGGCTTACGAACGATGCGAGCGCGGCGGGGCGCATCCTTGTGACGCATGCGGGCGCCGTAGAGGCGCGGAATGCCGGCATCCTCGCCTGGGCCCGGCGGTCGAGCGGCCACACGATGGGCCCCGGCGCGACAACGGCGGACGACGCGGCCCGGACCGCGCCGATGATCCACGTCACGTCGAGCGGGGACGTCACGGTCGGCGCGTCGGTGACGGACGCCTTCATCCGGGCCAGGATCGCGGGCGCCGACGAGACGCTGTCGACCGGGGAGCAGGCCGTCCTCTCGGCGATTACGTCGGGGGATTCGGACGCTTCGGACGCGCTGACGACGGCGCTCGCGCGCTCCCCGACGACTACGACGCCGCTTGGAAGGCGGAGGCGCAGGACCTTCTGAGGAAGCGCGCGACATCGTCCGCCGCGCCGACCGGCGACGGCCCGGCGGCGCACCGGGCGGCGGAGGAGATCCTGGGCCTCTCGCGCGCGGGCGTCCGCGCCGCGGCGCTCTCCCACACCGCGATCGCCGATCACGTCCGCGGCAGCGACGCGCTCTCGGCCGCGGAGCGCACGGCGCTGGACGCCGTCCTGACGAAGGGCGCGGGCAGCGAACTGGAGACGGCACTGACCGCCCTGACCGGCGCCACCTACACGACGGCGTGGAAGAACACGGTCCGCCAGCACGCGGCGACCTACAACGCCGGCGACATTCATGTGGACGTGACGGGCGGCTCCATCGCCGCCGAAGGAAACGGCGTGGAGGCGCTCTACGCGGTCCCGCACGACAGCAACGGCGCCATCGCGGTGAGCGTGGCCGAGGGCGCGCGCGTCACGGGCGGCGCGCACGGGATCCATGTCCGCGGCGCGGGCGCCGGGACGGGAGGCCTCCGCGCCCAGAGCGTGACGGTGAACGGCGCTGTGACGGGCGGGACCGGCGCGGGCGTGCATATGGCCGACGGCGGACGGCTGGAGGTGGGCAAGACCGGGCGCGTGGGCGCGACATCGGGCGTGGGCGTGCTCTCCGACGGCGCAAGCGATCTCCATGCGACGGTGGCCGGGACGGTGGAGGGCGATGTCCGGATCCAGGGCGACGGCGCCCTGAGGCTGGATGTGAGGGAAGGCGGCGCGGTCACGGGAACGGTGCGCGACCCGGTCGGCCTGTCGATCCTGGCGGGCAGCATCGGACGGCTGCTCTACAGTGGCGGTGCCACGGTGACGGTGGCCGCGACCGGCGCCCTCACGGGCGTCGAGGTCGACGGCGGGATCGAGGCGCTGCGCGCCGAGGCCGGCGATCTGGACGTGACCGTGGCAGGACGGGTAGCAGGCGACCTGCGCGCCCCCAGCGGCGGCACCCTGACGCTGAACCTGCAGGAAGGCGGCGCGGTCACCGGCACCGTCCACGACCCCGTTGGCCTGCCGACGGTGGTGGGCAGCATCGGGCGCCTCCTCTACACCAGCGGCGCCACGGTGACGGTGGCACAGACCGGCGCCCTCACGGGCGTCGAGGTCGACGGCGGGATCGAGGCGCTGCGCGCCGAGGCCGGCGATCTGGACGTGACCGTGGCAGGACGGGTAGCAGGCGACCTGCGCGCCCCCAGCGGCGGCACCCTGACGCTGAACCTGCAGGAAGGCGGCGCGGTCACCGGCACCGTCCACGACCCCGTTGGCCTGCCGACGGTGGTGGGCAGCATCGGACGCCTCCTCTACACCAGCGGCGCCACGGTGACGGTGGCACAGACCGGCGCCCTCACGGGCGTCGAGGTCGACGGCAGGACCGAGGCGCTGCGCGCCGAGGCCGGCGACCTCGACGTGACCGTGGCAGGACGGGTGGCGGGAGACCTGCGCGCCCCCAGCGGCGGCACCCTGACGCTGAACCTGCAGGAAGGCGGCGCGGTCACCGGCACCGTCCACGACCCCGTTGGCCTGCCGACGGTGGTGGGCAGCATCGGACGCCTCCTCTACACCAGCGGCGCCACGGTGACGGTGGCACAGACCGGCGCCCTCACGGGCGTCGAGGTCGACGGCAGGACCGAGGCGCTGCGCGCCGAGGACGGCGACCTGGACGTGACCGTGGCAGGACGGGTGGCGGGAGACCTGCGCGCCCCCAGCGGCGGCACCCTGACGCTGAACCTGCGGGAAGGCGGCGCGGTCACCGGCACCGTCCACGACCCCGCCGGCCTGCCGACGGTGGTGGGCAGCATCGGACGCCTGCTCTACACCAACGGCGCCACGGTCACGGTAGCCGGCGCCGGCAAGCTCACGGGCGTCGAGGTCGACGGCGGGACCGAGGCGCTGCGCAGCGAGACCGGCGATCTGGACCTCACCGTGGCGGGCATGGTCGCCGGGGACGTGTTCGGCCTGGGGGCGGGCGAGCACACGGTCACCGTCTCCGACGGAGGCACGGTGACGGGCACCGTGCATCTGGCCGCGAGCACGGTGAGGGTGGACGGCAGGGCCGGGCGGGTGCGCTTCGACGACGGCGGCACGGTGACGGTGGGCAGCAGCGGCTGGATCACGGGCATCGAGGGGGTCGCCATCCGGAATGCGGCCGGCGACCTGGTGGTGAGCGTGGCCGGCAGGATCACCGGCGACATCATCGACCTGGGGGCCCGTCCTTCAAAGGTCACGACGGAGCCCGACAGCACGGTCGCGGGGAACATCGACGTGGCCGCTGCGGGCAGCGAGGTGCGGGTCGGCGGCACGGTCGAGGGGCGCGTCCAGTTCCGCCGGGGCGGGATGCTGACGATCGGACAGGACGGCAAGGTTGAAGGAGGGGTATCGAGGGACCAGGGCGAGCTCGTGGCGGTGGTCGAACGAAGGCCGGAGGAGACGGAGGACGCAGCCCGGGGTCGGGCCTTCCCGGGCGGTCCGGGCGGTATCGACGAGCGGACCATCCAGGTGAAGTCCGACCCCGCATTCGGGCGGGGGGTGTACGAGGCGCTGCCGTCGGTGCTGCTGGGGCTGAACGACCTGCCGGGGTTCCAGGAGCGGATGGCTGCGCTGCGTTCGGCGAAGGGAGCGGGCTGGGCTCGCGTGGAGGCGTTCCGCGGCAAGTGGCAGGCGGATGCGTCGACCTCGCAGGAGAAAGAGGGGGTGGCGCTGAAGTACCGGCATCGCCGCCACGGCCTCCAGGTGGGATGGGCCACGGCCCTGGGCGAAGAGGCTCTGCTCGGCGCCTCCCTGCATCATCGCCGCGGCTCGGCGAAAGTGTCCGAGCGCGGTGACATCAAGCTGCACGGCACGGGCGTGGGGGTGTCTGGCACGTGGATGCGGGAGGCGGTCTACGTCGACCTGCAGGCCGAGGTGACGGAGTACGAGGCCGATCTCAGCGCGTCGCGCCTCGGGGTGCTGAAGGAGGACGTGTCGGGTTATGGCCATGCGCTGGGGGTGGAAGCCGGTCGGCGCGTGCACGTGGAGCAGCTGCCGGCGGGCCTGGTGCTCACGCCTCGGGCGGGTCTGGTGCATTCGAAGGTGTCGATGGGCGATTTCACCGACGCGGCGGGTTTGCGTGTGTCGATGGAAGACGCGCGAAGCCTGAAGGGTCGTGTGGGCGTGGATGCGGAGATGAAACTGGCCGGGCGCCCGCACGACCGGGTGTTCGGCTCTCTGGAGGTGGAACACGAGTTCTCGAACGACAACAAGGTCATGGTGTCGGGGACGGAACTGAAGTCGGAGTCCGCCGCGACGTGGCTCCGCCTGGGCCTGAACGGGGTGCACAGCTGGGACGACGGCCGGTACACGGTGCAGGGCGGGGTGAGCTACGGGACGAGCGGCGACAGCCACGAGGTCGGCGGCGGGCTGAGCCTGAACGTACGGTTCTGATCGACAGCCCCCGGCCCGCCGCACCCGGACGGGGGCGTGCCAACATCAATCTCGAACCGCTTCCGGCCATGACCGAACGGCAGTACACGCTGCCCGAGGGGGAGGGTGCCGACGCCCCTTGCGGGAAGCGCTGGATTTCAAACCGAGACACGACCCGACTATGACTATGCGCGGCACAGCATGACGCCGCGCATTGGATGCCGCAGATGAACCGTTGCCGGTTCGCGGCTCGTGTCGCCGAAGTGAGGCGCAAGTACGCTCGGACCGTCGATGCGCGGGAGGTGAACGCTCCGGAGCGCGTGCTTTCGGCCTGCGCTTCCACCGAGATGGTCGTCCGAAGCTGCGAGGGCAGCCGGTCGGCCGCGGCTCCCAAAGCTCCGCTGAGTGTGCCGTCTTCCGGCACGACCGATGCCTTGCGCCTGTGGGACGACAACGGAAACGGACGGATTACCTGCCGCGAGGCGCGGCGCCACGGCATCGCCCCGGCGCCGCGCGGCTACCCAGTCTACCCGTTCATGCACGACGGCGATGGGGTGGTCTGTGAGTAACTGCGGTTTCCTTGCCCATTGAGACTGTAATGGAACTGTTGAAACAACCGATTGTTTGGGGCGGCGTCATCTTCGTAGGAGTGCTCGCGGCTTGGCTGAAGGGGTTCCTTAACCAATTTCTGCCGGCGCCGCAGCGGGTGTGGTTGAGCATCAAGAATTTGTTCTTGACCAAGTCTCCGCGCCCTGAAGGTAGATTTCGTTTCGTGTTGTGCTGGCTGGAGAACGATGACGGTGGGCGCGACACGAAAGCCGTCGCGGAGGCATTTTCAGGCATCGGAGGCATCGAGTTGGTTCGCTCCGCCGGAATTGTGGCGGCGTCCGGCGCCGCGGATGACTGGCGACCGGCGATGCGAGAAGGCGCCCGCGAGGTTCTGGACGGATGGAACGCCGATTTGGCGATCGTCGGCTTGGTCAAGAAAGCCGGAGAGGCGCTGAATCTGTGGTTTGTACCGCGCGAAGGCGACGGTACGCTCCCTCGCGGGGACCAGCCTTACGAGTTGAAGAACGCAACACTTCAAGAGGAGTTCCGGGAAGACCTCCGTGCGCAGCTTGCTGCCGAAGCGCTGAGGGCCGTGGCACCGCTTGCAGACACCAAGGTGCGTGGGCGAGTGCTGGAGAGAGAGCTGATCGATGCTACCAAGAAGCTCGAGGTTCTGCTTGAAAGCGGCACGATCATTGAATCTGAACGCCGTGCTGCCTTGTCCCTGGCGCTCGGCAACGCTCTCGCAATCCTGGGCGAGAGGGACAGCGAGCCGGAGCGCCTGAGACGAGCCGTTGGCGCCTACACCGAGGCACTCAATGTGTACACCCGCGAGCACATGCCGCTCGACTGGGCCACGACGCAGAACAACCTCGGCAACGCCCTTCGGACCCTGGGTGAACGAGAGAGCGGGCCGGAGCGCCTGGAGCAGGCCGTGCACGCCTATACCGGGGCTTTCAAGGAGTACACCCGCGAGCGCACGCCGCTTCAGTGGGCCGCAACGCAGAACAACCTCGGCAACGCCCTTGCAACCCTGGGTTTGCGAGAGAGAGGGCCGGAGCGCCTGGAGCAGGCCGTGCACGGCTATACCGAGGCGCTCAAGGAGTACACCCGCGAGCGCACGCCGCTTCAGTGGGCCGCAACGCAGAACAACCTCGGCAGCGCCCTTCGGACCCTGGGTGAGCGAGAGAGCGGGCCGGAGCACCTGAAGCAGGCCGTACACGCCTACACCGAGGCTCTCAAGGAGTACACCCGCGAGGGCGCGCCGCTTCAGTGGGCCACGACGCAGAACAACCTCGGCAACGCCCTTCGGACCCTGGGTGAACGAGAGAGCGGGCCGGAGCGCCTGAAGCAGGCCGTACACGCCTACACCGAGGCTCTCAAGGAGCGCACCCGCGAGCGCACGCCGCTTCAGTGGGCCACAACGCAGAACAACCTTGGCGCTGCCCTTGCAACCCTGGGTGAGCGAAAGAGCGGGCCGGAGCGCCTGGAGCAGGCCGTGCACGCCTACACCGAGGCTCTCAAGGAGTACACCCGCGAGCGCGCGCCGCTTCAGTGGGCCGCAACGCAGAACAACCTCGGCAGCGCCCTTCGGCCCCTGGGTGAGCGAGAGAGCGGGCCGGAGCGCCTGAAGCAGGCCGTGCACGCCTATACCGAGGCTCTCAAGGAGTACACCCGCGAGCGCGTGCCGCTCGACTGGGCCATGACGCAGAACAACCTCGGCAACGCCCTTCAGACCTTGGGTGAGCGAGAGAGCGGGCCGGAGCGCCTGAAGCAGGCCGTACACGCCTACACCGAGGCTCTTCAGGTGTTCACTCCCAAGGAGATGCCGCGACACCGGGAGATTGCACAGGATGCCCGTGCTCGTGCCTTGGAGCTCCTGCGCGAGCGGGGGGGTCGGACCCGAGCCGGATGACACTCCCGATCAAGGCATTCCGGCAGCACTCGACTCCCATACGGTTCGGAGCGGCAGGACGACCGGCAGCGGTCGTTAAGCTCAACACCGGTAATCTCTTCGATCTCCTCGAAGACCGCTATGCCTCGCGTTTCTGATCACTTCTCATCTTGAGGCCGCGGTAGCGGGGTTGCAGGCTCAGCGGCGGCCCGGCGAGATCGAGCAGCAAATCCGCTGGAATACGCCGCTCGCCGCCAACTGAAGGAAGACGTCGCGGATGGGCGCGGGGTAGAGGACGCTGGCGTCGAGAAGAACCCGCGTCACGAACGGTCGTAGCCCATGCCGTCCTCCTGCGCCTCGCGCGTCAGACGGTCGAGAACTTCCTCGCGTTCCCGGTCGATCGCGCTCTTGTATGCCATGACGTCCTCCATTCGGACCCGGCGATGCGTGCCGACCCTCCGGTGGGGGATGGCCTTCCCGTCGAGGAGCTTGATGAGATAGGGGCGCGAGACGTTCAGGACTTGGGCCGCCTGAACGGTGGTCAACTCCGCGTGTTCGGGGACGAGGGTCACGCCTCGTCCCGCCGCCATGGCTTCCAGGGCGTGCACGAGCAGGGAGACCGCCCCGGTGGGAAGCTCGATCGGTCTTTCCTCCTCGCCGTCCGCGAGGCGAAGCGTCAGGGGCCGGTCCGTCCCGGCATAGCGGGCAAGGACCTGTCCGGAACTGCGAGCGATCTCCGCTTCCCGCGTGGTCGGCGGAAGCTGTCGATGGGCGATCATGACTGTCTCCATTCAATGATGGCCATCGAGTAACGAGGAAACACGACAAACGAAATAAGTGCATTCACTCGAGCGGGGTGAAAGCAAGCAACTGAACATCGTTCGTCGCGGGACCGGCATTGCTTCCACCCCGATCGTCTGTGCTCCCGGTTCCGTGGCGCCGCGTGGCTCCCTTGCACGGTTCGTGTCTACGATTCGATGTCGATGCGTTCGCCCCAGGGTTGGCGATTGTGTTCGCCGGGCGGCGGTCCCCAGTTGCACCAGACCACCGGGTAGTTGGGCTCGGCCTCGGGGTAGCGGTCGCACTCCATATCGGTCAGGTACAGGCAGCAGCTCGGGCGCATCCCCTGTTCCGAGAACCATGCGAAACCCGGCCGGAAGTCGGTGCCGCCGCGTCCCTTGACCGCGATCCGCTCCGGCAGGTCGCCGTGGGAGTGGATAGCCGTATCCTGAACGACGGTATCGACCTGGAGAAGCACGACGGTCTCGGGTTGCAGGTCCGCCGCGATCTCCCGCACCTCCGCCCAGAACAGGGCGAGCGTGTCCGTCGGCAGCGAGCCGGAAGTATCCACGATGACGGCGATGGTCTCGATCCCTTCCGAGCGGATCGAGGGCAGGTAGAGGCCGCCGTCGATGAAGCGCCGGTTGGGAACGCTCCAGCTGTAATCGCAGCGGGCGGCGTCGGTCATGTATCGGCGCAACAGCGCGCGCCAGTCGAGGGTGCTCCGGTGGGCCTGCCGGAGTTCTTCCCCGACGGCGCCCGGAACCTTGCCTTGCGCCTTGGCGAGGCTCATCGCCTGATGCATGGCCTCGTCCCAGGCCTGTTCCTCGGCGGCCGTGTCCGCCGATGACGCGCCTGTCTCGTCGGCCTCGCCGTCCCGGCGCGCGGCGGCGTCCATGACCTCGCCGGTGCCGTCGGGATCGAAGCTGGGCGGCGCCTGCCCGGACGCCGGAGAGGCCGGGTCCCCGTCTCCGGCTCCCGGATCGCCCCGTTCCCCCGGAGCGTCGTCGTCGGACGGGTCGCTCGAACCGCCGTCATCGCCGCCGCCGGCGTTCGATTGCGGCGCGCCCTTGGAGGCCGACGCGCTCTCGGGCGGTTCCGGGAGCCTGTCGCAGGCCTGTTCCACGCTCAGCCCGTCCCAGGCCTCGGCGTCGGGCGGCAGGACGAACCCCGCATCCCGCAGCAGCCCGTGCGTCACCAGCTGCGAGGCTTGCTGCCAGCGCTCCGGGTCGCGTTCTCCCCGCCGCGTGTGGTGCTTCAGCGCACAGGCCAGAACCACCCGCGCCAGCGCCGTCTTGATCCGGTCGGCGTCCGTCTCCGCCACCCAGCCGGGCGCATAGCGGATGTCCTTGCCGTCGCTCGCCACGGTCTCGCGGGAAGCGTCGGCGCGGATCGGCAATCTCAGCGCCAGACTGCCGAAGAAGGGCTGATCGCGGAGCAGCGCCGTCACGCAGTCGCCGACGCGACGCGCCGACTCCGCATGGGTGCGCCCGCGCATCACGCGGCCTCCCGATCCGGCGCGACGGCGGCGGGCGCGAAGTACCCGGCGAAGCGGGCCGCCAGTTCGTCCGCGTCCTGCTTCACCCGTTCGCGGGCGCGCGCATCGTACTGCCGCGACGGACGCAGCACGTCCGGGTCCACGCGGGCGATCCTGTCCCGCACCTCCCGGCACAGCCCGGCAAGCTCGGCGTCCTCGAAGACGTTGAGCCGGGGCACCACGTCCACCAGATCGCGCACGTTCTCGATCATGCTGTCGCGGAATACCAGCGGCTTGCCGTTCTGGTCCTCGCGCAGACGCTCGCCGACGCGCTCCACCGCCTTGCCCAGGCGCCGGTAGAGGTCGCCCAGCGCATCGTGCAGTTTCGCCTGGACCTGCTGCCGGATGTCGCGCTTGACGCGCGCCGTCTCTCCGGCAGCGAGATCGGCCATGAAGTGACGCGCGTCGGGCACCGGAAGGATGCGGTAGGCGATGCCGAACTTGCCGATCAGCGCCTCCTTCGCCGGGTAGTCCTCGATGCGGAACAGGCGGCCGAGGTCGAGGCGCGCCCGTTCGATGTGGTTGTCGTAGTCCTCGATGAAGCGGGCGCGTTCGCCCACCATGCGCTCGATCAGGTCGTCGAGGGCCGCCGTGTAGCGGTCGTAGTTGGCGACGGTGAGCAGGCGGCTTCCCTGGTCGTCCCAGGGCAGGGTGTTGGCGTAGTGCGCGGTCCGCGCCTTGCCCATGGTCTCGGTCAGTTCGGCGAAGGCGCTCTTGGGCAGGAGGCGCTTGTTGTAGCGCCCGGCGGAGGTCGAGGCGTCGTGGTGGACGGCGACGTGGCGGCTCGCCTCGCGGTCGTAGAGGCGGCCGGACCAGGCGTTGATGCGCAAGGATACGAGCATGGCGTCCCTGGTGAGGTCCATGGCGTGATCTCCTTGGGAATGGCGTCAGCGGGTTTTGGCGGAGGCCCAGCGGATGAAGGCTTCGGTGTGTTGCAGGGCCGGGTCGCGGCGGATGCAGGAGCCGACGAGGAACTCGCCGACCTCGCGCCGGAGGCGGGCGGCATAGGTGACGATGGCGCCGAGATTGACGTCGTCGGCAAGTCTGTAGAGCGATCCGCAGAGGGCGATGAGGGCGCTGGCGTTGTCGGGGACGGGAGCGTTCTCGGGATCGTCGATGACGGCGCGGGGATGGGGCAGGTCGCGCCAGACCTTGAGGAAGGCGCAGAACTCGACCGCCGCAGCCTCGCCGACGGCGCCTCGGAACAGGGCGCGCTCGGCGGCCGGATCGAGACCGTTCCGGCGGTGCACGATGTTGGAGACGAACTCCCAGGTGCGCGGACAGGGGAAAGCCTTCTCCGCCGATTGTGGGTCGAAGACATGCAACAACTCGGGGCGCATCTGGATGAAGAACAGGACCTCGGGGGCGATGCCGTTCCCGGCGCCCCAGGCGCACCAGTCCGGCGCGTCGACGCGGATTTCCAGGTGCACGAAGCGGGAGGCGAGCGGCGTCGGCATGCGGTGGACGACGCCGCGGTCGGTCTCGCGGTTGCCGCAGGCGATCAGGGCGGCGCCGTCGGGGAGTTCGTACTCCCCGCAGCGGCGGTCGAGCACGAGCTGATACAGCGCGGCCTGGACCATGGGCACGGCCGAGGGCAGTTCCTCCAGGTTGACGAGCCAGCGCCCGTCCGCGTCGGACGGCGGCAGGAAGGCGGGCGGCGCCCAGCGGGTGCGGTCATGGCCGTCGCGCCACGGGATGCCGCGTAGATCGACGGGATCGAGCAGCAGGGCGCGGACGTCGATGTATTGGTGCCCCGAGTCGGCGGCGACCTGCCGGGCGATCTGGGACTTGGCGCATCCGGGCGGTCCCCAGACGATCGCCGGCTGGCGCGCCTCGACCAGAAGCGCCAGCGTGTCGGCGAGTTCGCTCGGGCGCAGCGAGTAGTCGGCGGAGATGGTGGCGGGGTCGGACATGACAAGCTCCGGGCGGGAATGCAGCGGCAAGGGAAGGCGCGGACCGAACGCCCCTCGGCGTCCGGCCTTCGCCCGGAACCCGGCCCGGTTCCGACTCCTGGCGGCGCAGCTATGGCTGTTGGTAAGCCACGGAGGGATTCGGTAAGCAGGTCACGATGAGATCGACGGGTCTGCAGCGAGGTCATCAAGCATGGAGACGAGGCCATGAATGACGCAGAGCGCATCCTCGCGGAGAGCATGGCCCGATCCCTCACACGGGGGGCATATCGCCTATGTTCTAACCGACGCGATCATCGACGTTCCCTGGGTCGGGAACGCTACCCCGACAAGCTGGATGACCATTTCGCGAACTCTGACGCGACTTCGGACGTCGCCTAGCGATTTAACGGAATGCTGGTAGCGCGGAGCCGCCACGGTTGAATTAAGTTTGAGTGCATAAGTGTCAGGCCGTGTCGGGAGTGATTTCGTCCAGGACCGTTTGGATACCCTCCCTGGTCATGTGGCCCGGGCGGCGCTTTGCGGAGTCCAGACAATCTCGTACGCGCCGTCTGACAATGTGCTCCGACAAATCCCCGGCCTCCCGTCGAATTCGTTCGGCTTCGTCTAACAGGTCAGATGGAAGCTCTGCGAATGATCCCATATCCAACGCGATTGGAAGCGTTGCCTCCACATCCTTGGGAACTCTGGAGCGGATGGGTCCAATTGTAAGATAATTCACAAGGAAATCTGCACTCATGACCGGTGCGGCTGGCGTTCTGCTTCCCAATATTCCCCGGATCTTGTTGTTTACATGTCCAGCAAACCGGTCAAGTGTGAGCCACCATGCCGAGTAGCCAAGCGCAGAGACACTTTCTTTACGCCGAAGTTCCATCACTCCAAGGTAGTTCTCAACATCATGTCGAACCAACCGATCAATTGAGATCTCATCCAGCTCTCGCCATTTAGCGTGTACAGAATACCACGCTTCTTGTACAGCTGTTCGAATTTCGTCGTTCGCTTCCATTACCTCTTCTTCAAAGCTCCTTCGTTTTACAGCGAAAAACTCTTCCAGGAAATCAGCGATATCGTCTTCTGGACGTTCTATCCCCACAAAAGTCTCTTTCCAAGAACCAAATCTACTTGGATCTCGCTCCGACCGCAGATACGCATCCGCCAAAAACGGTATAGAACCCGTCCATTGAGAATGGTGCATATGCAGATATGTCTGGCATCGATTTATGTGTCACTCAACCTCTTCGATGACTCCGGGTGTGATTCGAAGTTCAAGGTCTGCTTGTGATGCCACAGTCAGCATTTGCGAGAACCGTCGCTGCCTATTGAAGGAAATGAGCCTTTCGGCAAACAGGGGAAGAACAACGGTTGTGTCCAACCAAATTTCACCGTGAGAAAACATCGCCGATACGGCAGTTTGAATATCCGCTGTCTGTCCCAGGAACGCAAAAAGAGTGTATGCATCAGCCTTGGAACGAAGATGATTTTGCACGTCCGTAGACGGTTCCGTGAGAAGCCAACAATACATGACGCTATTACACTAGTGATTTTTTCCTCACTATCTTGACGATTGCTAATGTGTTTTGATTCGACCACATACTTCACAGGATTTTGTAGTTCGTCTATGCCAAGTTTGTCAAATCGATTGTTGATGATAGCGGCCGCGAACGTCTCGCCCCGTTCAAACAGATAACGATCTAATACGGAGCGGACCAAAGAACAAAGAAGTTCCATCTGCTCTCCGGATTCCTCTCCGTAGCGAGTGAGACAGGACTGTATTTCAGAATCCAACGATATATTGGCAATCTCCACTTCGGATAGGCGTCCCCGAACACGTTGAGTCTCCTCATGAGTCAGACAAAATTCGTCTAATTTTGTCCAATGACGGATATACCGTTTGGCCAATTTGTTAAGAGCAGAATTCGTCAAATCCTTGATGTTTTCCGGGTTATGGTTAGGAAGCATGTCTATGATTTGCTTGTGGATATCCATCCGAGACATTCTCGATTCACTGTTTGTGTTCCGCAATACCGCTCTGACCAACGCTTGAAAGGAAAGCCTCGTCAATCCTTTCTCACGTGTGTCATCTTCCCACTGCAATTGTAGAAACGTGAGCGCAGCTTGAAAGTCGGCGCTGTATGTTCAAGCACTCCCTTGCTCTTCAAATACGGATCAACTATTTTCTCTGCCAGAGCTTCTGCTGCGACTTCTCGATCTTCATTTCCAGAAATCCGATCGAGAAACCAAGCAGAATCATGAACATCGAGTACTAACTCGTACTCATCCAACAATTTTCTCTTAAGCGAGTCGGCAGCAGAAATAATTGATTTATTGGTGACATATATCAATACACGAGCACTTGGTATATTTTTCGGTATTTTTTGTGCTGTGGCGCGAATCTTGCTTGCCCACTCTTTCGTTACAGAGTATTGAAGAACGATGCGAACTTTGCCATCATAAGCAAATTCTTCGAACAACTTCCATTGTTCCGGGCGGATACGCTCTAAAGCAAGCTGTAATCGTTCACGTTGCATCATTCTAATTCCATTCGTGGTAGAGAGGCATACTAAAAGTCATCCGTGAAGACCAATGTATGGCGGACCGGAAGCGGTGGCGATTCGGTTACAGCCCAACCAAGCACATGCCTGTAGAGGGAACGCATGCGCTATTGAAACAGCCCAAAAACCAGGTCGGCTGCACAGCATGAACGTCCGTCGCCGATGTTCGCGGTCAGAACCGAATTCTTGCACCGTTCCCGCCCAGCGGGTCCCGGCGCTGCTTGGCGCAACGGAGAGACGACGGTGCCAAGCCTCGGCTGCCATCGCGTCGGACCGTCGCCGGGTCGTACCGGTCGATCTCGAAGATGGGGGTATGTCGGGCCGGAAGACCATCTCGCTCAGGCTACCCCGATATCGGTGCGGCAGCAACGGGAGATTTCTTTGCCGGGCAAGCATGTGTCGTCCAGAAACGCCCGAGCCACCGAAAGGGGTCCCCATCGCTACTACCACGCCGACGCCGGCTTCGCCGACCCGGTCGTGAAGCGATGCCGCTTCTCCCCATATCGGTGCGTCCAGGGGGCACCCGCGCTGCAGCGACGAGGACGATCCTGGACAACGCGACCACCGGAGGCGAACACGAGCGTTCGAGGGGGTTCCCGCGGGTTTCCGGCCACACGGTGGCGTCGGAGGCGGTGGATGTGCTCGGAGAGCGGTTCACGGAGATGACGTCCGGGAACCGGGTAACGCCGGGTGGACGTGCGGTGCCGCTGGGCACTACCAGGCGGCAGGGGTGCCGGTGGATGAAGACGGGCTTTCGAAGGTCGACGCCGCGCCCTGGTGTTGGAACGGCAACACCGAGAGTGCAGGGAGCGGCATGTCGATGCGCGAACTGGCGGCCCGGAACTCATTCGTGCTGTCCCTGGGCAGGACGATGCCGCGGCGGGGGCGGGAGGCGGGCGCCGTTGGGAGCGTGCGGGAGCATCTTGGTTCTCCAGCCGGCCCGACAGCGACCTGAAGCGGAGAGCGAGGTGTTCACCGGCTTCGCGGGTGTCGACTCGGCCGCGCCCCGACCTCCTTGCTGAGGGTCGCGACACGCACAGCCGGCAAACGCAAACGTTTGGCCAAGCCGTCATGGAATGCTTTCGCCCGCATGCGTTCCCTCGACGCGCGGAAGGGGCCGCGTCAGCCCAAACGAGTAACGCCAGTCCGGCTCCTCGCATGACATGACGGCCGGAAATGACCATGTCCCATGGGGTGGCACCGTAGATGACCCCGGGGCGGGAGGTAGTGGGTGTCCGCCGAGCTAGGAGATCCGTTGGCTGATCCCGCCACCCTTACCCGGCAGCGAACGTTTACTACGGCCCGACCGAACGGTTACCGTCAAACCTGCGCATACGTGCGTGGCAATTGACTCGAATCCGCTTACGGTATGCTTACGACACCAAGCACATATTCACGGGACAGGAATCGAAAGCCCCTGGAAACATCAGTGTTTCCAGGGGCTTGAGTTGGTTGCGGGGGCAGGATTCGAACCTGCGACCTTCAGGTTATGAGTTTCGATACTATCGCATGACAAAGGCGCGCTGGTATACGCGATAGTAGCACAAGATGCTGTATCATAGGTAAAATCCTGGAATTCTTGTTGTCATGCTCGCGCACGGATACGCTCTGGTTGGATGCAAACTGTTTGCCAATCGTTTGCCAGTCTGCTATTATCCCTCGTCCCGTCAAGGAGATTCGGATTGTGGCGAACCGCATCCCCCGCCTCACCAAGCGCGCCGTCGACGCCTTGAAGGCGAATGGCACCGATACCGTCCACTGGGACGGCGACCTCACCGGCTTCGGCATCCGGGTGCGGAAGTCGGGGCGCAAGTACTATGTCGTCCAGACCCGCGTCGCCGGCAAGCTGCGATGGTTCACCGTCGGCCCCCACGGCCCCTTGAGCCCGGACCAAGCGCGAGCGCGGGCGTTGGAGATACTGGCCGACGCGAAGAAGGGCATCGATCCCCGGGACGCGGAAGCCCGGAACGCGACCGAACCCACCATGGCGGATCTCGGACGCAGGTTCCTGGAGGAGTACGTCCCAACCCACTGCAAGCCGAGCACGCAGGCGGAGTACGGCCGCTCGGTGAAGCTGTTCGTCGACCCCGCAGTTGGGGAACTGTCGGTCCGGGAGGTTCAACGCAAGGACGTCGCCGCCCTGCATCACGGCCTCCGCGACAAGCCCTATCAGGCCAACCGAACCCTCGGGGTGCTCTCGAAGATGTTCTCCCTCGCCGAGGTCTGGGGCTGGCGCGCGGACGGGTCCAACCCCTGCCGGCACGTCAAGCGTTACAGGGAGCGCCGGCGCGAGCGCTTCCTGTCGCCCAAAGAGACGGCTCGGTTGGGCGAAGTGTTGCGCGAGGCGGAGGGCGAGATGCCTTCGGCCGTCGCCGCCTTCCGCCTGCTGTTGCTCACCGGCTGCCGGATGTCGGAGATCCGCGATCTGCGCTGGGAGTATGTGAAGGACGACTGCATCGAGCTTCCCGACGCCAAGACCGGCGGGCGCGTCGTGCCGCTCGGGCCGGAAGCCCGCGCCGTGCTGGCAGGGCTTCCTCGCGAGGACGGCAACCCGTGGGTGATCGCCGGCAGGCTCCCCGGCTCGCACTTGACCGACCTGCAACGCCCTTGGCGGCGCATCCGGGCGCGCGCCGGCCTTGAAGACGTGCGCATCCACGACCTGCGGCACTCCTTCGCCAGCCGCGCGCTGGCGCTCGGCGAGAGCCTGACCATGATCGGCAAGCTGCTCGGCCACACCCAGGTCCAGACCACCGCCCGCTACGCCCACCTCGCCCGCGACTCCATCCAGAACGCCGCATCCCGCATCACATACAGCATCGGTGGGAACCTCATGGGTATCGACGAAGCGAGTTCTTCGCGTAACGAAGGGTGAATGAGCAGCCCGGCCCGGCGAGGTTACACGCTCCGTCGCCGGCGCGATTTTCGATCGAGCGAGAACAACTTGCTTGATCACACCCGGACGGCCCGATATTGCATCTTCGCCTACGCCATGGTAAGAAAGAGCAACTTTCCAAGTTTCGTTCTGCGAGGCCCGTCATGCCCTTGGTCACCGTGAAACCGAAGTTACAGATCACCATTCCCGCCAAGCTGCGCAAAGGGCTCGATCTGCATGCGGGCGATCTCCTGGAGGCTACCGTTGTCGGAGACGGCATCCTCTTCCGTCCCAAGGAGGTGGTGGACCGCAATACGGCCGTCGACCGGATTGCATCCATCCTCGCGCAGATCGAGCCCTTGCCCGAGGACGCCGGTCGTTCCGAGGACGAAGTCATGGAAGATGTCATTGCCGACATCGCCCAGGCTCGCAGCGAACGTCGCGCCTGCGAAACATGAGGGTTGTCATTGACTGCAACGTTCTTGTTTCGGCGGCTCGATCCGGAGGAACCTGCGCCGAAGTCATCATCGAGACGGTACGCGATCACGAGGTCGTACTCTCGGGGCCCATTGTCGATGAGTTATGAGGATAGCGGAACGATCCGCACACGCGTCGTACCGCGACGGTCTCCTGGCCATCATCGGGGAACTCGAGCGGGTCGCCACTGTGCTCGAGCCGACGGATGTGGCGTTCGGCCTTCGCGACCCTGACGATGAAATCTATCTGGCAACCGCAACGGCCGGCGGCGCGGTTCTGATCACCGGCAACAGCCAGGATTTCACGGAACCGCGATACGGATCGGTCGTAATTCTGTCCCCGCGTACTTTCCTGGATCGCGTGACCCGACAATTGGAAACCGGCGCCATCCCCGCAAGGACGGCAATCCATGAATGACCGCCAGCAGGTTCTCCGGCCCACATTCAACCGACCTGCAACGTTCGTGAACACGTGCGTTCGCAAGCGACAGATCCGCAGCGCGTCGGGTTTTAAGACGTGCGCATTCGTGACTTGTGCCACAGCTTTCGCCAGCCACGCGCAGGCACCTAGCCTAACTCCATCCAGGTCCGAAGCACCGGCCGCTATACCCATCTCGCCAACGATCCCGTCAAGATCGCGGCAAGCCGTATCGAAAGCGACTGACTGGGCCCTCCGGTTGACATCAACCATGGTCGGAATCAGGGAGTGGCCTCCGGCCGCACCTGAATCGCGTGAATCGTGGCCCGCACTTCATCGTATATGTCCACGCCGAGTTCCTCGGTGACCTCCAGCGTGATGGCAAGCGCGTAAGGGACCTTGTCCTCAGGGACCTTGTCCTCCAGAGTGCCCGCGCCGACCCCGTAGCTCACCTGAATCTCCAGGTTCTCGCCCTCAACAAACACGCTTGCTCTTTTGCCATCGAGGGTTTCGTGCTGCAAGGTTCCGCGCCGAACTGCCCGCCAGTCCGCCCGCTGCTAGTTCACTTGTAGAGGATCCTGCGGCGAGTCGAACCGGAGAGCCGCCCTTCGCCAAGCCTGATGTCGTTGGCTGAGCGGCGTGAGGTGGATCGCCCTCTGATCTGGAGACGTGTCCCCTTCATCGTCCTCTTTCGGCGATGACAGCGGCCCACCCGAGTTTCGCCGTGCGCCCACCACCATATACTTACTGCGCAGCCACTCTGTTGGCGCTGGAGAGATCAATGCGTAGTTCGGAGATCCCGTCATGCTCTACCGGGAAAGGTTCGCTTTCCTGTTCGAATCGTCGGTGACCGAGTGGATGTTCCTCGGAGGCGTTCTTCATCGCGGCGAAACGGGTCTGACGCATTCGACATCAAACCCGGAACACCAACGTCACATCGACGCCTGTATGGAAGTCTCTACACATTCGAGGGTATCGAGAAGTAGGGTGAGTGAGAACGAAGAAACTTGGTCACCGCTACACGCGTTCCCGTATCGGAACGATCAGACGTATCAATACGCCCGGCCTACTATTATCCGTCCGATCCCGTATGCGGCGGCCTTTCCTGAGAACGCCAGCGTCGTATGACCTCCTTCACATAGGCGGCGTCGGCGGTTTCAGTGGACCAACGTTCCGCAAACGGGACGTCGGCGCTCTGCGGCCGGTTTCCCTCGGGAAGATCGTCGAAGCGCAGCCGGACCGGTACGACGGAGCCTTCCCCGACCACCAGCGCCTCCTGCGTTCGCAATGTGGAGAGAGTATCAACGAGGCTGCGAACCGAATCAGGCAACGCCCGCCTCACGAAATTCTGATCCTGCTCGTTGCTCATACGCAACGCAATAAGCGTGTTGCATTGCGACAGAATAGACTCGGATATTTCCGACGGGCGCTGCGATATCAGGCCGACGCCAACGCCATATTTGCGTCCTTCCTTGGCAATCCTGGAAAGCGCCTGCTTCGTTGGCTGGAATGCCGCGTCGTCCCCCCGCGGCGCATAGCGATGAGCTTCCTCGCACACCAACAAGATGGGGACTTCGACAGGACGCGGACTCCACACCGCGAAGTCGAAGATCATTCGGCACAAGACCGAAACGACCACATCCACCACATCCGAAGGCACGCCGGAAAGGTCGATGATCGAAAGTGGTTTGTTCGACACAGGAATACGAAGATATTGTGCCAAGATGTCGCTCAGATCGTCCTTCACCTCATCATCAGGTCGAATCAGGAACGAGAATCTCCTGTCCTGCTGAAGAGTTTTGATCTTATTCATGATCTTCAAATAAGACTCCTGTTTCGATGGTGTACCAGGTTTACTCGAATCTATTTGTGTAATTAGCGTGCCCAGCCGATATGGAGAAGGGGTATCGACCGTAATACTCTCTGATTCCGCGTTTTCAACGACAAATTCCTGTCGCGCAACGAACATCGCATCTCTCAGGATATTGGTTTGGCTTGTAGCCGCGCGCTCCGTTCTGCCGACGAACAGCTCCGTACTTTCCTCGAAATTGAGCAGCCAGTGAGGAAGATTGAGCATCGTGGGATCTATGATTTCAGCCGTCTCCGGGAAAGCGCGTCCATACTCGTTATGCGGGTCGAGTAGAATCACATGCGCTTTGCGCGCTCTCTCGAGAATGGCGCGCAACAGAACCGTGACCGAGCACGACTTCCCTGCCCCGGTGGTGCCGAGCACGGCAAAATGCTTTCCGAGCAACTCGTCCATAAGAAGGTGCACGGGCAGAGAGGAGGCTTGGGACAAAGCGCCGACGTGAATGCTCGGCTTGTCTGGGCGACGGTAGATGCGCTCCAGCTCGACAACGTTTGCCAGGAAAATGCCCTGACCGGGCAGTGGGTAAGTGGCGACGCCGCGCTGGAAATCGAAGTCCTCCTCGCCCAAGCCGGTTCGTAGCCCTTCTCCGAACAGATCGACCTCCAGCCGCTTGGCGTCGGAAGCCACCGGTTGCCCGCGCATGGCGGCGACGGCGTCCGGCGGGAGCTCCGTCATGCGCAGCGCGGTCACGACGCCGAACACCAGCTTGTCGCCCGCTTTGATCTTCACGATCGAGCCAACCTGTCCCACCGTATAGCGGCGGCTGCGATAGGTCCGGTAGAGATCTTCCACCGTTCCCTCGAGCTCACCTACGACCCGCGAGCCCGATACCTCGATGACATGGCCGATCTTGAGTATCTCGTCGCTCATACGCCCTCTCCCGCGATGAAATGCACCAGATTCTCGAACCTCCAGAGCTCGGCTCCGAGGATCGCGCCAGCCTCGTCGGAGTCGACTGCACTTCCAATGAAACGACCTTCCCGACCGTCACCGATGAAAGCGTTGAACCGGGAATCACAGCGAGCCTCGAGAGCGCGGAGACGTTCATCCTGTGCGTCTGTGTCATCCTCCGGACCGACGAAAGAAATGACGGTGAGATTATTCCCACGCGCGTTTACGGAATCGCAAATCGCCTCGTTTATATGCTCGTCGTTGAAGCTGTATCCGAGGACGACAAGGTAATTGTTCATTCTTTCTGACCTGAGTCGACCTCGAAAACGCCCCATCAGCGTTTCGTAAACCCCATACTGCGTCTGAATATATTTCTGCTCCGAAGGATAGACGACAGCGGGCTCGTCGTCGGTCCGATGGGAAACGCGGCGAATATGACCATCTGCGCCGCGAATCCAGTTAACGGAGCCATGAAGCTTGAATAGTCGATATACAACGGTATTCTTCTCGTCGAAAACATCATCATCAAACCACGCTCGATTCGCCCCACGGAACCCATCTGCATACGGCACCCGAAGATCGTCCAGGCTCGCTTCGAGAGTGGTATCGTAGTTCAGGCTGAAGATATCGCGCACTTTTCCTGGATTGCGCAATCTTTCCAAGAATCGTTTGTGATAGTCATTCGATGACCAATCATCGGCGATATTTTCGACGATCCCCCTCTTGATATACGCCAGCCATGAATCGATTTGTTCCGCCGTACAGGGTTGCTCATCAGTCGTGGAAACCGTGTTCAAAATATCTCGATACCGAGTGAGGTAGGTGAGGATGTCTTCGACCGTTGCAGGACGACTATTCGTGGGCTTCAGATTGTTGAACTGCTTCAAGAGAGCGTCGTCTGCGCCTTGCTTGACGTTATCGGTCAGCTCGCCAATAAGCGGTTTACCGGCACATCTGCTACACCCCGCCCCGAGAAGGAAACAGGTATCGGCACTCGTTAACCAATCGGTCACCGTCTCCCTTGTGTCGCCGGACATGGCCACCATCTCGAAAAACCCTTCTCCGTCACCGAGCCGATATAGACCAGAATATACACGATTACCACCGCCGTCGAGAACGGTTCCAGGCTCGCGAGCGTTCCTCGAGCCGTCCGTTCCTTCCTGCTGCGCTTGACAAGGCGCCCGCGCCGTCCTCCGCGGCCGCGTTGCCGGCGCGGCGGCGGCACCCGGTCCCGGAACCTTCGCCGTCAGTCCTTCTCGAATCCCAGCTCGTCCTCGTCCAGCCTGAGGTCGCGGGCGTTGGCGGTGACGGTGTCCACAACGTCCGGCGGGTAGCCGGCTTCGCCCGCCGTTCCTGCGATCTCCAGCGTCAGTTCGATTCCGGCGCCCGGCGCGCGGGTCAACTCGACCAGCAGGCCGTCCATGATGCGCGCCACGTCGAGGCCCGCGCGCTCGGGATCGAGCTTCAGCGAAGCGAAAAACCGCTTCGGCCGGGGCGCGTCGGGCGGTGATTGCGGCGTGTCGGGGTCGCCGCCGCTCCCGGCATCGTCGGGCGCTTTGCCACCGGGCGGCGGCGGACGCGGGGCTTCCGGGGGCGCCGGTATGGCCTCCCGACGCACCAGGAGACGGGACCCGAGGCCTCCCGGCGGGAGCGCCTTTCCGTCGACGACGTCCCTGTAGGCGCCAGTCGCCTCGTCGAGCCCGGCCGCGAGCGCGAAGGGCCGAGCCAAGTCTTCGGCGAGGCGGCGCAGCGCGCCGTCGAGAACCGCCTCGTCGCGCAAGCGCGGCAAGTAGACATAAGAAGCAAACCACTCGCGGAGGTCCTCGACCGGAACATGCGGTTGGCCCTCCGGCCACAGCGGTTCGAGGCAGCGGGTCAGGTTTTCGGGGCCGATCTCGCCGAGCACCGCGCCGTCGCCGGTCGCCTTGTCCCATGCCGCCCGCGCCACGCTCTTGGCACCGCCCCGGTTCACCAACCGCGCGGCCTGCATGGCGAAACCGGAAGCCGGCCCGCCGTTTGCGTCCTCGACCGGCGCCGGACAGAAGAGATGCACCCAGGCGCCGCGCACGCTCCGGCGCAGCGCCTCGCCCGCGCGCTCGAACTGGCCTTCCGCGTCGTTCGCTTGCGCGTGCGTCATATTCTCCCGAAGGTCGGCATCGTCCAGGATTGACCGCCAGGCAAGTTCCCGCCGGACGTTCTCGCGCACCGCGTCCAGGTTCGCCGCGTCGGCGGCCACGAACGCCAGCGCGTTGCGATAGCTCCGCTGTCCGCTCCCGCGCCGCTCCACGGTGTCGCGCGCAAGCGTTTCCGCCGCTGACGGCGGCGCCCCGCCGCCGTCATGCGGCGCCGAGGGAGGCAGGATCACGAGCGCCGCGGCGTCGCGCCGGTCCTCGATGTCGGACGGATCGTCCGGAGCCGCGTGGACGCGGTGGAACCCGCCGCGGTCGCGCGCTTCCTCGCGCAATACTTCCACGATGCGCCGGTCGACGCGCTCGGCGTCCATGTCGCGCGCGCGCTCGGCGGCGAGCTTGTTCAGGGTCGGACGGGGCGAGAACCAGTAGTGGTCGCCGTCGCGATAGAAATAGGCCGCGCTCGACGCGATGTCCTGCAACGCCTCTCCGAACACCGCGATCTGGTCGCCGGGCCGGGCGCAAGCGAGCCGCAGATCCGCTCCGGTCAGGGCTCCGCGCGCGTCTCCGGCGTGGGGCGCTGTGGCGAAGAACACGGCCCGCGCCGCCCCCGTCGCCGCTTTCGCCCGGCCGATCCGGGGCCGCCGGGCCTCGATCCGCGCCGTGAGCGCTTGGTCGCCGTCCACCTCCGCTTGCAGGATCGGCCCGTAGGCACGGTCCAGCGGCTCCAGGAGCGCGGTCCGCACCCGCGCGTCGCGGAAGGGCAGCAGCGCCGGCGTTATCAGCGGCGCGGTGCTCTCGCCCTGCCACAGCGCATAGACTGCGCCCGCCATGATCTTGAGGATGCCGCGCGTGCGCTGGAACTTCTCCAGCACCGACCAGTCGCCGGAGAACCGCCTGAGCACTTCCGGATGCAGCGGATAGGCGCGGCGCATCTGGTCTTCGTAGGCCGCCTCGCGGGCTTCGGGCGGAAAATCCGCGCGGTTGTCGCGGTAGAGCTTGCGGAACGCCCGGACGGTCTCGTCGCGCGCCCGCTCGCCCGCCTCGTCGAGCGGCTGGAACAGGCGGCGGCGGACGATCTCGAAGGTCTCGACTCCGCTCGCCGGCGTCCAGGGCGATTGCACGCGGCCGAAAATCTTCTCCAACCGCCGCAGCGCCTCCCGACCCTGCTCGTCGCCGACCTCGGTGTCCGATTCCGGCAGCGAGCCGACCACCACGGCGCCTTCGACCGCGGCCGCGGCCTCGGTCAGCGACTGGACGAAGGCGTGGAAGGCGTCGTAAGGCACGCCGCGCAGCTGGCGCGCGAACGCCACCACCTCGTCCATCAGGATCAGGCACGGCGCGGCCTCGCGAAGGATCGGGATCAGCTTTTCGGATCCCGGATTCGTCCCCGCGTCTTCCGACGCGGCGATGCTGTCAACCGCCTTCCAGCCGCCGAGCCGCCATGCGACGTACCCCCACAGGGTTCGGACCTCCCGGCCGTCTTCCGCGTGCATCGCCTCCGCAGCGCCCTTGTCGGTGCCGACGAACACCGCACGCCGGACGCGGGGAAGGGTTTCGACGCCAGCCTTGGCGAAGATCGGCGCCAAGCCTTCGAGAGTCTCCGGCCGGTAGCCGGCCTCGACCGCGCCGGCGAGATGGTAGAGCGCCAGCATGGTGTGGGTCTTGCCGCCACCGAAATTGGTCTGGAGCCCGATCACCGGCTCGCCGCCGCGGCCGCCGAGCCGCTGGACGACCGCCCGCAGCACCCGCCGCAGCCCTTCGGTCGTATGGGTGATGCGAAAGAATGCTGCCGGGTCGACATATTCCTCCTCGCCCTGGCCCCGATCGACCAGCGCCAGGTTGGCCGCGAACTCGGCGTCGGAGAAGCGCGCCGCCAGCACGTCGGGATGCGGCTCGCAGACCTCGCGCCAGGGGCGCAGGCGTTCCGGCGGCGGCGGTTCCTCGAGCCTCAGGTCGCCAGCGCCCGCCTCCGGCCCACCGTCCGCTGCCAATTGCTCGTCGTAAAGGGCCGCGAGCGCGGCCTCCCGGCCGGCCGCGCCGACGGCGGCCAGGAGCTCGCGCATGGCGTCGAGATGGCGCAGCGCGGCGCGCGCCTCCATTTCGCCGGCGAAGTGCGCGGTGGCATTGCGCGCATCGATCGCGAGCGAGATGAAACTCCGCGCCCTGCGCAACTTCTCGTCGTGCCGAAACAGGTCGTTCCAGTTGTCGAGCAGGGTTCTCAGCAGCGCCTGGACGTCCAGCGGGCCGACCGCCTCGTTGCGCGCCGCGCGGCCCGCATATTGCCGCCATTCCGCGCCGTGGCGGTCGCGCATGTGCTTCTCGACATAGGGCGCGAGCCCGGCACGCAGCACCTCCAGCCCGTCCTCGACCCGCCGCCTGGCCGCGGCCGCCAGCGACCCGCCGGCCTCTGCATTCATTCCGCGCCCTCCACGTCCACCAGTTCGATCCGTTCGCCGTAACGCCGGAAATCGCCGGCGTTGAACGTCAGCAGGCGCCGCTCACCGTGGGCCAGCATGGTGGCCACGATGTTCGCGTCGTGAACCTGCTTCCCCGCCACGGGCACGTCCCGGCACAGGGTCGCGAGCGTATTCGTGACGGAAGGCCCGTCTTCCAGTATGTCGAACCCATCTTCGAGTTGCGCGACGTGATCCAGGGCGTCGTTCATGGAAATGGCGGCCGACCAGGACTGCGGGCGCGTGACGGTCGCCAAGTATTCGCGGAGAACTTGGCGGCTGATCCGCAAAGTCTCGTTCCCCTCGCTGGCCCGGATCATTCGGCGGCGCGCCGAGCCATGGTGCGGAGCAGCTTCGAAACGGGACCGGACGAGAACGTTGGTGTCGAAGAACACGAGGCGCCTCAGCGGCCGTTTCCGGGACCGTCTTGCGGTCCGCCGGTCAACCGCCCGGACTCGTCGTAAATCTGTTCGCGGCCGACGGTGAAACCGGGAGGCCACCCCCCGCCCGGGACCGGAGGCCAATCCCGATCGACGTCGAATCTGCGCTTCCGGGACGACACTCCGGTCGGCGCAGGCGCCGTGCGTTCGAACACCAGCGTTTCCGCTTCGAGATCGATGGAGCGCGTCCGCCAGCCCGCCGCCTGCCAAGCGAGCGCGTGACTATGGCCGCCGCCCTTCTTCTGGTTCGACCACCAGGGGCGGTGCAGGCGCGCCGAGTCCGGCAGCCGAAACCCCAGGATCGCTTCGACCTCGCGGAAGGAGGCGCGCCACTCCGCGCCGCAACTCGCCGAAAGATGGTGGTAGAGCGGCGCATACTTGCCGCGCGCCGCGACCTCCCGCAAGAGCCGTTCCCTATCCATGAGTCCCCGCTCCGCCCGCCGATGATTCTTAATTGCTTGCTTGAATGTGAAGACGCGGCCGCCTCCCGTCAATGGCGCGGTCCCGGCCCGGTCAGGCGCCGCCGTGCTCCCCGAACGGCAGGACATCCTCGCGCAACCCCATCCCGGCCCGGCCCGCTGCCTCCTCGACCGCCGGCCACTCCTGGGCCAGCATGTTCCAGACCTGCGCCTCGGCGGACCGGCCGCCGCGCTCGCAGATGTCGTAGAGGCGGTAGGCCAGCAGCCGCGCGGCCTCGCCGTTGTCCGGCCCCATCGCGGTCAGCAGCCGCGCCGCCGCCTCGCTGCCGCTGTCCGGCGCCTCCAGCACCCGCGCCAGATGCTGCGCGCATTCCCAATGGATGAGGTAGCGGTCGGCAGCGGGATCCCAGTCGGCGGGCAGTTCGTCGCGGCGGAGCAGCCGCGCCGTCCCGCCGCGCGCGGCGAAGGCGCCGGCGTCCACGAGGGCGTCGATGCCGATGTCGTAGGCCTGCGCCATGGTGATGGCGTCGCCGGAATCGCCCTCGTCCAGTCCGAACGTCTCGAACCAGTCGATGCAGAAGCGGGTTTCCGAGTCCCAGCCGCTCGCCTCCTCTCCCGAAATCTCGTCGCGGGTCCGGTTGATGAGCCCGATCGCCGCGCGCACGGTCATCGGCGTGTCGTCGGGTTCCAGCACCCGGGCGCAGGCGGTGAAGACCCCCATGCCCGGGCCCAGCGCCGCCTGCGCCATGTCCACCGGCCCCACCCCGCCGTCGCGGATGTGGCGCAGCGCTGTCGGCAGTTCGGCCCGCAGCCGCGCGACGAAATCGCGCCGGGTGATCGTCAGCGCCCTCGCCGGACGTTTGCGGCAGGCCAGCACGATGGACGAGGCGAGGGCGTTCGCGCCGATGCCGACGGAACGTGCCGTCCGCTCCGTTCTTACCGGCCACGTTCCGTCGATGACCCAGCCGGCGTCGAATACGCCCTGAAGAAACGTCGCCCATCCTGGAGAAGTCAGGCCCTCCTTTGCGACCTCGGACTGCTTGAAGGCGTAATAGATCGTCACCGGAAAATCGTCGACTCCGTTTCGACGCATGTTGCTGAGAGCTTGGCCTATCCCGTTCTTGAAGAAATTCTCCGCCGCTTCCCTGCCGCCGTGGCGGTAGGGAGTCGCCACCAGTTCTTCGTCCTTCGGCGTCAGGATGCGGCGGAACAGATCGGGCCAGACCTCGCGTAACGAGGAGCGCAGCCAGACATAGAAGAAATCGGACAGGTCGGCATAGCCGATATTGTCGTAATAGGGCGGGTCGGTGGCGACGATGGCCTCATCGGCGAGGCGTGTTTCGCCAGCCGCATCCTGCTGAACGATGCGAGCAGAAGTCTCGGTCGGCACCAAACCATCGATGGTCCGAGCAACCCACCCCACGGCGGTATCGATCCAGTTACCGCTCGCCGAGCTGAAGGGATTGGCTTCTAAGAAATCCCAAACCATTGGGATCGCTTGGCGAGCAAAGCTATTCCGAATGAACTCGCCGCCGTTGGACCATGTAGCATTGCCATTCCAGTAATCCGTCGCTCTTCCGAGCGCCAAACCGAGATACGTCGTCACGGCGTCGGCATAGGCTTCGGCACCGGTTCCACCCTCGGACAGCCGGGGCGCGGCGGCGTCCACGCCAGCGGCGTGCGCGTCCTCCAATGCCTTCTCACGCGCCTCGCCGACCAGCTCCGAGAACGTCGTCAACGCCGCCAACTGGCGCGGGGTGAAGAGGTCGGCGTAGTCGTGCATTCCATATTGCTGGATGCGAAAGCCCAATGCCTTGTCCGGTAGCTTTCCATCCGGCCGCCACGCCGGCTCCGCCTGCCGCGCGATCTCTTCCATCTCCGCCATCGGCTCGATATAGACGCGGCCGCGCTTGCCCTCCGCCACCACCGCCATCAACCGTTGCCCCATCCGCCCCGCTCTGCCTTCCGAGCGAATGTGGTCGAAAGGCATCGGCGCCCCCGTGAGCAGACAGCGCCCGCCGCGCCGACCGATCGTGCCCTCGGGCGGCGTCCCGGAGCCGGACCGCACCGTGAAACGCCATGCGCGGCCGGAAGGGTCAATGACCGGCTCCACCCAGGCCCGCTTGCCCGGCTTCGACGACAGCACGAAAGAGCGGACGAGCGGCACATGCGCGCCGCGCATCCTGGGGTCGGGCGAGGCGACGGTGCGCGCCCACAGCCAGGCAATGACGGTGAGTTCCTGCCCGCCATGGAGTTTCAGGTCGGCCCGCGCCTCGGCCATCGCCGCCGTCACCACCGCCTTCGGATACAGATGACCGATCCGCTCCCGCGCCTCCTCGCGCATCCACCGCCCGTAACGGCGGACGTCCTCGGCCAGACCCTGCGCGCCCCGCCACGCCACATGTGGGTCCGCGCCGGGGTGGACCGGCGGCCCGTTCGCGAATTTCGGCGGAATCTCGCAGGTCGCCCTGGAAACCAGCACCGCCACCGGATTCAGGTCCGAACCGCGGGCGCGCAGACCCAGCCGCTGCGCCTCCAGCGGAATCGACCCGCCGCCGCAGAACGGGTCGCACACCGGCGGCGCATGTTCGGCCAGATACGCCAGCACCCCCGCCGCGTCGCCGCGCTCGGGAGGCGTCTCGCCGCGCCCGCGCGCCAGGGAGCGCGCGATTTCGTGGCGCGCCTTGCCCATAACATGCTCGTTGCCGCTCGCCTCCCACGGAACCATCTCGGCAACGATCCCGTGCAACCGGGCGCGCTCGCGGGCCTGCGCCTCCTCGCTCGGAAACTCCTTCGGCCACGCCGACGGATCGTCCACCAACTGCGCGAACAACACCGCCCGGCACGCCGCCAACGGCCGCCGCGCCCACCACAGATGCAGCGTCGAAGGATGCCCATGCCGAATAGACTTCTCCCGCGCCGAAGCCACGTTGATCGCCTCCAGCGGGAGAGAGACCTCGATCAGCTTTCTACGAAACCCGGTCATGTTCTCGATCATTGTCGGAAATGGAGATGGAGATTGCAGACTTGGACGAGAATTCGTCCCGAATCCGATCCAGATTCCCTACGTCGGGGATACGCGGATCTCCGTGTTTGCTTTGAACGAACTCCCCGAGAAACGTTGCGCATCTGGTAACGTACAAATCATCGGGTCGTCTCGTCGTAAGACAACGAACGGCATGAGATCTTACGGATCGCACTCCGGAGGAATCGTATAACCAGATATAAGATTCTTGGGTATGATTGTTCATTCTGTCGATTTGTTGTCGAAGCTCATTCCATTTTCCGTTATCGAAACGTTTCCCATGATCCAAACATTTCGCTTGAACAAGAATTCCTTTGCTCGTTTTGTAGCCGGACAGATCGACTCTCACGACCGTAACGATATCAGCTCCGAAAATTGCTTCTTCCGATCTCCCACCTCTCCAAGTCGTCTTCCTTGCACGGAAAGTAATTTCATCAGATCTCCAGCCATCCAATTCGAACTCTATTCTTTCTATGAATCTGCTGGTAAAATCGTCTTCATCCGCGAAATATCTCTCCGGATATCTTCGCGTCATTGCATCGACAGCCTGATCGATCTTACGGGTAAATTTTCGGATCAATTTATGACTTTTGACCATGATTTTGTTCCGCTACGTTTCCGAATATATCAGTCAGAATCTTGTGCTATTTCATCACAATTAGTGAGGCGTTCGCCTCGAATCTTCAGCAATGACTGTGCAACTCCTTTGCCATGCAGTAAGCATCAATCCAGAGAGTTGCACACGGCCCGACATATCCAATATCGGATGCCCGGAGCCGACGCATTTATTTCTTCATATTGTCCTAATCAGCCATTCCGATTGTGGAATCTGGCCGGATTCCGTCCCAGCGGTGGCTCCAGATTGTAGCTCGGTTTGACCTCCACGCCCAGCTTCTTCAAATTCTTCTCCAACTTCTCATGAGCGGCCACAGTGTCGGCATTGATTCTCGTGTTTCGCTCGAGCACATCCTTCAAGTTCGACGGAGACACGATTTGCCTTTGCGACATGTCAGAAGTACTCCCTGGTGTGAACGAAGGAGATGAGCTGCTCACGATTGATATAGTCCTTCAACAGCTCAAAATATTTCCGGACGACTTGACACAAGGCGGAGTCCTCTTCAAGATCTTCGATCTTCAGCTTGATTTCCTCACTCCGTAACGTTTTCATATCGATCGCTCGTCCATGAGAATGCCATCTCTCAGGGTTATTAAGTAGCTCGGCAATGTGCGTGGCGCGCTGCTTTTTCATGTCTTCCGTTACCGGCTCTTTCATCGTTTCCGTCTTCACCCATCTCTTGAATTTGTACTGAGAAAGCCACTTGATAAGAAGATCTTGAGATAACTCTCTAGCCTGTTCGAATTGATATAATTCGCCGAGATCCAGTTTGTTCAGAAGTGCATACTCGGCGGTCGTAAGTTCGCCCTCCTGCGCCTTCTTGTTAAGGCGTTCGTATTGGTTCAGATACGACAGTGCGGGGACCAATTTCCCGTCCTTCTCGATTTGTGGATCAATCGGTCCCAGACACGACAGATGGTCCATCATAATTCGATCGGCACTCAGTGCAAGTATTGTTCCCGCAGACATGGCCCGATCCGGTACTATTACCATGACGTCGTCATAGAGTGATCGCAAAGCGGTAACCATTCTCTCGACCACCTCTACTACTCCGCCGGGAGTATCGAGGATCACGGCCACGGAACTTTTCTTGCAACGAAGCACATCCATGGCGTGACGAAGTTGCTGTTCGAGACCCGGGAGGATCGGGCTGATGATCGCTACTATATCGGCACCAAGCTTCCCCTCGATCTCGTTCAGATGCCGAGTCAACTGGTCCTTTATATGAACATCAACCGGCCTCATGGCGTCCCCAGAATCCGACGGTCGAACGACACAATCAAGTATCGTATAGTCATTTTCTCCCGCCCCCCGTCTCTATCCTGCTACTCATCGCAATTCCCTCGATTGCAGATTCGGACGCACACCGAACTCCAATGCGAGGCTCCCGGGGTCAGTGGTTCAACGCGCTCGGGGGTGGTTCGTCGTCGTGGTGCTGGCGGGCGTATTCGTCGCCGCGCGGTAAGCGTCGAGCCCCCGATCCTTCTCCCGCCAGCCGCCGTAGACTTTCATTACATCCCGAACGCCCGGGCGGGCGAACGCCCCCTGGAGCATCGCGGCATGCTCCTGCTTGCGCCTGGAAACATCGCGCTTATCGATATTTCGTTTCGCCATGTGTTGCTCCTTTCCCTCGGTAGTCGGACCGACGATCCCATTCTCGAAGTCTGTCGCGTTACATGGTGGGTTCGCCTCTCCGAAGCTGTCGGGCAACAGGTTCGCGTCGGAATATCGCGCGCGGCGATGAGCGCCGTTCATGTTGACCAGGCAGAGCGCGCCGCCGTCCGAACCGTACAAGATACAGGACGGAACGCCCGGACCCCGCAGGCGAATGAACGGCGATCTCGCCATCCGGCATGGGGTAGACCTTGAAGCGGCAAGGCGACAACTCATACATGGCCGGCAGCAACCGACGCGCGTTCGCCAACGCCGCGTCGAACGGCGCAGGAAGGCCCTCCTCGCGCGCCTCGGCCGTTGCCTCGTCCAGATCATGCAATGCGTCGCGCAGCTCGGGGGGTGGACCGTCTGCGGTCTCAGCGGAGGCCGATCGTTCCGCGCCAAGCCGCGCCGTCATGCTCCGATCCTCCCCACCGCGCATCTCGACACGCGCATCAAAGCCGGGACGGCACAGTATAACGCATAATCGTATATAGGCGACATATACCTTGAGTGCCGCCTACGGCTCTTTCCCGGTGCCGCCCGCCGCCCGCTTGATCGCCTCCACCGAGATCGCCCGCGAGACCTCGGCGAAGCCGGGTTCGGGGCCGAAGAGACGCGCCGGGTCCGGCAGGTAGACCGGCGCATGCGCGAAGCCGGCATCGACCGGCGCCACGGCGAGAATGTAGGCACCGCGCGCGTTATACGCCGCTAGCATCTCGTTGCGGGTGATCGTCACGGCGCGGGCGTCGACGCGGCGGCCCTTGACCTCGATGAAGCGCAAGCGCCCGGTCCCGGCTTCCCGACTCTCGATGTCGTAGCCCCGGTCCTCCGCCGACACGTCGCGGGGGTCGTGGCCCAGAGCGCGCTCCCACTCCATGACGGCGGCCATCGCCGCGGCCTCGACCTCCGCGCGCGCGTCCGCGTCCGCCGACTCGGCGAGCCCGGCATCGGGGTCCTCGGGCGCCCCCCGCCGGGCGAGCCACGCCGCCGGGACGACCAGCGCCGCGCCGCAGATTTCGGGCGGCAGCGGCGCGACGTTTCGCTGCCGTTCGAAATCGGCGAGCCGCAATTCGAGGCGATCCGTCAGCGCCTCGCATTGACGGCGCAGGTTCCGCGAGTTGAGCCGGGGTTTTCGGCCAGCCCGCTCCTCCGACTCGACCTCCAGCGCGCGATGCTGGAGATAGACGATCTCGCGGCGCAGGCGCTCCTTGACCGCCGCTTCGACCTTCCCGATCTCGGACGACCGCCGGTCCTTGACCTCCGCGAGATGGCGCGGAACCAGATCGGCGATGGCGTGCGCCCGCGCGCGGTCCTCCAACGGCACGTCGAGCCAGGGTTCGGCCAGCGCGGCGTCGACCCCGCCGCGTTCGCCGTCGCGCGGCGGGCGGCAGTCGAGATAGGGGGCGGTGCCGCCGTCGGCCGCGCCGCCTTCGCGGTCCAGCCAGACGAACTGCAACCGTTCCGATACTGACCGGGGCCGGCCGTCCGCCGTCGTCCGGCCGTCGCGAAGCGCGTGGCGGAGACAGACCAGAACGCGCGGGGCGTCGTGGCGGCCGGTATCGTCGACCAGGACCACGCCGCGGGCGAGCAGGCCGCGGTGACGCTCCAGAGTGAGATCGACGAGGGCATCCAGCAACGGATGGCCAGGGGCGACCAGCGCCGCCTGCGGGCGGCCAGGAACGCTCGCCTTGTCGAAGCACACGCGCCGGTAGCGCGGCAGCACCGGATCGGCGCGGCCGATCGATCGGTCGCGGTCGCGGAGGTTCGGCGGTACGCGAGTGAGCTCGAAACGGCCCGTCTCCCGCGCCCGCGCCACGCCGCCGGCCTCGGGGAACGCGGCCTCGAAGAACGAGCGGATATGGTGCGGTTGCAGCCTGCGCGCCGCCGCCCGCTCCATCTCCTCGCGCACGCCCCGGACCGAGGCCGGATCCAGCCCTTCGCGCGAGAGCTTGTTGCGCGCGACGAGAGCGTCGATGCGCGCGGTGTCGACCGCCCCGTCGATCGCCCGGAACAGGCGCGCACGCACGTCGGTCCGCTCGCCGTAGCGGATCGCCTCCACGAACAGGTCGCGGAGCGGCCGCGCCTCGAACAGCTCGCCGAGCACGTCGTAGACCTTGCCGCCCAGCGTTTCCCGCGCGGCCTCCAGCTTTTCCAGGAGCCGGCGGTACACGGCTCCCTCCCGGGTCTCGCCCGCGACCAGGTTCCACAGATGGCAGATCTCGGTCTGTCCGATGCGGTGGATGCGTCCGAAGCGCTGCTCCAGCCGGTTGGGGTTCCACGGCAGGTCGTAATTGACCATCAGATGCGCGCCGCGTTGCAGGTTGACTCCTTCCCCCGCCGCGTCGTTGGCGACCAGGAAACGAACGGTCGGGTCGTCGTTGAAGGCGGCGATCGCCGCACGCCGCCGATCTCGCGGGACGCCGCCGTGGATCGCCGCGACGGCGCCGGGCTCCCCCGTGCGGTCGCGGATGCGGCCTGCAAGATAATCGAGCGTGTCGCGAGCTTCGGTGAAGATCACGATCTTGCGCCGCACGCCGCCTGCGGGGGCCGCGACCAGCGGATCGCCGAGGATCCGGTCGAGCTCCCGCCACTTGGCGTCCGCGCCCGACCGGCGCAGCGCCGCCGCCAGCGCCTCCAGCCTGGCGAGCGCCGCGATCTCCGCTTCGAGCTCGGCGATGGTCCGCGCCGCCGTCGCGCGGGCGACCAACCCGTCCTCGTAAGCCTCCAACTCCTCTCCGGCCACGTCATCGAGGGCGTCTTCGTCGAGCGTCGGTTCGGACGCAGGCGGCGGGACCGCCCCGTTCGCGGCGGGGTCGGAGCGCGCGAGCCGTTCCTCGTCGAGACGCGCCTTGAGGCGCGCCCGCCGGCGTTTGAGCGACTCGTGAATCGCCGCGGGCGAAGACGCCAAGCGCCGTTGCAGGACCTGGAGCGCGAAGCCTACATTGGCGCGCCGCCGGGAACCGTCGTCGTCGATCCGGTCGGCGCGGTTCATCTCTTCCTGCACGTAGCGCGTGACCGCGCCATAGAGTTCCGCTTCCCCGGACGACAGCCGGTAGGAAACCGTGTAGGCCCGCCGTTCCGGGAACAGAGGGCTCCCGTCGAGGCGGACCAGCTCTTCCTTGGTGAGGCGCCGCATCATGTCGGAGGGGTCGGCCTTGTGGACGCCTTCGCGAAAGCGGCCCTCGAAACGGTCGGCGTCGAGCAGCCCCATGAAAAGCTGGAAGTCCTCCTCCTTGCCGTTATGGGGCGTCGCGGTCATGAGGACGAAATGGCGCGCGAGCCGGCCGGCCAAGGCGCCGAGCCGGAAACGCTTGGTGTATTTGACCTCCTGTCCGAAAAAGCTCGCCGACATGCGGTGCGCCTCGTCGCAGACGATCAGGTCCCAGGCCGGCGCGGCTTCGAGCCTAGCTTTGAGGTCGTCGTCGCGCGCCAGCATGTCGAGCCGCGCGATCAGGCGCGGCTTGTCCGCGAACGGGTTGCCGGTCGCGGCGGTCTCGACCTGCTCGCGGCTCAATATGTCGAACGCGAGGTCGAACTTGTCGGCGAGTTCGTCCTGCCACTGTTCGACCAGCCCGCCGGGCGCGATTATCAGGCAGCGCTCCAGGCTGCCGCGGATCAGAAGCTCCTTGATGAGAAGGCCGGCCATGATCGTCTTGCCGGCGCCCGGATCGTCGGCCAGTAGGAACCGCAAGGGCTGGCGGTCCAACATCGCGCCGTAGACCGCCGTCAATTGGTGCGGCAGGGGCTCGATCCGCGAGGCGTGCACGGCGACATGCGGGTCGAACAGGTGGGCGAGGCGGATGCGCAACGCCTCCAAAGCCAACCGGAACAGATGGCCTTCGCCGTCGAACGCGAAGCGGCGTGCCGCAGCCTCCATCCGCAGACGCGGCTCGTCGTCGCGGAACAGGACCCGCTCGCCGAGGCCGTCGGGGCCCTTCCAGGCGACTTCGACGGCATCCGGCCCGTAAGTCCGCGCGGAAAGGATCTCCACCGCCGCTTCGCCCGCGATGCCGGACACGCGGCTCCCCGGCGCGATGCTTTCGAGTTTCACGGTGTCGCCCGGCGCCTTTCGACCGTCGTCCGCCGCCCGCATCGGATTGTGCCCAAGGCAGCGCCCGCCGCGGCGCAACCCGTCATGGCCGATCCCGGCCAGCGCGGCGCCGGCTTGGCGGGTACTTTCGTGCGCCTCGGCCGTCGGCCCGCACCAAGCCCACGGTCAGCCGCGTGCCGGTCGCTTCGGCGTAGCGGCGCAGGGTGGCGAAGGACGGCGACACCCGGCCGCCCTCCAGCCGCGCGACCGCGGACTGGGTCGTGCCGAGCCGCCGGGCGACCTCTGCCTGCGTCAGCTTCGCCGCCGTGCGGGCGCGAACCAGCGCCTCGACCAGCTCGTACTCTTCGTCGACCCGTGCGTATGCCTCCCGGAATTCCGGGTCCTCCATGAAACGCTTCTTCAGCTCCTTCAACTTCGTCATGACGTCACCTGCCGCATTCGTTCCCCGGCGGTTGCAAGCGCCCGGCGCGGCGTCTTGCGCGACTTCTTCGCGAAGACGTGCAAAACCACCACCCGCCGTCCGGCTGCCGTCACGTAGATCCCTCCGGCAATCCCTCCTTCGGCCCCGACCCGAAGCTCCCACAGCTTGCCAGCGAGATGCCCGACATGCGGTGCGTGAAGAGCCTCCAGACCGACATTCTCCACCGCCTCCAGCAGCCGGACCATCGGTGCGCGTACGCCGCCGGCAGGGCCTCGATTTCGGCGTCGACGGCCGAAGCGGTTTCGACCGTCCAATGCATGCCCGTCATATAGCGCATCCGCTATAGCTCTTCAAGTGCCGAGCCGGGGATAGGCGCCGCCGCTTCGGCTCCGGCCACGCGAGCCCGGCCACTGCCCGCCGCCGCCGCATTTCCCTGCCGCCATCGTCGGCCTACGTGCCTCGCGCCGCCGAGAGTCCGGGTTGTGCCGTGAGCGGGGCGGCGGTCGGGCGTCCGCGAGGGCGTCCCCGCCGCCCCAACCACGGACCGGGCGGAGACAGGACCATGCGGACGGCAACGACCCCCCATCGCGACACGCAGACTTTCCTCACCCACATCTTCGGCCCCGGCCTCGACGACGACCGCTACCTGGTCGAGCGCTTCCGGTCCATGGCCGACGGCGAAATACGCCGCCGGCCCGGCGACGAGCCGACGGCCAAGGGCCGGCGCAAGGCGAAGGGGGAGATCGTGTCCCTGCGGGCGGTCCAGCGGATGCGGCCCGCGCGCGACGAGATCATCGTCTGCACCGGAATGCGCCTCAAGGGCGGCGTGCAGTACTGGGGCGATCTCGCCACCGGCCTGTTCGTGGAGCGCAAGCGGGGCTGAGGGGCGCTCTCCGGGGACGTCCCGCCGGCCCCGCGCCGGCCGGGCGTCCTTCATCTGGATTTCAACTTCATCTGGGAGAACGCCGCCATGGCATACAAGGACCCCGAGGAGGGCCGCGCGCGCGACCGGGAACGGTTCCGGCGGCACACCGCCGAGCGCATCGCCCAGGGCCTGTGCCCGAGTTGCGGCAAGGCACCGCCCGAACCCGAACGCCGGCTGTGCTCGCCCTGCGCCGGGAAGCGGCGCGAAGCCGAGCGCGTCCGGGACGCGAAGCGCAGGGCCGCCGGCAAGCCCCGGTGCAGGAACTCCAAGACGGAACGCGCACGCGAGCGGCGACGCACTTCCGAGCGCGTCGCTCAGGGCCTGTGCGCCAATTGCGGCAAGGCGCCGCCCGAACCTGAGCGCCGGTTGTGCGCGGCCTGCGCCGGGAAGCGGCGGGCGGCCGAGCGCGCCCGCTACGCGAAGGCCAAGGCCGCCGGCAAGCTCTATGGCGGGCGCGACCCGGAGGAGCGGCGACGCACCGCGCGCGGCAGGACCAAGCGGCGCTACGACGCCCGCCGTGAGGCCGGCCTGTGCACCCGATGCGGTCTGCACCCGCCGGTCGAGGGTCACACGGCCTGTGAGCCGTGCCGCGATGCGAGACGGGCGGGCGAACGCCAACAGTGGGCCACACGCCGGGCGGGCGGTCTGTGCGGCCGATGCGGGGAGGCCACGTTCGACGGCGCCGCGCGCTGCGGCCGATGCGCCACGCTGGAGGCCGGGCGCCATCGGCGGAAGAACGCCGCCAGCCGCAAGCGCTACGCCCGACGGCGGGCGCGGGGGCTCTGCACCGACTGCGGACAGCCCTCGCGGGGGGCGGTAAGGTGCGAACCCTGCGCCCGCCGGTCCCACGAACGCTCGGGCCACTTCTGCGGCATCCCCACCTGGCCGGCCCGGTACACCGTCATCGAACTCGCCACCGGCGAGGACCACGGCACCTACGACAGCGAGGCCGAGGTCGCCGCCTGCCTCGCCTTCGCCAAGTTGTCCTTCGACCAGGTCGAGGTGCTCGGCGACGTCTCGCCCATGCAGCGATCCACGGCTTGGTCATAGCCGTTCCACGACGACGGCCCGGTTGCGCATTGACGACCTCGGCCACGCCGCCTCTCCCGCACGGGAGACGACCCGCAGCCCGGACCCGCGGGAAACGGTTCCGTTGGAATCGGGAACCCGCAACAGCAGTAGCGCCACGTTCGTGAAACGAATAACCGCAAGGGCCGCTCACGTCACGAGAGAATGGTCCGTGGGCCGGGGCTGGCCCCAAGCCCGCCACGGCTTGCATGGCAGTCCCATGGAGAGCCACGCGGCTCGTCCGGCGCGGTTTCCGGGCCGGAAAGGCGAGGAACGGAAAGCCCGGAGGAGGGCGAACGCCCCAGGGCGGGAGGGAGACTCCCACCCGGCGGCGTTCTCGACCCCTCTATCGCAGGAGCTCTCCATGTTCGACGACCATTTCGAGACACCGGACGCCGGAACCGTCACCGGCCTCGCCGACAGCGACGACGACTGCTTCCCGCCCCCCTTCGCCAGCGACCGGCTGCTGGCCGAGATCGGACTGTCGGTCCGTGCCGTCCGCGAACTCAGGGGCCTCCCTCCCGGCACCGGCGCGGACGGATGACAGGAGGGAAGGGGAAGGTTCGAGAGGGTGAACGGGAAGGGGATCGAGAGAGACCCGGCCCGTTCGCCAAGCCAACGTCTGCAACCAGGACCACGAGGAGATCGTCATGTCCTTCGGATTGAACCGCGCGCAGGTGATCGGCCGCCTCGGCGCCGACGCCATCGTCAACCCCCTCGCCAACGGCGGCAGGGTCGCCAACCTGTCCATCGCCACCGACGAGGGCTACGTCGACAAGGCCACCGGCGAGCGCCGCGAGCGCACCGAGTGGCACCGGGTCGTCACCTTCCAGGACGGGCTGATCGGGATGCTGGAGAAGCACGCCCGCAAGGGCCGGCTGGTCTACGTCGAGGGCAAGCTGCAGACCCGCAAGTGGCGCAAGGAGGGCGAGGGCAGCGACCGCTACTCGACCGAGATCATGCTGGTCCCGGGCGGGCGCGTGCAGTTCCTCGACAAGCCCAACGGCGCCCCCGCCCCGGCGGCGGAGGCGGCGACGGCGCCCGCCGGCGGCGAGGCCGCGCAGGGTACCGCCAAGGCCACGGTGGCGGACGACACCGGCAACGAGATCCCGTTCTAGCGGGCCTTCCTCTCCTCCCTCCCACTCGGGCCGGCGCCTTGCGGCGTCGGCCCCTTTTTTGCCCGCCGACCGGAGGCCACCGCCTCCAACGACGGCGGGCGAGAGGCAGAGCGAAGCGGTGCGTCGAGTGCGACGAGTTCGCATGGGAGGGTACTATGAGCATCTTCGGGCAGGGGGCGGCGATCGTCCCCGACTTCATCACCGAGGCCGAGGAGCGCCGCATCCTCTACCGCATCGGCGAGGCGCCCTGGTCCGGCGAGCTCGGACGCCGGGTGCAGCAGTACGGCTTCCGCTACGACTACCGGAACCACGATCCGAACCGGCGCGCTCCCGCAGCGGCGTTCCCGCGCTGGGCCGAGGTCATGGCCCGGCGCCTCCTGCCCCTGTTCGACGGCGTGCCGCCCCAGCAGTGCATCGTGAACGAGTACCGCCCCGGACAGGGGATCGGAATGCACGCCGATCACGCGGCGTTCGGCCCGGTGGTCGTCTCGCTCTCGCTCGGCGACGAATGGCGGATGCAGTTCCGGCGCCGCAGCGTCCGGCCCTATCGCCGCGACGGCCTGCCCTGCGACGAGTTCGCCGTGCTTCCCCGCCGCTCCGCGCTGGTCCTGCGCGGCGCCGCACGCCGCGACTGGATGCACGGCATCGACCGTGCGGCCAATGCCCGACGGCGGACCACGCGCGTCTCCGCGACCTTCCGGACGCTCGCCGGATAGCCCGCTCCACAGGTGCCGCTCCGCCCGAGGAAGGGCGGCGGCGCTTGCGCTTCGCGCCTCGCCCGCCCGCCGCGCACCGGCGAGAGGCGCGAGGCGGGCCGGGACGGTGCGTCCCGCACTGCCCGGAGGGAGCCGCCATGAACGCCACCGACATCGCCGCCGCCCTCGCCGGGCGCGCCGAGCAGGTCTGCCGGCGCTACCTTCCCAACGGTCGCAAGCAGGGACGCTACTGGACCTGCGGCGACGCCCGCGGCGCCAGGGGCCGATCCCTCTTCGTCCGCCTCGCCCCGCCCGGCGCACCCGGCAAGTGGACCGACGCCGCCACCGGCGAGCACGGCGACCTGCTCGACCTCATCCGCACCGCCATCGGCGCCGCCGCCCTCAAGCCCGCCCTCGACGAGGCCCGCGCCTTCCTCGCCATGCCGGCGGCCTCCGCCGGTCATGGCAGCGACGCCTACGACCGGGTGCAGGCCGCACGCCGCCTCTGGCGCTCCTGCCGCGCCATCGACGGCAGCCATGCCGAGGCCTACCTCCAGGCCCGCGCCATCCACCGCTGCCGCTTCCCCGCCCTCCGCTTCCATCCCGCCCTCAACTACCGCGACCGCGACGGCTTCCACCGCCTCCCGGCGCTCGTCGCCGCCGTCACCGCAGACGGCAGCGCCATCGACGGTATTCATCGCACCTGGCTCGATCCGAACGCACCCGCCAAGGCCGCCGTCGCAAGCCCGCGCAAGGCCCTCGGCCACGTCCATGGCCGCGCCGTCCGCTTCGGCGCGCCCGGTCACGACACCCTGCTCGTCGGAGAGGGCATCGAGACCGTGCTCTCCCTCATCGCCGCCGTGCCCGCCATCCCCGCCGCCGCCGCGCTCTCCGCCGGAAGCCTCGGCGCATTCGCGCCGCCTTGCGGCCTCGCCCGCCTCGTCATCGCCCACGACAACGACACCGAGGGCGCACGCGCCGCCCAACGCCTCCGGCGGCGCTGCCGCAACCTGAGCATCCCCACCGACGTCATCGTCCCCGAGCGCGGCGACTTCAACGACGACCTGATCGCATTCGGCCCGCAAGCGCTCGCCGCCAGGATCGCGCCCCTGTTCCACACGCCGGACCGCGACCGCGCGCATTGAACGGGAGCGGAGAGAACAGGGGGTAGGGCGACCGCTACGGGGGACGGAGAGAGCCGGCCCTCGGCGCGCCGCGCAGGCGATCGGGCTTCACCAACCACGGGAGGAACCGCACCATGGATCACGTCACCTTCGAGCGTATCAACCCCGGCGAGTCGCGCATCCGTCTCGACGGCGATTGCGTCGGGTTCGTCTACCGGGAGCCCGACGCCCTCGATCCGGGCGCCCATTGCTACGTCGTCCATCTCAACGAGGACTGGCGCGGACCCGTCTCCGTCCAGGACCGCGCCCGCATCCGCGAGGTCACCGAACGCCTCGTCGACACCCACCCGCTGTGGTGACCGCGACGGCGCCGGCGGGCGGGCGCGCCCGTCGTTCCGCGGTCCGAAGCCGGCGTAACCGTTGCTGGAGGAAGAGGGGAGCGAGGGAGAGGGCGTTCGCCGCGAGACCGGGAGAGAGACCCGGACTCCACGGCGCGTCATCACACGTCTACGGGAGGAACCCCCATGACCCCCATCTACGCCGGCATCGGAGCACGCGCCACGCCCCGGGCCGTTCTCGAACACATGACCACCATGGCCACCTGGCTCGCACGCCGGGGATGGTATCTCCGCACCGGCGGCGCACGGGGAGCCGACGACGCCTTCACGAGCGGCGCACCCCGCACCCGCCGCGTCATCTTCCTGCCCTGGCCCCGATACAACGGCTGGAGCGGGGACGAGTGCCATTTCCTGTCCCCCGACCGGCTGGACGCGCTCGCCCCCATCGCCGCCGCCCTGCATCCCGCATGGGACCGGTGCTCGCCCGCCGTGCGCAAGCTCCACGCCCGCAACGCCGCGATCCTCCTCGGTCCCGATCCCGGCCGCCCCGTCCCCGTCCGCGCCGCCATCTGCTGGACCGAAGGCGGGCGCGCCCAGGGCGGGACCGGAATGGCCATCCGCATCGCCCAGGCGCACGGCATCCCGGTCCTCGACATGGCCGTCCTCCACCCCCGCGCCATCTGCGAACGCCTGGAGGCCCTCCGCACCGATCCCGCCCAACCCCCCGGCGCCGTGCCGGCGACGAGGCCGTAAGGCGGAGAGAACACAGCCTCCCGTCATGACGTTCGATTGTGCCACACGTGCTCTCTACGCCAACCCGCTTCGCGGGTCCTCCGCTTCGCTACGGCAACGACTCGCAATGCCAGGGAGCGCCGGGAAGCCGTCCGACCGTGGCTCCGCACTCCGCGGAAACTCTAAGCGCGCAAGCGCGCGCGCCAAGGGTTTCCGGTCGTTTGTACGCCCGCACCACTCGGACGGCTCCCCGGCGCTGGCATTGCGGTCGTTGTGGCTCCGTTGCGCGCGCGTGTCCCAAACGAACATCACGACGGGGAACCAACGCCCCGAAGGATGCAACACCAACATCAGGAGATCGTCATGAACACCATCGGCACCGATACCGGATACGCCGCCTCCCCCACCGCCGCAGCCTGCGACGCCGCCAGGCTCTACGGCGCAACACCCGATCCCGACGAACCCGACAACCGGCCCGTCTGGGACAAGGACGGGGCCATCGCAGGCACCCAGCAGGCCTTCCACGTCCTCGCCCAGGACATCGCACCCGACGGCTACCAGCTCGCCGACGAGCGCGAGTGCCTCCTCTGGGGCTTCGTCAACACCTTCCACGCTCAGGTCCAGCGCCTCGACCGCGCCATCGACGGCATCGCTCCCGAGATGCGAGAACTCGGACGCGCACAGGACGGAACCGAGGTCAAGGCCTGGCAGCTCGAACGCCTCACCGAGCGCGCACACAACCTCGGCGACCGGCGCGACGCCTTCGAGAAGCTCCGCGACTTCGCCGCCGAGGCCTACACCGCCGAGACCGGCAAGCAGTGGCGGCCCCGACACGGCTCTCACACCAGCCACACCGGCAGGCTCACATCCGCCGCCATCGACGCACGCGACTTCATCCGCGCCCGCAAGGACCGCGAGACACGCGCACACCTCCCCGACGGAACCCTCGTCGCCGTCGCCGGCGGCAAGGAAGCCGAGGACGCCGACGCCATCTGGGCCGTCCTCGATCGCGTCAAGGACCGGCACGCCGACATGATCCTCCTCCACGGCGGCGGACCCGGTGCCGAGAGGATCGCCGCCTCCTGGGCCGAGCGCAACGAAGTCCACCAGATCGTCTGCAAGCCCGACTGGGACAGACACGGACGCGCCGCACCCTTCCGACGCAACGACGACCTCCTCAACCTCCTGCCCAAGGGCCTCGTCGCCTTCCCCGGCTCCGGCATCACCGAGAACCTCATCGACAAGGCGCGACAGATCGGCATCCCCGTCCACCGCGTCGCAGCCTGAACACCATCCCAACCTCCTGGGCCGGTCCCCGCAACAGGGATCGGCCCTTCCCTTCCTCACCTCGCCATCGGAGGCCGCGCCGCCGCCGAGACGGCACGGCAACGGCTCCCCCTGCGGGGTTCGCCCCGAGAGAGCCGGTCCCCCTCACGGGAAGCGGCTCTCCCGCCGCACGACGCCCGCCCGCATCGCCGCCACCGACCGCGCGACCGACCGTCGCGCCCGCACCGGCCCGCTCCCCTCGCCGACCCGGGGCCCCAATCCCCTTTCTCTGCATCCTGTGATACTCTCACGGCATGGAAGCCGTTCCACCCTCACACCCTACGCACCTAGGGTGCCCTCATAACCGAGCGCGCGCTTGTCATGCCGTTTCCCGCGCAAACGACGACGAATGCCGCCTGGGTGTTGCCGGGAAAAGTGTATGCCTTCAGCATACGCCGCGTGTGACGAACGTCATACACGGAATGATTTCAATCTCTTGCGCGTCACTGCCCCGTCACACGGGACGGTATCGGTGGGTGTTGGAACAAGCTTGCTTCCACGCCGAGCTACCGGAATGGGTGTGCGCAGAGAAGCGCTCGTTGACGACGGCTACCAATCTGGTATCTTGGCCGAAGGCCTCGTTTGGGGGCTCTGCGGTCCACAAACGAGGCTTCCGACGGGCGCGGCACCGGGAATGTTCAACGTTTCCCGAACCGGATTGTGTCCGAAGCGCACGAAAAGGTTGGCGAAACCGATGGCACGGACGCTGCAAAAGAACATCCGGGTCACGCCCGGGCAATGGAACCGCATCGAAAACGCAGCAAAGGAGCGGGACGTTTCGGCGAACCGGCTCGTCGTCGAGCTCGCCATGGAGGCCCTCGACCGACGGGAATGGCCTCGCACCGAGGCAGAGATCCAGGTCGCAAGGGCCTCGCTGTTCGCCGCGCAGGTCCTCGCGCGCGACCTGATCTTGTCCGGACGCGAGCAGGAGGTCTCCGAAATCCGCGACTTCATCTCCGCTGTCGTGCCCGATGGGCACACCGGAAAGCCGATTCACGGCCGTTCCGACGACCGGACCGGTGCTGCCGAATTGATCCGCGACCGAATGCCCGCGACCTTCGGGAGCGAATCCGGAGCCCAGGCTCCCACGATGCCCACCGGCCTCACATCCTTGATTGAGCGGACCTTTCTCCACGCTTACTTCCTCGCCACGCTGAAACGCGATGAAATGATCGGCGAAGGACGCGACGCGGAGGTGGACAGCATGGTGCAGCAAGCCCGCAAGGCTCAGGCCCGGGTGCTGAAAGCGGCAGGTAACTGATGATGTCGTTTCCTGACCAAAGTCATATCAATCGCGTCCGTGACGCTCTCCGGCAACGGGCGGCGGGCGATGCATCCCTTATGGTAGGGGCGCGCACTTACGTGTCATGCGACTGCCGAGCGGCCGGCCTGTTATCTTCGGACGAGAATAGTAGACTGTGCCTTGTAATCTCATTCGGGAGCGCCCGCTGCCGCGACGAGCGTCTTCATTCGGGAGCAGAGGCCGTGAAACATCCGACCAAATCCCATGACCTGTCATCCGTCTGTCCGGTCTGTACCCACTTGAATCTCCCCCCCCCCCCCCCCCCCCCCCGCACGGCCGCCAGGGAACGCCTCATGAACACCCGGGCGCGAATTGGCGCGCTTCTCTTCGGGCTGGCCTTCCTGCTCGGCGCGGCGGAGGCGCAGGCCGCCGCCGTGTGCAGCAACACGCCGGGGGTGAACGACCGGGTCGTCTGCCAGCAAGGTGATGCGACCGTCATCGACATCGACCTCACGAACCCGGCCATCGCGACGGCGGTCGCCAACGAATACGCAGTCTACGCCCATCATACGGGCACGGGCGGAATCGACGTCGAAGTGGCGGGCGGCGCCCTCTCCGCAACGGGCCAGGGCGGCTACGGCGTCTTCGCCTACCAAAGGGGCGCCGGCGGTGTATCCATCGTTCTGAAAGAGGGTGTCGACGTCACGTCGGCCAATCACGGCATTGTTGGTCTGATCGAGAACTCCGCGAACGCGGCAGCGATCACCGTCTCCGTCACGGCCGGCACGGTCTCCGCGACGGACGCGACCGCGGGGGGCGCAGGCGTCTGGGCCCAGCATCAGGGCACGGGCGGAATCGACATCGATTTGGCGAACGTGGCCGTCTCCACGAAGGGCAGCGGCCATGGCGTCTACGGCCGGCACACGGGTGCGGGCGGGACCGGAGTCGACGTCGATGTGAAAAGCGGCTCCATATCGACGGTGGGCGACGGCGCCTTCGGCATCGGCGGCGCCATCATAGGAAACAGCGGGGGGGCGGTCTCCATCGACGTGACGGACGTCGACGTCACCACGGAGGGCTCGAACTCCCACGGCGTCTACGGCCTGATCAGCAACGCCGTAGGCGAGGCGCTCACCGTCTCGGTGACGCGCGGCTCCCTCTCGACAGCGGGTCGCGGCGCACAAGGCATCTTCGGCCATGTCGCGGGCTCCGCGAGCACCGCGTCGCTCTCCATCTACTCGACGGCCGTCACCATCTCCACGACAGCGCGGGCCAACGGCGTCTATGCCAGGCAAGAAGGCGCGGGCGGAATCGCCTTTGATCTGCGAGGCGGATCGGTCACTACGGCGAACGATTCCGCCCACGCCGTGCTCGCCGACAACCGCGGCGCGGGCGGAACCGACATCGACCTGGAAGGCGTCGCCATCTCCACGACGGGCGACGGCTCCTACGGCGTCTTCGGCTATACCGGTACCGGCGGGGGGGCGATCGCCATCGACGTGACGGGCGGCCGCATCGTGACGACGGGCGACGACTCCTACGGCGTCATCGCCGCCGACCTCAACGCCGCCAGCGAGGCGGCGCTCTCGATCTACGCGGGTGGCGTCACCGTCACCACGACGGGCTACGCGAGCTACGGCATCTACGCCCGGCACGCCGGCACGGGCAGCCTCGACGTCGATCTGGACGACGCCGCCATCTCCACGGCCGGCGACGAGACCTACGGCGTCGTCGGCAATATAGGCAACGCCGCGAGTACGGCGGCGATCGCCATCGATGCGGCGGGCGACCGCGCCATCACCGTGGAGGGGCTGAACACGGCGGGGATACTCGGGCTTCAGGCGGGCCTCGGCTCCGTCGGGATAACGACGGGCGCGGGGACGGCGATCGCGGCGCCGTTCGCCATCGGAATGGATGCGCGGGCGACGAACGACGCGAGCGCGGCGGGGCGCATCGTGGTCACGCCCGGGGGCAAGGTCGAGGCACGGGAGGCCGGCGTTCTCGCCTGGGCCGAGCGGTCGAGCGGCCACACCTTCGGCGACGGTGCGCAGACGGCGGACGATGCCGCCCGGGCCGAGCCGATGATCCACGTCGCCTCGAGCGGAACGGTCACGGTCGGCGCCTCGGTGACGGAGGCCTTCATCCGGGGCCGGATCGCGGGCGCCGACGAGACGCTGTCGGCGGTGGAGCAGGCCGTCCTCTCGGCGATTACGTCGGGGGATTCGGACGCGCTGGATACGGCGCTTGCGGCGCTCCCCGCCGCTTACGACGCCGACTGGAAGGCGGAGGCGCGGAATCTCCAGAGGAAGCGCATCGCCGAGTCGCCCGGCGACGCCGCCAGGGCGGCGACGGCGAACCGGGCGGGGGAGATCGCGGCCTCGGAGATCCTGGGCCTTTCCCGCGCCGGCATCCGCGCCGTGGTGCAGTCCCACACCGGGATGGCGACCTTCATCCGCCAGGGCGACCGCGACCCGGCGATCCTCGCCATCGCCGCGGCGGCTCGAACGGAGCAGCAGCAGGCGGCGCTGGCGGAGCAGGAGAAGCTCTCGGCGGCCGAGCGCACGGTGCTGGAAGCCGTCCTGACGGGCAGCGGACTGGAGGCGGCGCTGGCCGCCCTTTCCGGCGCCACCTACACGGACGACTGGAAGGACGGGGTCCGGCAGCGCGCGGCGAGCTACAACGCCGGCGATATCCAGGTGGACGTGACCGCAGGCGCCATCACCACCGAGGGCAACGGCGTGGAGGCGCTCTACGCCGTTCCGCATGACGGCAACGGCGCCATCACGGTGACGGTTGCCGAGGGCGCGCGCGTCACGGGCGGCGCGAACGGCATCTACGTCCGCGGCGCGGGCGCCGGGGAGGGGAACCTCCACGCCCAGAGCGTGACCGTGAACGGTGCGGTGACGGGCGGAACCGGCGCGGGCGTCCATCTGGCCGGCGGCGGGCGGCTCACCGTCGGCGCGACGGGCGAGATCGGCGCGACGTCGGGCATGGGCGTCCTCGCCGACGGCGGCGGCGACCTGACGGCCACCGTTTCGGGGACGGTCAGGGGCGATGTCCGCGTCGATGGCGGCGCGCTGACGCTTTCGGTTCCGGAAGGCGGCGTCGTCACGGGGACGGTCCGCGACCCCGCCGGGCCGCTGACGGTGGCAGGCAGCATCGGGCGGCTGCTCTACACCGACGGCGCCACGGTGACGGTGGCCGCGACGGGCGCGCTCACCGGCGTCGATGTCGACGGCAGGACCGAGGCGCTGCGCAGCGAAGCGGGCAATCTGGACGTGACCGTGGCCGGACGGGTGGCGGGCGACCTGCGCGCACCGAGCGGCGGCACGCTGACGCTTTCGGTTCCGGAAGGCGGCGTCGTCACGGGCACGGCATATGACCCGATCGGCCCGCTGACGGTGGCGGGCCGCATCGGGCGGCTGCTCTACAGCGGCGGGGCCACGGTAACGGTGACCGCGACCGGCAGGCTCACGGGCGTCGAAGGCGCGGCCGAAGCGTTGCGCAGCGAAGCGGGCGACCTGGACGTGACCGTGGCCGGCATGGTGACGGGCGACGTCCTGGGCCTTGGCGACGGCGATCACATGGTGACGGTGGCGCGCGGCGGCAGCGTGACGGGAACGGTTCGTCTGGCGGCGAGCACGGTGCGGGTGGCGGGCGTCGTCGGCCGGGTGCATCTGGACCGGGGCGGCACGGTGACGGTGGACGCTTCCGGTCGCGTGACGGGCGTGGAGGGAGTCGGCATCCGCAGCGAGACCGGGGACCTGACCGTGACGGTGGCGGGCGTGGTCATGGGCGACATCCTGGCCCTGGGCAGCGGCGAGCACGCGGTGTCGGTGGCCCCGGGTGGTGCAGTCACCGGGACGGTTCGGGTAGCGACCGAGAGCACGGTGCGGGTGGCGGGCACGGCCGGTCGCGTGCTGCTGGATCGCGGCGGCACGGTGGCGATCGGCGAGGCCGGCCGCGTGACGGGCGTCGATGGCGAGGCCATCCGCAGCGCCAGCGGCGAACTGGTGGTGTCGATCCGGCAAGCCCCGGGGGAGACGGCGGAGCAGCTCCTCAACCGGATTCAAGGCACGATGCGGGACGCCGACGGCGCGCCGCCGGAAGTGCGGTACGTCTTTGCGGACGGGCGCAGGATCGACGACCTCGGGGCGCCCGGTTCGGCGCGCTCGGTGCCGTTGGGGCCTTTCGACGTGGGAATCGGCCACGACGGGAGGTTGGTGAGAGAGTACGCGCCCCGCGTGCGGGTGTACGAGGCGCTGCCGTCGGTGCTTCTGGGTCTGAACGGGACGTCGGGGTTCCATGACCGGATGGCGGCGCCGCGCTCGCCGAACGGGGTGTGGGCGCGGATCGAGACGTCGGGCGGTTCGCGCGAGACGGAGCGGTCGACGTCGACGTCCGGAGGCCGTCTGGCGTGGACGCAGCGCCGCTACGGGGTGGAGACGGGCGTGGACTTTCCGCTGGAGGCAGGCGTGGCCAGCCTGTCGGCGCATCACCGCCGCGCCTCGGCGGAGGTGTCGGGGAACGACGGCGGGATCGATGTTGCGGGGAACGGCGTCGGGGCGTCGGTGTCGTGGCGGTTGTCCGACGGCGTGTACGTGGACGGCGGGGTATCGGCGACGTGGTACGACGTGGCCCTGGAGTCCGGGCAGCGCGGGTCGCTGAAGCGGGACGTCGGCGCCTTCGGCCATGCGGTTGGCGTGGAGGCGGGCCGCCGCGTGGCGCTGGGTTCGGGTCCGCTGGGGGCGCTGACGGCGACGCCGCGGGCGCGGCTCTCGTATTCGCGGGTGGGGATGGACGACTTCACGGACGCGGTGGAAGCCCGCGTGTCGCTGGACAAGGGCCGGGCCGCGACGGGCCGCGCGGGTGTGAGGGTGGAAGCGTCGGAGGGCGGGAGCCGGTTGTTCGGCTCGGTCGACGTCGAGCGCGCGTTCTCGCGGGAGACTGCGGTGAAGGTGTCGGACGTGGGTCTGTCGTCGAAGGTGGAGGCGACGCGGGTGCTCGTCGAGGCCGGCGGCGCGGTCGAATGGGACGGCGGCCGCTACGCGCTGCAAGGGGCGGCGCGCTGGGCGACGGGGGCGCGCGACTACGGCGGCGGGGTGACCATCAAGGTGCGCTTCTGATTGCCAGCACCGATCACCGGCCACTGAAAACCCTGTCGGCGGTTGCCATCGATGGATTTGGGGGTGCGGTCGGGCGGTATCGGCGGTGCGATGAAGACGGTCGCGCGGATTTCTCTGGCGGCGGTACTGGCGGCGTTCGCTGCGGCGTCGGCGCACCACGCGCTGGCGGCGACCGACGGCGACATCGTCTTCTCCATCTCCTCGCCGAGCGTGGCGGAAGGGGGGCCGGGCCAGACGGAGGTGCCGAAGCTGCCCTTCGTGGTGGCCCTGAACCGGGCGCCGGGCCGGCAGGTGACGGTGGACTGGGCGGCGGCCGCGGACCCGGGCACGGCGGCCTCCGGCGCCGACTACACGGCGTTCTCCGGGGGCACGCTGACCTTCTCCGCTACCGAGACCAGCAAGACCGTCGAGGTGACGGTGACCGTCGACAGCCTGGACGAGCCCGACGAGACGGTCCGCATCGCCCTCTCCAACCCCTCCGGGGCGGTGCTCGGGAGCGCGGCGACCGGGGTGGGGACGATCACCGACGACGACTCGACGCCGACCCTGGTGCTGATGCTGTCGGACCCGTACATAGCGTACCCGTACACGATCCGGGAGAGCGGGGCGGGCAACGCGACGACGGTGACGGCGCGCCTGAGCGGCCCTCCCTCCGGCGAGGCGATCACGGTGACGGTGTCGGCGGCCTTGACCTACGCGGCGCTGGCCGCCGACGGCGGCTTCGCCCTGAGCGCGGCGCGGACGCTGACCATCGCTGCCGGGCAGGCGGCGAGCGCGGGCACGGTGACGATCACCGCGACGGACGACGCCATCGACTCGTCGGGCAAGTTTGTGACGGTGAGCGGGGCGGTGGACGGCGGTTACGGGCTGGTGGCGGCGCCGGTGGACCTGACCCTGACCATCGCGGACGAGGACTCGCGGCCGAGTTCGGCGCTCGCCCTTGCCCCGGCGTCGATCTCGGAGTCGGGCGGCGTGGCGACGGTGACCGCGACCCTGAGCCACCCCTCGGCGGGGGCGGTGACGATCGCGGTGTCGGCGACGGCGTCCACGGGCGCGGTGGACGGCGATTTCACCCTGAGCACGGCGAACACGCTGACCGTCGCTGCCGGGCAGACGACGAGTGCGGGCCTGGTGACGGTGACCGCGGAACCGAACAACATGGATTCGCCGGACAAGCAGGTGACGGTGAAGGGTTCGGCGTCGGGCACGCTCGGGGCGGCGGACCCGCCGGACGCGACCCTGACGCTGCGCGACGACGACGGCCCGCCCACGGTCTCGCTGGTGCTGTCGTCGTCGTCGATCGCCGAGAACGGCGGGGTGGCGACGGTGAGCGCGGCGCTGGGCGGCCCGTCGAGCGAGGCGGTGACGGTCACGGTCGCGGCGGCGGCGGTGGCGGCGTCGGGCGCGGTGGCAGGCGACTTCGGCCTGAGCGGGGGCACGACGCTGACCATCGCGGCGAACGCCACGACGAGCACCGGGACGGTGACGATCACGGCCAGCGACAACGACGTGGACGCGCCGGACAAGCGGGTGACGGTCTCCGGCGCGGCGGCGGGCGGCAACGGGGTCGCGGACCCGGCGAACGCGACCTTGACCTTGGCCGACGACGAGGCCCTGCCGACGGCGACGCTGGCGCTCTCCGATTCGTCGATTTCGGAGACCGGCGGGATTGCGACGGTGACGGCGACGCTTTCGGGCAAGTCGAGCGCTGCGGTGACGGTGACGGTGACGGTGACGGCCGGCAGCTCCTGGGCGGTGTCGGGCGACTTCACCTTGAGCACGGGGACGACGCTGACCATAGCGGCCGGGGCGACGACGAGCGCTGGCGAAGTGACGGTGACGGCGAACGGCAACGACGTCGATTCGTCGCACAAGCGGATAGTGGTCCGCGGCGCGGCGGCAGGGGGCAACGGAGTCGCGGACCCGCGGCTCATGGTGCTGATTCTGGAGGACGACGACGCCTTGCCGACGGTGGAGCTGACGCTTTCGCCCTCGACCATCGACGAAAGCGGCGCGGGCAGCACGGCGACGGTGACCGCGGCGCTCTCGCACCCGTCGAGCGTGCCGACGACCATCAGGGTGTTGGCTTCCCATTCGGGCGACTACAGCCGGAGCGCGGCCAACACCCTGACCATCGCGGCGGGGGATACCGTGAGCGCCGGCGCGGTGACCGTCGCCGCGGTGGACAACGACGTCCACAGCGGCAACCGTCGGGTGATGGTGGGCGCGCGTTATGCTTTCCGGCTAACGAGGGACCCGGGGAGGAGGAAGTGGCCCTGGACGTTCGGGGGCGGCAACCTCTTTAGCCTTATATCTCCTTCGGCGAGAGCGGCGTTGACGCTGACGGACGACGAGACGCTGCCGACGGCTGCGCTGGTGCTCTCCGATTCGTCGATTACGGAGACGGGCGGGATTGCGACGGTGACGGCGACGCTTACGGGCAAATCGAGCGAGGCGGTCACGGTGACGGTGGCTGCGGCCGCGGGGGCCGGGGCGGTCGCCGCGGACTTCACCCTGTCGAGCGCGGCGACCCTGACCATCGCGGCGGGATCGACGGAGAGCGCGGGCTTGGTGACGGTGACGGCGAACGGCAACGACGTGGATTCGCCGAACAAGTCGGTGACGGTCTCGGGAACCGCGGCGGGCGGCAACGGGGTCTCGAATCCGTCGAACGCGACGCTGACGCTGACGGACGACGACGCCTTGCCGACGCTGGCGCTGGTGCTCACGCCGGCGACCGTCGGCGAGAACGGCGGCGTCTCGACGGTGACGGCGACGCTCTCGGGCAAGTCGAGCGCGGCGGTGACGCTCACGGTGTCGGCCGCCCCGGTGGCGTCGACGGGCGCGGTGGCGGGGGACTTCGCACTGTCGAGCACGACGACACTCACCATCGCGGCCGGGGCCACCGTCAGCGCGGGCGCGGTGACGGTGACGGCGAACGACAACACCGACGACGAGCCGGACATCGAGGTGCGCGTGTCGGCGACGGCGGCGGGCGGCAACGGGGCGGCGCCGCCGCCGGCCGTGACGCTGACCATCCGCGACGACGAAGGCCCGCCGACGGTGACCCTGGCGTTGACGCCTTCGACCATCGACGAGAGCGGGACGGGCAGCACGGCGTCGGTGACGGCGACGCTGAACCGGGCGTCGAGCGCGGCGACGACGATCACGGTGTCGGTCGCGCCGGTGGCCTCGACCGGGGCGGCGGCGGGCGACTACACGCTGTCGAGCGCGAACACGTTGACCATCGCGGCGGGCGCGACGACCAGCAGCGGCACGGTGACGGTGGCGGCGGTGGACGACGACACCGACGCGCCGAACAAGCAGGTGACGGTTTCGGGAACGGCGGTCAACGACCAAGGCGTGCAGCCGCCGATCGCCCGGACGCTGACGCTGACCGACGACGAGACGCTGCCGACGGTTGCGCTGGCGCTCTCCGATTCGTCGATATCGGAGACGAGCGGGGTTTCGACGGTGACGGCGACGCTTACGGGCAAGTCGAGCGCGGCGGTCACGGTGACGGTGGGAGCGGCCGCCGGGAGCGGGGCGGTCGCGGCGGACTTCACCCTGTCGAGCGTGAAGACTTTGACTATCGCGGCGGGTTCGACGGAGAGCGCGGGCTTGGTGACGGTGACGGCGAACGGCAACTCGGTGGATTCGCCGAACAAGTCGGTGACGGTCTCGGGGACGTCGGCGGGCGGCAACGGCGTCGTGAATCCGCCGAACGTGACGTTGACGCTGGAAGACGACGAGACGCTGCCGACGGTTGCGCTGGCGCTCTCCGCCTCGTCGATTTCGGAGACGGGCGGCATCTCCACGGTGACGGCGCGGCTGTCGGGTGCGTCGAGCGCAGCGGTGACGGTGACGGTGGCTGCGGCTGCGGGGGCCGGGGCGGTCGCGGCGGACTTCACCCTGTCGAGCGTGAAGACTTTGACTATCGCGGCCGGGGAGACGACGAGCGCGGGCTTGGTGACGGTGACGGCGAACGGCAACGACGTGGATTCTCCGAACAAGTCGGTGACGGTCTCGGGCGCCGCGGCGGGCGGCAATGGCGTCGCGAATCCGCCGAACGTGACGTTGACGCTGGAAGACGACGAGACGCTGCCGACGGTTGCGCTGATGCTTTCGGACTCGTCGATTTCGGAGACGGGCGGCATCTCGACGGTGACGGCGACTCTCTCCGGCCCGTCGAGCGAAGCGGTGACGGTGGCGGTGGCGGCGGCCGCGGGGGCCGGCGCGGTCTCGGGCGACTTCACCTTGAGCACGGCGGCGACGCTGACCTTCGCGGCCAACGCGACCACCAGCACGGGCCTGGTGACGGTGAGGGCGAACGGCAACGCGGTGGATTCGCCGAACAAGTCGGTGACGATTTCGGGCACCGCGGCGGGCGGCAACGGGGTCGCGGCCCCGCCGGACGTGACGCTGACGCTGGAGGACGACGACGCGGCGCCGGGGGTGACGCTGTCGCTGAACCCGACATCGGTGTCGGAGAACGGCGGGGTTTCGACGGTGACGGCGACCTTGTCGCACCCATCGAGCGAGCCTTCGACGGTGACGGTGCAGGGGGTCTCGGGTTCCTACACGGTGGGAACGGACGCGACGATCACGATCGCGGCGGGGTCAACCACGGCGGCCTCGGACACGGTGTTGATCACGGCGGTGGACGATAGCATCCACCAGGGGAGCGCGGGGCGCAGCGCGACAGTGACAGCGGCGCTGGCCAACGGCCAGGGGGCGGGGGCGGTGACCGGCGCGACGTTGACGCTGACCGACGACGAGACGCTGCCGATGGCTGCGCTGGTGCTCTCCGACGCGTCGATTTCGGAGACGGGCGGAGTTTCGACGGTGACGGCGACGCTTACGGGCAAATCGAGCGAGGCGGTCACGGTGACGGTGGCTGCGGCCGCGGGGGCCGGGGCGGTCGCGGCGGACTTCACCTTGAGCACGGCGAAGACTCTGACCATCGCGGCGGGATCGACGACGAGCGCGGGCCTGGTGACGGTGACGGCGAACGGCAACGACGTGGATTCGCCGAACAAGTCGGTGACGGTCTCGGGAACCGCGGCGGGCGGCAACGGGGTGGCGGTGCCGCCGGACGTGACGCTGACGCTGACGGACGACGATACCTTGCCGACGGTGGCGCTGGTGCTCATGCCATCGACCGTCGGCGAGAACGGCGGCGTCTCCACGGTGACGGCGACGCTCTCGGGCAAGTCGAGCGCGGCGGTGACGCTCACCGTGTCGGCCGCTCCGGTGGCGTCGACCGGCGCGGTGGCGGCGGACTTCGCCCTGTCGAGCACGACGAAGCTGACCATCGCGGCCGGGGCCACCGTCAGCACGGGCACGGTGACGGCGACGGCGAACGACAACGCCGCCGACGAGCCGGACATCGAGGTGCGCGTGTCGGCGATGGCGGCGGGCGGCAACGGGGCGGCGGCGCCGTCGGCGGTGACGCTGACCATCCGCGACGACGAGGGTCCGCCGACGGTGACGCTGGCGTTGACGCCTTCGACCATCGACGAGAGCGGGACGGGGAGCACGGCGGCGGTGACGGCGACGCTGAACCGGGTGTCGAGTGCGGCGACGACGATCACGGTGTCGGTCGCGCCGGTAGCGTCGACGGGCGCGGTCGCGGCGGACTTCACCCTGTCGAGTGCGGCCACGCTGACCGTCGCGGCCGGGGCGACGACCAGCAGCGGCACGGTGACGGTGGCGGCGGTGGACGACGACACCGACGCGCCGAACAAGCAGGCGACGGTTTCGGGAACGGCGGTCAACGACCAGGGCGTGCAGCAGCCGGTCGCCCGGACGCTGACCATCGCCGACGACGACGCCTTGCCGACGGTGGCGCTGGCGCTCTCCGATTCGTCGATTTCGGAGACGAGCGGGGTTGCGACGGTGACGGCGACGCTTTCGGGTCCGTCGAGCGCTGCGGTGACGGTGACGGTGGCGGCGGCCGCCGGAACCGGCGCGGTCGGCGCGGACTTCGCCTTGAGCACGGCGAAGACGCTGACCATCGCGGCCAACGCGACCACCAGCACGGGCTTGGTGACGGTGACGGCGAACGGCAACTCGGTGGATTCGCCGGACAAGTCGGTGACGGTCTCGGGTACGGTCGCGGGGGGTAACGGCGTCGCGGCGCCGCCGAACGTGACGTTGACGCTGGAGGACGACGACGCCTTGCCGACGGTCGCGCTGGCGCTCTCCGATTCGTCGATTACGGAGACGGGCGGGGTTGCGACGGTGACGGCGACGCTTTCGGGTCCGTCGAGCGCTGCGGTGACGGTGACGGTGGCGGCGGCCGCGGGGACCGACGCGGTCGCGGCGGACTTCACCCTGTCGAGCGTGAAGACTTTGACTATCGCGGCCGGGGAGACGACGAGCGCGGGCTTGGTGACGGTGACGGCGAACGGCAACGCGGTGGATTCGCCGAACAAGTCGGTGACGGTCTCGGGGACGTCGGCGGGCGGCAACGGCGTCGTGAATCCGCCGAACGTGACGTTGACGCTGGAAGACGACGAGACGCTGCCGACGGTTGCGCTGGCGCTCTCCGATTCGTCGATTACGGAGACGGGCGGGGTTTCGACGGTGACGGCGACGCTTACGGGTCCGTCGAGTGCTGCGGTGACGGTGATGGTGGGAGCGGCCGCCGGAACCGGCGCGGTCGCGGCGGACTTCGCCCTGAGCACGGGGACGACTCTGACCATCGCGGCGGGTTCGACGACGAGCGCGGGCTTGGTGACGGTGACGGCGAACGGCAACGATGTGGATTCACCGAACAAATCGGTGACGGTCTCGGGCGCGGCGGCGGGCGGCAACGGGGTCGCGGCCCCGCCGAACGTGACGTTGACGCTGACGGACGACGACGCACTGCCGACGGTGGCGCTGGCGCTCTCCGATTCGTCGATTGCGGAGACGAGCGGGGTTGCGACGGTGACGGCGACGCTCTCCGGCCCATCGAGCGCCGCGGTGACGGTGACGGTGGGGGCGGCCGCCGGGAGCGGGGCGGTGTCAGGCGACTTCACCTTGAGCACGGCAACGACGCTGACCATCGCGGCGGGATCGACGACGAGCGCGGGCCTGGTGACGGTGACGGCGAGCGGCAACACGGTGGATTCGCCGAACAAGTCGGTGACGGTTTCGGGAACCGCGGCGGGTGGCAACGGGGTCACGGCCCCGCCGAACGTGACGCTGACGCTGGAGGACGACGATGTCTTACCGACGGTTGCGCTGGCGCTCTCCGACACGTCGATCTCTGAGACAGGGGGTATCTCGACGGTGACGGCGACGCTCTCCGGCCCGTCGAGCGCGGCGGTGACGGTGACGGTGGCTGCGGCCGCCGGGACCGGCGCGGTGGCGGCGGACTTCACCCTGTCGAGTGCGAAGACTTTGACGATCGCGGCCAGCGCGACCACCAGCACGGGCCTGGTGACGGTGACGGCGAACGGCAACGACGTGGACTCGCCGAACAAGTCGGTGACGGTCTCGGGCGCGGCGGCGGGCGGCAACAGTGTCGCGGCCCCGCCGGACGTGACGCTGACGTTGGAGGACGATGACGCCTTGCCGACGGTTGCGCTGGCGCTCTCCGACCCGTCGATTTCGGAGACGGGCGGGGTTTCGACGGTGACGGCGACGCTTACGGGCAAGTCGAGCGAGGCGGTGACGATCACGGTGGGGGCGGCCGCCGGGAGTGGCGCGGTCGGGGCGGACTTCGCCTTGAGCACGGCGAAGACACTGACCATCGCGGCGGGGGAGACGACGAGCGCGGGTCTGGTGACGGTGACGGCGAACGGCAACACGGTGGATTCGCCGAACAAGTCGGTGACGGTCTCGGGAACTGCGGTGGGCGGTAACGGCGTCGCGGCGCCGCCGAACGTGACGTTGACGCTGACGGACGACGACGCCTTGCCGACGGTGGCGCTGGCGCTCTCCGCCTCGTCGATTTCGGAGACGGGCGGGGTTTCGACGGTGACGGCGACGCTTTCGGGTGCGTCGAGCGAAGCGGTGACGGTGACGGTGGGAGCGGCCGCCGGGAGTGGCGCGGTCGGGGCGGACTTCGCCTTGAGCACGGCGAAGACATTGACCATCGCGGCGGGGGAGACGACGAGCGCGGGCTTGGTGACGGTGACGGCGAACGGCAACACGGTGGATTCGCCGAACAAGTCGGTGACGGTCTCGGGAACTGCGGTGGGCGGTAACGGCGTCGCGGCGCCGCCGAACGTGACGTTGACGCTGACGGACGACGACGCCTTGCCGACGGTGGCGCTGGCGCTCTCCGCCTCGTCGATTTCGGAGACGGGCGGGGTTTCGACGGTGACGGCGACGCTTTCGGGTGCGTCGAGCGAAGCGGTGACGGTGACGGTGGGAGCGGCCGCCGGGAGTGGCGCGGTCGGGGCGGACTTCGCCTTGAGCACGGCGAAGACATTGACCATCGCGGCGGGGGAGACGACGAGCGCGGGCTTGGTGACGGTGACGGCGAACGGCAACACGGTGGATTCGCCGAACAAGTCGGTGACGGTCTCGGGAACTGCGGTGGGCGGTAACGGCGTCGCGGCGCCGCCGAACGTGACGTTGACGCTGACGGACGACGACGCCTTGCCGACGGTGGCGCTGGCGCTCTCCGCCTCGTCGATTTCGGAGACGGGCGGGGTTTCGACGGTGACGGCGACGCTTTCGGGTGCGTCGAGCGAAGCGGTGACGGTGACGGTGGGAGCGGCCGCCGGGAGTGGCGCGGTCGGGGCGGACTTCGCCTTGAGCACGGCGAAGACATTGACCATCGCGGCGGGGGAGACGACGAGCGCGGGCTTGGTGACGGTGACGGCGAACGGCAACACGGTGGATTCGCCGAACAAGTCGGTGACGGTCTCGGGCGCCGCGGTGGGCGGCAACGGCGTCGCCAATCCGCCGAACGTGACCCTGACCCTGGAAGACGACGAGACGCTGCCGACGGTGGCGCTGGCGCTCTCCGCCTCGTCGATTTCGGAGACGAGCGGGGTTGCGACGGTGACGGCGACGCTTACGGGGGCGTCGAGCGCAGCGGTGACGGTGACCGTGGCGGCCGCCGCGGGGACCGGCGCGGTCTCGGGCGACTTCACCTTGAGCACGGCGACGACTCTGACGATCGCGGCGGGTTCGACGGAGAGCGCGGGCTTGGTGACGGTGACGGCGAACGGCAACACGGTGGATTCGCCGAACAAGTCGGTGACGGTCACGGGAACCGCAGCGGGCGGCAACGGCGTCGCGACGCCGCCGAACGTGACGCTGACGCTGGAAGACGACGAGACGCTGCCGACGGTTGCGCTGGCGCTCTCTGCCTCGTCGATTTCGGAGACGAGCGGGGTTGCAACGGTGACGGCGACACTTTCGGGCGCGTCGAGCGCAGCGGTGACGGTGACGGTGGGGGCGGCCGCCGGGACCGGCGCGGTCGCCGCGGACTTCGATCTGTCGAGCGCGACGACTCTAACGATCTCGGCCGGGGCGACGACGAGCGCGGGCCTGGTGACGGTGACGGCGAACGGCAACGCGATGGATTCGCCGAACAAGTCGGTGACGGTTTCGGGCGCCGCGGCGGGCGGCAACGGGGTCGCGACCCCGCCGAACGTGACGCTGACGCTGGAGGACGACGACGCCTTGCCGACGGTGGCGCTGGTGCTTACGCCCCCGACCGTCGGCGAGAACGGCGGCATCTCCACTGTGACGGCGACGCTTACGGGTCCGTCGAGCGAAGCGGTGACGGTGACGGTGGCTGCGGCGGCGGGGAGCGGGGCGGTTGCGGCGGACTTCGACCTGAGCGCGGCGAAGACCTTGACGATCGCGGCCAACGCGACCACCAGCACGGGCCTGGTGACGGTGAGGGCGAACGGCAACGCGGTGGATTCGCCGGACAAGTCGGTGACGGTCTCGGGAACCGCGGCGGGCGGCAACGGGGTCGCGGCCCCGCCGGACGTGACGCTGACGTTGGAGGACGATGACGCCTTGCCGACGGTTGCGCTGGCGCTCTCCGATTCGTCGATTACGGAGACGGGCGGGGTGGCGACGGTGACGGCGACGATTACGGGCAAGTCGAGTGAAGCGGTCACGGTGACTGTGGGGGCGGCCGCCGGAACCGGCGCGGTGGCGGCGGACTTCGCCCTGTCGAGTGCGAAGACTTTGACGATCGCGGCGGGTTCGACGACGAGCGCGGGCCTGGTGACGGTGAGGGCGAACGGCAACGCGGTGGATTCGCCGGACAAGTCGGTGACGGTTTCGGGAACTGCGGCGGGTGGCAACGGGGTCGCCAATCCGTCGAACGTGACGCTGACGCTGACGGACGACGAGACGCTGCCGACGGTTGCGCTGGCGCTCTCTTCCACATCGATTTCGGAGACGGGCGGGGTGGCGACGGTGACGGCGACGCTTACGGGCAAGTCGAGCGCGGCGGTGACGGTGACCGTGGGGGCGGCCGCCGGAACCGGCGCGGTGGCGGCGGACTTCACCTTGTCGAGTGCGAAGACTTTGACGATCGCGGCGGGTTCGACGACGAGCGCGGGCCTGGTGACGGTGAGGGCGAACGGCAACGACGTGGATTCGCCGAACAAGTCCGTGACGGTCTCGGGAACCGCGGCGGGCGGCAACGGGGTGGCCAATCCGTCGAACGTGACCCTGACGCTGACGGACGACGAGACGCTGCCGACGGTTGCGCTGGTGCTCTCTTCCACATCGATTTCGGAGACGGGCGGCGTCTCCACGGTGACGGCGACGCTTACGGGCAAGTCGAGCGCGGCGGTCACGGTGACCGTGGGGGCGGCCGCCGGAACCGGCGCGGTGGCGGCGGACTTCACCCTGTCGAGTGCGAAGACTTTGACGATCGCGGCGGGTTCGACGACGAGCGCGGGCCTGGTGACGGTGAGGGCGAACGGCAACGCGGTGGATTCGCCGGACAAGTCGGTGACGGTTTCGGGAACTGCGGCGGGTGGCAACGGGGTCGCCAATCCGTCGAACGTGACGCTGACGCTGACGGACGACGAGACGCTGCCGACGGTTGCGCTGGCGCTCTCTTCCACATCGATTTCGGAGACGGGCGGGGTGGCGACGGTGACGGCGACGCTTACGGGCAAGTCGAGCGCGGCGGTCACGGTGACCGTGGGGGCGGCCGCCGGAACCGGCGCGGTGGCGGCGGACTTCACCCTGTCGAGTGCGAAGACTTTGACGATCGCGGCCAACGCGACCATCAGCACGGGCCTGGTGACGGTGAGGGCGAACGGCAACGCGGTGGATTCGCCGGACAAGTCGGTGACGGTTTCGGGAACTGCGGCGGGTGGCAACGGGGTCGCCAATCCGTCGAACGTGACGCTGACGCTGACGGACGACGAGACGCTGCCGACGGTTGCGCTGGCGCTCTCTTCCACATCGATTTCGGAGACGGGCGGGGTGGCGACGGTGACGGCGACGCTTACGGGCAAGTCGAGCGCGGCGGTGACGGTGACTGTGGGGGCGGCCGCCGGAACCGGCGCGGTGGCGGCGGACTTCACCCTGTCGAGTGCGAAGACTTTGACGATCGCGGCCAACGCGACCACCAGCGCGGGCCTGGTGACGGTGAGGGCGAACGGCAACGCGGTGGATTCGCCGAACAAGTCGGTGACGGTCTCGGGCACCGCGGCGGGCGGCAACGGGGTGGCCAATCCGTCGAACGTGACCCTGACGCTGACGGACGACGAGACGCTGCCGACGGTGGCGCTGGTGCTCGTGCCCGCGACCGTCGGCGAGAACGGCGGCGTCTCCACGGTAACGGCGACGCTCTCGGGCAAGTCGAGCGCGGCGGTGACGCTCACGGTGTCGGCCGCCCCGGTGGCGTCGACGGGCGCGGTGGCGGGAGACTTCGCCCTGTCGAGCGCGACCAAGCTCACCATCGCGGCCGGGGCCACCGTCAGCACGGGCACGGTGACGGTGACGGCCCAGGACAACACCGCCGACGAGCCGGACGTCGAGGTGCGCGTGTCGGCAACGGCGGCGGGTGGCAACGGGGTGACGGCGCCAGCGGACGCGACGCTGACCGTCCGCGACGACGAGGGTCCGCCGACGGTGACGCTGGCGTTGACGCCTTCGACCATCGACGAGAGCGGGACGGGGAGCACGGCGGCGGTGACGGCGACGCTGAACCGGGTGTCGAGCGCGGCGACGACGGTCACGGTGTCGGTCGCGCCGGTGGCCTCGACCGGGGCGGCGGCGGGCGACTACACGCTGTCGAGCGCGGCGACGCTGACCATCGCGGCCGGCGCGACGACCAGCAGCGGCACGGTGACGGTGGCGGCGGTGGACAACGACACGGACGCGCCGAACCGGCAAGCGACGGTTTCGGGAACGGCGGTCAACGACCAGGGCGTACAGCAGCCGATCGCCCGGACGCTGACCATCGCCGACGACGACGCCTTGCCGACGGTGGCGCTGGCACTCTCCGATTCGTCGATTTCGGAGACGGGCGGCATCTCGACGGTGACGGCGACGCTTACGGGCAAGTCGAGCGAGGCGGTGACGGTGACGGTGGGAGCGGCCGTCGGGACCGGGGCGGTCGCGGCGGACTTCACCCTGTCGAGCGCGACGACGCTGACGATTGCGGCGGGTTCGACGACGAGCGCCGGGACGGTGACGGTGACGGCGAACGGCAACACGGTGGATTCGCCGGACAAGTCGGTGACGGTCTCGGGAACCGCGGCGGGCGGCAACGGTGTCGTCAATCCGCCGAACGTGACGCTGACGCTGGAAGACGACGAGACGCTGCCGATGGTCGCGCTGGCGCTCTCTTCCACTTCGATTTCGGAGACGGGCGGGGTCTCGACGGTGATGGCGACGCTCTCCGGTCCATCGAGTGAAGCGGTGACGGTGACGGTGGGGGCGGCCGCGGGGACCGGGGCGGTCGCGGCGGACTTCACCTTGAGCACGGCGACGACGCTGACCTTCGCGGCGGGGTCGACGACGAGCGCGGGCTTGGTGACGGTGACGGCGAACGGCAACGCGGTGGATTCGCCGGACAAGTCGGTGACGGTCTCGGGCACGGCGGCGGGCGGCAACGGCGTTGCCAATCCGCCGAACGTGACGCTGACCTTGGAGGACGACGAGACGCTGCCGACGGTTGCGCTGGCGCTCTCCGATTCGTCGGTTTCGGAGACGGGCGGGGTTTCGACGGTGACGGCGACGCTTTCGGGCAAGTCGAGCGCAGCGGTGACGGTGACGGTGGCGGCCGCCGCGGGGACGGGCGCGGTCTTGGGCGACTTCACGCAGACGGGAACGACGCTGACGATTGCGGCGGGGTCGACGACGAGCGCGGGCCTGGTGACGGTGACGGCGAACGGCAACGCGGTGGATTCGCCGGACAAGTCGGTGACGGTCTCGGGCGCCGCGGTGGGCGGCAACGGGGTCACGGCCCCGCCGAACGTGACCCTGACGCTGGAAGACGACGACGCCTTGCCGACGGTGGCGCTGGCACTCTCCGATTCGTCGATTACGGAGACGGGCGGCATCTCGACGGTGACGGCGACGCTCTCCGGCCCATCGAGCGCGGCGGTGACGGTGACGGTGGCCGCGGCGGCGGGGACCGGGGCGGTCGCGGGGGATTTCACGCAGTCCGGGACGACCCTGACCATCGCGGCCGGAGCGACCACGAGCGCGGGCGAAGTGACGGTGACGGCGAACGGTAACGCGGTGGATTCGCCGAACAAGTCGGTGACGGTCTCGGGAACCGCGGCGGGGGGCAACGGGGTGGCCAATCCGCCGAACGTGATGCTGACGCTGACGGACGACGACGCCTTGCCGACGGTTGCCTTGGCGCTCACGCCATCGTCGATTACGGAGACGAACGGGGTGGCGACGGTGACGGCGCGGTTGTCGGGGGCGTCGAGCGCCGCGGTGACGGTGACGGTGGCCGCGGCCGCGGGGGCCGGCGCGGTCTCGGGCGACTTCACCTTGAGCACGGCGGCGACGCTGACCATCGCGGCCGGGGACACGGAGAGCGCGGGCCTGGTGACGGTGACGGCGAACGACAACGACGTGGATTCGCCGAACAAGCCGGTGACGGTCTCGGGCACGGTGGCAGGGGGCAACGGCGTCGCGAACCCGCCGAACGCGACCCTGACGCTGGCCGACGACGACGCCCTGCCGACGCTGGCGCTGGTGCTCACGCCGGCGACCGTCGGCGAGAACGGCGGCGTCTCGACGGTGACGGCGACGCTCTCGGGCAAGTCGAGCGCGGCGGTGACGCTCACCGTGTCGGCTGCCCCGGTGGCGTCGACGGGCGCGGTCGCAGGGGACTTCGCGCTGTCGAGCACGACGAAGCTCACCATCGCGGCCGGGGCCACCGTCAGCACGGGCACGGTGACGGTGACGGCGAACGACAACGCCGCCGACGAGCCGGACATCGAGGTGCGCGTGTCGGCGACGGCGGCGGGCGGCAACGGGGCGGCGGCGCCGCTGGCGGCGACGCTGACCATCCGCGACGACGAAGGCCCGCCGACGGTGACCCTGGTATTGACGCCCGCCACCATCGACGAGAGCGGGACGGGGAGCACGGCGGCGGTGACGGCGACGCTGAACCGGGCGTCGAGCGCGGCGACGACGATCACGGTGTCGGTCGCGCCGGTGGCCTCGACCGGGGCGGCGGCGGGCGACTACACGCTGTCGAGCGCGAACACGCTGACCATAGCGGCCGGGGCGACGACCAGCAGCGGCACGGTGACGGTCGCTGCGGTGGACGACGACACCGACGCGCCGAACAAGCAGGCGACGGTTTCGGGAACGGCGATCAACGACCAGGGCGTACAGCAGCCGATCGCCCGGACGCTGACGCTGACCGACGACGAGACGCTGCCGACGGCGGCGCTGGCGCTCTCGGCCTCGTCGATTTCGGAGACGGGCGGCATCTCGACGGTGACGGCGACGCTCTCCGGCCCATCGAGCGCCGCGGTGACGTTGACGGTGGCTGCGGCGGCGGGGACCGGGGCGGTCGTGGACGACTTCACCCTGAGCACGGCGACGACTCTGACCATTGCGGCCGGGGCGACCACCAGCACGGGCGTGGTGACGGTGACGGCGAACGGCAACGCGGTGGATTCGCCGAACAAGCCGGTGACGGTCTCGGGAACCGCGGCGGGCGGCAACAACGTGGCGAACCCGTCGAACGTGACCCTGACGATCACCGACGACGACGCCTTGCCGACGGTGGCGCTGGCGCTTTCTTCCACTTCGATTACGGAGACGGGCGGGATTGCGACGGTGACGGCGACGCTTTCGGGTGCGTCGAGCGAAGCGGTGACGGTGACGGTGGCTGCTGCTGCGGGGGCCGGGGCGGTCGCGGCGGACTTCACCCTGAGCACGGCGGCGACGCTGACCTTCGCGGCGGGGGCGACGACGAGCGCGGGCGTGGTGACGGTGACGGCGAACGGCAACGACGTGGATTCTCCGAACAAGTCTGTGACGGTCTCGGGAACCACGGCGGGCGGCAACGGGGTGGCGAACCCGTCGAACGTGACCCTGACGATCACCGACGACGATGCCTTGCCGACGGTTGCGCTGGCGCTCTCTTCTACTTCGATTTCGGAGACGGGCGGGGTCTCCACGGTGACGGCGACGCTCTCCGGCGAGTCCAGCGCTGCGGTGACGGTGACGGTGGCCGCGGCGGTAGGGGCCGGGGCGGTGGCGGCGGACTTCGACCTGTCGAGCGCGACGACGCTGACCATCGCGGCCGGGGCAACGACGAGCGGGGGGCTGGTGACGGTGACGGCGAACGGCAACGACATGGATTCTCCGAACAAGTCGGTGACGGTTTCGGGCGCCGCGGCGGGCGGCAACGGGGTCTCGAACCCGCCGAACGTGACGCTGACGCTGACGGACGACGACGCCTTGCCGACGCTGGCGCTGGCGCTCTCCGACACGTCGATTACGGAGACGGGCGGCATCTCCACGGTTACGGCGACGCTTACGGGCAAGTCGAGCGCTGCGGTGACGGTGACGGTGGCTGCGGCCGCGGGGGCCGGCGCGGTCGCGGGTGACTTCACCTTGAGCACGGCGAAGACTCTGACCATCGCCGCGGGGGCGACGACGAGCGCGGGCGAAGTGACGGTGAGGGCGAACGGCAACGCGGTGGATTCGCCGAACAAATCGGTGACGGTTTCGGGAACCGCGGCGGGCGGCAACGGGGTCGCCAATCCGTCCAACGTGACGCTGACGCTGACGGACGATGAGACGCTGCCGACGGTTTCGCTGGCGCTCACGCCGTCGTCGATTGCGGAGACGGACGGTATCTCCACGGTGACGGCGACGCTCTCCGGCCCATCGAGCGCTGCTGTGACGGTGACAGTGGCCGCAGCCGCAGGGACCGGGACGGTCGCCGCGGACTTCACCCTGTCGGGCGCAACGACGCTGACCATCGCGGCCGGGTCGACGGAGAGCGCGGGCCTGGTGACGGTGACGGCGAACGGCAACGACGTGGATTCGCCGAACAAGTCGGTGACGGTCTCGGGAACCGCGGCGGGGGGCAACGGGGTGGCGGTGCCGCCGGACGTGACGCTGACGCTGACGGACGACGATACCTTGCCGACGCTGGCGCTGGTGCTCACGCCGGCGACCGTCGGCGAGAACGGCGGCGTCTCGACGGTGACGGCGACGCTCTCGGGCAAGTCGAGCGCGGCGGTGACGCTCACCGTGTCGGCCGCCGCGGTGGCGTCGACGGGCGCGGTGTCGGGGGACTTCGCGCTGTCGAGCACGACGAAGCTCACCATCGCGGCCGGGGCCACCGTCAGCGCGGGCACGGTGACGGTGACGGCGCAGGACAACGCCGCCGACGAGCCGGACATCGAGGTGCGCGTGTCGGCGACGGCGGCGGGCGGCAACGGGGCGGCGGCGCCGGCGGCGGCGACGCTGACCATCCGCGACGACGAGGGTCCGCCGACGGTGACGCTGGCGTTGACGCCTTCGACCATCGACGAGAGCGGGACGGGCAGCACGGCGTCGGTGACGGCGACGCTGAACCGGGCGTCGAGCGCGGCGACGACGATCACGGTATCGGTCGCGCCGGTGGCCTCGACCGGGGCGGCGGCGGGCGACTACACGCTGTCGAGCGCGGCCACGCTGACCATAGCGGCCGGGGCGACGACCAGCAGCGGCACGGTGACGGTGGCGGCGGTGGACAACGACACGGACGCGCCGAACAAGCAGGTGACGGTTTCGGGAACGGCGGTCAACGACCAGAGCGTGCAGCAGCCGATCGCCCGGACGCTGACCATCACCGACGACGACGCGGCGCCGGACGCGACGCTGGCGCTGTCGGCCTCGTCGATCTCGGAGAACGGCGGCATGACGACGGTGACGGCGACCTTGAACCGGCGTTCGGCGCAGGCGACGACGGTGACGGTGCAGGCGGTGGCGGGGGCGTTCACGGTGGGTTCGGGGTCGGCGTCTCGGATCGCGATCGCGGCCGGGGCTACGTCGAGTGCGGGCGGGGCGGTGCTCACGGCGGTGGACAACGACGTGGACGCGGCGGACCGGCAGGTGACGGTGACGGCGGTGCTGGCCAACGGCCACGGCGCGGGCACGGTGTCCGGGGGCGGGGTTTCGCTGACCTTGACCGACGACGATACGGCGGGGATCGCGGTGTCTCCGGCGACGTCGACCGGCTCGCGGCTGGAGACGACGGAATCGGCCGGGACGGCCACGTTCACGGTGAAGCTGGCGACGGAGCCGACGGGGGACGTGGCGATCGGCGTGGTGAGTTCGGACACCGGCGAGGGCACGGTGGGGCCGTCGACGCTGACCTTCACGGCGAGCGACTGGAGCACGGCGCAGACGGTGACCCTGACCGGGGTGGACGATTCCGTCGCCGACGGCAACCGGGACTACACGGTCACGCTGACGGTGGACCAGACGAACACGGCGGACGCCAACTACGACGCGCTCTCGGCGGTCACCGTGTATGCGAGGAACCGCGACAACGAGTTCGGGCTGAACGTGAGTGCGGTCACGGGCCAGGCGACGGAGGCGGGCGGACAATCGACGTTCACGGTGGCGCTGCGGACGCAGCCTTCGGCGGCGGTGACGGTGTCGGTGGCGAGCCGGGATGGGAGCGAGGGGACGGTATCGCCGCCGTCGCTGACGTTCGCAACGACAAGCTGGAGCACGGCGCAGACGGTGACGGTGACCGGGGCGAACGACAGCATCGACGACGGGACGGTGACCTGGCAGGTGCGCCTCGACCCGTCGAGCGGGGATGCCGACTACGACACGTCGTCGGTCGAGGAGGACGTGTCCGTGACGACGACCGACGACGACGGCCCGCCGGGGGTGACGCTGGCGCTGAACCCGTCGTCGGTGGTGGAGAACGGCGGCGTCTCGACGGTGACGGCGACGCTGTCGCATCCGTCGTCCGCGGCGACGACGGTGACGGTGACGCCGGTGTCCCCGGCGGTGGAAGGCGACTACACGCTGAGCATGGACAAGATGCTGACCATCGCGGCGAGCGCGACCGAGAGCACCGGTGTGGTGACGATCACGGCGAAGAACAACTACATCGACGCGGACGCCAAGACGGTGACGGTCTCGGCGACGGTGGCGAACTCCCGCGCCACGGCGGACTCGACGACGATGGCGGTGACGGACGCGGAACTGACCATCGAGGACGACGACACGAAGGGGTTCGTGCTTGATCCGGCGGCGGTGGTTGCGGCGGTGGGGGGCGAGGCCGCGGCGTACACGGCGGCGCTGACCAGCAGGCCCGCCGGGACCGTGACGGTCTTGATCTCGATCTCGCCGGACGACGCCGACCTGACGGTTTCTCCATTCCGCCTGACCTTCACCCCGTCGGACTGGAGCGCGGCGCAGACGGTGATGGTGACCGCGCAGCCGGACGACGACGACCTTGCCGACGTGGCGTCCCTGACGCACGCGGCGTCGGGCGGCGCTTACGGCGGCGTGACGGGAACGCTGGCCGTGGCGGTCTCCGATCCCGGCGACACCAGGATCGTGACGGATGGCGCGGCGGGAAGGACGACCTACGACATCGGGGGCCGCCGGGTGACGGTGACGGTGGAGTCCGGAGTGCCGGCGGGGATCGAGGTCGATCTGGCGGGTGTGGGAGCGGGTCCGCCGCTGGCGCTGACGTTCTCGCCGGAGGTCTCTGCGGCGACGCTGGCGAAGGCGGCGGGCGACGGCTTCGGCGGCTTGGCGGAGGCGTTGGGGACCGCGCGGCGGGTGGTGGACATCAGCGTGACGGGTACGGTTCCGTCGTCGGGCCTGAAGGTGTGCTTGCCTGTGAGCGACGGCCTGCGGCAGGCGGCGGCCGGTCGGGAGGGGTTGCTGCTGCACTATGACGGCAACGTTTGGGCGGAGGTTGCGGATTCGTCGTTCGATGCAGATCGGATGCGTGTCTGTGCGCCTGGCATGAGGTCGTTCTCGCCGTTCGCGGTGGGATACGTGGACACGAAGCCGAGCTTCGACGTCGCGTCCCGGAAGACCTACACCTTCACGGTGGACGAGGCGCAGTCGGAGACGCTGCCGAGGGCGGAGGGAGACGTCGAGGTGACCTACCGCCTGGAGCCGGACGCTCCGCCCGGCTTGGTAGTGGACCCGAACACGGGCACCCTGTCGGGTACGCCGACCGAGCCGATGAAGGCGAGGGACTATAGCTGGATCGCGCGGGACGTCGACGGCGACGAGGGCCAGACGACCGTCAAGATCGAGGTGGTGTCGGACCTGGGCGCGGCGCGGGAGCGTCTGAAGGCGATCAACGAGTCGATCCTGCCGGAGTTGTCGCGTGCGCAATGGGGGAGCGTGGTTGAGGCGGTGACGGGTCGCCTGGAGTCCTCGGGTACGGGCGGCGGGACGGCGGACACGCTGGCTTCGGCGCTGAAGGCGCAGGAAGACGCGCAGGATGGGGAAGGCCTGTCGTGGCGCAAGGTTCTGGAGGGCCGGACGTTCGCGGTGGCGCTGGGCGGCGGTAGCATTGGCGTCGCCGGTGCCGGCAGCGGCGGTGGGGCCGGTGATGGCGCGGGTGTTGGCGGCGGCGGCTCCGGCTCCCCGGCGGTGATGTGGGGCGGCGGGAGCCGGCGTTCGCTGTCGCTGGACAAGGATGTTCTGGACTGGTCGGGCGAGCTGTTCTCGGCGCACGTGGGCGTTGATGCGCCGCTGGGAGAGGGTCTCCGGGGCGGTCTGGCGATGTCGTGGTTCGAGAGCGAGATCGATTACACGGACCGGAGCGGGGATGTGGCAGCGGTCACGGGCGCTCACGAGAGCCGTCTTGCGGCGGTGCATCCGTATGCAGGGTGGACGGGTTCGAACGGCTCGCGCCTGTGGGGCGCGCTGGGCTACGGCGAGGGCGAGATCGAGATCGCGGACGAGGAGGTCGGGGAGCGTTTCGGGGTCCAGAAGGGCGACAGTGCGTTCGTGGGCGTCGCGGTGGGCGGCTCGGTTCCGGTGGCGTCGGTGGGCGGGTTGGCGCTGGCGGTGAAGGGATCGGGGGAGGCGACGCGCTATTCGGTGGAGGACAACGGATCGGCGCTCGAGAAGGTGTCCGTGGACACGCGGCGCGTGCGGCTCGCGGCGGAAGGAAGCCGGACATACGCGCTGGCGGGCGGGGGCGCGTTCACGCCGTCGCTGGAGGTGGGCGCGCGCTGGGACGGCGGCGACGGGGAGACCGGCGCGGGCGTGGAACTGGGCGGCGGTCTCGAATGGGTGTCGGGCGGCCTGTCGGTGGAGGCGCGGGGCCGGACGCTGGTGGCGCATGAGGGCGACGTGGAGGAATGGGGCGCGTCGGGGTCGGCGCAGCTGTCGCCCGGTCCCGGCGGCCGGGGCCTGTCGTTCACGCTGTCGCCGCGTTGGGGGGCATCGGAGAGCGGCCTCGCGCGGCTATGGGACAAAGGGATGACGGGCCGCGTTTCGTCGGGTGACGCCACCACCGACGCCAACACGGCGCGCCTGGAGGCGGAGCTGGGCTACGGGTTCGGGGTGTGGAACGGGGCCGGGGTGATGACGCCCCATGTCGGGTTCGGCTACGAAGAGGGCGGGGCGCGGCGCTGGCGCCTCGGGACGCGCTCCGCGTTCGGGCCGGACCTCGCCGTCGGTCTCGAAGCCGAACGCAAGGAAGGCGCCGCCGCCCCCGAGCACGGCGCCCGCATCGACCTGCGGCTGAGGTGGTAGCAGCGCGCCGGCCGCGACCGTGCGGGCGGCGATGCGGCATTCCGAACTCATCGGCGGGACATCGCCGGCGAAAGCGTGGCGCACCGTCCGGCGATTCTCCGAGGACATCGACATCACCTACGACATCCGCGCCTCCGCACCCGATCTCGCGGGCGCCGTCGGCGACGAGGCGCTGCCGCCCACCCGCGGCCAGGAGCAGCGCCGGACGAAAGCGATCCGCAACCGGCTCGCCGCGTGGGTCTGTGAGCAGGCCCTGCCCACGGTGGAGGCGGGCCTCGCCCGCGACGGCCATGCGGCCGTGCCTGCGTGACCCCGTTTCAGCGGCGGTCAACGCCGCAAAATCGATATTGACCAAACTTCCAGGTGGCTCGGCACACGGTTTCCTTGTATTAGTATTTGCGGCGATAATCGCTGCGGAATCGATCGAACTCGAACCATGCCTCTCAATGTCGCCTTACGCACCGAACTGCTGGAGTTGGTTCCCTACGGCCTCCTCGCCACCCGGCCGTGGCTCATGGAGCGCGGCATCGCCCGGCACGCCGTCGACAACCTGGTCAAGAGCGGCCAGCTCATGCCGCTCCGGGCCGGCGTATACATACGCCCGGGGAGTCGGCTCGTCTGGCAGGGAATCGTCTGCTCCCTCCAACGGATGGGCAGTGGTCTCGTCGTCGGTGGAACGACCGCGCTGGAGTTGCATGGGCGGGCGCACTATCTGCCTCTGACTGGGCGACGCGCGATACACCTGTACGGCCCCCGGCCGTTGCCGCCGTGGATCAACGGGCTCGGCACCGCCGAGACGTTCCACCGGCATGGCACGGCATGGCTGTCGGGGCCGGACGGGCCGGCGGGGGACGAGGCGCGGCGCCTCACGCCGTCCCTGACGGTCGACGTTCCTTGGGGCGACGGCTTCTGGGCGGTGCAGACCTCGACGGCCGAGCGGGCGTTGTTCGAGATATTGAAGGACGTGCCGGCGGGAGTGTCGTTCGAGTACGCGGAGCGACTGATGGAAAGTCTTGCCGACCTTTCGCCGCGCCGGCTCGACGCACTCCTGCGCCGGACGCGCAGCATCAAGGTCAAGCGCCTGTTTTTCTGGTTGGCCGAGCGGCAGGGGCATTCCTGGGCGAAGCGTCTGGAACCGGGCGACTTCGATCTCGGTCGCGGCAAGCGAGTTCTAGCCAAGGGCGGTCGGCTGGTGAGCCGGTACGGGATCACCGTGCCGGAAGCGATGCATGGATAGGCGCAATCCGTTCCACCGCCAAGTGGAGCTCGTGGTCCGGGTCCTGCCCTATGTCGCGAGGCGGGACGAGTTCGCCTTGAAGGGCGGCACCGCGATCAGTCTCTTTCTGCGCAATCTGCCCCGTCTGTCGGTGGACATCGATCTCGCCTACTTGCCGCGCTCGCCTCGCCAACAGAGGCCTTGCCGGCGATACGCCGGGGTCTCGACACGCTCGCGAAAGACTTGAGGGGCGCCATTCCCGGCATCGGGGTGCAGACCACGGATCCATCCGCGACGGATGCGTTGCGGCTTACGTTAGAGTTGCACGACTGTCGTATCAAGATCGAGGTCTCCCCGGTCGCGCGCGGCGCGGTCTGGCCTTCGGAAACGCGGGCCGTCGTCGCGGAAGTCGAAGAAAGCTTGGGCTACACCGAGAACCGGATCCTGTCGTTCAACGATCTCTACGCGGGCAAGATGTGCGCGGCGCTCGACCGGCAGCACCCGCGCGATCTGTTCGACATCACGCAGCTGCTGAACAACGAGGGCATCGACAGGGGCCTGTTCATGACTTTTCTGGTCTATCTGATCGGCCATAACTGGCCCCGAGGCGCAAGCCCGTCCGCGCATTCTACGAAGGCGAGTTCAAGCATATGACCCGCGAGCCGGTTCCGTTGATCGCGCTGACCGAGGCGCGCGAGCGGCTTATCGCGGACATTCATGGCGCACTCACCGACGGGGATCGCGCGTTCCTGTTGTCGGTAAAGGGCCGGCATCCGGACTGGTCGCTCATCGATCTCTCCGATGTTGCCGGGCTGCCGGCCGTCAGATGGAAACTCGTCAATCTCGGTCGAATGAGCGGGCGGAAACATGCGGCTGCACTCGACCGGCTTCAGCGGGTTCTCGACGCCGGAAACCGTTAAGCGCGCTCAAACCGCGCTTGTTTCCTCCGCCCCCAGATCGCGCTCAATGCTGTCGCCGATGCGGGCGGCGGAAGCCTTGACGGTATCGCGGGCGAGGTGAGCGTAGCGAGCGGGGGTCTGGACCTGGATATGACCGAGGAGCTTCCCGATCATCGGCAGGTTCTCGCCGAGCGCCAAGGCGCGGGAGGCGAAGGAGTGCCGCAGGTCATGGATGCGCATGTCGTCGAGGCCTGCGCGCGCCCGGATGCACCGCCAGGGATGTTGCAGGTCGGTCAGGTGGGTCCCCGGCTTCCTTCCGGCGATCACCCACGGGTTATCCGGGTCGCGAGGCAGAGCCGCCAGAGCCGCACGGCGGAGGGCGCCAGCGGCACCGCACGTCCTCCGGTCTTGCTGTCGGGAAGCCGCAACTCGCCGGCATCGAAGTCGACACGCTCCCAGCGCAGCTTCTGGATCTCGGACAGCCGACAGCCGGTAAGCACCAGGAGTCGGATCGCCACCACCGCCGAACGGGTTTCCGAGCCGTCCGACGTCATCTCGTCGAGGACCTGCCCGAGCCGATTGAGCTCGACGGCTTGGCTGTCGGGAAGGAAACGGACGCAAGGCGAGCCGCCGTCTTCAAGCGGTTGCAGGCCGGCCGTTCATGGCCGCGGATTCGAGCCCGGCGATTGTCTCCCTATCGATAAAGACCCCGCCGGTTGCAATAGTCTCGAGATAGGGAGCGAGCGCCAACGCTGCTGCCACAGTCCCCGTCGCGGTCCACGAGAGGCCTACGCCGTCCCACCGGCGATCGGTCCCTCGTTCAAGCCCGCCGCCTGCAGAGGTCTCGGTTCATTTGTCAAGATGGCCGACCGACCGTCGTCATGTTTCGGGCCACTGCTGGGCCGCATGCAGCACCCGAAGTATCGTGACAGTGTGGGGGACCTCGGCATAGACGACGAGGTAGTTCGAACGCACGATCATCTCGCGGGTGCCGTCCACGCGACCGACCCTGTAAAGTCGTGGGTTGTCCCGTAAACGCGACACCTTGTTCTCGATATCTTCCTTCAAGGCTTGGGCGGCCTTGGGATTGTCGTCCGAAATATAATCGATGATCGCCATCAGATCGGAGACCGCCAAGGTCTTCCATTCAAGATCACGCACGGCGCTTTCCGTCGATCAGCGCCTGCGCGTCGCTCATGACCTGTTCGTGTGAAGCAGTGGGATGCGGATCGTCCAGGGCTTCCCGTACCTTGGCGCGGAACCACGCGTCATGGGTTTCGGGGTCGGTGGTCAGGCCGGTCGGCAACCCACCCTCCGCGGCAATACGGGTCAGGAGGATGCGCACGGCATCCGAGAGCGTCAGGCCGACGCCAGCCAGCGTGTCGGCCGCTTTGGTCTTGAGTTGATTGTCCACGCGGACATGGAGCATCGATGTCTGAGCGGGCATTGGGCATTCCTCCATTTGCCAACCATATGAATCTCAATTGAGATACGTCAAGTGATGCGGAGACAGTCCTGACAGGCGACATCCTGTTTCGCACGGACTCATCGGATCCCGCGAGCCCGTTATTCTACCTCTGTCATATCGTGCTCGATGCTGTCGCCGATACGGGCGGCGGAGGTCTTGACGGTATCGCGGGCGAGGTGAGCGTAGCGGGCGGTGGTCTGGACTGGGTGTGGCCGAGCAGCTTCCCGATCATGGGCAGGCCCTCGCCGAGCGCCAAGGCGCGGGAGGCAAAGCTGTGACGGAGGTCGTGGATGCGCACGTCGTCGAGGCCTGCGCGCGCCCGGATGCGCCGCCAGGGATGATAAACGGCATGGACGTGACGCGGCGCCCGTCCGGCAAGTGGATCATTGATTTTGGACACACGATGAGCGAAGCCGACGCCGCGCTCTACGAAGCGCCGTTCGCTCATGTCCTGGAGCATGTGAAACCGGTGCGAGATCGCAATCGCCGTGACGATCTGCGACGGAACTGGTGGCGGCACGATCGCTCGGGACAAACGATGTTCCAGCGGATTGGCGTGGCATCCCGCTACATCGCCACGCCCACCGTCGCCAAGCACCGGCTGTTCGTCTGGCTCGATTCGCGCGTCTGCCCCGATCACCCGCTGATCGTGATCGCCCGCGACGACGACACGACCTTCGGCATCCTGCACAGCCGGTTTCACGAAGCATGGTCATTGCGGTTGGGCACCAGCCTTGAGGACCGCCCCCGCTACACCCCCACCACAACCTTCGAAACCTTCCCCTTCCCCCAAGGCCTCTCCCCCGACATCCCCGCGGCCGCCTACGCCGACGACCCGCGCACCAGCGCCAGCGCCGAGGCTGCCCGCCGCTTGGTCGCCCTCCGCGACCGCTGGCTCAACCCGCCCGAATGGGTGGAGTGGCTGGAGGAACCGATCCCCGGCTACCCCAGACGCCCCGCCCCTCGCGACGAAGCGGTGGCAAGGGAGCTCAAGAAGCGCACCCTGACTGCCCTCTACAACACCCGCCCCCAATGGCTCACCGACGCCCACACGAATCTTGACGCCGCTGTCGCCGCCGCCTACGGTTGGGGTGTGAGCATTTCCGATGAAGAGGCACTGCGGGAGTTGCTGGAGCGCAACCGAAGCCTCGGCACTCTCCAGCGCGGAACGGAGTCGCGGTTTCGACGCCCTTGGCAACGCGACTCCGGAAGTGGGGACATGAGATGACTTTTTTCACCAGTTTCAAGGCCGTCCACTATCGAGGGATAGATGGACTTTCCTTCCGCCATCTGGCGAACGCCAATCTTGTGACCGGCGTCAACGGGATTGGCAAGACGGCGGTGATTGAGGCGATGTGGCTGTTCACCGGACGATACAACACCTCGTTGTTATGGAATGCCAATGTGCAGCGTTCCAATAGGCCAATACTGGATCCCATCGCCAAATTGACGAACGGTGTGTTGGAACTGGAGGGAGTGGAGAACGAATCTCTTCACAATTTGAAAGCCACTTTCAAGAAAGTCGGTGACGTTTCGGACGTCAGGACGGCACCGATTGAGAATTCAGCGGAAAACAGCTTTGTTGAGCTACCCACGGTAGGACAGGTCCACACGGAATTGGATGGAATCCCCGCGGGACAAAAGGCTACAGGAATGCTTCCGACTCCTTGGGGGACGGTGGCGCTTCACACGCCCGAGCCTCATTCGAAGAGACCAAGCAGTACTATTTTGAGCACAAAATTTCAACACGAAACACCCGAAAACTATCTTCAGAAATATTCGGATATGGTAAGGAAAAACCATAAAGACGATTTCAGAAATGCGATCAACTTTATCTTTCCTAAAGTTGCGGATGTGGGGATTTTGACTGACGAAACAGGAGGACCGTACCTGTCGGCCGTCACGAACGATGGCGTGCAGTTACCACTTCACGATCTCGGAGGTGGAGTCGTTCGATTGTGTCAGTTATTTCTTGGATTTTTTACTTCACGCGGCGGAGTTCTTTTTTCGGATGAGGTGGAAAACGGCCTTCACCATTCCGTGCTGAAGGATGTTTGGGCGCATGGACGCACGTGGATGCGTCAGTGGAATGCGCAACTGGTGGCGACGACCCACAGCGCCGAATGTATCGACGCGGCGATGGCCGCGTTCGAAGACGCACCGAACGATCTGGCGATCCACAAGCTGTTCAGGAACGAGAAGACGGGGAAGGTGGAAGCGACGACCTTCACTGGCGAGACGCTCGAGGGCGTACGCGATCTCGACCTGGAGACCCGGTGATGACAGCCGACGTGGGGAGCGACAGGCAAAAGCTGAAGATCGAGAAGGATCGTCTGTTGCTGGTGGAAGGCCGCGACGAAGTCAACCTGTTCGATGTACTTATAAGACGTCGCTTTGGCAGGGAAAGACGGTCGGAGATACAAGTCATCGACGCGGGAGGTAGGGACAGGTTTCCGAACAATCTGCGTGCGATCACGGCCGAAGCCCGGAGTGTCCGGGCCATCGGCGCAGTCCGGGACGCCGACGACAATGCGGGCGGCGCGTTCCAGAGCCTCTGCGACCATCTTTGCGACGCCGGATACGAGCCGCCGACGGCCCACGGCGGGTTTTCAGACGCCAAGCCGACCGTCGGCGTGTTCATCGTTCCGGACGGTAGCACGCCCGGCGCCATCGAAACCCTGTGCAAGCGCTCCCGAGAAGGGGACGCCGTGAGCGGATGCGTCGAAGACTACTTGAGCTGTCTCGACGGGCGCGGGGTTACGCGCTCCGGGAACCGCGACAAGACATTCGCCCATGCCTATCTCGCTGCCACGGACGACCCCGTGGCGCGGGTGGGCGAAGGCGCCCTGCAGGGCGTATGGGATTTCGACTCAGACGCCTTCGCGGACCTCTCCGCCTTTCTCCGCGACTTGCTCTCGGCGGGATGAGGGCGGGCGGGGACGAGGCGGCGGTCCTCGACACCCTCTACGAAGCCGGGTGCGGCGACGCAGCGGTCGGCCTCATGCGCCGGGCCCGGGCGGGTTGGGTTTCCGGCGCTCCGAGGGCGATCCGGAGGCCGCGATCTCCGACGCCGCGCGGCAGGCTCTCGCCGGCCTCCCGGACGGCGCGGCACTCTGCGAAGCATCGAACACAAGGACATCCCCTCAGATCGTCTGCAAGCCCGACCGGAGCGCCCACGAGTGCGTCGCCCCTGGGCGCGGATGTCGACGAACCGTTCATCGGCGCGGCGGATCGCCCGATGGCGGGTAAAATGCCGTCGGGGATGGCTTGGGAGCAACTGGCCACTGACGACGCCGGTCGTTCGCCCGGGTGCGCCAGACTTCGATTCCCGATGTTTGCCAATCGTTTGCCAGACCGGAAGAAGCGCTATACCAGAAACGAGAAAACCCCCGGAAACATCAATGTTTCCAGGGGTTTGGAGTGGTTGCGGGGGCAGGATTCGAACCTGCGACCTTCAGGTTATGAGTCTCGCCAGCTAATTTACGCCGTGTTGCGACCGGATGCGCCGGAAGCGCCATACATATCGTAATATCAATGTATTGAGTGTATTTTCCCGCATACAAACCCGTCACACCTGCGCTGTAGAGCGTCCCATATCGATTTACCGTGTTGATACAGGTGTTGACATGGATCACCAGGCGGGCCACATTTTCTGAATGGATGCCCAGACCGCCAAACGCATCGCGAAAACCAAGCTGACGCTCACCAAGCGCGCCGTCGATGCCCTCGAGCCCGCCAGCACGCCCTGGATCGCATGGGACGACAAGCTCACCGGCTTCGGCGTCCGCATCCAGCCCTCCGGCGTCAAATCCTTCATCGTCAACTACCGCGCCGGGGATGGCGGCAGAAAGGCCCCCAACAAGCGTGTCGTCCTCGGCCGCTACGGCAAGGTCGCCCCCGATCAGGCACGGCGGCTGGCGCAGAAGGCCCTCGGCAAGGTCGCCGACGGCGACGACCCGGCCGAGGACCGGGCGGAGGCGCGCACCATGCCGACGCTTGGGGACGCCTTTGAGGATTACATGGCGGTCAATCCCAACCGGTCCAGACGCACGAACGAGCTCTACCGCTACGAGGCCAAGCGCTATCTCGGTGATTGGCTCTCCCGCCCCCTCGATGCCATCGCCCGCCGGGACGTGGAGGGCCGCTTCAACCGCATCACCGAGGATCACGGGTGGTCGCCGGCCAACCGAGCGATCTCTTTGCTGCGCTCGGTCTATCGTCGGCCCTGTGTCGATCTCGACGGCCTGCGCAACCCGGTCGACCTGTGGCTCGCCGGCGGCGGCAAGTTTCACCGCAAGGTACGGCGCAAGATATCCACTCCGGCCGAGGTCCTGCCATGCTGGCGCGCCGGCATCGAAGCCGAGGTGAACAACCCGGCGATCCGGGACGCGCTGTGGTTCGGGCTTTACACCGGCATGCGTCGCGACGAAGTGCTGACCCTGCGATGGCAGCAGGTGGACATGGCGGCGATGACCTTTCGAGTTGAAGAGACCAAGACCGGTGTGCCGCTGGAGCTTCCTGTCACCCGACAACTGAGCGCTATCCTCGAGCGCCGCCGGGCGGAAAGCGAGGGCCTGCCGGACAACATCCGCGCCTGGGTGTTTCCCTCTCTCACCAGCGCGTCGGGCCATGTCGAGGATCCGCACCATCTCTACGGCCGGATCACCAAGGCTGGCGGCGCCAAATTCTGGTTCCACGGCTTCCGCAACTGTTTCATCACAGTGGCCGAGCGCGAGCTGATGCTGCCGCAGAGCCTGACCAAGCGTCTGGTCAACCATGCCCGGCCCAATGACGTGACCGAGGGCTACGCTGCCGACTGGACCGCAGAGCAACTCCGGGAGCCCGCGCAACGAATCGCTGACCGGATCGATACGCTGATGGATGTACGTCCCGAGGAGCTTGGCCGATCGTAATGCGAGGATTGGTGTCTGTAAATCTCTTGAAATCTTGAAACAAGCCTTGGCATGCCACCCAAATTCGATCTCACTTCATCGCATGATTTAGAACAGAAGAGCAAGGCCATGCGCTGTCGATGTGCAGCATCACGCCATGTTACCGTTCGCGAGCGCAGGACTGTTTCCAGTTCGCTAAGCGCTGTCATGCCGAGCGCCATTACCTCGACGGTGTCTCGTCGTCGCAGACTCATGCACAGGCTGGGCAGGCGATTGCAACCGGGTTCACCAACGCCGGTCGATGGGGATGCCGTCGAAGACCTTGTCGACCGACACGAGGACGCAGTTCTCCAGAAGGGCCTGGGCAGCCAGCAGACGGTCCCACGGATCGCGATGCTCCCATGTGAGATGGGCGGCATACTCCGCGTGGTCGTGGGTGACGGCCAGCTCCTCGACAGCGTTGCGCCGGAGCGCCGCCCGCAGTTCCTGGGGCGGCAGGTTCACGCGCCTGCGCCCGGCCTTGAGCTCGATTTCGTAGATCGAAACCGCGCTGACCAGAACGGCGTTCGCGCCGTCGAGGATCAGTTCCCGGGCGACCGCGGACAGCCGGATGTTACCCGTCATCCACCAATAGACGGCATGGCTGTCAAGGAGCAGTCTCACGAAGCGGCCGCGCGGCCGCGCCAAATGCCGAGGGCATCGTTGCGGTCGCCGGCATCGATCACGGCCTGTTCCGGATCGTCGCCGTCGAAGAGGTCGTCCGGCAGGTGGAGATGTCCTAGCGGCACACTCTCCCGCTCCCCGCGCCCGGCCGGCGGCAGGAGCCGGGCATGGGGCTCGTGGCCCTTGGTGATGACGATCTCCTCGCCGGCTCGGGCCCGCGCCAGAAGCTCCGAGAAGTGAGCTCGGGCTTCCGTGACCTTGTATGTAGTGGGCGGCATGATTGGATACCTGTATTCCTGTTAGCCCGCATTTCTCACAAGGGGCGGTACATCGGGACTCTGGATGTGGGATAATTCTTTTGTTGCCAAAGAGTTATCTCGCCTCAGAGGAGTTCCCCGATGCCGACGGCAGTATACTACATCTTCGTTTGACTTTTCCAGGGCGGGAGGCCGCCGCGCGGTGGTGGCGTTCGATGGCGGGATCCATGAACAAATTCAGACAGATATGAGACGCGGTTGTTGAAGGAGTGTAGGGATCTCCGAAGCTGTTGGTTCGAGACAGACGCGACGCTCTCGACCGATGGCAACAGGTCAAGTCCGACGGCTTGACCGCACAAGCCGCAGCCAACGCCGTCGGCGTCTCCCGCGCCACCTTCTACCGATGGCGGAACCTTCGTGATCGCAGGCGCCTCGCGCCGCAGTCACGACGCCCCCACCATCTGCGCCAGCCTGCATGGTCGCCGGATCCGAACGGCGTCGTCGAACCCGCCGCGCCGGTCGGGGAGCCGGGCGGCCCATGACCCCGACGACCCGGAAGGTGCTGAAAGTCCTCGCTCACGTCGCCGCCCTCGCCAGCCTCTACCTCGTGTTCTCGTTCGCCTTGTTCCTGGGTCTCCAGGTCGCCCCCATCTACGGCAACATCGGCATCGCGGTCACCGTGGCCCTGGCCGCGCTCTACGTCTACATCGGCTTTATCGGAAAGTAGCCGCGGCGTCGGGCGCCTTCCAACTCGCGCGCGTCCCGGACGGCCGATCCTGCCATCACTTCGAAGCCGTCATTATCGGATTCGCGCCGCCGCACGCGCACACGCCCGGTTGTCGTATTCCGCAGGCGCGCCGCCAGGGGCAGCTGCCTCCGTCACGCGACCGTATCGAGGCTATTCTTCGCGACCAGCGTCAAGAGCTTCAGCGAAGCGCCCCGCGGCCGCTTCTCGCCCCGCTCCCACTGACTCACCAAGCTCGTGGTCACGTTGAGATATCGGGCGAAGACCGCCTGACTCGCGTTCTCCCGCATCCGGATTTCCCGGATCTCCTCCGGCGTCATGTCTTCGACCGGCGTAAGACACAGGTCGTCGAAGACCCTCATCGTGCGCTTCGCCATGACGCCCGCCTCCGTCAGGCCGAGTGTGGTCTCATGCGCCGCCGCCAAGGCATCGCTCTTGTACTGCTTGGCCATCGCAGCTCACCTCCATGATCGTTCCATTCGCCAGCGCCGCATCAAGGCCCGCCCGTTCGGCATCCGTATGGCCGTCCTACCGGCGGCCGTCCGCCTCCGGTGCACGAGAGCCTCGCCCCGGGGCCGGCGTTCTCCGACCTGGTGCCGACGCGCCGCCGGGAGTCCGGGTTGTGCCGTGAGCGGGGCGGCGGTCGGGCGTCCGCGAGGGCGTCCCCGCCGCCCCAACCACGGACCGGGCGGAGACAGGACCATGCGGACGGCAACGATCCCCCATCGCGACACGCAGACTTTCCTCACCCACATCTTCGGCCCCGGCCTCGACGACGACCGCTACCTGGTCGAGCGCTTCCGGTCCATGGCCGACGGCGAGATACGCCGCCGGACCGGTGACGAGCCGACGGCGAAGGGCCGGCGCAAGGCGAAGGGGGAGATCGTGTCCCTGCGGGCGGTCCAGCGGATGCGGCCCGCGCGCGACGAGATCATCGTCTGCACCGGAATGCGCCTCAAGGGCGGCGTGCAGTACTGGGGCGATCTCGCCACCGGCCTGTTCGCGGAGCGCAAGCGGGGCTGAGCGGCGTTCTCCGGGGACGCCCCGCCGGCCCCGCGCCGGCCGGGCGTCCTTCGCCTGGACTTCAACCCCGGCAGGGAGGACATGGACATGGCTTACAAGAACCCCGAGGAGGGCCGTGCGCGCGACCGGGACCGGTTCCGGCGGCGCACCGCCGAGCGCATCGCCCAGGGCCTGTGCGTGAATTGCGGCAAGGCGCCGCCCGAACCTGAGCGCCGGCTGTGCGCGCCCTGCGCCGGGAAGCGGCGCGAAGCCGAGCGCGTCCGGGACGCGAAGCGCAGGGCCGCCGGCAAGCCCCACTACAGGAACTCCGAGAAGGAACGCGCGCGCGAGAGGCAACGCACCGCCGAGCGCGTCGCTCAGGGCCTGTGCGCCAATTGCGGCAAGGCGCCGCCCACGCCCGATCGCACCTTGTGCCGACGTTGCGCCGGGAAACGGCAGGCGGCCGAGCGTGCCCGCTACGCGAAGGCCAAGGCCGCCGGCAAACTCTACGGCGGGCGCGACCCGGAGGAGCGTCGCCGCAACGCGCGCAGCAGGACCAAGCGGCGCTACGACGCCCGCCGCGAGGCCGGCCTGTGCACCCGGTGCGGCCTGCACCCGCCGGTCGAGGGCCACACGGCCTGCGAGCCGTGCCGAGGGACGCGGCGCGCGGGCGAACGGGAACGGTATGCCGGGCGGCGGGCGGGCGGCCTGTGCGGCCGATGCGGGGAGGCCACGTTCGACGGCACCGCGCGCTGCGGCCGATGCGCCGCGCTGGAAGCCGGGCGCCATCGGCGGAAGAACGCCGCCAGCCGCAAGCGCTACGCCCGACGGCGGGCGCGGGGGCTCTGCACCGACTGCGGACAGCCCTCGCGGGGGGGCGGTAAGGTGCGAACCCTGCGCCCGCCGGTCCCACGAACGCTCGGGCCACTTCCTCGGCATCCCCACCTGGCCGGCCCGGTACACCGTCATCGAACTCGCCACCGGCGAGGACCACGGCACCTACGACAGCGAGGCCGAGGTCGCCGCCTGCCTCGCCTTCGCCAAGTTGTCCTTCGACCAGGTCGAGGTGCTCGGCGACGTCTCGCCCATGCAGCGATCCACGGCTTGGTCATAACCGTTCCACTCCCGTCACGAGAGGGCGGTCCATGGGCCGGGGCTGGCCCCAACCCGGCTACGGCTTGCATGGCAGTCCCATGGAGAGCCACGCGGGTTGCCCGCCTTGTTTGGGGAGGCTGGAAGGGCCGCCGATCGCTCGACGCGTCCGGTCGGCGCGGTCCCCGGGCCGGAAAGGCGAGGAAGGGGAAGCCCGGAAGGGGGCGAGCGCCCCGGGGGCGGGAGGGAGACTCCCACCCGGCGGCGTTCTCGACCCCTCTATCGCAGGAGCTTTCCATGTTCGACGACCTCTTCGAGACGCCGACCGCCGGGATCGTCACCGGCCTCGCCGACGGCAACGACGACGACTGCTTCCCGCCCCCCTTCGCCAGCGACCGGCTGCTGGCCGAGATCGGACTGTCGGTCCGTGCCGTCCGCGAACTCAGGGGCTTCCCTCCCGGCACCGGCGCGGACGGATGACAGGAGGGAAGGGGAAGGTTCGAGAGGGTGAACGGGAAGGGGATCGAGAGAGACCCGGCCCGTTCGCCAAGCCAACGTCTGCAACCAGGACCACGAGGAGATCGTCATGTCCTTCGGATTGAACCGCGCGCAGGTGATCGGCCGCCTCGGCGCCGACGCCATCGTCAACCCCCTCGCCAACGGCGGCAGGGTCGCCAACCTGTCCATCGCCACCGACGAGGGCTACGTCGACAAGGCCACCGGCGAGCGCCGCGAGCGCACCGAGTGGCACCGGGTCGTCACCTTCCAGGACGGGCTGATCGGGATGCTGGAGAAGCACGCCCGCAAGGGCCGGCTGGTCTACGTCGAGGGCAAGCTGCAGACCCGCAAGTGGCGCAAGGAGGGCGAGGGCAGCGACCGCTACTCGACCGAGATCATGCTGGTCCCGGGCGGGCGCGTGCAGTTCCTCGACAAGCCCAACGGCGCCCCCGCCCCGGCGGCGGAGACGGCGACGGCGCCCGCCGGCGGCGAGGCCGCGCCGGTCGCCGACAAGGCCACGGTGGCGGACGACACCGGCAACGAGATCCCGTTCTAGCGGGCCTTCCTCTCCTCCCTCCCACTCGGGCCGGCGCCTCGCGGCGTCGGCCCCTTTTTTGCCCCCCGACCGGAGGCCACCGCCTCCAACGACGGCGGGCGAGAGGCAGAGCGAAGCGGTGCGTCGAGTGCGACGAGTTCGCATGGGAGGGCATCATGAGCATCTTCGGGCAGGGGGCGGCGATCGTCCCCGACTTCATCACCGAGGCCGAGGAGCGCCGCATCCTCTACCGCATCGGCGAGGCGCCCTGGTCCGGCGAGCTCGGACGCAGGGTGCAGCAGTACGGCTTCCGCTACGACTACCGGAACCACGATCCGAACCGGCGCGCTCCCGCAGCGGCGTTCCCGCGCTGGGCCGAGGCCATGGCCCGGCGCCTCCTGCCCCTGTTCGACGGCGTGCCGCCCCAGCAGTGCATCGTGAACGAGTACCGCCCCGGACAGGGGATCGGCATGCACGCCGATCACGCGGCGTTCGGCCCGGTGATCGTCTCGCTCTCGCTCGGCGACGAATGGCGGATGCAGTTCCGGCGCCGCAGCGTCCGGCCCTATCGCCGCGACGGCCTGCCCTGCGACGAGTTCGCCGTGCTTCCCCGCCGCTCCGCGCTGGTCCTGCGCGGCGCCGCACGCCGGGACTGGATGCACGGCATCGACCGTGCGGCCAATGCCCGACGGCGGACCACGCGCGTCTCCGCGACCTTCCGGACGCTCGCCGGATAGTCCGCTCCACGGGCTCCGCTCCGCCCGAGGAGGGGCGCTTGCGCTTCGCGCCTCGCCCGCCCGCCGCGCACCGGCGAGAGGCGCGAGGCGGGCCGGGACGGTGCGTCCCGCACTGCCCGGAGGGAGCCGCCATGAACGCCACCGACATCGCCGCCGCCCTCGCCGGGCGCGCCGAGCAGGTCTGCCGGCGCTACCTTCCCAACGGTCGCAAGCAGGGACGCTACTGGACCTGCGGCGACGCCCTCGGCGCCAGGGGCCGATCCCTCTTCGTCCGTCTTGCCCCTCCCGGTGTCCCCGGCAAGTGGACCGACGCCGCCACCGGTGAGCATGGCGACCTGCTCGACCTCATCCGCACCGCCATCGGTGCCGCCTCCCTCAAGCCCGCCCTCGACGAAGCGCGCGCCTTCCTCGCCATGCCGGCGGTCCCCGACGGTCATGGCAGCGACGCCTACGACCGGGTGCAGGCCGCACGCCGCCTCTGGCGCTCCTGCCGCGCCATCGACGGCAGCCATGCCGAGGCCTACCTCCGGACCCGCGCCATCCGCCGCTGCCGCTTCCCCGCCCTCCGCTTCCATCCCGCTCTCAACTACCGCGACCGCAACGGCTTCCGCCGCCTCCCGGCGCTCGTCGCCGCCGTCGACGGCGACGACGGCGCCATCGACGGTATTCATCGCACCTGGCTCGATCCGAACGCACCCGCCAAGGCCGCCGTCGCAAGCCCGCGCAAGGCCCTCGGCCACGTCCATGGCCGTGCCGTCCGCTTCGGCGCGCCCGGTCACGACACCCTGCTCGTCGGCGAGGGCATCGAGACCGTGCTCTCCCTGGTCACCGCCGTTCCCGCCATCCCCGCCGCCGCCGCGCTGTCCGCCGGAAGCCTCGGTGCCTTCGCGCCCCCTTCCGGCCTCGCCCGCCTCGTCATCGCCCACGACAACGACACCGAGGGCGCACGCGCCGCCCAACGCCTCCGGCGGCGCTGCCGCAACCTGAGCATCCCCACCGACGTCATCGTCCCCGAGCGCGGCGACTTCAACGACGACCTGATCGCATTCGGCGCGCAAGCACTCGCCGCCAGGATCGCGCCCCTGTTCCACACGCCGGACCGCGACCGCGCGCATTGAACGGGAGCGGAGAGAACAGGGGGTAGGGCGACCGCTACGGGGGACGGAGAGAGCCGGCCCTCGGCGCGCCGCGCAGGCGATCGGGCTTCACCAACCACGGGAGGAACCGCACCATGGATCACGTCACCTTCGAGCGTATCAACCCCGGCGAGTCGCGCATCCGTCTCGACGGCGATTGCGTCGGGTTCGTCTACCGGGAGCCCGACGCCCTCGATCCGGGCGCCCATTGCTACGTCGTCCATCTCAACGAGGACTGGCGCGGACCCGTCTCCGTCCAGGACCGCGCCCGCATCCGCGAGGTCACCGAACGCCTCGTCGACACCCACCCGCTGTGGTGACCGCGACGGCGCCGGCGGGCGGGCGCGCCCGTCGTTCCGCGGTCCGAAGCCGGCGGAACCGTTGCTGGAGGAAGAGGGGAGCGAGGGAGAGGGCGTTCGCCGCGAGACCGGGAGAGAGACCCGGACTCCACGGCGCGTCATCACACGTCTACGGGAGGAACCCCCATGACCCCCATCTACGCCGGCATCGGAGCACGCGCCACGCCCCGGGCCGTTCTCGAACACATGACCACCATGGCCACCTGGCTCGCACGCCGGGGATGGTATCTCCGCACCGGCGGCGCACGGGGAGCCGACGACGCCTTCACGAGCGGCGCACCCCGCACCCGCCGCGTCATCTTCCTGCCCTGGCCCCGATACAACGGCTGGAGCGGGGACGAGTGCCATTTCCTGTCCCCCGACCGGCTGGACGCGCTCGCCCCCATCGCCGCCGCCCTGCATCCCGCATGGGACCGGTGCTCGCCCGCCGTGCGCAAGCTCCACGCCCGCAACGCCGCGATCCTCCTCGGTCCCGATCCCGGCCGCCCCGTCCCCGTCCGCGCCGCCATCTGCTGGACCGAAGGCGGGCGCGCCCAGGGCGGGACCGGAATGGCCATCCGCATCGCCCAGGCGCACGGCATCCCGGTCCTCGACATGGCCGTCCTCCACCCCCGCGCCATCTGCGAACGCCTGGAGGCCCTCCGCACCGATCCCGCCCAACCCCCCGGCGCCGTGCCGGCGACGAGGCCGTAAGGCGGAGAGAACACAGCCTCCCGTCATGACGTTCGATTGTGCCACACGTGCTCTCTACGCCAACCCGCTTCGCGGGTCCTCCGCTTCGCTACGGCAACGACTCGCAATGCCAGGGAGCGCCGGGAAGCCGTCCGACCGTGGCTCCGCACTCCGCGGAAACTCTAAGCGCGCAAGCGCGCGCGCCAAGGGTTTCCGGTCGTTTGTACGCCCGCACCACTCGGACGGCTCCCCGGCGCTGGCATTGCGGTCGTTGTGGCTCCGTTGCGCGCGCGTGTCCCAAACGAACATCACGACGGGGAACCAACGCCCCGAAGGATGCAACACCAACATCAGGAGATCGTCATGAACACCATCGACACCGATACCGGATACGCCGCCTCCCCCACCGCCGCAGCCTGCGACACCGCCAGGCTCTACGGCGCAACACCCGATCCCGACGAACCCGACAACCGGCCCGTCTGGGACAAGGACGGGGCCATCGCAGGCACCCAGCAGGCCTTCCACATCCTCGCCCAGGACATCGCACCCGACGGCTACCAGCTCGCCGACGAGCGCGAGTGCCTCCTCTGGGGCTTCGTCAACACCTTCCACGCTCAGGTCCAGCGCCTCGACCGCGCCATCGACGGCATCGCTCCCGAGATGCGAGAACTCGGACGCGCACAGGACGGAACCGAGGTCAAGGCCTGGCAGCTCGAACGCCTCACCGAGCGCGCACACAACCTCGGCGACCGGCGCGACGCCTTCGAGAAGCTCCGAGACTTCGCCGCCGAGGCCTACACCGCCGAGACCGGCAAGCAGTGGCGGCCCCGACACGGCTCTCACACCAGCCACACCGGCAGGCTCACCTCCGCCGCCATCGACGCACGCGACTTCATCCGCGCCCGCAAGGACCGCGAGACACGCGCACACCTCCCCGACGGAACCCTCGTCGCCGTCGCCGGCGGCAAGGAAGCCGAGGACGCCGACGCCATCTGGACCGTCCTCGATCGCGTCAAGGACCGGCACGCCGACATGATCCTCCTCCACGGCGGCGGACCCGGTGCCGAGAGGATCGCCGCCTCCTGGGCCGAGCGCAACGAAGTCCACCAGATCGTCTGCAAGCCCGACTGGGACAGACACGGACGCGCCGCTCCCTTCCGACGCAACGACGACCTCCTCAACCTCCTGCCCAAGGGCCTCGTCGCCTTCCCCGGCTCCGGCATCACCGAGAACCTCATCGACAAGGCGCGACAGATCGGCATCCCCGTCCACCGCGTCGCAGCCTGAACACCATCCCAACCTCCTGGGCCGGTCCCCGCAACAGGGATCGGCCCTTCCCTTCCTCACCTCGCCACCGACCGCGCGACCGACCGTCGCGCCCGCACCGGCCCGCTCCCCTCGCCGACCCGGGGCCCCAATCCCCTTTCTCCGCATCCTGTGGTACTCTCACGGCATGGAAGCCGTTCCACCCTCACACCCAACGCACCAAGGTGCCCTCATAACCGAGCGCGCGCTTGTCATGCCGTTTCCCGCGCAAACGACGACAAATGCCGCCCGGGTGTTGTTGGGAAAAGTGTATGCTTTCAGCATACGCCGCGTGTGACGAACGTCATACATGGAACGATCTCAACGCCTTGCGCGTCACTGCCCCGTCACACGGGACGGTATCGGCGGGTGTTGGAACAAGCTTGCTTCCACGCCGAGCTACCGGAATGGGTGTGCGCAGGCCTGCGCTCGTTGACGACGGCTACCAATCTGGTATCTTGGTTGAAGGCCTCGTTTGGGGGCTCCGTGCTCCATGAACGAGGTTTCCGACGGGCGCGGCGCCGGGAATGTTCAACGTTTCCCGGACCGGATTGCGTCCGAAGCGCACGAAAAGGTTGGCGAAACCGATGGCACGGACGCTGCAAAAGAACGTCCGGGTCACGCCCGGGCAATGGAATCGCATCGAAAACGCAGCAAGGGAGCGGGACGTTTCGGCGAACCGGCTCGTCGTGGAGCTCGCCATGGAGGCCCTCGACCGCCGCGAATGGCCGCGCACCGAGGCAGAGATCCAGGTCGCAAGGGCCTCGCTGTTCGCCGCGCAGGTCCTCGCGCGCGACCTGATCTTGTCCGGACGCGAGCAGGAGGTCTCCGAAATCCGCGACTTCATCTCCGCTGTCGTGCCCGATGGGCACGCCGGAAAGCCGATTCACGGCCGTTCCGACGACCGGACCGATGCTGCCGAATTGATCCGCGACCGAATGCCCACGACCTTCGGGAGCGAATCCGGAGCCCAGGCTCCCACGATGCCCACCGGCCTCACATCCTTGATTGAGCGGACCTTTCTCCACGCTTACTTCCTCGCCACGCTGAAACGCGATGAAATGATCGGCGAAGGACGCGACGCGGAGGTGGACAGCATGGTGCAGCAAGCCCGCAAGGCTCAGGCCCGGGTGCTGAAAGCGGCAGGTAACTGATGATGTCGTTTCCTGACCAAAGTCATATCAATCGCGTCCGTGACGCTCTCCGGCAACGGGCGGCGGGCGATGCATCCCTTATGGTAGGGGCGCGCACTTACGTGTCATGCGACTGCCGAGCGGCCGGCCTGTTATCTTCGGACGAGAATAGTAGACTGTGCCTTGTAATCTCATTCGGGAGCGCCCGCTGCCGCGACGAGCGTCTTCATTCGGGAGCAGAGGCCGTGAAACATCCGACCAAATCCCATGACCTGTCATCCGTCTGTCCGGTCTGTACCCACTTGAATCTCCCCCCCCCCCCCCCCCCCCCCGCACGGCCGCCAGGGAACGCCTCATGAACACCCGGGCGCGAATTGGCGCGCTTCTCTTCGGGCTGGCCTTCCTGCTCGGCGCGGCGGAGGCGCAGGCCGCCGCCGTGTGCAGCAACACGCCGGGGGTGAACGACCGGGTCGTCTGCCAGCAAGGTGATGCGACCGTCATCGACATCGACCTCACGAACCCGGCCATCGCGACGGCGGTCGCCAACGAATACGCAGTCTACGCCCATCATACGGGCACGGGCGGAATCGACGTCGAAGTGGCGGGCGGCGCCCTCTCCGCAACGGGCCAGGGCGGCTACGGCGTCTTCGCCTACCAAAGGGGCGCCGGCGGTGTATCCATCGTTCTGAAAGAGGGTGTCGACGTCACGTCGGCCAATCACGGCATTGTTGGTCTGATCGAGAACTCCGCGAACGCGGCAGCGATCACCGTCTCCGTCACGGCCGGCACGGTCTCCGCGACGGACGCGACCGCGGGGGGCGCAGGCGTCTGGGCCCAGCATCAGGGCACGGGCGGAATCGACATCGATTTGGCGAACGTGGCCGTCTCCACGAAGGGCAGCGGCCATGGCGTCTACGGCCGGCACACGGGTGCGGGCGGGACCGGAGTCGACGTCGATGTGAAAAGCGGCTCCATATCGACGGTGGGCGACGGCGCCTTCGGCATCGGCGGCGCCATCATAGGAAACAGCGGGGGGGCGGTCTCCATCGACGTGACGGACGTCGACGTCACCACGGAGGGCTCGAACTCCCACGGCGTCTACGGCCTGATCAGCAACGCCGTAGGCGAGGCGCTCACCGTCTCGGTGACGCGCGGCTCCCTCTCGACGGCGGGTCGCGGCGCACAAGGCATCTTCGGCCATGTCGCGGGCTCCGCGAGCACCGCGTCGCTCTCCATCTACTCGACGGCCGTCACCATCTCCACGACAGCGCGGGCCAACGGCGTCTATGCCAGGCAAGAAGGCGCGGGCGGAATCGCCTTCGATCTGCGAGGCGGATCGGTCACTACGGCGAACGATTCCGCCCACGCCGTGCTCGCCGACAACCGCGGCGCGGGCGGAACCGACATCGACCTGGAAGGCGTCGCCATCTCCACGACGGGCGACGGCTCCTACGGCGTCTTCGGCTATACCGGTACCGGCGGGGGGGCGATCGCCATCGACGTGACGGGCGGCCGCATCGTGACGACGGGCGACGACTCCTACGGCGTCATCGCCGCCGACCTCAACGCCGCCAGCGAGGCGGCGCTCTCGATCTACGCGGATGGCGTCACCGTCACCACGACGGGCTACGCGAGCTACGGCATCTACGCCCGGCACGCCGGCACGGGCAGCCTCGACGTCGATCTGGACGACGCCGCCATCTCCACGGCCGGCGACGAGACCTACGGCGTCGTCGGCAATATAGGCAACGCCGCGAGTACGGCGGCGATCGCCATCGATGCGGCGGGTGACAGCGCCATCACCGTGGAGGGGCTGAACACGGCGGGGATGCTCGGGCTTCAGGCGGGCCTCGGCTCCGTCGGGATAACGACGGGCGCGGGGACGGCGATCGAGGCGCCGTTCGCCATCGGAATGGATGCGCGGGCGACGAACGACGCGAGCGCGGCGGGGCGCATCGTGGTCACGCCCGGGGGCAAGGTCGAGGCACGGGAGGCCGGCGTTCTCGCCTGGGCCGAGCGGTCGAGCGGCCACACATTCGGCGACGGTGCGCAGACGGCGGACGATGCCGCCCGGACCGCGCCGATGATCCACGTCGCCTCGAGCGGAACGGTCACGGTCGGCGCCTCGGTGACGGAGGCCTTCATCCGGGGCCGGATCGCGGGCGCCGACGAGACGCTGTCGGCGGTGGAGCAGGCCGTCCTCTCGGCGATTACGTCGGGGGATTCGGACGCGCTGGATACGGCGCTTGCGGCGCTCCCCGCCGCTTACGACGCCGACTGGAAGGCGGAGGCGCGGAATCTCCAGAGGAAGCGCATCGCCGAGTCGCCCGGCGACGCCGCCAGGGCGGCGACGGCGAACCGGGCGGGGGAGATCGCGGCCTCGGAGATCCTGGGCCTTTCCCGCGCCGGCATCCGCGCCGTGGTGCAGTCCCACACCGGGATGGCGACCTTCATCCGCCAGGGCGACCGCGACCCGGCGATCCTCGCCATCGCCGCGGCGGCTCGAACGGAGCGGCAGCAGGCGGCGCTGGCGGAGCAGGAGAAGCTCTCGGCGGCCGAGCGCACGGTGCTGGAAGCCGTCCTGACGGGCAGCGGTCTGGAGGCGGCGCTGGATGCTCTTTCCGGCGCCACCTACACGGACGACTGGAAGGACGGGGTGCGGCAGCGCGCGGCGAGCTACAACGCCGGCGATATCCAGGTGGACGTGACCGGTGGCTCGATTTCCGCCGAGGGCAACGGCGTGGAGGCGCTCTACGCCGTCCCGCATGACAGGAACGGCGCCATCGCGGTGACGGTTGCCGAGGGCGCACGCGTCACGGGCGGCGCGAACGGCCTCTACGTCCGCGGCGCGGGCGCCGGGGAGGGGAACCTCCACGCCCAGAGCGTGACCGTGAACGGTGCGGTAACGGGCGGAACCGGCGCGGGCGTCCACTTGGCCGGCGGCGGGCGGCTCACCGTCGGCGCGACGGGCGAGACCGGCGCGACGTCGGGCGTGGGCGTCCTCGCCGATGGCGGCGATCTGACGGCCACCGTTTCGGGGACGGTCAGGGGCGACGTCCGCGTCGATGGCGGCGCGCTGACGCTTTCGGTTCCGGAAGGCGGCGTCGTCACGGGGACGGTCCGCGACCCCGCCGGGCCGCTGACGGTGGCAGGCAGCATCGGGCGGCTGCTCTACACCGACGGCGCCACGGTGACGGTGGCCGCGACGGGCGCGCTCACCGGCGTCGATGTCGACGGCAGGACCGAGGCGCTGCGCAGCGAAGCGGGCAATCTGGACGTGACCGTGGCCGGACGGGTGGCGGGCGACCTGCGCGCACCGAGCGGCGGCACGCTGACGCTTTCGGTTCCGGAAGGCGGCGTCGTCACGGGCACGGCATATGACCCGATCGGCCCGCTGACGGTGGCGGGCCGCATCGGGCGGCTGCTCTACAGCGGCGGGGCCACGGTAACGGTGACCGCGACCGGCAGGCTCACGGGCGTCGAAGGCGCGGCCGAAGCGTTGCGCAGCGAAGCGGGCGACCTGGACGTGACCGTGGCCGGCATGGTGACGGGCGATGTCCTGGGCCTTGGCGACGGCGATCACATGGTGACGGTGGCGCGCGGCGGCAGCGTGACGGGAACGGTTCGTCTGGCGGCGAGCACGGTGCGGGTGGCGGGCGTCGTCGGCCGGGTGCATCTGGACCGGGGCGGCACGGTGACGGTGGACGCTTCCGGTCGCGTGACGGGCGTGGAGGGAGTCGGCATCCGCAGCGAGACCGGGGACCTGACCGTGACGGTGGCGGGCGTGGTCATGGGCGACATCCTGGCCCTGGGCAGCGGCGAGCACGCGGTGTCGGTGGCCCCGGGTGGTGCAGTCACCGGGACGGTTCGGGTAGCGACCGAGAGCACGGTGCGGGTGGCGGGCACGGCCGGTCGCGTGCTGCTGGATCGCGGCGGCACGGTGGCGATCGGCGAGGCCGGCCGCGTGACGGGCGTCGATGGCGAGGCCATCCGCAGCGCCAGCGGCGAACTGGTGGTGTCGATCCGGCAAGCCCCGGGGGAGACGGCGGAGCAACTCCTCAACCGGATTCAAGGCACGATGCGGGACGCCGACGGCGCGCCGCCGGAAGTGCGGTACGTCTTTGCGGACGGGCGCAGGATCGACGACCTCGGGGCGCCCGGTTCGGCGCGTTCGGTGCCGTTGGGGCCTTTCGACGTGGGAATCGGCCACGACGGGAGGTTGGTGAGAGAGTACGCGCCCCGCGTGCGGGTGTACGAGGCGCTGCCGTCGGTGCTTCTGGGTCTGAACGGGACGTCGGGGTTCCATGACCGGATGGCGGCGCCGCGCTCGCCGAACGGGGTGTGGGCGCGGATCGAGACGTCGGGCGGTTCGCGCGAGACGGAGCGGTCGACGTCGACGTCCGGAGGCCGTCTGGCGTGGACGCAGCGCCGCTACAGGGTGGAGACGGGCGTGGACTTTCCGCTGGAGGCAGGCGTGGCCAGCCTGTCGGCGCATCACCGCCGCGCCTCGGCGGAGGTGTCGGGGAACGACGGCGGGATCGATGTTGCGGGGAACGGCGTCGGGGCGTCGGTGTCGTGGCGGTTGTCCGACGGCGTGTACGTGGACGGCGGGGTATCGGCGACGTGGTACGACGTGGCCCTGGAGTCCGGGCAGCGCGGGTCGCTGAAGCGGGACGTCGGCGCCTTCGGCCATGCGGTTGGCGTGGAGGCGGGCCGCCGCGTGGCGCTGGGTTCGGGTCCGCTGGGGGCGCTGACGGCGACGCCGCGGGCGCGGCTCTCGTATTCGCGGGTGGGGATGGACGACTTCACGGACGCGGTGGAAGCCCGCGTGTCGCTGGACAAGGGCCGGGCCGCGACGGGCCGCGCGGGCGTGAGGGTGGAGGCGTCGGAGGGCGGGAGCCGGTTGTTCGGCTCGGTCGACGTCGAGCGCGCGTTCTCGCGGGAGACTGCGGTGAAGGTGTCGGACGTGGGTCTGTCGTCGAAGGCGGAGGCGACGCGGGTGCTCGTCGAGGCCGGCGGCGCGGTCGAATGGGACGGCGGCCGCTACGCGCTGCAAGGGGCGGCGCGCTGGGCGACGGGGGCGCGCGACTACGGCGGCGGGGTGACCATCAAGGTGCGCTTCTGACTGCCAGCACCGATCACCGGCCACTGAAAACCCTGTCGGCGGTTGCCATCGATGGATTTGGGGGTGCGGTCGGGCGGTATCGGCGGTGCGATGAAGACGGTCGCGCGGATTTCTCTGGCGGCGGTGCTGGCGGCGTTCGCCGCGGCGTCGGCGCACCACGCGCTGGCGGCGACCGACGGCGACATCGTCTTCTCCATCTCCTCGCCGAGCGTGGCGGAAGGGGGGCCGGGCCAGACGGAGGTGCCGAAGCTGCCCTTCGTGGTGGCCCTGAACCGGGCGCCGGGCCGGCAGGTGACGGTGGACTGGGCGGCGGCCGCGGACCCGGGCACGGCGGCCTCCGGCGCCGACTACACGGCGTTCTCCGGGGGCACGCTGACCTTCTCCGCTACCGAGACCAGCAAGACCGTCGAGGTGACGGTGACGAGCGACGCGCTGGACGAGCCCGACGAGACGATCCGCATCGCGCTGTCCAACCCCTCCGGGGCGGTGCTCGGGAGCGCGGCGACCGGGGTGGGGACGATCACCGACGACGACGGGACGCCGATCCTGGTGCTGATGCTGTCGGACCCGTACATAGCGTACCCGTACACGATCCGGGAGAGCGGGGCGGGCAACGCGACGACGGTGACGGCGCGCCTGAGCGGCACTCCCTCCGGGGAGGCGATCACGGTGACGGTGTCGGCGACGGCGTCCACGGGCGCGGTGGACGGCGACTTCAGCCTGAGCACGGCGAACACGCTGACCATCGCCGCGGGGCGGAAGGCGAGCGCGGGCACGGTGACGATCACCGCGACGGACGACGCCATCGACTCGTCGGGCAAGTTTGTGACGGTGAGCGGGGCGGTGGACGGCGGTTACGGGCTGGTGGCGGCGCCGGTGGACCTGACCCTGACCATCGCGGACGAGGACTCGCGGCCGAGTTCGGCGCTCGCCCTCGCCCCGGCGTCGATCTCGGAGTCGGGCGGCGTGGCGACGGTGACCGCGACCCTGAGCCACCCCTCGGCCGAGGCGGTGACGATCGCGGTGTCGGCGACGGCGTCCACGGGCGCGGTGGACGGCGATTTCACCCTGAGCACGGCGAACACGCTGACCGTCGCTGCCGGGCAGACGACGAGTGCGGGCCTGGTGACGGTGACCGCGGAACCGAACAACATGGATTCGCCGGACAAGCAGGTGACGGTGAAGGGTTCGGCGTCGGGCACGCTCGGGGCGGCGGACCCGCCGGACGCGACCCTGACGCTGCGCGACGACGACGGCCCGCCCACGGTCTCGCTGGTGCTGTCGTCGTCGTCGATCGCCGAGAACGGCGGGGTGGCGACGGTGAGCGCGGCGCTGGGCGGCCCGTCGAGCGAGGCGGTGACGGTCACGGTCGCGGCGGCGGCGGTGGCGGCGTCGGGCGCGGTGGCGGGCGACTTCGGCCTGAGCGGGGGCACGACGCTGACCATCGCGGCGAACGCCACGACGAGCACCGGGACGGTGACGATCACGGCCAGCGACAACGACGTGGACGCGCCGGACAAGCGGGTGACGGTCTCCGGCGCGGCGGCGGGCGGCAACGGGGTCGCGGACCCGGCGAACGCGACCTTGACCTTGGCCGACGACGAGGCCCTGCCGACGGCGACGCTGGCGCTCTCCGATTCGTCGATTTCGGAGACCGGCGGGATTGCGACGGTGACGGCGACGCTTTCGGGCAAGTCGAGCGCTGCGGTGACGGTGACGGTGACGGTGACGGCCGGCAGCTCCTGGGCGGTGTCGGGCGACTTCACCTTGAGCACGGGGACGACGCTGACCATAGCGGCCGGGGCGACGACGAGCGCTGGCGAAGTGACGGTGACGGCGAACGGCAACGACGTCGATTCGTCGCACAAGCGGATAGTGGTCCGCGGCGCGGCGGCAGGGGGCAACGGAGTCGCGGACCCGCGGCTCATGGTGCTGATTCTGGAGGACGACGACGCCTTGCCGACGGTGGAGCTGACGCTTTCGCCCTCGACCATCGACGAAAGCGGCGCGGGCAGCACGGCGACGGTGACCGCGGCGCTCTCGCACCCGTCGAGCGTGCCGACGACCATCAGGGTGTTGGCTTTCCATTCGGGCGACTACAGCCGGAGCGCGGCCAACACCCTGACCATCGCGGCGGGGGATACCGTGAGCGCCGGCGCGGTGACCGTCGCCGCGGTGGACAACGACGTCCACAGCGGCAACCGTCGGGTGATGGTGGGCGCGCGTTATACTTTCCGGCTAACGAGGGACCCGGGGAGGAGGGAGTGGCCCCGGACGTTCGGGGGCGGCAACCTCTTTGACCTTATATCTCCTTCGGCGAGAGCGGTGCTGACGCTGAAGGACGACGAGGCGCTGCCGACGGTGGCGCTGGCGCTCTCCGATTCGTCGATTTCGGAGACGGGGGGCATCTCGACGGTGACGGCGACGCTTACGGGCAAGTCGAGCGAGGCGGTGACGGTGACGGTGGGAGCGGCCGTCGGGACCGGGGCGGTCGCGGCGGACTTCACCCTGTCGAGCGCGAAGACTTTGACTATCGCGGCCGGGGAGACGACGAGCGCGGGCCTGGTGACGGTGACGGCGAACGGCAACGCTGTGGATTCGCCGAACAAGTCGGTGACGGTCTCGGGAACCGCGGCGGGTGGCAACGGGGTGGCGGCGCCGCCGAACGTGACGCTGACCCTGGGGGACGACGACGCCTTGCCGACGGTGGCGCTGGCGCTCTCTTCCACCTCGATTTCGGAGACGGGCGGCATCTCCACGGTGACAGCGCGGCTGTCGGGTGCGTCGAGCGCAGCGGTGACGGTGACGGTGGCTGCGGCTGCGGGGGCCGGGGCGGTCGCGGCGGACTTCACGCAATCCGGGACGACTCTGACCATCGCGGCCGGGGCGACGACGAGCGCAGGCGAAGTGACGGTGAGGGCGAACGGCAACGCCGTGGATTCGCCGAACAAGTCGGTGACGGTCTCGGGCGCCGCGGCGGGCGGCAATGGCGTCGCGAATCCGCCGAACGTGACGTTGACGCTGGAGGACGACGAGACGCTGCCGACGGTTGCGCTGATGCTTTCGGACTCGTCGATTTCGGAGACGGGCGGGGTTTCGACGGTGACGGCGACGCTTACGGGCAAGTCGAGCGCGGCGGTGACGGTGGCCGTGGCGGCTGCGGCGGGGAGCGGGGCGGTGGCGGCGGACTTCACGCAGTCGGGGACGACGCTGACGATCGCGGCCGGGGCGACGACGAGCGTCGGCGAAGTGACGGTGAGGGCGAACGGTAACGCGGTGGATTCGCCGAACAAGTCGGTGACGATTTCGGGCACCGCGGCGGGCGGCAACGGGGTCGCGGCCCCGCCGGACGTGACGCTGACGCTGGAGGACGACGACGCGGCGCCGGGGGTGACGCTGTCGCTGAACCCGACATCGGTCTCGGAGAACGGCGGGGTGTCGACGGCGACGGCCACCTTGTCGCACCCATCGAGCGAGCCTTCGACGGTGACGGTGCAGGGGGTCTCGGGTTCCTACACGGTGGGAACGGACGCGACGATCACGATTGCGGCGGGGTCAACCACGGCGGCCTCGGACACGGTGTTGGTCACGGCGGTGGACGATAGCATCCACCAGGGGAGCGCGGGGCGCAGCGCGACAGTGACGGCGGCGCTGGCCAACGGCCAGGGGGCGGGGGCGGTGACCGGCGCGACGTTGACACTGACCGACGACGAGACGCTGCCGACGGTTTCGCTGGCGCTCACGCCGTCGTCGATTGCGGAGACGAACGGGGTGGCGACGGTGACGGCGCGGTTGTCGGGTGCGTCGAGCGCTGCTGTGACGGTGACGGTGGCTGCGGCCGCGGGGACCGGCGCGGTCGCCGCGGACTTCACCCTGTCGGGCGCAACGACGCTGACCATCGCGGCCGGGTCGACGGAGAGCGCGGGCTTGGTGACGGTGACGGCGAACGGCAACGACGTCGATTCGCCCAGCAAGTCGGTGACGGTCTCGGGAACCGCGGCGGGCGGCAACGGCGTCGCCAATCCGTCGAACGTGACGCTGACGCTGACGGACGACGACGCCTTGCCGACGCTGGCGCTGGTGCTCACGCCCGCGACCGTCGGCGAGAACGGCGGTGTCTCGACGGTGACGGCGACGCTCTCGGGCAAGTCGAGCGCGGCGGTGACGCTCACGGTGTCGGCTGCCCCGGTGGCGTCGACGGGCGCGGTGTCGGGGGACTTCGCGCTGTCGAGCACGACGAAGCTCACCATCGCGGCCGGGGCCACCGTCAGCACGGGCACGGTGACGGTGACGGCGCAGGACAACGCCGCCGACGAGCCGGACATCGAGGTGCGCGTGTCGGCGACGGCGGCGGGGGGCAACGGGGCGGCGGCGCCGTCGGCGGTGACGCTGACCATCCGCGACGACGAGGGTCCGCCGACGGTGACGCTGGCGTTGACGCCTTCGACCATCGACGAGAGCGGGACGGGCAGCACGGCGTCGGTGACGGCGACGCTGAACCGGGCGTCGAGCGCGGCGACGACGATCACGGTGTCGGTCGCGCCGGTGGCCTCGACCGGGGCGGCGGCGGGCGACTACACGCTGTCGAGCGCGAACACGTTGACCATCGCGGCGGGCGCGACGACCAGCAGCGGCACGGTGACGGTGGCGGCGGTGGACAACGACACGGACGCGCCGAACCGGCAGGCGACGGTTTCGGGAACGGCGGTCAACGACCAGGGCGTGCAGCCGCCGGTCGCCCGGACGCTGACCATCGCCGACGACGACGCCTTGCCGACGGTGGCGCTGGCGCTCTCCGATTCGTCGATTTCGGAGACGAGCGGGGTTGCGACGGTGACGGCGACGCTTTCGGGTCCGTCGAGCGCTGCGGTGACGGTGACGGTGGCGGCGGCCGCCGGAACCGGCGCGGTCGGCGCGGACTTCGCCTTGAGCACGGCGAAGACGCTGACCATCGCGGCCAACGCGACCACCAGCACGGGCTTGGTGACGGTGACGGCGAACGGCAACTCGGTGGATTCGCCGGACAAGTCGGTGACGGTCTCGGGTACGGTCGCGGGGGGTAACGGCGTCGCGGCGCCGCCGAACGTGACGTTGACGCTGGAGGACGACGACGCCTTGCCGACGGTCGCGCTGGCGCTCTCCGATTCGTCGATTACGGAGACGGGCGGGGTTTCGACGGTGACGGCGACGCTCTCCGGCCCATCAAGCGCCGCGGTGACGGTGACGGTGGGGGCGGCCGCCGGGAGCGGGGCGGTCGCGGCGGACTTCGCCCTGAGCACGGGGACGACTCTGACCATCGCGGCCGGGGCGACGACGAGCGTCGGCGAAGTGACGGTGACGGCGAACGGCAACTCGGTGGATTCGCCGAACAAGTCGGTGACGATTTCGGGCACCGCGGCGGGCGGCAACGGGGTCACGGCCCCGCCGGACGTGACGCTGACGCTGGAGGACGACGACGCGGCGCCGGGGGTGACGCTGTCGCTGAACCCGACATCGGTCTCGGAGAACGGCGGGGTATCGACGGTGACGGCCACCTTGTCGCACCCATCGAGCGAGCCTTCGACGGTGACGGTGCAGGGGGTCTCGGGTTCCTACACGGTGGGAACGGACGCGACGATCACGATTGCGGCGGGGTCAACCACGGCGGCCTCGGACACGGTGTTGGTCACGGCGGTGGACGATAGCATCCACCAGGGGAGCGCGGGGCGCAGCGCGACAGTGACGGCGGTGCTGGCCAACGGCCAAGGGACGGGGGCGGTGACCGGCGCGACGTTGACGCTGACCGACGACGAGACGCTGCCGATGGCTGCGCTGGTGCTCTCCGACGCGTCGATTTCGGAGACGGGCGGAGTTTCGACGGTGACGGCGACGCTTACGGGCAAATCGAGCGAGGCGGTGACGGTGACGGTGGCTGCGGCCGCGGGGGCCGGGGCGGTCGCGGCGGACTTCACCTTGAGCACGGCGAAGACTCTGACCATCGCGGCGGGATCGACGACGAGCGCGGGCCTGGTGACGGTGACGGCGAACGGCAACGACGTGGATTCGCCGAACAAGTCGGTGACGGTCTCGGGAACCGCGGCGGGCGGCAACGGGGTGGCGGTGCCGCCGGACGTGACGCTGACGCTGACGGACGACGATACCTTGCCGACGGTGGCGCTGGTGCTCATGCCATCGACCGTCGGCGAGAACGGCGGCGTCTCCACGGTGACGGCGACGCTCTCGGGCAAGTCGAGCGCGGCGGTGACGCTCACGGTGTCGGCCGCTCCGGTGGCGTCGACCGGCGCGGTGTCGGGGGACTTCGCCCTGTCGAGCACGACGAAGCTGACCATCGCGGCCGGGGCCACCGTCAGCACGGGCACGGTGACGGTGACGGCGAACGACAACGCCGCCGACGAGCCGGACATCGAGGTGCGCGTGTCGGCAACGGCGGCGGGCGGCAACGGGGCGGCGGCGCCGTCGGGCGTGACGCTGACCATTCGCGACGACGAGGGTCCGCCGACGGTGACGCTGGTGTTGACGCCTTCGACCATCGACGAGAGCGGGACGGGGAGCACGGCGGCGGTGACGGCGACGCTGAACCGGGTGTCGAGTGCGGCGACGACGATCACGGTGTCGGTCGCGCCGGTAGCGTCGACGGGCGCGGTCGCGGCGGACTTCACCCTGTCGAGTGCGGCCACGCTGACCATCGCGGCCGGGGCGACGACCAGCAGCGGCACGGTGACGGTGGCGGCGGTGGACGACGACACCGACGCGCCGAACCGGCAGGCGACGGTTTCGGGAACGGCGGTCAACGACCAGGGCGTGCAGCAGCCGGTCGCCCGGACGCTGACCATCGCCGACGACGACGCCTTGCCGACGGTGGCGCTGGCGCTCTCCGATTCGTCGATTTCGGAGACGAGCGGGGTTTCGACGGTGACAGCGACGCTTTCGGGTCCGTCGAGCGCTGCGGTGACGGTGACGGTGGCGGCGGCCGCCGGAACCGGCGCGGTCGGCGCGGACTTCGCCTTGAGCACGGCGAAGACGCTGACCATCGCGGCCAACGCGACCACCAGCACGGGCTTGGTGACGGTGACGGCGAACGGCAACTCGGTGGATTCGCCGGACAAGTCGGTGACGGTCTCGGGTACGGTCGCGGGGGGTAACGGCGTCGCGGCGCCGCCGAACGTGACGTTGACGCTGGAGGACGATGACGCCTTGCCGACGGTCGCGCTGGCGCTCTCCGATTCGTCGATTTCGGAGACGGGCGGGGTTTCGACGGTGACGGCGACGCTTACGGGTCCGTCGAGCGCTGCGGTGACGGTGACGGTGGCGGCGGCCGCGGGGACCGACGCGGTCGCGGCGGACTTCACCCTGTCGAGCGTGAAGACTTTGACTATCGCGGCCGGGGAGACGACGAGCGCGGGCTTGGTGACGGTGACGGCGAACGGCAACGCGGTGGATTCGCCGAACAAGTCGGTGACGGTCTCGGGGACGTCGGCGGGCGGCAACGGCGTCGTGAATCCGCCGAACGTGACGTTGACGCTGGAAGACGACGAGACGCTGCCGACGGTTGCGCTGGCACTCTCCGATTCGTCGATTTCGGAGACGGGCGGGGTTTCGACGGTGACGGCGACGCTTACGGGTCCGTCGAGTGCTGCGGTGACGGTGATGGTGGGAGCGGCCGCCGGAGCCGGCGCGGTCGCGGCGGACTTCGCCCTGAGCACGGGGACGACTCTGACCTTCGCGGCGGGTTCGACGACGAGCGCGGGCTTGGTGACGGTGACGGCGAACGGCAACGATGTGGATTCACCGAACAAATCGGTGACGGTCTCGGGCGCGGCGGCGGGCGGCAACGGGGTCGCGGCCCCGCCGAACGTGACGTTGACGCTGACGGACGACGACGCACTGCCGACGGTTGCGCTGGCGCTCTCCGATTCGTCGATTTCGGAGACGAGCGGGGTTGCGACGGTGACGGCGATGCTCTCCGGCCCATCGAGCGCCGCGGTGACGGTGACGGTGGGGGCGGCCGCCGGGAGCGGGGCGGTGTCAGGCGACTTCACCTTGAGCACGGCAACGACGCTGACCATCGCGGCGGGATCGACGACGAGCGCGGGCTTGGTGACGGTGACGGCGGTGGGCAACTCGGTGGATTCGCCGAACAAGTCGGTGACGGTCTCGGGGACCGCGGCGGGCGGCAACGGCGTCGCGGCCCCGCCGAACGTGACGCTGACGCTGGAGGACGACGACGCCTTGCCGACGGTTGCGCTGGCGCTCTCCGACACGTCGATCTCTGAGACAGGGGGTATCTCGACGGTGACGGCGACGCTCTCCGGCCCGTCGAGCGAAGCGGTGACGGTGACGGTGGCTGCGGCCGCCGGGACCGGCGCGGTGGCGGCGGACTTCACCCTGTCGAGTGCGAAGACTTTGACGATCGCGGCCAGCGCGACCACCAGCACGGGCCTGGTGACGGTGACGGCGGTGGGCAACGCGGTGGATTCGCCGGACAAGTCGGTGACGGTCTCGGGAACCGCGGCGGGCGGCAACAGTGTCGCGGCCCCGCCGGACGTGACGCTGACGTTGGAGGACGATGACGCCTTGCCGACGGTTGCGCTGGCGCTCTCCGACCCGTCGATTTCGGAGACGGGCGGGGTTTCGACGGTGACGGCGACGCTTACGGGCAAGTCGAGCGAGGCGGTGACGATCACGGTGGGGGCGGCCGCCGGGAGTGGCGCGGTCGGGGCGGACTTCGCCTTGAGCACGGCGAAGACACTGACCATCGCGGCGGGGGAGACGACGAGCGCGGGTCTGGTGACGGTGACGGCGAACGGCAACACGGTGGATTCGCCGAACAAGTCGGTGACGGTCTCGGGAACTGCGGTGGGCGGTAACGGCGTCGCGGCGCCGCCGAACGTGACGTTGACGCTGACGGACGACGACGCCTTGCCGACGGTGGCGCTGGCGCTCTCCGCCTCGTCGATTTCGGAGACGGGCGGGGTTTCGACGGTGACGGCGACGCTTTCGGGTGCGTCGAGCGAAGCGGTGACGGTGACGGTGGGAGCGGCCGCCGGGAGTGGCGCGGTCGGGGCGGACTTCGCCTTGAGCACGGCGAAGACATTGACCATCGCGGCGGGGGAGACGACGAGCGCGGGCTTGGTGACGGTGACGGCGAACGGCAACACGGTGGATTCGCCGAACAAGTCGGTGACGGTCTCGGGCGCCGCGATGGGCGGCAACGGCGTCGCCAATCCGCCGAACGTGACCCTGACCCTGGAAGACGACGAGACGCTGCCGACGGTGGCGCTGGCGCTCTCCGCCTCGTCGATTTCGGAGACGGGCGGCGTCTCGACGGTGACGGCGACGCTTTCGGGTGCGTCGAGCGAAGCGGTGACGGTGACGGTGGCTGCGGCCGCGGGGACCGGCGCGGTCTCGGGCGACTTCACCTTGAGCACGGCGACGACTCTGACCATCGCGGCGGGTTCGACGGAGAGCACGGGCTTGGTGACGGTGAGGGCGAACGGGAACGCGGTGGATTCGCCGAACAAGTCGGTGACGGTCTCGGGCGCGGCGGCGGGGGGCAACAATGTGGCGAACCCGCCGAACGTGACGCTGACGCTGGAGGACGACGACGCCTTGCCGACGGTGGCGCTGGCGCTCTCCGCCTCGTCGATTTCGGAGACGAGCGGGGTTGCGACGGTGACGGCGACGCTTACGGGGGCGTCGAGCGCAGCGGTGACGGTGACCGTGGCGGCCGCCGCGGGGACCGGCGCGGTCTCGGGCGACTTCACCTTGAGCACGGCGACGACTCTGACGATCGCGGCGGGTTCGACGGAGAGCGCGGGCTTGGTGACGGTGACGGCGAACGGCAACACGGTGGATTCGCCGAACAAGTCGGTGACGGTCACGGGAACCGCAGCGGGCGGCAACGGCGTCGCGACGCCGCCGAACGTGACGCTGACGCTGGAAGACGACGAGACGCTGCCGACGGTTGCGCTGGCGCTCTCTGCCTCGTCGATTTCGGAGACGAGCGGGGTTGCAACGGTGACGGCGACACTTTCGGGCGCGTCGAGCGCAGCGGTGACGGTGACGGTGGGGGCGGCCGCCGGGACCGGCGCGGTCGCCGCGGACTTCGATCTGTCGAGCGCGACGACTCTAACGATCTCGGCCGGGGCGACGACGAGCGCGGGCCTGGTGACGGTGACGGCGGTGGGCAACGCGGTGGATTCGCCGAACAAGTCGGTGACGGTTTCGGGCGCCGCGGCGGGCGGCAACGGGGTCGCGACCCCGCCGAACGTGACGCTGACGCTGGAGGACGACGACGCCTTGCCGACGGTGGCGCTGGTGCTTACGCCCCCGACCGTCGGCGAGAACGGCGGCATCTCCACTGTGACGGCGACGCTTACGGGTCCGTCGAGCGAAGCGGTGACGGTGACGGTGGCTGCGGCGGCGGGGAGCGGGGCGGTTGCGGCGGACTTCGACCTGAGCGCGGCGAAGACCTTGACGATCGCGGCCAACGCGACCACCAGCACGGGCCTGGTGACGGTGACGGCGGTGGGCAACGCGGTGGATTCGCCGGACAAGTCGGTGACGGTCTCGGGAACCGCGGCGGGCGGCAACGGGGTCGCGGCCCCGCCGGACGTGACGCTGACGTTGGAGGACGATGACGCCTTGCCGACGGTTGCGCTGGCGCTCTCCGATTCGTCGATTACGGAGACGGGCGGGGTGGCGACGGTGACGGCGACGCTTACGGGCAAGTCGAGCGCGGCGGTGACGGTGACTGTGGGGGCGGCCGCCGGAACCGGCGCGGTGGCGGCGGACTTCACCCTGTCGAGTGCGAAGACTTTGACGATCGCGGCGGGTTCGACGACGAGCGCGGGCCTGGTGACGGTGAGGGCGAACGGCAACGCGGTGGATTCGCCGGACAAGTCGGTGACGGTTTCGGGAACTGCGGCGGGTGGCAACGGGGTCGCCAATCCGTCGAACGTGACGCTGACGCTGACGGACGACGAGACGCTGCCGACGGTTGCGCTGGCGCTCTCTTCCACATCGATTTCGGAGACGGGCGGGGTGGCGACGGTGACGGCGACGCTTACGGGCAAGTCGAGCGCGGCGGTGACGGTGACTGTGGGGGCGGCCGCCGGAACCGGCGCGGTGGCGGCGGACTTCACCCTGTCGAGTGCGAAGACTTTGACGATCGCGGCCAACGCGACCATCAGCACGGGCCTGGTGACGGTGAGGGCGAACGGCAACGCGGTGGATTCGCCGGACAAGTCTGTGACGGTCTCGGGAACCGCGGCGGGTGGCAACGGGGTCGCGGCCTCGCCGGACGTGACGCTGACGCTGACGGACGACGAGACGCTGCCGACGGTTGCGCTGGCGCTCTCTTCCACATCGATTTCGGAGACGGGCGGGGTGGCGACAGTGACGGCGACGCTTACGGGCAAGTCGAGCGCGGCGGTGACGGTGACTGTGGGGGCGGCCGCCGGAACCGGCGCGGTGGCGGCGGACTTCACCCTGTCGAGTGCGAAGACTTTGACGATCGCGGCCAACGCGACCACCAGCGCGGGCCTGGTGACGGTGAGGGCGAACGGCAACGCGGTGGATTCGCCGAACAAGTCGGTGACGGTCTCGGGCACCGCGGCGGGCGGCAACGGGGTGGCCAATCCGTCGAACGTGACCCTGACGCTGACGGACGACGAGACGCTGCCGACGGTGGCGCTGGTGCTCGTGCCCGCGACCGTCGGCGAGAACGGCGGCGTCTCCACGGTAACGGCGACGCTCTCGGGCAAGTCGAGCGCGGCGGTGACGCTCACGGTGTCGGCCGCCCCGGTGGCGTCGACGGGCGCGGTGGCGGGAGACTTCGCCCTGTCGAGCGCGACCAAGCTCACCATCGCGGCCGGGGCCACCGTCAGCACGGGCACGGTGACGGTGACGGCCCAGGACAACACCGCCGACGAGCCGGACGTCGAGGTGCGCGTGTCGGCAACGGCGGCGGGTGGCAACGGGGTGACGGCGCCAGCGGACGCGACGCTGACCGTCCGCGACGACGAGGGTCCGCCGACGGTGACGCTGGCGTTGACGCCTTCGACCATCGACGAGAGCGGGACGGGGAGCACGGCGGCGGTGACGGCGACGCTGAACCGGGTGTCGAGCGCGGCGACGACGGTCACGGTGTCGGTCGCGCCGGTGGCCTCGACCGGGGCGGCGGCGGGCGACTACACGCTGTCGAGCGCGGCGACGCTGACCATCGCGGCCGGCGCGACGACCAGCAGCGGCACGGTGACGGTGGCGGCGGTGGACAACGACACGGACGCGCCGAACCGGCAAGCGACGGTTTCGGGAACGGCGGTCAACGACCAGGGCGTACAGCAGCCGATCGCCCGGACGCTGACCATCGCCGACGACGACGTCTTGCCGACGGTGGCGCTGGCACTCTCCGATTCGTCGATTTCGGAGACGGGCGGCATCTCGACGGTGACGGCGACGCTTACGGGCAAGTCGAGCGAGGCGGTGACGGTGACGGTGGGAGCGGCCGTCGGGACCGGGGCGGTCGCGGCGGACTTCACCCTGTCGAGCGCGACGACGCTGACGATTGCGGCGGGTTCGACGACGAGCGCCGGGACGGTGACGGTGACGGCGAACGGCAACACGGTGGATTCGCCGGACAAGTCGGTGACGGTCTCGGGAACCGCGGCGGGCGGCAACGGTGTCGTCAATCCGCCGAACGTGACGCTGACGCTGGAAGACGACGAGACGCTGCCGATGGTCGCGCTGGCGCTCTCTTCCACTTCGATTTCGGAGACGGGCGGGGTCTCGACGGTGATGGCGACGCTCTCCGGTCCATCGAGTGAAGCGGTGACGGTGACGGTGGGGGCGGCCGCGGGGACCGGGGCGGTCGCGGCGGACTTCACCTTGAGCACGGCGACGACGCTGACCTTCGCGGCGGGGTCGACGACGAGCGCGGGCTTGGTGACGGTGACGGCGAACGGCAACGCGGTGGATTCGCCGGACAAGTCGGTGACGGTCTCGGGCACGGCGGCGGGCGGCAACGGCGTTGCCAATCCGCCGAACGTGACGCTGACCTTGGAGGACGACGAGACGCTGCCGACGGTTGCGCTGGCGCTCTCCGATTCGTCGGTTTCGGAGACGGGCGGGGTTTCGACGGTGACGGCGACGCTTTCGGGCAAGTCGAGCGCAGCGGTGACGGTGACGGTGGCGGCCGCCGCGGGGACGGGCGCGGTCTTGGGCGACTTCACGCAGACGGGAACGACGCTGACGATTGCGGCGGGGTCGACGACGAGCGCGGGCCTGGTGACGGTGACGGCGAACGGCAACGCGGTGGATTCGCCGGACAAGTCGGTGACGGTCTCGGGCGCCGCGGTGGGCGGCAACGGGGTCACGGCCCCGCCGAACGTGACCCTGACGCTGGAAGACGACGACGCCTTGCCGACGGTGGCGCTGGCACTCTCCGATTCGTCGATTACGGAGACGGGCGGCATCTCGACGGTGACGGCGACGCTCTCCGGCCCATCGAGCGCGGCGGTGACGGTGACGGTGGCCGCGGCGGCGGGGACCGGGGCGGTCGCGGGGGATTTCACGCAGTCCGGGACGACCCTGACCATCGCGGCCGGAGCGACCACGAGCGCGGGCGAAGTGACGGTGACGGCGAACGGTAACGCGGTGGATTCGCCGAACAAGTCGGTGACGGTCTCGGGAACCGCGGCGGGGGGCAACGGGGTGGCCAATCCGCCGAACGTGATGCTGACGCTGACGGACGACGACGCCTTGCCGACGGTTGCCTTGGCGCTCACGCCATCGTCGATTACGGAGACGAACGGGGTGGCGACGGTGACGGCGCGGTTGTCGGGGGCGTCGAGCGCCGCGGTGACGGTGACGGTGGCCGCGGCCGCGGGGGCCGGCGCGGTCTCGGGCGACTTCACCTTGAGCACGGCGGCGACGCTGACCATCGCGGCCGGGGACACGGAGAGCGCGGGCCTGGTGACGGTGACGGCGAACGACAACGACGTGGATTCGCCGAACAAGCCGGTGACGGTCTCGGGCACGGTGGCAGGGGGCAACGGCGTCGCGAACCCGCCGAACGCGACCCTGACGCTGGCCGACGACGACGCCCTGCCGACGCTGGCGCTGGTGCTCACGCCGGCGACCGTCGGCGAGAACGGCGGCGTCTCGACGGTGACGGCGACGCTCTCGGGCAAGTCGAGCGCGGCGGTGACGCTCACCGTGTCGGCTGCCCCGGTGGCGTCGACGGGCGCGGTCGCAGGGGACTTCGCGCTGTCGAGCACGACGAAGCTCACCATCGCGGCCGGGGCCACCGTCAGCACGGGCACGGTGACGGTGACGGCGAACGACAACGCCGCCGACGAGCCGGACATCGAGGTGCGGGTGTCGGCGACGGCGGCGGGCGGCAACGGGGCGGCGGCGCCGTCGGGCGTGACGCTGACCATTCGCGACGACGAGGGTCCGCCGACGGTGACGCTGGTGTTGACGCCTTCGACCATCGACGAGAGCGGGACGGGGAGCACGGCGGCGGTGACGGCGACGCTGAACCGGGTGTCGAGCGCGGCGACGACGATCACGGTGTCGGTCGCGCCGGTGGCCTCGACCGGGGCGGCGGCGGGCGACTACACGCTGTCGAGCGCGAAGACGCTGACCATCGCGGCCGGGGCGACGACCAGCAGCGGCACGGTGACGGTGGCGGCGGTGGACGACGACACGGACGCGCCGAACAAGCAGGTGACGGTTTCGGGAACGGCGATCAACGACCAGGGCGTACAGCAGCCGATCGCCCGGACGCTGACGCTGACCGACGACGAGACGCTGCCGACGGCGGCGCTGGCGCTCTCGGCCTCGTCGATTTCGGAGACGGGCGGCATCTCGACGGTGACGGCGACGCTCTCCGGCCCATCGAGCGCCGCGGTGACGTTGACGGTGGCTGCGGCGGCGGGGACCGGGGCGGTCGTGGACGACTTCACCCTGAGCACGGCGACGACTCTGACCATTGCGGCCGGGGCGACCACCAGCACGGGCGTGGTGACGGTGACGGCGAACGGCAACGCGGTGGATTCGCCGAACAAGCCGGTGACGGTCTCGGGAACCGCGGCGGGCGGCAACAACGTGGCGAACCCGTCGAACGTGACCCTGACGATCACCGACGACGACGCCTTGCCGACGGTGGCGCTGGCGCTTTCTTCCACTTCGATTACGGAGACGGGCGGGATTGCGACGGTGACGGCGACGCTTTCGGGTGCGTCGAGCGAAGCGGTGACGGTGACGGTGGCTGCTGCTGCGGGGGCCGGGGCGGTCGCGGCGGACTTCACCCTGAGCACGGCGGCGACGCTGACCTTCGCGGCGGGGGCGACGACGAGCGCGGGCGTGGTGACGGTGACGGCGAACGGCAACGACGTGGATTCTCCGAACAAGTCTGTGACGGTCTCGGGAACCACGGCGGGCGGCAACGGGGTGGCGAACCCGTCGAACGTGACCCTGACGATCACCGACGACGATGCCTTGCCGACGGTTGCGCTGGCGCTCTCTTCTACTTCGATTTCGGAGACGGGCGGGGTCTCCACGGTGACGGCGACGCTCTCCGGCGAGTCCAGCGCTGCGGTGACGGTGACGGTGGCCGCGGCGGCAGGGGCCGGGGCGGTGGCGGCGGACTTCGACCTGTCGAGCGCGACGACGCTGACCATCGCGGCCGGGGCGACGACGAGCGGGGGGCTGGTGACGGTGACGGCGAACGGCAACGACATGGATTCTCCGAACAAGTCGGTGACGGTTTCGGGCGCCGCGGCGGGCGGCAACGGGGTCTCGAACCCGCCGAACGTGACGCTGACGCTGACGGACGACGACGCCTTGCCGACGCTGGCGCTGGCGCTCTCCGACACGTCGATTACGGAGACGGGCGGCATCTCCACGGTTACGGCGACGCTTACGGGCAAGTCGAGCGCTGCGGTGACGGTGACGGTGGCTGCGGCCGCGGGGGCCGGCGCGGTCGCGGGTGACTTCACCTTGAGCACGGCGAAGACTCTGACCATCGCCGCGGGGGCGACGACGAGCGCGGGCGAAGTGACGGTGAGGGCGAACGGCAACGCGGTGGATTCGCCGAACAAATCGGTGACGGTTTCGGGAACCGCGGCGGGCGGCAACGGGGTCGCCAATCCGTCCAACGTGACGCTGACGCTGACGGACGATGAGACGCTGCCGACGGTTTCGCTGGCGCTCACGCCGTCGTCGATTGCGGAGACGGACGGTATCTCCACGGTGACGGCGACGCTCTCCGGCCCATCGAGCGCTGCTGTGACGGTGACAGTGGCCGCAGCCGCAGGGACCGGGACGGTCGCCGCGGACTTCACCCTGTCGGGCGCAACGACGCTGACCATCGCGGCCGGGTCGACGGAGAGCGCGGGCCTGGTGACGGTGACGGCGAACGGCAACGACGTGGATTCGCCGAACAAGTCGGTGACGGTCTCGGGAACCGCGGCGGGGGGCAACGGGGTGGCGGTGCCGCCGGACGTGACGCTGACGCTGACGGACGACGATACCTTGCCGACGCTGGCGCTGGTGCTCACGCCGGCGACCGTCGGCGAGAACGGCGGCGTCTCGACGGTGACGGCGACGCTCTCGGGCAAGTCGAGCGCGGCGGTGACGCTCACCGTGTCGGCCGCCGCGGTGGCGTCGACGGGCGCGGTGTCGGGGGACTTCGCGCTGTCGAGCACGACGAAGCTCACCATCGCGGCCGGGGCCACCGTCAGCGCGGGCACGGTGACGGTGACGGCGCAGGACAACGCCGCCGACGAGCCGGACATCGAGGTGCGCGTGTCGGCGACGGCGGCGGGCGGCAACGGGGCGGCGGCGCCGGCGGCGGCGACGCTGACCATCCGCGACGACGAGGGTCCGCCGACGGTGACGCTGGCGTTGACGCCTTCGACCATCGACGAGAGCGGGACGGGCAGCACGGCGTCGGTGACGGCGACGCTGAACCGGGCGTCGAGCGCGGCGACGACGATCACGGTATCGGTCGCGCCGGTGGCCTCGACCGGGGCGGCGGCGGGCGACTACACGCTGTCGAACGCGACCACGCTGACCATAGCGGCCGGGGCGACGACCAGCAGCGGCACGGTGACGGTGGCGGCGGTGGACAACGACACGGACGCGCCGAACAAGCAGGTGACGGTTTCGGGAACGGCGGTCAACGACCAGAGCGTGCAGCAGCCGATCGCCCGGACGCTGACCATCACCGACGACGACGCGGCGCCGGACGCGACGCTGGCGCTGTCGGCCTCGTCGATCTCGGAGAACGGCGGCATGACGACGGTGACGGCGACCTTGAACCGGCGTTCGGCGCAGGCGACGACGGTGACGGTGCAGGCGGTGGCGGGGGCGTTCACGGTGGGTTCGTGGTCGGCGTCTCGGATCGCGATCGCGGCCGGGGCTACGTCGAGTGCGGGCGGGGCGGTGCTCACGGCGGTGGACAACGACGTGGACGCGGCGGACCGGCAGGTGACGGTGACGGCGGTGCTGGCCAACGGCCACGGCGCCGGCACGGTGTCCGGGGGCGGGGTTTCGCTGACCTTGACCGACGACGATACGGCGGGGATCGCGGTGTCTCCGGCGACGTCGACCGGCTCGCGGCTGGAGACGACGGAATCGGCCGGGACGGCCACGTTCACGGTGAAGCTGGCGACGGAGCCGACGGGGGACGTGGCGATCGGCGTGGTGAGTTCGGACACCGGCGAGGGCACGGTGGGGCCGTCGACGCTGACCTTCACGGCGAGCGACTGGAGCACGGCGCAGACGGTGACCCTGACCGGGGTGGACGATTCCGTCGCCGACGGCAACCGGGACTACACGGTCACGCTGACGGTGGACCAGACGAACACGGCGGACGCCAACTACGACGCGCTCTCGGCGGTCACCGTGTATGCGAGGAACCGCGACAACGAGTTCGGGCTGAACGTGAGTGCGGTCACGGGCCAGGCGACGGAGGCGGGCGGACAATCGACGTTCACGGTGGCGCTGCGGACGCAGCCTTCGGCGGCGGTGACGGTGTCGGTGGCGAGCCGGGATGGGAGCGAGGGGACGGTATCGCCGCCGTCGCTGACGTTCGCAACGACAAGCTGGAGCACGGCGCAGACGGTGACGGTGACCGGGGCGAACGACAGCATCGACGACGGGACGGTGACCTGGCAGGTGCGCCTCGACCCGTCGAGCGGGGATGCCGACTACGACACGTCGTCGGTCGAGGAGGACGTGTCCGTGACGACGACCGACGACGACGGCCCGCCGGGGGTGACGCTGGCGCTGAACCCGTCGTCGGTGGTGGAGAACGGCGGCGTCTCGACGGTGACGGCGACGCTGTCGCATCCGTCGTCCGCGGCGACGACGGTGACGGTGACGCCGGTGTCCCCGGCGGTGGAAGGCGACTACACGCTGAGCATGGACAAGATGCTGACCATCGCGGCGAGCGCGACCGAGAGCACCGGTGTGGTGACGATTACGGCGAAGAACAACTACATCGACGCGGACGCCAAGACGGTGACGGTCTCGGCGACGGTGGCGAACTCCCGCGCCACGGCGGACTCGACGACGATGGCGGTGACGGACGCGGAACTGACCATCGAGGACGACGACACGAAGGGGTTCGTGCTTGATCCGGCGGCGGTGGTTGCGGCGGTGGGGGGCGAGGCCGCGGCGTACACGGCGGCGCTGACCAGCAGGCCCGCCGGGACCGTGACGGTCTTGATCTCGACCTCGCCGGACGACGCCGACCTGACGGTTTCTCCATTCCGCCTGACCTTCACCCCGTCGGACTGGAGCGCGGCGCAGACGGTGATGGTGACCGCGCAGCCGGACGACGACGACCTTGCCGACGTGGCGTCCCTGACGCACGCGGCGTCGGGCGGCGCTTACGGCGGCGTGACGGGAACGCTGGCCGTGGCGGTCTCCGATCCCGGCGACACCAGGATCGTGACGGATGGCGCGGCGGGAAGGACGACCTACGACATCGGGGGCCGCCGGGTGACGGTGACGGTGGAGTCCGGAGTGCCGGCGGGGATCGAGGTCGATCTGGCGGGTGTGGGAGCGGGTCCGCCGCTGGCGCTGACGTTCTCGCCGGAGGTCTCTGCGGCGACGCTGGCGAAGGCGGAGGGCGACGGCTTCGGCGGCTTGGCGGAGGCGTTGGGGACCGCGCGGCGGGTGGTGGACATCAGCGTGACGGGTACGGTTCCGTCGTCGGGCCTGAAGGTGTGCTTGCCTGTGAGCGACGGCCTGCGGCAGGCGGCGGCCGGTCGGGATGGGTTGCTGCTGCACTATGACGGCAACGTTTGGGAGGTGGTTGCGGATTCGTCGTTCGATGCAGATCGGATGCGTGTCTGTGCGCCTGGCATGAGGTCGTTCTCGCCGTTCGCGGTGGGATACGTGGACACGAAGCCGAGCTTCGACGTCGCGTCCCGGAAGACCTACACCTTCACGGTGGACGAGGCGCAGTCGGAGACGCTGCCGAGGGCGGAGGGAGACGTCGAGGTGACCTACCGCCTGGAGCCGGCCGCTCCGCCCGGCTTGGTAGTGGACCCGAACGCGGGCACCCTGTCGGGTACGCCGACCGAGCCGATGAAGGCGAGGGACTATAGCTGGATCGCGCGGGACGTCGACGGCGACGAGGGCAAGACGACCGTCAACATCGAGGTGATCCCGGCCCTGGGGCTGGCGCGGGAGCGGCTCGCGGCGGTGAATCGGTCGATCCTGCCGGAGTTGTCGCGTGCGCAATGGGGGAGCGTGGTTGAGGCGGTGACGGGTCGTCTGGAGTCCTCTGGCGCGGGTTCGGGAATGACGGCGACGCTGGCTTCGGCGCTGAAGGCGCAGGAAGACGCGCAGGATGGGGAGGGCCTGTCGTGGCGCAAGGTTCTGGAGGGCCGGACGTTCGCGGTGGCGCTGGGCGGCGGTAGCGGCGGCGTTGGCGGCGCCAGGGCCGGGGCCGGTATCGGCGCGGGTGTTGGCGGCGGCGGCTCCGGCTCCCCGGCGGTGATGTGGGGCGGCGGGAGCCGGCTTTCGCTGTCGTTGGACAAGGATGTTCTGGACTGGTCGGGCGAGCTGTTCTCGGCGCACGTGGGCATTGATGCGCCGCTGGGAGAGGGTCTCCGGGGCGGTCTGGCGATGTCGTGGTTCGAGAGCGAGATCGATTACACGGACCGGAGCGGGGATGCGGCGGCGGTCACGGGCGCTCACGAGAGCCGTCTTGCGACGGTGCATCCGTATGCGGGGTGGACGGGTTCGGACGGCTCGCGCCTGTGGGGCGCGCTGGGCTACGGCGAGGGCGAGATCGAGATCGTCGAAGCGGAGGTGGTGGAGCGTTTCGGGGTTCAGAAGGGCGACAGCGAGTTTGCGGCGGCGGCGGTGGGGGCCTCTGCTCCGGTGGTGTCGGCGGACGGGTTGGTGTTGGCGCTGAAGGGATCGGGGGAGGCGACGCGCTATTCGGTGGCGGACAACGGGTCGGCGATCGCGGCGGTGTCGGTTGAGACGCACCGGTTGCGGTTGTCGGCGGAAGCGAGTCGGACCTGGGCGCTGTCCGGCGGGGGGACGCTCACGCCATCGCTGGAGGTGGGCGCGCGCTGGGACGGCGGCGACGGGGAGACGGGCGCGGGCGTGGAACTGGGCGGCGGTCTGGAGTGGACGCTGCTGTCGCGGGGTCTGTCGGTGGAGGCGCGGGGCCGGACGCTGGTGGCGCATGAGGGCGACATGGAGGAATGGGGCGCGTCGGGGTCGGCGCAGCTGTCGCCCGGTCCCGGCGGCCAGGGCCTGTCGTTCACGCTGTCGCCGCGTTGGGGGGCATCGGAGAGCGGCCTCGCGCGGCTATGGGACGAAGGGATGACGGGCCGCGTTTCGTCGGGCAACGCCACCACCGACGCCGACACGGCGCGCCTGGAGGCGGAGTTGGGCTACGGGTTCGGGTTCCTGGAGGGGACCGGGGTGATGACGCCCCATGTCGGGTTCGGCTACGAAGAGGGCGGCGCGCGGCGCTGGCGCCTCGGGACGCGCTCCGCGTTCGGGCCGGACCTTGCCGTCGGTCTCGAGGCCGAACGCAAGGAAGGCCCCGCTGCCCCCGAGCACGGCGCCCGCATCGACCTGCGGTTGAGGTGGTAGCAGCGCGCCGGCCGCGACCGTGCGGGCGGCGATGCGGCGTTCCGAACGTATCGGCAGGGGATGGCCGAGGGACCGTGAACGCCCTCCGTTTGGTCCCGGAACGCAACTTGCTACAGTGTCGCCGGTCGGGGGCCTTCGGGGCCGGTCATGAGCGGCGATGGCGTCGTTGGCGGCGACAGGAGCGCGCCCGGATGCGTCCGCATCGCATCGAATCCGCTTACGGTATGCTTATGCAAAACGGCGCCACCATGGAATCTTGAAACCGTATGTTCCAACAACCCATTGATTGAAAATCGGATATGTAAAGCATCGCAAGCTAGGTGTCGTATCGGCGTTGACGTCGGCGGCACCGAGAAGGTCGTCGATCATGCGTTTGCGTAGGGCGAGGAGCGGTGGGTGTCTCGCGATGGCGCCGAGGGTCACGGTCTCGCTGCGTCCGTTCGGGTGTCGCACGTCCTTGGGGCGTCGGGGGTTCAGGCCGGAGGCGATGAGGGTTTCGGAGAGGGTGAGCATGCCGACGGCGTACCACTGGTGGGCGGTGGTGGTGCGGGCGGCCTTCCAGGTAGCGGCGCTTGCAGCGCCGATCAAAGCGGCGGCGAGAACCATGCCGAGGGGCTTCCGCCAGGTGCGCAGGCCGCGGGCGGCGGCGCGGACGCCGCGCCCGGTATCGCCGCCGGCCCCGGTCATGGCGCGGCTACTTTAAACGGTGCCGGCCTCGGGATCTTGACTTGCGCGCCGTCCGTCGCCGTTCCTTCGGACCGGGCCGTGTTGTCCGCACCGCCGAACCCGCCGGGGGCGTTGGCGTCGCGCGGGGCCTGCGTGTCGTCGATCATGGATATGAACATAGGTGGAACATATGGCCCCGGCAACGGTCTTCGATTGCGTCTTCCATACAAACAACGACAGGCTCGCGCGGGCTCGCGACGGCGTGCGACTGGGTACGGGAAAAATTTCCGGAGGCGGCCATCCGGCGGGGCATTGAGGGTTGTTCGGCCATGCGTTCTCCCGAAACGCATCGCCGCCTTGCGACCGATTTCCAGTGGTCATATAAATAGTCAGGAATATCGACACCGGGGGAGAAACATGAGCAAGACATGGCAGGTTCAGGAGGCGAAGGCCCGATTCAGCGCGTTTCTCGAAGCGAGCGCCACGGAAGGGCCGCAAATCGTGACCAAGCGTGGCGTGGAAGCGGCGGTGCTTCTGCCGATCGAGCAATGGCGGAGGCTGCGGAAAATCGCGCAACCCGATCTGAAGGCGCTGCTGCTCGCACCGGAAGCCCGGACGGACATGCTCGCGCCGCCCCGTGCGCAGCACGGCCATCGTCCGACGCCGGCCATCGAGTAGGCCGGTGTACCTGTTGGACACCAATATCGTCTCGGAACTCCGCCGTCCCAAGCCCCACAAGGGGGTGTTGAACTGGGTCGGAGGGGTTCCTGCGGACCGGCTGTTCCTGTCCGCGGTCACGGTCGGCGAGATTCAGGCCGGCATCGAGATCACGCGCGAGCGGGACGTGGCGAAGGCGGCGGAACTCGCATCCTGGCTCGACCGGGTCGTCGTCGGCTACGGCGTCCTGCCGATGGACGCGGCGGTCTTCCGGGAGTGGGCGCGTCTCAAGCATGGCAAGTCCGACGCTCTGATCGAGGACGCCATGATCGCGGCCACGGCGAAAGTGCATCGATTGACGGTGGCGACGAGGAACGTTCGCGACTTCCGGGTATTCGGTGTGGACATATTCGACCCGTTCGGCAGCGGATGAACGGGGCCGAACGGGAGAGCGTATGACGAAGACCTTGCCAATCCTCTCGCGAGCGATGCGCCGACGGCGAATGCCGGTCATACCGTGCCGGCGGCCCATCACGACCCCGCACCATGACCCCGGAACCGGCGAGATGGCCGTCCTCTGGGACGGGACAGGACTCGTGGTCAAGCGCGTCGAGATCGTCCCCCGCTGTCCTGATTCAGTACATATGAGACGCGGGGGTCTCTTTTACTGTCAGTGATTGAAGGTACTCGGCGGGGGTAGTCCGTGCCTAGCTCAGCCGGATTGGGGGGTGAATGTCGGCCGGTATCCAGCGTGGCCAAATTGAATGCTAACGGGCCGGTTCAGCCGACGGCAGCATCTGAAATATATAGTCGGTCATGACGAGCATGTTCATGCTGTGTTTGTGATCTGAATACGCGACAAATCCGTGGACAGCAGCATGCCGGTTCGGCAAGAAATCCTCCTTGACATCGGCGATGTTATTCTGATCCACCCTCTCGTAAAGGTGCCGGCACAACCGATCCAGAAACAGAAATCCGAAGAATCTACCTTCGGAGATTTCCTCCGAAAACTCCGTTCCAATGAGTATCTGTATCAACTGTTTCGAACCAATGCGATCAGGTGACAGAAGATCCGGAATTCGGGATCTCAATGTCCGTTCGATCTCCGGAAACAGCAACCGGCAGACGCATCGATAAAGTCTTGCCTCATGAGCTGACAGTGCTTCGTCAAACGCCGCTCGCGCTTCATCGTCAACATGATAGGTCTTCAGATTCTCTTCCAAAGATCTTCGTATCTCGTGCCAGTGTTTGAAGTAATACGACGACATACAGGCATCGACGCGCTCGGCATCACCACCATGTTGTTCCATACAATGGTACGGCGCATGACCAAACGGCAACCAGCCGGTCTCGTCGAGGACGCCGACCAGTTTCGCCTGTTTTGCCATCGGGGCGAGGTATGGCCCCAACACGCGAGCGATATCCGGCACGGCAGCTTCCAATGCCTTGAACGGAGAACTGAGTTCCTCTTCATTCTCTCTGAGGTATTCCGACAGCTTTTCGAGATGAGGTTTCAACTTCTCGATATGAGGTTTCAACCCCTCGAAAAGGGATTCAAAAAATCGGGACGGGTCCGTACCATGCTCAGGCATCTGCCGTTTCCTCATGCTCGTCCTCATACTCGAAACGTCGCATTGTTTTTCAATGGATTCTTTCCGCCATGGTTCTGATCCGATGTTCCACTCGTGGATGTCGCTTCGGCACGCAGGCCCGGTGATGTTGACTCGCGCTTACCAGCCCGTCGGCTTCGAGACCGCAGTGCCCGGCAGCGTGTCGGGAAACTGCGCCGTCCAAAGCAGGGGCCACTCCGGAGGAGCGGCCCTTGAGCCGACAGCACGCTGCCTGCGGGTATCCGCCCGCAATCTGGCACCGGCCGGGCGAGGATGCAAGCAGCAGTGCCCGCTCGCCGGCGGCGCCGCGGACAGGGACTATCGAACACGGCCACCGGTGCGATATACAGACTCGGTGAACCGGACGGCCGAGCGCTCACGAATGAAACGCCTGCTTTCCGTCATGGAGTTGAAGGCGGCCCTTTGCGGTTTCCCCGCGCGCGCGAGTGCGTCTGCGGCTGACGCCGGGGCCGGGCCGCGAGCGCGGCCGCCCGCATCCTTGACCCCCCCCCCCCCCCCCCCCGTGACGCAGCTGCAGCGGGCGGTTCGAACACGCCGCCGGCTCGCGCTCGCGCTGGCGGTTGCGGCGCTCCTCCTCGTGCCGGGCGCGGCGGGCGCGCAGAGCGTCCTGACCCCGAACCCGGCGGTGCTGCAGGCGGACTCATTGGACGGCGCGAGCATCACGCTCCAGGCGCCCGCAGGCGGAAGGTTCGGCTTCGCTGCCGCGCTCGACAACCGATGGAGCGCCAGCGGGGCGCCCCCAGGCGTGACCGTCACGGTCGTGACCGCTGCCGAACCAAAGCTGACCCACGGTCGTACTCGGGTCAACCTCGTCATCCGGGCCACCGGAAATTCCACCAGGGACTGGAATCTTTATATCATCGGTACAAACTTTGCCGTCGACGGCAGCTCCGGTGGTGTCTCCTTCGGCCCCATCCGGGTGCAGGGGCCGGCGCCGGGCGTGACGCTCGGCCCGAGCGCGGCGACGGTGACGCGGGACTTGTCGGTGACGGAGCAGGGGGCGGCGGCCACGTACAGCGTGCAGTTGGGCCAGCGGCCGCAGGGGGGCGTGAACGTGCAGATCCAGGCGCCGGCCGGGATCTCGACGAACCCCAGCGGGATGGTCTTCAACGCGAGCAACTGGAACACGGCGCGGACGGTGACGGTGCGGGCGCTGGACGACGCGAACACGGCGGGGGAGACGGCGCGCATCCGGCACTACGTGCTGGACGCGCAGAGCTCGAGCGACTACCGCCCGGCGCCGGACGCGTATCTGACGGTGCACGTGGCGGACAACGACACGCCGGCGATCCAGGTGAGCCAGCGGGGGCCGATGCGGCTGACGGAAGGGGGGAGCAGTACGTACACCGTGCGGCTGAGCCACGTGCCGACGGGGAGCGTGCTGCTGTCGCTTACAAGCAGCGACGCCGGGGCGGTGACGTTGAACGGGATAGGCCAGCCGGAGCTGACGTTCACGACGCAGAATTGGAACACGGCGCAGACGGTCACGGTGGCGGCGGTGCACGACGGGGACCTGCGGAACGAAACGCTGACCATAGACCAACGGGTTGACCCAGCCGGCAGCGTGGACGACTTCAAGGCCGCGGAGCCGGTGACGTTCGCGGTGAACGTGACGGACGACGACGGGCTGCGGGTGGTGCCGCGGGCGGTGACGGTGCAGGAGGACAGCGCGGCGGACGCGACCTACACCGTGGCGCTGAAGAGCCGGCCCAGCGGGCCGGTGACGGTGACCGCGGCGGCGCCGAGCGGGGACGCGACCGCGGTCTCGGTCTCGCCGTCCGAGCTGGTGTTCACGACCACGAACTGGAGCGCGGGGCAGGCGGTGACGGTGACGGCCGGTTCCGGCGCGACCGATCCCGACGCCGCGGACCGCACGGTGACGCTGTCGCACGCGGTGGCGAGCGCGGGGGCGCCGTACAACTACGCCGCCCAATCCGGGGACGACGTGACGGTGACGATCGACGACGACGAAACCGCGGCGGTGCTGCTGAGCCGGAGCGCCGCGCTGGCGCTGCGGGAGGGGGAGACGGCGACGTACACCGTGCGGCTGGGCGCGCCGCCGGCGGCGGGCAACGTGGAGGTGCGGGTGTCGAGCGACGACGCCGCGGTCACGGTGAACAAGGCCGGGGGGACGGCCGCGGCGGCGCAGACCCTGACCTTCGACGCGTCGACCTGGAGCACGGCGCAGACGGTGACGGTCGAGGCGGTGCACGACGCGAACGCGGCGCACGCGACGGTGACGCTGACGCACGCGGTGGTGGCGGCGAGCAGCGCGGACGAATACGACGACGTGGCGGCGGTGACGTTGGGGGTGGGGGTAACGGACGACGAGGGGGCGGAGATCGAGGTCAGCCGGGGCACGGGGGTGCTGGCGCTGGCGGAAACGGGCGCCACGAGCAGCGCAACCTACACCGTGCGGCTGTCGGTGGTTCCGAGCGCGGCGGTGACGGTGCGGGTGTCGAGCGCCGACTCCGGGGCGGTGACGGTGAACGGGGCGGCTTCGTCGGACCTGAGCTTCAGCACGATGAACTGGTCGACGGGGCAGGCGGTGACGGTGACGGCGGTGACGGACGCGGATGCGACGCACGAGCGGGTGACGGTGCGTCATGCGGTCTCCGGGGGCGCGCCCGAATACGTCGCCACGGGCGCGGTGACGTTCCCGGTGACGGTGGCGGACACCAACGCGGGGCTGTCGGTGACGCCGCGGGCGGTGACGGTGCGCGAGGGGGGGACGGTGCAGGACACGTACACGGTGGCGCTGAGCGTGGCGCCGTCGGGTCCGGTGACGGTGACGGCGAGCGTGGCGAGCGGGGACACCAAGGTCGCGCTCGACACGGACGCCAGCCCGCAGACGCGGGTCCTGGAGTTCAGCACGACGAACTGGAATACGCCGCAGACGGTGACGGTGCGCGCGACGAGCGCCGCCGACGACGTGGACGGGGTGAACCCGGCCCCGGTGAGGATCACCCACGCGGTGGCGAGCGCGGACACGCAATACAACTACACGGAGCGCACGACGGAGCGGGTGACGGTGACGATCGAGGACGACGAGACGCCGGGGGTGAGGGTGAGCCGGCTGCGGATGACCTTGCAGGAGGACCCGAGTGCCGGGGGCGGGACGGGCCGGAACGTCGGGACCTACACGATGGTGCTGACCAGCGGCATCAGCGGCACCGGGGCTGCGGTCGGCGTGCGGGTAAGGAGCCAGAACCGGGACGCGGTGCGGGTGCGCACCGATTGGGACCCCTTCGTCCCCGGTTCGGGCGAGTGGCGGGTGATCTTCTCCCCTACGAACTGGAACGTGCCGCAGACCGTCACGGTGACCGCGCAGTCGGACCCGGACGGGCGGGACGAAGAGGTGGTGCTGATCAACGAGTACTTCGCGATCGATGGGAACGCCCGGAACCAAGGCTACATCAACGCCCGCGGCTTTGTCCTCCAGACCCCCATCCCCGATACGACGGTGACGGTCGCCGACGACGAGACGCCGGCGCTGGTGGTGGACACGGACCCGGGCACGGCGGGGGTGCAGACGGGGGCGCTGGAAGTGCGCGAGGGGAGCACGGCGACAGCGGTCTACACGGTGGCGCTGGGGGTGGTTCCGACCGCGGCGGTGACGGTGAGCGTGAACAACGGGGACTCGAGCGCGGTGACGCTGTCGCCGCCGACGCTGACGTTCACGACGCAGAACTGGGAGACGGCGCAGACGGTGACGGCGACGCCGGTCGCGGACGACGCGGACGGGGAGCACGAGCGGGTGACGGTGACGCACACGCTGACGGGGGCGGTGGAATACGTCCCGCCGGCGCTGCCGGCGTCGCGCGTGCCGGGGGTGACGGTCGCGGTGACGGACGACGACGCGGCGAGTGCGCGCATCTATACGTCCAACCCGTCGCCGCTGGTGCAAGGGAGCCTGAACGGGGCGACGGTCGGGGTGCAGGTGACGAACACGACGTGGGCGGCGGGCGTGCAGACGACGGCGGCGGTGGACAGCTACTTTGCGCTCGACACCACGGTGCCGGGGCTGACGCTGGGGTCGATTGCGAGCGTGCCCACGACCGGCACGGCCACGTTGAATCTGGCCTACGACGGCACGGCCTTCGACACGCCGCGGACCCTGAAGGTGCGGGTGCTGGCCGCCGCCCATGCGGGCAGCGGGAATCTGGTGACGGGCGCGGCGCCGGTGACGCCGACGCCGGGGCTGACGATTGCGCCGACGACGGGGCTGCGCACCACCGAATCGGGCGGTACCGCCACCTTCACGGTGCGGCTGGCCACCCAACCGGCGGGCGCCGTGGCGCTGACCCTGGCGAGCTCGAACACCGACGAAGGCACGGTATCGCCCACGGCCATGACCTTTGCCCCGTCGGCGTGGCAGACGCCGCAGACGGTGACGCTGACCGGCGTGGACGACGACATGGCCACCCCGCCCAACCCCGCCGACGGGACCCAGAGCTACACGATCACGCTGACGGTGGATCAGGCGAACACCGCGGACGACACCTACGACGGGATGGCGCCGGTAAGTCTCACCGCATACAACCAGGACAACGAGTTCGGGCTGAACGTGGGCTCGGTGAGCGGCCAGGCGACGGAGGCGGGGGGTACGGCGACGTTCACGGTGGCCCTCCAGACGCAGCCGACGGCGGCGGTGACGGTGGCGGTCGCGAGCCAGGATACGAGCGAAGGCACGGCGTCGCCGCCGTCGCTGACCTTCACGGGGGGCGCGACGGGGAACTGGGGCACGGCGCAGACGGTGACGGTGACCGGCGTTCAGGACGACGTCGACGACGGCGACGTGACGTGGCAGGTGCGCCTCGACCCGGCGAGCGGCGACACCAATTACAACGGCCTCGCCAACGTGGACGTGGACGTGACGACGACCGACGACGACGGCGCGCCGGGGGTGACGCTGGCGCTGGACCCGGCGTCGGTTTCGGAGAACGGCGGCATCGCGACGGTGACGGCGCGGCTTTCGCGCGCCTCCGAGGCGGCGACGACGGTGACGGTGACGCCGGTCTCCGGGGCCTTCACGGCGGGTTCGGGCGCGGCGGGCGTGGTCGTGATCGCGGCCGGGGATACGACGAGCACGGACACGGCGCTGGTGACGGCGGTGGACAACACGACGGACGCGCCGGACCGGACGGCGACGGTGACGGCGACGGTCGCCAACGACCGGGCAGCGGCCGATTCGACGACCATGACGGTGACGGCGGCGACGCTGACGCTGACCGACGACGACGCGGCGCCGGGGGCGACGCTGGCGCTGGACCCGGCGTCGATCGCGGAGCCCAACGGCGTCTCGACGGTGAGCGCGACGCTCTCGCGCCCGTCTTCCGAGCCGTCGACGCTGACGGTGACGGCGGTCTCCGGGGCCTACACGGTGGGTTCGGACGCGACCATCACCATCGCCGCGGGCGCCACCACGGCGTCGTCGGACACGGTGTTGATTACGGCGGTCGATGACTCCATTCACCAAGGCACGGCCGGGCGTTCGGCGACGGTGACGGGGGCGCTGACCAACGGGCAGGGCGCGGGCGCGGTGACGGGGGCGTCGCTGACGCTGACCGACGACGAGACGCTGCCGACGGTGGCGCTGGTTCTCACGCCGGCCTCGATCTCGGAGGAGGGCGGGGTGGCGGCGGTGACGGCGACCTTGTCGGGTCCGTCGAGCGCGGCGGTGACGGTGACGGTGGCGGCGGCGGCGGGGACGGGCGCGGTGGCGGCGGACTTCGACCTGAGCACGGCGACGACGCTGACCATCGCGGCGGGGTCGACGACCAGCGCCGGGACGGTGACGGTGACGGCCAACGGCAACGCCGTGGCTTCGGGGAACAAGCAGGTGACGGTTTCGGGGACGTCGACCGGGGGCAACTCCGTCGCGAACCCGGCCAACGCGACGCTGACCATCACCGACGACGACACGCCGCAGGCGACGCTGGCGCTGTCTTCCGCCTCGATTTCGGAGAACGGCGGCGTGGCGACGGTGACGGCGACGCTGGACCGGCAGTCGGCGGCGGCGGTGACGGTGACGGTGGCGGCGGCGGCGGGGGCGAACGCGGCGGCGGGGGACTTCACCTTGAGCACGGCCAACACGCTGACCTTCGCGGCCAACGCGACGACGAGCACGGGGTTGGTGACGGTGACGGCGGTGAACAACGCCACCGACGCGCCGGACAAGTCGGTGACGGTCTCGGGCACGGCCTCCGACAGCCAGGGGCTGACCAACAACCCGCCCGACATGACGCTGGCGATTACCGACGACGACGCGGCGCCTGGGGTTGTGCTGGCGCTGAACCCGTCGTCGGTGTCGGAGAACGTCGGTATCTCGACGGTGAGCGCGACGCTGTCGCATCCGTCGAGCCAACCATCGACGGTGACGGTGACGGCGGTTTCGGGTTTCTACACGGTGGGTTCGGACGCGACCATCACCATCGCGGCGGGCGCCACCACGGCGGCCTCCGACACGGTACTGGTGACGGCGGTGGACGACGCGGTCCATCAGGGGACCGCGGGGCGCAGCGTGACGGTGACGGCGACCTTGGCGAACGGTCAGGGGGCGGGCGCGGTGACGGGGGCGGCGCTGACGCTCACCGACGACGAGACGCTGCCGACGGCGAGCTTGGCTCTCACGCCGGCCTCGGTCTCGGAAAACGGCGGGGTGGCGACGGTGATGGCGGCGCTGTCCGGTCCGTCGAGCCAGCCGGTGACGGTGACGGTGGGGACGGCGCCGGTGGCCACGTCGGGCGCGGTGGCGGCGGACTTCACGCAGACGGGGACGACGCTGACGGTGGCGGCGGGGGCCACCACCAGCACCGGGGCGGTGACGGTGCGGGCCAACGACAACGCCGTGGATTCGCCGGACAAGTCTGTGACGGTTTCGGCGACGGCGGCGGGCGGCAACAGCGTCGCGAACCCGTCGAACGTGACGCTGACGCTGACCGACGACGAGGCGACGGCGACGGCGACCTTGGTGCTGACGCCGTCGGCGATCCTTGAGAACGGGGAGGTGAGCATGGTGACGGCACGCCTGTCGCACCCGACGACGGAGGCGACGACGCTGACGGTGTCGTCGGCGCCGGTGGCACCGGCGGTTGCGGGTGACTTCACGCCGAGTGCGACCACCACGCTGACCATCGCGGCGGGCGGCACGACGAGCACGGGTCTGGTGACGGTGACGGCGGTGGACAACAACGATGCTTCGGGGCGGAAGCGGGTGACGGTGTCGGCGACGGCGGCGGGCGGTCACGGGGTGGCGAACCCGGCGGACGCGACGCTGATCATCCGCGACGACGAGTTCGGCCTGGACGAGAGCGCGGTGACGGGGCAGGCGACGGAGGGCGGCGGGACGGCGACGTTCACAGTGGCGTTGCAGACGCAGCCCTCGGCGTCGGTATCGGTGGCGGTGACGAGCCGGGATGCGGACGGGAATCCGGATACGACCGAGGGTCGGGTATCGCCGTCGTCGCTGGTGTTCACGGTGCAGAACTGGGAGACGGCGCAGACGGTGACGGTGACGGGTGCGGACGACGACGTTGACGACGGGGACGTGGCCTGGAAGGTGCGCCTGGAGCCGTCGAGCGGCGATGTCAACTACGACGGCCTCGACCCCGTGGACGTGGACGTGAGCACGACCGACAACGATGCGGCGCCGACGGTGACGCTGGTTCTGTCGGAGCCGGATGCGGCGTCGCCGGACGCGATTTCGGAGAACGACGGTGTGTCGACGGTGACGGCAACGCTGTCGCACCCCTCCGGCGCGGATACGACGGTGACGGTGACGGCGGCGCCGGTGTCGCCGGCGACGGAAGACGACTACACGCTGAGCACGGCGACGACGCTGACGATCGCGGCGGGGAACATATCGAGCGGCGGCGTGGTGACGATCAGGGCGCGCGACAACCACGTGGACGCGCCGAACAAGATGGTGACGGTCTCGGCGGGGACTCCGGTGAACGATCGCGCCGAGGCGGACGGAACGACGATGACCGTGACGGACGCGACGCTGACCATCGTGGACGACGACGAGAAGGGGCTCGTGTTCACTCCGGCGGCGGTGGTCGAGGTGGGGGAGGGTGCGCGGCAGGCGCGCTACACGGTGCATCTGAACTCGAAGCCCACGGGGCCGGTGACGGTGGCGCTCACGACGGACGGCGCGGTGCAGGCGTCGCCGGAGACGCTGACCTTCACGACCACGATGGGCACGATGGGAAGCTGGGACACGGCGCAGACGGTGACGGCGACCGTGGGGTCGGCGGTGGGCGCGGACGGCTATGCCGCGGCGCTGTCGGTCGCGCACGCGGCGTCGGGCGGCGATTACGGCGGCGGCGACGGCGTGACGGGGACGATGAGCGTGTCGGTGGCGGGGGCGACCCGGATTCGGATTGCGGGTGCGGACACGACGACCACGGCGACCTACGGCGTCGCGGGGCGCCGGGTGACGGTGACGGTGGAGTCCGGAACGCCGGCGGGGATCGAGGTCGACCTGGAGGGCGTGGGCGCGGGTCCGCCACTGGCGCTGACGGTCTCGCCAGAGGTCGCTGCGGCGACGGTGGCAGAGGCGGCGGGCGACGGCTTCGGCGGTCTGGCGGAGGCGCTGGCGGCGGCGCGGACGGTGGTGGACATCAGCGTGACGACGGGTTCGGTTCCGTCGTCGGGCGTGGAGATCTGCCTGCCGGTGAGCGCCGGCCTGCGGGCGGCGGCGGCCGGTGTGCGGGACGGGTCGGCCGATCGTGCCCTGCTGTTGCTGCGCCATGACGGCAGTGCCTGGGCGGAGGCGGGGGAGGAGGGCGCTTCTTCCTACGACGCGGATCGGATGCATGTCTGCGCGTCCGGCGTAGCGTCGTTCTCGCCGTTCGCGGTGGGCTACAAGGACGCGGCGCCGTCCTTTGAGGAGGACTTCCCGGAGGCGTTTGTCTGGGATGTGGACGAGGAGATCGAGCCGGTGACGCTGCCGGCGGCGACCGGCGACGGGACCATAGAGTACGCGCTGTCGCCGGCGTTGCCGGAGGGCGTCGAGCGCGACGGGCGGCAGCTGTCGGGGACGCCGACGGCGGAGATGGGGGTCACGGACTACGTCTGGACGGCGACGGACGCCGACGAGCAGGTTGCGCGGCTGGAGTTCACCATCGAGGTGGTCCCGGCGCTCGACAAGGCGCGGGCGCGTCTTGCGGCGATCAACAGGTCGGTTCTGCCGGAGCTGTCGCGGGCGACGTGGGGGAGCGTGGTGGAGGCGGTGACGGGCCGTCTGGAGTCCTCGGTCGCGGGTTCGGGAATGGCGGACACGCTGGCCTCGGCGCTGAAGGCGCGGGAGGGCGCGCAGGACGAGTCCGGGGTGACGTGGCGCGACGTCGTGGAGGGGCGGACGTTCACGGTGGCGCTGGGCGGCGACGGCAGCGGGGCCGATGGCGGCGCGGGTGGCGGCGGCGGCGCCGCCGGCGGTGCGGGCGCGGTGATGTGGGGCGGCGGGAGCCGGCGTTCGCTGTCGCTGGACAAGGGGCCGCTGGACTGGTCGGGCGACGTGTTCGCGGCGCACGTGGGCGTCGACGCGCCGATGGGGGGCAGTCTGCGGGGCGGGCTTGCGGCGTCGTGGATCGAGGGCGAGATCGAGTACACGGACCGGAGCGGTGACGAGGCGGTGACGGGCGTTCACGTGAGCCGTCTCGCGGCGGTGCATCCGTATGCGGGGTGGACGGGTTCGGACGGCTCGCGCCTGTGGGGCGCGCTGGGCTACGGCGAGGGCGAGATCGAGATCGTCGAAGCGGAGGTGGTGGAGCGTTTCGGGGTCCAGAAGGGCGACAGCGCGTTCGTGGGCGTTGCGGTGGGCGGCTCGGTTCCGGTGGTGTCGGCGGACGGGCTGGTGCTGTCGCTGAAGGGATCGGGGGAGGCGACGCGCTATTCGGTGGAGGACAACGGGTCGGCGATCGCGGCGGTGTCTGTGGACACGCAACGCCTGCGGCTTGCGGCGGAGGCGCGGCGGATGTGGGCGCTGTCCGGCGGGGGGACGCTCACGCCGTCGCTGGAGGTGGGCGCGCGCTGGGACGGCGGCGACGGGGAGACCGGCGCGGGCATGGAGTTGGGCGGCGGTCTGGAGTGGAGTCTGCCGTCGCGGGGTCTGTCGGTGGAGGCGCGGGGCCGGACGCTGGTGGCGCATGAGGGCGATGTGGAGGAATGGGGCGTGTCGGGGTCGGCGCGGCTGTCGCCCGGGTCCGGCGGCCGGGGCCTGTCGCTGTCGCTGTCGCCGCGCTGGGGGGCTGCGGAGAGCGGCCTCGCGCGGCTGTGGGACGAAGGGATGACGGGCCGCGCGTCGTCGGGCGGCGTCGAGGCTGACGACGACACGGTGCATCTGGATGCGGAGGTAGGGTACGGGATCGGGTTCTGGGAGGGGTCCGGTCTGGCGACGCCCCATGCCGGGATCGGCTACGGGAGCGACGGCGAGCGTCACTACCGGCTGGGGACGCGGTTCGAATTCGGGCCGGACGTGGCGGTGGGCCTCCGGACCGAACGCAAGGAAAGCGCCGCCGCCCCCGAACACGGCGCCCGCCTCGAATTGCGGCTGAGATGGTAGCAGCCCCCGCCCGCGGCCGTGCGGGCGGGGATGCGGCATTCCGAACGTATCGGGGGGGGGGGGGGGGGGAGGATCGCCCACCTTGACGACCACCTCACATTCGTCGCCGGCGCCGTCGACGATCTCCAAGATGTCGAGAACGTTCGCATAGCCGAGCGCCCGGCCGTCACTCCCGTCGTCCGATCCTTGGCACACAGACGCGACGCCAAGGCGGTGCCCCGTGTAATTATGACGGGGCAGGCTGAAGGTCTGCATGGGGGTCTCCTCCAAGCTGTGTGTCTCAAACCAAAGCTTCGGAGACCCCCAACCCTCCTTCAAGGGCCGCGTCTCATATCTGTCCGAACTTGGTCACCCGGGGCGCGCTGCCAACGACTGCGAAAAAACGGGTATCAAATCCGGGTCTGCCGAAGCCGTTGACACCGGACGCTGGCGTCCCGACCATCCGGCCACGCCTGAATTCTCCAGACCCGAAAACGATCCGAACGACGGAGGCGCCGAACATGGCCCGAAAGCGCGCATTCATCAGCTTCGACTTCGACCACGACAACAGCCTTCGCGGCGATCTGGTCGCCCAAGCGAAACGCCCCGATTCGCCGTTCTCGATCGTCGATTGCTCGGTCAGGGCACCTTACGACGAGAAGTGGCGGCGGAAAGTCCGAAGCATCATCCGTAACGCCGACCTTACCATCGTCATCTGTGGAGCCCATACCGACACGGCCAAGGGGGTGGCCGCCGAGATCACCATCACCCGGGAGGAAGGCAAGTCCTACTTTCTGTTGCGGGGTCATGCCAACTGCACCAAGCCGGCGATGGCGCGGGCGTCGGACGAGATTCACGCCTGGAATTGGCCGAACCTTCAAAAACTGATTTACGCCCGGGGATAACGCATGGCCGACCGGCCCGGCGAGGGTGTCGTTCGGCGTTCGAGGGACGCCTACGGCGAGACCTTCACCGCAGACCTCCTCGAACAGTACAAGCTCTACGTACAGTCGGCCGAGCACGTGAGCGCCCGCCGCCTCGCCTCGAGCCGGTTGCTCCTCGCCCTCAACGCCGGCCTCGCCGCCCTGTACGGCATCCGGCCCGAGGGATTCGGCCAGAGCTGGTGGGCAGTGGCCGCTCCGCTCCTGGGGATCGCGGTCTCTTTGCTCTGGTCCCGGATCATCCGGTCGCACAAGGAGCTGAACCGCGTGAAGTTCCAGCTGATCCACGAGCTCGAACGGCACCTTCCGGCGGCGCCGTATACCTACGAATGGCGGCTGGCAGAGCAGGGCCGGGGCCGGTCGTATCGCGCCGTGACCGATATCGAGCGATGGCTCCCGTGGACGTTCCTCGTCCTGCATGCCGTCCTTCTGATTGCATTGGCCGTCGAAGCGGGAGCGGAGCTGCCGGTGCTCCCGGGACGATAGCGGCAATCCCGGGGGCCCGACGGTTTGCCGGAGCCCCCATTCGACCCCTGTGGCCGGGACTACGCCGAGATGTCGATGCGCACGCCCCAAGGCTCGCGCAGGTGCTCGGGGGGGGGCACCCTGTCCCCAATTGCAACCACAGCACAGGGAACGGCGACGGTACGGCAGGGTAGCGGTCGCACTCCATATCGGCGAGGTACAGGCAGCTGCCGGGGATGACGCCTTCCCGCGCGACCCAC
>OZ241738.1:0-300000 GCA_965200925.1 Alphaproteobacteria bacterium | reverse complement strand
GGCTTCGTCCACCCGCGCACCCATCGGGCGCTGGCGCCGGGGCAGGTGCGCTTCGTCGGCGAGGCGGTCGCCCTGGTCGTGGCGGAAAACCGCTATCTCTGCGAGGACGCGCTGGACCTGATCTCGGTGGACTACGCGCCGGAGACCCCGGCGGTGGAGTTGGCGGCCGCCGCTGAGCCCAGCGCGCCGCTGGTCCACGACGACACGGATTCGAACATCGCCTGCCGCACCGCCAACCGGAACGGGGACATCGAGCGCGCCTTCGCGGAGGCGGATATCGTCCTGCGTGAGGAGTTGCGGCCGGAGCGCGGCGCCGCCCAGCCGATGGAGACCCGCGGCGTCGTCGCCCACTACGACGCGAGCCTCGACCATCTGACGATCTGGGACACCACCCAAGCGCCGGCGGCCGCGCGGGGCTTTATCGCCGAGAAGCTCGGCATGGCCGAGGCCGCCCTCACGGTGATCGCGCCGGACGTGGGCGGCGGCTTCGGGGTCAAGGTCATGCTGCTCTACCCCGAGGAGGTGCTGGTCCCCTTCGCCGCCCGCCTGCTTCGACGCCCGGTGAAGTGGATCGAGGACCGGCGCGAGCATTTCATCGGCTCCAACCACGAGCGGCTGATGATCCACCGCATCGAGGTCGCCGCGGCGAAGGACGGGCGCATTCTCGGCCTCAAGGATTCGTTCCTCTACGACAGCGGCGCCTACTGCCCCTATGGCCCGATCAACGCCCAGTGCTGCCAGGGCATCCTGCCCGGCCCCTACAGGATCGCGGCGGTCCACACCGAATACACGGCGGTCTATACCAACACGCCGACCGTGAGCCCCTATCGCGGCGCCGGCCAGCCGCACGGCGCTTTCGTGATGGAGACGGCCATGAACCACGTCGCCCGGGCGCTCGGCCTCGACGCGGCCGAAGTCCGGCGCCGCAACTTGGTGCGGCCCGAGGATTGCCCGTGGGATTCCGGGCGGACCTTTCAGAACGATTCCCGCGTGATCCACCGCGACAGCGACTACCCGGCCCAGCTCGCGACCCTGCTGACGGTCCTCGACTACGAAGGCGTCAAGCGCCACCAGCCGGCGGAGCGGGAACAGGGGATTTTCCGCGGCGTCGGCATCGGTTTCTACGTCGAGGGCACCGGCATCGCGCCTTACGAGGGAGTCGCGGTGCGCGTCGAGCCCACCGGCCGCGTCCATGTCGCGGCCGGCTATCCGGCGCAGGGCCAGGGCCACCACACCACCCTGGCGCAAGTGGTGGCGGAGGAACTGGGCGTCGCGCCGGCGGCCGTTACGGTGGAAAGCGGGCGGACAGACCGCTTCGCCTGGGGAGTCGGCACCTTCGCCAGCCGCGCCGCCGTGGTCGGCGGCAACGCGGCGCTCGGCGCGGCGCGGAAGGTGCGGGAGAAGGCCCTGGCGCTGGCCTCGGAAGCACTGGAGGCGGCGCCGGAGGACCTGACGTTCGCCGGCGGCGCGGTGCATGTGAAGGGCGCGCCTGACCTGGCGATCTCCCTGGCCGACCTCGCTCGCGCGGCCAACCCGATCCTCGCGCTCGCGCCCGGCGCCGAGCCCGGCCTGCGGGCGGCGGACTACCACGGCCCCCGGGAAGGCACCTTCGCAAGCGGCGTCCACGGGGCCATCGTGGTCGTGGACACGGGCACCGGCATGGTCACGATCGAGAAATACGCTGTCGTTCACGACTGCGGGCGGATGATCAACCCGGCCATCGTCGAAGGCCAGGTGCTGGGCGGGACCGCGCAGGGGATCGGCGGTGCCTTCTACGAGAAGCTCGTCTTCGACGAAGACGGCCAACCCCTGACCACGACCTTCATGGACTACCTCATTCCTACCGCCATGGAGATCCCGCCGATCGCGATTCACCACATGGAGAGCCGTTCGAGTCTGAATCCGCTCGGGGTCAAGGGCGTCGGTGAAGGCGGCGCGATTCCGGCCGCCGCGGCCTTCGCCGGCGCCGTCGAGGACGCGCTCGCGCCCTTCGGCGCCACCGTGCGCGCTGTCCCCCTCGACCCGCCCACGGTGCTGGCGATGCTCGAGGAGGGTGGCGGCTGACCGGGCGATCCGTGAGGCCCGCGCCCGGGCCGTCGCAAGCAGGACGCGGCAATCACCGCCGGTGCCGACCGCCGCCGGAACGGCGCGCGGAGCGGAACCTGCCGTCGTTCGGGCGCCCGTAGCCGTCGGTCCCCTCGGCGGCTTCGAGATCGGCATCACCCTGGCGGTGACCGGCATCATCGTCGCCGGGTTCGTCACTGCGCAGGTTTAAGGGCGCGGCCATCCGATCGTGTTCGCCGAGAGAGATGGGGACCCTCCCGCCCCTCTTCGTCCTGAGCACAGGGCGCTGCGGCTCGACGATGCTGTCGAACATCCCGGCAGCCGCGCGTGCTCAGCCTCTCCGAGTTCTTCAGCTTCGTCGGGATGGGTCCGTTCCACCGCCGACATTCGACCGGCGCCCGGATGTGGGGCTTCTACGCCCGGCAGCGCAGCCGCACCCGCCTGATGCTGCGGGGCAGCTTCGAGGAGCTGCTCTATCCGTTCGACGATCCGCCCGCCCGCTTCACGCGCCGCAATGTGCCGCCGATTCTATGCGCCACCCTCCCGCACCTCACCAGCCAGCACGACGCGCTGTTCGCTGAACGCGAACCGATCGTCCGCAGCCATCCCCGGCAGCCGTCCGCCGACCATATCCGACGCCTCTTCGCCTGCTCGATGAGCGGCCATGACCTGTTCCGCATGATCGTGGCGACGATGCGGGTGCTCCGGTGCCGGGGGATCGACGTCGTGGGTCGATGGCGAAGGGAACGTGCGGGAGCCGGCTCAACGCCTGGCTGGACCCCGTGGTGAGCGCGATCCTGAACCCCGACCGGCTGCCCTACGACAAGGTGCCGCTCGCAGATTTCGCCGGCTACTGGAATGGGATGATCGAGAGGAGCGAGCGGTTGCTCGGCCATTTCCCGCCGGACCGGCTGCTGCAGATCCGGTTCGAAGACATGCAGGCGGAGCCGGAGGCGCAGATCCGGCGGCTCGCCCGTTTCGCCGACCCGACATTCGAGGACGAGGCGTGGCTGCGCGAGGCGGGAGGCGCGGCGGCCGCGAATCACGCCTCCGGCCGGGCAGAGGGGTCCTCCGGATCGTCGACGAGGCCGAGCCGGTCCGGGACCACCCCCCTCTCCCGGCCTCCCCCTGATAGGGGGAGGCGCACGAACGGCACTCCCGTCGCTGGGTGAGCCTTGTGGCGCAGCCCGGCGGTGGAGTCCCGCGGGCGGGCGGGATAGATTTCGCGGGAATGCCGCACGGGGTGAGCGTCGATGGGGAGTGATCGTTCGGGGCCGCGTTTCACGCTTGCCATCGATGTGGGTGGCACCTTCACCGACGTGATCCGCCACGATACGGCGAGCGGCAGCACGCGGGTGGCGAAGACCGCCTCGACGCCGCCGGACTTCATCGACGGGATGCTCGACGGCATCGCCGCCGTCGACGCCGCGCCCGCCGACATCGGGCTGATCAAGATCGGCACCACCATCGCCACCAACACGGTGATCATGCGCACCGGTGCCCGCACGGCGCTGGTGACCACCGCGGGCTTCACCGACGTGCTGCACGCCGCCCGCGCGGCGCGCCCGACGCTCTACGATTCCGACTGGGATCCGGCGCCCGCGCTGGTCGACCGCCGCGACACCGTCACCGTCGCCCAGCGCACCACCTACGAGGGCGCGGAGCTGGAGCCGCTCGACGAGGCGGGCCTCCGCGCCGCGGCGGCGGGCTTGCGCGAACGCGGGATCGAGGCGGTGGCGGTGAGCTTCCTGCACAGCTACATCAACGGCGCGCACGAACGCCGGGCGCGGGACCTCCTCGCCGAGGAGATGCCGGGGCGCTATGTCTGCGTCTCCTCCGACATCCTGCCCGAGATCCGCGAGTTCGAACGCACCAGCACCACCGTCGCCAACGCCTATCTGGGCCCCGTCCTGGAGCGCTATCTGGCCGCGCTGCTGGAGCGGCTCGAAGGGATCGGCTACGCGGGGCCGGTGCTCATCACCCATTCGGGCGGCGGCGTGATGTCGATCGAGGCGGCCCGCCGCATCCCGGCGCGCATCTGCCAGTCGGGGCCCGCGGCGGGCGTGGCCTCGGGCGCCGCCATCGGGCGCGCGGCCGGGCGGCCCGATGTGATCGTCCTCGACGTGGGCGGAACCAGCGCCGACGTCTCCCTCTCGCGCGGCGGGCGCCCGCTGATCCGCGCCGAGTGGAACATCGAGTTCAACATCGTCATCAGCTTCCCCTCCGTCGACGTCACCACCATCGGCGCCGGCGGCGGCTCGATCGCGCGAATCGACGAGGGCGGCGCGCTCAAGGTCGGGCCGGACAGCGCCGGCGCCCGGCCGGGCCCGGCCTGCTACGGCCTGGGCGGAACGGCGCCGACCGCGACGGACGCGAACCTCGTCCTCGGGCGACTCGGCGCGGAGACCCTGCTCGCGGGCCGGGTGGCGCTCCGCCGCGAACTCGCGGAGAAGGCCATCGACCGCATCGCCGCGCCGCTGGGCCGTTCGCGCGACGAGGCGGCCGCCGGCATCCTGCGCGTCATGCATGCCAACATGGCGAGCGCCATCCGGCTGATCTCGGTCAAGCGGGGCCACGACCCGCGCGACTTCGCGCTGGTCGCCTTCGGCGGCGCCGGGCCGCTGCACGCGGTCGAGCTCGCCCGCGATCTCGGCATCCCGGAAGCGATCGTGCCGTTCCATCCGGGGCTCGGCTCGGCGCTCGGAGTCCTCCACGTGGAGGTCCGGCACGATTTCGTGCAGTCGATCTTCGCCACCGACGAGCGCTTCGACGCCGCCGGAATCGACGCCGCCTTCGCGGCCCTCGAGGAACAGGCCCGCGAACGCCTGCGCCGGGACGGCGTGGCCGACGAAGACGCCGCGCTCCGCCGCGAGATCGATGTGCGCTATTACGGCCAAGTCTCCGGCGGGCTGACCCTGCCGGTCAAGGCCGGCGCCCTGGAGGAGGCCGACATCCGCGCCCTCTTCCGCGCCTTCCACGAGCGCCACGCGGCGGATTACGGCTACAGCCTGCCCGAGGACCTGGCCGAGCTCGAAATCGTCAACGCGCGGGTGAGCGCGGAGGGCCGGCGGCGGGACGGCGCGGCGCCCGCCTTCGAGGCGGACGGGCGAGCGCGGACGGCACCGGTGCGGCGGCGGCGGGTCTTCGACGAAGGCACCGGCTGGCTCGAGGCGCCGGTCTACGCCCGGCGCGCGCTTCCCCCTGGCTTCGAGGTCTCCGGGCCCGCCATAATCGAACAGCTCGACAGCACCACGCTGCTCGTCCCGGGGTCGCGCGCCCGGGTGGACGAGCACTTGAATCTGATCTGCGCGACGGGGTGAGGCCATGCGGCTCGATCCGATCACCTTCGAAGTGCTGCGCAATGCGCTGGGCGGCATGTGCGACGAGGGCAGCGAGACCATCGCCCGCCTCGCCTACGCGCCGACCATCAGCGAAGGCCACGACCATTCCTGTGCCCTGCTCACGGCGGACGGGCGGTTGGTCGCCCACGGCAACCGGGACCAAGCCCCCCATATCGGCTCCTTCGAGCCGTCGGTGAAGGTGGTGAAGGAATGGGTGGAGGGGTTCGAGCCGGGCGACATCTACATCTTCAACGACCCTTATACCGGCGGCATCCACTGCAACGACGTGAAGCTGATCCGCCCGATCTTCCACGAGGGCCGGCTGGTCGCTTTCAACTCCAGCACCGGGCACTGGCCCGACGTGGGCGGTGCGCTCCCCGGCAGCTTCAACCCGCGCGCGGTGGACTGCTATTCCGAGGGGCTGCGGATGCCGCCGATGCGGCTCTTCCACAAGGGCAAGCTCGACCGCACGACGATGACGCTGATCGAATACAACATGCGCACGGGCCGCGAGCGCATCGCCGACATCCACGCCCAGCGGCGGGCCGGCGCGCTGATCGAGGAGCGGCTGCTCGAGCTCTACGCGCGCCACGGCGCGGACACGATCGAGGCCCTGTTCGCGGACGTCTTCGACCACACGGAGCGGGCGTTCCGCAAGCAGGTCGCGGCGCTGCCGGACGGCGCCTACGAGTTCGAGGATTTCTCGGACAAGGACATCATGCATCCGGAGACGCCGCGCATCCGGGTGCATTGTCGCCTGACGATCGAGGGCGAGCGGGCGGTCTTCGACTACCGCGGCAGCGACGACGCACCGGTGGGGCCGTTCGGCTTCCCCCGCGCCTCCCTGGAGACGGCGGTCTTCGACGGCACGCTCCATTGCTTCCCGCGCCTCGCGCCGTTGAACCACGGGCTGAGCCGAGCGGTCGAGGTGCTGTCGCGCCCGGGAAGCTGCGTCGACATCCGGGAGCCGACGCCGGCGTCGGGCTACGCCAGCGGCGCCTACGAGAAGGTCGCCGCCGTCACCATGGCCTGCTGGGCGGCGGCCTTCCAGGACGTGGAGCCGAAGCGCATGTACGCAGCCGGCATCAACCTCGCGAACCTCTGCATCGGCGGCGTCCACCCGAAGACGGGCAAGCCATACGTCAACTACCTGTGGAACGAGGGCGGCCAGGGCGCGCGCAGCCACAAGGACGGCAACCCGTTCCAGATGATGATCTTCATCGGCGGCGCGACCAACCAGCCGGTGGAGATTCTCGAACGCTGGTATCCGCTGCTCTACACCCGTTGCGAGGGGGTGATCGATTCCTGCGGCGACGGTACCTACCGGGGCGGAGTCGGGATCGACCGCAGCTTCCAGGCCCTGGGCGCGATGACCATGACCATGCACGGCGACCGCGCCGAGGTGACCCCCTTCGGCCTCGCCGGCGGTACCAATGGCGGCCCCAACATCCTGCGGCTCTGCCGCGCGGCCGCGCCGGGGACGGAAGAGGAGCTCGGGATGCACGCCATGGGCATCCGCCTCCAGCCCGGCGACCGGCTGATCTACCGCTCCAACGGCGGCGGCGGCTTCGGCGACCCGCGCGCCCGCGACCCGGCGGCGGTGCTGGCGGACGTGGAGCAGGGCTGGGTCTCATCTGAGAAGGCCGCGCGGGTCTATGGCGTGGTCATCGAAGGCGGGAACGGCACGGGCGGGCCGCGCCGCATCGACGCGGCCGCCACGGCCGAACGGCGGGCGGCGCTCGCAGACACGCCCGTGCCGCGCGGCTACGGCCCGGGCGAGGTGCATCCGCTCGGCGAGAAGCTGAAGGCGCCGGCGGCCGGCGCGGCGTGACGCGCGACGGGAGGAAGGACATGGAATTCGGCATCGCTTTCAAGGGCGACATGGGGATTGCGCGCACCGTCGCGATCACGCGCCAGTGCGAGGCGGCGGGCTTCGACCATGTGTGGTTCTTCGATTCGCACATCCTCTGGTCGGACTGCTACACCAAGATCGCGGTGTGCATGGCGCATACCGAGCGGGTGCGCTTCGGGCCGCTGGTGACCAACCCCAAGGTGCGCGACTGGTCGGTGGCGGCGAGCCTCTTCGCCACGCTGAGCGACATCGGGCGTGGGCGCTTCGACATCGCGGTGGGGCGCGGCGACAGTTCCATGCGGGTCATGGGGAAGAGCCCGGCGACGCTCGCCCACACGGCCGAATTCTGCGAGGCGATGCGGACGCTGGCGAAGGGCGGGACGGTGCGCTACGCGGACTGCCCGGAGCCCGTCTACATGGATTGGGCGCCGGGCCACGCGCTGCCGGTCTGGTTCGCCGCCTACGGGCCGAAGGCGCTGAAAACGGCGGGCGAGGTCGGCGACGGGCTGGTGATCCAGCTCGCCGACCCGGGCCTCTGCGAGTGGTTCGCCGGCCAAGCGGTCGCCGCGGGCCGGGCCGCCGGGCGCGACATGGTGGGCTACCGGGTGCTCGCGGCCGCCCCGGTCTGGATCGGCGACAAGGAGACGGGCGTCGCGCAGACCAAGTGGTTCCCGGCGCTGGTCGGCAACCACGTCGCCGACATCGTGGAAAAATACGGCACCGGCACGGACTTGGTGCCGGCGAGCCTCACCGCCTACATCGACTCGCGGCGCGGCGCGGGCGCCGGCGGCGAGGGCTACGACTACCGCCAGCACGCGGACAAGGTCTCAGACAACACCTATTACGTCACGTCGGCGATCACCGATTCCTTCTGCGTCCTGGGCGAAGCGGACGAGCACGTGGCCAAGCTGAAGACGCTGGAGAAGGCCGGCGTCACCCAGTTCACCATCTACCTGACCAACGGCAGCGAGGAACGCATCGTCGCCGACTACGGCGAGCACGTGATCCCGCGCTTCCGCTGAGCGGCAAGGGGCGGTGTCCTTTCATTGACCGTCCCTCAATAGACGATCCATGAGAGAATCGGTGAGTAGCGAGGTATTTTCGAAAGCGGCGGTTGCACAAGTAGAAATACCACGCAGAATTTCAAGAATCCTGGCGTACTTTCTTTGAAGAGTGGGTGGTGGAAGAGGAATTTCGATTCCCTTGAGCGTCGATTTCGATATCTCCTTGAAGGTCGTGGCTCCGGCCATCCGCTCCAGGAGGGCGCGCCGGGCACGCAGATAGAAAGCCAGATATTCCGGGGTCAGGCGATCGCCGCAAATCAGATTGGCGAAACCTTGATTGGTCGCCATCGGTCTCGCTGCGATTGCCGTATATCCGATCGTCGCGCGGCTGGTCAGAAGAACGGCTCCCGTCGGGACCAGACGCGCGCTGCTTTCACGCAATCCGGTTTCCGTGATCGACTCCTTCGTGCGCACAATGAAAAGATCGGTCAACGCGGTCACATCGGTTGGCGTCGCCCAGGGGATCTCGCCGCCGAAATACGCTTCATTATTTCGGCGCGGTGTGCCACCGCCGATGACGGAACAAACATCACCTATGCTCACAACTTCCCAACCCATGGGATTTTCGGCGGGATCGCCAAACATTTTGACGAATAGCGCCAGGGAGAAGGCGTGGAGACGATCGGCGGCTCGCCCGCGCAGGCGTTTGATGCGGACCGAGCGGTTCAGGATACCGACGATTCGCCGCTGTTCGTTGAGCGGAGGGACAGGAACCAAGGCGTTCTTCATAAACGACTTGGGAACACGCTGCTGACCCGCCGTGCCTGTGAAGTTTCTTTTCGCCTCTTCTCTGAATCGCGCCTGTCGGACGAAGTGATAAATGTACTCGCCCAGAACCAGATCTTTTGGCCTAAGAACACGAAACTCGGTCGAGCCACGGCCGATACCGTTGGTCAGGTTCCGGGCCAGGGCCACCTTGCCGTTTTCCATGCACGGCGTGATCTTCGCGAACAGGACGTCACCTTCCTCGAACGACGTGAATCCTTTCGAGACCTCCGCGAAAGGCCGTTCTTCACGAACCGTGATTGCTCCCAACCGCTCGTCCACCGCAGCCATCGGGACGAAACTCACGACCATGCCTTCCGGGTATCCGGTCCTTCCGGCTCGCGGGTTGATCACGCACATTTCCCCGAGAGGAGCATGAGAATATGCGCTCATCCCGCGGCCCTCCGCGCCGCATCGGCGCGTTCACCGCGTTGACATCGTCCGGTGCGCGGACTACGCAGCCGGCAATGGCGTGCCATCTTCATCGCGGCGACCTGCCGCCGGGGCTCACCTTCGGCGACTCGGTGGCCATCGATACCGAGACCATGGGCCTCGATCCGCATCGCGACCGGCTCTGCCTCGTCCAGCTCTCGCGCGGCGACGGGGACTGCCATCTGGTCCAGTTCCCGCCGGGCCAGGCGGTGGACGCGTCGCGCCTCGCCGCCCTGCTCGCCGACGAATCGGTGCTCAAGATATTCCACTTCGCGCGGTTCGACATCGCCGTGCTCGAACACGCCCTCGGCCAGCGCTGCGGGCCGGTCTATTGCACCAAGACCGCCTCGCGCCTCGCCCGGACCTTCAGCGACCGCCACGGCCTCAAGGACCTCTGCCGCGACCTGCTGGGCATCGACATCTCCAAGCAGCAGCAATCCTCCGACTGGGGCGCCGAAAGGTTGACCCGGAGCCAGCTCGATTACGCCGCGAACGACGTCCTCCACCTGCATCCGCTCAAGGCGAAGCTCGACGCGCTGCTCGAACGCGAGGGCCGCGCCGAACTCGCGGCCGCCTGCTTCGCCTTCCTCCCCCACCGCGCCCGGCTCGACCTCGCGGGCTGGCCGGAGACGGACGTCTTCGCCCACTGATCAGGACGCGCGGACGAAGCCGGCCCCGGCCCGCCCCACCAGCCCCGCCGGCTCGATCCGGACGCGGCGTTCCCGGTCGTCCACAACGACGCCGATCCGCCGGCAGCTCTTGCCGTGGCCGCCGGCGATTTCGATGGCGCGGGCTTCAGCATCGGCCGGCACGATGGCGCAGAAGCCGATGCCCATGTTGAAGACGCGGTACATCTCGGCGTCGTCGATGGCGCCTAAGCGTTGCAGCAGGGCGAAGATCGGCGGCGGCGGCGGCAGGGAGTCGAGGCGCATGCCCACTTGCGCGCGGACGCGGACCAAGTTGAGGAAACCGTCGCCGGTGACGTGGACCAGCGCGTGCACCGGGACCTCGCTCGCCAGCAGGTCCAGCACCTCGCGGACGTAGATATGGGTGGGCCGGAGAAGCGCCGCGCCCACGCTCTCGCCCAAGCCCTCCGGGCGGTCGCTTGCGGCGAGGCCCGCCCCTTCGAAGAGCACGCGGCGGGCGAGGGTCAGCCCGTTGCTGTGGATGCCGTTGCTGGCGATGCCGAGGATGCTGTCACTCGGGCGCACCGCCGCGCCCGCGTTGACCGACGCGAGATCGACGCGCCCGATGGCGGTGCCCGCGAGGTCGAACCCGGCGCCGGGCACGGCCCCCTTGATCACGTCGCGCATCTCGGCGATCTCGCCGCCGGCGATCGAGATGCCGGCGCGCCGCGCGCCCTCGGCGAGGCCGGTGCCGAGGGCCTCGATCATGGCCGGCGCGGCGCGCTCGACGGCGATGTAGTCGACCAGCGTGACCGGGGTCGCGCCGACGCAGACCAAGTCGTTCACGTTCATCGCCACGCAATCGATGCCGACGGTGTCGTAGCGGCCCGTCATCTGCGCGATCAGCGCCTTGGTGCCGATACCGTCGGTACAGACGGCGACGCCGACGCCGCCGAAATCCACGACGTTCGCGAAATAGCCGAGATCGAGCTTGACCGCGCCGAGGCGCGCGTCGGCGGCGGGCCAGCTCCCGCGCACGTGCCGGGCGAGGCCGGCGAGCCCGGCCCGCGCCGCGCCGGCGGCCACGCCCGCGTCTTCGTAAGTGGCCGACAACGGCGCCTTCGACGATGCCACCCGCGTTCTCCGCCTGCCTTGCCCACCGCCAGCCTTGCCCATTCGCGGCCGCCCGGCAAGGCGGCGTGCCCCGCCCGCATTGACCGCGCGGGCGGGACGCATCAAGGTGGGAAGGCACAGACGAATCCGGCGATTCGCATGAGTCTCCTGACCGCGCCCGCCCCGATCGACGTTGCGGAGAACGGCGACCTCGCGGCGGCGCGGCGCGTCGTCGAGCGAGAGGCGCGCGCGCTTGCGCGGCTGGCGGAGACGCTGGACGCGCGGTTCGCTGACGCGACCGAACTGCTGGCGCGGGTGCGCGGGCGGATCATCGTCTCCGGCATGGGCAAAAGCGGCCACATCGCCAACAAGATCGCGGCGACCCTGGCCTCCACCGGCGCGCCGGCTCTCTTCGTCCACCCGGCGGAGGCGAGCCACGGCGACCTCGGGATGATCACCGGGGCCGACGCGCTCCTGATGCTCTCCAACTCGGGCGAGACACCGGAGCTGGCCGACCTCGTGACCTACGCCGCGCGCTTCCGCATCCCGATCGTCGCCGTCGTCGGCCAGGCGCAGAGCACCCTCGCCCGCGCGGCCACCGTCGCGCTCGTCCTGCCGGACGAGCCGGAAGCCGGCGCCCTTGGCCTCGCGCCCACCACCTCGACCGCCATGATGCTGGCCCTGGGCGACGCCCTCGCAATCGCCCTGCTCGAACGCAAGGACCTGACGGCGGAGGATTTCAGGCTCTTCCACCCGGGCGGCAAGCTGGGCCAGCGCCTGATCCGGGTCGCCGACCTCATGCATACCGGCGATGCCGTGCCGCTGGTCCCCGCCCACACGGCGATGGCGGAAGCCCTGATCGAGATGACGGCGAAACGCTTCGGCTGCGTCGGCGCCACCGACAACGCGGGCGCCCTGATCGGGATCGTGACCGACGGCGATCTCAGGCGGCACATGGACGAGGGCCTCCTGCGCCGGCCGGTGCGGCGGGTCATGACCCCCGGCCCGGCGACGATCCATGCCGGCGCGCTCGGCGCCGAAGCCGTCCGCGCCATGAACGAGCGCAAGATCACCAGCCTCTTCGTGGTCGAGGGGAAGCGGCCGGTCGGCATCGTCCACGTCCACGACTGCCTGCGGGCGGGGCTGGCATGAGCGCGCGGGGAGAACGGGACACGGAGGGAACCGCCGCGGCGGACCGGCTCCGGCATTACACCGCGGCGGCCGGGGCCGAGGGCGGCATCGGGTCCTACAGCCGCTTCGTCGGCCTGATGCGCTACGTGCTGCCGGTGGCGGCCATGGCCCTGCTTGGCCTCGTCGTGGCTTGGCCGCTGGCCGACGGGGAGCACGCGGGCTTCCCCATCCCGTTCAGCGACGACGCCGGAGCGGATGGCGCGCTGAAGATGATCGGGGCCCGCTACACCGGCGCGGACGCGAAGAACCGGCCCTTCACCATCACCGCCCGGGAAGCGTCGCAACCGAGCGGCGATTCGATGCTCGTACACCTGACGGAGATCGCGGCCGACCTCCTCGTGGACCGGGCGCGCGGCGAACGACTCGCCATGACCGCCGACAAGGGACTCTACCGACGCGACGCCGAGCGCCTCGACCTGGCGGGGGAGGTCGTGGTCCACGCCGATTCCGGCCACTCCTTCCGCACCACCGAGGCCCGCATCGACCTGCCGGCGGGCGTTGCCGCAGGCGACGCGCCGGTCAGCGGCCAGAGCCCTTACGGCCTGCTGGACGCCAGCAATTTCGTGCTGCGGGACGGCGGGCGGACGATGACCTTCGGCGGCCGCGTGCGCATGACGATCTTCCCTGACGCCTTGAGACGAAGCGATGACGAAAACGCCTAGGCAGCCCCGCCGCGTCTTCGCCGCGGCCCTCGCGCTGGCCGCCGCCACGGTGCTCGCCGGCGCCAGCGGCGCGGCGCAGGACGAAGCGCCCGGAAGCGGTCACGATTCGAGCCAGCCGATCGAGATCACCGCCGATACGCTGGAGGTTCTCCAGGGCGACAAGGTCGCGGTCTTCCGCGGCAAGGTCGACGCGGTACAGGGCGACATGCTGCTGCGCGCCGACACGCTCGTGGTGCATTACCGCGAGGCCGGGGCGGACGAAGAGAGCCTGGGCGTCGCGCGCATCGACGCCGAGGGGAACGTCTTCGTCTCGTCGCCGCGGGAGACGGCCCAGGGACGGCGCGGCGTGTATGACGTCGACAAAGCGCGCATCGACCTGACGGGCGGCGTGATCCTGACCCGCGGCGACAACGTGATCGAAGGGGACAGCCTGCGGATGGACCTCGACTCCGGGCGCAGCCGAGTCGTCGGCGCGGGAACCGGAGGCAGCGGGCGCGTGCACGGGCTCTTCGTCCCGCGCGACGCGGACGGCACCGGCGAGTGACGGGCCCCCGAAGCCCTGCCGGCGCGCCGACCCTGGTGGCCGGCGAGTCCGGCCTCGTCGCCGAGAATCTGGGCAAGAGCTTCGCGAAGCGCCCGGTGCTTCGCGGCGTGAGCGTAGCGCTGCGGCGCGGCGAGGCCGTCGGCCTCTTAGGCCCCAACGGCGCCGGCAAGACGACCTGCTTCTACCTGATGACGGGATTGATGGCGGCGGACTACGGCCGGGTCCGGCTCGACGGCCAGGACGTCACGCGGCTGCCGATGTACCGCCGCGCCCGTCTCGGGCTAGGCTACCTGCCGCAGGAAGCCTCCATCTTTCGCGGGCTCACGGTCGAGAACAACGTCCGCGCAGTGCTCGAAGTGTCGATGCCGGAGCGCGACAAGCGCGAGCAGACGCTGGACGAGCTGCTCGCGGAGTTTTCCATCGCCCATCTGCGGCGCACGCCCGCGCTCGCGCTCTCGGGCGGCGAACGGCGGCGCGTCGAGATCGCCCGCGCCCTCGCCTCCCGGCCGGGCTACATGCTGCTGGACGAGCCGCTGTCGGGGATCGACCCCATCGCCGTCGCCGAGATCCGCGATCTGGTCGCCCATCTCAAGGACCGGGGCATCGGTGTGCTCCTCACCGACCACAACGTGCGGGAAGCGCTCGACATGGTGGACCGCGCCTACATCCTCCACGAGGGCGCCGTCCTGATGGAAGGTGCCCCCACCGACATCGTCTCCCACGAGGAGGTCCGGCGGGTCTATCTGGGCGAGCGCTTCCGCCTTTGAGCGGCAGCCCGCTCATTCGAAAGGCAGCGGGTCCAGGGCGCGCGCCGGCCCGCGGCGGAGCCGGCGCGCCAGATAGCGGCGCAGGAATTCCTTCTCCCAGGCCCGCGCCCGTTCGGTCGCCCGCTGGATCTGCGCCTCCTCCATCGTCATCATGACGACATAGGCGTAGTGCTCCGCGGCGGCGCCGATGTCCTGCAACCCGGCCTCCGGGTCGCCAGCGATGATCGTCGCGGTGCTCAGCAGGAACAGCGCCTCCTCATCGTCCCGCTCCACGCCCAGGCCGCGGGCATGGAGCACGCCCAGGTTGAAGCGGCTGGCCGCGTCGTCCTGCGCGGCGGCGCGGGCGAACCACTGGGCCGCGGCGGCATAATCACGCGCGACCCCGAGGCCGCCCGCGTAGAGGGTGCCCATGTTGAACTGGCCGGTCACGTCGCCCTGAAGCGCCGCGCGGCGCGTCCATTTCAGCGCCTCGCCGTAGTCGGCGGCGATTCCCTCGCCCCGGATGTAGAGGCTGCCCAGCGCCGCCTGCGCCCATGCGTCGCCCGCCTCGGCGAGGGGCTTCCAGGCCCGCAGCGCGCCGGCGGCGTCGCCGCGCTCGAAGGCGGCTCGGCCGGCGTCCCAGTCGGCGAAGGCGGGCGCGGTACCCGGCGCGAGCGCCGCCGCCGCAAGCAGCGCCGCCGCGAACAGCACCGCGCGCCGCGCCCGGGGTGCCGTCATTCCCATTCGATCGTTCCCGGCGGTTTCGAGGTCACATCGTAGACGACGCGGTTGATGCCGGGGACCTCGTTCACGATGCGGTTGGCCACGGCGCCGAGGAAGCCCATGTCGAAGGGATAGTAGTCGGCGGTCATGCCGTCTTCCGACGTGACCGCGCGCAGCGCGCAGACGTGCTCCCACGTCCGCGCATCGCCCATGACGCCGACCGTCCGCACCGGCAGGAGGACGGCGAAGGCCTGCCAGATGGAGTCGTAAAGGCCGGCCTTGCGGATTTCCTCGATCAGGATCGCGTCGGCCCCGCGCAGGATGGCGAGTTTCTCGGCGGTCACTGCGCCCGGCACCCGCACCGCGAGGCCGGGGCCGGGGAAGGGATGGCGCCCGACGAGGCTTTCGGGCAACCCGAGTTCCCGCCCGAGGGCGCGCACCTCGTCCTTGAACAACATGCGGAGCGGCTCGACCAGGCGCAGCTTCATCCGCTCCGGCAGCCCGCCGACGTTGTGGTGGGATTTGATGACGGCGCTCGGGCCGGCGACCGGAGTGGATTCGATGACGTCCGGATAGAGCGTCCCCTGGGCGAGGAAATCGGCGTCGCCCGCCCGCCGCGCGATTCGCTCGAAGACGTCAATGAAGGCGGCGCCGATGACGCGCCGCTTCTCTTCCGGGTCCGCGACGCCCGCGAGGCGCTCAAGGAACGCGGCCGCCGCGTCCTCGTGGACGAGGGGCATGTCGTAGCGGCCGCGGAAGAGTGCCACGACCTCCCGCGCCTCGCCCTGCCGCAGCAGCCCAGTATCGACGAAGACGCAAGTGAGCCGGTCGCCGATCGCCTCGTGCAGCAGAAGGGCGGCGACCGACGAGTCGACGCCGCCGGAGAGGCCGCACAGCACCCGCCCCTCCCCCACCTGCGCGCGGATGGCTTCGATCGCGCGCGCGCGGAACGAGGCCATGGACCATTCCCCGCGGCAGCCGGCGACGGCGCGCGCGAAATTCCGCAGCAGCGCCGCCCCGCCCGGCGTGTGCGCCACTTCCGGGTGGAACTGGAGGCCGTAGAAGCGGCGGCGTTCGTCGGCGATGGCCGCGAAGGGGGCGGCTTCCGTCCGCGCCACCGCGCGAAAACCCGGGGGGACGGCCGCCACCGCATCGCCGTGGGACATCCAGACGGGCGCCCGCGCGCCCACCGGCCAGACGCCCTCGAAGAGCACGCAAGCTTCGGCCACATCGAGATGGGCGCGCCCGAACTCGCGCCGGGCGGCAGGCGCGACGGCCCCGCCGAGGGCTTCGCACATCGCCTGCTGCCCGTAGCAGATGCCGAGGATCGGCAGCCCGAGATCGAAGATGCCGGGATCCGGCCTGGGTGCCCGCGCGGCCGCGGCCGACGCCGGCCCGCCCGACAGCACGATGCCCCGCGGCGCCTCCCGCGCGATCTCGGAGGCGGCGGTCGCGTAGGGCCGGATTTCGCAATAGACCCCGGCCTCCCGCACCCGCCGCGCGATGAGCTGGGTGACCTGCGAGCCGAAGTCGAGGATGAGGATCCGCTCGTCCATTCCGCCACCGTCACACGCGGCTGGTGCCCGCGCAAGATTCGGGCGGGCGCTCCGGCGAGGGGCAATCGTTACGGAGGCAGGTGAACCTTTATTCCGCGTCGGCTTCGGCCGGCCGCCATTCCCGCGCCATCCGCTGGGCGCGGGCGAGCGCTTCGGGGGAGAGAAGCCGCGCCACGCGGTCTCGATCCCGCGCCGCTTCCTCTCGATCTTCCTTCACGGTGGCGGGGTAACGAGAGGCGGCAAGATTGAGCCACATATGCGCCCGAACGTAGTCCTGTGGCACGCCTTTGCCGTTGTAGTACATGATCCCGAGATTGCGCTGAGCGAGAGCGTGGCCCTGCTCGGCGGCGAGTCGGTACCACTTCACGGCCTCGGCGTAATCCTGCGGCACAACTTCGCCGTTGGCGTACATGGCCCCGAGATTGTTCTGAGCGAGAGCGTAGCCCTGCCCGGCGGCGCGGCGATACCACTTCACGGCTTCGGCGTAGTCCTGCGGCACACCTTCGCCGTTGGCGTACATGGCCCCGAGATTGTTCTGAGCGAGAGCGTCACCCTGCTCGGCGGCGAGTCGGTACCACTTCACAGCTTCGGCGTAGTCCTGCGGTACACCTTCGCCGTTGGCGTACATGGCCCCCAGATTGTTCTGAGCATAGGCGTCGCCCTGCTCGGCGGCGCGGCGATACCACTTCACGGCTTCGGCGTAGTCCTGCGGCACACCTTTGCCGTTGGCGTACATGAGCCCCAGATTGTGCTGAGCGGTGGCGTTGCCCTGATACCACTTCGCGGCGCGGCGATACCACTTCACGGCTTCGGCGTAGTCCTGTGGCACGCCTTTGCCGTTGGCGTACATGAGCCCCAGATTGTTCTGAGCATAGGCGTCGCCCTGCTCGGCGGCGCGGCGATACCACTTCACGGCTTCAGCGTAGTCCTGTGGCACGCCTTTGCCGTTGGCGTACATGAGCCCCAGATTGTGCTGAGCGAGATCGTAGCCCTGCTTCGCGGCGCGGCGATACCACTTCACGGCTTCATTGGCGTACATGTTGGTGCTTGCCAGATGCATAGTGGCGAGAACGACTCGGCGCGACCGTACGGCGGCGTAGTAGAACAGGAACGAGATCACGATCACCCACACACCGAGGTGCCAAACATTGTCGGGAGCATCGCCAAGCAGCCTCTGAAAAATCAGAAAAATCAGCAAGACGGGTAGAGCCAATACGGACGCGATCCCCAAGGCTCCTTCCAGCCAAAGCCAGCGTTCGCTCTGTTTCTTGACGGCAACGGCCTCCTCTCGGAACTCGTGGGTGAACGTTGCCTGCGCGCTTGTATCCTCCACCTGAGATGCCCATTTTTGGATTTCTCCGGCACGAAGCGCCAGGGCGGGCAACCAGATACCAATCTCAGACATCAGAGTTTGAATCCGTTTCCTCAAACCGTTGGCGAGTTGGTCTCTGGCAGAAGAAGGATCTCCTTGAGAAATGGTAAATACGTCGATTTGGTCGAACATGCTCTTAATATCGCTCAGGTAGGAAACAAAGTTAGAAATAACGTTTTCGGGAAGAACATGAGTTGGGAGTTTGCCGATCTCTCCGACAATCCAGAACAAAGTTTCTACTTCATTCTTTATACTTTCGAAATTGATCTCTTCCCATTCCAAACGACTTATGAAACTCGCTTTCTTCGGAAGAAATTTTTCTATTTCTTCACAAGCGATTTTCAATTCTTTTACTTGGGATTCGTCCGCCATATCCCACTCTCCCGTTTCAGGTTCCAGTCATCGGCTGTGCGCCTCTCTCCCTCGGTAATTTCCGCCCCGTCCCGCAACCCTTGAGAAAACGGTCCGGCGGCGCGAGCGTCTCACCGAGCAAGAGTCAGGTCCGCGCGGGGCATCATCGCCGCTTTTCGACCGATCCGCAACTCAGGCAGCAGCGCGGCGGGGGAGGCAGCCGTAGGAGAGGGCGCCGGTGAAGGCCAGGGCGGCGGTAAGGATGATGACGGTGTCGTAACGCAGATCGGCGTCGTAAAGCGCACCGGAGAGGAACGGCCCGAGCAAGCCGCCGAAGCCGTAAGCCAGCGCGACGCGGCCGAAGACCCGCGGCAGGGCGGCCACGCCGTAATAGCCGGCGATGGTGACGGGATGGGCGCTCGCGGTGATGCCGAAGCAGACGCTGACCGCCGCGATCGCCGCCATCCCCAACGCGACGCCGGGCACCAGGAAGAGGGCGAGCAGGAACGCGCCCATGACGAATCCCGCGCCGGCGAGGACGCGCCGGCCGCTCAGCAGGTCGGTGAGCCAACCGCCGGCGAAGGCGCCCAGCGCGTAGCCGGCGCCTGCCGCCATGGGCGCGAACTGGGCGCGCTCCGCCGCGTCCCACGACGCCATCATCGCTGCCGCGTGGCCGATCACCGACAGCGCGGTGAAGGCGACGCAGAGAAAGCCCACGAAGATCGCGATCACGACCCGGGGGCGGTCGGTCAGGATGTCCTCGAACAACCCGGCCGCGCCGGAAGGCGGCGGTTCCTTCCGCGACGCCGCGACGAGCGCGAAACCGCCGACGCCCGCGGCCAGCACGACGGCGGCGGCGAGCCCCAAGGCGGCACCGGGCCCCAACGCGGCGATCAGCGCGGCGAAGGCGGGGGCCCAGGCGATCCCGCCCACGGCGATGGCCGCCATGTTGACGCTGATGGCGACGCTCTGGCGGATCGGCCCGCCGATGCCGGCCGCGACCATGGCCACGAAATAGAGCACGCCGGCGCCGAAACCGAAGAGCACGCCGTAGCCGGCATAGAGCGCCGCCGCCGAACCGCCGAACCCGGCGAGGGCGAGGCCGGCCGCCGCCACGGCCGCCATGGCGAGGGCGAGGACGGCGAGGGACATCCGGTGCAGCAGCCGGTGCATCACGAAGGTGCCGATCGTCGCCGTGAACAGGCAGAGCGACTGCGCGCCGCTCACGGTCGCGCGCGATGCCTCGAGCGCGGCCTCCAGCGGCGCCACGAAGACGCTCCACGCATAGAGGATGCCGATCGAGAAGTTGATCAGGACGCCCGCCGCAAGCGGGAACCAGGGCCGGAACGCCGCCACGGGGCGCCTCTCCCTCACCGCCCCGTTCGCGCGCGGGCGCGCCGCCGCGCGCGCTTCACCACGCTCCGCCGGGGGGGACGTACCTGCCCTCTTCCGCGAAACGGGCGATGGCGCTCTCCAGCGCCTCGGCCTCGGGGCACGGGCCGCCGCAGATCTCCCGCAGCCGCGCGAGATACCGCCCCGCCTCCGCCGGCGCGCCGGCCATGAGATACGCCTCGCCGATATATTCGTGCGCGCCGCGGTGCTCCGGATCGAGGCGGAGAGCCCTGCGGTAGTTGACGAAGGCGGCCTCCAGGCGGCCGGCGCGGCGGTAGGCGTAGGCGAGGAGGTTGAAGACGTCGGCGTTCTCCCGCTCCGCCCGCGCGGCCCTCTCCAGATATTTCACCGCGCGCGCCCAGTCGCCGTCCTCCAGCGCCTGTTCGCCGCGGGCGAGGTCGAGGCCGTCCGCCGGGGAAGCCGCGCGGTCGCTCTGCGCGCTGCCGGCCGCGAAGCCGTCCGCCGGGAGAAGGGCGGTGCCGAGCGCGGCCAGCAGCAGGAACGCGGCGAACGCGGGCTTCATCCGGGCCTCCGCCCTCAATGGGGCTGCTGGTAGTTGGGCGGCTCGCGCAAGATCGCCACGTCGTGGACATGGCTCTCCCTGAGCCCCGCCGCGGAGACGCGCACGAAGCGGCAGTTGCGCTGCATCTCGCCCAGGGTCGCGCATCCCGTATAGCCCATCGCCGCGCGCAGGCCGCCGGTGAGCTGGTGGATTACCTGGCGCAGGGGGCCCTTGAACGGCACCCGCCCTTCGATCCCCTCCGGGACGAGCTTCAGCCGGTCGGTGATCTCCTCCTGGAAGTAGCGGTCCGCCGAGCCGCGCGCCATCGCGCCGAGCGAGCCCATGCCGCGGTAGGACTTGTAAGAGCGCCCCTGGTAGAGGAAGACGTCGCCGGGGCTTTCCTCGGTGCCGGCGAAAAGAGAGCCGATCATCGCGCAATCGGCGCCCGCGGCGATCGCCTTGGCGAGATCGCCGGAGAACTTGATGCCGCCGTCGGCGATCACCGGGATCCCGTGGCCGCGCGCTGCCTGCGCCGTATCGAGGATCGCCGTGAGCTGGGGCACGCCGACGCCGGCGACCACGCGGGTGGTGCAGATCGAGCCGGGGCCGATGCCGACCTTGATCGCGTCGGCGCCGGCGTCGATCAGGGCGCGCGCGCCGGCGCCGGTCGCGACGTTGCCGGCCGCCACCTGGACGCCGCCGCCCAACGCCTTGATCGCCGAGACCGCGCGGGCGACCGCCTCGCCGTGGCCATGCGCCGTGTCGACCACGACGAGGTCGCAGCCGGCCTCGAGCAGCGCCTCGGCTCGGCGCAGCCCGTCGGCACCGACGCCGGTCGCCGCGCCGACCCGCAGCCGGCCCTGGCCGTCCTTGCAGGCGAGGGGATGGGCCTGGGCGCGTTCGATGTCCTTGACCGTGATCAGCCCGACGCAGCGATAGGCGTCGTCCACCACCAGGAGCTTCTCGATCCGGTGCCGGTGGAGAAGCCGCCTGGCCGTGGCGCGGTCCACGTTCTCGCGGACGGTGATCAGGTCGTCGGCGGTCATGACCTCGCGGACCGGCCGGTCGGGATCGGTCTCGAAACGGACATCGCGGTTGGTCAGGATGCCGGCCAGCCGCCCGCTGCCGGCCTCGACCACCGGAATCCCGGAGATGCCGTGCTCTTCCTTGAGCCGCAGCGCCTCGCGCACCGGGCGGTCGGGCGCGATGGTGAGCGGGTTGACGACCATGCCGGCCTCGAACTTCTTGACCCGGCTCACCTCCTGCGCCTGCGCCGCCGGCTCCATGTTCTTGTGGATGACGCCGAGGCCGCCCATCTGCGCCATGGCGATAGCCAGCCCGCTCTCGGTGACGGTATCCATCGCGGCGGAGAGCAGCGGGATGCCGAGAGGGAGCTGCCCGGTCACCCGGGTTTCGAGCGTGGTCCCGGTCGGCAGGACCGAAGAGGCGGCGGGTTCCAGCGATACGTCGTCGAAGGTGAGAGCTTCTCGAACCTGCATCGCGGCCCCGGCTCGGAATCGGCCCGCACTATACAACAACCGCGAGGCCGTCCAAGCGCCCCCGGGAGCGGGATGGTCAGGATGCGCCTTCGGGAGCGCCCCGGTAGCCGGTGGCGACGACGTAGCGTTCTGATGAATCCTTGCGGCTGGCAGCGGGCTTGACGTGGCGCACGCGGGCGAAGGCCCGGCAGAGGCGCGCCTGCAGCGCTGGCGGGCCCCCGCCCTCGCGGAGCTTCGCGAGGAAGCATCCGCCGGGCGCGAGCAAGGGTTGGGCCAGGTCGAGCGCCGCTTCACACAACGCCGCCACCCGCAGGCGGTCGGTCGCCCCGTGCCCGGTGGTCGGCGCCGCCATGTCGCTCATCACGAGGTCCGCCGGCCCGCCCAGCGCGGCTCGGATCGTCGACGCGGCCTCGGGCGCGCGCGCATCGAGAACCAGCGCGACCACGCCGTCGATGGGCGCGAGCGCCGTGGTGTCCACGGCGACCACCCGGCCCGCCGGCCCCACCCGCGCCGCCGCGATCTGGCTCCAGCCGCCCGGTGCCGCGCCGAGATCGACCACGCGATGTCCCGGCTGCAGGAGGCCGGCCTCGCCGGCGAGGTCGATCAGCTTGAAGGCCGCGCGCGAGCGCCAGCCGGCTTCGCGCGCGGCGCGCACGTAAGGGTCGTTGAGCTGGCGCCGCAGCCACCGGGCCGACGACGCCTTGCGGCGGCGCGTGTGCGCGAGCCGCACGGCCGCGCGGCGTTTCCGCGGCGCACCGTCGCCTTCGGTCACCGGCCTGCGTCCTGCGCGGCGGAGGCCAGCGGGCGGCCTTGACACGCTCGGGCCGCGTCGTTAGAGGCTCGCATCTGCGCGGTGGGGGATCGTCTAACGGTAGGACAGCGGACTCTGACTCCGTAGGTCCAGGTTCGAATCCTGGTCCCCCAGCCAGCGCCCCGCACGGCGCGCCCCTCAGGCGTGGGGGCGGGTCTTTTCAGGATCGTAGAACGGGATGCGCGCGACGGTCGCCGCGCAGCGTACCGTCTCGCCCGCGAGTTCGAGCCGCGTGCCTTCGCGTGCCGCCTCGGGTGCCACGTGGCAGAGCGCCAGCGACTTCCCCATCCGGTGCGACCAGACGGGGCTGTTGACGACGCCGACATCGCGCCCCTCCAGGCGGAGCCGGGCTCCCGCTTCCACGGCGGCGTCGTGGTCGGCAACGATGCCCACCATCAGCATCGCCTCCTTGCCCTCGCGCGCGAACACCGCCTCCCTGCCGCGGAATTCGCCCTTCTTCCGGGAGACGGCCCAGCCCATCGTGACTTCCCACGGCGTGTTCGCCTCGGTCATGTCATAAGGGTAGAAGAGGAGCGCCGCCTCGACCCGTATCTTGTCGAGACAGTTGAAGGAGCAGGGGACGATGCCTGTGCTTCGGCCACGCTCGAGGATCTCCTCCCAGAGCGGCACGATGTCGGCCGCTGACGCGAAGATCTCGTAGCCGCGCTCACCCGAATAGCCGGTCCGCGAGAGCAGCACCGGGCGGCCGAAGAGCGTCGTCCGGGTATGGTGGAAGTAGCCCAGCGCCGGCAGGTCGATCGGGGTGTGCGCATCGAGGAAGGTGACCGCCGCCGGTCCCTGCAACGAGATGTCGTGCAGGTCGTCGTCGAAGACGATGCGCGCATCGCGACCCTCGGCGCTTTCCCGCAGGCGCTCCATGCAGGCGCCCGCGCCATGGACGACGAGGTAGTCCTCCTCGGCCACGTGGAAGATGATCGCGTCGTCACAGATGCCGCCGTCGTCCTGCAGGACGGGACCGTAGGCCGAGCGCCCGACCGGGGTGCGGGTCATGTCGCGGGTGATGACGTGGTCGGCGACGGCGCGCGCGTCGCGCCCGCGCAGGCGGACCTTTTTGAGCCCCGAGACGTCGAAGAGGCCGGCCCTTTCGCGCACTGCGTCGTGCTCGTCACAAGGGTCGCTCCGGTAGCTCCAGGGCGCACCCATGCCGTTCCAGTCCTCCAGCTTGGAACCGAGCGCACGGTGGTGTGCGGCCAGTGCCGATTCGCGTTCGCTCATGGCTGCGTCCTCCCGTTCGCGCGCCCCGCCCGCCGGGCTACGCGCCGCCCGCCGCGGGCAGGGCGGGGTAGGTCGCGTTGCCCCAGACTTGGCGCTCTCGGATCCACGGCAGCGGGAACTGCGGGTTGTCGGACTCGAACTCGCGGGCGAGCCGGTGTCCGTCGAAGATCGCGTCGGCGATCATGCGCGGCGCGTAGCAGTCGCCGATGTGGAAGACGGCGTCGATCTCTTCTGCGGCCCATTCCTCCTTGCGTGCCTTCAATTCGCGGAAGAGCGCGCCGTTGGAGACCCGGCCGGTGGCGACGACCAGGGTGTCGCAGGTGAGTTCGTCGATATGGGTGTTGGCCTCGCGCGGCAGGCTGCCGGTGCGCGGGTCGGCGCTCCGGCGGTAGCCGTCGCCGAAGATCGGATAGGCGCGGACCGTGACTTCGTTGCCGGTCTCGACCGACTGGACCCAGGTGTCGCTCATCTCCCGGATCCCCTTCTCGTGCATCATCCGGTGCAGGTTGGGCGCTTCCAGGGTGAAGTGGGTGTAGTGCACCGAGGAACCGAGCTGGGTGATGATCGTCACCTGCTTGCCCTGGTCGGCGAGATATTCGGCGACGCTGGCGCCGGTGTAGTAGCCCTCGGCCTCGAGCACGATCACGCGGTCGCCCACGTCCTTGCCGGCCATCACCTGCTCGGGCGTGCACACCTGTGCCAGCCCGGCGTCGACGCCGGGGATCGGCGCGTGCGTGACGCTGCTCAGGCCGTCGGTAGCCCAATGGGCGCCCACCGCCACCACGACCCGGTCGGCGCCGTAGGAGAGCACGTCGTTGGCGCTCATGGGGCCCACGCCGGTATGCACTTCAACGGTCTTGAGCTTGTCCAGCTGGATCTGCCTGTAGCTGGTCACGCGGCCCCATTCGGCGAGGCCGGGGAAGCGCTGGATGTAGCGCACGCAACCGCCGATCTCGCCGTCGGCCTCGCGCAGATGGACGTCGTAGCCGCGCTCGCCCAGCACCCGCGCGCATTCCATGCCGGCGGGGCCGGCACCGACCACGAGCACCGAGCAGGGATCGGCCGCTTTCTCGAACTTCTCCGGGTGCCAGCCGCGCCGGTACTCCTCCATCGAGGTGGCGTTCTGGGTGCAGATGAGCGGCGGCCCGCCGATCTCCCAGCGCGAGATGCACATGTTGCAGCCGATGCATTCCCGGATGTCGTCGAGGCGGCCCTCGTCGATCTTGTTGGGCAGGAACGGATCGGCGATCGAGGGCCGGGCGGCGCCGATGATGTCGGCCTGGCCCGAGGTGACGATCTGCGCCATGTCGTCGGGGCTGGTCACCCGCCCGACGCCGAGCACCGGCGCCTTGGCGACGCTCTTCACGTCCTTGACCCAGGGCCGCTGGTGGTTCGCCTTGTAGAACCGCGAGGGACCGGCGTCCTCGCCCCATTCGGCGATGTCGCCGATGTTCACGTCCCAGAGGTCGACGAGGCCCTCCGCGCTCGCCAGCTCCACGAATTTGAGCCCGTCCTCGCCGACCTCGACCCCTTCCGCACCGTAGAGGGTGTCGATGGCGAAGCGCGTCGCGATCGCGCAATTGCCGCCCACCGCCTCCTTCACGGCGGCCAGCGATTCGATCCAGAAGCGCGCACGGTTGGCGAAGCTGCCGCCGTATTTGTCGGTCCGCTTGTTGTAGAACTTCGAGAGGAACTGGAGCGGCAGGTAGCTGTGCGCGCCATAGACGTAGATGATGTCGAAGCCCGCGCGCTCCGCCCGCTTCGCGGCCTCGACATACATTCCGATCAGGTCCCGGATATCGTCGTCGTCGGCCTCGCGCGGATAGGTGCGGGATTCGAACTCGGAGGCGATCTGGCTCGGCCCGCGCGGCACGGCGCGGCTTTCCATGCAGGGCGCGTGCGGGCCGCCGTACCACATCTCGATTCCGGCCAGCGCGCCCCATTTGTGGATTTCGTCGCACATGTGACCGAGATTGATGACGTCGCCCTCGTCCCAGATGCGCGCCGAAACCCGGTGCACGTCGTCGGACTCCGGGTGGATGGAGCAGTACTCGGTGCAGATGCCGCCCCAGCCGCCCTCGGCCTTCATGCCGCGGAAAGCCGCCTGGGCGCCCGGGCGCTCCGATCCCGCGCCGTTGCAATGGGGCACTTGGTAGAAGCGGTTCTTCATGGTCTTCGGGCCGATTCGGATCGGCTCGAACAGGCAGTCGTATTTGGGATCCCGCGGCATCGGCTCTGCCCTCCTCTTCGCTCGCGGCGCGTGGCCGGGCGCCCCCGCGTCCTTCCATAGCAGATCGCCCGCGATTCCGGTAGCCGCCCGAACGGACGCCGCCGGGTCCGCCCACTGCTCTTCCCTCCTGCCATACTCTCCTCCCCCCTTATCCTAGTCGCCGCCTTGACTCGAATCGGGCGCGCCGACACTCTTGTTCCCGTCGGCGACCGTGCGGGCGGCCGCGGCCAACCTGAGGAGCGAACCATGAGCAGGAAGGGACTTACGCGAAGGCAATTCGTAGGCACGAGCGCGGCCGCGGCGGGCGCCGCCGCCGCGTCGTCGATCGGTGCCCCTTACGTCGCGAGGGCCGCCGAGAAGGTCGTCAAGATCGGTTTCCTCGCGCCGCTCACCGGCGAGGTCGCGGGCTGGGGGCTGCCCGGCCGCGACGGCTGCCTGATCTGGGCCGAGCACGTCAACGCCGCCGGCGGCATCAAGGTCGGCGACGACAACTACATGGTCGAGATCGTCTCCTACGACGACGAATACCTGGCCGACAAGGCGCTGACCGGCGCCAAGAAGCTCGTCCTCGAAGACGACGTGAAGCTGGTCATGATGCTGGGCGGCAGCGACGCGCCGGCGGCGGTGCAGTTCTTCACCAAGCAGAAGATGCTGTCTTCGACGCTCCTGCCTAGCGACCTGACCGACAAGACGCTCTACCATCTGGCACCGGCGGAGGTCCATCCGATCTACAACGTCACCGGCGTCGACTGGCTCGCCGAGAACCGCCCTGATCTCAAGACGGCGGCGATCTGCGCCCAGGACGACGAGCTCGGCCGGCCCTCCGTGGCCACCTACCTGGCCGCCTTCGAGGCGGCCAGGATCGAGGTCGTTTACAACAAGTTCTTCGACATCGCAACCACCGACTTCGCCCCGATCATGACCGCCATGCTGGCCGACAAGCCGGACATCCTGTGCCTGGACACGGCCTATCCCGACTTCGTCAACCTGCTGACGGAGCAGGCCTTCCTCCAGGGTTTCGAGGGTCAGATCATCTCCTGCACCTTCGATTTCTACCCGCAGGTCATCGAGAAGGTCGGCAAGGACTTCGTCGAGGGATTCGTCTTCCAGTTCCCGGATTTCGACGACGAGGCGCTCAACGACCCGCGCATCAACTTCGAGAACCCCAACGGATTCTTCGCCGAATACAACGAGCGCTTCCCCGGCACGTGGAGCGCCGTCACCTGGGAATACCCGGCGATCGCCGAGATGTGGAAGAGGGCCGTCGAAAAAGCTCAGAGCGTGGAGCCGATGGACGTCCTGGCCGCCCTCAAGGAAGGCGGGCGCGGCCCGCACGTCTACGGCGACGCCGACTGGTGGGGCAAGGAACTGTTCGGCATCGACAACGCCCTGGTCGGCAACTGGCCCGTCGTCCAGATCCAGGACGGCAAGGCCAAAATCGTCGAGTACCGCAACATCATCGACTGGTGGAACAAGCACAAGGACCTGATGATCAAGCATTTCGAGGCGCTCGGCGAGATGTGGTACCAGCGCTCGTAATCGTCGCGCCGTGAGGCGGTGCGGCCGGCGGCCGCGCCGCCGACGCCGCCGGAAGCGAAGGCCGGGCACAGCATGCCCGGTTCCCGCCCGCCCCGCTCACTGGAGAGATTTTGGAAACCGCCGTCCAGACGCTGGTGAACGCTCTGATGCAGAGCAGCTTCACCGCGCTCATGGCCGTGGGGCTGGTTCTCATCTTCGGCGTGATGCGGGTCATCAATTTCGCCCACGGCGAGTTCTACATGGCCGGCGCTTACGTCGTGTTCTGGCTTTACGCGCAGCACGACCTGCCCTTCTTCGGCGCCGTCGTCGCGGCCATGCTCATCGTCGGCATCATCGGGCTGCTCATGGAGCAGGCGCTGTTCCGGCCGATGCGGGACAATCCGCTGGGCGGCCTGATCATGTCCGTCGGCGTGCTGTTCATCCTCCAGGTTCTGGCGGCCGTCACCTTCGGCGTCGGCCTGATGAAGCACATCCCGCCGCTCTACCCGGGGGCGGCGCCGCTCTTCGGCCTGGAGGGGGTAGCGGTGCCCTGGCAGCGCCTCGTCGCCTTCGGGATCGCGGTCGTGCTGCTGGCCGCGTTCTGGCTCTTCCTCAAGCGCACGCGCCTCGGCTGGGCGTTGCGGGCCTGCGCGCAGGACCGCGAGGCGGCAGCCCTGCAAGGCATGTCGATCAACAGGCTCGCCCTCCTGGCGATGGGCCTGGGCGCCGGCATGGCCGGGGCGGCCGGGGCCATCATGGCGCCGCTCGTCCGGGTCTATCCCTATATCGGCGGGCCGGTGATCGTGACGGCGTTCATCGTCATCGTCGTCGGTGGGATCGGCAGCCTCGAAGGCGCCGTGCTGGCGGCCGTTCTCTACACCTTCTTCCACACCTTCGTGGCCACCTATCTCGACGGAACGATCGCCAGCATCCTCGGCCTCGTCCTGATGCTGGTCGTGTTGACGGTGCGCCCCGCCGGCCTCCTGGGGAAGGGTGAGAAGGTCTAGCCGGCCCTGGGCGCTGGGCGGCGGCTTGGCGGCCGCGCTCGCGCTCTTCTGCGCCCTTCCCTTCCTGGTCGCGCTCTACCGGCTCGACATCCTGATCTTCCTGCTGATCAACGTGATCCTCGCGGTGAGCTACCGCTTCCTGACCCTCGCCGGCGAGTTCTCCCTGGCCCATGTCGTCATGATGGGCGTCGGCGCCTACGGCAGCGCGCTGGCCACCAAGGAAGCCGGGCTTTCGGTCTGGCTCGCAGCCCCGCTCGCCGCGGCCTTCGCGGGCTTCCTCTCCTTCCTTCTCGCCTTCCCGCTGTTCCGCATGAAGGGTTTCTATTTCCTGATCGGCTCCTTCGCCGCGGGCGAGGCGATCCGCCTCACCTGGAATCGCTTTCGCGACCCGTTCGGCGGCCCCGGCGGCCTGGTGTTCATCCCCTCGCCCGAGATCGACATCCCCGGCCTGGGCCACGTCGATCTCGCAGAGCCGCGCGCCTTCTATTTTCTGACTCTGGCGATCGTCGTCCTCACGATCTTCGTGTTCCACCGCCTGGAGCGATCGCGTTTCGGCCTCACCCTGCACGCCATTCACTGGCGCGACGTCCTCGCCGAATCGGTGGGCGTGCACATCTGGTGGTACAAGACCTTCGCCCTGATGATCGCGTCCGCCTTCGCCGGCTTGGCCGGCGCCCTGCTCGGCCACTATCTGGGCACCGTCAACCCCACCCAGTTCAGCCTGCACATCATGTTGTTCGTCCTGGTCTGGGTGATCGTGGGCGGCACCCGGACCATCGTCGGGCCGATCCTGGGCGTCGTGGTGCTGACGGTGGTCGACGAAGGGCTGCGCGGCCTGGACGAATGGCGCCCGCTGATCTACGGCGCGATCCTGATTCTCACCGTCCTGTTCCTGCCCCGCGGCCTGGAAAGCCTGCCGGCGGTACTGCGGGAGCACTGGCGGGCGGCGCGCGAAAGGCGGCATCGCGCGCCCTTGGGCGGAGAACCACCGGAGTCAGATAGACCGCCGCCTTGAGCCGCCCGAGGTCGCCCGCTTGGGCGCCGCATTCCGCGGCGAGGCGCTCGGGACCGAAGCACGCGGGGTCGCGCGCGATCTCCGCGGCCCGGTGGCGATGGGCGGCGGCCCGCGCGCCATCGCCCGCGGCAGCGTATGCCGCGAGCGCCTGGCAGATCACGGCGAGGCCAGCCTCCCGGTAGCCGAGGCCGGCCTCGCGGAGCGCCCGCGCCTCCTCCAACGCGGCCGCCGGATCCTTCGCCAGATGGGCACTGCTGGCGAGCGCGGCCGCCCGCCCGGCGCCGAGCAGCCGGGCGAATTCGGCGCGGGCCGGCGCGTCGTAGCCGCCGGCGTGCTTCGCGGCGAGGCGCAGGTGGAAGCTCGAGCTGCGCGCCCGCTGGCCCACCGCCATGCGCGCGACCCAAGGTCGGGCGTCGTCCCAGGCGCGCAGCGCCCGGCGAAAGCTCCGGCGCGCCGCGGCATCGGCGCCCGTCGCGGCATGGCAGAGGGCGAGGTTGGTCCGGCTCGCCGCCCGCCGCGGATCGCCCGGAGCAAAGGTGCGCGTGCGCATCGCCGCCGCGCGCCACGCGGCCTGGGCAGCGGCGATGCGGCCCTCCCGGAAGGCCGTCCACCCGGCGCGCGCCCGCGCCTCCCATCCGCGCTCGGCCTCCGCCGCCGTCATGGCCTCGCGCGCCCGGCCTACCCGCCGAGATAGGCCCTGCGAACGTGCTCGTCCTCGTGGATCGCGCGCGCCTCTCCTTCGAGCGCGATACGGCCCGTCTCCAGCACATAGGCGTAGCGCGCGAGCCTGAGGGCGAGCTCGGCGTTCTGCTCGACCAGCACCACCGGGACTCCGCGCGCGTTGATGTCGACGATGATCCGCGCGATCTCCTGGACCATCACCGGGGAAAGGCCGAGGGAGGGCTCGTCGAGCAGCAGCAGCCTGGGCCGCGCCATCAGCGCCCGGCCGATCGCCAGCATCTGCTGCTCGCCGCCCGAGAGCGTCTTGCCGTATTGGGCGTGGCGCTCTTCGAGACGCGGGAAGCGCGCGTACACCTCTTCGAGATCGCGCCTGATCCCCGCCCTGTCGCGCCGGAGGAAGGCGCCGGTGTGCAGGTTCTCGTAGACCGTGAGCTCGGGGAAGACATGCCGGCCCTCGGGCACGTGGGCGATCCCGAGCCTGACCACCTTCTCAGGCGTCAGCGAGTCGATGCGCGCGCCCTCGAACCGGATCTCTCCGGCGCTGGCCCGGACCAGGCCGGAGACTGCGCGCAAGGTCGTGCTCTTGCCGGCGCCGTTGGCCCCGATCAAGGTCACGATGTCGCCTCGGTCGACCGCCAGGGAGACCCCGCTCAAGGCCATCACCTTGTTGTAATGGACGGTCAGCGATTCGATCTCGAACAGCATTCAGGCGGTTCCCAGATAGGCTTCGATGACCGCCGGGTCGGCCCGGATCTCCGCCGGCGTCCCTTGCGCGAGAAGCTCGCCGAAGCTCAACACGGTGATGCGCTCGCAGAGCCCCATCACGGCCTGCATGTCGTGCTCGACCAGCAGGAGGGTGACTCCCTGGTCGCGCACCCGCTCGACCAGCGCCATCATTCGCCGCGTCTCCTCCGGGTTCATCCCGGTGAACGGCTCGTCCAGCAGCATCAGCGCGGGCTCGGCGGCCAGTGCGACGGCGATGCCGAGCGCCCGTTGGTGGCCGTGGGGCAGGTTGACCGCCGTCTCGTCGCGGCGGTCCGCCAAGCCCATGAAATCGAGGATCGCTCCGGCGTGCGCCGCCGCCTCCCGCTCGACTCGCCGCCCGGCCCCGAACAGCGCGCTCAACGGCCCGGCCCGCGCGCGGAGATGGCGGCCGACCAGCACGTTCTCGAAGACCGTGAGCTCCTGGAAGAGCGTCGTCGCCTGGAAGGTGCGGACCACGCCGCGCGCCGCGATCCGGCTCGGACGCAGGCCCGAGATCCGCCGCCCCTTGAAGAGTACCTCGCCCGCGCTCGGCGCATAGAAGCCGCTGACGACGTTGAAGGTCGTGGTCTTCCCTGCCCCGTTCGGCCCGATCAGCCCGTGGATCTCCCCCGCCTCTACCGCGAAGGACAGGTCGCGCACGGCCGCGAGGCCGCCGAACGACCGGCTCAGGCCGCGGACTTCGAGCAGGCTCATGGGATCGTTGCGCCGCTCGCCAAGCGCGTCACGCCTGGGGGCACCAGATCGGGCTCGGCGGAGCGCCGGCGCGCCGCTCCTCGACCACAACCACATGCTCCCGAATGTCGGGAACCGAATACGTCACGGCCAGCTCCGCGACTGCATCGCGCCCCTTCTTCCGCCACCGCCGCAACGGGTATTTCCGGGGCGGGAGGAAAGTATCGCGCCCCCGAGATTGACGAAACCGTTTCGTATTGCCGCTGTTGATGGGAGAAAGCGATACGCGGTCGAAGTGCGCCGCCAGCAGGCGGGCGGGATCGACGATCAGGACGGTGTTAGGCATATCGTCATAAGCTTTCAGCATGCTCTCGAAACGCTTCCCAGTGGGCCAGAAAAAGACTTTCGCATTGAGTGTCTCATACCACTCGCGCGGCGTCAGCCCATCGCGCAGAACGGGCGTCCCGCATCCGGTGTTCGCAGCCAGATCACCGGGCCGCATCGGCTTCTGATCCCGCACCACGACGCGGCCCAGATCCGCCCGGCAAATCGGTATGGAAGTCGGACGGTGGCGGGATTCGATTCTCTCCCGTTCCTCCCCCGAAATGCGAAAGAGATCGAGCAGGGCGGACGTGCTGCGCAGACCGTGACGCTCGATCATGGGCCAGCTTCCGGGCGCCGCCATATGGAAGAGCCGCGGATACCGTTCGGCCAGTTCCTCCGCCGTAACGCCCATGTCAGCCTCCACCGACGGATAACGCCTCATCGGCTCGTGTTCGCTCTCGTACCGGGCGACGTGATCAACCAGAACGTCGAGATCGAGCCCTTCCGGGATTCCCCACTCCGCGTCCAGATGCTCGCGGTTCCATACCGACGCTTCACCTTGGCCAGCGTGTACCAATCCTCCTTATCTGACTTCCCGGTAACAGGATCGCAGCGGCTCTTCAGCATCCGGGTTCCGTTCCCAGAATGCGCGAAGCGCCTTCCTGGCGGTGATCTGCATCAAAACGCCCGCGCCGTTCTCGCCACGCTATCGGGTAACGCGGCGCCCGCCCGGCGTCAACGGTCTCCTGCCCACGAGACCGGGAGCCGTATGGTGCCGTGCGCCCGATGCCGCAAGCAACTTTGGGCGGCCGGCAGCACCCGCTACCATGGCCCCTCGCGGGGAAGCGAATGCGGCGATGGTGAGACTCCGGCGCGCCCAGATGATCAATCTGGTCGAGCACAGTTACTACAGCAACATCGACCACCGGCGCCTCGGCACGGTGCTCGACTGCTTCGCCCGGGACGCCGTGCTCTCGGTCGACGGGCGACGGCTCCCGGGCCGGAACGGCGAAATCGAGCGGTTCCTGGTCCGCTTTCTCGAGGCCCACCCCCTGATCCGGCACGGCGAATTCGTCCACACGGTGGACGAGGCCGGGCAGCGGCTGGCCTGCTTCTTCCGCCTACGGCTGAAGGATGCGCATGGCGAGACCCGCGCGGCCGCGGGCGAAGCGGACTTCCGCATGCACAACGGCAAGTTCCGGGAGGTCTCGGTCGCCGGCGACGGGGGGCCGACGATCTGACCGGGGTTTGGGCCGCACCGCCGCAGCCGCTAGACTCGGGCCCGTGGGGAAGGCCCGAGGCAAACGCGCGGAAGGGGGCGGCATGGCGTCCGACACCGACATCTACGAGAGCCAGAATTTCGGCAACCGGCTCGGCTTCGGCGAGAAGCCGGCGCTTCTGATCGTCGATTTCGTCAACGGCTTCACGGACCCCGCCAAATTCGGCGGCGGCAATATCGGCGAAGCCATCGAGGCGACGGCGCCCCTGCTCGCCCGTTGCCGCGCCGCCGGTGCTCCCATCGCCCACACCCGCGTGGTCTTCGCCGACGACGGGGCGGACGCCAACCTGATGTGCCTCAAGGTCCCCGCGCTGACATCCCTCACCGAGGACGCGCCGGAAAGCCGTATCGTCGATGCGCTGGCGCCACGGCCCGGCGAAATCGTGGTCCGCAAGCGCGTCCCCTCCGCCTTCTTCGGGACCGATCTCGCGCCCGCCCTCGCCCGGCACCGCGTGGACACGGTGATGGTCGCGGGCTGCACGACCAGCGGCTGCGTGCGCGCCAGCGTGCTCGATGCGCTCTGCCACGGCTTCCGCCCGATGGTGGTCCGCGACTGCGTGGGCGACCGGGCGCTCGGGCCCCACGAGGCCAATCTGTTCGACATGGGCCAGAAATACGCGGACATCGTCAGCAGCGCCGAGGCGATAGCCGCGCTCCCCGCCATCGCGGAAGCGGCGGAATAGGCCATGAAGGCGGTCGTCATCCGTGAACACGGCGGCGTTGAGAACCTGCTTATCGAGGAGGTTGAGACTCCGACGCCGGGCCCGGACCAAGTGCTGGTGCGCATCCGGGCGAGCGGGATCAACCATCTCGACCACGACGTTCGCGAGGGGATTTCGGGCATTCCGGTGGCGCTGCCGCACGTCCCGGGCTGCGAGGGCGCGGGCGAAATTGCCGCGTTGGGCCCCGGCGTCGCCGGCCCGCCGGTCGGCGCCCGCGTGGCCATCTGTTTCGCGCAAGGCGATCCGCAATCGGAACCCTGGCTGAGCGGTCTCGACGGGGTCGACTTCACCCACGGCCGGATCGGCGCCGGCCAGTGGGGCACTCACGCGGAATACACCCTCTCCCACGTGCAATCGGTGATCCCGCTGCCCGATGGCCTGCCGTTCGAGACGGCGGCCGCCGGCATGATCGGCTTCGGCACCGCCTGGCACATGGCGGTCACGCTGGGTGGCGTAAAAGCGGGGCAGACGGTGCTGGTCAACGCGGCGGGAAGCGTCGTCGGCTCGGCGGCGATCCAGGTGGCTGCGCTGCACGGGGCGCGCGTGATCGCCACCGCCGGCGCCGACGCCAAGCTCGACAAGGCGCGGCGGCTCGGGGCGGCCGAGACGATCAATTACGCGCGCCGGAGCATCCGCGAGGAGGCGCTGCGCATGACCGGCGGGCGCGGCGTCGATCTCGCGATCGAAAGCGTCGGCGGCGAGGTGCTCAGGCAGAGCATCGACGCGGTCTGCTTCAACGGCCGCCTCGTCACCTGTGGCGCCCATGCCGGCGAGGTCGTGCCGATCAACGTCATCGAGCTCTTCCGCAAGCACATGACGATCCACGGCAGCCACTTCTGCGGCCGGCGCGAGCTGCGGGGCGTCTTCGCGCTGATGGCCGAAGGCGCCCTCGCCCCCGTGATCCAGGAGGTCTATCCGCTCGCACGCATCCAGGAGGCCGCCCGCCGCACCACCACCCGCGACGTCTTCGGCAAGATGGTCCTCGTACCCTGACGCGCCCCATCCGGCCCGCGTTCAGGCGGAACGGGAATACCCGGCCCCGCCATTCGGAAAAAACCTGACCTCGACCGTGGACATGCGGGCTTCGACTGCGCCGACGGAGTGGCGCGCCAGAAGACCCATCGCCAGAACGACAATGGCGAGATCGTTCTCGCTTTCGGGAGAAGGTTGTTCTCGATCTTCCTTTTCTCGCCGCACCATGCGTTGAAGAAGGTACGCCTCCCGAAATCTTCGGGTAACCCGGGGAAACAGCAACCAGAGAACGACGCCGATCACGCCGAGAACCAGCGCGAACTTCCACGTGTCTTCCCTCGCGAACTCGACGATCGCGAGCGCGGCATCGGGCCATGTCGCGCCGTGCGGTGCCGTTTCGTCCGGATGGGCCGATGACGAAGGAGCCTGTTCGGCGTTAACCGCACGTTACCGTGGAGGCGTTCGCCGCGACGTGCACGGTTTCGTGCGCCGACGATTCGTGGGGTATAAAAACCCATCCGGGCGCAAGCGGGGGCCGCGCCGTCACGGGAGCGCCCGGCTCAGCGGAGCGTGCCGGATTCGCCGCGTTTGAGGAACTGGCCGCCGCCTTCGCGGCCGAGCCAGCGCGCGCCGTCGACGATCGGCTCGCCGCGCAGGAACACCTTCCTGACCCGGCCGGTGACCTCGCGCCCCTCGAACAGCGAATACTCCACCCGACTGTGGTGCTCGGCGGCGCGAATGGTCCAGGTCTCCGCCGGGTCGAACAGCACGATGTCGGCGTCGGAGCCGACGGCGATGGTGCCCTTGCGCGGGAACAGGCCGAAGAGCTTCGCCGGCGCCGTCGACGTGAGCGCCACGTAGCGGTTAAGGGACATGCCGTTCCGCCGCACGCCGCCGTCGTAGACGAGCGGCATCCGGGTCTCCAGCCCCGGCGCGCCGTTCGGGATCTTGCTGAAGTCGTCCCGCCCCAGATCCTTCGAGTAGCGGAGGCCCAGGACGTTCTCGCCGAAGCAGAACGGACAATGGTCGGTCGCGATCACCTGGAGGTCGTCGGTCTTCAGCCCGCGCCAGAGCGCTTGCTGGTGCGCCGCGTCCCGGAGTGGCGGCGTCATCACGAATTGCGCGCCTTCGAAACCGGGCCGGTCGTATTCCTCCCAGGTGAGGAAGAGGTAGTGCGGGCAGGTCTCGGCATGGACCGGAATCGCCCGGTCGCGCGCTTCCGTCACCGCGTCCAGCGCCTCGCCGGCCGAGAGGTGCACGATATAGACGGGCGCTTGGGCGAGTTCGGCGATGCGGATCACCCGGTGCGTCGCCTCGCCCTCCATCAGGGTGGGGCGGGTCAGCATGTGCCATTTCGGGCTGGTGTTGCCGGCGGCGAGCGCCTCGCGCACCAGCACGTCGATGACGTGGCCGTTCTCGGCGTGAACCTGCACCATCCCGCCGTTGCCGCCGGCCAGCCGCATCGCCTGGAAGATCGCCCCGTCGTCGATCATGAGCACGTCGGGATAGGCGGTGAAGAGCTTGAAGGTGGAGACGCCCTCGTCCCGGATCAGCGTCTTCATGTCGGCGAGCGACCGCTCGTTCACGTCGGTCATGATCATGTGCGCGCCGACGTCGACGGCAGCGCCCGCGGCGCGCGCGTGCCAGTCGGCGAAGCCGGCGAGCGGGCTTGCGCCCCTGGTCTGAGCCGCGAAATCGACGATCGTCGTGGTGCCGCCGAAGGCCGCGGCCTGCGAGCCCGTGTAGAACGTGTCGGCGGTGCGCGCGGGGCCGAAATCCCAGTCGAGATGCGTATGCACGTCGACTCCGCCCGGCAGAACGAGCAGCCCTTTCGCGTCGTGCACCGCGACGTCGCCGCCGACCGGCAGGTCCACCCCGATCGTGCGGATGCGCCCGCCCTCCATCAGGATGTCGGCCGTGTAGTCGTCCACCGCCGTCACGATACGCCCGTTCCGGATCAGGGCCGCCATCGCCGCCTCCCGCGCTTTTCTCCGCGCTCCGCGCCCCGCGCCGGTCACGTGTCGCCGGCCGGTGCCTCTCGCCCGCCGCGCAGCGCCGCCGTCGCCGCCGTGTCGAGGGCGCCGCTCTCGTCGAGGGCCACGCCGTAGATCGTGCGCGCGGCCCGCGTGGAGATCCAGCGCTCGCGCACGTCGCGGGCCACCTGCTCGGCCGGCCGTTCGACGGGCAGACCGTAGCCGCCGCCGCCGCAGGAATAGGAAACGATGGTGTGGCCCTCGGGGATCACCGCCTGGGCGCACGGGTCGAGCCGGTGCAGGTCGCCGTTAGGGTCGCGCCGGAACTGGTTGGCGAGGCCCCCGGCGGTGCCGCCGCGCGCACCCTCCGGCGGAGTGACGTTGCCGTCGCTGACGTAGCCCACTTCGAGGTCGCCCTCCGTCGGGCCGAACTCGCAATAGACTCCCGCCCCGCCCCGCGTTCGCCCGTGGCCGCCGCTGTCCGTGATGAAGTGCCGACCGCGCACGCGGATGGGGAAGCGCATCTCGTCGAGCTCGATGGAATCCTGGTAGGACATGCCGGCGTTGCCGAGATGGCCGATCGAGAGCCAGGCGTCCACCTGCGGGCTCGCCGCCCCACCGCCCCAGCCGAGGAATATCTGGTTGACGTAGGCGCCCTTGGTCCTGCCGCTGGTGCCGGAGATGACCCCGAGGGAAGGCGGGATGATCGAGCCCGTGCTCGCCATGCCGTAGCCGTCCCCGAGTTCCGCGATCGCGCGCGCCACCGCGTTGCCCACCCTGTCGGCCAAGTTGGTCGTCGCCACCGAGCAGCTCGTCGGATGCCGGGGAATGCCGGCCACGCAGTCCTCGCGAAGATGCATGCGGACGCGCCGGAAGGAGCCGGTGTTGGTCGGCACCTTGTCAGGGATGCCGTTGAACACGCCGAGCAGCAGCGTGCTCTCGCAGCAGGCCCGCGACAGGTTGAGGCCGCAGGGCATGGCGTCCGGGTTGTTCCGCACGTCGATGTCAATCGTGGCTTCGTCGGGCTTTACCGCGACCGCGACCGTGACCGGGATGCCCTCCTCGGCGTTGGGGAACGGGTCGTGGCGGGAGGCGGTTTCCGCACGGCCCGCCGGCATCTTGCGCACGGCGGCAATCATGCGCTGTTCGCTGTAGTCGAACCACTGGTCGGCGAAGCGGGCGAGGGTCTCCCAGCCCACCTCCCGGCCGAGCGCCAGAATCTCGCGCTCGCCGATCCGCGCCGCGCCGAGCGCCGCGAGATAGTCGCCCCACCACTGGTCGGGCACGCGGATACGCAGCCGGCACATGCGGATGATGTCCTCGATGTCTTCATAGTCGCGCTGGATCTGGACCGCCGGGAAGATCAGCGCGCCTTCCTCGTACACGTCGCGGGCACCACCGTGATAGGTGGTGGGGATCGAGTTCCCGCAATCCGCCTGATGAGCCTTGGCCACCATGGTGAAGCGGTGCGTGCCCGCATCGTCCACCACCGGCACCAGGGTGGTGTGGTCGGCGGGATGCGAGCAGCCATGATAGGGCGAGTTGTGCAGATAGGCATCGCCCCGCCTGAGCGCGGGGTGGAACGCCTGCATCGATTCGCACATCATGTCCGCCCCGCGCAGGACGTGGATGGGCAGGCTTTCGTTGACCGTGAGCAGGCGGTTGTCGGCGGTCACGATGCAGCAGGAGAAATCCCGCGCGCTGTTGAGCACGCCCGAGCGCCCCGTCCTGAGCAGCGTGTTCGCCATCTTGGCGCAGATCGCCTCCATCCGCTTGTTGAGGATCGCCATCTGCACGCCGTCGAGCGTGCCGTCGGGAGTCGGTGCGTCGCTTGTCATCGCTCGCCTGCTTCAGATCAGGGCGTGATCAGGAGACTGCCCGAGGCCCGGCGCTCGGCCACCGCCCCCGGATCGATCACCACGGTGGTAAAGGACGATTCGACGATGGCCGGCCCGGCGACGGTCTCGCCCGGTGCCATGCGCTCGAAGCGCGCCACCCTGGCCTCGGCGCGCCCGCCTTCGGGGAAGTAGACCGCGCGGGCGGCGACGACCTCGGGGCCGCCGCCGGCGCCCTCCACGCCGAGAGTCACGCCGTCCCGCAGGCGGCAGCGCACGTTGGCGCGCCAGCCCACGGCCTCGATCGCCGAGCCTTTGTCCGCGAAGGCGAAGAGCCCCTCGTGGACGCGGTGGAAATCCTCGATGAAGCGTTCCAGCGCGCGTCGGTCTTCGATTCGGGCACCGCTGAGCGGCACTTCGATCTCCCAGATCTGGCTCGGATAGCGCGCCTCGGCCGTGAACTCGACCGTCTGTTCCAGCGAGCCCACCCCCGGCCCCGCGACGAAGGCCCGGCACTTCTCCTCCAGCGATTCCAGGAGCGCGTTCACGCCGTTGAAATCGAAATCGGCGGTCGAGGTGTAGAGGGTCCCGCCGTATTCAGCCCGCAGGTCCGAGATCAGGGCGCCGTGGGCACTCAGGGCGGCGGCCACCTCCGGCAGGATGACCCGCTTGCAGCCGAGCCGGCGCGCGAGCGCGACGGCGTTGAGGCCCGCCGCGCCGCCACCGCCGACGATGACGGCCTCCCGCGGGTCGATGCCCTGGTTCACGGTGATGTCCTCGACGGCGTGGACCATGTTCTCGGTCGCGACGCTCATGACCGCCGCCGCCGCCTCATGGACCCCGAGGCCCAGCTTGCGCCCGACATGGGTTTCGACCGCCGCCGCCGCGGCTTCCGTATCGAGGGCCATGGCGCCGCCGAGGAAGTAATCCGGGTCGATCCAGCCGAGGATCACCGCGGCGTCGGTCACCGCCGGCTCCGTGCCGCCGGCGCCGTAACAGACCGGGCCCGGCACGGCGCCGGCGCTGCGCGGGCCCACATGCAGCAGGCCGCCCTCGTCCACCCAGGCGATGCTGCCGCCGCCGGCGCCGATGCTCTTCACGTCGACCGCCGGGAAGCCAGTCATGTGCCCGCGATAGGGTTGCCCGATCCAGGTCTCCCGGGTCCAGGGGATGCGGCCGCCGCGCACCAGGCTGATATCGAAGGTGGTACCGCCGGTGTCCGCGATGATCGCCGTATCGGCGCCGCTGTCCGCCTGCGCGTAGGCGCGCCCGGCGACCGGGGCCATGGCCGGCCCCGAATTGATCGAGTGGATCGGCGTCCGCGCCATGTCCGACGCGTCCATGGCCCCGCCCTGGGTCGTGACCACCAGGACCCGGCCGCCGAAGCCCGCCTCCCGCAGGCGCGCCTCCAGACCACCGAGATAATCGCCCATGAGCGGCTTGAGAGAGGCGTCGATGCAGGTGGAGGAGGCGCGGCGGTATTCGCGAAGCGACGGGTTGAGCACGTGGGAGAGGGTGTAGGGCACCCCCGGCAGATGCCGCTCCAGCAGCGCGCCGACGCGCAACTCGTGGACGGGATTCACGATCGACCAGAGCAGGCAGACCCCGACCGCCTCGATCTCGCGGGCCGCGAGTTCCTCGATGATCGCGACGACGCCCTTTTCGTCGAGCGCTTCGCTCACGCTGCCGTCATAGGCCACCCGCTCGGGGATTTCGTAGGTCAGCGAGCGCGGCACGTAAGGCTCCGGGTAGGGCACGGTGAAGTCGAAGGGTTCGGTGCGCCCGCCCTCGCGGAACACCAGCACGTCCGGATGCCCCTTGGTGGTGAGGAAGGCGGTGCGCGCGGTGTTGCCGGTCACGATCGCGTTGATCGCGTGGGTGGTGCCGTGGATCGCCATGTCGCCGCGGGCGAGCAGCGCGGCCCGGCTCTCTCCCATGTCCGCCGCCGCGTTCTCCAGGGTGTCGAGCACGCCGGCGACGGGGTCCGACGGCGTCGTCGGTGCCTTGTACATGCGCAGGCCGCCGTCGTCGGTCTCGACAACGAGGTCCGTGAAGGTCCCTCCGGTATCGACCGCGAATCGCATGGGCTTCCGCCGTCCCCCTCTCCCGTAGCGGCGAAAACCTAGCCCGAAACGCCCTGGAGTGCCACGACCCCTTCGGCCCCGTTCATCCTCCTCCCCCCTGCAGGGGAGAGGCTGGGAAGGGGTGGCGGCTTGTTCGGCGGGGGCGGGGTCCTGTATATCGGCGGGGCGGCGGGCGCCGCCGGCAACGGGGAGGGAGGATCGATGGCCAAATTTCCCACGGTACGCACACCCACGGTCGAGGAAGTCCTCGACATCGCGGACGGCTACGGCATGACGCTCACGGTGCGGGACGCCGAGTCGTTCCGCGGCCTCATGGCCGGCACCATCGCGTCCTACCACCGGCTCGACGATCTCGACGAGCCGAAGCTCCCGGTGAAATATCCGCGCAGCCCGGGCTACCGGCCGCCGCCGGAGGAGAACACCCACAACGCCTGGGCCCGGAAATCCGAGGTCAAGGGGAAGCGGAGCGGGCCGCTCAAGGGCAGGACGGTCGTCCTCAAGGACAACATCTGCCTCGCCGGCGTCCCCATGATGAACGGCGCGACGGTGCTGGAGGGCTACACGCCCGATATCGACGCGACGGTGGTGACTCGCATCCTCGACGCCGGCGGCACCATCCTGGGCAAGGCCGCGAACACCTATCTCTGCTTCGACGGCGGCAGCGCGACCACGGCGACCGGCATGGTCGAGAACCCGCACCGAAAGGGGCGCACCTCCGGCGGCTCGTCGGCGGGCAGCGCCGTGCTGGTCGCGCTCGGCGAGGCCGACATGGCCTTGGGCGGCGACCAGGGCGGCTCGATCCGCATCCCCGCCTGCTGGTGCGGCATCTACGGGCACAAGCCGACCCACGGCCTCGTGCCCTATACCGGAATCTTCCCGATCGAGCAGACCCTCGATCACACCGGCCCTATGGCCCGCACGGTCGCGGACGTAGCGACCCTGCTCCAGGTCATCGCCGGCCCGGACGGGCACGACCCGCGCCAGATCGGCACCCGGACGCAGCGCTATGTGGGCGCCCTCGACAAGGGCGCCGGCGGCCTCAGGATCGGCGTGGTCGAGGAAGGCTTCGGCCATCCCGAGAGTGAAGAGATCGTCGACGCCAAGGTCAGGGCCGCGACCGAGCGGTTCAGGGCGCTCGGCGCCACGGTCGAGCGGGTCTCCGTCCCCATGCACCGGGACGGGCCGCATATCTGGAACGGCGTGGCCGTCGAGGGCGCCACCGAGCTGATGCTGAAGGGCAACGCCCTCGGCACCAACTGGGAGGGGTACTACACGACCACCTTGCTGGACGCCTATGCGCGCGGCTGGCGCTCGCGCCCGGACGACCTCTCCGAGACGGTGAAGCTCGTCATGCTGCTCGGCGAGTTCATGCACCGCAACTATCACGGCCGCTATTACGCCAAGGCCCAGAATCTGAGCCGCCGCCTCCGCGCGGCCTACGACGCGGCGCTGGAGGATTTCGACCTGCTGGCGATGCCGACCCTGCCGATGCAGGCAACGGAACTGCCGGCGCCCGACTGCACGCGCGAGGAATATGTCGAAAAGGCGCTCAACATGCTGGCCAACACCAGCCCCTTCGACTGCACCGGCCATCCGGCCATGTCGGTGCCCTGCGGCATGGCGAACGGCACGCCGATCGGCATGATGCTGATCGGCAAGCGTTACGACGACGCCTCCGTCATCCAGGCTGCCGCCGCCTTCGAGAAGGTCGGCGACTGGACGCAGATGTAGGGCGCCGGCCCGCGCCGCTTCCCGTCGGGAGGCGTCAGCCGACCACGGCGGTGGCCTCGACCTCGCAGCGGATCTCGGGCGCGTAGAGCGCCTGGACGCCGAGCAGCGTCGCCGACGGCGGCGGGCGGGCGCCGAAGAGCGCGCGATTGGCGGCGTTCACGATCTCACCGTCCTCGGGCCGGTAATCCGCGACATAGGTGTTGAGGCGGACGATGTCGGCCACCGTCGCGCCAGCGGCGGCCAGCACGCGCCGGATGTTCTCGTGCGCCTGGGCCAGCTGGCTCGCGAGGTCAGGCCCTACCGGCTCGCTCGCCGCGTTCCAGCCGACCTGGCCCGAGAGATAGATCGTGCGCCCGCCTTCCGCGGTGACGGCGTGGCTCAGGCCGTAGGGGAGATAGGGCGGGACGTTGCCGGGGTTGATGTGTTCGAGCCTGGCCATGACAAGCCTCCTTCGTCGACTCGGCGCGCGGTGTCTATGCCGTCTCCCCTTCGGCGCCGGCGAGCGCGGCGATCATCGCCTCGCGCATCTTGAACTTCTGGACCTTGCCGGTGACCGTCATCGGGAAGCCGTCCACGAATTTCACGTAGCGCGGCACCTTGAAATGCGCGATCCGCTCCTTGCAGAACGCCTTGATCTCGTCGGCGTCGGCGTCTTCGCCGTCGCGCAGCCTGATCCAGGCGCAGAGCTCCTCGCCATATTTCTCGTCCGGCACGCCGATCACCTGGACATCCTGGACCTTGGGGTGGCGGTAGAGGAACTCCTCGATCTCGCGCGGATAGACGTTCTCGCCGCCGCGGATCACCATGTCCTTGATGCGGCCCACGATGTTGCCGTAGCCGTCCTCGTCGATCGTCCCCCGGTCGCCGGTGTGCATCCAGCCAGCCCGGTCGATGGCCTCGGCGGTCTTCGCCTCGTCGTTCCAGTAGCCGCGCATCACCGAGTAGCCGCGGGTGAGGATTTCGCCGGGGACGCCGCGTGGCACCACCTTGCCCTCCGCGTCCACGATCTTGACCTCGACATGGGGGTGGACGCGACCCACGGTGGAGACCCGGCGCTCGATCGGGTCGTCCGCCGCCGACTGGAAGCTCACGGGGCTGGTCTCCGTCATGCCGTAGGCGATGGTCACCTCCTCCATGTGGAGCGCGCCCACCACCCGCCGCATGACCTCGATCGGGCAGGGCGAGCCCGCCATCGTGCCGGTGCGCAGCGACGAAAGGTCGAAGCGCGCGAATTCCGGGTGGTCGAGCTCGGCGATGAACATGGTCGGCACGCCATAGAGCACCGTGCAGCGCTCGCCCTCGACGGTGTGGAGGACCGCGAGCGGATCGAAGGCCTCGCCCGGATAGACCATGGCAGCCCCGTGCGCGGCGCACATCAGGTTGCCCATCACCATGCCGAAGCAGTGGTAGAGTGGCACCGGGATGCACACCCGGTCGCGGTCGCTCAGGCGCAGGGCGACGCCGTTGAAGTAGCCGTTGTTGAGGATGTTGTGGTGGCTCAGCGTGGCGCCCTTGGGGAAGCCCGTGGTGCCGCTGGTGAACTGGATGTTGATCGGGTCGTCGAACTGGAGCACCCGGCCCAGCGCCTCCAGACGGCGGCGTTCGGCGGCGCCGGCCCTCTCCGAGACCTCGTCGAAGGCGTACATGCCGCCGCCGCGCGCCGCCCCCAGGCGCACGACGATCTCGAGGTGGGGCAGCTTCCCGGCCTTCAGCGCACCCGGGCGGGCGCGGTCGAGCACCGGCGCGAGTTGCCGCAACATGTCGATATAGCGGCTCGACTTGAACGATTCGGCGGTCACCAACGCCCGGCACTCGACCTTGTTCAGGGCGTACTCGAGCTCGGCCAGCCGGTAGGCCGGGTTGATGTTGACCAGGATCAGGCCGGCCTTGGCCGCAGCGAATTGGGTGAGGGCCCATTCGCTGTTGTTGGGCGACCAGATGCCGATGCGGTCGCCGGGTTCGAGGCCCAGCACCAGCAAGCCGGCGGCGAGGCGGTCGACCCGTTCCTTGAATTCGCCGTAGCGCCAGCGGACGCCTTGATGCGGCACCACCAGCGCCTCGTTGTCCGGGAAGCGCGCGGCCGTCAGATCGAGCTGCTCACCGATGGTGACGCCGAGCAGCGGCCGCTCGCTCGCGCCGCTCACGTAGCTTTTCTGCGCGCTGGCCATCGCCCGATCATAGATGCGGCGGCGGCCTCGTCGAGTCGCGAATCGGAGCCGCGCGTTCGCTCCTGCGCCGGGCGACGGCGGACGCCCCGCAGCGTCCGGTAGCGGCGGCGTTCACCCCGCGTCCCGGGGCGGCGGGCGGACCTCGCTCTCGCCCCAGGCCACGCGGCCGTTGGTGGAGAGCATGACGGCGATCGGCCGCGTGCGCGGGAAATGCGCGAACACGATCATCGCGATCACGGTGATCGGGACGCAGAGGAACATCCCCGAGATGCCCCAGATCGCGCCCCACACCGCGAGGGAGGCGAGGGTGGCGAACGGGCTGATGTTGAGCGAGGCGCCCATCATCATCGGCTCCAGGAGGTTGCCGATGACGACCTGGATGACGGCAAGGCTCGGCGTGACGATCAGGAACGGCACGACGGTGTCGAACTGGACCAGCGCCAGGAGGGCGGGAAAGACGATACCGAGGAGCGAGCCGATGGTCGGGATGTAGTTGAGGAAGAAGATGATAAACGCCCAGAAGGCAGCGAAGTCGACGCCGACGGCGGCGAGGACGGCATAGCTCAAGCTGGCCGTCAGACCGCTCGAAAACGTCTTGATCCAGAGGTAGCGCTGGATCTCCTCGGTCATGTGGCTGAGGATCCGGCGAATCCGCGCCTCGCGCGCCGCGTCGGGGAAGAGCGCCTTCATCTTGCGGTCGAAGCTGCCCTGCTCGACGAACAGGAAGAGCACATAGACGAAGATGAGCCCGGCGTTGCCGGCGATGTTCGTCAGACTCGCGGCGAGCCTGCCGACGATGGACTGGAAATCGACCCCTTCGAGGAGCTGGGTCAGGTTGGGCGTGTCCGCGAGCCCCAGGAGCTCCGCCGCCTCCGCGATGAGCCGTTGCAGGTTGGCCTGGTAGGTCGGCACTGCCTGGACCACGTCGGCGAAATGGCCGCTCACCATCTCGGCCAGGGCCATGACGGCGGCGACGAAGGCGATCACCGTCAGCGCGAGGGAGGCCCAGCGCGGCAGGCGGACGCCGCGGAGGGAGAGGCGGCCGATGCCGCCGGCGATGGCGTTGATGAGGTACCAGGCCATGACGGCGATGGCGATCGGGATCAGGATGTTCCGCCCCGACACCAGGAGATAGACCGTGAGCGCGGCGATTCCGGCCGAGGCAGCGAAGGCGACTGCTTTGGACTGCATGGGGAGAGACCGTCAGCGGCGATTCCGGCATTGTCGGGAGGGCGCGGGAAGCCGTCAACTTGCATTCCCCCGACGGCCCTGCGATGGGGGGACATGACCGACACTTCCACGGGCGGGCGCGGGCGGGCGGCGCTCCGGGGCCTCTACCGTTGGACCCTTGATCTCGCCGGCAAGCGGCACGCCCTCTGGGCGCTCGCCGCCGTTGCCTTCACGGAAAGCTCGTTCTTTCCGATCCCGCCGGATCTCCTCCTCGTCCCGATGGTTCTCGCCCGGCGCGCCAAGGCGTGGCTGATCGCCGGCGTCTGCACCCTCTCCTCCACCGCGGGCGGGCTCTTCGGCTACGCGATCGGCTACTACCTGTTCGAGGCGTTCGGCGAGCCGATGCTCGGCCTGTGGGGCAACGCGGAGAAGCTCGAGGCGTTCGAACGCCACAGGGACGAATGGGGCGCCTGGATCGTTGCGGCCGGCGGCTTCACGCCGCTCCCGTACAAGCTGGTGACCATCGCCAGCGGCGTCGGGCGTCTCGACCTGGGCATCTTCGTTCTGGCCTCCCTGCTCTCCCGCGGGCTCCGCTTCTACGTCGAGGCGGCGCTGCTCTGGTATTTCGGCCCGTCCGTGCGCGCCTTCGTCGAACGCCGCCTGGGGACGGTCGCGCTGCTCGCCCTCGCCCTCGTCGTCGTCGTCGTGCTCCTCCTCCGCTTCGCCGCCCCGTAACCTTCTTTCGACAGGGGCGCGGGCTCAGAATCGCCGGCGGCCGACCAGCGCCTCCGGCATCCTCGCTTGGCGGAGATACTGCGCCAGGATGTGCATGATCGACTGATGCGTGTCCTCGATCACGCCGTAATTGTCCGCGTCGACATGCAGGTTGATCGTGGCGCGCCGGGCCGAGCGGCCGCCGTTGAAGCCGGTCAGCGCGATGCTCTCGATGGCGTTCCCCCGCGCCCAGTCCACGGCGCGAACGACGTTCTCCGAATCGCCCGAGGCCGAGACGGTCATCAGCACGTCGCCGGGCCGGGCGGCCGTGCGGAGCTGGTAGGCGAAACAATCCTCGAAGGCGATGTCGTTGGCGATCGCGGTGACGATCTCCATGTTTGCGCTCAGGCTCGCCACCCGCGGCAGCACGCCGGTGTCGGTCTGCACCCCCTTGGCCATGTCGCAGAGCAGGTGATTCGCGGTCGCTGCCGAACCGCCGTTGCCGCAGACGAAGAGCCAGGCGCCGCGGGCGAACGCCGACTCGAGCAGGGCGCCGGCGCGGGCGAGATGCGCCCGGTCGATGGAAGCGCCGGCGCGCGCGAGCCGGGCCAGATAGTCGTCGCAATAGCGCCCGAGCGAATCGTAACGCCTGTCGGGGAAGGTCATCCGGCGCGGGCGGGCGTTACGGGGCGATCCCCTGCTTCTTCAGGCCGAGCACGCCCTGTTCCTCGATCAGGGAGAGGATCGCCTCGTCGTGGCGGAACCATTGCCGCGCCTTCTTGTCCTTCGGCTCGAGGCCGCGCTCCCGCGCCCAGGCGCGGACGAAGCCGTTGGCGCCCCGCCACTTGTCGCCCTCCGGCCGCACGAACTGGACGGCGAAGGTGGTAACGCCGTAATTGGTCGTGAACAGGCCGTCGACGGTCACCTTCCGGTTGCAGAAGGGGATGAGGTCCACGGTGGCGCCGGTGAAGGGGCCGGCGTTCTTGAGCGGCAGCACCAGCGTGCCGTCCTCCCGGAGCAGGCCCAGCAGGCGCTTACCGGCGCCGCAATCCTCGGGGCAGTCGCCCTTGAGGACGCAGAGGACGTCGGTGACGGTGGCGTCGAACCGGGCTTCGACCTCCCCCGGCAGGCCCCAGCTGTTGGCCGCCCACGCAGGCCCGGAGACCGACAGCGCGGAGGCCAGCGCGACGGCGGCCGCGAGGCCGGCGAACGTTCGTCTCGGCGCGCGCGCCATGGTCAGAGCCCTCCCGGCTGGACGTCGAAATCTTCGTGCGAGAAATTCACGATCCCGCGGTCTTCGACGATCTCGGTGACGGCGAGATACTTGACGCCGTCGCGCTCGTAGAGATCGCCGTCCACGACGACCTCGTTGGTCTGGCTGCGAAACACCGCCTCGTTGCCGATCACCCCCGGGTCGTCTTCGACGAGGAGAAGCACATAGACCTCCTCGTCCTCGCCCAGGATCGACACCGGCACCCCGCCGCGCGCGCACCAGACGGCGCAGCGATGATGCGCCGAGCCCAGCGCCCACATGATCTCGCTCAGATAGCACCAGGAATCGATGACCTCGCCGGTCACCGTCACCCGCTTCGGCTCCTCCGCCGAGGCGGGAAGGGCGGCGGCGATGAGTCCTGCCGTCGCGACCGCCAGCGTTCGCACGAGCCCCATGGCCCCGCTCCCCATCATGTGAAGCCGCGAGTATAGGCCGCCGCCCTCCCCCCGGCCAGAGGAGGGGCGGGGAATCAGGCGTGGCGGGTTTCGTGCCAGGCCCAGTCGAGCCAGGGTGTCAGGGCTTCCAGGTCTTCGCGGCGAACGGTGCCGCCGCACCAGAGGCGGAGGCCGGGCGGGGCGGCGCGGTGGGCCTTGACGTCGAAGGCGGCGCCCTCCGCCTCGAGAAGGGCCGCCATCGTGCCGACGACGTTCCAGCGTTCGCTCTCGTCGAGCGCCATGAACCAGGGATCGACGATGCTGAGGCAGACCGAGCTGTGCGAGCGCGTCTCCGGCGCGACCGCGAGAAAATCGATCCAGTCGCGCGCCGCCACCCACGACTCGACGACGCCGAAATTCGCCTCGGCGCGGGCGATCATCGCCGCCTGGCCGCCGATGGATTCGATCCAGCGGAGCGAATCGAGCGCGTCCTCGACCGCCAGCATCGACACGGTGTTCAGGGTTTCGCCGCGAAACGGGCCTTCGTCGAGCCGGCCGTCCGCGGCCAGACGAAAGACCTTCGGCACCGGCCAGGGCGGCGTCGCGCTTTCGAGCCGCGCGACCGCCCGGGGCCCCAGGATCACCATGCCGAAGCCGGCCTCGCTGCCCATCACCTTCTGCCAGGAATAGCTCGTCGCATCGAGCCTGGACCAGTCCATCGGGCAGGCGAAGACGGCGGAGGTGCCGTCGCACAGGGTGAGCCCGGCGCGGGCTGGGTCGATCCATTCGGCGTCGGGGACGCGCACCCCGGAGGTGGTGCCGTTCCAGACGAACACCGTATCGCGCGCCGGGTCCACCTGCGCCAGATCGGGGAGGCGGCCGTAGGGCGCCCGGATCACTCGCGCGTCCAGCGGCCGCAATTGTCGTTCGCCGTCGAGCGCCCACTGCGCGCCGAAATTGTCCCAGCTCAGGAAATCGACTCCGCGCGGCCCCAGGAGCGACCACATCGCCATCTCCATGGCGCCGGTGTCGGAGCCCGGCACGATGGCGAGGCGCCAGTCGTCGGGCAGGCCGAGCAGGGCGCGGGAGAGATCGAGCAGCGCCCTGATGCGCGCGAGCGGCGCCCGCGCACGATGGGAGCGACCCACGAGCGCCCCGGCCAGGGCCTCGACCGACCAGCCGGGCCGCTTGGCGCAGGGGCCGGAAGAGAAGCGGGGATTGGCGGGGCAAACGGCGGGTTTCGCGAGCGGCATCGGCGCCTCCCGATCAGAGGGTGATCACGCCTTCCAGATATTGCACCGCCCGCCCCGTCAGGCGGACGCGCTTGCCATCGGCGACGCAGCGCAACAGGCCGCCGCGGGCGGAAACCTGCCGGGCGCGCAGGGTCGTCTTGCCCAGCCGTTCGGCCCAGAAGGGAGCCAACATGCAATGGGCGGAGCCAGTGACCGGATCTTCCTGCACCCCGAGACGGGGGCAGAAGAAGCGCGACACGAAATCCTCGTCCTCCCCCGGCGCCGTCACGATGACGCCCCGCCGGGCGAGCCGGGCGAGAGCGGCGAAATCGGGCGCGATCCCGCGGACCTCGGCCTCGCTCGCGAACAGCGCGAGATAGTCCATGTCGGCGAAAACGGCTTTGGGCGCCGCGCCCAACCCCGCCGAGAGGGCAGCGGGCACGGCCACGGGAGCGGCGACGAGCGCGGGGAAGTCCATGGTCAGCCCGCCGTCCTCTTCACGGGTCACCGTGAGCCGCCCGCTCCGACTCTCGAAGGCGACGGAACGGGCCGTGCGCCGCACATGCCGGAACACCACATAGGCGCTGGCCAGAGTCGCGTGGCCGCACAGGTCCACCTCGGCCGCCGGCGTGAACCAGCGCAGCGCGTAAGCCTCGCCCGCCGGGACGAAGAAGGCCGTCTCCGACAGGTTGTTCTCCCGCGCGATCGCCTGGAGAGTGTCGTCGCCCGGCCAGGAATCGAGCGGACAGACGGCGGCGGGATTACCGCCGAACACGGCGTCCGCGAACGCATCGACCTGGAACATCCGAAGCCGCACGCGCGGTTTATTGACGATCGCACGCGAACATGCAAGCTGGCGCGGAGGCGCACGGAGAAGCCCGCGCCCGACGCGCAACGACCGGATCGGACATGCTTCGCGGAGTCTCTCTCGCCCTGCCGCTCGCCGCCTTGCTGGGCATGGCGCAGGCCGCGACGCCCGGTGCGGCCACCGGCGATTTCTTCGCCGGCTACGAGGCCTTCCGGCGCGGCGACTACGCGGCGGCGCAGGCAGCCTGGGCGCCGCTCGCCCGCGCCGGCGACATTGATGCGCAGTTCAATCTCGGCGCACTCTACGAGAGCGGTTTCGGCACGGCCGCGGACCTCGAGAAGGCGGCGCACTGGTATCGGCAGGCCGCTTCGCGCCGTCTGGCGCCCGCGCGGGTCGCGCTGATGCGGCTCCACCAGGCCGGTGCGCTCGACGCCGACGCGGAGGAGGACCCCGTCGCGCTGCTCGAAGCGGCGGCCCGCGCAGGCTCGGCGGAAGCGCAATACGCGCTCGGCGTGGCCTACGACCGAGGCCTCGGCATCACCCAGAACCACGCCACGGCCGCCGGCTGGTACCAACGCGCCGCCGAGCAGGGCCTGCCCCAGGCCCAGTACAACATCGCGGCGCTCCACGACGAGGGGCTGGGGGCTACGCGCGATTCGCGCCGCGCCCTTCGCTGGTACCTGCGCGCCGCCGCCAACGGCGAGCCGCGCGCCATGAACAATCTCGGCTACCTCTACGAGAAGGGCGCGAACGGACGGCAGAATTACAGCGCGGCGGCGGCTTGGTACCTGCGCGCGGCGCTGCTCGGCCTCGCCGTCGCGCAAGGCAATCTGGCGACGCTTCACTATCTCGGCTACGGCGTGGAACGCGACTTCGAGGAGGCCCGCCGCTGGTACCGCGCCGCGGCCGAGCAGGGCGATTCGGCGAGCCAGACGGCGCTGGGCCAGCTTTATGCCAATGGCCTCGGGGGCGCGCGCGACTTGGTGCGGGCGATGGCTTGGTTTTCCGTCGCTGCCGAAGCCGACGAGGGGGCGGACGCCGCCGCCTATCGCGACCGGATCGCGCGCCTCCTTTCGCCCCGGGAGCGGGCGGCGGCGGAGGTCCTGGCGGCCGGGGTCACGGCCCACCTCGCCGCGCGGAACGCCCGCGTCGAGGCCTCGTCCCCCGCCGCCTCACCCAGGCCGGCGGACGGGTTCGGTAATCTCGCCGTCCGCGTGCAGCGCCTCCTCAAAGCGCTGGGCTATTACGACGGGAAGGTAGACGGCATCGCCGGCCCCCGCACCTTCGAGGCCGTCGGGCGGTTCCGGCGCGACCACGCGCCGCATCTGGCGCCCGGTCTCACGCGCGAACTGGCCGCCGCGCTGGCGGCCGCGCGGGAGGCACGGGCGGCCGCCAGCGCGGGCGGTCGGCAGGGCGGCCCCGGAGACCGGTCGTCGTGACGCAGCCGCGCGCGACCACGCCTGTTGCCTTCGCGGCGGCCGTCACCTTGGCGCTGGCGGTGCTGGCCGGTTGCAGCGCGACGGACGAGGAGGCTTACGTCGAGCGGAGCGTCGAGGAACTCTACAACGCGGCAATGGACAGCCTGCTCGAGGGCGAGGCGGCGGAAGCGGCCGAGGGCTTCGCCGAGGTGGAGCGCCAGCATCCTTATTCCACCTGGGCCACGCGCGCGCAGATCATGGCCGCGTTCGCCTACTACCAGGCCGATCTCTACGACGACGCGGTCGCCGCCGCTGGCCGCTTCGTCGAATTGCACCCCGGCCATCGCGACGCCGCCTACGCCTATTACCTGATCGCGATCTGCCACTACGAGCGGATCTCGGACGTGGGCCGCGACCAGCGGATGACGGAACGGGCGACGGAGGCGCTGGAGGAAGTGACGCGGCGCTTCCCCGGAAGCGCCTATGCGCGGGATGCCCGCTTCAAGATCGACCTGACGCGCGACCATCTCGCCGGCAAGGAAATGAGCGTCGGCCGGTATTACCAGCGGCGCGGGCACTACGTGGCGGCACTCGGCCGCTTCCGCCGGGTGGTCGCACTTTACCAGACCACCAGCCACGCGCCCGAGGCGCTGCACCGCCTCGTCGAGACCTATCTGGCCATCGGCGTCCCCGCGGAGGCCGAGGCCACGGCCGCTGTTCTCGGACACAATTACCCCGGCAGCCCGTGGTACGCGCGCAGCTACGCCCTCTTCACCGGGGAGGAGGGCCGCGCGCCGGAGGAAGGGCGAGGCTCCTGGTTCGACCGCGCGTTCGACGCGCTGTTCTGACGCGCGGCCGATGCTCCGGCGCCTGTCGATCCGCGACTTCGTCCTGATCAGCGGCCTGGACATCGATCTCGGTGCCGGCCTCGCGGTCTTCACCGGGGAGACCGGCGCCGGAAAGTCGATCCTGCTGGACGCCCTGGGCCTGGCCCTCGGCGCGCGCGGCGGCGCCGGCGTGGTGGCGCGTGGCTGCGACCGGGCGACCATCACCGCCGCCTTCGACCTGCCCCGGCGCGACCCGGTCCATGCCCTGCTGGCGGAACACGGCCTGAAAGCGAACGGCGAGCTGCTGCTTCGCCGGACGATCGGCGCGGACGGGCGGAGCCGCGGTTTCGTCAGCGACACGCCGGTGGGCATCGCCCTGCTCAGGCGCATCGGCGGGGCGCTCGTGGAGACCGAGGGCCAGGGGGAGGCGGACGGCCTGCTGGACCCCGCGAGGCATCTCGCGATGCTGGACGATTTCGCCGGCCACGGTCCGAAGTGCGCGACTCTGGCGGCCGCTTACACCGCTTGGCGCGACGCTCGCACCGCCGAAAGCGAGGCGGAGAGCGCACAGCAGGCATCGCGCCGCGAGGCGGATTATCTGCGGCACGCGGTCGCCGAACTGGAGACACTGGCGCCGGAAGTCGGCGAGGAAGAGTGCTGCGCCGCCGAGCGCACGCGCCTGATGAACGGGCAGAAGATCGCCGAGGCCCTCGAATCGGCACGGGCGGCGATGACCGCGGGCGAGGGCGTCGCGGCACGGCTCAGGGCCGCCCAGGGCGTAATCGCACGCAGCGCGCCGCTCGCCGTCGGCGCGCTGGACGCGCTCGCCGGCGCGCTCGAGCGGGCGGCGATCGAAGCGGAGGAGGCGGAGGCTGCCATGGCGGCGGCGGCCGGCGGCCTGGAGTCCGATTCCGGGCGGCTCGAGGCGGTCGAAGCGCGCCTCTTTGCCCTGCGCAACGCCGCCCGCAAGCACGGGACGGCGCCCGATTCCCTGGGCGCCCTGCTGGTCAGGCTGCGCGACGACCTCGACTTGGCCGTCGCCGGCGGCGAGCGGCTGGCCACGCTCAAGCAGGCGACCGAGGCGGCGCACCGAGCCTATCGGGAGGCGGCCGCCGCGTTGAGCCGGGCACGCCGGGGTGCGGCGCGCGCCCTCGACGCCGCGGTCGCTGAGGAACTCGGGCCGCTGAAGCTGGGCCGGGCGCGCTTCGGCACCGCGCTCAAGACCGGCGGCGACGGCACGGCGACGGGGATCGACCGCTGCCGGTTCATGCTGGCGACCGATCCGGCGGCGGACCTGGCGCCCCTGGCGAAGATCGCCTCGGGCGGCGAGCGCGCGCGGTTGCTGCTCGCGCTCCGGGTCTGTCTCGCCCGCGCGGCGGGCCTTTCGACGCTGGTCTTCGACGAGATCGACCGTGGCATCGGCGGCGCGGTCGCCAGCGCTGTCGGCGAACGGCTGGCGAAGCTGGCGCAGGACGTGCAGGTCCTGGTCGTCACCCACTCGCCCCAGGTCGCGGCCCGCGGCGACCGCCATTACCGGGTTTCCAGGGGCGAGGGAGAGGAGGGCCCCGCCACGGCGGTCGCGCTGCTGGCCGGCGACGCACGGCGGGAGGAGATCGCGCGGATGCTGTCTGGCGCGCGCATCACGCGAGAGGCGCGGGCGGCCGCCCACAGCCTGCTGCGGGCCGGGTGAACGATGAGCGACGGGACGACACCGCCGGAGGCGCTGACCGAGGCCGCGGCGAAGCGGGAGCTCGCGCGGCTCGCGCGCGCGATCGCGCACCACGACCGCCTCTACTACGTCGAATCGGCGCCCGTGTTGAGCGACGCGGAATACGACGCCTTACGCCGGCGCAACGACGCCATCGAAGCGCGCTTTCCTGCGCTCAAGCGCGCCGACAGCCCGAGCGGCCGGGTGGGCGCGGCGCCTGCCCCCGGCTTCGCCAAGGTCCGGCACCGCCGGCCCATGCTCTCCCTCGCCAACGCCGCTGGCGAAGACGATCTGGCGGCGTTCCTGGGCCGGGTGCGACGCTTCCTGAACCTGGACGGGGGCGCGCCGGTGGCGCTGTTCGGCGAGCCGAAGATCGACGGCCTGTCGGCGACGCTGCACTACCGCGACGGGCGTCTCGCCCTCGGTGCCACGCGGGGCGATGGCGAGACCGGCGAGGACATGACGGCCAATCTGCGCACCGTGCGCGACCTGCCTCACGCGCTTTCGGGAACCGGCATCCCGGCGCTGCTGGAAGTCCGCGGCGAGGTCTATATGGGGCTGGCCGATTTCGCGACCCTGAACCGGGAGCGTGCGGCCGCCGACGAGGCGCCGTTCGTCAATCCGCGCAACGCGGCGGCGGGCGGTCTGCGCCAGCTGGATCCGGCGCTGGCCGCGGCGCGCCGGCTGCGGTTCTTCGCCTATGCCTGGGGCGAGACCAGCACGCCGGTGGACGGCCTGCACGGCGACTTCCTGGCGCGGCTCGCGGCATGGGGATTCGCCGTCAACCCGCTGGCCCGACGCTGCGCGACTCTGGCCGAGGCCCACGCCCTCTACCGCGCGATCGCGGCGGCGCGGGCGGACCTCGATTACGAGATCGACGGCGTCGTCTTCAAGGTGGACAGGATCGACTGGCAGGACCGGCTCGGCACCGCCGGACGGGCGCCGCGCTGGGCGATCGCCTGGAAGTTCCCGGCCGAGCAGGCGGAGACCGTCCTGCGGCGCATCGGCATCCGGGTGGGGCGCACCGGCGCGCTCACGCCGGTTGCCGCGCTCGATCCCGTCCGTGTCGGCGGCGTCACGGTCGCGCGCGCCACGCTCCACAACGAGGACGTGATCGCCGAGAAGGACATCCGCGAGGGCGACCGGGTGGTCGTGCAGCGGGCGGGGGACGTGATTCCGCAGATCGTCCGCGCGCTCCCCGAGGGCCGCCCGCCCGACAGCCGGCCGTTCGCCGCGCCGACCGCCTGCCCGGAATGCGGCAGCCGCGCGGTGCGCGCGCCGGGCGAAGCCGTCCGGCGCTGCGCGGGCGGCTTGGTCTGCCCGGCCCAGGCGCTGGAGCGGCTTCGCCATTTCGTGTCGCGCGACGCCTTCGACATCGAGGGGCTCGGGGCCAGGCAGATCGAGGCGTTCTGGGAGGAAGGGCGGGTCCGCGGCCCCGCCGACATCTTCGATCTCGCGCGCGAGGACGGGAAGCGCCACCCCCCGCTGGCCGAACGCGACGGTTGGGGGGAGACCTCCGCCGCCAACCTGTTCCGCGCGATCGAGACCCGCCGGCGCATTCCGCTGGAGCGGTTCCTGCACGCTCTCGGCATCCGCCATGTCGGGCAGACGACGGCGCGCCTGCTCGCCCGCCGCTACCGGACGTTCGACGCTTGGCGCGCGGCCATGGCCGCGGCTGCCGATCCCGAACACCCGGCCCGGCGCGCGCTGGTCGATACCGACGGGATCGGCCCGGCCGCTGCCGGGGCGCTGGTCGATTTCGTGGGCGAGCCGCGCAACGCCACGATCCTCGATGCGCTGGGCGAACGGCTCGCCATCGAACCGTTCGCCGAACCCCGCGCCGAGGAATCGCCCTACGCCGGCAAGACGATCGTCTTCACGGGCAAGCTGGAACGCATGACCCGCGCGGAGGCGAAGGCGCGGGCGGAGGGGCTCGGCGCCCAGGTCACGGGTTCGGTCTCCGGGGCGACCGATTTCCTGGTCGCCGGCGAGGCGGCGGGAGCGAAGCTGAAGAAAGCGCACGAACTCGGCGTGACGGTGCTGACCGAGGACGAATGGCTCGCCCAGTCGCAACCGTGATCGTGAACGACCGCTTCACGGTGCCGGGTGCGGCATGATGCCGGGCGGGCTCGCCGTCGAATGGCGGGTCGCCCCCGACCCGGTTCCCTACCCCCAGGCGCTCGCGGTGATGGAGGCGCGGGTGGCGGGAATCCTCGCGGGGCAAGCACCGGAGCAGGTGTGGCTGCTGGAACACCCGCCGCTCTACACGGCGGGGACGAGCGCACACGCCGACGACCTGCTCGCGCCCGGCGCGCTGCCGGTCTTCCGCTCCGGCCGCGGCGGCCGGTACACCTATCACGGCCCCGGCCAGCGCGTTGCCTACGTCATGCTCGACCTGGCCGCACGCGGGCGGCGCGACCTCCGCCGCTTCGTCCGCGACCTGGAGCGGTGGCTGATCGGCACCCTCGCCGAATTCGGGGTCGCCGGAGTCCGCCGCCCGGGCCGGGTCGGCATCTGGGTGGCGGGAAGCGGCGGCGACGGCGGCGACGCCAAGATCGCGGCCATCGGCGTGCGGGTCCGCCGGTGGGTCACCTTCCACGGCGTTTCGCTCAACGTGGCGCCCGCGCTCGCGCATTACGAGGGCATCGTCGCCTGCGGCCTGCGCGGGCACGGCGTCACCTCCCTCGCTGCCCTCGGAATCGACGCCGAAACGGCGGAGGTCGACCGCGCCTTGCGGCGGCATTTCGAGGCGGTGTTCGGCCCGCCTCCCGCGCCGCCTAATGCGCACCACGCGCCAAGTTGAGGCCGACGACGCCCGCGATGATCAAGGCGATGGAGGCGATCTTCAGCAGGCCCATCGGTTCCTTGAACCAGAGCGTGCCGATCACGGCGATAGCCGCCGTGCCGACACCGGCCCAGATCGCGTAGGACACGCCCAGATCAATCTTCTTGAGAGCAAGGGCGAACACCCCGAAGCTGATCCCGTAGAACACGAAGATCAGCACCGCGAAGACGGGCTTGGTCAGGCCCGCGCTCAACTTCATGCAAGTCGTCCCGCTCACCTCGAAGACGATGGCGAGGCCGAGATAAACCCAGTGCATGGCGCGCTCCTCCGTCGCCGGCCGAACGTTCCCCGTCTCCGTCCCGGCTTGTTCCGGTATATCCCGGCGTGTCCCGCTTCAGGAACACGCCCGGTGCGCGGCTACTCGAACTCCATGATGACCTGATCGGCGGCGAGGTTGTCGCCAACGCGCACGCGGACTCTGGCGACCCGGCCGTCGCGTTCGGCGTGGAGTACGTTCTCCATCTTCATCGCGTCGACCACCGCGACGAGCTGGCCTGCGCGCACTTCCTCGCCCTCGGAAACGGGCAGCGCCACCACCAAGCCTGGCATCGGCGAGAGCAGAAAGCGCGAGAGATCGACCGCGGCCTTCGCCGGCATCTTCTCGGCTAACGCCGCCGCGCGCAGCGTGCGCACCCGCGCCACGACCTCGAAACCGCGCCAGCCCAGGGTCAGCGCCGTGCCGGACCGTTCGACCTGGACGACGACCGCCGTCCCGTCCACCGTGCCTTCGAACAGCCGCTCGTGCGGGCGCCAGTCGCTCTCGACCCGGACGAGACGGTTGCCCCAGTCGACCGAACAAGCCCCCGATCCGTTGACGAGCCGGACCGCGTGCTGGCTCTCGCCGAGATCGATCACCCATTCGTCGGGCGGCGGTGCCGCGCCGGCGAGCCGCCCCGATATCCGCCCCGCCCGTTCGACCAGCCGCGCATGCACGAACCCGGCCACCGGCACGACGATCGCCCGGGCTTCGTCGGAGAGCGTCTTCGGGTCGAAGCCGCCGGCGAACTCCTCCTCGATGAACGAGGTGGAAAGCCGTCCCTCCGCGAATCGCCGGCGCCCCAGGACGGCACTGAGGAAGCCCGCGTTGTGCGCCACGCCGCGCAGCTCGTAACGATCGAGCGCGGCACGCATCGTCGCGATAGCGGCGGCGCGGTCCGGCCCGCAGGTGACGAGCTTGGCGATCATCGGATCGTAGAAGACGGAAATCTCGGACCCTTCCTCGACTCCGGCATCGACGCGGACGGTCGCGCTCCCGGCCGGCTCGCGGTAGCGCACGAGGCGCCCGATCGAGGGCACGAAGCCCCGCGACGGGTCTTCGGCGTAGAGCCGGCATTCGAGCGCCCAGCCGCGCGGTTTCACGTCGCCCTGGGCCAGGGCGAGAGGCTCGCCCGCGGCGATGCGAATCTGCTGCTCGACCAGATCGATCCCGGTGGTCATCTCCGTCACTGGATGCTCGACCTGGAGCCGCGTGTTCATCTCCAGGAAATAGAACACGCCCGTCTGGTCGGTGACGAACTCGACCGTGCCGGCCGAGCGGTAGCCGACCGCCCTGGCGAGCGCGCAGGCCTGCGCGCCCATGGCCTCTCGCTGCGCACCGTCGAGCAGCGGACTCGGTGCCTCCTCGATCACCTTCTGATGGCGGCGCTGGATCGAACACTCGCGCTCCCCCAGATGGACGACGTTGCCGGCGCCGTCGGCGAGGATCTGCATCTCGATATGGCGGGGGTTCTCGATGAAGCGCTCGACGAAGACCCGCCCGTCGCCGAACGCGGCCTTGGCTTCGTTGACGGCCGACGCCATGCCTTCGGCAAGCGCGCCCGCATCGCGCACCAGCCTCATGCCCTTGCCGCCGCCGCCGGCCGCCGCCTTGATCATCAGCGGGTAGCCGATCTCGCGCGCCGCCGTGACCGCTTCCTCCACGCGGGCGACGGCCTCTCCGGTGCCCGGGATCACCGCCACCCCGGCGTCGGTCGCGATCCGGCGGGCGGCGAGCTTGTCGCCCATCGCGGCGATCGCCGCCGCCGGCGGGCCGATGAAGCCGATGCCCGCCTCCGCCAGGGCTTCGGCGAACGCCGCGCTCTCGGAGAGGAAACCGTAGCCGGGATGGACCGCCTCGGCGCCCGTCCGCCGCACCGCGTCGAGCAGAGCGTCCGCGTTCAGGTAGCTTTCGGCGGCGGCGGAGGGGCCGATCGCCACCGCCTCGTCCGCCAGCCGCGCGTGCGGGGCACCGTCGTCGGCCTCCGAATAGACGGCGACGGTCCCGATCCCGAGCCGGCGGGCGGTGCGAATCACCCGGCAGGCGATCTCCCCGCGGTTGGCGATCAGGATACGGGAAAACAACGCCGCCTCACGCCCCGGCCCAGCTTCATCGGTGAAATCATGTTCCGCAGCAATGACTTGTCCCACGGCGAAGGGTTTCCCAAGGCGGCCGGATCGTACCCTGGATTCGCCCGGCTTCCAAATCCCCTCTCCCGGGGCACGCACCGTGGCGGCGCGGCTTGTGACGCGTCCGGCGCGGCGGTTATGTTGCGCCGATGGTGACGAGAACTGGAGCGGGCTGTGGGAATCTCGACCTCGGAAGCGCCGTGGAAGCGGCAACCGAGCGCTACGTCGCGGCCAATCCGAGGAGCCAAGCACAGTTCGAACGGGCGCGCACCAGCCTGCCTGGCGGCAACACGCGGACGGGCATGTTCTACACGCCCTTCCCGCTCGCCGTGGAGAAGGCGGCGGGCGCGACGCTGACCGACGTCGACGGCCACGCCTATACCGACTTCGCCGGCGATTTCACCGCCGGGCTCTACGGCCACTCGCACCCCGTGCTCCGCGAGGCGGTGCTGCGGGCGCTGGACGCCGGGATGGTCTTCGGCTCCGCCAGCCCCTGCGAGGAGCGGTTGGCGGCGCTCGTCTGCGCCCGCTTCCCGTCGATCGAGCGGGTGCGCTTCACCAATTCGGGCACCGAGGGCAACACCATGGCGCTGGCGACCGCCCGCGCGGTGACCGGCAGGAACGCGGTCATGGTGTTCGAGGGCGGCTATCACGGGGCCACACTCTCCTTCCCCCGCGAAGGAGCGCCGCTCAACGCGCCCTTTCCCTTCGTGGTCGCCCCCTACAACGACGCCGGGCGCGCCCGCCGCCTGATCCGGGAGAACGCCCGCCGGCTGGCGGCGGTGCTGGTCGAGCCGCTCCAGGGGGCATCCGGCTCCATCCCGGGCGCGCCCGCGTTCCTCGGCGCGCTGCGCGAAGCCTGTAGCGAGAGCGGCGCGTTGCTGATCTTCGACGAGGTGATGACATCGCGGCTCGCGCCCGGCGGGCGCCAAGGCCAGCTCGGTATCGTTCCCGACATGACCACGCTCGGCAAATATATCGGCGGCGGTTTCTCCTTCGGCGCCTTCGGCGGGCCGGCGGCACTCATGGACCGCTACGATCCGGCCCGGCCCGACGCCTTCGTCCATCACGGCACGTTCAACAACAACGTCTTCTCGCTGACGGCCGGCGCGGCCGGGCTCGAGACGATCCTGACGCCGGCGACGCAGGATATCCTCAACGCTTCCGGCGACGCGCTCCGCCGCGCCCTGAACGCCCTCGCCGCCCGGCACGGCGCACCGTTCCAGGCTTCAGGGCTCGGCTCGATCATGACCTTGCACTTCCAGCGGGAGCCCGTGCGCTCGGTCCGCGATCTCGCGCCGCGCGATTCGCGCCTGCGCCAGCTGCTGCACCTGGACCTGATCGACAAGGGCTTCTTCACGACGCGGCGCGGCTTCATGGCCCTCTCGCTCGCCATCACCGAGGCGGACCACGACGGCCTCGTCGAGGCGGTGGACGATTTTCTGGCCCACCACGGCCGCCTGCTCGATACCGAACCCGCGTAAGCGGGCGCGCCATCCACCATCCGGAGGATAAGGGAATGAACGACGCCGAGCGCCGCAATCTCGCGGTCATCACCGAGGTCTGCGATGCCTTCAACCGTCACGATGTCGAAGGCGTCCTCCGTCACTTCACCGCCGACGCGGCGTGGCTCCTCTCGCGCGGCGCGCCGCCCGACGGCGAGCGGGTGGTGGGGACGGAGGCGCTCCGCGCCATGCTCAGGCGGCGCTTCCGTACCATTCCCGACATGGTGTGGGAGATCCGCAGCCACTGGGTGGGCGGCGCCCGCGGCTGCTCCGAATGGCGGGTCACCGGCACGGAGACCAACGGCAACCGGCTCGACTGGCTGGGCTGCGACCTCTGGGAGCTGGACGGGGACGGCAGGATCGTCAAGAAGGATACCTATTGGAAATACGCTGGCGCGGAGGCGCCGGAATAGCCCGGCGCTAGTATTGTCGCAAACCGGAACTTGAAGAATCTGGTGACCTACGACGTGAGCATCAAACGTACGGAGCGATCCCCTCTGCACTCACCACCGAAGCTCAAAACTCGCTGTACTCCGCCAACTCATCTTCGTCTTTGGAAGAGGACGAACTTCTGAGAGATTCCCCTACGATTTCCCGCACCCGAACGATAATAAGCTTCGCCCGTGATTCACAAAATTCTCTAAAGTTACTGATTGAAAAACTCTCTGACCAAGACTCTTCGGATGGATCTCCAGGAATCATGCTATCGCTCAATCTCCTTTTCAAACCACCGAGCGTCCCATGTTTCCGTGCCTGCGCCGCTATATCTCCAAAGTACTCCTTCGGATACCCTTCACCAAGACGTTCGTTAGACTTCTCCAAGATCGGAATACGATTGCAAATACCATCCAACATATCTCGAGGAAGACCGTGCTTCTTGCCCGCGTTACTCGGGAAAATATGGTGGCTATGAAGTACGGATTCGGAATCAATACGATACCCCTCAACGAGATCTTGACGAATCGTCATCGCAAATAGATTTTGCAATGCCTTGTACCTCACATCTGACGGTTTGAGCTTTAGGAGCGTCGCTGCGTCCAAGACCACTTCCTGTACGTTGGGCTGCCTTCCACCTTCCACATACTGGCGCAATGCGTTAAAATCTTGCGCAATATTGTAGTTAGAGGCTTGCGATGCACCAGCCTGCATTATCTTGCTGAAGTATCATCGCCTGATGAAATCAGGATCCTTCCATATCTCCTCTGACGCACTGTCCTGAAACAATTTTCTGACAGCTGCCATTGCAACCAAAACATTATGGCTCGGTAATGTCTCCGGTCTCGCACCCTGAGCCCTTGCCCACTCATAGGTCTCCGCGAGAGCCTCCGAGGACTTCACCCACTCCTGTGTGATTCTTTCACCGGTCAACGCCAGAATATTGCTTCTCGTAGCTTCGGGGTATTTTCTATCTCGCACCGCAGATGCCAAACAAAGAACCTGCAATACGCGCTCACCATCAACCTCATAATCTTTCAAAATAGGATAGTTTTCCAGTGCCTCTGTCCACAAGCTTCGCAAATCTGGCTTGGGATAGAATCGAGCGACAGCAAGATCAAATGTAGTTAACCGCGTCCCTGTGCTATTTATGGTCTCGAAAACCCGACATACGGACTCGACGCCGCTTCCGCGCTCAAGAGTCACCACGGGGGATTTTGTAATTCCTGATGGTCTCAAAAATACCTTTTATGATAGCGGCTGCCTCGCGTGCTTTCCCTCGATTCTCCGCAAATTGCGGAAAGTCACCCGAGTCTTCAATATACTCGCTAACATAAATATCTGACTTCTTCTGATCAAGTATTATGTCTGCACGAAGCAGCTTGTTACGTTCTTTCCTATCTGGCTCCGTCTTTCCGCGTCTCCTGATCTTGATCCAAGAAATTTCTCCGCCACGATGCCGTTTATACAAATCCTTAAGATCAAAATAATAACGCTTTTCGGGATGAGAATTCAAGAAAACTCGAGCCATCGACGTTGTTCTCTGCTGACCATCCAAAATGTAGGAATGTGCTTCCCTGTTGTAGGGTTGTGCATCAGATGGATCTTCAAGAAGACTGTCGTCTGGTGCATGTCCTTTCTGGATTTCCATCTCAATTTTTCGAGACGCGAGCGGCAGATCCGGCGTCCTATCCAGCAACAGCAAAGAGCCGATAGGATACGATCGTGACATCGAATCGATCAACAATTTGACCTGAGCTTCACGCCAGATGAATTGACGTTGGAATTGAGGGATCGTCAGGCTTCCATCTTTCGCTCTCCTGAGAAGCTCGCCGAGACTGAAGCTCGTGGTTTGCATTTCGTTACCTCCCCTATCCCTATTCCGCGGCTTCGGCGACGGGTGGGCGGGCGAGGCCGATCTCGGCGATGCGCTCCTGGGTATAGACTTGGTGCCACATCTCGTAGGAGAATTCGGAGCGCAGGCGCTTCGCGTCCGGGTTGATGGCGGGCGCAACCGGCTCGCCGTTCAGGAAGATGCGGCGGATGCGGCTCCGGTCCTGCAGCTGGGAAATGTCGGCCAGCGGGTCGCCGTCGAACACCAGGATGTCGGCGAGCCGGCCCTCCTCGATGGCCCCGACGCGCCCGGCCTCGCGCACGAAGAGGCCGTTGTTGACGGTGGCACAGCGCAGGGCCTCGGCAGGCGACAGGCCGAGATAGGTCACCAGATGCTCCAGCTCGCGCGCGTGCCATTCGCCGTAGGGCGTCACGGCGAAGCCCGAATCGGTGCCGGAGAGGAACATCACCCCAGCCTCGCGCGCTTTGCCGAGCGCGCGTCGGGCAGCCTCGATCTCGCGCCTGTGGGCGTCCGGGAAACCCGGATAGCAGCCGTCGCCGGGCCGCGTGAAATCGATGTCGTTGACCACCAGGCTCAAGGTCGGGCAGATCATGCAGCCGTTCTCGACCACGGCCTCGAGGCCCGCATCATCCATCCACGAGGCGTGGAGGATCACGTCGACCCCGGCGCGCGCCGAATAGAGCACGGCCTCGGCGCCGCGGGCGTGCACCGCCACCTTCTTGCCCAGGCGGTGGGCCTCGGCCACCATGGCGGTGGTCTCCTCCTGATTGTAGCCGGCGACCAGGACGCTGGTCATCGGGTTCATCGAATCGCCGTCCATGGCGATCTTGATGAAGTCCACCCCGTCCTTGACCATGGTGCGGATCTCGGCGATTCCCTCGGCCGCGTCGCGGGCCAGCACGCCGATGGAGGTATCGGGGACGCCGATCCAGCTCGGGTACCAGTCGGACAGGCCCTGGCGGTTGGTGATCTGGCGCCCCGAACAGGTGACGCGGGGGCCGACGAAGAGGCCGGCGTCGATGGCGTCGCGGATGGACGGCGTGACGCGGCCGCTGGTGGTCGGGTCGGCGAGGGAGGTGAAGCCGGCGGCGAGGACCCGCTGCGCCGCCTCCATGCCGCGCAGCGCACGGAACTCGACCGGCGCGTAGAGATCGATGTCCTCCTCCGTCCGGGCGTTGCCGTAGGAAAGGTGGACATGGACGTCGATCAGGCCGGGCATTACGAAATGGCCGGAATGGTCGAGCACCTCATCGTCCGGTGCCGGCCGGGGTGCGCCCGCGGTCTCCCCCACATAGGCGATTCGCTCGCCGTCCAGCACCACCGTCCGGCCCGGCGCCGCGCCGTCCTCGAAGCCGGTGAACAGGCGGCCGCATCGAATGTGTCTGCGCATGGCTTGTCCTCGTCGTCGCGCCGTCAGCCGAAGAGTATTCGTGCCGCGGCCAGGAATTTATCGGGGTGTTCGAGCGCCGGCGAATGGCCGCAGCGGGCAATCACGAAACTGTCCGCCCGGGGGATGGCGCGCGCCAGCACGCGGGTGTTCTCCTCGCAGGGAAAGGGCCGGTCGTCGCGGCCGTGCACCATCATCACGTCGCAGGCGAGCGTCGCCAGCCGCTCGGCCGGGAGCACCGCGGCGTCGATGAAGCGCTGCTTGTCGCCCGCGAACATGCTCCGGAAATAGGGGCCATAATCGCCGTCGTGGAGGATCGCCATGCGGGCCTCGAGGAACGCATCGGTGATGACCGACGGGTCGTGGACCAAGGTCTCGGCCGCCTGCCGCAATTCGTCCCGCGTCTCGGGAAAGCGCCAGCAGATTTCGGTGTCGGCATTGGCCCTGGCCGGGGCGCCCATCGCACCCGTGGTCATGACCTTGGTCACGCGCGGCTCCTCCATGGCGAGGCCGAGCGCGAGGCTCGCCGAGAGCGAATGGCCGACCACGCCGGCCTCGCCCGCCGGCAGGAGGCCGAGCGCGGCCCGCGCCTGGCGCCGCCACAAGGCCAAGTCAAAGAACGGCTCGGCCGCCTTGCGGCCGGAGGCGCCGAAGCCGATCAGGTCGGCGGCGACGATCCGGTAGCGCGCGGCCAGCGGTTCGAGCACCAGACGCCAGTTGCCGACGGTGCCGGCGCCGGGGCCGGAGCCGTGCAGCATCAGGATCGGGAAGCCCTCCCCCCCTTCCCAGAGGTGGACCCGATACCCTTCCACGTCGATGTCGCGTTCCGCAAGCGCCATGTCCCGGACCCGTCCGGCGTGCCCCGAAGGCGCAGCCTACCACGTATCGCCCCCGCTGGCTTCCGGCAATCGACGCGGATATTGGCAGGATCGCGCGCTTCTTGCTATTGAGCGGCGGCGGAGGAGAAGAGCGAAACCACGGGAGCGACCATGACGCGCCACGCCGAGATCGCTGGGGGCGGATTCACGGGGCTGACGATGGGGGCGGCGCTGGCACGGTCCGGCTGGACGGTGCGGATCCACGAGCGCTCGCCGGAGATCCGGGCCTTCGGCGCGGGCATCTGGATATGGGACAACGGCGTGTGCGTCCTCGAGGCGATCGGCGCGGCCGACGAGGCGCTCGCGGGCTGCACCGAGGCGCCGAGCTACGTCAGCCGGGACGCCAGGGGCCGCTTCATCGACGAGGTGCCTTTCGCGCCCGTCACCAGCACCGACCGCTCGCGCATGTTCTGCATCACCCGCCAGCAGCTGCTTGGCGCCATGCTGGGCGCGACCCAGCGCGCCGGCGTCGAGATCGTCACCGGTTCGACAGCCGTCGCGGCGCGGAAGGACGGCACGCTGGTCACGGAGAACGGGAGAGAATGGCGGGCCGATCTCGTGATCGCCGCCGACGGGATCAACTCCAAGGTGCGTGATTCCCTGGGCCTCCTGAAGAGCCGCCGGTGCCATGTGGACGGCGCGATCCGCACCCTGGTGCCGCACGAGCCGGGCTACGCCGACACCGACGAAGGCCGTACCATCCGGGAGTGGTGGAGCGGCAACCGGCGCGTGCTCTATACGCCGTGCAACCGCGAGGTCTTCTATCTCTGCTTCACCATGCTGGCGCGGGATACGGAGGCGGCGCGGATTCCGCTGCCGAAGCCGCTCTGGATCGACTCCTTCCCGCACCTCGAATCGATGATCCTGCGGGTGCCGGCGGAGGGCCGTTACGACCGCTTCGAGACCCTGAAGCTCAAGGCGTGGAGCGCCGGCCGGGTGGCCATCGTGGGCGATTCGGCGCACGCCATGTCGCCCGGCCTGGGCCAGGGCTGCGGTACGGCGATCTGCAATGCGCTGTCGCTGGCCAACATGCTCGACGAAGACGGCGACCTCGAGCGGACCTTGAAGCGCTGGGAGACGCGCCAGCGGCCGATCTCGGAGCATACCCAGCTCTGGTCCACGATCACCTGGCCGCTCACCCTGTGGCCCCACTGGGCGGCCCGCCTCTATTACAACCTGCCGATCCTGCACCCCTGGATGCTCGCCCAGCGGCGCAAGCCGTCGGAGTTCCCCGCCTACGGCACCGAGAACCAGCCCCGCTGGATGCCGCCCCACCTGCGCGCCGAGGCGGCGGCCGGATGACGCTCGAGGAGCGCATCCGCGAACTGCTTGAGAGCAGAGGGGTGATCCATCGCGAGCATGGACCACGGGGCAGGATCGTCAACATTCCGTCAAGCGATAATCGGGTGCCCCCGCTTCAGGGGCCGTAGCCGTACTCCCGCCGCGCGGCCTCGGGCGTGACGTACCCTTCCGCGATGTCTTCCTCGATCGCTTCGCGGGCGCGCTCGGCGGGTGCGCCGTAGCCGCCGCCGCCGGGGACGACGAGGCGGACGCGGTCGCCCGGGCGCAGGAGGATGTTGGAGTATTTCGAGGACGATGCCTTGCCGTGGGTCTCGGTCACCGGGCGCCAGTCCGCCGTGCCGCTGGGCCGGACCAGGGTGGCACCGACGGCCCCTTCCCCGCCGCCGCGCAGGCCCCAGGTCTTGATCCGGTGCCGGTCCGTGCACTGGCTCGCGGTGATCTCCGCCGAGAGGGTGCGCAAGGTCTTGCGGTAGCCGAGCCCGCCCCGGTGGCGCCCCGGCCCGCCGGAATCCGGCAGCATCGCGAAATCCTCCACCTGGAACGGGAAGCGGGTCTCGAACACCTCGACGGGGTTGAAACGGCAGTTGCCGTTGATCGCGATCACGCAGTCATTGCCGTCGGCGAAATCGCGCCCGCCCCAACCGCCGGAGATCAGGTCGTAACAGGCGAAATATTCGTCATGGTCCGGGTGGTGACCGCCGAAGACGAAATTGCCGCCGGTGCCGCTTTCGGCCGCCATCGCCCGCTCGGGCGTGCCTTGCGCGAGGGCACCGATCACGATCAGCGCGAGGCGGGGATGGGTTTCCGTATTGCCCGCCACTTCGGGGGCCGGATAGTCGACATTGGCGACGGTGCCCGGACGGGCGACGATCTTGATGGGACGGAAGCAGCCGGAGTTCTTGGGGATCGAGGGATCGGTCATGTGGAACAGCGCGTTGTAGGTCGCCGACCAGGTGACGCCGAGGGTCGCGTTGATCGGCCCCTTGGCCTGCGCGTCGGTGCCTGAGAAATCGGCGACCAGTTCGTCGCCCTGGACGAAGACGTCGACGCGGAGCTGGAACGGCTTGTCGTCGATGCCGTCGTTCTCGACCGTATCCTCGAAGTGATAACGGCCGTCGGGGAATTGCGCGATCTCGGCGCGCATCCGGCGCTCGGAGTAGTCCATCAGGTCGCGGCATGTCTCGCGCCAGAGCGGGCGGCCGTATTTCGCGACCATCTCCTTGAGGCGCGCCTCGCCCAGGTCGAGGGCACCGATCATGGCGCGGAGGTCGCCGTAATTGTAGCGCGGCGTGCGGACGTTCGCGAGGATGAGCTTCCAGACCGCATCGACATCCTTGCCGCGTTTCATGATCTTCACCGGTGGCACGCGCACGCCTTCGTGGAAGATCTCCGTCGCCTCGCCGGCGAAGCCGCCGGGCACCATGCCGCCGACCTCGGCGATATGGCCGATGGCCACCACGAAGGCGAGGAGTTCGCCGTCGGCAAAGACGGGCTTGAACAACGTATGCTCGGGCACGTGGAGGCCGCCGCGGTACGGGTCGTTATGGACGATCACGTCGCCTTCCTCGATCTGGTCGATCGGGATCTCCTCGGCACAGGTCTTGATCAGAAGCGGCATCCCGCCGATCTGGGCCGGGCAGAATTCGGCGACGGCGACCATCTCCCCGTCGGTATCGGCGATGGCGCAGGTGAAATCGAGACCTTCGTTGAAGATCGTCGAATAGGACGTCTTCATCAGGGTGATCCCCATCTCCCGGCAAATCGACACCATCGAGGAATCGATGATATTCATCGTGACCATATCCATCCCGCGTACTCCCAGGTTCCGCCCCGCCCGCGAGTATACCGGGTGCAGCGGGGGACACGCACCACACGAGAAAATGCGGGTTGGGAGAAGCGGTGCCCAGGGGCGGAATCGAACCACCGACACGCGGATTTTCAGTCCGCTGCTCTACCGACTGAGCTACCTGGGCAGCGGCCCGGTTATAGGGGATGCGGCGGTGGCTGTCCATGCGCCCGCCGCCGGGGCGCCGTCATGCGCCAAGATATTGCACGGCGACGAAGGCGGCGTAGCCCAGCAGGAAGAACACGCCCAGCGGGCGCCCGAGCGGGATACCGGACATGGCCGCCGCGGTCGCCAGGATGGTGATCCCCGCCAGCGCCCAGATATCGAAGCGCATGACCTCCGCGGGTACCGGCAGCGGGGTCACCACCGTCACCACGCCGACGATGGCGAAGATGTTGAACACGCTGGAGCCGAGCACGTTGCCGAGCGCCACCTCCGTGTGCCGGCGATAGGCCGCCACCACCGTGGTCGCGAGTTCCGGCAACGACGTGCCGACGGCGACCACGGTGATCCCGATCACCGTCTCCGTGATCCCGATTCCGCGCGCGATGATCGTCGCGGCGCCGACCAGGAAATGCGCGCCGCCGGCCACCGCGCCCAGCCCGAACAGGACGAACAGGGCCGCCCGCCAGACGGAACGCGGCAGGCGCGGCACCTCCCCCGCTTCCCGCCGATGGAGGATCGCGCCTCTGTCCCCGCGCCGGCGCTCGTGCCAGTAGGAGAAGCAGGTCAGAAGCCCGAGCAGGACCAGCATCAGCGCGCCCTGCCAGGCGACGATGGTCCCGAACGCGGCGAACGCCACGAACAAGGCCGTCGCGCCGAGCAACGCCGCGCCGTCGCGCAGCACGCCAGGGCGCACCGCCGCCACCGGCGCGAGCGCCGCCGCCAGGCCGAGGATCAGCAGCAGGTTGGCGACGTTGCTCCCGATCACGTTGCCGTAGGCGATACCGGGTGAGCCGTTGAGCGCCGCCTGCAGGGTGACGACCAGTTCCGGCGTCGATGTCCCGAAGGCAACCACCGTTCCGCCGATCAGGAGCGGCGACACGCGCAGCAGCCGGGCCAGGGCCACCGCCCCGCGCACCAGCGCCTCGCCGCCCAGGAACAGCAGCGCGAAGCCGCCGAGGAGCTGGGCGCAGGTCAGCGGATCCGGCACGAGCCGCCGCCCGCGTTCAGCCGCGCTCGACGACGAAGCGGCTGCGCGGCAGGGCCGGCTCCGGAACCGGCGCGAGCGCCGTCCCGAGCCAGGCCGCGAGCGACTCGTCGCCGGGCGTCGCCAGGGCTTCGAGCAGCGCCGGCGCCGCGCGCACGCGCAACCGCCGGGCGCCCAGCGCCGCCTCCCGCCTGGCGGCGTGGGCGAGATCATGCGCCACCGCGTCGAGCCGCATCCGGCGGCCGCCGAGGGCGTCGCCGGCGGGCTCCGTCAAGGCCGCGCGCAGGCTCGGCCCGAAGCGGCGGCGGTTGACCTCCACCAGCCCGCCCTCGGTGACGCCCAGCACCCGGTGAGGCGTGCGGTCGGCGGCGAGCGCGCGTTCCAGCGCCGCCCGCTGCGCCGGCCGGCTTCGCGCCGCGCCGCGCCCGGCGAAGTCAACCGCGATCAACCCACCCAGGTCGCGCAGGCGGATTTCACGGGCGACCGCCGTGGCGGCATCGACATCGACCGCCGCGTCGACGCGGCCCGCATCGACGTCGATCGCGCTCAAGGTGCGAGTCTCCTCCACCGTCAACCGGACGCCGCCGGGGAGCGTGACCTCGGGGCGGAGCGCCGCCGCGAGCCGGCCGGCGCAATCGTGGCGCTCGAAGAGCGCCGCCGCCGGGGCGGGATCGTGGGCGGCAAGCGCCGGGAGCAGGTCGGGCGCGTCCCGTTCCGCGATGCCGCGCGCGTGCGCGAGGACGGCGCCATCGTCGATGATCACCCGCGCCACGCCGGGGGGCGCCGCGTCGCGCAGCAGGCGCCCGAGCAGGCCGTCGGCGCCCCGGAGGCGGCGCGGCGTCGGGTCACGCCGGAAGGCCGCCTCCAGCGCCCGCCAGCGCGCGACCAGCGCGCAGACGGCGGCGCGAACACTCTCGGGCGACACACCGGCCGCTGCCGCCCGCACCGTCAGCGCGCCACCCAGCGGCGCGGCGTCGGCCAAGGCCGCCGCCAACGCGCGCCGCGCGCCGGGGCTCCAGCGCAGGCGGCGGGAAAAGACAAGCCCGCTGCCGCCGGGGCAGAACACGGCGAGGCGCCCGGCCAGCAGCGGCCGCGCCGTCACCCGCGGGCGCTTGCCGTCATGGGCATCGCAGGCGATCTGCACGATCAGCGGCGCGGTGCCGGAGAGGCCGGCGCCCGGGAGAAACGCTTCTCCGCCCTCGCCGATGTCGAGGATGCAGGCGTCGATGCCGCGCATCGCGCCGACCGGCCGCGCCGCGTAGAGATCGCCCAGAAGGCTCCGGCGGGCGGACGATTCGACATGGAACGCGGCTGGCTCCCCGTCCTCGACCACCGCCGCGCGCATCCCGTAGGGGCTCGCGGTGACGAGCAGCTCGCAGGTCACCGGGCGGCCCCACCCCGAGGAGGCTCGCCCCGAGGGGTTTCGCCCCGAGGGGCTTCGCCGGGCGGCAGCGGCGGCAGGCCGGCGCCGGCGAGCAGCCGCCAAGTCTCGTGCATAGGCAGGCCGACGACGTTCGAATGGGAGCCACCGAGGAAGCGGACGAACATCTCGGCGCGCCCCTGGATCGCGTAACCGCCGGCCTTGCCCCGCCATTCGCCGCCGGCGAGATAGGCCTCCACCTCCTCCGGCGAAAGCCGCTTGAACGCCACCGCGGTGCACACCAGCCGGCTCGTCGCGCGGCCCCCCGGCGCCACCACCGTGATTCCGCCATGGACCCGGTGGCGCCGGCCGGAAAGGAGCGTGAGGCACGCGCGGGCGCTTTCCTCGCTCTCCACCTTGGGCAGGATGCGCCGGCCGCAGGCCACCACGGTATCCGCGCCCAGCACGAACGCGCCGGGATGGCGGGCGGCGACGGCCGCCGCCTTCGCCCGCGCCAGCCGGGCGGCGTGGCCCTGCGGCCGTTCGCCGGGAAGGACGGCCTCGTCGAGCGCCGCGGGCGCCACGGCGTCCGGCGGATAGCCCATGCGCCGCAGCAGCGCCAGGCGCCGGGACGAGGCCGAGGCCAGAACGAGGCGCGGGCGGGAAGGCGACCGGCGCATGGTCAGACCACCGGTGGGCGGCCCGGGCCGAAGCGCGCCAGCAGCCGGGCCTTCAGCCCGTCGCGGACCTCCCGGTAGGCGAACAGCCTGGTTTCGCGATTCCCCTCGACCACGCCCGGATCGAGCGTATGCCAGAACGCGACCTCGCAGCCGGAGGCGCCGGCCATGTCGATCGCCTTGTGCTGCGCCTCCGGCGAAAGCGAGACGACCAGGTCGAAGGAAGCGACCGAGAGATCGGCGAAGGTGCGCGGTCGATGGCCGCCGATGTCGATCCCGATCTCTGCCATGACGAAGACCGCGAACGGGTCAAGCACGCCGCCGCGCCGGACTCCGACGGAGTCGATGCGGAGCCGGCGGGCGAAGAGGCTCTTCATGATTCCCGCGGCCATCGGCGAGCGCACGGCGTTCCAGGTGCAGGCGAAGAGGACGCTCGCCGGGAGAGTGTCCATGGCGCCGGTCAGAGGCGGACGCGAAGGGCGTGGACGAGCGTGAACAGGCGCCGCGCCGTCGCCCGGTCGATCTCGACCTTGCCCGCCAGTTCGCGGCGCAGGATCTCGGCGCCCTCGTCGTGGAACGCGCGCCGGCCCATGTCGATCGCCTCGATCCGGGCGCGCGGCGCGGTCTTGATCGCTTGGTGGTAACTGTCGCAAATCGCCTCGTAGTCGCGCAGCGTCGAGCGCAGCGCCGAGAGACGGAGCGCCGCCGGGGACCGGACCGCCCCGCGCCCGTCCTCGACCTCGAAGACGAGGCGGTCTTCCGCGCGGTGGAGACGCAGCCGGTAGGGGCCGCTGGAGCCGTCGTTCGGCGCGAAACGGTTTTCCTCGAGGAGGTCGTGGATCGCGATTCGGCGTTCGTGTTCGGCGTCGGGGCCCCGGCGATGCGCGGCCGTCCGGTCGAGCACGACCGCGACGAGCTTGGCCTCGCAGGCCGCCTCTCCGCCCACCCGCTCACCCCGGCCCGCCTTCGAGCCGCAACGCCACGGAGAGGGCATGGGCGTGAAGACCTTCGGCGCCGGCCAGCGTCACCGCCGCCGGCCCGATGCGCGCGAGGCTCGCCGCATCGCAACCGACGAAGGTGGTGCGCTTGAGGAAATCCAGCGGCGAAAGGCCCGACGAGAAGCGGGCGCTGCGGGCCGTCGGCAGCACGTGGTTGGGGCCGGCGACGTAATCGCCGATCGCCTCCGGCGTGTGGCGGCCGAGGAAGATGGCGCCGGCACTGTTCACGGCCTCCGCCAGGGGCGTCGGCGCCGCCACCGCGAGCTCCAGATGCTCCGGCGCGACGCGGTCGATCAGCGGCGGCGCCTCGTCGAGCGCGCGCAGGACGACGACCGCGCCGTGGCGGCGCCAGCTCCCGGCAGCGATCCCGGCGCGCGGCAGCCGCGCCAGCAGGGCCCGCACCTCGTCGGCCACGCGCTCGGCGAAGGTCGCGTCGTCGGTCATGAGGATCGCCTGCGCGGCCGCGTCGTGCTCGGCCTGGGAGAGCAGGTCGGCGGCGATCCAGCGCGGCTCGTTCGCCCCGTCGGCGACCACGAGGATTTCGGACGGGCCGGCGATCGTATCGATGCCGACCGTCCCGAAGACATGGCGCTTGGCGGCGGCGACATAGGCGTTCCCCGGCCCCACGATCTTGTCCACCGGCGCGATCGTCTCGGTGCCGTGGGCCAGCGCCGCCACGGCCTGGGCGCCGCCGACGCGGTAGATTTCGCGCACGCCCGCCACCTCGGCGGCGGCGAGGACGGCCGGGGCGAGGACGCCGTCGGGCGCCGGCACCGCCATGGCAATCCGCCGCACGCCGGCGACCCGGGCGGGGACGGCGTTCATGAGCACGGTGCTCGGATAGGCGGCGGTGCCGCCGGGGACGTAGATGCCGACGGAGTCCAGCGGGCGCCAGCGGGCGCCGAGCCGGACGCCGGCGCCGTCGCGGTAGTCGAGATCGGCCGGCATCAGGCGCGCGTGGAACGCCTCGATGCGCGCCGCCGCCTCTTCCAGGGCGCGGCGCGTCGCCGCGGGCACCGCGCGCGCGCGGACCGCGGCCTCCGCCGCACCGACGCGGAGGCCGCCGGGCGCCAGCGAGACCCGGTCGAAGCGCCGGGTGTAGTCGAGCAGCGCCGCGTCGCCGCCCGCGCGCACCGTCTCCACGATCGCCGCGGCCTCGCGCGCCGCGGCCCCGGCGCTCCCTTGCCGATCCGCCAGCAGGGCCTCGAAAGCGGCTGCGAAGCCGGCGGCGGCGCTATCCAGACGACGGGCCATCCACAGCCTCGCGAAAGCGTTCGATCCAGGTCCGGAGGGCGCCGGCCCGCGTCTTGAGCGCGGTGCGGTTCGCCACCAGCCGGGAGGAAACCTCGGCGATGCGCTCCACCTCGACGAGATCGTTGGCCCGGAGCGTCGCGCCGGTATCGACCAGATCGACGATGCGGCGGCAGAGGCCGAGGCCGGGCGCGAGCTCGATCGCCCCGTTGAGCTTGATGCATTCGGCCTGGACGCCGCGGGCCGCGAAATGGCGGCGCGTCAGCCGCGGATATTTGGTGGCCACGCGCACGTGGCTCCAGCGCAACGGATCGTCCGCGGTGGCCAGCGCCGCCGGCTCGGCCACCACCAGCCGGCAGCGGCCGATGCGGAGATCAAGGGGCGCGTAGATCTCGCGGTAGTCGAACTCCATCAGCACGTCGTTGCCGGCGACGCCGAGATGGGCGGCGCCGAAGGCGACGAAGGTGGCGACGTCGAAACTGCGGACGCGGACGATCGAAAGCCCCCGGTCGGCCGTCGCGAAGCGAAGCCGGCGCGCCCGCTCGTCCGCGAAGGCGGGCTCCGGTTCGACGCCCGCCCGCGCCAGCAGAGGCACGAGCGCACGGCCGATCCGGCCCTTGGGCAGGGCGAAGACGAGCCCTTCGTTCATCGCACGATCATCGCGCCGGCGCCCCTTCGCGCAGGTCCCGGGCCGGCGGCTCCTCCAGGTCCTGGAGCCGGCAGTCGAGTCGCTCGGCCTCGAGCCATATCTCGGCGCCGTCGAAGAACAGGAGCCGGACCACCGTCGCGTTCCGGCCGCGCTCGGCAAACATCCCGACGAGCCGCAGGAGCCGTCCGGGCCGCGCGCGGTCGATCCCGCGCTGCTTGACGGCGGAGACGGCGTCGAAATGGACGGCGGCCTTCGTCTGGCCGAGGGTGCCGGGGTCGGCGTCGCGGCAGCGGCGCACGACGACTGCCGCGAAGCGGTTGTCGGCGGTGTCGAAGGCCATCTCGCCCACGGCGAACACGGCATCCTCGAGGCAGGTCGAGACCACGGCGAGATCGTCGGCGTCTTCCGCCCGCAGCTTGAGGCGCGAGGATGCCGTCAACGATCGACCCGGTCGATCTCGGCGCCGCAGGCCGCGAGCTTGTCCTCGATGCGCTCGTAGCCGCGGTCGAGGTGATAGACCCGGTTCACCACCGTCTCGCCGGCGGCGGCGAGGCCGGCCAGGACCAGCGAGGAGGAGGCCCGGAGATCGGTGGCCATCACCGGCGCGCCGGCGAGTCCTGCCACGCCGCGCACCACGGCCGTGGCGCCTCGCACGGCGATGTCGGCGCCCATGCGGCGCAGTTCGGGAACGTGCATGAAGCGGTTTTCGAAGATGGTCTCGGTGATCATCGAGGCACCGTCGGCCACGGTCATCAACGCCATCGCCTGCGCCTGGAGGTCGGTGGGGAAGCCGGGATAGGGCTGGGTCGTGGCGTCGCAGGCCGAGGGACGGCCATCGCCGCGCACGCGGAGGCCGCGGGGCGTCTCGTCGATGGCGGCACCGGCGGCGCCGAGATAGCCGAGCGGGGAGCGGAGCAGGTCCGCCGGCGCGCCGACCAGTTCGACGTCGCCGCCGGCCATGGCGGCGGCCAGCGCGTAGGTCCCGGCCTCGATCCGATCGGCCACCACGTGGTGGTCGGCACCGCCCAGCGCCTCCTTTCCCCGGATTGCGATCTCGTCGCTGCCGGCCCCGGCCACGTCGGCGCCCATGGCGTTCAGGCAGCAGGCGAGGTCGGCGACTTCCGGCTCGCGCGCGGCGTTGCGGATGGTGGTCTCGCCGCGCGCGAGGCTCGCCGCCATCATCAGGTTCTCGGTCGCGCCGACCGAGGCGAACGGCAGTCTGATCTCTGCACCGCGCAAGCCTTTCACCGCCGTCGCCCGGATGTAGCCGTCCTCGAGGACGATATCGGCCCCGAGCCGGGCCAGGCCGTCCACGTGGATATCGACCGGGCGCGTCCCGATCGCGCAACCGCCGGGAAGCGCCACCGTCGCCCGGCCCGTGCGCGCCAGCAACGGGCCCAGCACCAGGACGGAGGCGCGCATCCGGCGCACCAAGTCGTAGGGCGCAGTGGTGTCGGCGATCCTGGCGGCCGTGAGGGAGAAGACCCGGCCGCTGTTGTCCCCGCCGCGGCGGGCGCCGTCGCCGATCTCGACGCCGAGCCCGGCCAGAAGGTGGGAGAGGGTCGCGATGTCGGCCAGACGCGGAAGGTTGAAGAGGGTAAGCGTCTTGTCGGTGAGAAGGCTGGCCGCCATCAGCGGCAGGGCGGCGTTCTTCGCGCCGAAGATCTCGATCTCGCCCTCCAGCGGGCGGCCGCCTCTGATCCGGATGCTGTCCATGAATCGCCCCCGCCGCCCCTCGGCGGCGGAAAATATGTCACGGCCCGCGGGGGAACAAGCCGCCCCTCCCGCTCACGGCCGGCGTTTCACGGCGCCCCGCCCCGGTATTCGGCCATGGCGTCGAGGAGCCAAGTCACGAGATAGACGGCGAAGGAATTGCGCACGGCGATCTCGCAGGTGGGCGCGGCGCCGGGCCGGTACAGGAGGACCTGCGCCTTGGCGAGGGTGGTCTGCGCACAGGCACCGGGGGCGAACGACCGGGCGTGGAGATCGAGGCGGCATCCCTTCGCCAGGACCTCCCGCGTCTGCCCGCCGGAGAGCACGAGCACGGCGCTCTGCGCGCTCACGTCGGTGAGAGCGTGGTGGTGGCCAGCGAGCGCCTCCCGGAGCGCGCGCGCGACCGCGGCGCGTTCGTCGGACGGGCCGGTCACCAGCCATTCGTCGGGACCGAGCCAGAGGATGGCCCTGCCGTCCGCCGCCGCGGCCGTGTTCGGCGCCAGCGGCGGGGCCAGGCCAAGAACGGCGCACACCGCCTCCCGCGCGCCCGCCGCCGGATCGAGCCTGAGGGCGAGGCGCATGTGGGGGGCGCGCTCGGCGAGGGCGACGCCGTCCGCACCGGCGGGCGGACCGGCGGCGAGGGCACCGGCGAGGGCGGCAAGCGGGCTGCGCGGCGGGGGGGCTTCAGCCATCGCGTCGCGCGCCCTCGGGATCGTAGAACACCGGCGCACTCACCGTGCAGGCGATGGCGCCCTCGGCGAGAGCGGCGTGGACCGTTTGCCCGATGCGGGCGCGGCCGCCGCGCACGAGGGCGAGGGCGATGGAGCGGCCGAGCGTGGGGCTTGCGTAGCTCGAGGTGACGTGCCCGATCATGGGCACCGGGGGGCGCCCGGGCGCTTCGACGAGCTGGGCGCCCTCGGGCAGCACCGCCTGCGGGTCCTCGGTGAGAATGCCGACCAGTTGCTTGCGGTCCGCGCGCCGGGTGTCGGCGCGCTCCCAGGCGCGCTTGCCGAGGAAATCCGGCTTCTTCCCCGAGACGAGCCGGCCCATGCCGAGATCCTGCGGCGTGGTGGTGCCGTCGGTCTCCTGACCGACGATGACGAAGCCGCGCTCGGCGCGGAGCACGTGCATCGCTTCGGTGCCGTATGGCGCAAGGCCGTATGGCTCCCCCGCCGCCGTCACCGCCTCCCACACCGAAAGCCCGTGGTGCCACGGCACGTTGATCTCGAAGCCGAGTTCACCGCTGAAGCTGATGCGGAACACCCGCGCGGGCACGCCGGCGACGACGCCGTGGGCCACGCGCATGAAAGGGAAGGAAGCGGCGTCCACGGCCATGTCCGGCGCGACGGCCGCCAGGATCGCGCGCGCCTTCGGCCCGGCGAGCGCGAGGGTCGCCCACTGCTCGGTGACCGAGGTGCAATAGACGCGGAGTTCGGGCCATTCGGTCTGCAACCACTCTTCGAGCCACTCCAGCACGAGGGCGGCGTTGCCGGTGGTGGTGGTCACGAGATAATGCCCCTCGCCCAGCCGCGCCGCGGTGCCGTCGTCGAACACCATGCCGTCGTCGCGGCACATCAGCCCGTAGCGCACGCGGCCCACCGGCAGGGTCGACATCGTGTTGGTGTAGAGACGGTCGAGGAAGGCCGCCGCATCCGGCCCCTGGACGTCGATCTTGCCGAGGGTCGAGGCATCGAGCAGCCCGGCCGCCTCGCGTACGGCGCGGCATTCCCGCGCGACGGCCGCCCGTTTGTCCTCTCCCGCCCTGGGATACCACCAGGGCCGGCGCCACTGGCCCACGTTTTCGAAGACCGCGCCGGCGGCCTCGTGCCATGCGTGCATGGCGGTGCGGCGCACCGGGTCCATCAATTCGCCGCAGTCGCGGCCGGCCAGCGCCCCGAAGGCGACCGGCGTGTAGGGCGGGCGCGCGGTCGTGGTGCCGATCTCGGAGAGGGGCTTCCCCAGGGCATCGGCGAGGAGGGCGAGGCCGTTGACGTTCGCCGTCTTGCCCTGGTCCGTGCCCATCCCGATGGTGGTGTAGCGCTTGACGTGTTCGACCGAGCGGAAGCCCTCGCGCGCGGCCAGACGGATGTCCTGGACGGTCACGTCGTCCTGGTGGTCGACCATGTGCTTGGCCTTGCCGTGGCCTGCGGGCCGCAGGCCCGGCGCCAGCCAGAAGGGCATGACGGCGCCGGCCGCCGGGGCATCGACCGGCGGGCGTTCGGGCGCCCGCCCCGCTCCGAAGCCGGCCGCCCGCGCCGCCCGCGCACCCGCCGCCGCTCCTTCCTCCAGGCAGGCGGCGAGAGCGAAGCGGCCGGCGGCGGCGCCCGCGACCTCCACGGGCTGGCCCGGCGCGCCGGGGAGGAAGACGCCCCGCGCCTCCTCGAACGCCAGTCCGCCGCCGGACTGGCGGAAGAGATGCACCGCCGGGTCCCAGCCGCCGGAGACGAGCACGCAGTCGCAGGCGACGCGGCGCGCCGGGCCACCCGCCTCGAGGCCCTTCACGGTGACGGCGCGCACCCGCTTCGCCCCGTGGGTGGCGGCGACGACGGCATGGGCGTACAGCGCGGCGCCGGCCTCGCGCAGGGCATCGGCGAGCGGCGCCGTGGGCGCAGGCCGGCAATCGACCACGGCGGCGATCGCGACGCCGGCGCGGGCGAGATCGCGGGCGGCCTCGTAGGCCGCGTCGTTGTTGGTGAAGAGCACCGCCCGCCGGCCGGGCAGCGCGGCGTAGTGATTGACGTAAAGCTGCGCCGCCGAGGCCAGCATGATCCCGGGGCGGTCGTTGTCGGCGAAGACCAGGGGCCGTTCGTGCGCGCCGGTCGCCAGCACCACCCGGCGCGCCTTGACGTGCCACAGCCGCTGGCGCGCGATGCCGGCGGGCGCGCGCGGCCCGAGATGGTCGGTGCGTCGTTCGAGGGCGGCCAGCGAATTGTTGTCGTAATAGCCGAAGAGCGTCGTCCGGGTCAGGACTCGTGTCTCGGGCATGGCCGCGAGGCGGGCGTGGGCGTCGGCGGCCCAGTCCGCGCCGTCGCGCCCGTCGATGCCGTATCCGAGGCCCAGGAGCGCCCCGCCGAGCGCCGGCCGCTCGTCCATCAGCACCACCCGGGCGCCGGCCTCGCCGGCGGCCAGCGCGGCGGCGAGGCCGCTCGGGCCGCCGCCCGCCACCAGCACGTCGCAATGGACGTGCATCTTGTCATAGCGGTCCGGGTCCGGCCCGTCGGGGGCGCGGCCCAGCCCCGCCATGCGCCGGATCGCCGGCTCGTAGAGCGCCTTCCAGAACGAGGCCGGCCAGAGGAAGGTCTTGTAGTAAAAGCCGGCCGGGAAGAGCGGCGCCAGCATTCCCGTCCAGGCGCCGAGATCGAAGGACGCGCTGGGCCAGGCGTTGATTCCGCTGGCCGTCAAGCCGTCGTAGAGCTCGATCTGGGTGGCCCGCAGATTGGGCTCGGCCCGCGCGCCTTCGCCAAGCTGGACCAGCGCCGAGGGCTCCTCGGAACCGGCCGTGAGAATGCCGCGCGGGCGGCGGTATTTGAAGCTCCGGCCCGTCAGGTGGCGACCGTTGGCGATCAACGCCGAGGCGAGGGTGTCGCCGGCGAAGCCCTCGTAGCGCCGCCCGTCGAAGGCGAAGCGGAGGCGCTTGGCGCGGTCGATACGCCCGCCATGCGCGAGGCGGAAGCGCATCAGCCGCCGCCTGCGCCCGGCGGCGACTCGGGCCGGGCCGCGCCCATGGGATAGACCGCCAGCACCTCGTGACTCACGGTGTGGCGCAGCACGTTGAACCAGCGCCGGCAGCCGTCGCGGTGCATCCAGCGCTCGGCGTGGATGCCCTTCGGGTTGCGCCGCATGAAGAGATAGTCCGCCCAGCCGGCATCGTCGGTCGTCGCCGGGTCGGGCCGGGCGACGTGCGCCTCGCCGCCGTAGTGGAACTCCGGCTCCGGCCGCGCGCCGCACCAGGGGCAGTCGATCCACAACATCGGCCTGCGCCAGCGCGTCAGTGGGCCACGGCCGCGGCGGCATGCTCGTCGATCAGCGCGCCGGTGGCGAAGCGTTCGAGAGAGAACGGGGCGTTGAGCGGGTGCGGCGCGCCGGTAGCGATGGTGTGGGCCAGCACCCAGCCCGAGCCCGGAGTCGCCTTGAAGCCGCCGGTGCCCCAACCGCAATTGAGGAACAGCCCTGCCACCGGGGAGAGCCCCACGATGGGCGAGGCATCGGGGCAGACGTCCACGATACCGCCCCAGGAGCGCATCATGCGCACCCGGCTGAAGATCGGCATCAGCGCGACGAGGGCGCCCATCTGCGCCTCGATGGTGTGCAGGCCGCCGCGCTGGCCGTAGGAGTTGGGCGGATCGAGCCCGGCGCCGATCACCAATTCGCCCTTGTCGGACTGGCTGAGATAGACATGCACGCCGTTTGACATGACGACGCAGTTCAGCACCGGCTTGAGCGGCTCCGAGACCAGCGCCTGCAAGGCGTGGCTCTCGATGGGCAGGCGGAACCCGGCCATATCGGCGAGCACCGAGCTGTGCCCGGCGGCGACGATGGCGACCTTGCGCGCCGCGATGGCGCCGTGGGTCGTGCGCACGCCGGTGACCTTGCCGCCCGCCACGTCGATGCCGGTGACCTCGCAGTTCTGGATGATGTCGACGCCGCGGGCGTCCGCCGCCCGCGCGAAGCCCCAGGCGACCGCGTCGTGGCGGGCGTTGCCGCCGCGTCGTTGCAGGGTCCCGCCCATGACCGGATAGCGCACCTCCGGCGAGGTGTCGACGACCGGGCAGAACGCCTTGACCTCCGCCGTGGACAGCAGTTCGGCATCGACGCCGTTCAGGCGGTTGGCGTTGACCCGCCGGGTCGCCTCCTGGAGATCGTGGACGTTGTGGATCAGGTTCAGGACGCCGCGCTGGCTGAACATCAGGTTGTAGTTGAGCGCCTGCGCGAGCCCTTCCCAGAGCGTCAGCGCGTGTTCGTAGAGCGCGGCGCTTTCGTCCCACAGGTAGTTGGAGCGGATCACCGTGGTGTTGCGCCCGGTGTTGCCGCCGCCCAACCAGCCCTTCTCCAGAACGGCCACGTCGGCGATGCCGTGATTGGCGGCGAGGTAGTAGGCGGTCGCCAGCCCGTGCCCGCCGCCGCCGATGACCACCACGTCGTAGGCCGGCTTCGGCTCCGGGCTGCGCCACTGCGCCGGCCAGCGCTCATGCCAGCTCAGCGCGTTGCGTGCCAGGCTGAAGATGGAAAATCTCGTCACCGCTCCCCGCCCCCGGCAGGGGCGCTCCCTCCCGGGAACCAGGTTCGGAGCGTGTCCCGAAGCTCACTGAAGGCGGGCTCCCGGCAGCCGTGCAAGGTGGTTTCGCTGGCGAGACGAAAAAACCCGTCGGGGGACCATCGCGCGCGGGCTTCTCGCATCGCCGCTCTCATGGATAGACGCAGTCGATCGCCATCGGATGAATGCCGTTTTCGGGTTCTTCGAGAAGATGGACTACCCCTTCGTCGGGAAGATTAGGCGATCAAGGTGAGCGCCAACAGCCTGAGCGTTCCATCCGACGCCGTCCACGAAGGCGCCTCCACGCCCGTCTTGTAGCGGAGCGCCAGATAGGCATGACGGTCGTCCTGGCACTCCACGATCCGGATGGCCTCGAGGTCGAACCGCCCGGGCGCCGCGCCGGCCATCCCGAAGCCCGCTGGCTATCCACGGTCGTCCTGCGCATCGCTCGCCGTCACGGCATCGCCTGAAAACCCGCCCCCCGGAATTCGCCGATTCCCGGAATCGGGCCGAACATCCGCAGAGGGGCATTCATAGGGACTTCGCTTGGCGGCAGCGAGGCGGGACGAAGCCTCCCGATCCGCCCCGCTATCAGAGGCGCGCATAGGGTGGCGGGCTGGCCGTGCACGCGATGCAGGATGACGGGCGAGCGGGCGCCGAGGATCGCCCCGTGGGCGCGCGTCCGGCGCGGCGGGTAGGGGGAAGCACGCACGCCGTATCGCCAGCCAGCGGTGCTCCCTGGCCCGGCGCGGGGCGCCCTAACCCAACGCTTGCATCACGCCGATGGCGACGCCGGCGACGGCGACCGTGAACCCCGCCAAGGCGGCGCCCAACACCAACAACGCGCGGTAGAAGCGGGCTTCGAGGCCGACAAGGTCTGCCTTGGTCGCGAGCTCGCTACGATCAGCGCGGGCCGTGCAGACGGCGGCGGCAACGGCTTCGGCCGGGGCTTTGGCAATCGCTTCGGCGTGCGCGTCGGCGACGCCGGCCGCCTTGAGCTTCCGGGCTGTGGCGAGCGCGTCGAAGCCGGGTGCGGAAGCGGTCATGGCCATGCGCCCGAGGCTATGTCGGCGCAATGCCATCCGCAAGCGCGGATTGTCTCGCAAGGTCTTCCGTAGTATTCGCGGTTCTCGGTTCGGGTGAGGGGCTTCGTGAGGGAATGAGCGAGCCGCGATCCTGAAACCGTAGCCTTTTCAGCGTGTTGCGCGGATGGGATCGCGGACTGGTAATTTTTCGGCCGCCACCGGCTACGCCCTCCCCCAACTCGCCGAGATGGCCGGGACCGACGCGGTGGTGGTGGCCCTCGGCGGCGCCTGACGCGCCCGTTCTAACCCGGCGGCTGGGGGCCCGACCGGGCGGAGACGTCGGCGCGCGCGACCTTGGCCTCGCGCCAGGCGAGATAGAGCGTGCTGGCGAAGATGATCGTGCCGCCGATCCAGACGAAGAGGACGGGGACCTCGCCGAACAACAGGTAGCCGAAGACCGACGCCCAGATCAGGCGCAGGAAATCGACCGGCAGGACCGCCGCCGCGTCGGCCTCGCGGAAGGCCTGGGCCAGGCAGAGATGGGCGACCGTCCCGAGGCTTCCCATGAGGGCGAACCAGCCGAGTTCTTCCGGACTCGGCCAGCGCCAGACGAAGGCCGCGGCGATCGACGAAAGGGGCGTGAGGAAGACCGCCATGTAGGCCGTCATCGTCAGGCTCGACTCGGTGCGCGAAAGCAGCTTGATCAGGATCATGGCGCCGGCCCAGACGGCCGACGAGCCGAGGACCAGCAGCGAGCCGGGATCGAGCGCCGCCACACCCGGGCGAATGATCACGAGCGCGCCGGCGAAACCCGCCACCAGCGCCGCGATGCGCCGGATGCGCACGACCTCCCCCAGCACCAGCACGGCGCCGACGGTGACGAAGAGCGGCGCCGTGAAGCTGAGCGCCGCGACCGTGCCGAGCGGCGTGATCGGCACCGCCGAGAAGAACATCAGCATCGCGGAGACGTGGACGGCGCCCCGCGCCGCGTGCAGCGGCAGGCGGCGGGTGCGCAGCGCGCCGAAGCCATGGCGCAGCAGGAAAGGCGAGAGGACGACGAGGCCGAAGAGATTGCGGAAGAACGCGACCTCGAAGGGGTGCTGCTCGCTCGCCGCGATGCGGATCACCGCGTGCATCGACGCGAAACCGACCGTCGCGCCGAGCAGGAGGAGCATCCCGCGGAGCGGCGGCGGCAGGGCACGATAGGCGGCGAGAAGCGGCGCGGGCCCGACGCGGATGCCTCACCTCCCCGCGGCGTACCTGCACGCGCGCGCCGGGGCCGCGCGCCGGAAAGGGGCGACACGCACGGGATCAGGGACGCGGCTTCTCCTCGACGGGGCCGCCCGCTTCCTTCCAGGCGCCGAAGCCGCCACCGATGTGGGCCACGGGGGCGAGGCCCATGTTCCGCGCCGCCTGGGTCGCCAGCGCCGAGCGCATCCCGCCGGCGCAGAAGAAGACGAACTTCTTGCCGCTCGCGAAGAATTCCTTGTGGTAGGGGCTCTCCGGGTCGATCCAGAACTCGATCATGCCCCGCGGGACGTGGCGCGCGCCGGGAACGGCGCCCTCCCGCCACAGCTCCCGGATGTCGCGGATATCCACCAGCTCGACGTCCGCGTCGTCCATCAGCGCAATCGCCTCGGAAGCCGGGATGGTCTCGATTTCGGCCTCCGCCTCGGCCACCAGCTGCTTGATTCCCTTGGTGATCATGCCTTCCTCCCGCAGCGCGTGGGACAATGCGCACAGCTTGCGGTCGCGCACCGCCGCCAGCTGGGCGAGGGAGCGGCCGGCGCCCGCCTCCTGGGCGGCACGGGCCAGAGCCTCGACGTTCTCCCGGTCGAGACGGGGCGCACCGAGATCGGCCCACCAGCCCTCGAGCGCCGGCCCGAAATGCTCGAGCGCCCGCCGCGCACCGCCCTCGCCGCCGGCGAGATGGAGCCCCAGGAACGGCCCCATGAAGGCCCAGCGCAAGCCGGGCCCGAAGGCGATGGCGGCGTCGATGTCGGCCGCGCTCGCCGCGCCCGACAGCAGCAGGTGGAACGCCTCGCGCTGGAGGGCGGCCTGCAAGCGGTTGGCGACGTGGCCGGGCAGTTCGCGGTTGACCCGGATGGCGCGCTTGCCGTGAGCGCGATAGAAGGCGACGGCCCATGCCACCGCCTCCGGATCGGCGCCGCTGCCGCCGACGACCTCGACCAGGGGAACGAGATGAGGCGGGTTGAAGGGGTGGCCGACCACGAAACGGGCGCCGTTCCGCAACCCTTCCCGCAGCGCGCCGATCAGAAGGCCCGACGTGCTCGACGCGACGATCGCGTCGGCCGCGAGAGCCGGGTCGATGCGCCGGTAGAGGTCGCGCTTGATCGCCGCGTCCTCCGGCGCGCTCTCCTGGACGAAGACCGCGCCCTCGACCGCGGGCGCCGGCTCCTCCGCCATGCGGATGCGCGCGGGGTCGGCGCCGTCGGCGAGGCCCGCCCGCGCCATGACGGGCCAGGCCGCATCGACGAAGGCGCGGAGCCGCGCCGCCGCGCCGGGCGCCGGATCCCACGCCGTGACCCTGAACCCGCGGGCGAGGAAATAAGCGGCCCAGCTCGCGCCGATCGTCCCGGTGCCGAGCAAGGCGATGTCCCTGACCGATTCGGGCGCGGGCCGCGCCATGCTGGCCTCCGTCACGCCGCAGGGCGCGCCTTCGAATGACGCGCCTTGCGGCGCGCGCTTCACACACGGTCCGGCACCGCGCCCGTGAGCGGGTGCGTGCGTGCCAGACTTACCTTATGATCACCGCCCGCGCCAGCTTCGCCTTCCGCGGCCGCCCTCCGGCGGCGGCGCGGGGCAGGCGGCGCGGCGGGGAGGCCGGCATGGTCGAGAAGATCGTGAAGACGGACGCGGAATGGCGCGCGGCGCTGACGGCGGAGCAGTATTACGTCACCCGCAGGAAGGGCACCGAGCGGCCGTTCACCGGCGCCTATTGCGACGCCAAGACTCCCGGCGCCTATGCCTGCGTCTGCTGCGGCGCTCCGCTCTTCGGCTCGGAGGACAAGTTCGATTCCGGCACCGGCTGGCCCAGCTTCACCAAGCCGCTCGCGCCGGACAGCGTCGGCACGGTGGAAGACCACAGCCACGGGATGCGCCGGACTGAGGTGGTGTGCGCCCGCTGCGACGCCCATCTCGGCCACGTCTTCCCCGACGGCCCCCGGCCTACCGGGCTGCGCTACTGCATGAACTCCGCCGCCCTGACGCTGACGCCGCGCACCGGGACGCTCGGCATCGGGGAAGACGAATAGGCTCTCACCGGCCGGCGGTGGCGGCCAGCGCCTCTACGCAGGCTCGGCCCAGGCGGCGACAGCGGGCGGGTGACCAGCCCTCGCGGGGGTCGGGTGCGTTCGCCGCGTCCTTGAACGGCTGCTCCAGGGTCATCGCCAAGCAGCCGAAGGTTTCCGCCGCGTAGTTCGTGCAGATGGCGAGATTGGCCTTGCCCGGCGGGGTGACGGGATAACCGTGCGCCGTCTGGAAGGCGGGGTCGGCGCCGGCCAGGGCCGCCTTGAAGCGCGCCAGGCGGCGGGCGAGGGCGGCGGAGAACGAGGGGATGCCCTCGGGGCCGGCGAGGAAGACATAGGGCAGTGCCTCGTCGCCGTGCACGTCGAGGCAGACATCGACGCCGGTGCGCGCCATGCACGCGCGCACCAGGAAGACCTCCGGGCTCTCCGCCATGGTGGGCGCGGCCCAGGCGCGGTTGAGATTGACGCCCGCGGCATTGGTCCGCAGGTGGCCGCGGCGGCAGCCGTCCGGGTTCATGTTGGGCACGACGTGGAGTCGCGCGCGGCGGAGCAGGGCGCGGGCCGTTCGATCCGCCGGGTCGAGCAGCCGTTCGAGGAAGCCTTCCATCCACCATCCGGCCATGGTCTCGCCCGGATGCTGGCGCCCGAGGATCCAGCAGCACGGCGCCCCTTCCGCACCGGCCGCGATCAGGTCGAGGGGCTGGCCGTCGAGGGTTGCGCCCAGGCGGCTGTGGCGCACGCCGGGCGCGCGGCGGGCGCGCGCGACCAAGGCGTCGTGGCGGGCCATCGGGTAGGGCGCGAAATAGGCGAACCACGCCTCATCGCCTGCGGGGCGGTGGCGGACGGTCAGCGCCGTGCCGTCGAATTCTGTCGCGACACGCGGCCAGTCCCGCCGGTTCTCCGAAGCGACGGCGCGGTAGCCGCGCCAGCCTTCCGGGTAGGACGCGGCGCCGGCGTTCTCGATCCTGAGCACGCAATCGCGCCCGCCCGCGCCCCGGAGCCGAAAGAAGAACCACTGGAAGAATTCCGCGCCGGCGTCCGGCCGAATTTCGAGCCGGATGTCGTCGGGCGCAGCGGCCGAGAGGCAGCGGATATTACCGCCGTCGAAATCGCAGTCGATCGAAAGGCTCATGGCGCCTCGTGCCGGTCTCTGTTGATCGTATCGTGGGCGGAGATTAGGTAATATCCTTCATGCGGATTAGAAACTGGAAGAAGCGATTCCCAATCAGCCGCTTTCGGAAGTTTTTCCGGGCCATTGGTATTTCGTGAACCAATTCAGATGCTGCCCGACGAATCTCATCTCCTCTCTGTGGATTGGCCTGTCGCCCGTTCTCCTCGAATGGTGGACCTGTAGCTGCCTGACGAAGTGCGAAGAGAAGCGAGCTATTATCAAAGAGATAGTCGCTGTAGTTGGAATTCAGCTGTGCTATATTGCTTCCTATCCTAAGCGAAAGATTCTTCATAGATATTTCAAGTCCGCGCAATCTATCATCACGGGACTCCAGATTCCAATACTCTTCGGCGATCTGTGCAAAGCGCCATACGAAATCCTCAAGCTCCTTGAGTCGACGTTCCAACTCGCTCCGTCGCTGTCCGGATCTGCCGACGAGGATACCAACACCAGCAGATATGAGAATGGCGGCAGGACTCGCGATATAATAGAATATGTCCATTTAACGTCTGGCGGATGCCGCGCTCTCGGAAGACTGATCGATGTATGTCCAGATTTCCTCCTTCCACGCACCATCGATGGTTTCGAGAGTCAACAACCGATGCAATTTCTCACCGGTAAATCCCTCGACCCGCACGAGGCCGCCAAACGCCTCTTCCAGGAACGAGGAGCCGTAACCTTCGACTTCGTCGAGGTAAACAACCACCTCGTCCTCTTTCTTGAGCGCGGGCGCGAGATACTCCTCACGAAACGCCTGCCCGCTTCGAGGGCCGTCATCACGATACCGCCCCGCGGGAGCCCGGCTGAAGTCCTTCGCGATGTGAATTTCGATCATCTCCGACCTCCGTTCACGGCAAGGTGACCTCCCACTCGATCAGGGTGCCGCCAATCGACGACGACAGCAGCGATGTACGCTCCTCCTTGCCTTCCCCTTCATATATGTACTGCCCTTGTCGACTCAAGATGCGTAACCGCCCACCACCCCCGGACCGTTTGACGAATTCCTTCACATCCGCCAAGCCGCGTCCTTGATGCTCGGCGCCGGTACTGGTGCGTCCCATCGCCGTCGCGGCAGCGATGAGAGAAGCATCGTTTTCAGAAAGACTCCACTCTTTCAGAAATTCTCGTATTCTTTCCCATGCATGTGTTCGCGGTAACGTCGCCGGAATTCCTACCCCCCGGTCGAAGAACGAACACGTCAGCACCTTGCGCTGGTCGTCGTAGGCACCACCCATCCACCATTTCCTGGTATTGCTATGTACTGATACTCCGTGACTGTCTGAAGAATAAGCGTGCTGTCGCACATTCGTCATGGCTTCAGCTAATCCACGATAGAGATGTTGCCATCCAGGTATTTGACCCGTAACAACCTCAAGATCGGTGCGGAGATCTGTCGCCAATTCACCGTCGGCAACATCGCTCGATTTGAAGCGAATGAAGCGGATTGACGGCCGACTCGAATTCAAATCCGGTGGTGGATTTGCTACTCTGATAAGTTCAAATAAACCCATTTCGTCAAGAATATGCCTGATATCCTGGTTCCATCTATCGATATCAAGCACCCGAATTCGGTGTCTACCCATCAAGCGCCAACTGTCGAGTTCAGCCGCAAGAACCAATGCAGCAGCCGGCCCTACATACCGAAGGGTTGTGAAATCAATTTTCAGGAGTATGCGTCTTTCCGACGCTTCGCGCAAGTTGTTGAAAAACGTGATTGTCTCATCATAATTCTCTTTAAAACTGAGTGTTTTCGGCAATAAAAGCAAGCGAATCTGTCCAGGATCTCGTACCATTGCATGATGCCCGCGACGGCGTAACCTACGGCGTGCACTTCGCTTGGCATGTCTGATTTGCCAACGCTTCTGCTTTGCCGATAGACGCTTCATCGCTACCGAAGTATTAATTCTGAACGAGTTCCGGAACATGCCTTGAGTCGATGGCGTTCGCATCGCCTCCAGCATGAAACGCTCCTTCATTCTCCAAAGTTGCTCTGTCTTATCACACTTCATTCGCTATTTCAATCATTAATAATGTCGATGAAATCTCGTTCTTTGTTTTCTCGTGCGCCGGCGGCCACGGCGAGCGGTAAATCCGCAACGATTCGGGCGGTTTCGGTGCTGACGTGGACGATGCGGCGGATGGCGGCGGCGAGGGCGCGGGGGTCGGGGAACCAAGCGTTGGGGTCGTTGCCGATGCCGCTCTCCCTGTCGCGCGTCATGCGGTAGCGGTCGATGCACCATTCGAGGGGGGTGCGGCTGTTGACGGTGTATGCGTGGGCTTCAGCGGGGATGCCGCGCAGTGGGCAGGGTCGACTGGTTCCTGGAAGTCAGTTTGGCAAGCATGGGTGATGCTCCGATCAGGGAACACAAGGAAACAATCACTCCCTGCACCGGGCATGACAAGGATGACACCCGCACCAGCCGTCGCACAGGGGCGCCGCGCCTTTCGCCGGGCGCAAGCGACCGGCACGGCGTCTCTGCCACCGGTCGTTCCGCTTTTAACCCATCGCGTCGCGCGTGTCGATCGGGGCCACTTTCGTGTTGGGCGCGCCGCCGCTCCTTCAAGCAAGGGTACAAGAAAACCCTGGTCAGCGCGCGTGGGGCGGAGCCACTGCCATCTGCGGGCCGTCGGCGCCGAGGTCGCGTATGTCAGTCACGAGGTGGATCAGGCCGGGGCGGTCCGTCAGGGCGAGGGCCGCATCGAGGGCGGGGGCGAAGCCCGCGGTTTCGCGGACGGTCCAGGCGGCCGCTCCGTAGGCGCGGGCGAGGGCCGCGAAGTCCGGGCTGTTCATGAGCGTGCCGTAGAGCGCTTCCGGGCCGCCGCGGCGGTATTGATGGGCGGCGATCGAGCCGTAGGCGCCGTTGTCGCAAACGACGACGACGATGGCGAGGTTCTGCTGGACGGCGGTCACGATCTCCTGCCCCGTCATGAGGAAGCCGCCGTCACCGATCACCGCCACCACGGGAACGGCCGGCCGCGCGAGCCTGGCGCCGAGCGCACCGGGCATCCCGTAGCCCATGGCGCCCGCACTGGCGGCGATCTGGCTACAGGGGGCGCGATAGGGATAGTACCGGTGCAGCCAGCTCGCGAAGGCGCCGGAATCGTTGACCACCGTCGATTCCGCCGGCAGGCACTGGCCCAAGGCGCGGACGATTTCCGCCATGTCCACATCGCCCATGCAGCGGGCGCGCGGTTCGAGGCCCGGCGTCATGAAGGCGCAATACGCCGCGTGATGGCGGGCGCGCCACGCCCGGCGCGCGGCGGCGCCGGCGCCGGAGAGGGCCGCCGAAAGGGCTGCGAGCGCCGGCAGAGCGTCCGAATCCAGCGCCACGCGCGGCGCGGTCTGGGCGAACGCCGCCCGGTCGGGATAGACGTGGATGACGGCTTGGTCCTCCCGCAACAGCCTGTAATCCTGAAGCGACACGCCGTCGGGGCGGGCGCCGACGATGACGACGAGATCGCATTCCGCCCAGAAGGCCTTCTGGTAGGGCGCGAGCGAAAGCCCGAACTGGCCGAGATTGGCGGGATGGCCGGGGGGCAGGATGTCCTGCCGCCGGAACGTGGAGACCACGCCCGCGCCGATCCGCTCGGCGAAGGCGGCGAGCGAACCGTGCGCGCGCTCGCGGCCGATCAACTCGCCGCCGATGATGATGGACCGCGCCGCCCCCTCGATCAGGCGCGCCGCTTCGGCCACCGCGTCCCGGTCCGGCAGGTGGGACGTGCGCGGTCGGGGCGCCGGAAGGGAAACCACGCCGGCCTCGCCCTCGGTCACGTCCTCCGGCAGCACGACGGCGACCGGGCCCGGCCGGCCGTCGACGGCCAGGGCGAGGGCGTCCGCGGCGGCAGGCGAGCAATCCTGCGGGTGGCGCACCTCGATCACACCCTTCGTCAGCGGCGCGAACGCCGTCGGGTAGTCGATCTCCTGAAACGCCTCGCGGCCCATTTCGCGGGTGGACACATGGCCGATGAAGAGCACGAGCGGAGTCGAGTCCTGCTTCGCCGTGTGCAGCCCGATGGCGGCATTGGCCGCGCCCGGGCCCCGGGTCACGAAGGCCGCGGCCGGCTTGCCAGCCACCTTGGCGTAGGCGTCGGCGGCGAAGGTGCAGGTCGATTCGTGGCGGGTCAGGACGAGCCGAATGCGGTCGCGCTGCCGCCGCAGCTCTTCCAGGACCGCCAGATAGCTCTCGCCCGGCACGTTGAACGCCACCTCGACGCCGTGCCTCACCAGCGTCCGCACCAGGGCTTCGCCGCCGTTCATCCCGCATTCTCCCGCACCGGCGCGCGGAGTGTATGCGGCCTGCCCCGCCCTGTCGCAACCATCCGGCGCGCCCGGTCCCGAAACGCCGGCCAGAACGGCCGGCACAGGACGAATACCGCAACTGCCGGCGCTACCGTCTGGAGCACCAAGCCCCTTCAGCCCCGCTTCCCGGCCCTTGCCCTGTCGGCAAGCCTTGTGCGATGGGTTGAAACGATGGAAATCGACGCGGGCCCGACATGGAAAAGACGTTCGTCTACTGGGACAATTCAAACGTCTTCATCGGTGCTCAGGAAGTCGCGAGCGAGCGGGAGTGGGTGGAGAAGAACGGAACGTTCGTCGCCCTGGACGACCACTACGACAGCGTAACCTTTCTGGCGTCGCCGTCGGCGGGCCAGCCCATCGCCGCTCCGCGCCATGCGACTCCGGTCAATCTCGACGATCGCCCGCGATGAACCGAACCGATCGACGTTGCCGGAACGGCCGCAGGTACGGAGTCGCCCGCTCGCCCGGCGATGTCGGCGGTATCGCCCGGCCATGACCGATTCCCTCGCCATCGCCCTCGCGCAACTCGACCTCACGGTGGGGGATCTCCAGGGGAACGAGGCGTCGATCCTGCGCGCCCGCGCCGCGGCCGCGGCGCGGGGGTCGGACCTCGTGATCTGCACCGAACTCGCGGTGACCGGCTATCCGCCTGAGGATCTGGTGCTCAAACCGGCGTTCCAGCGGCAGGCCCGGGCGGTCGTCGAAGCCCTCGCGACGGCGACCGCCGACGGCGGACCGGCGCTCCTGGTGGGCGCGCCCTGGGCCGAGGACGGGAAGCTCTACAACGCCGCCCTCCTGCTGGATGGCGGCGCGGTCGCGGCGCGGCGTTACAAACACGAGCTGCCCAACTACGGCGTCTTCGACGAGGCGCGGGTGTTCGCGCGAGGGCCGCTGCCGGGGCCGATCCCGTTTCGCGGGGTACGCCTCGGCGCCATGGTCTGCGAGGACATGTGGTTCCCGGAAGTCCCCGAATGCCTGGGAGAATCCGGCGCCGAGATCATGGTCGCGATCAACGGCTCGCCGTTCGAAGCCGCGAAAGGCGACGCGCGCCTCAACCTCGCCGTGGCTCGGACCGGCGAAACCGGCCTGCCGCTGATTTATGTGAACCAGGTGGGCGGACAGGACGAGCTCGTGTTCGACGGCGCGTCCTTCGTGCTCGCCGCCGATCGCCGGCTATGCGCGCAAGCGCCCGCCTTCGAGGAAGCGATCCTGCTCACGCAGTGGTCGCGGGAGGGCGACGGCTGGCGCTGCGCGCCTGCGGAACGGGCGGCCGGGCTGGACGAAGAGGCCGCGATCTACCGCAGCATGACGGTGGGCCTGCGCGACTACGTCGGCAAGAACGGCTTTCCCGGCGTGCTGATCGGCCTTTCCGGCGGCATCGATTCGGCCCTTTCCGCCGCGGTCGCGGTCGATGCCCTGGGCGCCGGGCGCGTGCGTTGCGTGGCCATGCCGTCGCGCTACACGGCGCGGGCCTCGCTCGATCACGCGGCGGAATGCGCACGCCTGCTCGGCGTCCACCTGGATACCGTGGCGATCGAACCCGCCGTCCGCGCGCTGGACGCCATGCTGGCGCCGGTCTTCGCCGGCCGCGAGGCGGACACGACGGAAGAAAACATCCAGGCGCGGGTCCGCGGCGTCATCCTGATGGCGATGAGCAACAAGCTCGGCCACATGGTGTTGACCACGGGCAACAAGTCCGAGATGTCCGTCGGCTACGCCACACTCTACGGCGATATGTGCGGCGGCTATTCCGTCCTGAAGGACGTGTACAAAACCTCCGTCTTCGCGCTTTCGCGCTGGCGCAACCGGCACTGGCTCCCCGGCCTGAAGGGGCCGCGCGGGCGCGCGATCCCCGAGGCGATCATCGACAAGCCGCCGAGCGCCGAGCTGCGCCCCGGCCAGACCGACCAGGACACCCTGCCGCCCTATGACGCGCTCGACGACATCCTGCGCGGGCTCGTCGAGGAGGAACGCCCGGCGGCGGAGATCACCGCCCGCGGCCACCCGGCGGAAACCGTCGCGCAAGTCTGGCGAATGCTCGATTCGGCCGAATACAAACGACGCCAGGCACCGCCGGGCGTCAAGCTCACGCTGCGCGCCTTCGGGAAGGACCGCCGCTATCCGATCACCAACCGCTACCGCGGGGCCGTTTGATGCCTCTCGTTCTCCACAACACGCTGACCCGGCGCAAGGAGCCGTTCGTGCCGGCGAGGCCGGACCGCGTCGGCATGTATGTCTGTGGCCCCACGGTCTACGACCGCGCCCATATCGGCAACGCGCGGCCGGTCATCGTGTTCGACGTCCTCTATCGCTGGCTGAAGCGCCGCTACCGGTCGGTCGTCTACGTCAGGAACATCACGGACATCGACGACAAGATCAACGCCGCGGCCCGGGCCAGCGGGGAGCCGATCGACGCGATCACCGCCCGCACGACCGGGTCGTTTCACGAAGACGTCGCCGCGCTCGGCGCCCTGCCGCCCGACGTCGAACCGCGGGCCACGGCGCACGTCCCCGAGATGATCGCGCTCGTCGAGGCGCTGATCGCAGCCGGTCACGCCTATGAGGCAGCGGGGCATGTGCTGTTCCATGTGCCGTCGGACCGGGAATACGGCAAATTGTCCCGTCGCGACCGCCGGGAGATGATCGCCGGCGCCCGCGTCGACGTGGCGCCCTACAAGCGCGATCCGGCGGATTTCGTGCTGTGGAAGCCGAGCGACGAGTCGCTGCCCGGATGGGAGAGCCCGTGGGGGCGCGGGCGGCCGGGATGGCACCTCGAGTGCTCGGCCATGAGCCGCAAGCATCTCGGCGCCACCGTCGACATCCACGGCGGCGGCGCCGATCTCGTGTTTCCCCACCACGAGAACGAGATCGCCCAGAGCGAGTGTTCCCGTCCGGGGGTGCCCTTCGCGCGCCACTGGGTCCACAACGGGTTCCTCACGGTCAACGGCGAGAAGATGTCGAAGTCGCTCGGCAATGTCGTCACGATTTGCGCCGTGCTCGCCGAAGCGCCGGGGGAGGTCGTCCGTCTGTTCATGTTGAGCGCGCATTACCGCCACCCGATCGACTGGACGGAAGCGGGGCTGCGCCAGGCGCGCGCCAATCTCGACCGGCTCTACGCCGCGCTGCGCAACGCCGGGCCGGCGCCGGACGCGGCCGAAGGGACGGTCGACCCCGAGGTCGCGCGCGCGCTCGACGACGATCTCAATACGCCGCGCGCCCTCACGGCCCTCTACCGGCTGGCGGGCGCGCTCAACCGGGCCGGCACCGACGGCGGCGCGCGCGCGGCCCTCTGCGGCGCGCTGCGCGGCTCCGGTGCGCCGCTCGGATTGCTGCAAGCCGATCCCGAGCGCTGGTTCCGGGGCACCTCCTCGACGGACGGGCCGGACGACGCCGAGATCGAGGCGTCGATTTCGGCGCGGACCGCCGCGCGGAAAGCGCGCGATTTCGCCGAGGCCGATCGAATTCGCGAGGCGTTGAAGGAACGGGGCATCCTTCTGGAGGACAAACCGGAGGGAACGACGTGGCGCCGCGCGCGATGAGCCCTGCCGCCGGCATCCGCCGCGCGGCGGCGTCATCCGTGGCGGGGCGCGACCGGCGCAAGAGCTGCGCGGCGGCCCATGTCGACGCGGCAGGGCCGGCGATCGTCCTCGTCCGCCCCCAGCTGGGCGAAAACATCGGCGCCGCCGCCCGCGCCATGCTGAATTGCGGCCTGTCGGACCTGCGTCTGGTACGGCCCCGGGACGGATGGCCCAACGTCAAGGCGTTGGGGGCGGCGGCCGGTGCCCATGACGTGCTGGCACAGGCCCGCCCGTGCGAGACCGTCGCCGACGCCCTGGTCGATCTCCATCTGGTCTACGCCACCACGGCGCGGCCGCGGGAGATGACGAAGCCGGTCATGCCGCCGCGCGCGGCCGCGGGCGCGATGCGGGAAGCGGCGGCGCGGGGCGAGCGCGTCGGCCTGCTCTTCGGGCCGGAGAAGGCGGGCCTCAAGAACGAGGAGCTGACGATGGCCGACGCGCTCGTGCGGATTCCCCTGAATCCCGCCTTCGCCTCGCTCAATCTGGCGCAGGCCGTCCTCCTCCTGTCCTACGAATGGTATGCCGCGCCGGCACCGCCCGCCGCCCCGCCGGGCCGCCGCGACCGCCCCGCCACCAAGGCGGAACTCCGCGATTTCTTCGCCTATCTCGAAGGCGCCCTCGACGCGCGCGGCTTCTACCCCACGCCGGAGATGCGCCCGAAGATGGCACGCAACATGCGGGCCCTGTTTGCGCGCATCGCGCCCACTCGGCAGGACGTGCAGACGCTCTACGGGATGGTGCGCGCGCTCGGCGCGGACCCGGCGCGCCGCCGCCCCGCCTCACCGCCCCGGTCGCATTGACTTCCGGCTGCCGGCGGCTATAGTGCCGCTCCGGCGCGGCGTGCCGCCGTTCCCACCGATGCGGATGCCATGAGCAAGCGACAAGAGTCGAAATACAAGATCTGCCGGCGGCTCGGGGTGAATCTCTGGGGGCGCCCGAAGAGCCCGACCAACAGGCGCGATTACGGGCCGGGTCAGCACGGCCAGCGGCGGCGCAAGCCCTCGGACTTCGGCATTCAGCTCGCGGCCAAGCAGCGCCTGCGCGGCTATTACGGCAACATCACCGAGAAGCAGTTCCGCCGCTATTACCGGACGGCCGGCAACCACAAGGGAGACACCGGCGAGAATCTCGTCGGGCTTCTCGAACGGCGACTCGATGCGGTGGTCTACCGCATGAAGTTCGTGCCGACCGTCTTCGCCGCGCGGCAGTTCGTGAGCCACGGCCACATCACGGTCAACGACCGCCGCGTGACGATCCCGAGCTATCTGGTGAAGGAGGAGGACCGGGTCGCCGTGAAGGAGCGCTCGCGCGAGCTGCCGCTGGTCCTCGAATCGATCGAGTCGCCGGAGCGCGACGTGCCCGACTATGTCGAGGTCGACCACAACAGGATGGAAGGCCGCTTCGTTCGCGTGCCCAAGCTCGCCGACGTCCCTTACCCGGTGCAGATGGAACCCAATCTCGTCATCGAGTACTACTCCCGCTGAGGCGGCTCCCTCGGAACGATTGACTCGCGGCGGATTCCGGGCTTCCGTTCCCTGCCGGGGGCGGAACGACGGGAGGCCACGATGGTCGGATTTTCGTTCGAGCACCATCTTCTGAAGGAAGACGGCGGCAATCCCAACAACGACGCGCTGCCGCTCATCGTCTATCGTGGCGCGGTCGACGTGGGCGGCACCGCACCCGAAAGCGCGGTCGAGCGGGCTTTCGGAAAGAACGACTGGGGCGACGGCTTCCGCGGCGATACCTATCCATTCCATCACTACCATTCGACGGCGCACGAGGTCGTGGGCTGCGCGCGCGGCAAGGCGCGACTGCAATTCGGCGGGGCACGAGGGCCGGTGGTCGACGTGCGGGCCGGCGACGCGGTACTCATCCCCGCCGGCGTGACGCATTGCCGGCTGGACGACGCGCCGGGCTACGCCAGCGTCGGCGCCTATCCGCCGGGCCAGAAGCCGGATCTCTGCGTCCTGTCGGAGGCGGACGCGGAGACCGCGCGGCGGCGCGGCGACACCGAAGGGCTCGAACTCAAGGTCGTCGAGGGCGACGCGCTCCCCGCCACCAGGGCGGCCGTCGCCGGCACCCCGTTGCCGGCGACCGACCCGGTCGCGGGGAGCGCCGGGCCGGTCGCCGAGCTCTGGCTCAAGGGCCGGCCTTCGGTGCCCGACGGAACGCGCTGAAATCCAGCGCCAGCGGCGCGCCGAGCCAGAGCGGATGATCGCGGTGGTCGGCGAGGGCGTCGCCGGTCTCCGGGTGAACGAGGATCGCGTGGCCGCGGCGGTTCAGCATGAGCCAAGGCACGATCACGGCGAATTCTGCGGGCGCGAACGCCACCTGGAACATCGGGGCCGGATGCGGTCCGACCGGCTCGTCCCGCCACCGCCCCAGCCGCACGGCGAAGCGCGCGACGAGGGCCGTCCTGAGCACCGCCGCGCTCTGTCGCGTCGCCGGCGCGTAATAGATATGGGCGTGGTAGCCGGCAATGGCCGCCGGCGAAGGCGCGCTCAAGCCTGCGGCTCGACGGAGACGCCCTTGGTGCTCAACAACTCGGAGAGCTCGCCGCTCTCGTACATCTCGCGGATGATGTCACAGCCGCCCACGAACTCGCCCTTGACGTAAAGCTGCGGGATCGTCGGCCAGTCGCTGAAGCGCTTGATGCCGTCGCGGATCTCGGGATCTTCGAGCACGTTGACGCCCTTGAAGCGGACTCCGAGAAGCGACAGCACCTGCACCACGGTCGCCGAGAATCCGCATTGCGGAAACACCGGCGTCCCTTTCATGAACAGGACCACCTGATGATCGCCGATGAGATCACGGATACGGGTGTCGACCGGCGCGCCGACCATGGCCTCCATCATTCGAAATCCCCTCTCGTTCCGATCCGTTCAGGCGTCCTCAGGGACGCTCGTCTGGAGCGCGAGCGCGTGTAGCTGATCGCCCATGCGCCCGCGCAGCGCCCGGTACACCATCTGGTGCTGCTCGACCCGCGACTTCCCCCTGAAGGATTCGGAGGTCACTTGCGCGGCGTAGTGGTCACCGTCGCCGCGCAGGTCGTCGATGCGAATCCGCGCGTCGGGGAGCGCCTCCTGTATGAGCTGCTCGATCTCTCGCAGGTCCATCGGCATCGGCGGCGCTCTCAACGGTGGTGCTCCGCCGCCGCAGCCATGTAGGCCGGCAGCCACGCTTCGTGGACGCGGCGGAGTTCCGTTATTGATATGGCACCTGCGCCGGCGACTGTCAACGCGGCCTCGCCCGTCTTGCCGATTGCGGCGCAGGGGATTCGTTCGCGCGCGGCGTCCGCCGCCAGGGGCGCGGCTTCCGCCTCCGGCGCGCTGACGAGGTAGCGCGCCTGATCCTCGCCGAAGAGCCACGCCGCGGCGTCCGCGACTCCCGTCGGCAGATCGATCCCGGCGCCGAGCGGACGCCCGGCATCAAGGGCGGCGAGGACCATTTCGGCGAGCGCGACCAGCAGACCGCCGTCCGAGACGTCGTGGCAGGCCGAGAGGCGCCCGCTCTCGATCTGGCGCCGAACGAACGTCCCGTGGCGACGCTCGGCGGCGAGATCGACCGACGGCGGCGGCCCCTCTTCGCGGCCGAGGATCTCGCGCTGGTAGAGGGAGCGGTCGAGATGGCCGCCGGCACCGCCTATGAGAAACAGCGTCTCGCCCGGCGCGGCGAGGGCGAGATCACACATCAGGTCGAGATCGGCGATCAGGCCGACTCCGCCGATCGTGGGCGTCGGCGGAATGCCGGCACCGTCGGTCTCGTTGTAGAAGGAGACGTTGCCCGAGACGACGGGGAAGTCGAGCGCCCGGCAGGCCGCGGCCATCCCCTCGATGCAGCCGGCGAACTGGCCCATGACGTGGGGCCGCTCCGGATTGCCGAAATTGAGGCAGTCGGTCAGCGCGAGCGGCCGCGCGCCGACGGCGACGAGGTTGCGCCACGCCTCGGCGACCGCCTGGGCACCGCCCGCCTCCGGATCGGCGGCGCAGTAGCGCGGCGTGCAATCGGTGGTGAGCGCCAAGCCCTTGCGGGTGCCGTGGACCCGGACGACGGCGGCGTCGCCGCCGGGGCGCTGCACCGTATCGCCCATCACCATGTGGTCGAATTGTTCCCAGATCCAGCGTTTCGCGCAGAGGTCCGGCGCGCCGACGAGCCAGCGCAGGGAGTCGATCACCGCCGGCGCGGCGGCGCGGCGCGGCGCGGCGGGAGGGGGCGGTGCTGCGCGCCGAAGGGGCCGTTCGTAGCAGGGCGCGTCGTCCACCAGGGGGCGGATCGGCAGGTCGCCGACCACGGCGCCGCCGGCCTCGAGCACGAGGCGACGGCTCCCGGTCACGCGGCCGATGACGGCGAAATCCACGCCCCATTTCTCGAAGACCGCGCGCGCCCGCGCTTCGGCGCCGGGGCGGAGCACCATGAGCATCCGCTCCTGGCTTTCCGACAGCATGATCTCGTAAGGGGTCATGGCGCTCTCGCGCACCGGCACGCGATCGAGTTCGAGTTCGATCCCGGCGCCGCCCTTGTCCGCCATCTCGACGGAGGAACAGGCGAGCCCGGCGGCGCCCATGTCCTGGATCGCGACGATCGCGTCGGTCGCCATCAAGGCCAGGCAGGCCTCGAGGAGGAGCTTCTCCGTGAAGGGATCGCCGACCTGCACGGTCGGGCGCTTCTCCTCGGCCGCGCCGCCGAACGCGGCCGACGCCATCGTGGCCCCGTGGATCCCGTCCCTTCCGGTCTTCGCGCCGACATAGACCACCGGGTGCCCGACCGCGTTCGCGGCGGCGGCGTAGAAAATCCGGTCGGCCGGGGCGATGCCGACCGTCATGGCGTTGACGAGGATGTTGCCGTTGTATGCCGGATCGAACGCGCAGGAACCGCCGACGGTCGGCACGCCGACGCAGTTGCCGTAGCCGCCGATGCCGGCGACCACGCCGGCCACCAGGTGGCGGGTCTTCTCGTGGGCGGGCGCGCCGAAGTGCAGCGCGTCGAGAGTCGCGACCGGACGAGCGCCCATGGTGAAGACGTCCCGCAGGATCCCGCCGACGCCGGTCGCGGCGCCCTGGCAGGGCTCGATGAAGGAGGGGTGGTTGTGGCTCTCCATCTTGAAGACCGCCGCCTGCCCGTCGCCGATGTCCACCACGCCGGCGTTCTCGCCCGGTCCGCTGATGACCCAGGGCGCCTCGGTCGGGAGTTTGCGAAGCCAGACCCGCGATGACTTGTAGGAGCAATGCTCGCTCCACAGCGCCGCGAAGACGCCGAGCTCGGTGAAATTGGGCGTCCGGCCCAGGAGCCGCTCGATCCGGTCGTATTCGTCGGCGGTGAGGCCGTGTCGCGCGGCCAATGCCGGCGTGACCGGCGGCCCCTCGGCGGCTCCGTTCACGAGAGCGCCGCGGCCAGGCCGTCGAACATGGCGCGTCCGTCCGCGCCGCCGAGAGCCGCGTCGGCGGCCCGCTCGGGATGCGGCATGAGCCCCAGCACGGTGCGGTTGCGGCCCAGAATGCCGGCGATGTGGTTGATCGAGCCGTTGGGGTTGGCGTGGGCGCCGGCGGCGCCTTCGGAATCGACGTAGCGGAAGGCCACCCGCCCCTCACCTTCGAGCCGGGCCAGGGTTTCGGGATCGGCGAAATAGTTGCCGTCGAGATGGGCGATCGGCATTCGCACCACCTGGCCCGTGTCATAAGGCGCGGTGAACGGGCTCCCGGTCGTCTCCACGCGCAGGAAGGCGTCCCGGCAGACGAAGCGCAGGTCGGCGTTGCGCGTCAGCGCCCCCGGCAGAAGCCCCGCCTCGGTCGCCACCTGGAAGCCGTTGCAGATCGCGAGCACGGGGACTCCGGCCGCCGCCCGGCGCACGACGTCGGCCATGATCGCCGAGCGTGCCGCCATGGCGCCGGCGCGCAGGTAATCCCCATGGGCGAAGCCTCCCGGCAGCACGATCAGGTCGCAGGGCGGAAGCGCCGGCTCGGCATGCCACACCATGGCCGGCGCCCGCCCCGCGCTCGCCTCCAGCACCACCGCCACGTCGCGGTCGCAGTTGGAACCGGGAAAGACGACGACGGCGGCCTTCACGGCGGCGGCGCAGCCCGGCCCGCGGTCGCGCGCGTGTCGATCTCGATCGTGTAGTCCTCGATCACCGGGTTCGCGAGCAGGCGCGTGCACATGGCCTCCACCCGGCACCGCGCGGCCTCCGGATCCGTCTCGGCGAGGTCGATTTCGAGATATTTGCCCTGGCGGACGCCCTCGACGCCCGCGAAGCCGATATCGCCCAACGTCCGCGCGACCGCCTTGCCCTGGGGATCGAGAACGCCGGGTTTGAGGGCGATGTGGACGCGGACCCTCACGCGGTCTCGTTGCCGCCGCCGGCGAACTCCTGCACCGCACCCGGCATCAGGCCGAGGCGTTTGGCGACTTCCTGGTAGGCTTCGGAGACCCGGCCGAGGTCGCGGCGAAAGCGATCCTTGTCCAGCTTCTCGTCGGTTTCCAGGTCCCAGAACCGGCAGCTGTCGGGGCTGATCTCGTCGGCGAGGACGATGCGCAGGTCCTCGCCCTGCCACAGCCGGCCGAACTCGAGCTTGAAGTCGGCCAGCCGGATGCCGATGCCGTGGAAGAGGCCGCTCAGGAAATCGTTGATGCGCAGCGACATCGACAGGATGTCGTCGAGCTCCTGCGGCGTGGCCCAGCCGAACGCCGTGATGTGCTCTTCCGACACCAGCGGGTCGCCCAACTCGTCGTTCTTGTAGCAATACTCCACGATCGAGCGGGGCAGTTGCGTGCCCTCCTTCAGGCCGAGTCGCTTGGCCAGGGAGCCGGCGGCGAAATTGCGGATCACCACCTCGACCGGAATGATCTCCACCTCGCGGATCAGCTGCTCGCGCATGTTCAGCCGGCGCACGAAATGGGTCGGCACGCCGATCTCGTTGAGCCGCGCCATGAGATGCTCGGAAATCCGGTTGTTGAGCACGCCCTTGCCGGTGATCACGGCATGCTTCTTGTTGTTGAAGGCCGTCGCGTCGTCCTTGAAGTACTGCACGAGGGTGCCGGGCTCGGGGCCCTCGTAGAGGACCTTCGCCTTGCCTTCGTAGATCCGCCTGCGACGGGACATCGGTGCGATCCTCAAGAGCGGAGGCACCCGGCCGGGGAGGGCCCGCCTCGTCCGCCCAGTTCGTTCGCAATATAGCCGATTCGAGGCCCCGGCACAAAGAGACCCGCCCGACACGCCGGCCTTCCGGTGCGCGCCTGCACGCGCGCAGGAGGCGGGAGGGAAAGAGCGCGGACCCGGAGGCCCGCAACTCCCGGGAGCGGTCAGAAGCGCACGGCGAGGTTCAGGCTGCCGCCCCAGGCGTTGGTGTCGCTGCCGCCCGCCGTGTAGTCAGCCGCCGCGCGCAGCGACGTGTTCTCATCCAGAACAAACGCGCCGCCCACGCCAACACGAACCGACGTCGACGCAGCAGACGACGTCAGCAACGCATCCGACACCGACGTGCTCGTCTCTTCCGAAAACTCGTGCACCGCATCCAACGAGCCATACAGAAGCACCCCTGGCCCGACAGGAGCCTCAACCCCCACTCCCGCACGGCCCGTCATGCTCCGCGCGTCCTCAACCGACACACGCGGGCGGACATTCCCCACGGAGTCCGAGAACTCGCTCAGCCCCACCTCCGACAGTACCAAGCCCACGCGCGGCGTCACGAACACACCGCCCTCCACAGGCATGCGACGACCAATCTCAACGCCCAGCGCGTAGCCCAGACCCTTCACGCCGTCCCCCAGCGCCCCGTTGCCCGACGACGAAAGGTCCACGTCGTACCACGTCGCACCAGCCTGCGCGTCCAGGTGGAAGCCGTCGCCGAACAGCGCCGTCCCATGCACGCCAAGGCCCATCCCCGTCAGCGTCGCCTCGCCAGTACCCCCATCCATCTCCGCCGAACCACGAAGACCGTGCAGGGAAAAGCCCAGACGACCCTTCTCCCCTACCGCCACGTCAACGCCCGCGCGCACGCCGTAGCGGCTGTGATCGTAGGCCACGCCGGGCCGCGTCGAACTCTCCGCCTTCCACGCGGAACTCTCCGCCTTCCACGCGCCGCGCGTGCTCTCCACACGCGCCCAACCGCCCGCAGCGTCGCGCGACGACGCCATGCGCTCGGCGTAGGTCGGCAGACCGTTCATCGCAAGCAGAACCGATGGCAGCGCCTCGTAAAGCCCGCAGCGGTGGTCCATCGCTTTGTCGCAATCGAACGTCGCCAAACCATCCCCCGGCTGCGGAATCCGCTGATCCGGGCCCGGCGACAGAAGCCGGTCGAGCTCCCCCTCGTCCAGCGCGCCGTCCTCATCGACGGGTATGCCCACCGAGCCGCCGGTGGTTTCGCCGTTCCTGGTCTCGAGGAACCGCACGCCTTTGATGCCGGCGCCGGCAAGGGGGCCAACCACCCGCGCCCGCGCCTTTCTCAAGGTCTCCGGCGTCAGAGCACCGTCGAGTTCCACCTCCACTTCGGTCGCCGCATCGCCCCGGATCGCGCTCGCCGCGCCGTTGGCATCCACGCGCCCGGTCAGACCGACGGTGACGCTGCCGCCGCCGGGCAGATGCACCGCCGCATCCGCCCCCGTACCGCCCCGAACCCTGCCGTCCACCCTGGCGGTCACAGGAAGGTCGCTCCGGATCGCACTCTTCGCGCCGGCGGCGCTCACCATGCCCGTCCCGCTGACGGTGAGGCTGCCGCCGCTGGTCAGATGCAGCGCCGCACCCGTGCCCGCACCGCCCGTCACCGTACCGTCCACCCTGGCGGTCCCATGATCGCTCCGGATCGCGCTCTCCGCGCCGTTGGCGCTCACCATGCCCGTCCGGCCGACGGTGAGGCTGCCGCCGCCGGTGGCATCGACCGCCGCCATCGCGCCGGCGCCGCCCCGCACCTCGCCATGGATGACGACCTCCGAGCGTCCGGGATCGTTGACCAGGATGGCGCGGCCCGACGAACCCGCATGCACCTTGCCCATGGCGCCGACCGTGAGCCTGCCGCCGCCGGCCAAGTGCACCGCCGCGTCCATGCCGCCCGTCACCATGCCGTGCACCGTGACGGTCTGCTTCAGGACGTCGTCCGTGCCCATCCCCGCGTTGGCCACGTAGATACCGGCATTGGCGCCGGTGACGGTCGTGCCCGCGGCGATGGTGACGTCGATGGCGCCGTTCTTGTTATTGGGCGTCGCGTAGTAGGCGCGGATGCCGTCGCCGCGCGAGGCGATGGAACCGCCGTTCATGGTGACGCGGATGTCGCCGACGTTGTAGCGGTTCAGAAACGCCTTCACCGCCGTCTTGTAGTTGTCGGAGAAGTCCGCATCGTCGAGGGCGGCGTCCAGCCCGGTGTTCGTCACCACCGCCTGCAACACCGCCTTCTCCGCCTCCGAGAAGCCCTGGGCCCGGACGTTACGGAGGACGGCCGGGTTGGCCGTAAGATACGCGTTGATCTCCGCGTCACTCAGACCCGTCATGCCGTCGGTCTCGATGGCGGAGGCGCCGGGAATGGTGTCGAGGTCGCCATTGGCCAGCACCGCCTTGAACGCGGCGCGGATGGCCGGGCCGTCGGCGCCCGCCAGCATCATCGCCGCCGCGTCCGTGACCACCACGCCCGGATCGTCGCCCCCGGCCACCTGCGTCATGACCTGGCGCCAGGACAGAACCTGGGCCTCGATGCCGGCCGCCTGCCCGTAGCGGATGGCCTTCTCGGTCTCCACCTCCTGGGCGATGGCGACCGCGTGCGCCACGCTGGTGGGGAGGAAGCGGCCTTCGTCGTTCTGGGCGACGCTGGCCGTGGTGCCGTGCGAGAAGGAGCCCGTCCAGGTGATGTCGATGACGGGGCCGGCAGCCGCCTCCCGCGTCTCGCCCGCGGCGCTGAAGCGCCCGGCGCGGGCATAGACGCCCTTGCGGGCGGCAATGGTCCCCGCCTGCGTGACCCTCACCTGCCCGGCGGCGTTGGCCGCGTGGGAGAGCGTGGCGTAGATGCCGGCGTTGTGCTTCGAAGTCAGCGAGGCGCCAGCGGCCAGGCTGGCCACGGCGTCGCCCGTTCCGCGCTGGAGGACCGCGACGGCCGCCTTGCTCTGGCCTTCCGTGCTCACCGAGCCGCCGGTGACGTCGACCGTCACCGCGTCCGCATTGCCGGCGGAGTTCCGGGCGTGGATGCCGCTCTCGGTCTTGGCCTCGATGTCGCCGCCGGAATGCGTGACGGAGACGGTACCCGTGTTGGACCAGGTTCTGGTGGTCACGCCGGCGGCGATCGCCACCGTGGCCAGCGCCGGGTCGTTGAGGACGAAGATGCCGTATTTCTTGGCCGTGATGTCGGCACTGCTGGTGACGGTCGCGTCCGCCCCCTTCTGCTGGATCCAGATGCCGCTTTCGGTCTTGGCCTTGATTTCGCCGCCGGAATGCGTGACGGAGACGTCGCCCAGCGTGGCGTAGGTGGTGGTGGTGGTGCCCGCGGCTATCGTCACCTGGGGTTCGTTGGTCCTGGTGGTCACGCCCACGGCCACCGCCACCGTCACCGTGGTGGCGGCTTGGGTCGGACCGCCGAGGACGCGGATGCCGTAGTTTTCGGCCGTGACGTCGGCGCCGCTTTCGACCGTCACGGCGCCCGTCCCGCCCTGCTGGACCCGGATGCCGTCGTCGGCCGTCGAGGTGAGGGAGCCGCCGGTATGCTTGACGGTGGTATCGCCCGCGTTGGAGTTGACGAGGAGGGCGGCGTTCGCCGAAGAGATGGAGCCGCTGTTGGTGATCGCGAGGTTGCCGTCGCCCCTGCCTTGCGGGTTCCCTCCGTCATACGTTTCGACGTAGATGCCGTGCGTGGACGTGCCGGCGGTCGTGATGGCGCCGGAATTCTCGATCTCGACGGCCTCGGAGCCGGCAGCGCCCCAGTGATGGGTGGCGTCCACGAAGATGCCGTGGCTGGCCGTGCTCGTCGCCGAGACGGTGCCGCTGTTGACGGTCTTGTAAAGGCCGAGCCCTTCGGCGTCCACGCGGATGCCGCTTCCGCCCGCCTGACTCACGGAGATGGAGCCGGAGTTGGTGACCGTGGTCGTGGCGGTCGCGGGTCTCTCGTTGCCCCGGGTTCCGGTCCAGTCCAGGATGCGGATGCCGTCTGCGTTCCCGGTGGTTCCGCCCGTCACCGCCGCGTTGACGATGGAGCCGGAGTTGGTGACCACGACGTTGCCCGAGCCCCTGGGGTCTATCAGGATGCCGAAACCTGCGGAATAGATGTCGGCGGCGCTCGTGATGGTGTGGTTGGCGGTGTTGTCGGCCTGCTCCACGAGCACGTGGACGCCGGACCGCTTCATCGGAGCGGCCATCGTGCCGATGTCCACGCCGCTGCCGAGGGTCACCGTCGTCGGCGAGGCGCCGGCGGCGCGGTGATGGATGACGACGCCGGTGTTGTCGAAGCCGGCGTTGAGGGTGCCTGTGGTCTGCGTGATACGCACGGCGTTGGTGCCGGAGCCGACCGTGAGGGCGACGGTGCGCGTGTCGGTGGCGTGGTGGGCGGTCCGCAGGACGATGCCGCTCCCCCAACTGTTGGAGGCGGCGGCCGCCGCGCTGGAGATCGCCGTCGCCGATCCGCCGGTGACGGTGAGCGTGATGTCGCCGGCGATGCCGTTGCCCCAACCGTCGGTCGCGTCGTAGCGGATGCCGCTGGCATAGGCCGCGTCCGAGCAGGTATGGCTGGTAGCGCTCGACGACCAAGTGCCACACTCGTCCCGCGCCTGCGCCGCGCCCGGCGCGAGAAGAACCGCCGTCGCCAGAAGCGCCAGCACGGCAGTGCTCACGACCGCCCCCCCCCAGGCGAACAAAGTGGGGATACCAAACGAAGTCCGCACGCAACGCATCGCTCTCTCCATCCGACTCGGCAAGGTCATCGCTGACGCTACATAAGCCCACGGGGGGGGGGGGGCAAGCGGAATTTTTGGGATAGTGGCTAGTGGATAGTGGCCGGTGGCCGGTGGCTGGGGGAGGGCGAGACAGCGGCTGGCCAGCTTCCCAGCCACCAACCACTAGCCACCGACCACTATCCCCTAATCTACCCCCTCCCAACCCGCTGCCAGTCGGCGCTCTTCTCCAGCGCGTCGGCGACCTTCAGCACCGTGAGATCGTCGAAATGGCGGCCCACGATCATGGCGCCGATCGGCAGATCGTCCGCGACGCCGCAGGGCACGCTGATCGCCGGATGGCCGGTCACGTTGAACTGCGGCGTGTTGTTGATCATGCTCAGGGCGCGCGCCATGTATTCGCCGAAATCGGCGTCCGGGCCGGGGATCGGCGCCGGCAGATGCGGAATGGTCGGCAGCAGCAGCACGTCCGCCTCGCGGAGCGCCGCGTCGTAGGCCGCGGTCAGCCGGCCGCGCTGGTTCTGCGCCTTCGCGTAATAGGTGCCGTGGTAGTGGCGCTTGAGATACTGGCCGAGCAGGAGGACGTTCTTCACGGTCAACGGGTAATCGTTCTGGCGCGTGAGCGCCGCCCGGGAAGCGTGTTCGAGAAGCTGGGTGTCGTAGAAGCCGAACCAGCCGGTCCCGACTCCGCCGCCCTTGAGCATGAACTCGGTCGCGCCCTCGGCGGCGATGGCGAACCAGAGCCGGAACCCGTGGTAGTGCTCGGGCACGGAGAGCTCCGTCACCGAAGCCCCACGCTCCTCGAGGCGCCTCGCCGCGGCGCGCACCGCCGCGTCCACCGCCGGTTCGCTCCCCGGCAGGCGGAACTCGGGCCAGGTTTCCTCCGTCTGGTCGAAGCCCTCGCGGAGAACGCCGATTCGGATTCCTTCGCAGCCCGCGCCGACGGCCGGCATGTAGTCGCCCACGTAGCGCTCCGGAACGACTCCCCTCTGGCGGGGATCGAGCGGATCCGGGCCGGCCAGAACCGAGAGCATACGGGCCGTATTCTCGACGTTGTCGGCCATCGGGCCGATGTGGTCGAGGGTCATCTCGATGGCCATGCAGCCGGTATAGGGCACGAGCCCGTAGGTCGCCTTCAGGCCGACCACGCCGCACCAGGAGGCGGGGATGCGGATCGAGCCGCCCTGGTCGCCGCCGATCGCCATGCGCACGTCGCCCGCCGCGATGGCGGCGGCGCTTCCCTTCGACGAGCCGCCGGGCGCATGGGTCGGCTTGCGTGGATTGCGCACCGGGCCGTAGCCGCTCGTGTGGCCGCCGCCGGAGAAGGAGAAATCGGCACAGGCGGTCTTGCCCACGATCGTCGCCCCGGCATCGAGCAGGCGGGTGACGATGGTGGCGTCGATCGTGGGCACATGGCCTTCAAGCGCCCGCGCGCCGTTCATCATGGGCAGGCCGGCCACCGAGACGACGTCCTTCACGCCCACCGCCTCGCCGGCGAGCGGCCCGGAGGGCGCGCCCTTGACCTCGGCCCGCCAGTACCAGGCGTTGTAGGGGTTCTCGTCCGGGTGCGGCCGGTAGCCGGGGGTACGCGGATAGCGCACCGCCGGGCGCTCCTCCGGCATGTCGTCGATATGACGCAGGCTCGTTATCGCGCCGCGCATGGCCTCCCGCTGAAGCGAAAGATCGTCCGCCGACATGTCGAGTCCGAATTCGGCGGCGATCTCCGCGAGCTGAGCGATGGAGGGCATCTCGGGACCGCGGGACATGGCGACCTCCTCCGGATGCTGAACCGACCGTCGACCCCGCGCGGCGGCGGGCGTCAGTCGAGATAATCGTAGGCGCCGTCCTTCCACTCGTAGAAGACGTAGCCGGGCGCGGTCACGTCGCCGGTCATGTCGAAGCCGATCGTGCCGAGCACCGTGTCGAAGCTCCCGGTCCGCAGTGCCTCGATCAGCCCGTCGAGATCGGTCGAACCGGCCGCTTCGGCGGCCTGGGCGAAGGCCTGGATGGCACCGTAGGTGTAGAGGACGTAGCCCTCGGGTTCGACCCCCCGATCGCGGAACGCCTTCACGACCGGGGCCGCGGCCGGGTTCTTGCGCGGGTCGGGGCTGAAGGTCATCAGCGTCCCCTCGCCGGCGGCGCCGGTGATGGACCAGTATTCATCGGTCACCAGGGCGTCCCCGGAGACCAGCTGCGTGGCCATGCCCTGCTCGCGCATCTGGCGGACCATCAGGCCGGCCTCGGTGTGGTAGCCGCCGACGTAGAGCACGTCGATGTCGTTCTGCTTGAGCTTGGAGACCAGCGCCGAATAATCCTTCTCGCCGGCGGTGTAGGCCTCGTAGAGCGCTTCGGTCATGCCGGCGGCGTTGAGCGCCTTCCGGGCTCGTCGGCGAGGCCCTTGCCGTAGGCGGTCTTGTCGTGAACGACGGCGATGTTCTTGCCGGCGAAGGTCTCCGCCAGGAAGGCGCCGGCCACCCGGCCCTGCTGGTCGTCGCGGCCGCACACGCGGAAGACGTTGTCGCCCCCCTCCTCGGTCAGGGCCGGGTTGGTGGACGCGGGCGAGATCTGCAGGATGCCCTCCTCCTCGTAGACCTTGGAGGCCGGGATCGAGGAGCCGGAGCAGAAATGGCCGGCCATGAAGACCACGCCCTTGTTGACCATCTGGTTGGCGACGGCCACCGCCTGCTTGGGATCGCAGGCGTCGTCGCCCACCGTCAGCACCAGCTTCTGGCCGAGGACGCCGCCCGCGGCGTTGATGTCGGCGACGGCCTGCTCGGCGCCCGCCTTCATTTGCGCGCCGAAGGTCGCGTATTGCCCGGTGATCGGCCCGGCGGTCGCGATCTCGATGTCGGCGCGCGCCGCCTGAGCGGCGAGGACGGCCGTGGCTGCCGCCGCGGCCGAAGCGATCATCAACACACGCATGAGTCGTTCCCTCCCCTCCGTCGGTCGCCCCCACGGGGCCTCGACCATCACGGCGCCATGATGGCGCCCGCTCGATCGAGGGTCAACGATCGACTTTTCCGGGGGGCGCGGGCCTCACTCCGCCGCCGCAGGCGCCGCCTCCGGTTCCCGCCGCAGGAACCCTTCGAACACCCCTTCGATCCGCGCCATCCGCTCCCGCAACTCCGCCATCTCCCCCCGCATGGCCGTGATCTCCGCGCGCATGTCCCTCATCTCGGCACGCATGTCCCTCATCTCGCCGCGAACGGCCTCGAACTGCGCATTCGTGTCATCGCGCAAGGACTTGAACTGTGCGTTCCTTTCCTCCCACTCGGCCTTGATCTCGCCGCGAACGGCCTCGAACTGCGCGTTCATGTCATCGCGCAAGGACTTGAACTGTGCGTTCCTTTCCTCCCGCTCGGCCTTGATCTCCGCACGCAAGACCTCGAACTGTGTGTTCCTTTCCTCCCGCTCGGCTCTGATCTCCGCGCGCAAGACCTCGAACTGCGCGTTTCTTTCCTCCCGCTCGCTCCTGATCTCGCCGCGCAACCCGCGGACCGAGACCAGAACGATGCCGGCCAGTGCCACACCCACCGCGACGATGCCGATGAGTTCCGGGGTCATGTCCAATTCTCGCGAGCCGGGGCCGAGGCGAAGCGGAGTCTACACGCCCCCCGCCGTAAGGGCCACCACCGCGACGCCCGAAGGGCGAAAAACGGAGAATGTGGGCCTGGAGGACCGCGCACCTCAAAAACCTCGGAAACAGGGCGGGCTCACCGCCCGCCGCGAGTCCCCTCCTCGCCTCTCCTGCGCCAGGTGAACGGCGTGTGCGGTGCGTAGAGCCAGGGGTATTGCGTGGTCATGCCGCGCACCCGCGTAACGCGAAACGCCAGCGCGGCGACGACGCCGATCACGGCCGTGTCGATCAGATAGCCGGTCACGGAGAGAAGGTCGCCGTCGAACAGGGCGTAGATCAGGAAGCGGTCGCTCGCACCGAGCAGTGCCGCGCAAGGGGCAAGCTGCCAGGCCGGGCGCCAGCGCGCGGCCAGCGCCTGGCCCGTCATCCACGCCGCAGTGCCGGCGATGACCACGGTCATCGCGACGAAGACCCAGACGCCGGTGCCGAGCAGGGCGCTCACGATCCGGCGGCGGCGCGCGCGGCGGCGCCCCCCTCCAGATAGGCGGCGCGCACCTCTGGGCGAGCCAGCAGGTCGGCGCCGGTGCCGCCGAGGACGATCCGGCCGTTGACCATCACATAGGCGCGGTGCGCGAGGGCGAGCGCGTGGTGGGCGTTCTGCTCGACCAGGAGGATCGTCGTGCCCTCGCGCTCGTTGATCTCGCCGATCACCTGGAATATCCGGCGTACCACGAGAGGCGCGAGGCCGAGCGACGGCTCGTCGAGCAGCAGCAGCCGCGGGCGACTCATCAGGGCGCGGGCGATGGCGAGCATCTGCTGCTCGCCGCCCGAAAGCGTGCCGCCCCGCTGGAGGCGCCGCCGTTCCAGGATCGGGAACAGCCCGAACACGCGCGCCAAGTCCGCCTCGAAATGCGCCGGGCCGGCGACGGTCGCGCCGATCTGGAGATTTTCCAGCACCGTCATGCGCGGAAAGATGCGCCGGCCCTCGGGCGCGTGCGCGATGCCACGGCGCACGATCTCAAATGTCGGGCGATCCGTGATGTCCTGCCCGTCGAACAGGATTCGTCCGGCCGCAGCCCGCGGATTGCCGCAGATGGTCATGAGCGTGGTCGATTTGCCGGCGCCGTTGGCGCCGATCAGCGCGACGATCTCGCGCGCGCCCACCTCCATATCGACGCCGCGAAGCGCCTCGATGCGGCCGTAGGCGGCGTAAACGCCCGCGAGCGAGAGCATCGCTACGCCTCTTCTTCCTGGCCGAGATAGGCGCGGATCACGGCCGGGTCCGCGCGTACCGTCGCCGGCGTCCCGTCGGAAATCTTCCGGCCGTAGTCGAGGACGACGACGTGGTCGGCAATCTCCATCACGACCCGCATGTCGTGTTCGATCAACGCCACGCCGATCCCGTGCTCGTCCCGGATGTGGCGCAGCAGGCCGTTGAGGTCGTCGGTCTCCCGCGGGTTGAGCCCCGCCGCCGGCTCGTCGAGGCAGAGGAGCACCGGGCGCGTGCACATGGCCCGCGCGATTTCCAGCCGGCGTTGCGCCCCGTAGGGCAGGCCGCCGGCCGCGGCGTCGGCCCGGTCGAGCAGGCCCACCCGGTCCAGCCAGTCGCGCGCGAGCGCGAGCGCCTCGCGTTCGGCGCGACGGTAGCTGCTCAGCCCCAACAGTCCGGCCACGGTGAAACCGGAGGCGCGCATGAGCCGGTTGTGCTGGGCCACGACCAGATTCTCGAGGACCGACATGGCCGGGAAGAGCCGGATGTTCTGGAAAGTACGGGCGACTCGGGCCCGCGCCGCGATGTGGACATCGCTCATCCGCTCCAGCGGCCAGACGCGCGCACCGGCGGCGAGCGCGAGCCGGCCGACCGAAGGCCTGTAGAACCCGGTCAGGCAGTTGAAGACCGTGGTCTTGCCGGCGCCGTTGGGGCCGATGATCGCGGTGATCTCCCGGGCGCCGGCGACGAACGAGACGTCGTCCACGGCGACCAGGCCGCCGAAGCGCATGGTCAGATGCTCGACCGTGAGGAGGGCGCGGCCGCCGCCAGGCGGCGCGGGCGTCTCCCCCGGATGCGGGGCAGTGAGCGTCACGGGGCGGGGCCGTTTCCCGCCCGGCGCCCGGGGCGCAGCCTGATCGTCGGGTCGCGGTGGGCCAGCAGGCCGCGCGGGCGCCACACCATGATTGCCACCATCGCCGCGCCGAACGCAAGCATGCGGTACTCCTCGAGCTCCCGCAGCAGTTCGGTACCGCCGATCAGGACCACCGAGGCGACCACCACGCCGATCTGGCTGCCCATCCCGCCCAGCACGACGATCGCGAGGATCACCGCCGATTCGATGAAGGTGAAGCTCTCGGGGCTGATGAAACCCTGCCGGGTGGCGAAGAAGGAGCCGGCGAAGCCGCCGAACATGGCGCCGATGGCGAACGCCGTCAGCTTGGTGTTGGTGGGATCGATGCCGAGGGAGCGGCAGGCGATCTCGTCCTCGCGGAGCGCCTCCCAGGCGCGCCCGATCGGCAGCCTGCGGATCCTGAGGGTGAAGAAGTTGGTGATCAGCGCCAGCGCGAGGATCACGTAGTAGAGGAACACGATCCTCTGCATGGAAGCGTATTCGAGGCCGAAGAAGGTGTGGAACGAGTCGACGCCCTCCGGCGGCCGCCGGGCGAAGGGAAGCCCGAAGAAGCTCGGGCGCGGAATCCCGGACAGGCCGTCCGGCCCCCTGGTCACCGGATACCAGTTGAGCAGGATCACGCGGATCATCTCGCCGAAGGCCAGGGTCACGATGGCGAGATAATCGCCCCTGAGCCGCAACACCGGAAAGCCGAGGAGCAGGCCGAAGAGGGCGGCGAAGGCGCCCGCGAGCGGCAGGCAGGCCCAGAACCCCCAGTCCAGGTGGAGGGCGAGCAGCGCGAAGGAATAGGCGCCGATCGCGTAGAACGCCACGTAGCCCAGGTCGAGCAGCCCGGCCAGCCCGACCACGATGTTGAGGCCCCAGCCCAGCATGACGTAAGTCACCACCAGCGTCGCGATGTCGACGACGTAGCGGTTGGCGAACGGCAACCAGGGCAGCACCAGCGCGAAGACCACCAGCACCGGGCCGGCGTAACGCGCGAAGAGCCGCAGGCCGGCGGCGATTCGCGCCGCGCCCGCCGCCCGCCGTGCCGCCGCGGGGCGGCGGACCGCCAGCACCGCGCGGCCGACGAAGACGACGCCGACCGCGACTCCCACCCACATCCAGCGCTGCCCGAGCGCGAGGCCGCCCGGCACGTCGGTCGCCCGCAGGCCGACCATGAAGACCGCGAGGCCGAGCGCCACGAGCGCCGCGAGGCCAGCCTCCTTCAGCACCGCCGGGAGGTCGATCGCCGCCCGGGCGCCCTCGCCCGCCCCGCGCGCCGCCACCCGCTATACCTTCTCGATCTCAGGCTTGCCGAGCAGCCCGTTGGGCCGGAAGATCAGCACCAGAACGAGGATCGAAAACGCCGCGACGTCCTTGTATTCGATGGTGAAATAGGCGGACCAGAAGGTCTCGATCAGGCCGATCAGCAGCCCGCCCAGCATGGCACCGGGCAGGGAGCCGATGCCGCCCAGGACGGCGGCGGTGAAGGCCTTGATGCCCGCGAGAAAGCCGATGAAGAAATCGATCACCCCGTAATAAACGACGAACATCAGCCCGGCGACGGCGGCGAGCGCGGCCCCGGCGACGAAGGTCAGCGAGACGGTGCGGTCCACGTCGATCCCGAGCAGCCCGGCCATGACCCGGTCCTGCTCGCAGGCCCGCTGCGCCCGCCCCAACGCCGTCCGCGCGATGGCGATCGAGAAGGCGCTCATCAGCACCATCGTCACGGCGACGATGACGATCTGGACGTAGCTCAGGAATACCGTGAAGCCGCCGCTCTCCATGACCGTGAAGCCCCCCTGGATGACCGGCGGCAAGGGCCGGACGCGCGCGCCCTGGAGAAGCTGCACGTAATTCTGGAGGAAGATCGACATGCCGATCGCCGAGATCAGCGGCGCCAGGCGGAACGAGCCGCGCAACGGCCGGTAGGCGAGTCGCTCCACCGCCCAGCCGTAGACCGAGGTGAGCAGCATGGCGACCGTCAGCACGAGGAGCAGCGCGAGCGGCACCCAGGTGACGCCGAGCACGCCCAGGACGAGGAACGAGAGCAGCGAGATGAAGGCGCCGATCATGAACACGTCGCCATGGGCGAAGTTGATCATGCCGATGATCCCGTAGACCATCGTGTAGCCGATGGCGATCAGGCCGTAGATCGACCCGAGCGTGACGCCGTTGATCAGTTGCTGGACGAAATATTCCATGCGTCGCCCACGCCCGCCCCGCCCTCAAGCCTCGATCACGACGCCCCGCCAGAAGGCGACGTGGCCCTTGATTCGCGCCGCTTCCGGCTTCGGGTCCGGGTAGAACCACGCGGCATCGGGATTGCGGGCACCGCCCACCGCGATCGAATAGTAGCGGGCCGTGCCCTTCCAGCCGCAGACGGTGGTCGTGGGGCTCGGCTCGAGGAACGCGCGCCGCACGGATTCCGCCGGGAAGTACACGTTGCCTTCGATGATCTCGCAGTTGTCGGATTCGGCGATCACCCGATCCCGCCATATGGCGCGGGGCATGTCCGCTCCTCCCTTCGTCGCGACCTGCGCACGAGAGCTTGTCACGCGCCGCCCGGCGATTGAAAGCCCCCTGCCGGCGGCGCAGGATAGGCCGCCAGCAGCGGGAGGGACCGATGAGCGACTACGAGATCTTCGACCTGGGCGACGTGGCGTTGCAGAAGGGCGCGACGCTGCGCGACGCCAAGCTCGCCTACAAGACCTACGGCACGCTCAACGCCAGGAAGGACAACGTCATCATCCAGCCGACCTGGTATTCCGGGCAGCATACCGACGTGGAATGGACGATCGGGGAGGGCATGGCGCTCGATCCGGCCCATTACTTCATCATCGTGCCCAACATGCTCGGCAACGGGCTCTCCTCCTCGCCGAGCAACACGCCCCCGCCTTATGACAGGGCGCGCTTCCCCAACGTCACGGCCTGCGACAACGTGCGTCTGCAACACCGGCTGGTCACCGAGAGGTTCGGCATCGAGCGGATCAGGCTGGTGACCGGCTGGTCGATGGGTGCGCTCCAGACCTTCCACTGGGGGTGCCTCTACCCCGACATGGTGGAGCGCATCGTGCCCACCTGCGGCTCGGCCAGATGCTCGCGCCACAACTTCGTGTTCCTCGAAGGCGTCAAGGCGGCGCTCACCGCGGACGACGCCTGGAACGGCGGTTGGTACGAGGCGCCACCGACGAAGGGTCTGCGGGCCATGGCGCGGGTCTATGCTGGATGGGGCTTCTCGCAGACCTTCTACCGGATCGAGGAAGACCTGAAGCTCGGCTTCTCCTCGCTGGAGGATTTCCTGATCGCCTTCTGGGAGGGGTTCTTCATCCACAAGGACGCGAACAACCTGCTCGCCATGCTGTGGACATGGCAGAACGGCGACATCGGCGACAACGCCCTCTACGGCGGCGACTTCAAGAAGGCGCTTGGCGCGATCAAGGCGAAGGCCTTCGTGATGCCGGGGCGCACCGATCTCTACTTCCCACCGGAAGACAGCGAGATCGAGGTCGCGCACATGCCGAACGCGGAGCTGCGCGTGTTCGAATCCTCTTACGGCCACTTCGCGTCGAGCACGCTCAACCCCGCCGACGTCGCCTTCCAGAACGAGGCGATCAAGGAGATCCTCGCGCGTTAGCCGCGCCCGATGAACGGCATCCTGGTGGCCAGCACGGTCATGAACTGGACGTTTGCGTCGAGCGGCAGGCTCGCCATGTAGACCACCGCGCGGGCGACGTTCTCCACCGCCATCGTCGCCTCCGAGGCGATCGACCCGTCAGCCTGGGCCACCCCCTGGCTCATGCGCCGGGTCATCTCCGTGGCCGCGTTGCCGACGTCGATCTGTCCGCAGGCGATGTCGTATTTCCGCCCGTCCAGGGCGGTCGACCTGGTGAGCCCGGTCACCGCGTGCTTGGTCGCGGTATAGGGCGCCGAGTTGGGCCGGGGAACGTGGGAAGAGACCGAGCCGTTGTTGATGATGCGACCGCCCATCGGGCGCTGCGCCTTCATCATGCGGAAGGCTTCCTGCGTGCAGAGGAAGACGCCGGTGAGGTTGGTATCGACGACGGCCCGCCACTTGTCGAGGCGGAGGTCTTCCAGGGGCACGGCGGGCGCGCTGATGCCGGCGTTGTTGAACAGCAGGTCGAGCCGGCCGAACGCCGCCTTCGCCTCCGCGAACAGCGCCGCGACCGAATCGGGCCGCCCCACGTCGGCCGGCACGGCGCGCGCAGCATCCGCCGCCGCGCCCGCTTCGGCGACGGCGCTCTCCAGCGTCTCGCGGCGGCGCCCCGCGAAGACGACGGTATAGCCTTCGTCCAGGAGCGCATGCGCCACCGCCTTGCCGATGCCCTGCCCGGCCCCGGTGACGACCGCGACCTTGTCCCTCGCTTCCATGTCCCGCGCCTTCCAGGCGTGTCATGCCGCCGAACGGGCGCGGGATATAGCACGGCCCGGGACGGCCGTTAACCGCGCCAGGGCGCACCGGGAGCGGCGAGCGGCGCCTTCAGGCGAGGGGCAGAATCATCTCGGTGGAGCCGCCGAAGCCCAGGAGCGGCCTGAGGTATCCGTAGCGTCGGTGCTTGCCGGGGAGAAAGCCCATCCGCCGGTATAGCGCGCCTGCCCGCGGGTTGGTATCGATGATGTCCAGTCGGATTCTCTCGTAGCCGTTGCGCCGGGCGAAGTCGCGGAGCGCCTCGAGCAGGCCGGTGCCCGTTCCCTGCCCGCGGTGGTCCGGAGCGACGGCGATTCCATCCATGAGAAGCTCCCCCGGGCGGGGTGCGCGCTCCATGAGACCCAGCAGCAAGGCCGCCTTCAGGGCGCGCAAGAGACCGAGGCGGCGGCGCAGACCGCGCATCGTCATGCCGCCGGTGAGGGAGAGGCCGTCGTGGTGAAAGCCGGCGATTCCGACGAGGCACGCGCCTCGAAGGGCGCACATCGCCCGATCGGGAACCAGCGATTCGCGGAGGATCGCGAGGCGCGCTTCCCGCGCCGGAATCGCCGCGCCCAACTTCATGCCGAACGCCTCCTCATACAGCGCCGCCGCCTCTCCGCGTTTCGCTTCCGGCAGGCCCAACCGATAACACGGGGTTCGCCGCTCGGCCGCCATGGCGTCCGGTCAGCATGCGCGCTTGCGGGCGCGCAGATCGAGGCAGTCGGCGGCCGCACGCGGGTCGGCACCGGGCGGGAAGAGGCCGACCTTCCGCACCTTCTGCGTGCCCGTCACCGGCAGGGTATCGACGAAGAGCAGATAGCCGGGCGCCTTGTAGTAGGCGAGGCGCTCCAGGCAGAGATCCTGCAACGCCTCCGCCGTGCCGCGGTTCACCGGCACCCCCGGCGCCGGGACGACGCAGGCCATGACCTCCTCCTCGCGCAACTCGTCCGGCACGGCGAGCACGGCGGCCTGGGCCACGCGGTCATCGGCTTGCAGCGCCGCCTCGACCTCGGCGGCGGCGATGTTCTCGCCGCTCCGCCGGATGATGTTCTTCTTGCGGTCGACGAAGACGAACATGCCGTCCGCCGCCCGGGTCACGATGTCGCCGGTGTGGAACCAGCCGCCGCGCCACGCCTCCTCGGTGGCCTCCCGGTCCTTGAGATAGCCGGCGAAGAGGCCGCGCCGGGGGTCGGCACTCGTCATGCGGAGCACGAGCTCGCCGGGAACGCCTGCCGCCACCGCGCGCCCCTCGTCGTCGACCACCCGCATCTCGCAGCCCGGGAGCGGGCGGCCGAAGGCGCGCGTCGCGATCCGCCGCGGCTCGACGCTCGCCCAGGCCGGCATCGCCACCTCGGTCATCCCCCAGCCCTCGATCAGCGGGAAGCCGAAGCGCTCCTCGAACAGGCGATGGTGCTTGGGGTCGATCCCGGCGCCCGCGCCGAACTTGACGCGGTGGGCGCGGTCCCGGGGGCCGGGCGGTTGGGCGAGCAGGAGCGGCGGCATGATTCCGAGATAGTGGATGATCGTCGCCCGCGTCGCCGCGACGTCGGCCCACCAGCTTCGGGGATGGAAGCGGTCGGCCATGACGATGCAGCCCGCCGTGGCCAGCATCGCCATGCTGCCGATGGTGAGCGCGTTGGCGTGATGCAGCGGCAGCGGGTTGAGCAAACGCTCGCGCCCGTCCTCCATCGCCATCAGGCCGCCGGCCTCCCGGTACCAGGCGCCGGCGTTGAGGAAGTAGCGGTTGGTCAGGATGCAGCCCTTGGGCCGGCCGGTGGTGCCGGAGGTATAGAGCAGCGCCGCCTCGTCGTCGGCGCCCGGCGCCCCGCTTCGGGGCGCACGCGGCGGTGCCGGCAGCGGCGCGGGAAGGGCGCTCGCATCGACGACCGGCACGGCCCGCGTGCAGGCGCGGGCCACGGCCTCGAGAGCGGCCACCCGTTCGGGGACGGAGACGATCAGCGCCGATTCCGAGTGGTCGATCAGCCAAGCCGTCTCATCTTGACGGTACGCCGGGTTGATAGGGACGATGCCGGCGCCCGCCGCGTTCAGCGCCCACCAGTGCAGATGGAAGGCGGGCCGGTTCTCCAGCAACAGCGCGACGCGGTGGCCCGGCCCGTAGCCGGCCGCCCGGTAGCGTGCCCGCAACGCCGCCACCCGGTCGCGCGCCGTGCGGTAGTCGATCTCGACGCCCTCCGGATGGTAGGGCCGCCCAGCCATGGGCGGGGCGCAGAGGCAAGCGCCTTCCGGCGCCCGCGCCGACGCTTCTTCGAACAGCGCGAACACCGTTTCCGCCATCGCCGCCTGCCCTCCGCCGTCGGAAAGCCCCGACCGTGCGCGGCCGCACCCGGCGGCGCAAGCGTTTTCCGGGCGGGCGGCGAGCCAGGGATTCCACCCCGGCGCGTGGCGAGCGTCGACGGACGCCCTGCCGCAAGGGAGGATGCACCCGAACCGGGAGGACACGATGCCGGCGCGCCAGGGCCGCGGATTCTTCGAGGGGACCGGGTGCTTCGTCGCGGTGCCTCCCGACGCTTGTGACAAAGGAGAACGACATGTCCGCCTTCCACCGCTTCCGCCTCGCGCTCGCCGGCTTCGGTCCAGAAGCCCTGCCCGCCGCGGTGGCGCAGGACCCCTGCGTCGAATGGAACACGGAGGCGTTCTTCGCGGATGCCACCGCCGCGGAGGTTTCGCGCTGCGTGGCGGCGGCGCACGGCGCGCTCTCTTCGGCCGTGACGGCACTGGCAACCTAGGCATGTTGGGTTGCACGCTGGGGATGTATATCGGTATTCCTAGGTTCCCTTGCACGCGGGGGCAGGTGCGGTGCGTGGACCGATGCGGGCATGGGGACGCGGCGCGCCCGGCTCCCCGGCAGGCGTGAAAGACAACGAGGAGAGGACCATGGACGAGACGGAAATCAGGATCGTCGTATTCCGGGACGGCGATATGTGGGCGGGTCAGTGCCTCGAATACGATATCGGCGCCCAGGCAGACTCTCTGGAAAAGCTCCACATGTATCTCGATATCGCGATCGCCGCCACGCAACGGGAAAGCCTCAAACGCCACGGCAAGGCGTTTACGGGGGTGCCCCGCGCGCCCGAACACTTCCACAAGCTCTGGGGTAGGCGGGCCGGAGACTTCACGCCGCAGGGCGCTTTTCCCGACCGGAACGTCACCCTGGCCCTTTGCGCATAGGGTACATGCCGCATCCTTTCGGAGGCCATCCCCGCTTCGAAGAGTACCTGCGGTGGGCGCGCAAGCAGAGCTGCAAGGTGGAGTCCGGTGTCGACTACGAGACTGCAACCGGCATCACGAGGATCGTGACGGCCGACGGCAAGCGCTGGGCGATCGAGGTCGGAACACGGCATTCGGACTACCTAGCTCCAACGACCATCGCCCGCCTCGACCGGCTTCTGGATCTTGAATCGCCGTGGTTCTCCACAGACGGCGATGGCGAAAACGACGCTTGAGAGGGAGGGAGGAGAGGCGACATGCCTCGGCGTGCGCGTTGCCGACGCGCCGCCGACGCCATCGATCGATGACGGAGAAGGGCGAGAGAACCTCCGCGGAAGGCGCGCTCCTCGCGCCCTTCGCCGGCCTGCGGGTGGCACCGGGCTACGCGCAGGCCGTGGCGGCGGTGCCCTACGACGTCTTGTCCGTGCGGGAGGCGCGGGCCGCGGCGCGGGGCAGACCCTGGAGTTTCCTCCACGTCTCGCGGCCCGAAATCGACCTGGCGGTGCTCCCACCGCCGGAAGCGGAAGCGCTCTACACGGGCGCGGCAGCCGCGTTCGCGAAGATGACCGAGGCCGGCGTGCTGATCCGGGAGCGGAAGCCCCGGTTCTACGCCTACCGCATGGCAGGCGCGGGTGGTGCCCGCACGGGGCTCGTGGCGGCAGCCTCGCTCGCGGCTTACGCGCGCGGCCACGTCAAGCGCCACGAAGCGACGCGGCCCGCCAAGGTGCGCGACCGCGCGCGGCATATCGCGGCCCTCGGCGCGCAGACCGGACCGGTCTTCCTGCTTCACCGCGCCGACGACGAAATCCGCCGGCAGCTCGCGGCGGCGTGCGACGGCCCGCCGCTCTGCCGCTGCGTGCTCGACGGCGCCATCGCGCACGCGCTCTGGCCCATCGACGACGCCGCACGAAGCCGGGCGTTGACACGCGGATTCGACCGGGTCGGGCCGCTCTACATCGCCGACGGCCACCACCGGACGGAAGCGGCCCGCGTGGCGGCGGAAGCCGGCGCGGCGGGTGCGGACGCGCGCTTCCTGTGCGTGAGCTTCCCGAGCGACGAGGTACGGATTCTCGGTTATCACCGCATCGTGCGGGACTTGAACGGCCTCTCCGTGCCGGCGTTCCTGGACGCGGTCCGCGAGGCGATGCGTTGCGTGCCCGCAGACGGGCCGGTGGCGCCCGGGGAGCGCCGGCGCTTCGGTATGTATGTGGACGGCCGCTGGTACGACCTCGCGGCGGCGCGCCCGCCGGCAGGCGAGGCCCTCGACGTCTCGCTCCTCTCCCGCCTCGTCCTCGAACCCGTTCTCGGCATCGGCGACCCGCGGGAAGACCCGCGCATCGATTTCGTGGGCGGCGGGCGCGGGCCGGCGGCGCTCGCCGAGGCGGTCGATAGCGGCGCGGCCGCCGTCGCCTTCTCCCTGCCTCCGCCCACCGTCGCGCAGCTCATGGCGGTCGCCGATGCCGGCGCGACCATGCCGCCGAAATCGACCTGGTTCGAACCCAAGCTCGCCGACGGCCTCGTCTCCCTGGTCACGGGCGCCGCCCGCTGCGCGGCATAACGGCGAGCGCGGCGTCCGCGAACGGCGCGCTCATCGACTCCCCGGTGCCAAGCCGTGGCGGGCGAGGAAATCGAGGGCGATGGCGGGGAGGCCGAAATCGTGCAGGTCGGCGTGGCCGGCCTCGGGGAGGAACGCGGCTTCCTTCGGCCCGCGCGCTCGCGCATGCAGGCGACGCCCGTGGCGCACCGGGACAACCTCGTCGCGCTCGCCGTGGACGATGAGCAGCGGGGCGGCGACCGCGCTGATCTTGCGGGCCGAGTCGAAGCGGTCGACGACCAGCGGCCGGACCGGGAGGAACGGGAAGCGCTCGGCGGCCATGTCCGCGATGGAGGTGAACGGCGCTTCGAGGATGAGCGCGGCGGGCGCGGCCTCGGCGGCGAGAGGGACGGCGACGCCGGTGCCGAGGGATTCGCCATAGAGAACCTGGCGTGAATCGCCACAGCCGCAGGCGCGGAGGAAGGCCCGTGCCGCGCGCCCGTCGGCGTAGAGACCGGCCTCCGACGGCGTGCCCGGATTGCCGCTGTAGCCGCGCCAAGTCGTGAGCAGCACGCCGAGCCCGGCGTTGAGAAAAGCGCGGACCTTGAAGCCCCGCATCCCGATATGGCCGGCGTTGCCGTGGAAATAGACGAGGCTCGGCAGCGCCCGCTCTCCGGGCGGAGCATGCCACGCGAGAAGCGCGAGGCCGTCTTCCGTTTCGAGCGTCACCGGCGCGAGTTCGGGAACGCCCGCCTCTGCCGGCGTCGGCCGGGCCGGGTCCGGGAAGTAGGTGAACGCCCGTTGGGCCGCGCGCAACACAGAGAACAGGCGCGGCGGGAAAAAGGGCACCGGGCGAGGCCGCCGGGTGCCCTCATCCGGGCTTGGGCCGCCGCGCTATTCGCGCGCCGCGCCGAAGAGGTGGAGGAGCAGGATGAACATGTTGATGAAGTTGAGGTAGAGCGAGAGCGCGCCCATCACCGACTTCTTCACCATGACGGCCTGCCCGTCGCTCTCCCGGTAGACGTCCTTGATGCGCTGGGTGTCGTAGGCCGTGAGGCCGCAGAACAGCAGCACGCCGGCGACCGAGATCACGAAGTGCAGCAGCTCGGACTGCATGAAGATGTTCACCACCATCGCGATGATCAGACCGATCAGGCCCATGAAGAGGAATGAGCGCCAGGAGACCAACGAGCGCTTGGTGGTGTAGCCGTAGAGACTCATCGCGCCGAACATGCCCATGGCGATGAAGAACACCCGGACGATGCTGGTCGCGGTGTAGGCGATGAAGATGTAGGAGAGCGAGGCCCCCATGAGGATGGAAAAGCCCCAGAAAAGCCACTGGGCCGTGCGTGGCTTCATGGTCTGGATCTTGAAGCCCATGAAGAACACGATGCCGAGCGGCGCGAGCATGACGACGAAGCCCAGGCCCGAGCCGTACAGGAGCTGGAAGAGCCCCGTGTTCGCCACGACATAGGCGACGATTCCCGTGAGCGCGAGGCCCGACGCCATGTAGTTGTAGACCCGGAGCATGTAGCTCCGAAGGCCCTGATCGACCTCGGCCTGGGTCAGAGTCGTGCCGAGGAACGGCCGGCGTTGCGTCTCGAATGCCATCGAAGCTCCCTCCGATACCGCGAACGACTGGATTGCGGATTCCATATTAGGCGGCCCGCCGCCGATTTCAACACCGGCGGGCGCGCGTTGCCCGGTGCGGGGGTGGGGGCTACAGTTAGGGCCCGGCCGGCCGGAGCGTGGCGCAGTCTGGTAGCGCACTTGACTGGGGGTCAAGGGGTCGGCGGTTCGAATCCGCCCGCTCCGACCACCGGCCCGCCCGCTGCAGCGTCTTCCCCGATCCGATTGGCGCGCCCGGCAGGATTCGAACCTGCGACCCCTTGATTAGGAATCAAGTGCTCTATCCGACTGAGCTACGGGCGCGCGGCCGCCAGACGAACAACCCGCGCCGGCTCTGTCAATATGCTACCAGCGCGGCGGCGCCCGCCTTATGCTGGCGCGATGCTTCGGATCGTCCTGGTCGCCTTCCTCCTGCTTGGCGCACGCGCCGCCGGCGGTTGCCCGATACCGGCGCCGGCGGGCCTCGCCGTCGAGGGCGCGGCGGCGGTGATCGAAGTCGTCGACGGCGATACCGTCCGGCTCGCCGACGGAGAGACGGTCCGCCTGGTCGGCATTCAGGCTCCCGAGATGGCCCGGTCCGACTCCGAAGCATGGCCCCTCGCATCCCAGGCGCGGCAGACACTCGCCGAACTCGTCCTCGATCGTCGGGTCGGACTCGCCTATGGTGGGCACCGGCGCGACCGCTACGACCGCCTGCTCGCCCATCTCGTCAGGGCCGACGACGGCTGCTGGCTCCAGGGGGCGCTGCTCGAGGCCGGCATGGCGCTTGTCTACAGCTTCCGCGACAACCGCACGGCGGTGGCCGACATGCTCGCCCACGAACGCCGCGCCCGCGACCGGCGCCGGGGCATATGGGCGGAGCCTTTCTACCGCGTGCGCACCGCCGGGGAGGCGGACAAGGCGCTGCGGGGCTTCCATCTCGTCGAAGGCCTAGTCCGAAGGGCGGCCGTCGTGCACGATCGCGGCTACCTGAACTTCGGCGAGGACTGGCGCACCGACTTCACGATCTCCATCGCGCCGCGCGACCGCCGGCTGTTCGAGGCCGAGGGCCTGACCGTCGAAGACTACGCGGGACGGCGGGTCCGCGTGCGCGGCTGGGTGAGATCGTTCAACGGCCCGATGATCGAGGCCACCCACCCGGAGCAGATCGAGATCATCGAGTGACGGGCGGCGGCCCTACTCGGCGGCCGCCCGCCAGCCGATCTCGGCGCGCAGGCGGGGCATGAGCTCCGTCGCAGCGAGCGCCATGTGGCGGCGCCAGAGATCCGCGTGGACCCAGTCGTGATGCGAGAGGATCAGCGTCTCGAACGGCCCCACTTCGTCGCGGAAGGCCGCGAGCCTGGCCGCGACGGTCTTCGGGCTGCCGGCCGTCACGATCGTGTCGATGCAGTATTCCGGCGTCACCTCGTCGTCCGGCATGTCCGGATCCGTCTTGAGCATGTGGACGAAACCGCCATGCCGCGTGATCCCGATGATGTATTCGAAATACCAGCGGAAGGCGTTGTCCTCGCGGCGCAGGTATTCCCGCGCCTCGGCGTCGGTCTCGGTGAGGAGCAGCGTCCGCCCGGCCTTCCACTTGGAGGGATCGGGCGCGCGCCCCAGCTTCCGGCGCTCGTCGAGATAATCGCGCCAGTGGCCCTTGAGAACGGCGTCAGGCACGAAATTGGCCGAGATGCACATCCAGTCCCGCCGGGCGGCGAGGCGGATGCTGGCGGAGCCGCGGCTCATCGCCGGAATCATGACCGGCGGGTGAGGCTTCTGGCAGGGCTTGCCCATCGCGCCGACGCCGATCTCCGGCAGCACGTTGTCCTTGATCTCGAAGTCCCAGTATTTGCCGTGGAAGGCGTAGGGCGGCTCCGACGCCCAGATGCCGTGGATCATGTCGATCGATTCGACCAGCATCTCCATGCGATCGAGATCGGTGATCTTGAACATCTCGAAATCGGGCGGCGTCGCGCCCGGGCCGATCCCCATCAGGAAGCGGCCTTCCGCGATATGGTCGAAGAGCGCGGCCTGCCCGGCGACGATTGCCGGATGTTGGTAGGGAAGGCAAAGCACGCCGGAGCCGAACTTGATCCGCTCGGTCTGGGGAACCAGCGCCGCGAACAGCATCAGCGGCGACTGGATCGGCTCGGACGGGAGCGCGAAGTGCTCGCCGAGCCAGACTTCGTCGAAGCCCACCGCGTCCGCGCATTTGATGATCTCGAAGTCTTCCTTCAAGAGCGTGTGGTAGCCTCGTCGGAAGTCCTGGATCGGGTGCATGAACATGCCGAGCTTCGTGGTGGCCTCCCGGGTGGCACCGCGCCCTGTGCGGCCATTATGCCGCGTCCAACCCCGCGCCTAAAGCCGGTACAGCCGCCGCGCGGTGCCGGAGAAGATCGCCGTCCGTTCCGCCTCGCTCCTGTCGGCGAGGGCGGCGCGGTAGGCGGCGCACAGGGCGGCATAGCCGGTCCACAATTTCTCGATCGGGAAGTTGCTGCCGAAGAGGCAGCGTTCCGCCCCGAACAGCGCGACGGTCTCGCGCACCGTCCGCTCGATGTGGCGGCAGTCGAGGACGTGGAGGAAGGTGCCGAGGCCGGACAGCTTGACGAAGACGTTGGGCTCGGCCGCGAGCGCGGCCACCCCCTCGCGCCAGGCCCGCAGGCCCTCGGGCGAGAGATCTTCGGGCATCCCGCAATGGGCGAGGACCATCGGCACGTCGGCGAACGCCGCGGCGAAGGCGGCACCGTCCCGCATCTGCGCGGCGAAGATCTGCAGCTCGAAAACCAGGCCGTGCTTGGCCAGCAGCCCGAACTGGCGGCGCAGCGCCGGGTCGTTCATCACCGCCGGCCCATCGGCGAAGCGGTATTGCGGATTTTCGTGCCAGTGCAGCTGCATACGGATGCCGCGCAGGAGCGGATACCGGCGCTGCGCCCGTAGCACCGCCGCGGCGTCGGGGGCACGCAGATCGACATGGCCCACGATCGCGTGGGGAAAGCCGGTCCGGTCGGCCTCGGCCTGCACCCAGGCCACCTCGTCCACGGCGCGCGCCGGCGCCCAGTTGGCCTGCACGTAGACGGATTTCTCGATGCCGCACCCGTCGATGTCGCGCAGATATTCCTCGATCGGGTAGTCGCGCCGGATCGCCTCGTAGGGGCCGAAGATGCGCGGGCGCATCGGCCCTGAGAGCCACGGCAGGTCCCGTCGCCGCCAGACGTGATGATGCGCGTCGACGATCGCCTTCATGGCGGCCGCCGTGCCCGGCTACGCCCCGGCGGCACCGACCGGCAGCGAACGCAGGCCACGCAGCACGATGCTGTTGTGGAACGCCGGGCGCTCGTCCCGCAGGCGCAGCGCCGGGAACCGCTCCAGCAGCATTTCGAGGACGACGCGGCCCTCCAGCCGCGCCAGGGGGGCGCCGAGGCAATGGTGGATGCCGCGCCCGAACGACAGATGGTTGCGGCCGGCTTCGCCGCGGCCCAAGTCGAGCCGGTCCGGGTCCGTGAACACGGCCGGGTCGCGATTGGCGGCACCGAGCAGCAGAACCATGTTCTGGCCTTTCCGCAGAGGAAAGCCGTTCACGTCGCAATCGGCGAGCGGGCGGCGAAAATCCGTCTGCACGGGCGAATCGAAACGCAGCAATTCTTCCACCGCCGTCGGAATCGCGCCCGGATCGTCCCTGAGCCGGGCGGTCTGGTCCGGGTGGCGCAGCAGGGCCAGCACGCCGTTGCCGATCAGGTTGGTAGTGGTCTCGTTGCCGGCGACCAGCAGCAGGCGCAGCATGGTCAGCATCTCGCGTTCGGTCAGCGTGTCGCCTTCCTCCTCGGCCTGCGCCAGCGCGCTCACGATGTCGTCCCGCGGCGCCGCCCGCCGTTCGGCGATGATGGGTCGGAAATAGGCGTCGAACGCCTGCGCGGCCTCGGCGGCGACCGCGCGTTCCTGCGCGCCGATGGTCGGCTCCAGCAGCCGCGCGCGCCGGTCCGACCAGAGCCTGAAACGGGCGCGGTCTTCCGGCGGCACGCCCAGCATCTCGGCGATGACGATGACCGGCAGCGGCTGGGCCAACGCCGCCATCAGGTCGAAGCCGGCCGGATCGTCGATGTCGTCCAGCAGGCCCGCGACGATGGCGCGGACGCGCGGTTCGAGGGCGCGAACCACCTTCGGGGTGAACGCCTTGTTGACGAGCGCCCGCAGCCGCGTGTGGTCCGGCGGGTCGAGGAACAGCATGGTGTAGTCGTCCGGCGCCGGCAGGGTGGCCCGTTGCCGACGCGACAGATCGCCCTTGCGCGGGTCGCTGGAGAAATGCCGGTGGTCGCGGAGGATGGCGTCCACGTCCGCGTGGCGCGTGAACACCCAGGCGTTCATGAGCCGGCTGCGGTGCACCGGATCGCGGGCGCGCAACTCCGCGTAGAAGGGATAGGGGTTCTGGGCCAGCCGGGACGACAGCGGGTTGTAGGCCACCCCGCTTTGCCACCGTTCGCGCACGAGCACGGCGTTGATCACGATCGAGCGGACCGCCTGCCGTATCGAGATTTCCATCGCCCTCTCCCCGCGCGCGGCCCCGTCTCTCTCCCGCTGGACCCTACCACAGCCCGGGACCCGGCGCGGCCCGCCGGCGTTGTCCGGCCGCGGGCGGGGTGTTGAAATCCGGTCGGCGGACGGGGGAGGAAGGCGGCCGTCGAGACCGGCCTCTTCTCCCAGATGGGCCAGGCTCATACCGATTACCTGCGCGAGAAAATCCTGCTCGCGCGCTTCGGACGGCCGGACGAGAGCGCCGCCCTGGTAGCCTGGCTCTGCTCCCGGGAATGCTCGTTCCCGACCGGCGCGGTCTTCGACCTCTCCGGCGGCGGTGCCACGTATTGACCGCGGCTGGCGCCTTCTGCACACTCGCCGCCGCCGCGCGCCCCGCGACGGGAGGGAGACCATGAAGGAACACGAAGAAGGCTACTCGATGCCGCTCGCGGCGCCGACCTACACGGCACCACCGTTCTACGCGACCCCGGACAGCCGCATCCTCATGATGGCCTACCGCGCCGACCCGGCCGCGGTCGCCTTCGAGGTGCCGGCGCCGCTGGAGCCGGTCGAGCCCAATCTCATGCTGGCCTGGATCGGCGACATGGGGCAGCCGACCCACACCATCGACCTCTACCACGAGTGCCTGACCGGCATAAAGGTCCGCTTCAAGGAGTGGTCCGGCTGGTACATCAACTACATCTGGGTGGACCACGACATGGCGCTCACCTTCGAGCGCGAAATCTACGGCTGGCCCGCCAATCTGTGCGACAACGACCCCCTGCTGTTCCACGGCAGCCAGGTGATCGGCCACTGCAACCGTGCCGGCGAAGCGCTGATGCGGCTCAGCATGAACGTCACCAGCCCGCCGCCGGCCTGCCGCAAGGACAGCGCGATCGAAGACCGCTTCGGCGAACTGATCGGGGGTGACTGGCTCCAGCTGCGGAAATTCCCGGCGCCGGACGAGGACGGGAAGCCGCTCAAGCAGGTGCTGCTGATTCCGCCGGAGGACTTCACCCTCCACGAAATCTGGTCCGGACCCGGCCATCTCGAACTCGGCAGGTCCGGCCTTTATCCGCACCTCCACAAGCTGGCGCCGGTCGAGATCCTCGACACTTGGTACATGAAGGCGTCCTGGGTGGTGCCCTACCCGAAGGTGGTCTGGGACAACCGGTAGGGGCGATCAGGTCGAGATCATCTTCTTCTCGACCCCGACCCCGGCCTCGACCGCGCGCTGGTATTCGAGCGGGACGGTCGCCGAATCCTGGATCGCGATCCCGGTGGAATCGAAGAGCGTGACCTCGGCGTCGCTCCGGCGGCCCTCCTCCCGACCGCAGATGACGGCGCCGATCTCGGCCACCACGTCGCCCGCACCGATCGCGCCCTCCTTGATCGGCACGTTGATCTCCCCGTCCGGCACGCATTGCCGGATGTCGTCGACGAAGATTCGCGCCCGCGCCGCGATGGTGCTTTCCAGCTCCTGATTGCCGACCAGGTCCGAGCCGAGGGCGGCGATATGGGTGCCGCCGGCGACCCAGTCGTTCTCGACCACCACCTGGGCGCCGGTGGTGCTGGTGACCACCGCGTCGGCGCCGCGGACCACCTCTTCGAGATCGGTCGAGGGCACGAGGGTCAGGCCCGGATGGCGCGGCGCCTCGCTCGCCATGAACGCATCGAGGGTGGCCCGCGTGCGGCTCCAGACGCGGACCTCCGACCAGGCGCGGACTCCGGCGCAGGTCCTGAGCGCGCCGATCCCGACGTCGCCGGCCCCGACCAGGGCGAGCACCGAGGCGTCCGCGCGCGCCAGCCACTTGATCGACACCGCGGCCGACGCGCCGGTGCGCATCATGGTGTGGTAGCTGCCGTCCACGATGGCGAGCGGGAAGCCGGTCTCCGGCTCGGTGTAGATCAGGATGGAGAACACCGTCGGCAGGTCGAACCGGGCCCGGTTGTGTTCGCGGATCGAGACCCATTTGCAGGCGGCCGCCTCGCGGACGCCGGCACCCGCTGGCTCCTCGATATAGGACGGCATCACCTCCCACTCGCCCGGGTATTTGTCGAGCACGATATGGCCCTTGGGCTCCAGGAGGCAGCGCCCTTCCCCGTGACGGCGGAACGCCGTCTCGACGCAGTCGACGTATTCGCCCGGCTCCAGCAGGCCCATCATGTCGCTGCGGCTCAGGATCAAGGTCTTGCGGTTGCGCCAGCTCGCCATGGCTCGCTCCTCCCTCCCCGTTCGATCGCCGGCGCGCCCTGCAGGAGGCGCCAGACCGCTTCCGGCGTGGCCGGCATGTCGAGCGCCGACCCGCCCCGGTCGCGGAGCGCGTCGGCCACGGCGTTGATCACCGCGGGCGGCGCCGCGATCGCCCCGGCCTCGCCGCACCCCTTCGCGCCGAGCGCGTTGGTCGCGCACGGTATCACGACCAGATGCCCGGCGAAGAGCGGCAGGTCGTCCGCCCGCGGCAGCGCGTAGTCCATGAACGAGCCGGCGACGAGCTGGCCGCTCGCCGGATCGTAGACCGCGTGCTCGGCAAGCGCCTGGCCGATCCCCTGGGCGATGGCGCCGTGGCGCTGCCCCTCGACCAGGAGCGGATTGACGATCCGCCCGAAATCGTCGACCGCGGTGTAGCGGACGATCTGCACGACGCCGGTCGCCCGCTCGATCTCGACCTCACACACATGGCAGCCGTTGGCATAGGTCACGGCCCGGGCCACATGGTGCGCCTCGCTGCCCAGGCCGAGCGCCACCGCCTCCGGGCGCAGCGCGGGGTCGAACGATGCCCGCACCGTTTCGGCGAACCCGACCGTGCGGCCCGTTCCCTTGACCCGGTAGCGCCCGTCGGTGAACGCGATGTCGTCTTCCCGCGCTTCCAGCAGCGCCGCGGCGACGGCCCGCCCGCGCGCCGCCGCCTTCTCCGCCGTGCGAAGCACGGCGTTGCCGCCGATCGGCAGCGAACGCGAGCCGCTCGTCCCCCTGCCGTGGGCGACGAGTTCGCTGTCTCCCTGGACCACACGCACGCTATCGAGCGGCAGTCCGAGGAAACCGGCGACGATCTGGGCGTAAGCGGTTTCGTGGCCCTGGCCGGTGGACTGGCTGCCGACCAGGACGGTGGCCGCGCCCTCCTCGTCGAAGCGGAGGGCGGCCCACTGATCGCGGCCGCCGCCGCAGGGGTCGACGTAGAACGCGAGGCCGATCCCGCGCAGGCGGGCGTCGTCCGGCGCCCCGGCCCGGCGGCGGCGCGCTTCCCGCCAGCCGCTCGCCGCGCAGGCCTTGTCGAGAATGGCCGGGAAGTCGCCGGAATCGTAGGTCTGGCCGAGCGGGGTCCGGTAGGGCATCGCGGCGGCCGGTACCAGGTTGCGGCGGCGCAGTTCGGCGGGATCGAGGGCGAGCGACCGCGCGGCTTCGTCGATCAGGCGCTCGAGCAGATAGACGCATTCCGGCCGTCCGGCGCCGCGATAGGCGTCCGTCGGCGCCGTGTTGGTGAAGACGGCGCGCACACGGGCGTGGAGTGCCGGCGTGCGATAGGGGCCGGCCAGCGCCCGTGTGCCGCCGGCGGTCGGGATGAACGGCCCGAAATTCGAGGGATAGGCCCCGAGATTGGCGACGCTCTCCACGGCCAGCGCGCGAAACCGCCCGCCTTCGTCCAGCGCCAATGTGGCCCGCGAGGCGAGGTCGCGTCCCTGGTGGTCGCTCGCCATGGTCTCGCCCCGGCTCGCCACCCATTTGACGGGCCGCCCCAGGGCGCGGGCCGCGAAGAGCACGAGCGCCTGTTCGGGATAGACCCAGAGCCTGACCCCGAAGGCACCGCCCACGTCGGGCGTCACGACGCGGAGGCGCCGCACCGGGAGCCCCAGGACGTCCCGCGCCAGGATCTCCCGCACCAGGTGGACGCCCTGGGTCCCGGTGATCAGGGTGTAGACGCCGGTGCCCGCGTCGAAGCCGCCCAGCGCCGCCCGCGGCTCCATGGGGCATCCGGCGAGCCGCTGATTGCGGGTCTCGACGCTTACCCGGTGCGCCGCGCCGGCGAGCGCCCGCTCCACCGCCGCGCGATCGCCGATCTCCCAATCGACGCAGAGATTGCCCGGCGCCTCTGGATGCAGGCGGGGGGAGTCCGGGCGCAGCGCGGCGGCCGCGTCCACCACCGCCGGCAGCGGTTCGTAATCGACGGAGACCGCCTCGCTGGCGTCGCGCGCCGCCGCTGCGCTCGCCGCCACGACGAAGGCGACCGGATCGCCCACCATGCGCACGGTTCCGGCAGCCAGCACCGGGCGGGGCGGGACGGCGCAGCCGGCGCCGGCGGCGTCCCCCGGCGGCGTCATCACGCAGGGGATCGGCCCGATGCCGGCCGCCGCCAGGTCGGCGGCGGTGAAGACGGCGCACACGCCCGGCATTGCCGCCGCCGCGGCCGTCTCGATCCCGCGCATCCGCGCATGGGCGTGGGGGGCGCGCACCACATGGCCGTGGGCTTGGCGGGGGAGGTCGAGGTCGTCGACATAGCGTCCGCGCCCGGTCAGGAAGCGATGGTCTTCCGTTCGTGCGACCGCCGCGCCGGTGCCGCTCGCCATCTCCTTCCCCGCATTGCCGCGCGCGCGACGGCACGGTAGATAGCCGGCGGGAGCGCCGCAATCCCCGCGTGACGGCAGGGCGGGACGGAGAGAGGGAGTCGGTGGGCGCGGAGGGCGACAGCTACGACGCGATCGTGGTCGGCTGCGGGATTGCCGGGCTCTCCGCCGCGGTGAGCGCCGCACAGGCCGGCGCCCGGGTGGCGCTGCTCGAACGGGCGCCCAGGGAAGACCGCGGCGGCAACACCCGCTACACGGAATCGTTCTGGCGGATGCGCAGTGCGGACGCGGTCTCCGAGGATTTCGAAGCGCGCTTCGCCGAGAACGCCGGCAGCCACCTCGACCCGGCGATCGTCGCGGAGAGCGCGCGGCCTTACGAACAATGGCCGGGGCTGCTGCGCGGGCTTGGCTTCGTCGATCCCGAGCTGGTCACGGCGCTGGCCGACAACGCCGGGCCGACCCTGCGCTGGCTGACCGGCTTCGGCGTCGAATTCGACTTCCTCCCCAACTACTTCATCACCGAGAGCACGACCCGCATGGCGCCCGCCGGCGGCGGCCTCGCGCTGGTGGAGGCACTGGCGGCCCATGCGGAATCGGCGCCCGACCGGATCGCGATCCGCTACGAGACGACGGCGCGCCGCCTGCTCCAGGACGACCGGGGCCGGGTGATCGGCCTCGAGGCGGCCCTGGCCGGCAACAGGACCGCCAGGCTCCACGCGCCGGCGGTGGTGCTCGCCTCCGGCGGTTTTCAGGGCAACCCGGAAATGTTGAGCCGTTACGTCGGCCCGCAGAGCCAGTTCATCCGTCCGGTTGCCAGGGGCGGCTACTACAACCGGGGCGAAGGCATCCGCATGGCGCTGGCGGCCGGCGCCGCGCCCTGCGGCGACTATGGCAGCTTTCACGCCCAGCCGGTGGACCCGCGCTCCGGCCGGCACGAGCCGGTGGTGCTCAACTACCCCTACGGCATCCTGGTCAACCGTGGCGGCGAGCGCTTCACCGACGAGGCGCCGGCGACGGTCGATGCGAGCTACGAGGCCGTCTCGCGGCGGATCATGGCCCAGCCGGAGGGCCTCGCCTTCGCCATCGCCGACGCGCGCCTTGAGGACGTTCCCAACTGGCGCAAGTCCGTGCGCAGCGACCGAGCGCCGGTCGAGGCGGAAACCCTGGCCGGACTCGCCGACGCGCTCGGGATCGACGGTGCCGGGCTCGCGCGCACCGTCGCCGCCTACAACGACGCCTGCCCGGAGGAAGCCGGCTTCCGCCCGCTCGCCCTCGACGGGCTTGCGGCCCGCAGCCTTTCGCCGCGCAAGAGCAACTGGGCGCGGCCCATCGACCGCCCGCGCTTCCGCGGTTGGCCGATCATCGCCGCCAACTGCTTCACCTTCGGCGGCCTCAAGATCGACCGGGGCGCGCGGGTGCTCAACATGGACGGCGAGGCGATCCCCGGCCTCTACGCGGCCGGGGAGACCGCCGGGCTCTACTACCGCACCTATACCGGGTCCACGTCGGTGATGCGGGGAGCGGTCTTCGGCCGCCTCGCCGGGCTCGGCGCGGCGGCGCGCGGCCGACGGGCGGCGTGAGTCAGGTCGCAATCCCCGCCGTCTTCATGCGGGGCGGCACCAGCAAGGGGCTCTTCTTTCATCGCCGCGACCTGCCGTCGGCGCGGAAGGCGTGGGACGCCGTCTTCCTCGCCGCCCTGGGCAGCCCCGATCCCAACGGCCGCCAGCTCGACGGTATGGGAGGCGGCCTTTCCTCGCTCAGCAAGGTGGTGGTCGTGAGCCCGAGCGCGCGGGAGGGCGCAGCCGTCGATTACCTCTTCGGCCAAGTCTCCGTCGACCGGCCGGCCGTCGATTACCAGGGCAATTGCGGCAACCTGACCGCGGCGGTCGGGCCGTTCGCCGTGGACGAAGGGCTGGTTTCCGCGGCAGACGGAGAAGCCGTCCTCCTTCTCCGCAACCTCAACCTGAACCGGACGATCGAGGCGCGCTTCCCGGTGCGCGGCGGACGTGCGGTCGTCGAAGGCCGCGCGGTACTCGACGGCATCGCCGGGCGCGGCGCGCCGATCGCGCTGCGTTTCGAGGACCCGGGCGGTGCGGTCACGGGCCGGCTGCTGCCGACGGGGCGGTGCCGCGATTCGCTCGACGTGCCGGGAACGGGGCCGATCGAAGCGTCGCTGATCGACGCCGCCACGGCGATCGTCTGCGTCCGCGCGGAGGCGGTCGGCGCCGACGGAACCGAGCCGCCGGCCGCCATCGAGGCGAATGAGGCCCTCATGCAACGCCTGGAAGCGGTGCGGCGCGCGGCCGCCGTCGCCATGGGCATCGCGCCGGCCTCGCAGGACGTGCCCAAGGTCGGCTTCGTGGCCCCGCCCGCCGACGCGACCGTGCTGAGCGGCGACCGCCTGCCGGCGGCGGCGGTGGATCTGTGCGCACGGATGATGTCGATGGGGCGCCCGCACCGCGCCGTGCCGCTGACGGCCGCGATGGCGCTGGCCACCGCCGCGCGTCTTCCGGGGACCGTCGCCGCCGACGTCGCGCGGCCGGGTGCGCGCGGGCGCCTGCGCATCGGCCACCCTTCCGGCGTCGTCGACGTCGCGGCGGATTTCGCACCAAGCCCGACCCCGCGCCTCGTGCGTATCGCCGTCGAGCGAACCGCCCGGCGCCTCATGGAAGGCCGCGTTCTCATCCCGACGGGTCGTCTCGCCCATACCAGCGAAGGGAGTACCGCCGGCGATTTACGCGCGAAGTAACGCCGATTTCGACGCTGTGCGAGTCCCCAGGCCCGCGTTCACGCGGAGTGCGAAAAGAAGAAAAGGCGTGTCACCGAGACGCAGTGCAGGCTACGGCTGTGCCCGCTCGACGACGATACGGCCGCGGCCACGCCTGACCAGATAACCGCCCCGCGGGATCGCCACTCTGCCTTGCTGGACGAGGGGCCAAAGGGCCGCTGCGATCGCTTCCGCGTTCGTGTCCACCGCACCCGGTTGCGTCGAAAGCCACTCGGCGAACGCGCGCTCGGCGATGCCGGGGCCGACGGATTTGCGGAGCGCGTTGAGTTTGCGGAGCTGCCCCTTCGTCAGAGTGCTCTCGTCGATCGAGCTCGAAGCCATCTGAACCTGCCTTCTGTTGGAGTTAGAACGAATCGTCGGTCACCTTATACCAGCTTTTCGAACAATATCAATACCCGTCTTTTCCATTCCCGGAACCACTTTGCGCCGCCCGCTTATCCGTCGAGAGTCGTCCCGAAGAGACCCCCGCGCTCATATGCCCTGAACGAGAACAGACGCTTGACAGCCGCCCGCGCGGGACCGCATGATCCGGCCTCCACCGGCTGGCCCGGGAGGCAGGCACCCGCGGGGCCGTAGCTCAGTTGGGAGAGCGTCGCGTTCGCAATGCGAAGGTCAGGGGTTCGAATCCCCTCGGCTCCACCATTCCTCGCCGACCGCCGAAAGGGCATTCCGCGATGCCGACAGCGTCATGAAACACAGCACCGAGCGGATTCTCACGACCCATGTCGGCAGTCTGCCACGCTCCGCGGCGGTCTCCGAGATGCTGCTCGCCAAGGAGAACGGTACGCTCAGCGACCAGGGGGCGTTCGATGCATGCATTCGCGATGCCGTGGCGGAGGCCGTGAAGCGCCAGGTCGAGGCTGGAATCGACGTCGTCTCCGACGGCGAGATGAGCAAGATCGGTTATTCGACCTACATCAAGGACCGCCTCCACGGCTTCTCCGGAGACAGCCCGCGCCGGGTACCGGCGGATCTGGCGCTCTATCCCGACTACGTGCAACGCATCGCGGCGCAGGGACAGACGCCGAAGATCAAGCGCGCGATGTGTACCGGGGAGATTGGTATCAAGGACCCGGTGCCTCTCGAAAAGGACATCGCCAACATGCGCGATGCCCTGGCTGGCGCAGGCGCCGTCGAAGGCTTCATGAACGCCGCCTCGCCTGGCGTGATTTCCGTGTTCCAGCCGAACCGGCATTACCCGAGCGAGGACGCCTATCTGGGATCGCTCGCCGCGGTCATGAAGGCCGAATACGAAGCGATCCACGAGGCCGGCTTCGTGATCCAGCTCGACTGCCCCGATCTCGCCATGGGCCGGCACACCATGTATGCCGACGCCGGCGACGGGGCGTTCGTGGCGCGCGCCGAACGGCAGGTGGAAGCGCTGAATCACGCGCTCGCCGACGTGCCCGCGGAGGCGGCGCGGCTGCATCTTTGTTGGGGCAATTACGAAGGCCCGCATGTCTGCGACATCGAACTCCACAAAATTTACGACGTGGTCATGCGGGCGAAACCCCAGGCGATTTCGTTTGAAGCCGCGAATCCCCGCCATGCCCATGAATGGACGGTGTTCGCCGAGCGCGGCGTACCCGAGGACAAGGTGCTGATCCCGGGGGTGATCGATTCCGTCTCAAACTTCGTCGAGCATCCTGCGCTGGTCGCCGAACGGCTCTGCCGCTTCGCCGACATCGTGGGGCGCGAACGCATCCTGGCCGGCGCCGATTGCGGCTTTGCGACCTTCGCCGGCTTCGGCAAGATCGACCCGGCGATCTGCTACGCGAAGCTGCGCACCCTGGTCGAGGGTGCCGCCCTCGCCTCCGCCCGGCTGTGGTAGCGAGCGCGATGGACCCGGCGGCGGCTCGGCGCGCCGGCGCGCTCCTGTGGCGCGCTTGGCGGGAGCGCACGCGCTTCGACGCTCTGCCCGCGGACTGCCGGCCGGCCTCGCTCGACGACGCCTACGCGATCCAGGACGCCCTCGTCGCCAGCGCCGGGCTCGCCGTCGCCGGCTACAAGATCGGCGCGACCAACGCCCAGGTCCAAGCCCGGTTCGGCGTCGATACCCCGTTCTCGGGCCGCATCTTCGCGGATTTCCTCAGTCCGAGCCCGGCCCGCGTGCCGCCGGACGGCGTGAATTTCTACGCGATCGAAGCTGAATTCGATTTTGTCATGGGTGCGGCGCTTGCCCCGCGTCTCGCCCCCTTCACCCGGGAAGACGTGGCCCGCGCCGTCGCCTCCGTGCATCCGGCGATCGAGGTACCGGATTCACGCTACGCCGACTGGCTCTCGATGACGGCCGAGGACCTCGTCGCCGATAACGCCATCGGCTGCTTCCTTTCCCTGGGCGCGCCTGCACCGGGCGGTGCCGCCCGCAACCTGGCCGAACAAGCGGTCGTCGTCAGGGTGAACGGCGAGGTGGCGAGCGAGGGAGTGGGCGGTAACGTGCTGGGCGACCCCTGGAACGCGCTGCTCTGGCTCGCCAACCGGCTCAGGGAACGTGGCAGGACCCTCGATGCCGGCCATGTGGTGACGACGGGCAGTGCGGCCGACGTCGTCCAGTGCGAACCGGGCGATGTCGTGACCGCCGATTTCGGCCCGCTCGGCACCGCCGAGGTTTGTTTCGAGGACACTCCGGCAGCCGGCTGAGCGCCCTCTCCGGGGACGGCGCACCGGCGCCGGTCAATGGAGGAAGCAGGCGACCTTGTGGCCGTCGCGGACCTCCTTGAGAACGGGCGTCCGCTCGGAACAGACGGCCATGCGGCGGGGGCAGCGGGTGTGGAAGGGGCAGCCGGCGGGCGGGCTGACCGGGCTCGGGACGTCGCCTTCCAGGCCGCCGAGGGACTGGGCCCGAGGCCCGTCGGGATTGGCTTCGGGAATCGCGCTGATCAGCGCTTGCGAATAGGGGTGGAGCGGCTCGCGGTAGAGGCTCTCGCTTTCCGCGATCTCCACGATCCGGCCGAGATAGAGCACGGCGGTGCGGTTGCAGAAGCGCTTCACGACCGAGAGGTCGTGGGAGATGAAGACGTAAGTCAGCTGGAACCGGCCCTGCAAGTCGATCAGGAGGCGCAGGATCTGCGCCCTGATCGACACGTCGAGCGCCGAAACTGGCTCGTCTAGGATGACGAGCTTCGGTCGCAGGATCAGAGCGCGGGCGATCGCCACGCGCTGGTTCTGCCCGCCCGAGAATTCGTGGGGGAGGCGGTCGTAGTAATCGGCGCTGAGGCCCACGACCTCGAGGAACTCCCGCGCGCGCTCGAACCTGTCCACCTTGTCGCCGATTCCGTGGAAGCGGAGCGGCTCGGCAATGGAGTTGCCGACCGACATGCGCGGGTTGAGCGAGGACAGCGGGTCCTGAAACACGATCTGCATTTCCCGCCGCAGCGCCAGCAACTCCCTCTTCGCGCTGGCCAGTACGTCGACGCCGTCCAGGGCGACGGAGCCGGCGGTCGGCTCGATCAGCCGCAGGACGAGGCGTGCCGTGGTGGATTTTCCGCAGCCCGATTCGCCCACCAAGCCCAGGGTCTCGCCGCGCGTCACGTCGAAATCGACGCCGTCGACCGCACGCAGGATCGGCGGCGCGTCGAACAGGCCCTTCGGGTCCAGCTTGAAGTGCTTGACCAGGCCCCGGACGGAGAGGAGCGGGCCGTTCATGGCCCCGCCGCGGATGCCGCTTCCTCCGCCTCGACGGCGTGGCAGACGGCGGTCGAGCCGGTCCGCGTTTCGACCGGCGCCGGGTCGCGTTGGCCGCAGAGCGCCATGGCCCTGTCGCAGCGGTCACGGAAGGCGCAACCGGGCGGCGGATCGACGGGAACCGGCGGCAGGCCGGGGATCGAACGCAGCACCGACTCCCGCGAATCGTCGAGCCGGATGATGGAATCGAGCAGCCCGACGGTGTAGGGATGTCGCGGGCCGCGGAAGATCGTCTTCACGTCGCCGTATTCGGCCATCCGCCCGGAATACATCACCAGCACGTCGTCGGCCATGGCGGAAACGACGCCGAGGTCGTGGGTGATCAGGATCATTGCGCTGCCGAGCTTCTTCTGAATGTCCGAGAGCAGGCGCAGGATCTGCGCCTGGATGGTAACGTCCAGGGCGGTGGTCGGCTCGTCCGCGATGAGGACGTCCGGCTCGCAGGCGATGGCGATGGCGATTAGCACGCGCTGGCGCATACCGCCGGAGAACTGGTGGGGATAGTCGCCGAGCCGCCCCTCGGGCTCCGGGATGCCGACGAGCCGCATCAGCTCGACGGCGCGCGCCTGCGCCTCGTCCTTGTTCACACCCCTGTGGGCCACGATCGTCTCGACGATCTGCTCGCCGATGGTGAAGACCGGGTTCAACGAGGTCATCGGGTCCTGGAAGATCATACCGATCCGGTTGCCGCGCAGGTCCTCCATTTCGCGCTCGCCGAGCGCGAGGAGGTCGCGGTCCCGGTACGACACGGCACCGCCGACGATCCGCCCCGGCGGCTGGATCAGCCGCATGATCGATTGCGCGGTCACGCTCTTGCCGGAGCCCGATTCGCCGACGATGCAGAGCACGCGCCCCGGACGGAGTTCGAACGAGAGTCCGTCCACCGCCTTGAGCGTGCCGGTGCGGAGGCGGAAATGGGTCCGCAGGTCCTTCACCCGGAGGATCGGCGCGCTCATCCCGGCCTCCTCAGCGGACCCGCGCGCGCGGGTCCAGCGCGTCGCGCAGGCCGTCGCCGACGAAGGAAAAGGCGAGGGAAACGACGACGATGACGAATCCGGGAAAGGCCGTCGCGTGCGGCGCCTTCTTGAGCACGGCGCGGCCGTCCGAGACCATCGTCCCCCAGTCGGCGTCCGGCGGCTGGATGCCGAGGCCGAGGAAGGAAAGGCCGGAGCCGACGACCATCATGAGGCCGATCAAGGTCGTGGAATAGACGATCACCGGCGCCAGCATGTTGGGCAGGACATAACGGGCAAGGATGGCAGGCGTCGTCGCCCCGCCCGCGCGCGCGGCCTCGATATAGGGCTCCTGCTTGACTGAGACGGTGGTCGTCCGCACGAGCCGCGCTATGTAGGGCACGAGGGCGATGGTGATGGAGAGGATCAGCGTCCCCACCCCCGGATCGAGGATGCCGGCGATGACGATCGCCAGCAGCACCAGGGGAAAGGCGAAGAAGACGTCGAGCACGCGCATGACGACTTGATCGATCCAGCCGCCGACATAGCCGGCGAGCAGCCCCAGAACCACGGCGATGCCGGTGGCGGCGACGGTCGGCACGACGCCGACCAGGAGCGCCACCCGGCCGCCCCAGAAGAGGCGCGACAGGATGTCGCGGCCGTCCATGTCCCCGCCCAGGATAAGGCCGTCCGTCCCCGGCAGTCCGCCGCGCGTGCCGACCGCCTCCGTCGGATCGTGCGGGCTGATATAGGGCGCGAGGATCGTCAGCAGGACGACGACCGCGAGGAAGACCAGCGCGCCCACGGCGGCCTTGTCCTTGGCGTAGGCATGCCACGCGAGCCCGAGCGTCCGGGCCATGATGTGGAAGCTCTCGCGCCGCAGCGCTGCCGCCGAGCGCCGGCGCGTCGAAGCCACGCGGGGCCGCGCGCGCGCGGTCATCGGGCGCGCACCCCCTCGGAAATGCGGATCTTCGGATCGGTGTAGGCGTTGAACACGTCCACGGCTAGGTTCACCAGTACGAAGGCGACGGCGACGATCAGCGCCGCGCCCTGGATGGTCGGGATGTCGCGCGCCTGGATCGCCTGCCAGAGCTGATAGCCGATGCCGGGCCAGGCGAAGATGACCTCGACGAAGAGCACACCGCCCAGGAGATAACCGAGCTGCAGGCCGCAGATGGTGGCGATCGGCGGCAGGGCGTTGCGCAGGGCGTGCTTGCGCAGGATCGTGCCCCGGCGAATGCCCTTGGCGCGGGCCACCTTGATGTAGTTCTGGCTCAGGATTTCGAGCATGGTCGCGCGCACGGTCCGCGCGATGATCGCCGCCGGGGCGGCACCGGCCGCGATCGTCGGCAGCACCAGATGCAGGATGACGTCGACCGGCCCGCCACCGCCGACGATTTTGGTCATGCCCGTCGCCGGCAGCAGGCGCCAAGTGAGCGAGAACAGGAGGACGAGCAGCAGCCCGAACCAGTAGGGCGGGATGCTGCCGAACATGAGCGTGCCGGCGATGGTGAAGCGGTCGAACGGGCCGTAGGGCCGGGAGGCGGCGAAAATCCCCGCGAACAGGCCGATGGCGTAGGCCAGCGCGGCGCTCGTCAATGCCAGAATCGCGGAGTTGGCGAATTTCGGGAAGATCAGCTCGGCGACCATCCGCCGGTTGGCGATCGACTTGCCGAATTCGCCCTGGAGGATCTGGCCGAGCCACTTGCCGTACTGGACGGGGAGGGGCTCGTTCAGCCCGAGCGATTCGCGGATCTGTTCGCGGACTTCCTCGGTGGCGTAGGGGCCGGTGAGGGTGGTGGTGACGTCGCCGGGCGCGAGATGGGCGAGGATGAAGACGAAGAACGACACCCCGAACATGATCGGGACGATCGTGAGCAGGCGCATGACGATGAACCGCGTCATGGGCTGGGCACGGCTCCCCGCGCGCGCCGGGAGGCCGCCAGGAACGCGCCCGGCGGCCTCCCGCTAACCCCTCTCGGGCTACTCCTCGATATAGGGAAGGGTGAAGTCGTACCAGTTCTCCTGACCGTTGACGAAGCCCTTCACCTCCGGTGCAAGCAGGATCGGGTTGTGGTAGCTGAAGATGGGCAGGAAGGCCACGTCTTCCTCCATGATGATGCGGTTGGCCTCCCGGTAGAGGGCAGTGGCCTTCGCCTGATCCTGCGTCATGATCGCCTCGGAGTAGAGCGCGTCCACCTTCTCGTTGCAGTACCAGCCGCCATTGACGCCGTTCGGCGGATGGTGGTCGCAGCGCGTGGCGTGCGCCGTCCAGTAGGGCACCGACCAGCCCCAGCCCATGCTGTTCATCGCCACGCCCTCGGGCATCCCCTGGAGCCACTTGCCGAGATAGGTCATCCACTCGAGCTTGTTCAGCTTGACGTCGACTCCGACCTTCTTGAGGTCACGCTGGATCCACTTCTCCCAGGCCTCGTTCCAACCGTAGTCGAAGATCTCGAAGGTGAGCTCCAGGCCGTCCCCGTAGCCGGCCTCGGCGAGGAGGTTCTTCGCGCCTTCCGGATCGTAGGGATAGGGCTTGTAGTCGGGGTCGTAGGCGAAGGTGCCGGCGCTGAGCATGCCATATTCCGCGTGGCCCGTGCCCTTCAGCACCTCCCGCGCGACGCCTTCCCGGTCGATCGCCATGTTGAGCGCCTTGCGCACACGCACGTCCTGGAGCGCCGGGTGCTTCATGTTGAACTGCGCGTACCAGACGGACGGCACGTTGGGCTGGAGCAGGAGCTGGAAGCCCTCGTCCACCAGATTCTCGATCTCGTCCCAGGTCGGCTCGGTGACCATGTTGATCTCGCCGGCCCGGAGCGCCGCGATGCGGGTCGCCGGATCGGTGATCTGGCGGTAGATCATGCGGTCGAGCTTGGCCTTCTCGCCGTAATAGTCCTCGTTCCGCTCGAGCACGACCATCACGTCGATCTCGCGCTCGACGAACTTGAACGGCCCCGTGCCCACGGGATGGAGCGCGATATCCTCGTCGCCGTGTTTCTCCCAGGCGGCGGGGCTGATCATTTCCGGCTGGCCGCAGGAGGACTGGCCGATTTGCAACCATTCGTAATGCGGCTGCGTCAGCGTCACCTCGAAGGTGTGTTCGTCGACCACGCGGGTGGATTCGATCCAGCGCGCGTAGAAGCTGAGATAGGCGGCACCGACCTTGCTGTATTGCGGCGCCTCCGGGTTGGAGAACCGGTCGTAGTTCCACTTGGCGACCTCGGCGTTGAACGGCGTGCCGTCGTGGAACGTGACGCCTTTGCGCAGGTTGAAGGTATAGACCCTGCCGTCCTCCGAAATCGTCCAGGATTCGGCGAGCGCCGGGCGCAACGTCGCCCACCCGGCTTCCGGCTTGCCGAGCTCGAGCTCGACGAGGCCGTCGAAGATCATGTGGGTGGCGTTTTTGGTGAGCCAGCCGCAGGACTGCGGCGGGTCGAACAGGCTCATCGCGGCCGGGATCGACCAGACGAGCGTGCCGCCCTCGGCCCGGGTGGGCTTCGACTCCATCGCGCCGAGCCCCACGCAGGCACCCGCCGCCATGACGACGCCGACCGCCGCCGCCTTTCGCAACCTTCCGAACATGCGTTTCTCCCTTATCTCCCGCGGTCCATTCGGTCCGGCCGCTTGGCCGGACACCCCGCCCGGCCACCGTACAACCCTCCGAGGCCGTAGCCTAGGGCGAATTCCACGACGGGTCGCCCTGGGTGCGCCCCCTTCGAGGCGCGCGGGCCTCCAGCCCGCATGTTGCTGTTGCCCGCGCGTTGGGTGCTTTTCGGGCTGGCCACGGGGGGGGCGGGGGTGCGATGCTCGAGGGTGAGGAGAACGCCATGCAGACTTACAGTGCCCCCCTCCGCGACATGCGGTTCCTGCTCGACGAGCTTCTCGACGTGGGCCGGCTCGGCGCACTGCCCGGCTTCGAGGAGGCGACCCCGGAGGCCATCCACGCGATGATCGAGGAGGGCGCGCGGCTTTGCGAAAACACGCTGCTGCCGCTGAACCGCCCAGGCGACGAGGAGGGCTGCCGCTACGAGAACGGCGTGGTGCGCACGCCGCAGGGCTTCAAGGAAGCTTACGACACCTTCGTGCGGGCGGGCTGGACCGGCATCACCACCGCGCCGGCCTATGGCGGCCAGGGCCTGCCCGAACTCGTCAACATGGTGTTCGACGAGATGGTCTGCTCGACCAATCTCGCCTTCGGCGTCTATCCGCTGCTGTCGAAGGGCGCGGCCGCCCTGATCGAGGCGCATGGCAGTGAAGCTCTCAAGAAAGCCTACCTGCCCCGGCTCTCCGACGGCAGCTGGAGCGGCACCATGTGCCTGACGGAAGCCCATTGCGGCACCGACCTCGGACAGATCCGCACGCGCGCCGTGCCGACGGGCGAGGGCCGCTACGCGGTCTCGGGAACCAAGATCTTCATCACCGCCGGCGAGCACGACCTGACGGAGAACATCGTCCACCTGGTGCTGGCGAAACTGCCCGACGCGCCGGCGGGCGCCCGCGGCATCAGCCTCTTCCTCGTGCCGAAGCGCAAGCTCCTGCCGGACGGCGCGCCCGGCCCGGCCAACGGCGTGAGCTGCGGCTCGATCGAGGCGAAGATGGGCATCCACGCCTCCGCGACCTGCGTGATGCATTTCGAGGAGGCGGAAGGCTTCCTCATCGGCGCGCCCCACCAGGGGCTCCGCTGCATGTTCACGATGATGAACGCGGCCCGGCTGGGAGTCGGGCTCCAAGGCCTGGGCCTGGGCGAGACCGCCTATCAGAGCGCCGCCGCCTACGCCAGGGAGCGCCGCCAGGGCCGCTCCCTCAAGGGCGCGGCCGAGCCCGAAGCGCCTGCCGACCCGATCATCGTGCATCCCGACGTGCGCCGGATGCTGCTCACCGCGCGGGCGCTCAACGAAGGCGCGCGCGCCCTCGCCTATTGGGTGGCGATCCAGCTCGACGTGGCGCACAAGCATCCGGACCCGGCGGCGCGCGCGGACGCCGACGAGCTCGTCCAGCTCCTCACGCCGATCGTCAAGGCGTTCTTCACCGACTACGGCTTCGAGGCGGCCAACCTCGCCCTTCAGGTCCATGGCGGCCACGGCTATATCCGCGAACACGGCATGGAGCAGCTGGTGCGGGACTCGCGTATCTCCCAGATCTACGAGGGCGCGAACGGCATCCAGGCGCTGGACCTGGTCGGGCGCAAGCTGCCGCGGCGGGCGGGGCGCTACCTCCGGCACTTCTTTCACCCGGCGCTGGAATTCGTCGAAGCCAACAGGGGGGACCCGGCATTGGCCGGCATCGTGGGGCCCTTCGAGAAGGCACTCGGCGCGCTCCAGGGTGCCACCCTCGCCATCGCCCGGCGCGGGCTGGGGGACCCGGAGGAGGCCGGCGCGGCCGCGTCGGACTATCTCAAGCTGTTCGGCCTCGTGGCGGTGGCCTACATGTGGTGCCGGATGGCGAAGCTCGCCGCCGACAAGCGGAACGGCGACGCCTTCTACGAATCGAAGCTCAAGACCGCGCGGTTCTACATGAAGAAGGTCCTGCCCGATTCGGCGGGCCTCTTCCTCAAGATCATGGCCGGAAAATCCACCGTCATGGCGCACGCGGCGGACGAGTTCTGACGGCCCGCGTCCGCGCCATGACCGGGCCATGACCGAGACCGTCCCACTCGACCGGCTGGCCGCCCGCATCGTTGACGGCACCATGCTGGCGGTGCCGCCGGATTATTCCTTCGTGGCGATGGAAGCGGCCCGCGCCCTGGTGCGTCGCGGGGTCCGCGGCCTCCGCCTGCTCACGGTGCCGCAGGCGGGGATGCAGGCGGACCTGCTGATCGGCGCGGGATGCGTGGCGACGGTCGAGACGGCAGCCGTCAGCCTGGGCGACCTGGGCGACGCCCCCCGCTTCCGCGCGGCGCTCGAAGGCGAGACCCTCGCCATCTGCGAATCGACCTGCCCGGCGATCCACGCCGCGCTCCAGGCGGCCGAGAAGGGCGTGCCCTTCATGCCCCTGCGCGGAATCGTCGGCTCGGATCTGCTGCGGGTCCGGCCCGATTGGCGGGTCATCGACAACCCGCTCGCCGCGGGCGACCCGATCGTCGTGCTGCCGGCGCTGCGGCCCGATTTCGCGTTGTTCCACGCGCCCTTCGCCGACGAACGCGGCAACGTCTGGATCGGCCGGCGGCGCGAACTGGCGACGATGGCGCACGCCGCGGCCGAGACGCTGGTGACGGTCGAGGAAATCCGGCCCGGCGACCTGCTGGCGGACGAAGCCGGTGCGGCAGGGGCGCTGCCCGCGCTCTACGTCACGGCGCTCGCGGAGGCCCCGCGCGGCGCCTGGCCCCTGGGCCTCCCCGACCACTACGAGCCGGACCGCGCCCATCTCGCGGAATACGCCGCGCTCGCCGCAAGCGAAGCGGGGTTCGCCCGCTACTGCGCGGCGCACGTGACGGGAGCCCGCGCCGCCGAATGAACCGGAGCGAGGCCGCGCTGCTGATCGGCGCCATGGCCGGGATGCTCGACGGTCTGGGCCATGTCGCGGTCGGCGCCGCCTCGCCCGTCCCGGCCGCTGCGGCCCTGCTCGCCCGCGAACGCGGCGGCGGGCGGCCCCGCGTCAGCCTGCTCGGCAGCCGGACGCACAACGACTTCACCGACGGCGGGCGCGAGTTGTTCGATCGCGCCGCGCAAGGGCGTATCGATGCTTTCTTCCTCGGCGGCATCCAGATCGACGGCGGCGCCAACGTCAATCTGCTCGGCGTCGGCGCTTGGCCCGCCCTCGACCGGCGCTATCCCGGCTCTTACGGCTCGGCCTATCTCTACTTCCTGATCCCGCGGGTGATCCTGTTCCGCGCCGAGCACACGACGCGCACCCTGGTGCGCAAGGTGGATTTCGTCAGCGCGCCGGGCACGACCCCGCCCAGCGTGTACCGCCCAGGCGGGCCTTACGCCTTGGTGACGGGGCGCTGCGTCTTCCGCTTCCAGCCCGCGCGCGGGCGCTTCCGCCTGGTCTCGCTGCATCCGGGCCACGGCTTGGACGACGTGCGCACGGCGACCGGCTTCGACTTCGACTGCCCGGAATGGGTGCCCGAAACGCCGGCGCCGGATCGGGAGGCGCGGGCCCTGATCCACGGCTCCGTCGGCGCGGCGCTCGCCGAGGTCTATCCGCGTTTCGCGGCGCGGTTGACGGAGGGTAGCGCGGGCTGACGGCCCCCCCCCCCCCGGCGGTCTCCCCCTTACTCGTCCGGCGGCAGGATTTCCTGGACGCACACTTGGTCGATCAGGTGCGTGCGGCCGATGTCGCGGAGGTGGGCGCGTTTGTGTTCGTTGCTCAGGGCGACGCCGACGCCCCGTGTCATCGCCAGGACCAGGGAGCGATCGCTCATGTCGAGCCAGAAGGCGCGGCGGATCAGCTTGCGGTCGGCGTCGCGGGCGAAGGGGTCGTCCGGGTTCCTGCCCAGGTCCGGCTCGTGGAAGGCGCTCATCGGCTTCTCTCTCCGGCGGTCACTCGGCGGCGCGGGCTGTGCCGCGGGCGGCGATCTCATCCAGCATCGCGGTGGCCGCCGCGGCCGTCGGGACGACGGCGGCGAAACCGCCGCGCAGCGAGGCGAGCGTGGCCTCGTGGGAGTCAGGGCTGAAGCCGGCCACCGCCTCGTCCACCACCACGACCGCGAAGCCCCGGTCGGCCGCGTCGCGCACCGTCGTCTCGACGCAGTAGTTCGTGACGCAGCCGGTGACGAGCAGAGTGTCCACGTCCATCTCGCGCAGGAGGTTCTCGAAATTGGTGCTGTTGAAGGCGCCGAAGCTGCGTTTGCGGAACACCGTCTCGCCCTCCGCCGGCGCCAGCTCCTCGAGGATCCGGTAGTCCGGCGACCCCGTCCAGTAGAAGTCGGCCATGCCGGAGCGCTCCTGGAGATCGAGGATCCAGCGGCGCATGCGCTTGTTGAAATCCCGCAGGTCCCGGTAGTCGGAGCCGACCACGACGTGGATCACCCGCAGGCCGGTGGCGCGCGCGTGGTCGAGCAGGCGGCGGATGGCCGGCACCACCGTCGCCAGACGCCGGGCGTAATAGGCGGTCGAGCCGGGATGGAGCTTCTCCAGCGCGGCGACGATGCCCCGCTCGGCGTGGGCGTCGTGGTACTGCATGTCGATCACCACCAGCGCCGCCCGCACGAGGTCGATGTCGATCGGCGGCAACAGCGAGATCTCGCCGGGCCGGCGTTCGAAATACCTGTCTTCCGTGGCCCCCATGGGCAGCCTCCGCTGCGGGAAAGGGGCCCCATTATACGCAAGCGTTCCCCGGCGCGCGGGACGCATTCCCATCGACGCGATTGCCGCACCGGGCGCGATGTGCTACCGGGGGCGTGTGGCCCCCTGCGGCCGCGCGGCTTCGCGACGATCGAGGGAGGTCTCCCCATGACGCAGCGCTTTTCGATGACGATCGACGGCAGGACGGTCGTCGCCGAATTGCTGGAGAAGAAGGCGCCGAACGTCGTCCGGGCGTTCGTGGATGCTCTGCCCTGCGAGACCTTCTCCGTGCATGCGAAGTTCGCGGGCGAGGAGTTGATCGTGATGCTCCCCTTCTACTGCGACGCCGAGAACGAGATCCTCAACGTCAAGCCCGGCGACATCGGCTTCTATCCGGGACGCCAGACCGCCTGCATCTTCTATGGCAAGACGCGGCCCTTCGGCAAGGTCAGCGTGTTCGCGAAGATCGTGGAGGGGCTCGAATACCTGAGACCTGCGGGCCGGAAGATCCTGGCCACCGGGCCGCTCCCGGCGACGCTCGCGCGCGCCTGAGGCAAGGGGAGGAAGACCCATGGCCACGGCGCACACCACCGCTTCGATCATCGAGCGCCTCGAGCGTTTTGCCCGCCGCAACTGGCGCACGGAGCCGGGCGACGTGACCCGGCTGCGCGAACACCGGCTGCCACCGATGGGCAACATGCCGCCGGTGCTCTACGCCAATTTCAACACCTTCTGGCTCGGTGAGAACCTCCAGGTCGTCCGCCAGCTGGCACTCGACAAGGCGTTGCCGCCAGCGGCGCTCAACAAGATGGCGGCGGCGCTGCTGAACCGGCACGCCGGGCGCCTCGCCAAGTGGAAGCTCGCTGGCACGGTCAGGCTGGTGCGCGCGCTCGCGGACTATTTCGAGGCGGGCGGTGCCCGCAGCCACGGCGACGTGGCGCGGGTCTGCGAGGCGGCGATGCTGGCGGTGGACCGGATCAACGCCTGGATCGACGCCATGATCCCCTGGTCGCGTTTCGACGAGAAGGTCGGCCTGTTCGAGGCAGCCGGCTGAAGGCGGGGAGCGCGAACCGTGTGCGGGCTCGGGGGGGTCTTCTACAAGACCGGAGACCATCGCCGCAGGACGGGGGAGATCGCCTACCGTGTGCTCGACGGGATCTACCGCCGCGGCCCGGATTCGACCGGGCTCGCGACGATCCGCCCGCCGGGTGACGACCGCCTCTATGTCGGCATCAATTGCGAAGCCCCGTCGGAGGCCGGGCGCGTTCTGGCGCTCCTGGAGGCGCTCGGGGAGGTCGAAGAGGCGACCGACGGCAAGGGCTACATCCGCGCCGTGCTGCGGCGGACGGGCGCGGACGCGGCCCTGGTGGACGCGATCGACGGGCTCGGCCCGGGCTTCCGGGTCGCCAGCATCGGCCGCCAAGTGGAGGTGGTGAAGCACATGGGCGGCGTCCAGCGGCTGGAGGAGGCGTTTGCCATCAGCGCCTATGACGGCCCGCTCGCCATGGGGCTCACCCGCTACGCCACGGAGAGCGACATCGACTTCACCCACGCCCAGCCGCTCTCGGCGCGTCTGGGCCGCGATCTCGCGATCATGCACAACGGCCACATCACGAACTTTCACCATCTGCGCTACCGCTACGAGCGCGCCGGCTACACTTTCGCCACGAGCAACGATTCCGAGGTGATCGCCGTCATGCTGCGGGACGAGATGGCGAAGGGTGCGGGCTTCCGGGAGGCTCTCGAACGCTCGGTTTCGATCCTGGACGGCTGCTTCACCTATATCGCGGTGACCGGCAGTGAGGTCGGGATCGTGAAGGACCCATACGCTGCGAAACCCCTCGTCGTCGGCGAGACCGACGCGCTGGTCGCCGTCTCGTCGGATTGCTGGTCCCTGCGGGACGGCCTCGACGAGGACATCGAGGTCTGGGAACCGGGCGCGGGCGCGGTCGTGACATGGCGGCTTCCGACGCACTGACGATTGACTGCGCCGGGCGGACGACCCGGGAGATCAACGCCGGGATCCGCGACGCGGCGGAAAGGGGCGTGCCCGAGGTTGTGCTCCTGAACCCGCAGGCGCGCCACAATCTCGGGGTCTCGATCCTCGAACCGATCCACATCGTCTATCGCGGCCATGTCGGCTCCTACACCGCCGGTCTCTGCGATGGCGTCACCGTCGAGATCCACGGCTCCGCGGGATGGGGCGTCGCGGACAACCTGATGAACGGCGAGATCGTCGTGCACGGCAACGCCGCGACTGCAGCGGCGCCTTCGCTCCGCGGCGGGCGCGTGGTCGTGCGCGGCAACGCCGGGCCGCGCTCAGGGATGATCCTCAAGAAGGGCGAGATCGTCATCGGCGGGGATACCGGTTACATGTCCGGCTTCATGATGCAGAACGGCCGCATGATCATCTGCGGCAACGCCGACATCGGTCTCGGCGATTCCATGTACCAGGGCACGATCTTCCTGGGCGGCGCGGCGGCCGCGCTGGGCTCGGGCGTCGCGGAGGTCGATGCGTCCGCCGACGAGCTGGACGAGGTAGCGGTGCTGCTCGATCGCTACGAGATCACGGCACCCCCCTCCTTCCGCAAACTCCAGTCGGACCGCTCGTTGTGGCACTTCAACAAACACGACTTCGCAGCCTGGAAGGACGTGCTATGAGCGAGACCGCGCGCGACCCGCTCCCCGTCCCCTCCTCCGCCCACGCCGGCGACTCCACGGTCGAAATCCGCGACGACGGCGCGAAGGCGCCCGCGGCCGGCTACCCGCGCCCCCGGAGCTTCAGCGGGGTCTGGAGCCCGGAGGCGATCGAGGAGATCCAGGAGAAGGCCGCGCTCGGGCGCTACCAGATCCGCGGCCAGGCGACCAAGCGGCGCGACCTGCCCTCGTTCGACGATCTCGTGTTCGTCCCCGCCGGCCTCTCGCGGATGCCGCTCGAAGGCTACCGGGAGAAGTGCGACACCCGGGTGGTGATTGGCGAGGGTGCCTGCGAGAACCCGCTGGTGCTGGAGCGCCCGATCATGATCGCCGGCATGAGCTTCGGTGCGCTCTCCGTCAAGGCCAAGCGCGCCCTCGGCATCGCGGCGAGCCGCTGCGGCATCTCCACCTGCACCGGCGAGGGCGGGATGCACCGCGAGGAGCGGCGCTATTCCTCGAAGCTCGTGATGCAGTACCTGCCGAGCCGCTACGGGGTGAACCCTTACGACCTCAAGAAGGCCGACATGATCGAGATCGGCGCCGGCCAGGGCGCGAAGCCGGGCACCGGCGGCGTGCTGCTCGGCCTCAAGATGTCGGACGAGGTGGCGGCGATGCGGGAGCTGCCGGAGGGCGTCGACCAGCGCAGCCCCTGCCGGCATCCGGACTGGATGGGCGCGGACGACCTCTACATGAAGCTCGAGGAGATCCGCGAGGTCACCGAATACAAGGTGCCGATTTCGATCAAGGTGGGCGCCGCGCGAATCGCCAACGACGTGCGTATCGCCGCCAAGGCGGGGGTCGACGCCATCGTCTTCGACGGCATGGAGGGCGGCACCGCGGCCTCGCCGACGATCCAGCTCGACCACGCCGGCATCCCGACGGTGGCCGCCATCGCCGAGGCGGCCGAGGCGCTGGCCGACATGGGCAGGAAGGACACGATGAAGCTCATCGTCGGCGGCGGTATCCGCAACGGGGCGGACGCGGCGAAGTGCATCGCCCTGGGCGCCGACGTGGTCTATCTGGGCACCGCGCCGATCATCGCCATGGGGTGCCACAAGCCGATCCACCTCGAGGATTACGCCCGCCTCGGCACCTCGCCCTACGAATGCCAGCACTGCCACACGGGCCTGTGCCCCGTCGGCATCACCACCCAATTGCCGAAGCTGATGGACCGCCTGGACGTGGACGAGGCAGCCGATTCCGTGACCAACTATCTCAACGCGCTCACCATGGAGATCCAGCTCTTCGCCCGCGCCTGCGGCAAGAATCGGGTGAGCGACCTGGACCCGAACGACCTCCGCGCCCTGACCCACAACGTCGCCCTGATGACCGGCGTCGACATGGTGGGCCTCCAGGGCAAGACCCCGTGGTGGAAGAAGTTCTGACCGAACGGCCGACCCTCACGAAACCTTCCCCGGTGCGCGAGTCTCGCCGCGCACGACGTGCGCGCTTTCCGGCTCATCGCGCATGAAGCGCGCGCCTGCATCCCGGAACCGTCTTCGCGGCGTCCGCGACGGGGGCACGAAGCGGATGTTGAAATCGGGCGGCGGGGGCGGCGCGTCGGGGAAGGTGTGGCGCAGGAACTCCTCGTCATACGTGCTCATGATGAGGGGGGTGAACTCCTGCCATTGGCGGATCGGCGCCTCGTTCTCCTCGCGGCGCAGGATGCGGAGATTGCCGAACGTCTTCTCCACCGCGTAGCCGGGAACGGCGAGGTCCGGGTGTTCGGTCACGATGTGGCTGGCCGAGGTCCGGAGTGTTTCCAGTTCATGAAGGTCGTTGGCGAACCCGGTCTGCGAATCATAGAACGGGACCTTGCGGTGCAGGTAGTAGTAGCCGGGGGTGGCGAGATAGGCGCGGTCGATCTGCCACACCGCTTCGACCCCGGGAGCGGTGGCGAGGTAGCGGTACGCTGCGAAAGTGGGGTCCTGGCCGCGGATGAACCTGATAGGCAACGGGTTGCCCGCGCAGCACGCCTCATCCTGCTTCGGCAACGCGTTCCATATCCCGGCCACGGAAGCCGCCGCAAACAGAACGCCCGCCAATCCGTAAGCGCCCGCCAATCCGTAAACCTGTGCTCGTTTGCCCGCGCGGGCGGCGAGCCGCGCCACGAGATCGGCGCCGATCAGCAGCCAGAGGGGGACGACCGCGAAGATGAAGCGGTATTCCTTGTGCGTCTGGGTGGAATGGAGGAGCAGGATCAGGGCAATGGAGACGAGCAGAAAGCCGTAGCGGCGCGGGGCAGACAGTCCCGCTGCTACACACAGGGCGCTCAAGCCCCCACCAGTGAACAGGAGCCATGCCAGATACTGATATACCGCCTTCGTTTCGTATGCGGTCCGCTCCAGGCCGAGATTGAAACGGAGATTGTTGACGTAGGACTGGAACAATCCGGCATCCCACGTCACCGCGTCGAACAGGCCGATCGCGAAGAGGAACAGCACCGCCGCGGCCGCGACGTGAAGTCTGGCGGTTTTCCCGGCGCGCAGGAAGAACAGGCCGAGCAGCGCGAGCGCGAAGGGAGCGTATTGTATCCGCACCGCCGCTGCCAGCACCGCAAGGAAAGCTGCTAACCAAGCTGTCCCAGGCCGGTGCGGGGACGGGCGTGCGCACAGCGCGAGCAGCCCCGTCAACAAAGCGGCGGCAACGAGCGCGGTCAGCGGCTTGTGGGCATAACCGACCAGCTCGTACCAGAACGCGCCGGCCAGCAGCGCTACCCGCGCCGGGATTTCGCCGAAATGCCGGCGCGCGAAGAAATACATCCCGGCGGGAATGGCCAGGGAGATCGCGCAGAACGTCAGTTTGACCGCGCCGACATACCAGAACGGCTGCCCGAGGCCCACGGCGTCGAACAGCCTCAGTATCCCGGCGATCAACCCAGGCAGCAGCAGCGAACGCGCGCCGTAAATCTGCTCCCAATACATGACGCCGTTGCCGAAGGCGAGGCGGTGCCCGACTTCCAGATATTGCATGTATTCGTCGAAATGCAGCCTGGAATCGCCGTACAGGGCGACGGCCGCGCGCACCGCGAAGGCCAGCGCCAGCACCAACCAGAAATGTTTCCATACCGGTTCGTCGGACGCCCGCAAGCGCAGCAGACCGTCCGCCGCCATGTGTAAGCGCGCCGGCCAGCGCCCGCGCGGCTGCGAAGGCGCCGGCGAGGCGGCCCGCGGCTCGTGGGAAACGCGCCCTTCCCGGCGCGTCCTTCCCGGCTTCTTCCTTCGCCTTCCTGTCCTGGCCATCACTCCGGCTCAACGAAGCGGATGTTGAAATTCACCGGCGGGGGCGGCACCTGCGGGTACAGGCGGGGCAGGTATCCCTCGCCGAAGAGGTTGGTAACGGTCGGGTTGAAGCCCCGCCATCCGCGCACCGGGGCTTCATTCTCCTCACGGCGCAGGATGCGGACGCGGCCGAACTCCTTCTCCACGACGTAGCCGGGAACGGCGAGGTCCGGGCGGACGGTCACCAGGTGGCTGACCGAAGCCCGCAGCGTTTCCAGGTCGGCATGCAGCTCGTTGGCGAAGCCGGCTTGGCGGTCGTAGAACGGCACCTCGCGGTGCAGGTAATAGTAGCCGGGCGTCTCCAGATAGTCGTTATCGAGGTCCCATACCGCTTTCACCTCGGGCGCGGCGGCCAGCCAGCGGTACGCGGCAAACTCCGGATCCTGGCCGTGCAAGAATCTCACGGGGTGTCTCACGCCCACGCTGAACCTCTCCGTGAGCGCTTCGTCCCAGCGCGGCAACTGGTTCAGAACGCCGGCCAGGGACACCGCCGCGAACAGGACGCCGGCCAACCCGTAGACCGGTGCTCGTTTGCCCGTGCGGTCGGCAAGCCGGGCGACGAGGCCGGCGCCGACGAGCAGCCAGAGCGGAGCGAGGACGAAGAGATAGCGGTATTCCTTGTGTTCCTCGATGGAATGGGGCACGAGGATCAGGGAAAGCAGGATGAGCAGGAACCCGTAGCGGCGGAGGTCGAGCAGCGCCGCCGCCGCACACAGGGCGCTCAGCCCTCCTCCGAGGAACAGGAGCCATACCAGATACTGGTATCTCGGCCAGACATGCTCGACCCTGTGCCGGTCTATCGCGAGATTGAATTCCAGGTAGGTGCGATAGGAATGGAACAGCCCGCCGTCCCACGTCACGGCGTCGAACAGGCCGACCGCGAAGACGAACGCGCTCGCTGCCGCTATGGCGTGCAGCTTGGCGGCCATGCCGGCACGCAGGAACCAGAGGCCCAGCAGCGCCAGCGCCAGCGGCGCGTACTGGATCCGCACCGCCACCGTCAACACCGCCAGGAAGGCGACCATCCACGCCGCCGCGATTCCCCCCCGTCCGCCCCGTGCCGGGCGCGCGCACAGCACCAGCAGCGCCATTAGCAGGGCGGTGCCGACGAACTCGGTCATCGGCTTGTGGGCGAAACCGGCTAGCTCGTACCAGAGGGCCCCAGCCAGCAGCGCCGCCCGCGCCGCGGTCTCGTCGAAATGCCGGCGCGCGAAGAAATACATCCCGGCGGGAATGGCCAGGGAGATGGCGCAGAACGCCAGCTTGACCCCGCCGACGTACCAGGCCGGCTCGCCCAGCCCCACGGCGTCGAGCAGCACCAGCACCCCGGCGATCAGGCCCGGGATCAGCCACGAACGGGCACCGTAGAAGAACTCCCAGTAGACGACCCCGTTGTCGAAGGCCAAGCGGTGCCCCTGCTCCAGATACTGCATGATCTCGTCCGGGTGCAGGACGAAATCGCCGTGGAGCGCGATGGCCGCCCGCGCCGCGAAGGCCAGCGCCAGCACCGGCCACAACCATCTCCACACCGGCTCGGCAGGCGTGCGCAGATGCAGCAGTCCGTCCGCCGCCATGCGCAGGCGGGCGAGCGCGCGTCCGGGCAGCCCTCGGGCCGGGGGCGCTTCGCGCCCCTCCGCCGGCGGGGCAGGGACGCTGCGCCCCTCGCGGGAAACACGCCTCTCCCGGCCCGTCCTTCCCGGCTTCTTCCCCGGATTCTTTCTTTGCCTTCCCGTTCTGGCCATCACTCCGGCTCAACGAAGCGGATGTTGAAGTTGGGTGGCGAGGGAGGCGCTTCCGGGTACAGGCGGCGTATGAGCCCCTCCCCATAGGTGTGGGTGATGGTCGGCGTGTAGTCCCGCCACCGGCGGACCGCCACCCCGTCCTCCTCGCGGCGCAGGATGCGAACCTCGCCGAATTCCCTCTCCACCGCGTAGCCGGGAACGGCGAGGTCCGGGCGGACGGTCACCAAGTGGCTGACCGAAGCCCGCAGCGTTTCCAGGTCGGCATGCAGCTCGTTGGCGAAGCCGGCTTGGCGGTCGTAGAACGGCACCTCGCGGTGCAGGTAATAGTAGCCGGGCGTGTCCAGATAGTCGTGATCAAGGTCCCATACCGCTTTCACCCCGGTCGCGGCGGCCAGCCAGCGGTACGCGGCGAATGCCGGGTCCTGGCCGTGCAAGAATCTCACGGGGTGTCTCACGTCCGCGCTGATCCCCTCCGTGAGCGCTTCGTCCCAGCGCGGCAACTGGTTCAGAACGCCGGCCAGGGACACCGCCGCGAACAGGGCGCCGGCGGTGGCGTACATCCACGCTGGCCCGGCCGTGCGATCGGGCGCGCTCCCGGACGAGGCATCGGGCGGGCGGACCGGCCGCCGGCCGGCAAGCGCGGCAAGCCGGGCGACGACGCCGGCGCCGATGAGCAGCCAGAGCGGAGCGGCGACGAAGACGAAGCGGTATTCCTTGTGCTCCTCGATGGAATGGGGCACGAGGATCAGGGAAAGCAGGATGAGCAGGAACCCGTAGCGGCGGAGATCGAGCAGGGCCGCCGCCGCGCACAGCGCGCTCAGCCCTCCCCCGAGGAACAGGAGCCATACCAGATACTGGTATCTTGGCCAGACCCGCACGACCGCATGACGGTCTATCGCGAGATTGAATTCCAGGTAGGTGCGATAGGAATGGAACAGCCCGCCGTCCCACGTCGCCGCGTCGAACGCGCCCACCGCCAGGAAGAACACGATCGCGGCAATGGCGGCGTGCGCCTTCGCAGCCTTCCCGGCGCGGAGGAAGAACAGGCCGAACAGCACGAGCGCGAGGGGCGCGTATTGTATCCGGATCGCCGCCGTCAGCACCGCCAGGAAGGCGACCGTCCACGCCGCCGCCGGCCCCGCATTGCGCGGCGGGCGGGCGCACAACGCGAGCAGGGCCATCAACAGGGCGGTGCCGACGAACTCGGTCATCGGCTTGTGGGCGAAGCCGACCAGTTCGTACCAGAAGGCCCCGGCCAGCAGCGCCACCCGCGCCGCGGCCTCGTCGAAATGCCGGCGCGTGAAGAAGTACATCCCCGCCGGAACCGCCAACGCGAGCGCGCAGAACGCCAGCTTGACCCCGCCGATATACCAGAACGGCTGACCCAGGCCCACGGCGTCAAACAGTATCAGGATCCCGGCGATCAGGCCGGGGATCAGCCACGAGCGGGCGCCGTAGAAGAACTCCCAGTAGAGGACGCCGTTGCCGAAGGCCAGCCGGTGCCCCTGCTCCAGATATTGCATGATCTCATCGGGGTGGGTGGCGAAATCACCGTGCAGGGCGACGGCCGCGCGCACCGCGAAGGCCAGCGCCAGCACCGGCCAGAACCATCTCCACACCGGCTCGTCGGGCGCCCGCAAGTGCAGCAGGCCGCCCGTCGCCGTGCGCAGGCGGGTCGGCCACCGCCCGGGCAATCCCCGAGGCGGAGGCGCCTCGCGTCCGTCCGCCGGCGAAGCGGGGGAGGCAGTGCGCGGCTTGCGGGAAACGCGCTCGTTCCGGCGCCGCCCACCTGCCTTCTTCCGTCTTCCCGCCTTGCTCATCGCTCCGGCTCGACGAAGCGGATGCCGAAATCGGCCGGCGGCGGCGCGTCGGGGTACAGACGCCGCATCAGCGCCTCGCCATAGGTGTGAGTCACGGTCGGGGTGAAATCCCGCCACCGGCGAACCGGCGGCTCGCGCGCTTCGCGGCGCAGGACGCGGACGCCGCCGAAATCCCTGTCCGCCGCGTAGCCGGGAACGGCGAGATCGGGGTCTTCGGTCACGAGGTGGCTCACCGAACCGCGAAGCGTTTCCAGATCGGTGTGCAGGTCGTTGGCGGGGCCGGTCAGCCTGTCGTAGAACGGGATCGCGCGGTGCAGATAATAGTAGCCGGGAAGGTCGTGATAGAAGCGGTCGACGTGCCACACCGAGGAGACCTCGGACGCGGCGGCAAGGTAGCGGTAGGCGGCGAACGCCGGGTCCTGGTCGCGGACGAACCTGATGGGAATGGAGGCGTTCGCGCCGAGCCCTTCGTCCTCGCCCGGCAGGACGTTCAGGATGCCGCCCAGAGAGACAGCCGCGAACAGGACGCCGGCGGTTCCGTAAATCAAGGCCGGCTTGATCGGGCGGCGCGACGGACGCCACGGACGGGTAGCCAGACGGTCGGCGAGCCGCGCCACGATACCGGCGCCGACGAGCAGCCAGAGCGGAACGACCGCGAAGATGAAGCGGTATTCCTTGTGCGACTCCACGGTATGGATCAGCAGGATCGCGGCGATGAGGACGAGCACGAACCCGTATCGGCGCGGCTCCAGCAGCGCCGTCGCCGCGCAGAGGGCGCTCAGTCCCAACCCGGTATAGAGGAGCCACAGCAGATACTGGTGCGTCGGCCAGACCCAGCCGGCCGCTCTGTCTATCGTGAGATTGAATGCGAGGTTGGCGCGGTACGAGTGGAACAACCCGCCGTCCCAGGTGAGCGCGTCGAACCCGCCCACCGCGAAAACGAACGCCGTCGCGGCGAGGGCGGTGTGCGCCTTCGCAGCCTTCCCGGCGCGGAGGAAGAACACGCCGAGCAGCAGGAGCGCAAGGGGCGCGTACTGGAGGCGTATCGCCGCCGTCAGCACCGCCAGGAAGGCGACCAGCCACGCTGCCGCGATTCCCCGCCGTCCTCCCCGCGCCGGGCGGGCGCACAGCGCGAGCAGCGCCAGGGCCAGGGCGGTGGCGACGAACTCGGTCATCGGCTTGTGGGCGAAACCGACCAGCTCGTACCAGAAGGCGCCGGCCAGAAGCGCGGCCCGCGCCGCGGTCTCGTCGAAATACCGACGCGCGAAGAAATACATCCCGGCCGGGATCGACAACGAGATCGCGCAGAACACGAGCTTGACCGCGGGGACGTACCAGAACGGCTGGCCGAGGCCCACGGCGTCGAGCAGCGCCAGCACGCCGCCGATCAGGCCGGGGATCAGCCACGAGCGGGCGCCGTAGAAGAACTCCCAGTAGAGGACGCCATTGCCGAAGGCGAGGCGATGCCCCTGCTCCAGATATTGCACGATCTCGTCGGGATGCGTGACGAAATCCCCGGAAAGGGCGACGCCCGCGCGCGCCGCGAACGCCAGCCCGAGCACCGGCCACAGGAATTTCCAGACCGGTTCGGCCGGTGCTTGCGGACGCGGCAGGAGGGCCGGTGCGGCCTCCAGCACGGAGCGCAGGCGCCCCGGCCCGTGTTCGCCCGGCCGCTCAGACGCGGCCGGTGCGCGGCCGCCCCGGGGCCGCTCCCGACCGCGCGCTTTCCTCGCCCTTCTTCCGTCCCTGCGCGACTTGGCCATGCCCGCACCCTGCGCTCAACGGCCCGCCGCGCCGCGCCTTCGTCATTCCGTCGGAGAAAGGCTGAGAATCGGCTGCGAGTCGCTCTCGTACTCTCGCATATACGCGTGCTTCAACGCTCTCTGCTCCCCGAAATTGGCGGCATGCCACGCGATCTGCGGGTGTGTCCACCGCCACAGGGAGGCCCTGTCGGGATTGTCGTGCTCTTCCCATTGTTCCACCCAGCCCACATGGTTGTAGGTCCAGGCGCCGATGAACTGCACCGCGGCCGACCACAGCAGCAGGGCACCGAACAGCGCCAGAATACGGCGGTCGGCGACGACCCGCTCGATCACCGGAATCATCAGCAGCGCCAGGAACGGGACCATATCGACGATGGGCCGGTAGCCCCAGGTCGAGCCACCCCACCAGTCGTACCACTTGGCGGCCACGACGATTATCAGCAAGGCGGCAACCTGCAGCGGGATCAGTGGGCGGTAGCGCGCGTCCTTCCACGCCAGCACCGCGCCGGCGAAACCAAACAGCAGCACCGGCGAATAGAACACCAAGCCCCGTTGCGGGCTCACGAAGAGCCCCGGCAGGCTTTCCCACAGCGGCCCCGACCAGATGTCGTCGGTTCCCGCCAACACGAGCGCGATGGCTTGCGACGATACCGTCTGCCCGAATGTGAAGGGACTGCCGAACCAGTAGGCGTTGTACGCGGCGAGGACGGCGGCGAAGGGCAGGCCGCCGGCGACATAGGCGGGGAGTCGGCGCCGGTCCGTCCAGGCCAGCCAGGCGCCCACGCAGATCACCACCAGAGCGCTCGGCGGGCGGCACAGCACCGCCATGCCGAGCGCCGCCCCGCAATACGCGGCGGTGCGCCGCCGTTCGGGAGAGGCGAGGAGGAAGAACGCACCGAGAGCCAGAAAGAAGGTATTGGCCGGATGCTGCCAGAGCGCCTGGCTGCTCACCGCCCAGGCGCAGCTTCCCAACCCGAACGACAGCGCGATCAGAAACGCCGGCAAGGGGGTGACGAAGCGGCGCGCCGCCAGAAAGATCAGCAGCGCCGTGGCCGCCGTCAGCAGGGACGCGGTCAGGGCGCCGCCATGCCACCACCACCAGTGGTCGGTTTCGATGTCGGTGAACAGGTCGAGGACGGCATAGACCGGCAGCCCGACGAGCGCCGTGCCGATGCCGAACGTGCTGACGAACTTTCCGGGATGCGTGGTTTCGGCCAGATAGTATTGGTACGTGTGGGGCTTCAACCGACCCTGCTCGTACAGTGCGCCGATTCGCCAGTCCCATTCTCCGACGACGACACCGCGCGGTTCCTCGCCGGGCTCTTCCAGTTTCCAATAGAAGGAGGACGGCGCGTCCTGCACGGTGACGGAGAAGGACTGGCGCTTCAGGAGGTTCACGCTGAAGAGCATGTTGCCCTCCTGGTCGCTGCCGTGGAGGAAATCGCCGTTGCTCGTGTAGGCGCCGAGGCAAACCAGGACCAGGAGGGCGGGCAGGAACCAATTCCGGCGAAGGTTCTTCGCAGGACTCGGCTTCGGCGCAGCGACGGCGCGCCGAAGCCGAGTCCTGCGTTTTCGGGTTCTCTTCGCCATCGCCCCTTCGCGCCCGTCGCGCCGCCCCTCGGGACGGCCGCACAGCCCTGCATGGCACAAATATCGCGCCACGGCCACCGCGCCCGCGCACTGAAAGGCGCGCCGCTCAACCGGCGGCGAGCGCGCCGGCGACCCAGCCGGGGCCGAGCGGAACGCCGCCGGGTTCGCCGTGCGCGCCGTCGGCGACCGCCCGCTCGGCCGCGGCGGCCAGGGCGAAGAGATCGGAGATCGCGGTCTCCGGGCTCGGGATCAGCCGGAAGGTCCGGGCCTTGATGGCCGCGGCCTCGCCCAGCCGCGGCACCGCTCCTCAGCCGCGGAGCCAAGTCTCGGACCAGGCCAGGCAGCAGGAGGACGCCGGATGCCCGGCCAGCGTGTTGGCGTAGGGCGCGCCCGCGGCACGCCGCCCGCCGACCTCGAGGGTGGCCGCGCGGCACGGCGTCAGGCAGCTGTAGACGGCCCACGGCCCGGTATCGCCGTTGCCCGGCGGCAGGCGCAGCTGGAAGGGTTCGCCCATGTCCGACCAGCTCAGGACGATCCGCTCGTCCGCCGCCTCCACGATCTCGCGGCAGGTGCCGCCGAAGGCGCCCTCGCGGGAGAACGACGCCCGGGCGATCGGCATGTCGGTGTCGGCGAAGGGCGGGTTCAGGATCGTTTCCAGCGTGCCCTGCAACCAGCGCGCCATGTCGACGTTGTCGGCATAGAGCCTGACCGCGCCCCCGGTCGCGTCGGAGCGGAGGAACAGGCAGGTGCCGGGGCCGCTCGGGGAGATCAACGCGCGCCAGTGGGCGCAGACCGTGGTCTCCGTCCCGTCCGCCTCGCTCTTGAGGCGCAGGAAGGAGTTCTCCCCGGTGAAGTGGACCTTGTTCGGATCGACGGCGGTCATGTCGGCTTTCTCCCCTTCGTAAGGTATCGTCAGCTTACGCGGGCGGGCGCCGGGCGCGAAGGACCGCGCGGGGCGCGGGAGGAGCGGAGGCATGGCGAACAACCACGTCGATCTCAGGAGCGATACGGTCACGCGGCCGACGCCGGCCATGCGCCGCGCCATGGCCGCGGCCGACGTCGGCGACGAGCAGCGCGGCGAAGACCCCACCGTCAACGCTCTGTGCGCGCGGGTGGCGGCGCTTCTGGGCAAGGAGGCCGCGCTGTTCCTGCCCTCCGGCACCATGTGCAACGAGATCGCGCTGTTGGTCCATTGCCGCCCCGGCGAGGAGGTGATCTGCGACCGCACCGCGCATATCGTCACCGCGGAGGGTGGGGGCCCGGGCGCGCTCGCTGGTGTGATGGTGCGCGCCCTCGACGGCGCGGGCGGCGTTTACGAGCCGGCGCAATTGGCGGAGGCCGTGCGCCCCGTGAACCGCTACGCGCCGCGCTCGCGGCTCGCGGTGGTGGAGCAGACCGCCAATCTCGGCGGCGGCACGATCTGGCCGCTCGCGACGATCGAGGCCGTGGGCCGGACGGCGAAGGCGCACGGCCTGCTTCTCCACATGGACGGCGCGCGGCTGTTGAACGCGGTCGTCGAATCAGGCGTCGAAGCGGCCCGCTACGCTGCCCCGTTCGATTCACTCTGGGTGGATTTCAGCAAGGGCCTCGGCTGCCCCGTCGGCGCGGCGCTCGCCGGCTCGGCCGCATTCGTGGAAGCCGCCTGGCAGTGGAAGCAGCGCCTGGGCGGCGCCATGCGCCAATCCGGCGTCCTCGCCGCCGCCGCGCTCCACGCGCTCGACCACCACGTCGCGCGCCTGGCCGACGACCACGCCAACGCCCGCCGCTTCGCCGACGCCGTCCGCGCCCTGCCCGGCCTGCGCCTCGACCAGTCCCGCGTCGACAGCAACCTTGTGTTCTTCGACTGCGCCGACGCCGGCCTCACGGCGCCTGCCCTTGCGGAAGCGCTCCAGGCGAAAGGCGTGCGGATCGGCGCCGTGGGCCCCCACCGCCTGCGCGCCGTGACCCACCTCGACGTGGACGCGCCGGCCATCGACACCGCGTGCGAGGCGCTGGCCGCCGCCGTCGGCGGTTAACCGAAGGACCGGCCCCTCACCCCCCGTCCAGGCACCAGAGCAGGATTGCCTTCTGGGCAGGGACGCGGTTGGCGGCTTCGTCGAACACCACCGACTGCGGGCCGTCGAGGACCGCGTCGGTCACCTCCTGCCCGCGTTTCGCCGGCAGGCAGTGCATGAAGAGCGCGTCGGGCGCCGCCAGCGCCATGACCGCCTCGTCCACCCTGTAGGGTTCGAACGCCGCGGTTTCCTTCCGCGCCGGGTCGTCGTGGAGCGATACCCAGCTGTCGGTGACCACGCAGTCGGCACCGGCGACCGCGCGTTCGACGCAGGTCCCCACCTGGACGTCGGCGCCCCGCGCCACCGCCCAGGCGACGACCGAGGGCGCAGGCGCGCACGCCGCCGGGCAGGCGAGGCGCAGGCTGAAGCCGCAAAACGCGGCCATCTGAATCCAGGTCGCGGCCATGTTGTTGCCGTCCCCGAGCCAAGCGACAGTGCGCCCGGCGATCGGGCCGCGGTGCTCCTCGTAGGTCAGCACGTCGGCCACCAGCTGGCAGGGATGGCTCCTGTCCGTCAGGGCGTTGATGACGGGCACCTCCGCCGCCTCCGCGAGGGCCAGCAGCGTGTTGTGGGAGCGGGCCCGCAGCGCGAGCGCATCGACGTAGCGCGAGAGCACGCGCGCGGTGTCCTCCACGCTCTCACCGCGCCCGAGCTGCATGTCGCCCGGCATCAGGCTGATGGTCTCGCCGCCCAGTTCGCGCATGGCGACCTCGAACGAGACCCGCGTGCGCGTGGACGGGCTTTCGAAGATCGCGGCCAGAGTCTTGCCGACGAGCGGGCGGGCGGCGTTCCGGCCCTTCAGGGCGCGCGCCCGGTCGATCGTCCGCCGCAGCGTGGTCGAATCGAAGGTCTCGAGATCCAGGAAGTGGCGGACGTCGCTCACGACTCGACCGCCGCGCAGGCCCGGGCGAGGGCGTCGCATGCCTCGTCGATCTCGGCTGCGCCGACAGTGAGCGGCGGCAGCATCCGCAACACATTGCCGTCGGCCGGCAGCACCAGCAGCCTGTTCTCGCGCAGCGCCGCGAGGAGGTCGAGATTGGGGACCACGCAGTCGAGGCCCAGCATGAGACCGCGGCCGCGCACACCGGTGAAGACGGCGCCGTTGCCGGCCAGCGTCGCCAGCCGTTCCTTCAGCGCGGCGCCGGTCTCGCGGACGTGGTCCAGGAACCCGTCGGCGAGGACCACGTCGAGCACGGCGTTGCCCACCGCGCAGGCCAGCGGATTGCCGCCGAAGGTCGTGCCGTGGCTGCCGGGGACCAGCGCCGCCGCGACCGCCTCGCGCGCGAGGCAGGCACCGATCGGGAAGCCGTTGCCCAGCGCCTTGGCGACGGCCATGACGTCGGGCGCGACTCCGGCCCATTCATGGGCGAAGAGCCGGCCCGTGCGCCCGACGCCGCACTGCACCTCGTCGAAGATCAGGACGAGCCCGGCCTCGTCGGCGAGCGCCCGCAGGCCCCGGAGGAATGCGTCGTCCGCGACGTGGATGCCCCCCTCGCCCTGGACCGGCTCGACCAGCAGCGCCGCCGTCCGATCGGTCACCGCCGCCCGCGCCGCGACCAGGTCGTTCAGATCGACCTGGTCGAAGGCGTCGACCGCCGGCTCGAATCCCTTCAGGTGCTTGGCCTGTCCGCCCGCCGCGATGGTGGCGAGCGTGCGCCCGTGGAAGGCGTTGCGGAAGGTGACGACGCGATAGCGCTCGGGCGCGCCGCGGCTCGTCTGGGTGATGCGCGCGAGCTTGAGCGCGGCCTCCACCGCCTCGGCCCCGGAATTGCAGAAGAAGACCCGGTCGGCGAAGCTGTGCGCGGCGAGCCTGTCGGCGAGCCGGGCCTGCGGCTCGATCTCGTAGAGGTTCGAGACGTGCCAGAGCCGCTGCGCCTGGGCCTCCAGCGCCGCGACCGCGCGCGGATGGGCATGGCCCAGGCTCGTCACGCCGATGCCGCAGCCGAAATCGAGATAGCGGTCGCCGTCCGCCGTGAAGAGATGCGCCCCTTCCCCCCGCTCGAACGTCAGGTCGAAACGGGCGTAGTTCGCCATGAGTGACGTGGACACGACGGCGCCTCCCCTCGCCCCGCAAGGCGCGCACTATCCGACCGCGGTACTCCGGAGTCAACGCGGCGACGCGGGTCGCCCGCTGCGCACATTCTCGCGCAGGCGCCGGAGCAAGGTGGCTCCCGGCGGGCGGAAGCGGGCCAGACGGCCACGCAGTGCCTGGACACGCATGACATCGGCGATGCGGCGGTCGAGGAAGGCCCAGCTCTCCTCCCCACCGTCCGAATCGTCGTCCAGCCAGTAGAGGAGGGTGGAAAGGTAGACACCGGCGAGCAGGGCGCGCTTGGTGTAGAAGCCGAAGTCCGTCGTCCGGTCGCCGATGGCGAACCAGATCGTGTCCGCGGTGCGGTAGAGGGAGCGCAGGGCCTGGGGGGCGTGCCCGGGCGTCGCCAGGACGGGAAGCGCGGCGCGGATCGCTTCCCGGTGCCGCGCGTGCGGCTCGAGGCGGAGGCGGACGGCGTGGGCGACGCGCGCGCGGATTCGCATCGCACGCAGGTCGGCCTCCTTCAGCGCCGCATCCAGCTGGCGGTCGGCATGGGCCGCGTGGTACTCGACGAGCGCGGCCGGGCCGTCGGGGAAGGCGTCGCGGGCCGCGCCCGCGTCGATCCCCAGATCGGCCGCGGCCGCGGCGACCGCCGCCTCGGACCAGCCGTCGAAGGGGACGTGTTCGAGAACCGCGGCGAGCAGCCGGTCCCGCGTCTCGTCGGGCGGCAGGACGCGCCACACGGGCTCAAGCCGCCGCCGGCGCGGCGCGGCCCAACTCGCTCGTGAAGGCCAGGGCCGAGAGGTCGGTCATCCGCATCGGATAGAGGAAGCCGTCCAGATGGTCGCATTCGTGCTGGACGACACGCGCGTGGAAGCCGCGCGCCTCGCGTTCGTGGGCGCGGCCCCGGGCGTCGGTCCAGCGGTAGCGGATATGGTGGTGGCGCGGCACGACGCCGGCGAGGCCGGGGAGCGACAGGCACGCCTCCAGCCCCTCTTCCATCCGCTCGCCAAGCGGCTCGACCGCGGGGTTGACCAGGACGGTCGGCGTCTCGCACGCCGCCGCGCCGGGGTCTTCCGCCCCGCTCTCCTCGTCCTCGGTGTCGCGACCGGGAGGAATGTGGAACAGCACCAAGCGCAGCGGAACGTGCACCTGGGGCGCCGCGAGGCCGACGCCACCCACGTCCGCCAGCGTCTCGGCCATGTCCGCGATCAGGCGCGCGACATCCGGCGCGGCGGGGTCTGCGACCGGCGCCGCCTTCCGGCGCAGCACGGGATGCCCCATCCGCGCGATCTTGCGTATCGCCATGCCCTCTATATGGCCCGCCCCGGCCCGCCCGTAAACCGCCTCGTCGGGAGGGGTGACGGGCCGCCCCCGTGCCCCCTGGTGTGGCGATGGCGGCCGAGCGCGTCCTGCCGCGGCGGCATGGGGCCGAAGGCGGCGGGGCCGCCGCCCGGAGCGCCGTCCCTGGGTGCGCGCCCGCCTCGGGGCACCAATACCCCGGCGGGCTTGCCGGTGCCGGGTGCCGGGCGGACACTGGCACGATGACACAGACGCGCCGGAAGCGCGCGCCGTGACCTTCGATCCGCAGGCCGCGCGTCGCGCGATCACGGGCCGCGCGCGGGCGCTCGGCTTTCAGGCGGTCGGGATCGCGCGCGCGGCGGGCGCACCGGCGGATGCGGCCGGGCTGCGCGGCTTCCTCGATCGCGGCTACGCCGGCGACATGACGTGGCTCGCGCGCACGGCGGAGAGGCGCGCCGCCCCGCAGGCGCTGTGGCCGGCGGTGCGGAGCGTCGTGGTCGTCGGCCTCGATTACGGGCCGGGGCAGGACCCGCGCCGCCTGCTCGCCGCGCGAACACGCGGCGTCGTCTCCGCCTACGCGCAGGGGCGCGACTATCACGCGGTGCTCGCGAAGCGGCTCAAGCGCCTCGCCCGCTTCGTCGCCGCGACCTTCCACACCGAGGTCAAGCTCTTCGTGGACACCGCGCCGGTCATGGAAAAGCCGCTCGCGGCGCGGGCCGGCCTCGGCTGGCAGGGCAAGCATACGAACCTGGTCTCGCGGCGCCACGGCTCGTGGCTCTTCCTCGGCGAATTGTTCACGGCCCTCGAGCTGCCCGCGGACGAGGCCGGACCTGACCGCTGCGGCTCCTGCCGCCGCTGCCTGGAAGCCTGCCCGACGGACGCCTTCCCGGCCCCCTACCGGCTCGACGCGCGGCGCTGCCTCTCCTACCTGACCATCGAGCACAAGGGCCACATCCCGGTAGAATTTCGCGCGGCCATGGGCAACCGCATCTACGGTTGCGACGACTGCCTGGCCGTCTGCCCGTGGAACAAGTTCGCGCGTCGAGCGGCGGAATACGCCTTCCTGCCGCGGGCAGAACTGGCGGCGCCCCGGCTCGCCGATCTCGCCGACCTGGACGCGGCGTCCTTCCGGTCGATCTTCTCAGGCAGCCCGATCAAGCGTATCGGGCGCGATCGCTTCATACGCAACGTCCTGATCGCCCTCGGGAATTGCGCCGACACGGAGGTCTGGCCGGCGGTCGAGCGGCGGCTCGGGGATCCTTCCCCGCTGGTGCGGGCCATGGCCGTCTGGGCGGCGGGCCGACTGCGCGCGCCGGCCGCTTTCGCCGCGCTACGCCGGCTGCGCGCACCGGGTGAAGCCGACCCGGCGGTGCGGGCCGAATGGCGGCGCGCGCAGCCGCGAGCGTGAACGCGCGATATGTGCAGCCGCGCGCGTGAACGCGCGACGCAGAGCGACCGATGGGGCGTCCGATGACCGATTCCGCAGCCGACTCTCCGGGGCGCCGCAAGCGCCTGTTCTGCTTCGGCTACGGCTTCTGCGCCGCCGTCCTCGGCGAGCGGCTCGCGCGGGAAGGGTGGTCCCTCGCCGGCACCTGCCGGGGTCCCGAACGCCGCGACGTCCTCGCCCACGCCGGAGTCGAGGCCGCCCCGTTCGACCGCGAGACTCCGCTCGCCGACGCTGGGCGATTCCTCGCGGGCACGACGCACCTCCTCCTTTCCGTCCCGCCCGACGCGCGGGGCGATCCGGTCTTCGACCGCCACGGCGCCGACATCGCGGCCGTGCCGGGCCTGGAATGGCTCGGCTATCTCTCGACCACCGGCGTCTACGGCGACACCGGCGGCGCCTGGGTGGACGAAACCGCACCGCCGGCGCCCACCGGTGAACGCGCCCGACGCCGGGTGGCGGCAGAGCGGGCGTGGCTGGCGCTCGGCGAATCGCGCGGCTTCGCCATGCAGGTCTTCCGCTTGGCCGGCATCTACGGCCCCGGGCGCAACGCCTTCGCGGCCGCGATACGCGGAACAGCCAAGCGTATCGACAAGCCGGGCCATGTCTTATCGCGCATCCACGTCGCCGACGTGGCGGGCGTGCTGGCCGCCTCGATCGCGCGGCCCAGGCCCGGCGCCATCTACAACGTATGCGACGACGAGCCGGCGCCCGCCGCCGACGTGGTCGCCCACGCCTGCGCGTTGCTCGGGGTGGAACCGCCGCCCCTGGTCCCGCCGGACGAGGCCGCGCTGTCGCCGATGGCGCGGAGCTTCTACGCCGACTGCCGCCGGGTCTCCAACCGCCGGATCAAGACGGAGCTCGGCGTGCGTCTGCGCTTTCCGAACTACCGCGCCGGCCTGGCCGGCCTGCTCGCCGGAGAGAGCGGCCTCAACCGAGGGCGGCGAGTCCGGGAAACGCCTCGATCATCCAGAAGGCGACGGCGCTCAGATGACCGGTGATCATGGCGACGCCCATGGCGACCATGACGGCGCCGGCGCCGATCTGGATCGGCCGGCCCGCCCTGCGAATGTGCTTCATGTGGCGCAGGAGGAGATGCAGAAACGCCGCCGAGAGCAGGAACGGAACCCCGAGACCGGCCGAATAGACCGCCAGCAGCGCGACGCCTTCGCCGACTCCGGCGGAGGTGGCGGTCAGCGTCAGGATGCCGCCGAGAACGGGGCCGATGCAGGGCGTCCAGCCGAAAGCGAAGGCGGCGCCGAGCAGGAAGGCGGCCGCCGGCCGGCCCCCTTCGAGGCGGCCGGCGAAGCGAGCCTCCCGATCGAAGGCGCGGACCTTGAGGAGGCCGATGAGGTAGAGGCCGAAAACGACGATCAGGGCACCGGCGGCATATTCGAAGACCGCCTTGTGCCGGAGGAGGAAGGTGCCCACCGCGCTCGCGCCCGCGCCGAGCGCGACGAACACCGACGAGAACCCGAGGACGAAGAACAGGCCGAGCCCCAGCGCGGCCAGCCGGCGGCGCGAGAGGCTGTCGGTCTTCAGCTCCTCCAGCGATCCGCCGGCGACATAGGAGACGTATCCCGGCACGAGAGGCAGGACGCACGGCGAGAGGAAGGAAACCAGGCCCGCCGCGAAGGCCGAGACGATGCCGATGACGGACGGCTCCACGGTGTCTCGCGCGCTTTGCGGATACGACGCGCCGCGTCATTCGACGAGGCGGCGCACCAGCCCGGCGACCGCCGGATCGTCCCAGTCGCGGTCGCCGATGACGCGCGCGATCTCCCGCCCGCCGCCGTCGATGAAGATGGTGGTGGGGACGCCGTTCACCCCGAGCGCCCGGGCCGCCTTCATCCGCTCGTCGATCGCCACGGGCAGCGTCCGCAGGCCGTGCTCTTCGTAGTAGGCGCGCAAGGCGCCGGCGTCGTCGCGGCCCACCGACAGCGGCAGAATCGCGACGGCGTCCCCGAGTCGGCGCTGAAGGGCGTCGATCCTGGGCATTTCCGCGCGGCAGGGGAAGCACCACGTGGCCCAGAAATGCACGGCCACAGGGGTCCCGCGGTAATTGACCAGGCGCCGCTTCCGCCCCTCCTCATCCACGAAGGCGACGGGCGGAACCGCCCGAGGCGCGTCGGGCACGACGAGCCGGAGGATGGGGCTCCCGTCGGCGCGCCGGTCGAGCGCGCGCAGTGCGGCCGCGTCGGCGGCAGCGGCCGGGACGGCACCGCCGACGATACAGGCGACGGCGGCCAGGAGGCAGAGGAGACGCCGCATTCCCTTATCTCCGCGATCGAACGAACGGCCCCACAGGCGGAATCAATAGAGGACGGGGGACGCGCTGCAAGAGGCCGTCGGGCGCGTTCACCGTCATTTGATGGCACCGGCCATCGCCTCGATGACGGCGCACAGGCGGGCGATGTCACGCTCGCGGGAAAGACGATGATCGCCGTCCTTGATCAGCTCGACGGTGACCTCCGCGCTCGCGATCGCTTCGGCAATCCGCGGCGCGGTCCGCCAGGGTACCTCCTCGTCGGCCATGCCGTGCAGGAGATGCACCGGGCAGGCGACGGGGATGGGGCCCCGCAACAGCAGGTGGCGTCGGGCTTCCTCGATCAGGCGCATGGTGACCGGATAGGGAGGATCGCCGTGAGCGGAGGGGCATTCGACCACGCCGTCCCGCGCGAGGGCCGCGCGCGTTTCGTCGTCGAACCCGTCCCACAGGAGGCCCTCGGTGAAATCCGGCGCGGCCGCGATTCCGACCAGCCCGGCCACCCGCCGCGGGCGCGCGAGCGCCGCCAGCAGCATCAGCCAGCCGCCCATGCTGGAGCCCACCAGGATCAGCGGCCCCGCGCGGACCCCGTCGATCACGGCGAGGGCGTCCTCTCGCCAACCCCCGATGGTGCCGTCCCGGAAGGCGCCGTCGGAGGCCCCGTGCCCGGAATAGTCGAAGCGCACGAAGCCGCGACCCGCACGGCGGCAATGGGCCTCCAGAGCGGACGCCTTGGTGCCGGTCATGTCAGACATGAAGCCGCCGAGGAACACCACGCCCGGCGACTTGCCGTCCGTCGCGCGGTAGGCGATGGTGCCGCCGCCGCGCCGCAGCAGCGAGATCGGTGGCGAGTCCCGTATGTTCCGATTCCGGTTCCGACCGAATGAACGACGCCCCTAACGGAACGCCCACGGTCCTTCAAGTGCTGCCGCGGCTGGAGGGCAGCGGCGGGGTGGAACGCGGCGCGTTCGACATCTCGCGCGCCCTGTCCGAGGCCGGCTGGCGATCGCTCATCGTGACGGGGAGCAAGGCGGACCGGACGCGGGCGCGGGCCGCCGGCGCGCGGCACGCGACGCTGCCCGTCGGGCGCCGGAACCCGCTGGCGGCGGCAAGCACCATCTACCGCCTCGCCGGTTTCATCGCCGAGAACGGAGTCGACCTCGTCCACGCCCGTTCGCGCTGGCCCGCCTGGCTCGCCGGTTTCGCGGCGAGGCGCGCGAGGCTGCCGTTCGTGACGACGTTCCACGGCACCTACGCCACCGACGGGCCGCTGAAGCGGCGCTACAACACGATCATGACACGCGGCGACCGGGTCATCGCGATCTCGGACTTCATCGCCCGCCATATTGCGGAACGCTATGCCGTCGAGGCGGACAAGGTCCGGGTCGTTCCCCGCGGCGTCGACCTCTCGGTCTTCGATCCCGCCCAGGTCGCACCGCCTCGGATCGCCGCCCTTGCCCGGGCATGGAGCCTGCCGGACGGCTGCCCGACGGTGGTGTTGCCGGCGCGGATGACCGAGTGGAAAGGGCACCTCCCGCTGCTCGAGGCGCTGGCGCGCATCGACGGGGATTTCCTCTGCCTGTTCGTCGGCGGCGGCGGGCACGAGGCCTATCGCGACCGGATCGAGCGGCGGACCGGGAAACTCGGCCTGGAAGGCCGCATCCGCTTGGCCGGCGAATGCCGCGACATGCCGGCAGCCTATATGCTGGCGGATGTCGTAGTCTCCGCCTCGACCCGCCCCGAGGCGTTCGGCCGCATCGCCGTGGAAGCACAGGCCATGGGCCGGCCGGTGGTCGCGACCGGCCACGGCGGGGCGCAGGAAACCGTGCGCGACGGCGAAACCGGATGGCTCGTGCCGCCGGGCGATACCAAAGCGCTCGGCTTGGCGATCCGCCGGGCGCTGGACCTGACGGCCGCCGAACGCGGCGCCCTGGCCCGCACCGCGCGCGCCCACGTCCAGCGCCACTTCTCCCTGGCGGACATGTGTGAAGCGACTCTCGCGGTCTATCGCGAGCTCCTGCCCGTGCCCGTCGGCGGCGGCCCCGGAGGCGGAGAGACGTGGACCTGAAGCTCGCCGGCAGGAAGGCCGTGGTGACGGGCGGCACGCGCGGGATCGGCCACGCCATCACCGAGCGCCTCGCGCGGGAAGGCTGCCGCGTCGGCATCTGCGGGCGGGACGCGGCACGGCTCGACGCGACGCTGGCGCGCTTCGCGGCCGCCGACCTGCCCGTCCGGGGCGCCGCGGCCGACGTCGCGGACGGCGAGGCGGTGCGGCGCTGGACCGCCGCGATGGCGGACGGGCTCGGCGGAATCGACATCGTGGTGGCCAACGTCAGCGCGCTGGCCGGCGCGCCGGACGAAGCCTCCTGGCGGGCCGGTTTCGAGATCGACCTGCTGGGCACGGTGCGAACGGTCGAGGCCGTCATGCCCCATCTGGCGGAATCGACCGCCGCCGCGATCGTCACCGTGGCCAGTACCGCCGGGGTCGAAAGCTTCGGCGGCGTCCGTCCCTACAATTCGCTCAAGGCCGCCGTGATCAACTACACCTCCAATCTCGCCAACGCCCTCGCCGGGCGCGGCATCCGGGCGAACTGCGTCTCCCCCGGCACGATCTTCTTCGAAGGCGGGGTCTGGGACCGCCGCCGACGCGAGGCGCCGGACGTGTACGCGGCGGCGCTCGCGCGCAACCCCACGGGGCGCATGGGCACGCCGGAAGAGGTGGCGGCAGCGGTCGCCTTCCTTGCGAGCCCGCTATCGGGCTTCACGACAGGCGCCAACCTGGTGGTGGACGGCGGCCTCACCCAGCGGGTCCAGTACTGATCGACGCGGCGCTTGCCGTGCCGCCCGCGCCGGTGGACTCGGACGGGCGAATACGCCTAGAGTCCGGCAGGGTTCGGCCCCGTCGCCAGGAAGCCCGATAACGACAACAGTGCCGCCTCCGGCGTGCGACGGGCCGCCGAATCGATGTCTCAGGGAGGGAACGACGATGCGTGGAAAGACCCTGTTGGCGGGCGCGGGCGCGCTGATCGCGGCGCTCGGCTTGGCGGCGCCGAGCCACGGCGCCGACGACGATATCGTCATCGGCTTCGCGATCGCCCAGAGCGGATGGATGAACGCCTATGACGGGCCGCCGTCGAAATCCGCGTTGATGGCAATCGACGAGATCAACGCCGCCGCCGGCGTTCTCGGCGGCCGCCAATTCTCCTCCACCTTCTCCGACACCAAGTCGGAAGCCGCCGAAGGGGCGCGGGCCGGGCAGGAAGTGATCGGCAACGGCGCCGATTTCATGATCGTCTCCTGCGACTACGACATGGGCGCGGCGGCCGCCACGGTCGCCAACGACAACGGGATGGTCGTCTTCTCGCTCTGTGCCTCCGACGCCAAGATGGGCGTCCAGGGGATCGGCCCCTACGCCTTCACCATGTCCAACTCGTCCCTCACCAGCGGCGCGGTGATCGCCGAATGGGCATGGAACAAGAAGGGCTGGCGCACCGCCTACACCATGCTGGATACCTCGATCGAGTACGACAAGACGATCTGCGCCGGCTTCAAGACCCGCTTCGAGACGCTGGGCGGCACCATCCTGGGCGAGGACACGTTCAAGCAGGACGACGCCTCCATCGCCTCGCAGATCACCCGTTTCAAGCAGGTGACGGGCGAGAAGGGAGACGCCGACCTGTTGCATGTCTGCTCCTATGGCGCCGGCGCGGTCGGCGCCATCCGCCAGATCCGCGCGGCCGGCATCGACACGCCGATCTCGGGCGGCGATTCCATGGACGGCGACTACTGGACGGAAGGGATCGGCAAGCTCAACGACCACTACACCGGCACCTACGGGTCGGTATTCGGCGACGATCCCAGACCCCGGGTCAACGAGTTCTTCGACCGCTACGAGGCCAGGAACGGCGAGCGGGTGTGCTGCTCGTTCGCGCTTTCGGGCTATAGCGTGGTGGAGGCGCTGGCCACCGCCATCGAGCGCGCGGGCACGATCGAGAGCGACGCCGTGCTGGCCGAACTCAACAAGTTCGACAAGGAGCCGCTGCTGGTCGGGCCGACCACTTTCAGCGAAGACCTCCACATCAACCTCGAGCGGCCGCAGGCGATCATCGGGATCAAGGACGGCAAGGGTTATTTCGTCGACCTGATCCAGCTGCCGGAGCCGCCGCCGCTTCAGCTCATCTTCAAGTAGACCCGACGGGCGGTCCGCGGTGCGGCGCATCGCGGACCGTCGTCCCGTCCTCGCCGACGGCGCGGCCGGCGGCCGCGGTCCAGGGTCGGGCGCCATCCCGCCGTCGCAAGGGTCTTCCCGGTGCAAGCGGTCGTCCAGAATGTCATCGATGCCCTGAGCCTCGGGAGCCTGTTCGCGCTCACCTCCCTCGGGATCGGGCTCATCTTCGGCATCATGCGCCTGATCAATTTCGCCCACGGCGACCTGATCATGATCGGTGCCTACGCGCTGATCGTGCCTTCCGCTGCGGTCGTGCCGCAGCTGTTCATCGGCGCCTGGCATCCAGCCGCCGTGGTCGCGGCGATCGTCGCCGTCGTCATCCTGTTCGCCGTGGCTTGCGAGCGGCTGGCCTTCCGCCCCTTGCGCCGGGCCGACCCGTCGGTGCTGCTGATCGCCTCCTTCGCGCTCAGCTTCTTCCTCCAGAACTTGGTGCTGCTGATCTACGAGGGCCGGCCGAAGGGCGTCGATCTGTGGCCGGTCCTGGTCGACCCGTTCCTGCTCGGCGACATCCGCCTGCCGCGCCTGCAACTCGTGATGATCGGCGCCACCGCCCTGCTGCTGGCGCTGCTGGTGCTGTTCCTGAAGCGCACGGCGATCGGGCGCCAGATGCGGGCGGCGTCGGAGGACTTCATGATGGCCCGCTTCCTGGGCGTCCGGGCCAATCGGGTGATCGCCGCGGCCTTCGCCATTTCCGGCCTCCTCGCGGCGGTCGTTTCGCTCCTCTTCGTGGTGCAGAACGGCGTGCTGAAGTTCGACATGGGCGTGCCGCTGGTCCTCGCCGCCTTCGTCGGCACGGTCGTTGGCGGCATGGGCAGCCTGGTGGGCGCGGTGATCGGCGGCTTCGTGGTCGGCGTCGCGAGCGTCTTCTTCCAGATCGTCCTGCCGCTCGACATGCGGCTCAACCGGGACGCCTGGGTGTACGGCCTGATTCTCGTGATCCTGCTGCTCAGGCCGGGCGGGCTTGTGAAGGTGAAGGCGGTCGAGGAACGCATCTAGCCGTGCTCCGGGAGCGTCGCCCGCAGGCCGTCGGCCGCTATTTCTGGGAACCCGCGTCCCTCGCCCTCGGGCTCCTTCTTCTCACCCTGGTCATCTGGGGCATCGGCGACAAGGTGATCGAGCGCACGCTCACGGTCGCGTTGATCAACACCGTCATGGTGATCGGCCTTTACATCTTCATCGGCAATTCCGGCGTGCTCGCGTTCGGCCACATGGCCTTCGCCCTGATCGGCGCCTATGCCGTCGCCTGGTTCACCATGAGCCCGTTCAAGAAGAGCTTCGCCCTGGACCTCCCGTCGTTCCTCGCCGAGAACACGCTGCCGCTGCTGCCGTCCGCGATCGTCTCCTCGCTGCTGGCCGCCATCGTCGCGTTGGTCGTCGGCATCCCGCTCATGCGCCTGAGCGGTATCGCCGCGAGCATCGGCACCTTCGCCGTGCTGATGATCTTCTACACGCTCTATTCCAACTGGGATTCGTGGACCTTCGGCGCGAGCACGCTGGTCGGCGTCCCGATCTATGTGAACTTCTGGGTCGCCCTCGCCTGGGCGGTGGTCGCGCTGCTGGTGGCCACGATCTACCAGAAGTCCCGCTTCGGTCTGGCGCTCCGCGCCTCCCGCGAGAACGAGGCGGCGGCGCGCGCCGTCGGCATCGACGTGCCCGCGCAGCGCCTGATTGCCTTCGTCCTGAGCGGCTTCTTCATGGGGCTGGGGGGCGTCCTCCAGGCCCATTACGTGGGCTCCATCGTGGTGCGCGGCTTCTGGCTCGGGCCGACCTTCATCGCCCTCGCGATGCTGATGATCGGCGGCCAGCGAAGCCTGACCGGCGCCGTGACCGGCGTCCTCGTCGTCTCGGCGTTACAGGAGGTCCTGCGCCAGATCGAGGGAGTCATCGCGCTGTTCGGTCTGAGCCAGCTCGTTATCGCCTTCCTGATGCTGACCATCCTGATCGTCCGGCCGGACGGCCTCGCGAAGGGGCGGGAGATTCCGTGGCCGTTCGGGCGGCGCGCGGAACCGCCGCCGCTCCCGGCGGAGCCGGCCGTCGCGGCGGCGGGCGGCGACAGGGACGAGCGGCTGGAAGCGCGCGGCGTATCGGTCAATTTCGAGGGCCTAGCCGCGATCGACGGGGTCACGCTGTCCCTGGGCCGCCGCGAGATCTTCGGCCTCATCGGGCCGAACGGCGCCGGCAAGACCACCATGGTCAACGTCCTGACCGGATTCCAGAAACCCACCCGGGGGGCGGTCACGATAGGCAGCGTCGACGTCACCGGCTGGCCGCCGCACAGGATCGGGCGCAAGGGCCTCGCACGCACCTTCCAGGCCGTGCGCCTCTACCCGGACATGACGGTGAGCGAGAATCTGGAGGCCGCCGCCGTCGGCACCGGCTTGGGCCGGCTCGAGGCCGCCCGGCGGGCGCTGGCCATCCTCGAATGGATGAGCTTCGCGGAGAAGGCCCACCGACACGCCGACACCCTGCCCTATGGCGACGAGCGCCGGGTCGGCATCGGGCGCGCGCTCGCCATGGCGCCGCATTTCGTCCTGCTGGACGAGCCCGCCGCTGGCATGAGCGACGCCGAGTGCGACGAACTGATGGCGCTGATCTCCCGAATCCCCCGGGATTTCGGCTGCGGGGTGTTGCTGATCGAGCACAACATGCGCGTCATCATGGGAGTCTGCGACCGCATCCACGTGATCGACAGCGGACGGACCATCGGCGAGGGGACGCCGCGCGAGATCCAGGCCGATCCGGCGGTGATCCGCGCCTATCTCGGATCGCGATCGGAGCGGGACGATGCTTGAGGTGGACGACATCAGCGTCAGCTACGGGCGCATTCCGGCCGTCCGCGGCGTGAGCCTCCACGTGGACGAGGGCGAGATCGTCACCCTGGTCGGGCCGAACGGCGCCGGCAAATCGACGACGCTCATGACGATCGCGGGCGCGCTCACGCCGAACGCCGGCGCTGTCCGCCTCGACGGCGAGTCGATCACCGGCAAGGGGCCGGAGAACATCGCCCGGCTCGGCGTTTCCTTCGTGCCCGAGGGGCGCCATGTCTTCACTCGTCTCACCGTCGAGGAGAATATCCGTCTCGGCACGGACATGCGCTCCGACAAGCGGCAGGTCGAGCGGGATTTCGAGCGCGTGCTCTCCTATTTCCCGTTCCTCCGCCAGCGCCTGTCGACTCCCGGCGGCAAGCTCTCCGGCGGCGAGCAGCAACAACTCGTCATCGGCCGCGCGTTGATGACGGCACCCAAGATCATCCTTGTGGACGAGCCGTCCTTAGGCCTCGGGCCGATCATCGTGGACCGGGTCTACGACATCCTCCAGGCCCTGCGCGAGGCGGGCAACACACTGCTGGTGGTGGAGCAGAGCACCCACCGTGCCCTCGAAAACGCCGACCGAGTCTACGTGCTGCGCAGCGGACGGATCGAACTGTCGGGCCGCAGCGCGGACCTCACCGACGCGCAGCTGGAGCGCGCCTATTTCGGCTTCGAGGGCGCCCCCTCGCGCGAGGACACGCATTTCTGAACGAGGCGAGCGATCCCGAATTTTAGGCTCCCCCGCGTGCGCGGGCCTCCCGGCCTGCCGGTTGTTCCTCTCGCGCTTCGCGCGGGAGCCTCGGCACGCTCGCGGCGTATACGGCAACGACACGACTCTTTCTTATCCGAAGTTACTCGAACGATATAGAAAATTCAAAACCGTACCCGAAATATCATCCGGAAGCCGTATGCGGTGCGTCAATTTGTAAACAGGAGAGCACCTGTTTTCAATATGAAAGCGAACGTCATCGCTGACGGGTTTCAAAAGCCCCGCCTGTTGCAGGAAATGAGGCCCTTCAGCGTTGATCTTGGGCACGTGCCCCCATAGATCACGAAACTCGTCATTGTGGTTCAAATTTTCCTTGAAAATCTTATGGAACCAGAAATAATCTTTGTCTCGCAAGTTATCGGACTTCGGTATGGAAATATCCAATTCATAAAATCTCCTCAACATGACCTTCTGACATAGCCTGAAGGAGTGTTCAAGCACCTTGCTATTTTCCCGGCCTGGAAACATTCGATCACATACTCTACTTCGTCTCGTTTTGATCAGAAGGCGAAGCGTCGCTTCGTGCCACATATCGACGATTCGGCAATCCCTACCGGCTACCAAAAACCAACTTGCGACAGGACGATCGGGCGCCGGTTTATGGTAAGCGAAAAATCGCGAGGGGTTACGAACGGATTCCAACCAGTCATCAAGAGGCTTCACGCACCATAAGGTAGCGTCCACCCATACCCCCCCCCACTTTTGTAGAAGGCATATTCTCAAAACATCGGAAAGTGCGGGAAGGGGAAGCCGCAACTTCTTCGAGACGGAAGGAACGATGATTTTCTCCTCGATGTTTTCTGCATCCATCATATGGATATTCCAGTTTTGATTATGTTTAATCCACGTTTCGCAACATCGTCTGACCATATACGGCGCATTGTCCCAACCCTGATGCCAATACATGAACAGCGTTTTGGGAATCACGTCCTTCTGCGCCATCGATCCGGGCTCGTTCGTGGAGGTCGTGCTCATTTTCCATGCACGGCGGATCGACCCGTGGAATGCCGTTCGGCGACTCGATCCCCGCCCGATGCGGCCTCGGCGGCGTGGATCGCGCGCCAGACGCGCTCCGGGGTGAAAGGCATTTCGACGTGGCGGACGCCCAGGTGCCAGAGCGCGTCGACCACGGCGTTGCCGATGGCCGCCGGCGGGCCGGACGTACCGAGCTCGCCGACGCCCTTCACCCCGAGCGGGTTGGTCCCGGTCAGGGTCACATGCTCGTCGAGGGCGAAGGCCGGGAGGTCGTCGGCGCGTGGCATGGCGTAATCCATGAAGGAGCCGGTGAGGAGCTGCCCCGAGGAGCCGTCGTAGCGCACCTGCTCGAACAACGCCTGCCCGATGCCCTGCGCCGCGGCCCCGTGGCGCTGGCCGTCCACGACCAGCGGGTTGATCACCAAGCCCGCGTCCTCGACCGAATAATAGCCGGTCAACTGCACCTGCCCGGTGTCCGAGTCGACGACGACGGTCGCGACGTGGGTCCCATAGGGATAGTTGAAATCCTCCGGGTCGTGGAACGCCGCCTCTTCGAGCCCGAGCTCGAAGCCGTGCGGGTAGCTCGCGCCGCGATAGGCCATGTCGGCGATCTCGGCGAACGCCATCCGCCGATCCGTGCCGCGCACGGCATAGGCGCCCTCGGCGAAATCCACGTCACCCTCGGCGCATTCCAGAAGGTGGGCGGCGAGCCTGCGGCCCTTGTCGACGATCCGGTCGGAAGCCAGGGCCAGGGCAGTGCCAACCACGGTGATCGAGCGCGAGGCCCAGGTGCCGAGGCCGTACGGGATGCGGTCGGTGTCGCCCTCGACGACGTCGATGTCGTCGAGGGCGCAGCCGAAGCGGTCGGCGACAATCTGCGCATAGGTGGTGGCATGCGACTGGCCATGGCTGTGACTGCCGCAGAGCACGGTGATCCTGCCGCCCGGATGGACCCGCACCGTGGCCACGTCCCAGAGCCCCACGTGGCTGCCGAGGGCCGCCGCCAGCCGGCTCGGCCCGGCACCGCCCGAGCGGACGAAGGCGGCGAGGCCAATCCCCATCAGGACGCCGCCCCGGCGGAGCCGGCGCTGCTCCGCCCGGAGTTCTTCGATCCGCGCAAGGCGCCGCGCCTTGTCGAGCACGGCCGGGAAATCGCCCGTGTCGTAGGCGACGCCGGCCGCGTTGGCATAGGGCATCGCGGCGGCGGGAACGAGATTCCGGGCGCGCGCCTCGACCGCATCGTGCCCAAGCGCGCGGGTGCCGTTCTCGAACAGGCGCTCGAGCACGTAAACAATCTCCGGGTTGCCGGCGCCGCGATAGGCATCGACCGGCGTGGTGTGGGTGTAGACGCCGCGCACCCGGCAGTGGACCGCCGGGATCGCGTATTGGCCGGAGAGCATCCCGCCGTAGAAGATCGACGGGATCGCCGCGCCGAACTGGCTCTGATAGGCCCCGAGATTGGCGATGGTGTCTGCTTCGACCGCGGTGACCCGGCCGGTGCCGTCGAACGCCATGCGCGCCTCGGTCGCGTGGTCACGGGCATGGATGTCGACGAGGAGAGTCTCGGCGCGGGTCGCGGTCCAGCGCACCGGCCGGCCTGTCAGCTTCGAGGCCCAGAGAACGCTCGCCTCCTCCGGGTAATGGTAGGTCTTCTGGCCGAAGCCGCCACCCACGTCGGGCGCGACCACCCGGATGTCCTGCTCGGGCGCGCGCAGGGTATCGCGCGCGAGCCACTGGCGGACCAGATGCGGGTTCTGGGTGGTCGTCCAGAGCGTATAGCGGCCGCGCCCGCGGTCGTATTCCCCGACGACGGCGCGCGGCTCGATGGCGCTGGGCGCGAGGCGGTTGTTGCCGAGCCGCAGCGTGGCGACGTGCGCGGCGGCGGCCATCGCGGCGTCGACCGCCGCCCGGTCGCCGATCCGCCAGTCGTAGGAGACGTTGCTCGGGAAGTGCTCGTGCACCAGCGGCGCCTCCGCCGCGACTGCCGATGCCGTATCCGTCACCGACAGGAGCGGCTCCCACGCGATCTCGACCGCTGCCGCGGCATCGATCGCGGCGTCCCGGTCCTCGGCGACGACAAGCACCACCGTATCACCGACATGCCTCGCCATGCCGGCGGTCAACACCGGCCGGGGAGCGGTGGCCATCGGCGCGCCGTCGTGGGAGGCGACGTCCCACAGGACGGCGGTGTCGCCGCCGCCCGCGCGGTACCAGTCGTCGCCGGTGAGGACGGCGAGCACGCCCGGCACGGCCCGCGCACGCGCAACGGAGACGGCGCCGATGCGGGCATGGGCGTGGGGGCTGCGCACGAAGACCGCATGCGCCTCGCCCGGCAGGCGGACGTCGTCGACGAACCGCCCGCGGCCGGTCAGGAACCTCTCGTCTTCCTTGCGCGCCAGCGCTTCGCCGACATGGGCCACCGGCCGCTCCCCCGCATCCGACAAGACAGGCGATACTAGCCCGGAATTCGCCCGTGCGGAGTCTCGGCTCCCTAACTTCCTTTCGCTCCGAGGAAAGCGCAAAAGGCCGGCGCCGAAACGTGCTACCCTCGCGGCGCGGGCGGTTCGGAGGATGTCGTGCGAAGGCCGGAGGACGACGCGCTCCCGTCACGACTCGGCGAATTGCTGAACAGCCACGTCGAGCGCGGCGTGATCGGCGCCTCGCTCGCGGTCGCCCGGCCGGGCCAAGCCATGGCGACGGCCACCGCGGGATGCGCCGACCGCGAGACGGCGGCCCCGCTCACGCCGGACCACCTGTTCAGGACCGCCAGCACCAAAAAGACGTTCACGGCGGCGGCCGTGCTGGCGCTGGTGGCCGAAGGCCGGATTTCCCTGGACCGGACGATCGAAGGGTGGTTCCCGACCCTGCCGCGTGCGGCGGAGATCCGAATTCGGCATCTGCTCAACCACCGCAGCGGCTTGCCGGAATACGAGGCGTTCATGCCCAGGTGCGCGGCCGACGACTGGACGCCCCGGCGGATCGTCGATTTCGCTTTGGCCGGCGCCGAACAGCGCGCCCCCGGCCGGGAATTCGCCTACTCCAACACCGGCTACGTGCTCGCCGGCGAGGTCGTCGCGCGGGAGCGCGGCGAATCGCTCTCCACCTGGCTGCGGCGCGAGGTCTTCGCGCCGGCGGGGATGCGGGACAGCTGGAGCGGCGGGGACGAGTGCTTCCCGCGTGAGCGCCTCGCCCGGGCCTATTTCTTCGACTCGGCGAATGCGGGCGCGCCGCCGGAGGAATCGTCGGACTGGTTTCCCCTGTCCGGCATCGGCGCGGCAGGCGACTTGGTCACGACCCCGCGCGACCTCGCGGAGGGCTTCCGCGCGCTCTTCACCGGGCGGGTCCTGGGTCGGACCGTCTCCGACCTCCTCGCCGCGCCACTGCTCCCGGCCTCATATCCGGGGACCCGCGTCACCCATTGCGGCCACGGCGCCTTGGTCTCCCACTTCGGGGCTCTCGCGATCACGGGCCATCTCGGCCAGCTGCGCGGCCACGTCACCATGGCCGGGCATCACGACGCGAGCGGAATTACCGTCACGCTCTGCCAGAACTCAGCTTCGAGCGACCTCGAGGCGTTCGGCTCCGCTGGTATCCACGACGCCTTCGCTGCCGTCTTTCGCCTAGCGGGCGCGTGAGCACCGGCCGTCGGCCGGCGCGCGCCGGCCGACGGCCGCCGACGGAAACCGCGCGACGGGCGGCGTCGCGTCAGTCGAGCGTATCCAGCGCCTTCTGGAAGCGCCCGGCGTGGGATTTCTCCGCCTTCGCCAGGGTCTCGAACCAGTCGGCGACCTCCTCGAAGCCTTCGTCCCGCGCGGTGCGCGCCATGCCGGGATACATGTCGGTGTATTCGTGGGTCTCGCCTGCCACGGCCGCCGCGAGGTTGTCCCGCGTCGCGCCGATCGGCTTTCCAGTCGCCGGGTCGCCCGTTTCCTGGAGGAAGTCGAGATGGCCGTGGGCGTGGCCGGTTTCGCCCTCGGCCGTGGAGCGGAAGATGGCGGACACGTCGTTGTAGCCTTCGACGTCGGCCTTGCGCGCGAAATAGAGATAACGCCGGTTGGCCTGGGACTCGCCGGCGAAAGCGTCCTTGAGGTTCTGCTCGGTCCTGGTTCCGCCCAATGCAGGCATGGTCTTGTTCCCCTCGCTGTCGGATGAGTCGCGAGGGCGGTCGTTCTCGGGAACGACCGCCCCCGCCGCCTGTATGGCGCAGCGGGCGGGCGCCGTCAATGAAATTGGAACAATTCCAATGTAGCCGGTCCCGCCGCCGGCTATGGCACGCCCGCGCCTCCCCCCGTCACCCGGATGACGACGTCGACCCGCGCGATCGTCGTTCCCGGCGGCGGCACCGGGAGGGCATCCACGGTCACGCTGTCGCCCGGCACGTCGATGAGCGCGCCGGTCTCCTCGAAGAAGAAGTGGTGATGGTGCGCGGTGTTGGTATCGAAGAACGAGCGGCCCGCCTCCACCACCAGCTCGCGCAACAGTCCGGCCTTCTCGAACCGGCGCAAGGTGTTGTAGACCGTCGCGAGCGAGACACCTGCTTCATCTGCCAGCGCCTCCGAATGAAGCCGTTCGGCCGTGACGTGCCGGTCGCCGCCGGCGAAGAGGCGCCGCGCCAGGGCGATGCGCTGGCGAGTCGGACGCAGGCCCGCCTGCCGTAGCTTTTCCAGCGCCCGACTTTCGTTTTCCGGGGAAGCGTCCGTCATGGAGGTGCAATCTAGCGCACCGCGTAGGCGCGGCAAGTCAATTGGCGCACCGCTCCGGTGGCGCGGTCAGTCGCCGGTCAGGAGGCGCTCGATCAGCTGTCGCACGCTGGGGATGAAGCGGTTGCTGTAAAAGGGGTCGCTCGCGAACCGGTAGGCGCCGTGTCCCGCGAACATCAGCTGGTTGTCGACGTCGTCGCTGTGGATGATGTTCTGCAGCGTCTTCTGGATGCAGTAGCTGCGCGGATCCGCCTTCTTGCCCGTCGAGCCGCGCGCGTTGGTCGCCCAGTTGCTGAAGCGGCACGCGCTCAGGCATCCCATGCAGGCCGCCTGATCGGCCCGGATCTCGCGTGCCTTTTCTTCCGTGACGAACATGAGCGTCGTGTCCGGGGTCCGCATCGCGGTCGTGAAGCCCTCCTCGATCCAGCCCTCGGCGCGCGCCCGGTCGCCGTCCGTCAAATAGCAGATCCGCCCGCGCGGGCCATCGAAGAAGGCTTGGTCGTGATCGCCGATCGGCTCGAGGGTGTAGGCGACCTGCCGTCGCTCGCGGGCCGCGAGCTCCCCGATGAAGGCGTTCCGCACCGCCGACGAGTAGAAGCCAGTCGGGCTGAAACGGTTCAACTTCACGTCGCCCTCTTTCATCATAAGCAGCTTCCGCTTCCACTTGTCGGAGATCGGGCTTTCCGTGGTCACGAGCGGGCGTGTCCCGAATTGGAAGACGATGGGCCCGAGCTCCGGGCTGCCGATCCACTGCTGCCAGTCGCGCAGATACCAGACACCGCCCGCCATCACGATCGGGACGTCGTCCAGGCCGAATTCACCCATCAGCTTGCGCAGTGCCAGGACCCGTGGGAAGGCTGGTTCCGGCGCTTCCGGATCCTCGCTGTTGGAAAGGCCGTTATGGCCGCCGGCACGCCAGGGGTCTTCATAGACGACGCCGCCCAGCCAGTCGGAGAAACGGTGGTAGGCGCGCTTCCAGAGCGCGCGGAACGCCCGCGCCGACGAGACGATCGGATAATAATGCACGTCGTATCTGGCGGCGATCTCGGCGATGCGGTAAGGCATCCCGGCCCCGCAGGTGACGCCGTGGATCAGGCCGCGCGTGGCTTCGAGGATCCCGTGCAGGACGCGCTCCGCGGCGGCCATTTCCCACAGGACGTTCATGTGGAGGCGCCCCTCGCCGCGCGATTCTTCATGGGCGATGCGCGCCTGCGCGATGCCGCCCCTGATCGCGTAGTCGACGAGCTCTTCGTGGCGCTCCTTGCGAGTGCGGCCGCGATAGATCTGCGGGATGGCCCGACCGTCTTCGTCGTAGGAATCGGCGTTCACGCCCGAGAAGGTGCCGATGCCACCGCAGGCCGCCCAGGCGCCGGAACTCAGGCCGTTGGTCACGCCGATGCCCTTGCCCCCCTCGATGAGCGGGAGGACGTCGCGCCCCGACAACCTGATCGCGTTCAGCGGCTTCACCGTCGCGTCCCCCGCCTCAGCCGGCCCGTGCCTCCTCGCCAGCCTCGGCGAGATCCTCGCCGCTCTCCTGGTTCACGGCCTTCATGCTCAGCTTCACCTTGCCGCGGTCGTCGATCCCGAGCACCTTCACCTTGACGCTGTCCCCTTCGCTGAGCACGTCGCTGACGTTCCTGATCCGGCGGGGCGCGATCTCGCTGATATGGACGAGGCCGTCGCGCTTGCCGATGAAATTCACGAAGGCGCCGAAGTCGACGATCTTGACGACCTTTCCGTCATAGATCACGCCGACCTCGGGCTCGGCGACGATGTCCCGGATCATGTCGATCGCGGCCTTCGCCGCCTCGCTCTCGACGGCCGCGACCTTGATGGTTCCGTCGTCCTCGATGTCGATCTTGGTCCCCGTGGCCTCGCAAATCTCCCGTATGACCTTCCCGCCCGGCCCTATGACCTCGCGGATGCGGTCCTTCGGGATCGAGAAGGTGGTGATGCGCGGCGCGTTGTCGCTCACGCTATCGCGCGAGACCGCCAGCGCCTTCGCCATTTCGCCGAGGATGTGCAGCCGCCCGTCATGCGCCTGATCGAGCGCGGCGCGCATGATCTCGGCGGTGATGCCGGTGATCTTGATGTCCATCTGGAGTGAGGTGACGCCGCGCTCCGTGCCCGCGACCTTGAAATCCATATCGCCGAGATGGTCCTCGTCGCCCAGGATGTCTGAGAGCACCGCGAAGCGGTCGCCCTCCTTGATCAGCCCCATGGCGATTCCGGCGACCGGCCGGGGGAGCGGGACGCCGGCGTCCATCATCGAAAGGGAGGCGCCGCAGACCGTCGCCATCGACGAAGAGCCATTGGATTCCGTGATCTCCGAGACCACGCGAACGGTATAGGGGAACGATTCCGCGTCCGGCAGCAGCGGGTGAAGCGCCCGCCAGGCGAGTTTGCCGTGGCCGATCTCGCGCCGTCCGGGGCCGCGCAGGAACCGCGCTTCGCCGACGGAGTAGGGCGGGAAATTGTAATGCAGCATGAAGCGCTCGCGGTATTCTCCTTCAAGCACGTCCATGATCTGCTCGTCCTGGCCGGTGCCCAGGGTCGAGACGACCAGCGCCTGGGTCTCACCGCGGGTGAAGAGAGCCGAGCCGTGGCTGCGCGCCAGCACGCCGACCTCGCACTCGATGGCGCGGATATCGGTGGTGGCACGGCCGTCGATGCGCGCACCCTCGTCCAGGATGCGGCCGCGCACGATGTCCTTCTCAAGCGATTCCAGGGCACTCCCGACGGCGGGGGTTTCCTCGTCACCGAAGCGATCGGCGATCCCGGCCTTGATCGCTGCGACCCGCTCCTGCCGTTCGGTCTTGCCGGCTATGGCGTAGGCCTCGCGGAGCGCATCGCGCGCGGCGTCGCCGATGCGCTCCGCGAGCGCCGGGTCCACACCGTCCTCGGCGATTTCCCAAGGCTCTTTCGCGCAGGCCTCGGCCAGATCGACGATGGTATCGATCACCGGCGCGAGCGACTCGTGGCCGAACGTCACGGCGTCGAGCATCTGGCTCTCGGAGAGTTCCGATGCCTCCGATTCGACCATCAGCACCCCGTCCCGGGTGCCGGCCATGACCATGTCCAGAGTGGACGAAGCGCGCTCTTCGTAGGTCGGGTTCAAGACGTAGTCGCCGGCGACCAAGCCGACCCGACACCCCCCGATCGGGCCCATGAACGGCAGCCCGGAGATCGTCAGGGCCGCGGAGGCACCGACCATGGCGACGATGTCGGAATCGGTGATCAGATCGTGCGAAAGCACGGTACAGATTACCTGGGTCTCGCTGCGAAACGATTTCGCGAAGAGAGGTCGGATCGGCCGGTCGATGAGCCGCGAAACCAGGGTTTCCTTCTCGCTCGGGCGACCCTCGCGCTTGAAGAATCCGCCGGGGATCTTGCCAGCGGCGAACGCCTTCTCCTCGTAATTGACCGTCAGCGGGAAGAAGTCCTGGCCCTCCCGCGTGCTCCGCTGGCCGACCACGGTGCACAGGACCGTCGTCTCGCCATAGCTCGCGAGCACGGCACCGTCCGCTTGACGGGCCATGCGGCCGGTCTCCAGGACGAGCTTGCGCCCGCCCCACATGACCTCACGACGCGTGATATTGAACATGTTCCTTCCTTCGAGCCTCTCGGCGGGCCGCCCATTCGGCCCAACCCATCGCCGGTGCCGCGGGCGGGCGTTGCGCCCCAACCTCCACGGCACCCTCGCACCGCCGCGCGGTGCCCTCCCGGAACCCCAGGGACGCCGGAGCTACTTGCGCAAGCCCAGCCGGCGAATGACGGTGGCGTAGCGCTCCTGATCCTTGCGTTTGAGGTAGTCGAGCAGACGCCGTCTTCGACTGACCATCTTCAAGAGGCCGCGCCTCGAATGGAGGTCCTTCTTGTGGATGCGAAAGTGGTCGATCAGGTTGTTGATCCGTTCGGTCAGGATCGCGACCTGGACCTCCGGCGAACCGGTATCGTCGGTCTTGGTCGCGTATTCCGATATCAACACGGTCTTCCGCGCCGCGGTTATCGACATCCCTTGCACCCCGCATGTCACATGTTGAAGACCCGCAATGGGTGAATCCGCCCAGCCTCGACCTCGGCAAGCGCCACGAGCCGGGAACCGACGACGGCCCGGACCCTTCCCGGAGCCGCTCCACCCGCGAGCACCCGTTGGCCGTGGCGTAGCCGATCCGCCTCGCAGGCGGCCAGTTGCAGCGCCGGGATACCGGCCAGCGCCGCATCGACCGGAAGCAGGCTTTCGGTGAACGCCGCATTATGCCCGAGTCCGCCGAGACTATCCAGGGGAATCGCGTCGTCCTCGGTGAACGGCCCGACCGCCACCCGGCGGAGCCAGTGGACGTGACCCACGGCCCCCAGCGCCCGGGCGATATCGCGGGCCAGCGCCCTGACGTAAGTGCCCTTGCCGCATTCGACCGAGAATGCCGCCTCGCCGTCAGCGACCGACAGGACCCCGAGGCTCTTCACCTCGACGGTCCGGGGCGCGAGCGCCGGCGGCCGGCCCGCCCGCGCCCGCGCATAGGCGCGCTCGCCCCGGACCTTGATCGCGGAAAAGGCGGGCGGGACCTGCTCGATGCGGCCCACGAACGCGGGAAGCGCGGCGACGATCGCCGCCTCACTCGGGCGCACGTCGCTCTTTTCGACCACCGCGCCTTCGGCGTCGTCGGTATCGCGCCGCTCGCCCCAGCACAGCCCGAAGCGGTACCGCTTCGGGCCGTCGATCATGTACGGGATCGTCTTGGTGGCCTCGCCAAGGGCGACCGGAAGGACGCCGGTCGCGAGTGGGTCCAGGGTTCCCGCATGGCCGGCCTTCGCACCGCGGGCGAACGATCTGACCTTGGCGACCACGGCTGTGGAGGTCGGCCCGCGGGGCTTGTCCACGACCAGCCAGCCGCCCGGTCCGGGCACGGCCGCCCGCTCAGCCACGCGAACCGTCGTCTGTGTCGAGCAACGCCTCGATCCGTTGTGCCCGGTCGAAGCTGCCGTCGAGCTCGAACCTCAGCGCCGGCGAAAACTTCAGCGCGATCCGGCGGTTCACCTCACCCCTCAGATATCCGGCGGCGCGTTGCAGCGCGTCGATCAGATCGCCCGCCCGCTCGCCGCCCAGCGGCATCACGTAGACCCTGGCGGAGCGCAGGTCCGGCGCCGGGCGGACCTCCGTCACGGTGATACGCGCCCCGTCCAGCAACGGATCACGGAAATGGCCACGGGCGAGCGCTTCCGCAAGCACCTCCCTGACGAGTTCGCCGACCCGCCGCTGCCGCTGGCTCGGCTCGCCGGCCGCGTTACGTCCTCTCGCCATCGCTGCCGGTCCCGGCCCGCGGCGCGGCTCAAGCGTCGAGGGTACGCGCGACCTCCTCGATTTCGTAGAACTCGACCCTGTCGCCCTCGCGCAGGTCGGAGTGGTTCTCGAACGACATGCCGCATTCGTAGCCTTCCTTTACCTCGCGCACGTCGTCCTTGAACCGCTTCAGGGTTTGCAGCGCCCCATCGTGAATCACCACGTCGTCGCGTAGGAGTCTAGCCTTGGCGCCCCGGCGCGCCAGACCGCCGGTCACCCGGCAGCCCGCGACCTTGCCCACGCGGCCCACGTCGAACACTTGCAGCACTTGGGCGCTGCCGACGACCCGCTCGCGCGCCTCCGGGCGGAGCATCCCTTCGAGACCGGCCTTGATCTCGTCGACGACGTCGTAGATGACCGCGTGGTAACGAAGCTCTATACCGCTGCGCCGCGCGAGCTCCCGCGCCTGCGCGTTGGCGCGGACGTTGAAGCCGATGACTGCCGCGCCGGAGGCGGCGGCGAGAGTGATGTCCGATTCCGTGATTCCGCCGACCCCGGCATGGAGCACGCGCACTCCCACCTCGTCGGTGCCGAGATTGTGCAGCGCGCCGGTGAGCGCCTCGACCGAGCCGCGCACGTCGGCCTTGACGACCACCGGGAGCTCGCCTTGCCCGTCCTCCTCGATCCTGGAGAAGAGCTGCTCGACGCTCAGCGGCGCCCCGCGCGCCGCGTCCTTTTCCCTGGCTCGCGCCTGACGGAACTCGGAGACTTCACGCGCCCGGCGTTCGCTCTCTACCACCACCACCTCGTCGCCGGCTTCCGGCACACCGCCGAGCCCGAGGATCTCCACGGGCGCCGACGGCACGGCCGCCATGGCAGCGGCGCCCCGGTCGTCGTACATGGCCCGGACCCGGCCCCATTGGGCACCGGCGACGACGATATCGCCGCCCCGGAGCGTACCGCGCTGGACGAGCACGGTCGCCACCGCGCCGCGTCCCCGATCGACCTTGGCCTCGATCACGACGCCTTCCGCCGGGCGGTCGGGGTTGGCCCTGAGCTCCAGGACCTCGGCCTGTAGCAGGATCGCCTCCTCCAGCTTGTCCAGGTTCTGCTTCTCGGTTGCCGAAACCTCGACGGCCAGCACGTCCCCGCCCATCTCCTCGGTCACGATCTCGTGCTGGAGCAGGGCTTGACGGACCCGCTGGGCGTCGGCGTCGGGCCGATCGATCTTGTTGATCGCGACCAGAATCGGGACGCCCGCAGCCCGCGCATGGTCGATCGCCTCGGTCGTCTGCGGCATGACTCCGTCGTCCGCCGCCACGACGAGAACGACGAGATCGGTCGCGCTCGCGCCGCGCGCGCGCATCTCCGTAAAGGCGGCATGGCCGGGCGTGTCGATGAAGGTGATGCGGGCGCCCTTGTCCGTTTCCACCTGATAGGCGCCGATATGCTGGGTGATCCCGCCCGCTTCGCCGGCGACGACGTTGCTCGAGCGAATCGCGTCGAGCAGCGAGGTCTTGCCGTGGTCGACATGCCCCATGACCGTGACCACCGGTGGCCGGGACACCAGGGCAGCGCTCTTGTCGACGGTCCCCCTCAGCCCGATTTCCACGTCGGCTTCGCTGACGCGCTTGGCCTTGTGGCCTAACTCCTCGACCAGCAGTTGCGCCGTATCGGCGTCGATCGATTGGGTGACGGTCGCCACCGTACCCATTTCCATCAGACGCTTTACCACCTCGGCACCACGCACGGCCATCCGGCTGGCGAGTTCCTGGACGGTGATGGCCTCGGGGATCACGACCTCGCGCACCACGGGTTTGAGATCGTCCGTGTGGAGCCCCTGCTGGGTGAGGCGCTTCTCGCGTTCCCGCTGGCGCCTGAGCGAGGCGAGGCTGCGCCCGCGCTCCTCGCCGACGCTGCCGTCGAGCGCCTGCGACAGGGTGATTTTGCCGCGGCGTCTGCGCGGCTGGTCCCGCCGGGCAGCGCCACCGGGCCGCCGCTGGTCGCCGCGCCGACGCGGGCGACCGCGCTCCTCCTCGGGCTGGGCCGCGCCGGAGCGCGCCCGCGCGGCGTCCGCGCCGGCGGCGGTTTCATCCCTGCCTTCCGCCCCCTCCCCCTCGGCGGGCGAAAGCCGGCGAGCAGCATCCTCCTCCGCCCGTTTGCGGGCATCCTCTTCCGATTTCCGGCGCGTCTCTTCCTCAGCCTTCCGCCGCTCGGCTTCGGCGCGCTCCGCGGCCAGACGCTCTTCCTCCTCGGCACGGCGGCGGGCTTCCTCCTCGGCCCGCGCCCGCTCCTGCCGCTCCGCGCGCATGGCGTCCTCGACGGCCCGCGCGCGCGCCGCCTTCTCGCCGCTTGTCAGGGTCCGGAGGACGACACGGGTCTTCGGTGCCGCGGAGGTCTGCTCCACCCCGTCGGCGGCGGGCGACACCGGCTCGGCGGCCGGCGGGGAAGGTTTCTCCGGCGGTGCCTTCGGCGCGGCGGCCGGGACGGCATCGGCACCCGCTCCGGCGCTCCGCTTGCGGATCCGCTTCTTGCGCACCTCGACGGCCACCGAGCGGCTCCGGCCGTGCGAGAAGCTCTGCCGAACCTGCCCAGCTTCCGACGTCCCCTTCATCTCGGGGCGCTCCGGGCGACTCAAGGATAGCGGCTTGCGCTGCTCCCGGTCACCAACCTTGCCGTCGTCGCTCATCGCGTCACGTCCCGATCGGCGGCGCGCACGCGCCCGTCCCCGCCGAAGCCGGCCCCCTCTATCGGCCGCACGCCATCCAGGCGCGCGCATTCGCGTGCGAACCTGTCCGCGAGCGGCCCCGGCGCCAGGGCGGCATGCACCACATTGCCACGCCCCACGCTGCGGCTCAGCGCGTCCCGGTCGAACCGGGCGACCATGGGAAGACCTCGCGCCAAGGCGCCCAGCCGGGCGCGCCCGTGCCCGGCGCCGTCGCATGCCTCGATCAGGATGGCCACGCGCCTCTCCGTGAGCGCCTGTCGCACGCGCTCGAAGCCCGTCGCCAACGCCCCGGCGCGGCGCGCCAGTCCGAGCAGGTTCAATGCGCGCGCGGTCAATTGCCGTTCCACCTCACCGACCAGATCGGGCGACACCGAGACCGGTCGGCGCGCGGCGCGCGCGAACAGCGCGCGTTCGCGGGCCCGCGTCAACGCGGCCCGCTCGGCCGAAATCCACATGCCGCGCCCCGGCAGGGTCTCGCTCAGATCCAGGAGCAAAGCGCCGCCGGGGCCGATCACGAAGCGCAGCAGCCCGTCGCGCGGGGCGCTGCGACCGCTGACGATGCAACGGCGGCCGCCGGCGACCGGTGGCCCGTCGCCCCAGCGATACCGTCTCCCGGCCCGTGCGGTCACGCGCTCACTCCCTCTCGATTCCCGTCGTCGCCATTTGGCTCGGCGGCCTCCGCATCGTCCGACTCGTCGTCATCGAACCAGTGGGCCCGCGCCGCCATGACGATGGCGTTGGCCTCCTCGAGCGACGGCGCCGAGTCGTCGAGGATCTCGACCAGCTCGTCGCCTGCGAGGCCGCCCAGATCGTCCAGCGTCCGCACACCGGCTTCGCCGAGGGCGACGAGCATTTTCGGCTCCAGGCCTTCGGCCGCGGCCACGTCGTCGCCGACGCCGAGCTCGATCCGGCGTTCGTTCAACGCCTTGTTCACCGCTTCGACATGGGCCTTCGCGCGACGCCCCAGCTCTTCGGCCAGCACCTCCTCGAAGCCTTCGATCGCCGCCAGCTCACCCACCGGCACATCGGTCAACTCTTCGACATCCGCGAACCCCTCGGTCACCAGCAGATGGGCGATCACTTCGTCCACGTCGAGGGCTTTCATGAACGCCTCGGAGCGCGTGCGGAACTCCTCCTGCCGGCGCTCGGACTCCTGGTCCTCCGTCAGGATGTCGATATACCAACCCGTGAGATTGGAGGCCAAGCGCACGTTCTGCCCACGCCGGCCGATCGCCAGCGAGAGCTGCTCGTCGGGCACAACCACCTCGATCCTCTGCGCCTCCTCGTCGAGCACGACCTTGGTGACCTCGGCGGGGGCCAGGGCGTTGACGATGAACGCCGCCGGGTCAGGCGACCACTGGATGATGTCGATCTTTTCGCCCTGAAGCTCGCCGACCACCGCCTGGACGCGGGAGCCGCGCATGCCGACGCAGGCGCCGACCGGATCGATGCTGCTGTCGTTGGAATGGACGGCGATCTTGGCGCGGCTGCCGGGGTCACGGGCCACGGCGTCGATCTCGATGATGCTGTCGTAGATTTCCGGCACCTCCTGCGCGAACAGCTTGGACATGAACTTGGGGTGGGTCCGCGACATGAATATCTGCGGTCCGCGCAGCTCCCGGCGCACGTCGTAGATGTAGGCACGCACGCGGTCGCCGGTGCGGAACGATTCGCGCGGCAACAGGTCATCGCGCCGGATAAAGGCTTCCGCCCGGCCGAGATCGACCGTGAGCCCGCCGAAGTCGGTCCGCTTGACGAGGCCGTTGGCGATCTCCTCCACCCGGTCCTTGTATTCCTCGTACTGCCGTGCGCGCTCGGCCTCGCGCACCCTCTGCACGATCACCTGCTTCGCGGTCTGCGCGGCGATCCGGCCGAAGTCGATCGGCGGCAGGGGATCGGTCACGATGTCGCCGATCTGCGCCGCGGGATTGCGCTCCTGCGCCTCGCCCAGGGTGATCTCGGTGTCCCCGTTCTCGACCGCATCGACGACCTCGAGATAGCGCATGAGCCGTATCTCGCCGGTCTCGCGATCGATATCGGTGTGGATATCGTGTTCCTGGCCGTATTTCCGTTTGCCCGCGTGGGTGATCGCCTGTTCCATGGCCTCGATCACCTGTTCGCGTTCGATCCCCTTCTCCCTGGCGACCGCGTCCGCCACCTGGAGCATTTCGAAACGCGCGAGGCCCTCCGATTCGCGACCCATCGCCGTCACCTCCGACCGGCACCCGCCAGCAGCTCCTCCGTGAGGACGAGCTTGGCGTTGCGGATCGCCGCGTAAGGGAGCGACACGTCCCGGTCGTCCACCGTCATGCGCACCTGTCCGTCATCGGCGCCGAGAAGCCGACCGCGGAACCGGCGGCGCCCGTCCAGCGGTTCCGCCATCTCCACCTTGGCATCGAATCCCGAAAAGCGGTCGAAGTCGCCGAGTCGCACCAGCGGGCGATCGATGCCGGGCGAACTGATTTCCAGCGTGCAGGCACCGGCCGCGAGCGCCTCGACATCGAGGCGTGCCGAGACGGCGCGGCTGGCCGCCGCGCAGTCCCCGACCGTCAACGCCCCGCGGTCGGACCGCTCGATCATCACCTGAAGCGTCGGGGTCGCGCCGCCGCCGAACCGGATGCGGACGACGTCGTAACCCCGTGCGGCGAGTGCCGGTGCGATGACCCGTTCGATCTCCCGTTCTGACTCCACGTTCCGACTCTTCGTCAAGCCGCGAGGCACGGCACGAAAATAAAAAGGCGGGCACCTGCCCACCACGACGTTCACGCGCAGACCTCGGGCGTTCTTCTCGCCGCGCCCCCTCGCGCCCTGTAGAGCGCACGGCACACGGAGACTATCGCGTTTCGTGCGAGTTCATCAAGGTGTTTCTCCGCGGCACGCGGGGCGCGCGGCGCGGGCGAAGCGGAGGAAGACGGGCGCGCGGCCGGCGGCGCGCGCCTTCCGCTCGTAGCGCGTCTCCGGCCAGTCACCGGGGCGTTCCCGCCAGTCGCGGGCGGCCTCTGCGAGCCACGCGAACGCCCCGTCCGCCATGACGTGGTGGAGCGTCCAGCGGACGTAATCCGGCTCGTCGGAGGCCCAGCGGAACTCGGCGCCGCCCTTCAGGACGCGGGCGAAAGCGGCGACCGTGCCAGCATCGATCAGGCGGCGCTTGTGGTGGCGTTTCTTGGGCCAGGGGTCGGGAAACAGTACGAACAGCCGGCCCACGCAGGCATCGGGCAGTCGTTCGATCAGAAGCCGCGCGTCGTCGGGAAAGACGCGCACCCGGTCGGCGGTGCCGTTGGCCTCAAAATGGCCCAGGGCGCGGGCGACACCTCCGAGAAACGGCTCGCAGCCGATGAAACCGACGGCCGGGTTGACGCGCACTTGGTGCGCAAGGTGCTCGCCCGCGCCGAAGCCGATCTCGAGCCAGAGATCGCGAACCGAGCGCGGGAACAGGTTTTCGGGATCGATCCACGCACGCGCGCCCTGCGGCAGCGGCAGCGCCAAGCGGGGCAGCGCGCGCTCGAGCAGCGCCCGCCGCGCCGGACGAAGCCGGTGGCCCCGCCGGCGCCCGTGGACTCGGCGCCGACGATCTTCCATCGCACGGTCAGGCGAACGCCGAGCGGAGTTCGCCCGCGAGGTCCGTCTTCTCCCAGGAGAATCCGCCGTCGGCCTCGGGCGCCCGCCCGAAATGGCCGTATGCCGCCGTGCGGGCGAAGATCGGCCTGGCGAGCCCGAGATGCTCCCCGATGCCCCGCGGCGTCAGGTCCATCACCTCGCGCAGCACCGAAGCCAGCCGGGCCTCGTCCACCGCGCCCGTCCCATGGGTATCGACGTAAACCGCCAGCGGATGCGCGATGCCGATGGCGTAGGCGAGTTGGATCGTGCAGCGCGAGGCGAGATCGGCAGCGACCACGTTCTTCGCCAGATAGCGCGCGGCGTAAGCCGCCGAGCGGTCGACCTTGGTGGGGTCCTTCCCGGAGAAGGCGCCGCCGCCGTGAGGCGCCGCACCACCATAGGTATCGACGACGATCTTGCGGCCGGTAAGTCCGGCGTCGCCGTCCGGCCCGCCGATGACGAAGCGGCCGGTCGGGTTGACGTAGAATTCGTCCTCGTCGCACATCCAGCCGTCGGGCAGGATTTCGAGAACGTGCGGGCGCACGATGGCGCGGACGTCCTCCTGGGTGAGGTTGGGGGCGTGCTGGGTCGACACGACGACGGAAGCGGCCCGCACCGGCGCGCCGTCTTCGTATTGCAAGGTGACTTGGCTCTTGGAGTCCGGCCCCAGGCCGGGTTCGGCACCGGCGTGCCGAGCGCGGGCGAGCGACGCCAGGATCGTGTGCGCGTAATGCAGGGGCGCCGGCATCAGGGCGTCGGTCTCGCGGCAGGCATAGCCGAACATGATGCCTTGGTCGCCGGCACCCTGGTCCTTGTTGCCGCTCCGGTCCACCCCCTGGGCGATGTCGGCGGACTGGGCGTGGACGTGAACGGTGACTTGGGCCTTGGCCCAATGGAAGCCCTCCTGCTCGTAACCGATCTCGCGGATGCAGGCCCGGGCGACCTCCTCCAGCGCGCCGGCGTCGATCGATTCGGGGCCCCGCACCTCGCCGGCCAGCACCACGCGGTTGGTCGTGGCCAAGGCCTCGCAGGCGACACGGGACGCCGGATCGCGCGCCAGATAGGTGTCGACCACCGCGTCGGAAATCCGGTCGCACAATTTGTCCGGATGCCCCTCGGACACCGATTCGCTGGTGAAAAGATAATCGCGTCGGCTCACGATCCTGCCCCGTTTCTAGACAGCGGCCCGCGCCGCCGGGCGGGGTTTTCGCAACCATCGCGGGCACCGTCAAGGGCACACCGATGCGTGGGCGCCGGGGCTTTGCGCTTGAGCCCGGGGGCGGCATGTGCCATTATTCGCTCGCCCGGAGCCAACGGCGTGCCCCGGACTGTTGACCCGGACTCGCGGAGGAAGGGGGATCGATGGATCGGCCGAGCCCCGCCATCGTCGATCAGGCCCGTCTCGACTGGGAAGGGTGGAGCGACGGTGCCCTCGCCGCCAGAAGCCCGATCCGCTGGAAGCTGTTGATCGACGGCGAGCGCACGGAGAGCCGCGGCCTCGTCACCGGCCTCGCCGAGATCGCGCCCGGCGAGCGGCTCCTGTTGCACCACCATGAGCCGGACGAGACCTACTACATCGTCAGCGGCACCGGGCGCCTGGAGATCGACGGCCAAGTGTCGGAGGTAGGGCCGGGATGCGCGGCTTACATCCCGTCCAACGCCAAGCATGCCCTGCAATGCACCGGCAGGGAGCCCCTCGTCCTGGTGTTTTCCTTCCCGCGGGACCGCTTCGACCAGGTTCACTACCGGTTCGACGAGTAGCACCCGGCGACGACCGTCAAGACGGAGATATCGCCATGGCTCGCACGACGCGATCGACCGAAGACCCCAACACCGCGACCGACGCGCCCATGCGGGCGGGCACCGTGTGGACCATGCCGGCGCGGTGGTACGGCGATCCGGACATCCACCGCGCGGAAAGAGAGCGCATCTTCTCCCGGCAATGGCTCTGGGTCGGCCGCGAGGAGACGGTGAGCGAGCCCGGCCGCTATCTGACGGCCGCGCCAGCGGGTTTTCCTCTCTTCGTGCGCCGCGGCGAGGACGGCGCGCTCCGGGGCTTCCACAACGTCTGCCGGCACCGGGCCTCCATGCTGCTGACGGAGCCGAGCGGGCGGTGCGACGCCATCGCGTGCCCCTACCACGGATGGCACTACCGCTCGGACGGCACGCTCGATCATGTCCCGCCGCCCTTCGGCGCGGCAGCGGACTTCCCGAAGGACGAGCTCTCGCTGTTCCCGATCTCCGTGGAGACCTGGAAGGACCTCGTCTTCGTCTGCCTGGACCGCGCGGCCCCGCCGCTGGCCGCGTGGCTCGGGCCCGTCGCGCGCGCGATCGACCGGGCCGCGCCGGCGCGGGTCGTCTTCGACCGGGAGGCGGAGTTCCTCGTGGCGTGCAACTGGAAGACCTATGTCGACAACTACCAGGAGGGCTACCACATCCCGCCGCTCCACCCGGGGCTGAACCGCGACCTCGACTGGAAGCGCTACCGCGTGATCAACGACGAAGGCGGCAGCACGCACGAGGCGCCGGCGAAGAAACGCTCGACGCATCCGGGTGTCTTCGGCTGGCGCTTCCCCAACTTCGCCTTCAGCTCCTACGCCGAGGGGCTTTCATTCCTGCGGATGGAGCCCGTGGGGCCCGCGCAGACGCGCATCGTCTATCACTTCTACCGGCCGGCCGGCGTCAGCACCGAGGACTTCCAGCCGATGGTCGACTACGGCATCCAGATATCGGAGGAGGACCAGTGGATCGTGCCGCTCATCCAGCGCAATCTCGACGCCGGTATCTACGAGCGGGGGCCGTTGAGTCCGCGGCACGAAAACGGCGTTTTCCATTTCCACGAGATGGTGCGCGCCGCTCTCGGCGGCGACGGCCGCGCGGGTGCTCCCGATGGGGTTGGCCAATCGCCGGGCAACGCTTAGTATGACCGACAGGGTTCACCGTGCCGGAGGACCCGAAGGGAGAAACGCCGCGGCCGGAGAGGCGCGGCATGAGAAGGGGGACGGTTCGATGGCGAGAATACCGATTTCGTTCATGGCGGCTCTCGCGCTGCTCGGCGCCGTGGGCTTCGCGAAGAGCGCCGATGCGGCGTGCGGCAAGGTGACGATCGCCGAGATGAACTGGGACTCGGCGAGGGTGGCGGCGCATGTTCAGGACATCATCCTCGCGCAGGGATATGGCTGCGAGACGGAGGTAGTGCCCGGCGACACGGTGCCCACCGTCACGTCCATGACGGAGAAGAACGAACCCGACATCGCGCCTGAGATCTGGATCAACTCGGCGCGCGAGGTGGTCGAGGCAGCCGTGGCGGAAGGCCGCCTCGCTATCGCCGGCGAGATTCTGTCGGACGGCGGGGAGGAAGGCTGGTGGGTCCCGGACTATGTGGTGAAGGACAATCCGGATCTGACCACCCTCCAGGCCGTGCTCCAGAAGCCCGACCTGTTCCCGGACAAGGAGGAACCGGGCAAGGGTCGCTTCTACACCTGCCCCTCCGGCTGGGCCTGCGAGATCATCAACGCCAATCTCTACAAGGCTTACGGCCTGGAGGAAGCCGGCTTCACGCTCTTCAACCCCGGTTCCGGCGAGGGACTGTCGGGGGCGATTGCCGGCGCCTACGAGCGTGGACAGCCGATCTTCACCTACTACTGGGCACCTACGTCGGTGCTCGGCAAGTACCCGATGGTCAAGCTGGGCGGGATGACCCATGACCCGGAAACTTGGCCCTGCGTGATCGACAAGGACTGTGCCGAGCCGATGCCGAACATGTATCCCAAATCGGTCGTCTATACGGTCGTCACGAGCAGCTTCGCGGAGGGGGCACCGGAAGCTTACGATTTCATCTCCAAGGTTTCCTGGCCGAACGCGCTCGTGGGCCAAATCCTGGCCTGGATGGAAGACAACCAAGCAACTGGACTGGAAGGCGCGGAGCATTTCCTGAAGAACCACGAAGCGGTCTGGAGCGCCTGGGTGCCGGCGGACGTCGCGGCGAAGGTCAAAGAGAGTCTGATGTAACCGGCCGGAGGGCGGTGCGCGCGCCGCGCGCCGCCCTCCCCACCAGCCCGCTCCGGCGGAACAGGCGCGCTTCGCCAGAGATGAGGAAATCGCGGTGCCCGACTGGATCCAGAACTTCCCGACCCTCGATGTGGCGGCGCTGCGTGCCCTTCAGAAATCGATCGACGCGGCCTACCGGTCGTTTTCGCGCGACTACGGCAACGCGATCGAGAGCTTCTTTGATCCGCTGCTCTACATCCTCATCCAGTTCGAATGGATTCTCCTCAACGCACCCTGGTGGGTGGTGATCGTCATCATCGCCGGGACGTGCTTCGCGGTAAGCCGGCGCCCACTGCTGACCCTCGCCGTCATCGCGGCGTTCTTCGTAATCGGTTATCTCGGCATGTGGGACAATACGATGCGCACGCTCGCCATCATCTTCGTCTCCACGATCATCGCCATCGCCATCGGCATCCCGATCGGGATCGCCATGGCCCGCTCGAACCGGGTGCAGGCAGCCGTGATGCCGATCCTCGACGTGATGCAGACGATGCCGGTCTTCGTCTACCTGATCCCGGTGGTGATGCTGTTCGGCTTAGGCAAGGTGCCGGGCCTCATCGCGGTGGTGATCTATGCCGTGCCGCCGGTCATCCGGCTCACCAATCTCGGCATCCGGCTGGTAGACAAGGAGGCCCTGGAGGCCGCCGACGCCTTCGGCGCCAACAACTGGCGGCGGCTCTTCGGGGTGCAATTGCCGCTGGCGCTTCCCAACATCATGGCCGGCGTCAACCAGACCATCATGATGGCGCTGTCGATGGTGGTCATCGCCTCCATGATTGGCGTCAAGGGCCTGGGCCAGCCCGTGCTCCAGGCGGTCACCAACCAGTATTTCGCGCTCGGCCTGTTCAACGGAGCCGCCGTCGTCGGGCTGGCGATCGTATTCGACAGGATCACGCAGAGCTACGGCCGGCGCGCGCAGGCCAAGCTCCAGGGGTAGCCCGGTGGACGACGCGGGCATCCACATCAACGGCCTGTATAAGGTCTTCGGCGGCGACGTGAATTCGGTGATGCCGCTCGTGCACGAGGGCATCACGAAGAAGGACCTGCTGGAATCGCACGGCCACGTTCTCGGCCTGCGGGACATCAATCTGAGCATCGCGCCGCACAGCATCCAGGTGGTCATGGGCCTCAGCGGCTCGGGTAAATCGACCGTCGCCCGCCACATCAACCGGTTGATAGACCCGACCGAGGGCGATGTCTGGATCGACGGGGAGGATGTGCGCGCGCTCGACCGCAAGGCGCTCCAGCACCTCCGTCGGCACAAGATCAGCATGGTCTTCCAGCGCTTCGCCCTGTTTCCCCACCGGACGGTGATGGAGAACGTGGCTTACGGCTTGGCGATGCAGAGGGTTCCGCGCGCCGAGCGGGCCGAGCGGGCCGGACGCTGGATCGAGCGGGTGGGCCTTTCGGGCTACGGGGACTCCTATCCGCACCACCTGTCGGGCGGGATGCAGCAACGGGTCGGCCTCGCCCGCGCGCTCGCGACCGACGCCGACATCCTGCTGATGGATGAGGCGTTCAGCGCGCTCGACCCGCTGATCCGCGCGGACATGCAGGTCCTTCTCCTGGAATTGCAGCAGGAGCTGCACAAGACGATCGTGTTCGTGACCCACGATCTCGATGAGGCCATCACCATCGGCGACCGGATCGCGATTCTGCGCGACGGCGAAATCGTCCAGAACGGCGATTCTCAGGAAATCGTCCTGCGCCCGGCCGACGCCTACATCGCCGACTTCACCAAGAGCATCAACCGGGGCCGGGTCATCCGCGTCGAATCGATCATGGCGCCCGCCGATCCTGGCGCGGACGGGCCGTGCTGCCCCGGCGACATGCTGCTGGAGGACGCGCTGCCCGAGGTGACGGCCTCACCCTCCGGGAAGGCCCGGGTCGCGGACGCGGAAGGCAGGCCGGTTGGCGCGATCTCGGTCGACCGGCTGGTCGACGCCCTGCGCGGGGATCGGACGAGCGCCCGCACGGACAGCTGACGGGCCGCCCGCTCGCCCGCAGGAATCCGCCGCATGGGCCCGCTCCGAGGCGTGAAGATCGTGGAGCTCGCGGGCATCGGGCCCTGCCCGATGTGCGCGATGCTGCTGGCCGAGCTGGGCGCCAACATCGTGCGCATAGACCGCATGGCGGAGTCCGGACTCGGCATCGGCATGGCGCCGGAATACCGTCTGCTCAACCGCAGCCGGCCGAGCGTCGCCCTCGATCTCAAACACCCGGACGGCGTGGGCGCGGTGCTCCGCCTCGTCGAAGGGGCCGACGCCCTGATCGAGGGGTTCCGGCCCGGCGTCACCGAGCGGCTCGGCCTCGGTCCGGCGGATTGTGCCGCGCGGAACCCGCGGCTGGTGTACGGGCGGGTCACCGGATGGGGCCAGGACGGGCCGCTCGCCAGGGCGGCCGGACACGACCTCAACTACATCGCGCTCACCGGCGCGCTGGACGCGATCGGCCGGCCCGGCGGCCCACCGACGCCGCCGCTCAACCTCGTCGGCGACTTCGGCGGCGGTGCCCTCTATCTGGCGCTCGGCGTCGTCGCAGCCCTCCTTGAGGCGCGTGAGTCGGGCCGGGGCCAGACCGTCGACGCCGCGATGGTCGACGGCGCGGCGTCGCTCATGACCTCCGCCTACGGGCTGCTGGCGGCCGGGATCGGCGGTGCCCCCCGCGGCGAGAACCTTCTCGACGGCGGCGCCCCCCATTACGACGTCTACGAGACGCGCGACGGGCGGTACGTCTCGGTCGCCGCGATCGAACCCAAGTTCTACGCGACGCTGCTCGATCGGGTCGGCCTCGATCGGAAGGACGCACCGCACTCCCTGGACGGCGCGGACTGGCCCGCGGCCAAGGCGCGGCTGGCGACGCTCTTCCGTACGCGCACCCGGGACGAGTGGTGCGACATCCTCGAAGGAACCGACGCCTGCTTCGCGCCAGTGCTCGACATGGACGAAGCGCCCCGCCATCCGCACAACGCCGCGCGCGAAACCTTCGTCGAACGCGACGGCATCGTGCAGCCGAACGCCGCCCCCCGCTTCGACCGCACGCCCTCCGGGATTCGTCGTTCGCCGTCGGACCCAGGTGGCGGAACGCGCGCGACGCTCGCCGACTGGGGCTTCACCCCGGGCGAGCTCGATACCCTCGCCGCCCGCCGCGTCATTGCCCCCGATTAGCTCTGTTCTTCAAGCAGGCCAGGGGAAACCCGCGCGCCGAAAAATGGACGGGGCGAGGGAAGTTTGGCAGGCTGGGGAGATGATAGACAGGCCAGCACCCGGCTCGGCCCCGGGCGAGCCGGGTTTCGATCCGATGCTGCTCGCGGTGCTCTCCAGCCGCTTCGGCGCCATCCTGCGCGAGATGAGCAATGGCGTGTTGCGCGCGAGCAAATCCGGTGTCATCAAGATCGCGCGCGACATGTCCTGCGCGATCCTCACCTACGACCACCGGCTGCTCTGCATCGAGGAGTGCATCCCCGTCCACGCGGCGGCCATCGACCTGACGACGCGGCCGCTCACCGAGTTCTTCGACGACATCGCCGAAGGCGACGCCTTCCTCAACAATTGCCCCTACACCGGCGTCACCCATCACGCGGACCTGACGCTGTGCGTGCCCGTGTTCTGCGGCGGCAAGCCGCTCTTCTGGACCGTCTCCCGCGCTCATCACGCCGATGTCGGGGCGCCGATCCCCTCCACCTACCTGCCCTACGCCAGGACGATCTACGAGGAAGGGCTGCATTTCCCCTGCGTGCGCGTAGAGCGCGACTACCGCGAGAGGCGCGACATCATCCGCATGGCGAAAATCAAGGTCCGGGTGCCAGATCTCTGGTACGGCGACTATCTCGCCCAGGTCGGCGCCTGCCGCACCGCCGAGCGGCGCATCCAGGAACTCGTGAAGAAGTACGGCGTGGTGACGATCGCGGAATTCATCGAGGCCTGGATGGCCTACGGTGAGAGGCGGGCCGCCGCCGCGATCCGGGGCCTGCCGGCGGGCACCTGGCGCTACGAGAACCGGCACGATCCGCTCCCCGGCATCGCGGACGAGGGGATTCCCGTCAAGGCGGCCGTCACCGTCGACCCGGAGGAGGCACTGATCACGGTGGACGTGCGCGACAACATCGACTGCATCCCCGGCGGCCTCAATCTGAGCGAGACCTGCTCGATCGCCGCCTGCCGCGCCGGCGTCTTCTACAACATCGACCACACCATCCCGCACAACGAGGGCAGCGCCCGGCGTATCCGGGTGCTCCTTCGCGACAACTGCATCGTCGGCCGCCCGCGCTACCCGGTCGGCACCTCGGTCGCCACCACCAATGTCACGGACCGCCTGGTGAACGCCGTCTCCTGCTGCTTCGCGCAGATCGGGCCCAGCCACGGCATGGCCGAAGGCGGCTACCAGCAGGCGCTCGGCCTCGCCGTGATCTCAGGCGAGGACCCGCGTCGCGGCGGCCGGCCCTACGTCAACCAGATGTTCATCGGCTTCGGCGGCGGACCGGGGCTTCCCGGCTACGACGGCTGGCTCACCTTCGGCGGCCCGGTGGACGGTGGAATGCAGATGCTCTCGCCCACCGAGGTGGACGAGAGCATGTTCCCGATCCTCTTCGAGTGCCGCGAGCTCGCCATCGACACCCTGGGCCACGGCGAATGGGACGGCGCGCCGGGCACCGTGGCCGTCTACGGCCCCACGGACGGCGCCATGACCGCCGTCTATTGCAGCGACGGCGACACCTACCCCTCCCGCGGCGTGCGCGGCGGCGGCGACGGCGCGCCCTCGATCAACCAGAAGAGGACCCTGGACGGCCGGTGGGTCACGCTCCCCTCCTTCCACGAAGAGCGCTGCGTAGCCGGCGAGGCGTTCCGCTTCGTCACCACCGCCGGCGGCGGCTACGGCGACCCGAAGCGGCGGAACCCGGCGGCGATCGCGCGCGCGGTCGCGCGCGGCTGGCTCAGCAAGGAGAAGGCCGAGGCCGCCTACGCCGTGGCCCTGCGCCTGGCGGAAGACGGCATTTCCCACGCGGTCGACGAGGCGAAGACGGCGCGGCGCCGGCGGGCGGCGAAGGCCGGCGCGTAGATGTCGGGCGCCGCCCCGCCGGGACGCTACCGCGTCTGCATCGACATCGGCGGCACCTTCACCGACTGCGTCGTGGCCGACGACGCAGGGCGCGTGCGCATCTTCAAGACGCCGTCGACGCCGGACGCCTTCGAGCGCGGCTTCATGGATGCGCTCGGCCTGGCCGCGCGGGGCTACGGGCTGGACCTACCCGCTTTCATGGCGCAGGTGGAGGAGATCGTCCACGGCACCACGGTTTCGACCAACGCACTCCTGGAGGGGAAACACGCCCGCGTCGGCCTGATCTGCAACCATGGCTTTCGCGACATCCTCACCTTGCGCGAAGCGCCCCGCAAGCCACCGTTCCACTGGCGCCTTGCCTATCCCGAGCCTTTCGTGCCGCGCGTCAGGACCCGTGGCGTGCGCGGGCGGGTCGACGCCGCGGGCGCCGAGCGGGCGCCGCTCGCGGAGGAGGACGTGCTGGCGGCGGTTGCGGATTTCCGCAAGCTCGGGGTGGAAGCAGTTGCCGTTTGCCTGCTCTGGTCGGTGGCCGACGGTCGCCACGAGGAACGGGTGCGCGAGGTGATCCGCGGCGTCTGGCCCGAGGTTCCGATCACGCTCAGCCACGAGATCAACCCGATCGCCCGCGAGTACCGGCGCGCCGTCTCCGCGGCCATCGACGCCGCGTTGCGGCCCGTAGTGGGCGCTTACGTCCGCGCCCTCGAGCGGGCCTTGCGCGCGGCCGGCTACCGCAACGAGCCGATGATCGCGAATTGTCTCGGCGGCATGATGCCGCCGCGCGCGATCGCCGCGCGGCCGATCTTCAGCGTGATGTCCGGCCCGACTCTGGCACCGGTCGCGGCGAAGCGCCTCGCGGACGCGCCCGATCTGGTGATCGTCGACATGGGCGGCACCTCTTTCGACGTGTCAGCCGTGCGCGGCGGCCATGTCGTCGTCTCGCCCGAGGCGATGGTGACCGAGTTCGACATGCTCGGCATCCCGAAGATCGACGTGCGCTCGGTGGGCGCAGGCGGCGGCTCGATCGCCCATGTCGACGCCGGCGGCCTGCTTCGGGTGGGGCCTGGGAGCGCCGGCGCGAAGCCGGGGCCGGCCTGTTACGGCCTGGGCGGCACGCGGCCCACCGTGACCGATGCCGACGTGGTGCTGGGCATCGTCGACCCCGACTATTTTCTGGGTGGTGGGATGCGCCTCGACAAGGCGGCCGCGGAGAAGGCGGTCGGCGGCATCGCCGCCGCGCTCGGCACCGGCCTGCACGCCGCTGCCCAGGCGATCGCGAGCACGGTCGACCACAACATGATCGCCGCGATCGAGGACATCACCGTGCGGGAGGGGATCGACCCGCGGGAGAGCTATTTCGTCGCAGGCGGCGGGGCGACGGCGGTGCATATGGGCCAGATGGCCAGGGCGCTCGGCATCCAAGCCTATATGGTACCAAAGTTTTCGGCGGGCCTGAGCGCCTTCGGCGGCCTGATCTCGGACGTCGTGTGGGAGGAAACGGCGACCCTGGTGACCGACGTCGAGCGCTTCGACCTGGAGGGCGTCAACGCGGCCCTTGCCGCCCTGGCCGGGCGGGGCCGGACCTTCCTGGAGCGCGCGCGGCCCGCCGGCGCGGCGCAACGTTTCGAATACTCCTTCCTCGGGCGCTACCAGTATCAATCGTGGGAGATCGAAGTTCCCTTCGCGCCGCGGGACGGCGCGCTCGCGGCGGACGACGCGGCTCGGCTCGCCGACCTCTTCCACCGGATGCACGAGCGCATCTACACAATCAGGAACGAGAACGACCTGGTCGAGTTCACCACCTGGAAGGTGCGGGCGGTCGGGCCGACGGCGATGGACCTCGCGCCGGTGTCGGAGGCGGCAGCGGGCGCGGTGGCACCGGCGGGCACGCGCACGGTCCACCTTCCCGGCGGGGAGGCGCCCTGCGCGATGCCCGTCTATCGCGGTTGCGACATCGGCGCCGGCGCGTGTATCTCCGGCCCCGCGATCGTCGAGGAGGCGACCACCACCATCCTGCTGCCGCACGCCGCCACCACCACCGTCGACGCCCTCGGCAACTACCGCGTGACCCTGGAATAACAAGAGACGAAGCGCGCCGCGTCCACATCGCCGGCGAGCGCCCGATCGGCCGGCGCGACCGGAAGGCCCCCGGCTTCGACGGCCCGTTCCTGGATCGGCACCAACGTGGAACGGCGCATACCTTCATCCATCATCGAGATCTTTGGCAGCCATGATGCCGGCAACGATCCCGCCCAGGACGGCACCGCCGAGTAACGCCACCGTCGCCGCCTTGGCTTTGCCCCATTTGGCGGTGCTGGTCTGATCGCGGCTGTCGAGAACGTTCACGCCCTGCCGGCGGAGCTCCCGAACCACGTCGTCCACCTGGAGCATCAGCTCCCCGAGAGGCAAGCCCAGCTTGCCGGCTGCTTTGGTCAATTGGTCAATGCTCAATGCCGAGGCACCCGCCTCGATGCGCGACCACGTGGAGCGGTTCACCCCTACGTGCAGCGCCATTTCGCCTTGATCTACTTGTTTTTCTTGACGTTTTTGAACGATCAGGCGTCCGAGCACTGCCTGATACGTGGTCTCGCTCTTCATGCACGGAGGTCCTTGACATATGTGCATATCATGCACATACTGGAAATGAGGCACATGTCGCACACACGAAAATGTATCCTGACGCTATTGTGCCGTATCGACAGGGGGAGAGACAATCATGAAATCCATGTCCAGCCGTAACCGGGATCTGTCCGTCAACTACCATCTGATCAAGGCTTGCAACGCCTCGTGCACCTATTGTTTCGCCAACTTCCAGAATCTGACGAAACACGACCGGCTCTCGGACGCCGACCAGGAGAGACTGATCGACCTGTTGGTCGACAATGATGTCGGAAAAATCAACTTTGCCGGTGGTGAGCCCACCCTGGTCCCTGGGCTGGGTGCTCTCTGCGAACGCATCAAGAAGCGCAGTCGAGGGAACTGCGCAGTGTCCGTCGTGTCCAATGGTTGGCGCCTTCGGGAGTTGATCGAAGGCTAGGGACAGTGGATCGACTGGGTTGCGCTGTCCCTGGATTCCGGCGACGACCACGTGCATGTCTCGCTCGGACGAACCCGGAAAGACGTCCCGTACACATCGCACATGCTGGTGCTCGGAGAGGTTCTGAGAAACCACGACGTCCGGGTCAAGTGCAACACGGTCGTCACCAAGCACAACGTCGACGAAGACATGAGTGCGGTGATAAGGCGGCTGGCTCCCGAGCGTTGGAAGTTGTTTCAGGTATTGCCGGTGATTGGTGAAAACGATCGCACGATCAACGATCTGGTGATTACGAAGGGGGAATTTCGAGCGTTCGTCGAGCGCCACCGGCCTCTGCGTGACGAAGGGGTGGAAATCGTTCCCGAGGACAACTCACTTATGACCAACTCCTATCTCATGATCAGCCCCGACGGGCGATTTTTCTGGCACACACCGAGAGGAGAGTCGAGAGGGTTGGAGGACGGCAATCCCATTTTGGAGGTGGGGTGGGAGGAGGCACTGCGACAGGTTCGCTTCTCGAAGATGAAATTTCTCGCCAGGGGTGGAATGTACGATTGGCACAGACCGGGAGGCGATCGACACCCGCGCGACGCCACGTGACGGGCCGGCGATAACCGAGAGGGCGACATTGATCCTCCCGCGGGGGAGCGACTCGGCGTCCGGTGCGCGCCCCCAAGCACCGCCGCAAGGGGCGGCCGGGCGTTCGTGCTAACCTGGAGCTTGCGCGGACAGGGAAAGGATGCGCCATGGGGAGCAGGGAGCGGCTCGCGAGCGCGGACGTGGTGGTGGTCGGCGCCGGGATCATGGGGGCGAGCATCGCCTTCCAGCTCGCTAGGCACTCCGGCCGCAAGGTCGCGGTGGTAGACGCGCGGCCGCCGGTCGGCGGCATGTCGGGCCGCACCTTCGGGCAGATCCGCCAGCATTACTCGAACGCGCTCATGGTCCGGATGGCGATCCGGGGCTTCGAGGTGCTGAACGACTGGGGTGCCCAAGTCGGTGTCGGAGACCCGGGCTATGTCAGGCTCGGCTACCTGCTGCTCGTCGTCGAGGCACAGGTCGAGGCCTGCAGGCGCAATGTCGCGCTGGGCCGGAGCCTCGGCGTGGACACGCGGTTCGCCAGCCCGGACGAGATCGCGGCGCTGGAGCCCGCGCTCGTCACCGATGATCTCGCCGGCGGTGCCTACGAACCGAACGGCGGCTATATCGACGTGACCCGCATGGTACTGAGCTGGCTGGGCGCGGCGCAGGCGAACGGCGCGGCGCTCCACTTCGGACTCGCGGTGGAAGCCATCGCCACCGAGGGGGGCAAGGTCGCGGGAGTCGAGACGGCGCGCGGGCGCATCGACGCGCCCGTCGTGGTCGCCGCCGCGGGCGCCTGGACCACCGACCTGCTCGCCCCCCTCGGAATCGACCTCCCCATCGCGCGGCGGCGGCTCGACATGGCCTTCCTCAAGCAGCCGCCGGGCAAGCCGCAGATTCGCACCTGCATCACCGACGGCAACTCCAACGTGGTTATGCGCCCGGACATGGGCCCCTACCTGCTGGCCGTGGCCTATCCGGACGAGATGCCGGAGGTGACCGACCCGGCGGCGCCAGCACCGGCCGCCGACGAGGCGCGTCATCGGGCGCGCCTCGACAAGGCGCTCGCCGAGCGGCTCCCGGATATCGCCGGCGCGGAGATCGTGCGCACCGTCTCCGGGGCCTACGACATCACGCCGGACTTCCATCCGATCCTGGGCTGGGCGGACGGGCTCGACGGGCTCTATATCGCCGCGGGGTTTTCCGGCCACGGGCTGAAGCTCTCGCCGGCCGTCGGCGAATGCGCGACCGCCGCCGTCACGGGCGCGGAGACCCCCTTCGATATCGCCCCGCTGCGGCCGTCCCGCTTCGCCGAGGGGCAACCGATGTATCTCGCCTACGGACCTTCCGCCCGCGCTTAGGGCCTGTTCCCGCTATTTCAGCGCCAAGCCCATGCAGCGCTACGTGAACGAGTTCGCGGCGCGGCAAGGGCTTCGCGAGCAGGACACCATCGCTATCATGGGCGCGTACGTGGCGGGGATGATCGGTCGCCAGCTGACTTGGCACCGCTTGACGGAGGCGGCGCTACCAGATCAGGCGGAGCTGGAGGCCGATGCGCGAGTCGGGGGCGGCGGCAACGCTCTCGCGGCGGCTCGTCTCTACTTCGAGGGAGAAGCCCGGCGCGCCGGAAGGCGTCCAGCGGCCGCCCAGGCCATAGCCGCGCGCGCCGTCCGCTTCATCGCGCTCAAAGCGCGCGCCCAGGCTCAACGCCTCGTCGAAGCGCCAGCCCACCTCGAGCTGGAGCCGGCCCGCAGGCGCGGCACCGTCGCCATCGGCGGGCAGGCTTCCCCACAGCGATTCCACGGCGCCGTCCGGCGCGCCCCACTGCGGCGCGAATCCGAACCACGGCCCCACTCCGTCGCCGCCCGGATCGAACCGCAGCGAGAAGCCAGCGCCCGATTCCTCGAACCCGGCCGCCTTGTGCGCCAGCAGATAGCGCCCGCGCGCCTCCGCCTCCAGCCCGAGCCGCGTGTCCGCGTAAGCGAGGCCGCCGCCCACTTCCGCGCCGTAGCCCCGGCCGAAGTCGCCGCCGTCCCAGCGCCCGCCGAACTCCACCCGGGGCCGCAGTCGTCCGTGTTCGGACACCGCCCAGTCCGCCGCGCCCTCCACCAGCAGCCGCAGGCGCTGCGTCGCGGGCTTCGTCGCGTGCAGGCCCGCCGCCGCGTCCGATTCCATCCCGACCGCGACGCCATCCCCCTTCAGCGCCCATGAAACGCCGCCGGCGCCACCCAGCTCCTTGCGCCCGCCCAGCGCCGCCATCCGCATCGCGATCGCCGTGCGCGCCGAGCCGGCCGCGTCCGTCAGGGCCGCCTCGCCCCATCCCGCGCCGGCCAGCGCCCAGACGCCGAGGCCCTCGGCCGGTTTCCAGTGCGCATAGGGGAAGACGCTGGTCAGCGTCGCCTCGACGTCCGCCTGCTCTTCCGCCAGCCGATAGCCCATGTCCGCCTTGCTGCGCGCCACCGCCACGCCGGCCAGGAAGTTCCGCCGCAGGCGGACGTCCGCCCCCAGGAAGCCGGTGAACACCTCGCCGTCGGTTTCCAGGTCCGCCGCCGGGCGGTTGGCGAAGCGGGCCGTCCCCGCCCGTCCCCAGAAGGTCCAGGCGTTCGCGCCGCCGGCTTCCGCCGACTCCCCGAGCGACAGCGCGAACGAACTCTGCGCCGCCAGTTCCCGCATCGTCGCCGGGCCGTCGCCGCCCGCCCCCGCGAGGCCTCCCGCCTCCTCCTCGGCGCCCGCCTCGAACAGCTCCTCGGCTTCCGCCTCCGCGGCGCCGAGGGAGAGCGCGTGCCCGCCCAGCGACACCCGGTCGCCCGCATCGACGTCGGCGAAGCGCCCGGTCAGCATGTCCACCGCCTCCGCCGCCACCGTGCGCCCGAAGGACGCCAACAGCGCCGCGAAGGCCCGCGTCCGCGCGCGGTGATCGTTGTCTATGATCATCCCCGTCGCCGCCGCTCCGGACACCGCCTCCAGCGCAGCCGCCGCGCTCAGCGTGAACGTCTCGTCTGGCTCGTCCTCCGCGTCGTCGACCGTCATCACCGCCACCCGCATCGAGGTCTGCCCTGCCGCCACCGTGAAACCGCGCCCTGTCGCGTCGGCGTAGGCAGCCCCGGTCCGCTGCGCGCTCCCGGCGCCCGGCGCCGACCGTGCCACCCGGTAATCCGCTTCCGGCATCGCCGAGCCGGGCGTCGCCGCAAAGCGCAGGGTCATGGCCCGCGGCGGGGCAGGTGACAGGGTCACGACGAACACCATCTCGTCCCCTTCCTCCGCCTCCGCATCCGCGATGGAAAGCGTGATCCGCGGCCAGACCTCGATGGCGAAGGTCAGCGTCGCCGCGTCGCCGTCCGCGTCCGTCGCCGTCAGGGTGTAGGCCGTCGCCGCCAGCACCGCTTCCGGCGTCCCCGAGAGCGTGCGCGTCGCCGGGTCGAAGGCGAGCCCCGCCGGAAGGGCCGGGACCAGACCGTAGGAGAGGGTCCCGTTGCCGCCCGTCGCCGCTGGCAGGGCGAGCGGCGCGATCGCCACCCCTTCCGTGTAGAGTTGCGCGGAGAACGTGTCCGGGTCGAAGACCGGCGCCAGATCTTCCTTCACGGCGATGGCGAAGGTGAGCGTCGCCGTGTCGCCGTCGGCGTCAGTGGCGGTCCAGGTGTAAGTCGTCCGCGCCAGCGCCGTCTTCGGCGTCCCCGAGAGCGTGTACGTCGCCATGTCCCGCTTCACCCCGGCGGGGAGCGCCGGAGAGAGAGCGTAGGTCAACGCGCCGTCACCGCCCGTGGCTTCCGGCAGTGTAAAGGCCGCAATCTCCTGGTTCTGCGTCCACGTCTTGTCGCCGACCGTGGCGTCGCCGAAGGTCGGGACGGAATTGGCGACCGGGTCCTGGACCACCGCACCCGCGCTGTCCGTCACCGTGATGGACACCTCATCGCTCGCGCTTGCGCCCTCCACCGTCGTCACCGTCAGCCGGAAGGCGAGCACCGTGTTGCCGGAGACTTGCGGTGCCGTGAACGTCGGGCTGGCGGTGTCCGCGCCCGTCAGCGTTGTCGTCGGCGCGCCCGCCGTCTGCTTCCAGGCCCAGGTCGGCGCGCCCTCCGCCGGGGCCCACCCGCTGGCCGCGCCGCTCAGCGTCACAAGCGCCCCTTCCTCCACCGTCCGGTCGGGGCCCGCGTCCACCGTGAGCGAGGAAAGCGCCGCCCCGTCGTCGTCCGTGATGGTCAGCGTCACTGGCGACGGGTTCTCTTCGATCCCATGACCGTTGGAGGCCGTCGCCGACACCCGCACCCGCTTGTCGTTGGCTGCGTCCTCCTCATCGTCCACCGCCGTCACCGTCACCACGCCCCCGCTTACCGTCGATCCCGCCGCCACCGTCAGCGTCTTGTCGGTGCTCAACGTGAAGTCCGTGGCCGCCGTGTGCGGCCCCGCCGAAGCTGTCACCGTCACCGTCGTGGGCTGGCTCGACGGACGGTTCAGCGTCGCCGTCACCGTCGAAACTCCGCCGGCCTCCGAAATCGACGACGGCGAGAGAACCAGCGTCACCCCAGGCGCGTCATCGTCGTCCGTGATGGTCAGCGTCTTGCTCTCCGGGTTCGACACACCGCTCGTGCCGCTCACCGTCGCAGAGACCGTCACCGTGCCGTCCGGTGCATCCGTCGCGTCGTCCGTCGCCGCAAGCGTCACCGTGCCGGCGCTCGCCGTCGATCCCGCCGCAATGGTCAAGGTCTTGGCGGTCGAAAGCGTGAAGCCCGCGCCAGACGCCGACACCGTCAGCGTCACCGCCGCGCTCGACGCACGGTTCAACGCCGCCGTCACCGTCGAAACTCCGCCGGCCTCCGAGATCGACGACGGCGAAAGCGTCAGCGTCGCCGCCGGCGTCCCCTCGTCGTCGGTCAGCGTCAGGCGCGCACCCGTCAACACGCCGATCCCCTGGTCGTTGACAGCCGTTCCCGTCACCGTCACAGCGCGGTTGGAGATGTTGTCCACGGCGTCGTCCACCGCTGTGATCGTCACCGTGTCGGAGGCCGCCGACGTGGCGCCCGACGCGATCACGATCGCCGCGTCCGAACCCACCGTGTAGAACCCCGATACCGCCCCTACCGTCACCGTCGTCACCGCGCTGGAGGCGTGCGAGAGCGTCGCACTCACCGCCGTCGTGCCCCCGGCCTCCGAAACGGCAGAGGCCGCCAACGCCAGCGTCACCCCAGGCGCCGCGTCGTCGTCCGTGATGGTCAGCGTCTTGCTCTCCGGGTTCGACACACCGCTCGTGCCGCTCACCGTCGCAGAGACCGTCACCGTGCCGTCCGGCGCGTCCCTCGTGTCGTCCGTCGCCGCAAGCGTCACCGTGCCGGCGCTCGCCGTCGATCCCGCCGCGATGGTCAAGGTCTTGGCCGTCGAAAGCGTGAAGCCCGCGCCAGACGCCGACACCGCCAGCGTCACCGCTTCGCTCGACGCACGGTTCAACGCCGCCGTCACCGTCGAAACGCCGCCGGCCTCCGAGATCGACGATGGCGAAAGCGTCAGCGTCGCCACGGGCGTCCCCTCGTCGTCGGTCAGCGTCAGGCGCGCACCCGTCAACACGCCGATCCCCTGGTCGTTGACAGCCGTTCCCGTCACCGTCACAGCGCGGTTGGAGATGTTGTCCACGGCGTCGTCCACCGCCGTGATCGTCACCGTGTCGGAAGCCGCCGACGTGGCGCCCGACGCGATCACGATCGCCGCGTCCGAACCCACCGTGTAGAACCCCGATACCGCCCCCACCGTCACCGTCGTCACCGCGCTGGAGGCGTGAGAGAGCGTCGCGCTCACCGCCGTCGTGCCCTCATCCTCCGAAACGGCAGAGGCCGCCAACGCCAGCGTCACCCCAGGCGCCGCGTCGTCGTCCGTGATGGTCCCCGTCCCTGTCCGGCCGCTCACCGGGACTTGCGCGTTCACCGGACCGCTCAACGCCACCTCCACCGTCTCATCCGGCTCGTCCATCCCGTCGCCCGTCACCGTCACCGAAACCGTCTTGCTCGTCTCTCCCGCCGCAAACGTCAGCGTCCCGCCCGCCAGCGCCGTGTAGTCCACACCCCGCGTCGCCGTGCCGCCCGCCCCCTCCGCATAGGCCACCGTCACCGTACGCGTGCTCGCCGCACTCAAACTCACCCTGTAGGTCAACGTCGCCGTCTCCCCCGACGCCCCCTCGTCCACCCGCGCCGACGAAATCGACAACGACGGCGTCGGGAAGTGTTGTCGATTCAGCACCGAGGTCTCGCTCACCGTGATGCCAAACGACAGCGACGCCTCGTCACCGTCCGCGTCCTCCACCGTCCAGGTGTATTCCACCTTCGTCACCGCTGCGGACGGCGTCGTCCCCATCACCGAGAAGCCGCTCCGCGTCAGCCACGACGGCAGCGCCGGCGACAGCGTGTAGCGCAGCGCGCCGTCCCCTCCCGTCGCCGCCGGCAACTCCAGGCGCTCGATCTCGGTGTTGATCGGCCAACTCCGGTCGGCAACCGTCGCGTCCCCGAACGTCGGCTTCAGGTCCACATCGTCGTCCGTGATGGTCAGCGTCACCGGCGACGGGTTCTCTTCGATCCCATGACCGTTGGAGGCCGTCGCCGACACCCGCACCCGCTTGTCGTTGGCTGCGTCCTCCTCGTCGTCCACCGCCGTCACCGTCACCACGCCCCCGCTTACCGTCGATCCCGCCGCCACCGTCAGCGTCTTGTCGGTGCTCAACGTGAAGTCCGTGGCCGCCGTGTGCGGCCCCGCCGAAGCCGTCACCGTCACCGTCGTGGGCTGGCTCGACGGACGGTTCAGCGTCGCCGTCACCGTCGAAACTCCGCCGGCCTCCGAAATCGACGACGGCGAGAGAACCAGCGTCACCGTGGGCGCGTCATCGTCGTCCGCGATGGTGAGCGTCTTGCTCTCCGGGTTCGACACACCGCTCGTGCCGCTCACCGTCGCAGAGACCGCCACCGTGCCGTTCGGCGCGTCCCTCGTGTCGTCCGTCGCCGCAAGCGTCACCGTGCCGGCGCTCGCCGTCGATCCCGCCGCGATGGTCAAGGTCTTGGCCGTCGAAAGCGTGAAGCCCGCGCCAGACGCCGACACCGCCAGCGTCACCGCTTCGCTCGACGCACGGTTCAACGCCGCCGTCACCGTCGAAACGCCGCCGGCCTCCGAGATCGACGATGGCGAAAGCGTCAGCGTCGCCACGGGCGTCCCCTCGTCGTCGGTCAGCGTCAGGCGCGCACCCGTCAACACGCCGATCCCCTGGTCGTTGACAGCCGTTCCCGTCACCGTCACAGCGCGGTTGGAGATGTTGTCCACGGCGTCGTCCACCGCCGTGATCGTCACCGTGTCGGAAGCCGCCGACGTGGCGCCCGACGCGATCACGATCGCCGCGTCCGAACCCACCGTGTAGAACCCCGATACCGCCCCCACCGTCACCGTCGTCACCGCGCTGGAGGCGTGCGAGAGCGTCGCACTCACCGCCGTCGTGCCCCCGGCCTCCGAAACGGCAGAGGCCGCCAACGCCAGCGTCACCCCAGGCGCCGCGTCGTCGTCCGTGATGGTCAGCGTCTTGCTCTCCGGGTTCGACACACCGCTCGTGCCGCTCACCGTCGCAGAGACCGTCACCGTGCCGTCCGGCGCGTCCCTCGTGTCGTCCGTCGCCGCAAGCGTCACCGTGCCGGCGCTCGCCGTCGATCCCGCCGCGATGGTCAAGGTCTTGGCCGTCGAAAGCGTGAAGCCCGCGCCAGACGCCGACACCGCCAGCGTCACCGCTTCGCTCGACGCACGGTTCAACGCCGCCGTCACCGTCGAAACGCCGCCGGCCTCCGAGATCGACGATGGCGAAAGCGTCAGCGTCGCCACGGGCGTCCCCTCGTCGTCGGTCAGCGTCAGGCGCGCACCCGTCAACACGCCGATCCCCTGGTCGTTGACAGCCGTTCCCGTCACCGTCACAGCGCGGTTGGAGATGTTGTCCACGGCGTCGTCCACCGCCGTGATCGTCACCGTGTCGGAAGCCGCCGACGTGGCGCCCGACGCGATCACGATCGCCGCGTCCGAACCCACCGTGTAGAACCCCGATACCGCCCCCACCGTCACCGTCGTCACCGCGCTGGAGGCGTGAGAGAGCGTCGCGCTCACCGCCGTCGTGCCCTCATCCTCCGAAACGGCAGAGGCCGCCAACGCCAGCGTCACCCCAGGCGCCGCGTCGTCGTCCGTGATGGTCCCCGTCCCTGTCCGGCCGCTCACCGGGACTTGCGCGTTCACCGGACCGCTCAACGCCACCTCCACCGTCTCATCCGGCTCGTCCATCCCGTCGCCCGTCACCGTCACCGAAACCGTCTTGCTCGTCTCTCCCGCCGCAAACGTCAGCGTCCCGCCCGCCAGCGCCGTGTAGTCCACACCCCGCGTCGCCGTGCCGCCCGCCCCCTCCGCATAGGCCACCGTCACCGTACGCGTGCTCGCCGCACTCAAACTCACCCTGTAGGTCAACGTCGCCGTCTCCCCCGACGCCCCCTCGTCCACCCGCGCCGACGAAATCGACAACGACGGCGTCGGGAAGTGTTGTCGATTCAGCACCGAGGTCTCGCTCACCGTGATGCCAAACGACAGCGACGCCTCGTCACCGTCCGCGTCCTCCACCGTCCAGGTGTATTCCACCTTCGTCACCGCTGCGGACGGCGTCGTCCCCATCACCGAGAAGCCGCTCCGCGTCAGCCACGACGGCAGCGCCGGCGACAGCGTGTAGCGCAGCGCGCCGTCCCCTCCCGTCGCCGCCGGCAACTCCAGGCGCTCGATCTCGGTGTTGATCGGCCAACTCCGGTCGGCAACCGTCGCGTCCCCGAACGTCGGCTTCAGGTCCACATCGTCGTCCGTGATGGTCAGCGTCACCGGCGACGGGTTCTCTTCGATCCCATGACCGTTGGAGGCCGTCGCCGACACCCGCACCCGCTTGTCGTTGGCTGCGTCCTCCTCGTCGTCCACCGCCGTCACCGTCACCACGCCCCCGCTTACCGTCGATCCCGCCGCCACCGTCAGCGTCTTGTCGGTGCTCAACGTGAAGTCCGTGGCCGCCGTGTGCGGCCCCGCCGAAGCCGTCACCGTCACCGTCGTGGGCTGGCTCGACGGACGGTTCAGCGTCGCCGTCACCGTCGAAACTCCGCCGGCCTCCGAAATCGACGACGGCGAGAGAACCAGCGTCACCCCAGGCGCGTCATCGTCGTCCGTGATGGTCAGCGTCTTGCTCTCCGGGTTCGACACACCGCTCGTGCCGCTCACCGTCGCAGAGACCGTCACCGTGCCGTCCGGTGCATCCGTCGCGTCGTCCGTCGCCGCAAGCGTCACCGTGCCGGCGCTCGCCGTCGATCCCGCCGCAATGGTCAAGGTCTTGGCGGTCGAAAGCGTGAAGCCCGCGCCAGACGCCGACACCGTCAGCGTCACCGCCGCGCTCGACGCACGGTTCAACGCCGCCGTCACCGTCGAAACTCCGCCGGCCTCCGAGATCGACGACGGCGAAAGCGTCAGCGTCGCCGCCGGCGTCCCCTCGTCGTCGGTCAGCGTCAGGCGCGCACCCGTCAACACGCCGATCCCCTGGTCGTTGACAGCCGTTCCCGTCACCGTCACAGCGCGGTTGGAGATGTTGTCCACGGCGTCGTCCACCGCTGTGATCGTCACCGTGTCGGAGGCCGCCGACGTGGCGCCCGACGCGATCACGATCGCCGCGTCCGAACCCACCGTGTAGAACCCCGATACCGCCCCTACCGTCACCGTCGTCACCGCGCTGGAGGCGTGCGAGAGCGTCGCACTCACCGCCGTCGTGCCCCCGGCCTCCGAAACGGCAGAGGCCGCCAACGCCAGCGTCACCCCAGGCGCCGCGTCGTCGTCCGTGATGGTCAGCGTCTTGCTCTCCGGGTTCGACACACCGCTCGTGCCGCTCACCGTCGCAGAGACCGTCACCGTGCCGTCCGGCGCGTCCCTCGTGTCGTCCGTCGCCGCAAGCGTCACCGTGCCGGCGCTCGCCGTCGATCCCGCCGCGATGGTCAAGGTCTTGGCCGTCGAAAGCGTGAAGCCCGCGCCAGACGCCGACACCGCCAGCGTCACCGCTTCGCTCGACGCACGGTTCAACGCCGCCGTCACCGTCGAAACGCCGCCGGCCTCCGAGATCGACGATGGCGAAAGCGTCAGCGTCGCCACGGGCGTCCCCTCGTCGTCGGTCAGCGTCAGGCGCGCACCCGTCAACACGCCGATCCCCTGGTCGTTGACAGCCGTTCCCGTCACCGTCACAGCGCGGTTGGAGATGTTGTCCACGGCGTCGTCCACCGCCGTGATCGTCACCGTGTCGGAAGCCGCCGACGTGGCGCCCGACGCGATCACGATCGCCGCGTCCGAACCCACCGTGTAGAACCCCGATACCGCCCCCACCGTCACCGTCGTCACCGCGCTGGAGGCGTGAGAGAGCGTCGCGCTCACCGCCGTCGTGCCCTCATCCTCCGAAACGGCAGAGGCCGCCAACGCCAGCGTCACCCCAGGCGCCGCGTCGTCGTCCGTGATGGTCCCCGTCCCTGTCCGGCCGCTCACCGGGACTTGCGCGTTCACCGGACCGCTCAACGCCACCTCCACCGTCTCATCCGGCTCGTCCATCCCGTCGCCCGTCACCGTCACCGAAACCGTCTTGCTCGTCTCTCCCGCCGCAAACGTCAGCGTCCCGCCCGCCAGCGCCGTGTAGTCCACACCCCGCGTCGCCGTGCCGCCCGCCCCCTCCGCATAGGCCACCGTCACCGTACGCGTGCTCGCCGCACTCAAACTCACCCTGTAGGTCAACGTCGCCGTCTCCCCCGACGCCCCCTCGTCCACCCGCGCCGACGAAATCGACAACGACGGCGTCGGGAAGTGTTGTCGATTCAGCACCGAGGTCTCGCTCACCGTGATGCCAAACGACAGCGACGCCTCGTCACCGTCCGCGTCCTCCACCGTCCAGGTGTATTCCACCTTCGTCACCGCTGCGGACGGCGTCGTCCCCATCACCGAGAAGCCGCTCCGCGTCAGCCACGACGGCAGCGCCGGCGACAGCGTGTAGCGCAGCGCGCCGTCCCCTCCCGTCGCCGCCGGCAACTCCAGGCGCTCGATCTCGGTGTTGATCGGCCAACTCCGGTCGGCAACCGTCGCGTCCCCGAACGTCGGCTTCAGGTCCACATCGTCGTCCGTGATGGTCAGCGTCACCGGCGACGGGTTCTCTTCGATCCCATGACCGTTGGAGGCCGTCGCCGACACCCGCACCCGCTTGTCGTTGGCTGCGTCCTCCTCGTCGTCCACCGCCGTCACCGTCACCACGCCCCCGCTTACCGTCGATCCCGCCGCCACCGTCAGCGTCTTGTCGGTGCTCAACGTGAAGTCCGTGGCCGCCGTGTGCGGCCCCGCCGAAGCCGTCACCGTCACCGTCGTGGGCTGGCTCGACGGACGGTTCAGCGTCGCCGTCACCGTCGAAACTCCGCCGGCCTCCGAAATCGACGACGGCGAGAGAACCAGCGTCACCCCAGGCGCGTCATCGTCGTCCGTGATGGTCAGCGTCTTGCTCTCCGGGTTCGACACACCGCTCGTGCCGCTCACCGTCGCAGAGACCGTCACCGTGCCGTCCGGTGCATCCGTCGCGTCGTCCGTCGCCGCAAGCGTCACCGTGCCGGCGCTCGCCGTCGATCCCGCCGCAATGGTCAAGGTCTTGGCGGTCGAAAGCGTGAAGCCCGCGCCAGACGCCGACACCGTCAGCGTCACCGCCGCGCTCGACGCACGGTTCAACGCCGCCGTCACCGTCGAAACTCCGCCGGCCTCCGAGATCGACGACGGCGAAAGCGTCAGCGTCGCCGCCGGCGTCCCCTCGTCGTCGGTCAGCGTCAGGCGCGCACCCGTCAACACGCCGATCCCCTGGTCGTTGACAGCCGTTCCCGTCACCGTCACAGCGCGGTTGGAGATGTTGTCCACGGCGTCGTCCACCGCTGTGATCGTCACCGTGTCGGAGGCCGCCGACGTGGCGCCCGACGCGATCACGATCGCCGCGTCCGAACCCACCGTGTAGAACCCCGATACCGCCCCTACCGTCACCGTCGTCACCGCGCTGGAGGCGTGCGAGAGCGTCGCACTCACCGCCGTCGTGCCCCCGGCCTCCGAAACGGCAGAGGCCGCCAACGCCAGCGTCACCCCAGGCGCCGCGTCGTCGTCCGTGATGGTCAGCGTCTTGCTCTCCGGGTTCGACACACCGCTCGTGCCGCTCACCGTCGCAGAGACCGTCACCGTGCCGTCCGGCGCGTCCCTCGTGTCGTCCGTCGCCGCAAGCGTCACCGTGCCGGCGCTCGCCGTCGATCCCGCCGCGATGGTCAAGGTCTTGGCCGTCGAAAGCGTGAAGCCCGCGCCAGACGCCGACACCGCCAGCGTCACCGCTTCGCTCGACGCACGGTTCAACGCCGCCGTCACCGTCGAAACGCCGCCGGCCTCCGAGATCGACGATGGCGAAAGCGTCAGCGTCGCCACGGGCGTCCCCTCGTCGTCGGTCAGCGTCAGGCGCGCACCCGTCAACACGCCGATCCCCTGGTCGTTGACAGCCGTTCCCGTCACCGTCACAGCGCGGTTGGAGATGTTGTCCACGGCGTCGTCCACCGCCGTGATCGTCACCGTGTCGGAAGCCGCCGACGTGGCGCCCGACGCGATCACGATCGCCGCGTCCGAACCCACCGTGTAGAACCCCGATACCGCCCCCACCGTCACCGTCGTCACCGCGCTGGAGGCGTGAGAGAGCGTCGCGCTCACCGCCGTCGTGCCCTCATCCTCCGAAACGGCAGAGGCCGCCAACGCCAGCGTCACCCCAGGCGCCGCGTCGTCGTCCGTGATGGTCCCCGTCCCTGTCCGGCCGCTCACCGGGACTTGCGCGTTCACCGGACCGCTCAACGCCACCTCCACCGTCTCATCCGGCTCGTCCATCCCGTCGCCCGTCACCGTCACCGAAACCGTCTTGCTCGTCTCTCCCGCCGCAAACGTCAGCGTCCCGCCCGCCAGCGCCGTGTAGTCCACACCCCGCGTCGCCGTGCCGCCCGCCCCCTCCGCATAGGCCACCGTCACCGTACGCGTGCTCGCCGCACTCAAACTCACCCTGTAGGTCAACGTCGCCGTCTCCCCCGACGCCCCCTCGTCCACCCGCGCCGACGAAATCGACAACGACGGCGTCGGGAAGTGTTGTCGATTCAGCACCGAGGTCTCGCTCACCGTGATGCCAAACGACAGCGACGCCTCGTCACCGTCCGCGTCCTCCACCGTCCAGGTGTATTCCACCTTCGTCACCGCTGCGGACGGCGTCGTCCCCATCACCGAGAAGCCGCTCCGCGTCAGCCACGACGGCAGCGCCGGCGACAGCGTGTAGCGCAGCGCGCCGTCCCCTCCCGTCGCCGCCGGCAACTCCAGGCGCTCGATCTCGGTGTTGATCGGCCAACTCCGGTCGGCAACCGTCGCGTCCCCGAACGTCGGCTTCAGGTCCACATCGTCGTCCGTGATGGTCAGCGTCACCGGCGACGGGTTCTCTTCGATCCCATGACCGTTGGAGGCCGTCGCCGACACCCGCACCCGCTTGTCGTTGGCTGCGTCCTCCTCGTCGTCCACCGCCGTCACCGTCACCACGCCCCCGCTTACCGTCGATCCCGCCGCCACCGTCAGCGTCTTGTCGGTGCTCAACGTGAAGTCCGTGGCCGCCGTGTGCGGCCCCGCCGAAGCCGTCACCGTCACCGTCGTGGGCTGGCTCGACGGACGGTTCAGCGTCGCCGTCACCGTCGAAACTCCGCCGGCCTCCGAAATCGACGACGGCGAGAGAACCAGCGTCACCGTGGGCGCCGCGTCGTCGTCCGCGATGGTCAGCGTCGCATCCGCCGGGTTCGCAACACCGCTGTCGCCGGACGCGGTGGCCGACACCGTCACCGACTTGTCCGGCTCGTCCTTCGCGTTGTCCACCGCGGCGATGAAGGCCAGACCGGCGCTCGCGGTCGAACCCGCGGCGATGGTCAGGGTCGCCGGGCTCGACAGCATGAAGTCGCTCGCCGACGCCGGCGCCACCGCCGTCGCCGACACCGTGAGGGTCACCGCCTCGCTCGACTTCCCGGAGAGCGTCGCCGTCACGCTGCTGATGTTGCCCTCGCCGCTCTCGTGGATGGTGTCCGGCTTCGACGCATCCGGCTCCGCCAGCGCGAGCGTCGCCACGGGCGTCGCCTCGTCGTCGGTGAGCGTGAGCGCCGCGCCCGTCACCGCGCCCACGCCCTGGTCGTTGGCCGCCGTGCCCATCACCGTCGCCGAGCGGGCGGCCACGTTGTCCACGGCGTCGTCCACGGCGGTGACCGTCACCGTGTCCGCGGCGTTCGCGGTGCTCCCCGCCGCGATCACGATGAGCGCGTCCTCGCCCACCGTGTACGCGCCTTCGACCGCGCTCACCGTCACCGTCGTCGCCGCGCTCGACGGATGGGAGAGCGTCGCGGTCACCGTGGTCGCGCCGTCTTTCTCCGAGATGGCGCCCTCCGCCGCCGCCAGGGTCACCCCCGGCGCCTCGTCGTCGTCGGTGATCGTGCCGGTCCCGCTCGCGGCCCCGTCCGGGATGACCGCGTTCACGGGGCCGCTCAGCGTCACCACCACCGTCTCGTCGGGCTCGTCGCTCCCGTCGCCCGTCGCCGACACGTCGATGGTCCTGGCGGTGTCCCCCGCGGCGAAGGTCAGCGTCCCGCCCGCCGGCGCCGTGTAGTCCACACCCCGCGTCGCCGTGCCGCCCGCGCCCTCCGCCCAGGCCACCGTCACCTGCCGCCCGCTCACCGCGTCCAGCGTCACCGCAAAGGTCAGCGTCGCCGTCTCTCCCGGCGCCCCCTCCGCCACGCTCGGCGACGTGATCGACAGCGCCGGCGTCGCGTCGTCGTCCGCGATGGTCAGCGTCGCCGCCGCCGGGGCCGCCACCCCGCTGGCGCCGCCCACCGTGGCCGCGACCGTCACGGACTTGTCCGCTTCGTCCTTCGCGTTGTCCACCGCGGTGATCGTCACCGCGCCCGTGCTCGCCGTCGCGCCGGCCGCGATGGTCAGCGTCGCGCCGGAGCTCATCGTGAAGTCGTCCGCGAGCGCCGGCTCCACCGCCGTCGCCGTCACCGTCAGGGTCAGCGCCTCGCTCGACTTCCCGGAGAGCGTCGCCGTCACCGTGCTCGTATCGCCCTGGCCGCTCTCGTGGATGGTGTCCGGCTTCGACGAGTCCGGCTCCGACAGCGCCAGCGTCGCCACCGGCGTCGCCTCGTCGTCGCTGAGCGCCAGCGACACCCCGGTCACGCTCCCCACGCCCTCGGCGTTGGACGCGCTTCCCGTCACCGTCGTCGAACGGCCGCCCACGTTGTCCACGTCGTCGTCCACCGCGGTGATCGTCACCGCGTCCGCCGCGTTCGCCGTCTCCCCCGCCGCGATGACGATGCTCGCGTCCGAACCCACGGTGTAGAAGCCGGAAACGGCCACCACCGTCACCGTCGTCGCCGCGCCCGACGCGTGACTCAGCTTCGCCGTCACGGTGGTCGTCCCGCCGTTCTCCGCGATGGCGCGGTCCGCCAGCGCCAGCGCCACCGTGGGCGCGTCGTCGTCGAGGATCGTGCCGGTCCCGGACCGGTCGCCCAGCGCCGCGTTGACCGGGCTGCCCAGCGCCAGGACCACCGTCTCGTCCGGCTCCACCCGCGAGTCGCCGTACACCGGCACGGAGACCGTCCCGCTGGTCTCCCCCGGCGAGAACACCAGCCAGGGCTCGGGCGGAAATCCGTGGTCCGCCCCCTCCGCCGCGTGCCGGTACGCCCCCGCCGTCGCGGTGCCGGCGCTCTCGTCGATCGCGACGGCGACCGCCACCCCCCGGTCGCTCGCCGGCGTCAGCGTCACCGTCCAGGTCAGCGCGTTCGACTTCGAGGGATCGCCCGGCCCGCCCTCGGCGACCTTCGGCGAATCGACGAACAGCGTCGGCACGGACGGGCGGTCGTCGTCGGCGATCGTCAGCGTCACCGCGGCCGGGGCGGCCACGTCGGCGTTGTCCACGCTTCCCGACACGGTGACGGACTTGTCCGGCTCCGGGTCCGCGTCGTCCACCGCGGCGATGATCACCGTTCCGCGGCTGGCGGTCGCGCCCGCCGCGATGGTCAGCTTGCGCTTCGCGCTCAGGGTGAAGTCCCCCGCCTCGGCGTTGGTCCCCGCCGCCGCGGAGACCGTCACCGTCGTCGCCGCGCCCACCGCCCGGGACAACGCCGCGGTCACCGTCGCCGTGCTGCCCCTCCCGCTCTCGTCGATGGTCGAAGGCGTGAGCGTCAGCGCCGACGTCGCCGAAGGATCGTCGTCGAGGATCGTGCCGGTTCCCGTCGCCGGCCCCAGTACGGCGTTGACCGGGTCGGCCAGGACCACCTTCACCGTCTCGTTCGGCTCGTCGCTCCCGTCGCCCGTCACCGATACGTCGACGCTCCCGCTCGTTTTCCCCGCTGCGATGGTCAGGATGCCCGAGGACAGCGCCGTGTAGTCCTCGCCCGCGGTCGCGGTGCCGCCCGACCCTTCCGCGTAGGTGACCGTCACCTGTTTGCCGCTCTCTGCGTCCAGCGTCACCTGGAACGACAATGCCGTGGTCGAACCCGCCGCCCCCTCGTTCACGCTCGGCGAGGAGATCGACACCGCCGGCGCATCGTCGTCGTCGGCGATGGTCAGGGTCAGGTTCGCCGGGCCGGTCACCAGGTCGTCGTTGGCCGCGCTCCCGGAGACGGTGACGGTCTTGTCGTGTTCGTCCTTCGTGTTGTCCACCGCGGCGATGGTCACCGTTCCGCTGCTGACGGTCGCCCCGGCCGCGATGGTCAGCGTCTTCGTCGTGCTCAGCGCGAAGTCGCCGGCCGCGGCGTTCGTCCCCGCGGCCGCGGCGATCGTCACCGTCGTATCCGCGGTCCATGCCTTGTTCAGCGTCGCGGTCACCGTCGCCGTGCTGCCGGTCCCGCTCTCGTCGATGGTCGAGGCGGAGAGGGCCAGCGTCACCACGGGCGGCTTGACGACGGTGACGTGGAATTCGAGGGTCTCCCCGTCCCCGTCCTCGTCCTCCACCGCCCACTGGAATCTGGACCGCGCCAGGCTCCCGGTGGGCGTGCCCGAGACCTCGCGCGTCGTCGTGTCGCGGACCACGCCCGCGGGCGGCTCGGGCGTCAGCGTATAGGTCAGCCGGCCGTCGCCGCCCGCCGCCTCCGGCAGGGTGAAGGCATCGATCGCCTTGCCCTTCGTCCACGTCACGTCGGCGACGGTCTTGTCGCCGAAGGTGGGGACGCCGTCCACGGCCGCGGTGAAGGTCAGCTCCGCCGTGTCGCCGTCCGCGTCCGTCGCCGCCCAGGTGTAGGTCGTCGCGGCCAGCGCCGCGCTCGGCGTCCCGGAAACCTCGCGCGTCGTCGCGTTGCGGACCACGCCGGCCGGCAGGTCGGGCGTCAGCGTATAGGTCAGGTCGCCGTCGCCGCCGGTGGCCGCCGGCAGGGTGAAGGCGGTGATCGCCTGGCGCTGCGTCCACGTCCGGTCGGCGAGCGTCGCATCGCCGAAGCTCGGCAACAGGTCGGCGTACACCTCGATGTCGAAGGTGAGCTCCGCCGTGTCGCCGTCGGCGTCCACCACCAACCAGGCGTAGTCGACGTCGGACGACTCCTGGACCTTGGTCGGCGTGCCCTTCAGCACGCGCCCGTCGAGCTCGACCCCCTCGGGCAGCCCCTGCGTCCCGACCCGTGTCGTCCCCGGGCGCGCGATCCCGTAGGTCAGCGGAGCGTTGCCGCCGGTCGCCTCGGGCAGGGTGACCTCGGTGATGGGCGAGCCCTGGAGCCAGGACATGTCGGAGATCGTGGCCTCGCCGAAGCTGGGCGCGCGGTCCTCGGCCACCGTGGCGTGGAAGGTCAGCGAGGCCTGGTCGCCGTCCGCGTCCGTCGCCGTCCAGGTGTATTGCGTCCGCGCCATGGCCGCGCCCGGCGTGCCGCTCACCCGCCGCCCGGCACGCGACACCCCGCCCGGCAGCGCCGGCGCCAGCGTGTAGGTGAGGTCGCCGTTGCCGCCCGTCGCCTCGGGCAGGTCGAAGGCGGCGAGCGCCGCGTTCTCGATCCACGCCTGGTCGCCGATGGTCTCGTCGCCGAAGCTCGGCGTCCGGTCGGGAACGATCCGGGCGAGGAAGTCCAGGGTCGCCGTGTCGGCGTCGGCGTCCGTGGCCGTCAGCCGCCAGGTGTGCCCGTTCATGTCGTTGTCCGAGGGCGTGTGGCCGCTGATCGTGCCGCTGATCGTGCCGCCGCTCAGCGTGTGGTTGGCCGGGGCGGTGTAGCGCAGCCCGGGCGGCAGCCAGAGATAGGCGGGCCGGTACTGGCCCGGCATGCCGGACGGCCCGAGCAGCGTGTAGCGCAGCGTGCCGTCCCCGTCGGTCGCCGGCGGCAGCGTGAAATTCACCGGCACGCCCACCGTCCAGTCCCGGGCCGGCACCACCGCCGCGCCGAAGGTCGGCGTCGGCTGCGCGGCGCCGCCGATCTTGAAGGAAGCGTTGTTCACGATGGAGTTGGTGAGGCGGAGCTGCGCCGCCTTGCCGCCCGGCCCCGTGATGCTGGCGCCCTCCAGGCGCAGCGCGTCGGCCGCGATGCTCACGCCGTCCGGGTCGCGGTCGTCGTGCCGCACCGTGTACCGGAAGTACGCCTTCCTCCTGTCGGAGTTCGTGCCCTGATACCGCAGGCGGCGCGTGACGCTGCCCACCTGGATCGCCAGGGTCGGCGTGCCCGTGATCGTCACCGGCTTGGACCAGATGACCACGGCGGCGAAGGACTCGCCCGTGCGGAAGGTGTTGTGGCGCGCCCTGCCGACGAGTATCGGACTCCCCGTCACCGGCGGGTTGAGGCTGCCGTCCACCTTGTACGTTTTCGTCGCCGCGGGGAGGCCGAGCGCCGCGTCCACCCCCACCGTGCTGCGCAGGGTTCCGTCCCGGGGCAGCGTCAACCGGTCGATGCTGATACCGTCCGCGTCCCGGTCGGACGCCTGCACCACATATTTGAATCTGTAGTCAGATTTGTAGACATGGGAGCCCGTGCCGATGGCGTTCAGCCGGTGCGTGGCGTTGCCGACGGTCAGCGCCAGATGCGCCCCCCGACTCGCGGCGACCGGCGGGTTGAACCAGAGCGTCACGTTGATCGTTTCCGCGACCCCGAAGGTGTCGCCGCTCTGCGGACGGGTGATGACGATATTGGTCACGCGGGGCGTCACCGCCGCGCCGGTCACCTTGTGCGCCGCCTGGGCGCCCAGCGCGTGGCTGCCGAGGTCCGTCCGCGCCGGGTTGCCGTCCCGCCGCCGGATGGTTCCGCTCAGCGCGTTCGCCGCGATGGAGAGGCCGTCCGCATCCCGGTCCGTCGTCTGGACCGTGTAGACGTAGTACAGCCGGTTCCTGTCCTCCAGCGACATGCCGAAGCCCCTTCGGGCGTAGGCGAAGCCGGCTTGGCGCGTGTTGCCGCCGATGGTCAGCGCCAGCCTGGAGTTGAAATAGTTGCCGAGCGCCACATCGAAATCGACCCGTACCCGGATCACTTCGCCCGCGCCGTAGCCGGCGCTGCTCGCCGGAGTGGTTTCGATGGTGACGCCCGTCACCTTGGCCATGCGGCCGTCCACCTTGTGCGCCGCCTGGTTCCCCAGCGCGTGGGAGCCGAGGCCGAGCGCCGCGTCCACCCCGTTGTTGCGGATCGTCCCGCCGCCCAGCGCCAGCGCGCCCGCCCCGATGGAGAGGCCGTCGGTGTCGTGGTCGCCGTCCTGCACCGTGTAGCGGAAGTCCACACTGGCGCCGCTCGCGGCGTGAAAGGACGCCTGCCGCGTGGTCGCGCCGATGGCGATCGCCAGTTGCGGGCTGCCGGTCACCGCCACCGCCTTGTTGAACGTCACCCGCGCCTCGACCACCTCGCCGTGGTCGTACCAGCCGTCACTCTGGAAGGAGCGGAGGGAGACGCCGGTCACCACCGGCGCCGGGTTCTTCGATCCGTCCACCTTGTGCGCTCGCTGGTTGCCCAGCGCGTGGCTGCCGAGGCCGAGCGCCGCGTCCCCGCCGCGGACGTTGCGGATGGTGCCGCCGCCCAGCGCCAGCGCGCCCGCCCCGATGGAGAGGCCGTCGGCGTCCCGGTCCGCCGCCTGCACCATATGGCGGAAGATCTGCGTGGTCGGGCTCGCCCCGGTGCGGTTCCAGGCCGCCTGCGCGGTGGCCGAGCCCAGGGTCAACGCCAGATTGGGCGTCCCCGAGACGCCGACCGCCTGATCGAAGCGCACCTCCACCTCGATGGTCTCGCCCAGCGTGTAGGTGCTGCCGCCCGCCGGCGCCGAGATCACCCGGACCCCGGCCACCGTGGGGGCGCGGCCGGTGCCGCCGTCCACCTTGTGCGCCGGCGCCGCGGCAAGGGCGTGGCGGCCGAAGCCCAGGATCGCGTTGTTGCCCGCGGCGTCGCGGATCAGCCCGCCGTTGAGTGCCAGCGCGTCCGCGGCGACAGCAATGCCGTCGGCGTCCCGGTCCTCCGCCTGCACCGTGTAGCGGAAGCGCAGCGTCCCGCCGGAGACGGAGAGGAACGACGCCTGCCGCGTCGCGGTGCCGACGGCGAGCGCCAGCCGCGGCGCGCCGCGCACCGTCATCGCACCCGTGCCCGTGCGCTCGAAGGCCACGTCCACCAGGATTTCCTCGCTGGCGCCGTAGGTGTCCCCCGCAAGCGGCGTGGAGGCGATCGACACGCCGCTTACCAGCGGACGGTTGCCCGTCACCTTGAGGGTGAAGGCCAGCGTCGCGGCGTCGCCGTTGGCGTCGGTCGCCGTCAGCGTGTAATCGTTTTGCGGGCTCTCGGTCCTGGGCGCGCCGGAGAGGACCGCGGTGGAGGCGCTCACGCTCAGCCCGGCGGGCAGCCCGGGCGAAACGGCGTAGCGCAGCGGCGTATCGCCGCCGGCTACGGTGGGCAGCGCGTGGGTCGCCGTCGTTCCCGCGGTCAGGGTGAGCGTGGGGCTGGCCGCCTGGCCGAAGTCCGGCCAGAGGCCGGTCCTGCTCCCGTCCACCTTGGCGTTGGCGAAGGCGGCCCGCGCGTGGCTCCCCAGACCGGGCACGGCATCCTGGCCGTCGAGGTCGCGGATCGTCCCGCCGTTCAGGGTCAGCGCGGCGGCGGCGACGCCGAGGCCGTCGCGGTCCGCATCCGCCCCCGCCACCGTGTAGGAGAAGCGGACCCGGGAGCGGCCCGTGCCGCTCTCCGCCACGGCGCTCGCCTGCCGGGTCGCGCTGCCGATCGTCAACGCCAGTTGCGGCGTGCCCGTCACCGTCACCGTCTGGTCGAAATCGACCTGGACCGTGACCGTCGTGCCCTTCGTGTACGTGCCCGCCTGCGGCGGCGTGGAATGGATGCTCACCCCGGTGACCCGCGGCGGACTGCCCACCTTGTGGCCGCCGGCGTCGGCGATGGCGTGGGAGCCGAAGCCCAGCGCCGCCCGGACCGTGGCGGCGGCCGCGTCGAAAATGCCGCCGCCGGCGGGCGGCGCCAGCGCGCCCGTGCCGATGCTCACGCCGTCGGTGTCGTAGTCCGCCTGCTGCACGGTGTAGGAGAACACCAGATGGCCGTTCCGCACCGTGGTGTAGCGCGCCTGCCGCGTCGCGCCGCCGATGTCCAGCGCCAACGTCGGCGTGCCCGTCACGGTCACCGCCTTGTCGAACTTGACCCCTACTTCGATGGCGCTGCCCGGTGCGTACATGGAATGCGCCGCGGGGCTGGAGAGGAGCTCGACATCAGAGACCTTCGGCGCGTTGGCCGCGGCCACGGTGAGGGTGAAGGCCAGCGCCGTCGAATCGCCGTCGACGTCGGTCGCCGTCCAGCGGTAGCCGGTGCGCGCCACGGCCGCGGGGGGCGTGCCGGACAGCACGCGGGTCGTGGAATCGAACGACAACCAGGACGTCCGTTGCGCCGGGGTGAGCGCGTGGGAGACGGCGCCGTCCCCGGTCGCCGCCGGCAGGGTGAGCGACGACGCGGTTCCGGCCACCCAGTGCTGCGGCTGGACCGTCGCCGTCCCGAAGGAGGGCGCGGTGTCCGCCACCCGATAATTCGGGTCGTTGGCGATGGCGTGGGTCCCGAGGCCGAGCACGGCCGCCTCGCCCTGCGCGTCGCGGAGGGTCGTGCCCGCGGGCAGGGTCAGCGCGCCGGCCGCCACGCCGATGCCGTCCCCGTCGAAATCCGAGGGCTGCAGGGTGTAGAAGAATGCGAGCACTTGGCCGTTGCTCTTGCCGAGGGTCCGGCCGAGCTGGCCGGTCAGATAGCTGTCGAAGGTCGCCTGCCGCGTCGTGCCGCCGATGGTGAGCGCGAGGCTCGGCCGGCCGGTGCCGCCGCGCACGAGCGCCTGGTCGAACGCCACCGCCGCCAACACCACGGCGGGGGCGAAGCGGTTGTGCGCCGTCTGCCGCGGGTCTGCCCAGCCGGCATCATGCATGCTCCAGCAGCACTTCATCTCGGTCGTGTAGAGTTCCACCTGCGTGACGCGGGGCGGCGTCGAGACCTTGTGGCCGGCGGCACCGGCGACGGCATGGCCGCCCAGCCCCAAGCGCGCGTTCTCGCCCTTGGCGTTGCGGATGGTCCCGCCGGCGAGCGTCAGCGCGCTGCCGGTGATGGAGATGCCGTCCGTATCGCGGTCGCTCGTCGCCACCGTGTAGCGGAACGAAAGCGCGCGCTGGCCGGAAACGGGGCTTCCCGTCGCCTGCCGGGTCGTGCTGCCGATGGTGAACGCCAGTTGCGGCGCGCCGGTCACCGTCACCGCCTGGTCGAAGGTCATCTCCGCGGTGATCGTCTCGCCGGCCTTGTAGGCGTCGCCGGAAGCCGGGCGGGACGTGAGGCGCACGCCGCTCACCACCGGATCCGTCACTACCGAAAGGTCGAAGGTCAGCGTCCCCGTATCGCCGTCGGCGTCGGTGGCGGTGAGCGTGTAGGAGGCCGCGGCCGCGGCGCTGATCGGCGTGCCCGAGATGGTGCGCGTGGCGGCGTTCCACGAGAGGCCCCGGGGCAGGGAGAGCGTCGTGGCCGTGCCCGGCCCGGTGAGCGCGTAGGTCATCGCGCCGTCGCCCGTCGCCGCCGGCAGCCGGTCGCTGGCCCGCAGGTCGAGGAGATAGCGCCGGGCCTCCGCCGCGCCGAAGGTGGGCGCGGTGTCCGCCACCCGGAGGCTCGCCTGGTTGGCGATGGCGTGGCTGCCGAGGCCGAGGGCCGCGTTTTCGCCCTCGGCGTCGCGGATCGTCGCGCCCGCGGGCAGGGCCAGCGCGTTCGCGCCGGCGCCGACACCGTCGCCGTCGAAATCCGACGCCTGGAGCTCGTAATGGAAGGCCATGACGTCGATGTCGCCGGTGTCGTGCGGATTCGCGGTGGGGTGGACGAGCCTGCTGAGAAACCCGTTCCAGACGGCGCGCCGGGTGTTGGCGCCGACGGTGAGCGTGAAGGTCGGCGCGCCGCTGACGGCCACCGGCTGGTCGAACGTGACCTCGGCCACCAGGAGGCTCGGCGGGTACAGGTTCTCGTTGGTCTGCCGGGGATCCTCCCAGCCGGCCGGCCGGACGCCCCAGCAGCACCGAATGTTCGTCGTGAGCAGGCGCACGCCGGTCACCCGCGGCGGGGCGGAGACCTTGTGGCCCGTCTGCGCGGTGACGGCGTGGGTGCCGAGCCCGAGCCGCGCATCCTCCCCCCCGGCGTTGCGGATGGTGGCGCCGTCGAGAGTCAGCGCGTCGGCGGCGATGGCGATGCCGTCCGTGTCCTTGTCGTCGGTCGCCACGGTGTAGCTGAACGAAATCCTGCTCTCGCCGGCCGTGTGGCTCCCCGACGCCTGGCGCGTGGTGGCGCCCACGGCGATGGCGAGGCGCGGCGTTCCGGTGACCGTCAGGGTCTGGTCGAAGGCCACCTCCGCGGTGATCGTCTCGCCGGCCCGGTAGGCGCCGCCGGAAGCCGGGCTGGACGTGAGGCGCACGCCGCTCACCACCGGGTCCGTCACCACCGAGAGGGCGAAGACGTAGGTCGCGCTGTCGCGGTCGCCGTCGGTGGCGGTCAGCGTGTAGAAGGCCGCGGCTGTCGCGGCGGTGGGCGCGCCCGAAATCGTGCGCGTGGCGGCGTTCCAGGCAAGGCCGTCGGGGAGCGAGAGCGACGTGGCCGCGCCCGGCCCGGTCAGCGTGTAGGCCACCGTCCCGTCGCCGCCCGTCGCCGCCGGCAGTTGGTCGCTCACCGCCGCGTTCAGCAGGTAGGGCCGCGCCGTCGAGGCCGCGAAGCTCGGCTTCGAGTCCCGCACCGTGTGGCCGGAATCGTTCGTGATGGCGTGGGTTCCCAGCGAGAGGTCCGCATTCTCGTAGTCGCTGAGGCCGTACAAACGGACCCCGGCGGGCAGGGTCAGCGCGTTCGCGGCGACGCTGATGCCGTCGAGGTCCCGATCGCTCGCCGTCACGGTGTAGCTGTAGCGATAGAGGTATCCCCCGCTGACGGCCGCCTGGTCCCGCTGCACCCGCCGCGTGTTGGCGCCGATGGTCAGCGCCACCTGCGGCTCCATTCCGTTCCCACCCCTGTCGATGAAGATCACCTGCTCCGACCAGGAAAACTCCACGGTGATCGTCTCGCCGGCGTCGTAGGTGCCGTTCTCGCCGGGGCTGGAGATGATCGATACGTCGGTGATCCGCGGCGGCGTGTGGACCTTGTGACCGGAATCGTTGGCGACGGCGTGGGTCCCGAGGGAGAGGGAGGCGGTCCCGCCGCCATAGGCGCCGATGGTCCCGCCGTTCAGCGTCAGCGCCGAGGCGCCGATGCTGATCCCGTCCGAATCCCCGTCCCTCTCGGCGACGGTGTAGGCGAAATGGAGAGTGTCCCGGACCTTGCGCTGGAACGTCGCCTGCCGCGTGTTCGCGCCGATGGTGAGCGCGAGCTGCGGCGCGCCGGTCACGGAAACCCGCTTGGAGAAGGTCACCTCCGCCTCGATCTTCTCGCCCGTGCCGTAGCCGGCGGCGCTCTTGGGCGAACTCGTGATCGCCACCGACTCCACCCCCATCGGCGTGGCCGCGGAGCCGTCCACCTTGTGCGCCGCCGCGTTGGAAATGGCATGGGCTCCGATCACCGCGACCGCGGCGACGCCGGTGGCCGCGTCGACGAGACTCCCCGCGCCGAGGGAGAGCGCGTCCGCGCCGATGCTGATGCCGTCGGAATCGCGGTCCGCCGCCCCGACCTCGAGCTCGAACCACAGGCCGCCGGCGCCATGGACGCCGCCATAGGGGGCGTCGCGCGTCGTGCCGCCCAGCTCGACCGCCAGCTTCGCCTGGCCCCCCAGGTTGCTCCTGCGCACGGGCTTGTCGAAGGAGACCCCGATCTCGATCACCTCCTTCAGCCCGTAGGTGGCGTTGGCGTAAGGCTTCGAGACGATGGTGACGTCGGACACCACCGGCGCGCCGTCCACCACCGTGACGGTGAAGGGTCCAAGCGTCGTGCTGTCGCCGTCCGCGTCCGTCGCCGTCAGGGTGTGCGTGGTCGCGCCCGCGACCGTGGGCGTCCCGGTGATCTTCGGGCTGGCGCTCGCCATCGAGAGGCCCCGGGGCAGCGCCGGGGAGATGCTGTAGGTCAGCGTGCCGTCGCCGCCCGCGGCGAGCGGCAGGGTCGTCGCCGTCTCCACGTCCTTCGCCAGCGACCGGTTGGCGGCGGAAGCGGCCTGGGAGAAGGAAGGCGCCGTGTCCCGCACCCGCATCTGGGCGCTGGTCGCGTCGCCGCTCACGATCGCGTGCGTTCCCAGGCTGAGCTTGGCGTCCGCGCCGTCGTCCACCGCCCGGATGGTTCCGCCGTTCAGGCTCAGCGCGTCCGCCGGAACGGCGATGCCGTCGCCGTCGAAATCGTCCGACCGCACCGTGTAGATGAAGACCAGCAGGTCGTGGGCGTCGTCGTTCGTCGCCAACCGCAACCGGGCCGTCTCGGCGGCGCTGTAATCGGCTTTGCGCTTCCGGTCGCCGACGACCAGCGTGACCTGCGGCGTCCCGCTGACCGCTACCTTCTCGGGATACTGGACCAGGAACCGGATCGCCTCGCCGGGCCAGTAGTTGTACTTGGTGCGCCCGTTCACGGTCTCCAGGCGCACGCTGGTCTCTTCGATTGCCGGTCCCGTGGGCGCCCACACCCGCAACGTGAAGGTCAGGGTCGCGCTGTCGCCGTCGGCGTCCGTCGCCTTCCAGCTGTAGGTGGTGGAGGCCGTGACCGTGGTCGGCGTGCCCGCGATGGTGCGGGTGGAGGCCGTCCAGATCAGCCCCTGCGGCAGCGTGACCGGCGAAAGCGTGTAGCGCACCGCGCCGTCGCCGCCGGTGACTTCCGGCAGCACGATGGGGGTGATCGCGGTGCCCGTGTCGTAGAGCTTGCTGTCCACCACCGTTCCGAACGACGGCACGCTGTCGTTCACCGCATGGCCGGCGTCGTTGCTCACGGCGTGGCTGCCGAGATCAAGGACCGCGTTCGCGTTCGATGCCTGGATGCCGCCGCCGTTCAGCGTCAACGCGCCCGCGGCGATGGAGAGGCCGTCGCCGTCGAAATCCGCCGCCGTCACCGCGTAGCGGAAGCGGATCGTCGAACCGCTGTGGCTCCGGTAGGCCGCCTGCCGGGTCTTGTCGCCGATGCCGAGCGCGAGCCGTGGCGCGCCGGTCACCGTCACCGGGTTGTCGAAGGTCACGTCCACGTCGATGTTCTCGCCCGTGGCGTAGCTGCTGCCGCCGGCCGGGCTGGAGGCGATGGAGACCCCGCTCACCTGGGCGCTCACCACTTCGAGGGTGAACGGCAGCGTGTCCGCGAGGGTCTCGATCCACGGGGCGTTCACATCGTCCCAGTCCGGCCTCAGCGTGCGGGCCTCGAGCGTGTAGGTCGTCTTCGCCAGCGCCGCCGCCGGCGCGCCGGAGAGCGTGCGCGTGCTGCCCTTGAAGGTGAGGCCGCGGGGCAGCGCCGGCGTCGCCGCCAGGGCGTAGCCGGCGGACGGACTTGGCAACGTCTCCGGCAGGGTGACGCTTTTGCGCACGCCGCGCGTGAAGACGTAGGCGGGCGAGGGCTCGCCTTCGAAGGTCGCCCCGCGGCCGTACACCGTGTGGTTTCTCTGCGTGTCGAGCGCGTGGCTGCCCAGGTCGAGGGCGGCGTTCACGCTCCCCGCCTTGATGCTGCCGCCGTTCAGCGTCAGCGCGTCCGCGGCAATGGAAATGCCGTCCGTGTCCCGGTCGCCTTCCATGACCACGTAGCGGAAGTTGACGGTGGACCCCGAAACCGACCGGAAGGCCGCCTGCCGCGTGCGCGTGCCGATGGTCAGCGCCAGCCGCGGCGCGCCCGTTACCGTCACCGCCCGGCTGAAGGCGACCGCCACGTCGATGTTGCTGTAAGCGGCGTAGGAGTAGGTGCTTTCTCCTCCGGACGTGATGGAGACCCCGGTCACCGAGGGCGTGCCGGTCTGCGCCGCTGCGGGGAGGGGGGCGAACGGCAGGGCGGCGGCGAACAGCAGGGCGGCCGCGGCGCGCGCAGGCCGCTTCAGGCAGGCGCGAAGCGCGCCTGCACCTCTCCGGCGGCGTTTCTCTCCCCCTTCCCGCGGCATCCCGGCGCCGTGCGTTTCCAATAATTTCCTTTCGGAAAACATTTATGGGAACGCGCGGCTTCATAACAAGACATGTGGGCTTATGCTTTGTATAAACACGCGATTGTGACCGGGGAGCGCGCCATGGCGGAAGGCGAGGGGACGGGCCGCACGGGCGACCGGCTGAAGCAGCTGCGCGCCTTCTGCCACGCCGCGCGGCTGGAGAGCATGTCCAAGGCCGCCGAGCGGCTGGACATCTCGCAGCCCGCCGTCTCCCAGCACATCCGGGCGCTGGAGCGCGAGTTCGCGACCCCCTTCTTCGAGCGCCGTGGCCCGCGCATCACCCTCACACCCGCAGGCGCCGGCCTCTACCGCCTCGCCATGCCGCTGGTGCAGGGTGTGGAGCGCCTGCCCGAGACCTTCGCCGAACACGTCAACGGCGAGGCCATGGGCGAAGTGCGCGTGCTGGCGGGGCTCACCGCCTCCACCTTCCTGCTGCCCGACTATCTCAAGCGCTTCCGGGCAGTGCATGAGGGCGTGAAGGTGACCCTGCGGACGGGCGGGCTGGCGGACGGTCTCGGCCTGCTCCACGACCGCGAGGTGGATTTCGCGCTGGGCGGGGTGGAAACCGTGCCCGAGCGGCTCGACTTCCACCCCTTCCGCACCTGGCGGCCCTTACGCGCGACGTGCGCGCCTTCGGCTTACCTGCTTATCCGCGAGAATCCGCGATGGAGGGCCGCATTTTCCCGACGATCCCGGCGAGAGATACCGCCCTGGGAGCGGAGCCTTTACACCCGGGGATGACGTTCACGGACAGGCAGGCCGGCTTATCGTGCGCATCCTTCTTCCATTTTTTCAGGCGAGGCTCACCGCCTCCGCCACCTCTCCCGGCGTGCTCCCTTCGTCCAGCCCCATCACCGCCTCGATCGCCCGCTCGATTCGCGCCGGCGCCAGCGTCATGCCCGCGTTCTCGCGGAACTTGCCCACGATCTCGTCGGCCCCCAAGGGCCGCGTGTCCGCCCCCCGGTTCACCTGCTCCCGGTGGCGGAGCGTCCGCCCGTCTTTCGTCTTCACCACCACTTCCCCCGAATAATAGGTGGGATAGGCCGACTCCGGATCGACGCGGTAGCCGATGCGGTCGCAGAGCGCCAGCACCGCCGGGTCCCCGTAGGCGTCCGGCTCGAGCTCGGCCAGGGTGAAGCGCCCGCGCGCCAGCACGCTCGCGATCATGTAATGTGCGCTGAATTGCGCCTCGTAAGCGTTCGCCGGGCGGCGCTTCGCCGCTTCCGGCTCGCACACCACGCTCACGCAGCCCTCGCCGATCAGCGCCTCCATGGACTCGATCTCGTCCGGGACGAGCCCGTGCTCCTCCGCCAGCGCCTTGGCCGAATCGCCCAGGGCATGGATCAGGTGGCAGGCCGGATAGGGCTTGATGCCGACCCGCGTCATCTCCCACTCCGCGCCCAGGCCCCGGGTGCAGCGCGGCCAGTCGACGTCGGTGTCGGGAGCACCGTAGAGCGCGTAGAGGCCGAAGCGCCCTTCGTAGGGTTCCGCCGGCCCCGCGAAGCCCTGTTGCGCGAGTGCCGCGGCGGTGATTCCCGCCTGGCTCGCCCAGCCCGGGTGCATCCGCTTGGTCCAGGCGCCGTCGTCCAGGAATTGCAGGCTGCCGGAAGCCATGCTGAGCGCGATTCCCTGCGCGTGCGCGATCTGCGCTTCCGTGAGCCCGGCGAGCCGGCCGGCCGCCAGCGCCGCGCCGAACGCGCCGACGATTCCGGTGGGGTGGAAGCCCAGGCGGTGGAAGCCGCCCTTCGCCGCCGCGGCGAGCCGCGCGGATGCCTCGACCGCCGCGAGATAGGCCGCCAGCGCCTCGCGGCCCGAGGCGCCGTGCCGTCGGCCCGCCGCCAGCACCGTCGGCACGGCACTCGCCGTGGCGTGGATCACCCCGCCGACATGGGTGTCATCGTAATCGAGGCCGTGGATGAGGAAGCCGTTCATCAGCGCCGCGTCGCGCAGCGGCAGCCGCACCGGCATCCCGATGACGGGATGATCCCCCTCCCCCGCCAGTCCGCGAAGCGCCGTCAGCGTCTTGTGACCGAAGTCATACCGCGCGGCCGCCAATCCGATCCCCACCGCATCGAGCACATGCAGTTTCGCCCGCTCCACCACCGCCCCCGGCGCATCGTCCAGGGAAAGCCCCGCCGCGAACCCCGCCAGCCTCTCCGCGACCCTCGCCCCCATCCTCTCGTCCTTCTTTCGCCTTTCGAACTGTGCGGAGCTACCAGCGCATGTTGAGGTCGATGCGGGCGCCGTGGTTGGGGGTATCGGCTTCCTTGCGTTCGGCCTCCAGGGTGAGGTCGAGGGTGTCGCTCAGACCCAGGCGGGTGCCCAGGCGGTAGCGGCGGTCGCCGCCGTTCTCATAGCCGAACCCGATATGGGGCGTCGCCACACCGGCCCCTTCGAACACCCCGAAGCCGTACCCCAACTCCGCCTCCAGACGCGCACCCGCCGCCCCGGTGCCCGGCGCCCGGCCCGTCACGCCGTCTTCCCACAGCCGCGCGAGGCCGCTCTCCACCGAACCCCACGAAGGCAGCACGCTCAACGAAAGCCCCCGACCGTCGCCGCCCGCATCCAGGCGCACCGCGCCGCCGGCGCCCCACTCGTTCAAGCCGCTCTCATGCGCCACCAAGCCACGGCCCCGTGCCTCCGCCGACACGGCGCCCGACGCCGAACGCCACGACACCCCGCCGCCCAACTCCACGCCCGCGCCGGTCTCCCCGTCGCCGCCGTCCCAACGAACGCCCACCTCCAGCGCCGGCACCAACGAACCGCCGCCTTCCAGCGCGTAACGCCGGCTCCCCTCCACCGACAACCGCAGCCGCTGCGTCTCCACCGACACCTTCTCGATGGCGCCCCGCTCGCCGTTGGCTTCCACCGAATACTGCGTCCCTTCCACCGCCCCCTTCACGTCAATCGTCAGCGCCCCCTCCGACACCGCACGCACCGAACCGCCTGTGCCCACCGCCAGCAGGCGGCTGTCGCTCCGCTGAACCCCGAAGCGCTGCACCACTTCCGCATCCTCGATCTCGATCTCGCCCACGCCGTAGCCCAGCACGCCCCACAGACGCGAGCCGTCATCACCCGACCACCCCAGATAGGGGTGGATCGCCCGCATCCGGCTCTCGTGCGTGCCCCCGATCGCCGCCACGCCGCTCTTGTCCGTGTAGTCGATGCGGCTCTCGAACCACGACGCCGCCACGCCCGCCCGCAGCGTCCGTGTCACCCGGCCGTCCGCCCCCACGAGGATGGAGTACGCCTCGCCCGACCACGACAGCGCCTCCTTCTCCAGCGCCAGCGCACGCCGCTCCCCCGAACCCCACACCACCACGCCGTGACCTCTGCCGCCTGAACCGCCGGCCCCGCCCCCGCCTTCGCTATCGTCCAGCCCGAGCGCGAAGGTCCGACCCGCCAGCGCCTCACGCCACGACAGACCGTCCTGCGTCCCCTCCTGCGCCTTCAGCGCCTCCGTCACGGAGGCCACCACGCCGCCGCCCGTCCCCGGCGCCTCCAGGCGCCCCGTCACCGCCTCAACCACGCTTCCCCATTGCGCTCGCGACAACTCCGGCAGGATCGACTCGTTGATCGCCTTCAGACGCGCCCGCGCCAGCCCCAGCGCCGGGATCACCTCGATGGTGAACGACAGCTCGGCCTTCTCCCCGTCAAGGTCGGTCGCCGTCCAGGTGTAGCCCTTCTCCGCGAACTCCTCCGTCGGCGTCCCCGACAGAACGCGCGTGTCATTGTCAAACGTCAGCCCCGGCGGCAGGACTAGCGGCTCCGGCAGCAACTTGTGCTCCGTCTCGTCGCCGCCTTCCGCCTGTCGCAGCGTCACCGGCTCAATGGCCTCGTCCACCGTGAACACCAGCGCCGACAGGGTGAAGTCGTCCGGGAACTGCGGCGCCGTGTCCGCATACCCCACCGCGAACGGCGAGAACGCCATCACCCTGTCCGCGCACACCATCGTCCCGTCCTCGGTCGGCGCCGACCCGGCAACCGGCTCCCAGGTGCTGCCGTCGTAGTGCAGCAACAGCAAGGGACGACCCCGCGCCGCATCGCGCACCGCGTCCTCCACCGGCAGGCACAGCCGCAGACCCGGCGACGGAACACTTCCCTCCGTCACACGCACGTCCACCACCGTCCGCGACCCTTCCGACCCGTAGGTGAACGCATCGCTCGCCGCCGGCGCCTCCACCGGCGCGAAGGTCAGCGTCAAACGCTCGTTCGACGGCGAGGCGGGCAGGGCCTCCAAGTCCAGTTCGATCCCCGCCGGAACGCCGGACTCCACCACCACCGTCACCGTCCGGCCGCCGATGCGGTAGGTCGTCTCGCCCGCGCCCCCCACCATCACCTTGCTGCCGCCCGCCACCGCCACGGCCAGCGTCTTCGTTACCTCATCGTAGCCGCCGCCCGACGCCGTGTGCGCCAGGGACGACGCATCGGCATAGTCGTCCCCGTCGTCGCGCGCGGTCACGGCCACCGTCTGCGCCGTGTTCCAGTCCGACGGGGCGAAGGTGAGGCGGGCGGGGCGGGCCGTCACCTCCGCCGCGTCGCTCGCCACCGCCACCGTCACCGTCCCTTCCGGCTCGCTCGTCAGCGTCACCGTGTAGGCCGCCCCGGTGGCGTCGTCCGCCGCCACCGCGAGCGACGACGGCGCGAGCGTCAATCCCTTCTCGTCGTCGTCGGTGATGGTCAGCGTCGCGCTCTCCACCGCGCCCACGCCCATGCTGTTCTCCGCGTCGCCCGAGATCGTCACCGTCTTGTCCGGCGCGTCCACGTCGTTGTTCTCCGCCGTGATCGTCACCGTCCCGGTGCTCGTCGTCGCACCCGCCGCGATGGTCAGCGTGTCGGTCGAACTCAGTGTGAAGTCCGCCGCCACCGCCGGGGATACCGGTGCCGCCGTCACCGTCACCGCCGTCGACTCAACCGACGGGTGCGACAGCACAGCCGTCACCGTCGAAACCTCGCCATCCTCCGCAATCGACGAGGGCTCCAGCTCCAGCGTCACCGTCGGCGGGCCGTCGTCGTCCACGGTGGTCACGTCCACGTCCACGGGGTCGAGGCCGTCGTAGTTGACGTCCCCGCTCGACGGGTCCAGGCGCACCTTCCAGTCCACGTCCCCGTCGTCAACGTCGTCGTCCGCCCCCGTCACCGTCACCGTCTGCGCCGTCTCCCAGTTCTGCACCGTGAACACCAGCCTCGAAGGCGATACCCGACCCTCGCTCTCATCCTCCACCAGACCGGCCGCATCCCAGCGCGTCACCGACACCGTCACCGCCGCCGAGGGCTGCGTCTGCAACGCCACCGTGAACGTCGCCTGCCCGCCGCCCTCCGTTACCGGCCCGCCGCTCACCGCGCTCTCGTCCAGACCGAACTCGTCGTCGCGGATGATCAGCGTCGCGCTCGAAGGCGCCGACACCATGCGCCCGCCCGCCGCCGTCGCCGACACCGTCACCCGCTTGCGCCCCGAAGCCACCGCGTTGTCCACCGCCGTCACCGTCACCAGACCCGTGCTCGTCGTGCCGCCCGCCGCGATGGTCAGCGTGGTGGTCGCACTCGGCGTGAAGTCGCCCGCAACCGCCGGGGACACCGGCGCCGCCGACACCGTCAGCGTCGTCGCCTCCGTCGTCGGATGCGACAGGCGCGCCGTCACCGTCGAAACCTCCCCGTTCTCAAGGATCGCCGGCGGCGTCAGCACCAAGGTCGCCGTCGCCGTCGCCTCGTCGTCCGTCAAGGTCAGCGTCGCGGCGGAAGGCGCCGCCACCCCGTTGCCCCCCGTCGCCGTCGCCGTCACCGTCACAGACTTGTTCGCCGCGTCCACGTTGTTGTCGTTGCCCCGCACCGTCACCGTGCCCGCGCTCGTCGTCGCCCCCGCCGCGATGGTCAGCATCGTCCCCGACTGCGTGAAGTCCCCCGCCACCGCGCCCGACGTAGCCACCGGCGCCGCAGCGACCGTGAGCGTCGTCGCCTGGCTCGACGGGCCGGACAGCGCCGCCGTCACCGTCGACACCCCGCCGTTCTCCGAAACCGACGACGGCCCCAGAGCCAAACTCGCCACAGGCAGCGTCTCGTCGTCGGTCAAGGTCAGCGCCGCCCCCGTCACCGCGCCTGCGCCCTGGCCGTTGGTGAGCGTCGCCGTCACCGTCACGCTGCGCCCCGCGCTTCCCTGGTGGACGTCGTCGTTCACGCCCGCGATCGCCGCCGTGTCCGAAGCCGCCGTCGTCGATCCCGCCGCAATCGTGATCGTCGCGTCCGAACCCACCGTGTAGGCCCCGGAGACCGCCGTCACCGTCACCGTCGAGGGCTGGCTCGACGGGTGCGAGAGCGTCGCGCTCACCGCCGAAGCCCCGCCGTTCTCCGAAACCGATGCCGGGTTCAGCGACAGCGTCACCCCCGGCGCCGCCTCGTCGTCGGTGATGGTCAAGGTCACCGACGACGGGTGGTTCGTCAGCCCGAGGCTGTCGGAGGCCGTGCCCGATACGGTCACGCTCTTGTTCGGCGCGTCCGTGCTGTTGTCGTTCGCCGTCACCGTCACCAAGCCGGTGCTCGTCGTCGCGTTGGCCGCGAAGGTCAGCGTCGTCGCCGTGCTCAAGGTGAAGTCGCCCGCAACCGCTGGCGAAACCGCCGCCGCAGCCACCGTCACCGTCACCGCGACGGTCGATTGCCGATCCAGCGTCGCCGTCACCGTCGCCATGCCGCCGTTCTCCGAAATCGAGTTGGAAGACAGCGCCAGCGTCGTCTGCGGCGTGTCGTCGTCGGTGATGGTCAGGGTCGCGTTCGACGGGTTCGTCACGCCGTTGCCGCCCGCCGACGTCCCCGAAACCGTCACCTGCTTGCTCCCCGAAGCCACGGCGTTGCCGTTGGCCCGGATCGTCACCGTGCCCGAACTCGTCGTCGCCCCCGCCGCGATGGTCAGCGTGGCGGCCGTGCTCAGGCTGAAGTCGCCCGACACCGCGCCCGTCCCCGCCGCCGCCGCCACCGTCACCGTCGTCGGCTGACTCGACGGACCCGACAGCCGCGCCGTCACCGTCGACACCCCGCCTTCCTCCGAAATCGACGCCGGCCCCAGAACCAGACTCGCCACCGGCAGCGTCTCGTCGTCGGTCAGGGTCAGCGTCGCGCCCGTCACCGCGCCTGCGCCCTGGCCGTTGGCCAGCGTCGCCGTCACCGTCGCGCTGCGCCCCGCGCTCCCCTGGTGGACGTCGTCGTCCACCGCCGTCACCAACACCGTGTCCGACGCCACCGTGGTGGCGCCCGCCGCGATGGTGATGGTCGCGTCCATTCCCACCGTGTAGGAACCCGAGACCGCCGCCACCGTCACCGTCGAAGGCTCGCTCGACGGGCGCGACAAGGTCGCCGTCACCGTCGACAACCCCCCGTTCTCCGAAACCGACGCCGGCGACAGGGCCAGCACCGCCCCCGGCGCCGCGTCGTCGTCGCGCACCGTCAGCGAAGCCCCCGTCACCGCCATCGTCGTCCCGTCCATCGTCGCCCGGGCGTTGGTGATCACCGCCGTCACCGTCTCCGTCCGGTCCGGCGCGTCGGTGGCGTTGTCCACCGCCACGATGGTCGCCCTGTCCGAGGCCGCCGTCGTCGCCTCCGCCGGGATCACGATCGCCGCGTCCGTCCCCGCCGCGTAGAACCCCGAAACCGCCGTCACCGTCACCGTCGTCGCCGCGCCGGAGGCGTGCGACAGCCGCGCCGTCACCGTCGCCACGTTGCCCGTCCCGCTCTCCGCGATGCTCGCGGGGTTCAGTGTCAGAGTCACCCCCGGCGGGCCGTCGTCGTCGGTCGTCGTCACGGACACGTTCTCCTCGACCGACGACGTGTTGTAGTCGGCATCCCCGCTCGCCGGGTCGAGGCGCACCGCCCAGGTCACCGTCCCGTCGTCGATGCTGTCGTTCGCCCCCGTCACCGTCACCGTCTGCGCTGTGTTCCAGCTTGTCGTTGCGAAGGTCAGCGACGGCGGCGACGCCGTGCCCTCGCTCGTATCCTGGCTCGCGACCGACACCGTCACCGCCGCCGTCGGCTGCGTCCGCAGCGCCACCGTGAACGTCGATTGTCCGCCCGCCTCCGTCGCTTGCCCGCTCACCGCGCTCACGTTCAGCCCGAACTCGTTGTCGCGGTTCTTCGCATACACGGTGACCGCCGAGAGCGCGTCGTAGTTGGCGTCCGCCGTGTTCGTCTGGTCCACCGTCAGCGTCACCGTGTAGTTCCGGTTGCCGTCGGCGGCGGTATCGTCCACCCCGGTCAGGGTCACCGTCTGCGCCGTGCTCCAGTCGCTCGCCGTGAAGGTCAGCGTCGACGGCCCCACCGTGCCCTCGCCGGTGTCCAAACTCGCCACGCCGATCTCCACGTCCCCCGTCGGCTTCGTCGCCAGCTTCACCGTGAACGTGGCCGTGCCCCCCGACTCCGTCGTCTCCAGCCGCGAGCCGGTCGACGTCGCCGGAGACACCGCGAGCCCCGCCGTGTCGTCGTCGGTCAAGGTCAGCGAAACCCCGCCCCCGGACACCGTGCCCGCACCGTGCCCGTTGGTCAGCACCGCCGTCACCGTCACCTGCCGGTCCGCCGCGTCCACGTCGTTGTCCACCGCCGTGAGCGCCACCCCGTCTGGACTCGACGTCGCCCCGGCCGCGACCACGATCCGAGACGCCGCCCCCGAGCCCACCGTGAACGCCCCCGTCACCCCCTGCACCGTCACCGTCGTCGCCTGCGCCGAACGCCGGTTCAAGGTCGCCGTCACCGTCGTCGTGCCGCCGTTCTCCGAGACCGATGAAGACGACAGCGCCAAGGTCGCGTCCGGCGCGGCATCGTCGTCGGTAATGGTCAGCGTCCGGACGATCGGCTGCTGCACGCCCTGGTCGTTGACCGCTGCCCCCGAAACCGTCGCCTGCCGGTTCGGCGCGTCCGTGTCGTTGTCCACCGCCGCCACCGTCACCGTGCCGCTGCTGGTCGTCGCGCGCGCCGCGATGGTCAACGTGTTCGCGCTCGACAGCGTGTAGTCGCCCGCTGCCGCCCCAGTCGAGGCCACCGGCGCGACCGACACCGTGAGCGTCGTCGCCGCGCTCGACGCCCGGTTCAAGGTCGCCGTCACCGCCGCCGTGCTGCCCGTCCCGCTCTCGTCGATGGTCGAAGGCGTCAACACCAGCGTCACCGTCGGCGGACCCTCGTCGTCGCGAATGGTCAGCGTCACGGCCGGCGGGTTCGCCGCCCCGTTGCCCCCCGCCGCCGTCGCCGACACGCGCACCTCGATGTCCGGCTCGTCGGCGGCGTTGTCCTGCGCCGTCACCGTCACCGCGCCCGCGCTGACGGTGGCCCCGGCCGCGATGGTCAGCTTCGTCGTGCTCGACAGGGCGAAGTCCCCCGCCACCGCGCCGGTCGACGCCACCGGGGCAGCCGACACCGTGAGCGTCACCGCCGCGCTCGACTTGCCCGAGAGCGTCGCCGTCACCGTCGAGACGCCGCCGTTCTCGCCGACGGTCGCGGGCGTGAGCACCAGCGCCAGCGTCGGCAAGGCGTCGTCGTCCGCCAGCGTCAGCGTCGCGTTCGGCGGATTGGCGACGCCGTTGCCCCCCGCCGCGGTTCCCGAGACCGTCACCGACTTGTTCGGCGAATCCACGTCGTTGCCGTTCGCCGTCACCGTCACCAGGCCCGCGCTTTCCGTCGACCCGGCCGTGATCGTCAGAGTCGCCGCGCTCGACAGGGTGAAGTCCGCGGCGGCCGCCCCGGTCCCTGCGGCCGCCGCCACCGTCACCGTCACAGCAGCGCTCGACGCCCCCGACAACCGCGCCGTCACCGTCGCCACCCCGTTCGTTTCCGCAATCGACGACGGCGTGAGCGCCAGCGAAACCGTCGGCAGCGTCTCGTCGTCCGTCAGCGTCAGCGTCACGTTCGACGGATTGGCGACCCCGTTGCCCCCCGCCGCCGTTCCCGAGACCGTCACCGACTTGTTCGGCGAATCCACCGCGTTGCCGTTCGCCGTCACCGTCACCGTCCCGGCGCTCGTGGTTGCCCCGGCCGCGATGGTCAGCGTCGTCCCGGACTGCGTGAAGTCCGCCGCCACCGCGCCGGTCCCTGCGGCCGCAGCCACCGTCACCGTCACCGCAGCGCTCGACTTGCCCGACAACCGCGCCGTCACCGTCGATACCCCGCCCGTCTCCGAAATCGACGAGTCCGAGAGCGCCAGCGCCACCGTCGGCAAGGCATCGTCGTCCATCAGCGTCAGCGTCACGTTCGGCGGGGCCGTGACCCCGTTGCCGCCCGCCGCGGTTCCCGAAACCGTCACCGACTTGTTCGGCGAATCCACGTCGTTGCCGTTCGCCGTCACCGTCACCAAGCCCGTGCTGGTGGTCGCGTTGGCCGCGATGGTCAGCGTCGTCCCGGACTGCGTGAAGTCCGCCGCGATCGCGCCGGTCCCGGCGGCCGCAGCCACCGTCACCGTCACCGCAGCGCTGGACTCGCCGGAGAGCGTCGCCGTCACCGTCGATACCCCGCCCGTCTCCGAAATCGAAGTGGAAGAGAGCGCCAGCGCCACCGTCGGCAGTGCGTCGTCGTCCGTCAGCGTCAACGTCACGTTCGACGGATTGGCGACCCCGTTGCCCCCCGCCGCCGTTCCCGAGACCGTCACCGACTTGTTCGGCGAATCCACCGCGTTGCCGTTCGCCGTCACCGTCACCAAGCCCGCGCTCTCCGTCGAACCCGCCGCGATGGTCAGCGTCGTCGCCGTGCTCAGGGCGAAGTCCGCCGCAACCGCCCCGGCCCCTGCGGCGGCCGCCACCGTCACCGTCACCGCTTCGCTCGACGCACCCGAAAGCGTCGCCGTCACCGTCGAGATGCCGCCCGTCTCCGTAATCGACGAGGCCGAGAGCACCAACGCAACCGTCGGCAAGACTTCGTCGTCGGTCAGCGTCAGCGTCACGTTCGGCGGGTTCGCCACGTTGTTGCCGCCCGCCGCGGTTCCCGAAACCGTCACCGACTTGTTCGGCGAATCCACCGCGTTGCCGTTCGCCGTCACCGTCACCAAGCCCGCGCTCTCCGTCGAACCCGCCGCGATGGTCAGCGTCGTCGCCGTGCTCAAGGTGAAGTCGCCCACGACCGCCCCGGCCCCTGCGGCGGCCGCCACCGTCACCGTCACCGCTTCGCTCGACGCACCCGAAAGCGTCGCCGTCACCGTCGAGATGCCGCCCGTCTCCGAAATCGACGAGGCCGAGAGCGCCAGCGCAACCGTCGGCAGCGTCTCGTCGTCCTCCAGCGTCAGCGCCGCCTCCGTCACCGCCCCCGCGCCCTGGCCGTTGGCCAGCGCCGCCGTCACCGTCACGCTCCGCCCCGCGCTCCCCTGGTGGATGCTGTCGTCCACCGCCGTCACCAACACCGTGTCTGCCGCCACCGTGGTGGCGCCCGCCGCGATCGTGATGGTCGCGTCCGTGCCCACCGTGTACGCCCCCGAAACCGCCGCCACCGTCACCGTCGAAGGCTGGCTCGACGGGTGCGAGAGCGTCGCCGTCACCGTCGCAATCCCGCCGTTCTCCGAAACCGACGACGGGACCAGCGCCAAGGTCACCCCCGGCGCCGCGTCGTCGTCCGTCAGCGTCAGCACCGCCCCCGTCACCGATATCGTCGTCGAATCCGCCGCCGCCCGGGCGTTGGCGATGGTCGCGGTCACCGTGCCCGTCCGGTCCGGCTCGTCCCTCGTGTTGTCCACCGCCACGACGGTCGCCGTGTCCGAGGCCGCCGTCGTCGCCCCGGCCGCAATCACGATGGTCGCATCCGTCCCCACCGCGTAAAGACCCGAAACCCCCGTCACCGTCACCGTCGTCGCCGCGCCGGAGGCGTGCGAGAGCCGCGCCGTCACCGTCGACACGTTGCCCGTCCCGCTCTCCGCGATGCTCGCCGGGTTCAGCGACAGCGTCACACCCGGCGCGCCGTCGTCGTCCGTCGTCGTCACGTCCACGTCCACGTTCGCCAAGCCGTCGTAGTCGGCATCTCCGCTCGACGGGTCGAGACGCACCTTCCAGTCCACGTCGCCGTCGTCGATCGTGTCCTGGACCCCCGTCGCCGTCACCGTCTGCGCCGTGCTCCAGTTCTGCGTCGTGAAGGTCAGCGACGGCGGCGACGCCGTGCCCTCGCCCGCATCCTGGCTCGATACCGACACCGTCACCGCCGCCGAAGGCTGCGTCTGCAACAACACCGTGAACGTCGCAGTCCCCCCCGCCTCCGTCGCCCGACCCGTCACCGCGCTCACGTCCAGCCCGTATTCGTCGTCCCGGATCGTCAACGTCGCGTTCGACGGGGCCGCCACGCCGCGACCGCCCGAAGCCGTCGCCGACACCGTCACCGACTTCATCCCGGAAGCCAGAGTGTTGTCGTTCGCCGTCACCGTCACCAGACCCGCGCTCGTCGTCGCCCCCGCCGCGATCGTCAGCGTCGTCGCCGTGCTCAGCGTGAAGTCCGACGCCACCGCGTTCGCCCCCGCCGCCGCCGCGACCGTCAGCGTCGTCGCCTCGGTCGTCGGGTGCGAGAGCGTCGCCGTCACCGTCGACACCTCCCCGTTCTCCAGGATCGAGGACGGGGTCAGGACCAGCGCCGCCGTCGCCGTCGCATCGTCGTCCTCCAGCGTCAGCGTCACGTCCGGCGGGGCCGCGACGCCGTTGCCGCCCGCCGCCGCGCCCGAAACCGTCACCGACTTGTTCGGCGAATCCACGACGTTGCCGTTCGCCGTCACCGTCACCAGACCCGCGCTCTCCGTCGTCCCCGCCGCGATGGTCAGAGTCGTCGCCGTGCTCAGCGTGAAGTCGCCCACGACCGCCCCGGTCCCCGCGGCCGCGGCCACCGTCACCGTCACCGCCGCGCTCGACGGACCCGACAACCCCGCCGTCACCGTCGAAACACCGCCCGTCTCAGAAATCGACGCCGGATCCAGAACCAGCGCAACCGTCGGCAAGACTTCGTCGTCCGTCAGCGTCAACGCCGCCCCCGTCACCGTGTCCGCGCCGTGGCCGTTGGTCAGCGTCCCGGTCACCATCACGCTCCGCCCCGCGGAACCCTGGTGAACGTCGTCATCGACCGCCGTCACCGTCGCCGTGTCCGAAGCCGCCGTCGTCTCCCCCGCGGCGATGACGATGGTCGCGTCCGTACCCGCCGTGTAGGCCCCGGCGACCGTCGTCACCATCACCGTCGACGGCTGGCTCGACGGGCGCGAAAGCGTCGCGCTTACCGTCGCCACCCCGCCGTTCTCCGAGACCGACGTCGGGTTCACCGCCAGCGTCACCCCCGGCGCCGGGTCGTCGTCGCGCACCGTCAGCGCCGCCCCCGTCACCGCCATCGTCGTCCCGTCCGCCGTCGCCCGGGCGTTGGCGACCGCCGCCGTCACCGTCCCCATCCGGTCCTGCTCGTCCGTCTCGTTGTCCGCCGCCACCACCGTCGCCGTGTCCAGGGCCGCCGCCGTCGCCTCCGCCGGGATGACGATCACCGCGTCCGAGCCCGCCGTCCACGCCGTCCACGCGTTCACCGTGATCGTCGTCGCCTCGCCGGAGGGGTGCGAGAGCCGCGCCGTCACCGTCGCCGTGCTGCCCGTCCCGCTCTCCGCGATGCTCGACGGATTCAGCGACAGCACCACCGTCGGCGGGCCGTCGTCGTCGGTGGTGGTCACGGAGACGTCCACGTCCGCGACGGTGTTGTAGTCCGCATCTCCGCTCGCCGGGTCGAGACGCACATTCCAGGTCACCGTCCCGTCGTCGATCGTGTCCTGGACCCCGGTCACCGTCACCGTCTGCGCCGTGCTCCAGTTCTGCGTCGTGAAGGTCAGCGACGAAGGCTCCGCCCGCCCCTCGCCCGGATCCCGGCTCGACACCGCCACCGTCACCGCCGCCGTCGGCTGCGTCTGAAGCACCACCGTGAACGTCGATTGTCCGCCCGCTTCCGTCGCCTGACCCGTCACCGTGCTCGCGCCCAGCCCGAATTCGTCGTCGCGGATCGTCAGCGTCACGCTCGACGGAGCCGCCACGCCGCGCCCGCCCGCCGCCGTCGCCGACATCGTCACCGTCTTCATCCCGGAGGCCACCGCGTTGTCGTGCGCCGTCACCGTCACCGTGCCCGCGCTCGTCGTCGCTCCCGCCGCGATGGTCAGCGTCGTCGCCGTGCTCAGCGTGAAGTCGTTCCCCATCGTGCCCGGCCCCGCCGTCGCCGCGACCGTCAGCGTCGTCGCCGCGATCGTCGGGTGCGAGAGCGTCGCCGTCACCGTCGACACCTCTCCGTTCTCCAGGATCGAAGGCGGGGTCAGGACCAGCGTCGCCGTCGCCGTCGCCTCGTCGTCGGTCAGCGTCAGCGTCGCGTCCGGCGGGTCCGCGACCCCGTTGCCGCCCGCCGCCGTTCCCGAGACCGTCACCGGCCTGTCCGCCGCGTCCACCGCGTTGTCGGTCCCGCGCAGCGTCACCAGCCCGGTGCTGGTCGTCGCCCCCGCCGCGATCGTGAGCGTCGTCCCCGCCTGCGTGTAGTCACCCGACGACGCCGTCGACACCGTCACCGTCACCGCCGCGCTCGACTTGCCCGAAAGCGTCGCCGTGACCGTAGACAGGCCCTGGTTCTCCGAGACCGACGCCGGATCCAGGACCAGCGCCACCGTCGGCAGCGTCTCGTCGTCTTCCAGCGTCAGCGCCGCCCCCGTCACCGCCCCCGCGCCGTGGCCGTTCGCCAGCGTCGCCGTCACCGTCACGCTGCGCCCCGCGCTCCCCTGGTGGACGTCGTCGTCCACCGCCGCCACCGTCGCCGTGTCCGAGGCCGCCGTGGTGGACCCCGCGGCGATGACGATGGTGGCGTCCGTTCCCACCGTGTAGTAACCGGAGACCGCCGTCACCGTCACCGTCGACGGCTGGCTCGACGGGTGCGAGAGCGTCGCTCTCACCGTCGACGTCCAGCCCGGTACCTCCCGGATCGACGCCCGGCTCAGCGCCAGCGTCACCCCCGGCGCCGCCTCGTCGTCCTCGATCGTCAGCGCCGCCCCCGTCACCGTCATCGTCGTCGAGTCCGCCGCCGCCCGGGCGTTGGTCACCGTCGCCGTCACCGTCGCCGTCCGGTCCGGCGCGTCCGTGTCGTTGTCCACCGCCGTCACCAGCGCCGTGTCCGTGCCCGTCGTCGCCTCCGCCGGGATCACCACCACCCCCGCCGCCCCCGAACCCACCGTGAAGGCCCCGGAGACCGCCGCCACAGACAGCGTCGTCGCCGTGCCGGAGGCGTGCGACAGCCGCGCCGTCACCGTCGCCAGCCCGCCGTTCTCCGCCACCGACGCCGGGGTCAGCGCCATCGTCACCGTCGGCGCGCCGTCGTCGTCGGTCGTCGTCACGTCCACGTCCACGTTCGCCAGGCCGTCGTAGTCGGCATCGCCGCTGGCCGGGTCGAGGCGCACCTTCCAGCCCACGTCGCCGTCGTCGATCGTGTCCTGGACTCCCGTCACCGTCACCGTCTGCGCCGTGTTCCAGTTCTCCGTCGTGAAGGTCAGCGACGGCGGCGACGCCGTGCCCTCGCTCTCATCCCGGCTCGACACCGCCACCGTCACCGCCGCCGAGGGCTGCGTCTGCAACGCCACCGTGAACGCCGCCTGACCCCCCGCCTCCGTCGCCTGACCGGTCACCGCGCTCACCGCCAACCCGCGCTCGTCGTCCGCGTTGACCGCATACACCGTCACCGCGGAAAGCGCGTCGTAGCTGGAATCCGCCGTGTTCGTCCGGTCGACGGCCAGCGTCACCGTGTAGCCCTGGGGGCCGTCGGACGCAGGCGGGGAATCGTTCACCCCGGTCAGGGTCACCGTCTGCGCCGTGCTCCAGTTCTGCGCCGTGAAGGTCAGCGTCGACGGCACCGCCGTGCCCTCGTCCGTGTCCGAACTCGCCACGGCGAGCTCCACGTCCCCCGTCGGCTCCGTCGCCAGCTTCACCGTGAAGGTCGCCGTGTCTCCCGACTCCGTGGTCCGCAGCCGGTTCGTCGGCGAGGTCGCCGGCGAGACCGCAATCCCCGCCGTGTCGTCGTCGGTCAAGGTCAGCGCCGCCCCCGTCACCGTCATCGTCGTCCTGTCCGCCGTCGCACGGCCGTTCGCCACCGTCGCCGTCACCGTCACCGCGGCGTCCGCGGCGTCCACGTCGTTGTCCACCCCGGACACCGTCGCCGTGTCCGTCGCACTCGTCGTCGCTCCCGCCGCGATCACGATGGTCGCGTCCGACCCCACCGCGTAGGCCGCCCCCGGCCCCGCCGTCACCGTCACCGTCGTCGGCTCCGAAGACGGGTGCGAGAGTGTCGCCGTCACCGTCGCCACGCCCCCGTTCTCCGTCACCGAGGACGGCGACGCCGCGAGCGTCACCCCCGGCGCCGCATCGTCGTCGGTGATCGTCAGCTTGACGACGGACGGATCGACCACCCCTTGCGGGCCGGTCGCCGTTCCCGACACCTCCAATTCCTTGTTCGGCGCGTCCACGTCGTCCTCCGCCGCCTCGGCCACCACGATCGTCACCGTTCCGGCGCTCGTCGTTGCCCCCGCGGCGATGATCAGCGTCGTCCCCGACTGCGTGAAGTCGTTCGCCGTCGCGCCGGTCGAGGACACCGGCGAAACCGAGACCGTGACCGTCGTCGCCACGCCCACCACCGCCCGGTTCAGCGTCGCCGTCACCATCACCGTCCCGCCGGACTCCGGAATCGACGACGACGACAGCACCAGCGCCGGCATCGGCTCCGCGGCGTCGTTGTCCCGGATGGTGAGCGTCTTGTCGGACGGGTCCGCCATCCCGCGCCCGCCGACGGCCGTCGCCGACACCGTCACGCGCTTGTCCGACTCGTCCAGCGCGTTGTCCTCGGCGGCGATCGTCACCGTCCCCGCGCTGATCGTCGCCCCCGCCGCTATGATCAGCGTCGTTCCCGACTGCGTGAAGTCGTCGGCGACCGCGCCTGCGCCCGCCGCCGCCGACACCGTGAGCGTCGCCGCCTCGGTCGAGGGCCGGTCGAGCTTCGCCGTCACCGTCGCCACCCCGCCGGCCTCCGAAATCGACGGCAGCTTGAGCACCAGCGTCGCCACCGCCGTCGCGTCGTCGTCCGAGATCGTCAGCGTCGCGTCGGACGGGTCCGCCACGCCGCCGCCGGCCGCGGTTCCCGAAACCGTGACCCGCTTGTCCGGCGCGTCCGTCTCGTTGTTCACCGCCGTCACCGTCACCAGGCCCGAACTCGTCGTCGAACCCGCCGCAATCGTCAGCGTCGTCGCCGCGCTCAGGCTGAAGTCACCCGCCACCGCCCCCGACGACGCCACCGCCGCCGCCGAGACCGTCACCGTCACCTCCGCGCTCGACGGGTGCGACAGACCCGCCGTCACCGTGCTCACCCCGCCGTTCTCCGAAATCGCGTCCGGCGACGCCGCATCCGGCTCCGACAGGACCAGCGCCACCGCCGGCGGGTCGTCGTCGTCGGTGATCTCCAGCTCCACGGCGGCGGCGACCGTCGCCCCGTGGCCGCCCGCCGCGGTTCCCGAAACCGTCACCCGCTTGTCCGGCGCGTCGGTCGTGTTGGCGACCGCCGCGATCGTCACCACCCCCGAACTCGTCGTCGTCCCGGCCGCGATGGTCAGCGTGTTCGCCGCGCTCAGCGCGTAGTCGTCCTGCGTCGCCCCGGTCGAGGATTTCGGGGCGACCGCGATCGCGATCGTCGCCGCCGCGCTCGACCTCCCGTCCAGCGTCGCCGTCACCGTCGCCGTGCCGCCGGTCTCGGAGATCGACGCCGGCATTACCGTCAGCGTCGCCGTCGGCGCGTCGTCGTCGGTGATCGTGCCCGTAGCCGTGCCTGCCGTCGTCGAGAGCGCCGCGTTGTCCGGGCTGCTCAACGCCACAACCACCGTCTCGTTCGCCTCGGCCAGCGCGTCGCCCGCCACCGTCACGTCGAGGGTCTTGCTGCTCTCCCCGGCGGCGAAGGTCAGGGTGCCGGCGGCGAGTGCCGTGTAGTCCGTCCCCGCCGTCGCCGTGCCCGTCCCTTCGGCGTAGTCCACCGTCACCGCGCGCCCGCTCGCCGCGTCCAGCGTCACCGCGAACGACAGCGTCGCCGAGCCGCCGTCGCCCTCGGCCACGCTCGGCGAGGAGATCGACACCGTGGGCAGCGGGTCGTCGTCGGTGATGGCGCCCGTGCCGGTCGCCGCCGTCGCCGAGAGCGTCGCGTTCGCCGGGTTGCTCAGCGTCACGACCACCGTCTCGTTCGCCTCGTCCAGCGTATCGCCCGCCACCGTCACGTCGATCGTCCCGCCGGTATCGCCCGCGTCGATGGTCAGCGTGCCGGCGGCGAGCGCCGTGTAGTCGGTCCCCGCCGTCGCCGTGCCGCCCGTCCCCTCGGCGTAGTCCACCGTCACCGCGCGCCCGCTCGCCGCGTCCAGCGTCACCGCGAACGACAGCGTCGCCGAGCCGCCGTCGCCCTCGGCCACGCTCGGCGAGGAGATCGACAGAACCGGCGGGTCGTCGTCGTCGGCGATCGTCAGTGTCGCCGCGCTCACCGCGCCCGGACCCGCGGGGTCGTCGGTGGCGAGCACGCCCGAGACCGTCACCCGCTCCAGGGCTTCCTCGTCCAGCGAGTCGGGCTGCGCCGAGATCGTCACCAGGCCGGCGCTCGTCGTGGAGTTCGCCGCGAAGGTCAGCGCCGTTCCCGATTGCGTCCAGTCGCCCGTCCCCGCCGGGTCCGGAGATCCCGGCGCGACCGAAACCGTGATCGTCGCCCCCGCGGTCGACGTCCGGCGCAGCGTCGCCGTCACCGTCGCCACCCCGCCGGTCTCCGAAATCGACGCCGACGACAGCGCCAGCGCCGCCGACAGCAGGCCGTCGTCGTCCTCGATCGTCAGCGTCGCGTTCGCCGGGTCCGCCACCCCGTGGCCACCCGCCGCCGTCCCCGAAACCGTCACCTCCTTGTCCGGCGCTTCGACGGCGTTGTCCACCGCCGCCACCGTCACCAGGCCGGCGCTCGCCGTCGCCCCGGCCGCGATGGTCAGCGTCGTCGCCGCGCTCAGCGCGAAATCGCCCGCGACCGCCGGAGGCACCGCCGCCGCCGCCACCGTGACCGTCACCGCCGCGCTCGACTTGGCCGACAGCCGCGCCGTCACCGTCGCCATCCCGCCCGTCTCCGAAATCGACGACGGCGACAGCGCCAGCGTCACCGTCGGCGGCGTCTCGTCGTCGGTCAGCGTCAGCGCCGCCCCGGTCACGGCGCCCGCGCCGACGGCGTTCCCGACCGTCGCCGTCACCGTCACGGGCCGCCCGGCGCTCCCCTGATGGACGTCGTCGTCCACCGCCGCGACCGTCGCCGTGTCGGTCGCGTTCGCCGTCGCTCCGGCCGCGATGACGATGGTCGCGTCCGAACCCGCCGTGTAGGACCCCGACACCCCCGTCACCGTGATCGTCGTCGCCGCGCGCGACCGGCCCGAAAGCGTCGCCGTCACCGTCGCCGTCCCGCCGTTCTCCGAGATCGACGACGGCGACGCCGCCAGCGTCACGCCCGGCGCGCTTTCGTCGTCGGCGATCGTCAGCGTCCTGCCGGCCGGGTCGGCCACCCCGTTGCCGCCCGCCGCGGCGCCCGAAACCGTCACCGACCTGTCCGGCTCGTGGATCGCCGCCGCGTCGCCGGCGTCGTTCAGCGCGGTGACCGTCACCGTCCCGGCGCTGGTCGTGGAGCCCGCGGCGATGGTCAGCGTCCTCGCCGTGCTCAGCGCGAAGTCGCCGGCAATCGTGTCGCCTCCCGCCGCCGCCGCCGTCACCGTCACCGTCACCGCCGCGCTCGACTTGCCCGACAGCCGCGCCGTCACCGTGGAGACGCCGCCGTTCTCCGAAATCGCGTCCGGCGACGACGCATCCGGCTCCGACAGCAGCAGCGTCACCACCGGCAGCGCCTCGTCGTCTTCGATGGTCACCGTCACGTCGCGCGGGTTCGCCGCGCCGGAGCCGCCCGACACCCGCCCGGAGACCACCACCTCCTTGTCGGGCGCGTCCACGTCGTTGCTATGCGGGATGACGGCCACCTGCCCCGTGCTCGTCGTCGCCCCGGCCGCGATGGTCAGCGTACTCCCCGCCTGGTAGAAGTCCGCCGCGACCGCCGGGAACACCGGGGTCGACGTCACCGTCACCGTCGCCGCCTCGCTCGCCGCGCGCGACAGCTTCGCCGTCACATACGACCATGACGCGGCGCTCTCCGCGACCTTGGCCGGGGTGAGCACCAGCGTCACCACCGGCGCCCGGTCGTCGTTCTCGATCGTCAGCGTCACGGCGGCCGGGTCCGCCGCCCCGCGCCCGCCGGCGGCCGTTCCCGAAACCCGCACGCTCTTGTCGGCCGCCACCGCGTCGTTGTCCGCCGCCGTCACCGTCACCAGGCCGGCGCTCATCGTCGCCCCGGCCGCGATGGTCAGCGTCGTTCCCGACTGCGTGAAGTCGCTCGCGGTCGCCGGAGACACCGCCGCCGCCGACACCGTGACCGTCACCGCCTCGCCGGAGGGATGCGAGAGCGCCGCCGTCACCGTCGACACCCCGCCGTTCTCCGAAATCGCGTCCGGCGACGACGAATCCGGCTCCGAAAGCAGCAGCGTCACCGTCGGCAGGGCGTCGTCGTCGGCGATGGTGCCCGTGCCGGTCGCCGCCGTCGCCGAAAGCGTCGCGTTCGTCGGGTTGCTCAGCGCCACCTTCACCGTCTCGTCCGCCTCGTCGGCCGCGTCGCCGGCCACCGTCACGTCGACCGTCGCGACCGTCTCCCCGGCCGCGATGGTCAGCGTGCCGGCGGCGAGCGCCGTGTAGTCGGTCCCCGCCGCCGCCGTGCCGCCCGCCGCCTCGGCGTAGTCCACCGTCACCTCGCGCCCGCTCTCCGCGTCCAGCGTCACCGCGAACGACAGCGTCGTCGTCGCGCCCGCCGCCCCTTCGGTCGCGCGCGGCGAGGAGATCGACACCGTCGGCGGGTCGTCGTCGTCCACGATGGTGAGCGCCCTGGCGGCCGGGGCGAGCGCGGCCGGCGCGCCGCCGCCCGAAACCGTCGCCGAGACCGTCACTTTGCCGTCCGGCTCGTCCAGGGCGTCGCCGGCCGCCGTCACCGTCACCGTCCCCGAACTCGTCGTCTCTCCGGCCGCTATGGTCAGCGTGCTGCTCGCGCTCAGCGTGAAGTCGGCCGCATCCGTGTCGGCGCCGGGCGCGGCCGACACCGTGACCGTCACCGCCGCCGACGGCGCCGGGCTCGCCGTCGCCGTCACCGTCGCCGCGCCGCCGGTCTCCGAAATCGACGACGAAGACAGATCCAGCGCCACCTCCGGCGCGCCGTCGTCGTCCACGATGGTGAGCTCCGCCGCGGCCGGCGCCGCGACCCCGTTGCCGCCCGTCGCCGTTCCCGAAACCGTCACCGACCGGTGCAGCCTGTCGTCGTCAGCGTTGTCCACCGCCGCCACCGTCACCACGCCGGCGCTGGCCGTCGCTTCGGCCGCTATGGTCAGCGTCGTCGCCGTGCTCAGGCCGAAGTCGCCGGCCACGGTCGGGGCCACCGCCGCCGCCGACACCGTGACCGTCACCGCCGCGCTCGACTTGCCCGACAGCCGCGCCGTCACCGTCGCCACCCCGCCGTCCTCCGAAATCGACGACGGAGACAGCGCCAGCGTCACCGTCGGCAGGGACTCGTCGTCCTTCAGCGGCAGCGCCGCCCCGGTCACCGCTCCCGCCCCCTGGCCGTTGGCCAGCGCCGCCGTCACCGTCGCGCTGCGCCCGGCGCTCCCCTGGTGGACGTCGTCGTCCACCGCCGCGACCGTCACCGTGTCCGAAGCGTTCACCGTCTGCCCCGCGGCGATGACGATGGTCGTGTCCAGGCCCACCACGGTGTAGGACCCGGGCGCCGGCGCCACCGTCACCGTGGTCGCGGCGCTCGACGGGTGCGAGAGCGTCGCCGTCACCGTCGCCCTGCCGCCGTTCTCCGGAATGCTCCTGTCGCCGTTCTCCGGAATGCTGTCCGGCATCGCCGTCAGCGTCGCCGTCGGCGCCTCGTCGTCGTCGGCGATCTTCAGCACGACCGCGGACGGGTGGGCGATCCCTTGCGGGCCGGACGCCGTTCCCGTCACCGTCACGCGCTTGTCCGGCGCGTCGGTCGTATTGTCGATCGCGGTGATCCTCACCACCCCTGCGCTCGTCGTCGCCCCGGCCGCGAAGGTCAGCACCGCCCCGCTCTGCGTGTAGTCGGTATGGGCCGCCGGCGAGACCGGCGTCGTCCGCACCGAGACCGTCGTCGGCACGCCCGCCGGATGCGAGAGCGTCGCCGTCACCGTGGAGACGCCGCCGTTCTCGGAAATCACGTCCGGCGACGACGAATCCGACTCCGACAGGAACAGCGTGACCGTCGGCGCCGCCTCGTCGTCCCTGATCGTCAGCGCGACCGCGGACGGATGCGCGATTCCCGCGAGGGCGGACGCCGCCGTTCCCGAAACCGTCACCCGCTTGTCCGGCGAGTCGCTGGAATCGTCCACCGCCGTCACCGTCACCACGCCCGCGCTCGTCGTCTCCCCGGCCGCGACCGTCAGCGTCGTCGCCGCGCTCAGCGTGAAGTCGCCCGCCGCCGCGTTCGCCCCCGCCGCCGCCGACACCGTGACCGTCACCGCGGCGCCCGCCGGGTGCGACAGCGTCGCCGTCACCGTCGCCGCGCCCGCCGCGCCGCCCGACTCGTCAATCGACGCCGGCGACAGGACCAGCGCCACCGTCGGCGCCGCCTCGTCGTCGGTGAGCGTCAGCGCCGCCCCGGTCACGGCGCCCACCCCGGAGTCGTTCGCCGCCGCCGCCGTCACCGTCGCGCTCCGCCCCGCGCTTCCCTCGTAGGTGTCGTTGTCCACCGCCGCGACCGTCGCCGTGTCGGAGGCGTTCGCCGTCGCCCCGGCGACGACGACGATGGTCGCGTCCGCGCCCGCCGTATAGGCGTCCGCGACCCCCGTCACCGTGACCGTCGTCGCCGCGCTCGACGGGTCCGACAGCGTCGCCGTCACCGTCGCCACCCCGCCCAACTCGGAGACCGACGCCGGCGACAGCGCCAGCGTCACCGTCGGCGTCGGGTCGTCGTCGGCGATCGTCAGCGTCGCGTCGGGCGGGTTGGCCACGCCGCCGCCGGAAGCCGCGCCCGAGACGGTCACCGACTTGTCCGGCGAATCCAGATCGTCGTCGTTCGCGGCGATCGTCACCACGCCCGAGCTCGTCGTGTCTCCGGCCGCCAAGGTCAACGTGGTGTCGCCGCTCAGCGTGAAATCGCCCGCTTGCGCCGGCGCGACCGCGGCGGCCGATACCGTGATCGTCACCGCGGCGGAGGCCGCGCCGCTCAGCTTCGCCGTCACCGTCGCCCTCCCGCCCGTCTCCGCGATCGACGCCGGCGTGAGCACCAGCGTCGCCAGCGGCGCCGCGGCGTCGTCGTCGCGGATGGCCAGCGACACGGCGGTGATCGAGGGGTTCACGCCGTGGCCGTTGGCCGCGGTACCCGTGACCGTCACCGACTCGTCGGCGTCGTCGGCGTCGTCCGCCGCGGCGATCGTCACCACGCCGCCGCTCGCCGTCCGCCCCGCCGCTATGGTCAGCGTGGTCGCCGTGCTCAGCGCGAAATCCGCGGCGTCCGTGCTGGACCCGGCGGTCGCGGCCACCGTCACCGTCGTCGGCGCGCTGGACGGGTGCGAGAGCGTCGCCGTCACCGTGGCGACGCTGTTCGCCCCGCTCTCGTCGATGGTCGAAGGCGCGAGCGCCAGCGCGACCGTGGGCGCCGCGTCGTCGTCCTCGATCGTCAGCGTCGCGTCCGCCGGGTTGGCCATCCTGTGGCCGCCCGACGCCGCGCCCGAAACCGTCACGCCCTTGTTCGGCGAATCGGTGGTGTTGGCGTTCGCCGTCACCGTCACGACCCCGGCGCTCGTCGTCGCTCCCGCGGCGAAGGTCAGCGTCCTGTCCGCGCTCAGGGTGAAGTCGCCCGCCGCCGCCCCGGACCCCGGCGCCGCCGACACCGCGATCGTCACCGCCGCGCTCGACGGCACGGCGAGCGTCGCCGTCACCGTGGAGAGGCCGCCGTTTTCCGTGATCGAGTCCGGAGTCAGCGCCAGCGTCGCCGTCGCCGCGTCGTCGTCGTCGATCGTGATCGCGCCCGTGTCCGCCGTCTGCCCCGCGACGACGGCCAGCGTCGCGTTCGCCGCGCCGCTCAGCTTCAGGACGATGGTCTCGTCCGGCTCGTTCACCGTGTCGCCCGTCACCTGCACGCCGACGCTCGCGGTCGTGTCCCCGGCCGCGAAGGTCAGCGTGCCTGCGGCCAGCGCCGTGTAGTCCGTCCCCGACTCCGCCGTGCCGGTTCCCGCGTCGGCGTAATCGACCGTCACGACCTTTCCGCTCTCCGCGCTCAATTCCACCTCGAAGGAGACGGTCGTCGGCCCGGAATCGCCTTCGGACGCGGTCGGGGTGGAGAACGACAGCACCGGCGGGGCGTCGTCGTCGCGGATGCGCCCCGTGCCGGTGTCCGCCGTCCGCCCCGCCGCGACGACGGCCAGCACCGCGTTGGTCGGGGCGCTCAACTTGACGATCACCGTCTCGTCCGCCTCGTCGGTCTTGTCCCCGGTCACCGTCGCCGCGACGGTCTTGCGCGTCTCGCCGGCGGCGAAGGTCAGCGTGCCCCCGGCGACCGTCGCGTAGTCGACCCCGGAAGTCGCCGTGCCCGTCCCCGCGTCCGCCCAGGCGACCGTCGCCTCCCGGCCGCTCTCCGGGTTCAGCGTCACCGTCCAGGTCAGCGTCGCCGGGACCCCCGAACCGCCGTCCCCCTCCGTCGCCCGCGCGGTCGGGGAAATCGACAGCTCCGGCACGGGGTCGTCGTCGGCGATGGTGCCCGTGGCCGTGTCCACGGTCTGCCCCGCCACGACGGCCAGCGTGGCGTTGCCCGGGTCGCTCAACGACAGGACCACCGTCTCGTCCGCTTCGTGCAGCGTGTCGCCCTTCACCGTCGCCTTGATGGTCCCGCCGGCCGTCTCCCCCGCCGCGATGGTCAGGGTCCCTGCGGCGAACGCCGTATAGTCCGTCCCCGCCGCCGCCGTGCCGGCGCCGGAGTCGGTGTAGTCCAGCGTCACCTCCCGCCCGCTCACGCCGACCTGCGTCCCGTATCTGTCGCACGTGCCGTTCGCGAGATACGCGAAGCAGTACTGTATCGGGCTCAGCGTCACCTTCCAGGTCAGCGTCGCCTCGCCGCTGTCGCCCTCCGTCACGCTCGGCGCGGAGACCGACAGCGCCGGCGGGTCGTCGTCGTCCTCGATCGTCACCGGCAGGGTCGCGCTCGCCAAGCCGTCATAGACGCCGTCGCCCGCGCTCGCCGGGTCCAGCGTGAACGTGACCTGCTCGTCGCCCTCGTCCAGTTCGTCGCGCTGCCCCTGCGCGGACAGCAGCTGCCCCGTGCTCCAGTTGCCCGGGGTGAAGGTCAGCGTCCGCGACGACGCGCAGCCCCCGCCGGACAGGCAGACCCGCGCGTCGCTCCGGCTGCCGCTCGTCACCGTCACCGTCACGTTCGCCGTCGGCTTGCTCGCCAGCGCCACGGTGAAATGCGTCCGCGGGTCGTTGGTGCCTGTGCTCTCCCCGATCGTCAGCGCCGTCTTCGAGATCGAGATCCCCGCCTCGTCGACGTCCACGGTCCGCGCCTTCGCCTCCACCGTCGCCAGCTTGGCGTAGGCGTCCGTGCTCGCGCCGCCCGGGTCCAGGGCCAGCCGGTAATCGACGTCGCCGTCGTCGATCTGGTCCGCCACGGCGGTCAGCGTCACCGTCTGCGCCGTGTTCCAGTCGCCCGCCGTGAAGGTCAGCGCCGTCGAGGCCGCCGGCGCGCCGGCCCCCGAGGACAGCTTCCCTTCGCCGTCGTCGGCGCTCGCCACCGTCACCGTCACCGCGCCCGTCGGCTGGGTGGAGAGCTTCACCGTGAAGGTCGCCGTGGCGCCTTCGTCCGCGGTGAGCCACAGGCCGTCGGCGGCGCCCGGAAGCGCCGGGTCGAGCACCAGGGCCGCGTCGTCGTCCTCGGTGATGGTCAGGGTCAGGGCCGGCGGATTCGCCGCCCCGCTGGACACGCCTGACACCCTCACCCTCTTCCCGGCGACGGAGCCGTCGACGATCGAGTCGATCTCGTCGTCCACCGCGGCGATCGTCAACGTGCCGGCGCTCGCGGTCTTCCCGGCCGCGATGGTCAGCGTCGTTCCCGACAGCGTGAAGTCGTCCGCCGCCGCGTTCGTCCCCGGCGCCGCCGACACCGTGACCGTGACCGGCGTTCCCAGCGCGGCGGCCAGATGCGCCGTCACCGTCGCCACCCCGCCCGACTCGGAGATCGGCGTGCTCGACAGCGCCATCGTCAGGTTGGTCGGCGTGCCCGTCGCTTCCGCCGACGCCGCGCCGTCCGGCGCGCCGGCCCGCTTGGAGATCACGCGCACCGTGTATTCCCTGCCCGCCCGGAGCCCGGTGATCGTGTAGGTCGTCGTGGCGTTGCCGCTCACCGTCGCCTGCCGGGTCGCGGGGGCGTAGCTCTCGGTCCCAGACTTCCACTGGATGCGGTAGCCGTCCGCCTTCGCCGCCGCCGTCCAGCTCACCGTCAGCGCCCCCACCGCGGACGCCGCGCTCACGCCCGTCGCCGCGTCCGGCGCGCGCGGCTCGACCGTGACGGCGACCGCCAGCGTCTCGTCGTCGCCGTCGCGGTCGGCCACCGTCAGCGAATAGCCGGCCTCGGCCGCTTCCGCCGTCGGCGTGCCGGAGATCGTGCGCGTGGCCGCGTCCCACGCCAGCCCCTGGGGCAGGCTCAGCGTCGACGACGCGCCCGGCCCGGTCAGCGTATAGGTCAGCGTCTGGTTGCCGCCCGAGGCCGCCGGCAGGACCTGCGAGACCGCCTGGTCCTCCGTCCACGTCCAGGCCGCCGCGGCGGCGGCGGCGAACGCCGGCTGCGTATTCTCCTCCACCCCCAGGCGGAACCCCAGCGTCGTCCGGTCGCCGTCGACGTCGGTGGCGGTCAGCGTATAGGACTTCGCGGCCGAAACCTCCGTCGGCGTCCCGGTGATGACGCGGGTGGCCCCGTCGAGCGCCAGCCCCTCGGGCAGCGCCGGCGCGACGGTGTATCTCAGCGGCGAGTTGACGTCCGTCGCCGTCTCCCCCACCCCCGGCGTCGGGAACGTCGCGGCGGGCAGAACGGGGTCGTCGGCCCACACCGGGGCGCCGTCCACGAAGGACTTGTCCGCGACCGTGGCCGACCCGAAGGACGGCGAGCGGTCGTTGACCCGCAGGTCGCCCCGGTTGGTGAACGAGAGCTGGGTGCGCGCGTCGATGTCGTAGATCGCATGAACGTTGAAGTTGCTGCGGAGCAGGATGGAGCCGTCCGGCGGATCCAGGCCATACCCGGAGATGGGGGAGAACCGGAAGGGATGGCGCGGAAGCGAGATGCCGTCGCCGTCCCAGTCGTCGGCCCGCACCTGGTATTCCATGACCACCTCGGTGGTGTCCCCCGACTTGCTGTATTGCCGTATCGCCTCGCGTTCCTGGTCTCCGATCAGGAGCTTCATGTGGATCCCGTCTTCCGTGGCGCGGACGATCTGGTCGAAGACGAGCGTGAACACGATCCGCTGCCCGGTCGTGACGTTGCTGATCGACTGCCCCTGGTGGCCATGGATCCTCATGTTCTGAATCCCGGGCGCGTCGCTCACCGTGATGGAGACGTTCAGCGCCGCCCTGTCGCCGTCGGCGTCGGTCGCCGTCAGCCGGTAGACCGTCGCGCCGCGGTTCGCGCTCGGCGTGCCCGTGATCCTGCCGCCATGCGCGTCCGTCGCCCCCGGCGCCGTGTAGACCAGGCCCGTGGGCAGCGACGCCATGGCGTAGGTCAGCGCGCCGTTGCCGCCCGTCGCCGCCGGCAGCGTGAAGGCCGGGATCGCCCGGTTGCGCCCGAAATGCCGCGAAAGCGACGAAGCCGTGAAGGACGGCGCCAGGTCCTCCGAGATCGTCCCCGTCCCCGTCGCCGTGCCCAGGGTGGCGTTGACCGGGCCGCTCAGCGTCACCACTACCGTCCTGCCGTCGCTCGCGCCGGCCGCCACCGCCACGTCGAGGCTCTTGCTCGTCTCGCCGGCCGCGAAGGTCAGCGTGCCCGCGGCCAGCGCCGTGTACTCCGTCCCCCGCGTCGCCGTGCCGCCCGTTCCCTCGGCGTAGTTCACCGTCACCTGCCGGCTGCTCGCCGCGCTCAGGCCCACCTTGAAGCGCAGCGTCGCGCCCGAGTCCGCGGTCACCGCCGCGGCCGGCGAATCGATGGACACCGACGGCGGCGGGTCGTCGTCCTCGATCGTGCCCGTGCCGGTCGCCGCCGTCGTCGGGAGCGCCGGGAGCGTCGCGTTCGTCGGGCCGCTCAACCTCACGAGCACCGTCTCGTTCGGCTCGTCCAGCGTGTCTCCGGCCACCGTCACGTCGACGTTCTTGCTCGTCTCGCCGGCCGCGAAGGTCAGCGCGCCGGCCGCCAGCGCCGTGTAGTCGGTCCCCGCCGTCGCCGTGCCGCCCGCCGCTTCCGCGTAGCTCACCGCCACCTGCCGGCCGCTGGCCGCGCTCAACGTCACCGTGAAGCGCAGCGTTGCCGGGCCGCCGTTCCCTTCCGCCACGTTCGGCCGGGAGATCGACAACTCCGGCGGGTCGTCGTCGTCGGCGATGGTTCCCGTGGCCGTCGCCGCCGGGAGCGTCGCCCGCGACGGGGCGCTCAACCTCACCACCACCGTCTCGTCCGGCTCGTCCGCGCCGTCGCCGGTCACCGCCACGGCGATGGTCTTGCTCGTCTCGCCAGCCAGGAAGGTCAGCGTGCCGGCGGCGATGGCCGCGTAGTCCGTCCCCGAGTCCGCGGTGCCCGTCCCCGCGTCCGCGTAGTCCACCGTCACCGTGGTGCCGCTCGCCGCGCTCAGCCTGACCGGGAAGGAGAGCGTCACCGGGCCGCCATCCCCCTCCGTCACCTGCGCCTCGGCGATGGAGAGCGTCGGCGTCGCGTCGTCGTCGAGGATCGTCCCGATGCCCCGCGCCGCGCTCAGCGTCGCGTTGACCGGGGCGCTCAAGGCGATGACCACCGTCTCGTCCGGCTCGTCGCCGTCGTCCCCGTTCACCGTCACGGCGACGGTCTTGACGGTCTCGCCGGCCGCGAAGGTCAGCGTGCCGCCGGCGACGGTCGCGTAGTCGGCGCCCGCCGTCGCCGCGCCCGTCCCCGCGTCGGCCCAGGCGACCGTTACCTGCCTGCCGCTGGCGACGCCCAGCCGCACCGTGAAGGTCATGGTCGCCGTCGCCCCCGACGCCCCCTCCGTCACCCTCGGCGAGTCGACGTGGAGCAGCGGCGGGTTGTCGTCGTCCGCGATCGCCAGCGTCGCCCCGGTCACCGCGCCGATGCCGAGGCCGTTGGCCGCCGTCGCCGTCACCGCCGCCGACCGGTCGGCCTCGTCGCGCCGGTTGTCCACCGCCGCGATCGTCGCGGTGTCGGAGGCGTTGGCCGTCCGCCCCGCGGGGATGACGATGGCCGCGTCCGAAGCGACCCGCGCCGCCCCGCCCGCCGCCGGAAACACCGTCACCGTCGTCGGCTCGGCGGAGGGGTGCGAGAGCGTCGCCGACACCGTCGCGACGCCGCCCTCGGCGATGGTCGACGGCGCGAGCGCCAGGGTCACCGCCGGCGCCGCGTCGGTGTCCGTGATCGTCAACGCCACCGGCACCGGCGACGACACGGCGGTCACCTTGCTGGGGTCGGGGCTCGCCGCCGTCGCCGCGGTCGCGGAGACGGTCACGGTCTCGTCGTGCTCGTCGGCGGCATCGTTGGCGGCCGCGATGGTGACCGTGCCCGTGCTCTCCGTCGACTGATAGTCGATGGTGAGCGTCTTGGCCGCGCTCAGCGTGAAGTCGCCGGACGAGGCGCTCGCCCCCGCCGCCGACACCGTCACCGTCACGCGCTGGCCGGTCGCCTGCGACAGGCTCGCCGTCACCGTCGCGACGGCGCCCTCGGCGAGGGTCGAAGGCGTGAGCGTCAGCGTCACCGACGCCCTCGCGTCGTCGTCGAGGTTGGTCACCGACAGCGAGGCGTTCCCCAGCGTCCGATAGGCGGGGTCGGTGCTGTCCGGGTTCAGCGCGATGGCGTAGGTCTGGTGGCCGTCGAGCACGCTGTCGTCCTTGCCGATCACCGTCACCGTCTGCGCCGTGCTCCACGTGTTGTCGTCGGCCTTGAAGGTCAGGGTCCGCGTGCTGCTCCCGAAGCCGAGGAAGGGTTTTTCCGGGTCGGCCAGCTCGCCCTCGTCCTGCGCGCCGGCCGGGATCGACAGCACCACCGTCACGTCCGCCGCCGGCTTGCGGGCCAGCGCCACCGTGAAGGTGTCCGTCCCCCCGGCCTCGGCGGTCACCGTCGAGCCGCCGGTCTCGACCACCACCAGCCCCGCCGCCGCGTCGTCGTCGGTGTTGGTGACGGACAGGGTGGCGCTGGTCAGCCCGCCGTAGACGGCGTCGCCGCTCGACGGGTCCAGGGTGACCGCCCAGGTCTGGTCGCCGTCGGCGGCGGTGTCGTCCTTGCCGCGCACCGTCACCGTCTGCGCCGCGCTCCAGGCCGCCGGCGCGAAGGTCAGGGTCGCCGTGCTCCCGTAGACGGTCCCGCCGTCCACCGACAGCTCGCCCTCGTCCTGCGCGCCCGCCGGGACCGACAGCGTCACCGTCACCGCCGCCGTCGGCAGGCTCGACAGCGCCACCGTGAACGTGTCCGTCCCCCCGGCCTCCGTGGTCCGGGTCGAACCGGCGGTCTCGGTCACCGTCAGCCCCGCCGCGTCGTCCTCGCGGATGTAGATCGCCGCCCTGCCGGCGGAGGCGCTCGGGATCTCGGCGTTGACCGGGTTGCGGAGCTCGGCGATCACCGCCTCGAAGGCCTTTCCTTCGTCCACCGCGTCGTCGAGGACCGTCGCGTGGAAGCTGAACTGGGCGGCGCGCGGCGGGATGGTCAGCGTCCGGCCGGCGAAGACCGTGTAGTCCGCCCCCGCGGTCGCCCGGCCGGACGAGGAGGTGACCGAGAAGGTGGAGGTCGCGTCCGCCAGCTCCACCGTGATCGGCCGCTCGCTCTGGGGGGCGACCCGGACGAGGAAATTCAACTGCCCCGCGTTCGCGTACCGGAAGCCGCCGGACGTTCGCGCCGCGCCGGTATGCCCCTCCCATGCGGGATCGGCCGGGCTGAGGGTCAGCCGCGGCGTCCCGTCGTCGTCGGCGATGGTCAGCGTCGCGTCCGCCGGGTCGGCCGCGCCGTTGCCGCCCGCCGCGGCGCCCGTCACCGTCACCGTCTTGTCCGGCGCGTTCGCGCTGTTGGCCGCCGCCGTCACCGTCACCCGGCCGGCGCTGGTCGTCGATCCCGCCGCGATGGTCAGCGTCCGCGCCGCGCTCAGCGCGAAGTCCGCCGCCCGCGCATGGTCCCCCGGCGCCGCCTGGATCGTCACCGTCACCGCTTCGCTCGACGGATGCGAGAGCGCCGCGGTCACCGTCGCCACCCCGCCGGTTTCCGATATCGTCGACGGCGTGAGCGCCAGGGTCACCGTCGGCAGCGCCTCGTCGTCGGCGATGGTGAGCGTCGCGTCCGCCGGGTCCGCCACGCCGTTGCCGCCCGCCGCCGCGCCCGAGACCGTCACCTCCCGGCCCGGCTCGTGGACGGTGTCGTCGCCCGTCGCCGTCGCCGACACCGTCACCGTCCCGGCGCTGGCCGTCGAACCCGCGGCGATGGTCAAGGTCGCCGCCGCGCTCAGGCTGAAATCCGCCGCCACCGCCCGGCTGCCGGGCGCCGCCGTCACCGTGACCGTCACCGGCCGGCTCGAAGGCGCCGACAGCGCCGCGGTCACCGTCGCCACCCCGCCGTCCTCCGAAATCGTCGACGGCGTGAGCGCCAGCGACGCCGTCGGCAGGGTCTCGCCGTCGTCCGCCAGGGTCAGCGCCGCCCCGGTCACGCTCACCGCGCCGACGCCGCTCGCCGCCGCGCCCGTCACCGTCACGCTGCGGCCCGCGCTGCCCTGGTGGAGGTCGTCGTCCACCGCCGCGACCGTCGCCGTGTCGGAAGCGTTCGTCGTCGCCCCCGCGGCGATGACGATGGTCGCGTCCGAACCCGCCGTATAGGCCCCCGCGACCGGCGTCACCGTCACCGTCGCCGCCGCGGCCAACGGCCCGCTCAACGTCGCGCTCACCGTCGCCTCGCCGCCGTTCTCCGAGATCGACCCCGGCGACACGGCCAGCGTCACCGTCGGCGCCGCCTCGTCCTCGGCCAGGGTCAGCGCCGCCCCGACCACCGGGTGGGCGCCGGCGCCGCTCGCCGCCGCGCCGGTCACCGTCACCCGCCGCCCGGCCGCGCCGCTATAGACGTCGTCGTCCACCGCCGCGACCGTCGCCGTGTCGGAAGCGTTCCGCGTCTCCCCCGCCGCGATGACGATGGTCGCGTCCGGACCCGCGGTCCAGGCCCCGGCGACCCCCGTCACCGTCACCGTCACCGCCGCGGCCGACGGCCCGCTCAACGTCGCCGTCAGCGTCGTCACCCCGCCGTTCTCCGAGATCGATGCCGGCGACGCCGCCAAGGTCACCGTCGCCGCCGCGTCGTCGTCCGCGATCGTCAGCACCGCCCCGCTCACCCCCGCCGCGCCCTGCGCGTTGGCCATCGTTCCGATCACCGTCACCTGCCGGTCCGGCTCGTCGATGCCGTCGTCCACCGCGGTGACCGCCGCCGCCGCGTTCTCCGATCCCTCCGCCGGCTCCGTCCGCCCCGCCGGGATGACGATGCGGGCCGCGCCCGCGTCCACCGTGTAGGCGCCCGACACCGGCGTCACCGTCACCGTCGTCGCGGCGCTCGACGGATGCGAGAGCGTGGCCGTCACCGTCGCCACCCCGCCGTTCTCCGAAATCGACGCCGGCGACACCGACAGCCGCGCCCCCGGCGCCCGGTCGTCGTCGCGGATCGTCAGCGCCGCCGCCGGCGGGTCCGCCGCCGCGCCGCCCGCGGCCGCGCCCGAAACCGTCACCGTCCTGTCCGGCGAATCGACGTCGTCGTCGCGGGCCGCGATCGTCACCGCGCCCGTGCTCGCCGCCGCGCCCGCCGCGATGGTCAGCGTCCGCGCCGCGCTCAACGCGAAGTCCGCCTCCGCCGTCCCGCGCCCCGCCGCCGCCGAGACCGTCACCGTCACCGCCGCGCTCTGCGTCCCGGAAAGCGTCGCCGTCACCGTCGCCACCCCGCCGTTCTCCGAGATCGACGCCGGCGTGAGCGCGAGCGACAGCGTCGGCGCGCCGTCGTCGTCGCGGATGGTCAGCGTCGCCGCGGGCGGATCCGCGACGACGCCGCCCGACACCGCACCCGAGACCGTCACCCGCTTGTCCGCCCCGTCGTCGGCATCGTCCGCGGCGGTCACCGTCACCAGCCCGGCGCTCGCCGTCGCCCCCGCCGCGATGGTCAGCGCCGTGCCCGCGCTCAAGGTGAAGTCCGTCCCCGCCCCCGGCGCCGCCGACACCGTCACCGTCACCGCCTCGGCCGCCGGCTCCGACAGCGCCGCCGACACCGTCGCCACCCCGCCGTTCTCGGCGATCGACGACGAGGACAGCACCAGCGACACCGTCGGCCGCGCGTCGTCGTCGACCAGCGTCAGCGTCGCCGGCCTCGGGTCCGCCGCCCCGTTGCCGCCCGCCGCCGCGCCCGAGATCGTCACCCGCTTGTCCGGCGTCACCACCGCGTTGGCGACCGCGGTCACCGTGACCGCGCCGGCGCTCGTCGTCTGCCCGGCCGCTATGGTCAGCGTCCGCGCCGCGCTCAGGGTGAAGTCCGCCGCCACCGCCCCGGCCCCCGGCGCCGCCGACACCGTGACCGTCACCGCTTCGCTCGACGCGCCGGAAAGCCGCGCCGTCACCGCCGCCGCGCCGCCCGACTCCGAAATCGACGGCGGCGACAGCGCCAGCGACAGCGTCGGCGTCGGCTCGTCGTCCACCAGCGTCAGGACCACGTTCGCCGGCGACGCCGCCGGGCCGCTCGTCACCCGCGCGCCGATCGTCACCCGCTTGTCGGGCTGGTCCACCGCGTCGTCGCGGGCCGTGACCACGATCGCGCCCGTGCTCGCGGTCCGTCCGGCGGCGATGGTCAGGCTGTTGGCGCTCCCCGAATAGCCCGCAACGTTGGCGCCCGGCGTGGCCGTGAAGACGAGCCTCACGTCGGCGCTCGCCGTCCGGTTCAGCACCGCGGTCAGCGTCGCCGCGCCGCCGTTCTCCGAAATCGACGACGAGGACAGGATCAGCGACGCCGCCGGCGCGCCTTCGTCGTCGCGGATGGCCAGGGTCAGGGCGGGCGGGTCCGCCGCGCCCAGGCCGCCCGCCGCCGCGCCCGAGACCGTCACCCGCTTGTCCGGCGAGTCCACGTTGTCGTCCGCGGCGGTCACCGTCACCGTGCCGGCGCTCGTCGTCGCCCCGGCCGCTATGGTCAGCGTCGCCGCCGCGCTCAGGGTGAAGTCGCCGTCCGCCGCGTTCGCCCCCGCCGCCGCCGACACCGTGACGGTCACCGCTTCGGCGGACGGATGCGACAGCGTCGCCGTCACCGTCGACACCCCGCCGTCCTCGGCGATCGACGCCGGGGTGAGCGCCAGCGAGAGCGCCGCCGTCGCGTCGTCGTCGGCGATCGTCAGCGCCGCCTCGGCCACCGTCACCGCTCCCGCGTCCGCGTCCCGGCGGTTCGCCGCCGTGCCGGAGGCCGTCACCCGCTTGTCCGGCGAATCCGCGTCGTTGTCGTGGGCGGCGATCGTCACCGTGCCCGAGCTCCCCGTCCGCCCCGCCGGGACGACCAGAATCTCCCCGGTCTGCGTGAAGTCCGCCGCCGACGCGCCCGCCCCCGCCGCCGCCGACACCGTGATCGTCGTCGGCGCGCTCGACGGGTGGGAGAGCGTCGCCGTCACCGTCGCCACCCCGCCGGATTCCGAGACCGACGCCGGCGAGACCGCCAGCGCCGCCGTCGGCGCGTCGTCGTCGTCGGCGATGGTCAGCGTCGCCGAGGGCGGCGCCCGCACGTCGCCGCCCGCCGCCGCCCGCACCGTCACCCGCTTGCCCGGCGCGTCGACCGCGTTGTCCACCCCGGCGATCGTCACCGTGCCGGCGCTCTCCGTCGTCCCCGCCGCGAAGGTCAGCGTCGCCGCCGCGGACAGCGCGAAGTCGTCCGCCGCCGCGCCCGACGAGGAAATCGCGGCCGCGGACACCGTGAGCGTCGCCGCCGACACCGCCTCCTTGTCCAGGGTCGCCGTCACCGTCGAAACCCCCGCCTCCGAGATCGACGCCGGCGTCAGCGTCAGCGTCGCCTTCGGCAGCGGCGTGATGGGGACCCACTCGGCGTAGAAGTCGTTGCCTTCAGCGGGGTTGGAGTAGATCGCGCCGTAGATGACGATCACCACGCCATCGTTGTCGATCATCGCCTGGGTCAGCGAAATCGAGGTCGGCATCGTCCCCTTGCCGGCGAGCCTCGTGCAGATGCTCGAGTCCGGCGGCCTCGGCAACGGCGCCAGTATGGTATAAGGTTCTGAGCGGATCTGTCTGGGCCCGCGGACGGTCCTGGTGATGCAGGCCCAAGCCTCGGCATATCGATGGATGCTGGTCCGTGTTCCCCAGGTGATGCCGATCGGTTGCGGCCCCGTCTTGCCGAGCAGGGGCTGCGTGGTGACCTCCCATCCAGCGCCTTCACTCACAGGCGTTGGATGGGAGCGTCTCCACTGCGTCTGGCCCGGCGGCGGCGGCGAGTCGTTGTCGGTGATCGCCAGGGTCACGCTCTCCGGCGCCGAGACGCCGTTGCCCCCCGACGCCGCGCCCGAGATCGTCACCCGCTTGGCGGCGTCCCGATCCACATCGTCGTTGACCCCCGTGACGGTCACCGTTCCGGTGCTGGCCGTCGCGCCCGCCGCGATGGTCAGGGTCCGGGCGGCGCTCAGGCTGAAATCGGTCAGCACCGCGTCCGGCACCGGGGCCGCCGACACCGTGATCGTCACCGCCGCGCTGGACTCGCCCGACAGCGCCGCCGTCACCGTCGAAACCCCGCGCGCCTCCGAGATCGACCTCGGCGACAGCTTCAGCGTCACCGTCGGGGTCTCTTCGTCGTCGGAGAGCGTCAGGCTGACGGCGGCCGGGTCCGCCACCCCGCGCCCGCCGGCGGCCGCCGCCGAGACCCTCACCCGCTTGTCCGGCGCGTCCACGTCGTTGTCCGCCGCCGTCACCGTCACCCGGCCGGTGCTGACGGTGGCCCCGGCCGCGATGGTGAGCGCCGTCGCCGCGCTCAAGGTGAAGTCGCCGGCGACGGCCGGGGCGACCGCCGAAGCCGCCGCCGTCAGCGTCACCGCGGCGCTGGAGGGATGCGAGAGCGCCGCGGTGACCGTCGCAACCCCGCCCATCTCCGTAATCGACGCCGGATCCAGAACCAACGCAACCGTCGGCAGCGCGTCGTCGTCGGTAATCGTCAGCGTCGCGGCGGCCGGGTCCGCGACGCCGTTGCCGCCATCGGCCGCGCCGGAGACCGTCACCGTCTTGTCCGGCGAATCCGCGGTGTTCGGGGTCGCCGTCACCGTCACGGTCCCCGAACTCGCCGTCTCCCCCGCCGCGATGGTCAGCGTCGCCGCCGCGCTCACGGCGAAGTCGCCCGCGACCGCGCCGGCCCCCGCCGCCGCCGACACCGTGACCGTCACCGGCTCGCTGGACGCGCCCGACAGCGCCGCCGTCACCGTGGTCACGCCGCCGCCCTCCGGGATCGAAGACGACGACAGCGCCAGAGTCGCCGTCGGCAGCGTCTCGTCGTCGGTGAGCGTCAGCGTCGCCCCGGTCACCGCGGACGTGCCCTGGTCGTTGGTCATCGTGGCCGTCACCGTCACGGTCCGGCCGGCGCTGCCCTGGTGGATCGTGTCGTCCGTCGCGACGATCCCCGCGGTGTCCGTGCTCGTCGTCGTCCCGGCCGGGATGACGATCCACCGGTCCGGGGCCTCGACTTGAAGGAGGCCCAACTGAAACCGGCGCGTGACGATGCCGTAGAACCCGGTGGCCGCCGCCACCGAGATGGTCGTCGCCGCGCTCGAGGTCCGGTCCAGCACCGCGCTCACCTCCGCCGTCCCGCCGCTCTCCGAAATCGACGCCGGCGCCAGCGACAGCGTCACCCCCGGCGCGTCGTCGTCGTCGGCAATGGTGAGCGTCGCGTCGGGCGGGTTCGCCGCCCCGCGCCCGCCGCTGGCCGCGCCCTTGACCGTCACCCGCTTGTCCGGCGCATCCGCGCGGTCGTCCACCGCGGCGACGGTCACCGCGCCCACGCTCACCGTCTCCCCCGCGGCGATGGTCAGGGTGTTGGCGGCGCTGACGCTGAAGTCGCCCGAATCCGCAGGGGACACCGCGACCGCCGACACCGTGACCGTCGCCGCTTCGCTCGACGGGTGCGAAAGCGCCGCCGTCACCGTCGCCGTGCTGCCCGCCCCGCTCTCGTCGATGGTCGAGGGCGAGAGCGTCAGCGTCAGCGTCGGCAGGGCGTCGTCGTCGGTGATCGTCAGCGTCGCCGCGGCCGGGTCCGCGATGCCGTTGCCCCCGGCCGCCACGGCGCCGACCGCCACCAGCTTGTCGGGGGAGTCGGTCGTGTCGGCGACGGCGGCGACCGTCACCGTCCCGGCGCTCGCCGTCTCCCCGGCGGCGATGGTCAGCGTCGCCGCCGCGCTCAGGGTGAAGTCGCCGGCCGCCGCGTGCGCCCCCGCCGCCGCCGTCACCGTGAGCGTCGTCGCCGCGCTCGACTCGCCCGAGAGCGTCGCCGTGACCGTGGCCAGCCCGCCCGCCTCCGCGATCGACGCGGGCGCGAGCGCCAAGGTCGCCGTCGGCAGCGCCTCGTCGTCGGCCAGCGTCAGCGTCGCGCTCGCCGGGTCCGCGACCCCGTTGCCGCCCGCCGCCGTGCCGGAGACCGTCACCCGCTTGTCCGGCGCGTCCACATCGTTGTCGCTGGCCGTGATCGTCACCGTCCCGGTGCTCGTCGTGGCGTTCGCCGCGATGGTCAGCGTCGTGCCGCCGCTCAGGCCGAAGTCGCCAGCCACCGCGCCCGACGCCGCCACCGCGGACGCCGCCACCGTGACCGTCACTGCCTCGCTCGACGCGCCGCCCAGCGCCGCGCTCACCGTCGCCACACCGCCGTTCTCCGCGATCGACGACGACGACAGCACCAGCGAGACCGTGGGCGCGCCGTCGTCGTCGCGCAAGGTCAGCGTCGCGTCCGGCGGGTCCGCCGCCCCGAGCGTGCCCGACGCCAAGCCCTTCACCGTCACCTGCTTGTCCGGCGAATCCGTCCCGTTGCCCACCGCGGTCACCGTCACCACGCCCGCGCTCGTCGTCTGCCCGGCAGCGACGGTCAGCGTGTTCGCCGTGCTCAAGGTGAAGTCGCCAGCCACCGCGCCCGTGGACGCCGTCGCCGACACCGCGATCGTCACCGCCCCGGCCGAGGGGTGGCTCAGGGTCGCGGTCACCGTCGCCACGCCGCCCGACTCCGAGATCGACGCCGGGGCAAGCGCGAGCGCCGAGCTCGGCCGCGAATCCTCGTCGGCGATGGTCAGCGTCCGCGCCGCCGGCGCCGCCACCAGCCCGTGACCGCCGGACACCGCCCCGCTCACCCTCGCCGTCTTGTCCGCCGAGTCGATGATGTCGTCCGTCGCGGTGATCGTCACCGTGCCGGCGCTCGCCGCCTGCCCGGCGGCGATGGTCAGCGTCCGCGCCGCGCTCAGGGCGAAGCCGCCGTCGGCGGCCAGCGCCGCGTAGGTCGAAGCCGCCGACACCGTCACCGTGAGCGCCTCGCCGGAGGTCCCGCCGCCCAGGCTCGCCGTCACCGTCGTCGCGTTGCCGGCCCCGCTCTCCCGGATCGTGTCCGGGCGCCCCGCGTCCGGGTCCGACAGCGCCAGCGTCAGGGTCGGCGTCGGGTCGTCGTCGGTGATCGTCCCCACCCCGGTCGCCGCGCTCCCGACCACCGCCCCGGAGGGGTTGGACAGTGCGATGCGGATCGTCTCGTCGGGCTCGTCCAGCGCGTCGCCCGTCACCGTCACCTCGACGGTCTTGCTCGTGTCCGTGGCGGCGAAGGTCAGCGTGCCCCCGGAGAACGCCGTGTAGTCCACGCCGGAGGCCGCCGTGCCCGGGTCCGCGGCCGCCGCCCAGTCCACCGTCACCTGCCGCCCCGGCGCCCGGTTCAGGGTCACCGCGAAGGGCAGCGCCGCCGTCCCGCCCGCCGCCCCTTCCGCCACGCTCGGCGAGGAGATGGAGAGGACGATCTCGCGGATCTCGATGGAGAAGCGCAGCTCCGTCTTGTCACCGTCCCCGTCGGTCGCCGCCAGCGTGTAGTTGGTCCTGCCTTGCACCGCGGTCGGCGTGCCGGAGAGCGTGCGCGTCGCCGCGGTGAAGACCAGCCCGTCCGGCAGGCCCTCCTCGATGCCGTAGGTCAGGCCGCCGTCGCCGCCGGTCGCCGCCGGCAACACCTGGGAGACCGCGTTGTCCTTCACCCAGCTGAAGGACGGGCTGGCGGTCGAGCCGAAGCTGGGCATGGTCTGGCGCCCGCGCACCTTGTGGTTCGGGTCGTCCAGCACCGCCCCGAAGCTCCGGTCCACCCGGTTGTCGCCGCCGCCGATGCCGACACTGTGGAAACGCAGGTCGCCGCCCTTGCCGGCGCCCAGCGGGTTGGCCGGGAAGCTGATGCCGTCGCCGTCCCAGTCGCCCTCCACCACCGCATAGCTGAAATGGAGCTTGTCCTGGCGGGCGGCCCCGGTCGGGTTGCACGCGCGGCGCGTGTTGCTGCCGATGCGGATGTTCAGGCAGACGTAGCTCCGGATGATGGTGCCGAGGTTGCGGTTGAAGTCGACCCTCACGGTGATGGTGTCGTTGGTCCCGAAATCCCCGTTCTTGCCGTAGGTCTTGTCGCTCCCCGGGTTCGACGTGACGGTGATCGATTCGACGCCCGCGCCGTCCCGCACCTCCAGGCTGAAGGTCAGGTCGGCCGTCTGGTTGTACCCGTCGGTCGCCCGCAGCGTGTAGTTGCGCCGCGTCGTCCACCCGCTGTGCGAGCCGGAGAGCACCGCCGTGGACGAGTTCACCGAAAGCCCGGTGGGCAGCGCCGGCGTCACCGAATAGCGGACGTTGTACGCCGCGGCCGCGTTGGCGATCGTCGGCAGCCGGTGGCTCGCCGATCCGCAGTTGTCGAACGGCCCGCAGGTGTAGAAGAGCAGGCTCGGGCTCGACACCCCGGAGAAGCTCGGCGGTTCCGGGCCCACCTTGTGGCCGGACTGGGCGGACATCGCCGCGTGGCTCTTGTTGAGGTTGGGGTTGTACGAGAAGCCGCCCTGGAAGCCTTGGGTCTGGGCCCCGATGCTGCCGCCCGCCAGCGAATCGGCCGCGATGCTCACGCCGTCGGCGTCCCGGTCCGCGCTCCCGACCGTGTAGCTGAACTCCAGCACGTTGACGCCCGAGACGCCGCCGCGCCTGGCCGTCCTGTAGCTTCGGGTGTCGTAGTCGTAGAACCGCTGGCTGACGAAGCTCGGGATGTTCCTGAGCGTCCCGTTCAGCGTCTTGTTCGAACTGCCGACCGCGAGCGTGATCCGCGGGTTTTCCGCGCTCAGGAAGCTCGTGACCGGGTTCGATCCCGGCCGCACCTGCACGACGATCGTTTCGCCGGGGCGGTAGGTGTCTCCCGACGCCGGGCTGGAGACGACCACCGGCGCTTCGACGACCTGCCCCCGCGCCGGCGCCGCGGCGAGCGCCGCCAGCACCGCCGCGAGGGCGCAGAGCGTCCCCGCCAAGGTGCGCCCCACGGCGCCTCGACACCCCGGCGTGCTTCTCATCCTCCCATTCTACGATTCGGGGGGGGGGGGGGGGGCAAAAATTTCTTGCATACCCGTGAACGTCATCCCCGGGTGAAAAGGCTCCGCTCGTCCGCCCGCGGACACCCCCTTGCGCGGAAGGGGCTCTTGCGCGACGATGCAGGGGCGCGGGAAGGCGCGGGCGGGCGTAGCTCAGGGGTAGAGCACAACCTTGCCAAGGTTGGGGTCGTGGGTTCGAATCCCATCGCCCGCTCCATCCACCCGGCCGCCACGCGCGGAGGAAGCGAAGGCCCGTGCCCGCACGCGCGGAGGAAGCGAAGGCCCGTGCCCGCGTTCGTCGCCCACACCGGCGGTTGCCACTGCGGCGCGGTGCGCTTCCGCTGCGAGGCACCGGCCGCGATCGAGGTACTGGACTGCAACTGCTCGATCTGCCGGATGTGCGGCTACCTGCATCTGGTGGTGCCGAAGCGGCGCTTCGCCCTCCTCTCCGGCGGCGACGGCTTGCGCCGCTACCGCTTCCACACCGGCACCGCCGAGCACCTGTTCTGCCCGGTCTGCGGCGTCAAATCCTTCTACGTGCCGCGCTCGGATCCGCAGTCCATCAGCGTCAACGCGCGCTGCCTGGACCCCGGCACCGTGACGGGGCAGGCGGTCGTCAACATCGACGGCGCGGGCGCGTTCTTCAAGGACGATTGACGCCCGGCGCATTCAGACGGAAAGGTGCGCCGCCACCAGGTCGTCGGTGAGCTGCGCGATGGCACCGGCGGCGACGATCCGCCCGTTCTCCATGATCGCGAATTCCTCCGTGACCTCCCGGACGAAGAAGAGATTCTGCTCGACCAGCAGGATCGTGCAATTCCGCTCGGCATGGATGCGCCGGATGATCCGGTCGATCTCCTCGACGACGGAGGGTTGAAGCCCCTCCGTCGGCTCGTCCAGAAGCAGCAGGGCGGGCTCCTGGACGAGCGCGCGGGCGATCGCCAGCTGCTGCTGCTGGCCGCCGCTCAAGACGCCGCCGCGCCGTTTCGTCAGCGGCGCGAGCATGGGAAACAGATCGAAGACGAAATCCGGGATCCTGGTCGAACGGAGGCCCTTCGCCTGCATGGCGACTTCGAGATTCTGGGCGACCGTCATGTCGGCGATGATCTCGCGGCCCTGCGGGACGTAGCCGACGCCGAGCCGCGCCCGGCGGTAGCTCTGCATCCGCGCGATGTCCCGGCCGTCGAGGACGATGCGCCCGCGCCGCGGCGGATTGAGCCCGATGATGCTCCTGAGCAGCGTGCTCTTGCCCACGCCGTTCCGCCCGAGGACGCTGATCATCGCGCCGTCGGGCACCGTCAACGAGAGGTCGTGGAGGATGTGACTCGTCCCGTAGAACGTGTTGATCCTGTCGATCTCAAGCACCGCCGAACTTCCCCTGCCCGAGATAGACCCGCCGCACGTCGTCGTTGTTCACCACCTCGTCCAGGGGGCCCTCCGCCAGGATGCCGCCCTGGTGAAGCACGGTGACGTCCTTGGCGAGCCGGCGCACCACATGCATGTCATGCTCCACCAGGAGAACGGTATGGCGCTCGGCGATCCGCTGGATCAGAGCCGCCGTCTTCTGCTTGTCGGCCTCGGTCATCCCGGTGGTGGGCTCGTCGAGCAACAGAAGCTTCGGATCCGCGGCGACGAGCATCCCCATTTCCAGCCACTGGCGCTCCCCGTGGGAAAGGGTGTCCGCCGGGTTCTGCGCCTTTTCGGCGAGGCCGATGAACGCCAGGATCTCGACCACGCGCTCGTGGTCCCGCGGGGTGTGCTTGTGGAAGAGGGATTGGAAGACCAGCCTGTGGCCGGCGAGCGAGATCATCACGTTGTCGAAGACCGACAGCGTCTCGTACATGTTGGGGACCTGGAACTTGCGGCAGATTCCGCGCCTGAAGATCTTGTGCGGCGACAATCCCGTGATGTCGCGGCCCTGGAAGACGACCCTGCCGCCGGTCGGCTTGTAACGGCCGGAGATCATGTCGATCAGCGTCGTCTTCCCGGCGCCGTTGGGGCCGAGGAGGACGCGCAGCTCGTTCTCCCGGACGGCGAAATCGAGACCGTCCAGGATCGTATAGCCGGAGACCCGCGTGACCAGACCGGCGACCTCGAGGATGTTCCCGGTCATGGGCGCTCTTCCGCTTCCGCCGGGCGGGCCGTCATCCGTTGCGCCCGCCTCTTCCGAACAGGTTGTCCATGAAGCGCCGGCCCTCGCCGGCCAGGAGCACGCGCAGCCGATCGGCCAGGGGCATTCCCTCGGACTGGAGCGCACGCTCGGATTCGGTGAACGCGCCGAGCCGGCGCCGGCGCGCCACGGACTTGCCGACGGTGCCGACGATGCCGTCGGGCATGAACTTCACCACGACGATGAACAGCAGCCCCATCACGAGCTGCCAAGCCCAGGCCAGCTGCTCGCTCAGGAAGAACTCCGCGCCCTTGACCAGGAACGTGCCGATGAACGGGCCGATGACCGTGGCCCGCCCGCCCACGGCGGCCCAGATCACGCCCTCGATCGAGAGGATGGGGCCGGTGTCCAGATGCGAGACGATGCCCATCCACGCCGCATAGAGGCCGCCGGCGATCGCCGCCATCATGGACGCGATGCAGAAGACGAAGATGCGGTAGTTGGCCACGTCGTAGCCGTTGAACGCGGCCCTCACGTCGTTGTCGCGCACGGACATGAGAACCGTGCCGATGCGGGAATGGGTCAGATACCGCGTGACGGCGAACAGGAAAACGGCGACCGCCAGGATGATCCAGAGGAAGTACATGTCGTTGTAGGTTTCGTAGTCGGTAATGCCGTTGAAGCCGCCGGTATAGGCTTGGTATTCGATGATGAATTCCTGAAGGATCAGCGCTTCCGCGAGGGTGATCACCGCGCAATAGACCCCGTAGATGTGGCGTTTGAAGGTGATGACCCCGAAGATGAACGCCAGCAAGGTGGGGAAGAACAGCGCGCAGACGATCGCCACTTCGAGATGCATCAACGGCGCCATGATCGAGGGCACTTCCTCCAGGCCGTTCCACTCCATGTAGTCGGGGATCGTTCCGCCGTATCGGGTCGGGTTTTCGGCGGCGTAGCGCAGCTTGAGCGACAGCGCGATGAAGTAGGCGCCCATCCCGAAATAGATCGCCTGGCCCAGGCTCAGGATTCCCGCGAAGCCCCAGATGAGGCCGATGCTGAGGGCAAAGATCGAGAAGCAGACGAACATGCCGAGCAGGTTCATCACGTACTCGGCGCCGTAGAGCGGATAGGTGGCGAGAAGGGCGACCACGACGACGGCACCGGCGATCGACCACGGCGGGAACAGCGCCTCCCGCTTCAGGGAGACGCCGGCAGCACCCGGGCCTGCACCGCCCGCCGTCACGGTCGCCCGGCGCCGTATCGCCGCCGTCCCGCGCTCACCGCCGTTGCCCCAGGGTCCGCTCCTGGTATCCGAAGATTCCCCGCGGGACGATCCGGATCACGAGGACGATCAGCAGGAACACCAGCAGCTTGCCGATCACGCTGTTGAACAGGAAGGCGAGGATGGTTTCGCCCTCGCCGATGATCGCTGCGCCCACGGGGACGCCGAGCAGGTTCCCCACGCCCCCCATGACCAGGACCATGAACGAATCGACGGCATAGGGGAAGCCCATGTTCGGCGAGACCGTCTTGATCGGCGCGAGCACGGCGCCGGCGACGCCGGCCAGGCCGGAGCCGTAGGCGAAGATCACCATGTCCACGCGCGCGGTGTTGATCCCCATGGCGGCGCTCATCGAGCGGTTGCGCCGCACCGCCCTGACCGCGAGGCCGAACTTCGTGCGGAAGAAGAGCAGGAACGTCGCCACCAGAAGGAGGATCGAGAGCACGATCAGGAACAGCCGGTACCACGGGAACGGCAGGTTGCCCGGCGCCGGAAAGCCGCCCTGGAGAATCTCCGGCGAGCCGACGTAATGCAGCTCCGTGCCGAAGATCATCTTGATGATCACGATCAGGATGAGCGAGACCCCCCACGTCGCGAGGAGGGTCTCCAATGGTCGGTCGTAGAGCCCGCGGATCACCGTTCGCTCGACGACGAGCCCGAGAAGACCGACGGCGACGAAACAGATCGGGATCGACCAGAACGTGTTGCCGCCCAGGCCGCTTTGCACCACGGAGGCGACATAGGCACCGACCATGATGAACTCGCCATGGGCCATGTTGATGACCCCGGCGACGCCGAAGATGACCGCGAGGCCGAGCGCCGCGATGATCAGGATCGCGACCAGGCTGAAGCCGCTGAAGAACTGGGTGAGGACCGCGTCGCCCATGTCAGGTCGCGGTCAGCCGCACCGCGCGTCCGCAGGAGCGCGGCATGGGGCCGCCTCCGGGCGTGGGGGCCGCCTCCGGGGGAGGCGGCCCCTCTGCGCCGTGCGGGCCCGCGTCAAACGTCGATGGTCCCCGAACGGTCCCGGTCGCCCGACTTGATGCGATCGATCACGCGCTGGTCGGTGAAGTCGCAATCCTTGTCGGGATAGAGAAGGTCGACCCAGGGATCGGGGCGGATCCAGTCTTGCGACTTCCAGACGATGTCGAACTGCCCGTCCTCGCGGGCCTTGCCGATCCGCGCCCACAGATAGGTGTGGTGGTTCTTCTCGTCGATCTTGACCTTGCCTTGCGGGGCCTGGAACTCCTGGCCCGGCAGGCCTTCCGTGATCAGCGCGTCCGGGTCCGTGGTGCCGACCTTGTCCAGAGCCTGTGCCAGGAAGTAGGTCTGGAAATAGGCCGCTTCCATCACCGCGTTGGTCACCGAGTCCTCGCCGTAGGTCGCCTTGTAGCGGGCGACGAATTCGGCGTTCTCCGGCGAATCGACCGTCTGGAAGTAGTTGAAGGAGGTGTAGTGGCCGAGCGCGTATTCCGGGCCCATGCCCTTGATCTCCTGCTCGGTCGTGATCGGCGTGCAGATCGGGATGTCCTCCGCCGTGATCCCGAACTGCTTGAACTGCTTGTAGAAGGCGACGATCTGATCACCCACGAGGGTCGAGAACACCACATCGGGCTGAAGCGAGGCGATCTTGTTGATGTTGGTCGCGAACTCGGTATGCCCGAGCGGCGCGTACTCCTCCGCCAGGGTCTCGCCGCCGTGGGCGTCGAGCAGGGCCTTCCACTCGCGGTTGGTCTCCTTGGGGTAGATGTAGTTGGCGCCGATCAGGTAATGCCGCGGCCCGAACTTGTCGATCACCCAGGGGGCGAAGTCGTCGAGCTGCTGGTTCGGCACCGCGCCGGTGTAGAAGCAGTTGTAGCTGCATTCCTGCGCTTCGTAGAGCGTCGGATACAGCAGGATGCCGTTGTTGTTCTCGAACTCCGGCAGGACCGACTGGCGGCTGGCCGACGTGTAGCAGCCGAGCACCGCCACCACCTTGTCCTGCAACAGGAGCTTCTTGGCCTTCTGGCGGAAGACCCGCACCACCGATTGCGGGTCTTCGACGACGGGCACCAGCTTCTTCCCGCCCATGACGCCGCCCTTGGCGTTGATTTCCTCGATCGCCATCAGCTCGGCGTTGTGCAGCGACCGTTCGATGATGGCGATGGTCCCGCTCAAGGAGTGAAGGATGCCGACCTTGATCTCGTCGCTCTCCTCCGCCCTGGCGAATTTCTGCGTGTAGAAATACGGAAAGACCGCCGCCGCCGCGCCCGAGACGGCGGCGCGCTTGAGGAATTTTCGCCGTTCGATCTGCATGTCTCGCTCTCCTTCCTCTCCCGGCTCCTCCGCATGGCGGCTCGCCGGTCCCCCACGGGAGCGCGGCTGCCCCGGCGCGCCGCTACGGACGCCGGAGGACGCCCCGCTCCTCGTCCCCGAAGGCTAGGGAGCGGGCGTGACCCTTGTCAAGCGCGCCCGCCGGGGCGGCACGGCGTCGATGTTCGCCGAAATTGCGCCATGATGGCGATCACGCCATGATGGCGGCGCCATGAGCGCGCGAAAGAAGATCCTGATCGTAGACGACGACGCGGCGCTGCGCCGCGCGCTGGCGGAGCAGCTGCACCTGCACGAGGAGTTCGCGGCGAGCACGGCCGAAACCGGGCAGGCGGCGCTGGAAGCCGTCGGGGCCGGGCGTTTCGATCTCGTCCTGCTGGACGTGGGTCTCCCCGACATGGACGGCCGCGAGGTCTGCAAGCTCATGCGCCGGCGCGGGGTCGTCATTCCCATCGTCATGCTGACGGGCGCCGACAGCGAGGCGGACGTCATCCTGGGCCTCGATTCCGGGGCCAACGATTACGTGGCCAAGCCGTTCCGCCTGGGGGCGCTGCTCGCGCGCATCCGCGCCCAGCTCCGCCAGCACGAGCAGAGCGAAGGCGCGGTCTTCTCCCTCGGCCCCTACGTTTTCACGCCCGCGGCGAAGCTCCTGACCGGGCCGGACGGGACGGACAAGGTCCGGCTGACGGAGAAAGAAGCCGCGGTCCTCAAATATCTCTACCGGGCGGGCGGGCGCGCGGTCGCCCGCGACGTCCTCCTGGGCGAGGTGTGGGGCTACAACGCCGGCGTCTCCACCCACACCCTGGAGACCCACATCTACCGCCTGCGCCAGAAGATCGAGGCCGACCCTTCCGACGCGAAGCTCCTGGTGACCGACAAGAACGGCGGCTACCGCCTGATCGCGTGACTCCGGTGCGCGCGTATGCGGGGCCGGAGACCCGCGCACCCGATGGAAGGACGGCGCGTCGTCAGGCGGCGTCGCGAGGGCCGGCGCGCCAGGCGATGGCCCCTTGCAGGCCTTCAAGCAACCCTTCGAGCCTCGCCATGCGCTCCCGCAATTCGGTGGCCAGTGGCGTGATAGTGGATAGTGGATAGTGGCCGGGAAGACGGCCAGCCCCTGTTCGCCATCCACTGACCACCGACCACTAGCCACTAGCCACTATCACGGAAAACATCGCGGCGTTGATGAGGGCGCGGCGGGCGATTAGGCTGGCGGCGTTGCTTCGGCGGGGAGCCTCGGCGGGTGCGGCGCGCGGATTTCTCGGTGCGGTTCTGGGGCGTGCGCGGCAGCATCCCCTGCCCCGGCGCGGCGACCGCGCGCTACGGCGGCAACACCGCGTGCGTCGAGATGCGCTGCGGTGCGCGGCGGCTCGTCTTCGATGCCGGCACCGGGTTCTACCAGCTCGGCAGGCACCAAGCCGGGCAAGGCCCGTTCGACGCGGACCTGTTCCTGACCCACTCCCACTACGACCACGTCTGGGGCTGGCCCCATTTCGGCCCGGCCACGGATCCGGCCGCCCGGCTCCGCATTCATGCGGGCCATCTGGGCGGCGCGGCGGCGCTGGAAGCGCTGATGACGGGCCTCCTCGACGACCCGCTCAACCCGCTCAACCGCCGCACCCTGCGCGCCCGGATCGACTTCGTGGATTTCCGGATCGGCAGCCGGTTCTCGCTCGGCGACGGCATTCTGCTCCGCACCGCCCCCCTCAACCATCCCGACGGGGCGTCCGGCTACCGCGTCGAATTCGACGGCCGGGCCGTCTGCTATCTGACGGACCACGAGCACGGGCCGGCGGGCCCGTCGCGCGCCCTTCTCGACCTGGCGGACGGCGCCGACATCGTGATCTACGATTCCACCTACACGGACGAGGAGTTCCCCCGTCACGTCGGCTGGGGGCACTCGACATGGCAGGAGGGCGCGCGCCTGTGTGACGCCGCGAAGGCGGGCACCTTTGTCGTGTTCCATCACGACCCGGCCCATGACGACCGCTTCATGGACGGAGTCGCGGCCCGGGCGGAAGCGATGCGGCCCGGCTCCGTGGTCGCGCGCGAGGGGCTGGTCCTCCGTCCTTGAGGGCCTTCCGCCGCGTGCTCATGGCCCTGTCGACGGCGTCGGGCCTCGGCCGCCGGGGCTTCTTCATTCCCTGCCGCTACGCCCGGGAGGTCCCCGCGCCGGGCGCGCGGGCGCCCTACGACGCGCTGGCAGTCGTCCTCGACCGGCACCGGACGGATTTCACCGGCGTGCTCGCCGAAATCGAGCGCTTCGGCGGCGCCTTGCGCGCGATCGGCGAGGAGGCGCCGCCGCCGGCCCCGCGCTGGCGGCAGGACTGGTTCCCCGGCCTCGACGCGGCCGCGGCCTATGCGCTGATCCGCGCGCGGCAGCCGCGCCGGATCGTCGAAGTCGGTGCCGGGCATTCGACCCGCTTCGCCGCGCGCGCCGTCGCCGACGGGGGCTTCCCCTGCCGCATCACGGCCATCGACCCGGCGCCCCGCGCGGTGCTCGACGGGCTGGCGGCGGTGACGCTCCTGCGCGCGCCGGTGCACCGGGCCGGAACCGCGCCCTTCGACGCCCTGGAGGCCGGCGACGTGCTGTTCGTCGATTCGAGCCACGTCCTCATGCCCGGCACCGACGTGGACTTCCTGCTCAACCGGGTGCTGCCGCGCCTGCCGCCCGCGGTCCTCGTCCACTTCCACGACGTCTTCCTGCCGGACGACTATCCGGCCGGCTGGGCGTGGCGCGGCTACAACGAGCAGCTCGCGGTCGCCGCCCTGCTGACCGCCGGCGGCTACGCGCCGGTTTTCGCCAGCCACTACGTCGCGACGCGGATGCGCGACTCCCTGCGCGGCACGGCGACGGCCGCCCTGCCGCGCCTCGAGGGCGCGATCGAATCCTCGCTCTGGCTCCGGAAGCGTTAGGGTGAGATGTGCAGGCTTGGAGACCCGCGCGCCGACATTAAGGAAAGGGACTATTCGGCGAGGAAGCGCTTGAGAGCGTCGAGGGTCTCGTCGGGGGCTTCGTCCAGCATGATGTGGCCGGCCTCCGGGATGACGACGGCGGTGGCGTCGGCCATGAGAGCGGCCAGGGCGAGGCCGCGCCGCGCCGGGGTCATGACGTCGCGTTCGCCGATGACCAGCAGCGCCGGGCAGGCGACGGCCGCCGCGGCGGGCGCGCCGTCATAGGCGTTCGTCGCCGCCAGATCGGAATGCAGAACGCCGGGGGCCGCGCGTTCGAGGGTGCGCAGGCCGCCGCCCGTCATCCACATGCCGGGCATCCGATGACCGCCGTAGCGCGCCCGCCGCCCGTAGCCCCAGGCGGTCAGCAGCTCGAGCGCGCGGTGGTCGTCCGCCGCCGCGCCGTCGAGCAGCGCGCGGTTGACGGGAATCGCCGCCGCCGCGCCGAGCAGCGCGACCTTGCGAACGGTGCCACCGTGGCGCGCGGCGGCGTCGAGGGCGACCAGCGCGCCCATGCTGTGGCCGACCAGCGCGGCCTCCCGCACGCCCGCCGCCGCCATGAGGGCGGCCAGCCAGTCCGCCATGGCCGGGATCGACGCGCGGGGCGGGCCGTCCGAGCGGCCGTGGCCGGGCAGATCGACCGCCAGGACGCTGCCGCCATGCCAGGCGAACCAGCGCGTCTGGAGCTTCCACACCGTGCGGTCGAAGGCGGCGCCGTGCACGAAGACGGTCACGGGCAGGCGCGGATCGAACGGCCTGCCGCCGGTGGCGGCGAAGGCGCGCGCGCCCTCGACCCGCAACTCCACGCTCAGCCCGCCGCCGCGCGGGCGGCCGCCTTGAGCCCGCGGTTCAGATCGGCGATCAGGTCGTCCGGGTCCTCGAGCCCGATCGAGAGCCGCACCATGTCCTCGCCGATGCCCGCGGCTTCCAGCGCCGCCCGGTCCATCTGCTGATGGATGGTGCTGGCGGGGTGGATCACCAGGCTCTTCGCGTCGCCGACATTGGCGAGATGCGAGAGGAGCTCGACCGCCTCGATGAAGGCGCGCCCCGCCGCCCGTCCGCCCTTCACGCCGAAGCAGAAGACGGCGCCGGCGCCGGCGGGCAGCAGCGCTCTGGCCCGTTCGTGATCGGGATGGGAGGGGAGCGCCGGGTGGCTTACCCAGGCAACGCCGTCGTGGCCATCGAGGAACGCCGCGATCCGCTGCGCGTTGGCCACGTGGCGCGCCATGCGGACGGGCAGGCTCTCGACTCCCTGGAGGATGTGGAAGGCGGTGGTCGGGCTCATGCAGGCGCCGAAGTCGCGCAGGCCCTCCGCCCGCGCGCGGGCCGCGAACGCGGCGGTCCCGAACTCCTCGGCGAAGTCGATGCCGTGATAGCCGGCGTAAGGCTCGGTGAGCGTCGGGAACTTGCCCGACGCCTCCCAGTCGAAGGCGCCGCCGTCCACCAGCACGCCGCCGATGGCGACGCCGTGCCCGCCCAGGAACTTGGTCGCCGAGTGCATCACGATGTCCGCGCCGTGTTCGAACGGGCGGCACAGGCAGGGCGTGGCGAAGGTGTTGTCGATCATCAGCGGCACCCCGGCTTCGTGGGCGATCGCGGCGACCGCCGGCAGGTCCATGACCTCGAGGCCGGGATTGCCCAGGGTTTCGCCGAAGACCAGGCGGGTCGCGGGCCGGATCGCCCGGCGAAACCCCTCCGTGTCGCGCGGGTCCACGAAGCTCGTCTCGATGCCGAAGCGCGGCAGGGTGTGGGCGAACAGGTTGTGGCTGCCGCCATAGACCGCGGCCGAGGCGACGACGTGCCCGCCGGCGCCCGTCAGGGTCGCGATTCCGAGATGGAGCGCGGCCTGTCCGCTTGCCGTGCAGACGGCGCCGACGCCGCCTTCGAGCGCCGCGATCCGTTCCTCGAGGACGGCGACGGTCGGGTTCGAAATGCGCGAGTAGATGTGGCCGGCGCGTTCGAGATTGAACAACGAGGCGGCCTGCTCGGTGTCGTCGAACACGTAGGAGGTGGTCTGGTAGATCGGCACCGCGCGCGCGCCGGTCGCCGGGTCCGGCTTCTGGCCGGCGTGGAGGCTCAAGGTGTCGCGCCTGAAGCCGGGGGTTTCCGCCATGGGGGGCACCGCTTCCCGATTGCGCGGGCCCTTATCGCGCATCCCGCGCCCGCGTTGAAGGGTCAGGTCACTGGCCACCGACCACCGACTACCGACCCGCGCATCCCGCGCCCGCGTTGAAGGGCTTCGGTTGTTCGCCACTCCCGCGCTCCCTATGCTGGCCGGCGGGCGAGCGGGAACGCGGGGGGCGCGCCATGCTGAAGATCACGGCCTATTCGGACCGGCTCAGCGTCAGGCCGGGCGGGACCGTCCGGTTCATGGTCAACTGCGAACACCCGACCTACCGGGCGGACATCGTGCGCCTGATCTGCGCGGACAATTCGCCGGCCGGGCCGGGCTACAAGGAAACGCCGGTGCGCACGCCGGTGGGCAAGCGCCACGAGGGGCGGCGGCAGGCCATCCACGCGGGCTCCTACGCGCTCGTGGAAAGCCGGCCCCTGCTGGAGGCGCTGGACAGCTTCACCGTCCAGGCGATGATCTGGCCGACCACGCCCGGCAAGGGCCGGCAGGGCATCGTCACCAAATGGGACGGGCGCGCCGGGCGCGGCTTCGCGCTGGTGATCGACGAGGCCGGTGCGGTCGCGCTCACCGTGGCGACGGAAGGCGGCGCGGCGGAGACGGTCTCCGTCGGCAAGCCGCTGCTGGAGCGCCACTGGTATCTCGCCGCCGCCAGCTACGATGCGCACACGGGAACCGTCACCGTCCACCAGGAGCCGCTTCACCGCTACGTCCGGGTGGAGGACGCGGGCACCGCCCGGCGCACGCTGGCGCGCCCCGCCGCCGCCGGCAGCCCCGCGCCGCTCGTCATGGCCGGCGTCTTCGCGCGGCGGGCGAAGGGCCGGGTTCTGGTCGACGGGCTCTACAACGGGAAGATCGATTCGCCCCGCCTCGCCTCCCGCGCCCTGGACCGGCTGGAGATCGAGCGCCTGCGGAACGAGGCCGTGCCCGCGGCGCTCGCACCGAGCGTCCTCGGCGCCTGGGATTTCTCCCGGGACATCACGTCGGTCAGGATCACGGACCGCTCGGCGCACCGTTTCGACGGCGCGATCGTCAACCTGCCGGCGCGCGGCATGACCGGCTGGAATTTCACGGGCAGGGAGATGTGCTGGCGCCACGCCCCGGAGGAGTACGGCGCCATCCATTTCCACGACGACGATCTCTACGACGCCGGCTGGGAAGTCGATTTCGCCTGGACGGTGCCGGCGCGGCAGAAGAGCGGCGTCTATGCCGCGCGGCTGCGGGCCGGGGACTCGGAGGAATACGTTCCCTTCGTCGTGCTGCCCGCACCGGGCCGGGCGGCGCGGATCGCCTTCCTGCTGCCGACCGTCGAATACATGGCCTACGCGAACGAACACATGGCCTTCGACGGCGCGCTCGCCGAGCTCCTCACCGGCCAGCTGCCGACGCTCACGCCCAATCAGCTCTTCCTGAACGAGCACCGGGAATACGGCGCCTCGCTCTACGACAGCCATTCGGACGGCAGCGGCGTCTGCTACTCGTCCCGGCTGCGCCCGATCCTCAACATGCGGCCGAAGGTGGAGACGCCGTGGGCCTGCGCCGGCGAGGACGCGACCAACGCGCGCGAATTCATCCTCGACATGTATGTGGTGGACTGGCTCGAACATTTCAGCTTCGCGCACGACGTCATCACCGACGAGGACCTCCATCGGGAGGGCGCCGACCTGCTCGCGCCCTATGCCGTGCTGATCACCGGCGGCCATCCGGAGTATTACTCGAAGGCCATGCGCGACGCCGTGCACGGCTTCACCCAGCGGGGCGGGCGGTTGATGTATCTCGGGGGCAACGGCTTCTACTGGCGGGTGGCGATGCACCGGGAGCTGCCGGGGGTGATCGAGGTGCGCCGGTGCGAGGCCGCGATCCGCACCTGGGAGGCGGACCCGGGCGAGTACTACCACAGCTTCACCGGGGAGTATGGCGGACTCTGGCGCCACCAGGGGGACACCGCGCCGCAGCGGCTCGCCGGCGTCGGCTTCGTCGCCGAGGGCTTCGACAAATCCTCCTACTACCGGCGCATGCCCGACGGCTTCGATCCGCGGGCGCGCTTCGTCTTCGAGGGCATCGGCGCGGACGAGTTGATCGGCGACTTCGGCTATCACGGCGAGGGCGCGGCCGGCAACGAGCTCGACCACGCGGACCGGCGTCTGGGCACGCCGCCCCACGCCCTGGTGCTCGCCCGCTCGGAGAACCACACCGATCTCTATCTGGTGGTCAACGAGGAGGTGCTGGTGAACCATTCGGGCCTGGGCGGCACCGAGAACGAGAAGGTCCATGCGGACATGGTCTTCTACGAGACGCCCAACGGCGGCGCCGTCTTCTCGGTGGGCTCGATCTGCTATCCCGCGAGCCTGCCGTGGAACGGCTACGACAACAACGTCGCCCGGTTGACGACCAACGTGCTCCGCCGCTTCGCCGACCCGACGCCGTTCTGAAAGCCGCCGCGCGAACGCCCGGACTGGAACACATGAGGGACCGGACTGCGATTCGAAAACGACGCGAGTGAGACGCGGCAGAGGCGATGGAATCACACAACACGAAAAACCACGTGCATGGTCGACGGGAATTCATGCGCGTCGCTGGCATCGGCACGATGGGAATCCTGCTCCCTGGCTGCGCGGCGCTAGAGGGACTCGACCGTGGATTGTACGACGCTCACCGATCGGTGACGCAGGAAGATCTGATCACAGGACAGCGCATCGTCGGATTCGATACACGCGCCGAGCAGATAGAAGAAGGCAACACCGCAATGGAGCAGATCGTGCGCAGCTATGACCATATGAACGAGACAGTCGACCACCGGTCCTACACCCGCCTTCTGCACATTTTCGAACGAGTACACGCCGTCAGTCATTTCGCCCATGAAAAGTGGGATGTTCTGTTGCTGCCGGAGGATGGGTTCAACGCCTTCGTCACCGGTGGAACTCGTATCGCGGTGTTTCAAGGTCTGATGGAGAAGGTGCAAGACGATGCGGCCGTGGCCGCCGTGATCGGGCATGAGATTGGGCATGTAACGGCCAACCACGTATTCGAGCAACAGCAACTGATGATTGCCTTGGTCGAGAGAGCCCTGGAGAAAGAGCCTGGCGCTGGTGCCGGCTTCGCCTATAGCACGCTGAACGAGAACGAAGCGGACAAGATCGGGGTGGTGTATACCGCTCTCGCCGGCTACGATCCTTATTCCGTGTCGGATTTATGGGGGCGGTTGGCGCGGCAATACAAGGACGACTGGTCCTGGTTTCGTACTCACCCCGCCAGTTCCGACCGCGCGCGTACAACCCGCACGATGGCCGACAGGGCGAAACAATACTACCTTCCCGGTCGGCTGAATCCGGACCACTATCGCTTGGCTCGGTGTAACCATTTCTGGTGTAACGACTAGGGTGCCGCGATTTTCATGGGAAATCTTTCAAGAATACTATTCGTTGGCCTCGTTGCTATCGGTGCAGCGGCCTGCGGAACGGGAAAGCGAATGCCCGATGGAGACTGCTATTACACCGGCAAGGGCATTCTACAAATTGTGGGAACAATCGTTGATGCGGGCTTGGAGTGGGCGGATGCCGAGTTGGAGGCGCAATACCAACGCGATCAGATCGAGCTGCAAGAATTGATAGAAGAACTTCAATCTGCTGATCTTCACGGGCTGGTACGTGAGTATCAATTGGCGATTTTGGAAAACAATACCTGGAAAGCTCGCAGCATGGAAAACGAACTTAATCTTTGGGATAGGAAGTTGGATAGAATAGAACATTTGGAAAGGAGCACAGAAATATACCAAAAGAGAAAACAGGAGAGATTAGAACGAGGCGGACGCACTTCTCTGTCAAAGATCGTCGATGAGTCAGGCGATTGCGAAGAGTGAAGCTCGATGCCAAGAAATTGGTATCTGGCCTCCACGAGATCAGACTGTAATTGTGTAGTAGAGTATCGACGAATCGGCCGTATAGGATACCGTATTCACAGGAACGCCACAACCCGACGGTCGATCAGCCCGCCCTGACGTCCCGATTCGACCTGGAGGAGGCGCGACAGGCCTGCCCGTCCCTTCGATAAGCTGTGGCGCGACCTCGAGGCGTTGTTTCGACGAGGAGACGTTCCATGCCCGGTTACGCAATCGCCGACGTGACGGTGACGGACGAGGAGACCTATGCTGGCTACCGGGCGCTGACTCCGGCCACGATCGACGCCTTCGACGGGCGCTTCCTGGTCCGGGGCGGCGCCTGCGAGGCGATCGAGGGCGCGTGGGCACCGGACCGGCTGGTCCTGCTCGCGTTCGCCAGCGCGGCCCGCGCCGCCGCGTGGTACGACTCGCCCGCTTACACCAAGGCGCGGGCGATCCGGCAGCGCGCGTCGACCGGAAGCCTGATCCTCGTCGGCGGCGTGGCGCGCGGGGCCGGCGGCACCTATCTGATCGTCCGCTCCGGCGCGCGCACCGCCGCCGACGGCACCGAAGCGGCGCCGCCGGGCGTCGCCGCCCATGGCGGGCGCGTGCTCGTCTGGGAAGGCGTTCCGGAGGTCAGGGAAGGCCCGTGGCCGGGCGCGCGGGTCGCGGTGCTGGAATTCGCCGATCCGGCGGCGGCCAGGGCCTGGTACGGATCGGACGAGTACCGGCCCGTTCGGGAACGGCAGGCCGCGTCATCGCCCGTGGACGCGATCCTGGCTCAGGGTGTTTGAGCCTCCTCCGACGCCCCGGCGACGATGCCCCGGTCGTGCAGCCGGCCGATGGCGCCGTCGCCCAGGCCCAGCAGCTCGGCGAGAATCTCGTCCGTGTGCTGGCCGAGCACCGGCCCCGGCGCGACCGCACCGCGCGGCGCGGCGGCGAAATCGAGGGGCGAACCCGGCGTGAGCAGCGGCCCGATTCCCGGTTGGTCGATCGTCTGGAAGAGGGGATTGGCCGTCGAGCAGAACGGGTCCTCCGCCAGCATCTGGCCATAGGTGCGGAACGGCCCCCAGAGAAGGCCGGCCGCGTCCAAGCTCTCGCCGGCTTCCTCCAGGGTGCGCGCCGCGAACCAGGGCGCCAGCAGGGCGCGCAGCGCGGCGCGCACCTTCCAGCGGTCCGCCTCGTCCGCGAGGTCGACTCCCCGCGTCTTCTCGATGGCGGCGAACGCCTGGGCCAGCCCGGTGGCCCGGCCAAGCGCCCGGACATGGCGCGGCGTCACCACCACCAGCATGAGACGCCTGCCGTCGCGCGTCGGGAAGTCGCCGCCGAAGGTGCCGTACATGTCGTTGCCGATACGCGGGCGCTCGGCGCCGTTGATCTCGGCGTCGCCGATACAGCCGAGCGAGCCGGTGATGTGGTAGGCCACGTCGGCCAGGCTGAGCCGCACGAGCTGCCCCTCGCCGGTGCGTGCGCGGTGGCGCTCGGCCGCCAGCAGGCCGACGGCGGCGGTCAGGCCGCAGGTCAGGTCCCAGCCCGGCAGGACGTTGTTGACGGGCTCGGCGAGGGAGGCCGGGCCGGTCACGAAGGGCCAGCCCATGCGCGCGTTCACGGTGTAATCGACCGCCACCGCGCCGTCCGGGTTGCCGACGATGCGCAGCATGATGAGGTCGGCGCGCCGGGCGCGCAGGGTCTCGTAGGAGAGCCAGTCCCCGATCTGGAGGTTGGTGAGGAAGATCCCGGCCTCCGGCCCCGGCGCGGCGATGAGCGCCGCGACCAGTTCCCGCCCCTCCGCCTCGCGCAGGTTGACGGCGAACGAGCGCTTGCCCTTGTTCATCCCGGCCCAGTAGAGGCTGGCGTTGTCGCCGGCGACCGGCCAGCGCCGATAGTCGAGGCCGCCTTCGATCGGGTCGAAGCGGATCACGTCCGCCCCCAGCTGGGCGAGGGTCATGCCGCAGAGCGGCGCGGCGACGAAGGCCGACCCCTCGACCACGCGCAGGCCCTTGAGGATCGCGTTCACGGCGGCTCCCGTTTCAGGCCGCGCACGCTACCCCATATCCGCCCCCCTGTCGCCGGCTGCCATGCTTCGCGGCGCGTGCATCAAACGGGCCGCGCTCACGTCACCTGGAAGCCGTGGGCGAAGGGGTCGTCGTCGTCCACGAAGATGGTGTTGAGGCCGGTGACGCGCGCCCAGCCCTCCACGCTCGGCACGATGGCGTCGCGGCCGCCCACCCTGGCGGTGCGCTCGACGCGGCAATGGAAGAGGCTGCCGACGATGCTCTCGTGTACGAACTCGTCCCCCGGCGCGAGCCGCCCTTGCGCCGCCCATTGCGCCATCCGCGCGGAGGTGCCGGTGCCGCAGGGCGAGCGGTCGAGCGCGCCCGAGCCGTAGAAGACGGCGTTCCGCCCGTGGGCGCTTGCGTGCCGCGGCGCGCCCGTCCACATCACGTGGCTGACGCCCGCGATCGAGGGGTCGTCGGGGTGGACGCAATCGACGGCCCGGTTGCAGGCCTCGCGGAGACCCGGGCTCATGGCGACGAGCGCCGCCGCCGAGAACGCCTCCAGCCCCGCATAGTGCGGCTGCGGCTCCACGATGGCATAGAAATTGCCGCCATAGGCGATGTCGACGGAGAGCGGGCCCAGGCCGGGGCAGTCCACCGCCACCTCCGCCTGGGCGAGGAAGCTCGGCACGTTGACGAGGCGCACGGCCGCGACGCGCCCGCCCTCGCGGCGGTAGCGCGCCTCCACCCGGCCCGCCGGGGCGTCGAGGACGACCACGCCCTCCGTCCGCGGGGCGACGAGGCCGTGTTCGAGGGCGATCGTCACCGTGCCGATGGCGCCGTGGCCGCACATCGGCAGGCAGCCCGTGGTCTCGATGAAGATCAACGCCAGGTCGGCGTCGGCGGAGAGCGGCGGATAGAGCAGCGCGCCCGACATCAGGTCGTGGCCGCGCGGCTCGAACATGAGCGCGCGCCGGATCCAGTCGTGGTCGCGGCGGAACCGTTCGCGCCGTTCGCTCATGGTGGCACCCGCCAGCGGCGGCGCGCCGCCGGCCACCACGCGCACCGGATTGCCGCAGGTGTGGCCGTCGATGCAGAAGAACGTGTGGCGCGCGCCCATGGCCGGGCTCAACGGGCGACCGCGACCCATGCGCCGGACGCGGCGGCCTCCACCAGCGCCTCCATGACGGCGATGCCGTGCACCGCCTCCTCGGGCGCCACGGAGAAGCGCGCCGTGCCGGCGCAAGACGCGGCGAACTCCTCGAGCGCCTGCCGCAGCGTGTCTTGCGGCGCGACCGGCTCCTCCCGCGCCTCGCCGTCTGCCGGCTGGACGGTGAGGCGGTTGCCGTCGATCCCGGCGCGGGCGTTGCCGCCGGTGCCGTAGACGTTGATGAAGGAGGTGTGGGGGCAGGCAAAGAAGGTGCCGAGATAGGCCGAGACGCCGGAGTCGAAAGTGAACAGCGCCGAGGTCGTGTCGTCGATATCGACCGGGACGGCCCGCCGATGGGCCTGCGCGGCGACCCGCGCGACCGGCCCGAGCAGGTGGATCAGGGCGTCGATCATGTGGATGCCGAGCGCGGTGATCGAGCCTGCCGGGCTCTCGACGCGGCTGGCCCGCCACAGGTCGGGCGGGTAGGTCAACGCGCTGGGGACGGAGAAATTCGCCTCCGCATGAAGGATCGTGCCGAGCGCGCCCCCCTCCAGCATTGCCTTCAGCGCGCGCGTCGCGCCGTGGTAGCGCCGGTTGTGCCCGACCGCGAGCACCACGCCGGCCTGCGCGCAGGCCTCCGCCGCCGCCTGCGCGCTCGCCCGACTCAGGGTGAACGGCTTCTCGACGAAGACGTGCTTGCCCGCCGCGGCCGCCGCCATCACCTGCCCGGCGTGCGCCGAATGCGGCGTGGTCAGGAGGACGGCATCGACGCCATCGTCGGCCAGCACCGCCTCGTAGGAATCGTGCGCGGTCGTCCCGTATTTCCCGGCGAAGGCCGCGCGCTTCCCCGGCGAGCGCGTGAAGCAGGTGACGATGCGGATCGCCGCCGACCTGCCCTGCACGGCATCGGCGAGTTCGTCGGACCACCAGCCCATTCCGATTGAGGCCGCGCGCAGCATGGCTTACACCCGCTTCCGTGAAGGCCGGCCCGACACTATCACCGCGCCCGCCGGGGGCGAACCGGCTTCCGGTCGATGGCCGGTAGCGGCCCCGTCGAGGCGCTGGTCGGCGCCGCGCTGCACACGCCCGACGGGCTACGGCGCGGACGGGCGCTGCTCACGGCGGGCGGCGTCATCCGCGACATCGTGCCGGCCGATTCCGTCCCCGCCGGTGCGCGGGTGACGACCCTCGCGGGCGGGACGCTCGCCGCCGGGTTCATCGACCTCCAGGTCAACGGCGGCGGCGGCGCGACCTTCACCGACGCGCCGGACGTGGAGAGCCTCCGCGTCATCGGCCGCGCGCACCGCGCCTTCGGCACCACGGGTTTCCTGCCGACCTTCGTCTCCGGCCCGCGCGCCGGCATGGTCCGGGCGGTGGAAGCGGTCCGCGCCGCGCGCGACGCGGGGCTGCCGGGAGTTCTCGGCCTCCATTTCGAAGGGCCGCACCTCAACCCGGCGCGGCGGGGCGCGCACGACGCGGCGGCCGTGCGGCCCCTCGGCGCGGGCGACCTGGACCTGCTGACGTCGTCCGGCACCGGCCGGACTTTGATCACCCTGGCGCCGGAATGCGTCGCGCCGGGCGACATCGCCGCCCTCGTCGCGCGCGGCGCGGTGGTCGCCGCCGGCCACACCGAGGCCGACGGGGCCATGCTCGACGCGGCGGCGGCGCGCGGCCTGACCGGGGTGACGCATCTCTTCAACGCCATGCGCCCGCTCCACCACCGGGCGCCGGGCACCGTCGGCGCCGCGCTGGCCCGCGACGGGCTCGCTTGCGGCATCGTGGCCGACGGCATCCACGTGCATTGGGACGCGCTGCGCATCGCCTGGCGCGCGAAGCCGCGCGGCCGGCTCTTCCTGGTCTCCGACTCGATGGCGCCGGTGGGCGTGCCCGAGCGGATGTGCGAATGCCGTCTCGCCGGCCGGGCCGTCCGCGTGGACGGCGGCGCCTTGCGTGATTCCGAGGGCCGCCTCGCCGGCTCGCTGCTCGACATGGGGCGGGCGGTGCGGAACTGCGTCTCCCGCGTCGGCATCCCGCTCGCGGAGGCGCTCGCCATGGCGACGGCCTGGCCCGCGGATTTCCTGGGCGTGGCCGACGAGCGCGGCCGCCTCGCCCCCGGCCTGCGGGCGGATCTGGCGTGGCTCGACGACGCGCTTCAGGTGCGCGCGACCTGGATCGCCGGCGCCCGCGCGCCCGGAGCGGAAGCCCGGTAAGGGCGCCCCTTCAGGCGCGCGCGGCCACGTCGTAGGGGGTCTGCTTGAAGGAAAGCCCGGCCGCCTTCAGCGCCGCCCTCCCCAGCATCGAACGCGCCGCATAGACGGTAAGCGGACCCCCGAAGCCGCCCGCCGCCGCGCGGACCTGCCCCAGCGTCTTCTTCGTCAGCACGTTGCCGCCGCCGGCGGAGCGGTCGCCCAGGATGCCGTTGTAGAGCAGCGCGTAGCCCCGGCCTTCGTGCGCCCCGAGGAAGGGGGAGGGTTCCGCCGGTGCCTGCCAGGGCCGGCCGGTTTCGGCGAACCAGAGGTGGGCGGCGAGGAGGGGGAAGCGCACGTCCGGGCAGATGCGGCCGTTCTCGTCGAAGGCGGGCGGGCCCAAGCGATAGAATCGGAAACCGCCGCCGCCCTGCCATCCGACGGCCTTGGAGATGCCGCCCTGTTCGCCCTCGATGACCTTGGTGAGGCGTGGGGCGCAATGGGTGACGGCGTGCTCGCCCATTTCGACGCCGATCCATTGTCGGTTCATCTTGTGCGCGACGGCGGCGGTGGTTCCGGAACCGAGGAAGGAGTCGAGCACGAGATCGCCCGGGGCGGTGGCGATCTCGAGAATACGCCCCAAGAGCTTCTCGGGCTTCGGGGTATCGAAATAGGCATTCGGCAATACGGCGCGGTTCTCGTTCTTGGCGTCGTGGTTGCTGCCGAACTCGTCGTACAGCCACACCGTGACCGGAACCACCGTTTGCTTCACTTGCGACAGGTACGACTTTCGCGAAGGCGTCGCATCCCCCTTCGCCCCGAACCACAGTTGCCCGGTGCGGTCGAGCTCCGCGAGTGTGTCTCTGCTGAACCGATGATAGGTGCCGACCGGAGGAGTCCAGGTGACTCCGTTGGAGAAGGTGTAGGAATATCGATTCTTTTCTTTTCCGCTTTTCGCATGCAACGGAGTCGATTTCCATGGTCCACGAGAATCATTATCCGGGTTCTTGTATGCCTTATTCTGTTTTTCATCTCTCTGCATCCCTCGAAACGACGAGCTCTCACGATCTTTAGAGAAGCAGATTATATGGTCGTGATTGTCGCTCACGAACGTCGCGTCGTTCGCGCGCGTGTATTTCTTTTGCCAAACGAAATTCGCGATGAAATTAGTGCGTCCGAACACTTCATCCATGACGACCTTGAGATAATGCGCCTCGTGGTCGTCGATGGAAACCCAGATCGAGCCGTCTTCCGCCAGCAGGTCGCGCAGCAGCTCCAGGCGCGGCCACATCAGGGAGAGCCACGTCGCATGCTCCAGATTGTCGTCGTAATGCGCAAACGCCGAGCGCGTGTTGTAGGGCGGGTCGATGTAGACGCATTTCACCCGACCGGCATAGAACGGCAGCAGCGCCTTCAGCGCCTCCAGGTTGTCCCCCTGGATCAGCATGTTCGCCGCCTCCGCCTCCCCGGCGGAAAGCCCCGGCGCCTCCTCCAGCAGCCGATAGGGCGCCCGCCCCGCCGCCCCGACGTCCGCCTCCCGCGTCAACCAGTGCAACGTCGGCATCGCCTATCCCTCGCCCGCCTCCGGGCGCTCCCCCATGGCTTCCTCATATTCAGCAATCCACTGCTCGGCCTCTTCCGCCGTGTAGGCTCCGATCTCGTCTTCTCCTATCATCGTGTAGACTCCGCTCACGATGTAGTAGGCTTCGATCTCGTCTTCGATGCCTTCCGGCAGTCCACGGATTGCCGGCTTGTCAATATGCGGTTTCAGTTGCCGCCGCAACGCTTCCGCCTTTTCGCCGGGCATGTCCTTGACGAGAGAGTCCACGTTTTCCCGACTCAACCCGCCTGCGAATGTCACCCGCGACAGGTCGCTTTCCAGATCGATTCTCTGGCGAATGCGCGCCGCAAACGACGGCTCGAATATATCGCATGCAGCTCCTTGCAGATGTGCCCCGAGAAGGTACGCTCCTTGCAGATACGCCCCGAGAAGGTGCGCCCCTTGCAGATGCGCCGCGGAAAGTCCCGCTCCTTGCAGATGCGCCCCGCGAAGATCCGCCCCTTGCAGATGTGCCCCGCGAAGCTCCGCCCCTTGCAGATGCGAATAAAGAAGCTCCACCCCTTGCAGATGAGCCTCAAAAAGATCCGCCCCTTGCAGATATGCCCCGCGAAGGTACGCCCCTTGCAGATGCGCCTCGCGAAGCTCCGCTCCTTGCAGATGCGCCTCGCGAAGCTCCGCTCCTTGCAGATGCGCCTCGCGAAGCTCCGCCCCTTGCAAGTGTGTCCTGGAAAGGTCTGCTCCTCGCAGGTGTGCTTGATGGAGAACGACCCCATTCAGCCAACTTCCCTGCAAATCGATACGACAACCCTTGAATGTCGCATATTCCCGAACGAATAGCAGCGTCAACAAACTCTGTATCTCCTCCGAAGGTTTAGCTCGATGCTCCTTCCGGTATTCCACTTCCCCCGTCGTCCGGCGGATGTGGGCGCAGAGGATGTCCAGCACCGTCTGGTGCAGATAGTCGATGTCCTGCGCCAGATGGAAGAGCTCGTAGGCCCCGCCCAGGCGCACCGAATCCGAAGCGTGGCCCAGATGCTCAATGGCGTTCTTCAGCCGCTCCTGCCGCCGCCCGTCCTCCGCGCCCTTGTTGGCTTCCGCCTGCGCCTGCGCCGCCCCGGCCTGCGCCTCCGCCGCCCGAGCTTGCGCCTTCGCCGCATCCTCCAGCGCCACGGCACGCTTGTGCGCGATCACGGCCCCGATGGCGAGCAGCACGCCGCCCATGGCGACGCCGAGAAACTCCAGAACCCGAAATTTCTCCGCCGGGCCGAAGAAACGATCGGCCCATGTCGGGTCGTCGAAGCCCCCGACGGCCAGAAAGACCACGAGCAGACCGATCAGCAGGGCGACGAGAACCAGCAGAATACGCCCCCGGACCAACCGGGGAATGGATTTCAGCGCCGTCACGATCCGGTTCCGCGCATCTACCGCCGGCCGCCGCCCTCCGCCACGACGGGAACCGCCGATCGCCCGATGGGCCAGCGTTCAGCGCGCGCCGCCGATGAGTTCGATCAGCGCGACCGTCAGGGCGACGGTCAAGGTCGTCTGCGCCACGACCACGCCGAGCGCGACCTTGAACAAGTCCGCCTTGGCGGCGCGGGTCTCGACCTTCTCTTCAAGCCTCCCAAGCCTGCCGTCGAGACGTGAGACGTCTTTCCTCACGTCGGCGACCTCGGCCTTCACGCCGGCAACCTCGCTCTTCACGCCGACAACCTCGGTCTTCAGGTGGGCAACCTCGCCCTTCACGCCGACAACCTCGGTCTTCAGGTGGGCAACCTCGCTCTTTACGCCGGCGACCTCGGTCTTCAGGTGGGCAACCTCGCTCTTCACGCTGGCGACATCGGTCTTCACGCCAGCAACCTCGGTCTTCAGGTGGGCAACCTCGGTCTTCACGCCAGCGACATCGGTCTTCACGCCAGCAACCT